>NZ_KI421507.1:2937-2960956 GCF_000473205.1 Pseudophaeobacter arcticus DSM 23566
CGCTGCTGCCGGTGCGCGAGATCCTCCAGGCCGAGATCCGCGATGCCAATGGGGCCTGGATTGCGGTTGAGGGCGTGACGTTAGAGGATCTGGAGGGCGGGCGCAGCGCGGTGTTTGCGCCGTCTTGGGGGGCGCCGGGGCGTCACCGCTGGCCCTTGCGGATTGACTATGTGGCGGGCTTTGGCGCGGAGCCGGGCGCGGTGCCCTTGCCGATCTGCCATGCCATCCTGTTGTTTGCGGCGCATCTTTATAAGGCGCGCGAACCTGTGAGCTTTGAGGGCACGCCGGTGGAGGTGCCGCTGTCGATCGCGCGGCTGGTGGCGCCGTTCAAAAGCTGGTGGATGTGATGCGGATTGCTGCGCGCGATCGGCGGATCATCATCCTGCAGGCCACCTTTGAGAAGAATGAGGCCAGGGAGGTGGTGGCAACGGGCTGGGAGGCATACGCGCGCCCCTGGGCGGCGTTTACCCCGGTGTCTGATGGCGAGCGGCTGCGGGCCGCTGCGGTGGAGCAGAAATCAGATGCCCGGTTTGTCGTGTCCTGGTCGGCGCGGCTTGCCGCCATCACCAGCGCCTTTCGTTTGCGCTTTGACGGGGATGACTGGCGGATCACCGGCATCAAGGAATTGGGCTTTCGTAATAAGCTGGAGATCACCGCCTGGCGTCTCAAGAAATCTGGGGGCTGATATGGGTGCAAAACTGCGGATTGAAGGGGCGGGCGATATTGAGCGCGCCCTGGTGCAGCTCACGCGGGGGCAGTCGAAAGCCTCGGGGCGGCGGGCGCTGAAAAAGGTGCTGAAGCCGGTGGCGCAGGTGGCAGAAGGCATGGCGGGTGGCAAATTCAAGGTGGCGGTGACCAGCAAGCTGGACAAGAGCCAGAAGCGGCGCGCGCGCGGCGATCAGAGCCGCAATCGGGTGGCGATGTATGTGGGGCCGGTGCAGGCGGATGGCAGTCATGCGCCCCATGCGCATCTTTATGAGGATGGCACCGCGCCGCGTTATCAGCACTCCACCGGCAAATTTACTGGCGAGATGCCGGCCAATCCCTTCCTGCGGCCTGCCTGGGATCTCTATGCGCCGGGGATGCTGGAGGCTCTGGCGGTGGAGATCCGCAAGGATATTGAAAAAACGCTGGAGCGGGCGCGGCGCAAAGCCTTGAGGGCTGGCAAATGAGCCTGGAGTTTGAACTGGGGGTTCTGCTTGAAACCCTTGGGCACCCCGTTGTCTGGGGCCTGTTTGACGGTGATGTTGGCTTTCCCCGCATCAGCCTGCGCCGGGTTGGCACGGTGACGGGCTACGCGCTGCGGGGCCGGGCGGATGTGGAAACCGCGCGGGTGCAGGTGAATATAGATGCCCTGTCTTACGGCGCGCTGATCTCGCTGGGGCCTGCAGTGTCCCAGCTTTTGACAGGTTATCGCAGCGGGTCGGTGATCCGCATCAAAGAACTCTCGCGCCGGGACGGATCATCCGAGACCGGCGGCGAAGTGGTCCGGCGTCAAATGCTGGATGTCCAGGTGCGTTACCGCGCCTGAAACCGCCAGGCGTGACTGCGCCTGGCCTATTACGCATGGCCGGGTAACCGGCTGAATACTCTGACAATCTGAAAGGAATAAGCCAATGGCAGAAAATGTCATTCCGGGCGATCTGTGCGATGTGCAGTGGTCCGAAGACGGGGTTGCCTGGGAGGTAATCAAGGGGTGCAAAACAGTTGGCATCCCCGAGGAAAGCCCGGAATACCGGGACCGCACCTCGCTGGACAGCCCTGGGCGCAACAAGGAATACGGCGTTGGCCTGACCGATACGGGCGAGCTGACGCTGAGCTGTTTTTACTCGGCAGACCTCTATGAGAAGGCGCTGGCGCGCAAAGGCAAGGTGATCTTCTTCAAGGTGGATCTGCCCGCTGTGGACGGCGAACAGCTCACCGGGGATGCCTTTGATTACAAGGCCTTTGTGAACCCCTCTATTCCGTCGGTGGACGTGGATGGCGATTTGATGACCGATCTCAAACTGCGCCCGACGGGTGTGGTTGGATGGACCAAAGGGAACCCAGTCGTATGATCCGCAGCGCAACCATGAAGCTGGGCAAAAAGACCCTCAAGCTGAAGTTCTCGACCCGTGCCCTGATCCGCATTGAAGCGGAAAACGGTGGCCAGTCTTTTGACACCTTGCTGGATCAGCTGATCACCGGCGCCGGGGGGGTCACCCTGATGGCTTCGGCTTTGGGGGCGGGTCTCAATGATGGCAAGGGCATCGACCCCGACCAGGCCCTGGATCTGATCGACCAGGCGGGCGGGGTGCGCAGTTTGGTCCCGCTGGTGGCCCAGGCCATTGGCGCCGCCTTTGATGTCAATTCCGGTGAGGATGAAGCGGGTGAGGCAGAGGGGGCTGGTGAGCCGGGAAAGGGAGCTGCCGCCGCAGAGGCGTAGATTGGGAGGCCTTGTTCTCCACGTGGTGCGGGTTGGACCTGCACCACGGCGATTTCTGGGATGTCACCCTGCGGGAATACGATCTGATCACCACCGGTAAAATCAAGGCCAAGGATCAGGAGTTCAAGGCCTGGCGGGTTCTTAATCAGGAACTGGGCATTCTGGTGCAGTTTGCCTTCCACGATCCCAAAAAAATGCCGGACTTCACCAAGGCGGCGGAGCCTGCAAAGCCCGCACGCCGGGATAGAGCGCAGGATCTGGACAAGCTGCGCGCGGGTCTGATGGCGCTGCACTTTCAAAGTAAAAAGGGAACATAGATGGCCATTATTGGTGCGCTCCGGGGGCTGTTGTCGCTGGAATCCACAGCCTTTGAAAGCGGTGCCAAGCGTGGCATTGCGGCCATGGGCAATGTCGAGCGGCGTATGGTGCGCTTGGGCAATACGGTTGAACGCCAGGGGCGCCGGCTGGCGCTTGGCCTCACGGTGCCGATGGTGGGCGCGGCTGCGATCGCGGTGAAATCCAGCCTCAAAATTGTCGATGCCCAGGCGAAGATGGCGCAGTCGCTGGGGACTACGGTGGCCTCGATGCAGGTGCTGGAGCGGGCGGCGGATCTGTCGGGGGTGTCACTTGGGGAGGTTGAGCAGGCCACCCTCCAGCTGACCAAGCGGCTCAGCCAGGCGGCGGCGGGCAGTGGCCCTGCGGTAAAGGCGCTGGACCGGCTGCATCTGAGCGCTGAGGCGCTGCAGCGCCTGCCGCTGGATGAGCGTCTGGCAAAGATCCAGGATGCCATGGCGCAATTTGTGCCAGCGGCAGAGCGCGGCGCGGTGGCTTCAGACCTGTTTGGCAGCCGGGCCGGGCTGATCTTTACCCGCATCGATAGCAGCGCTCTGCGTCTGGCCACTGAGGACGTGACCCGCTTTGGCGTGGCCGTGTCTGAGGTGGATGCCGCCCAGATCGAGCGCACCAATGACGCGCTGTCGCGCATGGGGCTTGTTGGGCGCGGCCTGGCCAATCAGCTGACGGTGGCGCTGGCGCCCATTCTGGAAGATCTGAGCGATAAGGCGGCGAGCGTGGCTGAGTGGTTTGCCAATCTGTCTGATGGCTCCAAGGCGCTGATTGCCAAGGGCGCAGCCCTGACGGCCACCCTTGGGCCTTTGGCGCTGGGGTTTGGTCTGGTGCTGAAACTGGCGATCCCGATGGGCGCGGCGGTGGCGGGTCTGGTGACCAGCCTGGCGCTGGCGCCAGTACAGTTTTTGGCTGCTGCCAAGGCCTCAGTTGCGCTGGAGCTGGCGCTTGGGGCCACCAGCACCAGGGCAGCGCTGTCCAGTCTTGCCATCAAGGGTCTGACGCGGGGGCTTGGCCTGTTGCGACTGGCGGTACTGGCCACCGGCATTGGTGCGCTGATTGGTGTGGCGGCCGGGATCTATCAGGGCTTCACCCAATCGGCGCAGGCGGCGGAAGATTACGCGCTTGCAATTGAGGGCGCGGCAGCGGCGCATGACCTGCTGGAGCGCGCCACCGATCAATTTTATAGCAATATGACGGCCAAAAACGCCGAGGCCATGCGCCGCGCAGCTGAGGCGGCGCGCGATGCCACCCGCCAGGCGCTGGAGGCGGCGAAGGCTGAACTTGAGGCCGCGTCTTTTACCACCAATTTCTTTGGTGCCAGCCTCTATGAGACCGATCGCATGGCCAAGGCCCGCGCCGATATCGACGCCCTGTCTGGTGCCTTGGCTGAGGCCGAGGCGCGGCTGGACGCGGCGGCTGTGGCGGCAGAACAGACCGCAAAACATGCAGACGATGCGGCGGATAACATCGATGCGGCAGCGCGGGCCACGGATCCGTTGATCCAGGGGCTTGGCGGCGCGGCGGGGCAGGCGGCGGCTCTGCGCGGCTATCTCTCCGGGTTGCCGGGGGCACTGGCAGGGGCGCAGGCCAATATTGCCGGGCTGAAGGCGGGTATGGCCGTCTTGGCGGGCGGTGGCGGCGAGGCGGCGGCGAATGTTGCCAAATACCGCGCCGAGCTGGTCGCCGCCCTGCCGCCGTTGGAAGATATGCACGACGGTCAGCGCCGCAATGTGGAGGAGGGGATCAATCAGCAGGTGCGCCTGTTTGAGGAAAACCAGCGCCTGAGCGGCGAATACCGCGCTCAGATCAGCGCCCTGAACAAGGTGCGTTCTGCCGGGGGCGCGGCCAGCAAAAGCGCGCTGGCGGCGCTGCAAAAAGAGATCCGCGACCGGCGCGCCCTGGTGGGGCTGACCGATGAGCAGCGCAAGAAGCTGGAAGCGGTGCGCGCGGTTCAGCAAAAGCTGGGCAAGGAGGGCGCTGGCATCGGCAAGGCGCAGATCGAGGCGCTGGCGGATCAGGTGATTGAGCTGGACCGGGTGGATGCGGCGCTGGACCGGGTGCGGGATCAGCAGGAACGGTGGGCAGAAAACATCACCCGCACCGCCTTTGAGGGCGGCAACCTGGGCGACACCATCAAGGGCATGCTCAAGGANATTGCCTATCAGTTTGCCAATTCCAGGATTGTGCTGCCGGTGGTGGCCTCGGTCTCGGGCATTCTTGGGCTTGGCGGTCTGAACCTTGGCGGCGGTGGTGGTATTGGCGCGGCCCTTGGTGGCGGCGGTGGTGTTGGTGGTGGCCTGGGGGGCGGCCTGGGAGGTTTGCTGAATGGCGCCGGTGGCTTGCTGAAGCTGACCGGCGCAGGCAGTGCACTGTCGGGGGTTGGATCGGGCTTCTTGGGAGTCTTGTCTGGGGGTGGCCTTGGTTCCAGCTTTGCCAATATCGGCGGGTTGCTCTCGGGGGCCACGGGCGGCTGGGGCGCAATTGGTGCGGCTCTGCCGGCACTCGGGATTATTGTGGGCGTGATTGCGCTGCTGGCCAAGGGGTTGAGCCGCAAATACGCCGGTACCGGCATTCGCGGCAGCTTTGACGCTGAGGGCTTTAATGGCGGCCAGTTTGATTTTTACAAAGGCGGCTTTCTGCGCTCCAACCGGACCTATTACAAGCCGCTGGAGGCTGAGTTTGAAGCGATGCTGGATGACAGCATGGCGGGGCTGACCACGGGCCTGACGGATATGGCGGAAACCCTGGGGCTGAGCACGGATGCGCTGGAAGGCTTCACCGGCGAGGGCTTCACGATCTGGATCAACGGCAAAACCCAGGAAGAGATCCAGCAAGCGCTGCAGGAACAGATTGAGGCCACCGGCAATGCCATGGCCGAGCTGATCCTGGGCACGGAGGACTTCAGCCGCGCCGGAGAAAACGCGCTGGAGACGTTGTCGCGGCTGTCGGGCAGTCTGCTGGCCTTTAATGATGTGGCGGATCTGCTGGGGCATCAGAGCTTTGATATGTCCCTGACAGGTGGTGACAATGCCTCAACTCTGGTGGATCTCTTTGGTGGTGCCGAGGGCTTGAATGCGGCGGCCAACAGCTATTTTGCCGGGTTTTATTCCGAAGGCGAGCAGACCGAAACCATCCTGCGCCGGTTGCGGGAGCGCTTTGACGATATTGGCGTGGCAATGCCAGAAAGCCGGGACGGGTTCCGGGAACTGGTCGAGAGCCTGGATCTCACCACTGAACACGGGCGGAAACTCTACGCCAGCCTGCTGCAGATGTCGGGGGCAATGGATCAGGTGCTGCCGCAGGTGGACAGCTTCACCCTGTCGATGACGGGCATGCTGGATGAGATTGGCGGCGAGATTGGCCTGCAGATCGAGACGGCGCGGGATATGGCGGCGGATGCACGGGCGGCGGCGACGCTTTGGGCGCGCACGGCGGAGAGCCTGCGGGACTATCTGTCGGGTCTGGGCACCTCCGAGCTGGGCGGTGCCAGCCGCGAACAGGCGGCAGCAGCCCAGCGGCGCCGGTTTGAGGAAGCCTATGAGGCGGCGCGCGGCGGTGATCAGGAGGCGGCGGCGGGCCTGTCCGGTCTGGCACGGGACTATCTGCAATCGGTACAGGGAACAGCCAGATCCTCATTGGAGTATCGCCGTCTTGCCGCGCTGGTGCAGGGCAAGCTGAACTTTATCGCCGGGGTCTCTGAGCTGGAAAGCGGCAATGAGGAGGTGCTGGANGCGCTGTATAAACAGCAGATCGAGGTGCTGACCGATCTGGGCACCTTNCTGCAGCTCAAAGGCCTGACCAGTGATCAGGTTGGCGAGCTGAGCGACGGGGTTCAGGCGCTGCACGCGGATTGGGATGGCACGGTGGAGGCGTTCCAGTCGTCTTTGTCTGCGTTGGAGAATGCGATCACGGATGCGGAGGCCTTCTCCTATGATGATCTGGTGGGGCGTCTGGATGTGGCGGTGGCGCTGGATGACACCGCGCCGTTCTGGTTGCGCCACCTGGTGGAGAGCGCCGGAACGGGGATCCAGACAACGCTGGATTTTGTCATTCGCCGCGATGATCTGACAGCGGCGGATCGCTGGATTGCCACCAATGCCCTGTCGGAACATGTGGCAACGCTGGATCTGATGTTGGGGCAGGATCTGGATGCTGCAACCCGGCGGCTGGCGCTGGTCACGGATGCAGAGATCCGGCGCGATATGCGGCTGAAACTGGTGCAGGATCTGGATGGAGACACCCGCGCTTTGTTGCTGACACAGGCGGCAACGCTGTCGCGCCAGGTGAATGTTGCCCTGACCGAGGAGGGGAATGCCGCCATTGGCCGGCTGACCGCGCTGCAGGATCTGATCGGCAGCACTGGCGGCAATCTCACCTTTGACGGTGGCGTCACCCTGACCGCTGACAGCGTGTTCAGCGATCTGGTGGCGGCGACCGGCGGGCTGACGGCCCCTTTGAGCGCCTTGCAGAGTATGTTGAGCGCGCTGCGGGATGCGGTGCAGGAAGATGTGGATCATCGCAAAGGCCAGCTCAAACTTGTGGGGTTGCAAACCGAGGGGGTGGAGATCGCCGGGCTGCAAAAATCCCAGTCAGAGGGCACCCTGGCCACCTTCGAGGCGCTACGGCGCCAATACGGCATCTCTCTGGTGGGGCAGGATCAAAGCGTTGGCCTGGGGCCAAATGGCTATCTGACCTCCTCCTTTGATTATTATGGCGGCACCGCAGCCAATCTGGAGGCCTTCAAGGCGGCGCTGCAGGAGCAGCTGGGATCGGCCTCTTATGGCGAGGTGATGCGGCGGGTGAACCGCTCAACAACCGAGAAGAAATCCAGACTGGCTAATTTACGCGAACAGATCCGGGATCTGGGCGGGGTGCCGCAGTTTGCCGCTGGCGGTGTGCATGCCGGGGGCTGGCGTGTGGTTGGGGAGCGCGGCTGGGAGCTGGAAAACACCGGATCCAGCCGGGTGATCAGCCATTCCGATTCCAGGGCGATGCTGGACAATCGCCGGGTGGTGGAGAGCGTCAATAATCTGGCGCGCCAGGCCGGGGTGCAGGGCCAGAAGGTGGAGCTGCTGATCAAGACAATCGCCCGTGTGGTGGAAAACTGGAACGATGCGGGCCTGCCGCCGGAAATGGTTTGAGGGAGGTGCTGTGATGGACTTCAATATTATTGCGCCAATGCCGGTCACGGATGTTGAGCTGGTGGGCTCCAATATTGCCGAGGATGATCATCCGGTCTGGGATGTGGGCGTCACCTATGCCCTGGGGGATCGGGTGATATCTCTGGTGACCCACCGCATCTATGAGAGCGTGCAGCCCGGCAATCTGGGCCATGACCCGGTCTCGGATGCTGGCAGCTGGTGGCTGGATCTGCGGCTTGCCACCCGGCGCTGGTCGGCCTTTGACAATCGCCGCTCCAACACGGCCAGCCGCGCCGATGAAATCACCTATTCCATTGTGCCGACGCGGGACTGCGATGCGATCTCGCTGTTTGGCCTGACGGCGGGGGCGGTGCAGATCGCGGTGCGCGACGGCGGCACCCTGATTTATGATCAGACCTTTGTGCTGGCGGACACGGGCCATGTGGTCAGCATGTACACCTATTTCTTTGGCGGCATTTTTTATGCGCGCCAGAAGGTGTTGAACGGCTTTCCAGGCTACATCGGTCATCAGATCGATATCACCATCTCCGCACCGGGGGCGGTGGCCGAGGTTGGCCATATCGTGCTGGGGCGCAACCATATTCTGGGCCGTATCATGGATGGGGCCGAGATCGGCCATGTCAGCCACAGCCGCAAGGAGTTTGACCAGTTTGGCGATGAGCTGCTGATCAAGCGTGGCTCCACCCGCAAGGTGACGGTGCCTTTGCGGGTGCCAACGGTGCAGGCGCCGCGTGTGATGGATCTGGTGGCGGAGGTGGATGGTCTGGTGACCGCCTTTTATGGCTCCAGCGAACACGCGCCAAACTACGGCATCGAGGGCCTTGGCTTTGTCGATGACCACACCCAGCCGCTGGATGCGGCAGGGGATTCGATCTTCACCCTTGTTCTCAAAACCATCAAATAGGAGTGCACATTTATGGCAGCACCCATTGCCCCGGCTTTGCCGGCTATTCCGTCACGCTCTGCGCCCGAGGCAGATTTTGACGCCAAGATGTTTGCTCTGTTCAAATGGGCCACCGATGATTTTGTCGGCTTCATGGAAGACTGGCGCAGCTATCTGGACAGCGGTGCCGGGGTCATAAGGGGCAGCAATGCCAATGGCGCCTATGTGCGCTTTCCTGATGGCACCCAGATCTGCACCCATCTGGTCCAGCTGAGTTATTCGGTGCCGGATCTTATGTTTGGGATTTGGACATTCCCCGCCGCCTTCAGCACCTTCAACGGGCTGGTTTTGCAAGGGAGTGTCGATAACGACAGCGCGACGGCAAACCTGACGCCCGCGAGAAATGAACTGGGGCAGGTGTTTGTGGATGTTGCAAATGCCTCTGTCGGCCACCTGGGCCTGCGCAACCAGATCGGCGCCACCTCCTTTGGAGCTGCCGATACCGTTTTACTTCACATGACAGCCATTGGCCGCTGGTTCTAAAGGAGCGCTTGCATGCATATCACCTTTATCTGCAGCGCCAGTCTGCCCAGTCTTCCGGGCCAACCTGGCCAGCCTGAAACCACAGCCAGCGTTGCGGGCGACACCCTTACGGTTGACGGGGTGGATTATGACCTCTCCGCCGTGCCCGAGGGCGGCTTTGCTGAACCGAGTGGCGATCATCCCTTTGTGGGGCGCATCAGGCGCAGCGGCGGGGTGCTGAGCCTGTCGCTGCGCTGGCGCTATGACGTCGCCACAGCCGAGGCGCACCAGGCCAGCGTCGCGCCGGTTCTGAGCGTTACCGCCGGGGCCGTGCCCGATCCCATCATCCGCAAACCTGCCAGGCCGGAGGCATAGGCCCATGACATTCTCACTCACTATCACCACCGCAGAAACCAGTGCTGCCGAGGCTCTGGCGCAGGCCAAGGCTGACGGCCTGGCGCGGGCGCTGGATCTGCTCGCAGCGGCGGCAGCTGAAATCACCGGCCAGGTGCCCCAGGCCGAGCGCGACAGCTGGGCCACCAAGGCGGTGGCGGCGCGGGCCTATCTGGCGGATGCGGCCAGCGCCGATCAGCTGGCCATGCTGCAGGCCGAGGCGGCTATCACCGGCGAGGCGGTGGCAGATCTGGCAGCGGCGATTGTCGCCATGGCGGATGCCTATGCCAGTATCGCAGCGCAGCTGGCCGGACAGCGGCGCAAAACCCGCGCGGCGATTGAGGTCGCGACAACGCCAGCGCAGGTGCAGGCCGCCCTGGCGGCGCTTGATGCGGCGTTGATCACTCTGGGGGCGGGCTGATGCCTGAGGCAGGGTTGATCGACTGGATGTCGAACCTGCTGGGCGGTGCGGCCACCACGCTGGTCGGGGCCAGTATAGGCCGCCTGATGTGGCATTCCGGCGAGGTGCGCAAAGGCCAGCGCCGTTTCTTTGGCCCGGAGCTGCTCTGGGAGATCCCGGTGGCCATCGGCATGGCCATCATTGGCGAGGCCATTGCCAGCTATATGGGCGCCGGGCCAACCGTGACCACCGGCATTGTGGCGCTGGCCGCTTATATTGGCCCGCGCGGCGCTGAGGTGCTGCTGACCAAATGGCTGCTGCGCGCCAAGCCGTAAAACACCCACAAAACCCAAAACCTGAACCCACCCCTGCCTTTGGCGGGGTCTTTTGCATTGGAGCAAACATTATGAAACTGATCTCAAACTGGCGCGCCACGCTTGGCAAGTCCTGGTCTGTCTGGCTCATCCTGGCCAGCCTGGTTCTGTTGGGCGGATACTTTCTGGCCCTGGTCCAACCCGGCATGCTGGGCTGGGATCCGCTGTATTTTGCCATAGCCTCGGCCACTTGTCAGGTGCTGGCGATCCCGGCGCGGCTGGTGCTGCAAAGTGGGCTGTCGGGCCTTGCTGCCTTCCGGCGCGATCAGTCTGGCGCGGTGCGCCGGCGCACGGTTGGGCTGATCGCGGGCAGCGCGATCGCCATGAGCTCCGCCATTGGTTTTATCGGCCAGTGGGAGGGTCTGCGGACCGAGGCCTACCGCGATGTCGTGGGTATCTGGACCGTCTGCTATGGCGAAACCAAGGGGGTGCAGCCCGGTGATCGCTACAGCAAGGCGGACTGCGATGCCATGCTGGCGCGCGAAATCCTGGCCTACGAGGCGCAGCTTGATCGCTGTCTGACCCAGCCGGTGCCGGTGGGCATGAAGATCGCCCTGGTCAGCTGGACCTATAATGTCGGGGCAGGGGCGGCTTGTCGCTCGACCCTGGTGCGCAAGGCCAATGCTGGGGATCTCACCGGCGCATGCAACGAGCTGCCGCGCTGGAGCAGGGCAGGCGGGCGGATCATACCGGGGCTGAGCAACCGGCGCGGCGCCGAGCGCGCCATGTGCCATCAGGCGCTGAAAGAGGCGGCATGATCCCGGTTAGGCTATGGGGGTGGGTGCTGCGCAATCTACCCGGCATTGCCCTGGTGGCGGGGCTGGCCGGAGCGGTCTGGTTTATCGGCGATGCCTTCAATGATCGGACCCGCCTGCGCGCCGAGCTGGCCACCGCGAGATCGGATCTCGCCACTGCCCGGGCCACCCTTGAGAAAGCCGCAGAAACCGCCCGCATTCACCGCGCCCACCTGGCCCGCGCCGCCGATGAGGCTCGCCAATGGTCTGCGCTATCCAATGACCTGCAACAGATGGAGGGCCGCGATGCGCCTTTATCGCCTTTGCTTGCCGCTACTGCTCGGCGCCTGTTCCGATCGGGCCAGTGAGGTGGTGATCCCGCCGCCCCGCGTGCCACCCGATCTGCTGCAGCCCTGCGCCGGATACACCGGTCCGCTGCCGCAATCTGAGGGCCAGATCTCGGATGCCCTGATCGCCGAGGCGCGCGGGCGGGCCTGTGCCAATGGCAGGCTGACGGCTGTGGCTGAGATCTTGGCCGCGCCAATTCTTGAAAACTGATCCCTCCGCACCCTAGCGGGGGGATCGGGTGCGCAAACACCCGTTCCCACGCAGCCAAACGATCGGCAACACGCAGCCGCTTCTCAACCGCCGCCAGAGCCAGAACGCCGCTGTTGGGCGACAGCATGCCGCCGTCGAAACGGGCGATCACAGACTTGCCGCACACTGATGACAAACCACTCAGCGGTAACGTAGTATCATTCATGGTGGATGTGGTCTCTGGAAATGGCGCGGATGGGACTTAGCAACCAAATCCTACGTCAGTTCAAAGGCTTGTGCCACATCCACCAAACCGCCATGAATTATTCGGGTTAAGTTGATCGTGCCTGCCATTCGCGTGGCGCCCCTTCATTGTTGCATCCAAAGCGCCCTGATTTCCCTCCTCTGACGGAAAACACGCCATGCAGCCAGGAGCCCTGAATGAAATCGGGCACCAGAAGGGCTGCTTTTCTGCTTTATCTGAATGGCATCTCATGCACTACCAGTACAGATGTACTGGCCAATGCTCATGGCATTCCATGAGTCGGCGCGCTAACATGAACTTGGAACACTCGTATAAACAGCGGCACACTATTTTCAGGGGCATTGAAACCGACCATCATGGACAAGATAATCATCGCCGACGATCATCCTTTGTTTCGTGAAAGCATGCGCCGTATTGTCCAGCGAATGATCCCGGCAGAGATCGTTGAAGTCTCGGATAATCAGAATCTGTTGCGCGAATGTGCGCGTGGGGCCGAGCCGACCATCATGTTGCTGGATCTGGATTTTCCCGGCTTTGATGGCGCACGAAGTATCGCGCAGTTGCGTAGAACTTATACGCAAACAGCGCTTATTGTTGTCTCGATGAATGATGATGAAAAAACTGCAGATAAGATTATGGCCGCCGGGGCAAATGGTTACATCTCAAAATCCGTCCCAGCAGATGTTATAACATCATCAATCACCAAGATTATAACTGGAGACACCGTGGTCTGCCTTGAGGCGCTGGACACCATGCCTTCTACGACACCAAATCCTTTGACAAATTTGTCAAACCGTCAGTTGGAAATACTCTCGCGTCTTGGGCAAGGGAAAACAAACAAGGAAATTGCGCGCGAACTCGGTGTTTCTCCGTATACTGTACGTGGACATATCTCGGGCCTTTTTCAAACACTGGGTGTTACAACCCGGGCCGCAGCTTCCTCGTTGGCGGCCCAATATGGGCTTGTTTAGGGGCAGGTATGGCGGCGACGAACAATCCGTTCGCCGCCTGCTGTGTCAGCGTTATTTGCATTTATCGTATTCAGTATATTCCGCGCCGTTTCGCGTCTTTTCGACTGCTTTCGCACGCGAGTCGGCCTCGACGTCAACCGTCACGGCCTGACCTGTTGTCGCGTCTTCGCAGTTCAGTGTATACTTGGCAGCAAAGGCCGGGCTTGCCACCGTCAGGGTGCTGATAGCCGCAAAAATAGCGATAGTGAACTTTTTCATTTTCGTCTCCGATTTGGATTTTGATGCGATTTACACGTGGAAGTAAGCACGTGCCCGCCGCCCACCACAATCGGGACAGATGTACTGCTGCCGGCTCGTCAGGCGAGAACGGGCTGGTCATTTCGGCTGACTTCCAGCGCCAGCAGGATTGAGCGCAGTTGCAGCGGGGTCACCGGCTTTTGCAGGACCCGGAACCCGGCCTGTTTCGCCTCCTGCTGGATCTGGCCGTTCAAGGAACCCGTCACGATTGCGGTCGGAATGTACTTATCACTGCGATCAGATATGGATATTGCCATTGTAATGCCGTCTTGGGCAATACCGTCAACTTCCATTCCGAGTTGATAATCCATCAGTAATAAATCGAAGTGAGTCGGCAGCGGCTCCTCCGGAGCTTGCGCAAATGTTTGATAACCCCATTTTTGCAACAATGTCGCGACGCTCTGGCGCACGTCCCTATTGTCGTCAATCACCAGAACAGTGATGTCATTCGCCGTCTGGCTGGATAAGCTCTCCACAGTCTTTACTGGTGCATTGGAAGGATCAACGAGGACCAGGCCGCCTATCGCGACATGCGTTCCCACACCAAAATTTGAGGAGAAGTCTACTTTCAGATCCAGTAAATCGGCGGTGCGTTTTACGATCGACAAACCAAGCCCCAATCCGTCAGAACGGCCATCGGTATGTTCAAAAGCGTGCGATTTACCCCTGACAAACTCCTCGAAAATGCTCTCCAGTTGATCTTCGGGCACGCCCACCCCCTGATCCAGCGCATGGATTGTGGCGTTGTTCCCCTTGATACGTGCCCCTAGCAGGATTTTGGCGCCCGGCCCATATTTGACAGCATTTGAAACCAAGTTTTGAATGATGGAAGATAAGAGCGCCATGTCCGTTTCCACCCATAGAGAGGTCTCGATAAACTTTAATGTGCAGCCATTTTGTTCGGCGCTTGGGCGCGCCTGCCGCACACTCTGGGCCAACACTTCATTGAGTGGAAATCGGGTGATTTCAGGAGTCAATCCGCCGGCATCGATCGTGGTTATATTCAAAAGGGTTTTGAAAAGCCGCGCCAGATTATCGACCGAGATGCGGATCGTTGCCAACATCTCGCGTCCTTGACTATCAAGCTTTTGGTCGCGCAGGCATTCTGCCAATAATCCGATGGCGTGGATGGGTTGGCGAAGGTCATGATTGGCCTGTGCCAGAAACTGTGTTTTCGATGCGTTGGCGCGCTGCGCCTCCAGCGCTGCTGCCTCGAACTTCACTGCAAGCTCCAGATTCTCCAATTTGGTGGCCAGGTATTCAGACAGGCCTTTTGAAGTGTCGTGTGCGAGGCCGCACATCATAGCGATGAAGATCAGCACCAACATTCCGAGCAGGATAAAATCACCGCCCAGCATGAAGATGCGCGCCGCCAACAAGCCGACAAAAGGGATCCCGTAAAGATAGAAAGAATGTTCAAAAATGCTCAATGAGCGTGAAGCAGCGGCAGATGCTCCTGCGACAATGGCCATCTGCATGGAAAAATGTGCCGGGTCCTGGACATCGAGACCAAAAAAGACAAACAGCCCCCAACTCAGCCCGACGGCAAAAAATAAAGCAAATAGACGGCGTCGCCATTTACCAAGGTCGATTTGAGAGTCTTCTATATTTTCCGCTTGTTTTCCAAGGCGGTAAAGCAGTGTCGGCGTGAGAAATATCTCCCATATGCCCCAGGATACAAGCCAGGGCATGGCAAGCACGTCCGAGGCGAGATAGATGAGGATGCTGGCCGATGCGATATGGCCAAGCAAAATTCTCTTTGGTGCGCGCGAAAACAGCTTGGCTCGATCAAGCTGAAAGTCAGTCTGAAAATTCATTTTTGCCCCACCCTCAGCGTGTTTTTCGACACGTCCTTGTCAGTACATCTGTACCAATTGCGTTTCGTACTAAATTGACCACAATCGAGGCCGAATAAATAGTCCTCGTGGGAGCGGGGCATCATAGTCACCCTTTTTGAAAGACGATTCAATGAACAAGTCACGATTTGCAATGATCACCTCGGCACTAACCATCGGCCTGATTTCGGCGGCACCTGGTTCCGCAACCGAACTGGACATGGCCATAGAGGGCGGCAACTTTTCTGTGTGGTCAACCATGTCCGAGTGCGTTGCCGATGCGCCAAGAAGTGACTGTGTCTTATATGTCAAGTCCGCCTGTGGCTGGCAAGTTTACGCAGCAGATTATGTCCGCAGAGATGTTACAAGATTTTATGAAAGTGGAGGAAGTGTAGAATTGAACACAATCAAGTATGTTTCAGGTCAACGTTACTTTGATAAACATTTTTGCACACTTAAAAAGTGATCGTCCTGGTTTTGGAAAAGATACCTATAAATATCCAGAAACACGGTTTGAATGATGGCGAATACAATAAGCTTTACAGTTGGTTTGCTCGCCTTGTTGGCGAGTTCTACACCGATATTAGCGGATTCCGAACCTACATCACCGGACGAATGGCAGATACTGATCGGCACAACCGATGCAGGGTTGGATTACGCCAGAATCTGGATTGAGGAACCCGAATATCGTCTTGAACTATCCTGCGACACGCGTGATGAAAGCCAGATGTTTTATAAGCAGGTGTATTTTAAGCTGTTTGTGCCTTCGCTACCCGACCTGTTCGCCCAGGGCGATATGGAAGCAAATCTCACGCTCTTTTTTGCGTTGCCGGGTGGCGGCGTGTACAAGGACATCATTTTAGCTCACTATTATGATGGTGGCCCCAGCGATCAGGCATGGCTTGGCATATTTCCGGCGCGTTATTCAACACTGAACGTCATGGCGGGTGCCGACACAATTCAACTCCTTAATCCTGAAGGAACACCGATTTTCACCCTGCCGACGATGGGTGCCGCAGATGGCGTTGCCGCAATTCGTGAGCAATGTAAGATCGGCTTGGTGTGAACATTATGCTCCAGATTCGCAAATGCGGGAAATGCGCTGAACCTGCATTGATGCCGGTCAAGCGCCATATGCAAATCTATAACAGCGTCACCACCTGCAAATGCGAGCGTTGCGGCAATGAGGTTGAGATCATCCCACTGGCCAGTACCGGCGTGCTGGTCACAATCGGGCTGTTGGTGATGGCTTTCTGGGGCGTGGTCCTGTTTGGCGACGGCGCACATGTCGGCATGATCGGCTCCGCCCTGTACGCCCTTGCAGGGCTGGGCCTGTTGTTCACGGTCGTATCCAACTTACGGCCTCACTGGAAAAATCCGATCACGGACAGATGCGAGGTGGCGGATATCGCACCGGATTGCTCTGAAAATCACAGTGCCAAATCCCCCCTCCTCTGGCTCGAGAAACGGGGCTTCATCGCCGGACTTATTGGCCCGCTCTTCGTCATTGGCCTCGTCCTGGGGCTAGCCACCCTTATCGGCTATGTCTCATTCACCTATTTTTGAAAGTGGAATTTGGTTGCTCGCAAGAGCCGACAAACAGTACATCTGTATTAGTTGTCCAAGTTTAAATGGCGCGAGTTGTAAGGTATTCGGGAAGTTTTGCGACACAGAATATTACTGTGGCTGACGCCCTTCGAGTAAGATCAGCGCGGCCATTGGTTATCGCGGAACAAAGGTCGGCTTCGTCCCGCTCTGCCGACCTTGACCTCCTGCCTCAGTCCCGGTTTGGTGTGCTGGTGCGGAGAACAGCCCCAAGCAGACATGGTCATCCGGCAGGGAGGGCGGGTTCCGGCCATTCGCCGCAACTGCGAGAGGCTCGTGTCAGAGAAGAACAAGCGGCCATTCACCGCCCCATTGATCATTGCGTCGATGCTGCACTATGCATCAAGGTCAGCAAAGCGCAGGTAGCGCGCTTTGCAAAGTCCGCCTTTCGTCCTGGGAACACAGCCCTCAACCGCTGCACTGCCGCGTAAGAAGCGGTCGTTGATGAGAGTTGCATCGAAATTTTAGGCTCGGAGGTCGGCAGAGCAGCCTTTCGCCGCACGTGCCGCCTGAGATGCACGATCTGCTAAGGGTTATCTCAACTCCCAGCCCACTGTCACGTCGGAAGCGGTTGTAAGTATGCAGTGCAGTGAAACCTCGGCTAGAAAGTGTGCAACTGGCGCCTATAAAAAATTGAGGCAGAAGGCATCAGGTCCCAAACACCGAAGCTTTATCTTGGTCATGGTTGTTTTCAAACCCAATAGTCGACAACGAAACGACATTGTGAGGCTGAGTTTCGAACTTATCAACTTGTTGCGCCAACTCCGTCGCATCATTGGCCAAAATTTGGCTAGCTGCGGTAGTTTCCTCCACCATTGCAGCATTTTGTTGTGTCACAGCATCCAGTTGGCTCACACCAGTATTAATCTCCTCCAACGTTATCGATTGCTCATGTGCCCCTCGAGCAATTTCAGTGACGTGCCCGGAAATATTTCCAACATTCTCAATAATTGAACTAAGCTCCACTCCAGCTTGCCCTACCAGCTCAACCCCCTTGGATACATGATTTGAGCTCTCCGAAATCAGCCCCTTGATTTCTCCGGCAGCCTCTGTTGAACGCTGAGCAAGGGCTCTAACCTCCGAGGCCACGACCGCAAACCCCCTTCCAGCTTCACCAGCCCTAGCAGCTTCGACCCCAGCGTTTAGAGCAAGTAGATTGGTCTGAAACGAGATGTCATCAATGACAGAAATAATGTGGGAAATTTTGTCCGAAGACTCTTGAATGTGATCCATGGCCAAGATCGCGTCTTGCACAACTTGATTGCTTCCTTGGGCCGCAGCTCTGGCGCTCGCAACAATTTCTTCTACTTGTTGCGCCCCTTCAGCAGCAGAACGCACTGTTGCTGTAAGTTCTTCAATCGCAGCTGCAGTTTGTTCCAGTGTTGCAGCTTGGGTTTCTGTACGGTTAGACAATTCAGACGTCGAACTGTTGATCTCTTGTGCTGTTGATGAGACCGTACTTGACACTATCTTGACAGACTCCATAGCCATCGAGAGCTTTTCCATAGCTTGGTTTAGGGATTGGCCTAGTACACTTAAATCTTCGATTTTGGAGATTTGAACTCGTTGCGCGAGGTTTCCGCTAGCCATCTCTGTTAAACTGCTCGCGATATCATCTGTGTCCTTCCGGCGTTGAGTGACGTCGGTTGCGATTTTTATGATTTTCTTGACCTTATTTTCAGAATCGAACACCGGCGCGTACGTTGCCTGGATCCAGATTTCAGAACCACTCTTTGTTAGCCTCGGAAACTGATCAGTGAAGAACTTGCCGGAGCCCAGGTCCTCCCAGAATGCTCTATAGGCTGCTGTTTTTACGTAATCCTTATCGACAAACATAGAATGATGCTGCCCAACAATCTCATTGAGATTATACTCTAGCGCCGAAAGAAAGTTCTCGTTGGCTTTTAAGATTGTTCCATCAGGCTCGAACTCAATAACGGCTTGTGTTCGATCAATGACATCCATGAATGCCTGTTTTTCAGCCAGCTCTGTCACAAGAGCGCGACGTCCTGAAGTAAATAACATGTTTTCTCACCTAGTTGGTCGAATTCGTTAAAGATGAGTGATTTTGGCGCTTCAGGGTTGATAAAATGAAAACTTCAAAAACTTCACCTTTTGGTTGATTCTTCGACCTTATTTCTGGATTTAGATGTCATTTTGAAACTAAAAAGCAACTTTGAGCAGAAAGGGTTCTTGAAGGAACTGATTCCTAACTGCGAATCATCTTGCACAAACGAAAGAGGCATTTTTGCAGCCCCCTGCCTGAGTATAGTGGATTTTTATTCAGCCACGGCGCCGCAGTGAAGGTCTGGGCTCACTGCCGACATTGAGGGCAAAAAGCCGTATTTGACAGCTTGAATGTCTGGTTCCGCGAAGTCGAGGCGCGGTTTGTGCATGTGCAGCCACAACAACCAACCTCGCTTCGCACCCGTCATTTTGGGCTGGTTGCCGTCATCCGCACATGAGACCTAAACTAGCGTTGCACGCGTAATAGGCCGCTAGCGTTTCCTGGCGGACCGGCACCATGAATTTATGATAGACTTTTGATTATATCCGCGCCAAGTGAACGAGTATTCTTCATGTTCCCAGATCCATTCAGGATATCGACCCCAACTTGCTTTGCAATGTCCCGAAGAATTGGCCTTGTCACTTCCTGAACCATCCCATCTGTCTCCACCAAAATAGAACCGTTCTCATACTGAACTATCCGGTGAGATTTGAAACTTGCACTTCCGGTCTCTTTAAGTCGTTTGAGCTCTGGAACAGATAAACGTTGGCGTCCTGTGTTAAGCGCCTGCTCTGTACTTTCTTCCGCCCGCCAGCCGCTGATAGGTACAGTATATGTACCATCTCCGTTTACACCTCTCTTGCGGATTTCCTCTGCGGGGCAGTCAAGTATTTCTTCAATAGAAACTGCATCATCTTCAACCACCA
Source organism: Pseudophaeobacter arcticus DSM 23566 (assembly GCF_000473205.1). NCBI lineage: Bacteria > Pseudomonadati > Pseudomonadota > Alphaproteobacteria > Rhodobacterales > Roseobacteraceae > Pseudophaeobacter > Pseudophaeobacter arcticus. Next base: position 22,623 of record NZ_KI421507.1, read on the forward strand.
GTCGGAGGATAATCACGCGCTGCACAATTTCGAAAGTGCTGGTACGAAACTTTACATGATTCGAACTGGTGACCGTTTTGACCGAAATGTATTCTCCCTCAAGTGACACGACATCGTAGCCACGTTGGTTTGTGGCCAAGGCCATTTGCCCCCGCGTCACCATTGCCGCGTAAAGTTCTCCGATCCTGCCCGTCAAGTGGCCCAACTCACCTGGAGGGACGCCCCAACCGATTTCTTTTTCAAACCACTCAAGAGCCTGTCCAAGTGAACGAATTATTTGGGTTTGTGAAAGCGTTTGAGACATAATTTTCCATACCGGCAATTGTTCATCGAATCGTTGAGAATATCCATGAACTTTTTTTGGTCACAAGGTCAACTTGCCCTCGTTTACTGACCAAGGTTGGCCGGTGCAGCATCACCTTGGTCATCTGAACAGTTCGAAGGTCCGCTCTCCGAAAATCGTTCGTGATTGCAGCATGCCTTTGCTGCACCTCGCATGAATGTCGTGATTGGGCTGACAGCAGTCAACCAGGTGTGCCGATAAGACCGGCGACAGAGTGTTCAGGGTGCAAACCACGCGCTGCACCGCCGCAAGTCCGTTGTGAACCCTCAGTAACGGATGCTGCAGTTTGCATGAATGTCGGCTGACGAAGGGCAACCAAAAACCTTCAACAACCACTTGGGTTTTGAACTGGGTTTTTGGCAGCGGAAAACTGGTCCCTTTTCAGCCGTTCCAAAAAGGAGGGTTATTGGAACAGGTGCGAAAGCTTGGTCGGAGACTTTGGCTAGTCCACGACACGTAGCTCGTCATAAGAGATGGCAACGTGCTTTTTGAACCCATCACGTTCACTTAGGCGACGATAATAGCTCTCGATATTTGGGAAGCTCGTTCTTTCGATCTCGATGTCAAAATATCTATAGAGCAAATGTCCAAACTGAATATCCGCGAGCGATAAATTTGACGAGACTAGAAACGACTGCTTCCCGAGCTGCGTCTCAGCAACAGCTAGAAAGCCATTTAATACGGAGATTGCCTGCTCGATGCCTTCGGGGTCTTGCCTTGATGGTGCGGTGCGGACAACGCGCCAAAAAACTGGGGCCGTGAATTTGAGTGCGACGTTGATTTTGGCCCATTCGGCCCATTTATCCACTTCTGCCCGTTCTTCCACGTCCTTGGGCCAGAAGGCATCACCAGCATACTTTTCGGCCAAATAGCGAAGAATCGCGCCCGTTTCCCAAATCGGTCTGTTTTCGCCGTCTTGCAGAACCGGAACAGTGCCATTTGGGTTCATCGCCAAAAAGTCTGGCGTATCGTTGCCCCCATAGATGAAACCAGCGTCTTGCCTTTGGTGAGGCAGAGCCAGTTCTTCTATCGCCCACATCAATGCTTGAACATTTGATGAAGATGCACGTCCCCAAATCTTAATCACCGTTTAGGTCTCCTGAAAATTTGGTGGATTCTGAGGTATTTTCTGGAATTACACAAGCTTGGCGAAGGGGTTCAATAGCGCGCAGCAGTCATTCACTGCACCAGCATAATGTGCCAAAAACCACCGTTTGTTGAACTGTTCACCGAACCGGACATTGATGCACGTGCAGTGAAGGTCGGGAAAGTCCGCAGGGTGTGAGTTCACTGCGCCATTGATTTTGCAGCTGCAGCGAAAGTCCGGAATGACGGGCTGCACCGCAGCGGAGGTGGGGCCCGGCCAATGGCCTCTGTGGGTGGCTCCTGCATTGCAAGCGTTTTCTGTCGGTATTTGCGGTCATTTTCGTCAGTACTGTCGTCTGTCCGGCCTGTTTATGTTTTGGCATTGCCTCCACTGGCCCTAATGAATTCCGCGAGCGAGGTTCCAATCGGCTTATCGACCTCAGAGGGCCGCAGCCATTCCCGGAGTGTCCTTGCTCTTGGTTGACTTAAGTCCGCATCATTACTTCAACGTCTTGCATCTGGTAGGCAGTCGGCGCGGTTAGAACGCGGGCTGCCTGTATTCCTGTTTCTTTGTGAGCATCGCCCAGATGGAACGCGCTGCCTTGTTCGCCATCGCGACGGTTGCCAGCCGGAACGGTTTCTCCGCGATGATCTTCGCCGTCCACAGATCGACTTTTTCAGGTGAGCGCTTCGCCATTACGGCGCGAGACGTCATGCCCACGACCAGAAGCTTGCGAATGTAGCGGTCGCCAGCCTTTGTGATCTTGCCCAATCGCTCCTTGCCGCCGCTGGATTTGTTGAGCGGGGTCAGCCCCAGCCAAGCCGCTAGATCGCGCCCGGTGCGGAATTGTTTTGCGTCCCCGATCGTAGCGACAATGGCCGATGCTGTTATTGGCCCAATTCCTGGCATGCGCATCAATCTGCGCGCATTAGCATTTAGCAGAGCATGTTGCTCGATCATCTTGGAATAGCCAGAGATGCGTTCGTTCAGGCCGATGAATTGGTAGCACTGTATCCCGAGCATCCCGTTCGCGATCTCAGGCATGTCCGGGTGATCACCGTCAAGGTGGCGCTTCGCAAAGGCCGTTACCGCTTCGATCCCGATAGGCAAGATATGCCCGAACTCGCGCAACAGGCTGCGGATCATATTGGCCAGCTGGGTGCGCTGCCGGACTGCCAGATCCCGCGTGCGGTGGATCGATAGAATAGCCTGTTGATCCTCGGTCTTGATCTCGACAAAGCGCATCGTCGGGCGCCTGACGGCTTCGCAAATTGCCTCCGCGTCCACCGCATCTGTCTTTCCGCGTTTGACATAAGGCTTTACATAGTTCGCAGGCATCAACCTGACATCGTGACCAAGTTTGCGCAGTGTGCGCCCCCAATGGTGCGCTGATCCACAGGCCTCCATTCCGACCATACAAGGCGACAGCGATCACGGCGATCGCATGTCGCTTCCGAAGCAGCCGAAACCCATGCTTCGCACGCTTGATCGCCTTGTTGAAGATCACGCGACCCATTCTCGGAAATACCGTGAACTTGAAAAACATCCTTGGCCAAATCTAGGCCGACTGTCTTAACTGTCATTGGGTGGCTCCTTTCCTAGCAGTTGATGATAATTGCACTTTGGCACATTCGATGCCGGTGGAGCAGGAGCCACCCACCTCATCCGGTATGGGCCGTTCCCCCCTTCAAGGTGACGCACTGACCACGACTTTGCAAACTACGCTATCGTGCGCTTTGCCGCCATTCGCAGCTTGTGCAGCTGCGGGCAGTACCTCGCTCGACCTGTATGGGTGGCACCGCCGATGGCCCTCTAAGTTTCGCGGAGAATATTGAGCATCTGTCTGACGGAGAAATATGTAAGATGCCAAAATGGTTGGCATTGGAATGTGCCAGAATAGTTGGGGTGTGCGCTCTAACTACTTGTTTTCGTTCGAGTGGATTTTGACCGTTTTGGAGAAATGTTCTTTTTATATCAGCATATTGACGCGGTCTCCAAAACCGTAGGTCTCGGGTTCGAACCCTGATGCCCCTGCCAGTAAAATCAATCATTTTTGCCAATGAAGCATAAGCGTGCGAATTCCGCATGTGTCATGCGAATTGCTGTCGATATGTTTCTCCCCATTGGAAGAGAACACCTCTACTCCTGCGGCGCGTGGTTTCTTGAGCAAGATTCTCCGGTTTTGAGAGAACTGGCTTTCCATGGTTGCTGGCGTGACAAACCGTTTGTGAAAACTGTCTTATCAAATTGCTCTATTTGGCCCCCTGAGCGCTGACGTCAGACACAGAGATACTTCGCGGGCTGCCATTTTGCCGCGGCATTCGATCTGTCTCGCACTTCCAATTCGGGGAAATGCCCGCCTTTGACACTCCATAGGATGCGCCTCTGACTAACTTATAGTTATTCAGAGGTGCATTTTTTTTGAACTTGCTTCGTCCTTCGACCCTCATTCTACTCGCGGTGACGAACAGGAGTTTACGAGACATGCAGAAAACAGCTCGCGCTGTGGTTATTGGGGGCGGCTGCGTTGGCGCTGGCATCCTCTATGGGCTGACCAAACGTGGATGGAGCGACGTGTGCCTTCTGGAGCGTACCCAGCTGACGGCAGGGTCTACCTGGCACGCGGCAGGCTTGATCCCAAGTTACGCCCGCGACCGCAATATCGGTCGCATGATCCAAAAGTCGATCGAGATCTATGAAGGTCTTGAGGCGGAAACCGGCATGCAGGTCGGGTGGCACAAATGTGGCCAGCTGCGCATCGCCAAATCCCCTGATCGCTGGGATGAATACCGCAGCTATATGGACACCTTCGAGACGCAAGACATCCGTGCGCAACTGCTGACCGACAAGCAGGCCAAGGAGCTGTGGCCGCTTCTGCGCGGCGACGAGGAGATGCTGGGCGCGCTCTATCATCCCGATGACGGCCATATCGCGCCTGCAGATGTCACCATGGCCATGGCGCGCGGTGCCCGTGATCGCGGCGCGAAGATCTACCTTGAAACCGAAGTCAAATCGGTCGAACGCACCGCCTCCGGGGAATGGAAGATCATCACCAACCGGGGCGAGATCCTGGCCGAGCATGTGATTTCGGCAACCGGCAATTATGCTCGCCAGACCGGCGCGATGTTCGGACTTGAAATCCCGGCGGTGCCGATCATTCACCAATACTGGATCACCGATGCTGTCTCCCAGATCAAGGCGCGCAAGGAGGCTGGCCTTCCCGAAATGCCGATCCTGCGCGACGAAGGCTTTGAGGGATACCTGCGTGAGGAAGGCGACGGGCTGATGTTCGGCCCCTATGAGAGGACAGAGCATCTTCAACTCTTTGCCGAAAACGGCGTGCCCGAATGGTTCGGCGCCGACCTGATGGAGGAGGACTTTGACTCAGTTGCCTGGAACTGGGAAGCGGCGCTGGAAAGCGTTCCGGTGCTTGGCGAGGTCGGCATCAAGGCCAATGTGCGCGGCCCCTTCCAGATGACCCCCGACGAACTGCCACTGGTCGGCAAGGCCTGGGGCTGTCCGAACCTCTGGCTGGCCGAGGGCGTGCCGGGCGGTATCCTCTGGGGTGCCTCCATCGGCTATTACCTCTCCGAGCAGATCGTTGAGGGCGGCAACGAGATCGACACCTCGGGCCTCGATCCCCGCCGCTTTGGCGACTATGCCAACAAAGGCTGGACCCTGCCCAAGGTGCGCGAAGCCTGGGGCACCCACGCCGAACAGCATTACCCCGGCGAGGACCGCCCGGCGGCGCGTCCGGCCAAGACCGCCCCCTCTTACGATTTTCTCAACGCCAGGGGCGCGGTCTGGGGCGTCATGAACGGCTGGGAACATCCGAACTGGTTCGCGCAGGAAGGTGTCGCGCAGGAAAACCAGGTCAGCTGGAGATGGACCGCCAAGGGCGAGATCGTCGGCGAAGAGGTCAAGGCCGTCCGCGAGGCTGCAGGCCTGATCGAGATGAGTTTCATGTCCAAGTTCGAGCTTTCCGGCAGCGGGGCGGCCGACTGGCTCGACAAGACCCTGGCCAACAGGCTGCCCAAGGTGGGTCGTTCAAACCTGTCGCACCTGCTCACAGAGCGAGGCACGGTTGTCGGGGAATTCATCGTCGCCCGGCTGGCGGAGGATGTCTTCTTCCTCATCGGCACCCCGACCGGTGAGCGCTATTATATGGACGAGCTGTCGCGCCTGCTGCCGACGGATGGCGCCGTGACCCTGCGCAATGTCACCAATGAACGCGCCGGGATGACCATCGTCGGCCCCAAAGCCCGCGATATCCTTGCAGAGCTGACAGAGCAGAGCCTGCGCGCCCCGGATTTCCCCTGGTTCGGCGTGCGCACCGCCACCGTTGGTCTGGCCAGCGACGTGCGGATGCTGCGAATGAACTATGAGGGCGAGCTTGGCTGGGAGCTTTACTGCCCGATGCAGTACCAGCGTGGCCTGATCGAACGGATCTATGAGGCGGGCCAAAAGCACGGGCTCCGTCTTGTTGGCACCCAGGCGCTGGAATCTTTGCGGCTTGAAAAATCCTACCGGGCGATGTTTCGCGACATGAACACGGAGCTGACCGCCTGGGAATCTGCGCTGGATCGCTTTGTCGCCATGGACAAGGGCCCCTTCATTGGCCGCGCCGCACTTGCGCAGGCGCGGGAGGCTGGCGTCACTCAGAAGACCGTGACGCTGAAAATCCCCACCGACGGCATGAGCGTGTTGGGCGGCGAGAGCCTCTGTCGCGACGGCGAGCTGGTCGGGCGTATCACCTCGGGGAGCTATTCCTACACCTTTGGCCATGACATCGCGATTGCGCTGCTGCCGGTCGCGCTCGGCACGCCCGGGGAGGTGTTTGATCTGACGATCCTTGGCGTGCGCCACAAGGCCACCGTGATCGAAGACTGCCCCTACGACCCCACCGCAGAGCGCGCGCGTGCATGATCGCCCGGCATGAGAGCACCCGTGTCTGAATACAAAGTTCTTAGACGCTCCCAGTCCTGGTACGGCGAGGACATCGGGATCATGATCCCTGATGCCGCCTATCCCTGCGTTTCCGGCAATGTCGGCAACGCCAGCAGCTTTGAGTTCCCGGTCCGCTATGAAGAGATCGAACGCGCCTATCAGGGCTGCATGTAGGACCCGTTCCACGGTCAACCCACATTGATCGGCAGGGTCCCCTCGGACTTCAGATGGTCGAAGCCGCTGATGGCTTCTGGCACAATTCTGCCAAGGTGGTAACATGCCCCATCTGCGTGGCCTCGCCACCTCGGAGCCTGCGCTCCCAAACCGACACAGGCCTCCTTTTTGTTTCCGGGTCCAACCTCATGCATAAACTTCGCGAGTTCGTTCCCTCCGCCAACTTTCTGTTCACCTTCGAGGCCGCCGCCAGGCGCGGCAGCTTTACAGCCGCGGCCAGCGAATTAAACGTCAGCCAACCCGCCGTCAGCAAGGCAATTCGTCAGTTGGAAGACGGGTTGGGTTTCAAACTTTTCAGGCGAAATCACTACCACCTGGAATTGACCGCCGAAGGAAAACGGCTCTTTCAGGAGGTCGAGAAATCCTTTGATCACCTGCACGACATTGTGTCTTCGATGCGCCGTACCTCATGTGAACATCGGGTCAAGGCGTCCTTCTCGGCTTCCTTCCTGCAACTATGGCTGTTGCCCAGGCTCTCAGATTTCTACGATCTTCACCCCAACATAACGCTTTCACTTGAGGAAAGTGCCTATGATGACTTTGACCTCTTCGCCCATGAGATTGACGTGTCCGCCCGGTTGGGAAACGGAGATTGGACAAATGTCCAGTCCTGGAAACTCGTACCTGAGCTCATCTTCCCCGTTGCCCACCCGGGCTATATTGCCGCCAATGGCGGCGAGATTGGCCTGGACCAAATTCCGGATCACCGTCTGCTTCATTTCGCCGAGAAGAACCGCCTGCGCTACGGCTGGAAGGATTGGCTCTTCACACATGGCGTTTCAATGACCACAAGCAATCGTTCCGTGACCTTCAGCGATGCACTGAGCTCGCTTGGCGCCGCGGCCCTTGGGCATGGCATAGCACTGGGCTGGACCCACCTGGTTCTCGATTACGTCCTGCGCGGTGCGTTGCAGCCTGTCGGCAATGCCAAGTTCAGCTCCGGAAATGACATCTTTCTGGTTGCATCGAGAAAACGCCCGCTGTCCGCCGGGGGCAAGGCTTTCGTAGACTGGTTGCTCAAGCGCATGGGCGAAGACATGGCGCGCCACCCGAGTTTGTTCGACACCAGCACAAAAGAGCTCCCGTCCCTGCCGATGCGCAGCTAGTCTTCCAGGCAGCTTTTCGATATCGACAAAGGGCCGCGGGGCAATAATCCAAGCGTTGTTTATCGGCCTGGACAAGGTGCCTGTGGCGCGGAGGGCTACTCCCGGCTTTGTTGCACAAATAAGCTGTTGTGGTGTTTCACTGAGTGCATGGTGACCTCTGCTCGCCGCAACGCATTACGAAACATCGCCTGATTGCGACAATAAACTGAGTTTGCATATTCCGCTTCTGCGCTGTGCCACCGCTACGCTGCGGCTGCAAAATCTGGTCGTTGGCGAGCTCACACAATGTGGACGAAGCGGGCCTTCGCTACGATGATGCAACCACCTGCAGACTGAGGGCGGCACTCGGAAAGAAGGAGATCAAAAGTTCCCGATACTTGCGAAGATTATTCGCACAGCATGCACATTCTGGATCGTTTTCCAATTTCCCTGCAAGAGGTTGGGAACTCCAATTCATGACCAAGCGTCGGTAACCTCTGTCGGTAGCGCCACGCTGGCCTGGAAACCGGTTTCAGAACCCGGTCGTGGCGAGGCAAGAACAAGCGGGCTTCCGAACCGGTCCGTGATGGTGGCAACGATGGCGAGGCCCAGCCCGCTGCCATCGGTGATTGAACCCGCCCGTTCAAAACGGGTTGTCAGCCGGTCCAGAGCGTCGCGTGGCAGGACTGGACCATCGTTTGCCACGATAAGTTGCCCGTCGGACGTCAACATCACCTCGACCGGCGAAGTCTGAGCGCCATGACGCACGGCGTTTTCGACAAGATTTCGGCACAGTATTCCGAAGGCGTCGGGATCCAGGTCCGACATGACCGGCGTCTCGGGCAAGGTCAGCACGATACGCTCTGGCGCACTCTTGCGCGCGATGTCCTGCACCACGAGTCGCGCGACGGCGCGCAGGTCGGCGCTTTGGTCCATGCGAAGCCGCCCACCTTCGGCCCTTGCAAGTTGCATGAGCCGTTCGGACAGGCGCGTAAGCCGTTTGAGCGTTGTCTCGATCTCTCCGGCGCGGGCCTTGGCGGCCGGGTCGGTGGTCTCAGACTGCAGGCGCTGCGCCTGTGCGATGGCTCCGGCGAGCGGCGTGCGCAGCTCATGTGCGGCATTGGCAGCAAAGCTGCGCTCGGCCTCAAACGCGGAATGCAGCCGCGCCAGAAGGCTGTTGAGCGTGGTGGCGACCGGGCCGATCTCGGCAGGCAGATCATTCGCGGGAACCGAGGACAGGTCCCGCGCATTTCGGGTCTCCAGACTGGCGCGAAAGTGGCGCAGCGGGGCGAGGTTCCTGCGCACGGCAAAGGCGATGGCCGCAAGCGCGATGGGCAAGACGATCATCAGAGGCAGGCCAAGCCCCATCTGAATGCTCTGTGCCACCTTCTTGCGGTGGTCCAGCGGCTCCGCGACGGTGATGCGGACCGTTTCCTGAAGCACCGCAGCGCTATAGAGCCGGTGGGTCGCGGTGTCATGGAACCCAGGCCCGTCATAGGGCGGAAACACCGAGGGGTCGGCGGCATGGGATTGCAGCAGGATGCGGCCCTGAGGATCGCGCACGACATAGGTGAAGAACTCGTCATGGGCGCGAATAGCGGCGAGCCTTTGGGTCAGACCTTGTTCTTCGCGGCCAATGATGTCGGTCACCGCCAAGGGCAGGATGCGTTCCGCCGTCTCGCGCAGTGCTGAATCGAACACCTCGTCCATCTCATGGCGCACCAGAACGGCCGTCGTTGTCGCCGCCAGGATCCAGCAGATCGCGAGAACCAGACCGACCGACAGCCCGAGCCGCGCCTGTAGGCTGCGCGGCAGCCTCATGGTTTGCCCAGCCGATAGCCCATGCCGCGCTCGGTTTCGATCAGTTTGGCCCCGAGCTTTTTCCGCAGACGGCTGACATGGACTTCGATGGTGTTGCTGTCCACCTCCGTATCGAAGGCATAGAGCTTTTCTTCAAGCTGCGCCTTGGACAGAAGCTGGTTGGGACGCGACAGGAAGGCCTCGAACAGCGCCCATTCGCGGGCGGTCAGTTGCACGGACTTGCCATCGCGGTAAATGCTGCGGGCGGCAAGATCGATGTCCAGCGCCCCGTGGCGGATGATCGGGTTCGGATTGCCGCTGTAGCGCCGCCCGACCGATCCGATACGCGCGGACAACTCGGCCAGATCGAAGGGTTTGACCAGATAATCGTCCGCCCCGGCGTTCAGCCCCTCGATCCGGTCCGACACCTGATCCAGCGCGGTCAGGATGATGACCGGTGTCACATCCCCTTGCTTGCGCAGGGTCTTGAGGAACTCGATCCCGCGACCATCGGGCAGCATCATATCAAGCAGGATCAGATCATAGGACGCGCCACGCACCGCTTCGCCTGCCGCATCCAGCCGCGTCACCCAATCAACCGACTGGCCATCGGCGGCGATCTGGTCTCGTACGGCGGGACCCAAAACGGTGTCATCCTCGATCAGCAGGATACGCATGGCGGCTCTGTTCCTATTTATGCTCGGAACCCCAGACATGGCCTGCCTGACTGACGCAAAGCTTACGCCGCCAGACAAAGCGCTTCAGGCTCCCGTCAGCTTGGCCCCCTATAAACTGAATATCGCTGCCCGGAACAAGGAGCTTGGCCCATGCGAAAGACATCCATGATACTTGCCTGCCTCGCCATTTACGCGGCCAGCCCGGTGCTGGCGGATGATGATTGCTTTGTCCCGATGGAGAACTGGCAGCCCAGAGACGCGGTTGCAGAGCTTGCCAAAGGCAATGGCTGGACCGTTCGCCGGATCAAGATCGACGACGGCTGTTATGAGATCAAGGGCCGCGACGCGACAGGTCGGCAGATCGAGGTCACGGTCCATCCGGCCACGCTCGACGTGATCGAGTTCGAATACGAGGGCGACGACCATGACGACGACAAAAGGGAAGGCCGTGATGATGACTGATCGCGCGTCAGATGCCGCCCCCCCCTGAGGTACGCGGCAAATCCGGTCCGGTCCGGTGCGGATCTGGGACCCGCTGGTGCGCGTCTTTCACTGGAGCCTCGTCGTGGCCTTTGCGGTGGCGTGGTCTTGGCCTCCGTTCGCCACAAAGAGAACCTCGCCCGCGCCATGATCACCGGTGACAAGCCCGCGCCTGCGCCGGGAGACATCCAATAAACCCAAAGCCGACTGTCCCTTCGGCCTGCCTTGGCCCCGCCCTTCCCGGCGGGGCCTTTTTCGTTCCTGACAACAAGCTGAAGCAGAAATTGTCACCTTGTCAGGTAGCGCTCAGATCAGCCCCCCAGATTGGGTTCATCAGAAAACAGGAGACGACCTCATGAAAAAGACCCTGACCATGCTGTCTATTGCTGCGCTGCTGCCCGCAGGTGCCGCGCTTGCCGATGACGACGACTGCTCTGTGCCGCGCAACCAGTGGCAGCCCCGCGAAGCCGCGCTTCAGGTGGCGCAGGACAATGGCTGGACCGTCCGGGACTTTGAAGTCGACGATGGCTGCTTCGAGATCAAGGGCCGCGACGCGGACGGTCGGGAGGTCGAGGTCAAGCTCGACCCGGCGACGCTGCAGGTTGTCGAGATGGAAAACGATGACGACTACGGCACGGCTGCCGGCAATCCGGCCCCGGCCGGCACCGTGGCCCCGCCGCAAAACGGCCTGTTCGGCACCGGCACGCCGCCGAAGGTCAAGGTGAACTGAGTGCCTTTGACGCCCTCCCTTCCAACCAAAGGATAGACCCGATGAAATCACTTCTCTCGACACTCGTGTTGACCACGGCTCTGACGATGCCCGGCCTCGCCATGGCGCGGCAGGTCACCTTGACTACCAACCTCAAGACCTATGGCGGCGATGGTGCCTATCTTGCGTTTTATGTGACGGACGCTTCGGACACCTATATCGGCAGTCTCTGGATGGCTGGCGGAAAGTCGAAATATTACAAACACCTGACCGGGTGGTATCGCGCCACGGGGGGCGACACCGCGCAGGTCAACGGGATCACCGGCGCCAGCGTCGGCGCGGGCCGGTCGCTTGAGATCACGCTTGATCTGGCCGATGCGCTGTTCGATGCGGGCTACACGCTGCACATCGACGCCTCTGTCGAGGATATGCGCGACAGCCCGAACGAAGTGTCGGTGCCGCTGACGACCAACGGGGCGGGAACCCCCGTGAAGGGTCGTCGCTACATCGCTGATTTTTCCTACGATATGTAAGGGGATTGGGCCATGATCCGTGCATTCCATCGCTGGCCGGGTCTTCTGGCCATTGCCCTTGTCACAGCGCTCGCGCTCAGCGGCGCGGCGCTGTCCGTCTTCCCCGCGGCGGATCATCTGACCGCCCCGCAGGCCGAGGCGCGCCTGACGGTCGCGCAACTGTCCGAGCGTATTCAGGCGGTCTATCCCACGGTCGAGCAAATTCGGCGCGCGCCCTCGGGCCGGATCACCGCCTATTGGTTCGACAACGACACCCCCGGTGCGGCGGTCATTGATCCCGCAACGGGCGCGGGTGCGGGATCGGCCGATCCCAACCCGGTCGAGCGTTGGCTGACCAATTTCCACCGCTCGCTTTTGCTTGGCGATGGGGGCCGTCTTGTCATGGCGGCGGGGGCCTTGGCGATGTTGGTCCTGTCGGTTACCGGCGCGGCTCTGGTGGCGCGGCGCGCCGGTGGCTGGCGGCATTGGTTCGCCCCGCTGCGTGGGACAGTGCCGGGCCGCCTGCATGTAGAAATCGCCCGCATTGCGGTGATTGGTCTTGTGCTGTCCTCCGTGACAGCCCTTTGGATGGTCGCCGTCACCTTTGAGCTTCTCCCGGAAAACGCCGCCATGCCGGACTTCCCGGTGGAGGTCAGCGGTGAGACAGGCGCCGGCCTTGCGGATATGGCCTTGATCGGCACCACGCCGGTGGCCTCGCTGCGGGAACTGAGCTTTCCCTATCCCGGCGATCCGACGGATGTCTTCACGCTCAAGACGGACCAGGGCACCGGGTATCTCGATCAAGGTACTGGGGCGCTTCTGGCCTGGGCTGATCTGTCCCTGTGGGAGCGGATATCAGAAACGATCTACATGCTGCACACGGGGCAGGGAGCCGCAACGCTTGGGCTTGTGCTGGGGATCTTGGCGCTTGGCGTGCCGCTGATGGGGGGGACGGGCGTTCTGATCTGGCTGGCCGGGCGGCGTGGACGACCCCGTATCCGGGGCAACGTTGCCGCAGGACGGGCCGAGACCATCGTGCTGGTAGGCAGCGAGGGCGGCAGCACATGGAGCTTTGCCGCGACGCTTCACGCCGCGCTGACGCAGGCCGGACAAAGCGTGCATGTCGCGCCGATGTCAGCGTTCGACCCGGCCCGCTATGGCTACGCCGACCGGATGATTGTGCTGGCCGCAACCTATGGCGACGGCGATGCGCCTGCCTCGGCAAAGGGGTTTCTGGATCGGTTGAACGCGCTTGATCGCGCGCCGGACAGTCCCTTGGCCGTTCTTGGTTTTGGCGACCGGAGCTTTCCAGCCTACTGCGCCTTTGCCAAGGCTGTCGCAGCGGCGGCACAGGCCAAAGGCTGGCCCGATCTTATGGCCATGGGCATGATCGACCGCCAATCTCCGCAAGAATTCGCGCGCTGGGGGCGTGACCTGGGGCAGGCATTGGGGATCGAGCTTGACCTCATCCATAGGCCCATTTTGCCCAAGACCAAGATGCTGACTCTGATCTCGCGTGGCGACTATGGCGCAGAGGTGCAGGCCCCGACGGCAATCCTGCGCTTTGCACTGCCGCGTGTTTCGCCGTGGCAGCGATTGGCCGGACAAGGCTTTGCCCGGTTCAACGCAGGCGATCTGATCGGCATCCTGCCCGAGGGCAGCCCGGTGCCGCGCCTCTATTCTCTCGCATCCGCCCACCGCGATGGATTTGTCGAAATCGTGGTCAAAAAGCACCCCGGCGGCCTGTGTTCGGGGCAACTTACCGCGTTGGAACCCGGCGACACCGTGACCGCCTTCTTGCGCCACAATCCCGATTTCCACCCGCGCCGTGACGACGCCCCCTTGATCCTGATCGGAGCGGGAACAGGGATCGGGCCCTTGGCAGGCTTTGTGCGCGGCAACGCGCGGCAGCGGCCCATTCACCTGTTTTTCGGGATGCGCCACCCAAGCAGCGATTTCCTTTATGGAGAGGCACTGCGTGACTGGCAGAGCAAAGGTTTGCTGACCCGGCTGATCACGGCGGTGTCGCGTGAGGCGCAGCCCCAATACGTTCAGGACGCGCTGCGCGGCGACGCCGCCCAGGTGGCCCAGCTGATCCGGGACGGAGCCCGCGTGATGGTCTGCGGCGGGCGGGATATGGCCGCAGGCGTCGCCGATACCCTGGCCGAGATACTCGCGCCCGCCGGGCTGACCCCCGCGACTCTGAAAGCAGAAGGACGATATGTCGAAGATGTCTACTAAGCACACGCGCCACGCGCTGAACGGGGCGACCATGGGCACGCGCTGGTCTGCGCTGTTTTTTACGGCCCAGGGCCATGATCCAGAGCCAATCCAAGCGGCGCTACAGGCTGCCGTGGACGCGGTGGACGCCCAGATGTCCACCTGGAACAAGGCCAGCGACCTGATGCGCCTGAACGCCGCGCTCGTCGGCGATTGGGTTGCGGTGCCCGAACAGCTTCGAGAGGTCTTGCGCCTTGGGCTGGAGGCCGGGCGCGCCACCGGGGGGGCCTTTGATATCGGCATGGGCGATGCGGTGATGGCTTGGGGCTTTGGGCCGCAGGACGCCGCGCCAGACCGCATCCGCGAGGCGATGACCGCCAACCGCCAACCGGCGCATACGGCGTTGGAGATTGCTGGGACCCATGTCCGCAAATCCGCGCCGGTTGCGCTCGATCTGAATGGCATCGCCAAGGGCTATGGTGTCGACCGGCTGGCCAACACCCTTCGCGCACATGGCATTGAGAATGCGCTCGTCGGGATCGATGGTGAAATGCGCGCGCTTGGGCTCCGACCGGACGGGCAAGCCTGGACCATCGCGGTCGAGGCACCGGACCCGGACCGGCGCGCGCCCCATTCCATTCTCGCGCTTGAGGAGGCTGCCGTGGCGACCTCGGGCGACTATCGCCACTGGATCGAGGTACAGGGCCGCCGTCTGTCGCACACGATGGACCCGGACCGCAGAGCACCTTTGCTTGCCTCGCCCGCCTCGGTCACTGTGGTGGCGCGCACCTGCGCGGAGGCTGACGCCTGGGCGACGGCGCTCATGGTGATGGGATTCGAAAGGGGGGCTGCATGCGCCCAAAAGCGTGGTCTGAATGCCCTGTTCCAGCTGCGAGATGCTGACGGGGAAACGCGGAGCATGGGCGTTGGAAGACTGTTCCGTTGAGAGTGTGCGAGGATGGACCAATCCGAAGGGAGGGGAGTATACCGCATAAGGCATACCAATCTCAGAGACCGTAGGAAAAGTCCGTCTGGGGAAAGGGGAAGCGCGCCCTTCGACCGATTTATGCAACAAGGCCGTTTGATGCGGTCAGTGATCCTGCACAGACTCGCGAAGACATTCCGCGCGTTTTGGTCACTATAAGCCGCAGCAGTTGCTGTGAGAGTTACGTGGATGCTTGGTAGGCACGGGGTCTTTCGCAAGAGTGCCAAGCAGGGTTTGTTCTGGTTGGTAAATGGCACTCATACCTGCAGTGGAGTCATGCCCCGTTGTTTACAAATCACCTGCCATCCGTCATCAGGCCGGGTGAGAAATCACTAGACTGCAAGCTGGCCAAGTATGACATCTGAAGCAATGACCCGCCCACAAGAAATTGAATATCGCCTTGGCGGAGCTCCTGCTGCACTTGGTGGAGCACAGGACTGCGTCTTTCAGGTGCACTACGGTCGTGCAGATTTTGTGGATGTTAGCACATCGCCCGCCAGAATGGGCATTGCAATGCAATCCGATGGCTGTCCTGTGGATCTTGTGGAAAATTGGTACGGCGACAGCAGCGCAGAGAAATCAACCGGGTCGATCCTGGACGGGCAGTTGCACTACATCGAGCTTGGGAATGAGATCCTGTATTTCGGAGAGCTTGGGCGGTTTGAGGATGTCGAGGCATCCAGCTATCAGTCCTACAATGCGATCCTTGATAGCCTGCAGCAGAAGGGATTTCACACTCTGGTGCGGTCATGGAACTTTATCCCGCAAATCAATCACAGCCCGGACGGCGCGATCGAGATCTATCAGCAGTTTTGCAAAGGTCGCGCATTGGCCTTTGACGCCCGCGGTATTGATGAGTTCCAGCTGCCGGCAGCCACGGGGATCGGGTCTTATGCTACTGCGATTACCGGCTATTTGATTGCGTCAAAGCGAGCGGGTTATCTGCATGTGGAAAACCCGTTGCAAAGCCCTGCCTACAAATACCCCCCCAAATTCGGACCCAAATCGCCCAGTTTTGCCAGGGGTACCTTGCACCTGGAATCAGATCCGGGCAGGGGGCGGGGTACCCGTTTTTTCCTGTCAGGGACTGCCAGCATCAGAGGGGCAGAGACCATGTGGCCGGGCGATGTCCGTCGTCAGCTTAACACACTGATGGAAAACATCCGCTATCTGATTAGCGATGAAAACCCACAGCTGGCGCAGCAGGGCCCAGCGATGAATTTGGCGGACTTTGATCACTTCAAGGTCTATTTCCGCCACGCCAAGGACTATGACATCATTCGCAGGCTTTTGCTTGAGGACTGGCAGATCCCAGCGGAGAAACTCCATTTTATGAATGTTGATATCTGTCGCTCAGATCTGTTGGTCGAGCTTGAGGGCTGTATCAACGATACGGGCCCCGTCGAAGCGTAACTTAGGAACAGCCCCCATCAATGCTGATCTGCTGGCCGGAAATGAACCCGGACTTGTCGCTCGCCAAATATCCGACGAGGGCGGCAACTTCCGCGACTGTGCCGGCGCGCCGCGCTGGCGTCATTTTCACCAATTCGTCGTAGTTGCTAAGCTTGGTCGTTTCGACGGTGTCGATCAGTCCCGGTGCCACCACATTGGCGGTGATGCCACGCGAGCCGTACTCCTGGGTCAAGGATTTCACCAGGGGCAGGAAACCTCCCTTTGCGGCGGCGTAGTTGGTCTGACCGCGATTGCCGCGTACAGCCGTCAGGGAAGACAGCGCAATAATGCGCCCCCATCTGCTGCGCAGCATGGGCATGATCAGCGGCCGGACAGCAGTGTAAAAGCTTGTCAGATTGAGGTCGATGACATTCTTCCAGTCGTCAAACTCCATCGCGGCAAAGGGTTTGTCGATCTGCCCGCCGACGCAATGCACCACAACCTGTATCGGCGCCTCCGTCGCAAGCGCCTCCAGCTGGCTGGCGGCCTCGGGGGTCAGGATGTCCAGTTGCAGTGCCTCAGCGCTGCCACCATTTGCCGTGATGCCGTCCACGCAGGCCTGCGCCTGATCCAGGTTTCTGTTTGCATGAACAAAGACATGCATCCCCATTGCGGCCAGCTCATTACTCACGGCCTGCCCAATCGGACTGGATCCGCCTACCACCAAGGCCCGCTTCATTCTGCTTCTCCCTGCATCTTGAGGGTCGCGCGCCCCTCGATATATTTTTGCCCCTGTGAACTGATCTCAAAGTTATAAAGGGCACCGTTGCCGTCAAAATGCAGCTGACGGGCTGTGATGTGCAGTGCCTCAGAACAATCGGAAACCGTGGAGGTCATGAGGGTGACGTTTTGCAGACCAATCAGCAACCCGGTGTGGTTGCCCTTTAAATCCCCAATCGAGGCATGGGCGGCCGCTGCCTGGGCTCCCAATTCGACCAGGTTGGCGGTGTAAAGGATACCATGAAGCCGCAGCGGGTAGTCCATATCCCCATGCGGCACGCCCAGACAGTGGATCTCTTCCTTGCTGACTGCGGTAATCTGATCAATCAGCCGCATCGCGCCCTTGTGAGGCATGCGCTCCAATGCGTCGTTTAAGGTCACAGCGCTGTCACCTCCAGGTTCAAATTCATCCTGCCATTGAGGCCAAGCACTGTCTTGCCAGTGGCCGTTCCCGTCACGTTTTCAAACAGCGGCAGGATGGAAAACACCGGATTCAGGGTTGCAAGAGCCTCTTTGGCATAGCTGCTCTGGGGCGCTGTTTCGGCCTGCTGCACCAGTGAAAAGGCAATGCTGGCAATGGACTGGGGGCTTTGGTTGTTGGACAGGGCCAGACCGGCACTGGCGGGGCAGGTTAGGCGATGTGATGTATCTAGTGGCGCAGGTAGCGGCGCATCAAACAGGACAACACCAACAGGGCGCTGTTCCAACTGCACCTGCAGCAGGGCCTTCAGCAGGCTGGAACCGGCCGTATGATTGGCCCCGCAGATACTGGTGGCGGCAGTTTTGATGCGCTGCGCAATGGTCCACTGGCCCGAGGCCGCATTGTGCACCGAGTTCTGAAACCGGGTGGGTCGGATCGCCATGGTCGGGCCCCGCAGCGCTTCGAGGATCAGTTGCAGGGTTTCGCCTTCTCCATAGGCAGAGCCAAAAACCCAGGCCGCATTCTCGGGCAGCGCTGGGGCGATGTCTTCGGCCGCCTGTATCGCCAGGAGCGTTTGTGGGCTGTAGCGCCGATGGGCGCGGGGAGGGATGCTTTCGGGGCTGGGTTTCCAGCCCTCGGGGAAGGTCGCAAAACTGGCCGTCGCAAGGGATTTTGCCAGGGGCTGGGTATTCTCTTTTGAGGGGGCGATCAGCGAAACGGCATCTACAAAGATCTGTGTATGGTTCATCGGCTGAACACCAATGCGCAGTTCGATCCGCCAAAGCCAAATGAGTTGCTGACGACATGCTTCAAAGGCGCGTTGCGGCACTGCGCTGCGACATTTGGCAGGACTTTGGGGTCCAATTGTTCGAGGCCGGGGTTGCCCGGAATAATGCCTTCTTCCAGCGCATAGAGGCTCAGCACGGCCTCTGCGGCACCAGCGGCGCCCAGGGTATGACCAATCGCGCCTTTCAGCGAGGAGGCGGGGACGTCAGCGCCGATCACCGAGCTGACGGCCTGTGCTTCTGCGGCGTCATTCACAATCGTGGCTGTCCCATGCAGATTAACGTAGTCGATTTCCCCTGCGGTGAGGCCGGCACGCTGTAGCGCCTGACGGATTGCTGCGGCGGCACCGGCGCCGTCTTCGGGAGGGGTGGACATATTGGTTCCATCCGAGCTTTCGCCAAAACCACTCACTCGGATGCTGTTCTTACTGTCGCGTTCGACGATCAAAAAGGCTGCGGCCTCACCGATGGACAAGCCATCACGGTTGCTGTCACAGGGTTTGCAGGGGCTGCGTGAGATCAGTTCCAGGGATTCAAACCCATTGAGCGAAGTCAGGCAGAGACTGTCGACTCCGCCAACCAGAACCGCGTCACAAAGACCGGCCTCGATGAGTTGATAGGCGTCTACCAAGGCCTTTGCAGAGGAGGAGCAGGCGGTTGAAATCGAATAGCTTGGACCCTGGAAATCCAGATAGTCCTGCAGGAAAGCCGCAACGGCCTGTTGGCTGTCATGATGGCGCATCGAATAGCTTTCGGGCATTGGAGCGTCATCATCGCGCGCGCGATAAACACGTTCCAGCATCTCAACGCCCGCAGTGGAGGTGCCCACGACAATGCCACAGCGTGTCGCGCCCCAATTTTCCCGCGTTGCCAGGGCAGCCTGAAAAAAACCATCGCTTTCCAGTGCGGCCAGGGCCAGGCGGTTGGCCCGGTTATCATAGGCGCTCAACTCTACTGGAAAGCAGAGGGCGGTCAGGTCATCAACTTCACCGAGAAAACAACTGAAGGGCAGGTCCAGGTTATGGTCTTCGCGCAATCCGGAGGTGCCATCACGTAGCGCGGTCACATGGGGAGTACGTCCCCGGCCCAGGCAGGAAACAAGCGTGCTATGGGAAATGCCGATATCAGAGGCACCTGGTGTATTCGTCATAGGTCTTCATTTCGCTTTGTCTGTGCAAGGGTCAAAAACAGCATCAACATCAGTCCAATAGCCACTGTTGCACCTATCTGATGAAGGATCTGAACTTCAGAGAGAGAGAGGACAAGGAAGGCGATCAAGGTGGATCCCGCGCATACAAAGACTGATTTGGCAGAGGTCTTGCTGTCTTTGTCTCCCTTCGTACCGGTCAGGATGAGATCATAATCCACGCCAATTCCCACAACAAGAGCCATAGCCACGATGTGAAAGATGCTGAACGCACCGTAAATCGCGATGATGATACAGGCGCTGCCGCCCAGAACCGCACAGCAGGTGCGGAAAATGCGCAACGCTTCCCTCCGGCTACCCAGCCCAACAGCCAGCAGCCCCATACCGCAGAGCAACCCTGCACAGAGCCAGAAGGAAATGCGACGGCGCAGATCTGTCATGGTTTGGCGAATTGGGGCCAGTAGATCGACCAGCTCAGCGCCAGGTGTGGTGATGGGAAGATCCAACCGGGAGCGGCCCTTTGGCAATATCAGCTCAACCCTTTCCTGCCAGCGCCCTTCCGAGATCGAAAGCCGCCTGGCCAGGCCCTGCAATTCCGGGAACCTGCTCAGGTCTTCCGGCTGCAGGCCCGGGGCCAGGAGGGCGCGTTCAAACTCGAGGGTTTGTTGCTCGGCAAAGGCGACGGCCATGCCCGCCTGTTCCAGCGCCAATTCGGCCTGGGTATGGAAATCGGAAACCGAGCTGCGAAGCGCCCGCGATGGCGCGAGCCATTGAGAGAGCATCTGATAGGACTGCAAATCCCCGTCTTCGATTGCCTGATCCAGTTTTGCTGCCAGTTGCACCTCGTTTTCAAGAAGCGCGCTCAGCGTTTCGCCCGCTACGTCGATGGCATATGTGCTGGAGGGCAGATCCAGTTTTTCATTCAGCTCAGCCAGCTCAGAGCGGATGTGCTCTGGCGGTTCAAACAGGGCAATGGGGGGCTGTCGATTGAACAATACCACCGTGACGAGACCCGCCACAATGAGCGTGGCCTCGACCCAGGCCTTGGCAGGCAGGTAAAAGCTAAAGGCGCTCAGCGCGACGCCCCTGATTTCTGCCTTTCTCGGCACGGGCATCACGACGGATGTAATGGCGGCGACGGATAGCCCAACCAAAATAAAGATCCCGGTTTGAACCAGGGCAGGAACCTGTGAGCCAACCATGGCCAAAAAGGACAGCCCCGTGGTTGCGGCGCCCAGCAGGATCAACCTGTTGGCCTTGCTGCGGCGGTTGCCGTGATGGGCCATGACATGGATCGGATAGTCCAGCGCCAATCCCAAAAGAACGCCACCAAAGGCCAGGGCAACAATATGCACCGAGCCAAATACCAGATTGACCACACCAATTGCTGCAGCCACACCCAGGGCGAGGGGGAGAAAGGCATGCACCACCAGAAGAACGGAGCGTAGCGACCAGATCAGCCAAAGAACCAAAAGCACGCTGGCCAATATTGAGGCCCGCGCCGAGGCTGCGGAATTGAACTGGGTGGTCTCGGCGGCGATGACCCGGACCCCCAGCAGATGCACAGTCACGCCCTTTTGTGCTGCGAGGTCACGCAGCGCCACAGACCAATCCTTTATCGCCCGGGCGTCAAAGGGGTGCTGTGCCAGGCGGATATGCAGAATTGCAGCAGAGTTGTCGCTGGATTGCCAAACCCCGTCTTCGACCGGGAAGGCGCCTTTAGGGCTCTCAAACCGTTTGATAATACGCCAATAGCTGCCAGTGGGGTCACGCAAAAAGCGGTCCCCAAACACTATACTGGCGGCATCGGAAAAATACTCTTTTGCCTCGGTGAGCCGCCGGGCCATGCGCTGGTTTGTCAGATCCATCTGATCAGGGGGGGCTAACTGGAGCCGGTTCTCCCAGATCCAGTTGTCAAATTCCTCCGAGGGGGCCGGGGTGGTGACAAGGACTTCACTTACCAGCGTGTCTTGTCTCAGGTGCTGTGCAATTGCTTTTGCCGCTTTGTTGCGCTGGGCGACCTGGGGGTGGCTTAGGGCGACAAGCACATCCAGCCCAGCCCCGTCAGTGAGAGAGGGAAGCCCGGCATTGTCCCCGATGACCAAGGCCTCGGTGTCGGAACTGATCGTTACCCAGGGAGCCAGGAGTAACATCACCCCAATCAAGCCAAGAACAGCCAGGATAATCCGCATCATTGCGACAAAAACCTGATTTGACGGTTTTGATTGCCTGCCATTTCCAGGTCGATGGCCTGCAAGACCTCACCACAGCCGGAAAAGACAATGCTGCCGCCGCCGCTCTGGCGTAACGAAATTCGTGCGGTCCAGCCAGTTGTCGTGGAGGTGATCCTATGGGGCAGCGGGGGTAATTCAGAAATGCCCTGATTGAACACCGCCGCCTGTAGGACAGTGAAAAACCCATTCATACGCTTCGGGATCGCGCGGGTGATCTCTGTTCCGTCACGCTGGATGGTGATGGTCTTGGGGCCGATCATCATCTCTTCTGCTTTGGGCATGGTTTGTCGTCGCAACAGGAATTTGTCGCGGGTCAAGACAAAGACACCGCTATTTTGGACCGCAGTGCCAAAGGCCGGATGTGCAATAGTTTCCGTGTAGGCAACTGAGCCGTCCACAGAAATGGGTTCTGCCATCAAGGCGGTCTCAAGCGTTGCGGGGGCGGGCAGCGAACAGTTCGGCTCAGCGGCGCCAGATATCGAAGAAGTTGAACCAGTTAAAAGGATCGACGCGGCACCAGCCTTCAAGAGCTTTTGCGTAGTCCTGCGCCATGCGTGCGGCGGCTTTGGCGCGCTCGGGTCGTGGCACAGGTGCCCCATCATAGAACGGCGTGAATTCAGCGGCATAGTGGTTTCTGGATTCCCATCTGGCGAAACTGAGGATTATTGGAACTCTGGCTGCCATTGCAGTCAGGTAGGGTGATATTGGCACTTGTATATCATCGCCCAGAAAGGAAACATCCTGTTTTGCACGCACCGTTGCATCGGGCAGCCTATCTCCCAAAATGGCCACAAACTCGCCGCTGCTCAGGGCGTCAGAGACCTGGATCATGGCCATCGGCCCATTCTCCAACGCGATGATTTTCTCGCTGACCTCCGGGTTGATCCCCTCCAGCACACGGGTGCTTTTCCCGGCGTGTTTTGTGAACATCATATAGCGAACCGACAGGCCCGGGAGTTCACGATCCAGCGCTCTGAGCGCCTCAAAACTACCGTAATGCGCGCCCAGCAACACGGCCCCTTTGCCCTGCTTCACGAGCTCTTGAATAGGCTCCGCACCGCGCATTGACACTGTAAACTGGTCAACCCCGCGCCCCAGCAGCCGAACCCGGTCAAAGAAGGCATGACTGAAGGTCCTGGCGTGCCGCATGCGTTCGGATAGCGTTGGTGTGCGGCCTAGAATGCGGGTGAGAAAAGCGATCGAGGCGCGGGTACTCAGCCGCCGTTTGTCGATCGCAAAGATCAGCGATATCACCCAGAGCAAAGGCACGTAAATGAGGCTTGGTGGCCTGGTTGCCAGTAGCCGCATGAATCTCAGCTGCCACAAAGACCCAGCTTCTCGGGCTTTGGTCCAGCTGGAAGCCTGCTCCCCTCGTGATGCCTGTTCAGCCATCGGTAGGACGCAGTTCTACCCGCGCATTTGCCAGGGTCTCCGTCCCCGAGCTCCACGTCAGTTTGGCAAGGGAACTCCCTATTTCGACCGTGATATCAAAAGGTTGATCTGGGATCAGTTGGCGCAGAAACTTCATGCGTTGGACGCATTTAATCTCGTATCCGATGTCGCGTAATCCCTGTTCTGCCAGACCCAACAGAACCGCCCCGGGAACAATAGGGTTCCCGGGGAAATGGCCGTCCAAGAAATCTGACTTGGGATCAATACCATCGGATCTAGTCAGCTGCACAACCAAATCTCCGTGCGGATGTGCCAGATTGAATTGCCATGGATCACTTCAGGCAAAAGATCACATCGTTGGTTAGGTTTTCGATCCAGCTGTTGTAGCGTTTGTGGATGGTGTTCTTTTCGGCGTTGTATTTCATGTTCCTCGAGTCCCGGTAAGAGATCTTGAAGACCTGGCTGCTGTATTCAACGTCGACTTCAACATAGTGTTTTCCGCGCACGGTCAGTTGGCCGATCAATTTGCCTGGTGCTACACGGCTGAACTTCCAGCCACGTGCCGAGCTGCATGTTTTAAGGGCGTTTTCTACACCACGGATCGTGGTGTTTTTTGATGTCACCTCGCTGAGTTGAACAAAGGAGGTCTGGATTTTTTCCAGAGCTGCGGCAGTTGTCGCTGTCAGCGGTTGCAGGGCAAAGGCGCCCAAGAAGGCATAGGTCAAAAGTTTCATTTCGTCTCTCCTCGATAATGTTTCTGGTCAATAAGTCCCAAGGCCTTCAAAAAGCCCATTGGGCGCAGGCCTCTAAGAAGTAGGAATTCCGTGACGAGCCCAAAAAGCCGCATGAAGTCACGCAGGGGGTCAAAATGGCTCGGGCGGAGGACAAAGCCCTCATAACGGGCTTTGAGGGGGACATATTCAAAGGAAATGCCCTTTTCCGCGGCATGGAGCAACACGGCGGTTTCGAACTTGAACCCCCCGATATGGCGCTTGGGGATGTCCAGGCGTTTCAAGGCGGTCGCCGGGTAGAGCCGCATGCCACATTGGGCGTCTTTAATCCTGCGGCCACAGGCCCAGCCAATAAAGAAGTTGCCGAATTTGATGCCTTTGCGGCGGGTCCCAGGCATGTTTTCCATATCGGCGGAGCGATCCCCCATGACAATGGCCAGGGGCGTTTCCTGATGCTTTGCGAGGAATTTGGGGATATCCGCAGGGTCATGCTGCATATCCGCATCCAGCACGATTACCGCAGTTGCACCTTGGTCAATTGCCGCCTGGAAGCCTTCGACCAGGCGATCCCCCTTGCCCAGGTTGATGTCGTGGCGCCGCACAACGGCACTGGTCTCGGATAAGGAACCCGCTGTGCCATCCGTTGAACCGTCATCAACCACAATCACCCGGTCCACCAAAGGAATGGTTTCCTCGACCACCTGCCGCACGGTCAGGATCTCGTTATGCGCCGGGATCAGTGCAAAGGATTTGGTCATGGGCGTTCGAAATCTTTGCTAGCGGCGCGCGACATATTCAGAAAAACAGCCCAGCAATAAGTTGTGCTCGACCGTCGTGAACCCGGCTTTGCGCAGGCTGTCCAAGACGTTTTCGATTGGCACCATCTGATCCATGGATTCCCAGTAATAGCGCATCAGGCGAAAGACATTCCGGTCTCTGGTCAGGATCATCGCGACTGTGGGCAAAATGTGTTTGAAGTAGAGGCGGAACAGGGCTTTGGGAATGGCTTTTTCTGGTACTGTCACATCCATGATCAGCACCTTGCCGCCGTCTTTCAGAACGCGGTGATATTCTGTAAAACTGTCATCGAGGCTGTCCACATGACGCAGGGCAAAGCCCATGGTCAGAAAGTCGAAGCTTTTGCTTTCTACGGGCAGTCTTTCTGCCGTGGACTGGTGGAAGGTCACCGGAACACGTTTCTTGGCCTCTGCGATCATGCCGGCCGAGGGTTCAACGCATTCAATCTGTTTAGGGTCATCCAGAATGGTCATCAACGCCCGTGCCACCTGACCGGTGCCTGTGGCAACATCAAGAACGCGCATCTCGGAGGTCACACCATTGCGGCGCAGGGCCTCGCGGCGATACCAGTCGCCAGAGCCGAACCAGCCCCATTTTGCGATGGCCTCATAGTTTTTGGCGGTGTCGTCAAACACCTGACGCAGGAAGGCCTGCTTTTCTGCCTGTGACTCGTAATACTCACCAACTACGATTGGTTTGTTGCCGTCGGACATTAATAAGACCCTGCGTCTAGATTTTTCCCAAAACTCTCGAATTAGGCTTTTGGCTCTTCGGCGCAACTTTTACCAGTAAGGAATTCAAACCACCCAGCCCTGCATCGTACCAAAACTGCCTAGCCAAGTGATTTCGAAAGTAGTTTGTCGCGTTACATTCAACGTGTATAGACGGTTTTGCACCTGAAGTAAGCTGATAGAAGTCATGGATACCTTAGCCCGCGAAGAAACCGTTCAGTCAAAGCGACTTTTGCCCTATTTGGCTGCTTGGTTGAGAACCCGCGTCTATGAGGTTTTTGTCTTCCTGGTCAGTATTTGCGCCGGGGCTTGCATCATTATTTACCTGCATTGGCGACCCACGCCTGTGTTGGTACGTCGGTTGCTACGATTTTGGTCCTGTGGCTATATCTATGGGGCAAAATACATCCTAGGGGTGACTTATAAGATCGAAGGTCAGGAACATATTCCTACCGGGCCAGTGATCTATATGGGCAATCACCTTACCGCCTGGGAATCCGTGATGATGACGGTGCTGGTGCCCCATGTGAATATGGTGACCAAGCGCGCGGCCATGACTATTCCGGTGTTTGGTTGGGGTTTGAAACATGCTCCGATGACGCCCATTGATCCTGATACCCCCGGCAAGAACATCCGCCGCCTGTTGAAGGAGGGCAAGGCCTCGATCCGTGAGGGCAGGAGCATGGTCATTTTTCCAGAAGGATCCCGCGTTCCTATCGGGGAAACACGCCCCTATGCGCGGGGGTTTGAAATCCTGTACAAACACTGCGGCGTGCCGGTTGTACCCTTTGTGACGGATTCAGGTTTGCATTGGCCATCGGGCTATTCGACAAAACCGCCTGCGGAAATCACCCTTCGGTTTCTGCCGCCCATCGAAGCGGGCAAAGGCCCAAATGAATTTGCAACGGAGCTGGAAGAAACTGTTCGCACGGAAGCGGCCAAATTGTTGGGCCCTCAAGTTCAGGCGTGCGAGACCTGAACCTGCGGGCCTGAGTCTATGGGCGCTCACAACAGGCTAGTTCAGCATCCCGGCCTTCTTCAACAGATCTACTGTTGTCGCACGGGTTATCTTCCCGGTGGCAGAGCGGGAAATTTCAGGTAGAAACAGCAGCTTTTTGGGAACAAAGGCCGCGTCGAGATGCAGTAAAAGGTGGCGACGCACCAGGCTGCGTATCTGTGCTTCAGACAGTGAACTGCCCGGGTGTGGAACCACCGCAATGGCCAAGGCGTCTGACTCGCCGCGCTTGGCGTGCAGGAAAACCCCATCGGATATCTCTGCGACCTCCGAAAGGATCGCATTCAGGGCGGCAAGCTGGCTCCGTTTTCCACGCACGCTCACCATGTCGCCGGCGCGGCCAAGCAGGGTAAAGCGCCCATCCGGATGTTGCTCGATCTCGTCTTCCAGCGCGATAGGGTCCGGCAGATGCGGTGCGGTCGCCAGGCAGGTTGCTTGCGCCTTTTTCAGCTCAAACCCAGCCGAGAGACTCCAGGCCTCCTCAAATGCGGTTTGCCGCAGCGCCATAGAACCGGTCTCGGTGCTGCCGTAGATCTCCATGACCTTTAGATTTTCTCTGGCGGCCAGTTTCTGAGCCAGGGCCCGAGGAAACGGCGCGGTGGCAGAGAGCACGCAGATGATTTCCGGCGCGGCCAATATAGCCGCCTCAAGAAACCGCAGATGTGCAGGGCTGGTGATCAGCACAAGTTTGGAAATCCCGCAAGCGCGCGCCGCTTCAATCGCCGCTTCAAGGTCCGCCGGGTAAAAAATGGTGTCCCGATAGGTGGCATGGCCAAAGCCAAGCGTGGCAAAAATCGTGGCCTCCAGCCCGTACATATGACCATGCGGCGTGGTGCCCAGCAGACCAATCTCTGTCGGCTGCGCGTCCAGATCCTGTATGATCTGATCTGTAATTGCTGCACCGCCACGCAGCATCTTCCAGGTTTTGACATTGCATTTTGGCTGCTTGGTCGAACCTGAACTATACACACGAATTTCTGTGGGATTGTCTTGCAGCAAGGCTGCATAATCCCAGCTCTCCACCTGTTCGGACTGCCCATATTCAGAAGCCAGGCGGGCAGCGAGTGCGTCATGATCTGCGTTGTCGCTCAGAATGAACGGGGCAGGGGCATCGGCAATCGAGGACCGGATCGCTTCAGGTGCCAGCGAAGGCGGCAGGATAATGGCCTGTCTGTTCAGCAACCCGGCGACAATGCCCAGGGCGAACTGATAGCGGTCCTGGAACAGGTTGCAGATCGAACCCGCCCCCTGCAATCGACGACGCAAGGCCGCAAGATCCGTGACGAATTGCTTTTGATCAACAACGCCATCTTTTGAAAAGAACAGTTTTCTTTCTGCTGCGTACATGTTCAAAAATCCAATTTTTCCCAGGTGTCGCGCCGGAGTATCAAAGATAGGGAGCGTTGCCAGGTTTCCGTCCGACTAAACCGAATGCGGGCAATTTCATGAGAGATGACAAACCATAGTGCCTGTGCAACCAGGAGCGTGACTAAAACGATGCTGGCCAGGGAACGCAGGGGGGGCGCCACAAGTGCAAGCAGGGCCAAGCCTGCTGAGAACAGGCCAATGCCCAGCCAGACGCCGCATTGTTGCCTTAGGTAGGCGATGAATTCAGCGGATGGGCTTGGTCCCAAATGGGCGGATGTGACGAACTGGAGCAAAACGCTGGGCCGTCCTCGCAGCAGGTTGTGGCCAAAGACATAGGCCATGCTGAGGTTGATCGCGATGACGGCGAGATAGGGGGTGAATTGCAGACCTTGCTTCCAGAACGCCAGGAGCACCCCGATAGGCCCTCCGATACCAAGCAGGATCAGCCTGGCCCTTTGCAGGCCGCAGGTGTCACGCAAAAACAGCGAGAAGACATGCAGGGTAAACAGAATGAAGACGGCATTCAGCAGAGGTGAAGCAAACAGCCAGCAGGAGACAAGCAAGGCAGCCGTAACCGCGCCCTTCAGATGAGGAGGCCAGCCTGCTGGATTGTGGCTCACGTCTTCCGGTTTTCCGCGATGTGACTGGAGAGGGCACGGACGCAAGAGAAAATCTCTTCGTTGCGCTCATCATCGGAGCGCAGCTTGAAGCCATAGGTCTCGCTGATGGCAAAGGCGATTTCCAGGGCGTCGATGGAATCAAGCCCAAGGCCCTCACCAAACAGGGGAGCATCAAAATCAATTTCCGCAGCAGTCACGTCATCCAGAACCAAGGCGTTCACAATCAATTCAGCAACTTCAAGCTGCAGCTTTTTGAAATCGCTCTGATCCGCAAGTTGGGTTACTGACATGTCTGCTCCATTCTTTTGGCACTGCCCCGAAGCAGATTTCGCCATGGCCTGTTTGGCAGGAATTGACTATCCGCCGGGCGTCGCAAGGTCCAGCCAAAAATGGCGAGCTTTCTACTCTAGGCTCTGGACTCATAGCCAGTAAATGACAAGTGCAGCGAGTGTGATGGCTGACAGGAAGACCTTCGGGCATCTGTCGTTTCGTGTTGCCACGCGCCGCCAATCTTTCAGCCTCCCGAACATGATCTCGATCCGGTTCCGGCGTTTGTAGCGGCCTGTCCTTCGGCAGAGTTTTTGGGTCCAAAGGTGGCCTAAACTAAGAGAGGGTTTGGCTCATCTGGTTGGTTTGATTACGCGGCGCGCTGTCCGGCGCTGCCACCGCGGCAATGGCCTTGGTCGCCGTCATATCTGTTCTGCTACAAGGCACGTTCGCGAGGCTGGCTACGTTTCCGGTCGCGAGGGCATGCCTTCGTTTTCGGCAGCCTGGATCGACGCATTTTCGCGCGCTCCTTGGTGCGCCGGCTTTGGGTCCGGCACATCCATGTCGGACTGGGGCGTCCGGAGCCCGGAATAGAGATTTCGCAGATATGCCTCGGAAACGCCGTCAGCCTTCATCACAAGACGCACCATCGGATCGGCCAGCATTTCCTCCAGAAAGAAGTCGGACAACGCTCTGCCCGTCAGCTTGTCCCTGGCGCGTGCGTGGTCGAGGTCGACAAGGGAAACGGTCAGGGCCCGCGCAAGCCCGGGATGCGATGTCCGGGGATGAAGCTTCACCAGGACGGAGGCTTTCCAGGCTGCGGGATCCTTTTGATCCGGGGGTGAAACCAACTCCGTTTCGATCTCGTACTCTCCCGCCGGGAGCGTCTCGGCAAAGCCTGGAACGGTGAACGGTCGGGAAAAGACCGCGATGGTCTTGCTTGTCATGTCTTCCATCGGCGTATTCCTCCATGCGGCTGCTGCAAGTGGTCCGCGCCCCCTTTGAGGTAGGGGCGCGTGGCTCGTGCATCTCTCAAGATGTCTTGGTTTTCGCTGGTGCTTCCGTGTCGGCGGCCTTGGGCGCGTTCGCCTTGGCAGGTGCTTTTGATGTTTTGGCAGGCTTCGGCTTCATTGCGGCCGCGGCCCTGGCGGTGAGGTCCTTGAAGGACATGTTATCGATCCTTTGATTGGCCGACGCCAAATTCCTCGTCCGTGCCGGACCGGGATACTTTGCATCGGTATTAACTATATGGGGACTGGCGACCCGATTTACGATGGTGCACCGCAAAGGAAAACAAGGCCCGTCAGGCCAGTTCATCGGTCCAGACCTTGAACTCCCTCAAAGTGTTTTCCCCAAATGTCTGGGTCAAAGGCACATCGGCGGCATCGCGGCCGCGCGCGATCAGAATTCTCGCAAATCTCGGTTTGTTGTTGCGCGGGTCGAACATGTGCCATTCACCAGCGAGAAAGACCTCAATCCATGCGGCGAAGTCTCCAGGCAGATGCGGGAGAGGCTCACCAATGTCGCTCAGATATCCGGTGCAGTAACGTGCCGGAATGTTCATGCAGCGACACAAGGCGATAGCGAGATGGGCAAAATCGCGGCAGACGCCCTGTCGCTCAGCCATTGTTTGCGATGCAGAGCGCGTCGCATTCGCCTGCATGTAGTCGAAGCGGACATGCCCGTGCACGAAATCGCAGATCGCCTGAACGCGTGACCATCCGGGGTTCGTGGACTCGAAAAGACGCCACGCCTCCTCCGAAAGAAGGTCGGTATCGCAGTACCGGCTGCCCTGCAGGAACACCAAGGTCTCGAAAGGCAGATCCTGAACCGCGTGCTGACGCGCATGTCGGCAACACGGTGGCGCATCGTCTTGTCGCCTCTATCTTCCAAGGATGCATGTCCCATCGGAGAGGTGGTAGCCTCGATTGCAACTCCACCGGTTTCCGGATCGGTCGAGATATGCGTTCAAAGGCAGATCGATAGCGACGCAGGCGCGGCCCAGCGGCTCGAATCCTCGATCACAGCGCCAGCCCGGTCCATAGGATGCTTGGTCGAGAAACGCGTTTTCAGGCAGGACAATGGCGTCGCACCGGTCGTCGATCTTGATGAACCCTCGCTCGCAAACCCAGGCAGCGCCATAGCTTGCGTTGGTCAGATATGCGTTCGCTGGCACGGCAATCGGCATGCAAGTCCGTGCGACGACCGCGTAGCCGCGATCGCAGGTCCATCCCGTCCCCGAGCTGTCTTCTGTCAGATAGGCATGCTCGGGCAAAACGATGGACAAACATCCGTCGCCTTCCTGCCGGTACCCGCGTTCGCATTGCCAATCATTGCCGTAGGACCGGAGGAAGGCATTGGCGGGCACACGGATCGAATTGCAGGAGGTTCCGTTCACCTCCTCATACCCACGACCGCACTCCCAGCCTGTCCCATAGGAGCGCCCGGTCGGATAGGCATTCTCAGGGATATCGAGAGCCAGGCATTCGGCGCCCTCTACCCGGTAACCGAGTTCGCAGATCCAGCCGCCACCATAGCTGCGCGCCTGAGCGTTTTGCGGCATCGGGCCGGAGCCATCCTGCGCAAGAACGGAGAAGGCAAAAGACGCGATCACACCGGAAATGACTGCCGTTCTCGCGATCATCCTCGCGAGGGGATATCTCATCGCCGCTTGCTCCTTGGCGGACCAGAGGTCGCCGGTTTCCGCACGAGTTTTCGATAGCCCAAGCGTGAGCGTTCCGGTCAGCCGTCGAGTGGGCGCGGGCGGTGGCGGGGAGCCCCTCGAGTTGGATCTCGATGGCATGCCTTCGTTCTCGGCCACCTGGATCGGGAAGTCCTGCTGGACGGTCGGGCGGGTGCTGCCGGTCATCGGAGGGACAACTTGTGCAAAGCCGCGGCCGCAAGAGCATGTTCCTTCTGGAGGTAGTCGCCGCGGAACTTGCCATCGACCTGCACCTCCCAGATGCCGTTTCGTTCGCGTACCTGAACCCCACCCCGCTGCGCCGGTCGGCTCATTGAAAAATCCTGTCCCTCTCTGCTATTCGGCGGCAGGGGTTTGATGTCGGTCATTTCCAGCTCCTTCGCATTGGGCGCGCGCGCTTCTCCGAGGAGCATCACGGCGCGAATGAATTCTTCCGCTTAATCGTCGGTTTCGCGATGGTCATGTTCATGCCGGGTCAATTCCATCGGCTCCACGAACCGTTCTCGCAGGTGATCGACGAAACGCGGCTCGGTACGGGCCATGTAGGCGATCAGGGCCTGCAAGATCCGTTCATGGGCCAGCACGCGCGGTTCGAGATCGGTCGGCTCCGAAGCCGGACATGCAAGAGCTTTCGCTTGTGTCTGGCCTGCTGCGCCCCCCCCAAAACGAGGTCGGTTTGCTTTGTCTCGTTCAGAGTTCGAGTTCCGCGAGACAGGCCTGCGCGATGTCGCGGTTCGGGGCATCGGTTCCAGGCATGGTCGACCAGCCCGCCGCCATGAGCGCGTCGCGCCTCTGGTAGGTTGAGGTTGCCCGGATCGTTGCAAGCTTGTCCGCCCGAGCCGGGTCTGACCGCGCCATGTCGAGGCAGACGGGCACCATGGAGGCGACAACATCGCCGCGGGACATCGCCATCGCCCTGTCATTCGCGGTGCTGCCGGTCACCCAGCCGCCCCACGAAAATCCGACGACGCCGACGAAGACAGCGCCGATCACGGCACCATAGATACCGGGTTTAAGCCATTCGGGAGTATTCATTTCAAGTCCTCCTGCGGGGAAAGCGCCGCATCGCTGTGATTGTTCGTTTTGATTGTGGCCGCATCCCGGCTCAGCGCCTCTTTCAGGTCTTTTTCAAAAATGACCCTCAACTCGGAACGTCCCGCATGACCGCCCCTACCGCGCACTGTCAGGTAGGTCGCCGTTCGTCGGTAAGCCTCGAAGCTCAGCCCCTGGAGAAGCTCCTCTTCGACGAGAACTTCATAGTCACCCGCAGGCAAATCGCCCGGGTAACCCGACAAGGTGAACGGGTTTGAAAACGTCACCGTCGATCTGCTCGACCGCATGGTCATCTTTGCTCTCCGCGATGTTGGCAGGTCCGTCGCTCATCACTGTCGACGGTCCCTTGGAGTGCGGGCCTGACCAGTCGAACGATTAATTCTCTTGTACCTCGTGATCGTTAGTCTGGCGCTGACACATGTTAGTCCCCGGCGCCGAAACAGCTGCGACCTTCCCGGGCGCAGTCGTCCGCACTGACCTGTGTAAGGGCGACGAGACCGACCTGCGCGTATCCTTTGGGAAACAGGGGCGATCTGCGTTCCTGCAATCAAGGAACGGAACGACGATGACCGCACCCAATGTCCTTAACCCGCACCCGCCCGAGTTTGATCGGTTTCTCCATGCGTCGGTCGGCGAGGATCGAAACGGATATGTCGTGACGGTCCTCTCCACGCTCGCGCGGCTCGGCTTCGATCCATGGAAAGAAACCGCTGAGCTGGTCGCGCTGGGGCGCGATGCTGCGCGATCACGGTTGGGAAAGCTGCTTGCTCGATTTCCGGATGTTCCCACGCTTGCAAGCGATCACGGCAAGGTCGCACATGAGCTTAGCCAGCTGCTTCCCGAAGGCCGGGCGTCAGGCAGCCCAAAGCGGGCTGCCTCGACGGTGGCCGTTGGTCGTCCGGGCAAAAACGGCGCGATCTGGGCTGCACTCGCGATCATCTTTGTGCTGTTTCAGATGTTCATGGTTGGCAGGCCGGGGTCAGGCGAATGACCGTTTCCACTCAGACATCGACGCCAATGGGTCATTCTGCGCACAAGACCGGGACGCTATCGCCGCGCGAACAGAGCGTTCTCTGGGACATGGAGGAACATTTCTGGACCAGTGGCGCGGACCACGCGCGGGCGACAACAGCAGACAACGCCGTGATGATTTTCCCTTATCCGCCCGGCATCCTCCAGGGTGACCAGATCTGGACCCATCTAAAGCAGAGCACCGGCTGGCGCTCCGTCGTCACGTCCGCATCACGCCGACCGATCCCGACAAGATGCTCCACGACCATCGCTTCGTCCCTTGACGCCGCCCAGAGTATGGCGGTCGCCAAGCGTGGGCTCGACGCCTGTGAAGTCGGGCTTTGGACCTGTCACGCTTTCGTGCCGCTCCACGTGCTCGTTTAAGCCACCTTTCGTTCGAAGGCGACAGGGCTTTTCCAGCCCAGTGCTGAATGGCGGCGGCGCGGATTGTAGAAGCCGTTGATGTATTCGAAGATCGCCATCTCGGCCTGCCGCCGTGTTTCCCATGAATGCCGCCAAATCAGTTCGGCCTTGATGGTTTTGAAGAACGTCTCGACTGCAGCGTTATCGTAGCAATTGCCTTTGCCACTCATGGACACTTTGAAGCCGTGCTGTCGCAAGATCTGTCGATAGTCGTGCGAACAATATTGCGATCCGCGATCCGTGTGATGGATGCAGCCCTTCGGCGGCCCCCGGAAGGCTATTGCCATGTTCAACGCACGGATCGCCAGGTCCCGCTTCATCCTGTTACTCACCGCCCAGCCGATCACGCGCCTTGAATGCAGATCCAGTATCACAGCGAGATACAACCAACCTTCACGCGTCCAGATATAGCTGATGTCCATTGCCCGGCAGGGTATTTCCGTAGGAAATGTCCCGAGAGGGGCCGCCCACTTCTGGTTTGGCCCATCAGCGTTGAAGTCCCGGTCCAACAGGTTCGGCGCGATGTTGAACTTATGATTGCTGTCTGTAGTCACCTTGTGTTTGCGCGTTCTGATGACCGATATGCCGTTCTGGCGCATCAAGCGACCCACGCGACGATGACCAATAACCAGTCCGATCTCTTTCAATTCCTCAGTCATGCGCGGCCTGCCATAACTGCCAAGGCTGAGACGGGATTGTTCTTTGATATGCGCCAGCGTGACCAGGTCGGACCGTTGTCTGCGGCTGGCAGGGCGACTGCGGAATGCCCGCAACCCACGTGAACTGACCCCCATGACACCGCACATCCGGCCGATAGAGAACGCAGATCGGTGTTCCTCAATGAACCTAAACCTCACGGCTTTTGGCTCGCGAAGAACACCGTGGCCTTTTTTAAGATTTCCCGCTCCTCCTTGAGAATGCGGTTCTCGCGCCGAAGCCGGTCATTCTCTTGGGCGAGGCCTAAATCCTCTTTCGTCACCACACCCGTGTCTCTGTATGCCGTGATCCATTTGTTCAGCGTCGACATGCCCACACCTAGGTCATCAGCTACCTGATTGCGCGTTAGCCCACTGGTCAGTGCTATCCGCACCGCATCCTGGCGAAATTCGTCCGTCCGTTTCAGTCCCATAGTTCATCTCCTTTGTTGCAGTAAATGCTATCAAAGGAGCGGCATCAAACCGCGACAGGTCCACTTCGACGACCTGCGGGAGGATTTATGGATATCTGTTGATTGGAAGCCGGAAGATATTCTTTGAGACGCTATTGTAGAACCCCTGCTGAGCCATCACATAGATGACATTGGCACTCCGGTATGGCGAGTGCCAGTGCACCTTCGAACATCGCCATGCTCCCTTGGACATCCGAAGAAGGAGCACTTAATTGACGTTCACTCCACTCCACGACCGGGTTCTCGTCCGCCGCATTGAAGGCGACGCGAAGACCTCAGGCGGGCTTATCATCCCCGACACCGCAAAAGAGAAGCCGCAGGAAGGCGAGATCGTCGCGACCGGCGCCGGCGCCATGGACGAGGATGGCGAACGCATCGCCATGGACGTCAAGGCGGGCGACCAGATCCTGTTCGGAAAATGGTCGGGAACCGAAATCAAGCTCGACGGCGAAACCCTCATGATCATGAAGGAGAGCGACATTCTCGGCGTCATGACCTGACCCCGACAGCGACGCCGTAATTTCATTCTCAGGAGCACCCAATCATGTCCGCCAAAGACGTCAGATTCAGTACCGATGCCCGCGACCGTATGCTGAAAGGCATCAACACGCTGGCCAATGCCGTGCGGGTCACCCTCGGCCCCAAGGGCCGAAACGTCATCATTGACAAATCCTGGGGTGCGCCGCGCATCACCAAGGACGGTGTGACCGTCGCCAAGGAAATCGAGCTGTCGGACCATTTCGAAAACATGGGCGCGCAGATGGTCAAGGAGGTCGCGCAGCGCACCAATGACGAAGCTGGCGACGGAACCACGACCGCCACCGTACTCGCCCACGCGATTGTCCGGGAGGGCATGAAGTCGGTCGCGGCCGGCATGAACCCGATGGATCTCAAGCGCGGGATCGACAAGGCCGTCGTTGCGGTTGTGACCGAGATCAAGACCATGTCCCGACCCGTCGGCGACAGCGACGAGATCGCGAAGGTCGGCGCCATTTCGGCGAACGGAGAAGTCTCGATCGGTCGTCAGATCGCAGATGCGATGGCCAAGGTCGGCAATGAAGGCGTGATCACCGTCGAGGAAAACAAGGGGTTGGAGACCGAAACCGAAGTGGTCGAGGGCATGCAGTTCGACCGCGGCTATCTGAGCCCCTATTTCATCACGAACGCTCAGAAGATGGTCGTCGAACTGGAAGACTGCGTTATCCTGCTACACGAGAAAAAACTGACCTCGCTGGCCCCGATGGTGCCCTTGCTCGAAGCTGTCATGCAAGCGGACAAGCAGCTCTTGGTTGTCGCCGAAGAAATCAATGGCGAAGCGCTCGCCATGCTCGTGGTGAACAAACTTCGCGGCGGCTTGAAGGTCGCGGCCGTCAAGGCACCTGGCTTTGGTGATCGTCGCAAGGCGATGCTGGAAGACCTTGCAATTCTTACGGGCGGCCAGGTCATTTCAGACGAACTCGGAATTAAGCTCGAGAACGTCACGTTGGACATGCTGGGTGTCGCCAAGAAGATCACCATCACAAAGGACGCAACGATAGTGATCGACGGAGCGGGCGACAAGGCGGCCATCGCTGCGCGCGTGTCTCAGATCCGCACGCAGATCGAAGACACCACGTCGGATTACGACAAGGAGAAGCTGCAGGAACGTCTTGCGAAACTCGCTGGCGGCGTCGCCGTCATCAAAGTGGGCGGGGCGACCGAAATCGAAGTCAAGGAGCGCAAGGACCGCGTGGATGACGCCTTGAACGCAACCCGCGCCGCCGTTCAGGAAGGTGTCGTGCCCGGTGGCGGCGTGGCCCTGATTCATGCCGGCAAGGTGCTGGCGACGCTGAAGGGTGAGAACACTGATCAGGACGCTGGCATCAAGATCGTCCGCCGCGCGATCCAGGCGCCGCTACGCCAGATCGCCGGCAACGCGGGTGTCGACGGATCGGTCGTCGTCGGAAAGGTAGTCGAGAACGAGAGCCCAAGCTTCGGTTTCGACGCGCAGGCCGAAGAGTACGGCGACATGTTGCAGGCCGGTGTCATCGATCCGACGAAAGTCGTCCGGATCGCACTCGAAAACGCCGCATCCATTGCCGGGCTATTGATCACGACCGAAGCGATGGTCGCGCAAAAGCCCGACAAGGCCGGTACCGGAACCGAAATGTCCGACATGGGAGGTATGGGCGGGATGATGTGAGCGCCCACGTCTATTGGGCAGGGCCCTTGGGGCGCCAAATCGCAATCTGACAAAGACCAAAGACGAGAACAGCATCAGAAACAGCAATCTGGATCAGGAGGATCTGACGTGTCAAAAGGTGACAAGAAGCGCGGGAATAAAGAAGCGAAGAAACCCAAAAAGGTGAAGGAAAAGGTCGTTGTGACAGCTGATTTTACCAAGGGTAAAACCTTGACCAATCTGGGCGAGCACAAGAAGAAATAGGTGTGGCCGAAGCCTATTTTGAGACTTGGTAGAAATGACGCCGTGTTCTCGTGCGTACGGGACACACTTGATGCGCCGCACCAAAGCTGCGGAGATTTCCCGCAAGACGGGCAACCTTCGCGCTGTGCAACTTCTGCTTGGCCATGCGAAGGTCGATAGCACCGTGCGTTATTTAGGTGTCGAGCTGGAAGATGCGTTAAGCATTGCTGAAAGAATCGACATTTGAACAAAGTTGGCGGATGCCAACTTTGTTCGCCAATCCAGAACGTGCCTTTGTGCCTGCCAACCTTGATCTCTTTTGGGGCATGGGTGGTCTCAGAAATGAAGCCAGAGTCATCAACGTTGTATTTTCGACGCTAAGTGACTATGTAAAGTATACGAAAGTTGCGGTTCTCTGCGGCATAGGCGTATCAGCCTGCCAGAGCGGACCACAACCCTTCATCATGAAAATTCAGCTGTCACGTCCTGTAGCAGGGATCTGATGTTTGGGAAGCTTGCCGATGTTATCGCGCACGACCACGTCAGTTGTGACATTTCTTCATCCGTTTGTGGTCGCGGGATACACCGATGAACTGGCCGCGCCGGACATCGAAGTGACACTGTTGGGCGATCAATCCATGCGCCCATCAGGGCGCGCCCAAGACAAGGTCACCCACTTGGTCTTGGTGTGAAAGACCTCGCTTGGTCCGGCCGACCTTAAACCACAAAGGAAACTGAAAATTGACGAAACTCACAAAAAACAATCTGTTCAAAGTGTATGACTCCAAACCGGAAACCGCGATGGAAAAGACGACGCGTGTCGTCAGACAAATGGTCGACGAAGAAACGGAACAACGACAAGCTAAAGTTACTCGGCTTCGCAATACCCGCCTTGAAAGAGAAGCGAACACGCCATCCGAAACCACAGCGAAAACAGCGCGCAAAACGCGACCTTCTAGAACCGTTTCAAAGTGATTATAGAGCTTCGACGGCATTGCTTTACGTTGAGCGCTCCGCTGGGCAACAGTCACTTCAATCAGGCTGAAATCGGCCAGAGCTTTTCCCGGATTTTCCAATCGCTCCCGCCGATAACAAGGATCCATCCATGACAAGCGATGAGCGACCCTCAGAAAAAATCCACTATATCTGCCAGACTTATGTTGAAACGAAGGCTGGGCGCAACGGGCAGACCGGGCTGAAGATTGCAAAGCAATTTGAATATTCCACAGCGTCGGAAGCACAGAACAGAGCCGAACGAGAGGCTCTATCCGAAAATTGTTCTGGTGCCGACGCCTACATGGTCACTGAAGATCCAGCCAGTGGAGAAGTTGGCGTCCCAAGCTTCCTTGTAAGGCTAGGCAATGTCCCCGAATTTGACGATTTCTAGAAGCCCGAAAATGACCGCGGCCTGCGCGGAGTCCATGTCCCTCAAACGCGACACTTCACCCGCGTCTGAGTCGTTGTAGCCGCCGGCAGCAAAAGCAGGGTTTGAATTTCGTGTCTCAGCAGGGGCTTTGAACGTTCTGTGTGGATGGCTCCTGCTTAGCAAGACATTTTTTGAGCTGATATGAGCGCCTGTCAGATGCAGCCGTGTGTCCGGCCTGTTTGCGCAGCGCATAGGGCTGCTGGCCCTGATGGTTTCCGCTGACCAGGGCGATTGCCCAATTCGCAAGGTCGACGCTCTTGACTTGGCACAAGCAGAGGCTTTTATGCCAAGCATGAATGACCTCTCAACACAGTCGCTGGATGACCTAACAATTGACGAGTCCTCGCGGCCCAAAGCGCCAAAGGTTCCGGCAGCAACAGACATGCACCGCCGCCAAGGTCGACAGCTGGCGGCCATCCACCGTCACTATCTGATGGAGATGGCCCAAATTGGAGCGGTGTTGGCGCGGATTGAAGCGGGAGAGGCTCCGCCCGAGAACCTGAGGCAGATCGTACTCTCACTCGATATGGCGGAGAATTTCCGGGCGTTCGGAAACCTTTGCGGGCGCGAATGCCAGGTGCTCAAATTCCACCACGACATTGAAGGTTCCGATATGTTCCCCCGGATCGAGGCGGCGGGTGGAGGGATGTTTCGAGAGGTCGTCGCCAAGCTGCTGTCAGAGCACGAGGTGATCCACGAGTTGATCATCCGCCTCGGTCGCGCTGCGGACGCGCTGATGGAAGATCCGGAAGAGGCGAACTTCGTTCATGCCGCCACCACGTACCGAAAACTTGAAGAGGTCGTACGCTCCCATTTTGGCTATGAGGAGACGGAACTGGCGGAGGTGATCGGCTATTACCTCGGATCGATCTGAAGCCGCATCCGGAACAGCTATGCATCGTCTGAAGAAAATGTAGTTGCGGGGCGCGTTCGTCCGCGCTGCCGCCGCTCAACGGTAAAATGCTGCATGCGGTATGAATGGCAGCAATGACGGGCCGCACCGCAGCGCCGGGTGCCAGCGGTGAAAGGCGGCAACGGGCCGATCATGCCCTTTACCTGGGCCGAACCACCCAGACTTTGTAGAGGTCGCTGCCTGCGCGTAGCCGTCGTTGCAGGAGCGGGGCGACTCGCAGTCCATTTGCGAGCGCGCCAATTTGGGTTGCCGCGCCTCTGGTCCGGAGCTGGAGCGAACCTGGAACGGCGCTGGGTCGGCAGGAAGGCGCAGGATTGGGCAGGCGGTGTCGGCGGAAAAATACTCAATCAAAAAGGGTGGCAGTAAAGCGCACACAAGGGATGACTGTTTTGGCGGCACGGCGCCGGAAATGCCGCCTTTGCCATCTTGGGCTGGAGGCGGGCGCATGCCGGGCCTAGCTCTTGTGTACGGCCCGCAGAAATGAAGGCGGGCCGCAAAAACACAGTAGAATGAATGGAGTGTTCAACATGACTAAGATTTCCCTGACAGCCGTTGCTTTCGCAGCTCTGATCGCAGCACCACTTGCAGCCCAGGTCGCTGTGGATGCTGACGGAAATGGCAGCTTCTCCCTTGAAGAACTTCAGGCCGCCTTTCCTGATCTTTCCGCCGAAGCCTTTGCGCAGATCGACACCAATGAAGATGGCTCCGCTGATCTCGTAGAGGTGCAGGCGGCCAAGGAAGCAGGTATTCTGCCGGCCGCAGGTTAACCCGCTGCGGGACTTTCACGTCCCTAACGGTTCACCACCCATGCGACCACCGCACTGGTAGATCCGAACCATCCAGGTGATCGCCCGTTGTGGTCCAGGAACAGTTCTGTCAGGCGCAAAGCAAAGCTCTGTGCCTGACAGGTTTAAGCAGCCTTCAGGGAGCCAAAACCGTCGGCTCGACGGATGGTGTCACAAGGGCGGTGTGAGGCATTTTGGGACCTGTGACAGGGTGGGCTGCGACCTCGAGATGGGTAGGCGGCAACCCTTGCAGATAGCGCCCGTAAGCCATGTCAAAACCCTGCTCCAGCCTCCGCGTGAAGCCCCTGGTGTCAAACAGGGGCGCAGAGCGACGATTGCGCTGCAGTTTGCTGCGCAGAGCGGCAAGCGCGTCCGGGTCATTGGCCAGCTCCAGAGCGCGGGCTTCGTATTCGGCGGCGGATTTGGCGATCATTTCCGGCAGCCCCACGGCGCTGACCAGGCTGGCGCCAACCCGCGAGGCAAACTGACGCCCCGGCAGCGTCAGGACCGGCAGCCCGGCCCAGAGTGCATCGCTGGCTGTTGTATGTGCGTTGACCACAAAAGTGTCGAGAAACAGATCCGCAGCCCGGTGCCGGGCCAGATGCTTTTCCTGGCTGACGCGGGGGGCAAAGATCAGACGGTCAGGATCCTGGCCGCGCTCTGCGGCTTCCCGGCGCAAATTCTCCTTGGAGCTGTCGCTGCACTCCAGCAGCCAAAGAACACTGCCCTCAACCTGGTCAAGCAGACGCATCCAGATGTCAAATTCCGTCGGCGTGATCTTGTAGCTGCTGTTGAAGGAGCAAAAAACAAACCCGGTGCTTGGCAAGCCACAGTCCTTGCGGGTGTACTGCTGGCCTGACAGCGGGCGTTTGTCGTCATTGACCTGATAGCTGTGCGGCAGGCGCATGAGATGTTCTTCGAAATAGCGCTCGCTGCCGGCAGGGCAGGTGACGTGATCCCCAATAAAGTAATCTATGGCGGTACTGCCCAGGGTTCCTGGAAAGCCAAGGTAGGACATGTGCAGTGGGGCCAGGCGATTGGCAAACAGGGTTGTCCGGTTGTTTCCGGTAAAGCCCTTCAGGTCGATGGCGATGTGCAGCCCATCTGCGACCACCTGCTTTGTGGCTTCGGCATCAGAAAGCTGGCTGATGTCCTTAAAGCTGGTGACGGCCTGGCTGACGCGGCGGCGCATGGCATCCTCGGGCGCCGGATCGTAGGAATAGGCTATGATGTTAAAACGATTTTGATCATGGGCTTCAAACAGTCCGGCCATCAGATGCATGGTGGCGTGATCATGATAATCGGACGAGAAATAGCCGATGCGCAGCCGGTCCGGGCGGTCTGTTCCCAACAGGTCATCAG
The DNA here is from genome assembly GCF_000473205.1 of Pseudophaeobacter arcticus DSM 23566. Classification (NCBI taxonomy): domain Bacteria; kingdom Pseudomonadati; phylum Pseudomonadota; class Alphaproteobacteria; order Rhodobacterales; family Roseobacteraceae; genus Pseudophaeobacter; species Pseudophaeobacter arcticus. The sequence continues at coordinate 64,629 of NZ_KI421507.1, forward strand.
GCAAAGGCTTTGCAGGCGTTACCTTGGGAAGAAGCGTGTTTGCATAGGCCTGGGTCCGCAAACGCAAAAGGTCTGGGTTGTCCTCAAACGTGAGACAGGCAAAGGCGGAGCAGGCCTTGCTTGTCAGCCCAAGCTGCCGGCGAACCTGTTGGTATTCCTCCACCCAAGTCCAGTCATTCAGATGTGCCTGGACGTGCAATTTATCGGCACGGACCCGATCGTCGCCAGGGCTGGCTTCAAGTATTTTCTCGAATCGCTTGATCGCCGCCTGTTTGTTCCCATCCAGAGATTGCAGCTGCGCCAGGTTATATTGGGCGCTGCTCAGCTCTGGGGCAAGTTCGGTGGCCTGCTCCAGCAGGGCCTTTGCCTGCTCCATGCGGCCATCCCTTAGCAATACTGTGCTGTAGTTGAACAGAATTACCGGGCTTTGGGGCGCCAGTTTGGCGGCTTTTTCCAACAGCGGCTCGGCCTCGGTCAGACGGCCCAGATCCGTCAGCGTGTTTGCCATATTGTTCAGGGCGCTCAGATCATTGTCATCCAGCGAAAGGGCCTTGCGGTAGAGCGCCAGGGCATTGTCTGTTTGCCCCTGTGCGCGGTGAACATCCCCCAGCGAGGAAAAGACAGACGGATCCTTCGGGTTCAGCTCGCAGGCCTTGTTCAGACAGGTTGCCGCTTCATCCAGATTTTTTGCCTTGAGATGACATTTGCCAAGGGTGCTCCAAAGAAAACCGGATCTCTTGTGGCTGCTGAGAAGAGCAGCGCAGGCGCTTGCCACCTTGGCGTAATCGCCGCGGTCAAAAGCAGTAGCCAGCTGTTGTTGCTGTTCCAGAGGAGGGTTGAGATCTTGCATTATCTTTTTTTGCAAGCTGGTAAACGCCGCTTGAGCGCGCGCATTTTTTGGAAACTTGGCGAGAATGTCACCATAGATCCTGGCGGCGTCCGCGTGTTTCTTTTTCCGTTCCAGTCGGTTTGCTTTGGTCATGGATACAGCGATATTCATGGAATCCTATCTCATAGTCACGCACAGAGCAGCCGGTCATCGTTCTGAGGACTTTTGGGCCGCGTTCTCTAACGCTATGCCAAGGGAATTAAGATTGAGTTTCGATAAACTGATCCGGCATCTGCGTCCGGTGCGGGATCATTTCTGGGCCGCGGAAAATGGTTTACTGGCGCAAGGGAATTGTTTTCCCGTCCCAGCCCGCCTAGGCTGGCCAAAACGATAGCAGGCAGACACGATGAGCGAGCAATCTCCAAACCCCTATGTGGGCTTGCCGGAAACGGCCTTCTGGAAGCGGGCGGTGGCGGCGCGAAATCCGCTTGAGATTTCGCAGCTGTGGCGTCCCAAATTCCCGGTGGCGCGCAAGCATAAGGTGATCACGGCGGGATCCTGTTTTGCGCAGCACTTCAGTCGTGCGCTGGTTGCGCGCGGCTATGGCTGGCAGGATGCAGAACCGGCGCCAAACCTGCTGAGCGAAGATCAGGCCCGTGCCTATAACTACGGGATCTTTTCGTTTCGCACCGGCAATATCTACACCGCGCGCATGTTGCGGCAATGGCTGGGCTATGCCTTTGAAGGCGAAGAGCCCCCGGTGGAGTGCTGGCAGACGGAAGGGCGGTTTTATGATCCGCTGCGCCCGGGGATTGAGCCAGATGGCTTTGTTGATATGGCCGAGCTGCAGGCCTCCCGCAGTGCAACGCTGGCAGCGATTCGCACGGCGGTCACCGAGGCGGATGTTTTTGTCTTTACCATGGGGCTGACGGAATGCTGGCGCGACCGGGAAAGCGGTCTGGAATATGCCATGTGTCCCGGCACCCTGGCCGGCCGCTTTGATCCTGACCAGCATGAATTTGTGAACCAGAGCTTCATCGGTATTCGGCGCGATATGCGGGCGGCTTTGAAAATCCTGCGCCAGGCCAATCCCAAACTGAAGGTGCTGCTGACCGTCTCGCCGGTGCCGCTGACCGCAACCGCCTCGGGGGAGCATGTGCTGACGGCGACATCACATTCCAAATCGGTTCTGCGGGCCGTAGCGGGTGAGCTGGCGGCAGAGTTCAGCCATGTCGATTATTTCCCGTCCTATGAGATCATAGCCCACCCTGCCTATCGGGGCATGTTTTACGCGCCCAATCAGCGCAGCGTGGTGGCGCAGGGGGTCAACCATGTGATGGAGAGCTTCTTTGCCTGCCAGAGTGAGGCCTTCCCCTGGCTGGCGCGCAAATCCAAACGTGGCGGGCAGCAGCCGGGCGACAGCAAGACCGCAGCTGCCAATGCCCGGGCGGTCAAATGTGACGAGGAGTTCCTGGATGCCTTTGGATAAGCCAAGCGCGGGCAAGACACCCAGCAAAAGCAGCAAGACCACCAAAGCCACACCCGCGCGGGGCCTGCGGTTCTGTGTCTTTGGCGACAGCCATATTGCCTGTGTCAAACATGCTTTGGATGAGGGGCTGCTGGATCTGAAGGGGATCGAGCTGGAGTTCTGGGGTGCACCGGGGCCGCAGTTTCGCGATCTGCACCTGGAAGAGGGGCGCCTGGTCGGGACCAGCGCGGCAGCCCGCGACAGTCTGGCAAGGATCAACCCGGCACGCAGCGCGGCGCTGGACCCGCAGGACTTTGACGGCTTTTTGTTTATTGGCTGCCGACTGCGCAGCTCTGAATTTCTGGTGCCATTGCTGGCCAGCCAGCCTGGATCTTTGGGCTATCTGAGCCAAGCAGTGCGTGATCTGATGCTGCCACGTTGGCTGGAAGGCTGCCGCTGGTACCGCGCGGCGCGCGAATTTGCCAAGCAGCGCCCGGTGTTCTTTTCCCCGGCAGGGTTTCTCAACGATGGGATTGTCAGCGAAGATGAGGTGGCCCGGACAGTCAACATCGAGGCGACACAGGCCGAGCGGGATGTGATCTGGGACCAGATTGCCAAAGCGATGGAAGAGGACAAGATCCAGCTGATCCGCCAACCCGAAGACACGGTGACCCGTGGTGGGTTGACCCGGGCCGCGTTTGCAACCAGCCTTGGTGATCAGGGGGATGACAGCGTACATAAGAACGGTGCCTATGGGGCATTGATCCTGAATCAGGCGCTGGGCGCGTTGCGCGCGATGCAGAAATAACCCTAGGGCTTGAATTCGGGCTCTGTTGGCGTTAAATGCCGCAGACCCTGCTAGCAGAGAGACACAAGGCACATGGCCACACTCAATCCCGTTCAGTTCATCCAGCAAGTCCGTGCCGAGGTGAGCAAGGTCGTTTGGCCTACCCGTCGCGAAGTTCTGCTGACCACAGTCATGGTCTTTATCATGGCGGCTTTGACGGCCGTGTTTTTTGCCCTGGTTGATGTTGTGATCCGCTTTGGCCTGCAAAACCTGCTTGGCATGTTTGGCTAAGCGTTCAAAACTGTGCCAGTTGGGGCGGCCTGAAATGGCGGTCTGTGACCTGTCCCAAATCTCTGGCCAGACCTGCGGGCACCGCGTCCGCACAAAACCGGACCCGGCTCTTGATCTTGCCCCCGTTGGCGGGTAGTTGAGCCAGAACCTCTGACGTGGGCGTGCGGCGAATCGTGTTGCGCGCCGATTTTTGTTAAAACGCTTGATGTGTTTGACGGGATCACGGCAGAAATCATTTTTACTGACGGCGTTGATTTTCTTTCGCGCGGCAAAACTAAGGACGGTCAAGTTCATGGCGAAACGGTGGTATTCGGTCAGCGTTCTTTCGAACTTCGAAAAGAAAATCGCAGAGCAGATTCGCACCTCGGTTGCCGAACAGGGGCTTGAGGATGATATCGACGAGGTCCTGGTTCCCACCGAAGAGGTGATCGAGATCCGTCGCGGCAAAAAAGTCTCGACCGAGCGTCGCTTTATGCCCGGCTATGTGCTGGTGCATATGGAAATGTCCGACCGGGGCTATCACCTGATTTCCTCGATCAACCGGGTTACCGGCTTCCTCGGCCCGCAGGGGCGTCCGATGCCAATGCGCGACGCCGAAGTCCAGGGCATCCTGGGTCGCGTCGAAGAAGGTGTTGAGGCACCCCGCACCCTGATCTCCTTTGAGATCGGTGACCGGGTCAAGGTCAACGACGGTCCGTTTGAAGACTTCGACGGCATGGTCGAAGGCGTTGATGACGAGGCGCAAAAACTCAAGGTTTCGGTCTCCATCTTTGGCCGCGAAACCCCGGTCGAGCTGGACTACACCCAGGTCACCAAACAGAGCTGATCGCTCTCATTTTTCGAATTCAAGAAAGCGCCGCGAAGCCCCAAGCCTCGCGGCGTTTTTTTGTTTGTGGGAACGGCAGCTGAGCGGGACATTGCGGACCTCAGATAATCCCGTGCTGCTTCAGCAGTTCCTGTTCATCGCCAGACACCCAGCCAAAGACTTTCGCGGTGCCGTTCAAGACTTGAACGAGATAGTGGACATCGAAGTCGATGTCCGTCTCGGGCAAATCGTCTCGGGAATAGGTTGCGGTCCAGGAGACGTGGGCCACGCAATGAAGATCGTCTATTGGAGACAGCCGAATATCGCGTTTTCGCATCTGCCGAGTGCCGATTTCTCTATAGTTCTGATAACCTTGAACCATCGCCTGAATGAGTGTTTCGTCATTTTTCCCTGCCATAACACCGGCAGGAGTAGCCGCGATAAATTCAGAAGCGTAGAGTTCTGAGACCTCTTCCTTGTCGAAGTCGTCAGCCAGAGAACGCTTGAAGAATTCCTCGTATCGTTCGAACAGCTTATGCACTTCTTGTTCCACAGACTTGGTCCTCAACGGCAGAATGGTCCGGTGAACATCGCACCGATCGCGCCATCGAACAACGACTTCAAAGGGCTCAGAGCGGGCATTGGCTTTCGTCAGTCGCCCCACTTGCCAGCGGACCCATTCCCCTGTAAGTGCCCCCAATCGTCTTTGGGCGAGATTCTCTCGTGGGAGATTCGGAGATCGCGATCTTCGGTCGGACCACGCAACACCAAACCGGATGGGACGCGTCTCATTCTCCGTTGAAAGGACAACCACATGGCTAAGAAGCTTGTTGGTTCGATGAAACTGCAGGTTGCTGCAGGTCAGGCAAACCCATCTCCACCCGTTGGCCCCGCATTGGGTCAGCGCGGCATCAACATCATGGAATTCTGCAAGGCGTTCAACGCCAAGACCGCAGACATGGAGCCAGGTGCGCCTTGCCCAACCGTGATCACCTATTATCAGGACAAGTCCTTCACCATGGAAATCAAGACGCCACCTGCGTCTTATTACCTGAAGAAGGCTGCCAAAGTTAAATCCGGCGCCAAGACACCTTCGCGTGAAACCGTTGGGACCGTAACCGCTGCTCAGGTGAAAGAAATCGCCGAAGCAAAGATGAAAGATCTGAACGCCAACGATATCGAAGCGGCGATGAAGATCATTCTGGGTTCTGCCCGCTCTATGGGCATCGAGGTGAAGTAAGATGGCAAAGTTCGGAAAACGTACACGCGCCGCGCGCGAAGCAGTCGCTGGCAAAGCCAACCTCACCGTTGCTGAAGCCGTTGCTCTGGTCAAAGCCAATGCAACCTCGAAGTTCGACGAAACCGTTGAGATTGCTCTGAACCTCGGCGTTGACACCCGTCACGCCGACCAGATGGTTCGTGGCGTTGTTGGTCTGCCAAACGGCACCGGCAAAACCATGCGCGTTGCGGTCTTTGCACGTGGCCCCAAGGCAGACGAAGCCAAGGCCGCCGGTGCAGATGTGATCGGCGCAGAAGACCTGATGGAAAGCATCCAGGCCGGTAACCTCGATTTTGATCGTTGCATTGCCACTCCTGACATGATGCCTATCGTTGGTCGTCTGGGTAAGATCCTTGGCCCACGTAACCTGATGCCAAACCCCAAGGTTGGCACCGTGACCATGGACGTCAAGGCAGCTGTTGAAGCGGCCAAAGGCGGCGAAGTTCAGTTCAAAGCTGAAAAAGGTGGCGTTGTACACGCAGGTGTTGGCAAAGCCTCCTTTGACGCGGACAAGCTGGTTGAAAACGTCTCTGCCTTTATCGATGCGGTTGCCAAGGCGCGCCCATCGGGTGCCAAGGGTACCTACATGAAGAAGATCGTTCTGGCCTCGACAATGGGCCCAGGCGTGAGCCTGGACGTGGATGCTGCTGTCTCTGAGTGAGACTGCACATCGGTTGATGTGATTTGAGAATGGGCGGCGTCGCAAGACCCGCCCATTTTTTATCGGGCGCCTCCAAATCCCTGTGGTCTTCCCTGTCATCGGTGGCGGCATGAGGGGGCACTGGCTTTGCGGCTGTCAGGCGCTTGTTGCGGTTTGGGCGATTTACCACTTGGAAATCCCTGGAATTGGCAGTAATACGACCAAGAGGTAAAGCGTGCGATTCGTCGTGCGCTTTATTTCATTTCGTCCAAGATGGTGGGTGACCTGTCGATCGGGTCTTAATTTCCCTCCTGAGACGGGAAAGACAAAAAAGATCGAGGGTTCTTTATACCTTCGGGCGACGTTGGCTATCCCTGTAAAACGGACTTGAACGTCAGGCATTTATGCCTGGCACATCAATGAGCCGGGGTGTTTACACCCCAAATTTGGAGAGAACTGTGGATAGAGCCCAGAAAGAGAAATTGGTCGAGGAACTCGGCCAGATCTTCGAAAGCTCTGGCGTCGTGGTGGTTTCCCACTACGTCGGTCTTACAGTTGCTGAGATGCAGGACCTACGAGCGCGCGCAAGCGAAGCTGGTAGTGCCGTGCGTGTTGCCAAAAACAGGCTCGCCAAAATCGCCCTCGAGGGAAAGTCGTGTGAAAGCATTTCTAACCTGCTGACGGGGATGACCGTTCTAACCTACTCTGAGGACCCTGTGGCAGCTGCCAGAGTGGCCGAAGATTTTGCCAAAGAGAACAAGAAGTTCGAAATTCTTGGCGGCGCAATGGGTGAGAACGTTTTGGACCGGGCTGGTGTTACAGCTGTGTCGAAAATGCCTTCGCGCGACGAGCTTATTGCTCAGATCGCAAGCTGCATCGGCGCACCTGCAAGCAACATCGCTGGGGCCATTGGCGCACCTGCAAGCAATATCGCAAGCATTCTTTCGACCATCGAAGAGAAGGCGGAAGCTGCGTAAGCGGTTAGCACTGAATGACTGGCGTGGGGAAATATCCCATGCGTTGGAACACATACACTGAACACGGAAAGAGCTGATACAATGGCTGATCTGAAAGCACTCGCAGAAAGCATCGTGGGTCTGACCCTGCTGGAAGCACAAGAACTGAAAACCATCCTCAAAGACGAGTATGGCATCGAGCCCGCCGCTGGCGGCGCAGTAGTAATGGCAGCCGGCGACGCCGGTGGCGCTGCTGAAGAAGAAAAAACCGAATTTGACGTCGTTCTGAAAAACGCCGGCGCGTCAAAGATCAACGTGATCAAAGAAGTTCGCGGCATCACCGGTCTTGGCCTGAAAGAAGCCAAAGAGCTGGTCGAAGCTGGCGGCAAGATCAAAGAAGGCGTGTCGAAAGACGAAGCCGAAGAAGTCAAAGGCAAGCTGGAAGCAGCTGGCGCCGAAGTCGAAGTGGCCTAAGCCATTTTGTCAGGGGATTTGGTCAGGTTTTCCTGACCCTTCCTTGTAAATTTAAGGCTGGATCCGAAGAAATTCGGGTCCAGCCGAATCTGTCTTAGCAAGGACCATTGTTTACGGTCTTTTCTCAGGCGCGGTTCAACGGATCGGGAGGCCGCCATTCGGGACGGTGGCCATGAATAGATCCAACCACGCTGTCTCGTATGGGCAAGATGCTGTGGCCCGGCAGCAGTCTTGACCGGTGAGAACTCGAAAGGTGACATCTGACATGGCTCAAACGTTCCTTGGCCAGAAACGTCTACGTAAATATTATGGCAAAATCCGCGAAGTGCTGGATATGCCGAACCTCATTGAGGTTCAAAAATCGTCTTACGACCTGTTTCTCCGTTCCGGAGATTCCCCAGAGCCGCTCGACGGCGAGGGCATCAAGGGCGTATTCCAGTCGGTTTTCCCGATCAAGGATTTCAACGAAACCTCCGTTCTGGAGTTCGTGAAATACGCGTTTGAGAAACCCAAATACGACGTCGAAGAATGTATGCAGCGCGACATGACCTATTCAGCACCGCTGAAGGTTACTCTGCGTCTGATCGTGTTTGATATCGACGAAGATACTGGCGCCAAGTCGGTCAAGGACATCAAAGAGCAGGACGTCTTCATGGGCGACATGCCTCTGATGACCCCCAATGGCACCTTTGTTGTCAATGGCACCGAACGCGTTATCGTCTCCCAGATGCACCGGTCGCCTGGCGTGTTCTTTGACCACGACAAGGGCAAGACGCATTCCTCTGGTAAGCTGCTGTTTGCCTGCCGCATCATCCCGTATCGCGGCTCCTGGCTGGACTTTGAATTCGACGCCAAAGACATCGTCTTTGCCCGGATCGACCGCCGCCGCAAGCTGCCTGTGACCACCCTGCTTTATGCGCTGGGACTGGACCAGGAAGCCATCATGGATGCCTATTACAACACGGTGAACTACTCGCTCGATCCGAGCCGTGGTTGGGTGACCCCCTTCTTCCCCGATCGTGTCCGTGGCACCCGTCCGACCTATGATCTGGTCGATGCAGCCTCGGGTGAGATTTTTGCCGAAGCCGGTAAAAAGGTCACGCCGCGCGCTGTGAAGAAAATGATCGACGAGGGCGCGATCAAAAATCTTCTGGTTCCGTTTGAGAACATCGTCGGCAAGTTTGTCTCCAAGGATATCATCAACGAAGAAAACGGTGCGATCTACGTTGAGGCCGGTGATGAGCTGACGCTGGAATACGATAAAGGCGGCGATATCATTGGCGGTACCGTCAAGGAGCTGATGGATGCCGGTATCACCGACATTCCTGTTCTGGACATCGACAATGTCAATGTTGGCCCCTACATGCGCAATACCATGGCGGCGGATAAAAACATGGGTCGCGACACCGCGCTCATGGATATCTACCGTGTGATGCGCCCAGGCGAGCCCCCCACCGTCGAAGCGGCCTCTTCGCTGTTTGACACATTGTTCTTTGACAGCGAGCGCTATGACCTCTCGGCTGTTGGCCGTGTCAAAATGAACATGCGTCTGGCGCTGGACGCAGAAGACACCCAGCGGACCCTGCGCAAGGAAGACATCGTTTCCTGCATCAAGGCCCTGGTTGATCTGCGTGACGGCCGTGGCGGCATTGATGACATTGACCACCTTGGCAACCGTCGTGTGCGCTCTGTTGGCGAGCTGATGGAAAACCAGTACCGCGTTGGTCTGTTGCGCATGGAGCGCGCGATCAAGGAGCGGATGTCTTCTGTCGAGATCGACACTGTGATGCCGCAGGATCTGATCAACGCCAAACCCGCCGCGGCTGCGGTACGTGAATTCTTTGGCTCCTCGCAGCTGTCGCAGTTCATGGACCAAACCAACCCGCTGTCGGAAGTCACCCACAAACGCCGTCTCTCGGCGCTTGGGCCTGGCGGTCTGACCCGTGAGCGTGCCGGTTTTGAAGTGCGAGATGTTCACCCGACCCACTATGGCCGGATGTGTCCCATTGAAACGCCGGAAGGCCCGAACATTGGTCTGATCAACTCGCTGGCGACCTTTGCCCGTGTCAACAAATATGGCTTCATCGAGACGCCCTATCGTGTTGTGACCGATGGCAAGGTGACCGACGAAGTTCACTACATGTCGGCAACCGAAGAAATGCGCCACACTGTGGCGCAGGCCAACGCCTCGCTGGATGAAAACGGCAAGTTCACCAATGATCTGGTGTCGACCCGTCAGTCCGGTGACTACACGCTGGCGCCAAGCGAAAGCGTTGATCTGATCGACGTGTCGCCCAAGCAGCTGGTCTCGGTTGCGGCCTCGCTTATTCCGTTCCTGGAAAATGACGATGCGAACAGGGCTCTGATGGGCTCGAACATGCAACGTCAGGCGGTTCCGCTGCTGCGTGCCGAGGCGCCCCTGGTTGGCACCGGTATCGAAGAAGTTGTGGCGCGGGATTCCGGCGCGGCGATCATGGCAAAACGCGGTGGTGTCATCGACCAGGTCGATGCCCAGCGTATCGTTATCCGTGCCACCTCTGATCTCGAATTGGGCGACGCAGGCGTAGACATCTACCGCATGCGCAAGTTCCAGCGTTCGAACCAGAACACCTGCATCAACCAGCGTCCGCTGGTGCGTGTGGGTCAGGAAGTCCGCAAGGGCGAAGTGATTGCCGATGGCCCAAGCACCGATATCGGTGAATTGGCGCTGGGTAAAAACGTCGTCGTGGCCTTCATGCCCTGGAACGGCTACAACTACGAAGACTCCATTCTGATCTCCGAGCGTATTGCCCGCGATGACGTCTTTACCTCGATCCACATCGAGGAATTCGAAGTCGCCGCCCGTGATACCAAGCTGGGCCCAGAAGAGATCACCCGTGACATCCCCAACGTTGGTGAAGAAGCGCTGCGCAACCTCGACGAGGCTGGCATCGTTTACATCGGCGCTGATGTTGAACCCGGTGATATCCTGGTCGGCAAGATCACACCAAAGGGTGAAAGCCCGATGACGCCAGAAGAAAAACTGCTGCGCGCCATCTTTGGTGAAAAGGCCTCGGATGTTCGTGACACCTCGCTGCGGGTGAAGCCCGGTGACTACGGCACAATTGTCGAAGTCCGTGTCTTCAACCGTCACGGCGTCGAAAAAGACGAACGTGCGCTGCAGATCGAACGGGAAGAAGTTGAACGTCTGGCCCGTGACCGCGACGATGAGCTCGCGATCCTGGACCGCAACATCTACGCCCGTCTGCGCAGCATGCTGCTGGGTAAGACCGCCGTCAAAGGCCCCAAAGGTGTTCGCACCGGTGCCGCCGTCGACGAAGATACCCTGTCGCAGCTGAGCCGTGGCCAGTGGTGGATGATTGCCCTCGAAGAGGAAAATGACGCCAAGGTTGTTGAGGCCCTGAACGAGCAGTACGAGGCACAGAAACGTGCCCTGGACGCCCGTTTTGAAGACAAGGTCGAAAAAGTCCGCCGTGGTGACGATCTGCCACCCGGTGTGATGAAGATGGTCAAAGTCTTTATCGCCGTGAAGCGTAAGCTTCAGCCAGGGGATAAAATGGCTGGTCGTCACGGCAACAAAGGTGTGATCTCGAAAGTGGTTCCCATGGAGGACATGCCGTTCCTTCAGGATGGTACCCCGGTCGATTTCTGTCTGAACCCGCTGGGTGTTCCGTCGCGGATGAACGTTGGTCAGATTCTTGAAACGCATATGGGCTGGGCCGCGCGTGGCCTGGGCATCCAGGTGGATGATGCGCTGCAGGAATACCGTCGCTCCGGCGATATGACCCCCGTGCATGATGCGATGAAACATGCCTATGGCGAAGACGTCTATGAAGAAGGTCTGGCGGACATGTCCGAAGACGATCTTCTTGAGGCGGCAGGCAATGTGACCCGCGGTGTGCCAATTGCGACACCTGTCTTTGATGGTGCCAAAGAGGCTGACGTGAACGACGCGCTGACGCGTGCCGGGTTCGACACCTCTGGTCAGTCGATCCTGTATGATGGTCGTACCGGTGAGCAGTTTGCCCGCCCCGTGACCGTCGGCATGAAGTATCTGCTGAAACTGCATCACCTGGTTGACGACAAAATCCACGCCCGTTCCACTGGCCCATACTCGCTGGTTACCCAGCAGCCATTGGGTGGTAAGGCGCAGTTTGGTGGTCAGCGTTTTGGGGAAATGGAAGTCTGGGCTCTGGAAGCCTATGGCGCCGCCTATACCCTGCAGGAAATGCTCACCGTTAAGTCGGATGACGTTGCCGGTCGGACCAAGGTCTATGAATCGATCGTCAAGGGCGAGGACAACTTTGAAGCGGGCGTACCCGAAAGCTTCAACGTTCTGGTCAAAGAAGTCCGTGGCCTCGGCCTGAACATGGAACTCCTGGATGCGGAGGAAGAGGAGTAAGGGCGCTCGCCCTTACTTCCACTCCCCCCTTCCGCACAAATTTGAGGAAACACAAATGAACCAGGAAATCACCAACAACCCGTTCAACCCGCTGACGCCCACCAAGGTCTTTGATGAAATCAAAGTCTCCCTGGCGTCGCCGGAACGGATCCTGTCGTGGTCTTATGGCGAAATCAAAAAGCCAGAGACCATCAACTACCGGACCTTCAAGCCCGAGCGCGACGGCCTGTTCTGTGCCCGTATCTTTGGCCCGATCAAAGATTACGAATGCCTGTGTGGTAAATATAAGCGCATGAAGTATCGCGGCGTTGTCTGCGAGAAATGTGGTGTTGAAGTTACCCTGCAAAAAGTGCGCCGCGAGCGCATGGGCCATATCGAACTGGCCGCCCCAGTTGCGCATATCTGGTTCCTGAAATCGCTGCCATCGCGCATTGGTCTCATGCTGGACATGACCCTGCGCGATCTGGAGCGGGTTCTGTACTTTGAAAACTACGTTGTTATCGAGCCAGGTCTGACCGATCTGACCTATGGCCAGATGATGACCGAAGAAGAGTATATGGACGCTCAGGATGCCTATGGCATGGATGCTTTCACCGCCAATATCGGTGCCGAAGCAATCCGAGAAATGCTGGCGGCCATTGATCTGGATTCCGAGGCCGAGCAGCTGCGCGCCGAACTGGCCGAGGCCACCGGTGAGCTGAAGCCCAAAAAGATCATCAAACGTCTGAAAGTTGTGGAATCCTTCCTGGAATCCGGCAACCGTCCAGAATGGATGATCATGACCGTGATCCCGGTTATCCCGCCAGAGCTGCGCCCACTGGTGCCGCTGGACGGGGGGCGTTTTGCGACCTCTGACCTCAACGATCTGTATCGTCGGGTGATCAACCGGAACAACCGTCTGAAGCGTCTGATCGAACTGCGCGCCCCTGATATCATCGTCCGCAACGAAAAGCGGATGTTGCAGGAATCTGTGGATGCGCTGTTTGACAACGGTCGTCGTGGCCGGGTCATCACCGGTGCCAACAAGCGTCCGCTGAAATCGCTCAGTGACATGCTGAAGGGTAAGCAGGGTCGTTTCCGTCAGAACCTTTTGGGCAAACGCGTCGACTTTTCCGGTCGTTCGGTCATTGTGACCGGCCCCGAGCTGAAGCTGCATCAATGTGGCTTGCCGAAAAAGATGGCGCTCGAACTGTTCAAGCCCTTCATCTATTCGCGTCTCGAGGCCAAAGGTCTGTCCTCGACCGTGAAGCAGGCGAAGAAGCTGGTGGAAAAAGAACGTCCCGAAGTCTGGGATATCTTGGACGAAGTCATTCGCGAACACCCTGTCATGCTGAACCGTGCGCCGACGCTGCACCGTCTTGGTATCCAGGCGTTTGAACCCACGCTGATCGAAGGCAAGGCTATCCAGCTGCACCCGCTGGTCTGCTCGGCCTTCAACGCCGACTTTGACGGTGACCAGATGGCTGTTCACGTGCCGCTGAGCCTTGAGGCCCAGCTGGAAGCACGTGTTCTGATGATGTCGACCAACAACGTTCTGTCGCCTGCAAACGGCGCGCCAATCATCGTTCCGTCGCAGGATATGATCCTGGGTCTCTACTATGTGACCCTGGACCGCGAAGGCATGATTGGTGAAGGCAAGATCTTTGGCAGCATCGAAGAAGTGCAGCATGCGCTGGACGCCGGTGAAGTTCACCTGCACTCCCGCGTAACTGCGCGGGTCACCCAGATTGACGACGAAGGCAACGAAGTGTTTGCGCGCTTTGAAACCACGCCGGGTCGCGTCTTGCTGGGCGCATTGCTGCCCAAGAACGCCAAGGCGCCGTTTGCACTGGTGAACCGTCTTCTGCGGAAGAAGGAAGTTCAGCAGGTCATCGATACGGTCTACCGCTATTGTGGTCAGAAAGAGTCGGTTATCTTCTGTGACCAGATCATGACTATGGGGTTCCGCGAGGCCTTCAAGGCAGGCATTTCGTTCGGCAAGGACGACATGGTTGTTCCTGAAACCAAATGGCCCATCGTCAACGAAACCCGCGGTCTGGTGAAGGATTTTGAACAACAGTACATGGACGGCCTGATCACTCAGGGTGAAAAGTACAACAAAGTTGTTGATGCCTGGTCCAAGTGTAACGACCGCGTCACCGAAGCCATGATGACCACGATTTCGACCTCTAAGCGCCACGAAGACGGCTCGGAAGCGGAACCAAACTCGGTCTATATGATGGCGCACTCCGGTGCCCGTGGTTCGGTGACCCAGATGAAACAGCTGGGTGGGATGCGGGGCCTGATGGCCAAGCCAAACGGCGACATCATCGAGACACCTATCATCTCGAACTTTAAAGAAGGCCTGTCGGTTCTGGAGTACTTCAACTCCACCCACGGTGCCCGTAAAGGTCTGTCGGATACGGCTCTGAAAACAGCGAACTCGGGTTATCTGACCCGTCGTCTGGTTGACGTGGCGCAGGATTGCATTGTGCGCGATCGTGACTGTGGCACCGAAAACTCGATCACGGCTTCTGCTGCGGTCAATGACGGTGAAGTGGTTGCCAGCCTTGGTGAGCGCATCCTGGGTCGTGTCACTGCCGAAGACGTCAAACGTCCCGGCACCGAAGAGATCCTTGCGGCTTCGGGTCAACTGATCGACGAACGTCTGGCCGACACCATCGAAGACGCTGGTGTGCAGACCATGCGCATTCGCTCGCCGCTGACCTGTGAGGCCGAAGAAGGCGTCTGCGCCATGTGCTATGGTCGTGACCTTGCACGCGGTACCATGGTCAACACCGGTGAAGCTGTCGGCATTATCGCCGCGCAGTCGATTGGTGAACCCGGCACCCAGCTGACGATGCGGACATTCCACATCGGCGGCGTTGCCCAGGGTGGTCAGCAGTCCTTCCAGGAAGCCAGCCATGACGGTAAAATCGTCTACGAAAACGAAAACACTCTGAAAAACTCCGACGGAGATACTCTGATTGTTGGTCGTAACATGAAGATGATCATCCAGGACGAACACGGTGAAGAACGTGCCAGCCACAAGCTGAGCTACGGTTCCAAACTCTTCGTCAAGGCTGGTCAGCAGATTGCGCGTGGCGACAAACTGTTCGAATGGGATCCCTATACTCTGCCAATCATCGCCGAAAAATCCGGTACGACAAAATATGTCGACTTGGTTTCGGGTATCGCGGTACGCGATGAAACCGATGAAGCAACAGGTATGACCCAGAAGATCGTGATCGACTGGCGCGCCGCCCCCAAAGGCAGCGAGCTCAAGCCTGAGATCATTCTGGTGGACGCCAACGGCGAGCCTATGCGTCTCGACAATGGCAACCCTGTGACCTACCCGATGTCCGTGGATGCGGTTCTTTCGGTTGAGGATGGCGATGAGATCCAGGCTGGTGACGTTGTTGCGCGTATCCCGCGTGAAGGCGCCAAGACCAAGGACATTACCGGTGGTCTGCCACGGGTTGCGGAACTGTTCGAAGCCCGTCGTCCCAAGGATCACGCAATCATCGCCGAACTCGATGGCTACGTGCGCTTTGGTCGCGACTACAAGAACAAGCGCCGTATCGCCATTGATCCTGCGGATGAGTCGCTGGATGCCGTTGAATACATGGTGCCCAAGGGTAAGCACATTCCTGTTCAGGAAGGTGACTTTGTCCAGAAGGGTGACTACATCATGGACGGTAACCCAGCGCCGCATGACATCCTTGGCATCATGGGTGTCGAAGCCCTGGCGAACTACATGATTGACGAAGTGCAGGACGTGTATCGCCTGCAGGGTGTGAAGATCAACGATAAGCACATCGAAGTCATCGTGCGTCAGATGCTGCAGAAATGGGAGATCTCGGACTCGGGTGAAACCACACTGCTCAAAGGCGAACATGTGGATAAGGCAGAGTTCGTTGCAGCCAATGAAAAAGCGCTGTCGCGCAACAAACGCCCTGCCAAGGGCGCGCCGATCCTGCTTGGGATCACCAAGGCATCGTTGCAGACCCGCTCCTTCATCTCGGCGGCCTCCTTCCAGGAGACCACCCGTGTTCTGACCGAAGCATCGGTTCAGGGTAAGCGGGATAAGCTGGTTGGCCTGAAAGAGAACGTCATCGTTGGCCGCTTGATCCCAGCCGGGACCGGTGGGGCAACCCAGCGCGTTCGGTCGATCGCTCAGGGGCGCGACAATGTGGTTCTTGAGGCCCGTCGCGAAGAAGCCGAAGCCGCCGCCGCACTGGCTGCGCCTGTGGTGGAAAGTGACCTCGCCAGCGAGACCTTCGACAATCTGGTGGATACACCAGAAAGCCGCGATTGATCTTTGACGCCTCACGGCTCTGACTGACAAGTTTGAAACCCCCGCACCCCGGTGCGGGGGTTTCTTTTTGTGCTAGCCAGGCCCATAGGCTATCTAGGCGCTGCAGGGGCACCAAAAGACATTTTTGCTTTGGGCAGGGGAAACGATGACGCAGAGCATGAACATGGTGGGATTGGTGCGCTTTTCGGTGCTGACGCCGACCTATTACTCTGAACGGTTTTCCAACCTGAAACAGACAGCCCGGCATCTGTTCAACCCGGACCGCATGGAGCTGCGCTTTAGCGTCTTTGAAAATCTCTGCCTGCCATCCCTGGTACAACAGACCGATCCAAACTTTGATCTGGTGGTGCTGACCGCCCAGTCAATGCCAGAGCTCTACCTCAACCGGCTGGGTGATCTGTTGGGCCCCCATGCCAATATTCACCTGCGCCCTGTGGGCACGCGCAACCACTACCGGCTGTTGAAGCAGGGGTATGACTCGGTGCCGTCAAATGACGCCAGCCACCGCATTTTGTTTCGGCTGGATGATGATGACGCGGTGGACCTGGATTTTGTCCGCCGCACCCGCCGTTTGGCCACTGGGCTTTTGCCTCTGCAGCCCGCCGACAGCTCCTTTGTGATTGCCCATAACCGTGGTTTCTATTTGCAGGCCACCCCAGAGGGCCCCGAGGTGTTTGATGCAATTGAGCAGGCGCCTTTGTCGGCGGGAACCGCGCTGGTGACCCCGGTGGGGAGCGGCGCCAACCCGTATAAATTCAACCACCGTAAACTGGCGCGGCATTTCAACCTCTATTCGGATATGCAGGTGCCAGCCTATATCCGCACGATCCATGGCGACAACAAATCCGAACCGGCGCAAACGGGACTTACCCGCAGGATGGAACCAGAGGACATCGACGCCAGTCTGCAGGCTCATTTTGGCCAAAGCCTCGCGGCATTAAAGGGGCTTTGAGCCATGACACCCAATCACAAGGGCGCGCTGTTCATGATGGGGGCGATGGCGGCCTTTACCTTTAACGACACATTGGTCAAGGCGGTGGGGGATGAGTTGCCGCTGTCGCAGATCCTGGTTCTGCGCGGCGCCATGGCCTCGCTGTTGATCTATGCTTTTGCCCGCTATCAGGGCAGCCTGCGTTTGCGTCTGAGCCGCCGGGACTGGGGCCTGGTAGGCCTGCGCTGTCTGGCCGAGGGCGGCGCTACCTTCCTGTTCCTGACCGCGCTGATGCGGATGCCAATTGCCAATATCACGGCGGTTTTGCAGATGTTGCCCCTGAGTGTCACCCTGGGCGCGGCCCTGTTGTTCAAAGAGCCTGTGGGCTGGCGGCGCATGATGGCGATCCTGGTTGGCTTTTGCGGCATGTTGATGATCGTAAGGCCGGGGCCAGGCGGGTTTGAACCGGCTTCGGTCTATGCGCTGGGGGCGGTGGCCTGTGTGACCCTGCGGGATCTGTCAACGCGGCGGATGTCTGCAAATGTGCCCTCGATGACGGTGACGGTTCTGGCCTCCTTTTCGGTTCTGGGGTTTGGCATAGGCTATAGCTTTTTTCAGGACTGGGTGCCTGTTTCCACTGGCCAGGTGGGGCTCTTGGCCGGAGCGGCCTGCATCATTCTGTTGGGCTACCTTGGCTCGGTGATGGCGATGCGGGTTGGCGATATCGCTGTGGTCTCGCCCTTTCGCTACACCGGGCTTTTGTGGGCGCTGATCCTGGGCTGGCTGGTGTTTGGCGATTGGCCGGACAGGCTGACCCTGATGGGCGGAGCCCTGGTGGTGGCGGCAGGTCTGTTCACCCTGTACCGTGAACGACAGCAGGCCCAGGGCTAGGGGGAGGAGCCTCGCCGCCGCAGCTCCCCTTGGGCGCAAAGATCCGGCGAACATCATCCTGGCGCAGGGCAAACCGGGCGGCAAAATCAGCCGCCAGGGCGTCATCTATCGGGGTGACGGGAACGGGCCTTACCTTTTTTTGTCGCGAGTCATTGTAGCCATTATGGCTGCGCACAAACATCGGCGCATCGCTGATGGTGATCGTGGGCATGAAGCGCAGGATCTTTTCATGGGCAAAGTTCATGATGGTCAGCGGACAGTTCCCCTGCACATACATCCCCAACGAGGCGACATAATAGGGCCGGTGAATTTCCGTTGCAGAAATCCCGGATGCCCCCAGTTCGGCGACATAGCCGCGATTGAAATCAACGGCCAGGGTTTTGCTTTTGGCAACCAGTCCGGGGCAGTCCTGTAATGTTTGGCGCAGCCGCGCGATAAAATCCACCGAGATCGCATCATCGTCATCATGGCGAAATTGCAGGCAGGCAGCTTTGGGGTCGCGGCGCGCCGCGTTCAGGATCTCTTTCATCACCTGGCGTTGTTTGCGCGGCGGTTCGGCATGGATGGTGATCTGGGGAATGTCAGCACAAAGATCGCGCAGCCGCGCGACATGATGCGCGGGCAGGCTGTCTCCAATCACGATGATCAGCTCAAAATCCTGATCGGTCTGCGCCCGCAGGCAGGGCAGGGCGATGGCCTCCATCAGCTGAAACCGCTCTTCCAGCCGTTCTTTGGCGTACAGAAAGGCAATGCGTTCTTCGATTGAGCCATGTTCCACCTGAAAACCGCCGATGGCGGGGTAGGAAAAACGGCAAAGTCCAATAACCTGCATGTGCGATGTCCTGAAAAGCTGTATTAGGCGGCAATCTGCACAACTATGCATGGCAAAGACAGGCGCGCAAGCGGCGCGCGCGTGGGGCTGGTGCCGCGCCGCAGTTGACAAGCCCCGCGACTCCCCATATACGCGCGCCTATCCGGCAACTCGGGGGTCGCCCCTATAGCCGAAATCTATATTGTTGTGGACCAAGGTTCGGGAACTTTTATCACCCGGGCCCTCTGAAAAACCACCGCGTCGCTTACCTCGGAATGGAAGCGATTGCGGTTTTTGCGCTTGCGGACGCGCCTGCGCATGGAAGACCTAGCCGTATGCTTTTTTAGCGTACATGACCAAAGTTGCGAAACGGGGAAAAAACCGGAATGCCAACGATCCAACAGCTGATCCGCAAGCCGCGTCAGCCTAAAGTAAAGCGCTCTAAGTCGATGCACCTGGAGCAGTGCCCACAAAAACGCGGTGTATGTACTCGTGTATATACCACCACACCTAAGAAGCCGAACTCCGCTATGCGGAAAGTTGCGAAGGTTCGCCTGACCAACGGTTTCGAAGTGATCTCCTACATCCCAGGGGAAAGCCACAACCTTCAGGAACACTCCGTGGTTCTGATCCGCGGCGGTCGTGTAAAAGACCTTCCCGGTGTCCGTTACCACATCCTGCGCGGTGTTCTGGATACCCAAGGCGTCAAAGACCGTAAACAACGTCGTTCGAAGTACGGCGCCAAGCGTCCTAAATAAGAAGGAGAGGCTGATATGTCACGTCGTCACGCCGCTGAAAAACGCGAAGTCCTGCCAGACGCCAAGTTTGGTGACCGCGTTCTGACCAAGTTCATGAACAACCTGATGATCGACGGTAAAAAGTCGGTTGCAGAGAAAATTGTCTACAACGCATTTGACCGCGTCGAAGGCAAGATCAAGCGCGCTCCTGTGGAAGTTTTCCACGAAGCTCTTGATAACATCAAACCTTCGGTTGAAGTTCGCTCCCGCCGTGTGGGTGGTGCAACCTACCAGGTTCCCGTCGAAGTTCGCCCTGAGCGTCGCGAAGCACTGGCCATCCGCTGGTTGATCACTGCAGCACGCAAGCGCAATGAAAACACCATGGAAGAGCGCCTTGCCGGCGAGCTGATGGATGCTGTTCAATCGCGTGGTACTGCTGTTAAAAAGCGCGAAGACACCCACAAGATGGCCGAAGCGAACAAAGCGTTCAGCCACTATCGTTGGTAATTTCCAAAGGACATTAGACCAATGGCACGCGAGTATACACTCAACCATTACCGCAACTTCGGCATCATGGCGCATATCGATGCAGGTAAAACCACCTGTTCCGAGCGCATCCTGTATTACACAGGCAAGTCCCACAACATTGGTGAGGTGCACGACGGTGCAGCCACCATGGACTGGATGGAGCAGGAGCAGGAACGCGGTATTACCATTACTTCGGCGGCGACCACCACATTCTGGGAACGCACCGAAGATGGCGTCACGGCTGACACGCCCAAGCACCGTCTGAACATCATCGACACCCCTGGCCACGTTGACTTCACCATTGAAGTTGAGCGTTCGCTGGCGGTTCTCGATGGTGCTGTCTGTGTTCTGGACGCCAACGCAGGTGTTGAACCTCAGACCGAAACCGTGTGGCGTCAGGCTGACCGCTACAAGGTTCCGCGTATGGTTTTTGTCAACAAAATGGACAAAATCGGCGCGGACTTCTTCAACTGCGTTCGCATGATTGAAGACCGCACCGGCGCGCGCGCTGTGCCCGTTGGTATTCCGATCGGTGCAGAAACCGAGCTGGAAGGTCTGATCGACCTCGTGACCATGGAAGAATGGCTGTGGCAGGGCGAAGATCTGGGTGCGTCCTGGGTCAAGGCTCCGATCCGCGACAGCCTGAAAGACATGGCTGACGAATGGCGCGCCAAGATGATCGAAGCGGCCGTCGAAATGGACGACGACGCGATGGAAAACTACCTGATGGACGGCGCAGAGCCCGACGTCGCGACCCTGCGCAGCCTGCTGCGTAAAGGCACGCTGTCGCTCTCCTTCGTTCCGGTTCTGGGTGGTTCCGCGTTCAAGAACAAAGGTGTTCAGCCGCTGCTCAACGCTGTGATCGACTATCTGCCCAGCCCGCTGGACGTTGTTGATTACATGGGCTTCAAACCCGGCGACGAGACAGAAACCCGTGATATTCCGCGTCGTGCGGATGACAACATGGCGTTCTCGGGCCTGGCGTTCAAAATCATGAACGACCCCTTTGTTGGCTCCTTGACCTTCACCCGGATCTATTCCGGTGTGCTGAACAAGGGCGACACCCTGCTGAACTCGACCAAAGGTCGTAAAGAGCGTGTTGGCCGGATGATGATGATGCACTCGAATGACCGTGAGGAAATCACGGAAGCATTCGCAGGCGACATCATCGCGCTGGCAGGTCTGAAAGACACCACCACAGGTGACACGCTCTGCGCCGTCAACGATCCGGTGGTTCTGGAAACCATGACCTTCCCCGATCCGGTTATCGAGATCGCGGTTGAGCCCAAGACCAAAGCCGACCAGGAGAAAATGTCTCAGGGTCTGGGTCGTCTGGCTGCTGAAGATCCATCCTTCCGTGTGGAGACCGACATCGAGTCCGGTCAGACCATCATGAAGGGCATGGGCGAACTGCACCTGGACATCCTGGTTGACCGTCTCAAGCGGGAATTCAAGGTTGAAGCCAACATTGGTGCGCCTCAGGTTGCCTACCGTGAGACCATCGGTCACGAAGTTGAACATACCTACACCCACAAGAAACAGTCGGGTGGTTCGGGTCAGTTTGGCGAAGTGAAGATGATCATCTCCCCCACCGAACCGGGCGAAGGCTATTCCTTCGAATCCCGCATCGTTGGTGGCTCGGTGCCAAAAGAATACATCCCAGGTGTCGAAAAAGGCATCAACTCGGTGATGGATTCTGGCCCCTTGGCTGGCTTCCCCGTGATCGACTTCAAGGTTGCTCTGATCGACGGTAAGTTCCACGACGTGGACTCCTCGGTTCTGGCCTTTGAAATCGCCGCACGGATGTGTATGCGTGAAGGCATGCGCAAAGCTGGCGCCAAGCTGCTTGAGCCAATCATGAAAGTGGAAGTGATCACGCCGGAAGAATATACCGGTGGTATCATTGGCGATCTGACCTCCCGTCGTGGTCAGGTTTCCGGCCAGGAGGCCCGTGGCAATGCGATTGCGATCGACGCAAACGTGCCGCTGGCAAACATGTTTGGCTACATCAACACCCTTCGTTCGATGAGCTCGGGCCGCGCCCAGTTCACCATGCAGTTCTCGCATTACGACCCCGTACCGCAGAACATCTCGGACGAGATCCAGGCAAAATTCGCGTAAGCGAACAGAAATTGGAAGGTTCGCAGTTTTTGCGGGCCTTCCTCAATAACAAAGGAGGCCATCATGGCTAAGGAAAAGTTTGAACGTAATAAGCCGCACGTCAACATCGGCACCATCGGCCACGTTGACCACGGTAAAACCACTCTGACCGCAGCGATCACCAAATATTTTGGTGACTTCAAAGCCTACGACCAGATCGACGGCGCACCAGAAGAAAAAGCGCGCGGCATCACCATCTCGACCGCACATGTTGAGTATGAAACCGAGACCCGCCACTACGCGCACGTCGACTGCCCCGGCCACGCTGACTATGTGAAAAACATGATCACCGGTGCGGCACAGATGGATGGCGCCATCCTGGTTGTGAACGCGGCTGATGGCCCGATGCCTCAGACCCGCGAGCACATCCTGCTGGGCCGCCAGGTTGGCATCCCTTACATGGTTGTCTTCATGAACAAAGTTGACCAGGTCGACGATGAAGAGCTGCTCGAGCTGGTTGAAATGGAAATCCGTGAGCTGCTGTCCAGCTACGAATATCCTGGCGACGATATTCCTATCATCGCGGGCTCGGCTCTGGCGGCGATGGAAGGCCGTGATCCTGAAATCGGCGAAGAGAAAATCAAAGAGCTGATGAAAGCGGTTGACGAGTATATCCCTACTCCTGCCCGTGCCGTTGACCAGCCCTTCCTGATGCCTGTTGAAGACGTGTTCTCGATCTCTGGTCGTGGGACCGTTGTGACCGGCCGTGTTGAGCGTGGCGTGATCAATGTTGGCGACAGCATTGAAATCGTTGGCCTGAAGGACACTCAGACCACCACCTGTACCGGTGTTGAAATGTTCCGCAAGCTGCTGGATCGCGGTGAAGCAGGCGACAACATCGGCGCCCTGCTGCGCGGTATCGACCGTGAAGCTGTTGAGCGTGGCCAGGTTCTCTGTGCGCCCAAGTCGGTGAACCCACACACCAAATTCGAAGCCGAAGCCTATATCCTGACCAAGGATGAAGGTGGTCGTCACACGCCGTTCTTCGCCAACTACCGTCCTCAGTTCTACTTCCGGACCACAGACGTCACCGGCACCGTTACTCTGCCCGAGGGCACCGAAATGGTTATGCCTGGCGACAACCTGAAGTTCGACGTTGAACTGATCGCCCCCATCGCGATGGAAGCCGGCCTGCGCTTCGCCATCCGCGAAGGCGGCCGCACCGTTGGTGCCGGCGTTGTGTCCAAAATCACCGAGTAAGGTCGAAGCCCAGCTTGCTGGGGTTCTGGCCGGTGGTGACAGGGTATTCGCGCCAAGGCGCGAATGTCCCGAAAACCACACAGGTGAAGTCTACAAAAGGGCGCCCCCAGGGGCGCCCTTTTGCATTGCTACCGCAGCAGGTGGTAGGCACTCGAGTTTGGAGCTTAGGCCTTTGACTAGCAAAGCTGTGTTTTGAATGATTGATCAACTGTGAAAGGGGGAACAGGAGGATGTCTTTTAGACAGTTGTTCCAAAATGCGCTTTTGCCCTTCTACAAAGAAGTTTTCAGAGATTTTTACAGTGCTGAATGGAATGGTCTTAAGGTACCTGTAGATCTCCCAGCGCAAAGTGTTGAGTTGCTCTGAAATATGACTGGATTGGTAGATGAATGCGTGATCGTGAAACCAATCTTGAAACTCTCCAAGGATTAGGTATTCCTGACCGCCTACTAGTTGGATGCCATGTTTTCCCATAATCGTTTTTATCTTGTTAGCATCCACTGCCAATCTGGTGAAATTGTGCTTTCCTATATTTCCAGTGATCTTAAGCGCTTCATGTCGCGGGATTCTAAGACTGACTTCTTTCTGTATCGTGGGAAACCAAGCACTTTTTATGGTGGTTTCTCCATCTAACCAGCTTGCAAGTGCCTGAACAGCCATCTCAAGATCCGCACTGTAGGACGCCAAGGTGGGTGTCTTGGATACCGATTTGAGGTAGAAAAGAAACGAGCCATCCGATCCAGAAACTTGTGGTTTCGCCGGATCCAAGCCAAACGGCATCTGCCGTTCTGTCGCTTTTGATGGCTGTGGAGCGGAAAGAAAGTCAGACAGTCTAATGTTGAATAGTACCGCATGCTCTGCTGTCCGAAATAGAACGTTTGACCACGTTGGTTCCCAATCTTCAGAAAACATCGAGTAGTTGACCATCTCATCAATGAGGTCACATGCCGCAGTTAGTATGATAATCTCTTTGTCGGCGTCGGTTAGTTCGTGCATGGTGCTTCTCTGTATCAGTTGCCTAAAATGTGATCCGCTTCGCTAGTGTCCCCTGTTCGCGCCGATTAACAAACCCCAAACCCACCGTCCGCCCCTTAGGCAACTGTTTCGCGCGCGAAACGTCTTGCCAGGTTGGCGTATCCCGCGTATAGGGCGCTAGTTCCCTGGTGGAACAACAAGGCGGGGTGATTCCCGCCTTTTGGGTTCGATGAGGGTAAGCGGTGGTCGCTGCCCCTCCTCTCAACCTTCACGCCTAGATAAAGGCTGACTAATGCAAAGCCAAAATATCCGTATTCGGCTCAAGGCATTTGACTATCGTGTACTGGACGCCAGCACACAAGAGATCGTCAACACTGCCAAGCGGACCGGCGCGACTGTTCGCGGCCCGATCCCACTGCCAAACAAAATCGAGAAATTCACCGTTCTGCGTGGTCCCCACGTTGACAAGAAATCTCGTGACCAGTTCGAGATCCGTACGCACAAGCGTATGCTCGACATCGTTGATCCGACCCCCCAGACCGTGGACGCGCTGATGAAGCTCGACCTGGCCGCTGGTGTGGACGTCGAGATCAAACTGCAATCTTAAGAACGGAGGGTATAAATAATGCGCTCTGGTATTATTGCAAAAAAAGTCGGCATGACACGTTTGTTCATGGAAGATGGTCAGCAGATCCCTGTGACCGTTCTTCACCTGGACGGGCTGCAGGTTGTGTCTCAGCGTACCGAAGATAAAGACGGCTACACAGCTGTTCAGCTCGGTGCGGGTTCCGCCAAGGTCAAGCGCGTCTCCAAGGCGATGCGTGGTCACTTTGCGGCCTCCAAGGTAGAGCCCAAGCGTAAGCTCGTGGAATTCCGCGTGCCTGCTGATGCTCTCATCGAAGTTGGCGCCGAAATCTCGGCCGAGCACTTCCTGGCTGGTCAAAAAGTTGACGTGACCGGTACATCCATCGGTAAAGGTTTTGCCGGTGCGATGAAGCGCTGGAACTTTGGTGGTCTGCGCGCGACACACGGTGTTTCGATTTCGCACCGTTCGCACGGTTCCACCGGCCAGTGTCAGGATCCCGGTAAGGTTTTCAAAGGCAAGAAGATGGCTGGTCACATGGGCGCTGCCCGCGTAACCACACAGAACCTGGAAGTCGTCAAAACTGACGCCGACCGTGGTCTGGTCTTCATCAAGGGCGCCGTACCTGGTCCAAAGTCTGGCTGGGTCACCGTCAAGGATGCCGTGAAGAAGAAAGCTCCTGAAGGTCTTCCCTTCCCAGCTGGTATCAAAGCCGCTGCGAGCGAAGCCCCTGCGGAAGGTGGTGAAGCATGAAACTTGATGTGATGAATCTCGACGGCAGCAAAGCTGGCGACATCGAGCTGAACGCCGACCTCTTTGGTCTGGAGCCCCGTGCGGATATTCTGCACCGTGTGGTCCGCTGGCAGCGTAACAACGCGCAGGCCGGTACCCACAAGGTAAAGACCCGTTCGGAAGTCAAATACTCGACCAAGAAGATCTATCGCCAAAAAGGCACCGGTGGCGCACGCCACGGCGCGCGCTCGGCACCGATCTTCCGCGGTGGTGGTATCTACAAAGGCCCCGTTGTGCGTTCGCACGGCCACGAGCTGACCAAAAAGTTCCGCAAGCTGGGTCTGCGTCACGCACTCTCTGCCAAGGCGAAAGCCGGTGAACTGGTTGTGATCTCTGACGCTGCTGCCGAAGGCAAAACCGGTGCTCTGGCCAAACAGGTTGCAAACCTCGGCTGGAAGCGCGCGCTGGTCATCGACGGTGCCGAAGTGAACGCAGGCTTCCTGAAAGCCTCGCGCAACATTGAAGGTCTGGATATCCTGCCAACAATGGGTGCGAACGTTTACGACATCCTGAAGCGTGACACCCTGGTTATCACCAAGGCTGGTCTCGAAGCACTGGAGGCTCGTTTGAAATGAACGCTAAAGCAGAACACTACGACGTGATCCGCAAGCCGATCATCACCGAGAAAACCACCATGGCATCCGAAAACGGTGCGGTTGTTTTTGAAGTTGCGATCGGCAGCAACAAACCCCAGATCAAAGAAGCTGTTGAAAGCCTCTTTGGTGTGAAGGTGAAGGCGGTCAACACCACCATCACCAAGGGTAAAGCCAAGCGGTTCCGCGGCCAGATCGGCCGTCGCAAAGACGTGAAAAAAGCCTATGTGACGCTCGAAGAGGGCAACACAATCGACGTGTCCACCGGACTCTGAGATCAGGTTCTTTTGAACTAATAGAGAGGCCCTCGCTGCGAAGCGGGGGCCTTTTTTGTTGAGGCGTTGCGCTATCGAGAGAGCGGCGCCTGACCTAGAGTGGGTGCGAAGGGCCCTCCCGTTCTGCTGGAGGCAAACCTTCGGTTTACCGGGAGGGTCGGGCGCACCCGGCTTGATAGCCGAAGAATGGAAATAGGGCTGCTACGAGCTGGCATTGATTGCAACTTTGAGCTGAATTAGAGGTGTAAGTGGAAGCAAGAATTTGCATATGCCAGATTTAGAGGTGTTTGGTTTGAATAGATTGAATGTGTTTGTAGTCATCGCTTTATGCCTTGTAGTCCAAGGGTGTTCGCAAAGTAGCACCGGCGGCGAAAATTTCTCGGTGAATTTTGGGCAAACCAAAGTGTACTGGAAGGATTTCCTTGAAGTCAGCGAAATGCACCGTGGGGCTGTTCAGGTAGCTCCCGGGGAAAGCATCTATATGTTTGGCGCAGTGACTGCCGCGAGCGTCAAGATGCCTGATGGCGCAGTCGTCACTTCCGAGCAGGGGTGTATTCAGCGAGCGTCAGACTATTCCGGGACCGTACCGGTTCTTGACAGCTCAAAATACTATGACTGTAAGAGACGTCTCGACGCCGCCAAAACTGCCGCAAATCAACGGAGCTTTTCTCAGTTGCTGTCAATGGCTGAGCGGGCGGTGCAGGAAGAGGGAAGCTGTAGCTGGAAAGGCTATGATCGGCAGTTAGATCAAGAAATGCGTGCAATAGGGCGCTTGGCGAGGGCTGATGATCAAAGGATCTTTTTTGCAAAAATGACTTGTAACAACTGATCGGAGCAGTTCAGGTTTCCATAAGGAATAAATGGCGAGGCTTTAGGTGATCAACCTATTGTACAGGAAACCGAAGACTTCCGTTCTTCCCCCCATTGCCAGCCACCCGCAACCCTGCTACATCCGCACGATCCTACTGGCCTCAGATTCGTTCTGGGGCCGTATTCTTTGTGGGATGATTTGAGCTGGGGACCTTCGGGGCCCTAAAGACTGGCCACCTTAGTAGTCATTGTCCCATGGGGGCTCGGCGGACGGGGGGCTTACACATAGCGGGTCCAAAGACAATAACCTAAGGGTCCGCACGCTAAACGGAAGACAGAAAGCATGGCACTTAAGTCGTATAAGCCGACGACGCCGGGCCAGCGTGGGCTGGTTCTGATCGACCGTTCGGAGCTTTGGAAAGGGCGTCCGGTTAAATCTCTCACTGAGGGTTTGACCAAAAAGGGCGGCCGGAACAACACCGGACGGATTACGATGCGCCGCAAAGGTGGCGGGGCAAAACGCCTCTATCGTATCGTCGATTTCAAACGTAACAAATTCGACATCGCGGCAACCGTTGAACGGATCGAATATGACCCGAACCGGACCGCGTTTATCGCTCTGATCAAATACGAAGATGGTGAACAGGCCTATATCCTGGCACCTCAGCGTCTTGGCATTGGCGACAAGGTCATTGCTTCGGCAAAGGCAGACATCAAGCCCGGCAACACAATGCCCTTCTCTGGCATGCCGATTGGTACCATCATTCACAACATCGAAATGAAGCCCGGCAAAGGCGGCCAGATCGCCCGTGCAGCCGGTACCTATGCTCAGTTCGTTGGTCGTGACGGTGGCTACGCTCAGATCCGCCTGTCCTCGGGCGAGCTGCGCATGGTCCGTCAGGAATGCCTGGCCACAGTTGGTGCTGTGTCGAACCCCGA
Organism: Pseudophaeobacter arcticus DSM 23566; assembly: GCF_000473205.1. Classification (NCBI taxonomy): domain Bacteria; kingdom Pseudomonadati; phylum Pseudomonadota; class Alphaproteobacteria; order Rhodobacterales; family Roseobacteraceae; genus Pseudophaeobacter; species Pseudophaeobacter arcticus. The sequence continues at coordinate 93,081 of NZ_KI421507.1, forward strand.
CAACTCGAACCAGAACTTTGGTAAAGCGGGCCGCATGCGTCACAAGGGCATCCGCCCTTCGGTACGTGGTGTTGTCATGAACCCAATCGATCACCCACACGGTGGTGGTGAAGGTCGTACCTCTGGTGGTCGTCACCCGGTAACCCCATGGGGCAAACCGACCAAAGGTAAGCGCACCCGTAACAAAAACAAAGCGTCGCAAAAGCTGATTATCCGCTCGCGTCACGCCAAGAAGAAGGGGCGTTAATTTATGTCTCGCTCTGTATGGAAAGGTCCTTTTGTCGACAGCTACGTGCTTAAAAAAGCCGAAGCTGCGCGCGAGTCGGGCCGCAATGATGTCATCAAAATCTGGTCTCGTCGTTCCACCATTCTGCCCCAGTTCGTGGGTCTGACATTTGGTGTGTACAACGGTCAGAAACACATTCCTGTCAACGTCTCGGAAGACATGATTGGTCAGAAGTTTGGTGAGTATTCGCCAACTCGTACCTATTATGGCCACGCCGCTGACAAAAAAGCGAAGCGGAAGTAAGTCATGGGTAAGGTACAAAATCCCCGCCGCGTGGCAGACAACGAAGCAATGGCGAAAACGCGCATGCTCCGCACCTCCCCGCAAAAGCTGAACCTGGTTGCGCAAATGATCCGCGGCAAGAAAGTCGACAAGGCTCTGACCGACCTGACTTTCTCGAACAAGCGCGTGGCGCAGGACGTGAAGAAATGCCTTCAGTCCGCGATTGCCAATGCTGAGAACAACCATAACCTGGACGTTGACGAGCTGATCGTCGCCGAAGCCTGGGTTGGGAAGAACATGACCCTCAAGCGTGGTCGTCCACGGGCGCGTGGTCGTTTCGGCAAGATCTTGAAACCGTTCGCTGAGATCACCATCAAGGTGCGTCAAGTTGAGGAGCAAGCCTAATGGGACATAAAGTCAATCCGGTTGGCATGCGCCTGCAGATCAACCGCACCTGGGACAGCCGCTGGTACGCCGACACCAAAGACTTTGGTGATCTGCTGCTGGAAGACATCAAGCTGCGCGATTTCATCAAGGATGAGTGCAAGCAGGCTGGCATCGCCCGCGTGATCATTGAACGCCCTCACAAGAAATGCCGTGTGACAATCCACACAGCACGTCCTGGCGTGATCATCGGTAAAAAAGGCGCTGACATCGAAGTGCTTCGCAAGAAGCTGGCCTCGATGACTGCCTCGGAACTGCACCTCAACATCGTTGAAGTTCGCAAGCCCGAGCTGGACGCGCAGCTGGTTGGTGAGTCGATTGCTCAGCAGCTGGAACGTCGTGTATCTTTCCGTCGCGCGATGAAGCGTGCCGTACAGTCTGCCATGCGTATGGGCGCCCTGGGTATCCGGGTGAACGTTGCTGGCCGTCTGGGTGGCGCTGAAATCGCCCGTACCGAATGGTACCGCGAAGGTCGTGTGCCGCTGCACACTCTGCGCGCCGACATCGATTACGCTCACAACGAAGCCATGACACCTTACGGTATCATCGGGATCAAAACCTGGATCTTCAAAGGCGAGATCATGGAACACGATCCTCAGGCACGTGACCGTAAAGCACAGGAACTCCAGGACGGCCCTGCACCTCGTGGTGCTGGTGGCGGTCGTCGCTAAGGAGAGAATAGATGCTTCAACCAAAGCGTACAAAATTCCGTAAAATGCACAAAGGCCGGATCAAAGGCGACGCCAAAGGCGGCTCCGATCTGAACTTTGGCACCTACGGCCTCAAGGCAACCACACCTGAGCGCGTCACCGCGCGTCAGATCGAAGCTGCCCGTCGTGCCATGACCCGTCACATGAAACGTCAGGGTCGTGTCTGGATCCGTATCTTCCCAGATACCCCAGTGACCTCCAAGCCCGTCGAAGTTCGTATGGGTAAGGGTAAAGGTTCCGTGGATTATTGGGCATGCAAGGTCAAACCTGGCCGCGTGATGTTCGAAATCGACGGCGTCAACGACGATGTCGCCCGCGAGGCCCTGCGCCTGGCCGCGATGAAACTGCCGGTCAAGACCCGCATCGTGGTTCGCGAAGACTGGTAACCCCGGTCATCTAACCCCGATCATCGGAAAAATTAAAAACCCCCGCTGAGAAATCGGCGGGGGTTTTTCTGTTGCAGGCTGTCGACCCGCTGCGCGTTCAGGCCTTTGTCGCTGCTGGCGGTGCGGATGCTTGCTGGTATCTCCCCTCGTCTGAGAGCCTTAAAGGCCGCTAGCCATCTGCGCAGCTCTCGCAGGGGCCACAAGGGGCAGGGTAGAATGTCGCATTTGTATTTTGGAATGTGAGCGCTAGGATGCTGGGCAGATGCACCTTTGCGTAATAGTGAAAGACGCCCTGCCATGATCCGCACCATTGTGACTGTCGCCATGCTTGTTCTCCCTGGTCTTGCCTTTGCGCAGGGGCTTGATGTGCAGCCGGTGATGCCGGGGATCTGGGCCATCGTTGGCCCCACCGAGCAACGCAGCCCGGACAATCATGCCAACAATGCAACCTTTGGTCTGGTCGAAACGGATGCCGGCGCAGTTCTGGTAGATCCGGGCGGGTCCTGGGCGGGAGCCGAGGCCCTGCACGGGGTTGTGCGCGGGCTCACCGATCAGCCAGTGAAATACGTGATCAACACGGGCGGGCAGGATCACCGCTGGCTTGGCAATGGCTATTGGCAGGCCCAGGGCGCAACTGTCATCGCCTCAGAGGCGGCGGTCAGGGATCACAAAGACCGTGCCTCGTTGCAGATGTCGGCCCTGGCACAATTGCTGGGGGACGACCTTGAGGGGACTGAGCCGTCCTTTGCCGATATCACCTTTGAAAGGGATTATCGGTTGGATGTCGGCCAGATGCGTTTTGACATCATGCACCGGGGCTCAGCCCATACTCTGGGTGACAGCTTTGTCTGGCTGCAAGCGCAGGAGGTGATGTTCACGGGCGATATTGTCTATGTCGATCGCATGTTGGGGATTGGTCCGGCAGGGGATAGCGTCAGCTGGCTGGAGGTGTTTGATGCCATGGCGGCTTTTGGCGCCAAACATATTGTGCCGGGCCATGGCAGAGCGACGGATATTGCCCAGGCGAGGGCGGAAACCCGTGATTACTTGTCCTATCTGCGCAGCGAGATCGCCAAGGTGATCGAGGCCGGCGGATCCATCGAGGACGGGACCCATATTGATCAGTCCCAATTCAGCTACCTGGCTGTCTTTGATCAGATTGCCCGGAAAAACGCGCAAAGTGTCTATATGCAGATGGAATGGGAGTAGGCCTGCGGATTTCACGCTGAGCGGCACATTTCTACCCCAGGTGGCCGCAGCGACTGGCGGATTGTGGCCTGTCTCAGAATGTGTTTGGGTCGTTCCTGTGCTTCCTCAGCGAAGCCGGGTACCAGAGATAAACTGTAAGCCGGGGCACAAGCCGTACCTGGCCCAAGTCCCCACTGAAATCATCTGAGAGACTGTGACATGCGCCAATTGCTAAGCCCTGATGCCGTTCATCCGGCCATCAAAGAAACGATCCGCAGCTACCACCAGGACATTGTGCAAGAGGTCATGGAGGCGGTTGCTGACAATGGGGTTGTTGTGATCGGTATGAAACATAATCCGGTGGTGTCAAAGGCGCGTAAGTCGCTGCAAGAGGCAGGTATCCCCTTCACCTATCTGGAATATGGAAGCTACACCTCGCAGTGGCACAGGCGGCTGGCGCTCAAGATGTGGTCGGGCTGGGCGACCTTTCCGATGATTTTTGTTGACCAGGTGCTTGTTGGTGGCAATTCGGAACTGCAGCGATTGCTGCGTGATCCCAACCCTGACATGCCGTCTTTGCAGCGCCGCTGATACCCTGGCCACTGTGCTGTGGTGATCGGACTTTGCCGCTGTCCTGTAGCCTATAAGGGCTGCTTTTTATGCAAATAGGATCACTTAGCCCTCGCTCCGCTGGGTTTTCCCAGTTGAAATTAAGGAAAAAAAAGCACTTGGAAGGGTAGATACTCTGCAAGTAGTGAATAGGTTGGGCGCAGAGTATGGCATTGTTATTTAAAAGAAAGTCTCAAAAAGAGATTTCCGAGATTGAGACGAACAAGGTTATTGCGGGTCTGATTGACCGGACTCAGGCGACTATTCAGTTCGATCCTCAGGGAAAAATTTTAACCGCGAACAAGAATTTTCTTGCGGCTGTTGGCTATGACCTGGAGGAAATTGTCGGCAGGCAGCACTCGATGTTTGTGCCAGAGGAGTTTGTCCAAAGCCCCGAATATGCCGCCTTCTGGGAAAGGCTGACCAGGGGTGAGGATATTACCGACCAGTTCCCCCGCGTGACCAAGGATGGATCGACAATCTGGATCCAGGCCACCTATGCCTCCTGCCTGGGGGCTGACGGAAAATTGGAGCGGGTGGTGAAAGTGGCCAGCGACGTGACCGCGCGGCGTCGCGGTCTTGAGGAGGTCGCCGAAGGGCTGGAGGCCCTGCGCCATGGCAATTTGGTGCACCGGGTTGAGGTGTCGGAGATTGCGGACATTGGCAATCTGGGCAAGGCCTTTAATGACTCTGTTGAACAGCTGGAATTGACAGTGACCAACGCCAAAACGGTCTCTGTTGGGGTGGGGCGTACTGCGGGGGAGATCAGCCAGTCCTCCAGTGACCTGTCAGAGCGCACCGAAAGCCAGGCCGCAACACTGGAACAAACTGCAGCAGCGCTAGAGCAGCTGACCGCGACCGTGCAGTCCTCTGCCGAGGGGGCCAAAAAGGTTGAAGAAATTGTCAGTGAGGCGCAAACTGTTGCCATGCAGAGCGGAGATGTGGTTGGCAAGGCAATAGAGGCCATGTCCAAGATCGAAGGCTCTTCTGATGAAATTGCCAAGATCATCACCGTCATTGACGACATTGCCTTTCAGACCAATCTGCTGTCGCTGAACGCGGGGGTCGAAGCCGCGCGCGCCGGTGAGGCCGGGCGTGGCTTTGCCGTTGTTGCCTCAGAGGTGCGCGGCCTGGCGCAGCGCTCTGCCCATGCCGCCGGGGAAATCAAGGACCTGATCGCCCAGAGCCAGCATCATGTGGGCAGCGGTGTTGACCTGGTTGGACAAACGGGTGCAGAGCTGGAGCGGATCATCGAAAGCGTGGGCACCATTACGGTGCATATCAGTGAGATTGCACGCGGCGCAGCCGAACAATCCTCGGCTTTGTCGGAAATCAATACAGGTGTTGTGCAGCTGGACCGGGTGACACAGCAAAACGCCGCCATGGTTGAAGAAACCACGGCCGTCAGCCTGACCCTGTCCAACGATGCAGGTCAATTGACCCAGCAATTGGGCGCCTTCAAGGTAACGGCTGAAAGCGGCGCAACCGTGGTGCCTTTGCCTGCGGCATCACCAATGCAAGAGCGCAACGCAACGCCCGCCCTGTTGCAGACCGGCACTGGCGCAGCTGGGGCACAGTTTGTGCCATCTGCGGTATCCGCACATGGGACACCGCCGGGCTGGGATGATTTTTAACGGCCCTCTCGCACTGTTGTGCGGGGGATGGGGGGCGGGGTATTCCCTCTGAAAATCCAATAAACGCAACGGTCCGGATTTCTGGGCCGTTTGTGTGTCCACCCTTTGCTTCATCCCCTTTTGCTGGCCGTTTGGAAAATCCCTGGCGATTCAGAGGGGTCAACCGGATGCAAAAGCAATATTGACACCAGCCAGGCCTGCCGCGACGGTGGCGCCACACTTTTCTGGGGGCATCAGGGTGACACAAAGCACGTCGCGTTTTCCGATAATTCGCACCGCCGGGCTGGACGGTATGCTGGTGACCTTTTCAGATGCGCTGAGCGAGTCCTCAAACCGCGCTACTCTGGCTTTTGGCGCGGCGGTGAAGGCCAGCGGCTGGTCAGGGGTTGCGGAGGTCTCGACCTCGCTGGCCTCTGTCTTTTTGCGTTTTGACAGGACTGTGCTGCGCCATGAGGCGCTCGAGACCCTGCTTTGGGAGTTATTGGAGCAACAGGACTGGCAGCAGGCGGCCTTGCCGGGCGGGCGGCGCTTGTGGCGGGTGCCGACGGTGTTTGGCACCGATCTGGCGCCGCAACTGTCCGAGGCCGCCGATGCCGCCGGAATGAGCGAAACCCAGGCCATCGAGAGCCTGGGCAGCGCGCGGGTGCGGGTTTTGACCATTGGATTTGCACCGGGGCAGCCCTATCTGGGACCTCTCGGCGCGGAATGGAACCTGCCCCGCCAAACCGAGCTGACCCCACAGGTGCCAACCGGAGCACTGGTGCTGGCGATCAGCCAGTTTGTGCTTTTTGCCACCACCGCGCCCACAGGCTGGCGTCACGTCGGCCAAACCGGGTTTCGCGGATTTCAACTGGGCAGACCGGAACCCATCGCCCTGCGGCCCGGGGACGAGATGATTTTTACGCCGGTCAGCAGATCCGACTATGATCGCTTCTGCCTGGAGGACAGCCATTTTGGCGGTGCCAGCCACGAGGAGATCCCAGCATGAGCGGGCTCAAGGTACTTCGCATTGGTCCGCTTGCCTCGATCCAGGATCAGGGGCGCCCGGGACAATTGCAACAAGGGGTCTCTTGTGGTGGCGCTGCTGATCTTTTGGCCCTGGCCGAGGGCGCGGCGCTGTTGCGGCAAGATGCACATCTGGCCGCGCTGGAGATGGCCGGGATCGGCGGGCTGTTTGAGGCAACCGGCCCCCTGCGTATTGCCCTGACGGGGGCACCGATGCAGGCGAGCCTTGATGGCGAAAGCCTCGCCTGGAACGCCTCGCATCAGGTCCAGGCGGGGCAGAAACTGGAGATCGGCGCCGCGCGCAAGGGGCTATATGGCTATTTGCACCTGGGCGGTGGCATCGCCAGCGAGGTGCTGCTTGGCGCCCGTGCCGTGCATGTGATGTCTGGTCTGGGCAGCCCTGTCGCGGTGGGGGATCTGCTGCCCTGCGGTGCGGACCGTGGTCGCGAAGTTGGACTTGGGCTGGTGGCTGAGGACCGGTTTCAGGGCGGAGCCTTGCGGATCGTTGAGGGCTTTCAGTCTGATTTATTTACCGCCGAGGTGCGGGCGCGGTTTGCCGATACAGCCTTTAAACGGGGCAGTCGGGCCAACCGGATGGGGGTTGAGATGATCTCTGACGGGGCGGGGTTCTCGGCGGCAGGGCAGCTCAACATCCTGTCCGAGGTGATCCTGCCGGGGGATGTGCAGATGACCGGCGACGGCAAACCCTTTGTGCTGCTGCGCGAGGCGCAAACCACCGGGGGCTATCCGCGGATCGGCACGGTTTTGCCCTGTGATCTGAGCAAGGTGGCGCAGGCACAGGCCGGGATGGATCTGCAGTTTGTTTGGGTTACTCTGGACGAGGGGCTGGCGATCCAGGCCAGACACGATGCTATGGTGAAAGCGCTGCCTTCGGCCTGCAAGCCCCTATTGCGTGATCCGGCGATGATGCAGGATCTGCTTTCTTTTCAACTGGTCAGCGGGGTGGTCTCGGCAGAGGCGGACCCTTTTGAATCTGGAGACATCACATGAGCAACACTGACGCGGTAAAAACGAGCACGGCAAAAACTGTCGATCTCAACGCGGATATGGGCGAAAGCTTTGGCCCCTGGACCATGGGCGACGACACCGCTTTGCTGGATATTGTGACCTCGGCCAATATCGCCTGTGGTTTCCATGCGGGCGATGCGGATGTGATGGCCGCGACCATGGCGTTGGCGCGGGACAACGGCGTGGGCATCGGGGCGCATCCCGGTTTCCCGGATCTGCAGGGCTTTGGCCGTCGCAAGATGCAGATGACCCCGGCCAGCCTGGGCAATATGGTGCGCTACCAGCTGGGCGCGGCACGCGGCATGGCGGCAGCGCAGGGCGCCGAGGTGCGGCATTTGAAATTGCACGGGGCGCTGTCCAATATGGCCTGTGTTGATCACGCCATGGCGCGCGCCTGCTATGAGGCGGCACTGGAGGTGGACCCGGATATCATCATCATGGTTCTGGCCGCCACCGCAATGGAAGAGGTGGTGCGTGATCTGGGCTGCAACTGGTGTGGCGAGATCTTTGCCGATCGGGCCTATAATGATGATGGCACCCTGGTGGATCGCTCGTTGCCGGGGGCGGTGATCCATGATGCGGATCTGGCCGGGCCGCGCATCCTGCAGATGGTGCAGGAAGGCGCGATCATTACCGAAAGCGGCAAGCGCATTGCCACCTCGATTGATACCATCTGCCTGCATGGGGATACGGCCGAGGCGGTGCAGCTGGCGCAATCCGTGCGCAACAGTCTGCAGGCCGGTGGCGTTGAGCTGGCGCAGTTCAAAGGCCGCAGAGGCTAGCGGATCCTTGATCCTCAGCCCTGTTCCTCAATGCCCAGGCCCTCAGCTCAGCTCAGGCCCTCAGTCCATGGCATTGAGGATCAGGGTGGCAATCTGGGTTGAGGAATGAACGCCCAGCTTGCCATAGGCGCGGCGGCGCAGGGTGCGAATGGTGTTCTCAGAGACCCCCAGCTCCAGCGCGGTGCCTGCCACGCTGAGCCCCTGCACCCCCAGATCACAGACCTCGGCCTCGCGCGGGGTGAGGGCGCCAAAGGGACCGGCATCCCGGTCGCGTAGGGCGGACGCCCGTCCACTGGCCACCTGTCCAATGGCGGCGGCCCCGGCGATCCGGTGGCGCAGCCCGATCAGCTCATGCGCCAGTGGCAGAACCTGTTGCAGGCGCTGCATATCCTGGTCAGAGAGCCAGCCGGATTTTTCGCCTCGCAAGAAGAAGGATTGAAAGCCAACCCGCTCATTCAGGGAGGAGACCGTGACCCGTTCGATGACCTGATCGCGGGCGTAGATCGGGCTGATCGGATCTTCGGGGCTCGGGCGCCAGCGCTCGATCATCAGCCCGCCGGTTTGGGCGGCACGGATCCGTTGCAGGATGCTCTGCATCAGGCGCTCGTTCTTCAGGATCGTGCTGGCATTCCGGTTGAACCAATAGCCGCTCATCTCGCCCGCCCAGATCGACAGGACGGGCGTCGGGCGGGCCATGTCCGGGACATAGAAGGTGCCAAAATTGGCAATCTCAGCCGCGGTGCGAATGTAGCGCAGCAGATGGCGGGCAAAATCCGGCCGCACAACGGCGGCTGCAAGCTCGGCAACACCGTCACGGGGGAGGGGCCTGGGCGGAAAGATGTCACTCATTCGGGTGACAGACTGGCGCGGTCACTGTGGAATAGTCAAGCCACTTCCACAGATCCCAGCTGCGAGGCCCGGCCATCATGACCAAAGTCTTTTCAACCCGGCAGCGCCCGATCCATCTGGGCCCCTTTCCGTTGGAGCGACTGGTGCGCGGGCCGATGCCGGATCTTGGTGCCGTGCCTGCCGCGCAGCCGCTGGAGTTCCGCCGTCCCACGGCGCCTGCCTCGATCATCAATGCGATGGGGGAGTATCAGGCGATGATGGATGCGGTGCGCGATGGGCTGGTGAACAAGGCACAGGCCAGCTGTCCCGGTGATCCACAGGAGCGCGCCGATCATATCAAGGCCTTTGGCTATTTCGCGGATGCGGCCATGGTGGGGATCGGCCCGGTGCCAGCCTCAGCCCGGCTGGCGCAGCCCTATCGCAACCCGGATATTGACCGGCTGTCGGAGGATCTGAAAACCCGCCAGACAAAGACGCTGGCGGCGGGCATTGATCACATCATGGCCGACCTCAAAGAGGCGATGCAGGCGCCGCCGACCACCATTGGCGATCATAAGCACGCCATTGTCTTTCTCTATGACATGCCGCGTGATCCGCGCGTCGATGAAGAGGGCGCCGAGTGGATCCAGGGGGCTGCCCGCCACCGGGCCTGCCTGCGTGCCAGCGAAACCGCCGTGGTGCTGGCCAATTATATCCGGCTGTTGGGCTGGGATGCCAAGGCCCATACCGGCACCTCGTCCGATGTGGACCTCAACCAGTTGGCGGTGGCCGCTGGGCTGGTCACGGTGCAGGAGGGGCATCTGGTTTGCCCCTATCTGGGGGACCGCTTTGGTCTGGCGGTGGTGACCACCGATTTTGACCTCGCCATGGACCGGCCGCTGCTGCCGCTGGATCAGCAGCCGATGGTGCAGCTCAAGGGGCCAAAATGGTGGTTGGGGCTGGGCTCGCAGCGCTCTGCCCTGAATGGCGATCCCTTCAAGGCGCGCGATTTCAAGGATGGCCCGCACCCCTTTGAAACGCTGAAACGGGTGGCGGATCCCACTACCTATATAGATGAGCCCAATGTGGCACGGGTGCCAAAACGTGCCGATATGTTTGCCCGCAGCCAGTTTGGGGACATGGGAAAGGGCAATCAGACGGCAGCCACGGGTGGCTTTTATGTGCGCAAAGCAGCGCCGTCGATGGCGCAGCGCCGGATGCTGGGCGCCTTTGTGCTGTTGCAGGATGGCACGCCCGCCAGGGGCCCGCGCCCCAGCGATGCGGCGCGCAATGCTGCCAATATCAAAGCGGCCAGCTATTGGCTGGGCATTGATGCGGTTGGTATCAGCCGCTGCCCGGACTGGACCTGGTACAGCCATGACGCCACCGGCGCCGAGATCCACCCCGAACATGATCAGGCGATCAGCATGATTGTCGATCAGGGCTTTGACACCACCGAGGGCACCTCGGGGGATGACTGGATCGCGGTGGCCCAGTCGATGCGGGCCTATCTGCGGTTCTCGCTGCTGGGCGGTGTCATTGCCCGCCAGATCCGCAACTTGGGCTACAAGGCCAAGGCCCATACGGTGATGGATGGCGAGGTGTTGCAGCCGCCCTTGCTGCTGCTCTCGGGCCTGGGAGAGGTCAGCCGGATTGGTGAAGTCATCCTCAACCCCTTTCTGGGGCCAAGGTTGAAATCCGGCGTGGTGAGTACCGATATGCCGATGACCCATGATGCACCGATCGACTTTGGCCTGCAGAAATTCTGCGAGGCCTGCAATAAATGCGCCCGTGAATGCCCCTCGGGGGCGATCACTGCCGGACCCAAGCTGATGTTCAACGGCTATGAGATCTGGAAAAGCGACAGTCAGAAATGCACCACCTACCGGATTACCACGCCGGGCGGCGCCATGTGTGGGCGCTGCATGAAAACCTGCCCCTGGAACCTGGAGGGCATCTTTGCCGAGCGCCCGTTCCGTTGGGCGGCGATGAATATTCCCCAGGCCGCGCCGGTGCTGGCCAAACTGGACGATGCGCTGGGCAATGGCGAGATGAACCCGGCCAAGAAATGGTGGTGGGACCTGGAGATGCAAGAGGACGGAGGCTACCGCCCGACACGCCATCCGGTAAATGCCCGTGCCCTGCAAAAGGATCTGGATCTGAAGTATGAGGACCAGACACTGGCGGTCTACCCGGCGCATCTGGCGCCGCATCCCTGGCCCTACCCCTTCCCGATGGACCGCGAGGCCGGGATCGAAGCCTACCAGCAGATGATCACAGCCGAGGACTACAAGGCGCGCCGCGCCAAAGGAGAGACCGGCACCTGGGATCACCGCTATAGCAGTGATGTGGACAGCCCGGTGCTTGGCGTGCGGGTGTCGCGGGTCGACGCCATGAGCCCGGAGGTGACCAAATACGAATTTCAAAGCCTGGACGGCTCCCCCTTGCCGGAATGGACGGCGGGCGCCCATCTCGACATCGTGGTGGCGCCGGAATACCTGCGCCAGTATTCCATGTCCGGTGACCCGGCGGATCGCTCCAAATACCAGATCGGGGTGCTGCGCGAGGACGCCGGGCGCGGCGGCTCGCTGCTGTTGCACCGGATCTTTGCCGAGGGGCGCAAGATTTTTATCTCCAAACCGATCAACCATTTCCCGCTCAGAGAGGAGGCTGCAAAATCCTACCTCATGGGCGGTGGCATCGGGGTGACGCCAATGATCGCCATGGCGCATCGGCTGCATGCGCTGGGCCAGGAATTTGAGCTGCATTACTCGATCTCCAACCGGGCGGCGGCGGGCTATCTGCAGGATCTTGCGCAGATGCCCTGGTCCGACAGGGTGCATATCCATGTCTCGGCTGAGGGTACGCGGGCTGATCTGGATCTGCTGCTGGCAGGCTACGCGCCGGGGCAGCATGTCTACACCTGCGGGCCGGATCGCTACATGGAGGCGGTGATGCAGGCGGCAGAGCGGCAGGGCTTCCCCGAAGAGGCGCGCCATCTTGAGTATTTCTCGGTGCCAGAGCTGCCAGAGTATGAAAACCATACCTTTACCCTCAAACTGGCCCGGTCGGGCAGGGTGCTTGAGGTGCCTGCGGACAAGACCGCAACCGATGTCTTGCTGGAAAACGGCGTTCATATCGACGTGAAATGTTCGGACGGTATTTGCGGCGTGTGCAAATGTGGCCTGTTGTCCGGTGAGGTCGAGCACCGCGACTTTGTGCTGTCCAAAGCGCAGCGCAAGGATGCAGTGATCCTGTGCCAGTCGCGGGCCGCCCACAAGGATGGCACCATCGAGGTGGACCTGTAAGCGGCAGGGGCTGCCCTAGTGGCCGAACCAATTGGGAAGTGTGGTTCGAAACTGAAACCGCAGGCTCTTGCAGCGCAGGACAGAGCTGGCCTCGTCCCGCACCGGGGATTGCAGGCTGCTCCAGGCGGTTTCTTCGGCCTCCTGCCAGGGCAGATGCGGCAGCGCCTCTGCCTCTGCAAGCTTGTCCACCGCTTCCTTTGCCGCCTGCTGCCAGGCCTTTCCGGGGCTGCCTGGGCCTTTGGTATTGGCCACCTCATGGCGTACCTCGGTCATGGCCGACAGGGCAGCGACATCCGCATATTTCAAATGGGCAAGGTAGACCCCCCGTGGCATGGCAAAGGGAAACTGTGCCAGCCGTGCCGGGCGCAGCTGAATCCCATGACGGCGCAGCCCGATGGGCCTGCGGACCGCCCAGGCCTTGCTATAATGGCCGGTAAAAACGGCGGCGCGGGTCCTGGCAAAGACAGGTGCTTTGGGGGCCTCGGCTGCGTCAGCTTCTGCGTCTGAGAAATCAAACAGATTAAACCCAAGCGCAAAAAGCGCAGGCGCCTGTTGCTGGGCCAGCATGTCGGCAAGCGATCCCCAGCGGGCGGGATCCAGGCAAATCAGCTCATCCGCATCTGTTCGAATGACCCAGTCATAGATCTCCAGCAGGCCCTGTTGAAACCCATTCAGCATCCGTCCCCGCCAATGGTCAAACCCCTGCAGGCGATCCCGCGGGATGGTCAGCACCGAAGCGCCGGGGCAAATCTCCTGAATGCAAGGATCCGCGCCGTGGGACACAACATACAGATTCTCGGGGCCAAGCAGCCGGCTGTAGTGGCGAAACCATTGGGCCAAAGCCCAGTGGTCCTTATAGACCATGGTGAGTGCACAGATTTTCATGCCCGCACTATGCGAGCACCGCAGTCGCTCGCCAAGAGCGTTTCATCAGAAAGCAGGACGACCTGAACGCGGATCTGGCGTCCTGGACCGGTTTCTGAACCGCTTCTGACCGACTCGACATCCCCCACCAGCGACTCACAGGAGGGGGAACAGCAGGCGAGTCGCCGGGTTGTCTTGTAGGTGGCGGTTGCCAAATAACTACATGTTGAGAGTAGCCCTTTGGTCCGGCTGCAAACGCTGCAGTGCCTGTGGGGGCAGGTCGTATGGAGCGAGAATTTTCTGCCAGATTGAATCGGCTTAAGGCATTGAAAATATTAAATAATAGTTCTCTTCTGAAAAAAGGCACTGATTTTGTAATTTAGGTCTTGCGGGTTTGTTGAGTTAACACTAGAACCCCCTCTACCGGCAGCGGCGACGCGGTTTGGTGGGTTGCTTCGGCGGCCGGACGGGCCGGAGAGACGGTTGTGACGCTCGGGAGAGACCGGGGCATCTGGGGGGTGTGATGAGGCGGTTGCGCTAAGGAATTGGCGCGGTGGTCTTGTTTTTGGCCTTTGGGTGTTGCTCTTTGACATTGATGATAACTGAAGAGATATGTGGGCGGTTTGGTTCGTTTCGATGGATCAACGTCTGTATATCAACGCTCTTAGTAATATTGCGGCGCTCAAGTAGCGCAGCGGTAGCGCGATGATAGAGTGTCAGCTTCACTGTTTGAACGGTTCACTGTTTTCTTATGAAAACTGTGTACATCAAACAGATGACTTCCAATGCGTGTTCAATCCTTAGCCGGGTGAACATATGGGCCTGCCCCCAANGGTGGCCCTGAGTATTGGAGATGTGCAGAGGTTCGAACGTCAAGGATAAGCAAGCGATTGCTTTTCAACTTGAGAGTTTGATCCTGGCTCAGAACGAACGCTGGCGGCAGGCTTAACACATGCAAGTCGAGCGCACTCTTCGGAGTGAGCGGCGGACGGGTTAGTAACGCGTGGGAACGTGCCCTTCTCTAAGGAATAGCCACTGGAAACGGTGAGTAATACCTTATACGCCCTTCGGGGGAAAGATTTATCGGAGAAGGATCGGCCCGCGTTAGATTAGATAGTTGGTGGGGTAATGGCCTACCAAGTCTACGATCTATAGCTGGTTTTAGAGGATGATCAGCAACACTGGGACTGAGACACGGCCCAGACTCCTACGGGAGGCAGCAGTGGGGAATCTTGGACAATGGGCGCAAGCCTGATCCAGCCATGCCGCGTGAGTGATGAAGGCCTTAGGGTCGTAAAGCTCTTTCGCCAGAGATGATAATGACAGTATCTGGTAAAGAAACCCCGGCTAACTCCGTGCCAGCAGCCGCGGTAATACGGAGGGGGTTAGCGTTGTTCGGAATTACTGGGCGTAAAGCGCACGTAGGCGGATCAGAAAGTATAGGGTGAAATCCCAGGGCTCAACCCTGGAACTGCCTTGTAAACTCCTGATCTTGAGTTCGAGAGAGGTAAGTGGAATTCCGAGTGTAGAGGTGAAATTCGTAGATATTCGGAGGAACACCAGTGGCGAAGGCGGCTTACTGGCTCGATACTGACGCTGAGGTGCGAAAGTGTGGGGAGCAAACAGGATTAGATACCCTGGTAGTCCACACCGTAAACGATGAATGCCAGACGTCAGCAAGCATGCTTGTTGGTGTCACACCTAACGGATTAAGCATTCCGCCTGGGGAGTACGGTCGCAAGATTAAAACTCAAAGGAATTGACGGGGGCCCGCACAAGCGGTGGAGCATGTGGTTTAATTCGAAGCAACGCGCAGAACCTTACCAACCCTTGACATCCTTGGCCCGCCAGAGAGATCTGGTTTTCTCGCAAGAGACCAAGTGACAGGTGCTGCATGGCTGTCGTCAGCTCGTGTCGTGAGATGTTCGGTTAAGTCCGGCAACGAGCGCAACCCACATCCTTAGTTGCCAGCAGTTCGGCTGGGCACTCTAGGGAAACTGCCCGTGATAAGCGGGAGGAAGGTGTGGATGACGTCAAGTCCTCATGGCCCTTACGGGTTGGGCTACACACGTGCTACAATGGCATCAACAATGGGTTAATCCCAAAAAGATGTCTCAGTTCGGATTGGGGTCTGCAACTCGACCCCATGAAGTCGGAATCGCTAGTAATCGCGTAACAGCATGACGCGGTGAATACGTTCCCGGGCCTTGTACACACCGCCCGTCACACCATGGGAGTTGGATCTACCCGAAGGCCGTGCGCCAACCTTTCGAGGGGGCAGCGGACCACGGTGGGTTCAGCGACTGGGGTGAAGTCGTAACAAGGTAGCCGTAGGGGAACCTGCGGCTGGATCACCTCCTTTCTAAGGATGTATCTAGATACTTGGTTGAGTTACCAACGCGCTCAAGTAGCGAAGCGGTAGCGCATAAAAGTCGTGATACACTTAGCAATGAACAGTAATCAAAACTGTTCAACATCAGTTAGGTCCTTACGTCGCCGCAAGGCGGTAGGACACTAACATGGACCGAGCCGTCCTCATATCTCTTCAGACAAGTCGCGGCAGCAGCCGTTATCTGGCGCTGCCTGGTGACATAACCACTGAGTGCTGCTCTCGGGCATTGCTTTGCAATACCCTGTCGCACACGGGTTTTGATTTGCTTTGCAAATCGAAAACCGGGTCGGTAGCTCAGGTGGTTAGAGCGCACGCCTGATAAGCGTGAGGTCGGAGGTTCAAGTCCTCCTCGACCCACCACTCATCCTTCGGGATTAAGATGGGGCCTTAGCTCAGCTGGGAGAGCGCCTGATTTGCATTCAGGAGGTCAGGAGTTCGATCCTCCTAGGCTCCACCATTACAGACAATTAGATCGTTAAGCACTGTGCGCAGTTCTTAACCGTCCAATTGGACGAATTGATATCGTAAAGAGAGAAACAATCAACAACACTGTTGATCGCCCCGAGTGTGGGGATGATCTCAGATTGGTGCTGGGTGAGATCTTCGGGTTTTACACAGCGAGCTTATGAACACGTCTGTTTCCTCGGACGTCCATGAGTATGCCGGTTTGAAACGACAGAGTTGTCCAAGTCAAGTACACTAACCCGGTTCCAATTCCGCATAGGTTTTGGAACCACATATGTTTGACGCCAGTGTGGATAACGGGGCTGACCGACATCAGGCCCTCAAGTAGCGAAGCGATAGGGCATCAAACATGGGAAAGTATGCTTTTTGGTTCAGAGATTGTGGTCCGGCTACTTACCAGCGGCTGGATCCTGATTGCCATTGATGTTTTGGCGCTCGGTGTTTGAGACTTAATCAAGTCCTCAAGTAGCGAAGCGGCAGGAGATCATATCTGCGCTCAAGTAGCCGAATAGGCGGTAGCGCAAATAACGTGGCTCTCTATTTCTGGATCAGATCAAGCGCGAGAAGGGCGTTTGGTGAATGCCTTGGCAGTAAGAGGCGATGAAAGACGTGATACTCTGCGATAAGTCATGGGGAGCTGAGAATAAGCTTTGATCCATGAATTTCTGAATGGGGCAACCCACCTGAAAGTTCATTATAATTGCTTCGGTAATTTATAATGTTCTTAACCAGGTACTTATGAACTGAATACATAGGTTTATAAGAGCAAACCCGGGGAACTGAAACATCTAAGTACCCGGAGGAAAGGAAATCAATTGATACTCCCCTAGTAGCGGCGAGCGAACGGGGACCAGCCGAGCCTTGAGTGTGAGAAGAACCTGTTGGGAAGCAGGACCATAGCGGGTGATAGTCCCGTATTCGAAGCATGAGAGGACGTATTAAGTAGGGCGGAACACGTGAAATTCTGTCTGAAGATCGGAGGACCACCTTCGAAGGCTAAGTACTCCTTACTGACCGATAGTGAACCAGTACNGTGAGGGAAAGGTGAAAAGCACCCCGACGAGGGGAGTGAAACAGTACCTGAAACCGAACGCCTACAATCAGTTGGAGGGCCCTTGCGGCCTGACAGCGTACCTTTTGTATAATGGGTCATCGACTTGGTCTCACGAGCAAGCTTAAACCGTTAGGTGTAGGCGCAGCGAAAGCGAGTCTTAATAGGGCGAATGAGTTCGTGGGATCAGACCCGAAACCGAGTGATCTAGGCATGGCCAGGTTGAAGGTGCAGTAACATGCACTGGAGGACCGAACCCACATCTGTTGAAAAAGATCGGGATGAGCTGTGCCTAGGGGTGAAAGGCCAATCAAACTCGGAGATAGCTGGTTCTCTGCGAAATCTATTTAGGTAGAGCGTCGTACGAATACCCCGGGGGGTAGAGCACTGGATGGGTAATGGGGACTCACCGTCTTACTGATCCTAACCAAACTCCGAATACCCGGGAGTACTATACGGCAGACACACTGCGGATGCTAACGTCCGTAGTGGAGAGGGAAACAACCCTGACCTCCAGCTAAGGCCCCTAATTCATGGCTAAGTGGGAAAGCAGGTGGGATGTCCAAAACAACCAGGAAGTTGGCTTAGAAGCAGCCATCTTTTAAAGATAGCGTAACAGCTCACTGGTCTAATTAAGACGTCCTGCGGCGAAGATGTAACGGGGCTCAAGCCATGAGCCGAAGCTGAGGATGCACATAGTGCATGGTAGCAGAGCGTAGTGTGACACAGGATTTTGTCTGCTTTATCGCTGAGATATGAGGGCGCGGTCAAACGTGCTCAAGTAGCGAAGCGGTAGCACAGACATAAATCCTTTCGATGAAGCGGGCGCGTGAGCGATCCCGTGGAGAGATCACTAGCGAGAATGATGACATGAGTAGCGACAAAGAGTGTGAGAGACACTCTCGCCGAAAGTCCAAGGGTTCCTGCTTAAAGCTAATCTGAGCAGGGTAAGCCGACCCCTAAGGCGAGGCCGAAAGGCGTAGTCGATGGGAACCAGGTTAATATTCCTGGGCCATGAGGTGGTGACGGATCGCGGGTGTTGTTCATCCTTATTGGATTGAATGAGCAGCTGAGCGGTTCCTGGAAATAGCCCCTCTATAAGATCGTACCCTAAACCGACACAGGTGGACTGGTAGAGAATACCAAGGCGCTTGAGAGAACGATGTTGAAGGAACTCGGCAAAATACCTCCGTAAGTTCGCGAGAAGGAGGCCCGGGTCCTACGCAAGTGGAATCCGGGGGCACAAACCAGGGGGTGGCGACTGTTTATTAAAAACACAGGGCTCTGCGAAGTCGCAAGACGACGTATAGGGTCTGACGCCTGCCCGGTGCCTGAAGGTTAAAAGGAGGGGTGAGAGCTCTGAATTGAAGCCCAGGTAAACGGCGGCCGTAACTATAACGGTCCTAAGGTAGCGAAATTCCTTGTCGGGTAAGTTCCGACCTGCACGAATGGCGTAACGACTTCCCCGCTGTCTCCAACATCGACTCAGCGAAATTGAATTGCCTGTCAAGATGCAGGCTTCCCGCGGTTAGACGGAAAGACCCCGTGCACCTTTACTACAGCTTCGCACTGGCATCAGGATTGTGACGTGCAGGATAGGTGGTAGGCATCGAAACCGAGACGCTAGTCTCGGTGGAGCCTCCCTTGAGATACCACCCTTCGCACTCTTGATGTCTAACCGCGGTCCGTTATCCGGATCCGGGACCCTGCGTGGCGGGTAGTTTGACTGGGGCGGTCGCCTCCTAAAGCGTAACGGAGGCGCGCGAAGGTTGGCTCAGAGCGGTCGGAAATCGCTCGTTGAGTGCAATGGCAAAAGCCAGCCTGACTGCGAGACTGACAAGTCGAGCAGAGACGAAAGTCGGCCATAGTGATCCGGTGGTCCCGAGTGGAAGGGCCATCGCTCAACGGATAAAAGGTACGCCGGGGATAACAGGCTGATACTGCCCAAGAGTCCATATCGACGGCAGTGTTTGGCACCTCGATGTCGGCTCATCTCATCCTGGGGCTGGAGCAGGTCCCAAGGGTACGGCTGTTCGCCGTTTAAAGAGGTACGTGAGCTGGGTTTAGAACGTCGTGAGACAGTTCGGTCCCTATCTGCCGTGGGTGTAGGATACTTGAGAGGAGTTGCCCCTAGTACGAGAGGACCGGGGTGAACGAACCACTGGTGGACCAGTTGTCGTGCCAACGGCAGTGCTGGGTAGCTATGTTCGGACAGGATAACCGCTGAAGGCATCTAAGCGGGAAGCCCCCCTCAAAACAAGGTATCCCTGAGGGCCGAGGTAGACCACCTCGTCAATAGGCCAGAGATGTAAGCGTGGTAACACGTTCAGTTGACTGGTACTAATCGCCCGATTGGCTTGATCTGATCTAGTAATAGACAGCCAAGAACCAAATAAGCACCAATTGACTTGTGACATAACAAAGGTGCAGCAACGTGCATTTGCAATGCAAATACTCTGCCTGCTGCCTGACAGACTTTACTTGCGTAACGTCGTCAGTGTTGATTGTTTCCCTGCGATCTTGGAAATGTCCTCGTGACATAACTGGGGCGCGGTCTCTCGGGCATTTGCTAAAGCAAATACCCTGCCGACCGCCAACCAAAAAAAATCCAAGAACCGCAGGTTCTTGGATTTTTCTTGGTTTGGTGGCGATAGCGAGAGCAAAACACCCGGTCCCATCCCGAACCCGGAAGTTAAGTGCCTTTGCGCCAATGGTACTGCGTCTTAAGGCGTGGGAGAGTAGGTCACTGCCAAACCTAGTAAAATCCAAAAACTCTAAACGATAAAATANCCTTCAGATACCAAATCACTGAAGGAACAATCGTCTCTAAACCTAACGGTAAAGACAACAAAGGGCTTAACTAGCGAAAGCGATAGCCCAAACATAAGGTCCTCAAGTAGCCGATAGGCGATAGGACAAACATATGTCCTCAAGTAGCCAATAGGCGATAGGACAAGAATACTGTCGCGGGATGGAGCAGCCCGGTAGCTCGTCAGGCTCATAACCTGAAGGTCGTAGGTTCAAATCCTACTCCCGCAACCAAAATTTACATATCAATAACAGATACTTGCAGCCACCTACGGGTGGCTTTACGCGTTGCTGCTATATGCGCAGTGCTACAACGGTGCTAGGCCAGGTAATCGCGAAACACCTTGGAGCCGGTGGCCCAGTTCTCAAGATGCCCCTGGCGGGGAAGGGTTACGTAAGGTTCGCCCTGTGGTGTCTTCCACAGCTCCAGGTCATCAACCCGTGCCCGGTCCTGGTCCGTATCGTTACCTATACGTAGGGCGGCTTCCTCGGCGCTGTCCCCCCTATACCTATACGTAGGGGCGAGCGGCGCATTTGCCGCTGTTCCAGCCTGTATCGTAACGTACGGGATCGTTGCATCGGGAAGGTCGCAGAACACCCCGTTGATCAGGCTGTCAATCTCGCCACAGCCCCAGCCCGCCGTGATAGCATCGGCAACGTCCCACCCCTTGGGCAGCGGTTGGGGGAGGACCCCGGTCCGATCATGGGATTTAATCAGGGCGTCGGTGATCGGCAGCAAGAGCGGCGTCGCTTTATGTAACGTAACGAGATCTTGTGCGAGCTGTTTGGCATAATCCTG
The DNA here is from genome assembly GCF_000473205.1 of Pseudophaeobacter arcticus DSM 23566. Taxonomy (NCBI): domain Bacteria; kingdom Pseudomonadati; phylum Pseudomonadota; class Alphaproteobacteria; order Rhodobacterales; family Roseobacteraceae; genus Pseudophaeobacter; species Pseudophaeobacter arcticus. The sequence goes on from NZ_KI421507.1 coordinate 113,891, forward strand.
CCCTGGCGCGTCAAGATCAGGCCAGATGATGACCCTGCGCCCTGCCAGTGGCGACAGGTCGGTTTTTGCCAGGGCCTTGCTGCCGCCAAAGCTGGTGGAGGCCAGGTATCCGAGATCTGTGAGCGCATCGGCGCAGGTCTCACCTTCCACCCAAAAGATCGGCTGGTCTGGCGCGGCCTGGGCGATTTTGTCCAGGTTGTAGATGGGGCGTGATTGCGGTGCTTTCCATGCAGCTTTGGCCACATCATAGGGCAGGAAGAACTTGCGCTGTCCCGTGCCGTTTCCTTCATAGCGATTGGCGACCAGAAGGGGTGTTCCTGTTTGGTCGGTGTAGATATGCTGTTTGTCAGCCAGACCCGCAGAGGGGTGGCGCAGATCTTGCAGCGCGCTCATGGCTGCACCCCAAAGCGCTGCGCCAGTGCGCGTGCGGCCTGTCCCTGCTGTAGCCCATTCAGGTAGGCAAAGAGGCTGATGGCATCGCCGCCCCTGTCGTCGGTGGCAAAGTCCGCCCAAAGACAATTATCCATGTTGATCCGGAACGACCCTGGCGAGCGATCCGCGCGGGTGGGGTTTAACGCCACCCAATCGCGCCCCATACGCCGCCCATCGGGCAGCCATTCCGCCAGAAGGCTGTGCAGGTTGACCCGGCACAGTTCTGCGATGGCGGCAAACTCAATTGGCTTCCAGTTACCAGTCATTTGCAACCACCTCCCGCAGGCGAGAAATCTCAAAGGCTTCGACGTCGCCAGCACGGTAGCGCACCAGGCGACCAACTTTGACATAAGCCAGCGGGTAGCGCTTGGTGCAGCGCCAGGTCGCAAGCGTGGTCGGCGAAACCCCAAGCCGATCTGCGACTTCCTGCGGGGTCAGCAGCGCGTTTTGTTTTGGATTGCTCATAGTTCATCACTCCCTTTCAATGTGTGAGTGATGAGAGAAGTAGCCAGAAACATTGGGCAAATGCCAACAAACTGAATCGTAAGAATGGGGCGGAAATCCTTCCCCATTCTTACGATGAGCTTAGAGCTTACCGTCTTCGCGCAGCTTGCGGATGGTGCTCGCCACCCGTTGCGGCGTTATCTCGGTGTCGATCCGTTCGACAATCGGATGAAGTGTTGCAATGGTTGCCGACAGGTTCTCTTGCAGTTCCTTGAAATACATTCCTTCAGTGAAGGGGAGGTTTGAGTTGGATTGCCAATGTGGCAAGACCGAACGCAGAAAGCACTGCAGCGGGTGGTCTCTGCCCAGCTTGCGGGCCTGACTGCGTCGCTTCCAGGCCTCAGTGTCCAGTTCATATTGTTCTTGAGCGTTCGGCCGGTCGCCAAAGAGGTACTCGTTTGAATAGTCTTCCTTCTTTGGCTGGTGGTTGCGAGTTGCTTCCGCACAAGCCTGTAAATCCACCAGCATGTCCTGCAAGTGGTGAAATATTTTCCGGCGTGTGCCGATCAAGTCGGGCAGGGATAGGCCATTAGGGGTCTCGGCCAGCGCGTGAAACCCTCGAATGCGGTCCTCCAGCTGGGTCTCCAAGTTAGGGTGATCGACAAGCTCCAGTAAGGCACTTTCAAGCTGTTCAGCTTTGGCTGCGACTTTGGAGAGCGCTGCATTGTCCTGCTTTGCTGAACGTTGCTCAAAGCGCTCTATTATACCGGAGAAATAGGTGTTCGCCGCGTCTAGCAGAATTGCCCGCCCGCTTTCCGGTGGAAGGCCCAGGCAATTGGAAAAGCTATCGATAGCTTCTTGGGGAACGATCTGATCAAACTGCCCTTTGGTGTCCTCTGTAAGGTCGAATGTAAGAGAGGGGTAGAAAGCGGCCAAGCGCTCGGATTGGGTTAAAACGTCTGGATGGGACAAAGCAAGCCTCAACATTCAACGGAAAGCTCTGTCGTTGTCGGGCATTCAAGATAAAAATACCAGAGGCTGACAGTGCTGACAGCAAAGACAGTGATGCAGCGGCTAATTTACAAAGAAACCAGAAGAAGCTCTAAGGGCCGCAGTCAGCCTAAAGCGGACATGCCCCGCGCCCCTGATCCGAGGCCTGTATTCAGTCACGTAGGGCGGAAACTGGTCATTGGCTGCGCTTGCAAAATGGCTCCTTCGAAACTCGAAAAGCTGCCGTTGAGTTGGGTTCCACAAACTTTCACCCTCAATGCTAGTATACGCCAACGGCAGGCACTATATTATGCAGAAAGCGGCGAGGCGACGACAAGGTGTAGACGATGAGTGATGAAGACACCGGCAATGAGAAACCCAAAATTTTCGACATTTCCAAGTTAAACATGGAAATGAGCGATGAAGACCGGGCGGCTGCGGATGAACGCCTGAGGGAACAGTTCAAGGAAATGACGGAAGGAAGCGCTGTTATGAAGGACGCATTGCGCGGTATCGGCGGCGTCAGCGCGCTACAGGAAGCCATGGGTTCCGTGACCAGTTTGCAAGATGCGATCAACGCGAGCGGGATTGGCAGCATACAAGACGCAATCAATGCCAGCGGCATACACAGCATGCAGGATCAAGTGCGCGACGCTATGAGCGGCTTGGCGACAAGCGGTATCCAAGACCATATGTCCGCCCTGACGGGTGCAGGTATAATGGATCATCTCAGCGCCGAACGCTCAGCGATAGAAGAAGCCCGTAAAGCGGCCTTAGGCGGCTTGCCAGAAGGATATTTGGATAACCTGACCGGGGCTACCGGTGCAGCCGCGTTAGCAGCGTCAGGGCTACAAGATCGGATGCGCGGTCTTGGCTTGGGCGAAGAGTCATCTTTCTCACGCATAGCCGCCGGGATTGCAGAGCAACAAAGTGTCTTGGACCAGATGAATCAAGAGCGGCTTGAAGTAATGCCCCCGGTCATCGATCTGCCAAGAATTGAAAACCCGCTTATCGAGACAAACAAGCGCCTTGAGCGCATTGAACATCGCTTTGATCAAATCTCGCACGTTGCCGAAACGTCCGCGCAGACAGCGACAGAGCTTCAATTGGCGGCGGCGGAATTTCTGAGAGACTTCAAAGAAGCTGCATCGAAGAACGATGAAGCGGCGGCAGACGCCATCCGGCTTGGCAAGCGTGCCATGTGGGCCGCGATAGTCATTCCGTTCCTTGTGTTTGGTGCGCAGTACGCTGCAAATACCTATTTGCCAAATCAGCAAACGGAAGCGCTTCAACAGACGATTACTGGGCTACAGACTGAGATTGATGCGATGCAGGCCGCTGACGCGGCGCAGACGGAACGCTTGATAGATGGTATCGCAGCGTCCAATGAAGCCACGGCGGCGGCAGTCTTGGAAGGTCTGAGGGCGTTGCAGCCGCCTGCCGCTGGCGCGGCTGAGACAGCCGACTAAAGGTAGAATTTGCCTTCTGCGCCGAAACCATTAGGGGCTTCCCACGGCAGAGCTTCCACATCTGCGCGTCTATCCTTAGCGCATGAGGCCGTCAGGCCGTTCGATGTTTGCAGCCACGCGCCGTCTTTACGTTCGAGCCACGCGGACGTGTAGAAACCGCCCATCTTCCTGCGCATCGCTGATCCCGATACGGCGGCGGCGATAAATCTCTTTCCCTGATCCGTGGGCCAAAGCGCGACCTTAATAGAAATTTCGCCATGCCCAGCGTCATGTGCGTGTCCGATTCCCGGAATTCCATCCATCTCAAATTCAATCGTTGGAGATTCCGCAAAGTTATTTGCGTCGGGCGTCAGCCCGAATTTGTCGCGCCGTAGAAATTCATTGATTGTGCGCACAAGCACCTTTTGTCGAGTTTGTCTTTTGCGCTTAGTTTAGGCATTCTCGATTTCTCCGTTCACATGCTAATTTATCGTTAACTCAGATTTTTTCTTTCTTTACCGGCGCGCGGCTACCGGGACGCCCTTTCTTGCGTCTCTTTGAAATATTTGATTGGCCACTCAGTTGGTGTGAAAATCTCATGGAAGTCACTGTCAACATTGCTTGCGATACGTGCAAGCAAACCAATTAGGCGATGCGCGTTTTCGCGGGTCTCACGTAATAGGGTTCCCTCTACCGCAACATCATCGCCGCTGCGTTCGACGTATCTACTGTCGATGACACCCGCATTGTGTTCAAAGACGTGCCTGCGCTCCATCATCAACCTGATAAAGCGAGTATCTTTATCCGCTATTCCTTTAAACGGGTTCAGGTCGAAAAAGTCTTTCAAACGCTTGAATGTTTCCGACTCAATGTCATGAAAGACTAATCTAGAAAGCGCTTCTTTCCGCGCGGCCTTCATCGGAGTCCGGCGCATAAGTTGTTTGGCAAAGTCACGGCAAGCTGCATCGAATGCAGAAACGCTTTGGCCTACGGCTGCCTCTGATTGCGCTTGTCCCCTATTTAGAGATTGCCTGATTTCCTCAAGCCGACCGGAAAGCATCTGTATGTTATTCCGCCACCCGCAAGCGGCGCAGTAGCCATAGAGTCCCCTGATATCGTTGAACTCGCCGCAGTGATCACACTTGTATCGCGTCTGTTGGGTCTGTGACGCGTAGTAGAAATCGGGCTTGGGTTCATCTGCGGCCTGTTTGACGATGCTTTCCATGTCGATTTCTACTTGTCGCTCTGTCCCCTTTTCATCGGGGGCAGCTAATTCTTCCTCCAAAGTCTCCGCAAGGTGAGCTAAGAACCGTCGCTGTGCTGGTGTGAGAAATTGAAATGCTGCCGTTCTCAGGCCGCAATAAGGACAAGTTTGCGGATAAATCGCAGCATGGTTTCCATTGCGAAAGTACCCATTGCACTGCGGACACTGGTGGCCCCAGCATCCAAGCGAGTCGGACCCTATGATTGCTGGAACACATCCCTCTGGTGGTGGCGGGTCAAACGATTGCCCAATTCCACCCAATTTGAAATCAGACACTGGAATTCCATGTGGAAGTAAGATGTAGACGCCAACGGCAGTCATCGGCCCCGGACTACGCCCGACAATTCCAAACGCCGCGCCCTTTCGCCCTTCGGCATCGCATGCGATATTTATCGTGGTATTGGCACCGCAGTGGGCAACCTCTTTGAAATCTTGGTCGTAATACGCCATTGCCTGCATCGGTCCACTTACTGAATCTGGTATTGATCTTTCGAGATTGTAGCTTGCCCGCAACGCATGGACCATCGCTGACGTGGTGAAAACAACGAAAGGCTTTCACCCAATCATGGCATCAAGGAAATGTGAAACAAGCAAAGCCATGCACCTGCAGTTAGAATACAGGTCGATTGGCTGAGCCGCAGCCTTCGAAGTGCAAGCTGGGTGTCCGTTAGAGGGATGTGCCGACCTCTTAACCCTTTAGGCTGGGTTTTCTCTATTTTTACGAATTCAGCACAAAGATGCGTTGCTGTCTCGCCAAATGTCTCCTATTGCGGGCCGCACCGCAGCATGTCGATCAGTGGGTGAAAGGCCGCTCTGGGCCGCGACTACTTGGTGCCCTTGTCGGGCCTCTGCCCGCCATACGCGTCCAGCACCATCTTGAAGTAGGTCGTCGTTTTGTCGGAGTGCGCGCCAAGACCGGGCCAGGCGAACGGAAAGGTTCCATCGGTCACCGACCAGTCAATTTCTAACCACAGCATTTTTGCAATAGCCTCAGCCTCAGGCGACTCCTTGTCTTCAGGCCAGAGGTCCATGTCCAACGTTATCCACGCGTCGCCGTCATCATCGACCTTGATGTCAGCGCTCAAAGCAGCCAGCCTTTCTCCCACGTTGCTTGCGTCATCCAGTAATGCTGCTCGCAACAACAACTCGGCCTTCCTAGCGTCCATGTCCATTGTTAGTGCCATGTCTGTCCTCTCCCTTTGGATGAGAGATATGCATTACTTAGCTCGATTAAAGGGCGTATTGTTCCGAGGTACGCTTCGGCGAAGCCGCACTGCGGCGACAGTTTCCCCAACGAGTGGCATCTGTGGGTGGCTCCTGCATTGCAAGCGTTTTCTGTCGGTATTTGCGGTCATTTTCGTCAGTACTGTCGTCTGTCCGGCCTGTTTATGTTTTGGCATTGCCTCCACTGGCCCTAATGAATTCCGCGAGCGAGGTTCCAATCGGCTTATCGACCTCAGAGGGCCGCAGCCATTCCCGGAGTGTCCTTGCTCTTGGTTGACTTAAGTCCGCATCATTACTTCAACGTCTTGCATCTGGTAGGCAGTCGGCGCGGTTAGAACGCGGGCTGCCTGTATTCCTGTTTCTTTGTGAGCATCGCCCAGATGGAACGCGCTGCCTTGTTCGCCATCGCGACGGTTGCCAGCCGGAACGGTTTCTCCGCGATGATCTTCGCCGTCCACAGATCGACTTTTTCAGGTGAGCGCTTCGCCATTACGGCGCGAGACGTCATGCCCACGACCAGAAGCTTGCGAATGTAGCGGTCGCCAGCCTTTGTGATCTTGCCCAATCGCTCCTTGCCGCCGCTGGATTTGTTGAGCGGGGTCAGCCCCAGCCAAGCCGCTAGATCGCGCCCGGTGCGGAATTGTTTTGCGTCCCCGATCGTAGCGACAATGGCCGATGCTGTTATTGGCCCAATTCCTGGCATGCGCATCAATCTGCGCGCATTAGCATTTAGCAGAGCATGTTGCTCGATCATCTTGGAATAGCCAGAGATGCGTTCGTTCAGGCCGATGAATTGGTAGCACTGTATCCCGAGCATCCCGTTCGCGATCTCAGGCATGTCCGGGTGATCACCGTCAAGGTGGCGCTTCGCAAAGGCCGTTACCGCTTCGATCCCGATAGGCAAGATATGCCCGAACTCGCGCAACAGGCTGCGGATCATATTGGCCAGCTGGGTGCGCTGCCGGACTGCCAGATCCCGCGTGCGGTGGATCGATAGAATAGCCTGTTGATCCTCGGTCTTGATCTCGACAAAGCGCATCGTCGGGCGCCTGACGGCTTCGCAAATTGCCTCCGCGTCCACCGCATCTGTCTTTCCGCGTTTGACATAAGGCTTTACATAGTTCGCAGGCATCAACCTGACATCGTGACCAAGTTTGCGCAGTGTGCGCCCCCAATGGTGCGCTGATCCACAGGCCTCCATTCCGACCATACAAGGCGGCAGCGTCTCGAAGAACGCCAATAGCTTCGCACGCTTGATCGCCTTGTTGAAGATCACGCGACCATTCTCGGAAATACCGTGAACTTGAAAAACATCCTTGGCCAAATCTAGGCCGACTGTCTTAACTGTCATTGGGTGGCTCCTTTCCTAGCAGTTGATGATAATTGCACTTTGGCACATTCGATGCCGGTGGAGCAGGAGCCACCCACCTCATCCGCTCCGGGCCGGTCGCGCCCTGCCACTATGCGCGGCGGCTTGGACTTTGCAAAGTCAGCTTCCTGCGCAGAACTGCCATTGGGGGATATGCTACCGCGTCTTCGAGAACATCAGCTCAGTTGCCTTGTCTACGCTTTCACGGACCGGGTCCAGGTTTAGCCTGGCATAGATTGCGGTCGATTGCTGCGAACGGTGGCCCAGCGATTTTTCGATGATATAGCCATTGGCCCCCGTCGCTGCCTGATAGCTGCCAAGGGTGCGGCGCAGGTCGTGTATGCGCAGGTTTTCAATGCCTGCCTCTGCCAAAATGCGCGTCCAGGCTTTCTTGGGGTCGGCCAGGTGGCCGCTCTTGCCGGAGCCAGCAAATACATAGGGGCTGTCTGATTTCAGCTTGCGCTCAATTAGCAATTCAACGGCTTGCTGGGGCAGGTGGACTGTCAGCGGGTCAGCGTTTTTGGTTTCCTCAATGCGCCAGGTTGCGGCTTCAAAACTGATATCTTTCCACATCATCGCCAGGGTGTTTGATTTGCGCGCCCCGGTCAGCAGGGAGATCATAAAGAAATCCCGCGCGGCCTCATTTGGTTCATTCGCCAGGGCTTCAAAAAAGCGGGGCAGCTCGTCCGGTTGCAGGAACCTGTCGCGGCTCTGTTCGCGGAATTTCTTGATCCCGGTTGCCGGGTTTACGCCCTTCCAACCCCATTCGATCCCTTTGTTGAAAATGGAACGAATGCGTTCAAGCAGGCGATTGGCCTGATAGATGCCGTTTTCCTTGCCGGTCTTGGCATGCAGCCGTTCGACCTCGGCCCGGTCAATGCTGGAGATTTTACGGCGGAACCAGTGCGACAGATACTTGTTCACTTCGCGCTCATCGTATTTCCACGATTTTTTGTGAACCTTGGAGTATTTGTCCATGTATTCGCCGAAGAGCGCGCCAAACGTCATCTCGTCTCGAATGGCCTTCTTGTCTTTTTGCGGGTTCGCTCCGGCGGCGATGCCGCCTTTGGCCTTGGCGGCAGCTTTGCGGGCTTGCTCTACGGTCATGTCGGGGAACTTGCCCAAGAGCAGGCGTTCCGGGCGGCCCTCAATTCGTTTGTAGAGGTAAAAGCTCTTTGATCCCGCAGCGGTTACGGCCATCATTAGCCCCGCTTCACGTTCATCATAGTAATAGTCCCGCGCGCCCTTCCTGGCGGCTGCGGCCTTTAAGAGTGCGGCTTTGGTAAAGTTCAAACGATGGCTGGCCACGCTGTTCCCCTGAAATGTCTTGGTGCTACGAAATACTATTGGTGCTACACCAGTGCTACACTGACGAGCAAATTTGAACAATATACGGGTGTGAGTGGTTTAGTTTGTATGGGTGTAATATATTGATAAATATACAAAGAAATATGTTCAGTAAACTATAGCAATATCACGCCTGTGAGGCTCATAACCTGAAGGTCGTAGGTTCAAATCCTACTCCCGCAACCAATATTACCAAATAATCTCAGTAGCATAGCGCCCAATCGGGCGCTTCTTGCGTTTCGACTCCCTATCCCGTGGAAGCACTGTGGAAGCAAACGGAACGCGTTTGGAGCTGTGGTGAATACGCAACACTGCCGTAGGGCATAGGAGTGGCATGCTCACTCAGGGAGACGAGCGCAGGGGCTGACAAAGCGGGTCGAAGTGTCCCTGCGCGCTCCTGTAATCCGTTTGCTTTCAGTGGCGCTACTTCATACAATTTAGAGATGTTCAGATTTCTTTTCAGATCGCTTTGTAAGCCGAGCTATCGGCCTCGGGCTAAGCCACACAAGAAACCGGTTAGAGAAACGCTTGCCTATAAGGCAGGCCGCAGTATTGCCGCTTCTTCGGCGCAACCAAAAACGCCGCAGTCTCGTGCGCCCAAAAGGGTCGATGCGTTCGATGCAACGACCTCTCACTCAGTCACGCTGCCGCGCGTACTGGAAGGGCGAGCTTACGTTACGGACGGTGACACAATTACGATCCAAAAGACCCAAGTACGGCTTTACGGAATAGACGCACCGGAACTGCATCATCCCTACGGCAAGAAGGCCAAGTGGGCCATGGTGCATCTGTGTAAAGGTCATCGTATACGCGCGGAGATCACTGATGAAGACGAATATGGCCGTACAGTTGCAAAGTGCTTCCTGCCTGATGGTCGTGATCTATCCGAGGAACTAGTAAAACAGGGCCTCGCTATCGACTGGCCAAAGTTCTCAGGTGGTAATTACAGTAATCTTGAGGTCGCTGGCATCCGTAAGAAGCTTTGGCTTGCCGACGCTCGCCAAAAAGGCCGCATAGATGTTTTGGAAAAATTTGACGCGCGAAAGAATGGTGAAAGCAAAGAAAAATGAAAAACCGGCCCAATGCGGATGAGGTGGGTGGCTCCTGCTCCACCGGCATCGAATGTGCCAAAGTGCAATTATCATCAACTGCTAGGAAAGGAGCCACCCAATGACAGTTAAGACAGTCGGCCTAGATTTGGCCAAGGATGTTTTTCAAGTTCACGGTATTTCCGAGAATGGTCGCGTGATCTTCAACAAGGCGATCAAGCGTGCGAAGCTATTGGCGTTCTTCGAGACGCTGCCGCCTTGTATGGTCGGAATGGAGGCCTGTGGATCAGCGCACCATTGGGGGCGCACACTGCGCAAACTTGGTCACGATGTCAGGTTGATGCCTGCGAACTATGTAAAGCCTTATGTCAAACGCGGAAAGACAGATGCGGTGGACGCGGAGGCAATTTGCGAAGCCGTCAGGCGCCCGACGATGCGCTTTGTCGAGATCAAGACCGAGGATCAACAGGCTATTCTATCGATCCACCGCACGCGGGATCTGGCAGTCCGGCAGCGCACCCAGCTGGCCAATATGATCCGCAGCCTGTTGCGCGAGTTCGGGCATATCTTGCCTATCGGGATCGAAGCGGTAACGGCCTTTGCGAAGCGCCACCTTGACGGTGATCACCCGGACATGCCTGAGATCGCGAACGGGATGCTCGGGATACAGTGCTACCAATTCATCGGCCTGAACGAACGCATCTCTGGCTATTCCAAGATGATCGAGCAACATGCTCTGCTAAATGCTAATGCGCGCAGATTGATGCGCATGCCAGGAATTGGGCCAATAACAGCATCGGCCATTGTCGCTACGATCGGGGACGCAAAACAATTCCGCACCGGGCGCGATCTAGCGGCTTGGCTGGGGCTGACCCCGCTCAACAAATCCAGCGGCGGCAAGGAGCGATTGGGCAAGATCACAAAGGCTGGCGACCGCTACATTCGCAAGCTTCTGGTCGTGGGCATGACGTCTCGCGCCGTAATGGCGAAGCGCTCACCTGAAAAAGTCGATCTGTGGACGGCGAAGATCATCGCGGAGAAACCGTTCCGGCTGGCAACCGTCGCGATGGCGAACAAGGCAGCGCGTTCCATCTGGGCGATGCTCACAAAGAAACAGGAATACAGGCAGCCCGCGTTCTAACCGCGCCGACTGCCTACCAGATGCAAGACGTTGAAGTAATGATGCGGACTTAAGTCAACCAAGAGCAAGGACACTCCGGGAATGGCTGCGGCCCTCTGAGGTCGATAAGCCGATTGGAACCTCGCTCGCGGAATTCATTAGGGCCAGTGGAGGCAATGCCAAAACATAAACAGGCCGGACAGACGACAGTACTGACGAAAATGACCGCAAATACCGACAGAAAACGCTTGCAATGCAGGAGCCACCCACAGATGCCTTTCACACGGACCAGGGTCGCTGCAACGCAGCTTCTCCAAAGCGGACCTCCTCTGTCTGGGGAGGCGCTTCCATAGGGGGTGATCTATGCCCTGCTACGCGAACGCGCTCCGGTTGAAGCCGTGAGCGACATCAACCAGAGCAAGCTAGGGCGTTTCCTCGCAGGAACCCGGCTGCGTGTCTGCGCGCCCGAGGAGGTTTTGCCAAACCTGCCCCGGTCTGCAAGAATCCTTGATATGAACCCGAATTACTGCGAGGAAATCCGGAATATGTCGAACGACGCATTTACATATGTTGAGGTGGGAAATGACTGAATTTAAGCAAGAGATCGCAGGCCGCATCGCGGAAATGATGAACAACAAGCCGTTGAACGACTTGGCTATGACATTTCTGCAAGCCACGACCCAGCCAAAGTATTCGTATAACTACCACTGGCAAGATCGCCCGATCATTCAATACCCGCAAGATATCGTAGCGATGCAAGAACTCATCTGGAGCATCAAGCCCGATCTGATCATCGAGACGGGTATTGCGCATGGTGGGTCGCTGGTCTTCAGTGCGTCCATGCTTGCGTTACTGGACATGTGCGATGCCATTGAGGCGGGCACTGTCATTGACCCATCGAACTCGTCCCGCAAAGTTCTGGGTATCGACATCGACATCCGCGCGCACAACCTTACCGCTATTCAGAAGCATCCAATGGCCTCTCGCATTGAGATGATCGAGGGGTCCAGCATTGACCCAGACATCTTCGCCAAGGTTAATAAGGCTGCTGAAGGATACGAGCGCGTCCTTGTCTGTCTAGATTCAAACCACACTCATGATCATGTCCGGAGCGAACTGGAGCTTTATGCGCCGCTCACGTCGGTCGGAAGTTATTGCGTCGTCTTCGACACGCTAATCGAGGACATGCCTGCAGACGAGTATCCCGATCGCTCCTGGGGACCGGGCAACAATCCAAAAACTGCGGTTTGGGACTATCTCAAGACCCACTCCGAGTTCGAGATTGACAAGAGCATCCCCGCGAAACTGCTGATCACGGTCGCTCATGATGGTTTTCTCAAACGGGTCCGGTAGATCAAAGCTGGCGCTGAAAACCCTTGGACCGACGCTTGGCCGCCTTCCAGGCCAAGCGAGGCGTCATATCGCCTGACAGAACCGCGCCAAAATCTTGCCCCAAGATCGCATCTATCATATGGGCTGCCGTAAGAATGGTGTTTTCGCCTCCCTCGGTTGCGGACACCCTGAAACTCGATAGTTGCCCCTGCGCACGGGCGAAGCGCTCTTTCAGGCTTCGTTTGGCCTGAGGCGGGCCTTGCAGAGCGGCGTCCAGGAGGGATTGTGTGCCCTTCGCTGCGGCGTGGTCCCCCAGAATGCCACGCATTTGCTCTGCTAGCGCTGGGTTCTTTCTGGTCGATCCACGAACATACTTATACCAGCTGAGGTAGTCGGGTTGAAATGCCTCAAGGGCATGGTTGCGCCGCAAGGTCTCCAGGGTCGAGAAAAACGCCAATGGGACTGATCCGGCATGGGGAAACACATCGCTCATCGGGTCGGTAATGTTCTCTTTTGCAAAAAGCTTGCTGCTGCTGGTCCCAGAACAATTGTTTTGTTCGGCTCCGTGGCCACCGCCGGTGCTGGCCGGGCTGTATCCGTTGATCGAGAACGGGTGGTCAACTCCGATGAAATGGCCGTCTTTCAAGATGGATCTATAGGATAGGTTGACGTCAGGAATGGCGCTGTCGAAAACCGTTCTCCCGTCCATCGAAGTCTTGAGCATGTAGGCGCGCGAAAGGCAGCCGTGATATATATCTGGAACCGGACGCAGGTTGGATACGTCTGCCGTCATGAGTTTCTGTAGGTTTTCCGCGCCGTGAAAAGCCTTCGGAGAGCCGAAGCAATTGCTGCGGTAGAATCTGACACCGCCGGTCTTCCTTCCATACCCTTCAATGGGCCAGCCATAGGTTGCCTTGATCCAACTCAGACCATCAGGTCTGTTGGCCTCCAAAAGCTGCCGCAAGTAGGGGAACTGTTTTGGTAGCATCCCATCGTCATCGCCGAAGTAGATCAGATAATCACCTGTCGATGCTTTGAAAGCCGTTTCAAAGTTCTGCCGCATTGACAACCGCGCCCCCGTATTCACGTAGACCAGTCGGCTGTCATCAAACTCTTGCATGAGTTCCTTGGTCCCGTCGGAGCTGGCATTGTCGCTTACAATGATCTCAATGTTGTCATCGTCGATCTCGAGAGCAGTCTGAACGGAATGCCGCAAATACTGGCCTCGTTCTCGGGTTGGAATGGCAATGCTGACTTTCAATTTGAAGAGCTCCTTTTGCATTATCTAACGTAGGGAAAATCTTTAATCTTATGCGATTTTTCTGGGTCGAAGTGAAGCCGGCTTCCCAAGTCTACCCGCATTCCAAGAAATACAAATCTCAGAGCTACGATGAATTTATAATGGATGGCCGAAGTCCAGACAACAAAGAACTATTTAGGGTCTTCGTTTCTCTTCGCAGCTTCAGTCACGATCAGTTTGATGGACTTGTTGTGAAGGACATCTCTGAGCTGTAAGCTAATGTGCTGTGCTAACCCAGCTTTAGGCTAGAAATCTGGAAGGTCTGCTTCCGCTTGTTGTAACGGAGATTTCGTGCCCGCAGCGAGGGTTCGCTCCCCGCCCGTTTTACTTAAACCGATACCGCGCGGCTGCCTTGCTGAGGCGTTCTGGCAGGGGCGTAGGGTGTTCTGCGGATAGTCTTCGATATGGCTATCTAGGCCGTGTTGACAAAAGGGATTCACAACGCTCTGTTGGCGTGCTTCAAGCTGGTATCTGCTCTGGAGGCCAGCTTGGCACGAGACTTGATGACCGACGATGAGTGGGCGTTTTTCGAAGATTTCATCCTCGCTACCCGCGCACCGAACGGGCGCAAACCGGCCAACCATCGCCTTGTTCTGGATGGGATTTTCTGGATCGCCCGGACAGGATCTCCTTGGCGTGACCTGCCGGAGGAGTTCGGAAAGTGGTCAAGTGTTTACCGCCAGTTTCGCCGATGGACCTTGACTGGGCTTTGGGAGGGCATTCTTGATACCCTCAACCAGAGCGGGGCCGTCCCAGAGGCCCTGCAAATGGTCGATAGCACCGTCATTCGCGCCCATCATCAGGCAGCGGGCGCTAAAGGGGGACTCCTCGACAGGGTTTTGGCCGTTCAAGAGGTGGGTTCACGACCAAGATCCGCCTCCGTGTCAACGCGCATGGCCTGCCAATGAGAACGCAAATCACACCGGGCCAAACGTCGGATTATCTCGGTTTCGACCTGGTCATGGCCGACAACCTGCCGGGGCCCAAGGTGCTGCTGGCAGATCGGGGTTATGATGCTGACCGCATTCGGAAAACCATGGATGAGCGCGATATCCTCACTCAAATTCCAATGCGCAAGACCCGCAAGATGCGCGTGGGGGTAGATCACAGACTTTACCGGCGGCGCAACATGGTTGAGCGATGCTTCAACAAACTAAAGAATGCCCGGCGCGTCGCAACCCGCTATGACAAGACTGCTGAAAGCTTCCTGGGCTTCATCGACATCCCATCAATCCGCCTTTGGCTCCGGCATTTGCCAACATGACCTAATGATTGTCCGCTTCGGGAGTACTTCAGCGCAGCGTTGCGACACCGTGTGAATGTCCGGTCTGGGCCGGTCGCTTCGGTCCACTAGGTTGCCGGTAAACCATGCTTCGCTGCACCCTGGTCGGATGTCAGCGAAGCGCAGGTAGCGAGCTTTGCAAAGTCATGGTGGCACACCAGAGCGTCAGGCGCGACTGGCCCAAAGCTACCGCTCAATCGAGTTGTAAGAAACCGCAGTTAACGCCGCAAATGCGGACATTTGAATGAAGCGCCAACCAATTTAATCTCGGCACTTCGCAGGCGGCTTTGATCTGTGGCAACGTTTACAACCCGGGTTTGGAGAGCGCTTGGCGACAGCGCGGCCTGGTGCGGGACGCTGCGGGAGGTGTGTTGCGTGACCACACGCAAACAGGGAGTCTTGAGCTGACGCCTCAGATTTAAGCGGATTCTTCGTTGTTTACCTGCTAGCCAATCGCATTGAAAGCAATGAAACACGTGGGGAAGGTGATGCCGTTCAATCCTTGGCATACTGTTGTGCTGGCCTAGCACAAATCTCTTTACACTTAAGTACTAGTCCAAAATTTTGAGGACAGAAATCAAGTTTAGGAAACCGACAGTGACAAAGTTTTACAAAGATATGCTTAGAAGGCACCCTGGAATCACCATAATCTTGTCGGTTGCTTCTTACTTTTCTTCCATCCTCATACTGAAATTTTTTGACCTAATGCTCGGACCCATAGGCGGCATAATAGCTGTTCTGCTGTGCGGATTTTGGATGATTTTTTCCGCCATTCAAATCTTCCTTAAATTGCGCAGTATTTTTTAGAAAAAATTCTAAATCCACCCAAAATTCAAATAAACAAGAAAATTAAATGGAGTTGTCCATGGCTGGTCCGCGTTCGGGAAGCTCAGGTTCATCGGTTAATATGCATTGCTTGAACACATGGATGCAATGTCCGGTTTGGGCTGATTTCGGACCTCGCTGGACTTAGAGCAAGTGAGGTCTGGCACTCTTCTCCCGGTTGGAATGAAACAGGGACCAATGCGAGTTCCCGCAACCATAAACCATAATAATATAAACACCTTAGCGCCCCATCGGGCGCTTCTTGCGTTTCGACTCCCTATCCCGTGGAAGCACTGTGGAAGTGACCTGCCCCTATTTTCAGGGCCACCCATAAATCGAGTTTGCTCAACATTCGTGTGCCATCATTCGGCGGCGTGAGCAATGGGCGTGGGCGCGCCAGATACGTCAGGCTTGATCTGGATATCCCAACAAGCCTGCATGCCCGCCGCTCGGTGAATTGGTGATCGCGCACCAGAGTTCTCACGGCATCCCGGCGGGCAGCAGGCGTCAGGAGGGTCCGCAGGCTCACTCGAACGCATGGCGTTTGCCTGCTTCCATTGCCAACAGCCCCTTGAGACCGGCGTTATCAAGCATGGCGTCGGCCAGGAGGCGCTTCCGTTCCGTGTTCTCTGCCTCAAGATTCTTCAACCGCCGCAGCTCGGATACTGTCATGCCGCCATACTTGGCTTTCCACTTGCACAAGGTGGCGTCCGACATTCCGTTCGGCGCGACAAACGATCCCCCGGATCGTTTGCTTTACGCTTGAACTGCGGCAAAGCTCCGAGACTTTGGCTCCCGCCGCATACTCCTGCAAAATCCCGACAATTTGTTCCTCTGTGAACCGTGACTTGCGCAGTCTTCGTTCTCCTCGTTGCTTTGAACGTTACGAGAACAAACTCTCAATTTGAATGGCCCAAAATCTTGGGGACACGTCAGAATCGCCAATCCAGGTCATTGTGAGGGCGCTGCCATTTGTTCAATTTCCCTGCCGAATTCAAATAAAATGGCGACACTCAGAGTTGAGGTCAAAACTACCTGGGCGAGAATGTTTTTGCCATAAATTACAATCCTATACCATATGCAGTATGTAGTGGGGGCTGATAACACAATTATCTAAACTTTATTGAAAGTTTTATTATATTGTGACAGGATGGTGTTCTGGAAGCCGTAGTAACATTAGAACTGACGAGTTCGAAATTGTCGGAAATATCACGCACTTCCAAATCGCATATATGCCAATAGCTGCCTTGTTTTCTCGGACGTTTCCTGGGGGGGACTGCATTTGCGTACCAATGTATTGCCGCGTGTCGTTACACGAAATCACAAAGTTATCCTTATTGCCGGTGGAGCCGGCTTTGTGGGATCGAACCTAAGCAGTCGATTGTTGGATGACGGACACGAAGTTATCTGCGTCGATAATTTTCAAACCGGTTGTAGGCGCAACATCGCGCCATTTTTACAGAGACGCAATTATCGCCTGATCCAGCACGACATTTGTAATCCGATTGATATATCGGGACCTGTCCATGAGATTTATAACATGGCCTGTGCTGCCTCACCCGATCGGTATCAGGAAGGTCCGATCCACACCTCCAAGACCTGTTTTCTAGGCGCGCTCAATTTGCTTGAGTTGGCCCGCAGCAAAAAAGCCCGGATTTTGCAATCCTCCACCTCGGAGGTCTATGGCGACCCGGAAATTTCGTTGCAGGATGAAAGCTACCGCGGCTGCGTCAATACCTGCGGCCCCCGCGCCTGCTATGATGAAGGCAAGCGCGTAGCGGAAACTTTGTTCTGGGAATATGGCGCGCACAAGGGGGTTGAAACGCGGATTGCCCGGATATTCAACACCTACGGTCCCAACATGGATCCAGAAGACGGACGCGTTGTGTCAAACTTCATCGTGCAGGCCCTAAAAGGAGAGGATCTGACCCTTTACGGCACCGGCACGCAGACCCGCTCTTTTTGCTATGTGAGTGATCTTGTTGACGGGTTGATCCAGCTAATGGCATCGGATGAGAAGATGCCGGTTAACCTGGGTAACCCCTGCGAATTTACCATGCTGGAACTTGCCGAAAAGGTCGTCAAAATGGTGCGGTCGCGGGCAGGCGTCACGTTCCGACCGCTGCCGCAGGACGATCCCAGACAACGCAAACCCAATATTGAGCGCGCCAAGAGGATTTTGGGATGGGTGCCGAAAGTGAGCCTGAACGAGGGGCTGAGCACCACAATTGAGTGGTACCGTGAACGATTGGCGGTGGATAAGGAAGCGGAGGCACCAGTAGGACAATGAGCCAGGCCTCCTCAATCCTTGTTACGGGCGGCGCTGGGTTTATCGGCTCGCATAGCTGCAAGGCCTTGAAAATGGCCGGGTATCTTCCCGTTGTTTTTGATAATTTGTCTACCGGACATGCAGAGGCCGTCCGTTTTGGCCCCTTCGTGCGGGGCGACATACGCGACTGCGATGCGGTTGTGGCCGCGATCTCAAAGCATAAGATCACTGCCATTTTGCATTTTGCAGCCTCCGCCTATGTCGGAGAAAGCGTGCAGCAGCCCAATGCCTATTACGACAATAACGTCGGCGGCATGATTTCATTGCTAAAAGCCGCAAGCGCAACCGGCATCAAGCGGATAGTCTTTTCATCAAGCTGTGCCACCTATGGTGTGCCCGAAACCTTGCCAATTGACGAGGCCACGCCACAGCTGCCGATCAATCCCTATGGTCGGACCAAGCTGATTGGCGAGCAGATGCTGGAAGATCTTGCCCGTGTGACAGATCTGACATTTGCCTGTTTGCGGTACTTTAATGCCGCAGGGGCGGACCCCGAAGGCCAGCTGGGCGAGCAACATGATCCCGAAACCCACCTTGTTCCACTTGCCCTGATGGTCGCGTCGGGGCAGCGGGATGTCTTGTCGATCTTTGGTGATGATTACCCAACGCCGGATGGAACCTGCATTCGCGATTATATTCACGTGGCTGATCTGGCCAGAGCGCATGTTCTGGCGCTGCAGCACCTGATGCGCGGAAAGCCGTCGATCAAGCTGAACCTGGGCAGTGGGAGGGGCCATTCGATCCTTGAAATCGTGCGCGCCATCGAGGCGAAGACCGGCCGGAAATTGCCTGTCCGGATTGAACCCCGTCGCGCTGGTGATCCACCCTCGCTGACAGCAGATCCTTCGCGCGCTGCCGAGGTACTGGGGTTTCGCGCCGAGCTGTCCTCGCTTGACCGGATTATTGAAGATGCAGCTCCCTGGTTCGGGCTGAAATGCAATGTCGCGGCCTGACCCCGGATATCACAACCTGTCCCGCATCATCGTGGGACGTAAACGGGTGCTGTTCTGGGCCCTGCTGGGGATATGGGCGGCGGCGACGCTCTGGTTCTGGACCTGGTGGTTTGCACCTGAACATATCGCGTCGCCCTGGCGGTTTGCACTGGTGACCGGGCTATTGGGGTGGCTGAGTTTCCTGCAATGCTATTTCATCTATTTTGCGATGCGCGCCGTTCGCTCCAGCGCGCCCGATCCCGTACCGGGGCAGTTCCGCGTGGCGATGATCGTGACCAAGACGCCCTCAGAGCCGTTTGAGGTTGTTCAGACCACCCTTGAGGCGATGCTGGCACAGGACTATCCCCATGATACCTGGCTGGCAGATGAAGATCCCAGCGCAGATACCATAGATTGGTGCAACCGCCACGGTGTCAGGATTTCCAGTCGCAAGGGGGTTGAAGACTATCACCAGGCGGTCTGGCCAAGGCGAACACGCTGCAAGGAAGGCAATCTTGCCTATTTCTACGATCACTGGGGCTATGCGAAATACGATATCGTAAGCCAGCTAGATTCCGATCACGTGCCGCAGCCGGGATACCTGCGCGAAATGTTGCGCCCCTTTGCGGAGGCGGACGTGGGCTATGTAAGTGCGCCATCAATCTGTGCCTCGAATGCTTCCCGGAACTGGGCGGCGCGTACGCGACTGCACACCGAGGGGGCGTTTCACGGGGTGCTGCAGGCGGGTTATACCGCCGGGTTTGCGCCGATGTGCATCGGATCCCACTATGCCGTGCGGACCTGCGCCTTGCAGGAGGCTGGCGGCTTGGGCCCTGAACTGGCCGAGGATCATTCCACAACAATGCTGATCAATGCGGCAGGCTGGCGGGGGGTGCATGCGCTGGATGCGATTGCCATTGGCGACGGCCCGACAACGGTGGCCGATCTTGCTATTCAGGAATTCCAGTGGTCCCGCAGCCTGGTGACCCTGTTGTTGGTACATACGCCGCGCTATCTGCAACAAATGCCAATGCGGCTGAAATGGCAGTTCCTGTTTTGTCAGCTGCTTTATCCGATATTCGGTGTGACTTTTGTGCTGATGTATCTATTGCCGATCCTGGCGGTTGTGTTCGATTTCCGTTATGCGGAAATTACTTTCCCACAGTATGTGTTGCACGCGATGCCACAGATCGCGGCCTTGCTGCTGCTGGCAAGTGCGCTGCGGCGGCTCAAGGTCTTCCGGCCGGTGGATGCCCCCCTTATCAGCTGGGAACGGACCTTGTTCCTGATGCTGCAATGGCCCTGGGTTTTGTGGGGCTGCATTTCGGCCGTGCGGGACAGTTTGACAGGGCGCTTTGTCGATTTCCGGATCACCCCCAAGGGCGACACCGGGCCAACCCGTTTGCCGGTCAAGGTCTGGGCAGTCTATGCGATTCTGGCTTTGGGGTGTATCCTGCCCGTATTGCTGGCCGGAAACCTGGAACAGGCGCAGGGGTTTTATCTTCTGACGTTATTTTCCGGGAGCCTTTATACCGCGACGCTCTCCGTGACGGTGTTGAGACATTTTCACGAGAACGGATGGCCCGTGAAACTGCAGTGGCGCGATGTTGTGGTGCAGGCAGGTGTTGTCGCCACCACAGCGGCTTTGCTGTTTAGCGCCTTTACGATCCGCGCAGCAGAAAGCGTCTATGCGCTGTCGATTGGCCTTGAACCGGTGACGATCGTTGAGGTGCAGGTCAACGTCGCGGGAGCGGGTAGCGCAAGTCGTGATCCGTTTGGATATAGATTTAATTTTGACTGGGGTGATGAAAGCGCCCCAGTGTGGTGACCAAAAAACAGGAGGACCGGGTCATGGAGCGTTTCAAACCAGTCTCTCGCGCTAGGCGCATGCTTGCGGTGGGGGCAATCGCGGGGGCTCCCTTCATTCTGGCCGCGGCGGCTATTCCGCCAGGCAGCATGCCCTATGGCGCATTTGATCCTGTAGGGGATTACAGCGAGGAAACCGATGTGATGATCGAGCATGTCTTCCTGCCGTGGGAGGACGTGTCGCTGATTTCCCTGCTGGATGCCGATGAATATGCGCTGGAGCGCGGGCGTGCCCTGATGGTCACGGTGGAACCCTGGACCTGGACGGTGGACGAGCGCAACACACCGGAATTTCTGCGCAATGGCATCCTGAATGGCTATTATGATGCAAATATGCGCGGCATCTGCCAGGTGCTCAAGGATCTGCAAAGCCCGATCTCTGTGCGGTGGGGGCAGGAAATGGAGCGCGATGAAGGCCAGTTCATCTGGTCAGGCTGGGAACCGGAGGACTATATCACCTCGTTCCAGCGGATGATTGATATCTGCCGGGACCAGGCCCCCGAAATCAGCGTTGTCTGGTCACCTGCAGGGGATGACGGGCTGGAGAAATATTATCCGGGTGACGACTACGTCGACCTTGTAGGCCTGTCGATTTTTGGGCTCGAGCAATGGGAGACCGACATTCTAGGCGGGGCGCGCAAGTATCAGCAGTGGCTGGACGAAACCTATGCCCGCGTAGCCGTCTTTGATAAGCCGGTCATCGTTGCGGAGCTTGGCTATGCCGGCAGTGCCGCCTATGTGACGCAATGGGAAGGTGAAGTCCGACAGCCCCAGCCCGAAAAACCGCTGTTGTCTGGTGTTGTCTACTTCAACCAAAAAGAGGTCTATCCTTGGCCAGATGGCTATGGTTTGCCAGATTGGCGCCTGGAAAACCGGGTGATCAGCAATTAGCGAGAATTCGCCACTCATAGAGTCGCCACAAATCAACCGTTGCTTAACCATATATATGCCCTAATTTAGCGCAACAAAGGTGGGGAGCCACCGAAACAAAGCTAGAGGCAGCGAGCAATGTTTATCAAGACGGCGACGGATTGGGTGTCAGTGACACTCAGTGTTGGACTTATTGTGGCGATTTCTGCGGTGCCGATCACTGCAGTTGCCGAGCCAGAGACACCGCGCATTCAGACTGTTTCTGGTTTCGACTGGATGGCCAACGGCAAGAACGCGAGCACGCGCGAAGCACGTGCACGTCGGGCTGCACGTCGGGCCTCATTGATGAGCACGCGTGGCGGCGCCACGTGGATTTGTTCTCCGGCGGGGTTTGGTCAACCTTCACGCTGCTATCGCAGCTAGGCTTTGACCGCCGCGATACTGGGTCCAATCTGAACGACACTCCCAACAAGATCTAACCTATCCGTTGTGCGCTGCGAGGCTGCAGGCAATCGGGTTGCCCTGCGGCTAGGTACGCCGCGAATGTGGGGGCGATGTATGGAAACGGCGTTCTGCCAAAAGACGCCATAGCTCAGGACAACTCCCCATAACCGCGCCGACACCCCGGATTGGACTGCTGGGTGTCGTACGGGTCGGCAGCCCGCTGTGAATCCGGTGTCAGGGCGGGGGGTCTTACCGCTGAGCCAGCAACTCTCCAATGATTTTGGGTTGCATAACGGTATCACGACAGGGGTGTGCATAGGGCAGTGTCCGGCAGGCTCTTGATAGGGCTTTCAGGGTGCGCCTACCTGCATATCCGTCCGGAGGGCCAACAGCCTTGCCTTGTTGTTTGAGCCTTGATTGCAGTACGTAAATTGCAAAATTCGGGTTGCTTGCAAAGATATCCATGCCAAAGTCGGGGGTCTTCAGGTCTGGTCGGCTTTCAAATTCCGTGGTGAATTCATCAAACTGGTCAAAACGCCGCGTGCCCGCCAGCTTTAGGGTAAAGCCCAGCCGCTCCCGATCCGCCGGGTCAAGAAGGTGGGAATATTGCTCTAGGTAAATTGCAGCCTGTTCCGGTGCCTTTCTGACATTGAGCCGGTTGCCATCGCGGACCAGCTGGATCAGGAATTTGGCGGCGTCGGCGTTGCCATCCGCTGATGCCTGCTCCAGCATGTGGATCGCATCCGGGCCGCTTGCGCGCATATTGATGCCGTATAGCTGGCGCAGAGCCTCCAGCTTGGCGACACTGGTTTCCCCCGCCGCACGTGCCTTTTCGGCAAAGGTTTCAAATTGTCCGCGCCGGTCCTTTCCAAGGAAGCCGAACATCGCACCTTCAGCCAGGGTTGCCCAGGCGGCGCCGGTCCCCAGCTCACCACTTTGGATCAGCAGGGCTTTTGCAGCCTTGGGATCAACCCGGCGCCACATCATATCCGCGCCGAGGTGGTGGAGCCCCTCGCCATTGCCCGCCTTTGCGGCTTCTATGAAAAGTGCGCTGGCGCGGGGCCGGTCTTTTGGCAGGCTGCCGCCGTAAAGCAACAGTGAGCCAAGAGCAATCTGGGCCTTTGCATCGCCCGCGTCCACGGCACGTTCCAGTAGCAGGACTCCGGCTGCAATGTCTTGGTCCATGATCCGGCCATCAATAAGTTGTTCACCCAGGATGCGCATCGCATCCGGGCTTCCCTTCATCGCTGCTGAATTCAGATAGGTCTGCGCCTTGATCGGGTCGGCCGGTGTGCCTTCCCCCCACAAGAACGCCCGTCCCAGGGTTTCCTCTGCCAGCCGATTGCCTTTGCCGGCGGCCGCCTGCAAGAGACGCAGCCCCGTTTCCGGGTCAGCCTCGACATAAAACCCATCCAGCAAAACTTTGCCCAACACCGCTTGCGCTGCCGTGTGTTCCGCATTTGCCGCTTGTGAAATCAGCGCCATCCCCCGGGCCTTGTCTTGGGGCAGACCCCTGTTGCCATAAAGCAGGATCTCGCCAAGCTGAAGTTGCGCCTCAACGGCCCCCGCATCTGCGGCAGCATTCTGCAAGGCTTCAAACTCAAGTGTTTGGGCGTGGAGGGCAGGCCCGGTTGTACTGATAAATACAACAAGACTGATGCCAATCATTTTTAAGTGAGAAGGGCGTGTAGACATTTTATTCCCCCCAATATTTGCCCAACTATTAGACGCCTTTGGGGGTGTATTTGTCAAATGAATACGGCAGGCATAAATTTATGATCATAAAATGCCATGAGGGGGAGAATTGTGATTGTTGGTTTTCTAATTTTGCCGAAATTACTATAGCGTGTAAATCTGCAGTGAAATTCTAATTCAAGTCGTTCCCAATAGGGTTGACCTGAAGGATTCATGAATATTCCAGCGTATATGTACCTGAATACAGGAATAGGCAGGCAGAGATCATCTGGCGGAGATCATAAAGTGAAAATAATAGTCCGCTAATTTTCCCGGCTGGAAACTTGAAGGGCCTCCATTCTACTTAGAATTCTGTCAAATGCCCGACCCGTTGCGGTCAGGGTCAGATCATCATTGACCAGGTTCAGCTGCGGATTGTGACCATGCCAAGTATAGGGATTGGCCGCAAACCAGGCATGTCTTTCCACGAATGACAGACCCTCCATCATGTGGATTGCCTCTTCAACAAATTTGGCATTCTTCTGATAGGTTGTGGTTCCGGGGCGGTGCCAGTCAACATAGGCAAATTCAGTAACCCAGATGGGGCGATTGTATTCCGCGTGTACGGCTTTCAGCCAGTCGCGAAACTCTGTCACGCTTCCGTTTTCAGAGTAGTAATGTACCGCCATGAAATCAACGCGCAGCCCGCGCGCTTCCACTTCGTTCATGAAGCGGCGTTGCCAGGAATTTTTCCCCAGGGTTCCGCCCTGTTTGGTGGCAGGGCTGCCAAGGCGAAGGCCGCGCCGTTCCAGCTTGGGCCACAGTTTGATCGCACGCGCAACAGACAGCCTGCGTTCGCCGTCTGGTTCGTTGAAACCCAGAAGATGCCGCAGGGGGAGGTCAGATTGTATCGGCTTGTCCACATCCGACACATTGTGGATCATGGGGACGAATTCCACACTGCGCTGATGGCGGGATCTGGAATACATCTGATCGGGGCGCCAGTTGTAATACCAGCCAAGTGCCGGCGTATCTTCCAGCCAGTTCAACATGGTGTAACTGGAGTTTTCCCAGGCGCCGACGCCGGCCTTCTGAGCGTCTGCTGGTCCAACCATCATCATGGCCAAAAGTGTCGCAAACACATAGCGCAGCATGGGCCAGCCTCTCCAAGTTGTTGTCAACTCAAGCCACCTGACACGGCTTGGGGTGCAGGTGGTCTAACGTGTTAGAGTGGCCATTCTGGGGCGAGAAATAGGTGGAAATCGTTAATTCTGGCGCTTGGTTTTGGTCCTGCAGTCCGATTTTATGCTTAAGTATTGAGGCAACTTTTGAAGAGTTGACTGCTGAGGTGGAAATCTCGATCACGTTTCAAAACCCTTTGGAACCGTTTGGGCCTGTCTTCTCGGCGCCACTATCACTGCCAGGCTCTGTTGCACAAATCGGGGTCTGATCGTAGTTCCGGTTTTCTCGGACGGGTTTATTCCGCGCGCTCTGTGACATGTATGCCAAGCGCGGTGGAACCGTTCCGCACGGCAATACGGACTTGTAATTCGGCCACCAGTTGATCGAAATTGCGGACCAGCAATGCCTACCCAGCAGTGCTTCAACGCTGGCAGGTGAGGATGGCGGCCCCTCTGAACCGCAGCTAAAGCAGCTATTTGCCGCGATCTTGGAAGCGGAAAATCTGGCTGCCTGGTCTGGCCGACTGGTCTGGCGGACTGGTCTGGCCGATTGGTCTGGCGGACTGGTCTGGCCGATTGGTCTGGCGACCTGATCTGACGGACGGGCTGGAAGTACAGTTTCTGATCACCGGCCGGGGACTTCGGGGTCCCTGGTTCCCTGGTTCACGGGCAAAGCTGCGATGACCGCTTTGTGTGTCCCAAGCCTGGTCATGCGCCTACATTTGAGCTGAGCAACTCAGGCAGTGCAGACCGCGACCTGGCCTGTGCTCAGACCACCAGGCCCTGGCTGCGCAATTGCGCGATTTCGGTGGCGATCACGTCCGAGAATGCCTTCCCCACCGCGCTGAGGGGGCGGTCCCGGGGGGTGAATTGAGCGATGTCCCAACTGATAGTTGGAAGGAGCGGCCGATCCACCACCCGGGCCGGATCCAGCAGGCGACAGGCCACTGGATCGATGATGGCCAGCCCCAACCCCATTTCTACCAGTTTGACCACACCGCGTAGATTGCGCATCTCGGCGGTGATGTTTCGCTGCACGTCGATGGTCTGCATCAGGTAATCCACCCGGGTGCGCAGCGGGCTGCCCGGAGCCAGATCGACAAAGCTCTCGCGGCGCAGGCGGGGCAGGGGGATTTCGCCGGGTTGATTCAACGGATGATCCACCGGCAGGATGCAACGCGCTTCGCAGCGGGCCAGAGTGCGGGCAGTGGCACCAAAGGACTCGGCCTCCAGGGTGATGCCAAGGGCGAGATCGCAGCTGCGTTCGGCGATCATGCGCATCATTTCCTCCATGCCGACATCGACCAGACGGATGCTGACGCCCGGGTGGCTGCGGCGGAATACGGCAATGGCATCCAGAAGAAAGGTGTCGCAGAACACCGGCTGGGCTGCGATCACCAGATGGCCGAGCTGCTTGTTGGCGATGGCGGTGGCTTCCTCTTGGATGTCGCGCATGGCGGCCAGGGCGCGTTGCACCGTCAGGTGATATTGAAAGGCCTCGGGGGTTGGGGCCAAACGGTTGCGTTTCCTCAGGAAAAGAGAAAATCCCACGTGTTCTTCAAGCGCGCTGAGCAGGCGGCTGACGGCAGGTTGGCCCAGCCCCATGACTTCACCGGCAGTCTGGACGCTGCCCAGGCGCATGAAGGCATCAAAGGCCTCGAGTTCCCGTAACTTGATCATCTTGATGCTCCCTCAGTATTCGTTTTTAACATACTGAAAGCGTTGCTTGTCAATATAGGAATACTGTGGAAGAGGAAGCGCATCGTGAATTCCGGTCGGGCTCCCGGCCGCATTGTGGGAGGATACCATGAAAAAACTCATCTCTGGCCTTGCTCTGGCCGTCTCGATGGCCGCTGGCGCTGCCGTGGCCGCCGACTACCCTGAAAAGGCTGTTACCCTGGTGGTACCCTATGGCCCCGGCGGTGCCTCCGATCTGGCAGGGCGCGCCCTCTCCGAAAGCGCAAAGCCCTATCTGGGCCAGCCAGTGACCGTGGTGAACAAGCCCGGCGCAGGCGGTATGAACGGCGCGCGTTTCGTTTCCGACGCGGATGCGGATGGCTACACGATGCTGCTGGCCCGTGTTGGCATGGCGCTGACCCCGGCAGTGAACCCGCAGGCGACGGTTGACTGGGACGACTACACCTTTGTTGGCGGCCTGGAAGCCACCCCGATGATCCTCGCGGTGAAGGGCGATGCGTCCTATGACAGCGTGCAGGATCTGGTCGCCGCAGTGAAAGCAGCCGAGGGCCGCATGGCCTATGCGGCCTCCGGTGCCACCGCGATCGACGGGTTTACCGTGCAGTCGCTGCTGTCCGACGCCGGTCTGGACCCGCTGACCGCCGCGACCCTGGTGCCCTACAAGGGCGGTGGCGCATTGGCGACCGCGCTTCTGGGTGGCCATGTGGATTTCCTGGCGATCTCGGCGGGCTCGCTGATGCCGCATATCGAGAGCGGCAGCATGAAGCCGCTGATGGTCTTTGCCCCCGAGCGCATGGACAAGCTGCCCGATGTTCCGACAGCTGCCGAGCTGGGGTTTGAGCAGGCCGGTCAGGTCACCGGCTGGAGCGCGCTTTATGCGCCCAAGGGTCTGCCTGAGGACGTGATCGCCAAGTGGCAGGACGTGCTGGGCCAGATGGCCACCGACGAAACCTGGCTGACCCTGGCGGAACGCCGCGGTTCCATCTCGACCGTGGGCGCCGTGGATATGCCTGCCTATGCCAAGGCGCAGTACGAACTGTTCAACGGCCTGGCAAAGAAGTTCGGCTACCTACCGGCTGAATAAGTCCATAGCGCCTTTACTCACAAGACTGGAGCGGCCCCGCCCCCTACCGGGCTGGCGGGGCTGCGCCTCCTTCAGCGAAAGATCGAGCGATGACCAAACCTCTCTTTCGCGGCCTTTTGATCGCAGCCGTTTTTGCCCTAGTGGCCGCCGTGCTGATCCCGGTCTATGTGCCGCGCCCTGCATTCATTCCCGGATTTGCCCCGCCGCCCGACATGTGGCCGCGCACGGTGGCGCTGATCGGAACTGGCCTGGGCCTGCTGGCCATTTTCCAGGCGGTACTGGGCCGCGGCCTGCCTGACGAAGCTCCAGTCAAAACCGATGGCGCCCCTGTGGCGACCATGGTGCTGCGGGCTCTTGGCGCCATGGCTGCCTTTACCGGCTTTGTTCTGATGGTGCCATTGGCGGGCTTTCCGATTGCGGCGATGGCTCTGACTGGGCTTTGCATCCTGCTGACCGGCGAGCGCGGCCACGTCCTGTGGGCGCTGGCAATTTCCATCCTGGGACCGCTCATCCTGCTGGCCTTTTTCCAGCAGGCGCTTGGCACGCAATTTCCCAAAGGGTTGCTGACGACGGCGATCGGGATCTGAAGGGACTGACAACATGATGAATGACATTCTGATCGCCTTGCAGGCGGTCGCCACACTTGAAAACCTGCTGATCATGGCTGCCGGTATCTGGGGCGGTGTGATCATTGGCGCCATTCCCGGCATGACCGGAACCATGGCGGTGACGCTGGCGCTGCCTTTTACCTTTTACATGGCACCGGTGCCCTCGATCCTGCTGCTGGTCGCGCTCTACAAGGGATCGACCTATGGTGGCTCGGTTTCAGCCATCCTGATCAAGACGCCGGGCACCGCCTCGGCCGCCTGCACCGCACTGGACGGCTATCCGCTGGCGCAGCAGGGCAAGGCGGGCAAGGCGCTGAATATGGCGCTCTATTCCTCGGTCACCGGCGATTTCATCTCGAACCTGTCGCTGATCTTCCTCGCCGCGCCGCTGGCGCTGCTGGCGCTGCGCGTTGGTCCCCCGGAGTATTTCATGCTGATGCTCTTTGCCCTGACCACAGTTGCCGGGGTGTCCGGAAACTCGCTGCTGCTGGGGCTGGTATCGGCCGCCATGGGCCTGCTTTTGACCACCGCCGGAGAAGACATGTACGGCTCGTTCCGCTTTGCCTTTACCGATGACATGCAGGCGGGACTGTCGGTGGCGCCTGTGCTGATCGGTCTGTTTGCGCTGCCGGAACTGATCAAGATGATCGTCATGCGGGCGGCGCCTGACAAGGAAACCGCCAAGCTGGGCGATCAGAGCGTCAGCCGCGCCGAATTCCTTGGATCGCTGAAATCAATCCTGCGCGGCAGTTCCATCGGTGTGATTTTGGGCGCGATCCCGGGCATTGGTCCCTCGGCGGCGGCCTTCTTCTCTTACGGCGAAGCGCAGCGGAGCTCGAAGAACGGCAAGAACTTTGGCAAGGGAGAGCTGGAAGGTATTGCCGCCTCAGAAAGCGCCAACAACGGGGCCTGCGGGGCGACGATGATCCCGCTTCTGGCGCTGGGCGTGCCCGGTGATGTGATCACCGGGGTGATGTTGGGCGCCTTCATGATCCAGGGCCTGACCCCCGGTCCGCTGCTGTTCCAGACCAACATGCACGAGATCTACATGCTGTTCATCGGTATGCTGTTCTCCTCGGTGCTGCTGTTTGGTGCGGGCAAGCTGACGATGCGGATGTTCTCTTATGTGGCGCATATTCCGCAGACCCTGCTGACGCCGACGGTGCTTCTTTTGTGCCTGTTCGGGATCTATTCGATCTCATCCAGTATGTTTGACGTGACGGTGCTTTTGGTGATGGGCTGCGTAGGCTTTGCCATGTTCCTGCTGAATATCCCGGCAGCCCCCTTCCTTATCGCCTTTATTCTGGGGCCGATGATCGAAGAGAACCTGCGCCGGGCGCTGGCCCTGTCGCGCGGCGAGCCGGGCATTCTCCTGTCCTCCCCGATCACCTGGGTGTTTGCTGCCCTGATCGTTTTTGTGGTGGGCCTGACCGTGCGCCGCGAAATCCACAAATCCAAAGACCGAAAGGCCCTGATCTCATGAGCCAGCCTGCGCGCGCCATCACCCCCAGCCATCCGCAACTGGAAACGGCCAAACAGCACCTGGGTGAGCTGATCAGCTTTGACACCGTGTCGAAGAATTCGAACCGGGCCTTGATCGACCATATGGCGGTCCAGTTCGGCAGGTTGGGGGCCGAGATCACCTTCTTGCCCGACGCGACCGGGGAGAAGGTGAATCTGGTGGCGCGGTTTGGCCCCGAAGGCCAGCCGGGGGTGGTCCTGTCGGGGCATACCGATGTGGTTCCCGCCGAGGAAGACAGCTGGCTCACGCCGCCCTTTGCCATGCAAGAGCGCGACGGCCGCCTCTACGGGCGCGGGGCCTGTGACATGAAGGGTTTCGCGGCCTGTGTCATGGCTGCAGCACCAGCCATTGCCGCCGCAGATCTACAGCGTCCGCTGTACCTCTGCTTTTCCTATGACGAAGAGGTCGGCTGCCTTGGCGCACCGGATATCGCCCGCCATCTGGCGGCGTTGCCGGTGCCCCCTGAGTTCGCCATTATCGGCGAACCCTCTGAGATGAAGCTGGTTACCGGCCAGAAGGGCAAGATCGCCATGCGCGCAACTGTCACCGGCACCTCGGGGCATTCGTCCTTTTCGCCGCGCCATGTGAACGCAGTGGAATACGCCGGCCGGGTGCTGCAACTGATTACCAAACGGGCGGCAGAGTATGAGACCGCGGGACCGTTTGACCGGGAATTCACCGTGCCTCATGCGACCTTGCTGGCGACCATGATTTCGGGCGGAGTGGCCACCAACGTGACCCCGGATCATTGCAGTTTTACCTTCGAATTGCGTTCGATAGGGGAGAATGACCCCGAGGGAGAGATGGCGGCCCTGATCGAAAGCGCCGGTGAAATCAACGCCGAAATGCAGCAGCGAGCGCCCGGATGCGGCATCGCATTTAGTCGCATCTTCGCCTATCCGGCGATGAACGACGCTCGCAACAGCGCTGGTTTTCGCACACTGGCGGATCTGATGCCCGAATATGGCGGTAAGGTTTCCTACGGCTCCGAAGGGGGCGTGTTCGAACAAATCGGTGGTATCCCCTCTGTCATCGTGGGCCCGGGTTCGATTGAACAGGCACATAAGCCCAATGAATTTGTCGAGATCAACCAGATTGAGAACTGCCTGGAGTTCCTGGACGGGCTCACCGCGCGCCTGAGTGGGGTTTGAAACTGACCTGAACCGTCGCAAGACACGCAAACGGATGGGCCGGGGTGAATACTCCGGCCTTTTGCCTGCGAGCCTTGCCTTGCCCTTGTGGGATGCCGCAGAAATATAGCGGCGCACCGCAGCAAGACTGTGCGTCCGACAAAGAAGCCCGCGATGAAAAGTCGCCAGCTTTGCAAGGCCAGCGCTGTTTGGTCTGTTGCACAGTCAACGTCTGGTCGCTGCGTGTTTTTGTGCCCGCCATTTGTGCCCGCCATATGGGGCTAGATGGCGTGGAAACAGGCCCCGTTGAAATCGTCAGATCGGTGTCAACGCATCCGGCAGGACCTGGCCTGCCGTGTTGAAGAAGAAATCGATCAGAGCGTTTTTTTCATCGGCAAGGGCAAAGACGACCTCGTCCACGCGAGAGCGGAATTCCGGGACACTGATCCGGCGCACGGTGTCTGCTCTGTAGGTTCCATAGCGCCACATGAAACCGACACCGATCCCAAGCGCCACTGCTTCGTAGACCGCATCGCGGGTGTCCGCAGTCAATCGCGGTTCCGGGACCAGGCCCGCTTGCCGGAAGCCACGGTCGACCACCTTCTGAGTGGAGGACCCCGGAGACCGGAACACCAGCGGGCTGGCTGCAAGCTGCGTCAGCGACACCTCACTTTTCTGCGCCATCGGGCTATCTGGTGACACGATTGCCACGACTTCCTGCGAAAGGACTGGAAGGCGGCGGAAGCGCGGATCAGCGGGCAGGTCGGGCAGGAGGGCAACGTCGACCTCGCGGCGGGACACGGCAGCCATGATCTCTTGATGTGATCCGCTTTCGACTGTCACCGTCAGCGATGGGTTCAGATCAAGCACGCGGCTGACAATGGCGATACCGGGCATCGAGTTCCCGAGCCCGATCCGCAGGCGGTGTTTGCCCGAGGGGCCGCGCCGCGCCAGGACACGTTCGGCGTCCCCCTGAGCCCGCTGCATGCGATGCGCGATGTCGCAGAGTTCCAGGCAAGCGGGGGTAGGGGTCATCACCCCACGCAGCCTGTCGAACAGGTGGATGTCATAGGCGCGTTCCAGATCGCGGACCTGCTGCGCGACAGCGCTGTGGGAAATGCCGATTCTCCGTGCGGCGGCGGAGTAGGACCCCTCTTCGGCAACCGCCGTGAGGGCCCGCAAACGCGAAAGCGACAGGCCCGAGGCCGTTTCTGAAACCGATACCTTCATGACCTGCAACATAAGCTTTCATCCGTAACACCCCGGTTACAGTTGGGCGACAGAAAGCGAACAACAGCCGCACAACCGGTCCAACAAAAACAGCAACACCGTGCCAGCTGGCGCAAACGGGGATTTCCCCGAACAGAGAGATATTGGCATGGCACAACCGATCCGATTGCAGCAGTTTCTTGACAGCCCCTGGCCCGACCGAGCGGCCATTCTGGCCGATCTGGACGGCTGCCTGGTGTCCGGTGATACGGTGCTGCCGCAGGTTCCAGAACTGTTCGCACGCTGTGATGATCGGTTGTGGATCGTGTCCAATAATTCCACCGACACTGCGCAGACTCTGGCGACACGGCTGGACAGGCTGGGGATTGGTCTGTCGCAAAACCGACTGCTTCTGGCCGGGGAAATGACCCTGCGCGCCCTGCAGCGGAACTGCCCCGGTGCCCGGATCGCGCTTTATGCCAGTGATCCCCTGCAGGATCTGGCGCGCCAGCTGGGGCTGGTGCCCGACCGCAGCGCGCCCCAACGGGTGGTGCTGGCGCGCGACACTGCGCTCAGCTTCTCCGATATCGCCCGTATCGCCGAATACGCCCATGCAGGCATCCCGGTCACCCTCGCCAATCCGGATAGGAGCCACCCCGCTGCTGACGGCACCCCGGTGCCCGAAACCGGTGCGCTTTGGGCGGCGGTGTCGGCCATTGTACCGCAGGCGCGGGTGACCAGCCTTGGCAAGCCCGCGCCCGATATGCCGCGCGAGGCGCTGCGTCGTGCGGGCGTTGCAGCCGGGGCCGCCGTCTTTATCGGAGACACCGCCGAAACCGACGGCATGGCGGCAGCCGCTGCCGGTGTCGAATTTGTCCATCTGGCGCGTCCGGGCGGCGTCTCTGTCTGCCCTGCCATACCCGGAGCCAAAACATGCTGAGCTATGCCCTGCGCACCCTGATCCGGATGGCGCTGACCTTCTTTGTGATCGTCACCATCGTGTTCTTCGCCACCCGCCTGTCGGGCAATGCGATCGACTTTGTCATCGGCGAAGGCATGACGAGCGAAGATCGCGACTTGTTGATCACATACTACGAACTCGACCGCCCGGTTCTGTCGCAGTATTTTGCCTTCCTGCGCTCTTTCACCGACGGCCAGTTTGGCCTGTCCTTTATCGAACGTCGCCCCGTTGCGGAAATTGTGATGGAGCGCATCTGGCCGTCGACCCAGCTTTTGCTCTCGGCGGTCGGGCTGACCCTGCTGGTGTCGATGCCGCTGGGCATCGCCGCCGCGATCTGGCGCAAGAGCTGGATCGGCAGCGCGGTCATGGTCATGGCCTTCCTCGGCTACGCAGTGCCCAACTTTGTGCTCGCGACCCTTATGGTGCTGGTCTTTTCCTACTGGCTCAACTGGTTGCCGGTGGTGGGTAACGGCACCGCCCTACATTTCATCATGCCCACTGTGGCCCTGTCGGGGGGGCTGATCGCGGCGCTGACCCGTTTCACCCGCAACGCCATGCTGGACGTGCTGGGACAGGATTTCATGCGCACCGCACGCGCCAAAGGGCTGCCGGAACACATGGTGATCGTCAAACACGGGCTGCGCAACGCGGGCATCACCATCCTGTCGGTGATCGGGCTGCAGGTGGCCGGGCTGGCGGCATCCGGATCGGTGGTGATCGAGGCGATTTTTGCCTGGCCTGGCATCGGCGATCTGCTGGTCACCTCGGCCCTGCGCCGCGACTATCCGGTGCTGCAATTCGGCGTGCTCACCGTCGCCTTGGCAGTGATCGTGATCAACGCGGTCATTGATCTTGCCTATGCCTGGGCAGATCCGCGCCTGCGCCACACCCTGAAAGGCTGATCCCATGACCCATCCCGCCGTTCCCTCGACCTCGGCCCCAGCCGCCGCATTGCAGCTTTGGCGCGGCGCTGACGTGATCCAAAAGACCGCAATCGTGATCGGACTGTTGCTGGTGTTTCTCGCCATCTTTGCGCCGCTGATCGCGCCCTTCGATCCCAGTTCGCAAAGCCTGATTTCACGTCTGCGCCCGCCACTGGGGTTCGAGCGCGCCAAGGCAGGCTATCTTCTGGGCACTGACGAGCTGGGCCGTGACGTGTTTTCGCGCAGCCTTTATGGGCTTAGGCTGACGCTGATGCTGGCGGGTCTGGGCGCAACGCTGGGACTGCTGATCGGCGGCGCGCTGGGCCTGCTGGCGGGCATCGTCGGCGGTCGCACCGAGGCCGGTATCATGGCCGCAGTCGACACTCAGATCGCGGTTCCCTTCACCCTGGTTGCCCTATTCCTGCTGGCGATCCTGGGGTCGTCGATCGAGGTGATCGTGCTGGTACTCGGCCTGGCCGGCTGGGAGCAATACGCCCGCATCGTGCGCGGTGAGGTGCAGCGGCTGATGAACATGCCCTTCATCGAGGCTGCCCGCGCCGCCGGGGCCGGTTCGCTGCGCATCGCCCGGCATCACCTGCTGCCCAATATCGTATCGCCCATCGTGGTGCAGTTCACCCTGTCCCTGTCCAACATCGTGCTGCTGGAAAGCACCCTGTCCTTCCTTGGTCTTGGCGTACAGCCGCCCACCGCGACGCTGGGATCAATGGTTGGGATCGGTCGCGACTACATGCCCACCGCGCCGTGGATCGTGGCCGCCCCGGCGATGATGATCCTGCTGATCACCTTCGCGGTGCAGATCCTTGGCGACTGGCTGCGCGACGGCGCCGATGTGCGGCTGCGCAAAAGGTAACCCCGAACATACCAACAACAGAGGCGCAAACGCCCGCTTCCTTCAAACGTCTATTCAATCCTTACGGAGACAAGACAATGCTGAGACTGCTGCTTTCCACCGCCCTCGCCGCAGGGGTCGCCTCGGGCGCCTGCGCCCAGGAAATCACCGTTGGCGCCGCCAATGTGTCGAGCTATCTCGACCCCGGCCGCGATCATTCCAACGTCGGGTCGCAATTCTACTACAACAGTTTTGACACGCTGATCGGCAAGAACCACGACACGCTGGACACCAAATGGGTTCCGGCCCTGGCCACCAATTGGGAGCTGGTCGACCCCAAGACCATGGAACTGAAGCTGCGCGACGGCGTGACCTTCCACAACGGTGAAGTGATGAACGCCGACGACGTGGTGTTTTCGCTCAACCGTATGTACCAGGCCGATTTTCCGCCCTACGTGGTGCGCTCGCGCGACCGGCTGTCCAACTTCGTCAAGGTCGAGAAGGTCGACGATCTGACCGTGCGCATCATGGTCGAAAGAGAAGAACCCCTGTGGGAAACCTTGCTGAACCTGCAGCAGGTCATGATCCTCCCCGAGGACTATACCAAAGGCCTGACTGGCGATCCCATGGTTGCCGAGCATGACGATTTCGAAGCCTTTTCGCTGGCGCCCGTCGGCACCGGTCCTTACCGCATTTCCGAATTCGTGCCGGGCGAACGTGTCGTCTATGAACGGTTCGACGATTTCTGGGGCGACAAGGCGCCGCTGGCCAAGGCCACCGTACAGCATATCCCCGAAACCGCATCCCGGGTGACGGCGCTGAAAACCGGTGAGGCGCAGATCGTCACCAATATCGCCCCCGATCAGCTGTCGCTGATCGAAAGCGACCAGAACCTGCGCACGGTAGGCAGTGCTACGCCGCTGTTCCACGTCATGATCATGAACGTGAACCACCCCAAGCTGCGCGACCCGCGCATCCGTCAGGCGCTGAGCCTGGCCATCGACCGCGACACGCTGAACGAGGCGCTGTGGCTGGGCAAGGCGGTGGTTCCCTCCACCCACACCCTGAAGGAATACGGCGATCTCTACATGCCGGAGCTGAAGACCTTCGAATACAATCCCGAAAAGGCCAGGGCGCTGTTGAAGGAAGCCGGGTACGACGGCTCTGAGATCACTTTTGACACCCATCCGACCTATTACACCAACGGCATGCTGGCAGCTCAGGCCATTGCCGAGATGTGGAAAGAGGTCGGTGTCAACGGTCGTGTCAACATCGCCGAGAAATGGACGGGCCGCGCGCCCGAGATGATGACCCGCAACTGGTCGAACCCGATGTATTTCGCCGACCCCTTTGGATCCTTCGGCGTGATGTGGGCCCCCAATGGCCCATCCGAGGGTGAAGGCCGCTTCAATACCGATGCAGGCTATGCCGAAATCTGGGAACGCTTCCGCTTCTCCAAAGACGTCGCAGCCCGCAAGCTTGCCTATGGCGAGCTGATGGAGCGCATCAAGCAGGACCCACCAGTGCTGCCTCTGTACCGCCCGTTTGAAAGCTGGGCGATGCGCAAGGACGTGATCTGGGCGCCAAAGCCAGGCCACATTCCCTATGTGCTCGACTTCCGCGCAGGCTCTATCTCTTTCGCATCGAACTGATCATGACATGGCCCGCCGTCCAGGTGGCGGGCCTCCGTCCTCTAAATTCTGGCCTCTAAATTCTGACCCTCAAATTCTGGTCCCCAAATTCTGGAAAGTCCCCACTATGAGTGTTCGCCTTGCCATCGTTGCCGATATCCACCACGGAACCCCTTCTGCCACCAAGCGCGGCGATACCGCCATGGGGCTGATGGATGAATTTTCCCATTATGTGCGCGACGCCAATGTCGATCAGGTACTGGACCTGGGCGACCGGATTTCCGATGTCGACCACGACACTGACCTGCGGCTTGAAGCAGAGGTGGCCGAGGCCTTTCGCGCCGTCGAGAAACCGATCTGGCATCTCAATGGCAACCACGACCGCGACCACCTGAGTGTCGCGGAAAACGAACAGATCCTTGGCCAGTCGCTGGGCCATGAAACCCGGGATATCGGCGGTTGGCGTATCGCGCTGTGGCGGGCAGACACCCGTATTCTGCGCAGGCCGGAACACAGCGGTTTTGTGCTGCACGAAGCCGACCTGTTGTGGCTGTCACGCACGGTGCAAGCCGCAGACTGTCCCCTTCTTGTGGTTAGTCACGTGCCGCTGTCGGGCCATTCCCAGATCGGCAACTACTACTTTCAGAACAATCCGGGCCTTTCCACTTATCCGATGGCCGATCGCGCCCGTGCTGCCCTGGCGCAGGCCAGGGTGCCGGTGGTCTGCCTGTCGGGGCACGTGCATTGGAACACCGTCACTACCGTCGACGGCATCCCGCATCTGACCCAGCAATCGCTGACCGAAAGCTTCACCACCCAAGGCTCTCCCGCTGGTGCGATGGGGGTGATCGACCTGGGCGAAACCGTGCGGTGGGACGTGGTCGGCAAAGATCCTTATCGCGCCGAAATCACCCCGTCCGTCCGGCGCTGGACCCCGGTCATGCCCGATTTCCGTGACCATCCCGAACAGCGCACCCGCATCCCAAAGACCGAGAGCTGAGCCATGACCCGCATCCCGCTTCTGAGTGTCGACAATCTTTGCCTGAACTTCGGATCACATGAGGCTGTCAAAGGCATCTCCTTTGACATCGCCAAGGGGGAAACGGTGGCCCTGGTGGGGGAATCCGGGTCCGGAAAATCTGCAACGGCGCTGGCGCTGCTGCGGCTGATCGAACGCGAAGGCGGCCGGATTGCGGGCGGCACCGTCACCCTGCACGGCACACCGGACCTGCAACTCTCCGCGCTCAGCGACCGTCAGATGCAGCAGGTGCGCGGCAACCGGGTGTCGATGATTTTTCAGGAGCCGATGACGGCGTTGAACCCGGTGATGACCCTGGGTGATCAGGTGGCCGAGGTGCTGCGGCTGCATCAGGGGCTGGATGCGGCGCAGGCCCGTGCCGCAGCGCGCGAGGCATTTGAGCGGGTGAAGATCCCCGAAGCGGACCGCCGTCTGAACCAGTTCCCGCATGAATTGTCGGGCGGGTTGCGGCAGCGGGTGATGATCGCCATGGCGCTGGCCTGCCGCCCTGATCTGTTGATCGCGGACGAACCGACAACGGCGCTCGACGTGACGACCCAGGCTGAAATTCTGACCCTGATCCGGCAGTTGCAGGAGGAGATCGGCACCGCCGTTCTGTTCATCACCCATGATATGGGCGTGGTCGCCAATATCGCCGACCGCGTGGTGGTGCTGAAACAGGGCGACAAGGTCGAGGAAGCTCCGGTCACCGACATCTTCACCCGGCCGCAGGCTGCCTATACACAGCACCTGATGGCTGCCACCCCAAAACTTGGCAGTGGCGCGCCCAGGCCTTTGCTGCGCCCCGCCGCTCCGGTGCTTGCGGTTGAAAACCTCGCGGTGCGTTTTCCGGTGCAACGTGGACTGCTGCCTGGTGGACATCTTGACTATCACGCAGTGAACGGTGTCTCGCTCTCCATCGCGCCGGGGGAAACCCTGGGGCTGGTGGGCGAATCCGGCTGCGGAAAATCTACTCTGGCCCGCGCCGTGTTGCGGCTGATTGATCCCAGCCAGGGCCGCATCCGGTTGGAGGGGCGCGACATTACCGGGCTGGATGCTGCCGGCATGCGTCCCCTCCGTCAGCGGGTCCAGATGGTTTTTCAGGACCCGTTCGCCAGCCTTAACCCGCGCATGCCCGTGTGCGACCTGATCACCGAACCGGCCCATATCCACCACCGCCTGTCGCACCGCACCCGCAAGGCACTGGCAGCGGACCTTTTGCAAAAGGTCGGGCTGGAACCGGCTGCCGCGGACAGGTTCCCACATCAGTTTTCCGGCGGCCAGCGACAGCGGCTGTGTATTGCCCGCGCACTGTCGGTCCGCCCAGCCCTGATCGTCGCCGATGAAGCGGTGTCGGCGCTGGACGTGTCGGTTGCGCGCCAAGTCACCGATTTGATGGCGCGGTTGCAGGCCGAGGACGGGGTGTCCTTCCTGTTTATTTCACATGACATCGCCGTGGTCGAACGGGTCAGCCACCGGGTCGCCGTGATGTGGGCTGGTCGAATTGTCGAAACCGGCCCCACCGAAGCGGTGCTGCATAATCCGCAGCATTCCTACACACAGCGTCTCCTTGCAGCGGTGCCGGTCCCCGATCCATCGCTCCGTCACGCGCGGCGCCCGACCCTGTCGGCCGTGCAGCCGCCAAAACTGGTGCTTCCGGTGGGACAAACGCCGGAACCTTCAGTGATGAGAGAGGTGAGCCCCAGCCACTATGTCGCGGTTCAGCCCCCTGTCGATGCGCTTATTTTTGGGACCCCAAAGCAGATGCCGGGAGAGAATGCGACAGAGCCCGCAGGCACGCCATTTGTACCGGAAAGCCAGCACGAACAGGTCTGAGGCCGGAATTCTGCGCGCGGCAGATATGGTGCGAGTAGCGACTAAAACATGCGGGCAGCGGGGCAGGGGGCTGTTGCCGTTTGGGAGCTCTTTTTGCTGTATCACCAGCCCCCAATCTGTGGGCAACCGGAGGCCCAGCCTCGCGCCTGGATTGGGTGGTCTCCGACACCTCAGACGGTCAGCCATTGTTCCAGCTTGGCCGCATCAGGAAGCCCGCCAGCGTGGACAAGCGTGCCATCAACCGCAACCCCGGGTGTCGACATGACACCCGCCAGTGCGATGGATTTTGCATCGCTTACCTTTTCGATGGTGACTTCGATTCCCAGTGTCGCCGCGACGTCGCGTACCATCTTTTCGGTTGTGTCGCACCGCTGGCAGCCAGGGCCGTAGATTTTGACAGATTTCACAGAATGTCCTTTCACAGGATAGCGTTAAAAAGATAGCCGGTGGCGAGGATGCCAGCCGAAACCACGGCGAGGAAGATCGCGATCAGGCGTAATTTGAGCACCTGTTTGAGGATAATCATTTCCGGCAGTGACAAGGCGATCACCGACATCATAAAGGCCAATGTGGTGCCAAGAGCGGCGCCCTTGCCGAGCAGTGCCTCGACGATGGGGATGACGCCCGCAGCATTGGTGTACATCGGCACGCCAACAACGACCGCAGCAGGCACCGACCACCAAGCCTCGCCCCCCATGATTTTCAGCATCACCGCTTCGGGGACATACCCATGGATCAATGCACCAATACCAATCCCGATCAACACCCATATCCAGACCTTGCCGACAATTTCACGGACTTGCCCGGTGCCGATCTTGAGGCGGTCGACGAAGGAGAGTGTTTCCTCGGGTAGATTGCCAACAGGCCCGGTGTTCAACTCGCGTACCCAGTCTTGCAGATGGCGTTCCAACCCCATCTTCCCCATCACATATCCAGCGAGAGTGGCAATCGAGAAGCCGAAGACAAGGTAGATCGTGGCAATTTCCCAGCCAACCAATCCATATAGCAGCCCAAGCCCGACAGGGCCGACCATTGGACCCGCGATCAGGAAGGAAAACGTCACTCCAAGCGGAACCCCGGCGGAGACAAAGCCGATAAAAAGCGGCACCGACGAGCAGGAGCAGAACGGTGTCAACACCCCCAGCATTGCGGCCAGCGGGTAGCCAACAATCTGGCGCTTGCCAGCCAGGATTGCGCGGGTTTTCTCAGGGCTGAACCAGCTTCGCAGAACGCCGGTCACAAAGACGATACCAGTCAGCAGCAAAAGCACCTTTGGCACATCATAGACAAAGAACGCGATCGCTTCGCCGCTGTGGCTGTCGCGAGGGACTGGGAACCAGGCGGTGACCCAGTTCGCGAACGGGATCAACTGACCGTAGGCGAGCCAGCCAAGACCAGCAAGGACAGCGATACCCGCACCCCAAACCCAGTCTGGTGCGCCGTGCTTTTGCATGGTTTCATGAGTTTCTATTGTCATGGCATTTCCAGTCCAAGGGCTTGTTCTGCATCCAACACGGCGCGGATCACCGCAATGACTTCGGGAGCAATATCCGGATTGCGCCGATATCGAACCCACTGGGCATCGCGCCGGTCAGTCACGAGGCCTGCCTCGCGCAACACCTTCATATGGCGCGACATGCGGCTTTGGCCTGTATCAAGCCGGTCCATCAACTCGCAGACGCAATGTTCCCCTCCAGACCAGAGGATGGAGAGAGCCGCACGGCGTGTCGAATCGCAAAGGGCGTTGAGGATCTCTTGCATAGGTTATCAATATGCGCATTGGCGCATATGCGTCTTGACCCATATCAATTTACCCTTTGGTCGTGCCGCGTCAAAGAATGGCGCCATTGACAGGGACGCATTGCTCCTGCGCATCGCGGTATGCCGCCTTTCATTTGCTGCAGGATCCCCATGATCTGGGCTTCGGTGAAACATGCCCAGCCCATCGAAACCTCATCACTGATGAGGCCGATAAAATTCCACCTCGGCATCCCGCTAAGATCGGGGTGGATTGCCCAGGGATCAGGTGCGACGGCAGACGGACGCCCCGAAATGGTCTCTAGCCAAACAGCACCTGCGCGCGCCGTTCCTCGGCTTTGGCCGACATCCGGACAAATTTGGTCACTTTGGCGGGACAGAACCGCGCAGGCGGGGCGTCCGCGCGAAACGTTGTTGCAAGGGCCGCGCCCAAGTCACGTGAAGCATTGCATTAAACCGGCCCAAGATCGAGGTGACCCAATGGAATTCCGGTCAGGATATTGGCCGCCAGCCTGTGGCACGGTGATCCGGATGGATCAAAAGACGAGAATGTACTAACACTTGTTCAGGATCAGTCAGGCAAGGCTCGAAAGTGGAGCCCCTGTCTCGGCTGCGTCCATGTATTCGTTATGGAAAGAAGATTACCAGTGGTTTCCCGGTTTGGACGTATCATACCCGTGCTTGTGTCCCTGACTGTTGGGACGGTTGTCTCGGCGCAAACAGAGCTGAGCATGTGGTATCATGGCTCTCAGAATGAATTTGAACGGGAGATCATTGTTGAGATTGTCGAGGATTTTAATGCCAGCCAGCCGGATTGGAAGGTCATCCTCAAGAGTTTCCCTGAAGGCAGCTACAATGACTCGGTGGTCCAGGCGGCGCAGACCGGAAACCTGCCTGATATAATCGACGTAGATGCGCCCGTGGTCGCAAATTGGGCGTGGCTGGGATATCTGCAGCCTCTGAACTTAACGGAAGCCGAGGTCGCGGCCTTCCTGCCATCCGCCGTCGGGCGCTGGAATGGTCATATCTATTCGGTTGGCCTGTGGGAGGCTGCTCTGGCGATCCTGACACGCAAATCAACCCTGGAAAAATATGACATCCGGCTGCCAAGTCTTGCTGCCCCCTGGAGCGCTGATGAATTTGAAACAGCCTTGGTCAAAATCAAGCAGTCCGGGGATTTTGAGTACCCTCTGGACCTGGGGCTGGCCAGAGAGGGCGAGTGGTTTCCATATGCGATAAGCCCATTTTTGCAAAGCTTCGGCGGCGATCTGATCGACCGATCTGCCTATGACACGGCACAGGGCGTGTTAAATGGTGAGGCCGCGTTGAAATTTGGCAGATGGTGGCAGTCTTTGTTTACACGCGGTCTGGTTCCTGGCCCAAGAGAGCCTCAATCAGACCGCACGGCCGCGTTGATCGAGGGAAGATATGCCATGGCCTGGGACGGCAATTGGAGCGTCCTGGATTTTATCGAAGCCTTCGGGGAGGATGCGGTGTTTTTGCCCGCCCCCAATTTTGGCAATGGAAGCGTCATCGGTGCAGGCAGTTGGCAGTTTGGGGTTTCAGCCACCTCAAAGCATGTTGACGGAGCCAGTGCCTTTGTTGAGTTCGCGATCCAGGACAGATACCTTTCCACCATTGCAGATGAGCTGGGGTTAATTCCACCCACGCCTGCAGCGGCAAGCGCCTCTGTAAACTATGGCCCAGAGGGGCGGTTGTCGGGCTTTGTCGATTTGTCGCGCCAACAGGCTTTGCTCCGTCCGGTATCCCCCAGCTATGTTGTGATTGCAAAGGTGTTTGAAAGAGCACTGGTTGAGATCGCCGAGGGGGGCGATGTGAAAACAGTGCTTGATGAAGCAACCGATGATATCAATCGAGATATCAAGCGAAATGCAGGGTATGTAAACCAATTGGGCGTTGAGTAGATGAAGCCATCCTGTCTGGTGAAGGCTTGGGGAGGCGTTGAGAACAGACCGGGTGGGATACCTTAGAGGGTGGATTGAGTGATAGAGGGCATTCTATACAGACTTTACTTCACCACTAAGCTATTGCGTGCCTTCCTGGGCATGATGGTTCTTGCTGCCCTGCCAGGGCAATTGAACGCAGAGCCGCTGCGTGTCGGCTTTTATGAAAACCCCCCCAAGATTTTTCGAGATGCAGATGGTCAGCCTGCTGGGTTCTGGCCGGAGGTGACCGAAGCCATACTCTCTGGGTTGGGCTATGAATTTGAATACATCGACTGTGAATGGGAAGCCTGCCTGGAAATGGTGAGGCAAGGTCGGCTCGACCTGATGCCGGATGTGGCCTTTTCCGAAGAGCGCGCAGAGCAGTTCCAGTACATCAACGAGGCGCTGATTTATTCATGGTCTACAATTGTCACCTCCCAAGAGGTTGAGATTGCATCTCTGGCGGATTTTGAGGGCAAGAGAATTGCCGTTCTCGCAAACAGTATTCAGGAGCGTGACCTGAGGCGGGTTTTGCGTAAAGAGGGGATGAAGAGCAAGCTGATCTGGACCTCATCAGTGCAGGGTGCGATTGATGCGATCATGGTTGGTGATGCGGATATGGCAATTACCAATACGTTTTTTGCGGTGCAAATGGCCGAAGAGAACAGTTTGCGGATCCCTGAACTGCCCTTCCAGGTCAATTCGTACCATTATGTCGTCCCGCCAGATGCCCCCAGAAGCTTTGTTCAGGCGATGAACCTGGCCAGCTACCGGCAGCAAATGACCTTTGGTTCGGAATTCCATTCCGCTGAATATGAATGGATTTCCTTCCACAAAGCACCGCCGCCGCGCTGGCTGGTGACCGTGCTCATCGTGGCATTTTCTGTCCTGCTGTTGTCTGGGGGGCTAATTCTCATCCTGCGCCGTGTTGTTCGGGCGCGAACCTCGGATCTTGCAACCACGGTTGATGCGCTGAGTGCAGAAATGGATCTTCGCAAAAAGGCAGAGAAATTTGCCCTGGAGACCCAGAAATTTGACGCGATAGGGCGGCTTGTCGGTGGA
Source organism: Pseudophaeobacter arcticus DSM 23566 (assembly GCF_000473205.1). Taxonomy (NCBI): domain Bacteria; kingdom Pseudomonadati; phylum Pseudomonadota; class Alphaproteobacteria; order Rhodobacterales; family Roseobacteraceae; genus Pseudophaeobacter; species Pseudophaeobacter arcticus. The sequence goes on from NZ_KI421507.1 coordinate 157,849, forward strand.
GTTGCCCATGATTTCAACAATCTGCTGTCCGTGATCATGGGCAATCTGGAATTGGTAAAAGACCAGGGCGGACTTGATGCCGCATCCTTGAAGTTTACCGATCAAGCGCTGTCAGCGACCAAACGGGGGGCCAAGCTTTCCTATGATCTGCTGTCTTTTGGGCGACGCGCTCAGCTTGTGCCCCAAGTGTTGAGGATCGACCTGGTTTTGCGTGGTGTTGAGGAAATGCTGCGCCGGACCCTGCCAGAAAACATATTTGTGGAATTCACATATGGCTCTCATGTGAAGGCCGTTCTGCTGGATCAGGGACAGCTGGAGAATGCGATTTTGAACCTGGTGCTGAACGCACGTGATGCGATGCCAGACGGGGGGAAACTGACGCTTTCTGTCTCGAACCTGCGTTCGGATCAGATCGATGATGGTGAGCTCTCAACCGACGAGGTAGTGGTCTCGGTGACGGACACCGGAGTGGGGATCAAAGAAGATGCTTTGAGCAAGGTGTTTGAACCATTTTTCACAACAAAAGAATTCAACAAGGGGTCGGGTATGGGCCTGGCGATGGTCCATGGCTTTGTCACCCAGTCGGGGGGAAAGATCCGTCTGCGCAGTGTCTGGGGGCAGGGGACAACGGTGGAGCTGAGGTTCCCTGCAACACTTGAGATCGCGGATCAGGCTGCGGGAGCCGACATTTCCGCAGGTCTTTTGGGTGATGAACGGGTCTTATTGGTCGAAGATGACGCAGATGTCCGAACGGCGCTGAGCCAACGGCTTTCGACCTCTGGATTTCGCGTGACGGAAGCCCGCGATGGCACAGAGGCCCTGGAACTGATCAAAGTTGCGCCTGAATTTGACTTGCTGGTGACTGACCAGACCATGCCTGGGCCCATACAGGGGATGGATTTGGCACATCAGGTCAGAGAGGCGCTTGGTGAAATTCCTATTGTGATACTCACAGGTTATGGCACTGATGCTCTTGATAGTTTTGCGGGTCTTTCAAAATTCACTCTGCTGAACAAACCGGTTATAGGACCTGTTCTGATCTCTAAAATCCGCTCTCTTCTGGACAGTTGAACCTGTGTAAATGGCGCGACTCGCAGGAGAAACATGGAGACTGTTCTGTCTTTCCCTTGTGATTTTGTTGCACCTTTGGGCGTTGCCCTGATGCCGTGATGTCGCCGTAACTGACTGATCCCAATTTCGTTTCCCCCTTCGACAGCCTCACTTTGCGGCGGGGGCGAATGGATTGAGACTGTCACGGTTCTGTTAAAACGATGCGTTACCTCAAGATGCGACGCAAGTGACAGCGGGCGACGCGCATGAAATACCGAACCATATTCCTGTCCGATATCCACTTAGGCACACCGGGATGTCAGGCTGAATTATTGCTGGATTTCCTCAACTGCCACGAAGCAGACACCTACTATTTGGTTGGTGATATTGTGGATGCCTGGCGCATTCGGCGAAAAGGTTTCCTATGGCCGCAGGCGCATAATGACGTGGTGCAAACGCTCCTGGCCAAGGCCCATGGCGGCGCCCGGATTTATCTTATCCCCGGCAACCATGACGAGTTCCTGCGCTCCTACTTTGGCACTCATTTTGGCGGTATTGAGGTGGTTGGATCTGCGGAGTTCACCGCACGCGATGACAAATGTTATCTGGTTACCCATGGTGATCAATTTGATGCCGTGGTGACCAACGCCAAATGGCTGGCGCATCTTGGGGACCAAGCCTATGAGTTCATGCTGTGGCTGAACACCCGCATAAACCGGCTTCGGCATCTCTGGGGCGGGCAGTACTGGTCGTTGTCAAAATGGGCAAAGCACCAGGTTAAGCAGGCTGTCAATTTTATCAGCGAGTATGAAACCGTGCTGACCGCCGAGGCGCGGCGCGGCGGCTATGACGGGGTGATCTGCGGCCATATCCATAGCGCTGCCATCCGAGACATGGATGGGGTGATTTACGTGAACACCGGCGATTGGGTCGAAAGCTGCACCGCTGTTGTTGAGACAGCGGATGGCAGCCTTATGCTCATTGATTGGGAGCGTTCCGCTCGACGGTCCCGTCACCGGGCACGCAGGGCCCAGCACAAAGAAAAAATTCTCGAAAACGTTTAGGGGACACACCCGATGAATACTTCCGCCCAGGCTCAATTGGACGCGGCTGTTTTACAGGAAAGCGATGCCGCAACCGGATGGCTTGAACGTCTGTTCTCGCGTCTGTTTCTGGGGTTGGTCTATCCGCAGATCTGGGAGGATCCGGTGGTCGACATGGCGGCTCTGGAGATTACGTCAGAGGATAATCTGGTCTGCATCGCCTCTGGCAGCTGCAATCTAATGTCCTATTTGACCGCAGGTCCGGCTTCGGTCACTGCGGTTGATCTGTCGCCTGCCCATGTGGCCTTGGGGAAACTGAAGCTGACCGCCGCCCGTGTTTTGCCGGACTATGCCGCCTTTTATCAGTTCTTTGGCCGGGCAGACCTAGCGAGCAACGCCGTTCTGTATGAGCGCTATATCCAACCCAATCTGGACCCCAGCGCACGGGCGTTTTGGGAGGGGCGGCAGCTGATAAACCGCCGCATCTCGTTGTTTCAAAAGGGGCTATATAAACACGGGGTGCTTGGCCGCTTTCTGGGGGCGGTGCATTTGGTCGCGGGTCTGGGCCGGGTTAGTTTTGCGCCTTTGCTGGCCGCGCGCAGCCTACAGGAACAGCAGGCGTTTTTTGATCAGAAGATCACGCCCTTGTTTGACATGTGGTTGGTGCGCAAGCTGGCTGGGTTTCGCGCCGCACTTTTTGGCCTGGGTATTCCCCCGGCGCAGTATGACAAATTGGCCGCTGATGGCGGTGGCGACGTGTTGCCGGTGCTGCGTGAACGGGTCCGCAAGCTGATGTGTGATACCCCGATCCGGGACAATTATTTTGCCTGGCAGGCCTTTGCGCGCTGCTATGACCCGGCCCCGGATGGATCTCTGCCGCCCTATCTGCAACAGCGCAATTTTCAGGCGCTGCGGGACTTTGCCGACCGAGGCCGTATCGTGAACCGCTCCCTCACCGACCAGTTGGCGCTGGAGCCGGGTGGTTCGAAACAGGGCTATATCCTGCTGGATGCCCAGGACTGGATGAACGACAGTCAGCTGAATGCGCTCTGGCAGCAAATCACCCGCACGGCAACACCTGGCGCAAAGGTGATTTTCCGCACTGGTGGCGCCGAGGACATCCTGCCGGGCCGGGTGTCGCCTGACATCCTGGGGCGCTGGGTCTACGACACAGAGGTCTCCAAGCAGGGAACCAAACAGGATCGCTCAGCGATCTACGGCGCCTTCCACCTCTATCGTTTTCAGGGCTGATCAGATGAGCGATGCGACCCCCAATGCCCATGCTGCGCTGATGGATCAAACCTATCGCCGTCAACGCATGTTTTATGATCTGACCCGCAAGTACTATCTGTTTGGACGTGATGCGCTGATTGCTGACCTCGCGCCTGGTGTCGGCGCGCATATTCTCGAATTGGCCTGCGGCACGGGGCGGAATTTGCATCTGGCCAGGGGGAGATACCCTGATTGTAGCTTTTACGGGCTTGATATCTCGTCAGAGATGCTGATGTCCGCCGGGAAAAAACTGGGCAATGCGGTTACCCTGGCACAGGCTGATGCCTGTCGTTTTGAGGGCGCAGAGGTATTCGGTCGCGCAGAATTTGACCGCATCTTTATCTCATATGGGGTTTCTATGATCCCGGATTGGGAACAGGCCCTGCGCCAGGCCTTTTCACATCTTGCCCCGGGTGGTGTTCTGCATGTTGTGGATTTTTCCAATCTGGAAGGATGGCCCGGCTGGTGCCGGGGGCTGCTTCACCGTTGGCTGGACAAATTCCATGTGACCCCACGGCTAAAGCTGGAAAGCGTGCTTGACCAGATCGCCGGTGAACTGGGCGGGAGGGCGCAGTGCCGTCAGCTTTATCGGGGGTATGCGCAATACGGGATTTTGCGCAAGCCGGGTTGATTGCTTTCTCTTGGGACAGTTTGCCGAGGCAAATCCGGGCCTAAGATCCAAAACCCAGGTTGGATAAAATTCCGCTCAAGTAGAACCCAAGTCAAGAATGGCCGTGCTGCGCCTCGCGGATCAGCGCCACAGCCGTGACACCCTGATTATCGGCCCTTGCCTGCGGCGTACCCAGGCCCAGAACCAGCGTTGCAGCTGTCAGCGTTGCACTGCCACCCAGCAAGGTCACTGCGATGAATTTGAGGAGAGGCACGAGAGAGCGGTTCATTGATCTAATCCTTGTGTCAAAATGATGCGCAACATGGCCGTGCGCTTGGCTCCGCAGAGAAAAGACAGGCCCAAACCCCTTGGATGTGGGGATGAATAAGTGATTTCTGGTGCCAAAATATTGACCGGATGTGCCAAAGACTTGACAGTAAATGCCAAAGGCTGAACCTTTGATAACGTATGTGTTACTGCGCTTTGATCGCAGCTCGGGCGCTTGGTTGTCAGTTGCGCGCATCAATTTGGAGCCGGGACTTGACCATCGTTTCGACAATCTACGCCAGAAAACAGATCGAACATGCCGAACGGATACCTGACAAAGGTAAGCTGTTTGATCTTGTCGGGCTGACGCCAGAAACGGCAGCGGACCCTGCGGTCATGGTGCCGGTTGAGGCCTATCATGATCTGATGGAGGTGATTGCCGAAAGCGAGTTCCCAGACCTGAGGTTTCACATGAAAACCTGTCGGAGCATGCGCTGCGATGAGTTTGGTGCCTTTGGGCTTGCGCTTAAATCGGCACCCACCTTGCGTCATGGGTTTCAACGTATTTGGCGCTACATACGATTGCACAACCGGGTCGCGACCTTTTCAGCCGAGCAAGAGGGCGATCGCTTTTGTTGGTCCATGCAGGCCCCCAAGATAGACCGGCTTGGTGACTTTTTGTCGAGGGAGGCCGCCATGGGGACGACGCTGACCCTCTGTCGTGAAACGACCACCCAGGATTTACGTCCCTGTCATGTGCAATTTGTCCATGAAAGGGAGGGCTCTATTGATGCCTTGGTAGAGCATTTTGGCTGCGTGCCTGAATTTGGAGCGCAATCTGATGCTTTGCATTTTGACCTTCATCAGGTTGATCAGCCCTGTACCATCGGCGATGCAGGGGTCTGGAATTTCCTGATCTCTCATCTGGATCAGATGCTGGAAAAAGAGCGCGACCAGGAGCAGAGCTTTGAAGTTCGGGTGATTGAGGAAATTGCAAAACTGCTGAGTGGCGGGGTGCCTCAGCTGTCCGAGGTCTCCAAAAACATGGGGCTGGGCGGGCGTACCTTTCAGCGCCGGCTGAGCGAGAGAGGTCACAGTTTTCAGTCCCTCACCGACGCGGCACGCCGAAAGCTGGCCCAGCAGCTTATTCGGTCGTCGACCTATTCCTTCTCGGAGATAGCATTTTTGACAGGGTTTTCAGAGCAAAGCGCCTTTTCGCGGGCTTTTAAGCGATGGTCTGGCCAGACGCCCAAGGCCTATCGCAGCGACCTGCGCGAAAGTGGCGCCACCGGATCCAGACCCGCAGAATAGGGTCTCTGTTTGGCATTTTGCCTGTCTGCGGGTTTTGGTTGCGTGAAAATGCATGACTTGTCATGTATAAATTTTTCAGGCTTTACTGGGGCGCGGAGGGAATCATGTCAAAGCCAGCCAAGACAAAGACCGAGAAAATCAGGGCCAGGCAGAAGCGGGAAGAGATGAACATCTTTTCCCGAATGCCTGCGGCCTATGCGGCGTCCCGCAGTCAGGCGGTGAAACTTCTGCAACGGGCGGGCGGGCTTTCGGTGGTGGAATGGCGGGTGCTTTGGGATCTCAGCGAGGCTGGCCCCCTGTCGATCCGCGAAATGGCGGCCCTTCAGCGTGTGGATCATTCACAGCTGAGCCGGGCCCTGCCGGGTCTGCAGAACAAGGGGCTGGTGATCCTGCAGCGGGACGCAACAGACGGTCGCCAGATGAATGTTACCCTGACGGAGGCGGGGCAGGCGGCCTATGCAAAGGCCGCTCCTGTCATGAAACAGCGGCGGGATGGGCTGCGACGTGTCTTTTCCCAACAAGAGCTGGAACAATTTGCAGGCTTTTTTGACCGGCTCGAAGCGTTTCTTCGTATGCCTGTGGATGAGCTGCTGGAGGAGGAGAAAACACCATGACGACACGCCCCAATGTTTTGTGGATTATGGCCGATCAACTGCGGTTTGATTACCTGAGCTGCTATGGCCATCCGCATTTGCATACACCGCATATTGATGCTCTGGCAAACCGCGGGGTGCAGTTTAACAAGGCCTATATCCAATCTCCGGTCTGTGGCCCGTCGCGGATGTCGGCCTATACGGGTCGCTATGTGCGCAGCCATGGGTCAACCTGGAACGGTATGCCGCTGCGGGTTGGCGAGCCCACTTTGGGCGATCACTTGCGCGCGGCAGGCGCGCGGGCGGTTCTGGTTGGAAAAACTCATATGACCGCAGATATGGAGGGCATGGCCTGGCTTGGCATTGACCCCAACAGTACGATTGGCGTCAGCCGGTCTGAATGCGGCTTTGACCCCTATGAGCGCGACGATGGGCTGCACCCTGATAGTGCCCGCCAGAAATGGTCCGCCTATGACGACTATCTGGTGGAAAACGGCTTTAAATCAGAAAACCCCTGGGGTGATTTTGCCAATTCAGGTCTGGATGAGAATGGCGAGCGGCTGTCAGCCTGGCTGCTGAAAAACTCGCGCTTGCCAGCCGATGTTCCGGAGGAGCACTCCGAGACCGCCTACATGACAAATCGCGCCATTGATTTTATGACCGAGGCCACAGCCGATGGACGTCCCTGGATGTGCCACCTGTCCTATATCAAGCCTCATTGGCCCTATATCGTGCCCAAGCCCTATCATGACATGTATGGGCCTGAGCACGTCATGGATCCGGTCCGCTCTGACGCGGAGCGCGACACCGATCATCCCCTGATGAAGGCCTATCTGAACGCCCGCGTGTGTCGCAGCTTTGCGCGTGATCATGTCCGTGAACATGTGATCCCAGCCTATATGGGGCTGATCAAGCAGCTGGATGATAACCTTGGCCGGCTCTTTGCCTGGATGGACAAGGCAGGCTTGAGCGAGAATACCATCATTGCCTTCACCTCGGATCATGGCGATTACATGGGGGATCACTGGATGGGCGACAAGGATTTCTACCACGATGTTGCCGCCAAAGTGCCGCTGATCATTGCTGATCCCCGCGCCGAGGCAGATGTCTCGCGTGGGTCTGTCTGTGAAGAACTGGTCGAGATGATTGATCTGGCACCAACATTCATGAATGCGCTTGGTTGCGAGGCAAAGCCACATATCATTGAAGGGCGCGATTTGACCCCGATCCTGAATCGGACCGATGGCTTCTCCAGGCGCTATGCGATCAGCGAACATGACTATCACTGGTCCGACATGGCCCGCGAGTTGGGCGTGGCGCAGGAACATGCTCATACGGTGATGATTTTTGATGGACGGTGGAAATTCATCCGCTGCGAAGGCTTCCGCCCGGTGTTGTTTGACCTTGAAACCGACCCGCAGGAAGTGATTGATCTGGGCGCTTCGGATCAGGCGGACCACAGGGCGGTGCGCGCCCGGATGGAAGCGGCGCTGCTGGATTGGGCGCGAAGGCACCATACACGGATAACCGCGACACCTGCGGTGCTCGCCAGCCAGAAAGTCGCGGCAGAGGGCGGTATTCTGATCGGGTTCTGGGATGAGCAGGAATACGAAGCGGCCACCGGAAAACCCTTTAGCAGTCTGGTTCCGGCAGGGCGCCCAGAGAGCTGACTCTTTTCCTGGCCGATGTGAAGCGATAGCATATCGGCTAAGGCACCTTTGGGCAGGGGTAATCCTGGTTTGGATCATGCTTTGCGGCACTACAGCTGGCCCCGCATCTATGGTAAGCTCTGTTCTACAAGCTACTGGCAGGCGGTTTTGATCTGAAACCTATGGAACAGAAATCCACCCATTGTCTGATTGAGGGCGAGAGTCTGATTGAGGGCGAGACCGGACAACCGGACATAAGGCTCGCGTCTGCGAGCTGCACATTGTTTGACCCGCCACATTCTACCCTGCTGCGGATGCAAAAACATTAACGCTTGGGGGCTTCTCTTACTCTACCGTTAGCGCTAACTGTGTTGCATAAGAGCAGGAGGTATGATTCGGCTAAGTGGGTTCGTAAAGGTATTCGAAAATGGACAAAATCTGGTCAGAACTGATTGAACACCGCAGGCGAACCTGCGAAATGCCGATCGCCAAACTGTTCGAGATGGATCACAACAGGTTTCAGACCTTCTCTTCCCAATTTGACGGGTTGTTGCTGGATTTTTCCAAAACCGCCTTGGATGAAACCGGGCTGAATGCATTGGTTGAGCTGGCCGAAAAGGCTGATCTGGGTGGCCGGATACAGGAAATGTTCCGGGGGGATCCGATCAATGTGACGGAAAACCGGGCCGTGTTGCACACCGCCCTGCGGGCACAAAGCGGCGCTGCTGTGATGGTTGACGGTCAGGATGTCATGCCTGAGATCCACCACACCCTGCAGCGCATGGAAAGCTTTGCCGGCGCCCTGCGCAGCGGTGCGTACAAAAGCGCCACGGGGGCGCGGTTCACCGATGTTGTGAATATTGGCATTGGCGGCTCAGACCTTGGCCCTGTCATGGCGACCCGGGCTCTTGCCCCCTATCACGATGGGCCGCGCAGCCACTATGTTTCCAATGTCGACGGTGCCGATATCACCGATAGCCTGGCTGGGCTGGACCCTCAAACCACGCTGATTATCATTGCCTCCAAATCCTTTACCACCATTGAAACAATGACCAATGCGGCAACCGCGATCTCCTGGCTGCGTGCAGCACTTGGCGATCAGGCCAGTCGGCATTTGGCGGCTGTTTCAACGGCTTTGGACAAGACCGCCGAAATGGGCATTCCCCCGGAACGGGTCTTTGGCTTTGCGGATTGGGTTGGCGGGCGGTATTCGCTTTGGGGTCCTGTGGGCCTGCCAATTCTGATTGCGGTTGGCCGCGACAATTTTCGCGCCATGCTCAGCGGAGCGGCGGCCATGGATCGGCATTTCCAAAGTGCTGATTTTCGCCACAACCTGCCGGTTCTGCTGGGGCTTGTTGGCATCTGGCACAGCAATATCTGTGGCTATACCACGCGTGCAGTACTGCCCTATGAGCAACGGTTGGCGCGCCTGCCGGCCTATCTTCAGCAGCTGGATATGGAGAGCAACGGCAAAGGTGTCACCCTGGAGGGCACCCCGGTAAGCCGGACCACCGGTCCGATTGTCTGGGGCGAGCCTGGGACAAATGGCCAGCATGCCTTTTATCAGCTGCTCCACCAGGGCACCCATGTGGTTCCTGCCGAATTCCTTATTGCCGCAGAGGGCCACGAAGCGGACCTGTCGCATCAGCATGATCTTCTCAAGGCCAATTGCCTGGCGCAATCCGAAGCCCTGATGCTGGGGCGCTCAGCACAGCAGGCCCGCGCAGTGGCCCAAAGCCGTGGCATCCCCGAGGCAGATCTGGACCGCATGGCAGCGCATCTGACCTTCCCGGGCAACCGTCCGTCGATCACACTGGCCTATCCCCGTCTTACCCCCTTTGCGCTTGGCCAGATCATTGCTCTTTATGAACACCGTGTCTTCACCGAGGGTGTTTTCTGGGGCATCAACTCCTTTGATCAATGGGGGGTAGAGCTTGGAAAAGAACTCGCCGTTGATTTGCTGCCGCTTGTTCAGGGTGTCACGGACACCAGCAAGGATGGCTCCACCCTTGGGTTGGTGGCCAAACTGACAATGCCGAAGTCCGCAACCTGAGGTGCGCCCACAGGGGCGCCATTTGAATCTGGATCTGATATCACCATGGTTTCTCGCGTTATTCCCGTCGACCCCTTTGATTTGGTTCTCTTTGGAGCCACTGGCGATCTGGCGCGACGCAAGATCCTGCCAAGCCTGTTCCACCGGTTTCAGATTGCCCAGTTCTGCTCCGAAAGCCGGATCATCGGCACATCGCGCAGCAAGCTGGACCAGGCAGGATTTCAGGATTTTGTGGCCGAGGCCATCCGCGAGTTCGGGCAGGACGGGGAAACCGGAGACGAGGATATTGCCGCCTTCGTGCAACTGCTGGACTATGTGCCGCTGGATGCCAAGGGCGACACTGGCTGGCAGGCGCTGAAGAGCCATCTGCGCGATGATGTGATCCGGGTGTTCTACCTGTCAGTTGGCCCCAGCCTGTTCCCAGAGATTGCCAGCCGGCTTAGCTCCTGTGGCATTGCCACGCCTGAGAGCAGGATTGTTCTGGAAAAACCTTTTGGCCATGATCTGGCCTCGGCGCAGGCTCTGAACGCAGCGCTGCGCGATCATTTTGATGAAAGCCAGATCTACCGGATTGACCATTATCTGGGCAAAGAAACGGTGCAGAACCTGATGGCGCTGCGCTTTGCCAATTCCCTGTTTGAGCCCCTGTGGAACTCCACCCATATTGATCATGTGCAGATCACCGTTGCCGAAAGCATCGGAGTGGAGGGGCGGGGGGAATATTATGACCGTTCTGGCGCCATGCGGGATATGGTGCAGAACCATTTGATGCAGCTGCTCTGCCTGACTGCAATGGAGCCGCCCTCGCGGTTCACTTCCAATGCGGTGCGTGATGAAAAGGTCAAAGTGATCGAAGCGCTGGAGCCGGTGATGCAGGGCGATCTGGCACGGGGGCAGTATCGCGCTACTCCCTCCAGCTCTGAGCCAGACAGTTATCTGGACCATGCCGGGGATCCCAACAGTCACACCGAGAGCTTTATCGCGCTGAAGGTACGGGTGGCAAACTGGCGCTGGGCCGGGACGCCCTTTTATCTGCGGACAGGCAAATGCCTGCGGGCCCGCGAAAGTGAAATTGCAGTCTATTTCCGCGATCCGCCGCATAACATTTTTGAAGGTGCTGAGGGGGTGCATGGCAATGTACTGGTGATCCGTCTGCAACCTGACGAAGGCATTATTCTACGCACCACAATCAAGGATCCGGGCCCGGGCGGCATGCGCCTCACCGGGGCCAATCTGGATATGACCTTTGCCGACTCCCTGCCCGAAGCAGGACGCCCCCAGGATGCCTATGAGCGGCTCATCATGGATGTCATTCGCGGCAATCAGACGTTGTTCATGCGGGGTGACGAAGTCGAGGCCGCATGGGCCTGGGCGGATCCCATCATTGCCGGCTGGAGCCAGTCCGGCGCCGCGCCCCAGCCCTATGATCGGGGCGGTTCGGGGCCGGAAGATTCACTTTTGTTGATGCACCGCGACAACCGGCGTTGGCGCAGCATCGGCAGCTGATAAGATCCACCTAAAAGGATCTGTTGCCGCGCCCTGCCAGCTTTCTGCTCGCCCTCTACCAGACACCCGAAAGGCCTCTCACATGGGACTGAATAAAACTCTCGCCGAGGTAACCAACCGGATTATCGCCCGCAGCGCCGCCAGCCGCAAAGCCTATCTGGACCGTATGGAGGCGGCGGCAGGCAAGGGACCGGCGCGTGCGCATCTCAGCTGTTCGGGGCAGGCCCATGCCTATGCCGCCACCGGAGTGGATCAAGCGACACTGGCCGAGGCCAACACGGGTCATCTGGGAATTGTGACCGCATATAATGACATGCTGTCGGCGCATCAGCCTTTTGAAACCTACCCGGCCCTGATCCGCGATGCCCTGCGCCAGGTGGGTGGCACGGCTCAGGTGGCGGGCGGGGTGCCTGCAATGTGTGACGGCGTCACCCAGGGAGAGGCCGGCATGGAGCTGAGCCTGTTTTCCCGTGATACCATCGCCATGGCGACGGGAATTGCGCTGAGCCACAATGTCTTTGATGCGGCGGTCTATCTGGGGGTCTGTGACAAGATCGTGCCGGGGCTGGTGATCGGGGCGCAGGCCTTTGGTCATATTCCGGCGGTTTTCCTGCCCGCGGGCCCCATGACCAGCGGGCTGGCCAATGACGAAAAGGCGCAGATCCGCCAGAAGTTTGCCGCCGGAGAGATCGACCGGGCGGAATTGCTGAAAGCAGAGATGGCGGCCTATCATGGCCCCGGCACCTGCACCTTTTATGGGACGGCCAATTCCAATCAGATGTTGATGGAATTCATGGGGTTGCACCTGCCTGGCTCCAGCTTTGTCAATCCCGGCACCGCCCTGCGCGAGGCGCTGACGGTTGCGGGCTCAAAACGGGCGCTGGGGCTCTCGGCGCTGGGCAATGACTATACGCCTGTCTGCCAGGTCCTGGATGAAAAGACCTATGCCAATGGCATTGTCGGGCTGATGGCCACTGGCGGCTCCACCAATCTTTTGATCCACCTCATCGCTATGGCGCGCGCCGGGGGGATCATTCTGGACTGGCAGGACTTTGCGGACCTGTCGGAAGTGGTGCCGCTGCTGGCGCGGGTCTATCCCAACGGCCTGGCTGACGTGAACCACTTCCACGCCGCTGGCGGTTTGGGCTTTATGATCGGCGAACTGCTCGCGGCAGGCTTCCTGCATGGGGACACCAAAACAGTGGCAGGCGTTGGGCTGGCGAATTATGCGCAAGAGCCCTTTCTGTCAGAGGAGGGGCTGACCTTCCGACCTGGCCCCAAGGAGACGTTGAATGCCGCGATTGTGCGCCCGGCTTCGGACCCGTTTCAGGCAACGGGCGGGTTGAAACGGTTGACGGGCTCATTGGGCACTGCGGTTATCAAGGTCTCGGCGGTGGATGAAAAGCACCATGTAATCGAGGCGCCAGCGCGGGTGTTCCACGACCAGGAGGACGCCAAGGCGGCCTTTAAGGCGGGGGAATTCACCGGCGACGTTATTGTTGTGGTCCGTTTTCAGGGCCCCAAAGCCAATGGCATGCCAGAGCTGCACAGCCTGACCCCGATGCTGGCGATCCTGCAGGGGCGGGGGCACAAGGTGGCGCTGGTCACCGATGGGCGCATGTCTGGGGCTTCGGGCAAGGTGCCAGCTGCCATTCATGTGGTCCCCGAGGCCTTGGATGGTGGACCTATTTCCAAGGTTCGCGATGGCGATGTGATCCGGTTGGACGCCACAAGCGGCGCGCTGGAGATCCTCACGGAAGGGGTGCTGGACCGCGCCTGCGCCTCTGCCGATCTGAGCGCTTATCAGCAGGGTATGGGGCGTGAAATGTTTGCTATGTTCCGACGCACTGTGACCTCAGCAGACACCGGTGCCACTGTGTTTGACCTGCTCACCGAGACGCCGACCTCCAAAGGCTGACCCACAGCACTGTAGGTTATTGCTCGTATTTTTCGGCGTTGTGGCACCCCGCGTACAGTCTGTGCGCGGGGTGCCGAGTTCTGTGTGATGTGCAGGGCTTGACTCTTGGGGCCCTTTGCGTGTTTTTGAACCAATGTTGAATTGGTTCAACGGTTCTGAATGGGTCTGTTTAAGTCTGGACAGACCTGGATAGGCCTAAACAGGTCTCAATGGGTCGCAGGGGGCGAAGATGCAGGGGTTTACCACAAGGCCAGAAATTCGCGGCTCCTTTGGTGTTGCAACCTCAACCCATTGGATCGCCTCCGCAGTGGGCTTTGGCATTCTGGAGCGTGGTGGCAATGCCTTTGATGCGGCCGTTGCCGCTGGGCTGGTGCTGCAGGTGGTTGAACCTCATCTGAATGGCCCTGCGGGTGATCTACCAGCCATTTTCCATTCTGCCCAATCCGGCAAGACCGCTGTTCTTGCCGCCCAAGGCCCGGCGCCGGCCGGGGCAACAATAGATCACTACCGGGCCCAGGGGCTGGAGCTCATCCCCGGGTCGGGATTGCTGGCCACGGTCATTCCCGGTGCCTTTGATGGCTGGATGCTGATGCTGCGCGATCACGGCATCCTGTCGCTGGCACAGGTGATGGAGCCTGCAATCTCTTACGCGCGCGATGGCCACCCGGTTTTGCCAAGGGTCGCCCATACGATTGCAGGGCTTGCAGATTATTTTGCCGCTGAGTGGCCGACGTCTGCGGCGACCTGGTGCCCGGATGGCGTGGCGCCCGCGCCAAATGGCATGTTCAGGAACCCGGATCTCGCCCGGACCTACCAGCATCTGGTGGATCTGGGAGAGGCCAGCGGCGAGGATCGCGTGGCGCAGATTGATGCGGCCCGCAACGCCTGGGCTGAAGGGTTTGTCGCCGAGGCAATCACGGATTATTTAAAAACCGCAAAGGTGCATGACGTCTCGGAGCAAAAGAACAGCGCCGTGCTGGCGGCAACGGATCTGGCCCAGTGGCGGGCGCAGTATGAAGAGACGCTGAGCTATGAATATCACGGCTGGACCGTGCATAAGACCCAGGCCTGGTCGCAGGGGCCTGTCTTATTGCAAAGCCTTGCGATCCTGAAACATTTTGACCTCGCTGCGATGGATCCGATGGGCGCGGAATTCACCCATACGGTGATTGAGGCGATGAAGCTCGCCTATGCTGACCGCGAGGCCTATTATGGCGACCCGGATCACAGTGCGGTGCCGATGGATGTGCTGTTGTCGGATGAGTATAACGCCGGGCGCGCCGCTCTGATTACCGATCAAGCCTCACTGCAGCAGCGCCCTGGACGGGTGCCAGGGTTTGAACATCAGGCTGACGCCTATATCGACCGGGCCGCGCGGGACTTTGGCGTCGCAGAGGCGGCTCCACAAGAGCCGACCATGGCGCATCTCACGGAAAAGCGCGGCGATACCGTACATTTGGATGTGATTGATCGCTGGGGCAACATGGTCTCTGCAACGCCTTCGGGCGGCTGGCTGCAATCCAGTCCTGTTGTACCCGGGCTGGGGTTTGCGCTGAACAGCCGTGCCCAGATGTTCTGGCTGGAGGAGGGCCTGCCGACCTCCTTGGCGCCAGGGCGACGCCCGCGAACCACCCTGACGCCAAGCCTGGCAGAGAAGGACGGCGCTCGGCTGGTCTTTGGCACCCCAGGGGGGGATCAGCAGGATCAGTGGCAATTGATCTGGTTCCTGCGCTTTGTGCACCACGGGCTGGATCTGCAGGCGGGCATGGACGCGCCGCTGTTCCATTCGCTGCATTTTCAGGGCAGCTTTTATCCGCGCGCGGCGTTGCCGGGGGAGATGATGATCGAGGCGGCCTACGGAGCCCCCGTGATCGACGACCTGCGCCAAAGGGGCCATATCGTGACAATTGCCGAGGATTGGACCGTCGGGCGGCTGACCGCAGCCCTGCGCCACGCTGATGGCAGCCTGCAGGCCGCAGCCACACCACGGCTGATGCAGGCCTATGCGGTTGGGCGCTAATGGCGCGCGGCAAACCTCAGGCGCGCAAGACAAATACAGAAACGAGGAACTGAGCAATGTTTGAAACCGAGACTCTTTTGACTTTGGCGGCTGTTGCGGCCGGGTCGGGCATCCTGGGGGGGGTACTGGCCGGGCTATTGGGCGTCGGAGGCGGAATTGTCATCGTGCCGGCCCTCTATTTGGCGCTGTCCTTCACTGGGCTGGACAGTGCGCTTACCATGCAGGTGGCCGTTGGCACCTCGCTGGCGACAATTGTGTTCACCTCGCTGTCGTCGGGCTATGGCCACTACCGCAAAGGTGCCATCGATATGGGCTTGCTCAAGCTCTGGGCGCCATCAATCCTGATCGGGGTGGCGATTGGTGGCATTCTGGGAGGGGTGGTGTCTGGTAAGGTGCTGATCGCGGTCTTTGCCGTGGTGGCTGCTCTTGTGGCACTGGACATGATCCTGCGCACGGGCGCTGACAGCGCAACGCCGCGCAGCTTTGCCAAACCCGTCTGGGCCGCCCTGGGCGTTGTGGCCGGGGCGATCTCGGCAATGATGGGGATTGGCGGCGGTACCGTCTGTGTGCCGCTCTTGAATTTCCTGGGCTATGACATTCGCAAGGCCGTTGGCACCTCGGCGGCCATTGGGTTTGTGATCGGTGTCCCCGGAGCACTGATCTATATGGCCACCGGTTTGGGCGCCGAAGGGCTGCCGCCCTTTTCCCTGGGCTATGTGAACCTGTTCCTGGCAGCGGTGATCATTCCATTGAGCACCAGCTTTGCGCGGGTGGGGGTCAAACTGGCCCATAGCATTCCACGCCGGGCCCTGCGCCTGACCTTTGGCCTGTTCCTGATGTTCACCTCGGCCCGGATGTTCAAAGACCTTTTGGGTCTGTAACCGCCAATGACGGATCGCCCTCCTCAGCGCCCGAGCGGCACAACTGATGCGGCTCTGCCGCAGCAGCAGCTTGCGACGCGGCTGCAGCGAGAGATTGCAACCGGCGCCGTGCTGCGGGGGGATCGGCTGTTGCCCGAACGGGAGATGGCACAGCATCTGGGGGTTAGCCGCGCCCGGCTGCGGCAGGCGCTGGATCAGCTCAAGACCGAAGGCGCGCTGTTTCGTCGGCGTGGACAAGGGACCTTTGTGCAACCGCCCCCCATTCCGGACGCGGCACGGCTCAAGAGCCTGGCACAACGGGTCAGCCCGCAGGAGGTGATGGAAGTCCGCTTGCAGGTCGAGCCCGCTCTGGCCGGGCTGGCAGCCCTGCGCGCCGATGACAAGGCGCGCGCGGTCTTTGCCCTGGCGACCCAGGCCACGCTCGATGCGCGGGATCAGCAAAGCTATGATGCGGCGGATGATGTCTTTCACTACAAAATCGCTGAAATGGCGCAGAACCCGCTGTTTTTGACCGTCTATGAGGCGATCCGATCGGTGCGGGCGCAGGCCAGTTGGGCCAACACCCGGGCTGCGACCTATTCGCGTGAGGTGACTGCTGTTTTGGGACAGCAACACCAGACCCTTGCCGCAGCCATTCTGCGGGGGGACAGCGCCGCGGCCACCGAGGCGATGCGGGATCACCTGCGCTGCGTCGCTGAAACACTGTTGCAAGACCGGCCTCCGTCGTCGTCTCTACCGGAATAGTGCCGGGGAGCAGTGCAACAGTCTCGAGCCTGCATAGCTGACCTTTGCACGGTTGGAGTGTGCATGGCGGCGCAAAGGGGGGGGCAAAAAGGGTGGCAGAGCGAAGCTGGAACTCTGGCGGAAAGGATGTTGTGTCCAGACACTACAGGTCTGGCAGAAAATATCTTTATAATAACGGGAATTACGGAACTCCTTTGGGGGCGAGAATTTTTTCGTTGTTGAATTCTTCTGATGCGCTTTTCTGAATTAATATTTTTCTCCGATTTTTGAAATTTTAAGGAACAGATTTTAGAAGGGAGGTTGTACAACCAGGCGGAGTGTTGATGTGATCAGGAATATCTCAATAAATGTAAGGCTGCTCATTTCCGGCATTACAGCAGTGTCCTCCATCGTATGTCTCGCCAGTCTTGCGATTTATAGTCTTTGGCAGAGTGAGCTGGAATTGGAGCGGCAAATTTCAGTCACTGATGCGGTGCGTCAGGAATTAACTGCGGATCTAAAACACGAAGCGATAGAAGGACTTGTTGTCAACAGTCTGCTTGAGGGGGGGGCGCACTCCAATGCTGATCAGGCGGCGTTGAAAGCGGAGCTTGCAGAGGAGGCAGAGCTGCTTCTGGCCTCACTGGAAAACCTCAAGGCAACAGAACTCCACCCTGACATTATGGCCCTGATCGCGGCAGCTATGCCATTGACAGAGGCCTATATCGCTTCAGCGCAGGATCTTCAGGCCCAGGGTTTCCGTGATAGAGCTGCGGCTCTGGCGGTGCTGCCGTCCTTTTTACAGGAGTTCGCTGCATTGAAGCAGGCGCTCACTCCTCTTGGTCAAAATATCGAAGAGCTTTCCAGTAAAACGGCTGCGGCAGCGCGGGCCCATGATATGGCAATGCTTTATAGCTTGCTGGGGATCTCCGGCCTGACCATCCTGGTGGTCGTGTATAATGCACGGAAAACGACGCTGACCATCACCAGACCCATTGAACGTCTGCGCATGGCTCTCAAAGATGTGGCAAAAGGCGATTTTGAACTCAGAATCTCGGAACGAATGCGCCCGGATGATTTTGGGGAAATTGCCCATGATATTGATTTGATTTCTGAACGTGTCGTTCTAACGCTCGCTGAACAAGATGCCAGACGTGCCGAAGGCGAGCGTGTCATTGCGCGCCTTGGCAATGGGTTGCAAAACCTGTCGAAAGGGAATTTCAGTGATCGCATTGGCGAAGTTTTTGATGATGACTATGAACCCCTGCGCGTTGACTACAATGAAACGGTAGATAACCTGAACGAATTGATTTCCAGGGTGGTTCTGGCCAGTAAGGGAATTCAGGGGCGCTCCAGTGAAATCCAGGTTGCCTCCGAAGATCTGTCGACGCGCACGGCCAGCCAGGCCGCAACGCTGGAAGAGACCGCAGCCGCGCTGGAGCAGATGGCCATGAGCGTCAATACCGCAGCGCAAAACACCAAAGAAGTCGAGCAGGCTGTGGTCACGGCGCGCAGCGATGTCGAACACAGCGGCCGGGTTGTTGAGGGGGCCATTGCTGCCATGAATGAAATCGAGGCATCTTCCAGCCGTATTTCACAGATCATTGGCGTGATTGACGACATCGCCTTTCAGACCAATCTCTTGGCGCTCAATGCCGGGGTTGAAGCGGCACGTGCCGGGGAAGTGGGGCGGGGCTTTGCTGTTGTTGCCTCTGAGGTCCGCGGTCTGGCACAGCGCTCTTCTGAAGCGGCAAAGGAGATCAAAATTCTGATCGGGACCAGCTCGGGTCATGTTCAGGACGGGGTGCAGCAGGTTGACGGAGCCGGCAAGGCGCTGGAAGCGGTTGTACAGCAGGTCGCCCATATATCAGAGCTGGTATCGGGTATTTCTGCGGTCTCTGCCAATCAGGCTACGGGTATCAACGAAGTCAATATCGGCATGTCTCAGCTGGACCAGGTGACCCAGCAGAATGCAACCATGGTTGATGAGTCGAGCGCTGCTATCCAGTCTTTGAACGGCGAAGCCCGTGGTCTAAACGAGCTGGTCGGCCAGTTTGTGTTGCGCGAGGCGCAGGATCAGGCCGGAGAAAAAGGCCAATGGCAGGACAGCGCCTCTGAGGGGGTTTTTGCAGAGGCAACTGACGATTTTGAACTGGATGAGATGGGCTATGAGGAAGAGCTGCTGTCTCGGTCTGCCTGAGCCATCGACCAGTCAGGACCATCGAAGGCGATCACAGGTTGGGCGAGATGTCGGATAATAGCCGGGAGCGCCCAGTTTGAATTTCAGCCCACAGTTCACGGCTGTTTCAAACGGGGCGCTCCCGCTAAATTGTGAAACTGTCTTAAAGATAGTAGCTGTCGGAAAAGACGTGGTGCACCAGCTGATCACGTTTGAGGCCGCGTTTTGCGAGTTCTTCGTCGCTCAAAGCCATCAGTTTGTTCAGGGTCTGGTAGCGGGTGTTGTTTTCGGCAATTGCGACCAAACCTCTGCCCAGGGCTGTGAAGGGCTTCGCAAGAAGGTTCAGAATGCCCAGGGCGGTTGGGACGGTGTAAAGTGCGGTATGTGCCATTGCAGGTCACTCCTGTTAAAACGTCTCCCATGAGGGGAACATAGGCAGCGGATTTGCGCGCTGCTAGCTGCCGTGCCGTCATAGCCGTTATGCGCCAAACACGGGCAGCGGATCGGCCTAAATTTCAGGCAGGAAAATTGTCTTTCAGCTAGAATTCTTGCGCTTTGTGAAGCCTTTACCCCCTGGCGCGGGACGGACCCCTATATTCCGGGATCCGTCGGTCCTGACCCTGGGCTGTTGCAAATTGCAAGCATGAGGGGAAAATGGTGATTTTTCCCGTTGCGAGCATGACCCTAATCATAACAATTGCGCCATGAGCGAAATGAATTGTCCCAATTGTGGTCATCCGGTCAGCCCGGCGATCAAAAGCGTCAAGATGATCACCTGCGAGTCCTGTGCGACCACCCTGCTGCTAGAGGATGCAGGGCTGCGTCTGGCGGGCGATCAGGGGGTGCTGCATGAGGTGCCGATGATTTGCCAGTTGGGTGATGAGCTCAAGATCGGCAAGGGGCGGTATCAGATTTTGGGTCATGCCCGGTTTTCCTATGGGCGTGGCACCTGGGATGAATTCTGGGCGATCGACGGGGCCGGTAATCCGGTGTGGATTTCCGTCGATGAGGGCGATTTGATCCTGCAACGTGAGCTGCCTGAAAAAGACTGGCCAAAATTCCGGGGCAGGCTGCGCCTGGGCCGTACGCTGCGCTACAAGACCGAAGGGTTTCGCGTCGACGAGGAGGGAACCGGAACCTGTGTTGGCCTCAAGGGCAGCTTTGGGCACCCGCTGACCGTGGGAGAGAGCTATCGTTTTCTCAACCTGCAGGGGGAGGATGGCACTGTGCTCTCGGCAGAAAGTGTCGGCACAGATTATGAATGGTTCATTGGCAGCTGGATTGACCCCTTTGAGGTCGAGGTCAAAGCCGCATGAGCCTGAACCCAGAGCTGAAGTCGATCAATTGCACCGCCTGCGGGGCCGGGCTCGACATTCTGGGCGGCGGTCGGGTGACCACCCATATCTGTAGCTATTGCGGTACGGCGCTGGACGCGTTGGACAATTATAAGACTCTGGCAAAATTCAATATTCTGGAGCGCCCGGAGACGCCGATCAAGATTGGCGCGGCGGGGCAGATTTTTGGGGTGAATTATACCGTCATTGGCATTCTTGAACACGAAGAGGCCTGGCGCGGGCGCAGTTGGAAATGGGTGGACCATCAGGTATTCTCTCCCACCCATGGCTATGCCTGGATCACCCTTGAGGATGGCCATCTGACCTTTTCTCGGCGCTACCGCAAACCAGTGGGCTGGCTGTCAGCAGCTGAGGTCAATCGAGCAGACACCCGCCCGAGGGTGCGGGCAGGGGGGGAGGTGTTCCAATATTATGACACTTCAACCAGCGCTGTGATCTATGCCGAAGGTGAATTCACCTGGGCGCCGCGCAAGGGACAGAAGACCACCACAATTACGGCGATGTCCGAAAATGCGATGTTGGGCTTTTCGACCACCAACCGGGAGCGCGAGATCTACCACACGGTCTACCTGCAGCGGGGCGAGCTTTCCGGCTTTGATCTGCCTTCTGGGGGCAAGCCAAGCGGTGTACATGCGCTTCAGAAAATGAAGGCAGGGGCCAACGCTGGTTTTGTGACCAAGGCCGGACTGGGCTGCATGGTGCTGTGCCTGTTTTTGGCGATGATCTTGGCGCTGCAAAACGGGGAGCGGGCCGAGACGCGGCAGCAGTTCCCTGTGGCGGAGCTGCCGGTGACCATCCCGTTTGAGGTGACCAAACCAGGGCGGCTGACGCGCATTGATCTGCAGGGCAATGGGCGCAATAGTTGGCATTTCCTGTCGGTCGAGCTGGAAGATCCCGAGGGCGAGGTGCTGTTTGAATCCGGGCGCACCGTGGAATATTACAATGGCCACGACAATGAGGGCAGCTGGAGCGAGGGCAGCAATGCGGCGAGCCTGGCCTTTTTCCCGCCGACGGCTGGAATCTATTCGGTGACGCTGAATTTGGAAGAAAGCGGTTTTTGGGCGCCAAGTGTGAATCGCGCCTCTTCGCCGCAGCGCCAGATGACCGTGGTGAACCTGCAAATTCGCAATGGTGTTTCCAGCAGTTTCTGGCTGGTCTTGCTGGCTCTTGGCTTTGGTTGTATCGGCGGCCTGCCGATGCTGCGCCGCTATCTGCATAACAGGGCCCGCTGGCGCGACAGCGACTGGGTCGATGAGGACGACGATTGAGATGATTTTGTTTCGCCTGATCTTTGTCCTGCTTTCGGGCCTGGCCATCGCTGGAACCACCTATGTCGCCTATATGGGCCATGGCGGCGAAAGCCGTGATCTGGATCGCTCGATCCGCGCCGTGAGCGCAGGGCGGGGATTGAATGGAAGTATCAAATAGAGAGGGTTCTCATGGAGTATCTTGCTGCAATTCAGCTGACTGAAATGATCAGCACCATTGTCTATACCATCCTGGGGGTCGCGCTCATGGGGCTGGTCTGGAAGGTCATTGACTGGATAACGCCTTTTCCCATCATGAAAGAGATCGAGCAGGATCAGAACATGGCGCTGGCGGTGTTGATCGGACTGGTGTTCGTGTCGATCTCTATTATCATTGCGGCTGTCATTGTCTCCTGACCCGCATTGCGCAACGGCAGCGGAGGCAGGCGCATCAGCTGACCCGGTTGCGGCGGCCAAATCCCTGCGCCTGCGGGAAACCTGGCTCTTGGTGGCGACCTTTCTGGTGGCTGTGGCGGGCCTTATCTATGAGCTGATCGCGGCCACATTGTCGAGCTACCTGCTGGGCGATTCCGTGCGCCAGTTCTCGTATGTGATTGGGGTATTCCTGTCTTCCATGGGGTTGGGGGCCTGGCTGTCGCGCTATGTCGACCGCGCCATGGCGGGCTTTGTCTGGGCGCAGATCCTGCTGGGGGTCGCGGGTGGGTTCATGGCGCCGGCTGTGTTTCTCAGCTTTGCCTGGATGGAGAGCGTCAGCCTGCCGCTCTACGGATTGCTGGTCACGGTTGGGCTGTTGTCGGGGATGGAGATCCCGCTGATCGCGCGGGTGCTCAAAGACATTGGTGCACCGGAGTTTCGCTTTGAGAATGTTCTCAGCGTCGATTACATTGGCGCGCTGGTGGCCTCGCTTGCCTTTCCATTGCTGATCATTCCACATCTTGGGCTGATGGCCGGGAGCCTGGCCTTTGGGACCCTGAACCTAGGGGTTGCGGGGCTTTCCTTGTGGGTTTTTCGCCGCGATACCAGTCGGGCTCAGGTGGGGGTCTGGGCAATTGCCCTGCTGGTGACGCTGCTTGCGCTGTGGCAGGCAGAGCGTTTGGTGTCGGTGACGGAGAGCAATCTGTTTGAGGATGATATCATCCTCAGCGAAGCCACGCCCTATCAGCAGATCACCGTCACCCGGTATCGCGACCGCACCCGGCTGTTTCTGGATTACTCGATCCAGTTTGATAGCCTGGATGAGTACCGCTACCATGAAAGCCTGGTGCATCCGGCCATGGCTCTGGCACCACGGCGCAAATCCGTTCTGATCCTTGGCGGTGGCGATGGTATGGCGCTACGCGAGGTCTTGCGCTGGGCTGAGGTCGATAAGGTCACGCTGGTCGATCTGGATCCGCGTGTCACTGCGCTGTTTCGTGACCACCCGGATCTGTCACAGCTGAACAGCGGATCTCTGTCTGATCCACGCGTCGAGATCAAAAACGCCGATGCCTGGCGCTTTGTTGACGACAGCAGTGCGGTCTATGACGTCATCTTCGTAGATCTTCCCGACCCCAAGAACCTGGCCCTGTCCAAGCTCTATAGCCGCCAATTCTATGGTGCTCTGGTCGAGCGGCTGAGCGCGCAGGGGGTTATGGTGACGCAGGCGGGATCGCCGCTTTTTGCCCGCGAAGCCTTCTGGTCGATCAATGCGACCCTGCAGTCCAGCCGCAACCCCCAGGCCCCGGGCGCGGGGCTTGCGACACTGCCCTATCATGCCTACCTGCCCAGCTTTGGCGATTGGGGGTTTGTACTGGCCAGTCCACAAAAACTGGCCTCGACGCGGCTTGACTTGCCGACAGGCCTGCCGACAGATGTCGCCGCGCAGCTGAAATATATTACGCCGGAAGTCTGGCAGGCGGCGCAGGTGTTTGATCCGCAAAGCGGGCCAGTGCCGGTCGCGGTCAATACGGTGCAATCACATGCTTTGGTTGGCTACTACCTGGATGGTTGGGCGCGTTGGTTTGAGTAGAAGGCAGGCGCCATGGCTCCAAAGGGGGAAGGATGCGGGCCCGGTGTAAAACACGGGCCCGATCACCTGATGCTTGCCGCTACGCAGCCCGCCTACACATAGTCGGGCGAGACCGATGCTTGCCTCGCCGCCAGCCTGCTAACGGGCCTGCGCCGGCAACGCCGCGCGCGCCTGTGGCAGCAGAAAGGGTATCTCGATAGGGGGGGTGGTGTTGACCGGGATCGGGCAGCCATAGGTGCGTGCCAAGGTTGCATCCGTCAGCACCTCAGCCGGAGTGCCGGTTGCAGCCACCTGTCCTGCCTCCATCAGCACCATATGGTCGGCAAACATGGCGGTAAGGTTGAGGTCATGCATCACCGCAACAACTCCGCCCCCACGCGCGGCATAGCTGCGGGCCAGATCCATCACGGTGAACTGGTGCCCGATGTCGAGGCTGGCGACGGGCTCATCCAGGATCAGCCAGCGCGGAGCTCCATCCACAACCGGCTCCCATACCTGGGTTATAACCCGCGCCAGTTGCACGCGCTGTTGTTCCCCACCTGACAGATCCTGATACATGCGCCCGGCAAAACCGGATAGGCCAACGGTTCCTAGCGCCTGCAGGGGAACCGAACTATCGGCGGCCGACAGGCCAGCGCTGAGACCCAAACGCACAATTTCGAGCACGGTAAAGGGAAAGGCAATGCTGCTGTTTTGCGGCTGCACCGCACGAATGGCTGCCAACTCCCAGGGCTTCAGGTTGGCCACATCCACCCCGTTGAGGCGCACCTGGCCACCGTGGGGCACTTCGCCGGTCATGGCGCGCAGCAGGGTTGTTTTGCCAGACCCATTGGGGCCGACAATTGCGGTTACCTTGCCAGAGGTGGCCGTGAAATCAACCGCGTGCAAGACTTGGCTGCGCCCCAGTTTGACGCTGATGCCCTTGGCCTCCAATTGCGCTGTGGGCCCGATGTGCGTTGTCATGGTCATATTCCCAGATCTCCCCGTCGTTTGAGCAGGATCCACAAAAACACCGGCGCGCCCAGGATGGCGGTGATAATGCCGATGGGCAGCTCTGCCGGCGCAACGATGACCCGGGCTGATATATCCGCCGCCAGCAGCAGCGATGCGCCAAGCAGGGCGGCATTGGGCAGCAGGCTGTGGTGATCGGGACCCGTTGCAAGGCGCAGCAGATGCGGCACCACAATGCCGATAAAACCAATCCCGCCAGAGACCGCCACCGCGGCCCCGGTGGCCCCGGCCACGGCCAGGATCGCGGTGTTTTTCACCCGTTGCACGGCAATGCCCACATGGCCGGCAGCGGCTTCCCCCAAGGCCATGCCATTCAGGCCACGCGCCAAAAAGGGGGCTGTGGCCAGCGCAAGACAAATGATCGGTAAAGCCGACAGGACCTTGGCCCAAGTGGCTCCGGCAAGAGACCCCAATCCCCAAAAATTCAAGTCCCGCAATTGGGCATCATCGCTGATATAGGTCAGGACGCCAGACGCGGCTCCGGCAAGTGCCCCCATTGCGATCCCTGCCAGCAACATGGTTGCAACCGAGGTTCTGCCACCCCAGGTCGAGACCCGGTACAGCAGCAGGGTCGACACCCATCCGCCCAAAAAGGCGGCAACAGGGACGACCCAATAGCCAAGTATCTGCTGCAGGGGGACTGGAAGCAGGCCGCCCAATACGATCGCGGCAGCAGCGGCCAGCCCGGCGCCAGCATTGACCCCGACGATACCAGGGTCGGCCAGCGGGTTGCGAAACAGCCCCTGCATCACCGCGCCAGAAAGTGCCAGCGCGGCGCCAACCAATATGCCCATGCACAGGCGCGGCAGGCGAATATCCAACAGCACCACACGGTCCATTGTGGACAGTTCCCGCCCCGCAGCCAGATCTTTCAGCGCCGTCCAGAGCGATGCATCTGAGGCACCGGTGGTGAGGGACAGAACGGAGGTCACGATGAGAAGGAGGGTCAAAATAACGGTCAATTGCCGGGCTCTGACACGGCGATCGGCAAGAGGGGCGGAGCCGGGGGGCGGGTTTGCCCCCTTGATATCGGTTGACAGCGCGGTCACTCGGCAGCCCCGTAAATGGCCTGAGACAGATCTTTGACGGTGCGGGCCGCGCGGGGACCAAACTGCAGGAGCAGCGCACCGTCCATGCGAATGAGCTGACCATTCTGTGCCGCTGGGGTCAGCATCAGCGCAGGCAGGCTGGGCAGCGAGGCCTTGGTGAGCCCGTGGTCGCCGCCACGATCCATTGCCAGAATGACATCTGGCGCGGCGGCGGCAATGGCTTCGTCGGTCAACTGCTTGTACCCGGCAAAATCGCTGATCGCATTGACGGCGCCGGCCATGGTGATGATGCCATCCGCACCGGTTCCCGTGCCGCTGGCGGTGATGCGCCCGGCCTGGGTGGAGAGCACAAAGAGCACCCGCTTGGGCCTGTCGCCTGCGGCCTGGAGCGCCAGTTCCTGCGCCGCTGCAAGGTCAGCACTGACCTGCGCCACCAGGGCCGCGCCAGCCTCATGCTGATCCAAAGCCTCTGCCACGGTTTCGATTTTGGCAATAACGCCTGTGGCAGAGTAGATTTCCGGCACTTCGACATAGGCCAGCCCGGCCTGCTTTAACACCGCCAGGGCCTCTGGCGGGCCGGAACCCTCGGAGGCGAGGATCAGATCGGGGTTAACGGACAGAACCCCCTCGGGGGAGAGGGCGCGGGCATAGCCGACATTTGGCAGCTCTGCAGCCTTGGCAGGGAAGTTGGAGGTGGTGTCGCGGGCCACCAGACGGTTTTCCTGCCCCAGTGCATAGACGATTTCCGTCACCGCGCCACCAATTGAGACAATCCGGCTGGGTGCCTCTGCTGCTGGGATGTGGGCCGGTGGGATCTGAGCCTGTGCCTGTGTGACCTGCGCCTGTGTGACCTGCGCCTGTGTGACCTGGGCTGGAACCAGAGCAAGCAGAGCCAGGCTCAGCCCGGTTTTGACACCAGAAGATATGGACGAAAGCATGCTCATTGGACTGCCTCCGCAGCTGGGGTGGCGGCCTGATCCGCTAGTGGTGCGCAGAGTGAGGGCAGAGCCGCAACAATTTCACCCCACTCCGGGCGGTGGTCGCGGTTTTCAACACGGCGGCCAAAGACCTGTAGGAGTACGCGCCCCTGGCGATCAAAGCCTTCGACCGAGATCGCAGCACCATGCTGGGTTGGCTTGCTCACCGCCCAGACCTCGTGCAGATGGTCCAGACGCAGGTGCAGGTCAAAGCCCGGATCAAGGATGTTTTGCCAGGGGCCCATGCGGCGCAAGCTGTGCACCGGACCTGCGTGGATCTGGATGCAGCCGGGGTTGCCGACAAAGATCATCACTTCGGTGCCCTGATCGCGTAGGGCTTGCAGCATGGTATCCACGGCATCCGCAACAAGTTGCCGCGCCAATGGCTCCCCGGCGATCCGGTAAGCCCCCAGACGGTTCATCTTTAGCCTGGAGGTCAGTTGGCGAAACTGATGGGTGTCTGTCATCTTGGCCCATTCACGGCGCAGCTGCTCCGCCATTTTGGGATCTGCCTTGGCGGGTTCCGGTGGTTGGCGCGGGGTGACCTCTGGCAGGGTCTGCTGGTCAGGCAGCGCCAGATCCTGGACCAGGGCAGCCCAGGCATCAAGGTTGGAGGCCGGACGCAGGTGGACCTTGTGTACCGCGTCTCCGGCGGCATCAAAGAACTGCAGCGCGCGGCGCAGGCCTGCGTCCGAGCTGCGTTCAACCGCAAAAGCAAAGGCAAAGTGGCGGGGGAAAAGCCGCAGATCAATCTCGGGGGTGAGCACCATGGAGGCATGTTTGCCGGGACGGTAGTCGCTATAGGTTCCGACCTTTTCGATCACGCAGGAGTCGTTGCGCGTCAGGGCCATGACCTCTCCCAATGCGGCAAGCCGTGGAAAGATCTGGTCGAGCTCAGCATTTATTTGGGTCACGCCCTCACCCAGATAGGCGGCCACCAGCTGGGCTTCGCTGATGTTGAACTGCGCGGCAAAATCGCGATCGCGCATCTTGTGGTTTTCTTGACGCATCTGGCGAATGGCCTGCGAGTCCAGCGGCGGAGTAAGGCTCATGTCTGGCCCTTTCAAAGTTGCAAGTTGGTGCGGAAAGGGCTGGCGCCGGCGCGTTGACCCATCGATTTGGGGGGCAGCTTCGGGCTGGCAGCTGCGGTGACGCAGCGGTTTATTTATGTTGACTGTTTTTATCACCTTTACTATCAGCCTCAAGTGGAAATCAATGATTCCACCAGAAACTATAGAAACTACCGCGCCAGCCCCTTCTGCAAGCTTCGGTTCAAAGACCAAGACGCAAAGGGACATGTGATGGGGAAATTTCGGCTGACGCAGCATTTGCTGGGGACCGTTTCCATATTGGGTTTGACGCTCGGATCGGGGGCATTGGCGCAGGATCTGCTAGAAGAACTGCCACCCGAGGTTCAGGGTGAAGGGTTCCTGGGCACCATTGAGCTGGGTCAGGGGAAGCGCGAAGTTCAGGTCGGTACCGCCGAGGCGCTGACAGTGATCAACCAGGAAGAAATTGACGACCGGCAGGCAGGCACGATTGCTGAACTGATCGATTCCGTTCCAGGCGTTGCCCTGGTAAACGGGTCGCGTCCCGAAGGCTCGGGGATCAATATCCGAGGCTTTGGCGCCAATGGCACCTATGGCACCGACCAGAAAGTAGCCATTGTCATTGATGGCGCCACAACCGGATCAGAAGAGATCTACCGCGTCGGCACGCAGCTGTTTACCGATCCTTCCCTTTACAAAAGCGTCTCAGTAAATCGCGGTACGGTTGGCTCGTTTGAATTTGGATCGGGCATCATTGGCGGTGTGGTCTCTTTTGAAACCAAAGATGCCTCCGACTTCACCGGTGGTGAAATTGGTTTGCGCTTTCGGCAGACGCTTGGCTACTCCAGCAACGGCGCGGGATATCACAGCTCGTCGATCATCGCCTGGCAGCCGATGGAAAACCTTGAGGTTCTGCTGAACTACACCAAGCGGGATACGGATGCCTACAAGGATGGCGATGGCAATCTGATTCAATATACCGCGACCGAGCCCTATTCCGGGCTTGCAAAGATCAAATACACCTTTGGGGATGCGGGTGAACACGGGCTGACATTCAGCTATCAGAAGACATCAACCGAGGAATTCGACGCGCCCTATGATGCGTTTAACGTTGTCAACTTTGGCAATGTGAACCGCCAGACAGAGTCCGAGATTGCGACTCTGAAATACGAATACAATCCGGTTGGCAACGATCTGATTGATCTGACCGTGCAGTATTCTTATTCCGATATCTATATCGAAAGTGAGCCAACCAATCCGGGTGGTTTTGCCGATTATTTGTTGGACGGCGATCACGACTACACCATTGATAAGCTGACAGTCAAAAACGCCATGTTCTTCCAGACCGGTGCAGCCTCGCATGATTTGCGGTTCGGGGTTGAATGGATCAGCAAGGACCGCCTTGAAAGTCAGGTAGATCCGGTTTCTGGCAATGTTTCAGTCCCCGGCGGCAGGGATGAGCGGACCGCCCTGTTTCTTGTTGATGACATCGATCTAGGGGGCCATTGGACAATCAGTCCGGCTTTGCGTTGGGAAAGTCAAAAGATCACCGGGGCGGGGACCTATGCTGGGGATCGCTATGACAATTCGGCTTTGATGGGTGGCATTTCAGCGCGCTATGAATTTGACTCCGGGGTCTCTGTATTTGCCAGTGCGGCCTATACCGAAAGCTTGCCGATCCTCGACGATTTGAACAACCCAACCTATATGAACCAACCCGAAAAATCGACAACCTATGAGTTCGGCGCTGCCTATGCGTCGAGCGGCGTCTTTGCGGGCGATGACTCGCTCCAGGTCAAGGCAAATGTCTTCTTCACACGTCTGTGGGATGTCACTTCCTATTCGGGCATCGGCGCAGTCGAAAGCCATGGTTTGGAGGTTGAAATGACCTATGCCATGGAAAACGGAACCTATTTTGATCTGAACACAGCCTATGGCGACTACGATGCGCTGCAATCCTCGGGGCTTTGGGGGCAGTGGGACAATGCGCCAGCCAACTCCGCGCGCCTGACTGTGGGTAAGCGCCTTGGTGAGGCCTGGGATCTGAGCTGGGAACAGGTGGTGGCCGAGAATGGTTCGCGCAACTACGGTGGCTATGGAGTCAGCAATTTGCGGGCAACCTACCGTCCACAATCGGGAGCGCTGCAAGGCGCCGAGATCCGCCTTGGGATCGAGAATGCATTTGATCGCCAGTACAAGCCCAACCTCGCCACCGAATACAAAACAGGGCGTAACTTTAAGCTGACTTTGGCAAAATCCTTCTGATCCAACCACAACAAATGAGGTCACAGATGGCACAACTGGCTCACTTTACCGCGGCTCTGGCGCTTGGATATTGCGGTGTCTTTGGAGGCCATGCAACGGCGCAGGAGGCAATGCCGCCTGTGCCCGGAGCAAGGCCCGAGGCAATCTCGATCGAGCTAAGCGCGGCCGAGGACATCGGGGCGGCCTGCAAGCTGTCCTTTGTGGTGACCAATAGCCACGGGCAGGACATCGACAAGGCGGTCTACGAGATGGTTTTGTTCGACGCCGCTGGTCAGGTGTCTCGTCTGACCCTGTTGGATTTTCAAGATCTTCCTGCCGGGCGCCTGCGGGTGCGGCAGTTTCAATTTCCACAGCCCTGCGCTGACATCAGCCGGGTGCTGATAAACGGAGCCCAGACCTGCACCGCTGCGGGCCTGGACGTGGGGGGGTGTTCGCAGGGGCTGACCCTGACCAGCCGGACCAAGATGGAGTTGTTGGGATGACCCTGATCCAAGAGGCCATCACGCGTGTTCTGGATCTTGGGGGGCCCGTTGTTTTGCTGCTTTTGTGTGTTTCGGTGCTGACAGCGGCGCTGGTGATCTACAAATTGTGGCAATACCAGGCGGCGCGGGTGGGGCGCCACCGGCAGCTGGCAACGGCTGTCGCCGCCTGGGATAATGGCGACAGGGAGCGGGCGCTCAAGGCGCTGGGCGAAAGCCGATCCTACCTTGGTCCGGTGTTGCGCATGGCCTTGACGTCACCGCAGTCTGCGGAACTGTCAGAGCGGGTCGACGCCGAGGCAGAAGCCCGGTTTGCGCAGCTGGAGCGCGGGCTGGGGGCGCTGGATATGGTGGCGCAACTGGCGCCTTTGATGGGGCTTTTTGGCACTGTGATCGGCATGATCGAAGCCTTTCAGAAGCTGCAGTCTGCCGGTTCTTCGGTGGATCCCTCGCTGCTGGCGGGCGGGATCTGGGTGGCGCTGCTGACGACGGCTGCGGGGCTGGCGGTGGCGATGCCAACCTCGCTGGTGCTGAGCTGGCTTACGGCGCGGATGCAGCGCGAACGGGTCTTTGCCAATCAGGCTTTGCGGGTTGTCTTTGCGCCTCAGGTATCGGCGGGGTCTCAGCCCGCTGCGGCGGCTCAGATATCTCCCGAGGCTGGTGTCGCGCCGCCTGTGGGACCCGTGGCACATGCCGGTTAAACTCTCCCCTCCCCAGCGTGGACGCCTGTCGATGACCTCGCTTATTGATGTGATTTTCCTGTTGCTGCTGTTTTTTATGCTGACCTCAACCTTCTCGAAATATGGCGAGGTTGAGCTGATGGCGGCTGGCACTGGCAGTACAGCGCCGAGCCGTCAAAAGCTGTTTGTCAGTCTTGGGCCCGACGCTGTGATGCTGAACGGTCAGAGCGTTGATCTGGACCGGATCGCGGACCTGATCCGCAGCCAGCCGCAGGACAGCCGGGGCCATCTGGTTCTGATCAGCCCCAATGCGCAGGCGACTTCGCAGCGTCTGGTCGATCTGCTGGCGGTGCTGCGACAGGTAGAAAACCTGCAAACGGTGGTCCTGGGCTGATGCAGTTGAAAACCCGTTCTCAGACGCAGAAAGAACCAACAATCGCCCTGATCAACATCGTGTTTCTGATGCTGATCTTTTTTATGATTGCCGGCACTCTGGCGCCGCCCATCGACAAGGACCTGACGCTGGTCAAGACCTCGGATCTTGAGGGGCGGGAGCCCCCGGATACCCTGGTGGCGCATGCGGATGGGCGGTTGTCGCTGCGCGGTCAGCCTGTTGCCGGGGCCAAGAGCTATATGGCCGGGTTGTCACCTGAGGCGCGGCAGGTGGTGCGGATTGTGCCGGATCAGGCCCTGCCAGCCAGGGAGCTGGTGCGACTTGGCAATGCTCTGCGCGCAGCGGGGGCGCAGCGGGTGGTTCTGATCTCTGAAAGGGCACTGTAGCCATGGCCGGGCAATTAAATGTTGGGCAATTAAATGCTGTGCTCCGACAGGTGCCGCAATCGCAAATGGCGGCATTTCTTTCCCTGCTCCTGGCCTTGGGACTGCATGCTGTCCCTGTCTTGCAGAGTAAGACAAACCCGGTGCAGCAGGCGGGAGGCAGGACTGCTTTGGCGGCGCAGGGCAACAGTTTTACCAATCTGGCGGTTGGGGTCGAAACCCCAAAAGAGGCCGTGGCGCCGCAGCCTGTCCCTCAGGCCGCACCAGCACCACCGGTTCAGCCGCAGCCTGCTGCCCCTGCCAGCTCGCCCTTGATGAAACGGCTTGTGGCCGAGGGTCCGGCCCCCGTTGCGCAGATCAAAACCGTTCAAGGTGGCGTACCCTTGGTTCCTCTCAGGGGAGAACCGCCAGTGGAGCCACCTGTCGAACCACCTGTCGAACCAGCTGCGCTGAACCCGGGGCTTGAACTTGCCCAACCGCCACTTGCTGAGCCCGCCACAAATGCGGTGCTGGATGTGGCGGAACCGGTATCTCAGATCGAGCAGGCCAGCCCAGTGGTGCAAACCACAGCGCAAACTATGGTGCAAACCCCGGCTGAGGCAACAGCTGTACCACCTGTTGAGCCCAATGAGGCGCAACCGCCAGAGCCGCAAAGCCCGGTGGTTACCCATTCCCTGCGCCCCCCTGAGCGTCCAGTTGAACATCCGGCTGAACCGCCGGTCTCGCCAGAACCGGCCCCCGCTCCACGCAGGGCAGAAAATGCAGCTGTCACACCCGTGGCGACGGCAAAGCCGCGCGGCAATGCAGCGGCCAGCGCAACCCGCGGCACCCAGCATTCGACCCGCAGCACAGCGGGGGGGCTGGCCGCAAGCGCGGCGGGCACGGCACAGACGCAGGGCAATGCAGCGGCCAGCAATTACTCTGGTTTGGTGATGCGCCGCATTCAACGAGCCAAACGGCGGGCAGATGTCCGGGGGGTCGCGCTGGTGCGCTTTCGCATAACGGCTGGTGGCGGCCTGGCCGGGGTGAGCATTGCGCGCAGCTCGGGGTCGGGCAAACTGGATGGAATTGCGCTGGCACAGATCCGCCGCGCCGCGCCCTTTCCGCCGCCACCCAATGGCGCGCGCACCAGCTTTACCGTCCGGATCAAGGGGCAGTGAGCCGCAAGAGTGCAGAGCAACAGATTTTGATCAAATGATTGCAGGGGAATTACGGGATGGGGTAGACAGCGGTCAGGATTGATCACAAGGGGCAAGACCCCGAATAAGGATAAGCCCATGACCCCGCTTTCTGGCCTCAAAGTTGTTGAATTGGCGCGCATTCTGGCAGGCCCCTGGATCGGCCAGTCGCTGGCGGATTTGGGCGCCAAAGTGACCAAAGTTGAAAGCCCGGACGGGGATGATACCCGCAGCTGGGGGCCTCCGTTTATTGAGCGCGACGGCGATAAAACAGCAGCCTATTATTATGCCGCCAATCGTGGCAAAGACTGTGTTGTGGCGGATTTTCGCAGCGAAGCAGGGCGCGCAGAGGTGCTGGAGCTGATCCGGGATGCGGATATTCTGATCGAGAATTTTAAGGTCGGTGGGTTGGCGAAATATGGTCTCGATTATGAGAGCCTGGCCAAGGTGAACCCGCGACTGATCTATTGCTCGGTCACCGGGTTTGGTCAGGACGGACCCTACGCCAAACGCGCAGGTTATGACTTTTTGCTGCAGGGCATGTCGGGGCTGATGTCGATCACCGGCGAGCCCACTGGCCAGCCGCAAAAGGTTGGAGTGGCGATCACCGATGTGGTCACCGGGCTCTATGGGACCATTGGTATTCTGGCGGCGGTTGAACAGCGCCATACCACAGGCCGGGGTCAGCACATCGACATGTCCCTGCTGGACTGCGCTACGGCGGTTCTGGCCAATCAGGCGATGAACTACCTTGCAACCGGCGACAGCCCGACACGGCTGGGCAATGCGCATCCCAATATCGCGCCCTACCAGGTCATGGCGGTACAGGATGGGCATATCATTCTGGCCGTGGGCAATGATGGGCAGTTCCAGCGCTTGTGCGATGTGCTGGGGCTGGCCGGGATCAAGGCGGATGCGCGGTTCAGCTCGAACCAGCTGCGGGTGGCCAATCGCGATGCCTTGACCACTTTGCTGGAAACCGTGCTGGCAGGCTGGACCCGGGGAGAGCTGCTGGCGGCACTGGAGGCGGCGACGGTTCCGGCCGGTCCGATCAATACTGTGGGGCAGGCCTTTGACGATCCGCAGCTTCAGCATCGCGGAATGCAGATTTCCCCAGAAGGCATCCCTGGCGTCCGTGGTCCCTGGAAATTCTCTGATGCTGAGCTGGCGCTGGAGAAATCGGCACCAAA
This sequence comes from Pseudophaeobacter arcticus DSM 23566, assembly GCF_000473205.1. NCBI lineage: Bacteria > Pseudomonadati > Pseudomonadota > Alphaproteobacteria > Rhodobacterales > Roseobacteraceae > Pseudophaeobacter > Pseudophaeobacter arcticus. The sequence continues at coordinate 192,210 of NZ_KI421507.1, forward strand.
ACTGCCCAAGCTGGCCAAATAGTCCGACCGCTTTTGGCTTACCCCGTCTGGGGAGTGATGCTGAGGGGGGGCTGATCCCCCAGCAGGCGCCGTACCTTTGGATCCAGCCTGACGCTGGTGCTGGGGTAGGCTCCGGTCAGTGCCAGCGCTTCGCGGGCGCTGGTGCGCTCAGTGATGCGCACCCATACGGTACGGGTGGCAAAGGGCTGCTGATCCGGGCGGGCAGAGACCCCAAGGGTCAGCCCCTGCAGGTAACTTGTCTGTTGCGGGTGTTCCGGCATCAGAACCGTCTCAGACAAAAAGCCGCCTTCACGTCGGGATGTCTCATACATGCAAAGCCGGTTTCCCTGAAAACTGGCCAGCCCGTGATACCGCCCGCGTTGGCGAATGCTGCCGTCCTGGGAACTGGCCCGCTCATAGGTATGGGTGACAACCAGACCGTCCTGGGCGCGCAGCTGGATCAGACTGCGCAGGATCTGCCCCGGCCAGGTCGGGGTGCAGTAATAGGCGTGATAGATCCCTAAAAACCGCCGCAGCGGGCGGGCCTGGTTTTGAAACAATCGATTGAACGGAAGCAGGGAAGGATTTGCGGCCAGCGCTGCCTTATCCAGCCGCGCGCCCTGTGTGGCGCAGAATTCCGCATGGGGCGCCAGCAGCTCTGCCTCTGTCAGGGCAAAATACTTACTGATGCGCCGCAGGTTATGCGCCGAGGGGGCGCCGCCGCCGCTGAGATAGCGGTTGAACTGCTGACGGTTGATGCCGATGCCACGGCAGGTCTGGGCAATCGGCCCCGCCTCGGCACAGAGCCAGCGCAGGTTTTGGGAAAAGGAGGACTGCATCTGGCTCTCGCTTTTTGAGGTCTCGATAAAATGCTTACATTAGCGTCACTTTGTGCACAATCGCGCAGTATGTGAATTCAATGACCTGGGCGAGATTGCAGCAAGATTTTTAGCCAGAAAAGAGAGCCTCGGATGCCCAACGCCTATGACCTGATCGAGTCCACCTGGATCACCCTGCCCGACGGGCGCCGCCTGGCCGCGCGGATGTGGTTGCCACGGGTGCAGACTCCGGTTCCAGCCATTCTGGAATATCTGCCCTATCGCCAGGGCGATGGCACCGCGCCGCGCGATGAAACCACCCATACGGTTTTTGCCAGCGAAGGCTATGCCTGTATCCGCGTTGACATCGCCGGAACGGGGGACAGCGAAGGCGTCTTTGATGACGAATATTCGGAGCAGGAGCTGAGCGATGGCGAAGCGGTTCTGGCCTGGATTGCGGCGCAGGACTGGTGCGACGGAAACATCGGTATGATCGGCATTTCCTGGGGTGGTTTCAATGGGTTGCAACTGGCCTTCCGCCGTCCCGAGGCGCTCAAGGCGGTGGTCTCGGTGGCCTCGACTGCGGATCGCTACGCCGATGATATCCACTATATGGGCGGCTGCCTGCTCAGCGATAATGCCAATTGGGGTAGCCAGATGTTTGCCTATCAATCGCGCCCGGCAAACCCCAAGAACCGCGCCGACTGGCGGGCGGACTGGATCAAACGGATTGCGGAGATGCCCTTTATGGCCGCTGACTGGCTGCGCCATCCAACCCGCGATGAGCAATGGAAACACGGCTCTGTCTGCGAGGATTGGTCGGCCATCACCGCCCCGGTGCTGGCGATCACCGGCTGGGCGGATGCCTATGTGAATACACCATCCGCCCTGGCGGCAAATCTCACCGCGCCCGCCAAGGCGCTGGTTGGCCCCTGGGAGCATCGCTACGCCCATATCGCCAAACTGGATCCGGCGGATTTCCATGGCGAAGTGCTGGCCTGGTTTGATCACTACCTGCGCGCTAAGGACAGCGGCGCACAGGATCTGCCAGACTACCGGACCTATATGCAGGAGCATTTCAACCCGACCATGCAGAACAAGCCCCGCCAGGGCCGCTGGGTGGCCGAGGCGCAGTGGCCATCGCCCAATGTGCGGGACCGGGTGATGTATCTGGGCGCAGAGGCACTGTCGGAAGAGGTCGCTACAGGACAGCGGGTTGTGCGCAACCCCGCCACGCTGGGGCAGGCAGCGGGCTATTTTTGCGCCGGCATGCGGTTTGAAAATGAACTCCCCGGGGATCAGGCAGCGGACGATGCCTTGTCCACCTACTTTGACACCACACCGCTGACGGAGCCGCTGGAGATTTTAGGGCGGCCGCGCCTGCGGGTCTCGTTCAGCGTTGACCGTCCGGTGGCGCAGCTGGTGGCACGGCTGTGTGATGTCTCTCCCGAAGGGATCTCGCAGCGGATCACCTATCGCACCCTGAACCTGACCCATCGCGACAGCCATGAAACCCCAGAGCTGCTGGTGCCGGGGCAGCGCTATGAGGCCGAGATCGCACTGAATGAATGTGCCCATCACCTGCGCGCCGGGCATCAGCTGCGGCTGGCGCTTTCGACCTCTTACTGGCCCATCGTCTGGCCCGCACCGCAGGCGGCCGAAGTGACGCTGCATCTGGAGAGCTCTAGACTCACCCTGCCGGAGCGGCGCGTTGCAACAGAGATCGCACCGCAAAACCCCGGTGCGCCGCGCGATTACCCAACCCTGCAATCGCAGGTGCTGCGGCCCGCCAGCGGCACCTCACAGACCACAACCCGCGAAGATGGCACAGTGGTGCTGGATACCTTTGATGATTACGGCAAGGCGGTGGATCCTTACCACGGGCTGACGGTGGGCAGTCATGTTTCGATGCACTATGCAATCCACCCTGACGACCCGGCAACCGCTGTGTTTGCCAGTGACTGGGAATTCACCTTTGAGCAAGAGGGCTGGCAGGTCTCGATTGATACTGAGAACAAGATGAGTTGCGACGTGGAGAATTTCTATCTCTGGCGCAAAGTGACGGCCCGTGAGGGGGCTGAGGGGGCTGAGGTTCTGGTCAAGGAATGGCAGGAGACCATCCCGCGCGGCTTTCAGTGACGGGCTTTAGGTCAAATCCAAGGTCAGGCGTCTTTCGCCTGACCATCGTTGCGGTTTTGTCTTAAAAATCCAGGCCCAGATCCAGGGTGCTTGCCGAATGGGTCAGTGCACCAGACGAGATGAAATCGACACCCGTCGCGGCGACTTCGGCAATGCGCTCCAGCTTCATGTTGCCAGAGGCCTCTGTCACCAGATGGCCACGGGTCATCTCGACGGCGCGGATGAGGTCCGGGGTGCTCATATTGTCCAGTAGCACCACATCGGCGCCACCGGTTTCCAGTACCTGGCTCAGCTGATCCAGGGTGTCGACCTCGATTTCGACCTTCATCATATGGCTCACACTGGCCTTGGCTGCGTTCAACACCTGCGGGATGCCGCCAGCGGCGGCGATATGGTTGTCCTTGATCAGGATCGCGTCTGACAGACCAAAGCGGTGGTTCGAGCCACCGCCGTGGATCACCGCTTGTTTCTCCACCATCCGCAGCCCCGGCGTGGTCTTGCGGGTGCAGGTGATGCGGGTCTGGGTGCCCTTGGTTTCAGCGACAAACCCGGCGGTCAGGCTGGCAATCCCGGACAGACGCCCGGCAAAGTTCAGCGCCACGCGTTCGCCGGACAAGATCGCGGCGGCTGAGCCCTTGATGGTCATCAAGGTATCGCCGGGGACACAGGGGGAGCCATCCGCGACCAGGGTTTCAACCTGCAGGGCGGGATCCACCAGATGAAAGGCAATGCGGGCGATCTGCATGCCAGAAATAACACCGGCCTCGCGGGCATTCAGCCGCGCTGTATAGCGGGTTTCAGCAGGGATCACCGTGCGGGTGGTGATATCGCCGTTCTGACCCAGATCTTCATGCAGGGCGGCGCGCACCAACGGTTCCAGCAGCAGATCGGGCAGGGCAGCTTGGCGGATCATGGGATGTCCTTTCAAAGGCTTTGGATTACCTTGTTGCGCAGGGCATGGGCCGCGCTGAGGGTGGTTTGGCTGCGCTTGGCGAGGGCAGGGTCTGCCTGCGGAAAATCGGTGCGGAAATGCCCGCCCCGGCTTTCGCGTCGCTCCAGGGCGCAGGCGGCGATCAGTGTGGCGGTGGCGCACATGTTGAGAAAGGCCTCGCCCTGAGACTGGGCTGCTTCCAGCGCCTGCAGGGTGGCAAGTGCTTGCCGCAGCCCTTCGGCGTTGCGGCGCATGCCAACATGGGCCGTCATGGTCTGGCGCAGCTGTTGCACCGCACCCGCATCCATGCTCGACGTTGCTGCCTGGAACACAGGGTGTAGCTCTGCCACCGGCGCTTTTGGCTTTGTGATGGTGTCTGCGATGTCCCGGGCGGCACGGCGGGCATAGACCAGGGCTTCGAGCAACCCGTTCGAGGCCAGCCGATTGGCGCCATGCAACCCGGTTGAGGCAGCCTCGCCGCTGACCCAGAGGCGCTCCAGCGAGGCACGCCCGTGCATATCTGTCTCGATCCCGCCCATGTGATAATGCGCGGCGACAGCCACCGGAATGGGATCTTTTACCGGGTCAATCCCGGCGCGGGCGCAGGTTTCGGCCAGGGCCGGAAAGCGGGTCAGCACCTCGGCGCCAAGGGCGGCACGGGTGTCCAGCATGGGGCGGCGCCCGGCCTGGGTTTCGGCAAAGATGCCCCGTGCAACCACATCACGCGGGGCGAGCTCTGCATCCGGGTGCTGATCCAGCATAAACCGATGGCCCTCTGAATTGATCAGGGTGGCCCCTTCACCGCGCAGGGCTTCTGTCGCCAGAGGGGCGGGGTCTTCGCCGCAGTCAACCGCAGTGGGGTGGAACTGGACAAATTCCGCATCTGCAATGCGGGCACCGGCCCGGGCGGCCAGCCCGATAACCTGGCCCCGAATGCGCGGAGGATTGGTGGTATGGGCAAACAGGCCGCCAGAGCCCCCCCCGGCGAGCAAGACACCGGGGCAGGAGATCAGTACCGGGGCGGAAGGCTGGTCAGAGCGCCGTATCCAGACGCCTGTCACGGTCTCCGCGCGGGTTTCCAGCCGCAGGGCCTCGGTGCCCTCGATAACCTGGATCGAGGGCGTGGCGCGGACCTCTGCGATCAGGGTTTCCATGATTTGCTGGCCGGCCTGATCGCCCTTGACCCGGACAACGCGGGCGGCGGAATGGGCGGCTTCGCGGCTCATCACGTAGTTGCCCTCAGCATCGCGATCAAACGGCGCGCCAAGTTCCGTGAGGTCAAGAATATGATCGCGGGCCATGCGGGTGACCATATCGGCAACCTCGGCATCGACAGTGCCGTCGCCTGCCTTGCGGGTGTCGCGGGCATGGGATTCAGCGCTGTCGCTTTTGGCCATGGCAGCTGCAACGCCTCCCTGGGCCCAGGCGGAACTGGCCCCCAGGCCCAGGGGCTCGGGCGAGATCATCAGCACTGGACGTGGTGCCAGCTCCAGCGCCGCATAAAGCGCCGCAAGACCGGCGCCAACAATGACGATACGGTCGGTTTTCAGCGGTGTGGTCCCAACTGGGGTGTTCATGCGCCTGGCTCCCAAAGCTGCACTGTTGCTGGAGGGGGCGGCACCTCTCAGAGGCCCAGCTTTTGCGACAGATCGATCATTTTCTGCACTGCCTTGCGGGCGCCTTCGGCCACTTTGGGATCAACCTCGATTGGCTCGGACATGGTGTGCAGGGACCAGAGGATTTTCTCCAGCGTGATCTTTTTCATGTAGGGGCACATGTTGCAGGGGCCGACAAAATCCACCTCTGGCAGGCTGTCTGCGATATTGGAGGCCATGGAACATTCGGTGATCAGCAGGGCCTTTTCCGGTTTTTCGTCGGTGACATATTTGATGATGCCGCTGGTGGAGCCAGAGAAATCGGCCTCTGCCACCACATCGGGAGGGCATTCGGGGTGGGCAATCAATCGGGTGCCGGGGTTCCATTCGCGGAATTCACGCAGATCCTTGGCGCTGTATTGCTCGTGCACAATGCAGGAGCCTTCCCACCAGACGACGTTTTTATGCGGCACATCCTGGGCCACATTCTGCGCCAGATACTGGTCGGGGGTCATGATGACCGTGTCGGACTCCATGGCGCCGACAATCTGCGCGGCATTGGAGGAGGTGCAGCAAATGTCCGAGGCGGCTTTGACCTCGGCGGTGGTGTTCACATAGGTGACTACGGGCGCGCCGGGGTAGCGTTTGCGCATCTCGGCGACACCTTCAGCGGTGATCGATTCCGCCAGCGAACAGCCTGCTTCCATGTCCGGCATCAGCACGATCTTGTCCGGGCTGAGGATCTTGGAGGTCTCGGCCATGAAGTGCACACCGCATTGCACGATGACGTCGGCCTCGACCCGCGTGGCCTCGATCGCCAGTTGCAGACTGTCGCCCACCACATCTGCAACCCCGTGGTAGATTTCGGGCGTCATGTAGTTATGCGCCAAGATGACCGCGTTGCGCTCTTTTTTCAGGGCGTTGATGGCAGCCACATAGGGGGCATGGAGAGCCCAGTCCATTGGCGTAACCACGCGCTTCATGCGGGCATATTCTTCGGACATCTCCTGCGCCAGGGCAGGGTTTGGCGCCAGATCGTAGTGAGCGGCGAGCTGATCGCGCATGGTTTGCAGATCAAACATGGCTAATCCTTAAGGTGGTGTTCAGGCAGAAACATTGGGTGAGGTTTCTTTCACGTTCAAATTCCGCACGCAAGGGAGGCACCGGGAATACCGGTGCCTGTGCGGTAATATAGCGCGAGGGAAGCCCGATGTTGAGGTCTATTGGCGCATTGCGGCGGCAAAAGGAAACTACAAATGCACCGGCAGCGTCGCATTTTCAGAGATTTCGGTCTGAATTGGCTGCGGAAACCGGCCAGGTTACGGTAGAAAAAGGAGGCGAATTTGACCCCAGAGCGGAGGCAGTAGAAGGCGGGAATGGACAAATTGTCCATTTTTTGGTTCTGGGCAAAATTCCCCTGTTTTTGAAGGAATAGCTGTGATTTTGACCCAGATGAAGTTCCGATGATGACAAGGCAGGAGGCGGCTATCCTCCCACCCAGCGAGGGGAAAAACAGGCGCAATGGCTGATTTGTTGGATGGTGTGCTACGGGCCTTCTGGCTTTTGGTGACCCTGGATTCTGACTTGGTAGAAATTACTTTGCGCTCGCTGCGGGTCACTTTGACCGCGCTGGTGGTTGCCTCGGTGATTGCCCTGCCGTTTGCAGCGCTGCTGGCAGTGCGCCGGTTTCGGATGCGGCGGACCACCATTGCCGTGCTGAACGCGCTGATGGGGCTGCCGCCTGTGGTGGTGGGATTGATTGTCTATGTATTCTTGTCACGCTCTGGGCCGCTGGGCGTGTTTGGGCTCTTGTTTACGCCAACTGCGATGATCATTGCGCAGGTCATTATCATCGTGCCGCTCATTGCCTCGATTGCGCACCAATCCCTGCGCGAACTGTGGAGCGATTACCACGATCTGCTGATTTCGATGAATGCTACTCAGCGGCAGCGGATCAAGGCCTTGCTCTGGGACGGGCGCCGGGCCCTGCTGACGGCGGCACTGGCGGGATTTGGCCGTGCCATCGGAGAGGTCGGCGCCATCATGGTTGTTGGCGGCAATATCGACCATGCGACGCGGGTGTTGACCACGGCGATTGCATTGGAGACCGGCAAAGGTGACTTTGCCTTGGCGCTGGGCCTCGGGTTTGTGCTGATCGCCATGGCGATCACTGTCAACCTGGTAATCCACTGGCTGGGTCATACGGAAAGTGAGGGGCGTTGGTGATGAAGACCTCCTTGTTTCCTCTGGCCGCCAAACAGGCCACGGTCCGCCGCCGTGGCAAGGTGTTGGTTGGCCCCATCGACCTGACCCTCCAAGGTCAGGGCACGACCATTGTGATCGGTCCAAATGGCGCCGGCAAGACAACCCTGCTGAAAATGCTGCACGGGATCGAGCGGATGAACGGTGGGACACTGGATTGGGCCTGTGCCAAGGAAGAGGCGCAGCAGCGACAGGCCTTTGTGTTTCAGACCCCGATTATGATGCGCCGCTCTGTGGTGGATAATATCGCCTATCCCTTGCAACTGACCGGTGTCGCCCGCACGGAGGCGCGCGCGCGTGCGGCGCTGTGGGCTGAGCAGATCAATCTGGGCGATGCGCTGGACCGTCAGGCCACGCTGCTGTCCGGAGGCGAGCGGCAAAAGCTGGCGCTGGCCCGCGCTTTGATCCGCGAGCCGGATCTGTTGTTTCTGGACGAACCCTGCGCCTCTCTGGATGGCCGCGCCACCCGCGAGATCGAAGAGATCTTGTTGCGGGCCGCAGCCTCGGGAACACGGCTCATCATGTCGACCCATAACATGGGGCAGGCTCAGCGCCTGGCGGATGAGATTTTGTTTGTTTTACAGGGGTGTATTCACGAGTTTTCTTTGGCCCGGGAGTTCTTTGAGGGGCCAAAAACCACGCAAGCGCATGCTTTTCTAAGAGGAGATATTGTAGAATGAAGCAGCTACTATTGGGCACTGTAACAGGCCTGCTACTGACTGGTGCGGCTTGGGCCGATGAGATGAAACTGGCGGTTACCACCTCCTTTCACAACTCAGGCCTGGCGGAAATTTTGCTTCCGGAAATCAAGGCGGACCTGGATCTGGATGTTCAGCTTTTGGTGGTTGGCACAGGTCAGGCCATTCGTCTGGGCGAAGCCGGGGATGTGGATGCCATTCTCGTGCATTCACAAAAGGCAGAGGAGAAATTCCTTGCTGGTGGCAACGGCACCCATCGCCGCGAGATCATGTATAATGATTTTGTCTTTATCGGTCCCAAAACCGATACCGCAGGGGTTGCCGCTGCCAAGGATGCAGCATCGGCATTGCAGTTGATTGCTGAGGCTGCGGCCCCCTTTGTCAGCCGTGGCGACGACAGCGGCACCCACAAAAAAGAGCTGAGCCTTTGGGCGGCGGCGGGTCTTGACGCTGCAGGGTTTGACAGCTGGTACCGCGCGGTTGGTGCCGGTATGGGAGCCGCGCTGAACACGGCCTCAGGTATGGAAGCCTATATCATGGCGGACCGTGCCAGCTGGCTGAACTTTGCCAACAAGGGCAATCTGGAGCTGCTGTTTGCAGGCGATCCGGTCTTGTTTAACCAATATGCCTATCTGCCGGTGAACCCAGAAAAGCACCCCCATGCCAAAAATGATCTGGCGATGAAGCTGGAAGCCTGGCTGACGTCGGACCGGGCCAAGGAGTTGATCAACACCTATAAGATCAACGGCGAAACCCTGTTTGTATTTAACGCCAAACAGTAACTGCGCTGGTCTTTTTTGATGAATGGGCCCCCGTCTGGTGACGGGGGCCTTTTTCGTTTAGGCCGTTCGTTTGGCGGCGTGGAGCCTATGGCTCTTGTCCGTCAATGGTGAGCGTCACCCGATCTCCGGCAAACCAGGTGCGGCCAAATTCAACCGGGCGACCATTTGGGTCGATGTTGACACCCGTGGTGCGCAGAATTGGAGCGCCTTCCGCAATTTGCAGGTGCAGGGCCTGGGTCGCGGTTGCCAGTTTGGCGGTAATGCGGGTTTCCAGCCGGGTGTAATCGGCAATGCCACAGGCCTTGAGCGCCGCCGTGACCGATTGCAGGTCTTCCAGGGAGGTCAGCAGGTCGGGCAGAATTTGCGCGGGAAAGACGCTTTGAAACAGGGCAATGGGTTGCTCATTTGCCAGCGAGAGCCCGTCATAGACATGCACCAGATCCCCGGCCTGCAAATCCAGAGCTGCGGCCTCTGTCTTGTCGGCGGCGCGGGTCTCAAGTGCCAGAATGCGTTTGGCGGGGATCTGGCCGCCGCGGGTGATATTCTGGTGAAACCGCACCCGCTTGCCGATGGGATAATCGGTGGGCGCAGCGGCAACAAAGACGCCAGAGCCGCGCCGGGCATGCACCAGCCCCTGCTCGGCCATTGCCGCCAAGGCGCGCCTGACCGTGTGGCGATTCACCCCAAAACGCGCCGCCAACTGGGCCTCTGAGGGCAGTTTGTCGCCGCTGCCATAACGTCCCTGTCCGATGTCATCCGTGAGCGAAATTGTGATGGATTTCCAAACGGCTGTGCGGTTTCCGGGGAGGGGCGTCTTGGGGCCGCTTTGGGGCATGTCACTAAACTTTCACAAGGTTTCGATTGCGCTTTGGGGCAGGGCTTCGCTATGATTTGTCTAGTTGTATAGAACATGTAGACAAGCTGGCCAAGAGGCTCTGACAGATGAAGACAGACATTTCCCTTCCTGCACGCAAGACCTGGATGAGCCTGCTGGCCCAGGCCGACGAGGGTGAGCTTAGCCAGTTGTGGCAGGCTTTTGGCAGCGAGCCCGAGTTTGATTGGCTCCGCACGCCCGAGGCTGGCGGTGTCATGGTGCGGGGCCGTATGGGCGGCAGCGGCGCGCCTTTTAACCTGGGCGAGATGACGGTGACGCGCTGTGCGCTGACGCTGGCGGATGGCACTGTGGGCCATGCCTATGTTCAGGGGCGCTCGAAACCCAAGGCCGAGATTGCCGCCAAGGTGGATGCCTTGATGCAGACCAAAGCGGCAGAGGATCTGCGCCAGGCCGTGTTGGAGCCGCTCCAGCAGGCGCAACGCTGCCGCAAGGAGGCGCGGGCGGCCAAGGCTGCGGCCACCAAGGTTGAATTTTTCACAATGGTTCGGGGAGAGGATTGATGTCCCTAGATATCAAAACCAACAGCTATGGCGGTGGCTTTGCGACGCCGCCCGTGGATGCTGCAAATGCCTTTCGCGCGGCGATGAACGCCATGGCGCGGCCAGGCACTGTTCAGGACATCACCGGGGCAGAGCCACCTGCCGGGATTTCCGCGGCTGCGGGCTGCCTGTTGCTGACGTTGTGTGACCCGGAAACCAGTGTCTATCTGGCGCCGGATGTCGACAGCCCGGCGCTGCGCTCCTGGCTGGCCTTTCACACCGGCGCGCCACTTGTTGCCGCTGACAGGGCGGATTTTGCCCTGGGCAGCTGGCAGGCCTTGATGCCGCTGTCCCAATACCGGATCGGCACGCCGGAATACCCGGACCGCTCCGCCACTCTGATTGTCGAGCTGGAGGATTTTGCCGTCCCGAATGCCAGCCTGTCCGGTCCGGGCATCAAGGAGCGCAGCCTCTTTGCGCTGCCGGATGTCGCGAGGTGTCAGGGCAATGCCCTGCAGTTTCCCTTGGGCGTGGATTTTTTCTTCACCTGCGCGGCGCAACTGGCCGCCTTGCCGCGTTCAACCACCATTCTGGCAAAGGACTGATTGCATGTATGTAGCCGTAAAGGGTGGCGAACGTGCCATCGACAATGCCCATGCCTGGCTCGCCGAAGAGCGTCGTGGTGATACCGGCGTTGCGGAGCTCAGCCTGGCGCAGATCCGCGAACAGATGAGCCTCGCTGTCAATCGTGTCATGTCTGAGGGCTCGCTTTATGATCCTGACCTGGCAGCCCTGGCGATCAAGCAGTCGCGTGGTGATCTGATCGAGGCGATCTTTCTGATCCGCGCCTATCGCACCACCCTGCCGCGCTTTGGGTATAGCGAAGCGGTAGATACTGGCGCCATGGCCTGTGATCGCCGGGTTTCCGCCACCTTCAAGGATGCCCCTGGTGGGCAGGTGCTGGGGCCAACCTTTGACTACACCCATCGCTTGCTGGATTTCAAACTGGCCGCAGATGGTGAGCAGCCTGAGGCCCCGACTGCGCCACCGCGTATGGAAACAACCCCGCATATCACCGAGTTTTTGCAGGGCGAGGACATCATTGAGCGCGAGCCAGGCTCAGAAGCCGTGCCCGGTGATCTGACCCGCGAACCGATGAGCTTCCCTGCCGGGCGCGCCGTGCGGCTGCAGTCGCTGGCGCGGGGGGATGAGGGGTTTATCCTTGGCATGGCCTATTCCACCCAGCGCGGCTATGCGCGCAACCATGCCTTTGTCGGCGAGCTGCGCATTGGCAAGGTGCCGGTTGAGATGGAGATCCCCGAACTGGGCTTTGCCATCGAGATTGGTGAGGTGGAGCTGACCGAATGTGAGACGGTGAACCAGTTCAAAGGCTCCAAAACCGTGCCGCCGCAGTTCACCCGTGGCTATGGTCTGGTCTTTGGCCAGTCAGAGCGCAAGAGCATCGCCATGGCGTTGGTCGACCGGGCGCTGCGCTGGGAAGATCTGGGCGAGGACAACCTAGGTGCCGCAGCACAGGACGAAGAATTTGTCCTCAGCCACTGCGACAATATCCAGGCGACGGGTTTCCTGGAGCACATCAAGCTGCCGCATTACGTGGATTTTCAATCCGAGCTGGAACTGGTGCGCAAACTGCGCCGCGAAGCGCAGGAGCTGGCGGATCAGATGGCCGCACAGGAGGCGGCGGAATGAAACACTTGGAACATAGGGCAGTGCCCGACCTCGGGTGGGTGCAAAGCACCCTCCCATTTTGCAGGACGCAAGTCTCCGATTTGACGGGGAGGGCGGGCGCGGCCCGGCGATGCCGGGCCAAAGGTAAGAAGGAAGCCCAACATGTCTGACTATAACTTTGCATACCTAGACGAACAAACCAAGCGGATGATCCGCCGGGCGATCCTGAAAGGTCTGGCGGTGCCTGGCTATCAGGTGCCCTTTGCCAGCCGTGAAATGCCGATGCCCTATGGCTGGGGCACGGGCGGCGTGCAGGTCTCAGCCGCAGTGCTGACGCCAGAGGATAGGCTCAAGGTGATTGACCAGGGCGCCGACGACACCACCAATGCGGTGTCGATCCGCAAGTTCTTTGAACGCACCGCCGGGGTTGCCACCACCGAGGAAACCACCAAGGCCAGCGTTATCCAGACCCGCCACCGGATCCCAGAGGCCGAGCTCACCGAGGATCAGATCCTGGTCTATCAGGTGCCAATCCCGGAACCGCTGCGCTTTCTGGAGCCGCGCGAGACGGAAACGCGCAAGATGCACAGTCTGGAAGAATACGGGTTGATGCATGTGAAACTATACGAGGATATCAGCCAGCACGGCGATATCGCCACCTCCTATGCCTATCCGGTCAAGGTGGAGGATCGCTATGTGATGGATCCCTCGCCTATTCCAAAGTTCGATAACCCAAAGCTGGAGATGGCAGCGATCCAGTTGTTTGGCGCGGGGCGCGAACAGCGCATCTATGCAGTGCCGCCCTACACAAAGGTGGTGAGCCTGGATTTTGAGGACTACCCCTTTGAAGCCACCAAAGCCGACCATGCTTGCGATCTCTGTGCGGCTGAGGACAGCTATCTGGACGAGGTCATTCTGGATGATGCGGGCAGTCGAATGTTTGTCTGCTCGGACACCGATTATTGCCGCACAAGACGTGCCGAAGGCCATGTGGGCCGTCTGGGTGAAAACGAAGGGGAGGCCGCGTGATGAGCTCTCAAATTGGAGACCAGGACATGACACCGCTGTTGCAGGTGAATTCCCTGACAAAGATGTACGGGCCCCGAATTGGCTGCAAGGACGTGAGCTTTGATCTCTACCCCGGAGAGGTCATGGGGATCGTTGGCGAAAGCGGGTCTGGCAAATCGACGCTTTTGAATGCCATGGCAGGTCATCATCCGCCGGATCGCGGCGCGGTGGTGTTTGACACCCGCGCCGATGGTCCAGTGGATACACTAAAGATGTCAGAGCCAGAACGCCGCATGCTGGGGCGCACTGACTGGGCCTTTGTGCATCAGCACGCCCGTGACGGGCTGCGCATGTCGGTTTCGGCTGGCGGCAATATCGGCGAGCGGCTGATGGCCGTGGGCGGGCGTCACTACGGCGAGATCCGCACCCAGGCTGCCGATTGGCTGGGACGGGTGGAAATCAGCGACAGCCGCATTGATGATCGCCCCTCGGCCTTTTCTGGCGGTATGCAGCAGCGGTTGCAGATTGCCCGCAATCTGGTCACAGGCCCGCGTCTGGTGTTTATGGATGAACCCACTGGCGGGCTGGATGTCTCGGTGCAGGCGCGGCTGCTGGATCTGCTGCGCAGCCTGGTGCGGGAAATGGGGCTGAGCGCCATTATCGTCACCCATGATCTGGCCGTTGTGCGGCTGTTGGCAGATCGGCTGATGGTGATGAAAGACGGCCATGTGGTCGAAAGTGGCCTCACCGATCAGGTGCTGGATGACCCGCAACATGCCTATACCCAGCTCCTGGTTTCCTCGGTGCTGCAGGTCTGAAGGATGAAGACGATGATTGAACTCGAAAATGTGAGCAAGAGCTTTACCCTGCACAACCAGGGCAGCGCGGTGATCCCGGTGATGGAGCGGGTCAACCTGCAGGTCGCTGCAGGGGAATGTGTCGGTCTGATTGGCGCTTCGGGGGCCGGGAAATCCACCCTGATGCGACTGATTTATGGCAACTACCTGGCGGCCTCGGGACGGGTCATGGTGGGAGATCTGGATGTGGCGCAGGCCGAGCCCCGCCAGATCATCGCCCTGCGCCGCGACACCCTGGGCTATGTCAGCCAGTTTCTGCGGGTGGTGCCACGGGTGGCGGCGCTGGACGTGGTGGCAGAGCCACTGCTGGCTGTTGGCACCCCGATTGAGGCCGCGCGGGACAGGGCCGCCAGTCTGTTGGCGGAGCTGAATATTCCAGAGCGGCTCTGGTCGTTGAGCCCGACAACATTTTCCGGTGGCGAGCAGCAGCGGGTGAATATCGCCCGTGGCTTTGCCTATGACTATCCGGCGCTTTTGCTGGATGAGCCCACCGCCAGTCTGGATGCCAAGAACCGCGCCACGGTGCTGCGCCTGATCGAAGGCGCCAAATCACGGGGGGCGGCCATTATCGGCATTTTCCATGATGAGGCCGCCCGCGATCAGGTCTGCGACAGCTTTGTCGATGTCTCGGTGTTTTCTCCGCAGGTGGCAGCATGACAGAGACCTCCGCAAAGGGACCGGTGATTGCTGTCGTTGGGCCTTCGGGCGTGGGCAAGGACAGTCTGATGGAGGCCCTGGCTGCTGGGGACCAAAACCTTTGCCTGATGCGCCGGGTGGTGACCCGCGCGCCAGAGGCCGGCGGCGAGGACTACGATGCGGTGAGCGAAGGTGCGTTCAGCAAGCTGGTGGAGGAGGGGCATTTTGCCCTGCACTGGTCTGCACATGGGTTGCACTATGGCATCCCACATCAGATCAACGCGCTGCGGGCTGAGGGCAGGGGCGTTCTGGTCAATCTCTCGCGCGCTGTGTTGCTTCAGGCGCAAGAGATCTTTGGCGATGTCATCGTGCTCTCTGTGACGGCCCGCCCGGAGGTTCTGGCCGAGCGGTTGACACAGCGCGGGCGCGAGGACAGCGCCGAGGTTCAACGTCGCCTTGCCCGCGCCCGCCAGCCGCTGCCTGCGGGGCTACGGCGGCTGCACCAGATCGACAACAGTGGAGATCTGCAACAGGCCGTGGCAGCAGCTCGTGCGGCGATCTACGCGACCGCTGCGCCAGAGAGGGGATAGCGGTGGATCAGATGAAACCGTCCCTCGGCGTCTTCGCCCATAAGGGCAATATCCCGGATCGTCAGTGGGCGGGGCAACAGGGGCATCAAATGCGCCTCAAGGGCCGCCTCGACGGCTGGGAGCTCCATCTTGGGCAGCTTCCCGGTGAGAGTGACGTGAAAACGGAACTGATCCAGCACATAGGGGTAGCCCCAGGCGATCAGATTGACCTCCTGCGCCGGGGTAAGGCCCGCCGCGCGGCGCTTCTCCAATTCGGCATCCGGGGCAGGCGCGCGAAACCCGTCCAGATCCCGGACGCAGGCCGCCGCGAGCCTGCCAAGGGCGGTTTCATCGCCAACGACGCGCAGGGCCAGAAAACGCCCCAGGCGGGCCAGATGCAGCCCCTCCAGCACGACCGGGGCCTGGCTGGCCGCCAGGGCAGCGCAGGCCTGTTGCAGGTCGGCCAGGGCATAGCCCTCGGCCAGTCGCATCGGCGGCTTCAGCGTTGCATGCAGCCCGTATTTACGGGGCACTGCGGTGATGCGCGCCAGATCGAGGCCGGAAATCTCCGGTTGGGCAATGACCCGCCCAGCCGCCATGTCCCAGCCCAGCCACTGGGTTGCAAAGACGCTCCAATCGGCCATGGCCGGAGGGGCATAATAGATCGCATATCGCGTGAATGTCACATTGGCCTCCTATACGTGGCCATTCCTATAGCTCGAAAGATGTGAAGCCCAGATGACAGATGAACTGATCCTTGCCAATGCCACCCTTGTTCTGCCCAGTGAGACGCTGCGCGGACAAGTTAAACTCCTGGGCGGAGAAATTGCGGATATCTCTGGGGGCACAGCTGTTCCCCAGGGCGCGCTGGACTGTGAGGGCGACTACCTATGCCCCGGTCTGGTTGAATTGCACACGGATAATCTGGAGCGTCATATCCAGCCGCGCCCTTCCGTCGACTGGCCCCATGCCGCCGCCATCATGGCCCATGATGCGGAACTGGCAGGCACCGGGATCACCACCGTTTTTGACGCCATGCGGGTTGGGTCGGTCAGCCGCAAAGAAAGCCGCTATGGCTCTTATGCGCGGGGGCTGGCGACGGAGCTTCTGGAGCTGCGGGCAGCAGATGCGCTGAAGATCTCACATTTCCTGCACCTGCGGGCAGAGGTCTGTTCGGATACATTGGTCGAAGAATTGGCAGAGTTTGGCGAAGCTGATCGTGTGGGTCTGGTCTCTTTGATGGATCACACGCCAGGGCAACGCCAGTTCCGTGATATTTCCAAACTGGAGGCCTATGTCAAAGGCAAGCACGGGTTTAACGACGCAGAGTTTGCGGCGCATGTCGCCCATCTGAAAACCCTGCGTGACACCCACGGGGATCTGCATGAGGTTGAGGCGGTCAAGGCAGCCCGCCGGTTTGGCGCAGTGCTGGCCAGTCATGACGACACCACGGCAGAGCAGGTGGCCACCTCCGCCAATCATGGTATCCATCTGGCCGAATTCCCAACCACGGTCGAGGCGGCGCGGGCCTGCCACGCCCATGGGATCAAGGTGATGATGGGGGCTCCGAACCTGATCCGCGGCGGCTCTCACTCGGGCAATGTGGCGGCACGGGAACTGGCTGAGCTGGAACTGCTGGATATCATCTCGTCAGACTACGTGCCGGCCGCGCTGCTGATGTCGGCGGTCAAGCTGGGCGAGATCTGGGGCGATATGGCGCGGGGCCTGTCGACCGTCACCCAGGCACCGGCGGATGCGGTTGAACTGGCTGACCGGGGCCGGATCGAGCTGGGCAAACGGGCGGATCTGATCCGGTTCCGGCTGATCGACAACACGCCCGCGCTGCGCGGCACCTGGGCACGCGGGCAGCGGGTGGCCTAGATTGGGACCGCTAGGTCAGTCTTTGGGAGCGGAAAACATGGAAAAGATCATCTGGTTGTCCGATCTTCACTATGTCGAAGACGGAGAGGTTCTGGGGCACGATCCACGAGCGCGGCTGGATGCCGCGATTGCCTATATCAATGCCCATCACAGGGATGCGGCCTACTGTGTTCTTTCAGGTGACCTGGTGGATCGGGGAACCCTGGATGACTATGCTGGGCTGCACAGCCGGTTGCAGCAGTTGGACATTCCCTATCTGCCCCTGGTCGGAAATCACGACGATCGTGGACTGCTGCGCCGCACCCTGCCGCTGCCTGATGGCTGCATGGAGACCTTTGTGCAATATGTAATGCCGACAGAGGCCGCAGTGATTGTTGCTCTGGACACTCAGAAAACCGGGAGTGACGCGGGTGAGTTCTGTTGCGAGCGTCGCAGCTGGCTAATGCAGGTTCTCAAAAACGCAGCGGACCTGCCGGTTCTTTTGTTCATGCATCATCCGCCGTTCGATTTGGGTTTGCCGATGCAGGACCAGAGTAACATGGAGGAGGGAGATGCTTTTCTGGACGTGCTAAACAATAGCGTCAGGAAAGTAAGCCAGCTTTGCATCGGGCATGTTCACCGCAGGGTTTGTGGTGCAGTGCAGGGACTGCCGTTCACGACGCTGGGGTCGGTACTTTACCAAGCCCCACCGCCAGCACCTGCCTGGGATTGGGATAGCTTTGCTCCGGCGCAAGAGGATCCGTGTCTGGGTGTTATCCTGATCGACGGCACCAAGGTCAGCATCCAGAACGAGATCTTCTGTGCCTATGAGGTCGGGACCGGAGCGTACTGATTTGCTGGTTTGGTGACGGATCAGGCGCGGTAGAACAGATAGCGGCCCTCGGGGATCCCTGCGGGGCCTTTGAGTTCTTCAAACCCCACCAGCGGCTGGCCGGATACCACGATGCCACCCCTGGCCATGACAGATGCGATCACCGGCGACATGGCGGCGGCCTCGGCCACATCCTGTTCCTTGACGCCAAAGCCAAAGTCATAGTGGGCCAGGACAATTTTGTGGCCCTCGGATTTGAGGTGCTCCAGCATCGGAACCGCCTCGCCCTGCAGAAAATCCTCTTTGGGGGGGACGCAGGAAGGATGGCACTGCAGGACCCGGTCGATAACCCAGACACGGCGGTCGGGCAGGGTCTCGCGCAGGTGGTCATAGGTGCGGCCATTGCCCAGCCCCATGTCCAGCACATCGCCCGCAACTCCGGCGATTTCTGCGGCGGCCCAGTTCAGCCCGTCGCGCTGGGCGGTAAAACGGCGCAGCATAGAATCCAGTCGGCTCATCTCAGATCGTCCTTGTTGTCAAATTTCCAGACCTGTCCCGGCCCCTGCATCAGGCGCGCTATCAGCGCCTCGGTGAACTCCCAGATGGCCGCATCATGCACCAGATGGTGGGTGAGGATACCATAGGGCTCGCGGTTGTCTGCCATGCCTTTGCGGCGCGCGCGCAGCTGGTCGCAGACCTGCGCGATCAATCGCTGCGGCGCAACCAGCGATCGGCTGCCTTTCCAGTCGATCGGGTCGAGATGGGTATTGATCTGCGCCAGCCCCGGCGCCGCCAGGGGGCTTTGGCGGGGGGTAAAGGTCGACAGGGCGGCAAAGCCCAGGTCCGCGAGGGCGGGCACCAGATCTGGCGCAATCCGGTTCCAGGGCGGCACAAATATCGGCAGCAGGGGGGCGTCAAAAAGCCCCTGCAAGCGGGCCAGCCCCTGCTGTATCTCGCCAAGTGCCACCTGCGCCGGGCGCTGGTTGGGGAATTCACATTTCTTTTGACCACTGGCTGCCTGGTTCTGGTGCGCCCAGCCATGCACAACGGGAATAAGCTGAGGATGCAGAGCCACATAAGCCGCCAGCTGCGGATTGGCCGCCGCGGGGATGACCGCCAGATGGACCGGCAGACCCAGTTTCTGCGACAAGGTGCTGAGCTGGTGTAGCTGCGCGGTTGGCTCTATGGCGTCGTCGTCCCGCCACCACAGGGGCAGCTGTTGCGCCTCGGCCTGCCATTTGGCGAGCTCTGCCTCAAGCGGCGCCCAATCGGGGGGGGTATCTGTGCTCATACCTGTACTCATACCTGTGTTTCGGCCAGATCACGGGCAATCTCTACCGCCCGTCGGGCGCCGTCAAACTGAAACTGATCGGCTGAGCGGCGCGGCGCGCAACGCACCTTTTTGACTGCCGCAATCAGGCGCTCGGGGGTGAGCTCGGCAGTGCGCAGGGCCTCGATACCTGCCAACGGTGTCAGGCTTTGGGCGCGCAGGCTTTGTTCTACTTCTTTTCCGGCATCAAAGGGAATGAGCACAGCGGGTGTTTCGGCCTGCAACAGATCCAGCGCGGTGTTGTAGCCGCACATGCTGACCGAGGCCGCCACATGGGTGAGCATCTGGCGAAAGTCCGGGCGAGCCGGTTCCATTATTGCCGGCGAAGGGATCTTGGACAGCTGTTCAATCCGGGCGTTTGCATCGCTGCCACCCACCAGCAGACGCCAAGGGGTGTCTGGCATCAACCGCGCCGCCTGCAGCGCTGTCTGGTAGATTTCATCCCCGACACTGCCACCGCCGGCGCTGACCAGGATCTCGCCGCTGCCTTCGGCCTCAGGATGTGGCCCGGCTGCGGCCGGGGCGACAAACCCTGTGTAATGCACCTTGGCGGCCAGCCTGTCAGAGACCGGCCAGCTCAGCTCCAGCCGGGTGGCCTGGGGGTCGGAATGCACCAGAACCGCGTCATAGAACTCTGCGATCACCGCATCCGCCTTGACGGCTTTTTCGGGTTTTGAGGGCGGTGCCAGAATATCGCGGATCGAGGCGAGGATCTTTGGTGGCTTGGGAAGCGCCTTGGAGGCCTGCAGCAGGGCACGAAACTCATGGCGCAGCGAACGTCGGCCAAAGGGATATAGCTCGGTGATCAGCACATCGGGCTGCAGTTCTTGCACCGCCTGACAAAGCGTCAGCTGGCGCTCCTGATAAAACCGGTCATCGGCCAGCGCCCCGCTGGGGGTCAAAAGCTGGGTGAAATTCACCCCGTCCGAGCGCAACGGCGGCAGTTGCAGCATGTCTATGTCGCCCATGTCGAGCTGCGGTGCGGGAAAGCCGCCCGAGACGATCTGCACCTCATCGCCGGCAGCTCGAAAGGCGCGCCCCAGGGTCAGCGCCCGCGACAGATGCCCGGTGCCAAGCAAATGGGTGACGACAATCATGACCTTCATGGTGCGGATCGTTTCAGCAGTCGTACAGGTTCGGCCCAGGGGGACAGGTCTTCACCGTTCAGTTCAATAACAAAAAGCCGGTTGCGTTTGATGCGAAAGGGCGCGGGTCCGTCGAAATTCCACTGATAGGCCCGCGCCAGGATCATCCGCATGATGCCGATATGGCAGACCGCAACTGTGTCGCGCTCCAGGCTGGCCAGCCAGGGTTTGATCCGCATCCAGACCTCGGCCGGGCTTTCTCCGCCGGGCGGGCGATAGTCCCAGCCCCAGTGTTCTATGTCGCGAAAGCCACTGTTTGGCTCCGCCTTCAGCTCCAGGCCCTTCTTGCCTTCCCAGTCTCCCCAAAACATCTCTGTCAGGTTGGGGGCGGTCCGTGGGGTTTTACCTGCGACCAACTGGGCTGTTTCCACCGCCCGCGCCAGCGGGCTGGACCAGAGCTCGGCCTGATCCCAGGGGCTGGGCAGGACAAATTCGCCCAGCTCTGCACGGGCCTGGGCGTCCAGTGGGATATCGCTGCGCCCCTGGATCTGACCAGCGCGGTTCCAGGCAGTATGGCCATGGCGCAAAAGAGCAAGGCGGATCATGGGCTCTCCTCAAGCAAGGGGGTGACGGCGCTCCAGAACCGGGCGCTGGCCGCTGGGGCCAGATGGTTGGCCGCGATCATCTCGCGGGCCTGTGCGCCTAGGTCTTGCCGCAGGCCAGGGTTGGACAACAGCTGTTGCAGCCT
This sequence comes from Pseudophaeobacter arcticus DSM 23566, assembly GCF_000473205.1. Taxonomy (NCBI): domain Bacteria; kingdom Pseudomonadati; phylum Pseudomonadota; class Alphaproteobacteria; order Rhodobacterales; family Roseobacteraceae; genus Pseudophaeobacter; species Pseudophaeobacter arcticus. The sequence goes on from NZ_KI421507.1 coordinate 213,423, forward strand.
GGCGGTCAGCGCCGCGTCGCCAAGGGCCACCTCAGGATAGTCTCCCGGAGCCAGAATGTCCCGCATGCCTGGCCGGTCCTGCGCCACCACCGGAACTCCATGGCTTTGGGCTTCGAGATAGACCATGCCAATGGCCTCGTTGACACCGGGCCAAAAGAACAGGCTGGCCCGTTCATAGGCCTTGGCCAGTTCGGAGCGGGAGAGTTGGCCCAGAAAGGTGATGCGGCCAGCAAAGGGCGCCATCAGGGCCTCAACCTCGGGCCGGGCGGGGCCGTCCCCGGCGATCTGCAACTGCCAGTCGCCCTGTAGCGCCCGCAGGCTGTCTGCAATGATCTGGTAGGAGGCGAGCTTGTCTCCTTTGCGCATCATGCCAACGCTCAGCATTGGGCCGTCCAGAGTGCTGGCGGGCGGCAGGGTGGCAATGGGCAGAAACGGGGCCAGGCTTTGCAGGGATTGATCGGGGTGTTTGTCACGTTCCAGCGTGATCAGATCATTGGCGGTGAAGTAGAAAATCACTGCGGCGGCATCAGCGGCCTCATGGGCGGATTGGGCAAACCCGGCCCAGGGGCCGGTCAGCCTCCGGGAGGCACGGGTGCTTTCTATCTGCACATAGGGAATACCCCGCGCCTGTGCGACCTGGGGGCCAATAAGATCCGGCGCCTTGTAGTAGTTGTGATAGGTGACCCAAAGATCCACGGCGGGCATCTCGGCACAGAGACGGCGGACCTCCTGGGCGGCCTTGTCCCGCAGCAGTGCCTGAAGCGCTGCATCGCCGGTTTTGTCAAAAATCTTCAGCTCGGTCACCAGATCAACCTCGGCACCGCCTGCGGCAATGATGGCGCTCAGGTTGCGTGCCATTTCCCGATCACCCGAAGGCACCGGGTGGCGCGGCGATTTCATCGGCGCATAAAATGCGATCCGCCTGGTGGTTTTGGGTGTCATGAGCCCTGCAGCATGGTGTCCAGGCGGGTGACCAGCTGGGCAATGCCAGGCTCCATGCCAAAGTCACGCCGCAACCGCAGCAGCGCTGCCTCGGCCATGTCTTGCGCCATCTGTGGCTTGCGGGCCAGCAACAGGATGGCCTCGGCCAGGGCCTCTGGATCATCTTTGCTGAGCAGCCCATGGGTGCCACTGTCGATGAATTCGGGAATGGCAGAAACCGGCGTTGACAGGATTGGCAGCAATTGCGAGGCCGCCTCCATCAGCACATTGGGCAGCCCATCGCGATCCCCGTCCGCCGCGACCCGGCTGGGCAACACAAACAGATCGGAGGCCCGCATCGCCGCGATGACTTCGGGCTGATCACAGGCGCCCCGCCAGGTAATTCGCTGCGCGATACCGGCGTCCTGAGCCATGTCCTGCAACAGATCATTGAGGCCACCGCCACCAATATGGGTCCAGTGCCAGTCCAGATCCGGCGGCAGCAAGGCCAAAGCGGCAATCAGCCGATCAAAGCCCTTTTTCTCCACCAAGCGGCCTACCGACATCAGTTTCAGGGGCGCGTCAGCCCTGCGCCAGCTCCGGGTGGGGGGAGTGGGGAAACGTCCAAGATCCAACCCGTGATAGATCAGATCAATGCGGCTTGGGTCGTCTGACATCTGCTGCAGGTGGCGGGCGCCAAAGCCGGTGCAGGTGGCGCCAAAGGAGGCGCCGTGATGCTGGCTTGATAGTTTTTCGGTTATTTCCCAGTCCGGTGAAGTCCAGATGTCCTTGGCATGTGCCGAGAAGCTCCAGGGCAATCCCCGCATGATTGCGGCGTAGCGTGCCACAGAGGCGGGGGTATGCAGGAAATGCGCATAGAGCCCCAGCACCGCGGCGGGGGCTTCGGCGGCCAGAACACAGGCCTGGCCAAAACGGCGGATGCGGTTGCGGCTGGGATCGCGGGCCAGATCTGCACGCCATACGCGGTAAGCCTCAGTGTAGCCCGGCAAGGCCTGCACCTTTGCGCGGGCGGACCAGACGCGGTCAGGCTCCTGATACAGATACTCGGGCAGATAGCGCACCTTTGCCTTTAGTCGGTCATGTAGCGGGTGGCGCTTTACATCGGTTGGGTGGCGCAGGGACCAGATTTCAAAGGTCAGGCCAGCCTCTTCCAGCGCGACCAGTTCCTGGGCGATAAAGGTTTCCGACAGCCGTGGCCAGCCTTTGACCAGAACCGCCAGCGAGGGATGATATTGGCTCATTCGGCGGCCTTTCGCGGCAGGTCTCGCAAGAGGGAGGCCACCCGCCGGGTCACGCAGTCCAGCCCATCCAGGAACCCATCTGAAAAGGCGGCTGAGGGTGGGCTTTGCTCTGCCAAGGCGCGGATCGCCTTGTTCATGGCCTTCGGCGTCCAGCCATCTCGTTGCTCATCCAGCATGGAAACCAGGCCCAGCTCTTCGGCCCGGCTGGCGCGGATCCATTGTTCCAACCGTGGCGTGGTGCGGGGCACTATGACAGCAGGCTTGTCAAACGAGAGCACCTCGCAGAAGGTGTTGTAGCCCCCCATGCAGACAACGCCCTGGGCGCCGGAAAACAGGGTCTCGATACGCGATTCAAAACCAACAGAGGTGACGCGCCCCGCAAGAGCGGCAACGCGGGTCTCAAAGGCCTCGCGGGTTTCACCAGAGAGGAAAGGTCCGTAGACAAGCACGGCGCGTGGTGACAGCGCGGGGTCTTGTTCATAGGCTGACAGCACCAGATCCACCATCATGGCGCCATCGCCGCCGCCGCCGGGAGTGATCAGCACATAGGGTTGCGCAGGCGGGTCATCCCAGGCGCCGAGATCGCGCCGCAGGTAGCCGGTCCAGTGCATCCTTGCCCGTGTTGCGGCGCTGAGGCCCAGCCCCTGGGTTGGATCGTAGATGCTGGACAAACCATAAACCCAAATTTCGTCGTAGTAATTTTCGGTGGTCTCGACGGCTTCTTTGCGGGCCCATTCCGCCGCCAGAACCTCAGGCTCGTCCAGCACATCACGCAGACCCAGGACCAGTTTGGTGCGCTGTTGCTCTGCGAGCAGTTTCAGGGTTGGCATCAGCTCACCGCGAAAGCCAGTGGGCTCTTTGTCGACGATCAAGACATCAGGGTCATATTGCTCGGCCATGGAGCGGATCAAGCCGCTGCGCAGTTCCGTTGTTTCTTCGATACTCATACCCATGGTGCGCGAGGCATAGCTGCCGTCAGCGCGCTTGATCACCCCAGGCAGGCGCATATGGTCAACACGGTTTGGAAAGGCAAAGCGACCTGCCACCGGAGACCCGGTCAAAATCAAAGCTGAAGCAGTGGGATCGGCTGCGGTAATCGCCCCCGCCAGCGCGCGGGACCGGCGCAGATGACCCAGTCCGAATGTATCATGACTGTACAGCATTACCCGGGGGCCGCGTTGAAGGTGGTTTCGCTCGCGAGAAAATTCTTTGGTCGAAGTCATGGGCTAGCCTGCAGCTGTACTACAGTGTGGGTGGTGCAATAGGAAAGTGCCGAAATCAAGGGGGGTAACCTTTCAAACACCCGAAATTGAGGGAATTGGCAGGGAGAAGACAGCTCTTTGCCCTCAGTGGGCCTTTGTCTTGGCGAAAGAGGACACAGCGCAGGCCCGGGTCTATGGCGCTGTGTTTGACGAGGCGGGCAGCACCAGAACCGGTTTGCGGCACTGCGAGGGGGCCGTTTCTGCAATAGTTGCAAATACTCCTGCCATGAAACCGGATGCTTGCAATTGTGAATTGAGGGGCTTGCCGTTACCGTGAAAAAACCCTTTGAGCGGAGCCCGTCAGTTATGATCCACCGATTTTCCCAGTTTCTCTGTTTGAGCCTCTTGCTGCTTTTCATCGCGATAGCAGGTCCCGGCGCGGGCTTTGCACAAGATGCAGCGGATGTGACCCCTGATCCGGTCGCCCGGGCGGTGGAGCTGGCGGCGGAAAGTGGCCTTGGGGTGATTATTGTAGATGGCAGTGGGTCTGTCACCTCGGCCACTCCGGGGGCAGCCAAAGCCGAACCCTCGCCGATGGAAGGGCATTCATCGCTGATGAAGGCGCAGTCAGAGTTTCAGGCGTTTCGCCAGGAGCTGAACAGCCGCCTGGAGGCTCTGCCCTATTCTATCTTTGAGATGAAATACATCCTGCGCCAAACCAGCCCGGAGGGGCGTATCCGCACCTATGCCGAGGTCCTGGGGTGGAGCCTGTTGTTTCTGCTGATTGGGCGCTGGCTGTCGGTTGAGATCTACGGCAAGCGGTTTGCTAAAGGCTATGTGGTGGCTCGGATCAAGGCAGATCCGGAAGGCTATTACGAGAAAATGCCCTTTCTGGTCTATCGCTTCTTTATGGGGGTTTTGGGAACCATCGTTGCGATGGTTTTTGCCTTGTTGGCCTCGTTTATAATTTTTGGCGCATCGGGCGACAGTTCCATCGAATTCACGGTGACCGCGATTTATACCGCGTTTTTTATTGCCAGCGTTGTGTCTGACCTGTGGCGAATGGTGCTGTCGCCCTATCTCAGCCAATATCGGATGCCGGTGTTTTCCGATCGCGACGCCAAGCGGCTGTATATCTCGGCGTCTCTGCTGGCGACCTATGATGTCTTTTCGCTGATTTTTGCTACCTGGGTTCACGATTTTGGGCTGAACTACAATGTCTACGCCTTGGTCTATGGGTTCCTGGCTTTGCTGGGGGCATTGGGCGGCCTGGCCCTGATCGGCTTCAACGCCAGGGCCATTTCAAACGCAATCCGGGCCGGGCACAGCAAGGAAGACTGTTCCTGGCTGCTGCGCGTTCTGTCGATCGCCTGGGCCCCCGTCATGGTCGTCTATATCGTCTTTGGCTGGCTGAACCTGGCGTTTGATCTGGTGTTGGAGCGGGAGATGTCGGTGCCCTTGATGGCAGGGACCTATATGGTTTTGACCTCCATTCTGGTGGTCTACGGTGTCATCAACTACGGCATTGAGGCCTTTAGCTATCGTCGGCGCCCGCCGGAGGGGATTGACCCTGCATCTGGCGCAGCCTCCGAAGAAATGGGCGAGGACGGCAGGCTGTCTGAGATCTCTGAAGAGGAGATCAAGTCGATGTCCCATAGGCAGGGATACAGGCTCTCGACCTTTCAGGACCTGGCCCGCCGGGTTGCCGGGATCCTTGCCTTCTTGGTTGGTGCCTATTCGCTTGTCCTGGTTTGGGCCCCCGAAGCCAGCTGGATGAAAACCACAGCCGCCGAGCGGGCATTTGATGTCATTGTCATCCTGTTTCTGGGCTATATCGTCTATCATACCGCGCGGATCTGGATCGACAGCAAGATTGATGATGAGGTCGGCGATGTGCCGGAGGCAGAGCTGGGGGATGAAGGCGGCCATGGTGGCGCCAGTCGTCTGGCCACGCTTTTGCCGCTGTTTCGCGGTGTTATTCTGGCCGTGGTGGTCGTGTCGATCGTTCTGATTGTGCTGTTGGAGCTGGGGGTGAATGTCAGCCCGCTGTTTGCCGGCGCTGGGGTGGTGGGTCTGGCCGTTGGCTTTGGGTCGCAGACCCTGGTGCGGGATATCTTTTCGGGCGCATTTTTCCTGCTAGATGATGCCTTTCGTAAGGGCGAGTATATCGACATTGGCGAAGTCAAAGGCACGGTGGAGAAAATATCGGTGCGGTCTTTCCAGCTGCGACATCACCTTGGGGCGCTGCACACTATTCCTTTTGGTGAGATCAAGGTCCTGACCAATTACTCGCGTGATTGGGTCATGATGAAACTGCCGCTGCGGGTGACCTACGACACGGATGTGGAGAAGGTCCGCAAGCTGATCAAGAAACTGGGGCAGGAGTTGCTGACTGACCCGGTCATCGGTGACAGTTTCATGCAACCCCTGAAATCGCAGGGGGTCATTGAGATGCAGGACTCGGCGATGATCATCCGGGTCAAGTTTATGACCAAACCGGGCGACCAGTGGCTGGTGCGCAAACGGGTGTATCAGGACATCCGCGAGCTGTTTGCCCGCGAAGGCATCAAGTTTGCCCATCGTGAGGTCACCGTGCGGCTGGCCGAGGAGCAGGTAGAGGATATGCCGCAGCATAAGAAAGAGGCGGTGGCAGGGGCGGTACAGGCAGCAATCGATGAAGATCTGCTCGACGTCAATGAAGGCGATGGTGGTGATGACCGCTAGCTTGCCGGAATGTATTTTGTGGGCTCTGGGAAGAAAGGGGGGGAGCTCCCGCCCCCAATTCAATCCGCTGACGCGCCTTGTTTGGCGTTGGGCCGGGCGCCGGGCCTGCGGCCCGGCGGGGGCAGATTGCCAGAGGGTGGGTATAGCTGAGAGCGCCGGTTTGGCAGGCAGGCGCCTGGCTTAGGCATATGGTTTAGGCGCCTGGTTTAGGCGTCTGGTTTAGGCGTCTGGCCAGCGGGCGGGCGCGCTGCCGCAGGCCCGCGCTGGGCGCTCCCATTGCATCTGGGTGGCTCCGATCTGCACGGCCGGGCGCAGACGCAAAGCGGGACCCCAGCTGCTGTCTTCGATCTGGGGCGCGTAGTCTTCTGGCAGCGCGCGCTCAATCCTGGGACCGGTGAGCTGCTGTGGCATCTGTGCCAGCTGCTCCGCCATGCGGGCGAGGGACAGCCGGGCACTGGCGGCGGTTTGCACTGTCGCCGCTGTTGTCAGAGCGTTCAGCACGGCGGCCGCCATCATGTAACCGGTGGCGTGATCCAGCGCCTGCACAGGCAGCGGCCTTGGGGTATCGACCCCGGCCCATTTGGCACCTGTGTCCGCGATCCCTGCGCTCATCTGTACCAGACTGTCAAAGCCGCGCCGTTTGGACCAGGGACCGCTCCAGCCATAGGCATTAAGGCAGACCTCGATGCGGTTGGGGGCAATCTTGGTACGCGTCGGGCGACTTAATCCAAGCCCGTCGAGCGCGCCTGGGCGATAGCCATGCACCAGAACATCCGCCTGGGCCAGGAGGTCTTTGAACTGCTGTAACCCGGTGCTGTCCCGCAGATCGAGGCTGGCCATGGATTTTCCCAGCGATATGTCTTGGATCACGCCGGGCTCATCCCAGCCGGGGGGATCGATGCGCAAAACCTCGGCCCCAAAGCCCGCGAGGGTGCGTGTTGCAATTGGGCCGGCCAGAACCCGTGTCAGATCCAGCACCCGCAGCCCTGCGAGGGGGCGCGCCGCTGTTGCCTCGGAGCGGTCACGCAGCGATACAGGGCGGGGGGCAATCCAATCAATCAGCGGCTCTGCGGCCAGGGCCTGCCCCTGTGGATGCGCGCGCCACTGCGCCCGGCTGCGCATGAAGGCGGCAACGCCGCCCTGGGCAACAATCTTGGTCTCCAGCGGTTCACCCTCCCATGTGGCAACCGCCGCGCGCACCGCCTCGGGGTCTTTGGCGCAGCCCAACACGGAAAGAGCCGCGGCGCGATGGTGGGGCAGGTTGGTGTGCAGCCGGATCCAGCCATCCCTGCATCTGTAGTTGCCGGCAATCGGATCCCACAGGCTGGGCAGTTCCCAGCCCTGCGCCGCAAAGCTGTAGCCAAACCAGAGCGAGGCAAGGTGCTGATCTACTGTCACCGGCAAGGTTTGGGTGCTGAGACCTGTGGCCTGCATCAACAGGGCCATTTGCTGACCAACAGCGGCAAAGCTGGCATTGGCCAGCTCACTTACGGCAAAGGCGCTGTCATAGTGTCCGGTGCCGGTACTCTGGTAGCTTTCCGGGGCGGGAAACTCTCGCAAAAGGCTCTTTGATGAAAGCATGGAAGTCACTGCTGATAGGGGTCCAGGCTGTCGCGCAGCCCATCGCCAAAGAAATTGAAGGCCAGAACGATGATGATAATCGGCAGCATCGGAATGGCGGTCCAGGGGTAGATCTCGATTGAGGCGAGGTTTTGCGCATCATTGAGCATCACCCCCCAGCTGACCGCCGGTGCCCGCAGCCCGAGGCCAAGGAAAGACAGTGCCGTCTCGCCAAGGATCATCGCCGGGATCGACAGCGTGGCCGAGGCAATCAGATGCGACATGAAATTGGGGATCAGATGCTTGCGGATGACCCGGCCAGAGGAGGCCCCCATCATTTCCGCAGCGCGGACGTATTCCTCTTCGCGTAGCGACAGGAACTTGGCCCGCACAGATCGCGCAAGGCCCGGCCAATCCAGAATGCCAAGGATGACAGAAATGATAAAAAACACCGCCACCGGTGACCAGTTTGACGGCACTGCTGCCGACAGCGCCAGCCACAGCGGCAGCTCTGGCAGCGAGCGCAGAACTTCGATCACCCGGTTGATCACCCAGTCGATCTTACCGCCGAAATAGCCCGCAACCGAGCCAAAGAAGATGCCCAGCACAAAGGAAACCGAGATCCCGATGAGGCCAACCGTAAGCGACAATTGCGCCCCGTAAAGAATGCGGCTGAAAATATCACGCCCCAAGCGGTCAGAGCCCCAAAGAAACAGTGTCGCTCCTTCGGGGGCACAGAACAGATGGGTGTTTGACGGGATCAGCCCGGCAATATTGTAGCGCTGTGCCTGGCAAAAGAAGTCGAGTTTGAGCGGTTTGTCGAGGTCCGGTTTGAACACCCATTGGAAGGTCTCCAGATCGGCTTCGGAGGTCATGGGATAGATGAAGGGGCCGATAAACGCACCCTCGTGGAACAGATGGATCGACTGTGGCGGCGAATAGAGGTTTTCGCTCATCCGCTGGTTGGGGCCATAGGGGGCGATAAAGCCGATGACAGGCAGCAACAGATAGCAGATCAGCAGGAAGGCGCCGGAAATCAGCCCCAGCTTATGAGTCTTGAACTTACGCCAGATCAGCACCCAGTTGGGGGCATCCAGATCCTTGCGCTCCAGCTCCAGCAAGGAGGCCTGGGGATCATAAGGCGCATCGTCAACAAAGCGTCCGTCAGGGAGTTGGGTCATGCGTTACGCCCCTCGTAGCGAATGCGGGGATCCAGCAGGACCAGCAGCACGTCTGAAATCATCGTTCCAATCAGCGTGAGCAGGGCGACAAACATCAGCACAAAGCCGGAGAGGAACATGTCTTGGGTCTTGAGCGCGGTCAGCAGCGTTGGGCCGATGGTCTGTAACCCCAGCACAACGGAGACCAGAACCGAGCCGGAAATCATCGCCGGCAGCAGGTTGCCAATATCGGCAACAAAGGGATTGAAGGCCACCCGCAGAGGGTATTTCGCCAGCATCCGGGCTGGTCCCATGCCCTTGGCCACGGCGGTTTCCACATAGGGTTTGCCCAGTTCGTCCAGCATATTGGCGCGCAACCGCTGCATCATCGCCGAGGCCCCGGAGGTGCCGATGACAAAGGTCGGTACAATCAGGTGAATGAGAATGGACTTTACCTTTTCCCAGCCCATTGGATCGCCCTCAAAGGCGGGATCCATCAAGCCCCCAATGGGCAGGTTGAACCAGCGGTGCCCGTAATAGAACAGGATCAGTGCGAGCAGGAAATTTGGTGTGGCAAGGCCAAGATAGCCGATAAAAGCAGAGGTATAGTCTACCCAGCTGCGCGCCCGCGCCGCGGCCAGAACCCCCAGCGGCAGTGCAACGACATAGACAAAAACCACCGCTGCAAGGTTGACCAGAACGGTCAGCCAGAGACTGTCTCCGACGATTTCCGCCACGGGTTGGTCAAATTCAAAGGACCAGCCAAAATTTCCCTGCACCAGGCCGGAAAACCCATGTGGGCCGGGCATAAAGCCAACCCAGATAAAGTACTGCTGCCACAGGGGTTTATCCAAGGCGTATTCGCTGCGCAGGAATTCCGCCTTGGCAACCCCGGCGGACTGGCCGCTGGCGCGCAGCTCTGCGATCTGGTTGGAGAGATAATCGCCGGGGGGCAGGTTGATGATGACAAAGACCAGGATGGAGACCACCCAGAGCGTCAGCAACATGGTGCCAAACCGGTAAAAGGCGTAGCGTAGAATTTCCATCAGCCCTCACCGTCCTGAAAATAGAATTCATCTGGGCGATAGATGCCAAAATGGGCACCGGGATCCCAGGCCCAGATGGCATGTTCGGGGACATTGCGCAGTCGGTTTGAAACCACCACCGGCTGCGGAGCTGCCGCAACAATGCCGATGCCATAGACTTGATCCGCGTGTATCGAAAGCATTTCATGCCAGATTTCGGCACGTTCAGCGTCGTCTTGCGCCAGCTCCCATTCGTGCAGCAACTCCATCAGGCGCAGGGCGGGCTCCATGTCGGGGGCTTCCCCTGCGGAGCCTCCTGTCTGGTAATACTGACCCCATTTGGGCCAGGCCAGAAAGACCTGATCGGTTGGTGCGAGAAAAGCGGGAGAGGTATGCTTTTGCGGCAGGCCGTTGTCCCAGCCGTACCAGACCGAGGCCATGGTGGTGCCAGAAAATACCCGGTTGCGCAGAATATCGCGATCCAGCGGGCGCATGATCAGTTTGACGCCAATGTCATTCCAGTCGTCGGTGATGATCTGCAGCGCATTCTCCACCTCCTGGCGTTCGCCTGCGGTCTCAATCACCAGCTCCATCCGGCGCCCGTCGGGCAGATAGCGAATGCCATAGCCGTCCTTTTCGGCGAGCCCTGCCTGATCCAGCAGCTCATTAGCCTGAGCCGGGTCAAAAGAGGCCCAGGCCTCGCGGAATTCCGGCCTGAAGAAAGGGCTTTGTTCCAGCACCGACATTGCCCCCGGTTTGGCCAGTTTGAAATAGAGCGCCCGGTTGATGGCAGCCCGGTTGATCGCCAGCGACAGCGCCCGGCGCACCCGCACATCGCGCAGGGTGTTGCGCCAGACCGGGTCGGCGGTATTCAGGTTTGGATAGATGGCAATCTGCGAGGCGGCTCCGGTTCCCCAAAGATAGGTCTTGTAGGTGCCGCCGTCGTTTTCGCCTTTGCGCAGGATGGGGATGTCACGAAAGCCCAGGCCGCGTGCCTGCAAATCTGCCTGGCCGGCGTTGGACTTGGCCGCGACCAAACCGCCCGCCACAATCTCCATCTCGACGGTGTCGATATAGGGCAGCTGTACACCCCGGCTGTCGACGCGGTGATAAAAGGGGTTGCGGACAAACTGATGGCGGATGCGTTTGCCGGCAGTGGCATTCATCCAGGGTTGCAGGGTTGGCAGCTCGTGATTGTCGAACTTGTACATGTTGTCGTATTTGTTGTGCAGCGCGGCCCAGCTTTTGACCCGGGCATAGTCCACTTCTTCGGCCAGGGTTTCGGCATCGGCATAATCGACGTGGAATTGTTTGAGATAGGCCGAGGGGCGGTAGATAAAGGGTGGGCGCGCCTGTGCCAGGTTTTGCAGGAACTGCGGATGAGGCGTCTGCCACTCAAAGATAACGGTGGTCTCATCCGGAAAACTGACCTGTGGCAACTCTCCCTCTGAATACATAAAATCGGGTGGCCCGGCGGGGCTCAGCGATGGATTATTGGCGATGTCTTTCCACCAATATTCAAAATCGGCTGAGGTAAAGGGATCCCCATTGGACCAGCGATGGCCCGGGCGCAGCTTCAAGGTGTAACGCTTGTTCCCCTCGTTTTCATAGCCCAACAAAATATCGGGCTGCAATTGGTAGTCTTCGGTGTATCCGACCAGCCGGGCATAGCCATATACCACCATCTGCCGAATGTCTTTGGAGCGGGTCACCATGGTGTTGAGCGTGCCGCCTTGCACGCCAAACTGACGCCCCTTGGCTGCCAGATCCACAACCAGGGGAACAAGCGGCAAGCGCTCGGCGATGGGGGGGAGATTACCGGCTTCGACCTCTGGCTGCCAAAAGCCGCTTTCGACAAAACTGGGTCCGGCCCGCCCCGGCAGCGGCAGCAGCAAGAGGCTGGTGGCAAGCACCGCAGAGGTTCGGGTCAGGATGGTTTTTGTGGCTTTAAACATGGCAGCGTACCTTGTGTCCGGGCTCGAGCGGCACAAGCGGCGGCGCGTCAGAGCCAGAGAATCTATAGTGCTCGGGCCAGTCCTCGGGGCGACCGGCACCCTGCGCCACCAATTTCAGATTGATCGGGCGGTGAATGTCCGGCTCTGGTTGGGCAGCGATCAGGGCCTTGGTGTAGGGATGTTGGGGATTGTGAAACAGGGTTTCGGGGGTCGCTTGCTCAACCACCAATCCGCGCCGCATCACGGCGACCTCGTCGGCGATCCGCGCCACCACGGCCAGATCGTGACTTATGAACAGATAGGAGAGCTGCTTTTGATCCCTGATCTGCTCCAGCAGGCACAGAATTTGCTCCTGCACCGACACATCCAGCGCCGAGGTGGGCTCGTCGCAGACCAGCAGGGAAGGGTTCAACATGAGCGCACGGGCAATCGACAGGCGCTGGCGTTGCCCCCCCGAGAAGGCATGCGGATAGCGTTGCAGCATATCCTGGCTCAACCCGACCATTTGCAGCATGTCGCCGGCCTTTTCACGCCGTTCAGCCCGGGTGCCGATGCCGTGGATCTCCAGGGGTTCAACCATGGTGTCCAGAATGCGCATCCTCGGGCTCAGCGAAGAGTAGGGATCCTGAAACACCATCTGGGCTTCGCGCTGAAAGGCGGTGCGGGCGGTGCGATCCATTTTGTGCACTGCGATAGGATCGGCCCCGGCTTTGGCGCGAAACAGCACTTCGCCACCTTCGTCCGGGGGTTCGGCCCCCAGGGCAATCCGGGCGGCGGTGGTCTTCCCCGAGCCGCTTTCACCGACGATGGCCAGGGTTTTGCCGCGTGGCAGCTGCAGATCAATGCCGCGACAGGCATAGATCAGACTGGGGGCTTTCCAGCCCTTGCCGGCGCGCATGCTATAGGTTTTGGAGACCGCGTTCAGTTCGAGGATCAGGTCATCTTGCGCTGGCATCACCTTGGGGGCTGCGGCTGCGGGGATCTTTGGCGCGGCCTTGATCAGCGCCTGTGTATAGGGATGCGCCGGGCTGGACAGCAGCGGTTCGGCTGCCCCTGACTCCATCACCCGCCCCTTGTGCATGACCACGACCTGTTCGGCCATATTGGCCACCACGCCCAGATCATGGGTGACCAGGATCATCGCCATGCCAGTGTCGCGCTGCAGCTCTTTCATCAGCCCCAGCACCTGCGCCTGGGTGGTCACGTCCAATGCGGTTGTTGGTTCATCTGCGATCAACAGCTTGGGCTTGGCTACCATGGCCATGGCAATCATGGCGCGCTGCCGCATGCCGCCAGAGAGCTCAAACGGATAGGAGCTATAGGTGCGTTCGGGATCGGGGAAACCGACCCGTTCAAAACAGGCAAGCACCTCTTTTTTGGCTTCGGCCTCGCTTTTGCGCCCATGCAGCCAAAGCACTTCGGCCACCTGATTGCCGATGCGGTGCAGCGGTGACAGGGATCGCATGGGTTCCTGAAAGATCATGGCGATCTGGTTGCCGCGCAGATCTCGCATTGCGGCCTCGGGGAGATGGACCAGTTCTTTGGACGTTGCGCCATCCTGGAACTGGATGCTGCCAGTTCGGATTTGCGCCGCCTTTGGCAAAATGCGCAGAACCGCGCGACAGGTCACGGTCTTGCCGGATCCGCTTTCACCAACCAGGGCCAGGGTTTCTCCGGCGGCCACATCAAAACTGACATCGCGTACAACAGAGTCATCCTTGCCAAAGCCGATGCTGAGGTTTTTTACCGAGAGCAGAGGCGCCATTCAGCGCGGCCCTTGGTGAAGTCGTGGTCCGGTCATAATGTCCCGTCTTTCCCTGATCTTTTTTTGTCCTCACCATCGCGCGGGGGCCGTGGTCTAGTCAAACCCCATTTGTCCAGGCGGGGCTTTGCCGATAGAAAATTGGTCAAGCGGCACCTCTGCGCCACAATTTGGCTATCGAGGCTGGGGATGGGCAGGTAATCGGCGGCGGGTGCTACACATTTGTGTCAGGATCTGACACATCACAGTGAAGCAAACCTCCCGGCGATTGCTTCTTTCGCGGGCTGGCCATAGGAGACTTGGCATGATCACTCGACTGGACCTTTTTATTGATCGCATGGTGTCGCAGCGCGCCTGTCTGGATTTTGGCATCAGCCAGACCGCGCATCTGCCCGGCCCGGTGTTTGAGCTGGGGCTTGGCAATGGCCGCACCTATCATCACATGAAGCATAACATCAAAGATCGCGATCTTTATGTGTTTGAACGCGCCGTGGCCTCGCATCCCGACAGCACCCCACCAGAGGAGCTGACCATCCTGGGCGATGTGCGTGAAACCCTGCCGGCGGCCTTGACCCGCTTTGGCGCCACCGCAAGCCTGATTCATGCGGATCTTGGCGGCCATAACCGGGCCAAGAATGACAATTTTGCGCGCCTGATCTCGCCGCTGGTTGAACCATTGCTGGCCATTGGCGGGATGATGGTCTCCTCTGACCGGATGTATTTTGAGGGGCTTACCGAAATGCCGCTGCCGCCCGAGGCCGTTGACGGGCGCTGCTTTATCTATCGCCGCGACAGCTAGGGGCGGAAAATGTGGCGGGACGTTGGGTCACTCTGGCCCTCGCCCGCCAGTGACCCCTAGGTTGGCGCCTGACCAAACCGATGACCCAGGAGGCCAACCGATGATTTTCTATGATTGTTCCACCGCACCCAATCCGCGACGGGCGCGGATGTTTCTGGCGGAAAAGGGCCTCGCGCCGGAAAGCCATGATATCTCGATTGCCAAGGGAGAGCAGCTGAAACCGGAGTTTCTCGCCGTGAACCCACGGGCGACCATCCCGGTTCTGGTGACGGATGCAGGCAGCGTTTTGACGGAAAACCTGGGCATTGCGGCCTATCTCGAAGCCCACACGCCGGAACCCGCCCTGATGGGACGCACGGCGGATGAAAAGGGCCTGGTGCTGATGTGGAATGCCATTGTTGAACAACAAGGTGGCATGCCCATCGCCGAGGCCCTGCGCAATACCCATCCGGCCTTTAGTGATCGCGCCATTCCTGGCCCTGACAATTACGCCCAGCTGCCGGAACTGGCAGAGCGTGGCCTGGCGCGCACCCAGACCTTTTTTGCCTTGCTGGAAGAGCGTCTGAGCGAGAGCCCCTATCTGGCCGGAGATGAATTCACCCTGGCGGATATCTCTGCCTTTGTCTTTGTTGAGTTTGCCCGCGTCATCAAACAACATATTCCCGAAGAAAACGTCGCGAGCCTGACCTGGTACAAGGCAATCAAGGCACGCCCCAGCGCGCAACTCTGATCATTCCGGGCAGGGTGGCCTGATGACAGGTCTGGACAACATCCAGCGCGCACCGCAGGATGTTGCTGTCCAGACCTGTGCTTGACCAATGCCGGGGGACCCACTCCTGAATAAGATGAGATCTCATGCCGCCAAAGCCTCTTTTGCACCGTGACGACCCCAGCGCCGAACCTCTGGTCGGCAATGTCAAAGTCACCCGGGACGACTGGCTCAATGTGGCGATGGATGTGCTGATCAGCGATGGGGTCGAGCAGGTCAAGGTGCTGGCCTTGGCTGAGCGGATGCAGGTGTCACGCTCGTCCTTTTATTGGTATTTCAAATCGCGCCAGGATCTGTTGGATGCCCTGCTGAAAACCTGGGAGCAGACCAATACCGCTGCCATGCTGGCCCGGGCCGAGGCTCCGGCTGAGGCGATCACCGGGGCGGTTTTGAATGTGTTTCATTGCATTGCGAACCCTGCCTTGTTCAACACGGCGCTGGATTTTGCGGTACGGGACTGGGCCCGGCGATCCGGCAAGGTGCGCAGTCTGTTGGACCGCTCGGATGCGCGCCGGGTTGAGGCCTTGACGCAGATGTTTATCCGCTATGGCTACCCCGATCTGGAGGCGATGACCCGCGCCAAGGTATTGTATTATATGCAGCTTGGCTATGACATGGCAGAACCAAACGAGAGCTACGCCCATAGGTTGGAAATGACGCCGCAATATCTGAAAGTCTTTACCGGCCGCGAGCCCAGTGCGGCAGAACTGGAAGAGTTTGCTATCTTTACCCGCAAACACTGGGACCTATAGCTGCGATTTATCGAACGCGATTTGTAGGCCCCGGATTTACTGGGTCCCGGATCTACTAGGGTGAAATCTACTGGGCCGGGATCTACTGGGGCGCAGTCTTGCTGAATAGCAAAGGCAAATGGCCCCGCTTGGGGCCATCTGCGATCCAGCGGTAAGGGCTTACAGTGTTTCGAGCAGACGCTCGGCACTGGCGCGATGTTTGTGTGCGGCCTCCAGGCGGACAGGGCCATAGCCGCGAATTTCCATTGGCGCGGTCAGGATCGCAAGGCAGTCGCTGTGCTTTTCACGGCTGTAATTGGCGGCGACCGTGCTTAGGGCTGCCTCGTACCAGACCAGCAGGCTGCGATGCAGGCGGGCTTCTTCGTGATAGCCAAAGGGGTTGAATGAGGTGCCGCGCAGGCGTTTGGCCCGCGTCAGCAGGGACAGGACAGGGCGCAGCCAGGGGCCAAAGCTCTTTTTGACCGGGCGACCGCGGGCGTCCTTTTTGCGGCTCAGCAGCGGCGGCGCCAGGTGGTAGTTGACGCTGTAGTCGCCCTCAAACTCCTGGGCGATCTGATCATTGAAGACATCGCCGGTCATCAGGCGCGCGACTTCGAATTCATCCTTATAGGCCATAAGTTTGAACAAAGAGCGCGCGGCGGCCTCGGTGAACTCATCCTTGGCATCCTCGGGCAGCAGACTACGGAAGCTGTCCAAGGTGTTGACAAAACGCTGGGCATAGGCGGCATCCTGATAGCCGGTGAGGAAAACCGAGCGGCGCTCGATGATCTGGTCCAGCGTTTCCTCACCTTCTGGGATTTCGGCGTAGAACTGTGACACCAGTTCGGGATCGGTGGCCATGGCACGACCAATGGTAAAGGCGAGGCGGTTCTTTTCAATCGCCACGTCGTTCAGTTCAATTGCCTGATCCAGAGCCGCACCGCTGACCGGCACCAGCCCCTTTTGCCAGGCAAAGCCCAGCATCATCACATTGGCCAGAACCGCGTCGCCCAACAGGGCCTCAGCGGCCTCGTTGGCGTTAAAGCCGCTCAGGTTTTCGGGGCCTACCGCGGCGGCGATCTGTTGTTCACGCACACCGGCCATCAGATCGGCGTCACGGCGCAGCACCAGGTCACCCGTGGGCATCTCGGCGCGGTTCAGCACAATGCGGGTGCCGGCGCGATAATGGGCCGAGGCCTTGGGCGCCGAGCTGACCACGATGTCGCAGCCAATCACCGCATCCGCTGCAGCCTGATCAATGCGCACCTGGTTCAGGCTGTCTGGGCTGGACGAGAGGCGGATATAGCTGAGCACGGTGCCGAACTTTTGCGCAAACCCGGTAAAGTCCAGCACGCTGGAGCCTTTGCCCTCAAGATGGGCTGCCATGGTGATCAGCGCGCCGACAGTGACGACGCCGGTGCCACCCACCCCGGTGACCAACAGGTCAAAGGGTTTGTTCAGCGCGGGCAATTCGGGGGCGGGCAGTTTTGCGGCCAGGGCGTCGCGATCCAGACCTGCGGGCAGTTTTTTGCGCCGGCTGCCACCCTCAACAGTGACAAAGCTGGGGCAGAACCCGTTCAGGCAAGAGAAATCCTTATTGCAGCTGGACAGGTTGATTTTGCGCTTGCGACCAAAGGCGGTTTCTTTTGGCTCAACGCTTAAGCAGTTGCTTTCAATCGAGCAATCGCCGCAACCTTCGCAAACCAGATCGTTGATAAAGGCAAATTTCTTGGGATCTTCCAATGTGCCACGTTTGCGGCGGCGGCGTTTCTCGGTGGCGCAGGTCTGCTCGTAAATCAGGGTTGAGACACCTTTGATTTCGCGCAGCTCACGCTGGACCAAATCCATGTCGGCGCGGTCATGGAAGGTGGTGCCGCTGGGGAAATCGCTGCGGTTGAATTTGTCGATATCATCGGAGACCAGGGCGATGCGCTGCACCCCTTCGGCGCGGCAGGTCTGGGCGATGCCGAGGACAGAGACGGGCCCATCAACAGGCTGGCCACCAGTCATGGCAACGGCGTCATTGTAAAGGATCTTATAGGTGATATTGGTGCCTGCTGCGACCGCCTGGCGGATGGCGAGCGAGCCAGAGTGATACCAGGTGCCTTCGCCAAGGTTCTGGAAGATATGTTTGCCGCCATTGAACTGCGAGGCGGCGGTCCAGGTGACGCCTTCGCCACCCATCTGCGCATAGCCCGAGGTTTCGCGGTCCATCCAGCTGGCCATCACATGGCAGCCGATGCCGGATTTGGCCTCGCTGCCCTCGGGCAGTTTGGTTGAGGTGTTGTGGGGGCAGCCCGAGCAGAAATAGGGGGTGCGGTTGGCGCCGGGTACATTGATCAGCTTGGGTGGTTCGGCCAGCAGGGCTGCGGCCTTGGCAGGCAGAGCCTCGCCTGGGAAAAAGCGGTCCAGTCGTGCGGCCACGATGGGGGCCAGCATCAAGGGGCTCAGCTCGCCGGTCCAGGGGATCAGGGGCTCACCGGCGCTGTCGTATTTGCCAACCATCTTATTGGGTTTGTCACCGGGCCAGTCGTAGAAATATTCTTTGAATTGGCTCTCAATGATGCCGCGTTTTTCCTCCACCACCAGCACTTCGTCCTTGCCGCGCATGAACCGCAGGGCTTCGGGACGGGCCAGGGGCCAGACCATGCCGACTTTGTAGATGTCGATGCCGAGACGGCGACAGGCGGCCTCGTCCAGGCCAAGCAGGCGCAGGGCCTCCATCAGGTCCAGGTGACCCTTGCCGGTGGTGACAAAGCCAAATTTGGCTGTCTCGACATCATAGATGCGGCGGTCAATTGGGTTTGCTTCGGCAAAGGTGCGCACCGCTTTGATCTTGGCGCGGATGCGGGTCTCAATCTCGGGCGAGGGCAGGTCGGCGCGACGAATATGCAGCCCGCCGGGGTAGTCGGGCAGCTCGGGATAGGTGAAGCGCCGGTCCGCTTGCAGCTCAATCGAGCGGGCGCTTTCAACGGTTTCGGAAACCGCTTTGAAGCCCACCCAAGTGCCGGAGTAGCGCGACAGTGCAAAGCCATATTCGCCATAGGTCAGGAACTCGGACACATCTGCCGGGTTCAGCACCGGCATGAACCAGGACATAAAGGCGACGTCGGATTGATGCGGCATGGAGGAGCTAACGCAGCCATGATCGTCGCCGGCCACCACCAGCACGCCGCCCTTGGCAGAGGAGCCATAGGCGTTGCCGTGTTTCAGCGCATCACCCGAGCGGTCAACGCCGGGGCCCTTGCCGTACCACATGGAAAACACGCCCTCGACTTTGCAATGGGGATCCAAAATGGCCTGCTGCGCGCCGAGTACGGCTGTGGCGCCAAGGTCTTCGTTGACGGCAGGCATAAAGGTGACGCGGTTTTCTTCCATCCGCTGACGGGAGCGCCAGAATTCCAAATCCACAGCGCCCAGCGGCGAACCACGATAACCTGACACAAACCCGGCTGTGTTCATTCCGGCGGTGCGATCTCGCCGCGCCTGATCCAGCATCACCCGCGCCAGAGCCTGGGTGCCGGTGAGAAACACACGGCCCTCGGTCCGTTCGTAGCGGTCCTCTAGTTTGTAGCTGCGAAAATCGTGGCTCAGCTCGGTCATTTTGGTGGTCCTTGCGGGCAGTATAGCTGGGATCAGCGGGAATTGTGCTCTTTTTTGCAGGATACTGCGCCTGCGATGAAAAGATCTGTCTGAATTGCTGGTTTTTCAAAGTGTTTTGGTTATATTTACCAGAAATACGCATATCACAGGATAAATTCTTACAAATGCAGCTTTTAGACGACCGTGACCGACACATTTTACGGCTCTTGCAGGAAGATTCTCGTATTTCCAATGCGGAGCTCTCCGAAAAGGTGGGGATGTCGGCCTCAGCCCTGTGGCGAAGGGTGCGCGCGCTCGAGGACACAGGTGTGATAGAGCGATATGGCGCCGTGGTGAATGCGCCCGCCATGGGGTTGGAGTTTCATGCAATTGTGCATGTTCAGCTCACCCGGCACGATCCGGAAAAGCTGGCTGAGTTCATTCGCGCGGTTGAATTGAGCCCGCTGGTGCAGGAGTGTTATGCCACCACCGGGCAATCGGATTATCAAATGCGAATCCTGGCGCCGGATTTGGAGGCCTACAATCGGTTTCTTGAGGGGTTCTTGTTTCGCCTGCCTGCGGTTGCCAGCGCCCAGACCAATGTGGTGCTGCGGACCATCAAACGCGATCAGCCAGTGGTTTCACAGGTCTAGCCAAGTCAACAGATCACGCCGGGACAGCTGGAAGCCAGGAGTTTACAGTTGAAGGGAAGTCCTAGAAGGCGAAGCATTTCACCCAGGCTGCAGTCATGGCGATATAGGTCAGCTGATGCAGGCATTGATCCGTGCCCATGGCACGCCAAAAAGAGGCCTGCTGCGGGTTGAGATCTTTCTTTTCAGAGTAATGTGCCTTGCCGTAGTCGATGTGGAAATGGATCACCCATTCAATCAAGCAGATCAGCAGGATAAATCCGACCGATGCGCCCATGAGCACAAAGACAACAATCGACAGCAGCGCATGAACCCCGGCGTGTTGGGCGCGTCCTGCATGCAGGTATTCGTCCCGGCCGGATAGCATTTTGGGTGTTTGCAAAAAGAAGTCGGCAAACAGATGTTTGATCTGCAACAGGCAGAGCAAAATCAATACGGATCCGACAAGTCCTGGCAAGGCATTCCCCTGTGCAAAATACTCTGAAACCATACGGGTTTTTTGCCATCTGGCAAATACTGTGTAGCAGGGATGCCGTAACGGGACAGTGACCTTCATCACAGGAGCAACATTTGCTCTGCCCATTGCCTGTCAGGTGCAAACCGCGCTAGGCATGGGGAACTCTTTTTGCTGCAGCCAAAGTTGGAGCTCTCCCATAGAACCGTCTCTGTTTCGTTTTATCTGGAAATATTCCAAACGCGACCAAGTGATCCTGCTGATGGTCACCGCCTGTCTGTTCCCGCTGTTATATCTCACGCTGGAACTGCCTAAACGGATCATCAATGACGCCATCGGGGCGCAGAGTGACCGTATCGAGCTGCTTGGCTACTCGATTGAAAAACTCGATTACCTGTGGATACTCTGTGCCGGCTTCCTGATTGCCGTGCTGCTGCACGGGTTGCTGAAAATGCGCATCAATACCATGAAGGGCGTGTTGGCTGAGCGCATGTTGCGGCGTTTCCGCTACAAGCTGATCGCCCGGGTTCTGCGCTTTCCGCAGCCCTATTTTGAACGGGTAAGCCAGGGTGAGCTGGTGTCGATGATTACCTCTGAAAGCGAGCCAATGGGGGGCTTGATGGGGGATGCGGTCAGCCAGCCTGTGTTGCAGGCCGGGCAGATGATGACCATCCTGTTCTTCCTTTTCACCCAGAGCCCCTGGTTTGGGTTGGCTGCGGTGGCACTGATTCCTTTGCAGGGCTGGCTGATCCCGATGCTGCAACGCCAGATCAACCTGCTGAACAAGACCCGTATCCATCAGGTGCGGGCGCTTGCCTCTGAGATCGGCGAAAGTGCTGCGGGCGCTGCGACCCTGCGCCTCAATGGTGGCTGGCGCTACCGGATGGCGGCGATCACCGATCGGCTGGGGCGCCTGTATGACATTCGCTTTCTGATCTATCAGAAAAAATTCTTCATGAAGTTCCTCAACAACTTCATCACCAATTTGACGCCTTTCTTTTTTTATTCGGTGGGCGGGTATCTGGTGCTGCAGGGCGAGGTCTCTCTTGGGGCGCTGGTGGCCGCGCTGGCGGCCTACAAAGATCTTGCCTCACCCTGGAAAGAGCTGTTGGCCTATTACAACCAGACACAGGACATGGGCCTGCGCTGGGATGTGATCCTGGAACGGTTTGCACCTGCGGGTATGGTACGCGAAGAGCTGATGTCCGGCGAGCCGGAGGAGCTTGTACATCTCAATGGCGATGTCACGCTCAATGGGGTCAATGTGCGGGATGCGGATGGTAATCTGGTGCTGGAAGACCTGAACGCAACCCTGCCTGCAGGGCGGGTCATTGGTATTGCGGCCCCCTCGGAAGAGGACAGGCGGGCGATGGCCGAGGTGCTGACCCGCGAAGTTTTACCCGCTGCCGGGCAGGTGATGATCGCAGGTCGAGATCTGCGTGATCTGCATCAGGCGGTGCTGGCGTTGCGCATCGGTCATGTGACGTCGCGGCCGGTGCTGTTTCAGGGCTCATTTGGCGATAATGTGATGATGCCGATCCGCCAGCGCCCCAAGGGGAGCACACAGGATCCCGAACGGTTTCGCGCCGCACAGCTTGCGGGCAATAGTGCGGATCCCTTTGATGCTCCCTGGCTGGACCCGGAGTTGGTTGGCTTTGCAACCGAGCATGATCTGCGCGACTGGTGGGTTCAGCTTCTGGCGGGGATTGGCACGGACAGCGCGCTGTTTCGCCGGGGGATGGAGCAGCGTTTTGACTCCAAGCAACACCCGCGTCTGGCGCAAATGCTGGTTGATCTGCGTCCCAAGGTGCGTGCGGCTGTTGCCAAATCGGAGCTGGGCGGACAGGTGCATGGTTTGGCCCCGGATGCCTATAATCCGGCGCTGCCCGTGGTTGAAAACCTGCTCTACGCGACGCTGAGCGAGCCTATCTCCGAGGCAGTGCTGAGCCAGCACGTAGATTTCCTCCATCGGTTGCGGGAATTGAAACTGGTCGATGATCTGGTAGCCCTGACACAGGATGTCGTGGACATCCTGCGGCAGATTTTTGGCATGGATGGCACGGATCACCCATTGTTTCGCAAGTTGGGACTTGATCCCAAAGCCTATGAACGGGCCTCGGCCCTGGTTGACAAAACCCGCAGCAAAGGCCCCGAGGCACTGGAGCACGACGAGCTGGCGCAATTGATGATCGTGCCCTTCAGTATTTCGGCGGAACAGATCGGCCCGGCCTTCACGGATGAAATGAAGGCGCGGATTCTTGCCTTTCGCAAAAGCCACGCGGATGAGCTGTTGGGAACCCTGTCTGATGTCTTTGTGCGGCTGGACGAGACGAGCTTTGCCCCTGGGCTGACGGTGCTTGAAAACGCGCTATTTGGCAAGATTTCCGACAGCTCCGGGGCCCGTGGGGATGAGTTGCGGCGGCTGGTCTCGCAGGTTCTGGTCGAAAACGGCGCCCGTGATATGGTGGTCGAGCTGATCTTTGACCTGCCCATTGCACTGGGCGGGCAGGGGCTGCCGTCCAGCTATGCAGAGCCCCTGGCCTTTGCCAGGGCCACGATCAAGCGACCGGATATCCTGCTTCTGGATGGGGCTTTCTCAAGCTACGATCTGGACACCCGGATTGCGGTTCATAAGAACCTGCGCCGCCTCTTGCCCAATACCACGCTTGTTTATCTTGAGGCGGCGTTTGAACGGGCGGATGTGTTTGATGTCTTTTATGAACTGCGCCAGGGCAGATTGGTCAGTGATGACTCACAACAGCAAGTGGTCGAAGATAGCGCTGCCAGTCAGGATCTGGCGCGCAAGCTGCGGGCATTGGAAGAGACCGAACTGTTTTCGGGATTAAATCGGCGGCAGCTGCGGTTGCTGGCCTTTGGGGCGCGCTGGTATTCAGCCGAGGCCGGAGATGCGGTTTTCCTGAAGGATGATGTTGCCAGCGATGGTGTCTATATGATTACCGAGGGCAAGGCCGGACTGTTCCTGCCACAAGAGGGGCAGGCGGATCGCAAGATCACCACGGTTGGGCCAGGCAAGCTGGTGGGGGAGCTGGGTCTCATCCGCAAAGAACCCCGGGCGCTGAGCATGATTGCTGAGACCGAACTAACCTGTTTGCGGATTGGTGAAGAAGAATTCCTGGCCGTGGTCGAAAACGATGCCAATACCGCCTTTAAGCTGTTGCAGGTGGTCTCCGGCTACGTTGGAAATTGAGCAGCCGGGGCGCCTCACCGCGCCCCGATAGCGCCATAGAACTGGCGGCGCACACGAGACGTCAGGAAACCGCGATTAGCCAAGGGATCAGGGCGGTCTTCTGGGCGGTCTGTGGCAACAAAACGCCCACAGTCAATGGAGATCGGACAGTGGAGATTGGACAGTGGAGATCTGGCAGGGGTCCGCTGGGGCGGGGTTAGCTGGGGCTGCAGAACTGACGGTAGAGCAGGGCAATGATCTCTTCGGTATTTCGGTTCTTGAGCGAGTAGTAAATGGTTTTCCCCTCGCGGCGGGTTTGCACCAGCCCCTCGTCGCGTAGCCGCGCCAGCATCTGGCTGACAGCGGCCTGACGCATATCCAGCAGGGCCTCCAGCGCGCCGACGGATTTTTCTCCGGTACCGAGATGACAGAGAATCATCAGCCGCCCCTCATGGGCCAGCGTCTTGAGAAAACCTGCCGCTTCGGCGGCGCGCTCTGCCATATCAATGGGTGTTTCCGGATGTATCCCTGTCTCTACCGCCTCTGTTGAGGGGGCTATTTCAAGAGTAGGCTCTGGGGTCTGAAGGGTCACGTATCCAACATCCTGCGGTGATTGATGATCGTATATTGCCCTATTTTCCATGGGGAAGTCACCCCCTGCAATGACACCTGTCCTGCCCTCAGGTTTCAAGCGGGGGAGCACCGCCGGCAAAACTGTTGCCATGCTGATAATCGCAGGGCTCCTCGCGCATGTTGAGATGCAGATCAGAGCCCACAAAGGGGTGCGCACGGGCGAGGACCTCATCGACCTGAATGCCAAGCCCCGGTGTTTCCGGCACGGTGATGAACCCGTCCTCGACCCGGATAGAACCCCGGATCAGCGCGTCATGAAACGGCGTTTCAATGCATTCTGCCATCAGGATATTCGGGATTGAGGCGGCGAGTTGGATATTGGCGGCCCATTCTACCGGTCCAGCATAGAGATGTGGCGCCATCTGCGCGTTAAACACCTCGGCCAGGGCCGCAACCTTTTTCATCTCCCAGATACCGCCAGCCCGGCCCAGGGCTGGTTGCAGAATTTCGGCAGCCCCCGCGCGCAAGACGGCGGCAAATTCGGATTTGGTGGTCAATCGCTCCCCGGTGGCAACAGGAATTCGCACAGTGCGGGCAACGCGGGCCATGTCTTCGATATTATCGGGTGGGGTTGGCTCTTCGAACCAGAGCGGCGCATAGGGCTCTAGCGCCTGGCCCAGGCGGATTGCGCCGCCGGTGCTGAACTGCCCATGGGTGCCAAACAGCAAATCCGCCTTGTCGCCCACCGCGCCACGGATGGCCTTGCAGAAGGCCACGGACAGCGCAATATCCTGCATGGCAGGCATATGCCCGCCGCGCATGGTATAGGGGCCTGCCGGGTCGAACTTGATGGCGGTATAGCCCTGGCGCACCATCTCGGCAGCGGATTCGGCGGCCAGGTCGGGGGAGGTCCAGAATTCGGTGATGTCGTGATGCGCCAGAGGATAGAGATAGGTATAGGCGCGGATGCGATCATTCATCCGCCCACCGATGAGCGCATGCACGGGCCGGTCACGGTCTTTGCCCAGGATATCCCAACAGGCGATCTCCAGCCCCGAAAAGGCGCCCATCACCGTCAGATCGGGGCGCTGGGTAAAGCCCGAAGAATAGACCCGGCGGAACATCAGCTCAATGTTTTCCGGGTTTTCCCCTGCCATATGGCGCTGAAACACATCTTGGATCACCGGCTTCATGGCCTCGGGACCAATGGATGATGCGTAACATTCGCCCCATCCGGTGACGCCGGTATCGGTGGTCACCTTGACCAAAATCCAATACCGCCCGCCCCAGCCAGGAGCAGGCGGGGCGGTGACGATGATCTCAAGATCTTGCAGTTTCATGCCACTATTCCTCATCCCAGACGTCGAGCCGGTTCATTTCTTTTTCTATCTCCGCAATGACCTGTGAAGAGCTGAAAAAATCAATGTCAGGGGCGCTGATATCATCCATGAAGATCTCGATCTCAAGCTGCATGGGAGCGCCGTCAAAATCACCATCAATGCGCCAACGGCGGGTGTCACCCTCCATAATCTCAGGCAAGGCGCCTGTGATGGCCACGTCCAAATTCGCGGGCAGGGCAAAGCGCGGGTTTTCTGTCAGCCTGGTCAAAAAGGGGCCGACCTCAGAAGCGTCGAAATTCATCGAAGCCTCTGAGGTGATCGGCGGGGCCGCAGCGGGCTTTGGTTTGAACAAGTCGAGCAGGAAATTCAGCACCAGGCACGCTCCGTCTTAGGTATCCCGGTTAAACACAATCACATTGCGTCTGGCGCTGCCTGTCTTGGTGTCGGCGATGGCCTCGTTGATTTGATCCAGGCTCCAGCGCCCGGAAATCAGCTCGTCCAGTTTCAGCCGCCCCTGCTGGTACAGATCGACCATCCAGGGAATATCGCGCTGAATGACCACATCGCCCATTTTGGAGCCAATAAGGCCATGCCCGACCGCAGCCATGATGACGGGTTCGTATTCCGCCTTTGCACCGGAGTGCGGCATGCCGATGATCACGGCCTTGCCGCCATAGCCCAGATAGCGCAGCGCCTGTTCATAGGCGGGGATCGCCCCCACGGTGACCAGCACCACGTCGGCGCCTTTGCCGCCAAGCGCCTTGAAGGCGGCTTTCCAGGGGGATTTCAGGCTGCCAAGCACACCATCGGTGGCGCCGAATTCCTTGGCGATCTCCAGTTTTTCCTCGGTCATATCAACCGCCACGATGCGGCGTGCCCCGGCAATGCGAGCGCCCTGAATGGCGTTCAGGCCGACACCGCCGGCGCCGATCACAACCACATCTTGTCCGGCGCGCAGCCCGGCGGCATTGACCGCAGCCCCCACCCCGGTGATCACCCCGCAAGAAATCAGCGAGGCCGCCTCTTTGTTCAGGTCATCAGGGATTTTCACGATTTGGCGCTGATCCACCACCACTTTTTCGGCAAAGGCACCACAGGTCATCGCCTGCATCAAGGGACCGCCATCAGCGGTCTGCAGCGGGCCGTCCTTGATGGCATCATAGGGCGTTTGGCAGAGCGTTGGTTTGCCGCTGGCGCAGTTGGGGCAGCTGCCGCAAGAATGGATCAGGGTGACCACCACGCTGTCGCCTTCGCGAAAACCGCTGACTCCATCACCAAGGGCCGTGACTACGCCAGCGGCTTCGTGACCATAGACCGCAGGCAGAAACCCGCCCCAGGCGCCTTCGGCCCAGGAAATATCGCTGTGGCAGATCGCGACCGCATCCAAGGTGACTTCGACCTCGCCCATGCGTGGCGCTGCCAGTTGAATGTCTTCGATGACCAGGGGTTCCCCATGGCTATGGCAGACGGCGGCTTTGATGGTTTGCATGGTGTTCTCCTTGCTGGTTGGAGGCACGGTGACCCGGGCGCAGAGCCATCGCAAGACTAAACGGCCACGCCCATGTGGATTTACGTCACGGAAGACCGGCTGCGCAGGAAGACCAGGGCGCCAATGGCCATCAGAACAAGGGCGAGGAGAAAGGGGGCTCCGGGCAGGTAATAGGCGGTTTCTTTGTGAGAAAAGAAGGCAAAGGTCGATGCCATCATCATCGGTGAGACAATCATCGACAGCGCGTGTACAGCTGTCATCACACCCTGCAGTTCGCCTTGCTGAGTGTCATCCACCGCGCGTGACATCAGCCCCTGCAAGGCAGGTTGTACCACCGCGCCGATGGCCGAGATCGGAATCAGAGCCAGCGCCAGGGGGCCGCTGCTGATCACCGCAAGCACGCCAAAGGCGACAAAGTCAAAAAACTGCCCCCACAACACCGTGCGGCGCTCCCCAAACCAGCGCACCATGTAGCGCAGCAATCCGCCCTGCACCAAGGCCATGCAGATTCCATAGATCGCTAGCGATATCCCAATCATCCGTGGCTGCCAGCCAAATTGTTCTGCGGTGAAATAGGACCAGATTGCGGGGTAGACATAGATCGCCACCGAGTAGAGGAAATAGACCCAAAGCAGCCCGGTGATGCCGGGAATGCGGGCGATGGCGCGAAAGGCCCCCAGCGGGTTGGCTCGACGCCAGTCAAAGGCGCGGCGGGTCGTATCAGTGACGGTCTCGCGCATGACAAACCAGCCCAGGGCAAAGTTCAGCCCGGCCAGCCCGGCCGCAGCGTAGAACGGCGCGCGGGTTCCCAGCTCTCCCAGCAGCCCGCCGGTCAGCGGCCCCAGCACAAAGCCGGCGCCAAAGGCGGCGCCCAGCAAGCCAAAATTGGCGGCTTTCTCGGTGGGTTTGGAAATATCAGCGATATAGGCGCCGGCAGTGGCATGGGTGGCAGCGGTGATGCCGCCAATGATACGCCCCACCATCAACAGCCACAGCGATCCGGCCACCGCCATCACCAGATAGTCCAGCATCATCACAAAGAGCGAGACAAGCAGCACAGGTCGTCGTCCCAATGCATCCGACAGGGATCCAAGCACCGGGCTGAACAGGAATTGCATCACTGCAAAAACGGTACTCAGGACGCTGCCCCAAAGTGCCGCCTCGGCCAGGCTGCCGCCCTGTACCTCCAGCAGCAGATTGGGCATGATCGGCATGATCAGCCCGACGCCCATGGCGTCGATCATCACGGTGGTCATCACAAAGAGCAAAGGCAGGCGCATCAGGGGTGTCTTCACTGGCAGGGAGATCGGGAGAGGGCGCCCAGGTTGGGTCCATGTCAGATGCAGGTCAGCTGCAGAGCCTATGCATGAGCGCCATCTTGTGACTCGTTTTGGTTGCTGGCCAGTTCCGCGACTTTTTTGCTGAAACGCAAGGCTTCCGTCGGGGCGGCACCGAGCTGCGCGACCGGATCGAACAGCGCCTCCACGTCGAGCTGTGGAAAATCACGTCCCACCAGCGCGCGCAGGGGCGTGCCGCTGACACCGGCTTCGCGGCACAGGGTTTTGACCACGGCCTGCGCATCTGGTCGCGGCATTTCAGCGGCCAGAGCAAAGCTCAGCGTCTCGGCGTGGATCATGTCCAGACCAGAGGACAGGGCCGTGCTCATGGCATCTGCATTGGGCGTTATCCCGGTGCAGAGATCGCGGGCGGTCCGGGCGGCGCTGGCAGCGCCCAGAACGATCTGCGGCAGGCACAGCCATTCGCTGAACCAGGCGGCACCATCGCGCTGATGCTGATGCAGGGCGCTGCCGTGCAGGATCGACAGCAGCCCGGTGCCTTGGCGCGCCAGGGCAACCAGGGCAGAGGGCGCGACCGGGTTCTGTTTCTGCGGCATGGTCGAGGAGGCTCCGGCCCCGCCCAGCGTGATTTCCCCAATGCCGGTTTGCACCAGGGCGATACAGTCTTCGCCCAGTTTCCCCAGCGCCAGATTGACCCGCACCATCCAGTCCATCAGCCGCAAAACGGATGTCCGATCTGTGTGCCAACTGGCTTCGGGGTCATTCAGCCCCAGAGCCTTGGCCATCTCGGCGCGGATCTCACCAGCCTTTGGCCCCAATGCGCCCGAGGTGCCGGCCGCGCCGGAAAGCGAGACCAGCAGGCAGTTACGGCGCAGCTCTGCCAACTCATCGATCAGAGCCAGCAGCGGCATCCCCCAGGTGGCGACAACCGCGCCAAAGCTGGTTGGGGTGGCATGTTGACCATAGGTGCGCGCGGCCATCGGCAGGCTGGCATGGGTCTGGGCCAGCTTGGCCAGGGCTTCCAGCGCCAGTTTCAGATCATCCTCGATCAGCGCCAGCGCCTGGCGCAGCCGCAGCATCAGGGCGCTGTCCATGATGTCCTGCGAGGTGGCTCCCCAGTGCACATATTGCGCGTGTTCCGGCGCGTTCATCTCGGTGCGAAAGGCGGCCACCAGGCCCGGCACGGGCACGCCGTTTTGCCCTGTGGGCTTGCGCAGGGTGCCGGGATCCATGGCGACCTCCATGACGGCGCGGCCAATGGCTGCGGCGCTGTCTTGCGGGATCACCCCGGCTGCGCCCTGGGCCCGGGCCAGCGCGCCCTCGACCAGCAACATGGCGCGGGCCTCGGCCGTATCGGTAAACAGGCGCCCCACATCACCAGAGGTAAAGAGGTCGCCATAGATCTGGCTGTCAAAGACGGATCCCGCCATTTCAGATATCCTTTGCGATATGCCCGATGAGCTCTGCCAGGCCCTCTGGGTCGGCAAAAAAGGGCGAATGAGAGCACTGCATCTCGTGTACGGTGTTGCGCGGCCAATCCGCGACCATCTGCGCCTGATACTCGGGCGGGATGGTTTGGTCGTTGGTGCAGCGAATATAGGCCTTGGGCGTATTCTTCCAGGCATCCGTCAGCTCCAGCGGCGTCTCCTGGGGCAGGATCGGCTGGGCACAGAGCCGGGGCAGCGCATAGGCCACGGCCTCGGCGGGGCAGTCCTGGTAAAACAGGCGCGGGGCCTCCGCCAGATCAATCGTGTAGCTGGCGCCATCTGGGTGTTTGATCGCGGCTGTGCCAATGGTCTGACGTGGTCCTGCCTTGCGCATGTCGATCAGCGACTGGCCGCAGACGGGCACATAGGCGCAGAGGTAAATCAAACCGCGCATCGCCTTTGGCGCGATCTCAGCTGCAGCAGTGATTGGATACCCGGCCCAGGAATGACCCAGAACTATCGTCTCGGGAGTACTCGCCGCAACGATGGCCTCGGCTGTTTCCTTCAGGGTTACGGTTGCAGGGTCGCGCCCATCGTCATGACCGGGCAGGGTGATGGCACGGGCGCTATGGCCCCGGGCCTCAAGGGCGGGGATCACGTCGCGCCAGCACCAGGCGCCGTGGCAGGATCCGTGGATCAGAAGAAAATCAGCCAATGTGCCCGGTCTCCCGTAAGAATTGCGTCAGGCGGCTGGTATATTCATCTGGCTGTTCGACGCAGGGAATATGACCGGCGCGGCGGATCAGGTGAAACTGGCTGCCGGGAATAAGATCGACGGTTTCGCGCACCAGATCCGGCGGCGTGGCGCCATCCTCGGACCCGGCAAGGCCCAGACAGGGCAGACGCAACCCGCTGGTTGGAGTATAAAAATCGGTGCCGGCAATGGCGGCGCAGCAGCCGGCATAGCCAGCCTGCGATTGTTGCACCAGCATGTTGCGCCAAAGCTGTAATTCTGGCGTGGCGCGGAAGTCGCGGGCAAACCAGCGCTCCATCACATTGTCGGCCAAAGGCTCGATGCCCTGTTCGGTGACCGCATTGACCCGCTCCTGCCACATCTCGGCGGTGCCGATCTTGGCGGCGGTGTTTGACAAGACCAGCGCGCGCACCATGTCCAGACGTTTGACCGCCAACCCCTGGGCGATCATGCCGCCAATGGACAGCCCGACAAAGACGCAGTCGCGGACCTGCAGATGATCCAGCAGGCGCTCGGCATCGCGCACCAATGCCCCCATGGAGTAGGGGGCAGGGGGACAGGACGACAGCCCATGGCCGCGTTTGTCATAGCGGATCACTTTCAGCCCCGCAGGCAGACGTTCCACCACCGCGTCCCAGACACGCAGGTCGGTGCCAAGTGAATTGGCAAAAACGATGGGCGCGCCGTCGGGGGCGCCGTCAATGCGGTAATGAAGCTGAACATCACCGAGGTCTGCGATTTGCATGCGGTATTCTCCGGTAGGGGCTGACTGCTATTTACCGGAGAGGCGGGGCCGGGGTAAAGCCCAGCTTTGCCGCGTGCCGCCCCTGCTGCGGGCCAAGCCTGCCGCGTGCCAAGCCTGCGGCAGGGGGCGGGGCGCTGTTATTGACCTGTGGAAGGATCGTCGGTGTCGGGCCCCTCGCGCAGTTCCATATGCGCCATGATCTGACCATGGTCCGAGGCGAGCTTGTTATAGGGCGCCTCGGGGTGGCTGCCATCAGTCAGGTGGTCGTTGAACACACTGTAATAAAGCATCTGCCCCCTGGCGCCTGACCAGCTGGGATCAAAGTGGCGCGACATATAAATCTGATCGATGCTTTCATGTACGCCCCCAAAGGCAGTGGTATAGACCACATCCCTGAGCGAGCGTTTGAGAAAGACCTTTTCGGCGGAGCGCAGGCGCACCTTGTCCACCGCTTCTTGAATTTGGTCATTCTCAGATCGGCTGTAGCGGTCATTGCCGTGTTTGGCATCATGGCGCAGCATCCAGGCGTAATTGCGAAAGGGCACCTCGCCCGAGATGATCTCGCTGCTGACCGCATGTTCACCATCGTTGAAATCGCCAAGAACCATCACCGGGCGGTCCTGTTCCAGCTCATCCAGAATGGCCCGGCGCAAAACCCAGGCTTCGCCCATGCGACGCAGGGCCGAGCGCAGCGCGCCCAGGGCACGGCCTGCCGGGTCATAGGCGGTCAGCACGGTTTCCGGAGCCTGTGCCGCACCAGGCGGGGTGATGAATTCGCCCAGTTTGGATTTCAGGTGGCAGTTAAAGACGGTAACAACCTGCCCATTGATAGGAATTCGCGCCTTGAGGATCGGGCGTGACAGGCAGCGCAGGGTGTAATAGCCGGCCTCTTCCTCGCCGCCGAGGTGGGACATCGGGATATCCAGCGGCGGCTCCAGCTCCTGGATCACCTCGGGCGTGCCAACAAAGCCAAAGCGCGACAGGATCGCCAGACCGGGGCGACGCTGGCCCGGTTGGCCGGTGTCATTGACATTGGCCGCAAAGGCGAGGCCTGTATCGCCGTAGGGACCATAGGCCAATTTGCGAAAAATGGCCTTGCGATGATAGCGTTTCGAGCGGTCCGGGACCGTGGCGGCATTGGCCTGGATGCCACGGGCATCGGCCTCGGCAATCACCTCTCGCAGGGCCTCTTCTTCAAAAATCTCCTGGAAGCCAACAATATCGGCATCCAATGTCAGGATCTGATCGGCCATCCAGTCCGACTTCCAAGCGTATTCCTCGGGGGTGTAGCTTTGGAAGCGGTAGTATTCCTTGTCCTGCCCAATCAGATTTTTGACGTTGAAAGATGCGATGGTGAACCGGCTCATGGCAAACTCCGTCAGATGGATAGCGCCCTCATGTGGTCAAGCATAGCGGCTGAGCGCCTGGCAGAACAGCTCCGCATCCACATTACCGCCAGTAGCCACGGCAATCACCGCCTCGCCTGTGATCTCGTCCGGGTGAAACAAGGCGGCGGCCAGGGCAACGGCGCCACCGGGTTCGATCACGATCTTTAACCGCAAAAAGGCCATCGCCATGGCGCGCAGGGCTTCCTCTTCGGTGACCACAAGGCCAGGACCACAGAGCCGCTGCAGAATTGGAAAGGTCAAAGCGCCGGGGGCGGGGGTGAGGATAGCGTCGCAGATCGAACCGGATACCTCAGCGTTGCTTTGGATGTCTCCGCTTTGCAATGACCGCGCGACGTCATCAAACCCCTGGGGCTCAACCGGGCGCACCTGCAGCCCCGGCGCAGTTGCTTCCAGCGCCAGCGCCACGCCACTGGTGAGACCGCCACCACCGCAACAAACCAGCACATTCGCCGCTGTGACACCCTCGGCTTTGGCCTGACTGGCGATTTCCAAGCCAATAGTGCCCTGGCCGGCGATGACCTCTGGCTCGTCATAGGGTTTGATCAGGGTGAGGCCGCGCTCCTGGGCGAGTGTCTGGCCAATGGCGCTGCGGTCCTCTCCGGCGGCGCGGTCATACAGCACCACATCGGCCCCCAGCGCGCGGGTGTTTTTGATTTTCAGGCTGGGTGCATCGGCTGGCATCAGGATAACGGCGGCTACCCCGTGGGCCTTGGCTGCGGCGGCAACACCCTGCGCGTGGTTGCCGCTGGAATAGGCCAGAACACCCCGCGCACGATCAGCCTCCGTGAGGGCTGAGATTGCCGCCCAGCCGCCGCGAAACTTAAAGGATCCGGTATGTTGCAGGCATTCGGCTTTGACCAGAACCCGGCGTCCGGCGATTTCATCCAGAAACGGCGAGCTGAGCAGAGGTGTGACGCGGGCATGACCCTGCAGCCTTTTGGCGGCGGCTTGGATCCTGTCAAAGGATGACATCAAATGTGCTCCAGAACGGATTGAATAAGGGAAAGGGATAGTGGTTCATCCAGGAAAGGAACATGGCCGCGATTGGCAAGCTCCACAGCCTGGATCTGCGGCAGGCGGCGCTGCATTTCCAAGTAGGTTTCGTGACTCAAGACGTCTGAATTGGCGCCCCGAATGATGCCACAGGGCAGCCCGTCAAGCGCAATGAACAGCGGCCAGAGATCCGGCAGCGGGCCTGCCTCGGCCTGGGTCAGCAGCGCGTCGCGGATCCGGGGATCATACCGCAGCTGCAAGCCTCCATCGGTGGCATCGTAGAATGTCTCTACCTCTTCGCGCCAGCGCCGGGCGGGCACATCGCCAAAGGCAGGCGCCATCAAGGCGGCAAGGGTCTCGGCGGCCTGGGCATGGGTCTTGGCGGCGGGGCGACGGCCCACATACATCATGATCCGGGCAATTCCGTCTTCCGGGATGACCGGACCAACGTCGTTGAGGATCACAGCCATGAGCCGTGATTTGGCACTGGCAGCCAGCATCATGGCGACCATTCCCCCGCGTGAGGTGCCAAGCAGTGCTGCCTTTGGCAGCGACAGATGGTCCATCAGCTCCAGCACATCCCGGGCTTCGCGCGGGACGTTGTAGTTCTGGAAATCCGGATCAGGGTCCGACTGGCCGCGTCCCCGCGCATCCAGCGTGATCAGCCGATACTGTTGGGCGTGGGGTGCGAAATAGCGAAAATCCCGGCTGTCCCGTGTAAGGCCTGCCAGGCAGATCAGTGGCGTGCCGGTTGGGGTGCCGGTTTCCTCATAAAATAACGAAAGACCATCGCTTGTGGTGAAAAAACTCATACAGCGAAACCTCGGTTATTTGGCGGCCAGATCGGGGATGGAGGTCAGGTCGCTCAGCACATGTTGGGCAGACCAGGGCAGTCGGTCCATGGGCTCAGCTGCGCGATTGACCCAGGCGGTGGTAAAGCCGTAGCCCGCCGCGCTGGCAGCGTCCCAGCCATTGGAGGAGACAAAGAGCACCTCGTCCTTCTGGCAGCCAAACCGCTGCCCCACCAGGTCATAGACCCGCGCGTCCGGTTTGAAGATACCGACGCTTTCCACTGAGAGCACATCATCCAGAAGCGATTGGATGCCGGCGGATTGCACCGCCCCATCCAACATGTCGGGGGACCCGTTGGACAGGATCGCGGTGTTCATCCCTGCCTTTTTCAAAGCGGCCAGCATCGCCGGAACCTCGGGGTAGGCCTGAAGCTCCCAATAGAGATCCAGCAGGCGTTTGCGCAGTTTGGGATCCCCGGCAAGGCTGGTCGCCTCGAGCGCCCAGTCAAGCCCGTCCTGAGTGACCTGCCAAAATCCGCAATGGGCATCTGTTATGGCGCGCAGCCAGGAGTATTGCAGCTGCTTCAATCGCCAATGGTTGGCGAGCTCTGCCCAGCTGTCCTGCAAATGTGGAAACTCAGGCTCGGCGGCAGCCTGGCGGGCTGCGGCTGCGACGTCAAATAAGGTGCCATAGGCGTCAAAAACACAGGTGGTGATCGGCATTGCATTCTCCCTTTGGGCCATCCTGTCACGGCCTTGGGCTGGGTGCAAAGCGCGAAGTTGTGATGGATACAATTGGGGGTCTCAAAGACTGCCAGGCCCAAACAGCGCGCAGTTTTGGCGCAGGTCCTGTTCCTGAGCGGTAAAACCATCGGCTTTACATCGTACCTGAGGACTGTAGGGTGCCGGCCACTGAAACTTGTAGATAGACTGGAGGTCACATGACCGAGGTAAAGAACGGCGATACCGTGCGCATTCACTATACGGGCACTCTGGCGGATGGGTCCGTCTTTGACAGCTCCGAAGGGCGGGATCCGCTGGAGTTCACTGTGGGCTCTGGTCAGGTGATTGCAGGCATGGATGCCGGTCTGCCAGGCATGCGTGTCGGCGATAAAAAACGGCTCGAAATTCCTGCGGACGAGGCCTATGGCCCGCTGAACCCCGAGGCCCGCCAGGCGATCCCGCGCGAGGGCATCCCTGACGGCATCCCGCTGGAGCTGGGCACGCAGCTGCAGATGCAAAGCCCCGAAGGCCATGTATTGCCGGTGACCGTTGTCGAGGTCACCGAAGCCACCGTGACGCTGGATGCCAACCATCCGCTGGCGGGCAAGGATCTGACCTTTGATATCGAGCTGGTCTCGATCGGCTAAGGCCGCCTCCGAACGGTCCAAAGCAAAAGGGCGCCCTCCCAGGCGCCCTTTTTATGTCTCATCAGCAGCGGGGCTGCCGGATTTACAGATGCTCTTGCTGTGGCATGCCCAAAACATGGAAGCCGCCATCGACGTGGATGATTTCCCCTGTGGTGCAGGCGCCAGCATCCGAAGCCAGGTAAACAGCAGTACCGCCCACGGCCTCAAGCGTTGCGTTAGACCGCATGGGGGCGTTCTGTTCGGTGTGCTTGTAGGTCTTGCGGGCGCCACCAATGGCGGCCCCGGCCAGGGTCTTCATCGGGCCGGGTGAGATTGCATTGACACGGATGCCTTCGGGACCAAGGTCATTGGCCAGATAGCGCGTGGCGCTTTCCAGAGCGGCCTTGGCCACGCCCATGACATTGTAATTTGGCGTTACCCGGTTCGAGCCACCATAGGTCAGCGTCAGGACGGTGCCACCATTGTCTTTCATGAAGGGATGCGCCCGGCGCGCCACTTCGATCAGCGAATAGGCCGAGATATCCATCGAGTTTTTGAAATTCGCCCGGCTGGTATCCAGAATACGCCCTGTCAGTTCAGACTTGTCCGAATAGGCAATGGCGTGGACGATAAAATCAATACTGTCCCAGCGGCTGCCCAATTGTTCAAAGGCGGTGTCCAGCGAGGCGTCATCGGTCACGTCTACGTCGACCATAAAATCACTGCCGACGCTTTCAGCCAAAGGAGCCAGGCGTTTGCCAAAGGCCTCCCCCTGGTAGGTAAAGGCCAGCTCGGCCCCGGCTTCGGACATGGCCTTGGCAATACCCCAGGCGATGGAGCGCTCATTGGCAACACCCATGATCAAGCCGCGCTTGCCCGTCAAAATTCCAGACATTGTGAGTGTTATCCTTTGTACTTGCTCAAAATCATCGACCCATTGGTGCCGCCAAAGCCAAAGCTGTTGGTCATGACACAGTCGAGGCCCGCATTTTCGACAAGATCAGTGGCGATCTCGCCGGGCAGGATGCCCTCGGCCAGGGTGTCCACATTGATCGATGGGGTGATGAAATCGTCATCCAGCATCAACAGGCAGAAAATGGCCTCCAATGCGCCCGCCGCGCCCTGGGCGTGGCCGGTCAGGGATTTGGTCGAAGAGATCGGTGGGGTCTGGCCTTCGCCAAAGACCCGGCGCACGGCCTCGACTTCGCCAACGTCACCAACGGGGGTCGATGTGCCATGGGCGTTGATATAGCTGACCTTGCGGCCTTCGGGCAGGGTCGACAGCGCCAGACGCATGGCACGTTCGCCACCTTCGCCAGAGGGGGCAACCATATCGTGGCCATCGGAGGTGGCCGCATAGCCCACCACTTCGGCGTAGATCTTGGCGCCGCGCGCCAGCGCGTGGTCGAGATCTTCCAGCACCACAATGCCACCACCGCCTGAAATGACAAAACCGTCGCGGTCCTGATCAAAGGCGCGGCTGGCCGCGGTTGGGTCGTCGTTTTTCTTGGAGGACATCGCGCCCATGGCATCAAACAGACAGGACAGGGTCCAGTCCAGCTCTTCGCCGCCACCGGCAAACATCACGTCCTGCTTGCCCATCATGATCTGTTCTGCCGCATTGCCGATGCAGTGCAGCGAGGTCGAGCAGGCCGAGGTGATGGAATAGTTGATGCCCTTGATCTTGAAGGCTGTCGACAGGTTGGCCGAAATGGTCGAGGACATGCACTTAGGCACCGCAAAGGGCCCGATGCGCTTGGTGGCGCCGGTTTTGGCAACCACCTGATGCGCCGCCAACATGGCAGAGGTGGAGGGCCCACCGGAACCAGCCACCAGACCGGTGCGCTCATTGACGATCTGATCCTCGGTGAGGCCCGCATCGGCAATGGCCTGGCTCATGGCGATATGGGCATAGGCGGCACCTGGCCCCATGAAACGCAGGGCGCGCTTGTCGACATGTTCCTTGATGTCGATCTTCAGCGTACCGGCAACCTGACTGCGAAAGCCATGCTCGGTCATTTCCGGGCTGGCGACGATGCCAGATTTCCCCGACTTCAGTGAAGCGATGACTTCTTCGGTGTTGTTTCCGATGGAGGAGACGATCCCCAGACCGGTGACGACGACACGACGCATACGTGCACTCCCTTAATTGCTTATGTCTTAGTATGCATTGCAGGGCGGAGGTGCAAGATGGCATGGTGTGGGAGAAGGCTTGAGCGGGATGCTGATACTAGTACGATTTGAGGACAGACTTCTAATTGGAGCTAGAGCCGGTTCTGCCCACATAAACTCTGTCGATCATTTTTCTGGCACAATCGACCGATGAATCCATTAGGGCATTCCTGCAATACGCTGAAAGCTGCGTTAGGAAAAAGACTTCACTCGTGTCATAAAATGGCTCCGGGGCAAGGGATCGCCCGATGCCTGCTGAGCCATAAGGTGTAGACTCGGGAAAAACTCCCAACGCAGAAATGACTCCGAATTCAAGGCAGGCCCTGCGGGCCAGCTTTTCCGCTCCCAAGTCGACCACTAGTGCGACTGCTGATACAACGTTCTCTTTGTGTTCGAACCACTGACCGAAGCAACCTGGCCCCACTGGGAGCAACCCAGAATCGAGTATGCCAATAACTTCACTGCTCGCATCATTCGCGTCCACTGCCAGGTCCGTTGCTTTGAATCGGAAAGTTGGTTCAACTTGGCCCAATTGCAGTTCTTCGAAGGCGATGACAAAGTTCGACTGTCGGTCTATGGCGGATTTCGCGGCAAACCAGGTATCCGCTTCGCCAACCATCTCAACCTCTTCGTCAGCCAGCATGGATAGAACTTGGATTAGAGATACGCCATAGAGCGCCAGGTCGCTTGGGACTTCGCCAACCAGTTCCGGCCTGATTGCTCGTCCCCAATGTCGCAAACCTGATTTTTGCCCGTCATAGATCGTGTAGCGGTCGGCAAGGCTGGAGAAGTCGGTAGGATCATCCGACCGGGCTGATGTAGCTAGGGCTGCGATGGCAAGTGTAACAAACAAACGTTGTACAAGGGGCTGGATCATGCTCTGCAATCCTCTGCAAATAAAACAGGATATTTTAATGGACCATGGTAGATTAGCCGCGAAATTATGAAAGCATTTGGTTTACTTACAAGCAAACTCTAAGTGAGTTTCTCGTCGCCGATGTCCCCTTTGCTCTTTGCCTGAAGCTGCAACCAACAAAAAAAGAGGCCCGATGGCCTCTTTTCAAGTCTTGCGGGCCAAGACTTCTCAAGCTTCGGACAGAACGACCTTCATGTCCTTGACGTCATAGATCATCTCGCCATCGGCCTCGACGATGCCATCGGCGACACCCATGGTCAGGCGGCGGGTCTGGATCGCTTTTTTGAAGTCGATCTTATAGGTCAGCATCTTGCGCTCGGGGCGGACCATGCCGGTGAGTTTGACCTCACCAACGCCAACCGCCATGCCGCGGCCTTTCCAGCCGCGCCAGCCGAGGTTGAAGCCGGTGAGCTGCCACAACCCATCCAGACCCAGGCAGCCGGGCATGATCGGGTTGCCGGGGAAATGACATTCAAAGAACCACAGTTCCGGGTTGATATCGAATTCTGCAACGATATGGCCCTTGCCATGGGCGCCGCCATCGGCGCTGACCTCGGTAATGCGGTCCATCATCAACATTGGCGGTGCTGGCAGCTGGGCGTTGCCAGGGCCAAACAGCTCTCCGCGGGCACATTTCAACAGATCGTCTTTGTCAAAGCT
This sequence comes from Pseudophaeobacter arcticus DSM 23566, assembly GCF_000473205.1. NCBI lineage: Bacteria > Pseudomonadati > Pseudomonadota > Alphaproteobacteria > Rhodobacterales > Roseobacteraceae > Pseudophaeobacter > Pseudophaeobacter arcticus. Next base: position 253,082 of record NZ_KI421507.1, read on the forward strand.
GCTGGGGTAATCGGCCATGCTGGCGCGTCTCCTGCCTGAGGTGTTTCATGTGTTTTTCCTCCTGTAGCACCCGGCTTAAGGGTCCTGCAAGAGCAGTGAGCCATGCGGCGCGGGGCGCGGTGTCACAGGGGGCAAGCCACTGGCGTTGACCGGAAATGGGGATTCTGTTTGAAAAATGCAATTCATTCGCAGTATAAACACCAATAGCAACGCGATGCAGGATCCGCACATGACGCCAAACAGTGAAGACGTGGCAACAAATTGGTTGGTTGATGCCGGCCTGCGGCCAACCCGTCAACGGCTCGCCCTTGCGGAGCTTTTGGTGGGCGATGGCAACCATCGTCACGTCACCGCCGAGAGCCTGTTTGACGCTGCCAAATCCAAAGGCACCACCGTTTCACTGGCCACCGTCTACAACACGCTGCGGGCCTTTTGTGAAGCAGGGGTGCTGCAGGAAATCACTGTGGATGGGTCGAAAAGCTATTTTGACACCAATACCCACGATCACCCGCATTATTATTGGGAGGATGGCAATCGGGTCACCGATGCGCCCTCTGATCAATTGGTGATCCAGCGCCTGCCGGACGCGCCCGAAGGCATGGAGATTGCCTCGGTGGATGTGGTCATTCGTCTGCGGAAGGTCTGAGGCCTGCGCCTGGCGGGGCTGGGCGGAGGGTTTTTGACAGGATGTCCAGGGCGCGGGCCAGTACCGAATCAAGTTTTGGCGCGCCGTGGCTGGTGATTATCACCGGCTCCAGGGCGCAGCTGTCGCGGACTGGAATATTCACAATCGCCTTGCCATCGTAGCTTTGGGTGATGGGGGGCGCGCTATAGCTGATGCCGACGCCCTCGCCATTGGCGGCCAGGCTGCGCAGCACCTCCAATGAGGCGGCGCGGTGGGAAATTCGGGGTGTCAGGCCCAGGCTTTTGAACAGCGCCAGCATATGCTGCACGGACAATCCCTCTTGCGAGAGCACCAGCGGCTCGCGGGCCAATTGCGCCAGGGAGAGGCTGCTGTGGCGCGCCAGCTCATGGTCGGGTGTCAGCAGGGCCAGCGGTGCGCGATTGTCGATCACCCGCCGGGTAAATCCGGCATCCAACCCCAGATCATAGGTCACCGCGAGGTCAATCTCGCCTTGCAGCAGACCGCTAATGAGCTGTGCAAAGCCAAGAGTTTTGGTGGTCACGGTCAGGTCGGGAAAGGCCTGGCGCAACTCACGCAGAGCCGGGGCAAGGACAAAGGGGGCCAGATCAGAGAAACAGCCTATGACCAGGTTTTGCACCACAGGGCTGGCGCCGTCTGGGGTCTCCAGCCGGGAGGCCTGTTGCAGCAGTTTCTGTGCCGCCTTGGCAAAGTCGCGCCCCTGGGGGGTGAGCGACAAAGGTGTGCCTCGTCTTCGCACAAACAGCGCCTGACCCAGGTGGTCTTCGATCCGTGCCAGGGCGGTGGAGAGCGCTGGCTGGCTGACATTCAGGGCCTGTGCTGCAGCAGAGAGGCTGCCGTGCTGGGCAACGGCACAGGTGTATTCGTAGTGGCGCAGTGTTAAATATAGCATCAGATTATGGGTATCTTATAAATATATTATTTGAAACTAACTCGTGAAGGCGGCACAGTCGGTGCAGCAAAAATACATCTTTTCTAACCGCCGCCAGACCGAAGCCTGACAGGATTGCGAGAAACTGACTGCCTTGCTGCTTTGGTCTGCTGCCTGTTTGGCGGGCTGCCTGATTGGCGGGCTGCTGGCTGGCTGCTGGCTGGCGGATTGATACAACATTGAAAAACCTGGACGGAGACCCGCAGGATGCACCCACTTATCACTCAAGACCATATCGAACATTTCCAGCGTGATGGCGCGGTTCTGATCAAGGGGCTGTTCAAAGGACAGGTCGACCAGCTGCGCCAAGGCGTTGCGCAAAACATGGCGGAGCCCGGCCCCTATGCGTCAAACAATGAGAAGGCCGGTCAGACCGGGCGCTTTTTTGATGACTATTGCAACTGGGGGCGCATTGCGGATTTTGAGGATGCCATCAGATCTTCACCGGTAGCGGAGGTTGCTGCAGACCTGATGCAGTCAGACCGGGTGCAGATGTTTCATGACCATGTTTTGGTGAAAGAGCCGGGGACCTCGATGGCGACGCCCTGGCATCAGGACGGCCCCTATTATTTTGTGGAAGGTCGCCAAACCATCAGTTTTTGGTCGCCGCTGGATCCGGTGAAAGAGGCCGCCCTGCGATGTGTTGCGGGCTCTCACAGGTGGGAGAAGGAAGTGTTGCCAACGCGTTGGGTTTCGCAGGAAGATTTCTTTGCCGACGAGGGCCAGTATATGGCGGTGCCTGATCCCGATGCCGAGGGCATGACCATTCTGGAATGGGAGATGGAGCCTGGCGATGCCGTGGCCTTTGATTACAAAACTCTGCATGGGGCCCGCGCCAATACCAGCAAGACCCGTCGACGGGCCTTCTCATTGCGGCTGGTGGGGGAGGATGCGCGCTATGTTGAGCGCCCGGGGCCGACGTCGCCCCCCTATCCGGGACATGAAATGCAGCCGGGGCAAAGGTTGCGAGAGGATTGGTTTCCGGTGTTGCTGCAGCGCTAGGCCTTAAGACCGCGCGCCTGGGCCGTGAAGGGATCAGCCTGGAAAACTGGGCCCGGAGGACTGGGCCCGGAGGACTGGGCCTGCCAAGACTGGGCCTGCAAGGTTAGGGGAGGGGGCGCTGCCCCCTCTTGCGCCTGCTGGCGCAATTCACCCCTGGGATATTTGTGGCCAAATGAAATGGCGGCTGGTTCCATGGCGGGGTGTTTGGGTTAGAACCACTGTCCTGGTTCCATCAGGCCAAGGTCCAGCAATTGTCGCGAGTGCCAGTCAAAGGGGGTTGAGTTGTGCCATTTGAAACTGTCGATGGCAAAATCCGATCCGGGGTTGCGCTTGAGCGCTTTGGCGGTGCGGAAGGAACAGACGGCGGCGGTTAGATTGTGATGCCAGGGACAGGCATAGGTGTTGTATTCCTGATCGTTGAAGGTGTGATTGTCTTGCAGGGTTAGCCCGTCCTTGACCCGGAACAGGGAAATCCTGTCGATCTTGCGGCTGGTCCAGGGGATATGTTCTTCATGGCGCCAGCGCACGCCGCCAAAGAAGTCCAGCTGTCTTTCGCGTGGCGCATTGGCCGTATCGTCCCAACGTGCCTGGGCGTAGTAGCCTGACTTGTCGAGAAAGGCCGTTTCCAGGGAAACCGCGCTGGGATGTTTTTGCAAATCGTCGGCATAGAGATCGATCACATAGGTCAGCATTGCCGCGCGCCGCTCTTCGGTGTGGAACGTCAGCATCTCTGCCACCGTTCTGGTTTCGCAGAAGGGGAAAAACAGGAATTCAGCATTGTAGCAATAGTAGAGCCAGCATCCCGGTTGCGCCGCGCCAATGATTTGATTTACCGCCTTGAAGACGTTTTCCGGGGCGCTGCAATCAAAGGGGACGCGGTGGATTCTTGATTTGATGTCACGCGGCAGATCAAAGGCATCTGGCATCAGGGCAACAATGGTCCTGAAGCCAGATTGCAGATGATGGCGCAGGGTTGTGGCCACTTCGATATCGTCTTCGACAAAGATCAGCGCAACCGGGCCTTTGACCAGTAGGGTCTTTTGTTGTTTGAGAAAATCTTCCAGCGACGAATACATCATGCTCTTGTGTCTTTGCCCTTTTGCTGCCGTTCTGGCATTTGACCTTAAAATCGGGTAATCCCGCCTGCATTGCAAGCCACGAGATTTGCCGTTAAGGCAGGCCGTTGTTCCCGATCCCTGCTGGAAGGCACCACAGATATGTCCGCGCCCAAGAAACTGTTTATCAAGACCTATGGCTGTCAGATGAATGTCTATGACAGTGAACGCATGGCCGAAGCGCTGGGCGGGCAGGGCTATACCGAGACCAAATCAGCGGATGAGGCAGATATGATCCTGCTGAACACCTGCCATATTCGCGAAAAAGCTGCCGAAAAAGTCTACTCGGAACTGGGGCGGTTCAAAAAGCTGAAGGCTCAGAAGCCGGATCTCAAGATTGGGGTTGCGGGCTGTGTGGCCCAGGCTGAGGGGCAGGAGATCATGCGTCGCCAACCGCTGGTGGATCTGGTGGTTGGGCCGCAAAGCTACCACCGCTTGCCAGAGATGGAGGCAAAGACACGTGAAGGGGAGAAGGTGCTCGACACCGATTTCCCCGAAGAGGACAAGTTTGAGCAACTGAAGCACCGCCCCAAGTCCAAACGTGGTCCGACGGCGTTTTTGACCGTGCAGGAGGGCTGTGACAAATTTTGTGCCTTTTGCGTTGTGCCCTATACCCGTGGCGCCGAGGTCTCGCGTCCGGCGGATCGTATCCTCACCGAGGCCCGCGATCTGGTTGAACGCGGGGTGCGCGAGATCACCCTGCTGGGGCAGAACGTCAATGCCTATCACGGTGCCGGAGCCAATGGTGATCTGACCCTGGCCCAGCTGATCTGGGAGTTGGACAAGGTGGAGGGGCTGGAGCGGATCCGGTTTACCACCAGCCATCCCAACGACATGATGGATGACCTGATCGAGGCCCATGGTACCTGCAAGAAGCTGATGCCCTATCTGCATCTTCCGGTACAGGCAGGGTCTGACAAAATTCTCAAGCGGATGAACCGCAGCCATACCGCTGAGAGCTATCTGCGCTTGATTGAACGGATCCGCGCGGCGCGGCCGGATATTCTGATCTCGGGTGATTTTATCGTAGGCTTCCCTGAGGAGACCGAAGAGGATTTCCAAGCCACCCTGGATCTGGTCGAAGAGGTCAAATACGGCACCGCCTATTCCTTTAAGTACTCCACCCGTCCCGGAACCCCCGCCGCCGAGCGTCCGCAGGTCGATCCGGTTGAGGCCGATGACCGGTTGCAGCGGTTGCAGGCGTTGTTGACGCGTCAGCAGCGAGAGATCCAGGACAGCATGGTGGGGCGTGAGGTTGGCGTTTTGTTCGAGAAACCGGGGCGTCAGGCGGGTCAGATGCTGGGAAAATCAGACTATTTGCACGCGGTTCACGTTGCGGATTGCAACCGGCAGGCGGGGGAGCTGGCGCGGGTACGGATCGTTTCTTCCCGTACAAATTCGCTGGCGGGTGAGTTGATCGGCTAGCAGGGCATATGCCTTTTTGCGGTCTTCTGGCGTCGGGCACCTGTGATCTGGAGGGTTTTCCTGGCAGGGAGCGATTCTTTTTGCCGCTGACTGCTGGTTGATTTTACTGGGAAAACTATTTTTACGGGCGTTTGATTTTGGAGAGTGAGTCATAATTGCTGCGCTCTTGGCTACAATTGAAACAAAACGGTATGAGTGTTGCCCGAAAGCGCATAATCTTGCGAAAAGCCTATAAAGGCAGGGGCTGTTTTTATGAAAAAGCTGTGTAGATTGTTGCTAATAACCTGAGTGTTAGGAATTTTAAGCGGCAAGCTTCTCTGGGCGATACCCCCGGGGGGACTTAGGTGAAGGAAATCTGGTTGTGATGACATTTAATGTAAAAAACATGGTCGCCCTGTTGGCCGCTGCCGTGGCCACGGTGAGCTTGTCGATAGGGTCGGTACAGGCGCAGCAGCGCACAATTGTTGGTGAACGCTATGTTCCGACCATCTGGGTTGACCCTGACGGCTGTGAGCACTGGGTCATGGACGACGGCGCCGAAGGCTATATGACGCCGCATGTGACCTCTGATGGCAAACCCGTTTGCCGCCGTGGCAATCTGTGTGGTGTGATGGAGACGGATCAGTTCTTTGCGACTGACAAGCACTATATCAACGCCGCCGGTCAGACGCGCCTGAAAGAGTTCTTCAACTCCAACAAGGGCAGCGTGCGCTCCTTTGTGATTGCCGGTCATACCGACAGCCGGGCCTCTGACGAATATAACATCCGCCTGTCACAGCGCCGCGCAAATGCGGTTGCGGGGGTTGCCAAATCGGTTGGTGCGCGGATCGCTGATATTCGCGCCTATGGTGAGCGTGACCCACGTGTACCCAATACCAGTGCCTCCAACATGGCGCAGAACCGTCGCGTCGAAATTTATTGCTTGCGCTAAATTAAGGACATCAAGATGCACCTACTCAAAGCAACCGCGCTGTCCCTTGCGCTGACCGCCGTGGCAGCCTGTGAAGTCACCGAGGACAAAACCCGCGATCAACACGCCGGGGATGGGTCAAACACCCATCTGTCGAATATGACTGCAGGAATCTGGGTTGACCCGGAAGGCTGTGAACATTGGATCATTGATGACGGTCTCGAAGGCTATGCGGATCTGCGGCGCACCCCCGATGGCAAGCCTGTCTGCAACAGCCCGCTGCCGCGCAATGTGGCAACGGGGCCGTTCAAGGATGGCTCTAACTTCCCGGATTCTCTCTAAGGCTTTGATGCCGTCTGAAATCACTTGGTTCAAAGACATGGTCGCCCCTTTGGGGCGGCCTTTTTTGTCTCATCTTTGTGAATTTACGGGTCGCCTGCTTGCGCCTGAGCGGTGGCAGATGCAAACTGTTGAGAGAAACATCAAACTCAGGAGCTCCCCCCATTGGTCACAAGCGCTCGGATCCAGCCACCGACCCCCAGCAACACGCATGAGGTGCTGCTCGAATTCCCTGACAATCGCCTGCTGATTGATCTTTGCGGTGAATTTGATCGCAACCTGACGGAAATCGAGCAGAAAATCGGTGTCCAGATTGTGCGCCGGGGCAATCAGCTTTCGGTGCTGGGAGAAGAAGCGCTGCGGGATCAGGCCGCTGAGGTGCTCATTTCGCTCTATGATCGGCTGGAAACGGGCCGCAGCGTTGAACATGGCGATGTCGACCGCGAGCTGCGCATGGGGCATTCCGGCGATGAGGTCGGCGACGACCAGCTTGAGATGTTCAAAGGTGGCCAGGTTGAGATCAAGACCCGCAAAAAACTGGTAGAGCCGCGCACCGATGCGCAAAAGGCCTATGTGCGGTCACTGTTCGAGCATGAACTGGCCTTTGGCATTGGCCCTGCCGGTACGGGTAAGACCTATCTGGCGGTTGCTGTCGGGGTGAACCTGTTTATCACCGGCCAGGTGGATAAGATCATCCTGTCGCGCCCGGCAGTAGAGGCCGGGGAGAAGCTCGGCTATCTGCCAGGTGACATGAAGGACAAGGTCGATCCCTACATGCAGCCGCTATATGATGCGCTGAATGATTTCCTGCCCGGTAAGCAGTTGGCCAAGCTGCTGGAGGAAAAGCAGATCGAAATCGCACCTCTGGCCTTTATGCGGGGGCGTACGCTGTCCAATGCCTTTGTGGTGCTGGACGAGGCGCAGAATGCCACTTCGATGCAAATGAAGATGTTTCTGACCCGCCTTGGCGAAGGCTCGCGTATGGTCATAACGGGCGACCGGACGCAGGTGGATCTGCCGCGTGGGGTGACTTCGGGCCTGGCGGATGCGGAACGTTTGCTCGCGTCGATTTCCAAGATCAGCTTTAATTACTTTACCGCGCGCGATGTGGTGCGACATCCGCTTGTCGCCGCCATCATCGAGGCCTATGACGCTGAGGCACCACCGGCCTGATATGGGGCGCCTTGATACGGAGGGCCTTGCGGCGGGCCTGACGGTGGCAAAAGGCTGTCGCGCGGCACGGTGGCGCAGCGGCGCAGCGTATTGAAGGTGGCGGAATACATGGCTTTGGAGATCTCAATCGAGGACAGCCGCTGGCAACAGGCTGGGCTGGAAGACGGGCTGGAAGATCTGGCGCATCAGGCGGTTGCTGCGGTGCTTGGGCATTTTGATCTTGATCCAGAACATTGCGAGATTGCCTTGCTGGCCTGCGATGATGACCAGATCGCTGGTTTGAATGCCGAGTTTCGCGAAAAACCTGTTCCCACCAATGTGCTGAGCTGGCCAGCGGAAGATCTGGCCGCATCAGAACCGGGCGGGCAGCCTTTGAGGCCAGAGGCAGATTTTACCGGCGAGATCCCGCTCGGCGATATTGCCATTGCCTATGACACCTGTGCCCGCGAAGCCGCTGCCGCAAAAAAGCCGCTAGCGGATCATTTGCGCCACCTGATCGTTCACGGAGTGTTGCATCTTTTGGGCTATGACCACATTAGCGACCTTGACGCCACAGTGATGGAAGGCTTGGAGGTCGAGATACTTGGCAATTTGGGTCTGGATGACCCATATACTGTGGATGATAGCCTTTGACCGGGCATTTTGGATAGGACAGATGGGCGATATAGAAGGCAGTTCTAACGCGGCGCATGGCGCGCTACAGAACATTGGCAGCACTGCGGCAGAAGCCGGCGCTGCACACCGACCAGGTTTCTGGGAGCGTATTTTTGGCTCCTTTGCACCGACCTCACCTCAGCACCAGCCAAAGGCGGAACTGGAGGGGCCTAGTCCTGCAGCCCAGTCTCATGGGATGATAAACCTGCGCCGTATGCGGGTGGAAGATGTTGCCATTCCCTCGGCTGAAATCCTCTCGGTTCCGGTCTCCATTGACCGTGATGACCTGGTGCAGGTGTTCCGTGACAGTGGGTTTACCCGGATTCCTGTCTATGAGGGCACCCTGGATACGCCGCTTGGCTTTGCTCATCTCAAGGATTTTGCCCTGACCCATGGGTTCAATGGCGGCAGCAAGCCCTTTGAACTGCAGCAGATGCTGCGTCCTTTGCTGTTTGTGCCCCCCTCAATGCCAATTGGTGTGCTTTTGGCCAAGATGCAGGCGGAGCGTCGGCATATGGCTCTGGTGATCGACGAATATGGCGGTGTTGACGGCCTGGTGACGATTGAAGATCTGATCGAACAGGTGATCGGTGAGATCGAAGACGAACACGACCCCGGCGAGGATCAGACCTGGTATCAGGAAAAGGCCGGTTGCTATATCGCTTTGGCGCGGACACCGCTGGCGGAATTTGAGACCGAGATCGGCCAGTCGCTGACCCGGCATGAAGATGTCGATGGCGAAGAGATCGAAACGCTCGGCGGGCTGGTCTTTATGCTGTCTGGCCGGGTTCCGGCACGGGGAGAGGTCATTGTGCACCCGGATGGGCCGGAATTCGAAGTCATGGACGCCGACCCGCGCCGGATTAAACGGTTGCGGGTGATGATGCCGGACCCTGCCGCATGATGAGCGGCCTGCGGGGCAGATGCTTGCGCGCAGCGCGGCGGAGGTCAAGCTGGGTTGCGGGGCTTTCGGCCTTTGGTCTGGGGGCGCTGCTGTCGGTTTCGCTTGCCCCGCTGCACATCCTGCTGAGCCTGCCACTGGCGCTTGGCGGCTTGGGGGTGCTGGCGCTTTGGGCGCGCTCCCCTTTGCAGGCCTCGGCGATTGGCTGGTTGGCGGGGGCGGGCTATTTTGGCTTTGGTCTCTCCTGGATTGTTGAGCCCTTTCAGGTTGACGCGGCCCGGTATGCCTGGATGGCGCCCTTTGCGCTGGTGTTTCTCGCCGCTGGGTTGGCGCTGTTTTGGGCAGTGGGCTTTGGCCTGGCCGTCCGCTGGAGCCCAATGGGCGGGGAAAGACACACTCAGGAGGGCAGGCGGCTGGTGCTTTTGCTGGCGCTCTGGTCCTTGATGGAAATAGGGCGGGCCTATCTCTTTACCGGTTTCCCCTGGGCGGGGTTTGGACAGTTCTGGATTGATACCCCGGCGGCGCAGCTGCTGCCCTGGATCGGCGGGCAGGGGCTGGCAGTGCTGACGCTTGCGGTGACGCTGCCGCTGGCGTTGCTGCGCAGGCGGCCCTTGCTGGCAGTCTCGCCGTTGCTGGGGGTGGCCCTGGCTGGCTACGCCTTGCCACAGCCACCAGAGCCCGAGATGACCTCTCATCTGGTGCGATTGGTGCAACCCAACGCGCCGCAGGCGGAAAAGTGGCTCCCCGAGCGGCGCTGGGATTTTGTGCGCCGTGCCATCGAGATGAGCGCGGCAGGACTAGGCCAGGATCAGGCCAGTCTGGATGGGGCGAGCTTGGATCGGGCCAGTCTGGATCGGGCCAGTCTGGATCAGATCAGGCCGGATCCAGTTCGGCCGGATCTGATTGTCTGGCCAGAGACTTCGGTGCCGCAGTTGTTGAACAATGCCGACGATACTCTGTCTGCAATTTCAGAGCGGGTTGCAGGCGTGCCGGTACTTTTGGGCATCCAGCGACGCGCAGAAGGGCGCTACTACAATTCAGCCGTCCGGGTGAGTTCCGAAGGACGCGCGGATCAGATCTACGACAAGGCGCATCTGGTGCCCTTTGGGGAATATGTTCCCTTTGGGGATCTGATGGCCCGGTTTGGGATCCATGGTTTTGCGGCCCAAAACGGGTCGGGCTATAGCGCTGGTCCGGGGCCGACCTTGATGGATCTGGGCATTGGCCAAGCACTGCCGCTGATCTGCTATGAAGCTGTCTTTGCCCGGGATGTAAACGCCACCCCGGCGCGCCCGGATATGCTGATCCAGATCACCAATGATGCCTGGTTTGGCACCCGCTCCGGTCCATACCAGCATTTGGTGCAGGCGCGGATGCGCGCCGCCGAACAGGGGCTGCCGATGCTGCGGGCCGCCAACACCGGGATCACCGCGATGATCGACCCCTTCGGGCGGCTGCGTGAGTCCATCGCATTGGGAAAGGCCGGTGTCGTTGATGCTGTGCTGCCGCAGCCACTGGCCGCCACTGTTTACAGCCGCACCGGGGATCTCCCGGTGGTTTTCCTGTGCATCGCCATGGGGCTGGCAGCTGTGAAAAAACGACGCAGATCTGCGAAACTCTCATAGTGCGTTAACGTCTGGCGATTAGTATTTGACCTCTAGTTCATCCGAGCGTACTTGGTACGAAGTCCTCTCACAACGGCTTCCTGACGTGACGAGGTTAACCCAATGGAGCATTTTCATGTCTCGTAAGAATTATACTTTTACCTCGGAATCCGTTTCCGAAGGCCACCCGGATAAGGTCTGCGATCAGATTTCGGATGCCGTACTGGATGCATTTCTGGCCGAAGAGCCAGAAGCCCGCGTCGCTGCGGAAACCTTTGCAACCACCAACCGCGTTGTCATCGGCGGTGAGGTGGGCCTGTCCGACCAGGACAAGCTGCACGAATACATGGGGCGGATTGATGCGATCACCCGCGCCTGTATCAAAGATATCGGCTATGAGCAGGAAAAATTCCACCACGAGACCGTGGAAGTGACCAACTTGCTGCACGAACAGTCCGCACATATTGCCCAGGGCGTTGATGCTTCGGCTGACAAGGACGAAGGCGCCGGCGATCAGGGTATCATGTTCGGCTATGCCACCACTGAGACACCGCAGCTGATGCCAGCGCCGATCCAATACAGCCACGCAGTGCTGCGGCGTCTCGCCGAAGTGCGCAAAAATGGCACCGAGCCTGCCTTGGGGCCAGACGCTAAATCGCAGCTGTCTGTTGTCTATGAAAATGGCAAACCCGTGCGGATCAGCTCACTTGTTCTGTCTACCCAGCATCTGGACGAAACCCTGACCTCCAGTGATATTCGCGCAATCGTGGCGCCGTATTTCCACGAGGTCCTGCCTGATGGCTGGCTGACAGATGAGACCATCTGGCATGTGAACCCAACCGGCAAGTTTGTCATCGGTGGCCCCGATGGTGATGCAGGTCTGACCGGGCGCAAAATTATCGTTGATACCTATGGTGGCGCGGCGCCTCATGGCGGCGGTGCCTTCTCGGGTAAAGATCCGACCAAGGTTGACCGATCAGCGGCCTATGCCGCGCGCTATCTGGCCAAGAACGTTGTTGCCGCTGGCATTGCTGACAAATGCACCATTCAGCTGTCTTATGCGATTGGCGTGTCCAAGCCTCTGTCGATCTATGCCGATACCCATGGCACCGGCGAGGTTGCACCGGCTGCGATTGAACGCGCAATTGATCAGGCAATGGACCTGACCCCACGCGGCATTCGCCAGCATCTGGGCCTGAACAAGCCGATCTATCAGCGCACCGCTGCCTATGGTCACTTTGGCCGCGAGCCCGATGCCGATGGTGGCTTTAGCTGGGAACGCACCGACCTGGCCGAAGCGCTCAAAAAAGCGCTCTGATCCAGGCGATAGCCTGACCGCAGGGGCCAAAGCCTTCCGCCAAGGAGGGCTTTGGCCCTTTTGCTTTTCCGGCTGCAGGTTGTCCCGGTGGATGGTTTAGCCTCTTTGCCGCCAGTCTGCCAAAGACCGGGGCGCTGATGCCAATTTGCACTTGGGCAAAAGCACCTTCTCGAGTCATGCTGGGTGCAGAATAGCAACTGACTAGGTTTGGACATGATGATCCGCTTGATGACCCGATTTATTGCCGCTGCTTCTTTGGCACTGTGCCCTCTGCCGCTTTTGGCAAAGGAACTGATGTCGGACAAATTCGAGGTCAAGGGATCGGTGCTGATCTATGACACCGAAAAAACCAATGGAGAGATCCTTGATGATGATATTCGGGCTCTCAAATGGTCGTTGAGAAAACACACAGCCGTCACGGAATTACATCTCAACAGCAGCGGTGGCAGCGTCCATGCCGGGGCTGAGATGGCCGAGATTGTGATGAAATACAGGCTCGATACCTATGTCGAAGGAGAGTGCACCAGCGCCTGTGTTGATGTCTTTCTTGCCGGCAATCGGCGCCAAATAGCGCGCGGCGCCAAAATTGGCTTTCACCAGCGCAGCTGGGCTGCACAGGCTGTGCAGCGCTACTATCGCAATTACCGGGAGAGCAATGATTGGGATACGCCCTTTGAGTTTGGCTCCTGGATCTACGCCGATACCCAGGCAGAAGTGCATGCGCATCTGGTCTATATGATCTCACGCGGGGTGGAGCCCGGCTTTGTTGTTTCGACCCTGAAGGCAAAATCGAGTGAGATCTGGTACCCGTCTCAGGAAGAGCTGGCTGCGGCTGGGGTGCTGCGCGAGGCGGTGCCGGGTGTCGTCCCGCTGCCTCGGGTTGCAGTGGTGGACACAGAGGGGCAGCCGCTTTTGGAGCTGGAAGAGAAGAAGCAACGCTAGGGGTGTTGAACCGGCGCCTCTCTTGACCTGCGCCGCTGCTTGCGGCAGATGAGCGGCCAACCGCGCACGGGCCTTGTTTGCAAAGGCTGCTTTGATTGTGACCGATCAAAGAGGGCGCCTGAAAAAAGGAAGTGCCCCGCCATGGCCGATAAGAAAACGCCCCGTGATGTCGGCAACGACGCAGGCCCAGAAAGCGGCGCCCTGGAAAATGGCGCTCATGTGAGCGGCGCGCCCTGGCGCAACTTCTATGGCCGCTTTAGTGGCAAGACCCTGAAAGACAGCCAGCGGCGCTATCTGGCCGAAGATCTGGAGGCGCTCAGCCCCGGTGCTGTGGGCTGGGAGGAAAACCCGGATCGCAGCCCACTTGATCTCGACGCCCTGTTTGGTGGTCGCGACACCTGGCTTGAGGTCGGCTTTGGCGGCGGTGAACATCTGGTGCATCAGGCCAGCTGCAACCCGGATGTGGGCATTATCGGGGCTGAGCCTTTTATCAATGGTGTTGCCATGTTGCTGGGCAAGATCCGCAAGGCGGGCTGTGAAAATATTGCCGTGCATCCGGGGGACGCGCGCGATCTGATGGATGTGATCCCGCCACAGTCCATTGCCAGGGCGTTTTTGCTGTATCCCGACCCCTGGCCCAAGACCCGTCATCACCGCCGCCGCTTTGTCACGCAAGAACATCTGGAGCCGCTGGCGCGCTGTCTCAAACCTGGTGCCATCTTTCGCGTGGCCACCGATATTCCCGACTATGTGCGCCAGACCCTGGAGGAGGTGCCAAAGGCTGGGTTTGAATGGCTGGCCTCTGATGCTGCAGACTGGCGTGAGCCCTGGCAGGACTGGATTTCCACCCGCTACGAACAAAAGGCTCTGCGCGAGGGGCGCACCCCGACCTATCTGACCTTCCGACGTCTCGGATAGGGAGGCAGCGGGCAGGGGATCGGTGCTGGACGCTTGGATCGCAATTCGTTACCGATAGCGGAAACATAGCAGCCTGCCACGACGCAGGCTGACACGACATAGACAAAGGAAGCGCCATGTCCGGACACGGTACCCCCACCCCGATGACCTCCCACCGTGCTGAGCCTCTGAAAGGCGTGGCCGAGGTTCCGGGTGACAAATCAATCTCCCACCGCTCGCTGATCCTGGGAGCCATGGCCATTGGCGAGACCAGGATTTCCGGCTTGCTGGAAGGCGATGATGTGCTCGACACGGCCAAGGCCATGCAGGCTTTTGGCGCTGAGGTGGTCAACCACGGGGGGGGCAATTGGTCGGTCTTTGGCGTGGGTGTCGGTGGCTTTGCCGAGCCGGATCAGGTGATTGATTGTGGCAACTCTGGCACCGGGGTGCGGCTGATCATGGGCACCATGGCAACGTCGCCAATCACGGCGACCTTTACAGGCGACGCCAGCCTCAACGGGCGTCCCATGGCACGGATCACCGATCCGCTGGCTCTGTTTGGCACCAAGGCGGTCGGCCGCAAGGGTGGCCGTTTGCCGATGACCATCGTTGGCGCGGCAGAGCCAACACCGGTGCGCTATGTGGTCCCGGTGCCCTCGGCGCAGGTGAAATCTGCGGTGTTGCTGGCGGGGCTGAACGCGCCGGGCAAAACCGTGGTGATCGAAAAGGAAGCCACCCGCGATCATTCGGAACGGATGCTGGCAGGCTTTGGCGCTGAGATCACCGTGGAAGACACCGAGGAGGGCCGGGTGATTACCCTCACCGGCCGCCCCGAGCTGAAGCCGCAGGAGATTGCGGTGCCGCGCGATCCTTCTTCTGCAGCCTTTCCGGTCTGTGCAGCGCTGATAACACCGGGGTCGGATGTGCTGGTGCCGGGCATTGGCCTTAACCCCACCCGCGCCGGGCTGTTTTATACGCTGCAGGATATGGGCGCGGATCTCACATTCGAGAACCCGCGCGAAGAGGGCGGCGAGCCGGTTGCGGATCTGCGGGCAAAATACTCTCCCGATATGCAGGGCATCGAGGTGCCGCCAGCGCGGGCGGCGTCGATGATCGACGAATATCCGGTACTGTCCGTTGTGGCCGCCTTTGCCAGTGGCACAACCATGATGGCGGGCGTCAAGGAGCTGCGGGTAAAGGAAAGCGACCGGATCGACGCGATGGCGCGGGGCCTGCGGGCCAATGGCGTCACCGTGGACGAGGGCGAGGATTGGTGGTCGGTTGACGGCCTGGGCCCCGACGGGGTTCCCGGCGGCGGCACCTGCGAAAGCTTCCTGGATCACCGGATCGCCATGTCCTTTATGGTGCTGGGCATGGGGGCGCAGAACCCGGTCACGGTGGATGACGGCAGCCCGATCACAACCTCCTTTCCGATCTTTGAGCCGCTGATGACCGATCTGGGCGCTAAGTTTACGCGAGCCTGATGAGCTGGCGCGCGGCATATTGGCTCTGCGTTCTGGCCACCCTTGCCGTTTACGCGGCCATGGTGTTCTGGACCTTACCGGCCATCGCGCGGGCGACATGCGGGCTGCTGGCCTTTGATCTGCGGCCCTTTGGATATAGCGAAGCTGAGGCGCGCGCCTTTCTGGCGGCCCTTGGGGCCGAGGGGCGGGCGCTGTACACAGGCCCGCAGCGGGGGCTGGACCTGCTTTTCCCGGCGCTGCTGGGGCTGTCGCTGGCAGGCCCGGTTCTGTGGCTGGTTCGGTCCAAATTGTGGCGCGTGGTGTTTATCGGCGTGATTGTGGCCGCTACCGGGTTGGACTACCTGGAAAACTATCTTGTGGCCGGACTGCTCGCGGGGGAGATCGACGCCAAGGCAATTGCCGCAGCCTCCCGTGCGACGATGCTGAAATCGGCGCTGGACAGCTGCGCTATTTTGATCGTGCTGGCCGTCTCCATACGGGCGGCCCTAAGGAAGGGAAAGAACAGACCATGAGCCAGAGTTTTACCATTGCCATCGACGGACCAGCGGCAGCGGGAAAGGGCACGATTTCCAAGGCGGTTGCCGCCGAGCTGGGGTTGGCGCATCTGGACACCGGGCTGTTGTACCGGGCGGTTGGGGTGAAAACGCTGGAAGGCATCCCGGCCATCGCAGCCGCGCAAGGCCTGACGTCTGAGGATCTGCAACGGGATGATCTGCGCGGGCCAGAGGCGGCGCAGGCGGCCTCCAAAGTGGCGGTAATCGCCGAGGTGCGCGCGGCCCTGGTCGATTTTCAGCGCGCCTTTGCCCGCCGCGCCGGTGGCGCCGTGCTGGATGGCCGCGACATCGGCACGGTGATTTGCCCCGATGCCGAGGTAAAGCTTTTTGTCACCGCCAGCGCCGAAGTCCGCGCCCAGCGTCGGTTCCTGGAGCTTTCGGCAAAAGGCGAGGCCGAGACCCTGGAAGAGGTGTTGGCCGACGTGAAAGCCCGCGATGAGCGCGACATGAACCGGTCTGAGGCACCGCTGCGCCCCGCAGAGGACGCCGTGGTGATCGACACTAGCGCCTTGTCGATCAAAGAGGCCGTTGTGAAAGCCCTGCAAGAAGCCTCCGCCCGCCGTTAAGGCACTCCTGAGATCTGAGGGAACAGCCTCAAGCCTGCGTCTTCAGGTTTCCTGAAACGGCAACAATGCGGGACCGTATCACAAAGCTACCGCGTCCGAACCGAGGGGTGGGAAGCGAAGCGCCCGCCCTGTGGGGGCGGTTCGGGCGCTGCCAAAGCGGCGCTTTGACAATTCGTGCAACACCTGATTGCTACGATCATAGAAGGTTTGCTCTGCGGGACAAAACCGACCTTCACACTCTGCTCCGTTTAGGCTCCGCTTAACCTGCTAAAGTGCCGTCCCTTTCAAAAATGATGTCACAATAGCTCTCGGCTTAACCGCGACGTGGCCAAGGTCGGTGCCTATGGCGGGCATCGGTTTGCCTCGTGGAGACTTTCTTTCCACAAGCTGTCAGTGTCCACGTCTTTGACTAGCTCGACAAGCTCCTTGCGCGAAAGATACTGAGCTTCATCACCGACAAATCTGAATGCCTTCATTCCATGAGCTAACATGTACAGCGGAACATAGCTCGGAGGGCCAAGCCTTTGCGTAGCCCCGCAAACAGTCTTGAACAGAGGCCCCGAGATATCCTTAAGCTTCTCCGCAGCGCTCCGCATTCCTTCAGTTTGACGAACAGACAAAGCTTGAAACGTCCAAGTGTTCAAGACGCTTATAGCGCTTGTCGCGGTCCGGTCCGACATCCGCCCTTGATCGAAATGCCCATATACTGAGTAGATGAAGAACAACTGGATTGCTTCATCGAACTTCCCGCGTTTGGCGCATCTTTCGACGGCTCTAGAAAGGTCCACTGGTGTATAGAAATTTGTGACTTTCTCCAGTGGGATACAACCCAGCCGATGTGTCCGAATTAGGTTATCCGGGTGCACTAAGTTTGTAATTTGTGCAGAAGCACTCTTTTTAATGAGCAATGGGAGGCAGAGAAGCAGAAGCAACATCCAAACCGTGTTCGTGGGCCTCAGAGAAAACAACGTTCAAGCCCTTTCAGATAAGCTTCAAAATAAGCGTACCCAAAACATACGCGTCCCGAAAGCGCAATTTGGGCTCAAAGCAGCCCTCTGGACACGCCGGAAGAAATTTCTTTGCGAGATATTGAACTAAACAGTTCAGTTCCGATATGAGGGACGTAAACCTTCCAATGACGGGAAAGACTATGTTTCTAGAAAAGCTGAACTGGCGCTATGCCACCAAGAAAATGGACCCCTCCAAGCCGGTATCCGAAGAGGCCGTGGCGAAGATTGTCGAGGCGGTGCAGATGGCGCCGACCTCCAGCGGCTTGCAGCCCTATGAGCTCTTGGTGGTGCGCAACACAGAAAAGCGGGCGGCCATTCGTCCCGTGGCCTGGGACCAGGCGCAGATCACCGATGGCTCGCATCTGTTGGTCTTTGCCGCCTGGGACAACTACAGCGAAGCGCGTATCGACGCGGTGGTCGATCAGATGGCGACAGAGCGCGGCGGCATGACTGACCTGCTGCAGGGCTATTATGACCGCCTCAAGGCGATGTATCTGCCCCGTTCTGATGAGGAAAACTACGCCCATGCGGCGCGTCAGGCCTATATCGGTCTGGGCTTTGCCCTGGCTGCGGCGGCGGAACTGGGTGTGGACAGCACCCCGATGGAAGGGTTTGACCCGGAAAAGGTCGACGAGATCCTTGGCCTGAAGGAAAAAGGCCTGCGCTCGGTCCTGCTGTTGCCCCTGGGCACCCGTGACGAGAGCGGCGACTGGTTGGTGAACCTCAAGAAGGTGCGCAAACCGCTGAGCACATTTGTGACCAATATTGATTGATCGGCAAATTGGGGCATCCCATGCCGGGCTGCCCCAATTTACCTGTTTCAGCGCGTCCGGATTTGCTGGTCACTTTCTTTGCTGATCCAGAGAAACAAGGCCTTTCACTGGGGACTGCGCTGGTTTTACTTGCGCGGCGCCGGGAATCCGCTTAATAAGCGCGCTGTCAGTATAGGGGCGGCGAACGCTCGAATGGCAATCTGAGCAGGGTCGGAGCGAGTTCCGGCCCTTTGTGTTTGTTTGCTCCAGATGCCTTTGTGCCACGTCCCATGCGACCAAACCCCAAGACCGGCGGAGACAACCGCACGGCCAGAAAACTTTGTAAAGGAAACCTGAGACCTCATGGCTCAAAACGTATCTATGGAGGACTTCGAAGCCCTTCTTAACGAAAGCTTCGAAATGGATACCCCAAACGAGGGGTCCGTTGTTAAAGGCAAGGTTATCGCGATCGAAGCGGGCCAGGCCCTGATCGACGTAGGCTACAAGATGGAAGGCCGCGTTGACCTGAAAGAATTCGCAAATCCTGGCGAAGCTCCTGAAATTGCTGTTGGTGACGAGGTAGAAGTCTTCCTGCGTTCCGCAGAAAACGCCCGTGGCGAAGCTGTTATCTCTCGCGAGATGGCGCGCCGCGAAGAAGCCTGGGACCGTCTGGAAAAAGCCTACGCCGACGACGAGCGCGTCGAAGGTGCGATCTTTGGTCGTGTCAAAGGTGGCTTTACCGTCGATCTGGGTGGCGCAGTTGCCTTCCTGCCAGGTTCGCAAGTTGACGTGCGCCCCGTGCGCGACGCTGGCCCTCTGATGGGTCTGAAACAGCCCTTCCAGATCCTGAAAATGGACCGTCGTCGTGGCAATATCGTTGTATCGCGTCGTGCGATCCTCGAAGAATCCCGTGCCGAGCAGCGCGCCGAAGTCATCGGCAAACTCTCCGAAGGCGATTCTGTTGACGGCGTGGTCAAGAACATCACCGAATACGGTGCATTCGTTGACCTGGGTGGCGTAGACGGCCTGCTGCACGTCACCGACATGGCATGGCGTCGTGTGAACCATCCTTCCGAGATCCTGGCGATCGGCGAAACCGTCAAGGTTCAGGTCATCAAGATCAACAAAGACACCCACCGTATCTCCCTCGGCATGAAACAGCTGCAGGAAGATCCATGGGATCTGGTTGGCGCCAAATATCCGCTCTCTTCGGTCCACAAAGGCCGCGTGACCAACATTACCGATTACGGTGCATTTGTTGAGCTGGAGCCCGGTGTCGAAGGTCTGGTCCACGTCTCTGAGATGTCCTGGACCAAGAAGAACGTGCACCCCGGCAAGATCGTCTCCACTTCGCAGGAAGTTGACGTCATGGTTCTGGAAATCGACGGCTCCAAGCGCCGCGTTTCCCTGGGTCTCAAGCAGACACAGCGCAACCCATGGGAAGTCTTCTCGGAATCCAACCCCGAGGGCACCGAAGTCGAAGGCGAAGTCAAGAACATCACCGAATTTGGTCTGTTCATTGGTCTCGACGGCGACATCGACGGCATGGTTCACCTGTCCGACCTGTCCTGGGACGAGCGCGGCGAAGATGCGATCCAGAACTACCGCAAAGGCGACATGGTTTCGGCCGTTGTCTCTGAAGTGGACGTTGAAAAAGAGCGTATCTCCCTGTCGATCAAAGCCCTCGGCGGCGACAAGTTCGCTGAAGCCGTTGGCGGCGTGAAGCGTGGCTCGATTGTCACCGTGAACGTTACTGCCATCGAAGAAGGCGGCATCGAAGTTGAATACGAAGGCATGAAGAGCTTCATCCGTCGTTCCGACCTCAGCCGTGATCGCGCAGAGCAGCGCCCCGAGCGCTTCAATGTTGGCGACAAGGTCGACGTGCGCGTCACCAATGTCGACAGCAAGACCCGTCGTCTGGGTCTGTCGATCAAAGCCCGCGAGATTGCAGAAGAAAAAGAAGCTGTTGAGCAGTATGGTTCCTCGGATTCCGGCGCAAGCTTGGGCGATATCCTGGGCGCAGCTCTGAACAACGACTAATTTCAACCTGTACTTTAGGTTCTAAAACTTTTGAACGGCCCTGCCTTTTTGGCGGGGCCGTTTGCGTTTGGGCGGATTTCCACCACTCCGATGGGCGGTTGTGACGGGTCCGGGGTTGGTCAGCTAGGCGTTCTCCCCGTTTTGATTGAGCCCCGAAAAAGGGCCAGTAACGCTGGGGAACTGGTTGCGAATCAATCACTTCTCGCAGCGCTTGCGGCGCTCGACTAAGGCCTTCGCTGCGTCTGCTTTGCTTTCAGCAGCAGCCAAAATCGTGATTTTGTGGTCGTTTGACGAATTTTGCAGGGCAAATATCAGCCAACTGTCCCCTGTTTTGGTTCCTAGATGGGGCTTTTGGACCTATAGTTGTCGTTAGCCGACAAAGGCTTGCGTAGTTTTGGGAGGGCAGTAAGTATGATCCGCTCTGAATTGATTCAGAAGATTGCAGACGAAAACCCGCACCTGTATCAGCGGGATGTCGAAAGGATCGTGAATACGGTGTTTGAGGAAGTGACCGATGCGATGTCTCGGGGGGACCGGGTTGAATTGCGCGGCTTTGGGGCGTTCTCGGTCAAACAAAGGGACTCGCGGGTTGGCCGCAACCCACGCACCGGTGAAACAGTCCAAGTTGAAGAAAAACATGTTCCGTTCTTCAAGACCGGTAAGCTCTTGAGGGATCGCCTGAACGGAAAGGCCTAAATGCGTTATATTCGCTACGCTATCCTGGGAGCCCTGGGAATTCTGTTGGTTTCGGTTTGTATTGCAAACCGCTCAATCGTTGCGTTGAAGCTGCTGCCTGATGCGGTTGCTGAATTTGTCGGGGTGAACCCCTCAGTCTCTCTGCCATTGTTTATGGTGGTCTTGGGTGGTCTTGGGGCTGGTCTGGTCGTTGGGTTTATCTGGGAGTGGATCCGCGAGCATAAACACCGCCGCGCCGTCAGCACGCAGAATCGCGAAGTGAAGAAACTCTCGCGCGAAGTGAAAAAGCTGAAGCAGCAAAAACACGAGGGCAAGGACGAGGTTCTGGCCCTTCTGGAAGAGGCCAGCTGAGCAAAGCGGATGAGTGCTATTCGGGTAAAGATCTGTGGGCTCAAAAGCCCGCAGGATGTCGCTGCTGCCGCTGCCGCTGGCGCTGCCTATGTCGGTTTTGTGTTCTTTCCAAAATCGCCGCGCAATATTTCCATTGAACAGGCTGTCGGCCTGGCGCTGGAGGTTCCCGTTGGCCTGTGCAAAGTGGCGCTGACGGTGAATGCCGATGACGCCATGCTGGACGCCCTGACCGATGCGGTGCCTCTGGACATGTTGCAGCTGCATGGCAGCGAGAGCCCAGAGCGGGTTGCCGAGGTCAAAGCGCGCTATGGCTTGCCAGTAATGAAGGCAATTGGCGTTGCAGATGCCGCAGATCTGCCACAGATCGACCTGTACTCTCAGGTTGCTGACCAATTGCTGATTGATGCCAAACCACCAAAGGACGCTGATCTGCCGGGCGGCAACGGGCTGGCCTTTGATTGGCGCCTGCTGGCCGGGCGCAAATACTGGCAGCGCCCCTGGATGCTGGCGGGCGGGCTCACTCCCGACAATGTTGCCGAGGCCCTGCGCATGACCGGCGCCCGTCAGGTTGATGTTTCCTCTGGTGTCGAGACCGCGCCGGGGCAAAAAGATGCCGCGCTGATTGCCCGGTTTAGCGCGGCTGCCCAGTCTGTAGTTGCCCAGTCTGTAGGTGCCTAGCCCGCGGTCGGCTGGCCTGTGGACAGGCTACGCAGGAGCCGTTGGGTAAATCTGCGGCCCGTCAGACAGAATCCTGCCCTGCCTCTCTTTACCCGCCGCCGCCCGCGCGCTAGTCATATCCAGCGCTGCGACCAGTGCTGCGACAAGGGGAAGAACCATGGCAAACGATCTCTTCAACAGCTTTATGAACGGACCTGACGAAAAAGGTCGCTTTGGCATCTTTGGCGGGCGGTTTGTCTCGGAAACCTTGATGCCGCTGATCCTCAGCCTGGAAGAGGAATACAACCGGGCCAAGGACGATCCCAGCTTTTGGGCGGAAATGGATGACCTGTGGAAGCACTATGTTGGCCGCCCCAGCCCGCTGTACCACGCTGAGCGCCTGAGCAGTCATCTGGGCGGTGCCAAGATCTACATGAAGCGCGACGAGCTGAATCACACCGGCGCGCATAAGATCAACAATGTGTTGGGTCAGATCCTGCTGGCGCGGCGCATGGGCAAGTCCCGCATCATTGCGGAAACCGGTGCTGGCCAGCACGGGGTTGCCACGGCAACCGTCTGTGCCAAGTTTGGTTTGCAATGTGTGGTCTACATGGGCGCGCATGATGTGAAGCGTCAGGCCCCCAATGTGTTCCGTATGCGCCTCTTGGGCGCTGAAGTGATCCCGGTCACCTCGGGGCGTGGCACCCTGAAGGATGCGATGAACGACGCGCTGCGCGACTGGGTGACCAACGTCAACGATACCTTCTATTGCATCGGAACCGCGGCTGGTCCCCATCCCTATCCGGCGCTGGTTCGTGATTTCCAGTCGATCATCGGCAAAGAGGTGCGCTGGCAGCTGGCCGAACAAGAAGGCGAAGGCCGCCTGCCAGATACGCTGATTGCGGCGATCGGCGGTGGCTCCAATGCCATCGGCTTGTTCCACCCTTTCCTCGATGACAAATCGGTCAAGATCATCGGCGTTGAGGCCGGCGGCAAAGGGGTCGATGACCGGATGCAGCACTGTGCCTCGCTGACAGGTGGTCGCCCCGGTGTGCTGCACGGCAACCGTACCTATCTGTTGCAGGACGAGGATGGTCAGATCCAGGAAGGCTTCTCGATTTCTGCCGGTCTGGACTATCCCGGTATCGGGCCAGAGCACTCCTGGCTGCACGACACGGGCCGCGCCGAATATGTTTCGATCACCGACAAGGAAGCCCTGGAGGCCTTCCAGCTGTCCTGTGCAATGGAAGGTATCATTCCGGCGCTGGAGCCCAGCCATGCGCTGGCCCATGTGATGAAGATCGCCCCGGCGTTGCCATCGGACCATATCATCGTGATGAACATGTGCGGGCGCGGCGACAAGGACGTCTTTACCGTGGCCAAGCATCTGGGCTTTGACATGTCCGACACGGAAGAGGGCCGCAGCTTCGAGGACTGATCCTTGGATGCGGCCACCGGCCTAACCCGGACTGGCCAAACCGGGCAGGCCTAACAGGCCAGTTGGTTTTGGCAGATCAGCAAAGAACGGCGTCTCAAAAAGAGGCGCCGTTTTTGGATTGCGGTGCGATTTTTGCGGCTATTGCGGGGTTTGGTCGCGTAGATAGGACAGCCACATAGAGGAGGGCAGCAACAGCTCATGGAGCGAAGTTATCTAACTATGCGCCATTGGTTCGCTCGAACATATAGGACCAATGTCAGCCGCGCCGTGGCGCGCTGCTGTTTTTCACAAGGTGCGACCGCCCCCAGCCCAATTTTGCCGGTCCGGCCAGGCCGTGCAATCCTCTGCAATTGCTTTGGTCATACCGGTCTATGGCGAACAAAACAGGCCTAAGCAGCCTGGCTGCGGATCTCCTGGATAAGAGAGAGCAAAGGGGCTTTTGACACCGGCTTTGCCAGCACATCATCCATGTCCGCTGCCAGGTATTGGTTCAGCTGCTCCGGCATGGCGTTCGCGGTCACGGCCACAATGAAACTGGGTTCACGGCCGATCTTCTTTTCAATGGAGCGGATTTTCTGCGTGGTTTCCACACCGTCCATTTCCGGCATCTGAATATCCATCAAGATGACATCGAAAGCAAATGAGTGCGCCAAGTCGATTGCCTCAGGTCCGCTGGAGACGGATTGGACCCGGCATGTGGAAGACAGAAATTTCTGCAGGATGAGCCTGTTCGTCTTGTTGTCATCAACCACAAGAACATCTACCGCCGGGGGTTCCGGAACCGAAGCCGAACGCAGGACGGGCGGCGTTTTTGCCTCCGGTTCATCTGTGGCCGGCAACAGCGGCAGTCGTATTTCGAAGGTTTCCCCCTGCTCAACACCGGTTGCCAATTGCAGGCTGCCCCCCATCAGCTGGCAAAGCTGGCGGGAGATCGAAAGCCCAAGGCCGGTACCGCCGAATTTGCGGGTATCACCACCATCCGCCTGCTGGAATGGCTGAAAGATCGTGTCCCGGGCTTCGCGTGGCACGCCTGGTCCGGTGTCGCTGACGCGAACCAGCAGGAGCGCGCCGTTATCTGCTGGTTCTGCAGCGATCGTGACACTCCCGGTTTTGGTGAATTTGACCGCGTTGGATACGAGGTTGTGCAGCACCTGACGAAACCGGTGATCGTCGCCAATAATGGCCTTTGGCAAATCTTCGTCTATTTCTACGCTCAGGCTTAGACCCTTTTCTCTGGCCCTTGCGGAGAAGAGAGCACGCGCGCCCTCAAGCGCAATCCGCAGCGCGAATGGTCTGTTTTCCAGCGTCATCTTTCCGGCTTCGATCTTTGACAGATCAAGGACATCCCCAATCGTCGTGAGCAAGATCTGACCCGAATCTTCGATGACCTGCAGAAATTCGCGCTGCTCTTCATCTAGCGCCGTGTCGCTCAGGACTGACGCCATTCCAAGAACACCATTGAGTGGGGTGCGGATTTCATGGCTGACGTTGGCAAGGAAGTGCGTCTTCGCGCGGTTGGCGGCCTCGGCATGCGCCAGTGCTTCACGAAGGGCCTCAGCGGAGCGTTCTCTTTCCGTGATATCGACCAGTGAGATGGACCAGCCCAGCAGGGGAGCCTGGGCCTGGATCGGGCTGTCAATCGGAACCGCGCGCGGGTCGAAGACACGTCCACCAAGCCTGATCGGTGCAGCGCTGTTGATATCTCCGGTTGCTATGAGATCTTTCAGCAGCGGCCCGATTTCTTCCAAGTGTTCGAGAGTTGCGCCATGTTTCGGAAGCTGATGGTTGAAAAAATCTTTCGCGGCAGGATTAGCACTGACAAAATGGCCACCTGCATCCACCAGGATCACGGGATCCTGCGTGGCGTAGAACATAAGGATCCGCCCCTGGGCAGCCGTATCCATCATCGAATTGTTCACCAGCAGTCAGCTCAAAGCGATGAGTGACACTGCAAATGTGAACGGGGTCGGGTCGAACCCGAAAATCGTCACCCCCCATCCGATATAAGCCAGATTGGCCACCACCGGAGCTGCCGTGATGATGATCAAGGCGCCCATGAATGGCCGGATGACTTTTTTCGCCTTGAGAAAGGCAAAAGCGAGCAGGCCCAAGGCGGCAACCAGAAATATGTATAGGGTGGCAGCAACCGCATAGAAAAGCGGCCCGTGGTCAAATATGACGAAGCTATTGCCAGCCTCGGTCACAAGCCGGGTGTCTGGTCCATAAAGCAGGTGCGTCCAGCGGTTTGTGAGGGCGATAGCGCTTACCAGGCTTGGCAGGCCAATATAGGCTAGAAGCCGGAACGGCCGGCGGATCCGGCACGTGTTCATCGTGTAGTCGAAGACAAAGAATGTCCACGCGATAGGCACCAGGACTATTCCAGGCCAGGCCGCCAATGACCATCCGACCTTGCAGGTTTCGCTTTGCGAAGCCAGATCGAGTACCACTGTGAAAAGCCACCACAGCATCGCTGCCAGGGTCAGAACAAAGGAGAGTTGACCAGCAAAGGGAATATTTCGTGCAATCCGGATCAGAACAACGGAGCAAACCGCCCATAGGGCAGCAGCGGCGCCGGCGGCCAAGTTGATGTCTAAGTTCGCAAGACAATTCATAGCCTACCTCGGCAGCTTGGGTTTGCAGTCCGATAGGCAAAGCGCTGGAAATACATAGGATATTCTCAAAACCGAAGATGTGGGTTTATGATAACTTACATATGAATGCGAATTTGTTGCCGTAGTGTTAATAGTGCGGGCCTAGAATTGCGATATTACTTTAACTATGCACAAGGGCCAACCCGGGTTCCCGGGTCGGCCGTCGGTATTTGAGTCAAACGCGAGCTAACAGGTCAGGCTGTCTCATAAAGTACTGTGTCAAAACCTTCGAACTCGGGGTGGCCCAGGATCGGGCTCTCCCCTTCGCGCGCCCCGGCATTGCGGTGCGAGGCGCGAAATTGTTCCGATTTGGTCCAGGCATCAAAATCTTCGCGGCGGTCCCAAACAACATGGCTGGAATAGAGGCTGAATTTGTCGCTCTGGGCGCCTTTGAGCAGGCGGAACTCACGAAAGCCGGGCAGTTCATTCAGGTGGGATTCGCGGGTTTTCCAAATCTTCTCAAAATCTTCTTCGCGGCCGGGGCGAATTTTAAAACGGTTCATGGCGATATAGCTCATGCCGGTCTCCTTGTCTGAGTGGATAAAGAGGCTGGCGTCGGGTGGCCGAGGGACGGTCCTAGCTGGCTATCGCTGTGCCATAGCGGCAAAACGGGGCGCCGGTCAACGGCCTAGGTGCCGCGGTGGAAGACCTGGCGCATCCTTTTAGGCGTGCGGGTCTGGGGTCTTGATCGCGTGGCTTTGCAACAGCGGCAAAGGCACAATGGCCAGGGCCCGTGCATGGGTCGCCTCGAGGTGGACCAGCGGCGCGCAGCCCTCGTCAGCGGCCTGCAAGAACCGACTGGCGCACAGGCACCACTGATCCCCAGGCTTCAACCCGGCAAAGCCGTATTCGGGGCGAGGGGTGGAAAGATCATTGCCGACATATTTTGAATAGGCGAGGAATTCGGCGGTCATGACGGCGCAAACCGTATGGCTGCCCTGATCCTGGGTGCAGGTGTTGCAATGCCCGTCGCGAAAAAAGCCGGTGAGCGGCGCCAGTGAGCAGGGCGCAAGCCCCCCCACCCAGAACATTTATGCTTTGATCCTGTTTCATGATCCCTAGTCTACAACATTCTTGCCAGTTTTCGGAACATTTCGATATTGATCTTGTTGACGCCTTCCTCGCGAAACTTGCGATCGGCGGCGGTGCTGACAATGACCACGTCACGGGCCTGATCAATATAGATATATTGGCCATAAACGCCCCTGGCCAGAAATTCACCTTCCTCGGCGCCAACGGGGATCCACCACTGATAGCCATAGCCAATCTTACCTGGCTGGGTCGGGGCAGAGGCGGCGGTGGCGGTTGCGATCCAATCGGCGGGAACCACTTGCTGGCCGTTATATTGACCATCCTGTTCGATCATCAGACCAAAGCGGGCATAGTCGCGGGTGGTGATATTCAACCCGCCCAGGACAAAGGCAACGCCCTCGCCATCGGTGATGTAGTAGAGATCCTGTTCCAGCCCCAGCGGTGCGACAATACGGTCCTGCAGCAAGGTTGCGATGCTTTGCCCGGTGGCACCGCGGATCACCATGCCGATGACATGGGTATCCACCGAGACATATTGCCATTGTTCTCCGGGGGCGACAAAGGTTTCGCTCAGATCAGCGGCAAACTGGTCCAGCGTGCCCCCCAGTGCAATTTCGCGCCCCATGCGGTTGATGTCTGAATTATAGTCCAGATAGTCCTCGTCAAAAGTGACGCCGCTGGCCATGTTCAGCACATTGCGGATGGTTGCGCCGTCATATGCGCTGCCGGTCAATAGCGGGGCGTATTTGGTCACCGGATCGTCAAGCGAGGCGATGACCCCCTCTTTCATTAGCACCCCAAGCAATGTCGAAAGATAGCTCTTTGCCACCGACCAGGAGATCCGCAGGTCGGTTTCCGTGGTTCCCAGATGGTAGCTTTCATGGCGGATTTTGCCGGATTTCAGCACCAGGAGCGAGGTGACTGAGCGGCTTTTGATCCAATCCTCGGTTTCCGCGGGCAGGGGGAATTCGCGGCCCTTCGGCAATACACTGACGGGGCCATTGCCGCGCAGAACCGGGGTGGTCAGGAAGGCCGCATTCATATTGGAAAAGTTGCTGACGATCTTTTCCGCCGCAAAAAGTGAATTCACCGCCCAGAGGCGCTGGATCTCTTCCCGCTTCCAGATCCCAAAACCGGCCAGAAGGATGGCAAAAACCACCAATGCACGCAGCAGTCGCTTGAAGTGTTTCTTCATGTCCAGTTTCTCCCTTTCCTATAGGCATAGACCGGGCAGGGGCAGGCACCAAAGGACGACGCGACGGAACCCGGCAGCTATTTGAACTTCTGTACCAGCTTTTCCAGGGCAGATCGGCTGTCACTGTCACTGTCAGGTTCTTGCGGTGCCTTGGTCGAAGCAGGGGCGCGCGCAGGTTTTGAGGAGGGCTGTGAGGCAGGCTTTTCAGCGGCCGGTTGTGGTGCGGGTTTCTTGCCTGTGGCTGGTTTTGAGCCGCCAGAGCTGCGCGGCGGTGCAACGCGCAGGGAAACCGCGTTCATGAATTTGCCACCATCCCCGGCTGCCAGCGCTGCAGCCCCATCCGAAATCCCGCGCAGCAGATCATCCAGCCAGACCTCATCAGCCTTGGGAAAGTCGCGCAGCACATAGCC
This sequence comes from Pseudophaeobacter arcticus DSM 23566, assembly GCF_000473205.1. NCBI lineage: Bacteria > Pseudomonadati > Pseudomonadota > Alphaproteobacteria > Rhodobacterales > Roseobacteraceae > Pseudophaeobacter > Pseudophaeobacter arcticus. The sequence goes on from NZ_KI421507.1 coordinate 281,793, forward strand.
TGCGACCGCATCTTTGTGGCCAGGGTGTCCCACCCCCAGCCGGACCCGGCCATACTCGGCACCGATATGTGAATGCAGCGAGCGCAGCCCGTTGTGGCCGGCATGGCCTCCGCCCTGTTTGACCCGGCATTTGCCCGGCGCCAGATCCAATTCATCGTGTAACACGATGACATCTGCGCTGGTCAGCTTGTAAAACCGCATGGCTTCGCCAACGGACTGGCCAGAGAGGTTCATGAAGGTCTGCGGCTTAAGCAGTAATACCTTTATGCCGCCCAGGGTGCCCTCGCAGATCTGGCCCTGGAATTTGGCCTTCCAGGGCGAAAACCCATGGTCAGAAGCAATTTCATCCAGCGCCATAAAACCGATATTGTGACGGTTGCGGGCATATTTGGCACCGGGGTTTCCGAGCCCAACAAAGAGTTTCATAGCCAGTCTCATCCCAAGTTTCGGCCTGCGATCCCAGACTGTGCGCTCGACGGTCTGCCAAGCCAGTGGCCTGTTCGCCTGCTTGCAAGTCGGCGTGGCGCCAAGTCACGCAGTGTGATGCTATATGGCGCGGTTTTTGGCGGAAATCCAGAGCAGCGATCGGCAGGAGACAGAAAACAGCGGCGGCGGAGGGAGCCTAGCTGTGCAAAGGTCAACTGTGCCTGTGCCTGCTATGTGGTCTGAGAGGCCGTGAGCTTCAGAACCTTTGGGCGCCGCGCTGAGGCAAGGAATAGTCCGCATCCTTGCCCAGCAAATGGCGCGGAATGGGGTCTGATATGATCTCACCGCGAAATCTTGGGGCATCAAAATTGAACCCCCGTAATATCCTGAACAAAAGCCTTCTGCGCAGCTTGGCTTCTTCCTGTTCTAACCTGTCCAACATCTGACATCACCCCATACTCTTGATAGATGGGACTCTGGCTGCAAAAGGCAAACGAGAGGTTTGCAATAGAGCGGATTCTCTTTAGAGATTGTCCCTTTTTTTGGACAGTTTTTGCGGATTTATGGGTTGTTTTACTTTTGACGCGTGCCTCGCGTCGTCGTGGGGAGAGGATGTCAACATACAAGCGCCCTGAAACAAAACACCGGAACAGAACACGGGGGGCAGAGGCAAAAACGGGGCCCCGAAGGACCCCGTTTCATCACATCCCAAAGGGGGATGGTCTTATTCTTCAGCTGCGTTTTCGTCGCCGCCTTCTTCGTCGTCATCAGCGGCAGAGATGCCACCAGGTGCCGCGATATTGGCAATAACGAAGTCACGGTCGATTGTTGGACGCGCGCCTGTAGGCAGATCGATGGACGAAATGGTGATAACGTCGCCGATTTGGCTGTTCGCCAGGTCAACTGTAAGCTTCTCTGGAATATCGCCAGCGGTGACAACCAGCTCGACCTCAGGACGAACCACGGCCAGCATGCCGCCTTTTTTGACGCCGGGGCAGGTGTCTTCGTTGATGAATTCAACCGGGATGAACAGGTTGATTTCCGAAGTCCGGCGCAGGCGCATCAGGTCAATGTGCGTTGGCAGGTCTTTGACAACATCACGCTGAACGTCGCGGCAGATCACGCGCACGTCTTCCTGGCCTTCAACCTTCAGGTTCCACAGGGTGGACTTGAATTTGCCAGCTTTCAGCTTTTTCAACAGAACGTTGAAGGGGATCTGGATCGAAAGGGGATCCGCGTCACCACCGTATACAACACCAGGAACCATGCCAGCACGACGTGCTGCGCGAGCGGCGCCCTTGCCCGTCCCCGCACGTTCCTCGGCGACGAGATCAGGAATCTCTTTTGCCATTTGTAGTCTCCAATATATCTAGGTGGAGTGCCTCCAAGGCTGTCACTCCACGTGAAGGCCTGCGCTTACAGGGGATTTGGGATTCTCGCAAGGGGGCATTCGCGGCGACGGGGGGGAGGGCAGCCCCCTTGCCTGATGGGGGCGCTGCCCTGCGGCCTGATGGGGGCGCTGCCCTGCGGCCTGTTGGGGGCGCTGCCCCCCGGCCTGTGGCCTCCCCCCGGGATATTTGCGTCCAAGTGAAATGGAGGAAGCTGCAAAAATGCGAGCTGCAGCGCAGAGTTGCACAGATAGGAGCTGCGGTAAAACCGCATGGGCTAAGGGAAGTGTTAAAGGCCATGGGCTAGTCTGGAAACCCTGTTCAATCTCCGGAGCCCGCTGAGGTGCTGCATCTGCTCTCCCTTTTTTTGCCGACCGTGATTCCCTCCTGGCGGTTTTTCAAGACAGTGGCACCTTCGCCGCGGATTGAATATCGCTTGATAGAAGGCGAGTGCTTTGGGGACTGGCAGGAGGACCGGCCTCGGCCTGCGCATCTTGGGCTGGGGCAGATCCTGCGCCGTATGCTGTGGAACCCGGCTTGGAATGAGCAGCTCTATCTGGTCAGTTGTGCCGAGCGGTTGATTGAAGCCCCCAGCCAGCACAGTGTCGACGAGATAAATCTGCGCGTTGCCCGGCAGCTGCCGCCAGGACCACAGACCCTGCAATTTCGCCTTGTCTTCCTGTCGCGTGAGGGGATGCGGATGGTAAAGCTGGTGGAATATGAGAGTAGGCCTGTTTCCCTGTCTGCCCTGCAAGAGGCGGCGACATGAGCGGCATGGAGGTCTTGCGGCAGGGGCTGACAGCGGCGCAGGCGATGGGCTGGATGCAGCCTATGCTGGCCTTTGCCATTGCCCAGCAAAGCCTGGAGCATCTGGCACTGGGGCGATCGGGGCTGCAGGATCGGAGGATCTTTGTGCCGCGCCTGTTGCTTTGTGCCGTCATGGGGGGAGGCATTGGTGGTGCCTGGCCGGTCTGGGGGCTTTGGGGGATCAGCTTGGCCATGCTTTGGCGCTATCAGGGGCCCTATAATGGCGGCAGCGACAAGATGACCATGCTGATCCTCAGCTGTCTGAGTCTGGCACATCTGGCTCCAACACCGTTCTGGCAGGAGATGGCACTGTCCTATCTGGCGGTGCAGCTGGTGCTGTCCTATTTTGTCTCGGGCTGGGTCAAGCTGGTGAACCCGGAATGGCAACGTGGGGAGGCCCTGCGCGATGTCTTTCGCTTTTCCGCCTATCCGGTGAGCGAGGGGCTTCGGGGGCTGGCGGATCATCCGCGTTTTTTGTTTGTGATGGGCTGGGCGGTGATCCTGTTCGAGCTGGTCTTTCCGCTGGCGCTGCTGGATCCCGTGGCGCTGAAACTGGCGCTTCTTTGCGCCGCCGGCTTTCACTTTTCCAACGCCTGCTTTTTTGGTCTGAACCGGTTTTTCTGGATCTGGCTTTGTGCCTATCCGGCCCTGATCTGGTTTCAGGACCGGATTTTTTAATTGGATCGGGCCCAGGTCTGCCCCAGGTCTGCCTTGGCTCAGTCCCGGATCAGTCCCGGATCAGTCCTGCCAATTGCCTTCAAAATCCTTGGGGATGAGCAGGTTATGCCGCCCGAGGTTGGCAATGTCACGTTCGCCACAGAGCGCCATGGTGGTGTCCAGCTCTTTGTGGATCACCTCCAGTGCCGTGGTGACGCCCTTTTGCCCCATCGCGCCCAGCCCGTAGACAAAGGCGCGGCCAATCATGGTGCCAGAGGCGCCCATGGCCAGCGATTTCAGCACGTCCTGGCCAGAGCGGATGCCGCTGTCCAGGATGACCTCGACCTCGCCGCCGACCGCATCCATGATCTGGGGCAACATCCGGATCGAGCTCAGCGCGCCGTCCAGCTGGCGGCCGCCGTGGTTGGAGACAACAATTGCATCAGCGCCCACTTTGACGGCCATCTTGGCGTCTTCGGCATCCAGGATGCCTTTCAGGATCACCTTGCCGCCCCACATTTCCTTGAGCTTGGCGATTTTGCCCCAGTCCAGCGACAGGTCAAATTGTTCAGCCGTCCAGGCCCCCAGCGAAGAGGCATCCGATATGCCCTCGACATGGCCGACGATATTGCCAAAGTCACGCCGCTTGGCGCCGAGCATCTGCAGGCCCCAGGTCCATTTTGTCATCAGGTTGGCAATGGTTTTGGGTGTCAGCTTTGGCGGGGCGGACAGGCCGTTTTTCAGATCCTTGTGACGCTGACCGAGAATCTGCAAATCCAGGGTAATCACCAGAGCCGAACATTTGGCATCCTTGGCCCGTTGGATCAGTCGACGCACATAGTCTGCGTCATTCATGGTATAGAGCTGGAACCAGAAGGGTTTGGTGGTGGCCTCGGCCACATCCTCGATCGAGTTGATCGACATGGTGGAAAGTGTAAAGGGCACACCAAAAGCTTCGGCGGCCTTGGCGGCTTTGATCTCGCCATCGGCATGTTGCATGCCGGTCAGCCCAACCGGCGCCAGGGCCACTGGCATGGAGACGTCTTCGCCGATCATCTGCCCGGCGGTGCTGCGCCCTGACATATCCACCGCAACCCGCTGACGCAGGCGGATCTGCTCAAAATCAGAGGTGTTTTCGCGAAAGGTCTGTTCGGTCCAGCTGCCGCTTTCCGCATAGTCAAAAAACATCCGCGGCACCCGCCGCTCGTAGATGCGTTTCAGATCCTGAATGTTGGTGATTACCGGCACGGATAAGCCCTCGCTATGATGTGGTAAAGTTTCCTTACCAATTTTTAACATCCACTGCAACACTCAGCGTGACATTCGCGAAAATGCAAAAGGTCGCACCCGAAGGCGCGACCTTGTTCAGTTTTAGACCTGGGTTGGTTGGTCAGCCTCTGTGGGCGCCATCCGCGAGGGATTTTACAAAATCCAGCACTTGCGACACGGGTTTGCCGCTGGCCATCTGGCTGACGATGGCGCTGCCGACCACAGCCCCGTCAGAGATCGAGGCAATATTTTGCGCCTTTTCCGGTGTGTTGATACCAAAGCCAACAATGACCGGCAGATCGGTAGAGGCCTTGATGCGGGCCACTTCAGGGCCGACATCGCCCGCCTGTGCCTCGGCGGCGCCGGTGATGCCGGTGACGGAGACATAGTAAACAAACCCAGAGGTGTTCTGCAGCACGGTGGGCAGGCGTTTGTCATCGGTTGTTGGTGTCGCCAGACGGATGAAGTTCAAGCCCGCTTTTTGTGCCGGAATGCACAGCTCTTCGTCTTCTTCAGGGGGCAGATCCACCACAATCAACCCGTCGATGCCGGCGGCTTTGGCATCCACCAGGAACTTTTCGACACCTCGATTGTAGATCGGGTTGTAGTAGCCCATCAAAACGATGGGTGTGCTGTCGTCATCCTTGCGGAACTCAGCCGCCAGCTGCAGCGTCTTTTCCAGGGTCATGCCGCCATCAAGCGCACGCTGACCAGCCAGCTGAATGGTGGGGCCATCGGCCATCGGATCGGTGAAAGGCAGGCCAAGTTCGATGATATCGACACCAGCACCCGGCAGGCCCTTTACCAGCTCCAGCGAGCGTTCATAGTCTGGGTCACCAGCCATGACATAGGACACAAAGGCCTTTTTGCCGGCAGCTTTGAGATCGGCGAATTTGGCGTCAATACGGGTCATGGTAGGGCCTCTTGCAACTTACCGCTCCGGTGTGCCGAAAGTTGCAAGGGAAATCAATCCCGACGCAGTGCCCATTTGCGTTTTGACCCGCTAGTTCAGCGGAATATGCCAGCGCAGGGTCAAACTATTTACACCAGGATTGACGGAGGAGGTCGAGGCATTGGATTTATGGCTGAGTGCCAGGGAGATCGCCTTGCCGTTTTTGAACTGTTTGCCAACCGCAAGCTGGCTGCGGATTTCAAAGGTGGAGCCAAGATCATTCAAGGCGGTGCCTTCGATAAAGGCTCCGGGTAAAACGCTGGCCTCGACAAACCAATCCTGTTGCAGGTCCCATTTGCCACTTAGCCCGCCCCCCAAGAAGGCATCGCCTGTGTCAACCACTTCAACCGCGCCGGCCAGTCGGGCAGAAAAGACCTTGCCTTCGTAGAAAGGGCGGTGGTTGTACTCCATCGACAGGATCAAACCATCCTCTGCGCCCCGCAGTGAATAGTCGGAGTAACCTGCACCAAGAACAATTTCCTGGCCAATGGCGGAGCTCGCCAGCCCTGCGGTAAGAACAGCAGAGAGAAGAATTCTATTTTTCATGTCTTTCCCCAAAACGTCATGGAACTTGGGAGGAGGTAGGATCACAATTGGCGATTTAAACCTGCGCACACGTTTATGATATAATAAGTGAAGTTTTTCACATCTAACATTGTGATGCAGTGGGTCAAGAGACCCGCGCGCGCGTCGTCTGGGGCAATGCTGGCTTGCGCCGGGGCGCAATGCTGCCTAGAAGCCATTGCCAAATGGCATCAGGAGGCTGAGATGGGCTTTAAAATGGGAATTGTGGGCCTGCCGAACGTCGGCAAGTCGACCTTGTTCAACGCATTGACCAAAACCGCATCGGCGCAGGCCGCGAATTTTCCGTTCTGCACCATCGAGCCCAATGTGGGCGAAGTTGGCGTGCCGGACAGCCGCCTGGACAAGCTGGCCGCAGTTTCCGGCTCCAAGCAGATCATCCCAACCCGGATGACATTTGTTGATATTGCGGGTCTGGTCAAAGGTGCATCCAAAGGCGAAGGCCTGGGCAACCAGTTCCTGGCCAATATCCGTGAAACCGATGCAATTGCGCATGTTTTACGCTGTTTCGAGGATGGCGACGTGACCCATGTTGAGGGGCGTGTTGATCCGGTTGCGGATGCGGAAACCATCGAGACCGAGCTGATGCTGGCGGACCTAGAGAGCATCGAAAAGCGCCGTGCCAACCTGGTACGCAAGCTGAAAGGCAATGACAAAGAGGCCCAGCAACAAGAGCGTTTGCTGGCCGAAGCCCAGAAAATGCTGGAAGAGGGAAAGCCTGCCCGTCTGGTGGAGGTGGACGAAGACGACGCCAAAGCCTGGAGAATGTTGCAGCTGCTGACCACCAAACCGGTTCTCTACGTCTGCAACGTAGGTGAGTCGGAATCAGCCGTGGGCAATGAATATTCTGCCAAAGTCGCGGCAATGGCGGCGGCGCAGGGTAACTCACATGTGATTATTTCGGCGCAGATCGAAGAAGAAATCAGCCAGCTCGAAGCGGACGAAGCTCAGATGTTTCTTGAGGAAATGGGGCTTGAGGAAGCGGGGCTCGACCGGCTTATTCGGGCGGGCTATGAGTTGTTGCACCTGGAAACCTATTTCACCGTCGGCCCGAAAGAGGCGCGCGCCTGGACAATCCGTCAGGGCACCTCTGGGCCGCAGGCTGCCGGTGTCATCCACGGGGATTTTGAAAAAGGCTTTATCCGGGCCGAAACCATCGCCTATGAGGACTTTATTGCCTGCAATGGGGAACAGGGTGCCAAAGAGGCTGGCAAGATGCGGGCCGAGGGGAAATCCTACATCGTGAAAGATGGCGATGTGATGCACTTCCTGTTCAATACCTGATCTCCATCCGGTTTTGATCCCTGCCGCGCAGGGGCCGTGTACCTGATATGTCAACAACACCCATGCAGAGATACTGTATGGGTGTTTTCTTTTGCCCCGTCCGGGGATCATCTGGGCATTCCGTGCCTTGAACGGGCGCGGGCGTAAATGCTAGGCCGGCCCGGTGAGCGAAGTGGAGACAGCCATGATTAAACTGATTATCGACACGGACCCTGGCATTGATGATGCCATGGCGATCTTTTACGCGGCGGCGGCGCCGGAGATTTCGCTTCTGGGCCTCACCACGGTTTTTGGCAATGTTACCACGCGGATTGCCACCCGAAATGCCCTGCGTCTGCTCGAAGCCGCAGATCTGGAGGTGCCCGTAGCCCATGGGGCCGAGGCACCTTTGTCCTTGCCGCCCTTTTCTCCGTCAGCGCAGGTCCACGGGGACGAAGGCTTTGGCGATATTCCAGCGCAGGAGCCCAAAGGCGCGCCAGTGGCAGAGGAGGCCGCCGATTTCCTGATCCGAATGGCGCGCGAACATAGGGGCGAGCTGGTGCTCTGTTCCATCGGTCCTCTGACCAATATCGCGCTGGCCATTCAGCGCGACCCGGAGTTTGTCAAAAACCTCAAGCGGATTGTCATCATGGGGGGCTCTCTGGAGGAAGGGGGCAATATCACCCCGCATGCCGAAGCGAATATCTACCACGATCCCCATGCGGCGGATGTGGTCTTTGCGTCCGGGGCAGAGCTGGTGATGGTTGGGCTGGATGTCACCCATCAAATTCTGTGTACCAAGGCCGATTTCAGCTTGATCGCGGCGCGCTCGCCCGAATTGGGCGGCATGTTGCAGACCATGTCAGAGTTCTACCTGGATTTTTATGAAACGGTGGGCAAATTTGACGGCTGTTCCCTGCATGACCCAGCCGCGGTGATTGCCTGTAGCCACCCAAAACTGTTTGAGGTCAGGAAAATGCCGATCCGCGTGTCCTGTTCCGGAGAGACCGCAGGCGCGACACAGGAGGCTGACAAGGGCAGCCGGGCAGAGACTTCGGTTTGCCTCAATGTCGACGCCGAAGCGGTAAAGGCGCTGTTCCTTACGCGTCTGGCACTGCTGCCCTGACGGCGCGCAGCGCCGGGGGCTTGGCCTGCGCTTTTGGTGATTTACCTCACGGGCAATCTATGTCTACTTGGTTGGAGATATATGAGCCAAGCATCCCGCCATTTTGTGAGACTGGAAGCTCTAAGGCGCAAGGACATTGGGGCAGGGGCGTTTTTGGGATGAAGAGTATTGATGATGTGGATCCGAATATACTGATTGGATACAAATCCGGGCAGTATTGGCAAAACCGCATGGATCTCATGTATTACTCCTATCTGGACTATATCGTCCGGAGCCTTGGCAAGGATGCCAAATCCATGATCGACATTGGAACAGCGAGCTGTCCCTATCTTGAATGGTTCGATTGGATCCCGGAACGGGTCTCGTTTGACATGGCTGAGCCTTACCAGTCTTCGACAGTGAAGGGGGTTCAAGGCGATTTTCTAAAGCATGATTTTGGCGATAAAAAATATGACATCGCCACCTGCTTTCAGGTGCTTGAGCATGTGCCGGATGTCGTCCCCTTTGCCCGCAAGCTGCTTGAGATCAGCGATATGGTCATCGTGTCGGTGCCTTATGAATGGCCCGCAACGGCAGCGGATGACCACATTCACGACCCTATTGGCAATCGCAAGCTACTTCAGTGGATGGGACGCAAGCCCAACTACCGACAGGTTGTCAGAGAACCATTCCGTGGCGCCGTTGGCAGACGGCTTATCGCGGTCTATGAGGCCGACGCGACCGTCCGTTATGGGCGCAAGGATTTTAAAACCCGGGTGCGGCGATCGCGGTTCCCGATGGGAGAGCAGGGCTAGCGGCTCTGGTCCCTGCCGAGCCACAGCTCTTGAGGATGCCGCGCGACCTCCTGGGGTTTCTCACCCAGTAAGACATCCCAGTTTGCCAGCCGAGTTTGCCAGCCCAGTTGTTGGCCCAATTGCCAGTCCAGGCTATGGGGCCAAATTTTGCGGCCAGACTTTTGGTGCAAGGTTTTCGGCGCAGGATTTCGGGGGTTATTCCAAGCGCGCCGGGGCTGTGTCTTGGAATGGTCTGCTTAAACCCGTGGCAGCCCGGTGAAGCCGACCCTGCTTTGGCCACAGGGCAAGACCTTAACGAAGCGAGGCGCAATTATGGATTTGAAAAGAGAATCTAGGGCCGTTTGTGGTGTGACAGGTGACTGATTCTTGCCCCAATTGGGTGAATTTTGGCGGCAACCCATCGAATTCTTACCGAAGTCTTGCGCGCAAAGTGGTGTTTTGAGGCTGCCGAGGGATATGAAAATGCATGTTTTTACAGGTATTTGCCTAAAACCTTAGGGAGAGTCTTAACGCTGGGTGGTCTTTTACCCCGTTTTAGCGTCATTCTGGGGCATCAATAACCGGGGGGTTAGAGAATTGTTAACGCTGCCACATTCTATCCACTATTTCGTCCACCAGGCGCAAGATTGGGCCCCATTCCAGCCGCACGACTGAACAAAAATGTCGATGTGGGAATTTGGAGTGGAAAATGAAACGACTAATCGCTGTGGTCGCGGCCTGCTTGCTTGCAAGTATGCCCGACGGCGCGAGGGCGGGTGATCCGCAATTTGGAGCAAGATCGTTACCTGGGTGGGAAGCGGTTGGACGGCTGAATATTTCGGGACGCAATATGTGTACCGGATCCTTGATTGCGCCAAACTTAGTATTGACTGCGGCCCATTGCCTGTATGATCCGGTATCTGGACGCGCGGTTGATCCAACGACGATCAAATTTGAAGCGGGCCTTTTGGGTCGCAATGCCAAGGCATCGCGCAAGATTGCCAAGGCGGTGGTGCATCCTGGATATCGACACAGTCAAAGAGGCGACACTTTGATGGGAAGCGATATTGCGGTGCTGCGTCTGTCCCGACCGATCAGCTCGACTGAGATCCGACCGTTGGGTATGTCGTTGAATGCCGATCGCGGAGACGCCGTGGGCGTGCTGTCTTATAACTTTACCCATGCGACGCGCCCCAGTTTGGAACGCAGTTGCGAGGTTCTAGCAAGACAACGGACAACCTTGGTGATGTCCTGCCTTGTCGATTTTGGAGCTTCGGGTGCACCTGTTCTACAGGTGATACCGGGCCGATTGCCCACACTGGTCTCGGTGATTTCTGCCAAGGCCGCAATGGGGAGCAGGCGCGTGTCGATTGGAACGGCGCTTGATTCAACCCTGTGGCGCTTGATGCAACAGGCCGGCTGACAACAGATACGTCCCTCCTTAGCGACGTTCCCAAGCGACCTGCTGCTAGAATGGCAGCGGGAAGCAGGTTGCCACGGCGCACAGGATCTGTCCCGTTTGGGCGCTGTCCTGAACGATAGGGCAGAAGAGGGAAAGCGACAGGGATCAATTCGGAAAACTCCGATGTATTCCCTGCTGGGCCTGGATGTGCGCATCTATGGTTCACGAAAGGCCTCTTGTGATTTGTACAGAGGCTTCAACAGGTAGTTCAGCACGGTTTTTGATCCGGTCTGCAATTCTGCGGTGGCCCGCATGCCTGGACGAATTTCGATACCCTGTTGACGCTCTGTCAGATCAGAACGATCAACCCGGACAGTGACCCGATAAAAGGGTTCGGCGCGGGGATTGCGTTCGTCCTCAAAGGTATCCGCCGAGACAAAATCAACCTCGCCGTTCAGCGCGCCATAGATGGTATAATCATAAGCCGAGAGCTTGATGGTTGCCTTTTGACCGGTTTGAACGCTGGCAATATCCTTGGGTTTGACGCGGGCTTCGACAAACAGCTCTTCGCCCATGGGGATGATCTCAAAGATCTCTTCACCGGGGCGCACAACGCCGCCAATCGTGGTGACGCCCAGGCTGTTGACGATACCGGACATTGGCGAGGTGATAATGGTGCGGTTCAGTTGGTCTAGCGCCAGGCGCTGATCCTGCCGCAGCGAGGCCAGCTCGCGAAGGGCTTCTGAGTATTCTTCGGCCAGTTTCAACTCGTTCTGGGTGCCAATCTCATTGAACTTGGCCTGTGCATCGGTGGCCGATTTCTGCGAGCGGTTCACTTCGATCAGGGCGACAATGTTTTTCTCATAGAGGTTTTGCATATTGGCCAACTCATCATTGAGCTGATCGAGAATTTTGCGTGCACTGCTGCGGCGGCTGTCAAAATCGCCCTGCCGCGCGTTCAGCAAGGCCCGCTCGGAGGCCAGGATCTCAGCTGAGCGCTCGGCCAGGGCATCAGGCACGGTGAACTCATAGGCCCCGTCCATTTCTGCTTCCAGGCGGAACTGTTTGATTTCCAGCGTGTCGATCTGATCCTGCAACTCATCGGCAATGGTGCGGAACTTGGTGTCCTGCAGTTTGGCCAGAATTTGTCCGGCGCGCACCTCGTCGCCCTGGCGCACATGCAGCTCGGCCAAAATGCCGCCTTCGAGGTTCTGCACGATCTGCGCCCGCGAGGAGGAGACCACTTCGCCCTCACCGCGCACGATCTCATCCACCGATGCAAAGGCCGCCCAGCCGAGGAACAGCACCAAAGCCGCCCCGACCAGATAGACAATGCGGCTGGCGCCACGGGCGCTTTCGGCAAGATCGTAATGCGCGGATGAGGTCATTTACCCTCTCCTGCTGCGAGATGGGCCAGAACCTTGTCGCGGGGACCATCCACCACCATGCGCCCGTCCTGCAGGATCAGGGTGCGGTTGGTCAGCGACAGAATGGGCATTCGGTGCGTGGCAATAACGGTTGTGCGGCCCTGAAGCCAGGTTTCCAGACGGCTGACCAGGGTGCGCTCCAGCGTCTGATCCAGCGCCGCAGTTGGTTCATCCAGCAGCACGATGGACGGGTTCTGCAGCCAGAGCCGCGCCCAGCCGATCGACTGGCGTTGACCAATTGACAATCCGCCACCACCGTCGCCAATTTCCAGATCCAGCCCCTTGTGGTGACCGCGCACATAGGCGCCCAGTCCGGAGAAGTCCAAAGCAGCCATCAGGCGACCATCGTCGCGCTCCAGCTGGTTGAGGTTGAGGTTATCGCGCAGCGAGCCGGCAAACAGGCGCACGTCCTGGCTCAGGTAGCCGATATTGCGGCGCAGATCGCGGGGGTCGATCTGGCCCATATCGGTGCCATCAATCATGATCCGGCCAGCATCAGGGGAATACAGCCCCGACAACAGCTTGATCAACGTGGATTTGCCCGAGCCATTGACGCCCAGTATCGCAACCCGTTGGCCCGGGGTGATTGCAACACCGGGAACATCCAACGTAGGGGCGGCGTCTTCGTCGTAGCGGAACACAACTTCGCGCAGCTCAAAGCGGCCCTGAAGCTGCTCACGGCGCAGGTAGCTGCGTTCGGCCTCCATCTCTTGCGGAGCCTTGGCGATGGCCTCCAGCCCCTCCAAGGCGCCCTTGACGTTGCTCCAGCGCGCCATGGTAGCAGCAAACTGGGTCAGCGGCGCCAGGGTGCGGCTGGTCAGGATGCCGGTGGCAATGATTGTCCCAACGGTGAATTCGCCGGCAAAAACCAAAAGCGTGCCCAGAACGACGGCGGTGATATAGGTGGCCTGCTGGATGCCTTGGGACCAGAAGGTGAGGGCACTGGCCAGACGGCGCTGCTCGGTTGAGGAATGCGATGACAGCACGTTCAGCTCATCCCAGTTCCGCATCACGCGGTCTTCGCCACGCTGGGTTTTCACTGTGTCGAGTTCGGTGATTACCTCATGCAGCAACCGGCCTGCCTTGGCATTGGCGCCCTGGGTCTGACGGGTCAGCGCGATCATCTTGCGCTGCATGAAATAGGCAGGCAGCAGCATCAGCACGCCGCCGACCATGATCACCCAGACGATGGGGCCGGCGATTGAGGCCACCAGCAGCAGGAAGACGGCGATAAAGGGAATATCGGCCAGGGTCGAGATGGTTGAAGAGGTAAAGAATTCGCGTACCGCGCCAAAATCGCGCATCGCGGCAAACAGCCCCGACGGCGGCAGGGGTTTCTTGTCAGACCGCATACCAATCAGGCGGCGCATCAGATTGTGCTGCACCGACAGTTCGATCTGGCGTCCGGCGGCATCGGTCAACCGGGCACGGGCAACTTTGAGCAGCGCCTCCAGCATGATCGCAAGAAAGGCGCCAATGGCCAGCACCCAAAGCGTGGCATGGGATTGATGTGGGACCACCCGGTCATAGACCTGCAAAGAGAACAGGGCGACAGAGACCGCAAGGATATTGGCCACCAATGAGCCCAGCATGATTTCGCCCACCTGACGGCGGTATTTGGGGAATTCTCCCCAGAACCAATGGTCGCTTTCCAGCTGCGGCGTGTGGCGCGCTGCCATTTGTTTCAACGAGGGGCGGGCGACCAGCAGGGTGCCGGTGAAAAATGGCGTGAACTCGCCCAGCGGCACCTCGGTGCGATTGTCGGGGCAGGTGGTGTCAAAGATGGTGAGCCGCCCCTGATCCTGACCCAGAACCAGCACACATTGGCCGCCCTTCATCATCGCCAGGGCGGGCCAGTCGTCGGGGGTCAGCTCTGGTCGGCGTTGCAGTTTCACCTGCAGCCCGGTGGAGCCGAGAGCCTGGGCCAGGCTCTCGGCCGAAGAGTCGCCAGGGTTGTTGCTCCACATGAAGCTGGCAATGTCGCCTGCATGGGCCTCTGTGCCCTTCAACGAGGCAAGTGTTGCAATCAGGGTCGCGCGGTGTTGGATCCGGGCAGAGGCGCCTTCGATCAGGGTGCCAACTTCGCGGCGGTTTCCCGTTGCAATATCGCTCTGTGGTTCCGCTGCGGGGCGGGCAGGGGCGCTGGGGGCGGGGCTTGCCATATTGACCGCGGGGGGGATGGACGGCTGCCTGGACGGCTGCCTGGGCGCGGCAGTGGCGGTTGCAGCGCCCTCAATGATCTGGCCAACACCCGTTGACTGATCCGCGAGCGGCCCAGGGCTGGGGGGAACGGCCCGCAACCGGGGGCTTCCCGACTTGCGTGTCTGGCTGCTGACCTTGGGGGTGGAACCGGGCCGGATTGGGGTGGTTGCATCGGTCAAATCTTATCCCCATCCGCCAACAGGCCCATGTCGCGTGCCAGCATCAGCTGGATCAACACAACTTCGTATTTTGCTTCGATATGGTCCTGCTCGCGCTGAACCAGTTCTTCGTAGATGGAGACAACATCCATCACGGGTCGCTGGCCCGCTTCGAACTGTGCTTTGAAAAGCCTGTAGGTTTCGCGGCTGGCCTGCGCCAAAGAGGCGGTCTCGGCGGTCTGACGCTGGTAAGAGGCCAGGCGCTGGACCTGTCGGGAGTAACTGCGCCGTGCGTCTTCTTCGGCCTCGCCGATCTGGCGACGGGCGGCTTCCTTGGAGACTTCGATGGCTTTCAGGGCGGCGCCGGTGCCCAGTCCCAGGGGTTCGGCCAAATCCAGGGTCAGCCCTGCGCCGGACCCGTCGGAGGTGATATTGCCGGCCGCAGCAATCTGCGGCAAAAGCCCGGCACGGCCAATCACCGCCTCTGCCACGCCGCGATTGGCGACGGCCTGGGATTTCAGCACCGAGAGATACTGCGTTGTTTCGGGGGGCGTTCCGAGGTCGAGCTTGCCAGGTTTTTCCGCAAAGCTCTCCCCCGTCATCGCCGTGAGCTCGGCGCGGGCGGTGGTGGCCGCATCCTGCGCGGTGGTGCGGGCATTGCGCATGCCGTTGATCTTGCTGTCGACCACATTCAGGTCGGCGCGGTCGGACAGACCGCCGTCAACCCGGCCCGCGACGATGCGGCGGAATTCCTGCATCTGGGTAAGGGCGCGACTGGTATAGGCGGCTTTTTCATCGCCGCGCAGCCCGGCCAGATAAAGCCCCAGGGCATCTTCAACCCGCTCGTTCATATCAACCGAAAGATTGACCGCAGCGACTTCTACATCGGCAGCTGCAAAGGCGCGTTCGGCTTTGCGGCGCCCATTGTCAAAAAGAACCTGCTGAATAAGCATGCCGGCCACAAGATCGCCCAGGTCGGTCAAGCTGACCGAGGGACCGATTGAGGGCAGCCAGTTTTTCGATTCAGCCTCGGCGCGCAGTTTGGCGCTGATCAGCTCAGCCTCGGAGGCGCGCGCAGAGGCCGCCACGGCGGCTTCGGCGACAGCGTTGTACACGGAGTCTTCGGCCAGTAGCGAGCGGCGATCGAGCAGGGTCGAGATGACTTGTGACCTGGCCTCACCTTCGGGCTGCACAAAATTGCCGCCGCGCCGGGAGACTTCGGTCTCGTCAACAGTTTTGCCCGAAAGGAAGGGCATGCCATCGGCGCAGCCGGAAAGACTGCACATAAGTGCCAATGCGCCAATGGGTCGTGCCAGTTGCATACTGCCCCTCGCCCTTTTGTAGGGTTTTGGTTGGGACCGGCAACGGTCAGGAACGGTGCCGGTCCGATTGATCAGATGATGACGGTGACGTCTTGATCAATGACCAGGGTCGCGCCGTCGTCGCCGACGGTGTAGACGTTGTAGTTCTCGCCGCCGACATTGCGGGTTCCGGCCAGGGTTGCCCCTGCCACGGTGACGCTGTCGTCGCCCGGAGTCGAACCACTGTGGATGGTCAGGGTATCCGAGTTTTCAGAGAGCGCTTTGATATCCGCTTCGGTCAGAACCAGAGAAACATTGCTTGCGGCGCCAAGGTCCAACTCGTCGATATTGAACTGGCCAAGACCAGAATGTGCCAATGTGCTGGCCGTTGTGGCGTTGTCTTCGAGAACAAGCAGGGTGCTGGAGCCATTGCCAAGGGCGTCAACATTGGTAACCACCAGGTCGGTGCCATCAGGTATTGCATTGGTAAAGTCGAATTCGGTGAGGCCACGACCTTCGGTGACAGCCGCAGCGGGGTTGGAGACAGACCCATCGCCTTCGAGTGTGTTGACGGTAATGGATTCACCTGTGCCGGCGATGCCTTCGACGCTGATTTCGCTGACGTCCTGGCTGCCAATCTCGTAGGTGACTGAGTCCAGAACCGGGGCTTCAAAGACGGTGTCGACTTCGAAGCTTTCAGTCAGGGTGCTGGTGTTTCCCGCAGGATCTGTTGCAACAATCGTTGCCGTTGCAGAATATTCACCGGCCGGAAGATCACTGCCCGAGAATTCAGCACTCCAGTTGCCCGCAGCATCGACGGTGGCGGTTTTGGCCACACCCCGGATCGTCACGATAACCTCAGAGCCGGGCTCGACGGTGCCCTGGAGGGCAAAGCCGGCGTTCAGCTCATCCTGATTGATCACGTCATTGGCGGTCTGATTGGCCTCGACGCTAAAGGGATCCACCTCGGTGTCGATCGAAAGGGTGCGGGTGACAACATCCGTGTTGCCCACAGCGTCGGTGGCGTGCACTTCGATGTCGACATCCGTTGTGCCGGTTGGGATGGAGCTTTGTGGAATAAGGACCGTCCAGTTGCCTGCAGCATCTACCGTGGCGTTTTGGGCGCCGGCGGCGCCAAAGAACACCTGAACCGTCGAGCCTGGCTCGGCAGTGCCGGTCAACTGAACACCGCCCTGGGCTTCGGGGCCGGATAAAACATCGTCCGCACCGGCAAAGCCGCCGTTCAGTGTGGCGCTGGTTTCCGTATCAATATGAACCGTGTGGGTGCTGGTCGAGCTGTTTCCGGCTGCATCGCTGGAGGTCACTTCAACGGTGCTGGCATAATTATTGCCACCGACAATCTGCGCGCTGCTGTAGCCGACAGACCAGGTGCCATCGCCGGCCACGGTGGTTGTCTGGGTAACGCCCTGGAACAGAACCGAGATCGAGGCGCCGGCCTCACCGGTTCCCGACAGGGTGACACCGGATGACGCTTCGGAGAAATTGATGATGTCATCGCCCGCGACGGTGTTGATGCCGATGGGGGGCGCAATGGTGTCGACCACCAGTGTCTCGCTAAAGGTGGCGCTATTGCCAAAATCATCTGTTGTGGTGATGTCGACCGCTGTTGTGTAGTCGCCGGTGTTGATTTGGGTCGCGTTAAAGGTAACCGACCAACTGCCATCTGCAGCAACAGTTGTCGTCTGGGTGTGACCGTTGATGACAACACTGACGCTGGCGCCCGCTTCACCTGTGCCGGTGATCACGGTACCTGTGGAATGTTCGCTGCCATTGACAAGATCGCCAGTGGACTGCGTCCCGCTGGTGACGTCCAGTTCCGGAGGCGTGGTGTCGATGATGACTGTAGGGCCATCCAGATCATGTGTTGTTCCATCGGGATCGACAACTTTGACGGTGGTATCATAGTTGCCATCTATCGGCAGGGCCACGACCGGGAAGGTCACTTCCCAGGTACCATCCTCCTTGACGGTGCCTGTCTGTGTCTCGCCGCCAACGCTGACTTCGACCTCAGCGCCGGGAGTGCCGGTGCCGGTGATGACAACCGGATCCGTGGTTGAGCCTGCAACGGGATAGGTGGCATCGGGATTGTCCACGGTGGGAAGGATGCCGCCACCGCCGCCACCGCCTCCGCCACCACCGCCGCCAGCGACGACTGCGGCACCGGCGACACCGGCTGCTGCGCCAGCTGCGCCAAAACCGCCAAAGAGAGGCGCTGCCAGCGGGGCAATCACCGGCTCGATACGGTCAACATCCAGAAAGACCATATCGTCATAGGCGGACCACTTGCCGGAAACGTCCAAAGGCTCGTAGCTGGCAAACAGCGTACCTTCGGGCCTGTCTTCCAGAACAACTTCGACAAAATTCCCTTCCTCGCTGAGGAACAGGTTTTTGCCGCCGGGTGTGTCATTGCTATAGTAGTTCTGCAGCACAAGGATCTGACCATCGGCCAGCATGAGGTGGAGATCGGATCCCCGCCGTACATAACTGTCAATGTCCGAAGCGCTGAGGTTCAGCGAAATATCCTTGGAGTGCGTGACATTGAGAAGTGAGGGAGATCCCTCTGAAAAAGTGCTTTGACGTGTGGTCCCCGAGAGATCACGGGTAATAAATCCAACAGTGCTCATTTTTTTGTCGCTCGCTTCTAGACCACGCAACGCCCGAAATCGTGGGGTTGCGGAGGATCCGGTGCCTGTATGTTTCTGCCGAAGGCCGTTCTTTGCGGCCATATTGCGAACATATTGCGTCGAATTTAAATCAAATGTCTAGCCGGCGCAGACAGAAACTGTAGATGAATTGCGCTCTATAGTGTCTTGTTTGCCGCAGGTTTTCTGCCGCGACAGGGCTGTTTCCCCTGTTTTTGGGGCCCTTTCTTGCAAATGGTTAATAAATCTGACCGCAGTTGGTATCTCTATCGGAACAGCGGGTCGGGGCAGGATCTGGGCAAAACCGAGGCGAGACACTGCAGAACAGGGTCGGGCGCCCATCAGCGTGCCCTTGCCCAAACAGGGCCAAAACAGGGCCAAAGTGCCCGGCAAAGGCCAGTGGCAGCGCCGCTTGATCCAGGGTGTTTGTGGGCCTGGGCAGCATGAGATCACAGGTTTTGGTGAAATTGTGAAGATTTTTGAGCGAAACCTTCTGGCAATTAATTAAAAATACACCAGTTCCTAATAGTATGAAACTAGCAAATAGTGTACCCTTGCGGAAGACTGAACGGCGTCCGAGGCTCTCGATTGCCGGACCAAGCCCCCCTGATCAGAGCGGGCATCCGGTGCTTAAGACGCCGTCGAACAAGAGCAGAAATCAAAACCAAAAACGACCGCGGACATCCGTGGCCCAGGCCCTGGGCATTCTATGTCTGTGCGTTTTCACCACCGCCAGGAGGAAAGGCGAAGCATAACCCAGGAGGCTAGATCCGATGAAAGACATTGCCGAAATATTTGCCGAGCAATATGGCCAGACGCGTGAACAGGAGATGTCCCTTTATGGCTATCTGGATGCCTGTCGCAGCGATCCCAGCCTCTATGCCAATGTGGCCGAGCGGATGCTCAAGGCCATCGGCGAAGAGGAACTGGTTGATACATCCAAGGATGCGCGGCTTGGGCCGATCTTTCAGAACCGAACGATCAAGCAATATAGCTCCTTCAAAGATTTCTACGGCATGGAGGATACCATCGAGCGCATCGTCGGCTACTTCCGTCACGCCGCGCAGGGGTTAGAAGAACGTAAGCAGATCCTGTATCTGCTGGGACCGGTGGGGGGTGGTAAATCTTCGCTGGCCGAGCAGCTGAAACGTCTGGTCGAAGATCAGCCCATCTATGTGCTGAAAGCCGGCGACCAGCTGTCGCCAATTTTTGAAAGCCCGCTGGGGCTGTTTGATCCCGTTCGCATGGGCGGGGTGATGGAAGAGGAATACGGCATTGCCCGTCACCGCCTGCCGGGGCTGATGTCGCCCTGGGCGGTGCAGCGGTTGGATGAGTTTGGTGGGGACATCAGCAAATTCAACGTCGCGCGGATCTATCCTTCGGGGCTGCGGCGCATGGCAGTGGCCAAGGTCGAACCCGGTGATGAGAACAATCAGGATATCTCGACCCTTGTTGGCAAGGTGGACATCCGCCAGCTGGAACATTTCAGCCAGGACAATCCAGATGCCTATAGCTTTTCGGGCGGGCTGAACCGGGCCAATCAAGGCGTGCTGGAATTTGTCGAGATGTTCAAGGCTCCCATCAAGATGCTGCATCCGCTGCTGACGGCGACCCAGGAAGGCAACTACATGGGCACCGAAAGCTTTGGCGCCATTCCCTTTACCGGGCTGGTGCTGGCCCACTCCAACGAGAGCGAATGGCAGGCCTTTAAGAACAACAAAAACAACGAGGCCTTTATTGACCGGGTGTCGATTGTAAAGGTGCCCTATTGTCTGCGAGTCAGCGATGAGGCGCAGATCTACCGCAAACTGATCCAGCACAGCGAACTGGCCGAAGCGCCCTGTGCGCCGGAAACGCTCAAGATTCTCAGCCGCTTTTCTGTTCTCACCCGGCTAAAGCCGCATGAAAACTCCAACCTCTATTCCAAGATGCGGGTCTATGATGGCGAAAGCCTGAAAGACACCGACCCCAAGGCGAAAACGGTTCAGGAATATCAGGACCGGGCTGGCGTTGATGAGGGCATGAACGGCATCTCCACGCGGTTTGCCTTTAAGGTGCTGTCGTCGACCTTCAACTTTGACACCGATGAGATCGCGGCGGATCCGGTGCACCTGATGTATGTCCTGGAACAGATGATCAAACGGGAGCAGTTTCCAGCCGAGACCGAGGCCAAGTATCTCGACTTCATCAAGACGGATCTGGCCCAACGGTACGAGGAATTTATCGGCAATGAGATCCAGAAGGCCTATCTCGAGAGCTACACCGAATATGGTCAGAACGTCTTTGATCGCTACATATCCTATGCGGATGCCTGGATCGAAGAGCAGGACTACAAGGACCCCGACACGGGTCAGCTGTATGACCGGGACATTCTCGACAGCGAGCTGAGCAAGATAGAAAAGCCGGTGGGTATCGCCAATCCCAAGGATTTCCGCAACGAGGTGGTCAAGTTTGCGCTGCGCCATCGTGCCAATACCGGCGCAAACCCGGCGTGGAACTCTTATGAAAAGCTACGGGATGTGATTGAAAAGCACATGTTTAGCCAGGTCGAAGAGCTGTTGCCGGTGATCAGCTTTGGCAGCAAGAAAGACAGCAAGACCGAGAGCAAGCACCAGGAGTTTGTCGAACGCATGCGCAGCCATGGCTACACCGACCGCCAGGTCCGGCGGCTGGTCGAGTGGTACATGCGGGTCAACAAGGCCGGGTAACGGGGGCGCTGAAATATGCATCAATTCATCGACAGGCGCGCCAACCCCAAAGGCAAAAGCCACGGCAACCGGCAACGGTTCCTGCGCCGCGCCAGGGAGAATATCAAAGAGCGTGTTGACCGCTCGGTGCGGGACAAATCCATCCAGGACGGGGATGGTGTCTCGCCTGAGGGGGAAAAGGTGACAATCCCGGCAAAGGGGCTGCAGGAGCCTCGGTTCTTTCACAGCGCCCAGGGCGGTAACCGCAAATATGTACTGCCGGGCAACAAGGAGTTTGTGGTTGGCGATACCATCCCCAAACCAAGGAACGGCGCTGGGCAGGGGGGCCGCGAGGCCTCCGAAGACGGCGATGGCGAGGATGCGTTTTCCTTTACCCTGACCCGTGACGAATACCTGGAGATCCTGTTTGACGGGCTGGAGCTGCCGGATCTGGTGGAGAAATCCTCCGTTGAGACCGAAACCATCGGCAGCCGCCGCGCTGGGCTGACCACTGCGGGCACGCCCAATAACCTCAACCTGGTGCGGACCATGCGCAATTCCCTGGGGCGGCGTATTGCTTTGCGACGCCCTTCTGCCCAGGCGCAGGCGGATCTGGAAGCCGAGATTGAAATGCTGGCGGACCTTCCCTCCCTTTCAAAGGCCCAGGCGGATCTGCTGGAGGAGCTACGGTCCCGGCTGGAGGCGCTGCAACGCAAGCGTAAGGTTGTGGGCTATATCGACCCGATAGATCTGCGCTTTGACACCCATGTGCCCGAAAAGATCCGCAAGTCTCGCGCGGTTGTGTTCTGCCTGATGGATGTCTCCGGCTCGATGCAGGAGCGCGAAAAGGATCTTGGCAAGCGGTTTTTCCTGCTGCTGCATCTGTTCCTGTCGCGTTGCTATGAACAGACCGAACTGGTCTTTATCCGCCATACTCACTTGGCGGAGGAGGTGGATGAGGAAACCTTCTTTTATGCCCGCGAAACCGGCGGCACCATTGTCTCTACCGCGCTGGATAAAATGCGTGAGGTGATCGCGGACCGCTACCCGCCGCAGGAGTGGAACATCTACGGCGCCCAGGTTTCGGATGGGGAGAATTTTGGCAATGACTCGGCGCGCTGCAAAAAGCTGCTGCTCGAGGATCTGCTGCCAGTCTGCCAGTACTACGCCTATATGGAAATTGTTGAAGAAAGCGCCGAGGCCCTGCTGAATGACACCGAGGCCGGAGATGATCTGTGGCAGAACTACCGTGCGGTAAAATCACAGGCACCGCATTTTGCGATGCAGCGCGTGGCCCATGCTGCTCATATCTATCCGATCTTCAGAGAGTTCTTTCTGCCCCGTTTAAAGGGAGGCCAAAATGCTTGACGTAAAACCGGGATCCAACCTGCTGTTTGACGGGTCGGAGTGGAGCTTTGAACTGCTGGAAAAGGCCCGCGACGCGATTGAAGATATCGCGCTGAATGATCTGGGGCTGAACGTCTACCAGAACCAGATCGAGATCATCTCGGCGGAGCAGATGCTGGATGCCTATTCCTGCACCGGTTTGCCGCTGATGTATCAGCACTGGTCCTTTGGCAAACATTTTGCCCGCGACGAGGCGCTCTATCGCACCGGACGGCAAGGGCTGGCCTATGAAATCGTGATCAACTCCAACCCCTGCATCAGCTACAATATGGAAGAAAACACCATGGCGATGCAGACGCTGGTGATGGCGCATGCGGCCTTTGGGCATAATCATTTTTTCAAGAACAATTATCTGTTCCTGCAGTGGACGGATGCCGACGGCATTCATGATTATCTCGCCTTTGCCAAGAATTACATCGCCGCCTGTGAAGAACGCTATGGGCTGGATGCGGTGGAAGAACTGCTGGATGCGGCCCATGCGCTGCAAACTCAGGGGGTGTTTCGCTATGGGCGCCCGCCAAAGCCCACCGCGCAGGAGTTGGAAGCGATGCAGCGGCTGCGTGATGGCTATGAGGCCGGTCGCAGCCTGCTGGATATCTGGACCGATGCCACCCTGGGACGCAACAAGGAGGAGGAAGCGCGGGATGCGCCCTTTAGTGCGCGCCGCAAAAGCCTGAGCCTGCCGCAGGAGAATATTCTCTACTTTTTGGAAAAGCACAGCCCGATCTTGCATCCCTGGCAGCGCGAGCTGTTGCGCATCGTGCGGATGCTGGCACAATATTTCTATCCGCAGAAACAGACCAAGGTGATGAACGAAGGCTGCGCTACTTTTGTGCATTATTACATCATAAATGAGCTCTTCTCGCAGGGGCGCCTGACCGAGGGCGCCTATATGGAGATGATGCACAGCCATACCAATGTGGTTTTGCAACCCGAGTATGACGATCCGCGTTATTCAGGCATCAACCCCTATGCGCTGGGCTTTGCCATGATGATGGATATTAAACGCATCTGCCAAGAGCCAACCGAAGAAGACCGCGCGTGGTTTCCGGATATCGCAGGCCATGAGGACTGGCGGGGGGTATTGCGCGATGCCTGGGCCAATTACCGGGATGAGAGCTTTATTCAGCAGTTCCTGTCGCCGCATCTGATGCGCAAGTTCAAGCTTTTTGCCTTGGTCGATCTAGAAGACCAAAAGGACCTGGTCGTGAGCCAAATCCACAACCGGGCTGGCTATAAAGAGATCCGCCGGGCGTTGGCGCAGCAATATGATCTGGCCTATCTGGAGCCTGATATTCAGGTCTCCGATGCAGATCTGAGCGGCGACAGGCGTTTGATCCTCACGCATACGGTGCGCGATGGCGTTCACCTGGAAGAGGAGAACAAGCGCGAGGTGCTAAAGCACCTGGGCACACTCTGGGGCTATGATGTCTGTCTGAACGCGGTGGAGACACATGTCGAGAGCTGAGTGACCGGCCTGAGTAATTGGCCTGAGCAATTGACCTGAGTGTGCCTCCGGCCTGCGCTGATGAGTTCCTTATTGGTCCGCAGGTGGGTATGTTTTGTGCAAATCGTCGATGACATAGGGATGTGAATGCCGCTTTGGGTCACTTTGTGCGTGGTCTGTAGGTGCCTGCAGATGTGGGTGATCAGCGGCCAGTTCGGGGTGGCCATGGGGCAGACTCTCGGGGTCATGGGCGGGCCATTGGATCCGCGCATATAACACCCCCAGAATGGCCAGTGCATTCAGCACCAAAAGCGAGGGCACCATGCCAAAGCTGCTCATGCTCCAGCCGGCCAGGGGATAGGTGATCAGCCAACAGCCATGCGACAGGGTAAACTGCGCGGCAAAGACCGCAGGGCGATCTTCAGCCCGGGCCGAGCGCTTTAACAACCGCCCCGAGGGGGTGAGCACGGTGGAATAGCCAAATCCGGACAAGAACCAGCAGAGTATCACCGGCAACACTGTGGCATTGGCCAGGCTTGCATAGGCCGCCAGCCCGGTCTGAGCCAGGATCGCGATGAGCGCTCCCGCTATCATCAGGCTGCGATCCTGGCGCTGGGCCAGCAGCCTTGGCAGGGTAACGGCCGCCAGCATGGACCCGGCGCCAAAAGCGGCCAAGGTCAAAGCCACCATATGCTCGGACAGGCCCAGGTCAGCCCGGATGATCACCACGGTGTTGATGATCACCATGGCGCTCACCGAGGCGGCAACGACTGTCAGCCCCAGCAACCCACGCAGGCGTGGTGTCTTTAGGTAGATGCGGATCCCCAGCGTTGTGCGGTGATATAATCCGGTGGTGGCGCTGGGCCGGGGCGAGGGCAGGACAACAGAGGCCACCAGCAGCGCCGAGGCAATAAAGCCAGCAGCGGTGCCAAAGAACAGGGAATTGGCCGTCACCAGAGTCAGCAGCAGTGCGGCCAGCGTTGGGGACAACAGGCTTTCGATGTCATAGGCCAGTCGCGACAGGGACAGCGCATTGGTGTAGTCCTCCTCATCAGATAGGACATCTGGAATGGTGGCCTGAAAGGCAGGGGTAAACCCGGCAGATGAGGCCTGCATGACAAAGATCAGCACATAGATTTGCCAGATCTCGCTGACAAAAGGCAGCGCCAGCGCCACCAGGGCGCGCAGGATATCAAGCGTGACCAACCAGCTGCGCCGCGGGTACTGGCTGGCAACTGCGGCGGCAATTGGGGCAAGGGTCACATAGCTGACCATCTTGATGGTGAGCGCGATACTCAGCACGATGGAGGCATCGGCTCCGGCCAGGTCATAGGCGATCAACCCAAGAGCCACGGTCGCCAGACCGGTGCCGATGATGGCAATCACCTGTGCCGCAAACATGTGGCGAAAGGTGCGATTTCTCAGAACCGCTAACATGGTTTCAGGATACCTCGTGATACCTTTGCTGGTCGCGCGACGGTGTTCGCCAGAACGATCTGCGGTGCCGTTCTTAAGCCAAGGTCTAGATGATCCAAGCTCAGCTCCCGCTTGGGAATTTCACCACAGGGGCGCTGCTCTACCCCCCCCAAATTTACGCCGCTCAAATGGCCATGGGCGCGTGTGGTCTGAGCAGCGCGAATGGCAGGGCAGTGGTGGTTGGGAAGGGGCTTCATGGGCTCATTCTCTCTTTGCGGGCGATAAATGCAAGACGGCTTTCGCAGTCAGGGACCTTTGGCAAGACTATGCATTGACAAGGCCCCTGTTTCAATTGGATACAATATTCCAAATAGAGGTGCCTGCCGGGCGAAGTGACAGGCCTGTAGCATCTGTCTGTTGTTCTGAAATTGGCGCGCGCCAGTAGCGCGCCCCTGTCTGATCCTTTTGGGAGATCTCATATGACCACTTCTTTTACCGAGTATCGTGAATTGGCCAAATCCCTGGGCGTGGATGCCCTGGCTTTGGTGCCGGGGCCAAATTTCACCCGTGCTCTGGGGCAGGGGTTCATGAGCCACGAACGCCCCTTTGTCCTGGTGATACCTGCGCAGGGCGCTCCGGCGGCGATTGTGCCAAATCTCGAACTGGGGTCCTGGGATCTGGTTGGTTTTGAGGGTGCGGTTTTTGATTGGCGCGACCAGGATGGCTATCAGGCGGCCTTTGCGGCTCTTGCGGGCCATATGCCGATGACACGCCTCGCGGTGGAAGGCCAGGTAATGCGCGTCTTTGTGCATCACGCGCTCAAACAGGCCAGCCCGGAGCTGGAGATTATCGACGCCGAAAAGCAGATCTCGGGGTTGCGGATGATCAAGAGTGAGGCCGATATCGCAGCCATGCAAAAGGCAATCACCCTGTCAGAGCGCGCCCTGCACCGGGTGCTGGCGACAGTTGAAATTGGTCAAAGTGAGAAAGAGATCGAAAGCCGTCTCATCCAGGCGCTTTTTGCCGAGGGCGCGGATGATCTCGCCTTTACCCCCATTGTGGTGGCGGGCGACAATTCGGCCCGCGTTCATGGCCATGCCCGCGCAGACTACTTGATCCAGTCCGGCGACGCGCTGCTGTTTGACTTTGGCGCCCGCAAAGATGGGTTCTGCGCCGATATCACCCGCACGGTTTTTGTCGGCGAAGTGAGCGATGAGGGTCGCGCGGTTTATGAAACGGTCCTGGCGGCCAATATGGCAGGGCTTGCGGCGACAAAATCCGGGGTCAGCGCGCATCAGATTGATGATGTGGTGACAGGCGTGCTGGAGGCCTCTCCCTTTGCTGCGCATATCGAAACCAAGACCGGCCACGGTCTGGGACGGGACGTGCACGAAGCCCCCTACATCATGCGCGGCAACCCCCAGCTGCTGCCCGCAGGCACCGTTTATACCAACGAGCCGGGGCTGTATCTGTCGGGCAAATTTGGCGTGCGGATCGAAGATGACGTGCTGATCACCAATGAGGGCTGTCAGGTTCTGACGCAGTTTCCAAAGGAGCTGACGATTGTCGGGGCGTGAGGGCTGATCACCTTGGCCTGCTGAGGGCAGATACAGCCTGACCAAAGACAAAGGCGCAACCCCATCAGGAGTTGCGCCTTGTCAGATCATCGGCGTCTCTATTTCAGAGATGGCCTTTGGGTTTAGAACTCGACGACGGCGCGGATGGATTTGCCGGCATGCATCAGATCAAAGCCTTCGTTGATCTGGTCGAGCGTCAGCTTATGGGTGATCATCGGGTCGATTTCGATTTTGCCGTCCATGTACCAATCGACAATTTTGGGCACATCGGTACGCCCGGATGCGCCGCCAAAGGCGGTGCCGCGCCAGCTGCGGCCGGTGACCAGCTGGAACGGACGGGTGGAAATTTCGGCACCGGCGGGGGCAACGCCGATGATGATGCTTTCCCCCCAGCCTTTATGTGCGGCCTCCAATGCGGTGCGCATAACGTTGACGTTGCCGGTGGCATCAAAGGTATAATCCGCGCCGCCGCCGGTCACTTCAACCAGATGCGCAACCAGATCTCCCTCGACCTCGGCGGGATTGACAAAATGGGTCATGCCAAAATGCGTCGCCATCTCGATCTTGCCGGGGTTGAGGTCAACGCCAACGATCTGATCGGCGCCAGCCAGTTTCAGCCCCTGAATGACGTTCAGGCCAATGCCGCCCAGACCAAAGACGATGGCGGTAGAGCCGATCTCGACCTTGGCGGTGTTGATCACCGCGCCGATGCCGGTGGTGACGCCGCAGCCGATGTAGCAGATCTTGTCAAAGGGCGCGTCCTTGCGCACCTTGGCCAGGGCGATTTCCGGTACAACTGTGTGGTTGGCGAATGTCGAACAGCCCATGTAGTGATGGATCGGCGTGCCATCCAGCATCGAAAACCGGGTGGTGCCATCGGGCAGCAGCCCCGCGCCCTGGGTCGAACGGATCGACTGGCAGAGGTTGGTTTTGGGGTTCAGACAGTATTCGCATTCGCGGCACTCAGGCGTATAGAGCGGGATCACGTGATCGCCGACTTCCAGGCTGGTGACGCCTTCGCCCACTTCGATGACAACACCGGCGCCCTCGTGGCCCAGAATGGCGGGAAAAATACCCTCGGGGTCGTCGCCAGAACGGGTGAATTCATCCGTGTGACACAGGCCGGTGGCCTTGATTTCCACCAGAACCTCGCCGGCCTTTGGCCCTTCCAGGTTCACTTCCATAACTTCGAGCGGCTTGCCCGGAGCAACTGCAACGGCGGCACGTGTGCGCATCATAAATCTGATCCTTCGTCCTGTTTCGGTCGCTTGTTTGGTCCTGGCCAAAAAGCTCTACCTGTCAATAATTTGCCCAGGTTCGGCGCAGCGGTGGTAAACAGGCGATCCTGCCCGCCGCAATTGGGCTTACCCAGCGTTACAACCGCCCAAGCCTTCTCGCAAGGGATACCTGGATTTTAGCCCGTATGGCGGAGGGGCTATGGTCTCAAAAACGACCAATAGTGCTGCTCCAGGGTCATGGCTGCCCAAAAATCTGCTGGGTCCTTGCTGGCTTATCTCACGTCTCAAAAGCGAGAGAGCAACAGGTTGGATCTGTCGGGGCCGTGGCAGGATCCGGGGCAGTGGCTTTCCCGGACAATCGGGGCATTCATCTGCATTTTTCAGGGGAGGGGGCTTGACCTTCCCCTTGCTGGAAGCCCCAAATGAAGTCCCAAACGAGGAAAACGTCTGGATTTTGCTATGCAACATCGTCAAATCTCAGTGCAGATCACGGGGCTTAATTGCGCGGGCTGTGTTGGCCGGGCTGAAAAAGCTCTGGCCGCGATACCGGGGGTCAGTGAGGCTTCGGTTAATCTGGCCACAGCCAAGGGGCAGGTGCAGGCTGCACCGGATCTGGAACCGGCAGAGCTGGTCTCGGCACTCGAGCGGGCAGGCTATCCGGCTGCCTTGTCGCGGGTGAGCCTGGATATCGAAGGGCTGAGCTGCGCCTCTTGTGTGGGGCGGGCAGAGGCGGCTTTGCGTGCGGTTCCCGGCGTGGTTACCGCTGAGGTGAACCTGGCCACCGAGCGGGCGGATGTCAGTTACCTGACCGGGGCCACGCGCGCAGCAGATCTGTGCGCTGCCAGCACGAAGGCGGGTTATCCCGCCTCCCTGCGGGGCGGTGAAGCGGATGCGACAGAGCAGGCGCAACAGCGCCGAACGCAGGAAATCAGCGCGTTGGTGCGTCAGGTGAGCATTGCTACGGTCCTGACGCTGCCGGTTTTTGTGATCGAAATGGGCAGCCACATGCTGCCTGCCATGCATCATTGGGTGCTGGCCAATATCGGCCAGAGCAATAGCTACATGCTGCAATTTGTTCTTGCGACTTTGGTGCTGGTCGGACCAGGGCGTCAGTTTTATGGCATAGGCGTACCCGCCCTGTTGCGCGGCGCACCTGATATGAACGCGCTGGTGGCGCTGGGAACGGCGGCGGCCTATGGGTTTTCGGTGATCTCGACCTTTTTTCCACACCTGTTGCCACCTGGTTCGGCCAATGTTTATTTCGAGGCCGCCTGTGTCATCGTGGTCCTGATCCTGACGGGGCGCTTGCTGGAGGCCCGCGCCAAAGGGCGCACCGGGGCGGCAATTCGCAAACTGGTCTCTTTGCAGCCCAAAACAGCAGAGCTGGTACGGGGCGATACGGTGATTGAAACCCCGGTGGACGAGATTGCCCCCGGAGATCTGATCCGGCTGCGCCCCGGGGCGCGGGTCGCGGTGGATGGAGAGGTGACCTCTGGCACCTCCTTTGTGGATGAAAGCATGCTGAGCGGTGAGCCACTCCCGGTGGAAAAGGGCAAGGCCGCGCGGCTTTCGGCTGGGACTGTGAACGGATCCGGCGTGCTGGAGTTTCGCGCCACCCATGTGGGGCGGGATACCGCGCTGGCGCAGATCATCCAGATGGTTGAACAAGCGCAGGGCGCAAAACTGCCGGTACAGGGCCTGGTCGACCGTATCACCATGTGGTTTGTGCCAGCGGTCTTGCTGACGGCCTGTTTAACAATTCTGGTCTGGCTGTTGCTGGGGCCTGCGCCCGCCTTGCCGCTGGCCCTGGTGGCCGGTGTTTCCGTGCTGATCATTGCCTGCCCCTGTGCCATGGGGCTGGCGACGCCGACCTCGATCATGGTTGGCATTGGCCGGGCGGCGCAACTGGGGGTGCTGTTTCGCAAAGGTGACGCCCTGCAGAGGCTGCAATCGGTCCAGGTGGTGGCGTTGGACAAAACCGGCACCCTGACCGAAGGACACCCGGCCCTGACCAGTCTGCAGCCTGCGGAAGGCTTTGATCGGGATGCGGTGTTGCGGCTGGTTGGCGCCGCAGAGGCCCAGTCAGAACACCCCATCGCCAAGGCCCTGGTTGCGGCGGCTGGCAAGGACCTGCCCAAGGCCGAACAGGTTGAGGCCTTGCCGGGTTTTGGGCTGCGGGCCCATGTCGAGGGGCGCGAGGTGCTGATTGGAGCCGCGCGGCTGATGCAACGCGAGGCGATAGACTGTGCCGCGCTTGTCACCCTGGCGCAGAGCTGGGGGGCCGCAGGGGAGACGCCGTTTTATGTGGCGATCGACGGCCAGCTTGCGGCGGTGCTGGCGGTGGCAGATCCCATCAAGCAGGGCACAGCGGCCGCCATCAAGGCGCTGCAGGCGCAGGGCCTGAAAGTGGCAATGATCACCGGCGACGCAGAGGCAACGGCGCAGGCCATTGCGGCGCGGCTGGGTATTGATGCGCTGCGTGCCGAATGCCTGCCAGAGGACAAGGTCACGGTGCTCAAAGATCTGCAAGACAGCTATGGTGCGCTTGCCTTTGTAGGCGATGGGCTCAACGATGCCCCGGCGTTGGCGGCTGCGGATGTGGGGGTTGCCATTGGCACCGGCACCGATGTGGCGATTGAGGCTGCGGATGTGGTGCTGGTTTCTGGTGATTTGCGCGGGGTGCAGGATGCGCTTATGGTGAGCCGCGCCACCATGCGCAACATCCGGCAAAACCTTGGATGGGCCTTTGGCTATAACCTAGTTCTGGTGCCGGTTGCGGCGGGGGTACTTTATCCTTTTGGCGGGCCGTTGCTGTCTCCAGTGCTGGCGGCTGGCGCTATGGCGCTGTCCAGCGTCTTTGTCCTGAGCAACGCGCTGCGCTTGCATCGGCTGAAATCCAGCTTAGATGAAGGAACAGAGGTGTCGAAACCCGGCACTGCTTCGTTTCACCCCGCCATCTGACGGCACAGCATGAGGTCCGCATGAATATCGGTGATGTTTCAACCCGCTCGGGCCTGCCGGCCAAGACCATCCGCTATTACGAGGATATCGGCCTGATCAAACCGCAGCGTAGCGAAAACGGCTATCGCTGCTTTGTCGAGGCGGATCTGCACAAGCTCGCCTTTCTGGGCCGGGCGCGGGCCTTGGGGTTTACCATAGAAGACTGCCGGATGCTGATGGCGCTATATGAGGATGAGAGCCGCGCCAGTGGCGATGTCAAGCAACTGGCGCTGGAACATCTGAGCAAGATCGAGACCAAAATTGCAGACCTGCAGGCGATGCGCGATACCCTGACCGAGCTGGTGCATTGCTGTGCTGGTGACAACCGCCCAGACTGCCCGATCTTGAAAGATCTGTCCGGCAAGGTGTGAGGCAGGGGCTTAAGGGTCAGCAAACCAGCCGGTGTGCTGGTGGAATGTAAAACAGGCAGCCCACAGTGACTGGGCTGCCTGTTTTTTATGAGACAGTCGAAACTGGTCTTGCCGGTGCCTTAGGCTGGGCGCAGACCCAGAATTTCGCGGGCCTGTTGCCAGCTGGCGACGGGGCGTTCGTATTTCTCGCACAGATCGACCGCGCGCTGCACCAGGGCCGCGTTTGAGGGCGCCAGGGTTTCGCGGTTCAGACGCAAATTATCCTCAAGGCCAGTGCGGGTGTGGCCACCTGCGGCAATCGCCCATTCATTGATCTGGATCTGACCGGGGCCGATACCTGCACCGCACCATTCTGCCTCAGGCGCCAGGCGCTTTACGGTTTTGATGTAGAAATCAAAGGTCTCGCGATCCACCGGCATGGCATTTTTTACGCCCATGACAAATTGCACATAAAGCTTGCCAGCGATGCGCCCATCCTGGTTCATCTTCACCGCCTGATGGATATGCGACAGATCAAAGGCCTCGATCTCGGGCTTGACCTCATACTGGCGCATCTCACTGGCCAGCCAGTCAACCAGATCCGGCGGGTTTTCATAAACGCGGGTGGGGAAGTTGTTGGACCCCACCGAAAGCGAAGCCATGTCGGGACGCAGCGACAGCATGCCGCCGCGTTCCTGGCCCGCGCCCGACCGCCCACCAGTGGAGAGCTGCACAATCATGCCGGGGCAGTGCTTGTTCAGCCCTTCCAGCAAGCGGCCAAACTTCTCTGGATCGGATGAGGGCGTTTGATCGTCGTTGCGCACATGGCAATGGGCAATTGTGGCGCCAGCTTCAAACGCGGCCTGGGTGCTCTCAACCTGTTCCGCAATGGTGACGGGCACCACCGGGTTGTGCTCCTTGCGGGGCACGGATCCGGTGATGGCAACGCAGATGATACAGGGTTTGCCCTGGCTTGAGATGGTCATGGATGCTCCCTTAGATATCAAAAAAGACGGTTTCACCGTCGCCCTGCAGGCGGATGTCAAAACGATACACCGTCTGGCCGTCACGTTCACTGCGTTTTGCGATCAGGGTTTCGCGGCGCTTTTCCCACTCAACCACATTGATCACCGGGTCGGCGGCGTTGGCCTCTGCCTCATCATCAAAGTAAAGCCGGGTATTCAGCCCCACATTGATGCCGCGCGCCACGATCCACAGGTTGATATGCGGCGCCATCATCTGCCCATTGCGGCCCATCAGGCCACCGGGTTTGACAGTATCAAATGCCCATTCACCGGTTTCAAAATTGGTGATCACCCGGCCCCAGCCGCGAAAGCCCTCTTCGACGGTGTCATGCCCGGCATGTTCGGGGTGCGGATAGATGCCATCGGCATTGGCCTGCCAGACCTCCAGCAGCACGTCCTTGACTGGCGACCCGGTGCCGTCGATGACCAGGCCTTCGACACGGATCCGTTCCCCCTTGGCATTGGGGCCGGCAATATCCTGCCCCAGTTCCTGATCGTAGATCTGAAACCCAGCCGCGCCGGGGGCCAGACCGATATGCACATAGGGGCCTGCGGTTTGCGAAGGGGTTTCTTTCAGATATTCAAGTGTCTGTGGCATTAGTTCCCCTCCAGGCGGTTTTCAAACAGGGTTGAGCGACGGCCGCGCAGCACGATGTCGAATTTATAGGCGATGGTATCCAGCGGAATCGTCGCATTCATGTCGAGCTTGGCAATCAGCTGCTCAATGGCATCGGGATCCGGGATTGTCGCCACGATGGGGCAGGTTTTGACCAGCGGATCGCCCTCAAAATAGAGCTGCGTAATCAGCCGCTGGGCAAAGCCCGAGCCAAAGACCGAGACGTGAATATGCGCCGGGCGCCAGTCGTTGACCCAGTTGCGCCAGGGGTAGGCCCCCGGTTTCACCGTGCGGAAATAGTAATAGCCGTTCTCATCCGTCATGGTGCGGCCACAGCCGCCAAAGTTCGGGTCAATGGCGCCGAGATAGGTGTCTTTCTTGTGGCGGTAGCGGCCACTGGCATTGGCTTGCCAAATCTCGACCAGCGTATTGGGCACCGGGCGGGCGTTTTCGTCCAGCACCCGGCCATGCACGATGATGCGCTCACCAATGGGGCTTTGATCTGGCTGGGCATAGTTGGACAGCAGATCGTTGTCGATCGGCGTCAGGTCGCCGTGACCAAAGCGTGGCCCGGTGATCTCGCTGGGGGTGTTCTCCAGGCTGATCAGCGACAGCTTGGGCGAGCGCGCCACAGAGGTCTTGTAGTCCTTGTCATAGGCCGGGGGGTGCCAGCGCCGGTCGCGTTGGTAAAACTCACCCTGTTTTGCTGGTGTATTGGTCATAGTGGTCTTCCTCCTCAGGCCTTGGCTGCGTCGGCGTCGGCTTCCATTTCCGCATAGGTTTGTTTGGCTAGTTTTAGCGCATGATTGGCGCGCGGCACGCCGGCATAGATCGCCACATGCTGGAAGGCCTCCAACACATCGCTTTTGCTGGCGCCAGTGCGGGCCGTGGCGCGGATATGCATGGGGATCTCGTCAAAGTTGCCCAGTGCGGCCAGCAGGGCCAGGGTCAACATCGAGCGTTCACGCGGCGCAATTGCATCCGACGACCAGACCGTGCCCCAGGCCCCTTCGGTGATCAGGGTCTGAAAGGCCTCGTCCATATCGGTCTTGGCTTCCTCGGCGCGGTCCACATGGGCGTCTCCCAGAACTGCGCGACGGGTCACCATGCCCTGGTTGTATCTGTCGTTGCTCATCTGATGCAGTCCTCTGCTTGGTAGCTTGTGAGGAGTATCACATATCAAAATTGTGCTGTATAATGCGAATTTCCACATGTTTGCATTGCGAAAATGATATGCGTTTATCGGCCCATCTGAAACTGCGTCATCTCGAAGTCTTTGTCGAAGTGGCGCGCCAGACCAGTGTGACCCAGGCGGCAGAGGCGCTGGGCATGACCCAGCCTGCCGTCACCCGCGCCCTGCGCGAGCTGGAGGCGGTCTGCGGCAAACCTCTGGTGGAGCGTCATGGTCGGGGCATTCGTCTGTCGCCCTATGGGGAGATGTTTCGCCACCACGCGGGGCGCAGCCTGGCATTGGCGCGGGATGGGGTTGCGATGTTGCAGGGGCTGGAGGCCGGCGAGGGGCCGAGGTTGCGGATAGGCGCCTTGCCAACCGTCTCGGCCACCTTGGTTCCCGATGCATTGGCCGAGCTGGAGGCCGGTATCGGCCGCAGCCGGTTTTTGGTCACCACCGGGGACAACCAGTATTTGCTGGACCTGCTGCGCCGCGGCGATCTGGATCTGGTTGTCGGCCGGTTGCCTGCGCCCGAACGCATGGTGGGGATTGATTTTGAACCGCTGTTTCATGAGCGCGTTGCGGTGGTTGTGGCCACGGGGCATCCCCTGGCGGACAGCGGCCATCTGCCGGAGGGGGCGCTACAGTCCTATCCGGTGTTGATGCCCTCGCAGGGGTCGATCATTCGCCCCCTGGTCGAACATATGTTTCTGGAGCAAGGTCTGATGATGCCTCAGGCGCCGATCGAGACGGTTTCGGCCACCTTTGGGCGGCGGTTTGTGCTGGACCACGGCGCGATATGGTTCATCAGCCAGGGGGTGGTGCAGGCCGATCTTGCGGCGGGGGCAATGCAGCAGCTGCCCCTGGACACCACCAGCACCCTGGGGCCGGTGGGGCTGTGTATTCGCAGCGAACACCAGCTGTCGGCAACCGGGGCGCGGTTCTGTGCCTGCTTGCGGGGGCTGTGCAAGCTGACGGAATAGGGGCTGCGGAGCGCAGGTGCCGGGTCAGGCGCGCAGGCTGGCCAGCGCCATGCTGCTGATATCGCGGGCAATTGTGTCAATAAACTCCTGCGAGGCGCCGCGTTCAGGCCGGAACCAGAATACTGGTGAGTTGAGGATCAGCATCAGGCCAGCCACAGCGACGGTCAGGTTGCGGTCTTTAAAGCTGCCTTCTGAAATACCGCGCGCCACTTCGGTTCGAAACAGCATTTCATACTGGCGTTGTCCGGTGCGAAGCTGCTCCTGAAGACCCTGTTCGACACCCTTCACTTTTTTGGACTGGGTGCCGCCGGTGTAGGTTTGCAGGATGACCTTGTGGTAGGCCAGCGAGTTCAACACTTCGTAGATGTGACCGCGGGCCATCTTGTCGAGCGATTTGACCGCCGGCAGGCTGACATCAATAAGCCCCTCAACGGCTCTGTAGGTAAAACCGGCTGCCCGCAGTTGCACCGCTGCAAGCAGGGCGCCTTTGGATGGGAAGTGATGGTAGATCCGCCCCTTGGTAGACCCCAGCTGCGCCGCGATATCATCCACCGAGGCGCTTTCGACGCCCAATGTCATGAAGCAATGGGCGGCGGCATCCAGGATCTCGCTTTTTGAAGTGCTGATCTGTTCTAACATCTAGGGTCTGCCTGCCATTCAGGTTGGATCTTGGCCTATCAGACTGCCCGGATAAGAGGCAATCCCAAAGCCGTCGCTCTGAACAGCCCATCTGACAGTCCATCTGACGGGCCATCTGACGGGCCATCTGGTTGTCTCTTGCTGTTTCACCGCGCGGCGGCGCCGGAATAGAAGTGAAATGGCAAGCCCGAGCCGTCCTGTCTGTGTCTGTCGCAAGAATGGCGATGCCATTTTGGCCAAGACCTGAGGGGGCAACCGGGATGCGGCAGTGACTGCAAAAGAGGGCTAGAGACATCACACCTATGGGGACCGCGCAACAAGGTTGGCTGGTAGGATCCAAGAATCAGCCTAGGGGGACAGAGGCGCGAAAAATAGGCACTTTTTGCTAGTCTGACGCTGGGTCCCGCCGATTGACAGGTCAAAAACATACTCAGTAGTCTGTTTTTAGACGCTTGGGATTCCGCAGCTTGAGGAGGCAGCAGGAAAACCCGCAAAAAAGCGCTAGGGCCCGGACGCGATCGGGCAAGGAGCCGTTCTTTAGGAACGGGGGGAGGAAAATTTGGAAGTATTGCAGCTCTTGATCAGTGGGCTTGCGAATGGCTGTGTCTACGGCCTGATCGCACTTGGGTTCGTCTTGATCTACAAAGCCACTGAGGCGGTGAATTTCGCCCAGGGTGACTTTATGATGATAGGGGCTTTTGTGAGCCTTGGTCTGACCAATGCAGAATACATGCATTTGCCATTCTGGGTCGCCGCGCCACTGACGATTTCAATCATGGCGGTGTTTGGCTATCTGCTGGACCTTTTTGTTCTGCGCCATCTCTTTGGCCAGAACCAGACAGCAGTGGTGATCCTGACGATTGCCATGGGGTTTGTCCTGCGCTTTATCGCCGGGTTGATCTGGGGGCATGAACCTCAAACCCTGGAAAGCCCTCTGGCGCTTGGAGATCTACATATCGGCAGCGTTGTCCTTGGTATGGCGGATCTTGCCATCATCGTCGTGACCTTCCTGTTGACCTGGTTCCTGTACCAGTTCTTCCAGCGTACCAAGCTAGGGCTGGCGATGCAGGCGGCAAGTCAAAACCAGATGGCGGCCTACTTCATGGGTATTCCGGTCAAGCGCGTCCAGGGGCTGATCTGGGGGCTGTCCGGTGCCACGGCTGCGGTTGCGGGTATTCTGTTTGCTTCCAAAGGCGCCATTGACCCGAATGCTGGTTTGCTGGGGATCAAGGCCTTTGCAGCAGCGGTGATTGGCGGCTTTGGCTCGCTTCCCGGTGCCCTGGCTGGTGGTCTTATCGTTGGGGTGATCGAACCCTTTGCGGCGCGGTACTTGGCTGCCGGCTACTCACAAATTGCGCCCTATGCCCTGTTGCTGGCTGTGCTGATCTTCAGGCCTCACGGTTTGTTCAGCCAGGTCCGCGTGAAGAAGGTATAAGCTCATGCGTATTCATTTCAAAACATCCTACCAGCACGACATTCGACTATTCCCGGACCGCTGGACGTTCTGTGTCTATGGCGCTCTCTTGGCGCTGGCCTTTGGGCTGCCTTATCTGCTGGATGAGTTCTATTTGGGCGAGGTCACCAACGTGTTGATCTGGGCTATTGCCGGGCTCGGCCTGATGCTGCTGACTGGCCAGACCGGTCAGGCGAGCCTGGGCCACGCCGCGTTTCTGGCGATCGGCTGCTATGCCAATACCATCCTGATCGAACAGGGCGTGCCCTTTATCATCGCCTTCCCGCTGGCGGGGGTTATCACGGGTTTTGTCGGCGTGTTGATTGCGGTTCCGGTGCTGCGGTTGCACGGCATCTATCTGGCGATTGCCACCATTGCCCTGTCGGTTCTGGCTGATGACATCATTGTTCTGACCGAACACTGGAGCGGTGGTGTTTCTGGTAAGTTCCCGGAGATGATCAACATCTTTGGGTTTGAGATCGAACGCTGGTCGATGCCCTCGCGCTTTTACTACCTGGTCCTGGTGGTCACCATCATCTGCACGCTGTTTTATCGCAATTTGCTGCGCTCGCCGCTGGGGCGTGCCTTTGCTGCGGTGCGTGACAGCGAGGTTTCGGCCACTGCCATGGGCGTGCATATTGCCCGCACCAAGGGCAAGGCCTTTGGTCTCTCCTGCATGATCACCGGCTGGGCCGGCGCCTTGATGGGCTATTACGCGGGCACCTTCAACAACGAGACGTTCAGCCTGGTGATTTCCATCACCCTGTTGATGATGATCGTGATTGGCGGGCTCGGATCCATTCACGGGGCCTTCTTTGGCGCCGTGGTTGTCGCCTTTCTGCCGCAGGCGCTGTCGATCCTGAAGGACAATGTCGTGGGCAGTGGTGTCGCTATCCCGGGGCTTGAGACAGGCGTCTTTGGCCTGATCCTGATCCTGTTCATCCTGTTTGAGCCGATGGGGATTTACGGGCGATGGCTTAAGATCCGCACCTGGTTCGAGCTGTTCCCATTTGCGCGTAAGGACATGTTCCGCCGCCAGAAATCCTACCTGAAGACGGAGCGTCTGAGATGAGCCTTTTGGAAATCAAAAATGCCACGCTCAAGTTTGGTGGCGTGGTGGCGGTCAATAATCTCAGCT
The DNA here is from genome assembly GCF_000473205.1 of Pseudophaeobacter arcticus DSM 23566. Lineage (NCBI taxonomy): Bacteria > Pseudomonadati > Pseudomonadota > Alphaproteobacteria > Rhodobacterales > Roseobacteraceae > Pseudophaeobacter > Pseudophaeobacter arcticus. Next base: position 320,336 of record NZ_KI421507.1, read on the forward strand.
TCTCGGTTGAAGAGGGTGAAGTCTACGCCATCGTCGGGCCAAATGGCGCGGGTAAATCTACTGCCTTTAACCTGATTTCGCGCTTTTATGAGCCTTTTGCCGGCACATTCACCTTTGACGGCAACAACCTGCTGGAGCGGGACGCAGATCAGGTTGCCGATCTTGGCATTGCCCGGACCTTTCAGAATATCGAGCTGTTCGAGCATGCAACGGTGCTGCAAAACCTGCTGGTGGGGCGGCATCGCCATCGCAAGACCACGCTGCTGGAAGAGATGTTCTTTACGCCGCGTGTCCGCCGCGAAGAAGAGCGCCACCGCGAAGCGGTTGAGGAGGTGATCGATTTTCTCGATCTGCAGCCTTACCGGAACAAGATGATCGCCGGGCTGCCCTATGGGGTGCGCAAGGTGGTTGAGCTGGGGCGTGCGCTAGCCTCAAAACCGCGCCTGCTTTTGCTGGATGAGCCCGCTTCGGGCCTGTCAGTCGAGGAAACCCAGGATATGCGCTGGTGGATTGATGATATCCGCAAACAGATGGGGATCACCGTTTTGATGGTGGAACATGACATGGGGCTGGTCTCTGGGGTGTCTGACAGGGTGCTGGCCCTGGCGGATGGCGCCAAACTGGCCGAGGGCACACCGGCAGAGGTCCAGGCCAATCCGGCTGTGATTGAGGCCTATCTTGGGGCGGGGGCAGTCTAATGGGTGAACCTTTGCTGGAAATCAAAAACCTCGAAAGTTTTTATGGGCCGATCATGGCCATTCGGGGCGTGTCGCTAAAGGTCGACAAGGGGCAGATCGTCACTGTGTTGGGTGCAAATGGGGCCGGGAAATCGACCTTGTTGAAAACCATCTCGGGCATCATGGATCCTGAAAAGGGTGAGGTGCTGTTCAACGGCAAGCCCATTCAGGGCCAGGAACCGCATCGCATCGTTGAACATGGCATCGTGCATGTTCCCGAGGGGCGCGAGGTTTTCCCGCTTCTTACGGTCGACGAGAACCTCAGCCTTGGCGCCTATACCCGCTCAGACAAGGCCGAGATCGAGCGCGACCGCCAGATGGTCTTTGACTATTTCCCAATTCTGGCTGAACGTCGGAACCAGGAGGCAGGCACCTTGTCGGGGGGGCAACAGCAGATGCTGGCAATTGGGCGCGGGCTGATGCTGCGGCCGCAGATCATGCTGCTGGATGAGCCGAGCCTGGGTCTGTCGCCGCTGCTGGTGCAGGAAATCTTTGCCATTCTGCGGCGTCTCAACACCGAAGAGCATGTGACCATGATGCTGGTGGAGCAAAACGCCCGTATAGCGCTGGATCTGGCGGATGTGGGCTATGTGATGGAGATCGGCCGGATCGTGATGGATGGCTCCGCTGATCGCCTGATGGAAAGCGAGGATATCAAGTCTTTCTACCTGGGCCATCAGGAAGAGGGCCAGCGCGGCGAGAAGCGCTGGAAACGCAAGAAAACGTGGCGCTAGGAGGGGCAGAGATGAATATTCAAGTCGGAAAACAGACCGGGCTCGCCCAGATCGAAATCAATGGCGTCTCCTACAATTCAGAACCGGGCCAACGTCCGGTTCTGGTCGACGGCTGCGACACTATTCCAAAGCTGTTTCAGACCCGCTGCATGGCGCTGCGGGATCGCACGGCGCATCGCGAAAAAGACATGGGGATCTGGAAGTCCTTTTCCTGGACGACCTATTGGGAACAGTCCAAATGGATTGGTCTTGGGCTGGTCTCGCTGGGGCTGAGGCGCGGCGAAGTGGTTTCAATCCTAAGCGAAGATCGCCGGGAATGGCTTTATACGGATATGGGGGTGCAGGGCGTCGGAGGCATCGCCTCAGGTGTCTATACTACCGATTCTGCTTCGCAGTTGGCCTATCTGGTCAATGACAGCGGCAGCCGGTTCCTGTTTGTTGAAAATGATGAGCAGCTGGACAAATACCTGGAGATCGCCGACCAAGTGCCTGACCTCGCCAAGGTGATCATTTATGATCGCGATGGCTTGCATGATCTGCAGCAGGATAAATGTATGTTTATCGAAGATCTGATTGCGCTTGGGAAAGCCTATGAGGCCAAGATTCCAGGCGCATTTGAGGTGGAGATTGCAAAGTCCAGGCCAGAAGATACAGCCATGCTGATCTATACTTCAGGCACCACCGGCATGCCAAAAGGCGCCATGTTGGGGCATGAGAACATTATGGCGTCGATAGAGGCTGGCGCCCGGGCTCTGGCTGTTGATCCAGAGGATGAGCAGCTGTGCTTCCTGCCGCTCTGCCACATCCTGGAACGCAATGTGTCGGTCTATTTCCCGCTTGCGGCCTCGAGCACGGTGAATTTTGCCGAAAGCCCGGAAACGGTTTTTGACAATATGCAGGAGGTCTCGCCGGCGACGTTTTTTGCGGTGCCACGGGTTTGGGAAAAGATCTATTCGCGGGTGCTGGTCCTGGCACAGGAAGCCACGCCAATGGGGCGTTGGGCCTTTCAGCAGGCGATGAAGGCCGGTCAGGCGCGGGCAGAATATGTGATGGTTGGCAAAGAGCCGCCCGCAGGTGTCGCGGCGTCTTATGCCTTTTGGGACTTCATGGTTCTGCGCAATCTGCGCCGGATGCTGGGCATGGATAAAATGCGCCGGGGCGGCACCGGGGCGGCACCGATCTCACCCGAGTTGCTGAAATGGTACTGGTCCATTGGTGTGCCGCTGATCGAGGGCTACGGCATGACGGAAAACGCCGGCATTGCCACCATCAATACGCTGGAACACAATATGCCCGGCTCGGTTGGTCGGCCGGTGCCCGGCGTTGGTTTGCGGATTGCAGAGGATGGCGAAATTCAGACCCTCGGGCTGAACAACTTTCAGGGATACTGGCGCAACAATGAAAAAACCGCCGAGACCTTTACCGCTGACGGCTGGTTGCGCACCGGGGATGTCGGTCGGGTTGACGAGGCCGGTAATCTGACCATTACTGGCCGGATCAAGGACATCATCATCACGGCGGGTGGCAAGAACATCACCCCGGCCGAAATCGAAAGCCGGTTGAAGTTCAGCCATTATATCGCGGATGCGGTGGTGATTGGGGATGGCCGCAAATATCTCAGCTGTCTGATCATGATTGATCAGGAAAATGTTGAAAAATTGGCCCAGGACAGGAAGATACCATTTAGTGATTTTGCGTCGCTCTGCGCTGCCGAGGAGGTGCTGGCGCAGATTGGCAAGGAGGTCGAAGCGGTGAACAAGGACTTTGCCCGGGTGGAACAGATCAAAGATTTCCGTCTGATCAATGTCCTGTTGACCGCCGAAGACGACGAGCTGACGGCGACGATGAAGTTGAAACGCGGTTTTGTGGAGAAGAAGCATAAGGCACTGATCGACGACATGTATTGACGGCGTGATCTGAACACGCTGCGAACCAATCCAGGGAGGAAATGGAAATGAAGAAACTTACATCCAAGCTTATGGCGGGCACGCTGATGGCCGGCGCACTGGCTTTGACCGCAGGCTCTGCGGTACAGGCTGACAGCCAGGGCGTGACCGATAGCGAAGTGGTATTTGGCTCGGTCAATGACCTGAGCGGCATCTTTGCTGCCGTGGGCGTACCAGCCACCAATGGGGCGAACCTGCGCTTTGAAGAAGCCAATGCGGCGGGTGGTGTACATGGTCGCCAGATCCGTTTTGTTGTGGAGGATAACGGCTATCAGATCCCCCGTGCGATGCAGGGCTACAACAAGCTTCTGAACCGCGACAAGGTTTTTGGCATGTTGCTGTCTTTGGGCACCCCGATGAACATTGCCGGTTTCAAGCTGTTGGACCCCAAGGGCATTCCAAACATTGGGCCGCTGTCCTCGGCGCGTCAGATGCTGCAGGAACCTGTCGACAACAAGTTCATTGGTTTTTCCAGCTACTATGATCAGGTGGATGCCGGTGTGACCTATCTGGCAGCAGAATTTGACGCCAAAGAAGTCTGTAGCATGTATATTCCTTCGGATTTTGGCAAAGAAATCCAGGAAAGTGCAGTGGCCACGGCTGAAAAACTGGGCCTGACCTACGCGGCTGAGACCAGCCACAAACCAGACGAGCTGGATTTTGTCGGCTCTTTGACCAAGTTGAAAGCGGCTGGATGTGACGTTATTGCCATGGCCCTGGGCGTGCGCCAGGGGATCACTGTGGTTGGTACCGCCAAAAAGCTGGGCTGGACCGACGTCAAATTCCTCAATACCTCAGCAGGTTTCCTTGATGTTGTTGCCGCTGTTCCAGGTGGTGTCACCGAAGGGCTTTATGCCGCTGCTGGTTGGGTGGATCTCATTGCCCGCGCCGAGGACGAAGTTCCGGCCAAGTTTATCGCGGATTATGAGGCCAAGTTCGGTCAGCCCGCTGGTGGATTTGCCATGCTGGGGTATTCAGCTGCGGATACTGTTGTGCGCGCCCTCGAAGCCGCAGGCCAGGATCTGACACAGGAATCCTTTGTCAAAGGCATGGAGACTCTTGCGTATTTTGATGCCCTCACCGACACGCAGATCTCCTACAGTGCGGATGATCACCGGGGTGCCGATGATATCGTGATTTCGGTTGTCGAAGCAGGTAAGTGGAAAGAGCTGAGCCGCCAATAATCTGCGGACGTAGCTGCCTCTCTCCCTAGGGAGGGAGGACAGATCAAAAGAGGCCCGGCACGCGTTATGAGTGTCGGGCCTTTTTTTGTTTCCGGACCGGCAGCCTGTTTGCTGATTCAGCTCCTGACCCAAGTGCCAGCTGACGTCTCGTTCTTGCCAATTGGGGTAAATGATATAAATTCACATGTAAGAATGTGTGTGGGGCTCGGTGTTTTGCACAAATCCAATGGGGAGAGATGACAGTGAAACGTCGAGAATTTATCGCAGGCCTGTCTGCTGGCCTGTCTGCCGGGCTGATGGTGCCAGCAGCCAGTTGGGCAACGTCAGGGATGTCCGGGCAGCTTACGCTTGGAGAAATGCAAGTGACCACCCTGTCGGATGGCCATTTGACCCTGCCGCGCTCGATGCTCTTTGCCGGATTGGACCCCGATGCCGTGGACCAGATCCTCCAGGCGGGCGGGATAGCTGCGGGACCGATACATCCGCCACTCAACGTGACTTTGTTGCGCCATGCGGGGCGGGTGGTGCTGTTTGATGCAGGCTCTGGTCCGGGGTTCCAAAGCACCGCTGGGCAATTGACTGCGGCGCTGGACGCGGCAGGGGTCGCCCTGGAAGAGGTCAGCCACGTTGTCTTTACCCATTGTCACCCGGACCATCTGTGGGGCGTTCTGGATGATTTTGATGACCCCCTGTTTCCCAATGCGCAATATCTGATGGGAGAGGCCGAATGGGACTATTGGTTTGACCCCAACACAGCCTCGACGATTTCCGGGGATCGCGCCTCTATGGCGGTGGGTGCACGCCGCCGTCTGGAAGTCATGGAAGAGCGTCTCAGCAGATTTGACGATGGCCAGGAGATCCTGCCTGGCGTGGCAGCCCATGCGAGCTATGGGCATACGCCGGGGCATATGTCGTTTGAGCTGCGTGATGGGCAGCAAAGCGTCCTCATCGGAGGAGATGCAATTGGCAATCACCACGTGAGCTTTGCCCAGCCGGACTGGGCCATTGGCACGGATCAGGATGCCGATCTTGCGGCAAAAACGCGTCTCCGGCTGCTGGACATGCTGGCGCATGATCAGATGCAGCTGATTGGCTATCATTTACCAAAGGGTGGTATTGGCCGGGTTGAAAGCGCGCAGACCGGTTATCGCTTTATTCCCGCTTTAGGAGAGTAGGCGCGGGGGAGAGAACAAGAGGCGTATCAAGCCGTCTTTTCTCTCGCTGTGATGTCAAACTCCGTTGACTAAGATTCTCAAAATTTTAGCGATGTGGAAGCGTTGCGACTCAAAGTCTAGATATTTGGAAGAGATTTCTGGCAGGTGCAGCTTTGGAAGTTGCTCGGGAACGGAGCCAGACTTCGCAGAAGTGGGGCTCCGTTAATTTTCAAATAATTCATGCAAGTAATTGATGATGATTGATTATTTATCTTCGGTTGCAAAAGGTAGAATGTGCTATTTAAAGGTTTGATCAATCTATAAGAGATTTAATGATAATTTTTATTTACAATTCAGGGTCGTGTTGCTGTAGTTTAATCATGCTGTAATCTTTTTGGGTGTGTGCCATGAGTATTCTGCTTCGTATCGGTCAATTTGGAGCCTTTAATGTAGCCTTGGGCGATGGGACACCTATCTCGTTAGGAGCAAAGCATCAGGCGCTTTTGGCCCTGTTGTGCATGGCAGAATCGGGGGTCCGTACGCGCGCTTTTCTAGAGCAGACCCTGTGGAGTTTGGCCCAGCCCGAACAGGCCAAAGCCAGCCTCAGAACCGCCTTGTCAACGCTCAGGCGCCATTTGGGACCCATGATCGCCCCGGTTATCAGTGCCAATAGGGAAAGGGTGATGTTAGACCTGAGCAGGGTGTCCTTTGAGGAATGCGCGCGCGAGGCCGAATTCATGGAGGGGTTTGAACTGCCCTATGAGGCAAATTTTGCCAGGTGGCTGCAACACACCCGGATCGAGATCGGGCGAAGCTCTAACCGCAATGGCAAGCCTCGCCAGCAGGAACGACGCCCACGGCCCGAGAGCCTTTTGCCGCTGATTGCGGTGCTTCCCTTTGTGCAATGGGCGCCGGGTGAAGATGCCTCCCCGCTGGGGTCACTGATTGCAGAGGAGCTGTCGCGCAGTCTGTCGCGCAGTCAGGCCTTTACCGTCACCTCATATTTGGCATCCCGTCAGTTTGATTTGGCCCGGGTGCGCCCATCAGAGGTTTCGGCTGTCGCTGGGGTGAAATACTTGGTCTCCGGCTCTGTGCGGGCAAATGGGCAGGTCATGTCCACCGAGATCGAGCTCCACGATGCCGAGCGGGAACAGGTGATCTGGTCCCGGCACTTTGAGGGGCCATTGCCGGATTTGTTGGCCGGTCGCAGCGAAGCTCTTTGTGCCGCGACCCAGCAGATTGGCCAGACCCTGGTTGGAGAGGCGGTTCGGATCGCGGCTTTTAAACCGCTCCCCAGTCTCGAAGGACATATGCTCTTGATGGCTGCGATCTCGATGATGCAGGAGATGACGCCTGACCGCTTTGGACGCGCCCGTGAAATTCTGAAGGTTCTGCTCGACCGGGATCCCAAACACCCCCTGGTGCTGACCTGGATGGGTTTTTGGCATGTGCTGCGGGTTCAGAAAGGCTTTTCCACTGATCGTCAGATGGATGCGGGGCTGGCCAGCCAATATGCCGGTGCCGCGCTTGCGGCCGATCCCTGTTTTTCGTTGGCGCATACGCTTAAGGGGGCGATTTCCAGTCATCTGCTTTTTGATTTTGACATGGCGCAGGACTCCTATGATCTGGCGTTAAAGGATAACCCAAACGAAGCTTTGGCAGTTTTGCTGAAGGGGGCGACCTGGGCCTATCAGGGACGCCCGCTCGAGGCGGTTGAACTCACCGATGCGGCAAGGCGGCTTACGCCTCTGGGACCGCAAAAATATTATTTCGACTCGGTCTCCGCCTCCGCCAATCTGTCCGCCCATAACTATGACCGCGCCATTGAGCTGGCAGAGCGATCGCTGGAAGCCAATGCAGCCTATCCTGCCAGTCTCCGGACCAAGGCGATCGCTCTACAGCTCTCTGGTCGCTTGGGAGAGGCGCGCAAGGCGGTTCAGAACCTTATGGCCACCTCACCAAAGTTCAACCTGGCCCAGTACCACCGGGAACATCCGGGCGGCGCCTCTCTGGAAGGCAACGAATGGGCTGATGCCTTGAAACAAGCTGGTGTTCCGGCCTGAGCCCCGCTAGCGGGTACATGAATCCCTGCCGTGGTGTGGGCGGGTAAACGTGATCACAGGTTCAGAACGCCTGTGCTCCGCGCCCACTGTCCTTCCTGAAATTGTCCTTCCTGAAATTGCGCTGTATCCTGCCGTCAAACCCAAAGACGCTTGGCTGCATATCCCTTGCTGTACAGAAAAAGCGTGCGAGAGGACAGATTTCACGAGGAACAGGTCACAATGAAAGCCATTACATACCGCGCCTTTGGCGCTGCATCTGAGGTCTTGCAGGTGGAAGACCTGCCAGCCCCCCGCCCCGCCGCAGGAGAGGTCCTGGTAGATGTCGTCTTTACCGGAGTGAACCCATCGGATGTCAAAACCCGCACCCGAGGGCAGCCGGGGCTCCAGGGCTTTCCGTGGGACTATATCATTCCCCACAGTGACGGCTCCGGTGTGATCTCAGCCGTGGGGGAGGGAGTCTCTCGCAGCCGCGTTGGAGAGCGGGTATGGATCTGGAATGGCCAGTTTCGCCGCCCCTGCGGAACTGCGGCGCAACAAATCGCGCTGCCGTCTGAGCAGGCCGTCACCCTGCCTGATACGGTGAGCCTGGAGGTGGGGGCAATCCTGGGGATTCCTGGGCTTACGGCGTGTCATGCGGTTTTTGGCCAGGGAGAGGTGGCAGACAAGACCGTTTTGGTGCAGGGCGGGGCAGGGACTGTTGGGCTTTTGGCGGTGCAACTGGCCAAATGGGGCGGTGCGCGCGTCATTGCGACCTGCGGTGCCACGGGGCGGGATCGTGCCCTTGCAGCCGGCGCCGATGTGGTGTTGGACTACCGCGCCAAAGATCTGGCCGCGCAAATTCTGCAAGCCAACAGCGCAATGCCTGTGGATCTCATTGTGGAGGTCGAGTTTGGCCTCAACATTGAAACAGATGCGCAGGTGATTGCCGAAAATGGCTGTATCGCCGCCTATGGCTCTGCCCAGGAGATGTCACCACGCCTTCCCTTTGTGACGCTTCTTTTTAAGGCTGTTCGGCTGGAAATCATTCTTGTCTATTTGCTCACCGAAGCAGAAAGAGCCGCTGCGATCTTTCGTTTGCATGCTGCTTTGAGTGCAGGGGCGCTGCGCTTTGATATTCAAAAGGTCTATAATTTATCAGAGGCTTGTCGTGCCCACGAGGCCGTAGAGGCAGGGGCGCGGCAGGGGGCAGTCCTGATCCAGATGGGAGAAAACCTGTCGGAACAAGATTAGTTCCGCAGGGCGCAAGAGGACGGGTGGGAAAAGTTTCGGGTTTTTCCAAAATCCCTCTTGCGCCCCCCCGAAACTCGCACTAGAACGCGGCTCACTGATGGGGTGTGGCCAAGTGGTAAGGCAACAGTTTTTGGTACTGAAGATCGTAGGTTCGAATCCTACCACCCCAGCCAGTACTTTCCAGCCATAGACGTAAGAGCGACGGAGCCCCGACTGGCCCCAAATCGCCCCCGTTTCTGCCCCAGTGGTTTCGGGTCGTCTGGGTGGCGCTGGTGAGGCTCATGGTGATGTACTTGCCCCCTGCAGAGTTGACCCCTCCCGCTGTGGGAGAGGCCTTTGACGTTATGCCTGAGTATAGTGGGGCAGAGGGATAAGTAATGGAAGAGAAGGGAAGAAGAACCCCTGAGACGACCCGGTTCCCCCACCCCCAGATCCTAGATACGCTAACCTCTCGTTGAAGAGGCGCTGACGGACCTCCTCCCCTCTGTTACCTAGGGTCTAGGAGGGGGAAGGGAATAGGTATAAGTATTGAATAGAAGGCGTAGGGGAGAGACCCCAGGTTCTTCCTTCCTTACCTAGAAGAAAGGTGACCTATGGGAGACATAGAGAACCCCTGGCACTCCCGCCCCATAGACGTCCACCGCTGGTCAGACCATCCTGAGGTCGCGGGCCTATGCGATCGGATCTGACTAACTCTAATCAGATACCAGCCCCTGGCGCCAAGGTTTACTATTTCGTCTGGGCCTTTGGGGTCTCCAAAAGTTGATAACCTCGAACTCCTTTTTTGAGACCAGATACTTCCAAGTTTCACCTGTATAGGTGACGTGCTCATTGGAAAGAGGGGAGAACGTCGCCAGATAATTTCGCTTACACTCAAGAAGAACATAGGTGTTCATCTCCAGATGACGCTCCATTGTATACTTGAAACCATCGCTGGGTCTTTCAAACTCCTCATAGGGGCGAACAGCTTCGACGACTTGTCTCCTAATTTCAAGATCTTCGACCGGATTACAATTTGACTCAGACAAGTACAAACTCTGGCATGATGCACATACTAAGAGCGCAGCCATAGATAGATTTTTTATGCTAGTCCCCGTACCTACCATTCTAGTACCCCTTTGAAATTCAATCTTTTAAATTCACTTCAGCCTAAACGGCTCAACTGGCCTTCCAGTCCCTTGTTCATGTTGGGCTTTTCTGCGCAGATACCCCTCTGACCTAGCAACCTGCCTGAAGGCCACATAGTCTTGGACGTACTCCGCCTCAGGGTCGACCTCATCCAGCCCATAGAACTGGTTCGATGTTGGCAGCGCCACCCCGCACACCCGCTCTGGACCTGTCACGCTTTCGTGCCGCTCCACGTGCTCGCTTAAGCCACCTTTCGTTCGAAGGCGACAGGGCTTTTCCAGCCCAGTGCTGAATGGCGGCGGCGCGGATTGTAGAAGCCGTTGATGTATTCGAAGATCGCCATCTCGGCCTGCCGCCGTGTTTCCCATGAATGCCGCCAAATCAGTTCGGCCTTGATGGTTTTGAAGAACGTCTCGACTGCAGCGTTATCGTAGCAATTGCCTTTGCCACTCATGGACACTTTGAAGCCGTGCTGTCGCAAGATCTGTCGATAGTCGTGCGAACAATATTGCGATCCGCGATCCGTGTGATGGATGCAGCCCTTCGGCGGCCCCCGGAAGGCTATTGCCATGTTCAACGCACGGATCGCCAGGTCCCGCTTCATCCTGTTACTCACCGCCCAGCCGATCACGCGCCTTGAATGCAGATCCAGTATCACAGCGAGATACAACCAACCTTCACGCGTCCAGATATAGCTGATGTCCATTGCCCGGCAGGGTATTTCCGTAGGAAATGTCCCGAGAGGGGCCGCCCACTTCTGGTTTGGCCCATCAGCGTTGAAGTCCCGGTCCAACAGGTTCGGCGCGATGTTGAACTTATGATTGCTGTCTGTAGTCACCTTGTGTTTGCGCGTTCTGATGACCGATATGCCGTTCTGGCGCATCAAGCGACCCACGCGACGATGACCAATAACCAGTCCGATCTCTTTCAATTCCTCAGTCATGCGCGGCCTGCCATAACTGCCAAGGCTGAGACGGGATTGTTCTTTGATATGCGCCAGCGTGACCAGGTCGGACCGTTGTCTGCGGCTGGCAGGGCGACTGCGGAATGCCCGCAACCCACGTGAACTGACCCCCATGACACCGCACATCCGGCCGATAGAGAACGCAGATCGGTGTTCCTCAATGAACCTAAACCTCACGGCTTTTGGCTCGCGAAGAACACCGTGGCCTTTTTTAAGATTTCCCGCTCCTCCTTGAGAATGCGGTTCTCGCGCCGAAGCCGGTCATTCTCTTGGGCGAGGCCTAAATCCTCTTTCGTCACCACACCCGTGTCTCTGTATGCCGTGATCCATTTGTTCAGCGTCGACATGCCCACACCTAGGTCATCAGCTACCTGATTGCGCGTTAGCCCACTGGTCAGTGCTATCCGCACCGCATCCTGGCGAAATTCGTCCGTCCGTTTCAGTCCCATAGTTCATCTCCTTTGTTGCAGTAAATGCTATCAAAGGAGCGGCATCAAACCGCGACAGGTCCAGGCCGTATCTCGGCGTTATCAAACTTCGCGTAGGAGAAATCTTGGCCGAGGGCCATCCGGAAGACAGCAGTGAAAACCGTGCCGTTCCTAAAAATCTGGGCGCCAAGACGGTGATCGAATGGGAGCGCAAAGAGCGGCGTTTTGGTCTGGCAGGGCTCTACGATAAAAAGACTGAGCGCGGAAACCGTGACCGGCGCCTCACCGCAGATGAGCTGATGAATGTGGGGCGGATCGTCAGCAAATACCTCGATGACCAACAGCCATCTCAGACGATGATTTTCGGGGAGGTGAAAGACGCCTTCGACGATGAGAACAAAAAGCGCCGTGGCGAAGGGCAGCCGGAACCTGTTTGCCCCTCTCGCGAAAGGTATGAAGCATTCCCCCGGCGCACCCTATCGCCCTCACGCAGGGTCGCTTGCGTTGCTGTTATATGGGCAGCGCCACAGCAGTGCCATGACGCGCTGCAAACATCATCTATCTGAACTGGACCCGGAAAGAGGCCCGCTGCTCATCAGGTCCTGCCAATGGTATAGTGTCCAAAAATTGAAATCGCGTTGCGTTGCTTCGCATGGTGGGCACATACTGCGATGCAGCAACGCTGAAGTTATCATTTGCGAGTGCGTAGAGGGTACGCCGCGCCCCTGTCTTGGTGTCGGGCAGTTCCATGCCGGTGTCGGTAATGTCAGCCCATTTCAAAGTCTGGATCTCGCCCTGGCGGCAGACGATCATGACGCATCATTATGATCCACCATTCAGCAGCATGTTGCCGTCCGTGGTGTAGCCCAAGTAAGTGCAAAAGACCCTTGACCCTGGCCATTTAGGAGCAGTCAACTGGTCCAGGCAACGGCGGCGGCTCAATGTGGGCTGTGCGTTGTTGTCAGCGAGGCAGGGGGGGACGTTGAAAACACATCCCGTTTCGCAGTGACGATGTCCTTTGACCTCTCTGAAATAATCTGTCGTAAGAGCGGTGACTTTAAAAGATTCAACTGCGCAACCCGGGTAAAGTACATAGTGTATACACGCGTCGGCACGAGGCCTGATGTTGTAAGAGGTAAGTATGACGTCAAAAGATCTGGGTGAAAATAGTGGGACCTTTCAGGAACTTAAGGTGTCGTCGAGGCAACAGAAAAGGTCAGATTCACATCTGAAAGTTGATGTATTTCAAGCAGCGACGCATGAGATTTCTCTGAAAGATCTACCGTTGCTTCAGGAACTGACTGTCGGTGTCTTTTGGCCTCATCGCGACCGGGATCTCGAAATGCTGGTAAAGCTGGGGCAGGGATATCTTGTTTTGGACGAAATTGGACGCCCTTTGAGTTCTGCCATGAAGTTCGAGATGGGACCGGATTTGGCGATGTTGGGCATGATGATCACCGCACCGCGTTTGCAAACTCTGGGTACAGGCCGCTGGCTGTTGCAACAGATCATGCAGGACTGCGGGTCGCGTGATATGCGCCTGAGCGCTACGCGCGCGGGCTATCGTTTGTACAAAAATGCCGGCTTTGAGCCGGTGGCAACGATCCGGCAGCAACAGGGCATCGCGCGGCAGGTTTTGCCTCCGGCTCCACTGCCTCATACGGATGTGCGTGCTATTGACGATGCCGACTGGGTGGCGCTTCTGGAGCTGGACTTAGGGGCCTATGGCGGTGACCGTAAAAATATCCTTCAGGCGCTGCAGGCCAAGTCTGACTGTGTTGTCGCAGAACGCGCAGGGCAGATTGTCGGTTATGCGATGATCCGTAACTTTGGCCGCGGCCAGGTGATTGGGCCTGTGGTGGCAGACAGTGACAGGCTGGCGATACAACTGATCGCCCCGCTGATAGAAAAGCGGTCAGGGGCTTTCCTCCGCATGGATACCCCTGCGGAGGAGGGTGAATTGACTGATTTTCTATCAGAAGCTGGGCTGGGTTTGTATGATACCGTGACGGAAATGTGCTTGGGCAAACAGAGGCGCGCAACATCGGGTGCCGTAGTATATGGATTGGCCGCGCACTCCCTGGGGTAATGCCGACCCCCAGGGTTACGACAGACGGTCTTTGAGACCAAACCACAGACCCACGAGGGGAAGAAACCAGGGTTGGCCTGAATGCGCGGGAATTGTCGGCCAGTTTAACCCGTCCAGAGGTGTTTCTTCCTCTACGCCCATAACTTTATTCGCCAGCTTTTGCCCCAGCAATGTTGAAAACTGCGCCCCATGGCCCGAATACCCCATGCCATAAATCATGCCATCAGCTTCGCCTGCCCGGGGAAAGCGATCCTTGGACATGCCAACAAGACCGCCCCAGCAATAGTCTATTTTGATGTTTGCAGTCTGCGGGAAGATTTGGGTCATAGATTTGCGCAAAATAGCCCCAGATTTTGCATCTGATTGCTGGTTGGTATCCGCCGAGAACCGCGCCCGCCCGCCAAAGATAAGCCGATTATCCGGAGACATGCGAAAGTAGTTCCCGATGTTCAGCGAGGTCACGCAGGTGCGATTGCCCGGCATCAGGCCCGCGACTTCGGCGTTGTCCAGCGGACGGGTGGCGACAATAAAGGAGCCAACGGGGATGATGCGCCTGCGGAAGTACCCCAGGGGCGCATTTTTGACTTGGCCGGAATAGGCCCCGGTGGCGGCGATAACGCGATCTGCGGTCAGGCTGCCGCGCGGTGTTTCAAGCTGCCACCCCTTTGCAGTTTTGGACCGCGCAGTCACCGGAGCCTGTTCCCAAATCGAGGCCCCGTGCCGATGTGCCGCCTGAGCCAAGCCGGAGACATAGCGCCCCATGTGCATCATGGCAGATTTTTCATAAAGGATCGCCCCATGAAAACAGTCGCTGCCAATCTCACCTTTCAATTCAGAACGTTCGAGCCAGCGGGTCTCTGGGTCGACCTCTTTGTTCAGCAGCTCAAAATTCGCTTTCATGCCAGCGACATGAGACGGCTTAGACGCCAGTTTCAGCTTACCGGCGCGGCGAAAGTCGCATTCAATGCCTTCAGCCTTAATCAGATCCTCGATAACGTTGATAGAGTGATCGTAGGCCTGATACAGCGCATGGGCACGTGTCGCGCCCAGATGGGCTTTGGCAGAGGCAAAATCATGGGCTAGGCCATTGTTCAGGTGCCCGCCGTTTCGGCCAGAGGCTCCGGCCCCGACATGTTCTGCCTCCAGGATCGCTACAGACAGGCCTGCCTTGGCAAGGCTATGGGCGGCGCTCAGCCCGGTAAAGCCAGCCCCGATGATGGCCACGTCAAAGTGACCACTCACCGGGGTTGGGCTGTTCGCCTCGAACGGGGCAGCTGTTTCATGCCAATAGGAGGCAAACTGCATTACAGACCAACCACTTTTGCCAGACCGGAAACGTCGGTGATTTCGGTGTAGCCGTAAAATGGGTTTGCCGGCTCGTGACCGCGATTGACCCAGACCTTATTGGTGATCCCCAGATCATGGGCCGTCATCAGATCGTAGCGGAAAGATGACGACACATGCAGGATGTCTTCTGGTCCGCATCCAAGCTGATCAAACATGTACTCAAACGCCCGCATCTGGGGTTTATAGGCCTGCGCGTCTTCGGCTGTGAACACATGCGCGATCGGAGCGCCCAGTTTCTCGATGTTATGCGGGATCTGCACGTTCATCGAGTTGGTCAGCGCCACCAGCGGTATCTCATGTGCCACTTTGGCAAGCCCGGCAGGCACATCGGCATGCGGCCCCCAGGTTGGCACACGGTTGTAAATGTCTTCTGCAATTGCAGGATCAAAGGCCAGGTTGTTTCGTTTGCAGGCACGTTCCAGCGCGTTGTAGACGACCTCGGCGTAGGGCTTCCAGGCCCCCAGGACTTCATCAATGCGATAGGTTGCAAAATCCGTGATGAATTTTGCCAGCGCCTCCGCGGACAGAATTTGGCTGTAGTGATCTGTTGCCGCACCGGCCATGTCAAAATTGATCATGGTGCCGTGGCAGTCAAAGGTGATGAACTTTGGACGGAATGTCATTCGAGGTCTCCAGTGTTTGTCAGGACCATCTTGTCGCGTTCCCAGGCGGGCCGCATGCCGGGTTTGCCAAAACCAAGGCAGGAAATTCTGAAATACAAATGCACAACAGCAGAGCCTGCCATCTGACCGACGATCACAAACGATGAGCGGTGCCGATCCGCTGCAGAATGCCTGTAGATAAGATGACGCCGGAAAATGGAGCAGCAGATGACGAATTTAAACGCCGAAGAACTGCTAGACAGGCTGGTGGGGTATCCCACCGTCGTTGGGCGATCACACCTCGAACTGATACAGTTTATTGCCGATTATCTAAAGAGCTACGGAGCTCAGGTTCATGTTTTAACCGGGCCAGAGGGCGATCGCGCCAATCTGTTTGCCACCATCGGAGATGCCTCTGTTCCTGGGTATATCCTGTCTGGGCACGTAGATGTTGTGCCAGCAGGCGAGCCCGAGTGGAAAGGTGATCCATTCAAAATGCGCCGCGATGGGGACCGCCTGATTGGGCGCGGAACCTGTGACATGAAAGGCTTTGATGCCTCCGTTCTTTCTGCGGTGCCGGATCTGGCGGCGCTGTCGCTGGCTGCCCCGGTTCATATTGCACTGTCCTATGACGAAGAGGCCGGCTGCAAAGGTGTGCCTCATATGATCGCCGAGTTGCCAAGCCTTTGTGCCACACCATTGGGATGTATTGTCGGTGAGCCGACAGGATTGCAGCCCGTGTTGGCCCACAAGGGGAAGGCCGCGCTGAGACTGCGGGCCAAAGGTGTGTCCGGTCACAGCTCGCGCCCAGACCAGGGGCAAAATGCCATTCACGCTTTGCTTCCGGCCCTGAGTGCGGCAGCGGCGCAGGCCGAAGCCTTAAAGACCCAATTGCAGGATGCGCGTTTTGCGCCGCCCTATTCGACCCTTCAGATCGGCGTCGTGCAGGGCGGGCAAGCGGTGAACATCATACCGGATCACGCCGAAGCGCTGATCGAGACGCGGGGCATTGCTGGTGTCGACCCGCAGCAACTTATGGAGCCAATTATTGAGTGTGCAGGATCTTCGCTGGAGATCGACTGGATATCCTCATACCCGGCGCTGGCATTGTCGGCAGAGTCAGACCTGACCCGGCTCACAACCGCGCTATCTGGAAAACCGGCCCTTGGGGCTGTCAGTTTTGGCACCGAGGCGGGGTTGTTTCAGCAGGCTGGAATTCCCGCGATTATTTGCGGACCGGGGGATATCTCACGCGCGCATAAACCAGAAGAGTATCTGACCCGCTCAGAGCTGAACGCGACGCGGGACATGATTTGCAGGCTGGGTCACCACCTCGCAAACTAGCTGTGTAGCATAATCTGCTGCAAACAATCTCTTTGCAGTTTCTTTGCCGCATTCCTCAGCCAGAACGCAGCGCAACGCGCATGTCAAAGCCATTAGGCTGGGTCCAGGCAATCATGGAATTGAAATTATGACGACAACTTTGGACAGGATCCAATTGGTGGATTTCTGCGCAGATCACTTGCCTGCGGCGGTGCGGCTCAGCCAACAGGCTGGATGGCCACATCGCGCACAGGATTGGGCGCTTACGCTTTCGCAATCCGCTGGGGTTGCGGCGCTGCATGAGGGCGAGGTTGTGGGTACAGCGCTTGTCTCGGATTTTGGCGATGTTGCCGCCCTGAATATGATCATTGTCGATGAAGGCCTGCGCGGTCGCCGCCTTGGGCGTCGCCTGATGGATGCAGTCATCGCGCGCGCCGGGGCCCGCGAAATGCGTCTGATTGCGACCCAGGACGGGCTGCCCTTGTATGAAAAGCTGGGTTTCAAAGCGACCGGTGACGTCGCGCAGTTGCAAGGCATGGTTCAGGCGCCTCTCTCCGCCGATGGCGTAAAAACCGATGGATACGATCTGGACCGTATGATTGCGATGGACAGGGCTGCCTCAGGCCTGGAACGCAGCGATCTGTTGAAGCGGATCTCAGAGCAAGGGCAAGTGTTATTTACCGACCAGGGCTTTGCCATTCTGCGCGATTTTGGCCGTGGAAAGGTGCTTGGCCCAATTGTCGCGCAGAACCTGGAAACGGCCCGCAGCTTGTTGGCGGCAGCGGCGCAGTCGGAAAATGGGTCTTTCCTGCGCATTGATACGCCGGTTCCTGAGCTGGGCGCATTTGCGCAGGAGCTTGGTCTGGACCCAGTTGGTGGCGGCATCTGCATGGTGCTTCACCCGCATGACGCCACATTTGGCAAAACTTTTCAGACCTATGGTCTGGTTTCTCAGGCTTTGGGGTAAACAATGAACGATCAACTGCACTCAAACGCGTTACACGAATTGGACCGCCAGCATTTTGTGCATCCGGTCTCGTCCTGGCAGGGGCATGAAGCACGGGGTGTTCGCATCCTGAAAAGCGCAAAAGGGGCCACCGTCACCGATTCTGAGGGTCGCCAGCTGTTGGATGGTTTTGCCGGTCTATGGTGCGTGAACGCTGGCTATGGCCATGAAAGCGTCGTCGAAGCCGCCGCCGAGCAAATGCGCCGACTGCCCTATGCGACGGGGTATTTTGATCTCGGCTCTGAAGCCCCCATAAAATTGGCGGCTGAGCTGGCGGAACGCGCGCCAGGGGATTTGAACCATATTTTCTTTACGCTTGGCGGCTCTGACGCGGTGGATAGTACCATTCGTTTTGTGCGCTACTATTGGCATTCCAAAGGGCAGCCTCACAAAGATCAGTATATCTCGGTCGAACAAGGCTATCACGGCTCCACCTCTGCAGGCGCGGGGCTGACGGCCTTGCCGGCATTTCACGATGGCTTTGGTGTGCCGTTCAATTGGCAGCATAAAATTCCGTCGCATTACCTGTATCGCAACCCGGTCGGGAGCGATCCTGCGACCGTCATTGCCGCATCGGTTGCCGCATTGAAGGCAAAGGTCGCAGAGCTGGGCCAAGATCGTGTCGCCGCCTTTTATGTGGAGCCGATCCAGGGCTCGTCCGGTGTCTTGGTGCCACCCAAAGGCTGGATCAAGGCAATGCGCGACACCTGCGCCGAGCTGGCCATTCTGTTTATCGCGGATGAGGTCATTACCGGATTCGGGCGCACTGGCCCAATGTTTGCCTGCGAAGAAGAAGGCATCGTGCCGGACATGATGACAACGGCAAAGGGGCTGACCTCTGGCTATGCGCCGATGGGGGCCGTGTTCCTGTCGGATCACGTCTACCAAACAATTGCCGAAGGCGCCGGGCCAAAGGCGGTTGGCCACGGGTTTACCTATTCAGCGCATCCGGTCAGTGCAGTTGTGGCGCTGGAAGTTCTGAAGCTTTATGAAGGCGGGTTGTTTGAAAACGGCATCAAGATGGGGGACCGTTTGCAAAAGGGTCTGGCCGGATTGTCAGATCACCCCCTGGTTGGGGATGTGCGGGGCCGGGGGATGTTGGCCGCGATTGAACTGGTCACCGATAAGGAAAAGAAAACCCAAGTGCCCGCCGAGCTCCAGGCCGCGACACGCCTGTTTGACCGCGCCTGGGACAAAGGCCTGATCATTCGCGCCTTCCCTCAGGGGGTGTTTGGATTTGCGCCGCCACTGTGTTGTACCGCTGATGAAATCGACGCCATCGTTGATCGTACCAAACAGGTGCTTGATCTGACCCTGGAAGATCCAGAAATCAGAGCCGTGCTGCGCGGATGACCCTGCTGCTCCAAAGCTTTCCTGCGCGTGCCAAGGTCTGGAGTGAGGTCTTTGCCGCAGCAGGAGAGCCTCTGTTCACGCAGGCTCCTTCGGGGAGGAAGGCCAAAGATGTCACGGTATTGGCCTGCTGGCAGCCGCCACTTGATTTGACGATATACCCAAACCTGGAACTGGTTTTGTCCGTTGGGGCTGGGGTGGATCACATGCCTGCCCTGCCTCAGCATATCATGCTGTGCCGATCTTTGGCGCCGGGGATTGAAACACAGGTGCGCGACTGGGTGACTATGGCCTGTTTGATGATGCACCGTGACATGCCCGCATATGTGCAACAGGCCCGTGTCGGGGAGTGGAGCAGCCTGAATACCGTGGCCAACACCGCGCGCCGGGTTGGCGTGCTGGGCATGGGGCGGATAGGTAAGCTGGTGGCGCAGAGTTTGACCGCTTTGGGCTTCCCGGTTGTTGGCTGGTCGCGCTCGGGGCGGCCGGTTGACGGGGTTGAGGTCTATGGCGCCGAGGCCTTGCCGAGGGTGCTGGCACAGTCTGACATATTGGTTTGTCTTTTGCCTCTGACCCAGGAAACCAAGGGCATTTTGAACGCCAAAACCTTTGCCGCCCTGCCCAAAGGTGCCCATTTGGTTCATGCAGGGCGCGGCGCGCACCTGCATATGGATGATCTGCGGGATGCGTTGGGTAGGGGTGAACTGAAGTCTGCCATGTTGGATGTCACCAATCCCGAGCCACTTGCCAAGGACCATTGGGCCTGGGCTCATCCGCAGGTGATCATCACGCCGCATATCGCGGCGCAGACCGACGCATATGAAGGTGCGCGCCACGCGCTGAACGTGGTCCAAGCCCTGAAACGCGGTGAAACTCCGCCGGGTTTGGTCGATCAGACCAACGGCTATTGAATCAAGCGGGTGGGGAAGGCCTGCAATCAGATGTTCTGCGGGCCTCACCAACTTGGAAGATTCTGCCGCAGGAGGCCCGGATATCAAATAATATGCGCAGGGTTCCTGGCGGATGATGAGTTCAGGAAGTGCTGTGGCAGGGGGTTCTCACACTCTTCTGGTTCCGCCAGGGGAAATGTTCTCACCGTATCGCGATGCAAACCGTCGCTGACCATACGAAGGTTGTCACTCTCCAAGAATGCTTCTTGCCTGTGCGGTTGCGCGGGCCCCACAACAAACAGGGAATGAACATGACCAATAATAAACCAACAAATTGGACCGGTCGCGACGATACAATGGTCGAAAATGCGATCCGGCGTGGCGCCACGCGGCGCGACTTGCTGAAGATGCTGGCCGCTTCGGGGGTTGCCGTCGGCGCAGGATCGTCCTTGCTGATGGGCGCAACACGTGCTGCGGCAGAAACACCGGTCTTTGGAGGCCATTTGAAAGCGGCGGGCTGGTCGTCATCCACCGCCGATACGCTTGATCCGGCCAAGGCCTCTTTGTCCACGGATTACGTGCGGTGCTGCGCGATCTACAACCGGCTGACGTTCTTGGATGAATTTGGTCAGGTTCAAATGGAACTGGCCGACAGCATTGACTCGGCTGATGCAAAAACATGGACGGTTAAGCTGAAATCCGGCGTCACTTTCCATGATGGCAAACCATTTACCTCGGCGGATGTGGTGTTCTCTATGAACCGTCACCTGGATCCGGCGGTTGGGTCCAAGGTCAATTCCATCGCAAAGCAGATGACCGCGTTCAAAGCGATTGATGATCTGACCGTTGAGATCGTTCTTGAAGAATCCAACGCCGACCTGCCAACGATCTTGTCGCTGCACCACTTCATGATTGTGGCGGATGGCACCACTGACTTTTCAAAAGGCAACGGTACCGGTGCCTTTATGATGGAAACCTTTGAACCGGGTGTAAAATCCATTGCGGTGAAGAACCCAAATTACTTTAAAGACGGTCCCTATCTGGACAGTTTTGAGTATTTCGCCATCACCGACAACAACGCGCGTGTAAATGCGGTTCTGTCCGGGGACATTCACATGGGCGCCTCCATCAAGGGTCGGTCGCGCCGCATGTTGGAAGGCCAGGACCACGTGTGGTCATCGGTCACCAGTTCCGGCAATTATACCAACCTGAACATCCGTCTGGACATGGAGCCTGGTGCCAAAGCAGGTTTCATTGAAGGGATGAAGCATCTGATCAATCGCGAAGTGATCGAAAAGTCGGTGCTGCGCGGCATGGCAACTGTAGGGAACGACCAGCCGGTGTCTGCGGCCAACCGCTATCATAATACTGAGCTGGCCCCCAAAGCCTATGATCCGGAGAAGGCAAAGGCACTGTTTGCCAAATCCGGCCTACTGGGAGAAACGGTTCCAATCGTTGCCTCTGATGCGGCAACGGCCTCCGTTGATATGGCAACGGTGGTTCAACAGGCAGGTTCAGAAATCGGCATGAACTTTGACGTTCAGCGGGTGCCGTCTGATGGCTATTGGTCCAAATATTGGCTGAAAGCGCCAATTCATTTTGGCAACATCAACCCACGTCCAACACCTGATATCCTGTTCTCGCTGCTCTACACCTCTGATGCCAAATGGAACGAGAGCCATTTCAAATCAGAGAAATTTGATAGGATGCTGCTCGAAGCACGCGGCGCCCTGAACGAAGATCTCCGCAAGGAAATCTATTGGGACATGCAGGAAATGATTGCGAATGATGCGGGCACGGTTATTCCCGCCTACCTGGCAAACGTGGATGCATTGTCCACCTCTGTGAAAGGCCTGCGGTCAAATCCATTGGGCGGTCAAATGGGATATGCATTTGCCGAGTACGTCTGGCTCGACGCCTGACAGACCCAAGTTTGATTTTTCCCTGCGCTGGTTTCGCCTGCGCAGGGAACTCGCATTTTCAAGACCCAGATCCGGAGAGCCCGCGTTGCATAGATCGTTTCAAACCTGGATGCTTGTCGCACAGCGACTTGGAATCGCATTGATCACGTTAGTCATTGTGTCTTTTGCGGTTTTTTTCGCCACCGAACTTTTGCCCGGAGATGTCGCCGAGATCCTTTTGGGGCAGGCGGCAACACCCGAGGCCGTTGCCGGGTTGCGTGATGCTATGGGGTTGAACGAGCCAGCACTATCGAGGTTCCTGTCATGGCTGGGGGGGCTCGCCACCGGGGACATGGGGCGCTCGTATGTCAACGACATCAGCGTTTCCGATTTGATTGGACGCCGGCTATCCAACTCCTTGCGCCTGGCAGGGGTTGTCACCGTGATCTGCGTCCCCTTTGCCCTGACCTGCGGTATCGCTGCAGCCATGTGGCAGGATTCCCTGTTGGATCGGCTTGTTTCGATCCTGACGATTTCAGTGATTTCCGTTCCAGAGTTTATGGTCGCCACATTGGCGGTTCTGGTGTTCGCGGTTTGGCTGGATTGGCTGCCGGCCCTGAGCTACGGGGCGGATGCCAGCAATTTTGGCGCACTGCTCAAAGCCTATGCGATGCCCGTCATCACTTTGACCTGCGTTGTTTCGGCGCAGATGATCCGCATGACCCGCGCCGCAGTGATTGAGACAATCAAGACACCCTATGTCGAAATGGCGCTTCTAAAAGGGGCCAGCCGTCGGCGCATGGTTTTACATCATGCTTTGCCCAATGCGCTGGGCCCCATCGCAAACGCGGTGGCTTTGTCGCTGTCCTATCTCGTCGGTGGTGTGATCATCGTCGAAACCGTTTTTAACTATCCGGGGGTGGCCAAACTGATGGTGGATGCCGTTGCAACGCGTGACTTACCGCTCATCCAGTCCTGCGCGATGGTGTTCTGTGTGAGCTATCTTTCTTTGATCACCTTGGCTGATGTGATCGCCACTCTGTCCAACCCAAGGCTGCGGAAATGATGCAAGATCCTCAAACCTCCGAACGCAAGTTCTCGATCACAGGTTATGGCTATTCCTTTAATATGGCGGGAAGAATTGGCCTGGCCATCATCCTGTTCTGGGCTGTGATCGCGCTGATTGCACCCTGGATCACCCCCTATCCTGCGGGCAAGATTGTGGATTGGGACTACTTTGGCCCAATCAGCGAAAGCTATTGGATGGGTACGGACTACCTGGGGCGGGATATCTTGAGTCGGGTCTTGATGGGGGCCAGATATACCGTTGGTATTTCCCTGGCCGGGGTCACCTTGGCCTGTGCCGGTGGCATCGTTCTGGGCATGGTTGCGGCGGTGATTGGCGGGTGGTTTGATACGATCCTGTCGCGGCTGCTGGATGCGTTCAACGGCATCCCCTCTTTGTTGTTTGGCCTGGTGGTTGTTGCGGCAGTTGGGTCATCCATCCCTGTGCTGGTTCTGACGCTGGCGGCAATCTATTTGCCCGGTAGTTACCGTTTTGCGCGGGCTTTGGCCGTGAATGTGAACACGATGGATTTTGTCACAGTGGCACGTGCCCGCGGCGAGCAAACCGGGTATCTTATTCGCACCGAGATCTTCCCCAACATCCTGGGGCCTGTGCTGGCTGATCTTGGTCTGCGCTTTGTCTTTATCGTTTTGGTTTTGTCGGGACTGTCATTCCTTGGCATTGGTGTGCAACCCCCCCATGCTGACTGGGGCGGGTTGGTTCGTGAAAACATCGAAGGGCTTAGCCTTGGGGCGCCTGCGGTGATCTTCCCCTGTATCGCAATCGCCTCCCTGACCATTTCGGTGAATATGTTCATCGACAACCTCCCACAAAAAATCCGCGACAGGAGCAACTGATGACCCAACCCCTTGTGTCTGTTCGAGATCTTGTGATCGGCGCGGTGACGGATTCTGGCCGCGAGGTCGAGATCATTCGGCATGTCAATTTTGATATCCAACCGGGTGAGATTGTTGCGCTGATTGGCGAAAGCGGGTCGGGCAAAACAACAATCGCCCTATCGCTTATGGGCCATTGTCGCCCGGGCTGTTCCATCAATGGCGGCTCTATCCGGTTGGGCGCGCATGATGTGACCAAGATGACGGAGACCAAACGCGCCAAGCTGCGCGGGACAGAAGTCTCGTATATTCCTCAATCCGCCGCCGCGGCCTTTAACCCGTCGCAACGGATCATGGATCAGGTCATTGAAATTACCGAAATCCATAAATTGATGCCGCGTTCTGAAGCCGAAGCCAAGGCGGTTGAGCTGTTCCGCGCGCTGGCGCTTCCTGATCCAGACAACATTGGGCAACGCTACCCCCACCAGGTATCAGGGGGGCAGTTGCAGCGATTGTCGGCGGCCATGGCCCTGATCGGTGACCCCCAGCTTGTGATCTTTGACGAACCAACCACGGCGCTTGATGTCACGACGCAGATTGAGGTTCTCAGGGCGTTTCGCGCGGTGATGCAGGGCAGTGGCATGGCCGGCGTCTATGTCAGCCATGATTTGGCTGTGGTGGCACAGGTCGCGGATCGCATCATTGTTCTGAAGGCAGGACAAATTCAAGAAGTCGGGATGACGCGAGATATCTTGGACGCCCCCCAACATCCCTATACCCAAGAATTGTTGTCAGCCTTCAAACCGGTGCCTTTTGCCTCGGTCAAATCTGCCGTCGCCAAAGCTGAAGCTCCCATTCTTGAGGTGAACAATCTGTCTGCGGGGTATGGTCCTACGCGCTCGGGCGAAGCAGAGTTCAAGGTTCTGGATAACATCAACTTTCGAATGGAGCGGGGCACCAACCTGGGGGTCATCGGGGAAAGCGGGTCGGGCAAGTCCACGCTTGCGCGGGCCGTTGCCGGGATTTTGCCCCGCTACAAAGGTGATGTCTTTTCCCAAGGGGAGGCCCTTTCGCCAGATCTGAATGACCGCTCCAAGGATCAACTACGGCGGCTTCAAATTGTGTTCCAATTGGCGGACACGGCTTTGAATCCATCCCAACCGATTGAATCAATTTTGGCCCGGCCGCTGAAGTTCTATCACGGCATGAATGGGAAGGTGCGTGAACGGCGTGTGATTGAATTGTTGGATATGGTGCAGCTCCCAGCGGCTATGCGGCATCGGCTGCCTGGGGAGCTTTCGGGCGGACAAAAACAACGTGTGAATTTCGCACGAGCTCTTGCAGCGGAACCGGACCTGATCCTTTGCGATGAAATTACATCGGCTTTGGACACGGTTGTGGCAGCGGCCATGCTTGACTTGCTAAAGGATCTGCAGCGGGATCTGGGGCTCAGCTATATGTTTATCAGCCATGATCTGTCGACGGTCGAAGCGATCTGCGATGATGTTCTTGTCATGCTGAAGGGAAAACTTGTCGAATCCCTGCCTGCTGCCCACATGAGCGAAAGCGCGGAACATCCCTATTCACGGCTTTTGATTTCATCGGTACCAAAGCTGGACCCAGACTGGTTGGCCAACCTCGAAGACGACCCGGAGCTCTCCAAAGCAATGCAGGGGCGTTAACCCTGGTCGTGAACCCGATCACCAAACAGACGCCCTAGTGGAAGATGGTTTTTCACAAAGGGCGTCTTGATCACGACAAAACTAAAATATTTGTCGATGCCAATATTCCTGTCGATCAGGGCTTCTACAATGTTCTGATAGTCCGAGATGCCGGCGGTTACAAATTTCGCAAGATAGTCGTAACCACCAGACACCAAGTGACATTCAGTGCAGCTGTCGATCTTTTCCAGGGCTTCTTGAAAGCGGGCAAAGTCGATCTGGCGGTGGTTCTTTAGGGTGAATTCCGTAAAGACCGTCAGCGTCTCACCCAGTTTTGAGACATCAATCAAAGCGGTATACCCTGAGATATATCCAGCCTTCTGAAGTTTCTTCACCCGCATCAGGCAGGGGGACGGCGACAGGTTTACAATTTCAGACAGCTCAACATTGGTAATTCGCCCATTTTGTTGCAGAGCAGCCAGTATGTTCACATCGATGCGGTCGAGTTTGTAGGTATGTGTCATTCAAAGTTCCATGTGAATGGCTGCGCGTTCTTCATAAGATCATACTCTTTGTTGGCAATGTAGCCATTCGCTCGGTTGCTGTTTAACAGAATATGCTGAATTTCCATCCAATCCAGTAGCTCGCTGCCTTTGTTTCAAGTTACTTCCTAAGAAAAGATTTGGGAATTTTTTGATGACTGCTCCGCTCTTGCACATTTCTTCCGCAACCGATTGTCCGCAGCAAGCGGATACCGTTGTTATCGGCGGCGGTATCGTTGGGGTCAGCACCGCCTATTGGCTGGCGCGGGCTGGGCAAAAGGTTGTGCTGCTGGAAAAGGGACGTATCGGCGCCGAACAATCCAGCCGAAACTGGGGCTGGTGCCGACAGCAAAACCGGGATGCCCGTGAATTGCCATTGTCGCGTGTGAGCCTGTCTTTGTGGGAAGAGATGATGCAGGATTGCGGCGCTGAAATTGGCTTTCGCCGCTGTGGTTTGATCTATCTGTCCAACGATGAGGCCGAAATCGAAGGCTGGGCCCGGTGGGGACGTTTTGCCCGTGGCGAGGGTGTTGATACCCGGATGCTGACCGCCACAGAAGCAGCCGAACACGGGGCAGCCACTGGGCAGGCATGGAAGGGCGGTGTCTGGTCTCCGACCGATGGCATTGCGAACCCTGCCGCTGCTGCGCCGATGATTGCGCAGGGCATCGAGAAGCATGGTGGGATTGTCCTGCAGGGATGTGCGGCGCGCGGAGTTGAAACCAGCGGTGGGGCGGTCAGCGCCGTTGTGACCGAAAAGGGGGGGATCCAGACCAAGCAGGTTGTCCTTTCTGGCGGCGCCTGGGCCGGCAGTTTCCTGCATCAGCTGGGTGTTTTCTTCCCGCAGTCCTCGGTGCGCAGTTCGATCCTTTCGGTGGCCCCTGGGGCGCAGGGGATTCCGGATGCGGTGCATACCAAAGAGGTCTCTGTTACCCGGCGCGGCGATGGTGGCTATACGCTGGCCATTTCGGGCCTGGCAAAGGTGGACCCAACCCCGCGTATGCTGCGTGGGTCCAAACACTTCCTGCCGATGTTCCTGCGGCGCTGGCGCTCTTTGGCCCCTGGTGGGGCGCAGGCCTGGCGGTCCGGTTTTGACGGTTTGAAAAAGTGGAAGCTGGATCAACCTACGCCGATGGAGCAGATGCGTATATTGGACCCGCGCCCGGATGCGGGCACGATTGCAAAAACCCTGGCCTGTGGACGTCAGCTGTTTCCGGCTTTGCAAAAGGTGCCTCTGCAGGCCTCTTGGGCCAGCTATATCGACAGCACGCCAGACGGTGTACCTGTCATTGACAGTGACATCGGAGTACCGGGTCTGGCGCTGGCAGCTGGCTTGTCCGGGCATGGGTTTGGTATTGGCCCCGGTGTCGGCCACCTGATGGCGGATATGCTGTTGGGGCGGGCGCCAGTTACTGAAACCGCACAATACAAACTGTCCCGTTTTACACAGAGCCAATGGGGCAAAGTATCTGATTTCTGAAATCATGGGCTGAATCTTGCGATGTCAAAGGGCGCCAGCGGTGTGGCACATGCCCCCGTTGTGATAAGTTCCGCCATGGCGTCACCCACGCCAGGCCCAAGCTGGAAGCCATGTCCGCAAAAGCCAAAGGCATGAAAAAGGCCTTCGGTGGTGCCTGAAGGTCCCATCACCGGCAACATGTCTTGCACATAGCCCTCGACGCCAGACCATTGTCGAATAACTGTTGCCTGCCGAAGGGCGGGCGCCAGTTTAACAACCTCTTGTAACTGGTTTGACAGGTTGTGCGGATCAACCTTGGCAAATCCGTCTGCACCAACCTGAGTGCGCGCAACAGCGCCGCCAAAGACCACATTGCCGCGTTCGACTTGGCGCAAATAGGCCCCGTGTTGTTTTGACCAAACCCCAACGACAGGCAAAATGCGATGGGGCAGGGGCTCGGTGACACCCATTTGTGGCCCTGCCAAAGTGATTGGAACCTCTTCACCAAAGTGGCGCGCGATGTCAGGCCCCCATGCTCCGGCGCAATTCAAAAGCGTATCGGCGGAAAATGTTCCAACCGAGGTGACCACTTCAAAGCCGCTGGTCGTTTTGTTCATGTCAGAAACATGGGCCTGCTCGTGAATGGTCGCGCCACCGCGCAGAGCAGCCATTGCAAAGGCGGGGGCGATGAGGCGCGGGTTGGCAGATCCATCCTCCGGTGAGAAAGACGCCGCAATTGCACCTGGGCCCAAGCCCGGGAACCGTTTGCGAATGTCCCTTGGCTCCAGAACCTCTAGCTCAAGCCCCCAATCCAGCGCCTCTTTGCGAAATTGCTGCATCATACCCAGGCCATCGTGGTCAAAGATAAGCCGCAAATGCCCGGTTGCCCGGAACTCGACATCTGTACCAAGCCAGTTTTCCAGCCTTGGCCAAAGCCCCAGTGAGCGATTGGCCAAGGGCATTTGCGGCAGGTAACGCCCTGACCGTCTGATATTCCCAAAAGAGGCCACCGTCGCACCGGCGCCAACGCAGCCGCGTTCAATCAGTGTCACGCGGACCCCGCGCCTGGTTAGAAAATACGCCGTGGCGGTTCCCATAAGACCGCCACCCAAGATCATCACATGCACAGCACAATACCCCCTGTCACTATCAAAGAGCGAACTATCACTTGCGTCAAAGACGGCTTTCTGCGACATCCATAAGGATAGCCTATGGAGTTATGATGCGCGCGCGCCAACTGGAAGTGTTTACAGCTGTCATGCGGATTGGCACGGTGACTGGTGCCGCCCGTATGCTGAATATTTCGCAACCGGCCCTCAGCCAGGTCTTGCGTCACACCGAAGACGAGCTTGGCTTTCTGCTCTTTAGTCGCGAAAAGGGCCGTCTTCATCCCACACCCGAGGCGCTAGAGCTTTATCCCGATGCCGAACGCCTCTTTGCGGGTCTCGAAGGTCTGCGCCGCAAATCGACAGATCTGCGAAAGGGCCGGTCGGGACTCGTCCGTATCGCCGCTTCGGCACCGCCGTCGATGTCAGTTTTACCCAATGCGCTCAGCATGTTGAGGCAAAAACACCCAAATATTCAATTGCGGGTACATGTGGCCCCAATCAACACTTTGATAACTATGTTGCGGACAGGGGACGCGACCCTGGCCCTGGCGCTAGATGATCAAATGCCGCCAGACATATGTGCAGAAGTTATTGATATGACATCCTTTTGCTGCCTGATGTCGGCGCAGTCTGACCTGGTCAGCGCCTCCGAAGTCAGTTTTGATATGTTGGCGGATCGCACGGTCATTTCATACCGGACGCAAACCCGCCCCAGAGATGAATTGCAACAGGCGGCTCAGGTGCAGGGGCTAGGCTTTCAACCCGATTTGGAAATCGATTCCTCAATTACAGCGGTCGGGTTTGTTCAGGCGGGGTTAGGCGTGGCGCTGGTGGATGCGCTGCTGCCCTGGCATCAATTCCAGGGGGTAGAGGTGCGCCCTTTGGCAAACAGTCCAAAATTGCCCCTATCTCTATTGACGCTAAAGGACAGACCGCTTTCCCAGGCCGATCAGATCATGTCCGCTGAGCTACGGGCGATCTGTGAATTAGGCAATTCCGAACGAACATAAGTCTGGCTTATGGTTTTCCGCAGTAAGCGTCTTGGACGATCTCCGCTCAATCTGTTCCCTTTGCGGCAACAGATTGAAAAGGACGCAAACCTATGGATGGGACAATCCCACATCGTGAAGACTGGAAGATCGGCGTCGATATTGGCGGCACCTTCATGGATTTCTGTGCGCTGGAAGTGAATTCTGGCCGTTTGGCAACTTTGAAAGTTTTGACCACCCCCGATGATCCGGGCGCAGAGCTGACCACAGGATTGTCGCTGCTGGAAGAGCGGGATCAGCTTTTGCCTGAGACCGTGTCGCGGTTCGTGCATGGGACCACCGTTGGAATTAATACGGTGTTGCAGCGCAAAGGCGCCAAACTGGCGATGATTACCAACGCCGGCTTTGAAGATGTGCTCGAGTTGGCGCGCCTGCGCATGCCCGACATGTATTCGCTGTTTTGCCACCGCGCCGAGCCACTTATTTCGCGCGATCACATCTTTGGGGTCACCGCCCGGCTGAATGCCCAGGGCGAAGAGACCACCGCACTGGATGCGCGCTCTGTTGCACAAGCCATCCAAAAGGCGCTCTCGGCAGGGGCTGAGGGCATTATCGTCTCTTTTTTGCACAGCTGGCGAAACGATATGCATGAGCGGCAGGTGAAAGACATGATTTCGGAAATGGCTCCGAGCATTTTTGCCTTCACCTCATCCGAGGTCTGGCCGGTGATCCGCGAGTACGAACGCGGCTGTACTGCAATTTTGAATGGCTATGTGCACCCGCGTGTCGCCGGATATCTCGACGCGCTAGAGACGCGCTTGGCCAGCAAGAATATCCCGGCAAAGGCGTTGCTCACCAAATCAAACGGTGGCGTCATGAGCGCAGGCGACGGACGTGAGAACTGCGTATCCATGCTGTTGTCAGGGTCGGCATCTGGTGTGACGGGCGCCGCCTGGTTGGCGCGTCAGGCAGGAGAGGATCGTATCCTGACCCTGGATATTGGCGGCACATCAGCCGATATCGCCCTGATTATCGACGGTGCGGCCAATTTTGGCACCGGTGAAATGATCGGTGATTTCCCGCTGTATATTCCATCGGTCTCGGTCAGCTCGATTGCCATCGGTGGAGGCTCTATCGCGTCAGTTGATGCCCATGGCGTGTTGCGGGTGGGGCCGACCTCTGCTGGGTCCACTCCGGGGCCTGCCTGTTATGGGCGTGGTGGCACCGAGGCGACGGTGACAGATGCCATGGCTGTCTGCGGCTGGCTGGGGCACACGGACCTGGCATATGGGCAGCTCCGGATGGATCGAGATTTGGCCATTCAAGCCGTTGGAATGCTGGCTGCGCGGCTAGAGCGCAGTACCGAAGAAACGGCCCAGGCGATTTTGAATATCGCGCTGTCCGAAATGTTCGTCGAGGTCGAAAAGCTCGCGTCACGCGAAGGTGTCGACCTGAGGGAATTCACATTGCTGCCCTTTGGTGGTGGTGGCCCCATGCTGGGCGCCTTCCTGGCAAACGATCTTGGTATGACACGGGTTCTTGCGCCCCGTCGCCCTGGCGTTGTTTCCGCGCTCGGGGGATTGGTGGCTGACCTGAGGGGGGATTTCATCCGCACCGTATTTGCAGGGCTTGATGATAAACTTGCCGCCACGCTAAAGGGTCATTTCACAGAGCTAGCCCAAGAAGGCCGCGATTGGCTGACGAAGCAAGGCCATGATGGCCCCGCCGAGCTGCAGCTGACGGCTGATATGCGATATTCAGGTCAAAGCTTTGAGATCGAAGTTGCGCTCAAACCAGAGTGGCTGGAGACAGCACAAGACATCGCTGAAGCCTTCCACCAAACCCATGCCCGCATGTATGACTTTGCGGATCCAGAGGGCTTGATTGAGGTGGTGAACCTTCGTCTGGCAATTGTTGGCGCCGGACCAAACCCTGAAATTCCGGCCCAAACCGTCACGTCCAGCACTGCAGAGCCACAAAAAATCGTCTCGGTCTACGCAGGTGGTTACCGCGATGTCCCTCTGTATGCGCGCGAGACCTTGTCTCCCGGTACGCGGCTGCAGGGACCGGCGATCGTTTCACAAGAAGACACGACGCTGATCATTCCACAGGATTGCTCGGCAGAGGTTGATCCTGCTTCAAACATTGTTGTGCATTTCGAGGGCCCTGCTCATGACTGATAAAATGACACTGCGCGTTTTGGCGAACCATGCCCGCGCCGCAGCCGAAAACATGGCGCATACGCTGCACCGTACTGCGCATTCGGCCTTTGTAAAAGAAACACAGGATTTCACCGTCATGCTGATGGATCGGCGGGGTGATACCTTTGCGGTTCCAATGGAGCTTGGCGCGACCTGGTATCCCGGTCTGACCTATGGCCGCGCTATTGATATGGTCGGGGACTATCGGCCGGGTGATATCGCCTTTACCAATGATCCCTATTCGGGCCATGTCGCAACACATGCCCCCGATACCCACCTTTGGAAACCGGTGTTCAGTGAAGGCGAAATTGTTGCCTGGACGGGCGGCCATATTCACAACACCGATATGGGGGGGGCTGTGCCTGCCTCTCTCAGCCGGTCGCTGACAGAGGTCCACCAGGAGGGTCTTCGCTTTCCGCCCATGAAGCTGGTGCGTGAAGGTCAGTTTGATGAGACGCTGATGCGGATCATGGAAACCAATGTTCGTAAGCCCGCGCTGAATATCGGGGACATCAAGGCGCTTGTGGGGGCCTTGAATACCGGTGAACGCAAAGTGCAGGCGATGATCCAGAGGTTTGGCAAAACGGGCTTTGTCGATGGTGTGTCCCTGTTGATGGACCAGGCAGAAGCAGAAGCACGGGCAATCCTGCGGGCCATCCCGGACGGGGACTACATCTTTGCGGACTATGCCGACGAAGACAGCGATGCGGGCAACCCTTGTCGATTGCATCTGAAGCTCAGCATCCAGGGTGACGAAGCCATTCTTGATTTCTCAGGTTCTGATCCGCAACTGGGCTCGTCTTTGAATGTTCCTTCGGGGGGGGATCCGCGTCATACGATACTATTGGTGGGCGTCTACTATGTGCTTTACACCCTGAATCCGCAGATTTTGCTGAACACGGGCCTGACACGCGCCTTTACCTGCATCACCCCCGAAGGCTCGGTGCTGAACCCGGTTGCACCGGCGGCGGTGGGGATGCGGTCTTTGACCTGTGCCCGGCTGCGGTCGGTCATTTTTGGAGCCTTTGCCCAGGCCATTCCCGATAAAATGCCCGCAGCCCCTGCGGGAAACAACTGCATCTTGAATGTCATGACACGCGACGAGCGCCACCAGAGAACGGTGATTGCAGCAGTAAACCCGGTTGTGGGCGGCGGCGGCGGGATGCCTCACCGCGATGGGACCAACGGGTCCGGCGCAGATGCAGCCTATCTCAAAAACACGCCAATTGAGATAACCGAAACCGAGGTTCCCGTAGAGTTCCTGCGATATGGCCTTGCTCAGGATACCGGTGGGGCAGGGCAATGGCGCGGCGGCCTTGCGACGGAACTCTCCTTTCGCGTCTTTGCGCCCGACACACGGATTACCGCGCGAAACCGAGATCGTTCAAAGTTCCGGCCTTGGGGCATCCTGGGCGGGCAATCCGCTGGCCTGGCGCATATGATATTGAACCCTGACCAGCCCGCAGAAACGGATCTGGGCAACCGGGACACGGCCGTGTTGCAACCTGGTGACGTTCTGATGATACGCTCTGCCGGCGGTGGCGGGCGTGGTGACCCATACCTGCGGGATCCAAAACGCGTGGCGCGCGATGTTGCTTGTGGCTATGTCTCGCAGGCGGCCGCGGCACAGGACTACGGTGTCGTCATCGACAAAGGCGTTGTTGATGAAAAAGAAACACAGGCCCTGCGTCAAAGCCGTCCGTTGCGCGACACCATGTTCCATTTTGGAGCGGAGCGGACTGCCTATGAAACGCAATGGACCGATGCCGCCTATGAGGCTCTGAACAAGACCCTGGGCGCGCTGCCTATTCACTGGCGTTTCTTCACCAAAACCGAAGTCTTCGCGCGTATGACAGACCGCAAGGGTGCTGAGGGTGTAGAGGCGGCGCTGGCCGAGATCTGCACGCGTTTCCCAGAGCTTGCCGCGCTACTTGAGCAGCATAAACACCAGGGTGAGGCATGACGGGACGATTGCACCGCCTGACAGCGATCCAGCGGCCAAGTATCGAATTTATGTTCGATGGTCAGCCGGTGTCAGGCCTGCAGGGCGATACGATACTCACTGCAATATTGTCCCACCGGGGGGCGCTGCGCGAGGCTGAGTTTGGACCGGAACACCGTGCCGGGTTTTGCCTGATGGGGGCCTGCCAAGACTGCTGGGTTTGGCAAGAAGAGGGGCGCCGCTTGCGTGCCTGCTCTACGGAATTGCAAGCGGGTCTGCGACTAAGGTCGAAAGCCCCCGATGGATGGGTGTCATGACAGAGGGGTTAAGCACAGGAGGCCAGAGCACAGGAAGCCCGAGCACAGGAGGCCAGAGTACTGGGGTTCTAATCGTTGGCGCTGGGCCTGCTGGAATTCGCGCGGCGGAAACCTGCGTAAACGCAGGGCTGCATCCCATTATCGTGGACGAGGCCAGGCAGGCGGGGGGGCAAATCTACCGCCGCCCTGCAAGCACAGTGTCGCGCAGTGCCAAGGACCGCTATGGCTCGGAGGCGGGTAAGGCACTGGCACTGCACAAATGTTTCGATCTAATGGTGTCAAATGGCCAAGTGACCCATTTGCCCCAAAGCTCGATCACGGCCATCGCCCATCAGTCCGCGCAAGTCCTGACAAATGAGGGCATCAAGGTCATAAGCTTTGAGAAGCTCATTTTGTGCACCGGAGCAGGTGACCGATTGCTTCCGGTCCCAGGATGGCAATCGGCCGGCGTGTTTTCATTGGGCGCAATGCAAATTGCCTTGAAGACACAAGAGGTTGCGCTAGGGCGACGGCTGGTTCTTGCAGGCACTGGCCCATTGCTGACACTGGTGGCGGCGCAGTTGATCCGGGCCGGGGCAGAGGTGGCTGCCGTGTTAGACACGGCCCCAATGCGACAACAGGTCAAGGGGGCCTGGGCGATGGCCATGGCGCGCCCAATCGTGACGCTCCGGGGGATCTATCTGCGCGCAATATTGGGGCAACGCTACCACGCCGGCGTGCGCAACTTAAGGATCACAACGAATGAGAGCGGGCCGACCCAACTGTGCTGGCAAGATCACACAGGTCTGGACTGTAGAACGCAGTGTGACGGGGTGGGCCTGGGCTGGCACCTTATGGCCGACACTCAGCTTGCGGATCTGGCGGGGGCAAATTTCTATTGGTCAGCAGAATGGTCACAGTG
This sequence comes from Pseudophaeobacter arcticus DSM 23566, assembly GCF_000473205.1. Lineage (NCBI taxonomy): Bacteria > Pseudomonadati > Pseudomonadota > Alphaproteobacteria > Rhodobacterales > Roseobacteraceae > Pseudophaeobacter > Pseudophaeobacter arcticus. Next base: position 355,435 of record NZ_KI421507.1, read on the forward strand.
GCTGCCGGAAGTCGATTCAGCCGGGCGCCTCGGCAATGGTGTCTACCTGGCCGGGGACGGGGTGCGCATTTTGGGTGCCGATGCCGCAGAATGTGCCGGGCAGATTGCCGCAGCGGCCTGCCTGGAAGACATGGGGCTCACCTGCCGCCCCGGCAAGCGCGCTCTTTGGCGCCATGAACGGATGCAACGATTTGCCTCAGGTTTGGCGACCGCCTTTCAAGTGCCGCAAGAGCTTTTTACACAGCTGCCGTCTGACACGGTGATTTGTCGGTGCGAAGGGGTGGCGCTTGGCGACATTCAGGCTGCGGCGCGACGCGTTGGCCCTGACATCAATCGGGTCAAATCCCAGTGTCGTATCGGCATGGGGCGCTGCCAGGGTCGCTATTGTCAGTTTGCTGCCGGTCGCATTCTTGCAGAATTGGGCCAGACGGCCCCTGCAAAGATCGGGCGTCTGCGCGCGCAACCTCCGCTTCGCCCCCTCCCGGTTTCAGCCGCTCTCCAGAGCGAAAGCGTGAAAGACCCGCAGTAAGGAAAATATTGTGCCGCAATTGGCTGGATTTCGGCCCTTCTTGCCGAAACCCACAGCCTAGATTGAGCACAAATCCAATCAAGATCGGCGCCCATGAAACGTTCATTTGATCCCAGCACATTGACCCTGCCCACAGGGCACTACATCGGAAAAGCCTATGTCCCGGCGGCGGCAGAGATTGCGGTGACAGCTCCCTCCGATGGCCGCAGCCTGGCAGGCATCGCCAGGGCGGATGCCACCATCGTCGATCAGGCGGTCGAGACGGCAAAACAAGCGCTGCGCACCTCTGGTTGGGCGACATCTGCCCCCCGCGACCGTCTTCGCGCGCTGCAGGCCTGGGCCGATCTCATCGAGGCCGAAGCCGAGACCCTCGCCAAGCTCGAAGCGGTCTGTTCCACCCGGCCTGTGGGGCAAGCAGCCGTGGGCGATGTCTTGATCACCGCAACACAAATTCGCTTCTTTGCCGAATTTGCCGATAAGGAAGGCGGCGATCTCGTCCCAACCTCCGCCGGGCAATTGGGCTATATCTCGCATGAACCCTATGGGGTTGTTGGAGCAATCACCCCCTGGAACTACCCGATTTCAATGGCGGGGTGGAAGCTGGCCCCGGCTTTGGCTGCCGGAAACGCGGTGGTTCTGAAACCCTCCGAGATGACGCCATTTTCAACCCTGTACATGGCTGAACTGGCTGTGCGTGCGGGTATTCCTGCCGGGTTGATCAATATCGTTCTGGGCGACGGGCAAACCACGGGCGCGGCCATCACAGGCCATCCTGATATTGCCAAGGTCAGTTTTACCGGCTCAACCCGCGCGGGCGGTGCGATCATGGAAAACATCGCCAAGACGGGTATCAAGCCGATGACACTCGAACTGGGCGGCAAGTCTCCGCAGATTGTTTTTGCGGACGCGGACCTGGAGCTGGTGGCCAACTGTATTGCCCGTGGCATTCTTCCCAATGCTGGGCAAACCTGCGTTGCAGGGACACGTTTGATTGTACATCGCGATGTTGCTGATGACCTGGCGCAAAAGCTCATCCAGGTCTTTGCTCAGGAAAAACCAGCCGCGACCTGGGAGGACCCTGCCGGGTTCTCGCCCATTATCTCGTCGCAGCAGCTGCAGCGGATCGACGCCATCGTCCAAGCCGCCAAATCCGAGGGCGCAGAGCTGCTGTGTGGCGGTAAAGCCTTTGATCGGGAGGGCAGTTTCTATCAGCCTACGATCCTGGCGGGCGTCACAGACAGCAATCCTGCTGTGACCGAAGAAATCTTTGGCCCCGTGGTCACCTTGCAGACCTTTGCAAATGATGAAGAGGCCCTGACCCTGGCCAATCACCCGACCTATGGGCTTTGTGCCGGTGTGTATACGCGTGATCTTTCACGGGCGCTCCGCGTCACCAAGGCGCTGGAAGCGGGCACCGTCTGGGTTAATCGCTATGGGCGTTCGCAAGATCACATCTTGCCCACAGGGGGCTGGAAGGCGAGCGGGCTGGGCAAGGATTTGGGGCGCGAAGCCTTTCTTGCCAACCAGCGTAGCAAATCCGTGCTGATTGATCTGTGACACCAAAAGAAAGGTCTTAACATGAAATCTTACGAGATCGCCTTGATCCCCGGTGATGGCATCGGCGTCGACGTGACGGATGCAACGGTTCAGGTCATGGCTGCTGCGGCCCAAAAATTTGGGTTTCACCTCAATAACACAGAATTTCCCTGGTCCTGTGAATGGTATCTGCAGCATGGAACCATGATGCCGGAGGACGGAATTGAAACCCTTCGCGCCTTTGATGCTATCTTTCTGGGAGCTGTCGGTTGGCCCGAAACCGTGGCGGATTCGGTGTCTCTGCATGGGCTACTGCTTCCCATCCGCAAAGCCTTTACCCAATACGCCAATATCCGGCCTCACCGGCTGTTGCCCGGCGTTCAAGGGCCATTGGTCGCCAACGCCTTTGATATCCTCTGCATTCGCGAAAACACCGAAGGGGAATACTCTGGGGCTGGTGGACGTGTACATCAAGGCACCAGTGATGAAGTGGCGGTGGAAACCTCAATTTTCACGCGCACGGGTGTTGAGCGCATTCTTCGGTTTGGGTTTGAGCAGGCCCGCGCCAGACGTGGACATCTGACTTCGGTCACCAAATCCAATGCGCAAAAATACTCGATGGTGTTCTGGGACGAGGTTACGCGCGAACTGGCGGCAGAATATCCAGATGTCGAGGTCAGCCAAATGCATATCGACGCAATGGCCGCAAAAATGGTGATGGCGCCGCAAGATCTGGATGTGATCGTGGCCTCAAACCTGTTTGGCGACATCCTGACGGACCTCGGCGCGGCCATTCAGGGCGGGCTTGGCTTTGCGGCCTCCGCCAATATTTGCCCAGATCGTAGTGGTCCATCTATGTTTGAACCCGTCCATGGCTCGGCCCCTGATATCGCGGGACAAGACATCGCAAATCCCATCGCGGCCATCTGGTCTGCCGCCATGATGTTGGAGCATCTGGGAGAAACCGAGGCCGCAACTGCCGTGTTGTCGGCCATCGAAGCGACAACCGCACAAGGCATTGGCACCCACCCTGGCAAACACGCGACAGCTGTCATCACCGCTGCAATCATCGCAGAACTGGAGCTCTGATCATGAATTTACAAGACCCCGAATTGTTGCGCCACGCCGCATTTGTGAACGGCGAATGGCTGGAACGCCCGGATATGGCTGTGACAAATCCTGCTACCGGATCTGTGATCGGGAAAGTCCCGGATTGCACCGGGGCAGAGACCCAGGCAGCCATCGCTGCTGCTGAAACCGCAATGGTTGCCTGGCGGGCACGTCCCAACGCAGAGCGGGCAGATCTCTTGATGGCCTGGCATGACCTGATGTTGACCCACAAACAGGATCTGGGCCGTATTCTCAGCGCTGAGCAGGGAAAACCCCTGGCTGAGGCCGAAGGTGAGATTGATTATGGGGCAAGTTTTGTCCGTTGGTTTGCCGAAGAAGCCCGCCGGATCAATGGAAAGGTCATCCCGGTTGCAGGCAAAAAGCTGCTTGCCTTGAAGGAACCGGTTGGTGTTGCGGCGATCATCACTCCCTGGAACTTTCCAAATGCCATGATCACCCGCAAAGTTGCACCAGCATTGGCGGCTGGCTGTACCGTTGTGATCAAACCCTCTGACTTTACGCCATATTCTGCCCTGGCCCTTGCTGTCCTGGCAGAGCGCGCCGGTATTCCAAACGGCGTCATCAATATCGTCACTGGTATGCCCTCAGAAATTGGCAAGGCCCTGACTTCTAGCTCAATTGTGCGCAAACTGTCGTTTACCGGCTCGACCCGCGTTGGTGCCCTGCTGGCAGAACAATGCGCGCCGACCTTGAAGAAACTGAGCCTCGAGCTGGGCGGCAACGCGCCTTTTGTTGTCTTTGATGACGCAAATATCGACGCGGCTGTCGAAGGCGCGATGCTGTCCAAATTCCGCAACGGTGGCCAGACCTGCGTCTGCGCCAACCGGATTTTGGTGCAATCCGGAATCTATGACGCCTTTGTGGAAAAACTGTCGGCGCGGGTAGATGCCTTGACCGTCGGACAGGGGGATCACGCGGGTGTCGATATTGGCCCTATGATCAATGCCGCAGCGCTTGAAAAGATCAATACGCATGTTCAGGACGCATTGGCAAAGGGCGCCACCCGTACAACGCGGCAACGTCAGCTCACCTCACAATTTGCCGACCCCCTGGTGTTGCGCGATGCCACGACCAAAATGCAGCTGGCGTCAGAGGAAACCTTTGGGCCGGTTGCTCCGATCTTTCGATTTGAAACCGAAGAAGAGGCGCTCGAGATCGCAAATGGTACGCCCTTTGGGTTGGCAGCCTATTTCTATACCCAGGACATCGCCCGCGCGTTTCGGTTTGGCGAAGCGCTCGAATTTGGGCTGGTCGGGCTGAATACTGGTGCCGTGAGCAATGCCGAAGCGCCGTTTGGTGGGGTGAAATCCTCTGGCCTGGGCCGCGAAGGCGCGCAGGAAGGGATCGAAGAGTATCTGGAAACAAAAGCGTTCCATATTGGCGGAGTTTAAGACAGATCCTTTGGCCTGTTGCTCTGCATATGTCGCCTGTTGGGGCGGCATATGCATGTCCGTTTTATGGCTTTGAAACAATCTTCAGCAGTGCCTTCAGCGCGGCGTCAATATCGGCAGTTCCCTTGGCTGCCAGATCGGTCAAACCAATAAATGCCCCATAGACCAAGTGAACAACTGCGGGGTCATGTTGCCCAATATCGCCTAGCAGCTCTGCCAGGAACGCCAGCCTGATGTGATCAACGTGATTTACCACCTCTAAGGCTGCTGGGTCAGTTAAAGCCCATGAACGCATGGCCGGTTCTACCCGACGCCCTCCAAACCTGTCTGGGGCAGACTCTGCCGCCTGCGCAATCAATAGTTTCAGACGCATTGACCTGTTGGGGTCTACTGCACTGATGGTTTCAATTTCCTGAGCAACCCGATCGCGCCAGTGTTCCAACATCCGGCGTTTGAAGGATGGGAGATCATCGAAGTTCCAGTAGAACGATCCTTTGGTTGCACCAAGATTTCGGGCAAGGGCCTCGACCCTGATTGCGGTCGGGCCATCGGATGTTAGGGCGCGAAAGCCTGCGGCCAACCAGGCCTCTTGCGGGAATCTAGTTTTGTTCATGACTCAAACATACGCCAGCGTATTTACAATTCCAACAGCCGTCATATACGGTGGCGTATGTGAACTTTCTGAGCGGGTGAGCGAGATTTGACACATCTACCTGAAATCAAGTTTGTGCGGCTAACGGGTATCGCATTGGAAGACATCGTTTCGCATATGAATGACCCTCGAGTCGCAGAACACATGCCGCTCTTGGTGTCAAAATGGACGCTGGATGATGCAGAACAGTTTGTTGCAGCGAAGGAAGAGTACTGGCAACGCGACACTCTGGGGCATTGGGCGATCCTGAGCGATGAAGCCTATGTTGGATGGGGCGGGTTTCAAAAAGAAGGTGAAGAATGGGATTTTGGCCTGGTTCTCAAGCCTGACAACTTTGGTCTGGGGATGCGAATCACAAGAAAAGCCATCGCATTTGCGAGGGCAGATCCGCGAATTGATTTTGTGACGTTTCTGCTGCCTCCCTCCCGCAAGAATTTGGGTGCGCTTGCCCGAGCTGGGGCGACGTTCATCAAAGAAATTGAATATAACGGGGAAGTTTTCAGGAAATATCTGCTTGAAACTTTGTGACGGTGCAGAGCTTTCAACCAACCTTCGGTGCAGTGCAACGGGTTGGTTCAGACGCTGACCGTCGCGGCCTCCGACATGCGTGGGGCCCATACGTGGGGTACCCGTTGCGAGTGGTCTTGGCTATCGCAACGGGTTGGTGTGTGGACATGTTCGAAACAGGGGGGGCTGCTGCCGGGAGCACAACGGCTCCTTGAGGTCACGCCTTTACAACACCTTTTGAGATCAAGGTTTCAAGCGTCGCGGCGTCAACTCCGAGGCGTTCGGAGAGAACCTCTTTGGTATCTTGCCCCAGAAGGGAGGGTGCGGTGGCTTTGGCCGGACCTTCGCCGTCGAACCGAATCGGGCCACGCACAAGTTTCATGTCGCCCAACTGTGGATGGGTGACGGTTTCTACAAGGTTCCGCGTTGATACATGCTCTTGTTCAAGCGCCTCACCAATCGAGAGAATTGGCGCACTTGGGACGTCAAAATCCTCTAGGCGTTTGAGCCAATAGGCGGTGCTATCCTGGCCCATACGCGCGTGAATAATGGGTTCAAGCGCATCGCGGTTGTCCAGCCGGGACGCATAGAGCGCAAAGCGAGGGTCATCAATAAGATCTTCGCGATCCAGACAACGGGCGAAATTGTGCCAGAATCGCTCTGTCAGGCAGGCCACAATGACATGGCCATCCGAAGTCGGAAACGAGCCGTAAGGCACAATGCTTGGGTGTTGGGTCCCAACGGGCTGTGGGCTTTGCCCGGTGACAAAGTAAATTTGCGATAAATATCCCTGTAATGCGATCAGGCTGTCGAGCATTGCAACCTCGATATGCCGACCTTGACCCGTGTTATTGCGCTCGTGCAATGCTGCCAACAGACCGAACAGGGAAAAAATGCTGCCAGCCATGTCCCCCAATGGGATGCCCAATTTATTCGGAGCCTGCCCGGGCTCGCAGTTGACGCTCATCACACCGGACAGGGCCTGTGCCACGATATCAAAGGCGGGTTTGTCGCCATGCGGACTATTGGTTCCAAAGCCGCTGATCGAGCAATAGAGCAGCCGTTCATTCGAGGCGCGCAGCGTGTCATATCCAAGACCAAGTCGGTCCATAACGCCTGGGCGAAAGTTCTCCAGGACGATGTCACTTTGCTGCGCAAGATCCTTGGCGATTTGGAGACCTTCCGGGGATTTGAGGTTGAGCGAGATGCTTTTCTTGCTTCGGTTCAAAGCGATGTAATAGTGGCTCAACCCTTCCTTAAATGGAGGGAAGTTTCGGGTTTCGTCGCCGTTTTCGATGGGTTCGACCTTGATCACCTCTGCACCAAGGTCGGCGAGAACCATGCTGGCATAGGGACCTGACAGAATACGTGAAAAATCGAGAACCTTGATGCCCGCCAACGGGCCAGAAGGGGAGGAAACTGTTGAGGTGTTCATTGGCTTTTTTCCGATGGCTTTGATATTTTCATTATGGCAGAGGCACTTGCGATTAACCTGGTTCCACATGTGACGTCGGCGTCGACGAAGATGAGTGAACGGGTTGCGTGGTGAATGGAGGGGCGAAACTCCAGAAAGTCGCCAGCCTTGGCGACCCCAAGGAAACGTGTGTCCATCTGCATCGTAACTGTGGGTTGGCGATCGGCGGCATTCCATGCCGTGACCGCAATCACCTGATCCAGAAAGCTGGTTAGGACGCCGCCATGAACAATCCCGAGATGGTTCTTGTGGGTGTCGTTGGTTTGCAGTCCGTAGGTGTTCTTTTCATCAACCCGAGTGGACCGCAAAAGCGGGCCAATAAGATCGACAAACCCGCCAATCTTCAATTCTCGCCAATCACCTAGCTCAGTAGTATTTTCAGTCACGCTTTAACTCCCAGTGTCGATTTGTATTTCTTCAATGTCTTCGCGAATGGCCTGCATTGCCTTCGCCAGTTTGGGGATCTGTTTGTCTTTGAGGCGCTCGGAAATCCCGATGGCAACGATGGAGCGGCTCAACTTTCTGTTGGCGTCGAAGACGGGAACCGCGACAACTGTCACGCCCGAGATATAGGAGCCCTGATCCACCGCGTAGCCACATTCCCGGGCTGTCGCGATCTGCTCTTTCCACTGCTCAAACGTGGGCGGGTGGTCCCAGACGAGTTTCTGGAACCCTTCGCGCAGCGCGGTTTCATCCGTCACGTTATAGGCTGCAAACAGTCGCCCCGTTGCGCTGATCAAGGCTGGAAAGCGGCTGCCCAGATCCACCTGAAGCCGAAATGGCATGTTGGATTGTGACAGCGCAACCACCACCATTTGACCCGGCTGCGCCAGCTGCGTTGCAATGCTGGTGACGCTAAACATCAGTGACAACCCCGACAACTTGGGCTGGATCAGGGTTGAGAATGTGTTTCGCGACAGCGCCGATTTTGCGAGCGGCAAAATCCCGATCCCAATCGAGTAACGCTTTGTGTTTGAATCAAAATCTACCAGCCCCTCTTCCTGAAGAACACGCAGAATATGCAGGCAGGTGCTCGGGATTAAGTCGAGTTCCCGTGCAATTGGATTGACGCCAACAGGGGCGGCGGAGCGGGCCAAAAACCTAAGGATCGCAAGCGCCCGTGTGACCGCGGGGACCTGGCGTTTTGTTGTCGGCTTAGTCTGGTTTTCCGTCATTTCTTGGCTCCAAATGGTTTGCGATTTCATTGCCTATATACAATGAAATATCCATATTGACAATACTTCGCCTCGATCCTTACCCTTGTCAACAAGCTGGGCCGCCTCATCGGAAGGTCTGTTGGAAATTCAGGGAGGAAGACGAGAATGACCCGCTTGACGGAATTCACGTCCTATGAGGACGCTCAAAAGCACTATTCAAAAGAGAAGCTTTGGGAGCTGTTCGACGGCGACAGGGAAAGCTTCAATATTGCGCATGAATGCATCGACCGGCACGTGGATGGCGACAACGTGGCGCTTCGAATTGCCCATTCTGCTGGCGAAGACGAGATCATCACTTTTGAGGAAATCTCACGCCGCTCTGCGCAAATCGCGCACTACCTTGATGCCCAGGGTATTAAAAAAGGTGACCGCGTCGCGGTCATGATTGAACCCTCCCTGGCATTCTACAGCGCCATGTTTGGGGTGATAAAAAGCGGCGCGGTTGCCGTGCCCATGTTCTCGCTGTTTGGTCCGGACGGGATTCAGTTGCGGGTTGGCGATTGCAAACCTTCGGTCTTTTTTACAAATGCGGAAAAGGCGCCCGATGCCATTGCCGGCGGGGCAAAAAACGTAACCGTCGTCGACCAGGACTTTCTGGAGGGGTTGAGCGATCTGCCTGCGCGCTATGAGCTAAAGACAGCAGGGCGGGACCTTGCAGTTTTGCAATATACCTCTGGGACCACGCGGGCCTTGCCGGCGGCAGTGGAACACAGCCATCAATCCATTGTGACGCTGATGGTCGCGGCGCTTTATGCAACGGGCATCCGACCCGGAGATCGCTTCTTTTGCCCGTCCTCCCCTGCATGGGGTCATGGCCTGTGGCATGGAACGTTTGCACCGTTGGCTTTGGGCGTTTCAACCGGGACATTCAGCGGCAGGTTTGACCCTGTGCGCCTGCTGAAGGGACTGCATGATTTCCGCATTACCAATCTGACGGCGGCAGCGACCCATTACAGAATGATGCGCAACTCTGGCAAAGCAGAGAGCTTTTCGTATTTCTTCGACAAGCTGAGCTTTACCGGTGAGCCGATTGACTCGGAAACCGCGACCTATGTCAAAAAGGTCTTTGGGACCAAAGTGCGCTCGATGTATGGCACCACCGAAATTGGCGTTATCATCTCGAACTATCCTGGCGCGAATGACCTTGAAGTGCGCGATGGCGCCATGGGCAAGGCTGTACCCGGCGTTGAAGTCGAAGTGCAGCGCGCGGATGGCTCTGCCGCAGATCCGGGTGAGACCGGCGAGCTGATGGTCAAAAAGCGCGGTGTGTGGTTCCCGACCAAGGACCTCGGCCGGGTAGATGAAGACGGCTACTTTTATCACGGCGGTCGCGCAGATGACGTGATCATCTCGGCTGGCTGGACCATTGGTGCTGTCGAAGTTGAAGACGCGGTTCTTAGCCACCCGGCGGTCGCCGAATGTGCTGTGATTGGTGCTCCCGATGAAATTCGCGGCCTCGTTGTGAAGGCCTACATCATCCTTAAAGGCGCAGAAACACCAGGTCTGACCGAAAGCATTCAAAACCATGTGCGCGCCAGGTTGGCGCGCCACGAATACCCCCGCCAAATCGAATTTGTCACCGATCTGCCAAAGACACCGGCAGGCAAAGTGAACCGGAAAATCCTGCGAGATCAGGAAGCGAAAAAGCTGGCTGCTGCGGAATAACCCACAGAGCCATTTGCCCATTCAAGGAGAATGAAATGAACGACATGACACGTAAATTCCCAAAGATTACCTCTGAAGGTCTGGATGACCTGCGCATGCGGATTGGGGTAAAGATCGAAAAGACAGTCGAGCCTTGGTGCTATGAGGCGACACGGGACAATATTCGCCACTATGCGCACGGTATCGGTGATGACAATCCACTGTGGTGCGATCCCGAGTATGCCAAAAACACCAAATACGGCGATGTGATTGCGCTGCCAAGTTTCCTGTTTGCCACCAACCGGATCATCTCAGGCTATGTCGGCGGGCTGCCGGGCGTGCATGCCATGTGGTCAGGCGCCAACTGGAGCTGGCACAAGCCTATTACCCGCAACATGGAATTCCGCACCGAAGCTGTGTTGAAAGACCTGATCGAGCACGAGACCCGCTTTGCCGGGAAAGCTGTACAGCAGATCTATCACGTTGATTTCTATGACGCGGCTACCGGTGATCTGGTGGCTGATGCAGAAAGCTGGTGCTTCCGTACCGACCGTGATCAGGCGCGTGAAAACGGCACCAAATACACCGAAGCCAAAGCCAAGGGCCGTAAGGTCTGGACCGAAGAAGAGCTCAACGAATACTACAAGTATTACGAGCAGGAAACGATCCGCGGCGCCGAGACCCGCTATTGGGATGATGTGAACGAGGGCGACGAACTGCCGACCATGGTCAAAGGCCCAATGACGGCTACCGGCTTTATTGCCTACGCGCAGGGCTGGGGTGGTTTGTATATCCGCGCCAACAAGTTGGCCTGGCAGTTGCAGCAGAAACACCCCAGTGCCGGCCCCAAGAACAAGTTCGGCATCCCCGATTGCCCAGAGCGGGTGCATTGGGAAGAAGAATTCGCGTTGGAAGTTGGCGCACCGGGTGCCTATGACTACGGTCCGGAGCGGACATCCTGGCTGACCCATCAGGTCACCAACTGGATGGGCGATGACGGGTTCCTGGCCAAGTCGAAATGCGAAGTCCGTCGGCACAACCCCGAGGGTGACATCATTTTGATCCGTGGTTCGGTTGTCCGCAAATTTGAAGAAAACGGGCGTTACCTATTGGAAATCAAGCAGCGCGCAGAACAACAAGATGGCGAATTGTCAGCTGCCGGATCCGCGATCGTGGAGCTGCCAAAGCGCTAACAAAGCAATCACGTCAACCGCTGGGGAGGTCAGGTTGAAAATGTTTGAAAAGGTTTTGACCAAAATTGAGGACTCCTTACATGTTATGGGGTGTCTCAGCCTCGTCGCTGTGGCGGGTCTCATCAATGCGGATATTCTGCTCCGGCTTTTCTTTAACAGGCCGGTGCAGATACAGTTTGAATTGACCGAACTGTACCTAATGCCAGTGCTTGCAACGTTGTCCCTGTCGCGGGTTTTCCGCGATGGGGGCCACCTGGCGCTGGAATTTGTACCAGAAAACTTACCCGGACTTTTTGGAATGCTGATCGCAAAACTGCGTCTGCTTTTGCCCGCGGCCTTCTTTGCCGCTGTCACAGTGATGTCCGGTAAATTTGCTCTCAAAGCCATCATCCACGGAGATGTCGAATACGGAGCGCTCGATTGGCCGCTTGGGTGGGCCTACGCTGTGATCCCCTTGGGGTGCAGCGTTTTGGTTCTGCGGCTGCTCCATGATGCTTTCACACCGAAAGTCGTGGTTGATACCTAAAAAACCTAAAGGGAGGAAACGACATGACACACACGAACAAATTGATGGCCGTTTTGGCCGGTGCATTTGCATTCACCGGACTGTCAGTTCAGGCGGAAACCTTGCGCCTGGGGGATTTCCAATCGACCAGCCACATCGTATCGGTCGAAGGCACCACCAAGTGGATGGCCGCCGTCGAAGAGGCGACCAATGGTGCAATCACGTTTGAACATTTCCCGTCGCAACAGGCCGCCAAGTCGAAGGCGCAGCTGGATGCGGTGAATAACGGTATTCTCGATGCGGCTTTGCTAGGTGCTGGCTATCATGCTGATGCTCTGCCGCTGAACTCTGTTATTGGCTTGCCCGGATTTTATGGGTCAGCCGAACAAGGCACCGAAGCTTTGCAAGCCATGCTCAAAGAAGGCCCGCTGCGGGACGAAGTTCTGGCCGCTGGCGTGACACCGATCTTTGGCTTTGTGTTGCCTCCTTATCAGGCCCTGGCCAAGGACCGCCTTGGGCTCCCTGCCGATTGGGCTGGGCTTGATGTGCGGACATCGGGGTCTACCCAGGCGATGACGGCACGTGCTCTGGGTGGGGTCGGCATCTCGATCCCTGGTCCGGAAGTCTATACCGCAGTTGAACGGGGGCGTCTGGATGCGGTCTTGTTCCCGCTGGCCTCTGTCCCGGGCTACAAATTGAACGAAGTTGTCAGCCACATTTCCACCAATGGCTCGTTTGGCGGCTACAGCTTTATCATGGTCCTGAAGACAGATGTGTTCGAAGGGCTGTCTGCCGAAGTTCAAACACAGCTGGTTGAGTTGGGCGCGGCAACGGCGTCGCATGTTGCGCAGGCGCAGGATGCTTCGGTTGCCGGCTTGATCGAAGAATGGGCCGCTGCGGGCATCGACACCTATCAGTTCACCGAAGACGAGCTTGCGACAATTTCAGAGTCCCTGGTTGCTGTCAGCACCGATTGGGCAGAGCGCCTGGACAATGACAAAGCGACTGTAGTGCTCGAGGCTTATCGTTCACTGATCAGCGATTAGCAGATCGTTCCGAAACACTAATCTGGGTGGTCGTCTTGGCGACCATCCACCTCTTACGGAGCGAAAGCCAAACTGATGTTAACATTTTTTGTCCTTCTCCTTGTGCTTGCCAGTCTTATGGCGGTGCGCGTCCCGATTGCCTTTGCAATGGGAATAACGGGCACGATTGGTCTAGCGGCACAACTTGGATTCAAACCAGCCTTGGCGGTGCTGGAGAGAACGTTTTTTGACACGTCATCATCCTTCATTCTGGTCGCCATTCCGCTTTTCATCCTGATGGCGGAACTGTTGACCGCGGGCGATGTGACGCGGCGGGCCATCATCGCCTGCCAGTCATGGATCGGTCACGTAAAAGGCGGGCTGGCGATGGCGACCGTTGCGGCCTCGGTGCTGCTTGCGGCCCTGGTTGGCAGTTCAACGGCATCAACTGCGGCGATGGCTGCCTCTGCTTTTCCGGAAATGCGCCGTCACAAATATTCTGACAGTTTGGCTGCCGCTGTTGTGAGTGTCGGGGGGACACTGGCCGTTGTCGTGCCGCCCTCCATCGTGTTGGTCGTCTATGGCGTGCTGACGGAAACATCGATTGGCAAACTCTTTATTGCTGGGATCATTCCAGGCTTGCTCACAGCAGGTGGTTTGGCCGTCGTGATTAAGATTATCGCCCATACAACCGACCAGGCGCCAAAGGGTGAACCCTTTGTATTGAAGAAAGCGGTGAAGGACAGCCGTCACGTCATCCCTATGGTCTTGCTCATGGTTGCAGTGATTGGGGCAATTTATGGCGGCATCGCATCCCCGTCCGAAGCGGCTGCACTGGGGGTGATGGGATCTCTCGTGATTGTCCTGGCGCAGCGCACCCTAAAGTTCGCCGCCTTCAATCGCTCCGTCAGTGGTGCGATCCGCGCGACGGTGATGATTGTGGCCATCGTTGCCTGTTCTGCGATTTTCTCGAACTACCTTGCGTTCACGCGCATCACCCACAGTTTGCTGGAATTCGTGGCGACAACGGATATGTCGCGCGAAGTCATAATGGGCATCATCATTCTGGCATTGCTGGTGATGGGAATGTTCATGGATCAGCTCGCCATTCTGTCCCTGGCCATGCCTTTGGCCTTTCCAACTGCGATGGCGCTTGGCTACGATCCCATCTGGTTTGGTATTGTGGTGACAAAAACGGTCGAGATCGGCCTTCTGACACCTCCGCTCGGGCTAAATGCCTATGTAGCAGCGGCCCAGACGAAGGTGCCGCTTGGCACGATTTTCAAGGGCATTCTGCCGTTCCTCGGGATGGAAGTCATCGTTCTGATTCTCTTGATGTCTTTCCCGGAAATCACCCTGTTCCTGCCGGAATTCATGGCGCGCTGATTGCCCGTTCCAAGCGACCAAGGCCTTGGCCTGGCTGCGAACGAATTACACAAGAGAAAGAAACTGAATGACGATATTGCAAAGCAACCAGCAGTCGGCGTCTGCGGAGTTCGCCCAGAACACGGAAGCGATGGAGGCACAATACAAAGCGGTTGCCGAGGAAGCCGCCCGGATCGTGAAAGGTGGCTCTGAAGCCTCTCGACAGCGTCATGTGGCGCGGGGCAAACTTTTGCCGCGTGATCGGATTGCGGGATTGCTGGATCCTGGATCGCCTTTCTTGGAAGTGGGGTTGTTTGCGGCATCCGGGCTGTACAACGATGAAGTGCCGTCTGCAGGGGCGATTGCCGGGATTGGCCAGGTTGAGGGACGCGATTGCATGATCTTGTGCAATGACGCGACCGTCAAAGGTGGAACCTACTTTCCGATGACGGTGAAGAAACACCTGCGCGCCCAGGAAATTGCCGAAGAGAACCATCTGCCATGCATCTATCTGGTGGATTCCGGCGGCGCCAATCTGAACAACCAAGATGAAGTGTTCCCGGACCGCGATCACTTTGGTCGCATCTTTTTTAATCAGGCACGGATGAGCGCCAAGGGCATCGCCCAGATCTCGGTGGTGATGGGGTCCTGCACCGCTGGCGGCGCCTATGTGCCGGCGATGAGTGACCAAACCATTATCGTGCGCGAACAGGGCACCATTTTTCTAGCCGGGCCGCCCTTGGTGAAAGTGGCGACAGGCGAGATTATTGACGCCGAAACCCTGGGTGGAGGCGATACCCATACCCGGCTTTCTGGTGTTGCGGACTATCTGGCGGATGACGACCAGCATGCCCTGGCTCTGGCGCGTGAAATTGTCAGCCATCTCGGCCCGGTTGCGCGACCTTCGGTTGATTTCAAAGAGCCTAAAGAACCGCTTTACCCCTCTGAAGAGGTCATGGGCGTGGTGCCTGCGAACGACAAAACCCCCTATGACGCGCGTGAGCTTATCGCCCGGTTGGTTGATGGGTCCGATTTTGCTGAGTTCAAGCCACGCTATGGCACCACTTTGGTCACAGGCTTTGCCCATATTGACGGTGTTCCGGTTGGGATTATCGCCAACAACGGCGTTTTGTTTTCAGAGAGTTCGACCAAAGGCGCCCATTTTATCGAGCTGTGTTGTCAGCGCAAAATACCACTCCTGTTTTTGCAAAACATCACGGGCTTTATGGTTGGCTCAAAATACGAAGCAGGCGGGATTGCCAAAGACGGGGCCAAGCTGGTGACAGCCGTTTCAACCGCATCCGTCCCCAAGATCACGGTGGTTGTTGGCGGGTCCTATGGCGCCGGCAACTATGGTATGTGCGGGCGCGCCTTTGGCCCCCGGTTTGTCTGGATGTGGCCCAACGCACGGATCTCGGTGATGGGGGGGGCTCAGGCCTCAGGAGTTTTGGCCGATGTTCGCCGGGCCGGTATCGAGGCAAAAGGCGGGATCTGGTCCGACGAAGACGAAGCCGAGTTCAAGCAGCCGACGATTGATATGTTCGAGCGCCAGTCGCAGCCGCTTTATGCCTCTGCGCGGCTTTGGGACGACGGGATCATTGATCCTCGCAAGACCCGCGAAGTTGTCTCGCTGTCTCTTCGGGCCGCGCTGAACGCGCCGATCGAAGACACGAAATTTGGCCTGTTCAGGATGTGATGATGAAAAAGACTTTCTCTAAAATACTGATTGCCAATCGCGGCGAAATCGCCTGCCGCGTGATCCGCACTGCGCGCCGCATGGGCGTGGCGACGGTAGCGGTGTATTCTGATGCAGATGCCGCGTCGATGCATGTGGCCATGGCAGATGAGGCCATCCATATCGGCGCGTCCCCGGTTTCCGAAAGCTATCTTGTGGGATCGCGGATCATTGAGGCCGCGCTCGCAACCGGGGCAGAGGCGATCCATCCCGGCTATGGTTTCCTGTCGGAAAACCCCGATTTTGTGGATGCCGTCAAAGCCGCAGGTTTGATCTTTATTGGGCCCTCGGCAGAGGCAATCCGCGCGATGGGGCTAAAAGATGCCGCCAAGGATCTTATGACCAAAGCGGGTGTGCCCGTTGTCCCGGGCTACCAAGGTGCAAACCAAGACGCCACATTCCTCGCCAATGAGGCCGAAAGAATTGGCTATCCCGTGCTTATCAAAGCGCGCGCAGGTGGCGGCGGCAAGGGGATGCGCAAGGTTGATAAGGCGTCGGAGTTTCTCGACGCACTGGCCGCCGCGCAACGCGAAGGTCAGGCCTCGTTTGGCGACGCGCATGTGCTGGTCGAAAAGTTCATCACATCGCCGCGACATATCGAAGTGCAGGTGTTTGGTGACAACCACGGCAGTGCGGTGCATCTGTTTGAACGCGACTGCTCGCTTCAGCGCCGCCACCAGAAGGTGATCGAGGAAGCACCGGCGCCGGGTATGACAGATGCGGTGCGTCACGCGATGACGGATGCCGCTGTAACCGCAGCCAAGGCGATCAGCTATAGTGGTGCGGGGACCATTGAATTTATTGTCGATGGGTCCGGACCTTTGCGCGAAGACGGCTTTTGGTTCATGGAAATGAACACCCGGCTTCAGGTCGAACATCCGGTGACAGAGGCCATTACCGGGGTTGATCTGGTGGAATGGCAGTTGCTGGTCGCCTCTGGTGCGCCTCTGCCCATGGCGCAAGACGCCTTGCAGATTGACGGGCATGCTTTTGAGGCCCGCCTCTATGCAGAAGACCCAACCAAAGGCTTCCTGCCCGCAACGGGGAAGCTTGAACATCTGTCGTTCTGTGCAAAGGCGCGCAATGATTCCGGGGTACAGAGCGGGGACAGCATCAGCCCCTTCTATGACCCGATGATTGCAAAGATCATCACCCACGCCGCCACGCGGGAGGATGCCCTTGACGGGTTGCTTGACGCATTGGGGGAGACCCAGGTTGCCGGCACCGCAACCAATGCCGAATTCCTGTCGGCTCTGGCGAAACATGATGGCTTTGCAAAGGGCCATTTTGACACCGGTGTTATTGAACGGGACTTGGCCGCTTTGACCGCCAGCGATCCGCTGAGCGAAGAACATATCGCCTTTGGTGCAATTGCTGCTTTGGATCTCGACCCAAGCCGCCGGGATTTTGGTTTTCGCCTTTGGGGTGAAGCGAAGCACCAGGTTCAATTCACCTACGAGGGTGAGCAGATCGAGCGCCAACTGATCCTGTGCAGCGATGGGTCTGTCATCATGTCGGGCGACAACACCAGGCCTCTGAAACTGTCCGCAGTGAAGGTTGAGAATGCGCATATCACGGCGCGAAGCGGTGCAACAGGCGCAATACGCAAAGCCCAGGTACGGGTGGCAACGCGCAATGCGGAACAACTGGTTTCGGTCTTGTTTGGTGGCGTGGTGCGGGATCTTCTGCTTCCCGACCCGCGTTCTGGCAGCCTTGTCACCTCGGACCTGAGCGATGTTGTCTTAGCGCCAATGACAGGGACCATTGTGGGATTGGATGTCGCGGTTGGAGACCGGATTGATGAAGGCGCTAAACTGGGTGTGATGGAAGCTATGAAGATGGAGACGGCCCTCGTGGCACCGCGCGCAGGCACGGTTCTGGAGGTGAGCTGTGCGGTTGGAGACGCGGTCGAAGGCGGATCGGTTCTGATCCGTCTCGAGGAACAACCTGATGCGTGAAGACAACCTGATATCAGGTCCTGTTCGGAGTGGCAGCACAGTGGTGCAGTGACAACACCGCCCGTTTTAACGTGACCAGTTTGGGCGTCAAAACGGGCGGCGTGAACACCAAGCTGCAGGCCATCTGTAACAGCCATGGCCGCCCCGTCAGCCCGTGCCCCCCCGATGTCTCTGGCGACTTTCCTCCTGTCTCCAGCAATGTCCCCCCCAGCCCTGGAGCGGGGTCGTCTCCCCCGCTGCAGTATTGCCCCCCCCTGGACCGAGCTGCGGTTGGTGGCGGCTTGGCGCTGTAAGCAGGGTTTGATCTGCCGGGCCGATCCACCCTTCCTCTGCAAGAAAGCTCTTCGGCCGCCGTGTTATGGAAAACCGTATCCCTACCGGGGCGGTAGGTGGCTCTGATCTGAGGCGCTGGCGCATGGGCTGCGTCATTTGCTGCGGGGGGTGACGCTGTTTAGGGACAACCTAAGCAGTGCTGCGAGAAATCGTAGTTTTAGCGCTTTGCCTTCTACTTTAGCCTGAAAGGTATCGCCCGACACTGGGCCAAAAGCACCTTTAAAACACAGGGGAAGGCGGACATGCCCGTGGAAAAGACTGATACGTTGATCGTCGGGGGCGGACAGGCCGGCATCGCCATGAGTGAACATCTTGGCCGGGCCGGGGTGCCGCATCTGGTGCTGGAGAAAAACCGCACTGCCGAAGCCTGGCGCAGCGGGCGCTGGGATGCGCTGGTGACCAACGGACCGGTCTGGCATGACCGGTTCCCCAATATGAAATTTGAGGGCGAGGCGCCTGATGCCTTTGTCTCCAAGGATCGTGTGGCGGACTATCTGGTAGATTACGCCGCAATGATCAAAGCGCCGATCCGCGAAGGGGTTGAGGTGCTCGACGCGGTGCGCAAGCCCGGCACTGGTCGGTTTCTGGTTACAACCAGCGCAGGCGAGATCGAGGCCAACCGCATCGTGGCGGCGACCGGAGCGTTTCAGCACCCGGTGGTCCCGCCTATCGTGCCCAAGACCGCGCCAGTAACGCAGCTTCATTCGTTTCACTACAAGCACCCCGGTCAACTGCCCGACGGCGCTGTGATGGTGGTTGGCGCTGGTTCGTCTGGCGCGCAGATCGCGGACGAGCTGAACCGTGTCGGCCGCAAAGTTTTTCTGTCGGTGGGGTCGCATGACCGCCCGCCACGCCGCTATCGGGGGCGTGACTTTGTCTGGTGGCTGGGCGTGCTGGGCCTGTGGGACATGGCCGCACCTGCGCCGGGCACAGAGCATGTGACCATTTCGGTCAGCGGTGCCTATGGCGGGCAGACCATGGATTTCCGCCGCCTCGCAGGGGAGGGCGTGGTGCTGACCGGCTTGACTGCGGGCTATGATGACGGGGTGTTGCGCTTTGCTGACGACCTAAAGGCCAATGTGGCAAAGGGCGATGCCAATTACGCCGAGTTGCTCGATATGGCCGATGCCTATGTCGCGCGCACAGGTCTCGACCTGCCCAAAGAGCCAGAGGCGCGGCGGGCCTTCCCTGATCCGGACTGTCTGAGCCAGCCGCTGAGCGCCATCGACCTTGAGCAAGAAAACGTGTGCACGATCATCTGGGCCACAGGCTTTCGGCAGGATTTCAACTGGCTCAAGGCCGATGCCTTTGATGAGCGTGGCGCGCCAATCCACCAGCGCGGACTGTCCCAGGAGCCGGGAGTGTATTTCCTCGGGCTGCCCTGGCAGTCGCGGCGTGGATCGTCGTTCCTGTGGGGCGTGTGGCATGACGCCAAACATATCGCCGATCAAATCGAAATCCAGCGAGCCTACATGGCTTATGATGGCGAGGCGGCCATCGTATCGGCCGCCGCAGAATAAACCTGACAGGAGCGCCCAAATGGCACATACCCGCATTCGCAAATTCAATACCGGTGATACCTACCCCGAGCAGAACCTCGACAATGATCTGTGCCAGGCCGTGGTCACCCAGGGCGGCAAGACCGTCTGGCTGCGCGGTCAGTGTCCGCAGAGCCTTGATGACGCAAAAAACATCGACAGCCACGATCCGGTGGAGCAGACCCATAAGGTAATGCAGAACATTCGCCAGCTGATCGAGGAAGCCGGCGGCGACATGAGCCACCTGGTCAAGGTGGTGGTCTATATCACCGACGTGCGCCACCGCGAGGCGGTATATCGCACCATGGGCGAATATATCAAAGGCGTGCACCCGGTCTCGACCGGGCTTGTGGTGCAGGCCCTGGCGCGGCCCGATTGGCTGGTTGAAATCGACGGCACCGCCGTGATCCCGGATTGAGCGCATGACCTTTTCTCTTGTAGCGCGCTGCGCTGAAACCGGCATGTTTGGCATGGCGATCTCTTCGTCCTCACCCGCGGTTGCCGCGCGCTGTGCCTTTGCCCGCGCGGGCGTGGGTGCGGTGGCCTCGCAGAACGTGACCGATCCCTCGCTGGGGCCGCTGACGCTTGACCTGATGCAAGGCGGCATGTCCGCCCCCGAGGCCATTGCCGAAGTGCAGGCCTGTAGCCAGTTCATGGAATACCGGCAGGTGCTGGCGGTGGACGGGCAGGGGCGCACGGCGATCCATTCCGGCCCCAAAAGCCTAGGTATCTGGACCCAGGCCGAGGCGGAAAATGTGGCCTCGGGGGGGAACCTTTTGGCCAATGACAGTGTGCCGCAGGCCATCGTGGCGGGGTTCACTGCCGCCAGGGGGCCTATCGGCGACCGTCTGATTGCCGCGATGCGCGCAGGCCTGGCCGCCGGAGGCGAAGCCGGGCCAGTGCATTCCGCCGGGATGCTGATCGTTGACAAGGTCGCCTGGCCCGTGGCCGAGCTGCGCTGTGACTGGACCGAGGGCTGCCCGATTGAAAACATCGCCACCGCCTGGGACATCTATAAGCCGCAGCTTGACGCCTACACCCAGCGCGCGCTCGACCCGCGCGAGGCGCCGTCCTACGGCGTGCCGGGCGACGAATAGAACAGGAAGGAACAGGGATGCTGGATTTCACCCTTCAAGATTGGCGGGCCAGGGCGGCTGCGCTGAACATTCGTCATCAGGTGTTTATCGACGGCAAATTCACCGATGCCATCTCAGGCAGGACCTTTGACAGCGTAAACCCGGCCAATGGCATGGTTCTGGCTTCGGTGGCTGAATGTGATGCGGCGGATGTGGATTTGGCTGTGGCGGCTGGGCGTCGGGCCTTTGACGATGGCCGCTGGTCGCGCATGGCTCCGGGGGAGCGCAAGGCGGTTCTGCTGAAACTGGCCGACCTGATCCGCGCCAATCTGGAAGAAATGGCTCTGCTCGACAGTCTGGATATGGGCAAACCTATCACCGATGCGATGACGGTGGATGCCCCAGGCTCGGCCCATTTCTTCCAATGGTACGCCGAGGCGATCGACAAGATTTATGACGAGGTTGCCCCAACGGGCCCCGGCGATCTGGCGCTGGTGCGCCGGGTGCCGCTGGGCGTGGTGGGCGCGGTTGTGCCGTGGAATTTCCCGCTGGATATGGCGACATGGAAATCGGCAGCCGCATTGGCGGCGGGCAACTCGGTGGTGTTGAAACCTGCTGAGCAATCGCCGCTGTCGGCCCTGCGGCTGGCGGAGCTGGCCTCTGAGGCCGGAGTGCCCGATGGGGTGTTCAACGTGGTGCCCGGATTTGGGGCCACGGCGGGCCGCGCGCTGGGCTTGCATATGGATGTGGATTGTCTGGCCTTCACCGGATCAACCGCCACCGGCAAGCGCTTCATGGAATATTCCGGGCAATCGAACCTGAAACAGGTCTGGCCCGAAACCGGCGGCAAAAGCCCCAACCTCGTGTTTGCCGATTGCGAAGATCTGGATGCGGCGGCCGACATGGCGGCCTTTGGCATCTTCTTCAACCAGGGTGAGATCTGCTCGGCCAACGCGCGGCTTTATGTGGAACGGTCAATCAAAGATGCGCTGGTGGAAAAACTGATCGCGCGGGCGCAAGGCTTGCAGCCGGGCGACCCGCTGGACCCGGCGACAAAAATGGGCGCTATCGTGGATGAAAAACAGACCCAAGGCATCATGCGTTTTGTCGAAGCGGGCAAGCAGACTGCCGATCTGGTGACTGGTGGCGAAAGGGTGCAGGTGAATGGCAAGGGCTGTTTTGTGCAGCCGACGATCTTTTCCGACGTGTCTCATGACGACCCGCTTGCCCGCGATGAAATCTTCGGACCTGTGCTGTCTGTGATCCCCTTTGACAGCGAAGATGAGGCCGTCACGATGGCCAATGATTCAATCTACGGCCTGGCGGCCTCGGTCTGGACCGACAACCTGTCCCGCGCCTGCCGGGTGTCTGATCGGCTGCATGTTGGCACTGTCTCGGTGAACACGGTTGATGCGCTGTCGGCGCAGACGCCCTTTGGCGGCATGAAGCAATCCGGTTTTGGGCGCGACCTGTCCCTGCATTCGCTGGACAAATACACCGCCCTCAAGACCACCTGGATCAAATACAAGCCCTGACCGCCCCGCGCAGCCCTGACGGGCGCGCGAGAGGTGACATATTTTCCGTTTAGGAGACGAGAATGCGCGATTCCCGCTACGATATTCTGTTTGAACCGATGCAGATCGGCCCTGTAACTGCCAAGAACCGCTTTTATCAGGTGCCCCATTGCAACGGTGGTGGCTATCGCGATCCCTCGGCGGCTGCTGAAATGCGCGGGATCAAGTCGCAGGGCGGCTGGGGGGTGATTTTTACCGAGCAGTGCGAGATGCACCATAGCTCGGAAATCACTCCTTTTATCGAACTGCGCCTGTGGGAAGACAAGGACATCCCGCAGCTGCGGCGCATGTCGGAAAAGATGAAGGAACACGGCGCGCTGGCGGGCATTCAGCTGGCCTATTCCGGGATCAACGGCCCAAACCTCTATTCCAAAGAGGTGCCGCTGGCTCCTTCGGCTCTGCCGATCCGCACCTTCACCAATGATCCGGTGCAGGCCCGCGCCCTGTCGAAAAGCGAGATCAAGGATTTGCGTCGCTGGTTTGTGAACGCAGCAAAGCGGTCAAAAGAGGCGGGCTTTGACCTGATCAATCTGTACGGCGCACATGGGTTTGGCATTTTCCAACACTTCCTGAGCCGCGCCACCAATCGCCGCACGGATGAATATGGCGGCAGTCTGGAAAACAGATCCCGCTTCGCCAACGAAGTGGTCGCGGATATCCGCGATGCGGTGGGCGACACGATGGCAATTGCACTGCGGGTCTCGTTGGATGAGACCATTGGCGACCTGGGCTTTTGCAACGCCGAGGTGCGCGATTTTGTCGAGATGAACAGAAACCTGCCGGACATCTGGGATCTGGCGCAGGGCACCTGGGAAGATTGCTCCGGTCCATCACGGTTCAAGGAGGAAGCGGCACAGGAAGCTCTGGTGCGCGGCATTCACGACCTGACCGACAAGCCGATTGTGGGGGTGGGCCGCTTTACCTCGCCCGATGTGATGGCAAAGATGATCAGGTCCGGCACACTGGATATGATCGGCTGCGCGCGTCCCTCGATTGCGGATCCGTTCCTGCCCAAAAAGATCGAAGAGGGCCGGATTGAAGACATCCGCGAATGTATCGGCTGCAACATCTGCATCACCGGCGATATGACGATGTCGATCAGCCGCTGCACGCAAAACCCCACGTTTATGGAAGAATGGCGCAAGGGCTGGCACCCGGAAATCATGAATGAAAAGGGCGACAGCGACAATGTCCTGGTCATCGGATCTGGTCCCGCTGGGCTGGAGGCGGCCTGGGCGCTGTGCCGTCGCGGCTATGATGTGGCGGTGGCCGAAGCCCGCGACGTGATCGGTGGTCGTGTCACCCGCGAACGCGCTTTGCCGGGTCTGTCGGCCTGGGGCCGTGTTGTCGATTACCGGGACTACCAACTGTCGCAACGCCCCAATGTCGAGATCTACCGCGAAAGCGAGCTGGATGTTGACAGCATCCTTGAGTTCGGCTTTCAGAACATCGCCATTGCCACCGGTGCCACCTGGCGGCGCGACGGGGTGTCCCGTCAACATGTGGTGCCCATGCCTGTCGCTGAGGGGGCAAAGATCTACACGCCCGACGATCTGATGGATGGCACCTTGCCCGGTGGCACCGTGGTGATTTATGACGATGATCACTACTATATGGGCGGCGTCCTGGCTGAGCTGTTGGTGAAACAGGGCGCCAAGGTAACATTGATCACCCCGTCGGCCTATGTCTCGGACTGGACCAATAATACGCTGGAGCAGGCGACGATCCATGCCCGGCTGGACGAGATGGGGGTCGATATCGTGCTGAACCGCGGCGTCACCCAAGTGGCAAGCGATCACGTCGTGTCGAACTGCGTCTATACCGGAAAAACCCGCACCTACCCCTGTGACGCGGTTGTCATGGTCGCGTCGCGCACTGGCAATGATCAGCTGTTCCACGGCCTGACAGCGCGGCAGGAGGACTGGGCCGATGCCGGTATTCGCTCGGTCAAGCTGTTTGGCGATGCCGAGGCCTCGGGCCCGATTGCCTGGGCGACCTATGCCGGGCATCGTTATGCGCGGGAATTGGATGGGGCTGACATCGGTGACGATCTGCCGTTCCGCCGTGAAATCACCGAGCTGGCGGCACAATGACGGCTGCGGCGCCCAAGGCCCGCACGCTCGACATCCTCGCGCAGCTCATTGGCTTTCCAACGGTTAGCGCCGAGAGCAATCTGGCGCTGATTGACTATGCGGAGGACCTGCTCAAGACGGCGGGGTTCGAGACCTGTCGTCTTGGAGATCCCGATCTTCCAAAGGCGGGGGTGATGGCGCGGATTGGTCCCAAAGGTCCGGGCGGCGTGATGCTGTCGGCCCATAGCGACGTTGTACCCGTCGAGGGGCAGGACTGGACTTGCCCGCCGTTTGAAATGACGCGCGCGCAAGGACGGGTCTATGGGCGCGGCAGCACCGACATGAAGGGGTTTCTGGCCTCCATCTTGTCCCTGGCGGAGCGCGCCGGCGAGGCGTCCCTCGCCCAGCCTTTGATGCTGGCGATCTCCTACGATGAGGAGGTCGGATGCCAGGGTATTCGCAGGATGATGCCGGGGATCGAGGCGCTTGGCTGGCACCCGGACCTGTGCATCGTTGGCGAGCCAACGTCCATGCATCCGGCCATCGGTCATAAGGGCAAGGCGGCGTTTCGTGCCACTTGCCACGGCGAGGCGGGCCATTCGGCGCTTGCCCCGCGTTTTGTGAACGCGCTGCATCTGGCCGGGGACGTGCTGACCGCGCTGCGCGCCCTGCAGGATGAATACGCCAGCTCAGGCACGCGGGATGGGTCCTATGACATTCCCTATTCCACCGTTCACGCGGGAAAAATGATGGGCGGTACGGCGCTCAACATCGTGCCAGACCACGCCGAGATCGAGTTCGAGTTGCGCCACCTGCCAATCGACCAGCCTGAGATATTCGAGACCCGGCTTGCCGGGCAGATCGGCGCGACTGCTGGTGTTGAGATCACGTGCACCAACACCTACCCCGGTCTGGAGGTGTCGCTGGATGCGCCAGAGGTCGTGCGGGTTGCAGCACTTTGCGGCACCAAGACGCCGATCAAGGTTGCCTTTGGCACCGAGGCTGGCTTTTTTGCGGCGCTTGGCATCCCGACGGTTGTGTGTGGCCCCGGCGACATGGCGGGGCAGGGGCATAAGGCCGACGAGTATCTGGAAGAGGCACAGCTGGCCGCCTGTGACGGGATGATGGACCGCCTGCTGGCCGAGCTAAGCTGATCCGCCTTAGCGTGTCTTGAGAAGTTTTGGCATATGTGCGGAGATCCAATCATTCGCATGAGTCAGAAAGGCGTCGTGCAGCTGGATCCGGGTGCTGCTGGCGATGGACAGCAAGCCCATCTTCATGGGGCGGTGGTCACCGGATAGTGGCAGGAACCGCATGGGCTTGCCATCTGGCGCCAGATCGTTCACCGGACGGATGTTCACGATTGAATAGCCAAAGCCGTTCGCGACCAGCCCCCGCATGACTGCCATGTCCTGTGTCCGCTCTGCGATGTTGACGCGCAGCCCTGCGCGGGTAAAAAATGACAGGAAATAATCCGCACTATATGGCAGATCCAGTAGGACCATCGGATAGTCTGCGAGCTCTTCTATCGCGATCGACTGTTGATCGGCCAGGGGATGGGTTTCGCTCAGCGCGACCAGGGGCGGTAGGCTCAACATCGGGTGAAAACTCAGGTCGCGAGGCAGATCCAGATCATAGGTCAGCGCCACATCGATCTTGGCCTGCCGCAGCAGAATGAAAAGCTCTGATTGGTTGGCTTCGATCTGGCTGATGCGGACCTCGCTGTACTGGTCGCTAAAGCTCCGCCGGAGACCCGGTAGCACAACCTGTGCAAAGGTGCTCAGGCAGCCGATCGACAGCGGCCCGCGGATCGACCCGGAAAGAGATGCGGCAAGGTCGGCAAGCCCCGCAGCCTGTTGCAGAACGCCCTTTGCGTGATCAAGCATTGCGTGACCTGCCGGCGTCGGCGTCAGGCCCTGTGCGTGATGCCGCACAAAAAGCATGACCCCCAGTTCCTCCTCAAGCTGCGATACGCTTGCCGAGATGGACGGGGAGGACACGTTTAGCAAATGCGACGCTGCCGTGATACTGCCAGTTTCGCCAACAGCCACAAAGTACTCGATCTGGCGCAAAGTGTATCTGATAGGCATGTTGTTACCCTAGTTCCATATTGGTCGGTCCAGCGGCCAAAACCGCACCGGGCGGGGCGGCAATCATCTCTGGGTGACGCGCCGGTACCGAAGTATCGAGTGGGAGCTGGCCGAAAGCAACGATCTATCCTGTCCGCCGCAGCTTAGCCAGCGGTGAGGTAAGGCATCGTTTCCCACCGTGCATTTCTGATTAAAAATTAGGCTCTGAACCATGTAAACGCGCAAGCGCTGTCTGACCGGCAAGGGCAGGCATGGAGATGCCGCGCACCGGGGGACCGCTATATCTAGCCTCAATTCCTGAAGAATTTTGAGTTTTGGGCCAAAACAACGGCAAATTTTAGTGCCGCGTTTAGCCCCTGCCTAATCAGCGATTTCGCAACTACTCATTTACCTGTCCCGCTGACGCGGCCTTTATCCGTTCATCAAAATGACCTGCCACGCGACCTTCTATCTCTTTTGAGGCTGGTGGCAGGGCTAGAACGGGATAAGCCATATGCAAGATTTGAACGCAGTTGAAGTGATCGAAGTTTCCAAGAGTATTGGATCCTTCGATGCACTAAGCTCGGTCAGCTTTGACATTCGCGAGAACGAATTTTTCACCATGCTGGGGCCATCGGGCTGCGGCAAGACCACGCTGTTGCGGATGATGGCAGGCTTTGAGACGCCCGATACTGGCAGCCTGCGCCTGCACGGTCGCGACATCGTCGATATCCCGCCGCATAAGCGCCGGGTGAATACCGTGTTCCAAAGCTATGCGTTGTTTCCACATATGACACTGGAGCAAAACGTGGCCTTCGGGCTGGAGAACCTGGGCTGGGACAGGGCTCGGATCAAATCCCGTGTCGGTGAGATTCTGGACCGCGTGCATATGGGGCAGTTTGCCAAGCGCAAGCCGGCACAGCTCTCGGGGGGGCAGCGGCAGCGTGTGGCGCTGGCCCGCGCATTGGCCCCCGAACCCGAAGTGCTGTTGCTGGACGAGCCGCTCTCGGCGCTGGACCTGAAACTGCGGCAGGCGATGCGCGACGAGCTGCGCAGCCTGCAACGCGATACGGGGATTACATTTGTGTTTGTGACCCACGACCAGGAAGAAGCGCTGGACATGTCCGACCGGATCGCCGTTCTTGGCGCTGGCCAGGTGCAACAGATCGGCACGCCGACAGAGATCTACGAAGAGCCGGTCAATCGCTTCGTGGCTGATTTTGTTGGTGAAACCAATTTTCTCGACGTTGAGGTTCTGGCGGCGGCGGATCACAGGGCCACTGTGCGGACGCCCTTTGGCCAAGTTATTGAAATCCCGGCACCTGTGGATGTGGGCAAGGGGCGTGCAACCCTGTCGATCCGCCCCGAAAAGCTGAGCCTGGGAGACCAGGTGGAGGGCATCGACTTCACTGCGGAGGTGCTCCAGAAACACTATCTGGGCGGATACACCCATTACGTCCTGGAAGCGCATGGCACGCAACTGCGGGCCTCGCGTCGCAATGCCTCGCGCGAGGGTGACACGATTGCGGTGGGCAGTACCGTGCATGTCGGATTTGTTGAACATTCAGCCCGAGTGCTGGGCTCATGAGCGATGCCGGTCATGCCAGCCCCGCTGTGCCCCGTCGTCGGCGCGCGCTGAACCTTGCCTATCTCGGGCTTGTGCCGTCCTGGCTGCTCATGGGCTTTGCCCTGCTAATGCCGATCATGATCGTCGCCGCCGTTTCCGTCTCGACGCGCGGAGCCTATGGCGGTTTTGATTGGGGCTTTGATCTCACGGGATACCGACAGATCCTGTTCAACGAGGGCTGGACCGGCGAGATGGAATTCACGCCGCAATACCTCATGATCATCCTGCGCACGCTTTTGCTGGCGGCGGTGACAACGATCATTTGCCTGAGCCTCGCGGTGCCGGTCGCCTATTACATCGCGCAGCAACCGGCGCGCCGCAAGTCACTGATGGTGTATCTTGTCACCCTGCCGTTCTGGATGTCGATGATTTTGCGGGTCTATGCCTGGATGATCATTCTGGGAAAAGACGGCCCGCTGCCGCGTTTCCTGGAGATCTTTGGTGCGCCGCAGGGGTTGAGCCTGATGTATAACGACGGCGCAACGCTGGCAGCCATGGTCTATACTTACATCCCGCTGATGGTGCTGCCGGTCTTTGCCTCGATCGAGAAGCTGGACGGCACGCTGATCGAAGCCGCGCATGATCTTTACGGCAACCGCTGGGTGACGCTGCGGCGGGTGATCCTGCCGCTGACGGCGCCGGGCATTGCCTCGGGGGCGATCCTCGTTTTTGTGCCGGCGCTGGGCGCGGTGCTTGAGCCGATCCTGATGGGGGGCGGCAAGCAGATGATGATGGGGTCTCTGATCCAGCTTCAATTTGGCGGTGGGCGCAATTGGCCCTTTGGGTCAGCCATCGCCGTGATGCTGCTTGTCTTTGTCATGATCGTGCTGATTGTTCTGGCCCGCCGGGCCGCTCTCAATGAGGCAACGACATGAGCCGCAGGCATGACGTCAAACGCTATCCCGGCCTCGGGATCCTGAGTGTGGCCTTCTTTACCTATCTCTATGCGCCGCTTCTGATTGTGGTGATCTATTCGTTCAACGCCAACCGGATCACCGGTGTCTGGACCGAGTTCTCGGTCAAATGGTACGGCTCTGCGCTCAACAACAGTGCGCTGATGGCCGCTGTGGAGACCTCTCTGATCGTGGCGGGCATCGCCACGGTGGTGGCCACAACCATCGCGCTGATGGCGGCCATGGCGATCATTCGCGGCAAAAACCTGCGCTTTCGCAGGCTGTCTGAAACGGTGGTCAACCTGCCGCTGCTGCTGCCAGAGATCGTTCTGGCGGTGGCCACGCTGATCCTGTTTTCGCTGATCGGGTTGCAAAATGGGCTGCTCAAGCTGGTGATTGCGCATTCGGCCTTTTGCACCCCCTTTGCCTTCCTGCCAATCCGTGCCCGTCTACAGGGGATGTCGCTGGATTTCGAAGAGGCAGCCACCGATCTTTATGCGCCGCGCTGGACGGTCTTTCGCCGCGTCACCCTGCCGTTGATTTTCCCGGGGCTGTTCTCGGGGGCAATGCTGGCCTTTCTGATTTCGATGGATGACTTCATCACCTCCAATATGCTGGCCTCGGGCGGGACCACGACGCTGCCGGTCTATATCTTCTCGCTGATCCGTGCGGGCACCTCGCCGGAACTCAATGCCATCGCGACGCTGTTGATTGCGGCCTCTCTGGTGCTGGCGACGGTTGCGCTGACACTCGCGTCGCGTAGCGCGCGAGAGCCAAACTGATTTCACCACACCACATAACAACAAGCCCCCAACAGGAGAGAGAACATGAAAAAACTGATGACGGGAACCGCGCTTTCACTTTGCCTAGCATCTCCGGCGTTGGCCGAAGGAAGCCTGAACATCTACGCATGGTCGGAATCCATCGCCCCTGAGCTGATTGAGAAATTTGCGAAAGAATACGACGTGGACGTCAGCCTCGACGGCTACTCTTCGAACGAAGATTTGCTGACCAAGCTGCAGGCGGGCGCGTCGGGCTACGACATCGCCGCGCCGTCACAGCACTTCCTGCGGATCATGATCGACGAAGGTCTGATCGAGAATTTTGCGGCCAACGAGTTGGAGGCCTATGCCAATATTGACGAACGCTGGCGCAACCAGTGGTGGGACGAAGGCCAGGAATATTCGATCCCGATGGCCTATGGCACGGCAGGCTTTGCCGTGAACACCGCCGAGTATGACGGACCAACTGACAGCCTGAAATATTTCTTTGAACCCGGCGAAGGTCTGACGGGCAAGATCGCTTTGCTGTCCTATCCTGATGAGGTCATCGGGGCGGCGCAAATGTATCTGGGCGTGCCTTTCTGCTCCGAGGATCCAGCCGAGATGAAGAAGGTTCTGGATCTGTTGATGGCGCAGAAGGATGCGGTTTCGGTCTATTCCTCGGACAATATCGCGACCCGCCTCAGCTCGGGCGAGGTGGCGACCCATTTCTGGTGGGACGGCGAAGTGGTCCGCGCCATCGCCGACGGTGCGCCGGTGGAATACGCCATGCCCAAGGAAGGTCTGGTTGGCTGGATCGACAGCCTTGTGATCCCCAAGGGCGCACCGAACCGCGAGAATGCGATCAAGTTCATCGAATTCATCTCGACCCCCGAGAACGCAACCATCGAGATGAACCACTACGCCCATTCTTCGCCGATGCAGGTGATCGAAGCCGACAAGATTTACACCGAAGAAGTCGCCCCGGCGCTCTATCCCACGGTGCCAGTGGAAATGTCGCGCACCTGTAGCCCCAAAGCGCAGGATCTTGTGACCCGCGTCTGGACGCAGCTGCTGCAGTAATACCACCAGCGGGGGCCGCTCTCAGGCCCCCGCATTCCGGAGGAAAATATGCCCGCCAATCTCGTCATTCTGAATGCAAAGATCCGCCCGCTCTTTGCTGCCAAAGGCACAACGGCGCTTGCCGTCCGCGACGGGCGCATCAAGGCCATGGGAGGTGACGCTGACATTCGGGGCGAAATCGGCCCGGACACGCAGGTAATCGACGCGGGCGGACGCGAGCTGCTTCCCGGTTTCATCGAGAGCCACCTGCATCTGTTCATGGGGGGCGCGTCGCTGTCGATGCTGAACCTCGGTGAGACTTTTGGGTTTGAGGCCACGCGCGAGGCCTTCCTGGCCTTTATTGAACAAAACCCGGCAGATGACCTGATCTCGGGGTTTGCCACCAACTACACCATTTTTGGGGAGGACCGCCGCCCCAATCGGCATGATCTGGACCGGATCTGTGCGGATCGTCCGATCTGTCTGAACTCAGTCGACCTGCATTGCGCCTGGGCCAATACCCGCGCGTTGGAACTGGCAGGCATCCTGCAGGGCGCCGACGTCGGAGCAGGGGCTGAGGTGGTGATGGGCGAGGACGGGCTGGCCACCGGAGAGTTGCGGGAATTTGCCGCCATGCAGCGGGTCAAGTCGCTGTCGCGGCTGCAGGGGCGCGACGGGATGGATCAACTGGGGCTGGATGAGGTGCCGCAAGAGCACCGCGCCTATGACCGTGCGCTGATTGCCGAGGCTGGCGCCTATTGCGCGCGTCACGGCATCACCCATGCGGTCAACATGGATGGCACACCGTATCAGGCCGGGCTGATGCGCGAGCTGGCACTGGCGGGCAACATGCCCGTACGGGTGAGCCTGCCGCTCAAGCTGGTGGAGGCTGACGGCCCCGAAGGTGTGGCCCGGATCGAACAGTTCGGTGCCGAGGTCCCCGGCTGGCTGAGCTTTGGTCGGATCAAACTGTTTATGGATGGCGTCTACGACACCTGGACGGCGCTCACCGTGAGCGATTACCCCGACAAGCCCGGCTTTCGCTCGGAGCCCTTGATCGCGCCGGAGGTTTTCAAGGCAATTTGCATCGAAGCCGACCGGCGCGGTCTTCAGGTTGCCACCCACGCGGTGGGAGACGGTGCCGTGCGTGCCAGCATTGACGGATACGAGGCGGTAGCGCAGGCCAACGGCCCGCGCGATGCCCGCCACCGGATTGAACATATCGACACGATTGATCCAGAAGATCTGGAACGGCTAAAGCCCCTGGGCATCGTTGCCTCCATGCAGCCGGTGCATCCGCCGGGATCGGCGGGGCTGCCGCTGGAACCCACCACATCCATCATGGGGCGGGACCGTTGGGCAAATGCGTTTCCCTGGCGCAAGATCCGTGACCGGGATGTGCCGCTTGCCTTTGGCACCGATTGGCCAGTGTCGCCGCTTTCACCGCTCTACGCCATCCATTGCGCCCTGACCCGTGCGCCCTGGGCCGAGGATATGCCGGATCAGCGGATCAGCCTTGACGCCTGTCTTGCGGCGTATTCGATGGGCGGCGCCTATGCGGATTTCTGCGAAACGCGGCGCGGCGCGCTGAAGCCTGGATATGACGCCGATCTGGTGCTGATCGACGGGGCCTTGGAAGACCTCGCAGAGAGCGCCGAGGCGGCTTCGGTCTTCATGACGCTGTGCAATGGAGAGATAACCTATGGGGCAGACCGTGCATAAAGCTGAGTTCGACTATATCGTTATCGGTGCAGGGTCTGCCGGCTGTGTTCTGGCCAACCGGCTGTCAGCCAACCCCACCCATCGGGTGCTGGTGGTCGAGGCGGGCGGATCGCAGAGCGACCCGCGGGTGAAAGTCCCGGCGGGCATCCTGGCGATGTATGGCCGCCCGCGCTTTGACTTTGGCTATGTCGGCACACCCCAGCCGGAACTGAACGGCCGCCGAATTCCGGTGAACCGGGGAAAGATGCTTGGCGGTTCCTCCTCGATGAACTCGATGCTTTATATTCGCGGTGCTGCCTCGGACTATGATGAGTGGCGCGATCTGGGCTGTACCGGATGGGGTTGGGACGACATCTTGCCCCTGTTCAAGGCGCTTGAGCGCAATGGCATCGGTCAGGATCCCGCCTATCACGGCACCGAGGGAGAGCTTTATGTCTCGCATCCCACCGACCCGAACACCGTCTGTCAGGATTTTATTGCTGCGGGCGAGACACTCCAACTGCCGCATAATACGGATTTCAACGGCGCCTCGCAGCTGGGTCTTGGGGTCTATGATGTGACCCAGAAAAACGGCATACGCTTTTCTGCCTACAATGCCTTTTTGGAACCGGTGCGACACCGGCCCAACCTGGAGATCTGGACTGGGACAGAGCTGCAACACCTGATCCTCGATCAGGGCCGTGTCAGCGGCGTGGCGCTGAAGCGCAACGGAGCTGTGCAGCAGGTCGGCTGCCGGGGCGAGGTGGTGCTGAGTGGCGGGGCGATTGGTACGCCGATGGCGCTGATGGCGTCGGGCATCGGTCCGGGTGAGGTGCTTCGGGCAGCGGGTATTGAGGTGGCGCATGATCTGGCTGGCGTGGGCCAGAACCTGCGGGACCATGTTGACGGAATGATTACCCTGCGCAGTGGCTCTGCGCGCACGCTTGGGCTTTCCCTGCGCAACTGGAGGCGGCTGGTAATGTCTCCCTTTGCTTTTGCCGCTCAGCGCAGGGGAGAGCTGTCAACGAACTATGTGGTTGCTGGTGGCTTTGCCAAGACACGCTACGCCGGCGATCTGCCCGATATCCAGTTCCATTTTGTGCCGGGCTACCGCAGTCACCGGGGGCGGTTGCTGGAATGGGGGCATGGTTTTGCCGTTCATACCTGCGTGTTGCGGCCCGGCTCGGTTGGTGAAATCCGATTGGGTCATGAGAACGGCGCGCCGGTGCCGCTGATTGATCATCGCTTTTTCTCTGACCGGCGCGATCTCGACACCTTGATCGAAGGGATCAAGACCGCGCGCCAGATCTTTGCGGCTTCGCCGATGGCGGGCCTCGGGGGCGAAGAGATTCTGCCTGGCCCGGAGGTGCAGAGCGACGGTGAGATCGAGGCCTACCTGCGCGCTGAGGCCTTAACCGTGTATCATCCGGTCGGCACCGCAAAAATGGGCACTGATCCCATGGCGGTGGTTGACCCGGTGTCGCTGCGGGTGCGCGGCTTGCAGAACCTGCGGGTTGCCGATGCTTCGGTGATGCCAACCCTGATCGGTGGCAACACCAACGCGCCTACGATGGTTATCGGTGAAAAATGCGCCAGCGCGATTCTCAGATGACAGCGGGGGTAAACTGGTCTTGGCGCGCTGGGGCTGCCCTGCGGGAGCGGTGTGGAGGTGGAGCAAAGCCCGCGAAGGAGATCAGTTGCGCAGCGGCTAATCCTTGGCTGCCTTTGACCGGGCCGCTGATTTGGTCTCTCGATGTGCAGCGGCTTTTGCACGGTTGCCGCAGACCTCCATCGAACACCAGCGGCGTTTGTGGTTCTTGCTGACGTCGTGGAAATACAGCGTACAGGTTGGCCCTTGGCAATTCCTGACATACCTGAAATCCGCCTCACAAATAAATTTTGCTGCGGCTGCGGCGATGCGGGCCAGCAGATCTTCAGGCGTTCGAAATTGGTGCAGAGTTGACAGGCAAAGCGCCTCGGTTGTCGCAGACCCATCGGTGGCTTGAGTTGGCGAGAGGCTGATCTGTAGATGTTGCCGCCCGGTGGCCAATACTTCATTTATTCTTTCAAGCATCGGGTGAGATATCGGCACTTCGTTGGCGTCAGCAGCCAGGCTGACAAAGTCGCGCAGGTCGTCACGAAAAGCATGGATGTCATCCAAAGTGCGCGCCAGATCAGCGGCATTAATGTCCCCCCGAAACTGCGCCACTTCTGATTCAGTGCATAGGCCAGCCAGCACCAGCCAATCCAACAGGTCAGCCCCGGTCTCCAGCCAATCAATGACCGATGCCTTGGGGGCTGCAACAGAATTCAGGAAATCCAGTGCTGTGTCTTCCCCAACAAAGCTTGGGGATGGGCGGGTGTTCTTGGCGTTCATTTGAGCCTCGCTGCAATGGTCTCACGCGCGACGGATATTGTGCGTAACCCTGAAAACAAGGTTTTGCAAGCTATCCTGGTCCTTGGGTCCTTCTCTGGATCACGAATAAGTAACTATCTATCTTGCATTTTTACGGTTAGTAATCGAAGTGGCCGTCAAAAAGTAATTTTGAAGGTTACTGACCAAGAGAGGACTCGCTGATGAAATTTGTGCACCAGAATGCTGCAGCCCTGGCTGCGCGGGTTTGCGTCATCACCGCATAGGGGATGCAAGCCCTTGATTTCATGTCGCGTTAAACGCGCTTGGTCCCAGTCCTCACCCCAATAAAGGAACTCCTAAGATGAAAAAGATCCTCCATATTCTCGCCTCCCCACGTGGGGCAGATTCACAATCATCCAAATTGGCGGCGGCTTACCTCGCCGCTGAGAAAGCCGCCAATCCAGATCTAACAGTAGATGTTCTGGACCTATGGCAGGCCGATCTGCCCGAGTTTGATGGCGACAAAGCAGCGGCGAAGATGACGTTCTTTGGTGTTGGCGAAATGGATGCATCGACCCAGTCAGCCTGGGATCAAATCGTGTCGATCACCGAGCGTTTCACTGCGGCTGACACCTATGTGTTGTCTGTGCCGATGTGGAACGGTGGCGTTCCTTACAAGCTGAAGCAATACATCGACATCATTACCCAGCCCGGTTTGCTGTTTGGTTTTGACCCCGAGGCTGGATACAGTGGTTTGTTGGAGAACAAGGCGGCGCGAGTGTTTTATACCTCTGGCGTGTACGGGCCTGGCGCGTCGGCAAAATACGGGGCAGATCATCATTCTACGTATCTGTCCTGGTGGTTGGATTTTATTGGTGTGTCAGACATCAAAACCGTTCGCTTTCAGCCCTCTTTGCTGACGGCTGACCCCATAGGCGCGCAAAAAGCTGCGGTTCAGCAGGCCGCAGATTTGGCAGCCTCATAGGGTTGAATTGCGAATGGCCAGGGGCAGCGCTAGATGTCCCCGGCCTCCCAGCCTTGACCCAGGCCTGCCGATCAAAAGCGATCTGAACCTTTTGTCAGCAGGCGTGGGCAAAACAGTTAGTTCCGCTCGGCGAAGACTATCCAGTCTATCGCGGATAGACTAAGGAAATTGGTGCAGTATCTGTTCGACAAGTGCCGTCATGGAGGGGACAAACCTGGGGTTAGAGCGCAGGATGGAGACCGAGCGTTGTGCGGTCTCTAAATTTGCAACATTCCTTTGGACGTCTTTAGGTGCGAGCGTCCCGATTTGATCTGCATTTAATCCTGTTATCCCCTTGGCAATACGCCCTGTTTGCAGGGCTGGTGTGATACGGCGAGCGCAGCTGCATGTGGCGGCTGCGGAGTGTATGCTGCAGGTTGATTGCATGAAGTCGGTTATGGAATTTCGGGCCCGCCGCAACCGCTGGCGATAGGTTCCGGCCGGGATCTCCAGAATGTCGCAGGCTTCGGTATCTGTCATCTCAAAGATGTCACCCAGAATATAGGCTATTCGCAACGGACGCGACAGGCACACAAGCATTGCCAATGTACAGCCGACCTTGACCTCTTTGAGCGCAAGTTGATGTTCCGCATCGGTCAAATCCAAATGCGCTGGATCCGCCTGCCCATGGTCCAGATCGGCTGCGTATTCCTTGAACCCCCAGCGCATTTTCTCCACCCGGCCCAGCCGTGCGGTTTTGGCAAGGTGTCGGCTTGCGATGCGGAAAGCCCATGCTCCCGCCAGCTCCATTTCGCGCAGATCCCCCAAGTG
Source organism: Pseudophaeobacter arcticus DSM 23566 (assembly GCF_000473205.1). Lineage (NCBI taxonomy): Bacteria > Pseudomonadati > Pseudomonadota > Alphaproteobacteria > Rhodobacterales > Roseobacteraceae > Pseudophaeobacter > Pseudophaeobacter arcticus. The sequence continues at coordinate 392,154 of NZ_KI421507.1, forward strand.
GGTAATGATCTTGATCAGGATTTCCTGCGTGGCGTCTTCGGCATCTTGCCGATGGGCAAGCATCCGCATGGCCAGATTGAACACTGGTCCGGACGCCGCGTTGATCAGCTCTTCTAGGGCCGCGCGACTTCCCTGTCGCGCGGCCTCCACCGTTACGGGATCAAAAATGATCATGCCGCAAGAATTCCTTTCAGTTTCTCCAACTCGGTTCCCAGAATTTCCTTCTGCGCCTCCAGGGCTCCTTCCAGTGCCTCTAGGGGAACGGGCGGGGCCATCAGGACAAAGGAATAAATGGAGTCCCCGTCGCCATTTGGTGTGATCCGCGAATAGGCTGCCCCTGTGGCACCATCCGGAAATGTCATTAGCCAGTCAACGGTACCCGCCTCACGCGAGATCACGGTGTCCAGTTTGATTGGAACCGCACCAGTTGGTGTGACCAAATCAGCCGAAGTCGCATCCGCGCGCGAAAAGGCATTGGTCCATTTTGGCAGGTTTGAGGGTTGGGAAACAAAGTCAAAAGCCGCATCCCGCGAGAGGGGTAAGCCGATGGACTGCACGTCGAAGTTTTTCATGTCGATCTCCAAATTCACCTGCCGCGCAACTGCCGCAGATATACATAAAGAGCGCGGCACTGATCGAAGTGTTACATGTCGTTTTGCATTTTCCTGAGCACCGCATCCTGGCGCGCTGTCGCCAGAGCTGCGCGTGGCGCCAGGTGCAGCCGCACAACAGTCACGTTAGGCAGATCGACCATTTGCAGATCCCATGGGGCTTTACAGAGACACGGTGCTGTTGGCCCCCCGTTGGCGATAGGTGCCTGGGGTGGCATTGGTCCAGCGCCGGAAGGCGCGATGGAAATTTGCAGCTGAGGCAAAACCAATATCCTGTGAAATTTCCTCGATGCTTTTGAGACCACGCGACAGGTCACGTATCGCAATATCACGACGCAGACCGTCTTTGATGGCCTGAAAGGAGGTTCCTTCGGCGTCCAGCCGCCGGATCAGGGTGCGGGGCGTAAGGTTTAGGTCTTTGGCTGCATCTTTGAGGTGGTAGTCCAGCCTGTCTGACAACAACAAAAGGTCACGCAACCGCAGGGGCAGGGCATGGGTGCGATAGTTGGTAAAGATCCAGTCTCGGGGGGCGCGCAGCAGGAACTCCTGCATTTCCAGCTCGCTGCGGGCGACCGGCAGGTCATCGGGCTGGGGGCCAAAGACGATCCTGGACCGCGCCTGACCAAACAGGATCGGCGCCGGAAACAACACTGGGTAGTCTTCGGCAAATTCGGGGCGGTCAAAAGCAAAGCCAACCTCGGTCAGCGGCAGTTCACGTCCCGTCAGCCAGGAGGAGACCCCATGGGCAAGTTTCAGCAGGAACATATGGCCAAACCGTTGGGGCCTGTCCTGCCCGCGTGGCGCCAGCAGGATGCAGATATGGTCGGCCTCTGTCTCTAGCACCAGCTGGAAATCATCCAGCAAGAGGTTCCAGAAGGAGGTAAAGCGAAACAGCGCCGCCGAGAGCGAAGAGGCCCCCCGCATCGAGGCACAGAGATGTTTCAGGGTGCCGGTGCGAATGGGGCGGCTCCACAGGCCCATCATTTCGTCGCCGGTTTCAACTGCGACGAGCTGATACAGGCGGACGATTTGGTCATGGGTCACGCGGCCTCCGGGCTGGGCGGATCCGACCAGACCGATCTGACCGAGAAATCCGGCCAGTTGGTGTGGCGGGCAGTGCTGACGCAAGACCTGCAGCCAATCTTCCAGAAAGGCGCGGGATACGGTGGGCAGAATGTCAGGACCGGGATCAAAAATCATAGGGGTCTTTTGCGCGGCTTTGTCACTTTTTGCAATGTTTTCGTCCGCTAGGGAGATTGTTCCTGCAATTTACCCTCATTATCTGGCATATTAAGCAAGCCCGGTTGGGTGACAGACCAGACAGATATCCCAGTGGAGGCGACAGCCCGTGAGTTTTGATGCACCCGTAAAAGACATGCTTTTCAACATTGAACACCTCTCTCGCTGGTCCGAGGTTGCCGGGCTGGACAAATACGACGGCCTGGAGCTGAGCGACGCGGGCGCCGTATTGGAAGAGTTTGGCCGCTTTTGTGGCGAGGAAATCGCGCCGCTAAATGCCTCTGGCGATGCCGATGCCTCCCATTTTCAGGACGGCAAGGTCCAGCTGGCCGACGGATTTGCGCAGGCCTATCAGAAATTTGTTGAAATGGGCTGGCAAAGCCTGCCCCATCCCAGCGCCTTTGGTGGTCAGGACCTGCCCCGCGCCGTGGCGGCCTCTGCCACCGAGATGCTGAACGCGGCCAATCTCAGCTTTGCGCTGTGTCCGCTGCTGACAGACGGTGCAATCGAGGCGCTGCTCACCGCCGGATCTGACGCCACCAAGGCGACCTATCTGGACAACCTGGTCAGCGGCAATTGGACCGGCACCATGAACCTGACCGAGCCCCAGGCCGGCAGCGATCTGGCGCTGGTGCGCAGCCGCGCCGAACCACAGGCGGACGGGACCTACAAGGTCAGCGGTACCAAGATCTTTATCACCTATGGTGAGCACGACATGTCGGAAAACATCGTGCATCTGGTTCTGGCGCGTACCCCGGATGCCCCGGCTGGGGTCAAGGGCATCAGCCTGTTTCTGGTGCCAAAATTCATGGTCGAGGAAAATGGCGCGCTGGGCGCGCGCAACGCCGTCCATTGCCAAAGCGTCGAACATAAACTGGGCATCAAGGCCAGCCCAACGGCCGTGCTGCAGTTCGAAGGCGCCACCGGGTTTTTGATCGGTGAAGAAAACGCCGGCCTCACCTATATGTTCGAGATGATGAACTCGGCCCGCTATGCAGTGGGTCTGCAGGGGATCGCCGTGGGCGAGCGCGCCTATCAACAGGCGCTTGCCTTTGCCAGGGAGCGGGTGCAAAGCGCGCCGGTTGATGGCTCCACCCGCGAGGCGGTGACCATTATCCATCACCCGGATGTGCGCCGCATGTTGATGCGGATGCGGGTGCTGACCGAAGGCGCGCGCGGCATGGCCGCCTTTGCCGCCGGCTGTCAGGATCTGGCCCGCAACGCGGGATCACCCGAGGCGCAGGCGGAGGCCAAGGCACTGTCAGAGTTCCTCACCCCGCTGGTCAAAGGCTTCAGCACCGAAAATGGTGTCGAGGTGGCGTCACTGGGCGTTCAGGTGCATGGTGGCATGGGCTTTATTGAGGAAACCGGCGCGGCGCAGCATTACCGTGATGCCCGCATTTTGCCGATCTATGAAGGCACCACCGCCATTCAGGCCAATGATCTGGTGGGGCGAAAGACCCTGCGCGATGGCGGCAAAACCGCCCGTGCCCTGGCGGCGCGGATTGCCGAGACAGAAGCAGAGTTGGCGGCAGGCTCAGCTGCGGCCCAGGCCGTGGCACCACGGCTGGCGGGTGCGCGGCAGGACTTTGAAGAGGTGGTCGCGCATTTGCTCAGCCTTGAGAAGGCGGAAATGCCCACCGCCTTTGGCGCTGGCGTGCCCTATCTGATGCTGGCCGGGAATTTGGTCTCTGGCTGGCAGATGGCACGTGGCCTACTGGCAGCAGAAGCGGCCCTGGCGCGGGGCGAAGACCCGGACTTTATGGCGGCCAAGGTGGCCTCGGCCCGGTTCTATGCCGATCACGTGCTATGCGAAACCGAGGTGCAGCGCAGCCGCTGCGTTTCCGGCGCCGAAAGCCTCGCGGCGGCGCTGCTGTAAGCGCGCCACATCAAACTCTCTTTAGGGCGGCGCCGCCTGCAGCGGCGCCCGCTTCTCCCCTGTGCTGACAAGGACTGTACCATGACCGTTGAAATCGACATTTCCCGCTTCAAGAACCTCGACCTTCAGGCCCATGACGACGGGGTCTGGGTGGTCACCCTGAACCGCCCGACCAAACGCAACGCGCTGGATATCGACACCATCGAGGAGCTGGTTGATTTCTTCTCCACCGCGCCGCGCGCCGGGGTCAAGGCGGTCGTGCTGGCGGGATCCGGCGATCATTTCTGCGCTGGGCTTGATCTGATCGAACACCATGACGCAGATCGCAGCCCGGCTGATTTCATGCATGTCTGCCTGCGCTGGCACGAGGCCTTTAACAAGATGGAATACGGCGGCGTTCCGGTCATCGCGGCGCTACAGGGCGCGGTTGTTGGCGGCGGTTTGGAGCTTGCCAGTTCGGCCCATATCCGAGTGATGGATCAGAGTACCTATTTTGCCCTGCCCGAGGGCCAGCGCGGGCTGTTCACCGGCGGTGGTGCCACCATCCGTGTGACCGATCTGGTGGGTAAATCCCGCATGATCGACATGATGCTGACGGGCCGCGTTTATCAGGGGCAAGAAGCCTGCGACCTGGGGCTGGCGCAGTATATCGTCGAGGGTTCCAGTTTTGACAAAGCGCTGGAACTGGCACGGCGCACAGCCGAAAACCTGCCGCTGTCGAATTTTGCCATCTGCTCTGCCGTCAGCCATATGCAGAATATGTCAGCGATGGATGCCGCCTATGCCGAGGCCGTGGTGGCGGGTGTGGTCAACACCCAGCCCGATGCCCGCGCGCGGCTTGCGGCCTTTGCCGACAAAAGCGCCGCCCGTGTGCGCCGCAACGACTAAGATCAGACTCTTGAGCTGATCATTGCCCCGCCCTTTGCAAAAAGGGCGGGGCTTTTCTTTGGTGGAACTGCTTGGCCGGGGGGCAAGGTCACTGCGCGGACCCCGGGCCCGGGATCACCGGTTCGCGAACGGTGAAAGCTGGTGCACCGCAGGGGAATCAGCTAGAAAAAAGCAGTGACCGATTGTCTATGCGTCACTGCCGGATCTGTATCGCTCTTGTTGCCCGCCTACGGGATGAAGGAAAGAATTGACCGCATGAAACAAGTTCCCAAAGAGACCACCGATGACGCCCTTATTCAGGAATTCCTGAACAAGGGGGGCAAAGTCAGCGTTGGCAAGACCAAACCTATGCCAAGCGAGCTGGGTCTGAGCAACAATGTCTGGAACAACAAAATGACCAAAGAAGAAAAAGCGGCCCGCGACAAGCCAAAGAAGTAGCGTCAACCGGTCTGGAGCCGGAGCGCGCCGGTTGGCGCGGAAATGCTGTCGTGAGAGCTGTTGAGATGTCTCGCCCTGTGGGCTGGGCGAGACTGTTTGTTTTGGCCCGCTTTATTTGGGCCCACGTCGTTTGGGCCCGCGCTATTTGGGACTGTGGTTTCTTTAGGCCGCGCCGGTTTTTACAACCATCTTGCCAAAATTCCGACCCTCAAGCAGATCGTTGAAGGCTGCAGGAGCATTCTCCAGACCCTCAACCACTTGCTCGCGGTATTTGATCTGGCCGCTTTTGATCCAGCCGATCATTTCCTTGGAAAACTCGGGGTAGTGGTGCGGGAAGTCGTCAAAGATGATAAAGCCCTGCATCTTGATCTTTTTCACCAGCAATGCCCCCATCAAGGCGCCCATGCGATCGGGGCCATCGGGCAGGCTGGTGGCATTATACTGCGAGATCAATCCGCACAGGGGCACCCGTGCATTGGGGTTCAGCAGCGGCAATACGGCGTCAAACACCGCGCCACCAACGTTTTCAAAATAGACATCAATGCCATCCGGGCAGGCGGCTTTGAGCTGCTGGGCAAAATCTGGTGCGTTGCGGTCGATACAGGCGTCAAAGCCCAGCTCGTTGACCGCATAGGCGCATTTATCTGCACCACCAGCGATGCCAACGGCGCGACAGCCTTTGATCTTGGCGATCTGGCCGACGGTTGCCCCCACTGGACCAGTGGCCCCCGCAGTGACGACGGTCTCGCCTGCCTTGGGCTCTCCGATATAAAGCAACCCACAATAGGCGGTGAACCCGGGCATGCCCATAATGCCAAGCGCCCAGGATGGCTGCGCCGGATTGGTCCCCATATTGGTGACGCCCACGCCGTCTGAAACGGCATAGTCCTGCCAGCCGCTAAAGCTGAGCACCCAGTCACCAACGGCAAACCCATCAACATCCGAGGTCACAACCTGCGCCACGGTACCGCCCACCATCGGATCACCAATTGCCACCGGGTCGGCATAGGATTTGGCGTCGTTCATCCGGCCGCGCATGTAGGGATCCAGCGACAGGTATTCGACCCGCAGCAGCATCTCTCCTTTGCCCGCGACGGGCGGCTTTGTGGTTTCCAGGGCCAGGGTGGTGTCATCGGGTTTGCCAAAGGGGCGGTTCTTCAGAATGATCTGGCGGTTTGTATCGGCGGTTTGAGACATTGGGTTTCCTATGTGTCAGGGGAGGTTTGTTCAGGGTGTGGTTCAGGCAGGAGCACCAGCGTGGCCTCCATCGCCTGCAACAGCGGATTGGGGCTGCGGGACAGTTTGGCCATCAGGCTGGCGCCCAGCCACATCTGATAGAGCGCCGGGCCAACCAGGGCGGGTTGCACTGAGGTGGCAATGGAGCCATCCTGTTGACCCTCAGCTATGGTACTTGCCAGTTGGGTCGTCATGGTGCGTGTTCCCGCTTCCAGCAGGCGGCGCATTTCCTCCGAAATGTCAGAGACCTCGGCGCCAAGTTTGACGATCAAGCATTGGCTGCTGGCCTCCTGGCTGCTTTGACTGCTGACCCAGCGTGACCAATATTCCAAGAGCCGCGCCCGCGCGGTTGGGGCGCTATCCTCAAGTATCTCAGTCAGTGTTTTGCCATATTGGCCAATATATTGTTCCAGCAGTTTGCAGCCAAAATCCTCTTTCGAGGCGAAGTAGTGATAAAAGGAGCCTTTTGGCACGGCAGCGGTTTTGAGCAGCTCAGCGAGCCCCATGCCGGTAAAGCCACGCTGAGCCACAAGGGCCCTGCCTGTGGTTAGAATATGGTCACGGGTGGAATCGGTTTGTGTTGTCATGCGAGGGGAATGCCGGAAACTAGACCGGTCGTCTAGAGATCATGACTTGCAACCCTGCGTCACTTGTCCTGCGTCCTGACCAAGCGGCGCAAAAGCGGGGGAATAGGGTGGGGCGGGTGCCAAAGATGGTGCTTTTACGCGCAAAACCCAATGTTACGTTTGGTCCAATAGGCGTGACGCAGGGAGAAATCTCTGCAAAATCTGCGAACCCTCGTCTAGGCTCGGAGCCTTGTGAAAACATGTGATCCCAGCCGGAGGCAGCCATGAGCGACCTGAAAACCCAGTTTCGAACCTGCAATATCTGCGAGGCCATGTGCGGGCTGATTGTCACCTATGACGAGACTGAGGTGCATTCGATCAAGCCAAACCCCGAGGATCCGCTGTCGCGCGGGCATATCTGCCCCAAGGCCATTGCGTTGCAGGATTTCCGCACCGACCCTGACCGGGTGACAACGCCTTTGAAAAAGGTCGACGGGGAATTTGTGCCGATCAGCTGGGACGAGGCCTATGATTTTGCCGCACAACGTCTGGCCGCAGTGCAAGAGCAACATGGCAAGGACGGGGTTGGCGTCTATCTGGGCAACCCCAATGCCCATAAATTTGGCAATCTTCTGACCCTGCCAAAACTGGTCAGGGCGCTGGGCACCAGCAACCGCTACTCTTCGGCCACAGCGGATCAGATCCCGCATCACGTCGCCTCGATCCATATGCTGGGCCATCCGATGTTGATGCCGGTGCCGGATGTGGCACGCACGGATCTCATGCTGATCCTGGGCGGCAATCCGGTGGTCTCCAATGGGTCGATGATGACGGCGCCGGGCTTTGGCAAGCGTATGGATGAGATCAAGGCGCGCGGTGGCCGCGTGGTGGTGATCGACCCGCGCCGCACCGAAACGGCGACCCGCGCTGGCGAGCACCTGTTTATCCAGCCCGAAACCGATGCCTTCTTGCTGCTGGCGCTGATCCACGAGGTCTTTGCCCAGGGGCTGCAAGATCTTGGCGCGCTGGCCGCCGTTACCGATGGGGTCGAGGTGCTGAAAGAGGCGGTGCAGCCCTTTACCGCCGACAGGGCTGCCGAGATGACCGGTATCGAGGCACAGACCATTCGCGATCTGGCACGCGATTTTGCGACGGCAAAATCGGCTGTGTGCTACGCGCGCATGGGGGCCTCAACCCAGAGCTTTGGCTCCCTGTGCCAATGGGCCAATAATGCGCTCAATATCATTACCGGCAATTTTGACAGCCCCGGCGGCGCCATGTTCACCACTCCGGCCCTGGACTATGTCGGCATGTCCAGCCGCAAGGGCAAGACGCGCAGCTATCCCGAGAAACGCTCGCGGGTGTCCCAGCAGCCGCTCTATAATGGCGAGTTCCCAGTCTCGGTCATGGCTGAGGAGATGGAGACACCGGGTGAGGGGCAGATCAAAGCCATGATCACCGTGGCCGGCAATCCAGTCCTGACCGCTCCAAACGGTCAGCGCATTGGCCGTGCATTTGAAACACTCGACTTTATGATGTCGATTGATCTCCACATCAATGATACCACCCGCCATGCGGACCTGATCCTGCCCGCCAGTGTGGCGCTGGAAGAAGAGGTCTATGACATGGTCTTCCACAGTTTTGCGGTGCACAATACAGCGGCCTTTGCCAAACCTGCTTTTGCTCCGCCCAATGGCAACCCGCAGGAGTGGGAGTTGATCTCACGCTTGGCGGCGAAGATCTCCGGATCCAACGACATTGGCCCATCTCCAACCCAAGTGCTTGAGATGTTGCTGCCGCAGGGGTTCCACGGTGAGACTGTCACGGTAGAGGCGATGCTGACCGCGCCAAATGGATCCATCGACCTGGGGCCGCTGGTGTCAAACCTGGCCGACCGGTTGGAAACCCCGGATGCACGGCTAAACCTGGCACCCAAAGTGTTCCTGGCGGACCTGCCGCGATTGCTGGCCTTCCAACCGCCCGTCAGTGACGATTTCCCGTTGCTGATGATTGGCCGCCGCCAGGTGCGCAGCCACAACAGCTGGACGCAGAACAGCCCGCGTCTGGTCAAGGGGCGCAATCGGTGTACGGTGCAGCTCAACCCGGTTGATGCTGCGCGGTTTGGCCTGGCCGAGGCCAAAGACGTAGAGATCGAAAGCGCAGTGGGGGTGGCGAGGCTTCCGGTTGAGATCACGGATGAGATTGCGCCTGGTGTTGTGTCGATCCCGCAGGGCTGGGGCCAGCGAAAGGGCAATCTCGCAGCGGCGACCAGGGTGCAGACTGAATCAATCAACGACCTGACCGATGATAGCCGCATTGACCCCATCAGTGGCAACGCCGCCTTTAACGGAGTACCGGTGCGCGCCCGTGCCTTGTAGCGCTGACCCTGAGTGTTTTGGCCTGAGTGTTTGGCCCTGTGTGTCTGGGTTTATGTTTTGGGATTTGAGGTGACTCGGGGGGCGGCTTGTGTGTGCGCTGAGCTGTGTTGTTTTTGGTATGAAGGCTGGGCGGTTTTTGGGGGGCTGTGGTGGTGAATTTTGGATTAACCATCTGAATTTGCCTTATTTTCTGGCTCTTCTGAAAAAAGGTACTGATTTTGTAATTTAGGTCTTGCGGGTTTGTTGAGTTAACACTAGAACCCCCTCTACCGGCAGCGGCGACGCGGTTTGGTGGGGTTGCTTCGGCGGCCGGACGGGCCGGAGAGACGGTTGTGACGCTCGGGAGAGACCGGGGCATCTGAGGGGTGTGATGAGGCGGTTGCGCTAAGGAATTGGCGCGGTGGTCTTGTTTTTGGCCTTTGGGTGTTGCTCTTTGACATTGATGATAACTGAAGAGATATGTGGGCGGTTTGGTTCGTTTCGATGGATCAACGTCTGTATATCAACGCTCTTAGTAATATTGCGGCGCTCAAGTAGCGCAGCGGTAGCGCGATGATAGAGTGTCAGCTTCACTGTTTGAACGGTTCACTGTTTTCTTATGAAAACTGTGTACATCAAACAGATGACTTCCAATGCGTGTTCAATCCTTAGCCGGGTGAACATATGGGCCTGCCCCCAANGGTGGCCCTGAGTATTGGAGATGTGCAGAGGTTCGAACGTCAAGGATAAGCAAGCGATTGCTTTTCAACTTGAGAGTTTGATCCTGGCTCAGAACGAACGCTGGCGGCAGGCTTAACACATGCAAGTCGAGCGCACTCTTCGGAGTGAGCGGCGGACGGGTTAGTAACGCGTGGGAACGTGCCCTTCTCTAAGGAATAGCCACTGGAAACGGTGAGTAATACCTTATACGCCCTTCGGGGGAAAGATTTATCGGAGAAGGATCGGCCCGCGTTAGATTAGATAGTTGGTGGGGTAATGGCCTACCAAGTCTACGATCTATAGCTGGTTTTAGAGGATGATCAGCAACACTGGGACTGAGACACGGCCCAGACTCCTACGGGAGGCAGCAGTGGGGAATCTTGGACAATGGGCGCAAGCCTGATCCAGCCATGCCGCGTGAGTGATGAAGGCCTTAGGGTCGTAAAGCTCTTTCGCCAGAGATGATAATGACAGTATCTGGTAAAGAAACCCCGGCTAACTCCGTGCCAGCAGCCGCGGTAATACGGAGGGGGTTAGCGTTGTTCGGAATTACTGGGCGTAAAGCGCACGTAGGCGGATCAGAAAGTATAGGGTGAAATCCCAGGGCTCAACCCTGGAACTGCCTTGTAAACTCCTGATCTTGAGTTCGAGAGAGGTAAGTGGAATTCCGAGTGTAGAGGTGAAATTCGTAGATATTCGGAGGAACACCAGTGGCGAAGGCGGCTTACTGGCTCGATACTGACGCTGAGGTGCGAAAGTGTGGGGAGCAAACAGGATTAGATACCCTGGTAGTCCACACCGTAAACGATGAATGCCAGACGTCAGCAAGCATGCTTGTTGGTGTCACACCTAACGGATTAAGCATTCCGCCTGGGGAGTACGGTCGCAAGATTAAAACTCAAAGGAATTGACGGGGGCCCGCACAAGCGGTGGAGCATGTGGTTTAATTCGAAGCAACGCGCAGAACCTTACCAACCCTTGACATCCTTGGCCCGCCAGAGAGATCTGGTTTTCTCGCAAGAGACCAAGTGACAGGTGCTGCATGGCTGTCGTCAGCTCGTGTCGTGAGATGTTCGGTTAAGTCCGGCAACGAGCGCAACCCACATCCTTAGTTGCCAGCAGTTCGGCTGGGCACTCTAGGGAAACTGCCCGTGATAAGCGGGAGGAAGGTGTGGATGACGTCAAGTCCTCATGGCCCTTACGGGTTGGGCTACACACGTGCTACAATGGCATCAACAATGGGTTAATCCCAAAAAGATGTCTCAGTTCGGATTGGGGTCTGCAACTCGACCCCATGAAGTCGGAATCGCTAGTAATCGCGTAACAGCATGACGCGGTGAATACGTTCCCGGGCCTTGTACACACCGCCCGTCACACCATGGGAGTTGGATCTACCCGAAGGCCGTGCGCCAACCTTTCGAGGGGGCAGCGGACCACGGTGGGTTCAGCGACTGGGGTGAAGTCGTAACAAGGTAGCCGTAGGGGAACCTGCGGCTGGATCACCTCCTTTCTAAGGATGTATCTAGATACTTGGTTGAGTTACCAACGCGCTCAAGTAGCGAAGCGGTAGCGCATAAAAGTCGTGATACACTTAGCAATGAACAGTAATCAAAACTGTTCAACATCAGTTAGGTCCTTACGTCGCCGCAAGGCGGTAGGACACTAACATGGACCGAGCCGTCCTCATATCTCTTCAGACAAGTCGCGGCAGCAGCCGTTATCTGGCGCTGCCTGGTGACATAACCACTGAGTGCTGCTCTCGGGCATTGCTTTGCAATACCCTGTCGCACACGGGTTTTGATTTGCTTTGCAAATCGAAAACCGGGTCGGTAGCTCAGGTGGTTAGAGCGCACGCCTGATAAGCGTGAGGTCGGAGGTTCAAGTCCTCCTCGACCCACCACTCATCCTTCGGGATTAAGATGGGGCCTTAGCTCAGCTGGGAGAGCGCCTGATTTGCATTCAGGAGGTCAGGAGTTCGATCCTCCTAGGCTCCACCATTACAGACAATTAGATCGTTAAGCACTGTGCGCAGTTCTTAACCGTCCAATTGGACGAATTGATATCGTAAAGAGAGAAACAATCAACAACACTGTTGATCGCCCCGAGTGTGGGGATGATCTCAGATTGGTGCTGGGTGAGATCTTCGGGTTTTACACAGCGAGCTTATGAACACGTCTGTTTCCTCGGACGTCCATGAGTATGCCGGTTTGAAACGACAGAGTTGTCCAAGTCAAGTACACTAACCCGGTTCCAATTCCGCATAGGTTTTGGAACCACATATGTTTGACGCCTGTTTTGATACCGGGTCTGACCGACATCAGGCCCTCAAGTAGCGAAGCGATAGGGCATCAAACATGGGAAAGTATGCTTTTTGGTTCAGAGATTGTGGTCCGGCTACTTACCAGCGGCTGGATCCTGATTGCCATTGATGTTTTGGCGCTCGGTGTTTGAGACTTAATCAAGTCCTCAAGTAGCGAAGCGGCAGGAGATCATATCTGCGCTCAAGTAGCCGAATAGGCGGTAGCGCAAATAACGTGGCTCTCTATTTCTGGATCAGATCAAGCGCGAGAAGGGCGTTTGGTGAATGCCTTGGCAGTAAGAGGCGATGAAAGACGTGATACTCTGCGATAAGTCATGGGGAGCTGAGAATAAGCTTTGATCCATGAATTTCTGAATGGGGCAACCCACCTGAAAGTTCATTATAATTGCTTCGGTAATTTATAATGTTCTTAACCAGGTACTTATGAACTGAATACATAGGTTTATAAGAGCAAACCCGGGGAACTGAAACATCTAAGTACCCGGAGGAAAGGAAATCAATTGATACTCCCCTAGTAGCGGCGAGCGAACGGGGACCAGCCGAGCCTTGAGTGTGAGAAGAACCTGTTGGGAAGCAGGACCATAGCGGGTGATAGTCCCGTATTCGAAGCATGAGAGGACGTATTAAGTAGGGCGGAACACGTGAAATTCTGTCTGAAGATCGGAGGACCACCTTCGAAGGCTAAGTACTCCTTACTGACCGATAGTGAACCAGTACNGTGAGGGAAAGGTGAAAAGCACCCCGACGAGGGGAGTGAAACAGTACCTGAAACCGAACGCCTACAATCAGTTGGAGGGCCCTTGCGGCCTGACAGCGTACCTTTTGTATAATGGGTCATCGACTTGGTCTCACGAGCAAGCTTAAACCGTTAGGTGTAGGCGCAGCGAAAGCGAGTCTTAATAGGGCGAATGAGTTCGTGGGATCAGACCCGAAACCGAGTGATCTAGGCATGGCCAGGTTGAAGGTGCAGTAACATGCACTGGAGGACCGAACCCACATCTGTTGAAAAAGATCGGGATGAGCTGTGCCTAGGGGTGAAAGGCCAATCAAACTCGGAGATAGCTGGTTCTCTGCGAAATCTATTTAGGTAGAGCGTCGTACGAATACCCCGGGGGGTAGAGCACTGGATGGGTAATGGGGACTCACCGTCTTACTGATCCTAACCAAACTCCGAATACCCGGGAGTACTATACGGCAGACACACTGCGGATGCTAACGTCCGTAGTGGAGAGGGAAACAACCCTGACCTCCAGCTAAGGCCCCTAATTCATGGCTAAGTGGGAAAGCAGGTGGGATGTCCAAAACAACCAGGAAGTTGGCTTAGAAGCAGCCATCTTTTAAAGATAGCGTAACAGCTCACTGGTCTAATTAAGACGTCCTGCGGCGAAGATGTAACGGGGCTCAAGCCATGAGCCGAAGCTGAGGATGCACATAGTGCATGGTAGCAGAGCGTAGTGTGACACAGGATTTTGTCTGCTTTATCGCTGAGATATGAGGGCGCGGTCAAACGTGCTCAAGTAGCGAAGCGGTAGCACAGACATAAATCCTTTCGATGAAGCGGGCGCGTGAGCGATCCCGTGGAGAGATCACTAGCGAGAATGATGACATGAGTAGCGACAAAGAGTGTGAGAGACACTCTCGCCGAAAGTCCAAGGGTTCCTGCTTAAAGCTAATCTGAGCAGGGTAAGCCGACCCCTAAGGCGAGGCCGAAAGGCGTAGTCGATGGGAACCAGGTTAATATTCCTGGGCCATGAGGTGGTGACGGATCGCGGGTGTTGTTCATCCTTATTGGATTGAATGAGCAGCTGAGCGGTTCCTGGAAATAGCCCCTCTATAAGATCGTACCCTAAACCGACACAGGTGGACTGGTAGAGAATACCAAGGCGCTTGAGAGAACGATGTTGAAGGAACTCGGCAAAATACCTCCGTAAGTTCGCGAGAAGGAGGCCCGGGTCCTACGCAAGTGGAATCCGGGGGCACAAACCAGGGGGTGGCGACTGTTTATTAAAAACACAGGGCTCTGCGAAGTCGCAAGACGACGTATAGGGTCTGACGCCTGCCCGGTGCCTGAAGGTTAAAAGGAGGGGTGAGAGCTCTGAATTGAAGCCCAGGTAAACGGCGGCCGTAACTATAACGGTCCTAAGGTAGCGAAATTCCTTGTCGGGTAAGTTCCGACCTGCACGAATGGCGTAACGACTTCCCCGCTGTCTCCAACATCGACTCAGCGAAATTGAATTGCCTGTCAAGATGCAGGCTTCCCGCGGTTAGACGGAAAGACCCCGTGCACCTTTACTACAGCTTCGCACTGGCATCAGGATTGTGACGTGCAGGATAGGTGGTAGGCATCGAAACCGAGACGCTAGTCTCGGTGGAGCCTCCCTTGAGATACCACCCTTCGCACTCTTGATGTCTAACCGCGGTCCGTTATCCGGATCCGGGACCCTGCGTGGCGGGTAGTTTGACTGGGGCGGTCGCCTCCTAAAGCGTAACGGAGGCGCGCGAAGGTTGGCTCAGAGCGGTCGGAAATCGCTCGTTGAGTGCAATGGCAAAAGCCAGCCTGACTGCGAGACTGACAAGTCGAGCAGAGACGAAAGTCGGCCATAGTGATCCGGTGGTCCCGAGTGGAAGGGCCATCGCTCAACGGATAAAAGGTACGCCGGGGATAACAGGCTGATACTGCCCAAGAGTCCATATCGACGGCAGTGTTTGGCACCTCGATGTCGGCTCATCTCATCCTGGGGCTGGAGCAGGTCCCAAGGGTACGGCTGTTCGCCGTTTAAAGAGGTACGTGAGCTGGGTTTAGAACGTCGTGAGACAGTTCGGTCCCTATCTGCCGTGGGTGTAGGATACTTGAGAGGAGTTGCCCCTAGTACGAGAGGACCGGGGTGAACGAACCACTGGTGGACCAGTTGTCGTGCCAACGGCAGTGCTGGGTAGCTATGTTCGGACAGGATAACCGCTGAAGGCATCTAAGCGGGAAGCCCCCCTCAAAACAAGGTATCCCTGAGGGCCGAGGTAGACCACCTCGTCAATAGGCCAGAGATGTAAGCGTGGTAACACGTTCAGTTGACTGGTACTAATCGCCCGATTGGCTTGATCTGATCTAGTAATAGACAGCCAAGAACCAAATAAGCACCAATTGACTTGTGACATAACAAAGGTGCAGCAACGTGCATTTGCAATGCAAATACTCTGCCTGCTGCCTGACAGACTTTACTTGCGTAACGTCGTCAGTGTTGATTGTTTCCCTGCGATCTTGGAAATGTCCTCGTGACATAACTGGGGCGCGGTCTCTCGGGCATTTGCTAAAGCAAATACCCTGCCGACCGCCAACCAAAAAAAATCCAAGAACCGCAGGTTCTTGGATTTTTCTTGGTTTGGTGGCGATAGCGAGAGCAAAACACCCGGTCCCATCCCGAACCCGGAAGTTAAGTGCCTTTGCGCCAATGGTACTGCGTCTTAAGGCGTGGGAGAGTAGGTCACTGCCAAACCTAGTAAAATCCAAAAACTCTAAACGATAAAATANCCTTCAGATACCAAATCACTGAAGGAACAATCGTCTCTAAACCTAACGGTAAAGACAACAAAGGGCTTAACTAGCGAAAGCGATAGCCCAAACATAAGGTCCTCAAGTAGCCGATAGGCGATAGGACAAACATATGTCCTCAAGTAGCCAATAGGCGATAGGACAAGAATACTGTCGCGGGATGGAGCAGCCCGGTAGCTCGTCAGGCTCATAACCTGAAGGTCGTAGGTTCAAATCCTACTCCCGCAACCAAAATTTATAACATGATTACAACAACTTAAACCTCGCTTCGGCGGGGTTGTTGGCGTTGTATGGAAGTCGCTGGAAGCACTGTGGAAGCAAGCGGGAGCGTTTGGTACTGTGGTGAGCAAGCAACACTGCCGTAACGCCTGGTAAGGCGCTCACCACGCCGAATCTCTAAGGACAGATAGGGCAGGGGACATGGCGATTGCTAATGGCCCATCAGCCCCGTTCGATTATTCTCATGACTGTATGGTGGACCTGTCGCGGTTTGATGCCGCTCCTTTGATAGCATTTACTGCAACAAAGGAGATGAACTATGGGACTGAAACGGACGGACGAATTCCGCGCTGATGCGGTGCGTATCGCGTTAACCAGCGGGCTGACGCGTAAGCAGGTGGCTGACGATCTGGGTGTCGGTCGGACAGATCCAAGGGCGGGTGGTTCAATTGGGCGCGAGCGTCGTTCCAGATGGTGAGCCAGCCCAGGGACACCTCGTTGTCCGCGAAGCGGTTTGGGACTTGGTCAGCGGAAACCATCAGGGCCAGCAGCCCTATGCGCTGCGCAAACAGGCCGGGCACACGGCTGCATCTGACAGGCGCTCATATCAGCTCAAAAAATGTCTTGCTATGCAGGAGCCATCCACACAGGACGTTCAAAACCAGCGAAAATCGCGAACAGGGCTAAGAATGAAGCTTCTATGGCTTCATTGTGAACAGTCGTTGAGAGCCACCTTGTGCCAGCATGTTGACCCAATTGGAAGATGGGCTGCTTGCGTCACTCTGGAAGCAAGGCAGCCTGCACTGCGGCATCCCAGCCGAGATAATAGGTATCACCGTCACGGATCACCGGGCGCACCATCAGCTTGGGATTGGCGGCGAGCTGGTCTTCCGCTTCCGAATGCTTCAGCCAGTCGCTGAGTCCACGCCAATCATTCGACTTTCGGTCAACCAGACGATCACCAAATTCAGTGATCAATTCAGAAAGCTCTGTCTCGCTCAGCGGCTCCGCCCTGACATCGCGAAAACTGATATCCTTGCCCGCCGCCTCTAGCGCCTTGAAGGCTTTCTTGCTTGTGGCACAAGTGTTCAGTCCGTAGATCATCATGGCGCAGTCTCCTTTGGCGCTGGTGATGCAACTTCACGCACCAGGCACTGCAGTGCAAGAGGGTTGTGGATCAGTCGTTCACGTGTGGCACCCAGTGTCCGCACCCGGTCCGAAGCCTCGCTACGGATGTGGAGTTTTGGAAACCAAGAGCCGCGACACGGTCCTTGAGTGCCCTGTTCATCAGCACGTAGCCAGGTTCGATTGCGTCAAGCTCTGCAAAGGAGATGAACAGGCCGGAAAAGACCTCGGTATGGTGCAGTCGTGTGCAGGTTGGCGACAGTTCTTCGAGGTCGAAACGATGAACACCACGGAAAATGCCGACCGGGCCACCACCCCATACGAGGCTTTTGCCGCGGTCATACTCCATCAGGTGCGGGCGCACGGTCACGGAGGCTCCGTTGGGTTTTTCGACATGAACGACAAGCTTCTCGCCGATCTTCATCTCGCCGTCGACACGAACGTGATAGGGGTTCCATTCGGGATAGGCGCCAGTGTCGGCAAGAATGTCCCAGATCGTATCGGCGGATGCTGGGATGTCGATCGCGGTGTTGATCTCGAGACGGGTTAGGGTCTTGGTCGTGCCAGCAGCGTGCAACGGGATGGCGACACCGGCGATTGACAGCGATGCAATGATCCATTTGAACATCTTGGTGTCCTTACTCTTGTTTGGTTGCGACAGGGCCAATTTGGCCAGTGGGCAAACAGGTTTATTGAAGAACTCCGCCAGGCGCCGCAAAACATGTCAGGGCTGCCCGGTTCATGGCCGCCCGGTTCCTGGCCGCCCGGTTCCTGGCCGCCCGGGGGTCACTCTCTGGCGAGAATGCCGGCGACAAGGCCGGGCAGGAGGCGGTTGAGCCGCAGGACGAGTTTTGATTTTCCCGGTGCCACCCGCGTCGCGCCCGCCGCGACACCAGCGACGATGGCCGCTGCCATATCCTCGGGCGTGAGCTTGCCGCGGCCACGTCCTGCGGTCATGTCGGTGGCGACGAGCGGCGGGATCGCTTCGACCACCGTTATGCCTTTGCCGCTCATCTGATGCCGCAAGGCGCGGGTGAATGAGGCCAGTCCTGCTTTTGTCGCTGAATAGACCGGGGCCGAGGGCTTGGGGTGCAGGGCAACCAGCGAGGTCACGTTGACAACGGTGCTTCCTGGTGTGTGCAGGAAGGGCATCAGCGCCAAGGTCAGCTTGATCGGGCTTGAAAGGTTCAGGGCGATCTCGGCGTCGATGGTCGCCGGATCGACGGGCTCTGTCAGCGTGATCTGGTTCTGGATACCCGCGTTGTTGATCAGCGTGTCGATGCCCTGGCTCCGTGCCGCGACCACCTCGGCCAGGCGCGCAATCCCTGCGTCAGTGGCAAGGTCGGCGGCGAGAGGCTGAACATTGGGCCAACTGGTCTTGGGACGCGACCGCGCCACTGCGATCACCTCGTCGCCCTGCGCGGCATAGGCATTCACGAGCGCGGCACCGATTCCACGGCTGGCACCGGTGATGACTATGGTTTTCCGTTTCTGGGTCATGCTGTGTCCTTTTGATGTGAATGGACAGCATTCTCGCTATTGGGTGCCGAAATTTATTGAAATATTGCGCCATTTCGCGCGACATCGCGCAGCCGCAGCTTTGGCGGAAATGTTCAATACCTTCGGCGCAGTGATGATAGAATGGCACTGGTATCTCCGGCAAAGGGCCAAATGGAAATGGAAGAATTCACCTATTCCGGGCTGGTCGCGCTGCTGGCTCAGGCCATCGCGGACCGCGCCCCCGATCTCCTCGAAGGCACCGCCATTGCCGACCCGATGAAGGGTGCCTTGGCGGATGCGCGCCACAAGGCATCGCTGGTGCAGCGCGTCATGGATCGCCATGGCGCAGGTTTGCTGCTCGAAGTCGGCCAATATCTGGATCGCGCAGCCGACACCCCAGCGCTCACGGTCATGAAACGTTCGGCAACCCCAAGGATCCTGGCCGAAAAGTTCATGCGTCTTGAACGCTACCACCATTCCTCTCACCGCACCTCTATCGAAACAGGTTCAGGCGTCTGGCACTGTGTGCGTTCCAGCAGGCAAAGCCCGCCAACACCGGGAGAGAATTGCCTGATCGCCGGGCTTCTTCTTGGTTTGGTCATGGCCATCGGCCAGGAAGACTGCCAGTTGGAGATCGGTGGGAAATCTTTTGCACCGCAGGACTTGCCTGCAGCGACCTTTGCGCCGGGCGCAGAGACGGCGCATTTTCGCATCACTTGGGCGCCGTCGATCAAACCGGGTGACCAGGAACCGCCGCTCTTGCCCAATGTGGAGGACGCGTGCCTGTCCG
The DNA here is from genome assembly GCF_000473205.1 of Pseudophaeobacter arcticus DSM 23566. Taxonomy (NCBI): domain Bacteria; kingdom Pseudomonadati; phylum Pseudomonadota; class Alphaproteobacteria; order Rhodobacterales; family Roseobacteraceae; genus Pseudophaeobacter; species Pseudophaeobacter arcticus. The sequence goes on from NZ_KI421507.1 coordinate 411,589, forward strand.
ACCGCCTCGCTGCGTTATTCGAAACCGATTTGGGCCGATCCTGGAAGATCTCCGACGCGGCCAGGCTGCTTGCCTTGTCAGAACGTTCGATGCAGCGGCACCTTGGCGCCGAAGCACATAGCCATTCGAGTGTCCTGCGGCGCGTCCGGATGAAAGCGGCGACCCTGTATCTGGTTGAGACCGACACCAGCCTTGCCGAGATCGGCTATTGCTGTGGCTATGCGGACCAGGCCCATTTCCAGCGCGATTTCCTGCGCACGGCAAATGTCACGCCACGCCAGTTCCGTCTTGTGAACCAAGAGGCCGATAGCCTGATATAATCTACCCGTGTTCGCATATTTCAATCCGAAAATACTCAGAAACACCGTCGTCCTAGCTTCTCTTGGCGGCAGATGAAGACGTGTCAGAAGTGGCCCATCGGCGCCATGTCGCCGTGCAGCACTCACGCTGACGCAGGGCTGCGGTCACTTCATGCTTTCATTGTTTTACCTCCGCGATAGGGCGCTGATACCCTTCGCAGAGCCTTTTCAAAACTGGTGTGGTTCCAGAGGGGCTGCCCAGGGAGGGGGGCTGGTAAGTGCAAAATTTGGCCGTCACCAGCTCTGAAAATGGATCACACCCAACATCAGAGCTGATTGACTTCGGAGGGGCGGTGGCAGAAAGCCTGCCACCGCCCGCTGTGAGATCTAGAAAAACCCGAGCTTGTTTGGATTGTAGCTCATCAGGATGTTTTTGGTCTGCTGGTAGTGGTCCAGCATCATCTTGTGGTTTTCCCGCCCGATGCCGGACTGCTTGTAGCCCCCAAATGCGGCATGGGCAGGGTAGGCGTGGTAGTTGTTGACCCAGACGCGGCCGGCCTCGATTGCGCGGCCAAAGCGGTAGCAGGTGTTGGCATCGCGAGACCAGACGCCAGCGCCAAGCCCATACATGGTATCATTGGCAATCGCCAAGGCTTCGGCTTCGTCCTTGAAGGTGGTGACCGAGACCACGGGGCCAAAAATCTCTTCCTGGAACACCCGCATTTTGTTGTGACCCTTGAGAATGGTCGGCTGAATGTAGTTGCCCCCCGACAATTCACCATTGAAGTGTGCCGCCGCGCCGCCGGTCAGAACCTGCGCGCCCTCTTCGCGGCCAATGGTCAGGTAGGACAGGATCTTTTCCTGTTGCTCGGTGCTGGCCTGCGCCCCCACCATGGTTTCCGGGTTGCGCGGGTCGCCCTGTTTGATGGCTTTTACTCGCTCAATGCAGCGCTCGATAAAGGCCTCGTAGATGTCTTCCTGGATCAAGGCGCGCGATGGGCAGGTGCAGACTTCACCCTGATTGAAGGCAAACAGCACAAAGCCTTCGACGGCCTTGTCCAGAAAGGCGTCATCCTTGGCCATCACATCTGAGAAAAAGATGTTTGGGCTTTTGCCGCCCAGCTCCAGCGTCACCGGGATCAGGTTGGCGGTCGCGGCCTCCATGATCTTGCGGCCAGTGGCGGTTGAGCCGGTGAAGGCGATCTTGGCAATGCGCGGGGAGCTGGCCAAAGGCGCGCCAACCTCGGCGCCGTAGCCATTGACGATGTTCAAGACACCATCCGGCAGATAGTCCGCCATGATTTCGGCCAGGATCATGATCGCAGCCGGGGTCTGTTCCGCTGGCTTCAGCACGATGCAATTGCCAGCAGCCAGGGCGGGGGCCAGCTTCCAGGCCGCCATAAGAATGGAGAAGTTCCAGGGAATGATCTGACCAACAACGCCCAGGGGCTCGTGGAAGTGATAGGCAACCGTATCGGCGTCGATCTCGCTCATATTGCCTTCCTGGCCCCGCAGGACCCCGGCAAAATAGCGGAAATGGTCGGCCGAGAGGGGAATGTCGGCGGCCATGGTTTCGCGGATCGGTTTGCCGTTGTCCCAGGTCTCTGCCTGCGCCAGGCGCTCAAGATTGGCATCAATGGCGTCGGCAATTTTCAGCAACAGGTTAGAACGCTCGGCTGCTGAGGTCTTGCCCCAGCCGTCTTTTGCGGCATGGGCCGCATCCAGGGCCAGATCGACGTCGGCAGCGTCGGAACGGGCGCATTCGGTGATCTTTTCGCCAGTGATCGGGGTCACATTGTCAAAGTAGCGACCGTTCACAGGTGGGGTGAATTTGCCGCCGATGAAGTTGTCATAGCGCGGTTTGAAAGGCGAGACATAGGTGCCTTTCTCGGTATGGGTCATGTCGTTCATTTGGTATCCTCCACAAATACCGGGACCTCCTCCCGGATTGCTCAGGACACTGCGCCAGAATGAGGGCTGCTGTCTGCCAGCCGGAAAATCCGGATGACCAAAGGTGTCTCACTACTGAGACAGGTTCGCGCAACTTTACTCCAACCCCAGACGTTTCATCCGCCGATACAGCGTCGCGCGGCCCACCCCCAGCTGGCGAGCGGCCTGCGAGACATTGCCATCAGAGCGCGCCAGCGCCCGCACCACAGCGGCGTGTTCGGCCTTTTCAAAGCCGGTAGGCCCGTCCTCTCGTCCGAGAATATCAGCGGCGGGGCGGGGCGTCAGGGCACCGGTCATATCAAGACCAAAGACCCGGCGGGCCTCGCGGGTGGCGCCAATGATCAGGTCATGGGCATCCACAGCCAGCAGCGTGGCGGCCTCGGCATCGTCGCTTTCGGCAACAATTATTCGGGTCTTTTCGTAGGCGGCACGAAAATTGGCCTCCTCAATAGCCCGCGCAGTCTGGCAAACCTGAGCCGCAATCAGCCGATTAAAGGCCTCTGTTTGATCAGCCCGGGCAGAGGAGACATCCAGGGCCGCTACGATCTGGCCTTCGGCCCCGTAGATTGGCGCGTCGATGCAGCTCATGGCGGTGTTTCGGGCATAAAAATGGTCACCCCGATGGATAATGACGCGCCGCTGCTCGGTCAGACAGGTGCCGATGCCGTTGGTGCCTTCGCGCTCTTCGCTCCAATCGGCACCGATGCACAGCCCCCAGGATTCAAAGATCGAGGCATCGGCCTCGGAAACCCGCTGATCCAGAACCACCCCATCATCATCGGTCAAAAGCACAGCGCAGCCGGACTGCCCTACCAGCGAGAACAGGCTGTCCAGCCTTGGCGCCGATACGGTCATGAATGTCTCGAGCACTTCCAGCCGTTCGCGCAGATGGCTGCTGTCAATGCGTTCTGGTCCACGGTTTTCAGCGGGGTCGAGCCCGTGTTTGTCTGCCGAGCGGCGCCAGCTTGCCGCCAACCGCGAGCGTGCAGCCGCCGAGGCGGAATTTGTGACGCCCAAGACCTTTTCAACATGTGCCACCTTGCCAAGCATGAAGTCCCCCCCAGAGCGTTGATTTGCTTTTGCAGGCTACGCCAACTTGATCGCCGCGACAATCTTTGCGCGCTGGGGTGTCCCTTAAGGAGAGTTGGGCGTCGGGGGCTATCCTGAACAGGGTGCATCAAAAACCACACTTCCGGACTTGCAAAAAATTGCCTGAACCCATGGAAACCGGAAATGTACTCTTGAAACGAAACCGGAGCAGTCGCATATTTTGAGGGCTTGTGTTTCTCTATGTCGACCTGCTGCCTCCGGAATAACGGCGTTCAGTCTTCGATCCAGACTCAACAACGCCGGGCTGTCGCACTCCTGCGGACAGCAATTTTAAGGGAGTATACGGAATGGCTACTGGCACCGTAAAATGGTTCAACTCTACCAAAGGCTTTGGCTTTATCGCGCCCGATGGCGGCAGCAAGGATGTGTTTGTGCACATCTCCGCGGTTGAGCGCTCTGGCCTGACCGGTCTGGCCGACAATCAGAAAGTGTCCTTCGACATCGAGCCCGGCCGTGATGGCCGTGAGGCTGCGGTCAATCTGGCACTGCTCTAACCTGATCCCCCACCAAGGGGGGAAGACTGTGAAACGCGCTCTCTGGGAACAGGGGGCGCGTTTTGCTTTGAGCAGGCGATTCAGTGTCGGCAGGTTCAGCGCAGGCTGTTTATGTTCTGGATCAGCGATTCACGCGCGCCGGAGATATGGAGCCGCGTCAGTTCGGCAGCCTGGGTGGCATTGCCGGCAAGGCAGGCCTCCCAGATGGCGATATGTTCTTGGTTGGCGCGTTCCATCCCGTTCGACATCACCAGCTGCGCCCGCAGGTAGCGGTCAATCCGGTCCATGGCATTGTCGATGACATCCAGATGGTATTGCAGCCCGCTGGCCCGGTAGAGGGTTGAATGGAAATCCCGGTTGAGATCCCCCCAGCTCATCGGGTCCGCAGAGGCCGAAAACGCCGCCCAGGAGGCGCGGGCGGTTTCGAGTGTTTCTGCCGACATCAAGGGCACGGCGCGGCGGATCACTTCGGGTTCGATCAAGGCGCGAAAATCAAAAATTTCCTCAGCTTCAGTGGCAGAAAGTCCAGAGACAACAGCGCCCTTGTAACGTTGGGTTTTGACCAGACCCTGCTCCTCCAGCCGAGAGATCGCCTCGCGCACTGGGATTCGGCTGGTGTTGAACAGCCGGGCAATTTCATCCTGGCGCAGGGGCTCACCCTCTTTGACGTCACCCTCGATGATGGCTTTGCGCAGGGCCTCAAAAACGATCGAGGACGCCGAAGCGGTTTTTGAAATATCGACGGAATTCAGCTTCATAAGGCACTCCTCCTGCATCGTTCATAGCGCGATTTTCTTGCTGAGGAAAGTTGCGTAAGAAAATATATTGTAAATTGGATCCAATATGAAATAGAACGGCGCAGGTGGCACCGCAGCAGGTATCGCCACAATGGCGCGCCTTTCCCTGCACCCACCGGAGGCTCCGGAGCAGGGGAGGGGGCTTTGGTGCCAGTCAACCTCCAGCCGCAGTGGCTGGCTCTGAAAGGAAAAGACCATGAACCCTAATATCTTCTCCGGATGTATCCCGGCCCTGATGACCCCCTGCACTGCAGATCGCAGCCCTGATTTTGATGCGCTGGTGCGCAAGGGGCAGGAGCTGATTGCGGCGGGCATGTCGGCGGTGGTGTATTGCGGTTCCATGGGGGATTGGCCGCTGCTAACGGATGCAGACCGTATGCAGGGTGTGGCGCGTCTGGTCGCCGCCGGGGTGCCAACCATCGTCGGCACCGGGGCGGTGAACAGCAAACTGGCGGCGGCCCATGCCGCCCATGCGGCGGAGGTCGGCGCCCAGGGGCTGATGGTGATCCCGCGCGTCCTGTCACGCGGATCCTCCAGCACAGCTCAAAAGGCGCATTTCAAGGCGGTCCTGGCGGCGGCACCGGACTTGCCGGCAGTGATCTACAACAGTCCCTACTACGGCTTTGCCACGCGGGCGGAGCTGTTTTTTGATCTGCGGGCGGAACACGCAAATCTGGTGGGGTTCAAGGAATTTGGTGGCGCAAACGATCTGCGCTACGCCGCTGAACACATCACCGGGCAGGATGACACCGTCACCCTGATGATTGGGGTGGATACCACCGTCTTTCATGGCTTTGTGAACTGCGGTGCCGCCGGGGCCATTACCGGGATCGGCAATGCGCTGCCGCGCGAAGTGCTGCATCTGGTGGCGCTGTGTGAGCGCGCAGCCGCAGGCGATGTTGGCGCGCGGCTGCGGGCCAAAGAGCTGGAACAGGCGCTTGGCGTGTTGTCGTCTTTTGACGAAGGGCCGGATCTGGTGCTGTATTACAAACACCTGATGGTGCTGAACGGCGACAGCGAATATGGGCTGCACTTTAATGACAGCGACGCCCTCACAGAGAGCCAGCGCAGCTATGTCGAGATGCAATACCGCCTGTTCAAGACCTGGTATGCGGATTGGGCCCTGCAGCTCGAAACTGTCGCCTGATCATGCGGGTGATCGATAGCCACACCGGCGGAGAGCCAACGCGGCTGATCCTGAACGGTGGCCCGGATCTTGGATCTGGGTCCCTGGCGGATCGCGCCGCAAGGGTGCAGGCGGAACATGGCGATTTCTGCGCCTCCGTCCTGCTGGAGCCGCGCGGCCATGACGCCATGGTGGGGGCGCTGTTGTTGCCACCACAGGACCCGGCCTGTGTCGCTGCGGTGATCTACTTCAACCCGGCAGGCGCCTTGGGCATGTGTGGCCATGCGACCATTGGCACCTTGGTGACGCTGTACCATTTGGGACGGATTGATCTGGGCCTGCACCGTCTTGAAACCCCGGTCGGGGTGGTCGAGGTGGACTTGATTTCTCCCAATCGGGCGGTGGTGGAAAATGTCGCCAGCTATCGCCAGTCCAAATCCGTCACGCTGGATCTGCCAGGGCTGGGGGGGGTCATCGGGGATGTCGCCTGGGGCGGCAATTGGTTTTTCCTCACCCCTGATTGCCCGGTCGCCCTGGAGGCGGCAAACATAGCTGAGCTGACCACAGCGGCCCTGACTATTCGCGACGCCCTCTGGGCGGGTGGGATCACCGGGGCCAGGGGCGCCAGGATCGACCATGTGGAATTTATCTCTGCGCCACAATCCCCCCAAAGCCATGGGCGCAACTTTGTGCTGTGCCCAGGCGGGGCCTATGACCGCTCGCCCTGCGGGACCGGTTGTTCTGCCAAACTGGCCTGTCTTGCAGAGGATGGCCTGCTTGAACCAGGAACCGCCTGGATTCAAGAGAGCATCATCGGCAGCACCTACACCCTAAGCTATCGCCGCAATGGCGCGGGTCAGGTGATCCCACGGATCGAGGGCACGGCGTATGTCACCGCTGACACAACCCTGATTTTTACAGAAAACGACCCCTATCGCAGCGGCATTCAGCTCTGAAAACGGGTCAAAAACACAAAGGACATATGACGATGGACTACACAAATCTGATTGCCGGTAGCTGGGAAGACACCAGTGATGGCTGCGCCAATGTAAACCCGTCGGATATCAGCGATATTCTGGGCATGGCTGCGATGAGCAGCACAGCGGATATGGATCGCGCCATTGCCAGCGCCCGCGGTGCCGCCGCCGATTGGGCGCGGGCAACGCCGCAGATGCGCTTTGACGTGCTGGATTTCATTGGCAGCGAGATCCTGGCCCGCCAGGCTGAGCTGGGGCACCTGTTGTCCCGCGAAGAGGGCAAGACCCTGCCCGAAGGTATTGGCGAGGCCTCCCGCGCGGGCCAGATCTTTAAGTTCTTTGCCGGCGAATGCCTGCGCCAGACCGGCGATCACCTGGCCTCGGTCCGCCCCGGTGTCGAGGTCGATGTGACCCGCGCCCCGGTGGGGGTGGTCGGGCTGATCACGCCATGGAACTTTCCCATCGCCATCCCCGCCTGGAAGATCGCGCCAGCCCTTGCCTATGGCAACGCTGTGGTGCTGAAACCCGCCGAGCTCACTCCCGGCTGTGCCTGGGCGCTGGCCGAGATCATTTCGCGCTCGGGGCTGCCTGAGGGTGTTTTCAACATCGTCTTTGGCCAGGGCGCAATTGTCGGCCAGCATATGGTGGATCACCCCGAGGTCGATGCAATTTCCTTTACCGGCTCGGTGCCGACGGGACGCGGAATTGCGGTCTCCTGTGCCAAATCCATGACGAAGGTCCAGCTGGAGATGGGGGGCAAAAACCCGATGGTCGTGCTGGAGGACGCCGACCTGGATCTGGCGGTTGCGGCCTGTCTGAATGGCGCCTTCTTCTCCACTGGCCAGCGCTGCACCGCCTCGTCCCGTTTGATCGTCACCGAAGGCATCCATGATCGGTTTGTCGCCGCTTTGACCACTGCAATGCAGGGGCTGAAGGTTGGGAATGCGCTGGAGGCGGGCATTCAGATGGGGCCTGTGGTAGATGCGCGACAGCTGGAGCAGAACCTGTCCTATCTCAAGATCGCAGCTGACGAAGGTGGCACTGTCATCGGTGGGGAGCGCCTGACCCTGGCGCAGGAGGGCTTTTATATGGCGCCTGCCTTGGTGACCGGGACCCGCAACGACATGCGCATCAACCGCGAAGAGGTCTTTGGCCCGGTGGCCTCGGTCCTGCGGGCACGCGACTATGAGGAGGCGCTGGCGTTGGCCAATGACAGCGCCTTTGGCCTCAGCGCCGGGATCTGCACCTGCTCGCTGAAACAGGCGAGCCATTTCAAGGCCAATGTTGAGGCGGGAATGGTGATGGTCAACCTGCCCACCGCTGGTGTCGACTACCACGTGCCCTTTGGCGGCACCAAGGGATCCAGCTATGGCGCGCGCGAACAGGGGTCTTATGCTGCTGAATTCTACACCCGGGTAAAGACCGCCTATACACTGCCCTGACATCGCGAGATAACAGCACCAGAGGCAAAGCGATTTGCCTCTGGTGATTTGGCACAAGTGAAAGGCTCCCGATGGGCAAGGCGGCAACAAAGACCTCTTCTCAGGCAGGTATGACCATCGCGGTCATTGGAGCAGGGATTGTTGGGGTGAGCTGTGGTTTGCGTCTGCAAAGCCTCGGCCATCAGGTGACGATCTATGATCGCAAGGGCCTGGCGGCAGAGGCTTCGGCGGGCAATGCCGGGGCCTTTGCTTTTAGTGAGATCATTCCACTGGCGACGCCGGGGATGATGCGCAAGGCGCCAAAATGGCTGTTGGACCCGATGGGCCCGCTGTCGATCCCGCCACGCTATGCCCTGCAACTGGCCCCCTGGCTGCTGCGCTTCTGGCGGGCCAGTTGGCGTGATCGCCATGCCGCGTCCATGGCTGCTCAAGCGGCACTGATGGGGCTGGGGCGGGCGGCGCTGGAGCGCCAGATCAGCGCCACGGATGGCGAATTCCTGATCCAGCGCGATGGTCAGTTGCAGCTGTTCGAAGGCGCAAGGGAATACCAGGCCAGTTTGTCAGCCTGGCAGGCCCGTGGTCAGGCTGGCATTCGCTATGACCTGCTGCAAACCCCGGATGAGATCGCCGAGGTGCAGCCGGGATTGAGCCGTCAATTCACCCATGCCGGCTATACACCGGACTGGATGAACACGGTGGACCCAAAGACCTGGTGTGAATTCCTGGCGGGGCAGTTCCTGGCGCGCGGTGGCCGCGTGGAGGTGCAGGATGTCAAAGCGCTTTGCGCTGACCGGGTGTCGGTGGCGCTGGATCTGGGCAGTCACAGGGTCACTCCGGACCGGGTGGTCCTGGCCGCCGGCGCCTGGTCACACCAGCTGGCGCGGGGCCTTGGGGATGCGCTGCCGCTGGAAACCGAACGCGGCTATAACACCACCCTGCCTGCCGGGGCGTTTGACCTCAGAACCCATGTGACCTTTGGCAGCCATGGCTTTGTTGCCAGCCGGATCAATGGCGGCGTGCGCATTGGTGGCGCGGTTGAGCTGGGCGGGCTGAAGCTGCCGCCCAATTTCAAACGTGCTGAGGTGCTGCTGAAAAAGGCCTGCCGCTTTATGCCGGGGCTGGACAGCACGGGCGGCACCCAGTGGATGGGGTTCCGCCCCTCGCTGCCTGACAGCCTGCCGGTGATTGGCGCCTCCTCTGCGTCAGAGGCGGTGATCTATGCCTTTGGCCATGGCCACCTGGGCCTTACCCAATCGGCGGCAACAGCGGAATTGGTGGCGGATCTGGTGATGGCCCGCACACCTGAAATTCCGCTTGCGGCGCTGTCCCCGCAGCGGTTCTAACCGGTGCGGGAAACTGCGTTTGGACCGTACTCAGGCAGCCGTGCTCAGGCGGCCATGTTCAGGCGGCCTGTTCGTGCGCAAGCGCCAAGGACTGTTCCAGATCCCGCAGGATATCAGCGGCATCTTCCAGACCGGCCGACAGCCGCACCAGGCCTTCGGTGATGCCATGTTCCGCGCGCTCTTGCGGCGTATAGGTGGAATGGGTCATCGAAGCCGGGTGCTGGATCAGCGTTTCCGCATCCCCCAGCGACACCGCACGGGTGATCATCTTGAGCCGGTTCATCATCGCCCGCCCGGCTGCCAACCCACCCTTTAGCTCAAAGGCAATCATGCCGCCTGGCAGCGCCATCTGGCGGCAGGCCAGATCATAGTGATCAAAGCTGGGCAGGCCGGGGTAGTAAACTGTGGCCACCGCCGGATGTGCCTCTAGCCAATCCGCGATTTCGGCGGCGGTGCTGCTGTGGCGTTCCATCCGCAGCGCCAGGGTTTTCAGCCCGCGCATAACCAGCATCGCATTAAACGGCGCCATGACGGCTCCGGTCATGTCTTTCATACCAGTCAGACGGATCTCCTGGATCTGTTCGGCCCGCCCGGCCAACAACCCGGCGACAACATCCCCATGGCCGCCAAGGTATTTGGTGGCCGAATGCAGCACCAGATCGGCGCCCAGCTCAATCGGGCGGGTCAGATAGGGGGTGGCATAGGTGTTGTCCACCACAACGATTGCACCATGGGCATGGGCGATGCGGCTGGCGCCGGCGATATCAACCAGGCGCATATTGGGATTGGCCGGGGTTTCAAAATAGACCACACGGGTCTTTGCGCTGATCGCCGCCTGCAGCTGGGCCAGATCCGTCATGTCCACATGCGAGACGGTGATGCCAAATTTCTGCAACCCGTGCCGCATAAAGGCAAAGGTGCAGCCATAGAGCGTTTTATCCACGAGGATCTCATCGCCGGGGCTGAGCAGCGTCCACAGGGTTGAGGTGATTGCCCCCATGCCAGACGAGAGCGCCAATCCGGCCTCGGCGCCTTCGAGCGTGGCAATGCGTTGCTCCAAAAGATCCAGGGTGGGGTTGGAGATGCGGGAATAGATATGGCCGGGGCGGTCGCCTGCAAACATCTCTCCGCCGCTTTCGGCCGTTTCAAATGCAAAGGTCGAGGTGAGATGCAGCGGCGGCGTCAAGGCGCCTTCATTGGCCTGCGCGTCATAGGCGTGATGAATTGCGCGGGTGGCAAAGCCAGGCGTGGTATCTGTAGGGTGGGTCATTGCATGCTCCTGTCACGGTGATGGAGCTATGATGGCCTTGATATACGCCGGTGAAATTGCGACTTATGCCACATAAAGGACAAGTATTGGCAGAATCTGCCAATTTGCAAAACTGGAGCCCGATTTGGCGACATTGGATCAAAAAGATCGACAGATCATCCGGACCCTGCAACGGGATGGGCGGATGTCCAATCAGGATCTGGCCGAGGCGGTCAACCTGTCGCCCTCTCCCTGTTTGCGGCGGCTGCGCAACCTGGAAAAATCAGGCGTGATCGCCGGGTTTTCTGCCCGCGCAAATGCCAAACTATATGGTTTGGGCATGGAGATCTTTGTGCGGATCCGCCTGGAGCGACACCATCAGGAGGTGGTGCAGACCTTTGAGCGCCGGGTTTCGGCGATGCCGGAAGTGCTGGAATGCCACATGATGACTGGCCAGGTGGATTATCAACTGCGGGTACTGGTGGCCGGGCTGGACGCCTACGAGAGTTTTATCCGCAACAAGATCCACCCCATCGGCGGGGTTGGCTCGATTGAGACCAGCTTTGTCTATGGCACGGTCAAGCAGACAGCGGTTTTCCCCGATCTGGGATAGGCACCATTCGCTTGGCAAGAGGACGGAAGCGGGGCGCAGCTTGCCCGGGCTTAGCGCCCGGTCGGCATAAAGCTACCCTGCAGGATGTCGCGGGCGACCACCTGGCTGCTGGGAGCTGCGTTGCGGCTGGCCATCCGTTCGAGATTGACAATTGTCGAAAGCATCAGCCGGTCATGGCTCCAGTCGCCGGGGCGTTGCATCAGCATGGCGGTGGCCAGCACCGATGCGACCATCAGACCCGATACCAGGGCCCAGCCAAAGCCGGTTTCGCCATGTGGCTCCTGGGCGGTCACCGCAATGATACGCTGTTGCAGAGTTGAATCCCGACGGGTTTCGCGCCGGTCCACCAGGGCAACAGCCGGGCTGCGGCGGGTAAAGAATACGCGCTCCTGTGCGGCCTGGGCACAGGCGCGGATCAGGCATTCGCAATAGGCGCGGATATCCAGACCAGGGCGCGCCATCAAGGCCTGATCGCAGGCAAATTCGCGCAGAAGCCGGACCTCGCGGCGCCACAGATAAAAGGCGGGGTTCCAGAACAACAGCGGCCGCAACAGCTCCAGCAGGACCTCGCATTCGATGTCGCGCTGGCGAAAATGCTGCAGCTCATGGGCCAGGGTCAGTTTCAGATCCTGGGGCCGGGTCAGCAGGGGCGAGGGCAGCACCACATAACGGCTGAACAGCCCCCGGGTCGAATAGGCAACCGGGGTCTCGTCAGAGATCAGGATCTGCGTGCCGCCAATGTTCTTCCAGATAAAGCTGCGCTTGAGCGCCCGGCGCAGGCGGTAGACCGAGGAGGCCAGTTGGGCGGCACAGATCAGCCCTCCGATGGCCAGCGCCGTGGTCAGCAGCCGGGTCCAGAGCAGTTGCTGGGAGGAGAGTACCCGCACGGTGTCTTCGCGCAGGCCCAGAAGGGTTTCAAAACTGGTGGCGCTCATGCTGACATTGCCCTGCAGAAACTGCGAGACCAGAAGATCGGACAGATTGGGCGGATGGGCCATCACCAGATGGGTAAAGGCAAACATCATGAAGGGAGACAGCGCCAGCAGCAGGGTGAGCGCATTCATCAGTCGCAGCTGCGCGCCAAAGGCATGGGCCAGATGAGAATGAGACAGAAGTTTTCGCGCCGCCAGCCAAAGCAGGGTGCCTGTTAGCACCAGAAGATTGAGATCCAGATAGCTATTGATCAGCGCGTCAGTTTCCATTGTCCCCCAACCTTTCGTTCAGCAGCGCCCGCATCTCAACGAGCATGTCGTCGGTAACTTCTTCATCGTCAACAAGGCGGGCGACCAGGGCCGCGGGCGTATCGTTGAACAGCTTGCTCGAAAGGTTTTTCAGAGAGGTTTTTTGATACTCTGCTTTGGGAATGGCGGGGCGGTAGATCAGCGAGCGGTCTGCCCTTTCGCTGGTTAGAAAGCCCTTTTGTTCCATGATCTTGAGCACCGTTGCCACCGATGTATAGGCGCGCTCCTGTGCCTGGTTCAGCACCGCAAGGATTTCCCTGACGGTACCGCCCCCGGTAGCCCAGACGACGGTCATGAATTCAAGCTCAACCTCGGTCAGCAGTGAATTGTCCTGTTTCTTACGCATGTCGTCTGATGTCCGGTTCATTTTGGTCTTTCAGCGATGCTAGAGCATGATGGGATTTTTGAAAACTAGTTTTTTAGGAGACCTCGAGCGGCAGGATCTGAACCGGATCACGGTGCCGTCTTGGCGCTGTCAAATTGAGCGCTTCCGCGCGCCTATTTCTGCCTCGGGCGGGGGTGATATGCCGGCCCTGGACAGGGGGAAACTGGGCAGGGGAAAACTGACCCGGGGGAAAATGGGCGGGGGGAAACTGGACAGGCTGGGTAAAGCTGGTAAGGAATTGCTGAGAAGGTCTGAATGGGCAGGACTGCCCATTCAGACCCTTGGCAATTTTATTCAGGCAGGCGCGTCAAGGGCAAGCCGCTGGCGCGGGGCCTTTGGCCCCCTTGACCCGCCACTCCAAGGCGGCGGCGCTACACCTTCCAGAAAGTGAAGATGCCCCAGAGAATGGAAAGCCCCAGCGGGTACCAGAGCGGCATGCCGAACAATCCAAGCCAGGCGAGGAAGATGTAGCTGGTGCCCAGAAGGGTGATGAACAAACGGTCCCCGCGTGTGGTGGAGAGCCCCAACACACCTTTGCGCAGGTCGCCGCCGGGGCTGCGAATTTCCAGCAGGACAAGCACGCCAATGGCAGAGAAAATACCGATAAAGACCAGAGCGGTGGGCCAGGTCCAGGCCATCCATGACAACATTATACCCTCCCCATCGCAAAACCTTTTGCGATATAGTTGCGGACGAACCAGATCACGATGGCGCCCGGAATGATTGTCAATGTGCCCGCGGCCGCCAGGAGGCCCAGCTCGTAGCCGGCACTGGAGGCGGTTTTGGTCATGGTGGCGGCGATGGGTTTCGCGGCCACTGCCGTCAGGGTCTTGGCCAAGAGCAGCTCTACCCAGGAGAACATGAAGCAGAAGAAGGCGGCAACGCCAACGCCTGCCTTGATCGAGGGGATAAAGATGGTGGCAAAGAAACGCGGGAAGGAATAGCCGTCCACATAGGCGGTCTCGTCCAGCTCCTTGGGGATGCCGCCCATGAAGCCCTCCAAGATCCAGACAGCCAGCGGGATGTTGAACAGGCAATGGGCCAGGGCCACTGCGAGGTGGGTGTCAAAGATCCCCACCGCGGAGTAGAGCTGAAAGAAGGGCAGCGCAAAGACCGCAGCCGGCGCCATCCGGTTGGTCAGCAACCAGAAGAACAGCTGCTTGTCGCCAAGAAAGCGGTAGCGCGAAAACGCATAGGCGGCCGGCAGCGCCACGGCGACCGAGATCACCGTGTTGATGCTGACGTAGAGGATCGAGTTGATATAGCCCCAGTACCAGGTCGGATCGGTAAAGATGGTGACGTAGTTTTCCAGCGTGAAGGTCTGCGGGAACAGCGAGAAGCCCGAGAGGATTTCATTGGTGGTCTTAAAGCTCATCGCGACGAGCCAGTAGATTGGCAGCATCAGGAAGAGAATATAGACAATGGGGATGATGGATCGTTTTTGCATCTCTCAAACCCTCCTTAGTTCAGGTCGTCTTTGGTCATCAGCGTGTAAAACAGCCAGGAGACCAGAAGCGTGATTGCGAAATAGATGAGCGACATGGCAGCAGCCGGGCCAAGGTCAAACTGACCCAGGGCGATTTTCACCAGATCAATCGACAGAAGCGTGGTGGAGTTGCCGGGACCACCGCCGGTGAGCACAAATGGCTCGGTGTAGATGTTGAAACTGTCCATAAAGCGCAACAGGATGGCGATGGTGAGGACGGTTTTCATCTTGGGCAGCTGGATGAACCGGAACACGGCCCAGTTGGAGGCGCCGTCGATCTTGGCCGCCTGGTAATAGGCATCCGGGATCGACACCAGGCCAGCATAGGCCAAGAGCACCACCAATGATGTCCAGTGCCAGACATCCATGGTGACGATGGTCACCCAGGCCGCCAGCGGGTTCTGGGTCATGTCATAGGAGACGCCCAGCACATGGTTGAGGAAATAGCCCAAGAGGCCAATGTCGGGCAGGGTAAAGATGTTCCACATTGCGCCAACCACGTTCCAGGGGATCAGCATCGGCAGCGCCATGGTGACCAGACAGACCGGCACCCAGAAGCCTTTGCGCGGCATCGCCAGGGCGATGATAATGCCCAGCGGCACCTCGATGATCAGGATCAGGAAGGTAAACAGGAACTGTCGCCCCAGAGCGGCGTGAAAGCGATCAGAGCGTAGGATTTGTTCGAACCAATCCAGGCCCTGCCAGAAAAACACATTGTCGCCAAAGGTTTCCTGCACCGAGTAATTCACCACGGTCATCATCGGGATCAGCGCGTTAAAGGCCACCAGCACCAGCACGGGCAGCACAAAGAACCAGGCTTTTTGGTTTTCGGTTTTCATTGTGCCGCCTCCGCTGCGGTGTCGGGCGTGTCGGGGGAGCTGGCCAGCCAGCCATCCACATAAAGCCGGGTTTGGTCCCGGCGAAAATCAAGATGCACCGGGGTGCCTGTTGCAGGGCCCGCGCCCTCGATCACAGCGTTGATGCGTGTGCCACTGGCCTGGCATTCCACCACCGTGTGGCGTCCCACATCGGACACTTTGGTCACCGTTGCGGGCAGGCCGGTGTCAGCCAGCGAGACAAATTCCGGGCGGATGCCCACTTCGGTTTTGCCCTGGGGCTTGCCATGGATTGGCCCTTCCAGCGCAATGGTCTGGTCTGCAAAACGGGCCGCGCCGGCCTGTAGGGTGCAGGGCAGGATATTCATCCCCGGCGAGCCGATGAAATGGCCGACAAATGTATGGGCGGGGCGATCAAACAGCTCGACCGGGGTGCCGATCTGCACCACTTCACCATCCTGCATCACCACCACCTGATCGGCAAAGGTCAGCGCCTCAGTCTGGTCGTGGGTGACGTAGATCATCGTGGCCTTGACCCTCTGGTGCAGTTCTTTCAGTTTTGAGCGCAGCTTCCACTTCAGATGTGGGTCGATCACTGTCAGGGGTTCGTCAAACATCACCACATTGACGTCTTCGCGCACCAGCCCCCGCCCCATGGAGATCTTTTGCTTGTTGTCGGGGCTGAGGTTCGCCGCGCGGGTCTGGAGCATGTCGGTGACCTCCAGCATTTCGGCAATTGCCATCACGCGGGTTTTTACCGTCGCTTCATCGCGGCCGCGATTGCGCAGCGGGAAGGCAAGATTGTCGTAGACCGTCATGGTGTCGTAGATCACCGGGAACTGAAACACCTGGGCAATGTTGCGCTGATCCGGCGGCAGGGCGGTAACGTCCTGACCGTCAAACAGGATCTGGCCCTCCGAGGGCACCAGCAGCCCCGAAATGATGTTGAGCAGGGTGGATTTGCCACAGCCCGAGGGGCCAAGCAGCGCATAGGCGCCGCCGTCGCTCCAGTCCAGATCAATCTCTTTCAGCGCATAGTCTGACGGGGATTGGGGGGCGGGCATATAGCTGTGTCGCAGCTTTGAGAGTGTAATTTTTGCCATTTTCCTGAGCCTCAGGCTGCGCGGGAGCCATCGGGTGCAAAGAAGTAGCACGCCGAAGGGTCCATATAGAAATCATGCATTTCGCCAATCTTGTAGGGGTGAACTCCCGCCGAGAGGGATACCCAGTTGGCCTGGGCTTCGCCGCCTGCGGTGCCGCCAAGGCCAAGATCGAAATGCGCAGAACTTTCCGAGCCTGACAGCTCGGTCACCAGTACCCGGCCATCAAGGCGCACAGAGGCCTTTTTGCTGGCGCTGGGCAGGACGTGATAGGGACGGATGGCGATGGAATAGCTGCCATCGCGCAGACCTGCAGCAGGGCCGTCCAGTTGCCACTGCACATCGGCGCCCAAACGGGCGGTGGTGCCTTCTTTGGTCACCGTTGCGGTATTGATCGGCGGGTCCGAAAACACCCGCGCCGCATCCAGATTGCCGGGGTCGCGGTAGATTTCGGCCGTAGGGCCAAACTGGGTGACGCGCCCATCGCGCATCAGGGCGGTTTTACCGCCCAACAGCAGCGCCTCTTCGGGTTCCGATGTGGCATAGACCACCACGGCACCGCGCCCGGCAAACAGCTCGGGCAGCTGGTCGCGCAGCTCTTCGCGCAGTTTGTAGTCGAGGTTGGCCAGCGGCTCATCCAGGAACACCGCGCGGCTTTCCTTGGCGATGGCGCGGGCCAGGGCACAGCGCTGTTGCTGGCCACCGGACAATTCGTGCGGGCGGCGGTGCAGCATTGGTTCCAGCTGCAGGATTTTGGCCGCTTCGGCGACGCGATCTTCGATCTCGGATTTTGCCATTCCGACCACTTTCAGCGGCGAGGCGATGTTTTCGTAGACCGTCATATGGGGGTAGTTGATGAAAAACTGGTGCACCAGACTGATGTTGCGCTTCTGGGTGCTGAGCCGCGAGACATCCTCGCCCTCCATAAGCACCTGACCGCTGGCCATCGGGTCCAGCCCGGCCATCAGTTTGATCAGCGAGGTCTTGCCCGACCCGGTGGCGCCCAACAGGACGTTAAAGTGACCAGGTTCCAGCAGCAGGGAGGTGTCCTTGATATGCTCGATCGCGCCAACGCGCTTGGTCACGTTTCTTAGTTCAAGTGCCATCGTTATTTAACTTTCCGGCAACCGGCCATGCAGCAAAAGCTGACTGGGGCCGTGTCTGTATTTTGCGGGGGAAAAAGAGCCCCAAAGCATTGCAAAACAACGCTCCGGGGCAAAGTGTCGGGCCAGAGACCGAAGGGGTCAGGCCCGACGGGGAGGAGCGGTTACTGCGAGGCCCAGCGGGCAACCAGTTCGTCGTAGTTGACGGTCTGGCCTGCAGGTTTTTCGTTCTCCAGTGGTGGCTTGGCGCCGCCATTGGCATACCACCACTCAGCGTCTTTTTCCTCGTTCAGACGTGGGCCGCAGCCGCCGTAGATCTCAGCCTGCTCGTCTGCACGCTGCATCCGGGCCATGGTGATATCCATTTCTTCGGCCAGACGGTTCATCGCTTCCTGCGGGGTAAAGGCCCCCGAGTTCACGTCGCCAATCTGCTGCCACCAGATCTGGGCCAGCTTTGGATAGTCGGGCACGTTCACGCCGGTTGGCGACCAGGCCACACGATCCGGTGAGCGGTAGAATTCTACCAGACCGCCCAGGTTTTCAGCCCGCTCCGAGAAGCTCTCGTGGTTGACCGAGCTGTCACGAATGAAGGTCAGACCCACGTGGGACTTCTTCACGTCGACTGTTTTGGACACAACAAACTGAGCATAAAGCCAGGCTGCCTGCGACCGCTCCAGCGGCGTCGACTTGAGGAAGGTCCAGGAACCAACATCCTGATAGCCAACCTTCTGGCCGTCTTCCCAGTAGGGGCCATGTGGGCTTGGCGCCATCCGCCACAGCGGCTTGCCTGCTTCGTCCACGGTGTTGTTGCCTTCGGACTGCGGCTTTACCATGTCGGCGGTAAAGGCGGTGTACCAAAAGATCTGCTGGGCAACATTGCCCTGCGCAAGCGCGGGCAGCGACTGGTAGAAGTCATAAGACGCGGCACCGGGAGGCGCATATTTGCGCAGCCATTCGTCCCATTTGCGGATCGCATAGACCGCAGCTGGACCGTTTGCAGCCCCACCCCGGGTGACGCTTGCGCCCGCAGGGTTACAAGAGCCGGCTTCCATACGGATGCCCCACTCGTCGATTGGCACGCCGTTTGGCTCACCCTTGGAGCCGGCACCGGCCATCGACAGCCAGGCATCGGTCATCCGCCAGCCCAGGTCAGGCGCGCGTTTGCCGTAATCCATGTGGCCGTAGATCGCTGTGCCGTCGATTTCCTTTACGTCTTCGCTAAAGAATTCGGCGATGTCCTCATAGGCAGACCAGTTGACCGGAACACCCAGATCATAGCCGTATTTTGCCTTGAAGGCCTCTTGCAGATCGGCGCGGTCAAACCAGTCTTTGCGGAACCAGTAGAGGTTGGCAAACTGCTGGTCGGGCAGCTGATACAGATCCCCATCGGGACCGGTGGTGAACTGGGTGCCCATAAAGTCATCCAGATCCAGGCCGGGGTTGGTCACCGACTTGAAATCACCCGCCATCATATCCGTCAGGTTATGGGCCAGCTGCAGCCGCGAGTGGGTGCCGATCAGATCCGAGTCATTGACATAGGCATCATATAGATTGCGCTGTGTCTGCATCTGGGTCTGAACCGCCTGTACCACTTCGCCTTCGCCGAGGATCTGGTGATTAACCTTGATCCCGGTGATTTCTTCAAAGGCTTTGGTCAGAACTTCCGACTCGTAAGAATGCGTCGGGATGCCCTCGGAGAGCACGTTGATCTCCATACCTTTGAAGGGCTCCGCGGCGGTGATAAACCACTGCATCTCGCTCATCTGTTCATCTTTGGTCAGGACCGAGGGCTGAAACTCCTCATCGATCCATTTAAGTGCGGCTGCTTCATCGGCATAAACCGCCTGTCCCGCAGCCACGGCGCATACCGCTGCTGCGGACAAAAGATACCTGCGCATCTTTTTCCTCCCTAAAAGTCTGTAAGGCCAGCTACGCTCTCTCGCATCTGACTGGTAATTAGCTTTCATATAGGCGTCATAGTTGTCAAACTAAAAATTTAGTTTGTATGTAACCTTATGAAATACAATTACTTTTAAAGGTGATTTTTTGGGACCTCAGATCAGTGGGGATGGCTTTTTAGGGGGCGGAGCTTGCTGCGAGTCATTGCCGCAATGCGGCAATTCGACCTCAAGGCCTGACCGGGCATATTGGCAAAATAGCCATCGCCCAAAGGGGCAAACCGGGGTATGAGAGCCTGATGAGCGATATAGACACATTCGAGATCTTTTTGACCGCAGCCCCCGGGCTGGAAGCAGCCCTGCTGACCGAGGTCCGCGAGGCTGGCTTTGCCGCTGCCAAATCCGTGCCCGGTGGCGTCACCGTGCAGGGGGACTGGCGCGAGGTCTGGCGCGCCAACCTGTGCCTGCGGGGCGCCGCCCGCGTGCTGGCCCGCATTGGTGAGTTTCGCGCCTTTCATCTGGCGCAGCTGGACAAACGCGCGCGCAAATTCCCCTGGGGCGAAGTGCTGCGCAAGGACGTGCCGGTCAAGGTGGAGGTCACCACCAACAAGAAGTCCAAGATCTACCATGCCGGCGCCGCCGCGCAGCGGGTGGAAAAGGCGCTGGTCGAAAGCTTTGGCGCCACCCTGTCAAAGGAGGCGGCGCTGACGCTGAAGCTGCGGATCGACGACAATATGTGCCAGTTCAGTGTCGATACCTCAGGCGAGGGCCTGCACAAACGCGGCCATAAATCCGCCGTTGGCAAGGCGCCGATGCGGGAAAATCTGGCG
Source organism: Pseudophaeobacter arcticus DSM 23566 (assembly GCF_000473205.1). Taxonomy (NCBI): domain Bacteria; kingdom Pseudomonadati; phylum Pseudomonadota; class Alphaproteobacteria; order Rhodobacterales; family Roseobacteraceae; genus Pseudophaeobacter; species Pseudophaeobacter arcticus. The sequence goes on from NZ_KI421507.1 coordinate 431,868, forward strand.
GCGCTGTTTCTGCGGGACTGTGGCTTTGACGGGCATGAACCGGTGGTGGACCCCATGTGCGGCTCTGGCACCTTTGTCATTGAGGCGGCAGAGATCGCTCTGGGCCTGGTGCCGGGGCGCAGCCGCAGCTTTGCCTTTGAACAGATGGCCAGCTTTGACGCCGATGCCTATGCGGCGCTGAAAGCAGAGCTGACACCGCAGGAGGTGGATATCTCGGCGCTGCATTTCTATGGCTCTGACCGCAACGCCGGGGCGGTTGAGATGGCAACAGCCAATGCCGCGCGCGCCGGAGTGACCGCCATCACGCAGTTCAGCCATCACGCGGTCAGCGATCTGATGCCGCCCGAGGGCCCTGCGGGACTGGTGATTGTCAACCCGCCCTATGGCGCGCGGATCGGCAACAAGAAACTGCTCTTTGCCCTCTATGGCGCGCTGGGCAAAACCCTGATGGAGCGTTTTTCCGGCTGGCGGGTTGGCATTGTCACCAGCGAGACCGGGCTGGCCAAGGCCACGGGGTTGCCGTTGCTGCCCCTGGGGGCGCCGGTGGCCCATGGGGGGCTGAAAATCCGCCTGTTCAAAACCGATCCACTGCGCTGACCGGGCGCTTTTCCTGAAGGAACGCAACGGCTTTTGAAACTGTGACGTGGGGATTTTCTTTACCCTCGGCGCCGGGGCAGAGATGTTGGCGGCAGGCATGCCGACAGCTATGACGCCGGGCATCAGTCCAGAGAGCAGGCCAGAGAGCAGGCCGCGCAACAGGGGGCAGGACAGCAATGACAACACAACCCACGCAGGGGCATGATGGTCCTTATCCAACGCCAATCATGGTGACAGGACGATCCGTGCTGCCAGAGTGGATCGACTATAATGGCCATATGAACGTCGCCTATTATGGTCTGGCCTTTGATAATGCGATTGATCAGATGTTTGATGACCACATAGGCAATGGCGAGGCCTATGTGCGGGCTGCGGCTCAGGGCATGTTTGTGTTGCAGTCGAATATGCAATTCCTGCAGGAGCTGCGGCTGGGGCAGATCTTTGCGGTCAGTTTTCAGCTCATTGATCACGATAGCAAGCGGCTGCATTTTTGGTCAGAAATTCTGTTGGACGGACAGGTCTGCGCCACTCAGGAAGTGCTGGCGATGCATGTTGATCTGACGACGAAACGCGCGGCTGTATTTCCCGATTGGTTGCAGGCACGTTTGGCGCAGTTGCAGGCGGATCACGCGGCGCTTGCACGTCCCCAGCGGCTGGGGGCCAAGCTCGGCATTCGCCGGGGCTGAATCGCACGCGCCGGGCACGCTTTGGGCGTTGTCTTCAAGTCCGTTTGATACAGGACAATAGCAAAGGGGGCGCAGTGATGCGCCCCCTTTGGTTGTGATGTGATACTGTCAGGCGCTAGACCAGACAGTCACTTTCCAGCTCTTCGTCTTCCTGACAGTCTTCTGGCAGGTCTTCGACCGGCTGGTTCATCAGCGCCATAAACTCTTCGGAGCCAGGGGCGTCATCATCTTCGCCCGCCGCGTCATTGCCTGTTGGGGCAGTATTGGCTGCGTACCAGGCGTCCAACCCTTCATCGGACACACCGCCATTGGCATAGCTGCTGCTGTCAGAGGCCGCCGCTGCCGGGTCATAGCCGCCAGAGAGCACATTCTGGCTGCCATCCGGGTTGGAAACCACCAGCGATACTGAGCTGAGGTCGATATCATCCAGAGTCAGACCGTTGTCGGACCAGAGGGTGAAATTGGCCGAGTTGACCTCCCCGTCGGTACTGTCGTTTACGCGCCCGAATTGAACCATGCCGTCAAAGGTTTCGGGCACGGTTGTCCCCGTATCCAGCGCGTTTACGGCGTTGGCCTCTGCAGCCTGTCCGGTGACTGGCAAGCCATTGACCGAGGGATGGAAATTCAGATCGTTCACGGTTTCATCGTCGCTCATGTTGAAGAACATGCCGTCGATATCCGCCACTTCACCATCATAGGAGGTGGGGTGCAGGTTGATGAAAAGCTGGCCCTGTGGGGTCTGCGTTACTTCCACGGTGACGCTGGGGTCGCCATTGCCGCCGATTTCAAAACTGATGGTGGTTTTTCCATCGCTACCGCCGTCGCCACCGCCGGTATCTCCTGTGCCACCCGTACCTGTGCCACCCGTGCCTGTGCCACCCGTGCCTGTGCCGCCAGTCCCCGTGCCACCAGTCCCCGCGCAGCCAGTCCCCGAACCGCCGGTACCCGAACCACCCGTGCCGGAGCCGCCGGTTCCAGATCCACCAGTTCCAGATCCACCAGTGCCAGATCCACCAGTGCCGGAGCCGTCTTCGTCGTGGTCCCGATCTTGCCACCACTTCTTGCCCCAACGGCCATGGCCGCCATGGTCGCCACGTCCGCCGCCTCCTGAGCCACAGTCACCTGTGCCACCTGTACCGGATCCGCCGGTTCCGTTGTTCTCGTCGTCGCGGTTGTTCCACCAGTTCTTTTTGCCGCCGTGGTCCCGTCCGCCGTGGCTTCCTCCGGTACCAGACCCAGCAGTACCCGAGCCGTGGTCGTCCTCGTCCCGCTGCCAGTGTTTGTGACCGCCACGACCGCCAAAATGATTGGAAAGTTTGTCGCTATACCAGCGGTCAAAGCCGCCATCGCGCACGCCGCCGTCATGGTAACTCTTGCTTTGGCAGGCGCTGTGCCCGCCCCATGCCGAACGTCCACCGCCCCAACCAGAAAAATGTCCCCAGCTCATACTTAGCACCTCTTAACCCAATGTCTTGTGCTGCCGCAGTGACCCCCAGGCGGCAAACGCATTAAGAGAACTTAAAGTGATCCAGGGTTTGAGCCAAATTTTCACCATATTTTGGGCAAATTTGCCCTATTTCCCCTTTCTTCCGGAAACAAAACCGCAAGAGGGCGTAGAACTGTTCTTGTATTGGACGCAAAAGGGCCGCGCGACTCACCCTGGCAGCGGTGAGAGCCCATGTGTTTTTCCGATGTCGCCATGACGGCCCCCTGAAGGAGTCGTTTTGTTTCCTGAAATTTGCCATCTTCTGCACCTAAGGCCTTACCGATGAGGCCCCGGGCATAGCGCGCTTTGGGCAAAATGAGGGAAAGCTGATGGCGGACAGAAGCTTTGATGACCGCGCGGCCTATATCGTCGCACAAGCACAAAAGACCCTGGGTAAAACCCCGGATCGGATCACCACGCCGGGCGGCAAGTCCCGCTCTTCGATACGATTGCATTTTGGTGAGGAGACGGTCATCGCCACCCTGCGCGAAAATTTCCGCCGCACCCATCTGGAGGCCTATGTGCTGGAAAAGCTGGGGCCCCATTGTGACGACATCCCCCGGGTTCTGGGCGTCAATGAGGATGTCTTGTTCCAGTCCGACACCGGCGAGATCCGCCTGAGCCGCGAGGTCCTGGAGCATGACGAGGGCGACCAGGTGGAACTGGCAGCCGAGGCCTGTGCTGCGATCTTTCGCATTCACGCTGCCGCCCGCCAGACCGATCTGGCAGGGATGTTGCCGCATCTGGGCTCAAACCGGGACTGGATCATCAATCTGGTGGGATCGGTGGACGCCTTGCAGGCCTATTCCATGGGCATCCCCAAAGCGTTCGACTTTGTCGCCGTGGCCGAACGTATGGACCAGCCGGGGCGGCAATTCCTGAAATGGGATTGCCGGGCGGGCAATGCCGCCATTGGCGACGATGGCTTTGTGCGCTGGTTTGATTTTGAATATGCCGGCCTGCGGCACGGTGCCGAGGATTTTGCCTGGCTCATTGCGGATGAGACCTGGCCAGTTGCGCCGGACAAAATGGCCGATGTGATGATCGACACCTATGATCATGGCTCTGGCTATGACATCGCCGACTATCTGGATTATCTGTCTGTCTATGTCAGCCTGCATGCGGTGCAGCGGCTGAAACTGATCCAGAAGGAAGTCAGGAAACGCGGCTGGCTCAGCAAGACGCGGGTGATCAAATATGATGACGCCGGGGTTCACCCTGATTATGCGCGGCAGCTCTGTCGGGTCGGGGCCTACTATGCGGCGCAGTCAAAACTGACAGCGCCGCTGGCCCGCAATTTTGAGGCCGCCGGGCGCGCCTTCAAGGCGATCGCAGAAGGCTAGGGGCCTGACCCATTGATCGGCATGGGGCTTCCTGGGGCTTATAGCCCCATCTGGCGCACGGCGAGGTCGCGCATGATCTCTTCCGATCCGCCACCAATGGCCATGACCTTGACCTCGCGGTAGATGCGCTCCACCCGGTTGCCACGCAGATAGCCCGCCCCACCAAAGATCTGCATCGCCTCAGAGGCGCAGTATTCGCAGGCCTTGGTGGCAAAGAATTTGGCCTTGCTCAGCTCGGCTACTGGCATATCGCCCTGGTTGACCTGCCAGCAGATCATCCGCAGTGTCGCCTCAACCGCATCAATGCGGGCGGAGATCTCGGCGATCTTGTGGCGGATCACCTGATGGCGGATCAGCTTTTTGCCAAAGGTCTCGCGGTCTTGTGCCCAGGCGATACTGTCTTCCAGGCAGGTCTTCATCATCCCCAGAACCCCGGCGATCAGGTTGATCCGCTCCATGTTGAAATTGTTCATGATGGCCAAAAACCCGGTGCCTTCCTCCCCCATCATGTTGCTGGCGGGCACGCGGACATCATCCAGAAACAGCGTTGCCTGATCCGAACACCACCAGCCCATCTTGCGGGTCAGGGCTGAGCGGGAGAAGCCAGCGGTATCCGCCTCGACAAAAAACAGGGAAATGCCGTCCAACCCCGCGCCGCCGGTCCGGGCCGGGATCACAAAGTAGTCAGAGGTCATGCCGCCGGTGATGAAGGTCTTGGAGCCGTTGATCACCCAGTGATTGCCGTCACGCCGGGCTGTGGTCTTGAGGTTGGCCACATCCGAGCCGCCCCCCGGTTCGGTCACCCCCAATGAGGAGCCTTTGCGCCCGGACAGGATTTCGGGCAGCACCCGCTGGCGGATCTCGTCACCCGCCAGCCGCGCAATTGGTTCCACAGAAATGGTACGCCTGGCCAAGGCCGCGGTAACCCCGCCGGCGCCACAGCGGGCCATCTCTTCGCTATAGGCCACGCGCAGAAAACAGTCGTCAAACCCAAGACCGCCATATTTTTCGTCGATGCCAAAGCCCCAGACGCCAAATGCACCAATCTTCTGGTGCAGCTCCCAGGGCACCGCTCCGGCCTCGTCCCAGTCGTCGCAATAGGGCTGGATTTCCTTTTCGACAAAGGCGCGGATGCTGTCGCGAAAGGCGCGATGCTCTGGCGTTTCAAAGGGGTTCTTCATCTGCTTCTCCCTGACGGCTGCGCGCAGACATATGCGGCGCTATGATGCGGCCAAATAGCTCGACCATCTTGGTTATGATCTTGGGATCGCGCTCAAACGGCGCCTGTGTGTGCAACCCGCGCATGAAGCTCCGGCAGATCGACCAGAGCAGCGTCAGCTCATCCTCATGGCCCTCGGTGGCCTGGTAGAGATTGGCGATATTGCGGTTGAACTCGTCGTTGTAGCTCCAAAGCGATGGGGTGATGCGGCGGTTCAGCACCTGGTCGGTGCGTGCGGCCACCAGGATTTCCATCAGCGCGCGGCCTTCGCGGGTGTTGATCACCCGGCTCCACAGCGCATGTAGCTGGCCCGGCAGGCTGGTCCCGGCTTTGGAAGAGCGCAGCAGATTGGCCTCCTGGTCATCAGGCACCGAGGTGCCGCGCACCGGGGCCAGCAGATGTTCGAGGGTTTTTACCATCATCTCTTCCTTGGAGGGGAAGTGATGGGTGAGGGCGCCACGGGAGACCCCGGCCTGGGTTTGCACCCGGTTGATGGAACATTCCGAATAGCCCACCTCGTCGAGCGAGGTGATCACCGCATCAAAGATTTTGCCTCGGGTGCGCGCCACCCGTGCCGGGTTGCCCCGCATGGGCTGACTGTCGCCGGAGGTGACGTTCGGTTGGTCTTCGGTTCCTGGGCACATCAGCATATCCTTTTGACGAATCGTAAAACAGAACAGTTGGTCTGTTCAATCACATGATTATCGGTCAGACGCAGCGGCATTTGATCAAGAGAGGGAGCGAAACATGCAACAAGCCGAAGATTTCCGTGCCGAGAGCCAGGCTCTGGCGGCGGTGCTACAGGATCTGCCCGAAGCTGATCTGCACCGGGCGACACTGTTCAAGGAGTGGACCATTGATCATGTGCTGGGGCATCTGCATCTGTTCAATGTGGCGGCTGAGACCTCGTTGCAGGGGGCGGCAGCCTTTGCGGCCTTTATTGGCCCGATCGTGAAAGAGATGCAGGCAGGCAAGTCTATACTGGATGCCAGTTCCCCTGGCTTGATGGCCTGTCGGGCCGCGCCCTGTTTGAGGCCTGGCAGGCAGGTGCAGAGCGCTGCGCCGACGCTTTTGCGCAGGCCGACCCAAAAGAGCGGCTAAAATGGCTGGGGCCGGACATGAGCGCGCTCAGCTCGATCACCGCGCGGCAGATGGAGACCTGGGCCCATGGCCAGGAGGTCTTTGATCTGTTGGGGGTGGAGCGGCAGGAGCAGGACCGCATCCGCAACATCGCCCATCTGGGGGTGTCGACCTATGGCTGGACCTTTCTCAACCGCAAAGAACCGGTGCCCGAGCCTGCGCCTTTTGTCGAGCTGACCGGCCCTTCCGGTGCCGTCTGGACCTGGAATGATCCGCAAGCGGACAATCTGGTGCGCGGTTCGGCGGTGGAGTTTGCCCAGGTGGTGACGCAGGTGCGCAATATCGCCGACACCAGTCTCGAGACCCAGGGAGCCAGTGCCGCGCGCTGGATGGCAATCGCCCAGTGTTTTGCCGGTCCGGCTGAAACACCACCCGCAAAGGGCGCCCGCCATAAGGCATAAGAACAGAGCCAGATCGCACAGCAAGAGAGGTAGAAGGTTGCACCTGTAAAAGCGGTTATGACTGCACTTATGACTGCGCCTATGACTGTGCGTGTCATTGGGCCGTGGCGGGCCTGCCAGGGACAGGGGTCTTAAGCCAGGTGAAGGGGGGGCTCCCGCGCAGATTTATCTCCCCTTGGGAGATAACATCCCCTTGGGCCCAGCGCCGCCGCCCTGTCGGGCGACGGCGCTGCACCGTGAGATGGCCAGGATCCAGTTTATCGTTGCCGCAGGTGTTCGTGCCCTTTCAAGAGTCTTGGAAAAGGGAAAAGCCTAGGGAGCAGGGGCCGGTTTCCCTGCCTGCCGGTTGGCCTGCATCAGCCCTTCTATCGCCATCCGATCGGGCTGTGCCTGGGTGACAGGCAGGCCCTGGGCGGTCAGGGCGGCCAGATAGGGGGCGGCCAGGTGATCGGGGGCGATCAAAGCGAGATTCTGGCCCAGCCAATAGGCCCGCGCGGCGGCCAGTTCGGCTCCAAGAAGATAGCCCCACAACAGACCTGCGGTCTCAGTTGTATTGCGCCCTGTTGTATTGTGCTCGGTTGTATTGTGCTCTGCCGTGCTGCCGCCCGCGATAAGCTGACGGGCGCGCAGTTCGGCCAGCCGGGAGGCCAGGCGTTCGGGGCGCGATATGGTATCTGCGACGGCCTGTGCCAAAGCGCTTTCGGACCAGTGCGCAGGCAAGGCGAGACCTGCTGCCAGCGCGGAATAGAGGCCTGTAGTGAGGGTGCTGTGAAAGCTGACAACCTCAGCGGCGCTGATCTGAACCCAATGTGTCACCTCGCCAGGCAGGCAGATCACCCCGTCCCATTTGGGATTGAGAGCCAGAAAGCCGGCGATCTGCGCCGTGCTATGTTGCATCAGGCCTACCGGGTTTTTCTGGTGCAGTCCGGGAAGCACTTGAAGATCCCAGGCTTCTGGACTCCAGGCCTCGTGATCCAGGCGGGTGAATGCCAGATCTTCGGGTTTGGCGGGAACCTCGACCGAAGTGGCGGCCGGTGTCAGACCGCAGACCAGCACCGGATCCGATTTTGGCATCTGGGCCTGGCTCAGCGCATCCGACAGATCCTGCGCGGGGCAGGCCCCTGTGCGCGCGAAACTATGCTGTTGCACCATTTGCCCAGCCGATAGGCGCCACAGGGATATCTTGGCGTCACCAATCAGAGCGGCGGTGCAATGTGTCTGGCTATGTGATGTGCCCATTGTCTGACGACCTTTTTGTACGTATTGCGTGGAAAGTCGGCTGTTGGCCAAATCCGGTGCCGACCACCGGCATCTGCCCAGGGGTCATACCGGTGCAAGCGCCAGGTTTCAAACCAACAGCGGGAATCCATGACCGATCAGGGGAAGGCAAACGCAGCCTGCAGGCGAGGCCAGAGCACAGAATCAGGCATTTTGGCGTCGAGAACAAGAGCTGGGTTTTATGGTTTGGGCAGCATTTGGGGATAGTCTATAATCAAAAGGTTATATTGTTTCCGCTTTTGTGTGGACTATACCCTTTTTCGCCTTAATCACTAAGCTTTGGTTATAATTCTCATTAATTCGGTTAGATATATTCTAGTCACGGAATGCAGTAGCTTGAAAAAGCTTCAGGGGGGATCCAATCCCGGCATTCATCAGGGGCGAAACATGTGGGGGCATGGTTCGGAAAAACCCAAAACGTGATGACATTGCCCGCGTCGCTGTTGTTGCGGGTTTTGAAGAACGAAGGAGCTGATGGCCTCGGGTTTATCCCGGAGCTATCGCTGCGAGCGCATGGGGTGATGATGAAAGATTTCGTATCAAACACGACGGAGCGGACTGTGGCCGCACCCGGACTGACCTTGTCCGGCGTCACTGCCACAGGGCGCTCCTCTTTGATCTGTTCTACCGTGGCTGCTCCTGCTGCCGGGGGGGGGATCAGCCAGGCACTGGCGATTGCGCGCGGAACACACTCTGGCTACGCTCTGGCTGGGAAGCGGCTGCTGGATTTGGCTTTGGTATTGTTGGCGCTGCCTGTCGCCTTGCCGATTATTCTGCTGTCGGCGGTGATGCTCTGGCTGGAAAGCGGATTGCCCTTCTATAGCCAGGATCGTTTGGGGCAGCATGGCAAGAGCTTTCGTATTTTTAAACTGCGGACCATGGTGCGTGATGCGGATGCCCGGCTGCAGAGCTTTCTGGAGAGCGATCCAGAACTCCGCCATGAATGGGAAACAACCCAAAAGCTCAAACATGACCCGCGGATCACTCGGGTCGGGCGGTTTTTGCGCATGACCTCCCTGGATGAGCTGCCGCAGCTTTGGAATGTGGCGACTGGAACAATGAGCCTGGTTGGCCCGCGCCCGATGCTGCCCGAGCAACTGTCTCTTTATGGCGAGGCAACCGCCTATTTTGCCGTCAAGCCCGGGATCACCGGCGTCTGGCAGGTCTCCACCCGGAATGAGAGCAGCTTTGCCTCCCGGGCCAAGGCGGATGCGGATTACCTGCGTCAGATGGGTCTGCAGCAAGATTTGAGCCTTATTTGGCGCACCGTCGGCGTCGTCGCCAAGGGAACGGGGTATTAGCACCGGTTACCAGACTGGGGCGTGGACCGGCGGCCAGGTCGCTGCGGAACGATGGGCACTGGATATTAATCTCTTTGCCCTTGACTGCGAGGCGGCTGAGAAACCTCCCGATGCAGGGGCCGAGCCCTTTTGCGGTTGGGTCGCAGGACTGCCCCCGAGCGACCAGGGGCGTGACGTAGGGGGGGAGAAGTTGGAATTGTCAGGAGATGACGCTTGAAGCATTTTGCTGTATCACCCTCTGATGGCACTCCGGCCCGTCCAGAGGGCGGAGAAAACGAGCTGAAGAACACAGCGCCTGCCTTTGTTGGGGGTGGTGAGGATCGCATGACGCAAAAGGGTTACAAGAGGTTTCGCCGTCGCAATGCGCCAGCGCCGCAACAGGCTGGCCCAGAGATTGGTCCAGAGCCAGAGACTGGCCCAGAGACGGACCTGGAGACCGGCCCAGAGGTCGGCACAGCTGCAAGCCCGCTCAACAGCGCGCGATTTCCTGCGCCAGCGGTGCAGACACAACAGCCAATTCCAGCCCCAAAGGCAGCCCCGCCCGAGGGGACAAGACCAGCCCCGGCGCCGCAATCAGTCACACCGCAGCCTGCGGCTGTCGCCGCAAAGCCCCGCACTGAGATAGCGCGCCCTGTGGAGACCGCGCGACCTGTGCGGGTCAAACCGCGGTTGGAACTGGACCGGCAGGCGCGTGTCGATTTGCCTGGGAAACCACCGATGGATTTGCCAACCCGTTTTGACCCCTGGTTGCAGATCCCCCAGGTTCCCTTTGATTTTCTGGGGCAAAAACCGTCACGCCTGCCGCTGGTTAGCGCCTTTCGGGCCTCGCCTACGGCGCGGGCCTTTGATTTGCTGCGCACCCGGTTGCTGCACAGTCTAAAGGCGCATGGCTGGAAACGGGTGGCGGTCACCAGCCCCTCTGCAGGCGGCGGCACCACCTTTTGCGCGGTCAATCTGGCGCTGAGCCTCGCCAGGGTGCCACAAAGCCGCACCCTGTTGATGGATATGAATTTTCGCAGACCCGGCATCGCGGCGGCGCTGGGCATCCCGCCACATGGCGATATGTCGGCTTTCCTTGCCGGTGAGGTGCCGCTGAACCAGCATCTGCAAAGGCTGTCTGTGTCGCTGGCGGTGGGCAGCAATTGCCATCCCGATCACAATGCCTCGGATATTTTGCATGATCGGCGCGCCGCAGACGTGATTTCTGCCATGATCAACGAGACCCGGGCCGATACGGTTCTGTTCGACCTGCCGCCGGTGTTGGAACATGACGATGTCACCGCCTTTCTGCCGCAGGTGGACGGGGTGCTGTTGATTTCTGACGGTGACAGGACCACCGCTGCCGAACTTGCGGCCTGCGAAAAGATGCTGGCGGGGCACGCGCCCTTGCTTGGCGTGGTGCTGAACAAGGCGCACCAGTCCGACAAGACGCAAGTTACCCCCTAAAAACCCACATTCCAAAGCCCCAACATCCGGTCAGAGCCACAGTTTTGCCCGGATGCTGTGGTGTAAGGGATGGTGAATGTATCCGCTTGTGCTCTGGCTCGATGGGGCAAAGACAGGCAGGATGAGAGACGTGACGACAAGGTGAGCTGACCCATGGGCCCGATTTATTCGCTGGCAGATTTTTTGGACATGTTGCGTCGCCGCGCTGCGGTCATTTTGTATGTCGTGGTGGCGGGCAGCATTCTGTCGCTCTGGGTGGCGCTCAATCAGCAGCATCTGTACCACAGTGCCGAGGTGATACAGGTCACGCGGCCAACCATCGCTGACGATTTGGCCAAATCCACGGTCGAAGGCTCCTCGGCGCGGCGGATGCAATTGATCGAACAGCGTTTGATGGCCCGCGCAACCCTGCTGGATATCATCGACAAATTTGCGCTCTACGCCGATCAGCCCAGTCTGACATCAACCGAAAAAGTAGTGATGCTGCGTCAGGCCGTGAACATCACTGGCGTGGCAGCGGTGCGCGAAGGCTTTGCCGATGATGGCACCATTTCGGTGCTGACCATCACGGCGATGATGCCCACGGCGCTACAGGCGCAGCAGGTGGCCAGCGAATTTGGCCATCGCACCATCGAGCTGAGCGTCAGTAGCCGAATTGCCCAAGCGCGCGAAACCCTGAGCTTCTTTGCCGAAAAGGAAGCCGCCCTGGTCGGCCAGGTCGCGGCGCTGGAAGATGAGATCTCTGCCTTTCACGCCGCCCATGATGTGGCCCTGCCTGGAACAGCAGAGTTTCGGCGCAGCGAAGTGGCAACAATCAACGAAAGCCTGCTGGATATTGAACGCGAAAAAATCCTGATCCGGCGCGCTGCCGATCAGGCCAGCGCCTCCGAACGCCCGGCAACTGCGCGCCGGATGCTGGCCGAGGCGCAGGAGAAGCTGGCAACGCTGGATGCCCAGCACGATCTATTGAGCCAGCGCAAGAACGAGCTGGAAGTGGCGCTGCAAACCACCCCCGAGGTGCAGCGGCAGCTGGGGGTCTACGCCCGGCAGATGCAATCACTGCAAGGCGAATTGGAGGTTGTCTCCACCCGCCGCAACGAGGCCGAAGTGGGGTTTCGTCTGGAAACCTCGCGCCAGGGCGAACGCCTGACGGTGCTGGAACCCGCAGGGCTTGCGGATTACCCGTCCACGTCGGCACGCAAAAATAAGGCTTTGATGGGGGGAATTGCCAGTGTTCTGGCAGGGCTGGCCCTTGCCTTTGTGTTGGAGCTGCGTGCGCCCGTGCTGCGCTCTGCGGCGCAGATGGAGCGCGAAACCGGTTTGGCGCCGGTGGCCTCGATCCCGGTTCTGGATACCAAGCCCCGCGGCCGGGGGTTGCGGCGCATACTGGGGGCCTGGCGACGGCTGCTGCCGCAGAAACTGGCGCGCCGCTGATTTGGCAGGCCGGGCTGGACGGACAGTCCGGCTAGACGGACGCTGGCGCAATCAGGGCCATGATCCGGTCCAGATGCCAGTAGACCGCGCCGCTGCCAATGAGCGCCGCAACCAGGGCAAACCCCATATCATGCAGCGGATCCCAGGCATGGTGTTTTACCGCCAACCAGACCAGCACCGGATAGGCCGCCAGCATCGACAGCCCCATGGCGACGATACCGCCGGGCAGGCCAAACCACATGGTGGCCAATAAAAACATGCCTGTCTGCAAGAGCGCGCGCGTGGCGGTAAAGACAAAAAAGGCCCGGCTGTCACCGGCTGCCAAGGCAGCCTGGTCATAGGTCATGGTGATCACCGCAGGCACCAGCGCCAGCGAGATCATCACAATCATCGCTCCGGCCTGCACATAGCGCGCATCATAGAGGAAATCCACCAGCCAGGGGCCGATCCAGGCCATCAGCAGCAGCATCGACAGGATTGTCGCGGTCAGCCCGACCCGCAGCAACCGCTGCTTGCGCAGATTGGCAGGATCGGCGGTAACAGGCGTGTCGCGGTAGACCGGGATCATCAGCCGCTGATTGACCGCATGGCCCAGAAGCATTGGAAAACTGGCAAGGAAAAAGCCGATATTGTAGATGCCCAGCACCTCAAGCGAGACAAATTTCCCCAAAATCGCCCGGTCCCCTTGCGAGGTCAAAAACCAGAAGGCCGTCGACAGAAAGATCCATTTGCCAAAACGCACCAGCTCGGTCACCGACTTTGGCTCCCAGCAAAAGCGATTGTGCAGTCCGGGCAGGCCAAAATGGGTCAGCGCCAGCTTGGCGGCGGCCTGAATGACACCGCCCAGAACCAGGGCAATCACCGAGCCGCTGATCCAGGCCAAAACCACCATGGAGCCGACGCCAATCACCTGCGCGGCCAGATCCAACAGGGTCACCCGTCCAACCAGCAGATGGCGATGGGCAGTTTCGATCCGGGTTGGATTAAACCCGGCAATGGCCAGACCAATGCCGGCAATCGGCAGGTAGTACAGCAACTGAGGCGCGGCGTAGAACCAGGCCATCGGCCAGGCCAGCGCCAGGGTAAAAGCCCAAAGCCCAAAGCCGCGCAGCACCTGAATGCTCCAGGCGGTATTGAGAAAATCCGGGTCATCACCACGGCTGTTCTGCGCGATCGAGGGGCCAATGCCGACGTCTGAAAACAGCGATAACCCCACGGTGACCACAGTGACCAGCGCCATCAGACCAAAGGCCTCGGGGAAGAGCAGCCGGGCCAGCACCAGATTGGCCGCCAGCCGCAGGGCCTGGCTGCCGCCATAGCCGATCATCATCCAGGAGGCCGAGCGCAGCACCCGTGCCATCAGTCCCTGGCCGGCAAAATGGCGGGTCAGCTGTTTCATGTGGTCTCCGGATGTTTGCTTGGGTTTTGGTCTGCTCTGCGGTGTAATTCAGGACCAATTGGCACTAGGCTATGCAGGCGAGGAAGGCGCGTCAATTGCAACTGGCCCTGTGGGTGTCATTGCGGGGGAATGGCGGGAGTCTGGGGCGAAAAAGGCCAGACAATCAGCTTTGAAATCACGCATTGATTTGGTTTTGATGACGGCGCGCTTGCGCCCTCTAGGCAAGCCCGGACAGAGCCGCTACCTTGGCGGAAACCAACTGGCTGACTGGAGTATAGGCCTTTGAAAGTCGCTTATGTTCTGAACAGTTACCCGCAGCCCTCCCATAGTTTTATCCGCCGTGAAATCCAGGCGCTGGAGCGTCAGGGGATTGCCGTGCTGCGGCTGGCAATGCGGCCTGGGTCAGCGCCATTGGTGGATCCGGGCGACAGGGCGGAGGCGGCAAAGACCGAGTATGTTTTGCAACGGGGGGGACTGGCGTTGCTGCTGCCGCTTTTGCGCCAGGCAGTGGCTTCACCGGCCGTGTTTTTTCAGGCCATGGGGGTGGCCATTCGGTTGGGGCGGGTGTCACAGGCCGGGGTCTTGCGACACCTGATCTATCTGGCAGAGGCCTGTTATGTGGTGGTGCGCTGCCGGGCCGAAGGGGTTGACCATATGCATGCGCATTTTGGCACCAATGCCACGGCCGTGGCGCTCTTGGCGCAGGCGCTGGGCGGGCCGGGGTATAGTTTCACCACCCATGGCCCGGAAGAGTTTGATGCCCCTGTGGCGCTCTCTCTGGGAGAAAAAATCAACCGAGCGCGCTTTGCCGTCGCCATCAGCAGTTTTGGCAAGAGCCAGCTCAGCCGCTGGGCTGATTTTGGGGTCTGGGACCAGCTGAAGGTGGTGCATTGCGGCATTGAACCGGCGCGGTTTGAAAACCCGCTGCCGCTGCCGGAGGGCCCGTTGCGATTGGCAGCCATTGGGCGCTTTGTGGAGCAAAAGGGCCAGATGGTGCTGGTGCGCGCCATGGCTGAGGTGGTGCAGTCGCATCCACAGGTGCATCTGGCGCTGATTGGCGATGGCGAGATGCGCGCTGATCTGGAAGCCGCAATTAGTGCCGCTGGGCTGCAGAACAATGTGACCCTGACAGGATGGCTGTCAGAGGCGGGCGTGCGCGCAGAGCTTGCCGCGTCTCATGCCCTGGTGATGCCCTCTTTTGCCGAGGGCCTGCCCATGGTGGTGATGGAGGCCATGGCCGCGGCCCGTCCCGTTCTGGCCACCTATATCGCCGGCACGCCTGAGCTGGTTTTGCCCGGCAAGACCGGTTGGCTGGTTCCGGCGGGCGATGCGCAGATCCTGGCCGCGGCAATTGCCGAACTGGCAGAGGTGCCTGCGGCGCAGATGGCGAGCCTGGGCGCGGCGGCACGTGAGCGGGTTCTGGAGCGGCACGACAGCGATGTGGAGGCGGGTAAGCTGGCAGATCTGTTCCGTGAGGCCTGTCAGAGAATCGGTTGATGTAGCAAAAACAGCGCCTTACAGATTTGACGAATTTCGCTTCTGTCCGCGCTGCAGTGGCTTGTTCTAAGTAAAACCTGCCAAACCAGCAAGGTCGGTTGAATGGGTCCTGAGCCTAACAAAGTGGCCGCCTGACTAGAGGGGTTGGTTGGCTATAGGGCTGGCTATGGGCTGGCAAGTAGACGGGCAAGGGGGGGGCTCCCGCGCGCTTTGATTGTTTCTGACGAAACCATCAAAGCGCTTGGGCCCGGCGCCGCGCTGAAGCGCGGCGCGGCAGCGCACTGTTGCAGCGCAGCGTTTCAGAGCGGCAGGGGTCGTGGGATTGCAGCAGGGGATCAGCGTCCGCGGGTCCAGCGTTGGCGGCTGCGAAACAGCGGAGATTTCACCGTCAAAGACACCAGCGCATAGGCGGCAAAGCCGATGGGATCCTGTAGCAAGAGCCCGAACAGCTGCCCCATAGGGAGCGGGGCTTTGTCATCATTGGCCAACAGCTGCGGGTATTTCTCATGCAGCTCTGCGACGCCGGCATTCTGTCGCCGTCGCACCCGGGTCAGGTTGCGCAGCCCTTCGACCATTGGCCAGGCGTAGCGGGCTGGCAGTTTGATCCGCTCATGTGCTGCAAAGGAAAGCCGGGCAAAGGTATCATCGGCAATAATATCGGGCCAGTCCTGCCAGCGCGCCCGCCCGGCGCGGTTCATTGCAAACAGGCCAAAACCAGGGGTGCCGGTCTGGACAAAAGGCAGGCGCATCCAAAACCTGCCATAGGCGCGGGTCAAGGCGCTTTGGGCGGTGGTGAGTTGGGGGGTGCCGCTGGCGTAGCGGGCCAGGGTGTGAGCCTGAGCCTGTGTCTGAGCCCGGATCTGGGCCTGGATCTGGGCGGGGCCAAGCGCGGCGGTGATCTGGCCGATCAATGCGGGATCAACCGTGACATCGGCGTCCAGATAGACCAGCACCCCCCCCCGTGCTTCAGCATCGCCGGCGTTCAGCGCCTTGAGCTTGTTGCCCTCTGGCAGCTCGATGATGCGAAGCTGCCACTGGGGCGGCGCCGCCTGAGCCGCTGCAATTCTGGCGGTGGCATCGGTGCAGCCATTGGCCAGGATCAGAACTTCGCCCCGCATCCCCGCAGGCAGCACGGAGGCAAACAGCGCGCCAAGGCAGCCCGCGATGTAGCTGGCTTCGTTATGGGCCGGGATCAAGACGCTCACCTGCGGCTGGGGGGCGGCGGTTGGCGTGCCCGTTGGCGTAGTTGTTGGCGTAGCTGTTGGCAGGCCCGATGGCAGGGGGGAGGCGCTCATTTTACCGCTTCCAATGCGGACCAGCGGGGGTTGTCATCGCTGAGGCTTCGCAGTGCCCCCCAGCTGCCCCATTTGCCAGGAACCGCCACATCCGCATAGGCGCCAAACAGCGTGCCGCCCAGCTCTTGCCAGCCACTGAGCAACCTTGCATAGAGCGCGCCCATTTCGGGCGTATAGTTGAAATGGGTAAAGAAGCCGGTGAGCGCGGCATCCTCGGTAATCGGGCCGATGCCGACCACATGACTGCCGCCCTCATACATGATCAGATCCAGCCCATGTTGATCCGCCACAGCACGGTGGTAGGGCAAAACGCGGCCCAACAAATCGCTGAGCGTATCGGCGGCCTCCCCGCTGGCCAGGCCGTCACTCAGTTCGGCGGCGGCCTGGACGCTGGCAACATCATATTGGTGGTCGGCAATAAATTCTTCGGCCTCTGTGCCGCGCAGCCCCTGCGCAGCCGCCGCATTGCGGGCGTGCTGCTGGCTGTCTGCGATCCAGGCCCGCAGGATCGGTGCGCGGTCCTTTAGCCCCAGAATGCCGCCAAAATACCCGGTCACCGCATAGGCATCAAAATAGGCGGCAGGGGCCTCGCGGTCGGCGGCTTCAGCCACCCAAAGCGGCGCCGTCAGGATCTGCTCTTCCAGCCCCAGCCAGCCGGTCTGGGTGGACAACACCCGCACCAGGCGTGCGGTTGATGCCGCGCCGAAGACTTCGGTCCAAATCTGCGAAACCTCTGCGGCGCGGCCACCGTAGAACTGCATCCACAGATCCTGACCGCCCCAGCGCGCGCGCGCCTGGGTATCGGCCCAGCGGGCCTGTTCGAACTGCCAGTTCCAGACCTCGTTGGAATACTCGACATAGGCTTTGAGATCAAAATCCAAGCCTGCCTCAACCGCGCGGGCAAAGTTGCGGATATAGCTGTCATCGGCGCGGTGGGGCATGTTGAACCAGGCATCGGTGCCCAGCTCATTCACCAGTGCCAGCATGACCTCCAGCGGCACACCCTTGCGGCCCCAGCTATAATCGCTGACCAGCGGGCGGTCTTCCCAGCCGGTGAGGTGCGAGTCATTGGTGCCCATCCAGTCCATAAAGCGCAGCGCTGCAAACCCGTCCAGGATCTCCAGCCAGTCCGGGTTAAAAATCTCGCCAGCCGCATAGCGCTGCAGGTGCTCTTCCTTGACCACGGTGATATTGCGCGGGTAGTCACCGGCCGAGCCGATCCGCTGCAGCCGGATTTCGACCGGGCCGGGACCGGGGGTGAAATCAAACGAGACCTCGCCCTTGCCATAGCGCTGATTGCGCGCCCGCCCCGAGACCTCGACAATGCCCTGGCCCTCAAAGCGCAGCACATAGCGCCCGGCCAGGCTCAGCGCGGTTTCGGGCAGATCTGTCAGGATCACGGTCCCGATCGAGCCCAGCTCGGGCGGCAGAGCGGTGGGCCAGCCCGCCGCATCCAGATAGCCGGCCTCCTGCAGATCTGCCTCGTTGGCGCCGCCCCACTGGCCGGGCAGATGCCCGATCCAGGGGCGCGCGGTCTTGAAGTGATCCAGAAACGGTGCCTGTGGGCTCCAATCGGCCACCGGCATCAGGTTCATCGCAATGGGCTGGCGGGTTGGGATCGGGGGCACCTCAGCGTGCCGCTGCTGCGGCAGCTCTTCCGGGAGTGGGCTGTTCAACTGGGCCAGCTCAGGCTCCATGGGCAGCGGGGCGGGCTCATCGGGCAGGGCCGGAGAGGCCGTGTCACTGCCGCCGGCTGCGGCCCAGGCCAGTCTTTGAAGTTGCCGCGCCAAGGCTTCGGAAGGGGCTGTGTACCCCTGTCCCCAGCGGTCCTGCAGCTGATAGGGCAGCCCCTGTGGATCCTGTCCGGTCAGCACCGCATATTGCACCAGGCTGAGGTAGTAAAATCCCAGCGCATTGGGGTGGATATCGTCGGAAAACACCTGCGAGATAGACTGCAACCCGGGCAGGGTGCCGGCCGTGATGGCATCCTCCAGCCGGGCCATGGCCTGACCTGCAGGCAGCAGGCGCACAGTGCCATTGGTGGCCTCATTGACCTCATCGACCAGGGCCTGCCAGCGCGGCAAATCCTGCTCGAGCCGGTCACGCCAGGGGGTTGCGGCGCCTTCGTCAAAAGGCACCTCGGCGCCGGTGCCGCTGTTGAGACTGTGCCAGGTCTCTTGCAGGTAGAACTGCACATCCGGATTGGCGGCGCGGGCCAGTTCATAGAACTGGGTCACGGCCTCTGCGGAATTGCTCCATTTCAAGTGATTGGCCAGCGGGATCGCCTCGGTGACGATCACCGCATCCACGGGCGCGGTCAGCCGCTGGCGGGCATTGATGCCTTCGGCGCTTTTGGCGTGTTGCCAATTGTAGCTGAGCGGCGCGCCATTGATGATCTGGGCCTCGACCGTGACCGGTGCTGATGCGCCCGGCTGTTCCGCCAGCAGCTGTTGCAGCATTTGCGGATTGTCCGGGCCAAACAGCGAATGCCCCACCATCACCACCGAGGTGATCAGCGCTTCAAGGTTCATGACCCACCTCCCACCTGAGCGGATGTTGCCTGCGTAGATGAGGTCTGAGGAGATACAGCCTGCGCCGCCAGGGCAAGGCCGGTGCGGGGCTGGGCCAAGACCACCTGCCAGACGATCCTTTGCACCTGTTCGGCGGCTGTGGCCGACAGGCTCTGGGCGGCGCTGCCATCCGCGCGGCTGAGCTGATGTGGTCGCCCCAAGGGCGGGTGCTGATAGAGCACCGCATAATGGGTGAGCGCCACCACATAGGCACCCAGATCATTGATATGGATGGTATCCAGCGCGCCTGTTTTGGTGCGGGCAAACAGATCTTCGCGGGATGTCAGCCCGTCGATCTCTCCGGCCTCAGCGGCGTGGGCAACCGCGGCCATGACCTGTCCTGCCGGGATCAGATAGGCGGGGCGGTCGGGTGCGGCGCGGCTGTCTTTACCGCTGAGCTGTTCCAGCCAAAGTCGATCGAGGTCATTGGAGATGCGGGTTTCCCAGCCCTCGGGGTCATTCAGATGGTGCCAGGTCTCATAGAGATACACACGGGTTTGGGGGGCGCCTGCGCGGGCCAGATTGGCCCAGCGGTGAAAATACGCGGCGCCGTCAAAATAGCGGATGGCGTCGCGCAGCTCGACCATTTCGGTCAGCACAACCGCGTCGTAACCGCCCGAGCCGATGGCCTCGCGGGCCTCGCGAAAGGCAGGCGGCTGGTTGCTGGTTTCAAAGTCGAGGATCGCCAGTTCCGGTTCCCAATGCTGTTTCAGATTGGTGCCGGATCCCAGCTGGCTGTTCCAGCGATGCCCCTGTGGCGCAAGCTGCGCCAGCATATGCGGCATGTCCGCCCCCACCAGGGAATGGCCCAGATGATACACACGCAACGCCCCCTCCGGAGGCGTCAGCACCGGCACCTGTGGCAGGGGGCCTGGGCGCAGGGGGCCAGTGCGCAGCCAGTGGCTCAGTGGCCAGAGGCCAAGCAGAGCGGGCACAACAGGCACAGCCAAAAGGGCGCGGCGTGACATCATGGATCAGCTCCGCAGCTCAGCTGTGGTGACGATCAGGCCCGCCCCAATGGCAAAGCGCCCGGAGATGTGATCGCCACAGGTGAAGGGCGGCTGATCAGCGCAGAAACGGGCTGAAAAACGGCACTCCTGCAGATTGATTGTCAGTTCCATGCCATCAAACCCATAGTATCTTTCGCTGACTGTGAACTGGCACTTATAGGCGGCTTCCTTGGCGGAAAACATCAGTTTGGCCAGTTGGCCGGGATTGTCCTGTTGGCGCAGCCAGTCCTGTTCCTGCGCCGAGCAGATCGCGGGCCAAAGCTCATCCGCCAGGGGTTTGTCCTCTTCCACGTCGATCCCCAGCCCCTGAACCGCGCTTTTTGCGGCAACCACAGCCATGGCGCAGCTGCGGGTATGGGTGATCGAGCCCACCAGCGCATCAGGCCAGATCGGTGCCCGGTTTTCACCCACGGGAATGGCAACTGGCGCATGGCCCAGTTGCGCCATGGCCTGATGCGCGGCGGCGCGCCCGGCGGCAAACTCGCGGCGGCGTTTGTCCACCGCATTTGGGGACAAACAGGCGGCTTCTGCGGCAAAGGGCGCTGGCGGATCCGCCAGGGGGTTCACCAGCGCCAACCCGATGTCCCTGTCAAAGAGCGGTCGCACCAAGGCCAGCCGTGCCATTTCCTGTGTTGAACTCTCTGCCGTCATCCTACCCGTGCTTTACGGTTTGCCCGCATTGCCCGCCGTTTCGACATGGTGTCGGATTTGGCGGCCTGTGCGGCCTCGTCTTCCACCGGATCATCGGGCTTTGTGCTGCCGCCCGCAAGGGTCTCGATATGGGCGGCAAGCCCTGCGAGGGTTGGGAACCGGAAGATATCGGTGATCGACAATGTGCTGATATCCAGCGCGGCGCGGATATCGCGATGCGATTGCACCGCCAGCAGCGAATGACCGCCCAGGGCAAAGAAATTATCCTGCGCGCCAATACCTTGCACACCCAGAATACGCGACCAGACCTTGGCAATCTCGGCCTGCATCCCGGCGCTGAGCGGCACCATGGCAGCGGCGGCGGCCTGTGGGCTTTGTGACTGTGTAGTGGCCTGCGGTGCGGGCAGCGCCTTGCGGTCGATTTTCTTGTTGGGAGTCAGCGGGAAGACATCCAGCGCTACAAGATGAGAGGGCACCATGACGGCGGCAAGATGGCGCGACAGGTCCTGCTTGATCGCGTCCAGATCCGCTGGTTTCGCGTTGTTTTGCGTGACATAGCCGACCAGTTGCGCGCTGTCGCCCATTTGCCGCTCGACAACCACCGCGCCGGTGACATTGGGCTGGCTGGCCAGGGCGGCTTCGATCTCGCCCAGCTCGATGCGCTGGCCGCGGATCTTCACCTGATGATCGGTGCGCCCGAGGAAGGCCAGCTGACCCGCAGCCGTCCAGCGGACCAGATCGCCGGTGCGATAAAGGGGGCCTGTGGCAAAGGGCAGCTGCACATAGCGATCTGCAGTCAGCTCTGGGCGTTGCCAGTAGCCCGAGGTGACGCCAGCGCCGCCAATATACAGCTCACCCACCGCCCCCATCGGGACCGGGCGTTGGGCCGCGTCCAGCACATAGACCTGGGTATTGGCCAGCGGCCTGCCGATATCGGCGGTGCCACCAGACAGGTTAGAGGGGCCAGACAGGGTGGTCGAGGTTGACCAGATGGTGGTCTCAGTAGGGCCATACATGTTGTGCAGCTGCGCTGGCGTCGCCTCCCGCAGGGCGCCGACCAGATCCGCCGGCAGTGCTTCGCCGCCAACCAAAAGGTGTTTGAGCCGCCCCAGCACCATGCGGGCCTCATCATCCTGCACCAGCATCCGTGCCATCGAGGGGGTGCACTGCATGTGGCTGACATCGTGGCGCATCATCTGCGCCGAAAGGGAAAAGTCATCCGCTGCCAGCTCTTGCGGGGTATTGGCGCGGCGCAGCACTTCGGCCAGCGGCTTCAAGCCCTCCAGCACCACCTCTGGCGCAATGCCATAGTCGATCAGACAGGCGATCTCATCAACGCCGATACGCTTCAGCTGCTCGGTGCGCTGCAGGGCATCTTCAACGGTGCCAAACAGGCCGGAGTCTTCAAAATAGCGCTCAAAGGCAAACTCCAGGATGGCTTCCAGTTCCTCGGCGCTCAGCCCGTCCAGCTGCATGTCAAAGGCGTTATTGACCCCCTTGGGCCGCTTGAAGGCGGGGAAGGCCCAGGCGTATTGCTTGATCAGCCCGGCGGCCGAGCGCAGATAGTCCTTCATTGGGTCGCGGGCGATACGGCGGGACTCTTCGCGGGTTTCTGCCAGATAGCTGTGCAGCATCAGCGTCACCTTGAAATCCGCCGGATCATGGCCCGCGGCGCGCAGGGCGTCGTGATAGATGCGGATCTTGCCACCGACTTCCTCGATGCTTTGCCCCAAGAGATGCGTCAGGACATTGGCGCCAATCTCGCCGGCCTCGCGCCAGGTTTCAGGGTTGCCTGCGGTGGTGATCCAGACCGGCAGCTCGCGCGATACCGGGCGCGGCTGGGTGACAACACCATGCATCGAGCCGTCCTTGCGGGGAAACTCCACCTCCTCGCCGCGCCAGAGTTTGCGCAGGGTCTCGATGCAGTCATACATCGCGGGTTTGTTGGCTGGCGGGGTGTTTTCCGGGCGCAGCACAAAATCATCCGGCTGCCAGCCCGCAGCAATGCCCAGCCCGGCGCGGCCATTGGTCAGGTTGTCGATCACCGACCATTCCTCGGCCACACGGGCGGGATGGTGCAGCGGTGCCACGCAGGAGCCGGCGCGCACGCTGAGATTGCTGGTGACTGCCGCCACGGCAGCCCCGGTCACGGCTGGGTTTGGGTAGGGGCCACCAAAGGCGTGGAAATGGCGTTCTGGCGTCCAGACCGCGTTAAAGCCATTGGCATCGGCAAACTTGGCGCCTTCCAGCAGCAGGTGGTATTTGCGGGGGCCGGGGCCATCGTCATTGCCCCAGTAAAACAGGTTGAAATCCATCCGCCGGTCCGAGGTCGCAATGGGCCCATTGGACAGTTGCAGCCGGCTTTCATCGCTGGAGAGCACCAGTTTGAAGCCACGTGACAGGGTCCAGAAAAGCTCCAGCACCGAGATGTCAAAGGACAGCGAGGTCACCGCCAGCCAGGCATCCCCGGCCTGGTGCGGAATGCGCGCATCCATGGCGGCAAAGAAATTGGCCACATTGTCATGGCGCACCATGACGCCCTTGGGGGTGCCGGTCGAGCCGGAGGTATAGATCAGATAGGCCAGATCGGCGCCGGTCGCGGTGCTGCTGACGTTTGTCGTCAAAGCCTCTGATGTCGGCAGGTTATCTACAGTCAGGCAATCCACAGTGACGATCCTGGCCTGGGTTGTCGGCAGGTCGGCGCGCAGGGCCTCCTGGGTGACAACAACGCTGGCCTGACTGTCTGACAGGTAGTGGGCAATCCGGTCCCGCGGGTAGGCCGGGTCCAGCGGCACATAGGCGGCGCCGGTCTTGAGCACCGCCAGGGCCCCTACCATCAGATCGGTGGAGCGTTTGATATAGACGCCCACATGAGCACCGGGTTTGACGCCGATATCCTGCAACTGGCGGGCCAGGGCATTGGCCCGGGCGTTGAGTGCCGCGTAGCTATAGCTTTCGCCTTCAAACACCAGCGCGGTGGCCTCTGGGGTGCGGGCAACCTGGGCCTCAAATGCCGCTTGTATGGTCTCTTCGGCAGGCAGATCGCTGGCGGTCCGGTTCCAATCCTCCAGCAGCAGCCTGCGTTCTGTTTCGGGGAGAATCGACAGATCAGACAGCGGGCAATCGGTGCCAGAGGAGAGGTGAGATGCGATGACACCCAGCGCGTTTTCAAGCCGCGCGGCGAGCAGCTCCGCGGCCTGAGCATCGAGCCAGGTGTCATCTACATGCAGCGCCAAGGCGCTCTCAACCAGCGAAACGGTAGCGATGCAGCCTGGCAGGGCAGCATCCCGATCCGCTGTAAACCCGATTGCCGGCATGTTTTGCACGGAAAGCTCTGGGGCGCGGGCCACCAGATCCAGGGCAAAACCGCCGAACCTGCGGGCCTTTTCCAAGTCTAAGTCTATCTGAGTCGCTAAACTGTTAACAGATGAATCGCGCGCCACCCGCAGGGGAATCCAGTCGGAAACCACCTGCGCTGCCGCCCCCTTTGCGGGCAGCGGCGTGGCAAAGGCGATATCGGCCTGATCCGCGCCGGTGCCAAGCAAGGCCCAGGCCAGGGTTGCGGCAATGATCCGGGATTCGGTCAGATCAACAGCGGTCTCTTGCGGCAGGGTCAGCGCGTAGCGCGTGGTGCCAGCCGCTGCGCCAGTCTGCGTGGCCAGAGGCACAGTGACCGGCTGTATCAACGCCAGGGCGCGGCGCCAATGGGCCTCACCGCTTTGGCTCTGTGCCAGGGTGGTGGCGACCTCTTTGGCGGCCTGATCCTCCAGCGCCGGGAGCTGTTGGCCAACTGTAAAGAGGGCGGGCAGATCGAGGGTTTCGCCGCCAAGTGTGGTGATATCTTCCAGCGCAACCGCGCCATTGGCGGTGGCGACGGTGACAACCGCGCCGGTCACCGAGAGCACGGCCCCTGTTGCCGGTTCAGCCGCGCCCGCTGGGGCGTCAGAAGCCGCAACAGGGGTGGCTTGTCCCACTCGCAAAACCTGGTCGGGCAGCAGCAGTTTGGCGCAGCCAAGCGGGTTCCAATAGGTGCCATAATCCAGCCCGCGCACAAGGCGGTTCAGCTCTTGGCTGGTCTGGGAAAACGCCAGAATGGCCCCAGCAGCGGGACGATGATCCCTGGCAAAATAGCCACGTTGCGACAGATCCTGCGGCTGGCGGTGCAGCTGATCTGCGCTCAGCTGGTCCAGCACCTCGCCAAAGCTGTCCATGGCGGCGGCGTAGCACGTGGAGTTGAGGCTAAAGGCGGTCTCATCCTCGGCAATGTCAAACAGGCGCTGGGCAAGGATATCGCCCTCGTCGATGCCGCCCTCCATCACATGCCAGGTAATGCCATGCTGCGCTTCGCCTGCCATAATCGCCCAGTTGGGCGTGTTCAGACCGGCATAGCGCGGCAAGGGGCCATCGTGGAAATTCACCGCACCTTTGCGGGCCAAGGCCAACACCGGATCTGGGATGACACGAAGGTTGGCAATGGAGAGCAGCCAGTCAAATCCATCGGTGAGGTGACTGAGGATGTCACCGGGGGCCTCCAGCAGGGGCAGCTCTTTGGCTGTGGCCCAGGTGCGGATATCACTGTTGGTTGAAACCACGGCGGCGATCTTATGTCCACGCGCCAGCACCGCTTCGGCGCAGCCGATCAATAGGGATTCATTGCCGATGACGACAGCGGAAAATTGGCTCATTTTGGATCCTCCGAAACCGGGGTGGGACGGCGCGTTTCACATATGGGCGCGGGCGCGGGAGATGGGCGCGCGGGCGTAACGGCATGAAAGACGAGATCTTTCAGGAAATGATTGGGATCGGCCTGAGGTTTGCCCTGCAGCAGACGGCGCAACCCGTAAATACTGGCGCCTGCGATGCGGGCCAGCGTGGCCAATGCCGCATAGGCGCGGCCATGGGATTTGATGAAATAGTGGCTGCGCGACTGGAACCAATAGGCAGGGGTGCGGTCCCAGTCTTTCATACCAGTCGAGGCCGATCCCAGATGGGCAATCTGACTCTGGGGCACATAATGGGTGCGCCAGCCGGCCTGAGCGGCGCGACGACACAGGTCGGTCTCTTCGAAATAGAGGAAAAAGGTCTCGTCAAAACCGCCGATTTCCTCAATCACCGGGCGCCGGATCATCAGGCTGGCGCCAGCGGTCCAATCCACCTGGGTCTGGCTTTGTGGCATCTCCATTGCCACCACCCAGGGGTGCAGCAGCCGGGTAAAGATCCCGGTGCGCGCCGCCATTTCAAACTCGCCTGCGATCGAGGGAAAGCGAAAGGCGGTGCGATGCGGCGTGCCATCGGTGCCATGCACAAAAGACCCTGCCAGCCCGGCCCCGGGATGATCGGCCAGAAAATCGCGCAACCTGCGAATGGTTTTCCCCTGCACAAAGGCATCCGAATTCAGCAGGTAATAATAGTCGGGTGCGGTGCCATCCGACAGGCCAGCGGCAAAGCCGATGTTCATGCCCGCGCCAAAGCCACCATTGACCGGGGACTGCAGCAGTCTGATCTTGTCGCTGTGCTGCCAGCCGCGCTGCGCGGCCCCGGCCTGCAGCGCCTCCCAGGAGCCATCCCCCGAGCCATTGTCGATCACCAGAACCTCACCGCTGAGATCCACCATCTCCACCAGAGCCGCCTCGGCAGCCCTGAGGGTCATCTCCGGGGTGCGGTAGTTCAGGATAATGGTGAGAATGCTGCCTGTGCTCATCTGGGTCATTCCGCCGCTCGTGAAAAGGGAGCCTGCGGGCTGGCGTCCTTTTGGGCCGGTTGTGGCGAAGGTGGAACACCAGCCAGCCGGGGTTTCAGCGCCGCGGCCAGAGTGCTCACATTGGGCACCAGCACCATGCTGTCATGATCCCCCGGCACCTCAATCACCTCCAGACGAGGCGCCCAGCTGGTCCAGTCATTGTCGGCAAAGACATATTCCCGTTCACAACTGACCCAATTGCCACCTGAGACCTGCCAGTGGCGGTCCAGTGGCGGGCGCAGCAGCGTCAGCGGCCCTGTCCAAGGTTGCAGCGCATAGTTTTCGACCGATTGACGGAAGGCCAGCTCGATCTTGCGGTTGTTGAAGGCAGGCGCCTGACCGGTCTCGGCTGGGGTCTGGCGGCGTTTGCTCAGTTCCCACAGGATGCGGTTTTTCGCCCATTCCAGCAGATAACCCGCACCTTTGCGGCGCAGCTCTTGCAGTTTGATCAGCGCCTTGTCGACGGGTTTCAGGCTGGGGCGCACCGGCAGCGGCGTGTCGAGCAAGACCAGAGCCGCCGTCTCTTCGCCTGCGGCCTGCAACTGCCGGGCCATCTCATAGGCGGTAATGCCCCCGCCCGAGAAGCCGCCCAGCAGATAGGGGCCTTGGGGCTGGATCTGTCTGATCTCGGCCAGGTAGTCCGTAGCCGCCTCTGGAATGCTGGTATGCGGATCATCGCCGCCGATCAGGCCACGGGCCTGTAGCCCATAGACCGGGCGCGCGCCGCCCAGTTCCAGCGCCAGATGGCGCAGGTTCAGCACATTGCCAAACATACCCGCCACCACAAAGAAAGGTGCTACATCCCCACCGGATCCGGGGTGCAGCATCACCAAATGTGTATAGGTTGCCGCCCTTTGGCAGGCCTCCTGACCGGGCTGGGCTGCGGCATCTGCATTGGCATGTTGGCCACCCGCGCCGCGCTGGATCAGCAACTCGGCCAGGGTGGCAACACTGGGGGCTTCAAACAGGGTCGACAGGGGCAGATCCAGGTCATAGTGGCGTTTGATCTGTGCAAAGAGCCGCACCGCGATCAGCGAGTGGCCGCCCAGATCAAAGAAGCTGTCGGCTACCCCAACCTGGGTGACCCCCAGCAGGCTTTGGAACAGCTCTGCCAGTTGCTCTTCCACCGGGGTGGAGGGCGCCACGTAGTCGGTATCCAGTTGGGGGCGCTCAAAACTCTGGCCGGGATCCGCGCCCTGCGCGGTGGTGCCCTGCGCGGTCTGTTCGATCAGCGCGGGCAGATCCAGCGAGGAAATCACCATCTGCACCTGGTTGCTGGCAAGCGCCCGGGTCAGCGCCTCTGGGCCTTCGCTGGCGCGGATGCCATTGGCTAGGTTCAGCTGCAACCGGCGTTCGTCTTCTGACAGGGGCTGCTGCGCGGCGCCGGGGGCAAGCCCCAGCGCCTCGGCGCTGTGGTCGGCGCTGGTCTGAGCAGGCCTGGCTTCAAAGCCACCGGCAAGCCGGGTCATCTGAAAGCCTGTGATCTCAACCAGAACACGACCCTCGGTGTCGGTGAGGGTGACATCAAAACTCGCGCTGTCGCAGGTGGCACCAGAACGCAGCCGCATATGGCTGTAAATCTCTGCTGTCAAAGGCGCCAGAACCAGGATGCTGCGATAGCCCAGTGGTACCCAGAGATCCTTGCCCTCATAGCCGGGTGCCAGCGAGATGGCCCAGCCGGTTGCCAGATCCATCAGACCGGGAGGCAGCAGGCAGTTATCATCCTGCGCGGCCTGGGGCAGCTGCAGGCGGGCCAGACCTTCAGACGGGCCTTCAGACGGGCCAAAGGCGGTTTGTTGCAGGACCTGCCAGCGGGGACCAAAGTCCAGATGTGCCTCTTGCGGGGAGCGCAGGGGGCTCTCGGCTGTGGCGCTCTCTACCTGCGGGCAGCGGGCCCGGATGGCGGAAAGATCCAGCGATGGAGGGCTATTGGTGTCGGGCAGCAGGGTGATTTCAGCCTCGGCGTTGAGCGCATAGCCGCCCGCAGGCAGGGCGCTGTGGGTGGCAAAATCATAGCCCGCATCCTGCGCCTGCAGCCGCAAAACCACCTCGCGCGGGGTGGTCTCTGCGACCACCAGCGGGCGCAGAAAGGTAAGGTCCTTGATTTCAAACGGTGCTTGCAGCCCCTGGGCGGCCAGCGCCTCGGCGATCCATTCGATATAGCCGGTGCCGGGCACCAGCGCGGTGCCGCCTTTGGTGCGGTGTTCATCCAACAGCCAGGACCGGGCTGCGTCCAACTGGCTGGCAAAGATCGGATTGCCATAGGCGTCAAAGCCGGTTTGCTCCAGCAGGGGCTGGGCGCAGCTTTGGCGCTCGGTTGGGGCGGTGGCGCCCTGTCGCGCGGCCATGGCTTCGGCGGCCATGCCGGTGTCAGCCCAGACACCCCAGTCAATGGCGACAACGCGGGTTTGACCGCCCTGGCGATGGGCGGCATAGGCGTTGAGGTATTCATTGGCGGCGACATAGTCGATTTGCCCAGCGGGCCGGGTGACCGTCGAGGAGGAGGAAAACAGCACCATCAGGTCAAGACTGCCATCCGGGAACAGGTCGTCGAGCACCCGCAGGCCGGTGACCTTGGGGGCCAGAACCCGGGCGATCTGGGCTTCGGTTTTGGCCAGAATCGGCCCGTCGTCGATGATCCCGGCGCCATGGATCACCCCGTTGAGGCGGCCAAATTCGGCCTCGACTTTGCTCAGGGCGCTGCGCATCTCGGCGCTGTTGCAGATGTCTGCCGTCAGGGGCAGCACGGCACCTGAGCCGATTTCTTCCAGCTGTTGCACGGCGCGGATGCGCTGGGCGATACGATTGGCGGGGCTGTGACTGGCCAGATAGCGTGGCCAGTTGGCGCGCGGTGGCAGGCCCTGGCGCGAGACCAGCGCCACCTTGGCACCATAATGGCGCATGAGATGCGCCGCTGTGGCCAGGCCGATACCCCCGTAGCCGCCGGTGATCAGATAGCTGCCGCCAGGTTTGAAGCCGGGTTTGAAGCCGGGCTGATCCGGTGTTGGCTCAGCTGAGGCCTCTGGCAGGGCCTGGCTGCGCCAGCTTTTTTCAAACCGTTTGTCGCCGCGCCAGGCCACCACGGCATTGGCGGGCTCGGCCATCAGCTCTTCCAGCAGGCGCGGGGTCAGATCGGTCGGCGCGGCTCCGCGCAACGTGGCGATAAGCCCGGGCTGTGCCGGCAGTTCGATATCCACCGTGGCGCAGGTGATCCCGGGGAATTCCCGTGGGATCACCCCGGCGGGGCCGGCAATCATCGATTTTTCCGGGTAGGGCAGGGGCTCGGCGTTGAGCTGTGCCGCGCCAGTGGTAAAGATGCTCAGATGGAGGGGGTGATCCAGATCCAGGCCGCCCAGCTCTTGCGCCAGCGCAGTGAGGGAGGAAACCCCCATCTCGAGGTTGCGGTCAAAGAAGGATGAGCCGGGGCGGAAGTGTTCTTCCGGGCCGGTGACAAGCCAGAAATGGGCAATGCGATGGGGCAGCGCCTCTGCCTCGGCAAGATCTGCAAGCAGAGCGCCATAGCCGAGACGCCCCTGTTCGGGCGGCAGGATATAGTCGTCGGGCGCAAGCCGTGCGTAGGTGTCGCCGGGGCGCACCATGCTGACGCGATGACCCGCGGCACGCAGCCGGGTGGCGGTGGCGGCTGCCAGCCCACAGGTATCGGCAAAGATCAGCCAGTTCTGCGGTGTTTCTCCCAGGTCTGTCGCAATATCCAGGGGGCAATCGGCCAGGCGGGGGCGCCAGGCGGGGCGGTAGCCCCAGTCGCGGATCGCGTCATGGCGCCGGGGCAGCGCGGCGTCTTCCTGCTGCTGTTGTGTCCCCGGCGCGATGAAATAGCGGCTTCTTTGGAACTGGTAGCCGGGCAGCGGCAGGCGGTGGCGCTTGGCCTCGCCCCAGATCTGATCCCAGTCGGCCTCAACCCCGCAGGCCCAGAGCCGGCCGATGACGCCAAAGAAATAGGCGTCATCCATGATGTCCTGCTCCGGGTGGCGCAGGGCGCTGAGCACCTGTCCGGGCTGCACCGCGGGCGACATCTGGGTCAGCGCGCTCAGCGCCTTGCCGGGGCCGACCTCGAGGAACACCCGCCCCGGTGTGGCGGCAAGGCTGGTGATACAATCGGCAAAATGCACCGTATTGCGCAGCTGGCCAACCCAGTAGTCGGGATCCATGGCCTGTTCTGCCGTTAGCGGCTGACCGGTCCGGTTGGAGATCACCGGGATCTGTGGTGCGGCCAGGGTCAGCCCGGCGAGGAAGGCGCGATATTCTGCCAGAATACCGTCGAGCATCCGCGAATGTGCGGCGATATCAATCTGGATGCGCTGGTGGTCGATGTCGCGGCTCGTCAGCGCCTCTGCCAGCCTGTCCAGCGCGGCCTGCGGCCCAGAGACGGCGGTGAGGCTGGGCGCATTGACGCTGGCAATATCGAGATCATCGCCGATCAGCGCCTCTACCTCGGCCAGCGGCAGGGCAATTGACAACATGCCGCCCGCAGGCACCCGATCAAACAGGCGTCCGCGCAGCAGCACCAGATCAATGCAGTCCTCAAAGGAGATCACCCCGGCCAGACAGGCGGCGGTGTTTTCCCCCATGGAATGGCCCACCATGGCAGCCGGGCGAATGCCCCAGCTGATCCAGAGCTGTGCCAGCGCATATTCCACAATCATGATCAGCGGCAACTGCGCCGAGGGGCGTTGCAGTTGGGCATTGGCAGCCACTTCATCGCCTTCTTCCGGCAACCACAGCGCGCGAATGTCATAGTCAAGGCTGGGCTGCAGATGCTCCAGCCCCCGGTCCATCCAATCGGCAAAGACCGGCTCGGTCTCGTAGAGATCACGGGCCATGCCTGCATATTGCGCCCCACCGCCGGGGAAGGAAAAGACCACCTCTGGCGCGTCACCAAGGCGATCATGGTCAAAGACCTGGCGCGGATCGCCGGCCCGCAGCAGCGCGGCGGCCTGGGTTGCCGTTTCAGCCACCAGCACCCGGCGTTTGCCAAAACCGCGTCGTCCCTGTTTCAGGGTATAGGCCACATCGGCCAGATCGACCTCCGGGTTGGTCTCCAGATAGTCGGCCAGGGCCGTGGCATTGGCGTTGAGCGCCGCCTTGGACTGCCCCGACAGGCAGAGCACATGAAAGGGGAAGTCGCTGTCTTCGGAAGGCCCGCGTGCGGGGGCTTCTTCCAGAATGACATGGGCATTGGTGCCGCCGACGCCAAGCGCGTTGATCCCGGCCCGGCGCGGCCCGCTGTGCGAGCTCCAGGGCGTCAGGCGGTTATTGACCTTGAAGGGCGAGCCGTCAAAATCAATGGCCGGATTGGGCGCTTCATAGCTGAGAGAGGGGGGGATTTCCCGGTGCTTCAAGCCCAGCGAGGTTTTCACCAGCCCGGCAATGCCGGCGGCGGTATCAAGATGACCGATGTTGGTTTTGACCGAGCCAATGCGGCAATAGCCCTGGGCCTTGGTGCTGTCGCGAAAAGCCTCGGTCAGGGCCGAGACCTCGATTGGATCGCCCAGATAGGTGCCGGTGCCATGGCATTCCACATAGTCGATGGTTTCGGCTGAGATATCCGCCGCGTCCAGCGCCTGGCGGATGGCACTGGCCTGTCCGCCAACCGAGGGCGCCAGATAGCCGGCCTTGTCGGCGCCGTCATTGTTGATGGCGCTGGCCTTGATCACCGCCCAGATATGATCGCCGTCGGCCTGTGCATCCTCAAGCCGACGCAGGGCAACCGCGCCTGCGCCAGAGCCAAAGACGGTGCCCTGGGCGCGGTGGTCAAAGGCGTGGCAATGACCGTCGGGTGACAGGATTTCATTCTCTTTATAAAGATAGCCGCGCCCCTGCGGCATATCAATTGTGACTCCCCCGGCCAGCGCCATGCCACATTCGCCGCTCCGCAGCGCCTTGCAGGCGTAATGCACCGCCACCAGAGAGGTGGAGCAGGCGGTTTGGATATTGACCGAAGGTCCTTTGAGATCAAAGATATGGCTGACGCGAGTGGTGAGAAAATCCTTGTCGTTGCCGGTGTGGCGCAGCAGGAACATGCCCACCTCGTCCACGAGACCGGGATTGGAGCAGATGTTGAAATAGAAGTAGCTGCCCATGCCGCAACCGGCATAGACGCCGATGGGCTCTGACAGGCTTTCGGGCGGATGGCCGGCGTTTTCCATGGCGCTCCAGGCGACCTCAAGGAATTTGCGGTGTTGCGGGTCTAGAATCGCAGCCTCTTTGGGGCTGAAGCCAAAGAATTCGGCATCAAAATCGGCAAAGCCCTCCAGCAGAGCAGCGTGGGGCACATAGTTTGGATCGGCCAGGGTGGTGGCGGGTACACCTGCGTCCAGCAGGGCGTCGCGCTCCAGCGGTACGATGGATTCAATGCCGTTGCGCAGGTTGTTCCAATAGGTCTGCACGCCCTCGGCGCCGGGAACATTGACTGACATGCCAACAATGGCGATATCGCCGCTATACTGCGGCGCGCCCGGGTTCTGATCTGCTGTCTTTACCACGACAAACATTGACCTCTACATTTGGCAAATCTGGGGTGCTTCTCCTGCCTGCAATCCCCGCTCTGCCAATGAGCGAAGTTCGGTGCCCCAGGAGAGGCCATTGTCTGGCGGGTAGGTCAGGGGCGCATTCGGCAGGCAGATTGGCGGTTGTTGCCAGCTGTTCTGCGCTGCGGTTACGATTCCTTGTTACCCAAGGCGAAATTGGTTCATCACTGCGGCAAATCTGTGAAGGCTTGGTGTTGAAAGCGGGTATAAAAGCGAAAACAATAAGGCATTATATATGGCTACGTGACTTTGGGGAAAGAGTCTGCGGCATCAGGATCTGCTTGCCCTCAAACAGGGCGCGCGGTTTTTCAAACAGGTCCGGGTAGCGCAGCCGCTCGGCATAGCCCAGAAGGGATCCCGCACAGAGCCAGGTCATCGGTACCAGGGTATCATTGAGCATCATATCCACCATGGTGGCCGCAAGGATCAGCGCGATGGGCGTCGCATAGGGCGAGATATCCTGGCGCCTGCGGCGGTGGATCTCAATTCCGAGCAACACAATAGAAAGCGATAGCAATCCCATCTCGGCCAGATAGCCAAGCCACCCCAGGGTGCCAAAGACCAGGATCCAATGGCCGTCCGGGATCGAAATGATGGCACCGGTTTCCAGCTCGCGTACCAGATTGCGGCCCCAGCCGCCCCAGCCGAACCAGGGTTTTTCCGCGGCGCGCTGCAGCAGCATCGCCTCATTGTCAAAGCGATAGCCCAAAGACTGCGCCCGTTCGGAGCTGATGGCTTCGGCCTGGGCCAGGATGGCTTCGGTGGGAATGAAGCCGAGATTTCGCAGCATCGGATAGGTGATTGCCACTGCCGCCAAAGCGATGGCGACACGGATTTGCCAGCGCGGTGAGGCCAGCGCCACCAGCGGCACAAAGCTGAGCCCATAGGCCAGCGAGGCAAAGCTTTTGCACAGCACCAAAACAAAGAACAAATAGGCCGAGGCAACGAAAAACCGCAGGCGATCCCGCCCCTCGGCGGCACGGGCCAGTGACACGGTGGCCAGGACTGCGGAAAACATAAACAAGGCCAGCCACAGGGAATGCGGCATAAAGACGATGGGGCGAAACCCGCCCTGACGCATGGTTTGCGCAAAATCATGCTGGAAGAAGCCATAGACCATAATATTGATCTGCGGGCTGAGACGGATCTCGATCAGCGAGGGGATTGAATAGGCCAGCCCGGCGATGCAGAGCGCGAGCAACAGTTCCTTTTGTCCCTCAGGCGAGGACAGATAGCGCCGCGCCAGCAAGAAGGGCATCAAGATGATCACTTGGTTGATCATAACCGAGCCGAGATCCCGCCATCTGAGCCCCGGCAGCATATCGGTGACAAAGACAATTGGATCGGCATCTGCCAGCACTTCAAAAATCACCGGGTCGCCATTGGTCATCACCGTTGGAATCACCGCAAGGATAAAAAGCAGCATGAGAATTCGCGCCAGTGGGTGGCGCGGCAGCAGCGGTACCTTTTTGCGCATGAACCCGATGCAGAGGACAAAAGCCGTGACCGAGGGAATGGTGAATTTATCCATATCAGGCACCAGTGGCAGGTCGAACTCGGCCACCGGGGGCAGCAGCAGATAGCCCGCCAGAATGCACCACAGAATTGCCCGTTCCAGCGGTAAACGCCGGAACAGCACCAGGCTGACCACGGGCCAGAGCAGCAGCATCAAAGAGGCAAGTGCATTGGGCATGAGGTGAGTTTAGTCTCCAATTGCGGCAGCGCGATGGGCATTTGGTGGCCGGGTGGTGGCTGGGTGATGGCCGGGTGATGGCTTGGACCGGGAAATTTTGAGCCCAAATGACATCACCCCAGATTACATCACCCAAGGCGCACTGTCGCGAGAAAATCCGCGCCTGTGATACCTCGAGGGCTAAATGAGCGCGCGCGAAAGGCTATATTCAGCCGGTCATGATAGAGTGGCTTGAGCAGCGGTCTTTTGCGGAGTATTTGCGCAGCGCTGCTCGGAAATTGGCGGATTCCGGTTTTGGGGTCAGCGTAGGAGTGATCAGGTGTTTTTTGAGTTTCAAGGCCAGCGTATTACAGTCAACCTGCCTACACGGGCAGCCCTGGAGAGCGAGGTTCTGCGGCGGTTTTCGGCGGGTGAAGGTTTTGCCCTGGCCACCGTGAACCTGGATCATCTGGTGAAACTGGCCGAGTCGTCAGAATTCCTGAAGGCCTATGCCGGCCAGGATCTGGTGGTGGCGGATGGGCGGCCCATTGTCTGGCTCTCGCGGCTGGCCAAACGGCCGGTTGAACTGATGCCGGGGTCTGACATGGTTTTGCCGCTCTGTCGTCTTGCCGCTGCGGCGGGTGTGCCGGTGGCCTTGGTGGGCAGCACCGAGGTGGCGCTGCGGGATGCCAAGGCGCATCTGGAGGCGCAGGTGCCGGGGTTGGATCTGGCCTGGTGCCATGCGCCCTCGGGGGTTTTTGACCCCAAAGGCGCCGAGGCCGGTGAAATTCTCGCGGAATTGAACAGCAGGGGCATCCGGCTGTGTTTTCTGGCCCTGGGCGCCCCCAAGCAGGAAAGCCTGGCCCATCGCGGCCGCAGCGCGGCGCCGCTGGTGGGCTTTGCCTCGATTGGGGCGGGGTTGGATTTTCTGGGCGGCCACCAAAGGCGGGCGCCGCTCTGGGTACGCAAGATTGCCATGGAATGGCTGTGGCGCGCCTTGAGCAGCCCAGGCCGGATGGTGCCACGCTATGCCAAATGCTTTGCCATTCTGCCCGGTCAGATCTGGAAGGCCCTGCGCAACCGGCCCAAACTGTAGCTCCCGAACACCCGTATTCTACCTGGATTTGCCAGGACCGTGAGGGGTAGATCCGAGAGGGGGAAGGACGAGTAGGGGAGGGCTGGGTTAGGCAGCACCGGGTTCGGCAGGAGCGGGTTAGGGAACACCGGGTTAGGCAGAACAGGGGGCAAACCCGGCAAGGGGGGGCTCCCGCGCCTGCAGATGGGGGCTATGCCCCCCACTTGGCAGCCTTGGGCCCGGCGCTGTCTCTGGCGAGCCAGCGCTGCAGCGCATTCATCCAGGCCTTGTGGCCAAGGGAGCAGGCGCCAAAGGGCGGGCGGAAAGCGCCTATTTATACTCCAATATCTTGCGGTTTTTACCACGCAAGCGGTCCCAGAAATACTCTGCTACACCGGCGCATTCGGCAAATTTCCCCAGCAGCGAGAAGCAAGCAGGCCGCAGCCCCATGCGCGGCGTGAGACGCGCCAGCTGCAGTGGGTAAATCACTGCGGCCAGCAGCGCCCAGGGGGTGATCGCCACAGTGCTCAGCAGCAGAGCCAGCGGCAGAGCCCCGCCCCAGAGCAAGGCGCGGCGGGTCTCGGTGACCCAGTGCCGGTCTGGTGAGGCCCCATGCAGAGCAGCGCCCTGGGCAAAGGCATAGCCGGCCCGGCGGCTGCGCTTCCACCATTGGCCAAAGCGGGTCATCTGCGCATCATGCAGGGTCATTTCCGCATCAATCCGCCAGATTTTCCAGCCCTTGCGGCGCAGGCGCAGGCACATCTCGGGTTCTTCGCCAGCGATCAGATCGGCGCGGTATCCGGCCACGGCGCGCAGGGCCTCCAGCCGCATCAGCGCATCGCCGCCGCAGGCCCTGGCCTCGCCTATGGGCGTGTCCCACTCGCTGTCGCACAGCTGGTTATAGATCGAAGCCTCTGGAAAGCGCTCGCGGCGGCGGCCGCAGACCACGGCCACCTCTGGGTGGTGCTGCAAAAACGCCGCAGCCTGGGGGATCCAGCTGGCGTCCACCTCGCAATCGCCATCAACCAGCTGCACAAACCCCTGTTCGCCCTGCAACCGGTCCAGCCCTGCATTGCGGGCGCGGGCCGCGGTGAAGGGCCGCGCCATATCCAGCTCCACCACCTCGACCCCCAGCGCCAGCGCCGCTTTGGTCGAGCCATCGCTAGAGCCGCTGTCGACGTAGATCAGCCGGTGTATCTGCGGTTGCAGCGAGGCAAGGCAGGTGAGCAGACGAGTGCCTTCGTTGCGGCCTATCACCACGGCGCTGATGAGAGGGGGAGTGTACGCAGGGGATCCCGTCATTGTGAGGTCTCGCTGTTCTTCAGGGGCCTCATTGTGTGACTGGCCAGATAGGCACTATAGGCGGGATCGGCCTGCAGGAAGCCCTGCTGTTGCAGGGTCGCGAGAGCCGGGGCGCGCTGCGCCTGTGGCGACCAGAGGCTGATATCCGGGGAGTGCTGCAAAACCGCCAGCCGCTGGCGATCTTCGCCATGGGCAATCGAGGCCGCCGCCACCGAGGCCCGGTCCCGCGCCAGCGCATCATTGGCAAATTTGTAGTGCTTTATCAGCGCCGACATCGGCGCCAGCCGCAGCCCGGTCGAGGCATGGGGATGAACGGCGGGGGTGACACCGGCGCCCACATAGATCAGCGGGTGCTTGGTCAGGCAGCAGCTCTCGCCAAAGACCTTGCCACGGATGCCGCCAAACAGCAGCTGTGGCGCGGGCGGCGTGATTTTGTTTTGGTGCAGAAAATAGCCCAATCCTGTCGCAGGGCTTTGGTAGTCATAGGCGGTGACGCTGCTGATATCGCAGTGATCAAATTGCTGCAACACCTGCAGGTAGGGCAGCGCAGCGACCGTGGACAGAGGCGCCTTTGGGAACATTTCCAGCATCTGGGCCATAAGTCCGGTATAGCCCTGATCGGTCAGAAAACCGGTCAGCCCCCGCAGGCCAATCTCTGCCCGGCCCTCAAAATCAAAGATCTCATCCATATCGGCGATGAGACACCAGCGGTCGGTGGCATAGCGTTTGGCGGCATAGCTGCGAAAGTCGTTTTCATAGTCTCCCCAGGGCAGGGTCGATTGCAGGATGCTCACCCCGGGCTGTTGGCGCAGCCGGTCCAGTGTGCCCTCGCGCGAGCCGTTGTCGAAAAAGACAAAATGTGCGACCCCGAGGCGGCGATAATGGTCAAAAAAGCCGTCCAGATAGTAGGCGCCATCGCGCACCAGCGCGACCAGAACCACCTCATCTGCTGCGGCGATCCGCTGTTTTGGCCCATGCAGATGACGCAGAGAGGCGAAAAATCGGGCGCGGTGCAGCGCAGAGCCGAGGCGTTTTGTGATGCGGGCAGCAATGGCGGGCTGCGGCGGGTGGTCACTCATGCAATCTGTCCAGCTGTCGGGTCTGTCGGGGCAGGTTAAGCGGCTGCTCCGGTTTGGAAAAGCATTTGCAGGCCTAGTGAAGACATGTGTCGAAATTGCGCCGCCGGGACGGAGCGCTGATGGCATGGGGGCTGCGGGCGTCAGAAAATCAGTAATCCCGTT
Organism: Pseudophaeobacter arcticus DSM 23566; assembly: GCF_000473205.1. Taxonomy (NCBI): domain Bacteria; kingdom Pseudomonadati; phylum Pseudomonadota; class Alphaproteobacteria; order Rhodobacterales; family Roseobacteraceae; genus Pseudophaeobacter; species Pseudophaeobacter arcticus. The sequence continues at coordinate 470,199 of NZ_KI421507.1, forward strand.
TGAAAAACAGGCCAAAACCGCTTTCGCCTTCACTGTCGACAGTGCCGGTCACGGTGACGGACTCGGTGAGGTCGATGTTGATGCTCAGCTCACTGTCGCCCTCGGTGTTGACGTTGAAATCGGTATAGGCCTTCTCGCCGATATAGCCCCCAAGCCCCAGCAGCCCCGAGCCGATATTGTCGAGACCCACCTCCACATTGTCAGCGCCGGTTGCCTCCCGCAGGCGGCTTTGGTTGCCCAGCCCGCGTCCGCTGAGATCCAGAGCGGATTTGGCCAGCCGGGCCAGTGCCAGGGGGGACAGATCATCCAGGTTGTCGCCAAACAGCAGCAGCGCCAGGGCCTCTTCGCTGGGGCGGGGCGGGTCCGAGGTGACCTTGATTTGCGGCGCGTCCAGCGGGCCTTCGATCTCCAGCGTGGCGGAGCCGCTGGCGGTACTGGCAGAGGAGCGAAACTCCAGATGGGGTTTCAGATCCCCCAACAGGGTGATGCGGCCTTCGTCCAGCTCCAGGCGCCGCCCGAGGATATCAAAGGTGCCACGCTTCAGGCTGATCTGCCCGGAAGGCGCCAGGGCGGCGGTGCTGCCGCGCAGCTGGATGCGGCCGCCCAGTTCGGCATTGAGCCCACGGCCCCGGGCAAAGATGCGGTTGGGCGCGTCAATCAGCAGATCCAGGTTGATGTTGCTGCTGGAACCCGTGCTGGCGGCGGTTTGGATCAGCCCGGCGCGGGCGCGGGTCAGCCGTACCGCGCGGGTTTCGCCGATGTGGCGGATTGGCGGGATTGGCGCCGCCGAGATCGCCCCCCCGGCGGTGTTGAGGTTGATATTGCTTTCGCCGATATCAATCCGACCGCTCAAATTGCTGTTGCCGGCCAGCGGCCCATTGAAGGTCAGCGCGCCGTTCAGCAGGGTTTCATAGCTCAGATGATCGCTCAGCGTGACATCCGAGATGCCAATCTTGAGCGAAGCATCAAAGGGGGGCGTCAGGGCCATTGGCCCGGTCAGTTGCAGCGCGCCGCCATCGCGCGGGCGGGCCGAGACCTGAAGCTGCGCCCGTGCATCCCGTAGCGTGACAGTTGCGTTGATATCATCAAGCCGCTGGGCCGCAGCGGGCAGCGCCATCGCGGCGCCGCGCGTGGTGATGCTGCCCGTCAGGGCCGCGAGCGCGGGCGCGCCTTTTAATGCCAGATCAAAGGCGGCAGTGCCGCTCAGCAGATTTGGGGTGATAAAGGGGTTGGCCCCCTCCAGCCGGGCCTGCCCCTTGGCGGTGATATCCGCCTGTCCGCTGCGCTCGTCAAAGCTGCCAGCGAGGTGCGCCGCGGCACCCGAAGGCGCCTTGGCATCACTGGTGATCTGCCAGCGCCCATCGCGGCGTTGCGCCTTTCCCGTCGCGCTGAGCCTGCCCGGCAGTTCGGGAACGAAGCGCTGCATTTCTTCCAGAGAGGCCTCAAAGGTGACATCTGCCGCGCCGTCCAGCTGGGCACTGCCCTGGAGCTGGGCAAAGGAGGCATGTGGCCCCTTGAGCTGTAGCTGCCCCGTCAGGCTGTCGCCGCTTCGGGCCAGGTCGCCCTCCAGGGTCAGCGCCCCAGAGACCTGCGGCACCAGTGGGTTGAGATCCTTGAGCCCCGCCCGCAGATGCAGGCTGCCGGCGCGACTGTCCAAGCTGCCGCTGGCCTCGGCTGAAATTTGCCCGCCCAGCAGTGTGAACCTGTCGATGTCCAGCCCATCGGCACCGCGCGCGCCCTTGAAGGTCAGCGCCAGATTGCCCTCGGTCAGCTGGTCAACAAGGGCAATCCCGGCAGAGACTCCCTGGCCTTGCAGCGCCAGATCAGCCGCGAAGGCACCGGACAGCGGCGTGAGCGAGCCCTTGATCTGGCTTTGCACCGCGCCCGACAGGGGCTGCCCTGCCAGGGCAGAAAACCGCTGCAAATTGCCGGCGCCGATGCGCAGGTCGCCAGTGACCTTCAAGCCGCTTTCCAGCCCCTCAAAGCCCAGATCTCCGCTGGCCTGGTAGTCCTGCCCCTGCAACAGCAGATTTTGCAGGGTGAATGCCGCCGCGCCGCCCTGCGTGGTCAGATGGCTGGACAGGGAAATTTCGCTCCCCGCTGCCTGGGCCAGGGCCGGATCGCGCAGTTTCAACCCCTGAAGGTCTGCAGCGATATCCCCGTCGAGCTGCTGCGCACCGGTCTCATCCAGCGACAGCTGTCCCTTGGCGGTAATCACCCCGGTTTTGATCAGCGCCTGAGGATGGCTGAGCTGGGTCAGTTCGGCACTCACGGACCAGGGGCCATCGCTGGTTTTCTGCGCCAGGATTTCTGTGCCTGCAAGGGTGGTGTCGGCGCCGGGCAGGGGCAGGATGACTGCGGCCTGCCCGGGGGGCGGCGTGATCGCGGCGCGGATATTGGCGGTGTCCAGCAGTCCTGCGGGTGTCAGGGCCAGCGCCCCGGTGAGCCGCAGGGCCTGGCTGCGCAGGGCAAAACTGTCCAGCGCCAGCCCCGCCGTGGAGGAGGTGCTGCCCCGCAGGGTCATTTGCAGGCCCGGCCCAAAGAAGGGGCGATAGTCCGGCAGCAGCAAGGCGTCGATATCGCCGCCAAGATCGGCAGCGAAGGCGATGCCAGCCGCTGCGGCGGTGTCCCTTGTGTCGTCTGTTCCGGCATCGGTTGCATCCGCCAGCGCTGCCAGTTCAACACGGCCCGACAGCCGGTTGCTGCCGTTGGAGGACAGGGCAATCTGGGCGGTGAAATCTTCAACCGGGCCGGTGCCCTTTATGTCGAGCTGCAGGCTGGGGGCCGCAGGCAGCGCCAAAGCGGTGGCGATCAGGCCTCCTGAGGCTTCTTGTAGCGCCAGATCAAGGGTGATCTGGCGGCTGTCCCTGGCATATCCGGCCTCTAGGCTCAGCCGGTCACCGGGTTTGTCGAGCCGGTTCACCTTGAGCTGGGTTGCCAGACTGCCCTCGGCCAGTTTCAAGCCCCCCTGCAGGTTGAGGCTGGCGGCAAAGCCAAACAGCGATTCATCCAGCAGGATATGGGCGATGCTGATCTCTCCCAGCTCGATCGCGACTGGCAGGTCCGGCAATTGAAAGGGCGTGGCCTCAGGCGCGGGCAGGCTGGGATCCGGCGGCAGCGGCTTTGGCTGCCGCAGCACGGTGATTTCCGCCGCCTTCAGGTGATTGATCGACAAATTTCCGCGCAGCAGCGCCAGCCGGTTCCAGTCCAGCTCGGCGCCGCGCAGCCGCAGCCAGACGCCCTCGGCATCGGCGACGGTGATCTCGTCGATCACCGCCTGCGAGGAAAAGGCACCGTTCAGACCGGTCACGGTGATGTATTGGTTTTCCGCAGACAGGGTCTCTTCAAGAAAACTCTCGAGATAGCTGGGCTCGGGCGCGGTTTCCTGCGCTGCCAGAGGCGAGATCAGAGGCGAGACCAGGGATAGCGAGAGCGCAGAGCTGGCCAGCAGAGCGGCGGGGAACAGACCGGGAGCGCGCATCAAAAAGCCTGCCCTATACCGATGTAGAACTGCAATCCATCCTCGGTGCCACCATCCACCGGATAGGCGAAATCCACCCGCAGCGGCCCGATCCCGGCCACATCATAGCGCAGGCCAAACCCGGCGCCTGAATGGCTTTGCGACGTGCTGGAGACAAAGGCATCGCTGTCGACATAGCCAATGTCAAAAAAGCCTACCAGCGAGAGTTTGTCAGTGATCTTGCCGCGCAATTCACCCGAAAGCGCCAGATAGCCACGCCCACCGGCGGAATTGGCGCCCACCGGCACGCCCAGGGACTGGTATTCATGGCCGCGTACGGATCCGGCGCCGCCAGAGAAAAACAGCAGCGTCGGGGAGGCATTGCTCAGCGAGGGGCCAATCACCGAGCCAAGCTGGGCGCGACCGGCAAGAACCAGACGATCACTGCCGCCCAGCCCGTGGTAAATTCTCCCGTCAAGCTTGACCTGCAGCCCATCGTCGGTGCCGTCGAGCCCGAGGAAAGGGGTGAGGCGGGCGTTGATGAAATAGCCGCTGGTGGCATCCACCCGGCTGTTGCGCCGGTCATATTCCGCCCGCAGAAATCCGGCGATATATTTAAAGCGGCGTTTGCCAAAGGCATCCTCGGCCAGGATTGTGTTAAAGCCAAAGCCGGCTTCGGCAAACAGCTGGTCGGAATAGACCCGGCGCAGACCAATGCCGCCCCGCGCTTGGGTGGCGGTGTAATGCTCCTCGTCCAGCCGTTCGGCCTCAACAAGGTAGAACAGATTGTCATCCGGCCCCAGCGAGGCCGGTTGGTCCAGACGCAGGGCGATGCGCCCGTCGATGTCATTGCTGCTGCCCAGCCCGCTGAGCCGGGTTTCAAAGCGCAGCTTTTCAGCGCCACCAAACAGATTGCGATGCATCCAGGTGGCGGTGACCTCTATCCCGTCAGAGGAGCTGAGCTCGGCGCCAAAGGTCAGCCGGCGCGGCGGCATGTCCTCGACGGTGGCGATATAGTCAAGCGTGCCATCCGGGTTGGGCTGTTCCTCGGCGCGCAGGGTGACAGAGGAAAAGGCGCCGGTGCGGCGCAGCCGGGTGGCGGATTTGGCCACAAGATCCGGGTGATAGACTTCGCCGGTTGGCAGGCTGGCGATGCGCTGGATCGCCTCGGCGCGCACGGCGCTGGGGGTCACCAGCCGCAGCGCGCCAAACCGCAACTGCGCGCCGGGGGCCATGGTCAGGCGGGCGTCCAGGGTATTGGCGCGATGATTGGCGGTGATCGCTTGCTGCGCCAGACGGGCCTTTGGGTGGCCGGCACGGCGCCAGGCCAAAAGCCCGGCCGCACTGGCATCGCGCAGAACCCCGGTGGTGGCGGGCTGGCCGGTGGCAAAACCGGCGGGGCGTTCAACAGTGCTATTGGTGGGCCAGGGGGTGATCTCGGCGCGGGAAAAGCGAAAGCTGGGGCCGGGGATCACGGTGATGCGCACCTGATTGATCTGGCGCGGCGCGTTCAGCGGCTCAATGCGGGCGGCCTCTTGCCCGTCGAGGCGGATATTGACCTGCGGCGCAAAATGCCCGGCGTCATAGAGCACCTGCACCAGGGTTCGATAGTCCGACAGGGCGGCAGCCAGCAGTTCCTGCGCGTCGACTTGCGGATCCGCCCCAAGGACGCTGGAGGCGCCTTGCAATCGCTGGGTCAGCGCATCCGAGGCACCGGGAGCAGAGAGTTGCGCTTCGGCGCTGCTGCCCGCAGTTGGCAGCAGGGCGGTTGTCACACACAGACCCAGAGCGGCTGCGCGCAGGGCCCTTTGGGGGGCAGAGCGCACGGGCAAATTGAAAAACATGGGCACTCCGGGCAGCGTGCAGAAATTGGGCGCAGAACAGACATCCCGGTCACGTGGCAGCAGGCAGAACGGCCACTCAGGATATCTTTGCGACCCTAGCACAGAGCGGCGGGAGGTAAAGCGGTCTCAAACGGGATTGGAGAAAAGTTCGGCGAGGCGGGCAGGAAGCCGCGCATCTGGGCTGGCCGCAGCCCTGAGCCCTTGGCATGTGAAGGCAGCCGACATGAAGGGGGCGGCGCAATATGAGCGCAGGCGAACTGTGAGTGCAGGCGAACCGTAGGGGGCTGGCGAACTGCGGGGGAGCCAATAGGCGAGGCAGGCTACATGCCGGCCTTGGTGAACCAGCGCCGGATTGCGGCGCGATCCTCTGGCTCCATAAAGGTGACATTGGCGGGGGGCATGGCATCGGTCAGGCCGGCATGCAGGAACACCGCCTTGGCCTGGCGGGCCAAATCGGCTTCGGTTTCCAGCAGAACCGCCTTGGGGGCGGTGCGGATGCCATCCCAGAAGGGCTCGCGGGAGTGGCACATGCTGCAGCGGCCCAGGACGATCTCATGCACCTCTTCAAAGCCATCGGCCTGTGCCATTTTCAGCGCCGTTCCGGTCAGCGCGGCGCTGTTGTCCGCCTCCTCGCCCTGGTGCTCCAGCCCCAGAGTGGAGAGAATGATCACCCCCAGGAACAACAAGACCGTGGCCAGCCAGGTCCAGGTTGGATTGCCGGTGCCGGCATGTTTGGTGTTGAAATAGTGCCGGATGGTAACCCCCATCAGGAACACCAGTGCCGCGATCAACCAGTTGTAATCAGAGGCAAAGGCCAGCGGGTAGTGGTTTGACAGCATCAGGAAGATCACCGGCAGGGTGAGGTAGTTGTTATGGGTCGAGCGCAGCTTGGCGATCTTGCCATATTTGGCATCCGGGGTGCGCCCCGCCTGCAGGTCCGCCACCACGATGCGCTGGTTTGGCATGATGATGAAAAACACATTGGCGGTCATGATGGTGGCGGTAAAGGCACCAAGATGCAGCATCATTGCGCGACCGGTAAAGACCTGGTTGAGCCCATAGCCCATCACCACCAGCAGTCCAAACAGCAGCACCATCAACAGGGTGGGGCGCGCGGCCAGGCCGGATTTGCACAGGCGATCATAAATCAGCCAGCCAACCGACAGGGAGGCGGCCGAGATGGCGATGCCCTGCCAGAGCGTCAGCTCCGCCTTGGCCTGATCAATCAGATAGAGCTCTCCGCCCACCCAATAAACCACCATCAGCAGCGCAAAGCCCGACAGCCAGTTGGTGTAGCTTTCCCATTTGAACCAGATCAGATGCTCTGGCATTTCAGCCGGGGCCACCAGATATTTGCGGATGTGGTAAAACCCACCGCCATGCACCTGCCATTCCTCACCATGGGCACCAACCGGCAGATTGGGCGCCTTGCGCAGGCCCAGATCCAGGGCAATGAAATAGAAAGAAGAGCCAATCCAGGCCATTGCAGTGATTACATGCAGCCAGCGAATGGCAAAGCCCAGCCAATCCCACATCATCAGAATTTCATACATGCCGTGCCCTCATACCCTCTGTGTGGTGTCGTCTTTGTTCTGCGCCGTGATTTGTTCAGGATTTCCCCCGGCGCCACCCTAGGCAAGCTCCTCTTTATTCGGTATTCCAGTAAACTTCCAAGCTGTATCAAAAAAACAAGAAGAATGCCGCGAGGCAACCGGGGGCGCCATGTCTTATCTCGACAATATCCGAACCTTTGTGCGTGTCTATGAGCTGGGCTCGATGTCGGCGGCGGGGCGGGATCTGCGGGTCTCTCCGGCGGTGACTTCGGCGCGGATTTCGCAGCTGGAGGATTACCTCGGGGTGCGCCTGTTCCAGCGCACCACCCGCAATCTAACCGCAACCGAACAGGGCCAGGCGTTTTATACCGGTGCGGTTTCGGTGCTGGAGGCGGTGGATCAGGCCGAGGCGCAGGTGATGCATCTGACCGATACGCCGCGTGGCACCCTGTTTGTGGCCGCGCCCCTGGGGGCAGGCCGGCGGCTGGTGGCGCCCGAGGTGCCAGCCTTTCTGGCGCAGTATCCAGAGATCAATATGCGCCTGCGGATGTCGGACCGAACGGTGGACCTGACCACCGAAGGGCTGGATCTGGCATTCTTTCTGGGCCAGCCGGAGGACAGCAACCTGCGCATTCGCAAGATCGCCGATTGCCAGCGGGTGCTTTGTGCGGCGCCGGACTATGTTGCGCGCCATGGCAATCCTGCGGGGGGGGCGGATCTGGTGGGCGGCAGTCACAATTGTCTGAACCTGCGCTATCCCGGCGCCAGCGAGTTTCAGTGGATGTTGCAAAGTGAAGACGGGCCGAAACGCTTTGCGGTGTCGGGGCGCTATGAATGTGATGATGGGGATGTGCTGACAGACTGGGCGCTGGCCGGGGAGGGAATTGCGCTGAAGCCGGTGTTTGAGGTGGCGGAGCATCTGATCTCGGGGGCGCTGGTTGCAGTGGCGGAGCAGACCCCGCCGGTGCCGGTGCAGATGGCCTGTCTTTATACGCATCGCCGCCACCAGGACCCAAAGACACGGTTGTTTATGGATTTTATGACCCAGCGCATGGGTGCCTCGGTGCGCGCCGCTGAGGCATCTGTTGCCATTTGCGCGCCAGGCGAAAACTAACGTCGCGATGCCAAAAAAAGGGCGAGGCTCCCGCCTGTTGAAGCAAAAGGGGGGCTCCCGCCAACTGTTTAATAAGGGCGGAGCTCCCGCTCAGATTGATTAATGGGGGGGCTCCCGCCCAGGTTTATAGGGGGGGGCTCCCGCCCCCGGGACATGCCCTGACGGGCCCGCCCCGGCCTTGGGCCCGGCGCCGCTGTCGCGGCGCGGTTGGTGACATCCGGTGGATGTTGCTGGATGCGGGAGGATGTTGTGGCGCAAAAAGATCAAGAAAGAAGATGTGCTGAGAAGCGCTTCAGGAGGCAGTCTGCCCCTGAAGACGCCCTGTCGAGTTTAATGCTGTTGTGCCCACCTCAAGGGTAAACCGGGCAGAGCCCGGCGGCTGCGCCGCCCTTGACCCGACCACAACAGGGACCCGACCACAACAGGGGCAGGGAGCCCAGGCGCCGGGGTCAGCTGCCACGGTAGGTGGAATAGCCAAAGGGTGAGAGCAGCAGGGGCACGTGATAATGGGCCTCTGCGTCACTGATACCAAAGCGAATGGGCACCTGATCGAGAAACAGCGGCTCGGCGCCGGCCTGGCCGCTGGCGCGCAGATAGGCGCCGGTGTCAAACACCAGCTCGTAGGTGCCGGGGGTGAACTGGTCCTGGGGCAGGATGGGGCTGTCGGTGCGCCCATCGGCATTGGTACTCATCTGGGCCAGCTTGTGGCGGCTGTCGCCGTCGATGCGGTAGAGGGTGATGGGCAGGTTGGCGGCAGGGCTGCCCTGGGCGGTGTCCAGAACATGGGTGGTCAGATATCCGGTCATTTCAGAGGCGCTCCGTGAGACATGTGCTGCATTTTCCTGCATGACTATGGATTTTGCTGCAAACACCGCTGCTTTGACAGTGTATTCGGGAATATTTGAAAAAGAAGCCGCGTCTTTTACAATAGCAAGAGAGAACAGGCCGTTTTGCCGTCTTGGACGCTGCAGCGGTGGACAGAGATCAGGGAAGAGACGCAGCGCATGAACAGATATCCGCGCAATATGATTGGCTACGGGGCACAGGCACCAGATGCGGCCTGGCCGGGGGCGGCCCGGGTGGCGGTGCAATTTGTGCTGAACTACGAGGAGGGGGGCGAGAATTGCACCCTGCATGGCGACGCCGCGTCCGAGGCCTTTTTGTCCGATATTGCCGGGGCCGCGCCCTGGCCGGGGCAACGGCACTGGAATATGGAATCGATCTATGAGTATGGCGCCCGGGCTGGGTTCTGGCGGCTGCATGACATGTTCACCGCTGCGGCTGTCCCGCTGACAATCTATGGCGTGGCGACGGCGCTGGCGCGCTCGCCGGATCAGGTGGCGGCGATGAAATCCGCAGGCTGGGAGATCGCCAGCCATGGTCTGAAGTGGGTCGAGCACAAAGATATGGCCCCGGAAGACGAGCGCGCCGCCATTGCCGAGGCGGTGCGGCTGCATACCGAAGTGGTCGGGGAGCGGCCGCGCGGCTGGTACACGGGCCGCTGCAGCGCCAATACGCTGCGGCTGGTGGCAGAGGAGGGCGGCTTTGACTATGTCTCGGACACCTATGATGACGATCTGCCCTATTGGCTGGAGGTCGGTGCCCGCGACCAGCTGGTGATCCCCTATACGCTGGAGGCAAACGATATGCGCTTTGCCACCGCACCGGGCTATATCACCGGCGAGCAGTTCTTTCAGTATCTGAAAGACGCCTTTGATCTGCTCTATGCTGAGGGGGCAAATGGTGCGCCCAAGATGATGAGCATCGGGTTGCACTGTCGGCTGATTGGCCGCCCCGGCAAGGCGGCGGGGTTGAAGAAGTTTCTTGAATATATTCAGGGCTTTGATCATGTCTGGTGCCCACGCCGCATCGAGATTGCCGACCATTGGGCCAAGACCCATCCGCATCAGCGCCGGGAGCGCGCCAGCCAGATGGACCTGGCGCGGTTTGTCGAGGTCTTTGGCGGTATCTTTGAGCACTCGCCCTGGATTGCCGCGCGCGCCCATGGGCTGGAGCTGGGGCCGGCGCATGACACCGCAGGGGGCGTGCATAATGCCCTGTGCCGGATGTTCCGCTCTGCCAGCGAGGAGGAGCGTCTGGGGGTGCTGACCGCGCACCCGGATCTGGCGGGGAAACTGGCGGCGGCGAAACGGCTGACAGCCGAGAGCAGCTCGGAGCAGGCCAGCGCCGGGCTGGATGCGCTGACCGATGCGGAGCGGCAGCGGTTTAGCGCGCTCAACAGCGCCTATGTGGACAAGCACGGCTTTCCCTTCATCATTGCGGTGCGGGACTACGACAAGGCCTCGATCCTGGCGGCCTTTGAACGGCGCATCGACAACAGCCGTGCGGAGGAGTTTGCCGAGGCCTGCAAACAGGTGGAGCGCATTGCCGAGTTCCGCCTGCGCGATCTGGTGCCATCATGAACGCGCCAGAGAACAGGGTCTTGATCCAGCCGATGAGTGCTGCGGGGTTTGCTCCCTTTGGCGATCTGCTGCAGGCCACTGGCCAGCCGGACAAGATCATCAATCAGGGGCTTTGTGGTCGCTACCATGACCTGGCGCAGATGGATTTTAGTGACGGGCGGGCGGGGCTGAGCCTGTTCAATGCCGAACCACGCGCCTTGCCGATGCCGCTGCAGATGATGGAGCGCCACCCTGAGGGCAGTCAGGCCTTTATTCCGATGAGTGAACACGGGTTTTTGGTGATCGTGGCGCCGGATGCGGGCGGCCGCCCCGGTAGGCCGCTGGCCTTTGAGACCCAGCCGGGACAGGCGGTGAATTTTCATCGCGGTACCTGGCACGGGGTTCTGACACCTTTGCAGGCGCCGGGGCTTTTTGCGGTTGTGGACCGCATCGGCGCAAGCGCCAACCTGCAGGAACACTGGTTCGAGACGCCCTTTGTGGTGGCGCGAAGCTGACAACGACGAGAGGGATCACCCAAAGAAGGTGGCGATCTTGAAAACCAACAGAACGAGGGAATATGAAAATGGCTGATGGCGCTTTAGGAACACCCGCGCAATTACGGGATCCGAATTACACTCCACCGCTGGCGCGTGCGGTGCCGCTGGGCATCCAGCATGTGCTGGCAATGTTTGTCTCCAACGTCACGCCGGCGATTATTGTGGCGGGGGCGGCAGGCTTTGGCTTTGGCTCCAATTCGCCGGACTTCCCGGAACTGCTCTATCTGATCCAGATGTCGATGCTGTTCGCCGGGGTGGCGACGCTGTTGCAGACCGTGACGCTGGGGCCTGTGGGGGCGGCATTGCCGATTGTGCAGGGGACGTCCTTTGCCTTTTTGCCGATCATGATCCCGCTGGTGGCGGGCAAGGGCGTAGATGGCCTGGCGGCGCTCTATGGCGGGGTGCTGATTGGCGGTATCTTCCATGGCATGCTGGGGCTGGTGATTGGCAAGATCCGCTTTGCGCTGCCGCCGCTGGTGACGGGGCTGGTGGTGACCATGATTGGTCTGGCGCTGGTCAAGGTTGGCATTCAATATGCGGCCGGCGGGGTGCCTGCAATTGGCACGCCTGAATATGGCTCTTTGTTGAATTGGTCGGCAGCCTTGGTGGTGATCTTTGTCACTCTGGGGCTCAAGTTTTTTGCCCGCGGCATGCTGTCGGTTTCGGCGGTGCTTTTGGGTCTGATTGTGGGCTATATCTACGCGCTGATGATGGGCATGGTGACGGTCGAGGCGATTGGTGGCAGCTGGTCGCGGGCGGCGGGTTTTGCCCTGCCGGTGCCGTTCAAATATGGGTTTGAATTCTCCTTTGCGGCGGTTCTGGGCTTTTGTCTGATGGCCTTTGTGTCGGCTGTGGAGACCGTTGGTGATGTCAGCGGGATTACCCGCGGTGGCGCCAAGCGGGAGGCCACGGAGGAGGAAATTTCCGGGGCCACCTTTGCCGATGGTATTGGCTCGGCCGTGGCCGGGATCTTTGGTGGTTTGCCAAATACCTCGTTTAGTCAGAACGTCGGGCTGATCGCCATGACCGGCGTGATGAGCCGCCATGTGGTCACCATCGGGGCGCTGTTCCTGATCCTCTGTGGTCTGGTGCCCAAGGTCGGCGCGATCATCCGCACCATTCCGATTGAGGTGCTGGGCGGCGGTGTCATTGTGATGTTTGGCATGGTTGTGGCCGCCGGGATTTCGATGCTGTCCGATGTGGACTGGAACCGGCGCAATATGGTGATCTTTGCCATTTCCCTGTCGGTTGGTCTGGGTCTGCAACTGGAGCCGGGGGCGGTGCAATACCTGCCGGGAACGCTGAAGGTGCTGATGACCAGCGGCCTGTTGCCTGCCGCGCTGATTGCAATTGTGCTCAACCTGATCCTGCCCGCAGAACTGGCGGATGAAGCCACCGAAGAAGTCTCTGGTGGCATGGCGGGTCACGGCGGTGGCAGCCTGCCCGGAGAGTAGGGGCTTTTAAATCCCAAAAAGGGGTGGGCTCCCGTCCAAACTGGCCCAATCAAAGATTGGACCAGTTTAGTTGGGTCTGGCGCCGCGCTGACGCGCGGCGCTTTTCTTTTGCTGAGAGGTTCTGAAGGGGCGGGTCTGCCCCTACAGAACCCTTTCAAGTCTGTGGCGCCGCATCCTGCCTCAAGGGTAAACCGCGCTGACGCGCGGCAGCCAGGGCTGCCCTTGACCCAGGATGCGGCAAGAAACTGTCTTTTCTCTGGGGCGTGGCCGCGCCGCGCATCAGCGCGGCGCCGGGCCCAACGGGAGCGCTGCAGCTTTGCTGCTGTGGCGACGGGCGGGAGAGCCTGGCTTTGGGTTCTTACTGCCTGGCCATCAGGCGGGCGACATCCAGCATACGTGCCGAAAAGCCCCACTCATTATCATACCAGCCAAAGATCCGGACTTGCTGGTCGCCAACCAGCCGGATCTCCGGTGCGGCAAGCACCAGGGATTCTGGTCGTGCCCGTAGATCTGACGACACCAGTGGCATGTCGGTCCAGCCCAGCACCTCGGATGCCGCGCAACCGGCCTTCAGGGCGGAGATAAAACGGCGCTCCTCAGTTGGGGTGTGCAGCTGTGCCACCAGATCCACCGCCGAGACGCTGGCGGTGGGCACCCGCACGGCAGCGCCGCTGATCCGGCCTTTGAGATGCGGCAGCACCTCGTCAATCAGATGGGTGGCAGAGGAGGTGGTTGGCACCATCGACAGGGCGCCCGCGCGCGAGCGGGCAAAATCGCCGCGGGGGGCATCCACCATAGGCTGCGAGTTGGTGTAGCAATGGATGGTGGTCATATGGGCGCTGACAATGCCGCCGATCTCATCCACCAGTTTGACCAGCGGCGCCAGCCCATTGGTGGTGCAGGAGGCGTTGGAGACAATCCGCGCCGCTCCCAGCTGGTGCTCATTGGCGCCATAGACCACCGTTTGCTCTGCGGCGGGCGAGGGACCTGAGATCAGCACCTTCGCGGCCCCCGCCGCCAGGCCACGCTGCGCAACATCCGAGCTGCGGGCGATACCGGTGCAGTCCAGCACCACATCGACCCCCGACAGATCAACCCGGGTGAGATCGGCCTCACGGCGAAACGGGATATCCTGCCCCTGAACGCGGAGGGTGCTGTCACCATGGCTGACCTCATGGGGGAAGGGGCCAAAGGTGCTGTCGTATTGAAACAGATAGGCGCAGATATCCAGCGGAGCGATGTCATTGATCAGGGCGATCTCTACCGCATCGCCGCGTGTCGTGGTGAGGATCTGGCGCAAAATGGCGCGACCGATACGGCCAAACCCATTGATGGCAATTTTCATGAGTGCAACTCTTTAGCGTTCCGGTTCCCCCATGGATGAGGGCAGTGCACCGGGATCTGTTCAGTGGATATACCTTGGCTGGTCAAGATCGGACCGGCGCCTGGCGGTGGTATTTGTGATGTTACTTGCGGGGACAGATCAGGGTGGCAAAATAGGCACCGGTGATGTCGCGATACAGCGCGTTGAGATTGGCTCTGCAGCCGGTGGCCCTGCGAAAGGCGCGTATCGCCTGTCGGGCGCTGAGCACCGCAGGCGGGCGTTTGGGCCGCAGCTCGGTGTTGAGCCGGACCGCGCGATACAGCCCTGGCGACTGTTCCACAGGGGCGACAACCCAGTTGCGCCCCAGAACGGTGACCTGTTTTGCCGCAGGGGCCTCGTTGGCCAAAGAACCCGTCGGCATCAGGCTGGTGGCAAGCGTCAGGCACAGGGCTGCGGCCAGGGCTGTGGTCAGGGTATGGGCTGCGGTCAAGGTGTGTGGCAGGGTATGGGGCAGGGGACTGGTAGTCATCAGGAACAACTCCGGCAGGCAAATGCATTTGCCTCCAGCCTAGCGTCGCAACGGCGCTTTGCAATGGCGATCTCGACCAGTTGGGGCAAAGACCGCAGCAAGGGGCGGGATCTGCGCCTGAAGTCTGTTCCCTCTGCCCTGCCCCTGAGACATCGGCTGCACAGGTTCCGGTGGCTGCTGACTGCTGGCTACTGATTACAGGCTCAGCGGCATGTGGCGGTTGACATCTTTATACAGCAGATAGCGGAAGGGGCCCGGTCCGGCGGCATAGCAGGCCTGGGGGCAGAAGGCGCGCAGCCACATGAAATCCCCCGATTCGACCTCGACCCAGTCCTTGTTCAGCAGGTAGACCGCCTTACCCTCAAGCACATAGAGCCCGTGCTCCATCACATGGGTTTCTTCAAAGGGGATGACGCCGCCGGGCTGGAAGGTGACAATTGTGACATGCATGTCGTGGGACATGTCATCGGGATCCATAAACCGGGTGGTGGCCCAGCGTCCCTCGGTGTCGGGCATTTCATTGGGGGCGATATCCTGCTCATTGCAGACAAAGGCCCGGGGTTTGTCGAGACCAGGGGCGGATTGCCAGCGCTTGCGGATCCAGTGGAAGCTGGCAGTGGTGCCAGTATTGGCCTCACTGTTGTTGTGCAGGCTCCAGCTGCTGCCGGCGGGCAGATAGGCAAAGCTGCCGGGGCTGAGGGTATGCGCCGTGCCGTCTATGGTCAGCAAAAGCGTGCCTTTGGTAACAAACAGACCGCTCTGGGCTGTGGCATCACTTTCGGGGCTGTCAGAACCGCCACCGGGCTGCAGCTCGACAATATACTGCGAGAAGGTCTCGGCAAAGCCGGTCATGGGCCGGGCGATGACCCACATGCGCATGCCGTGCCAGCCAGGCAGGAAAGAGGTGGTGATATCGCGCATGGTGCCACCTGGCAGCACCGCGTAGGCATCGGTGAAAACCGCACGCCCGGTGAGCAGCTGATCCTGGCCGGGAAGGCCGCCTTTGGGGGTGAAATAGCTGCTTTGGCTCATTTTGCGTCCTTATTCGATACCGCCTGCCAATGGGGCAGATCTCCAGCAATATGCGTGTCTCCCGGCGCCGCTCCAAGCGGTGCAAGGGGAATAACTTTCTTCGTGTTTTTTTGAAAACGGCGCATCGGGGCCTGACCCCAGAGGCAATCTCAAACGCCTCCCCGAAACACTAGTCCAGAGATGAGGCCCAGGGACCTGGCCCAGAGAACCTGCCCAAAGATAAGGCTCACACCCTCCCTGGTGCCCGGTCTGCTGTGCAGGGGAGGGGTGTGAGATTGATGAGATCAGAGATCGTCCACCGCATTGGTCTGGCGCAGCTCAGCGGCGCAGACCTGCAGCCCCTGTAACAGCTCTTCTCGGTGGTGGTTTGGTGTCAGACCACTGGGGGCAGAGCTGCCCAGGACCACCGGCGTCTTTCCGGGGCGTGACAGCGCCACCGCATAGCCGACAATGCCGGGTTCAAACTCGCTGTCGGTGATGCAGTAGCCGCAGCTGCGGGCCTCGGCGACCTGTTGCAAAATCGCCTCCCGGTCCAGAATTGATTGCTCTGTGTGTCGCGGCACCTCCGCGTGTTGCAGCATCTCGGCGGCTTCCTCCTGGGGCAGGCAGGCCAGCAACATCCTGCCAAGGCTGGTATGCACCAGCGGGATATGCGCCCCTGCGGTAAAGCCATAGGTGACCGGACCGCGCTCGGTGGTGGACTGGGCCAGCAACAGCACCCGACCCTGATCCAATATCGCCAGGCTGAGCTCGGCGTCCAGCCTGCGCCCGTGTTGGTTCAGCACGGGCTGCACCCGGCGGCCAAACTGATTGGCCTGCAAAAAGCCGCCAGCCAGGGCCAGAACCCTGGGGGTGAGCGACAACATGCGTCCCTGTTGGCGCAGATATCCCGCCTGCACCAGGGTCAGCGCGCCGCGCCGCGCTGTGGCGCGGTCCTGATTCGTGCGCCGGGCGATCTCGGCCAGGGTCATGCTGGGCGTGGCGGCATCAAATACGGCCAGCACGGCTAGACCCTTGGCAAAGCTGGAAGAAATATTTCGGTCTTGTACTGGTTTGGTCATATAACCCGTCGCTTGTCAAAATTGATTAAGGGCAGTGACCTTGACAATGGTCGGCACACACAACAAAACTTGATCGTATTTAACAACATAAGTACGTTTAACGAACGTAGTCAAGAGCGCGAAACCAGCATCTCCGGTTTGCATTGCCAAAGGAAGAGCCAGCCATGATCAGCCAGGAATTGAACGATAGCCTCACCCGTGTTGGCAAAGGCAGTGATGCAGGCGAGGTTTTGCGGCGCTACTGGCAACCGGCGGCCCTGGTGGATGAGCTGGAAGGCGCCCGCCCGGTGGTGCCGGTGCGGCTGCTGGGCGAGGATCTGGTGCTGTTTCGCGACAGCGAGGGCAAGCTGGGCCTGATCGGGCGCCATTGTCCGCATCGCGGCGCGGATATGTGTTTTGGCCGTCTCGAAGACAACGGGCTGCGCTGCCCGTTCCATGGCTGGCATTTCAATCGCGCCGGTCAATGTGTCGAACAACCCGGCGAACCGGCGGGCAGCCGGATGCATGAGCAGATCCAAAGCACCGCCTATCCGGTGGTGGAAAAGAACGGCATCATCTGGGCCTATATGGGACCGGGAGAGGCGCCGGACTTCCCCGCGCTGGACTGTTTCCGTGCCCCCACCAGCCATGTCTTTGCCTTCAAGGGGGTGTGGCAGTGCAACTGGCTACAGGCGATGGAGGTTGGCATCGACCCGGCGCATGCCTCCTTTCTGCACCGGTTCCTGCAGGACGAAGACCCGGCAGAGGCCTATGGCAAGCAGTTCCGCGACACCGCCGGCGATACCGAAATCCCGATGACCAAGCTGCTGCGCGATTTCCCCCGCCCCGAGATCACTGCGGAGGAGGCGGACCATGGTCTGAAAATCACCGCGCTGCGGCATCTCGGGGATGGGCGTACCCATGTGCGGATCACCAACCAGATCTTCCCCGAGGCGATCTGCATCCCGATGTCGCGCGAGATGACCATCACC
This sequence comes from Pseudophaeobacter arcticus DSM 23566, assembly GCF_000473205.1. NCBI lineage: Bacteria > Pseudomonadati > Pseudomonadota > Alphaproteobacteria > Rhodobacterales > Roseobacteraceae > Pseudophaeobacter > Pseudophaeobacter arcticus. The sequence continues at coordinate 487,500 of NZ_KI421507.1, forward strand.
CAGTGGCATGTGCCGATCGACGATGAGAGTTGCTATTGGTATTCGATGTTCACCAGCTTTGATCAGCCGGTGAACAAGACGCTGATGCGCGAACAGCGCCTCAAGGAACACCGCCTGCCAGACTATGCCCCCCTGAAGGGCCGCCACAATAATTACGGCTTTGACCCCAAGGAGCAGCAGCGCGAGACCTATACCGGCATGGGGCTGGACATCAATGTGCATGACCAATGGGCGGTCGAAAGCATGGGCGCCATTCAGGACCGCACGCAGGAACATCTTGGCAAGACGGATGTCGCCATTATCCGCTACCGCCGCCAGCTGCGCGCGGCAATTGCCGCGCTAAAAGACGGGCGGGACCAGGATTTGCCGATGTACAGGGGGCTGGATCTGTCGACGGTGGTTGGGCCAATTTCCAATGACTCCATTGCCCAGGATGGCGATTGGCAGCGCGCCGCGCAGCAGGCCGACCAGGAGCGGCGTGGCGGTTGCTCCTGGGAGGCGGGCATTGCGGCTGCGGATAGCCTGGCCAGAACCACGACCTGAAACTGATCTGACACTGATCTGGCACAGCCCGGGCCGCGACCAATCCCGGCATGGGCCGGAATTTCCCTACGGCAGGTCTGACGGGGGGCTGTAGGGGGGGGTGTTTTTGGGAGTGACGCGGGAGCCGCACAGCGGCAGGATGCCCCTGGACTGGCCCCTCAAGTGGACTGGCCCCGGCAAAGGAACTGAATGACGCAATGACATATGATCTGGCAACGGGACGACTGGCACGAGCAGGGCTGCTCGATCCAGAAGCGCAACAGCGGGCAGGCGAGGTTCTTGACGCGGCAAAATCGGCAGGGGTGGAAACGCTTCGGGTGCTGTTTGCCGACCAGCATGGCATTTTGCGGGGCAAGACCCTGGTGGCGGAGGCCTTTCGGGGGCTGTTTCGCGCCGGGCTCAATATGCCCTCGACGCTGCTGCTAAAGGACACCTCGCATCGCACTGCCTTTGCGGTCTGGGAGGCCGAGCAGGGCGGTGGCGGCGATTTTGTGCCCATGCGCGGCGCAGGAGATGTGCTGTTGGTGCCGCGCCCCGAAACCTTTCGGGTGCTGCCCTGGTCGCCGCATTCCGCCTGGATCCTGTGCGATCCGGTGCAGACCGATGGCAGCCCCATCAGTTTTTCCTCAGCCCAGGTGCTGCGCCAGGCCATTGCCGGTCTGGATGCCCAGGGGCTGGAGGCGATTTTTGGCCTGGAGGTGGAGTTTCAGATCTTTGAACGGGTGGATGCGGCGCTGGACCACAGCCAAAGCACCATGCCCGGCGCGCCGGTGACAACCCGCAATCTGACCCAGGGCCACCAGTTTCTGACCGAGAGCCGTTACAGCGACTGTGAGGCGGTGCTGGATGACATCCGACGCATGGCGCAGGGCCTGGGGCTGCAGGTCCGCTCGGTTGAGATCGAGATGGGGCCAAGCCAGTTTGAATTCACCTTTGCGCCGCTGCCGGCGCTGCAGCAGGCCAATGCCATGGTGATGTTCCGCACCATGGTCAAAGAGGTCTGCGCCCGCGCCGGGCTGCACGCCAGTTTCATGGCAAAACCACGCCTGGAAAACGCGATGGCCAATGGCTGGCACCTGCATCAGTCGCTGCTGGAGCGCAGCACCGGGCGCAATCTGTTTGAGCCGGGTGCCGATGGCAGTCTCACCCCGCAGGCCTCTGGCTGGATTGCCGGGTTGCTGACCCATGCTGCGGCCTCCTCTGTGATGATCGCGCCAACGGTGAACAGCTACAAACGCTATCTGCCCTTTCAACTGGCGCCGGATCGCATTCAGTGGGGGCTGGACAATCGCGGCGCCATGCTGCGCGCCCTGATGCAGCCGGGCGATGCCGCCTCAAGGATTGAAAACCGCGCCCCTGACAGCTCGGCCAATCCCTATTTTGCCATTGCGGCGCAGATCCTTGCAGGCTCTGCCGGGATGGCGGCGGGGCTGCAGGCGCCGGCGCCAACCACCTCGCCCTATGACAGCACCGCCGCGCGGCTGCCGCGCTCATTGGGACAGGCGCTGGAGAGCTTTGCCAGCTCGGATCTGTTTGCCGATACCCTGGGGGCAGAGTTTGTCAGCTATCTGTCGCAGTTGAAACGGTTTGAATGGGATCGCTACCTCAACACCGTCAGCGAGTGGGAGCAGGCGGAGTATTTCAACCTGTTCTGAATTTCTTTTTGCAGTGCTCAGGATGATTATGAGTAAAAGCGACAAGATGGGACGTATTTGCGTCTTGAACGCGCCCCGGCGCGCTGGTACCTATGGCCTTGTGTATATGGGAGAACCGTCGCTGCGCAGAGGGACCTTTGGGGTCTGTGCGCAAGCCCGGTGCCGAAGGAGCAACCGCCCCGGAAACTCTCAGGCAGCAGGGACCTTATACGCAAAAGACTCTGGAGAGAGCGCGGGGAGAGCCCGCGCCGCCGAAGGGATAACGATCTCAGGCAACCGGACAGAGGGGGCATCAAACTGTGCGGGCTTTTGCGCGCGCGGGGATGCCGGAGAGACTTGACCAGATCCCACTGATCAAGCCGGCCCAAGTTTCCAGATCCCCTTTGGGGGCTGGAAGGCCAGATCAAACCACCGGGCAAGGTGCTCCGGGGCAAGCATGACGGGATGACGACGATGAAATTTACCGAAGAACACGAATGGCTCGATGTGGACGGCGATATTGTGACTGTGGGCATCACCGCCCATGCTGCCGAGCAGCTGGGCGATGTGGTCTTTATTGAGCTGCCCGAGGTTGGCGACGAATTTACCAAAGACGATGAGATCGTGGTGATTGAATCGGTCAAGGCGGCCTCTGACATCCTGTCGCCGCTGGACGGCGAAGTGGTCGAGATCAACGAGGCCCTGACCGAAACTCCGGGCAAGGTGAATGACGACCCACAGGGGGATGCCTGGTTCTTCAAGCTCAAGGTCGAGGACCTGTCGCCGATGGACGACTACATGGAAGAAGCTGCCTACAAGAGCTTCATCGGATAAGATCCACAGCCCGTCGCGCCCCTGGTTCGGCGGGTTTTGCATACCAGCAGCAGAGGGCTTTGATCGCTTTGATCAGGCAGACGGGTTTGCCCGAATGCCCCCTTTTGCCCGCGATCTGCTGCCCCGCTCCGCAGGGTTTTCCCCTGCATTGACCCGCTCTGACCCGCCCTGAACAGACAGGACCCCTGTGATGCCTTTCACCCCGATTGACTATCTTCCCTATGATTTTGCCAACCGCCGCCACATTGGCCCCTCTCCCGAAGAGATGGAGGCCATGCTGGAGGTTATCGGTGTCGAGAGCCTTGAGGCGCTGATAGAGGACACGGTTCCGGCCTCGATCCGTCAGGCTGCGGCGCTGGAGTTTGGCCGCCCGCTGTCAGAGCGCGAGCTGCTGTTTCACATGCGCGAAGTGGCAAACAAGAATCAGGTGATGACCTCGCTTATCGGGCAGGGCTACCATGGCACGGTGACGCCGCCGGCGATCCAGCGCAATATTCTGGAAAACCCCGCCTGGTACACGGCTTATACGCCCTATCAGCCCGAGATTTCCCAGGGGCGGCTTGAGGCATTGTTGAACTTCCAGACGATGATCTCTGACCTCACCGGGCTGGAAGTGGCCAATGCCTCGTTGTTGGACGAGGGCACCGCCGCCGCCGAGGCGATGACCATGGCGCAGCGGCTGGCCAAATCCAAGGCAAAGGCGTTTTTTGTTGACCGGGACTGCCACCCGCAGACCATTGCCGTGGTGCAGACCCGGGCGCGGCCGCTGGATATCGAGGTGATTGTCGGCAACCCGGACAAGATGCAGGCGGATCAGGTCTTTGGCGCCCTGTTCCAATATCCTGGCACCTATGGCCATGTGCGCGACTTTACTCCGCAGATGGAGGCCCTGCACGCCGCCCGCGCCATTGGCGTGGTGGCCGCAGACCCGCTGGCCCTGACCCTGCTGAAAGAGCCGGGCGCCATGGGGGTCGATATTGCCGTTGGCTCAACCCAGCGCTTTGGCGTGCCCATGGGGGCAGGCGGCCCACACGCGGCCTATATGGCCACGCGCGACGCCTATAAACGGGCAATGCCGGGGCGGATTGTCGGGGTGTCGATTGATGCCCATGGCAACAAGGCCTACCGCCTGTCGCTGCAAACCCGCGAGCAGCATATCCGCCGCGAAAAAGCCACCTCCAATGTCTGCACCGCGCAGGCACTGCTGGCGGTGATGGCCTCGATGTATGCGGTGTTCCACGGCCCCAAAGGGCTGAAGGCCATTGCCCAGCGGATCCACCGCAAGACCGTGCGTCTGGCCCGCGGGCTGGAGGAGGCCGGGTTCAAGGTCGATCCCCAGAGCTTTTTTGACACCATCACCGTAGACGTCGGCCCCCTGCAGGCGGCGGTGATGAAATCGGCCCTGGATGAGGGCATCAACCTGCGCCGCGTTGGTGAAAGCCGCATTGGCATCACCCTGGATGAAACCACCCGGCGGGACACCACCGAGGCCGTCTGGCGCGCCTTTGGCATTACCCGCCTGGATGATGAGCTGGCGCCGGAATACCGGGTGCCGCAGGATATGCATCGCAAATCCGACTACCTCACCCATCCGATTTTCCACATGAACCGGGCCGAGACCGAGATGATGCGCTATATGCGCCGCCTGGCGGATCGTGATCTGGCCCTGGACCGGGCGATGATCCCGCTGGGCTCCTGCACCATGAAGCTGAACGCCGCCGCCGAGATGATGCCGCTCAGCTGGCCCGAGTTTGCCCATATCCACCCCTTTGCCCCCGCTGCACAGCTGGTGGGATATGGTGAGATCATTGCAGATCTGTCGGCCAAACTGTGCCAGATCACCGGCTATGATGCGATCTCGATGCAGCCCAATTCCGGTGCGCAGGGCGAATATGCCGGCCTGTTGACCATTGCCGCCTATCATCGGGCACAGGGCGAGGGGCACCGCAATATCTGCCTGATCCCGATGTCGGCCCATGGCACCAACCCGGCCTCGGCCCAGATGGTGGGCTGGACCGTCGTGGTGGTGAAAACGGCGGAGAATGGCGATATCGACCTGGATGACTTCCGCGCCAAGGCCGAGAAACATGGCGCCAATCTGGCCGCCTGTATGATCACCTATCCCTCCACCCACGGCGTGTTTGAGGAAACCGTGCATGAGATCTGCCAGATCACCCATGATCACGGCGGTCAGGTCTATATCGACGGCGCCAATATGAACGCCATGGTGGGTCTCAGCCGTCCCGGTGATCTGGGCGGCGATGTCAGCCACCTGAACCTGCACAAGACCTTTGCCATTCCCCATGGTGGCGGTGGCCCCGGCATGGGGCCAATTGGGGTGAAATCGCATCTGAGCGCGCATTTGCCAGGCCATCCTGAGCAGGGCCACCCGGAACAGGGCGGCGCGCAGCAGGGGCCGGTCTCGGCGGCGCCCTATGGTTCGGCGTCGATCCTGACGATCTCGTGGGCCTATTGCCTGATGATGGGGGGCGCCGGTCTGACCCAGGCCACCAAGGTGGCAATCCTCAACGCCAACTATATCGCCAAACGGCTGGAGGGGGCCTATGGCGTTTTGTACAAGGGGCCAACGGGGCGCGTTGCGCATGAATGCATCCTGGATACCCGACCCTTTGACGCCAGCGCGGGGGTTACCGTGGATGATGTGGCCAAACGGCTGATCGACAGCGGCTTTCACGCCCCGACCATGAGCTGGCCGGTGGCGGGCACCCTGATGGTGGAACCCACCGAGTCTGAGACCAAGGCGGAGCTTGACCGGTTTGTCGAGGCCATGTTGTCGATCCGCGCCGAGGTGCAGGCCATTGAAGACGGCAAAATTGACGCGCAGAACAACCCGCTGAAACATGCGCCGCACACCATGGAGGATCTGGTGAAGGACTGGGATCGCCCCTACAGCCGCGAACAGGGCTGTTTCCCGCACGGTGCCTTCCGGGTCGACAAATATTGGCCACCGGTCAACCGGGTTGACAATGCCTATGGCGACCGCAACCTGATCTGCACCTGCCCGCCGCTGGAAGACTACGCCGAGGCGGCTGATTAGAGCCGCTGCAGATTTGTTAAATTGGACGGGCCCTGAGGGGCCCGTTCTGGTTTGTAGAAATCTGCTTGGCCGGCGTTGAGACGGATCGCCCGGCCCGTTTACCAGCCCGTTAGCCAGCCCGTTAGCCAGCCCGTTAGCCAGCCCGTTAGCCAGCCCGTTAGCCAGCCCGTTAGCCAGCCGGTTAGACTGGGCCTATGAAGCTGCCCCAGTTCTCCAAAACCCAGTCCCCCAAAACCCAGTCCCTCAAAAACCAGGCCCCAAAAGTTCCGGCCCCAAAAGTTCTGGCCCCGGATGTCATCCCCGGGTCTGAAACCCTGGGCATTCGATCCAATGGCGCTGAGGCGCTGACCTATCAGAAACGGGAATAGGCCACCTGTGCGCAATGGGTGCCAAAGTTGTGCTGGCTGGTCGAAATTCACGCTTAAGCCCAAGCGTTATCGCGACGTCAGTCTTGTTTGGAATCATCTCGGCTCCAATCCTGTTGGCAAATGCCGGGGAGGGCTGCGCGATGAAATGGCTGGGTCGAATTCTGAAAGGGCTGCTGGTGCTGGGGCTGCTGGCGGCGGGGCTGGGCTGGTATCTCCTGCGCCCCGAGCGGGTTGCCTCCCGGCTGATTCTGACCGGTGGGGAAATCATCCCCATGGCCACAGCGGCCGAGACTCCCGGCCCCGAGGCGATTTTGGTCGAGGATGGCGTGATCACCGCAGTTGGCCCATTGGCACAGTTGCAGGCAAGCGGCGCGCCGGTGCATGACCTTGCGGGCCAGGTGCTGACGCCGGGGCTGATCGAGCCCCATACCCATCCCATTGCCACGGCCTTGCTTGGGGCTGTGGTGGATATCAGCGGCTTTCACCACGCCAGCCGCGCCGAGGTGATGCAGACCCTGGCGCAGGCGGCAGATGGCCGGGCGCTGACCCCCTGGCTGGTGGCCTATGGCTGGGATCCGGTGGCCATCGCCGATCTGTCCGCGCCAACCCTGGCAGAGCTGGACGCCATTGCGCCGGACCGCCCGCTGGTGGTGATCACCCAGATGCTGCATGAGGTCTTTGCCAATACCGCCGCGATGCAGGCGGCTGGAATCGCTTTGGTTTCACAGCAGGCAGAGGCAGGCCGCGCGGGTATCATCCGCGATGCCACCGGCCGCGCCACCGGCGCCTTTCGCGAGCTGGAGGCGGTGAACGCTATCCTTGGCGCCATGCCCTCGGCAGATCCTGCGGTGATCGAGCTCCTGGTGCGCAAGGAATATACCACCTATGCCAAGGCAGGCTATACCACCATCGGCATCACCGGGGCGGTGGGCAAACACCCGGACCCGGTGGGGCTGCTGCGCCGTATCGGCGCCACCGAGCCAGCGCTGCGGGCCTTTCTCTATCTGCTGCCGCATCAGGGCAAGGCGCTGGGCGGCACAGATGATTTCCGGGTGCTGGGCACCAAGTTCTGGATGGATGGCTCCCCCTTTACCGGTGGTGCGGCCTTTGCCGATGCCTATGAGCACAGCGACCTCACCTCGGAACGGATGCATATCCCGCATGGCCATCTGGGGCCGGTGAACCATGACCCCGGCGATTTTGCCGCCAAGGTCGCAGCCCTGCAGAGCGCCGGGCATCAGATTGCCGTCCACAGCCAGGGCGAACGCGCCATCGACGAGGTTCTGGATGCCTTTGAGGCTGCCGGGCCAAACCCTGGCCTGCCGCATCGGCTGGAACATAATGCCCTGATCACCGCCGCGCAGATTCAGCGGGCCAAGGCGCTGGGCATCAGTCTCGGCTTTTTTGTCGACCATATCTATTACTACGGCGATGCGCTGCCGGATATTGTGGGGGCACGCGCAGATCGCTATATGCCGGTGGGGACGGCGATGCGCGCCGGGGTGGTCACCACGCTGCATGGCGATCACCCCGCCTCGCCGATTGATGCGCTGCGCACCCTGCGCACGGCGGTGGATCGTGCTTCGGCATCAGGCCAGACGGTCACCGCGCCGGATCAGGCGATCTCTCGCTATCAGGCCCTGTCGGCGATGACACGCCAGGCTGCACGGCAGCTGGGGCAGGAGGCGCTGATTGGCTCCATTGAGGTTGGCAAACGCGCGGATTTCACCCTGTTCAACGGCAACCCGCTGACGGCGGACTGGCAGGCCTTATCCGTGGCGGCAACCTGGAAAGATGGCCAGCCCGTCCAGACCGGGCTGGGGGGCTGGCTGCGCTTTGGCCCGGCGCTTGCGGCGGTCAAATCAATGCTGTTTTAGCGGCGCCCCGGCGGTGGGGTCAGTAGCCCCGCTGCCGGTCGACTGCGTGCAACAGATCCTCGCCGAGGCTCAGGCGGCGGAAGTTTTCCACCACATCCTGCAGCGCCTCGCCCAGGTGCCAGCCCGAGACATGCGGTGTGATGGTGACCTGTGGATGCGACCACAGCGGATCCTGCGCAGGCAGGGGCTCGGTGCAGAACACATCCAGCACCGCATGGCCAAGATGGCCGCGATCCAGATCGGCAATCAGCGCCGCCTCATCCACCAAATCGCCACGCCCGGCGTTGATGAAGGTCGCGCCTTGCTTCATCGCTGCCAGTGTCTGCGCGTTGATCAGCCCGCAGGTTTCGCCAGTGGAGGGCAGGATGGCGCAGATATAGTCGCAGATGCCCAGCATTGGTTCCAGCGCCGCAGCCCCATGGTGGCAGGTGACGCCCTGCATCTCTTTGGCAGAGCGGCTCCAGCCGTGGACTTCAAAGCCGAGGTCGCGCATCAGGGCGGCGGTTTCGCCACCGATATGCCCCATGCCCAGCACCCCGACGCGGGTCTTGTGGTTTTGCTTTGGTTCCAGAGGCTCCCAGCTGGCGCGGGCCTGATTGGCCGCATGGGCCAGGATATTGCGCTGCCCCTGCAGCACATAGGCAAGGCAATACTGGGCAATCTCGCGGGCGGGCTCCAGCGGTTTTAACCGGGTGACCTGCACATGCGGCGCCAGGGCGGGGTGGGCGACGATGGTTTCCACCCCGGCACCCAGTTTTTGCACCAATGCAAGATTGGGCAATTGGGCGGGCAGATCAGAGGCAAGCCCGGACACAGCCAACATGGTGACATCTGCCAGATCGCCGGGGTCTGCCAGGGTGCGGATGTCTGCACCGGGGGCCAAATTGCGCAGCTCTGCGGCCAGTTCGCTATCGCTATACCATCCGTCATGTCCAATATTGACCAATAACGCCATGCTGTTCCCTTCCGTCTATTTTCCAGTGTGGGCCAATGACGTCCCGTCATTGCGCTGGACAGTTGTCGCGCGACTAAGCCATGGTTTTTACAAGAGCGAAAGTGGCAGTGGAGGAGAATTTCAATGGATATGAATTTTGGCATGCGGGCAGAGAACCGCCAGCTGTTGGAGCGGGTTGCCACCATGGTGCGCGACGAGATCATGCCGCTGGAAGCGGAATATCAGGCCGAGATCGGCAAAGGTGACCGCTGGCAATATACGCCGCGCCAGGCTGAAATCCTCGAAGGGCTGAAAGCCAAGGCCAAATCAGAGGGCCTGTGGAACTTCTGGCTCACCGACAGTGACAAGGGCTTTGGGCTCTCCACCGTGGAATACGCCTATTTTGCCGAGGAAATGGGCAAGACCCCGCTGGGCGCCGAGGTGTTCAACTGCGCCGCGCCGGATACCGGCAATATGGAAGTCTTTGAGCGCTATGGCACTGAGGCAATGAAACAGCAGTGGCTGGCCCCGCTTCTGGAGGGCAAGATCCGCTCTGCCTATCTGATGACCGAACCCGATGTGGCCTCCTCTGATGCCACCAATGTGTCGATGGCCTGTGTGCGTGACGGCGATGATTATGTGCTGAACGGCGAAAAATGGTGGGCCTCCGGGGCGGGCGATCCGCGCTGCAAGGTCTATATCGTTATGGTGAAAACCGGTGGTGAAGAGCAGCCCAAGCACCAGCGTCAGTCGATGATCGTGGTGCCCGCAGATACGCCGGGTATCGAAGTGCTGCGCCCGATGGAGGTCTACGGCCACGATGATGCGCCCCATGGCCATATGCATATCCGCTTCACCAATGTGCGGGTGCCTGCCAATAGTATCCTGCTGGGCGAAGGCCGCGGCTTTGAAATCGCCCAGGGGCGGCTTGGGCCTGGACGGATCCACCACTGTATGCGCGCCATCGGTCAGGCCGAAAGCGCGCTGGAGCAGATGTGTAAACGCTCGCTGCAACGCGAAGCCTTTGGCAAGAAGCTGGCCCATCTGGGCGCCAATTACGATATCGTTGCGGAATGCCGCATGGAGATCGAAATGGCGCGTCTGCTCTGCCTCAAGGCCGCCTGGTACATGGATCAGGGCGATGGCCGTGCCGCCGCGCCCTGGATCAGCCAGATCAAGGTGGTGGCACCACGGGTGGCGCTGAAAGTCATTGATGAGGCGGTGCAGATGTTTGGCGGCCAGGGCGTCAGCCAGGATACCCCGCTGGCAACAGCCTGGACCCATGTGCGCACCCTGCGTCTGGCCGATGGACCAGATGCGGTGCATCGTCGCCAGGTGGCACGGGTTGAGCTGAAGAAATACACCCAGGAAAAGGTCTGAGGCATGACCTCCAGGGCTCTCGCGGCGGCACCGTTCTTCTCGCAAAACTCCGATGGTGTTTTTGTGGGCAACGACCCGGCACGCGGGCCCTGGTCTGCCGATCACTGTCATGCCGGGCCGGTCACCGGCCTGGCGGTTCGCGCCGCCGAGATCGAGGTCGGCGCCGATAAGATGCTCTGTCGGTTGACGCTGGATATTCTGCGCCCGCTGCCGCTGGCGGGGCTGCGGGTTGCGGCTGAAACCACGCGGCACAGCCGCACATTGGCCACCACGCAGATCACCGTGCATGATCTCGACAACCGCCTGTGCGCGCTGGGCACCTCGATGCATCTGGTACGCAAGGATCTGGGCCCGGTGCCAACCGCGCCGGTGGTGCCGCTGAACCGCGCCGAGGCTGTAGCGGGGCAGTTTTCCATTGGGGCGGGTCTGCATGACAAACCCTATTTTGGCGAATTTCTGGATGTGGCCTATCCACCGGAGTTTGGCCTGCAGCCAGGGCCAAAGACGCTTTGGATGCGCACCACCACCCTGCTGGAAGGGGAGGAACAATCGCCAATTCAGTCCCTCTGCGCGCTGGCCGACTGCGGCAATGGCATTTCCTGGAATGCGGCCCCCAGCGCGATGGGTTTCATGAATACCGATCTCACCCTCAATGTGCACCGCGAGCCCATTGGCGACTGGCATGCCTCAGAATCGATTTCTCATTGGCACAGTACCGGCATTGGCATGTCCCAATCGGTTCTGCAGGACGAACAAGGCCCGGTGGCCACGGCCCTGCAAACACTGGTTCTGCATCCGCCCAAAGCCTGAATTCAGGGCCTGCCTTGCACATCGCGCAGTCAAACGCGACCGGATTGCGCTGTCAGGAATGGCCTGTCAGGAACGCCCTGTCAGGAATGGCCTGTCAGGAACGCCCTGTAAGGATTGCCTGTCAGGCTTGGCTGGCAAAGGGATCTTCGGGGTAGCCAACCCGCGCCAGATACAGCCCATGGCCCGGGCAGACCGGGCCACAGGCGGCGCGGTCACAGGCTTCCAGTGCGGATTTTACATCCTGCGGCTCCCAGGCCCCGGCGCCAACACGTTCCAATGTGCCGACAAAGCTGCGCACCTGATTGTGCAAAAAGCTGCGCGCCCGCACGTGGAAATGCACTTCGGGGCCAGACAGCCCCATGACCCGCTCGATGCGCAGCTCATCCAGGGTTTTCTGCGGGCTTTGCGCCTGACAGATCGACGAGCGGAAGGTGGTAAAATCATGATTGCCAAGCAGGTGGTTGGCGGCCTGCTGCATTGCGTCGACATCCAGGTCATTGTTGACCTGCCAGACCTGGCCCGCGTCATGGGTGGCGGGCGCCCGGCGGATCAGGATGCGAAACAGATACTGCCGCTCGATGGCGGAAAACCTTGCATGCCACTCCGGGTCGACCTCGGCGCAGTCCACAATGGCCACCGGCGCGGGCTTCAGGTGAAAATTCAGCGCCTCCGTCAGGCGAAAGGGCGTCCAGGATTTTTGCAGATCACAATGGGCCACCTGTCCCAGCCCGTGCACGCCGGTATCCGTGCGGCCTGCCGCGGCAATGGTATGGGGGCCGGGCTCCAGCCGGGCAAGCGCATCCTCGATCGCCCCCTGCACCGAGGGCTGATCTTTCTGCCGCTGCCATCCGGCAAAGGGCTTTCCGTGGTATTCAACTTTGAGAGCAAAACGAGCCATGAGCGGGCAAGTAACCCGGCAACAGGGCTGAGGCAAGTGTTCAGGCACACTGGAATCCCCACCACGGCCTGCCTATCTTGAGCCAAGCAAACAACAGCAGGTGAGCCGGGTGGTATTATCGACATTGACCGAGGGTGCGGTGCGCGGGCTGGACAGTCTTGGCAGCAATCTCTCCTCGCGGTTCTTTGAACCGACGCTCAGGCTTGGCGTCACGGGGCTGGCGCGGGCGGGCAAGACGGTCTTTATCACCTCGCTGGTGGCCAACATGCTGAACCGGGGCCGTATGCTGCAACTCAATGCGGCGCGCATGGGCCGCATCGACAGCGCCTATCTGCAGCCTCAGCCCGACGATACCGTGCCGCGTTTTGCCTACGAGGACCATCTGGCGGCGCTGACCGGCCCGCAGCCCTCCTGGCCTGCCAGCACCCGCGCCGTGTCTGAATTGCGCCTCAGCCTCACCCTGCGTCCCTCGGGGCTGTTGTCCGGCTTTCAGGGGCCGCGCCGGTTGCATCTGGATATCGTCGACTACCCCGGCGAATGGCTGCTCGACCTGGCGCTTTTGGATAAATCTTATGCCCAGTGGTCCGCCGAGGTGCTGGACCGGCTGCCCGCCCGCGAGATGGCGGCTGATTTCCTGCAAGCCCTGACCACGGTTGCGGCGGATGCCCCCCATGATGAACCTCAGGCGCAGCGGCTGGCGATGGAATTCACCCGCTACCTGCACGCGGCGCGCCAGGCCGGGTTTTACGATTGCTCGCCGGGGCGCTTTTTGCTGCCCGGCGATCTGGAGGGCTCCCCGGTGCTGACCTTTGGCCCTTTGCCGCCACAAGAGACCGCGCCGCGCCGTAGCCTGTGGCGCGAGATGGAGCGCCGCTACGAGGCTTATAAATCCAAGGTGGTACAGCCGTTTTTCCGCGATCATTTCACCCGTATTGACCGTCAGGTGGTTTTGGTGGATGTGCTCAGCGCCATTCACTCCGGGCCGCAGGCGGTCGAGGATCTGCGTCTGGCCATGGGCGATGTGCTGGCGGCCTTTCGCCCCGGCCGCAACGGGTTCCTGACCTCGCTGCTGCGCGGCAAGCGGGTTGAGAAAATCCTCTTTGCCGCCACCAAGGCCGACCATTTGCACCACCTGCAACACCCACAGATGACCGCCATCATCGAGGCTCTGACCCGCGATGCACGCGACCGGGCGCAGTTTGCCGGGGCCGAAACAGCGGCGCTGGCGCTGGCCTCGCTGCGGGCCACCACCGAAGAAATGCGCCCCCACAATGGGGCAGAGCTGGCCTGCGTGCGCGGGCGGCTGTTGGAGACCGGCAAACAGGCGGCCTTTTACCCCGGTGCCCTGCCGACGGATCCTGCACAGCTGCTGTCACCGGCGCGTCAGGGGGCGCGGCATTGGCTGGACGGCGACTATCAGGCGATGCAGTTTGCCCCGGCGGCGCTTAGCCTGAAGCCGGGGGACGGGCCGCCCCATATCCGGCTGGACCGGGCCGCCGAATTCCTGATCGGAGACGCTCTGTGAACAAGCCGCTCCCTGACAACGTCAGCCTGCGTCCGGCCTCGGCGCTGGATGCGGGCACCACGGGCTGGATCCTACACCGTTTTGCGCTCTATACGCCCTGGATGCCGGTGCTGTACTCAGAGGCGGAAACGATTGGCTTTTGTAAGGCGATGATTGACTACGGCTGGGTCACGGTGGCCGAAAGAAATGGCCGGGTGATTGGCTTTATGGCCCGCGACGGGGCCGAGATCTGCAGCCTGTATCTGGCACCGGACGCCCGTGGGCAGGGGGTGGGCAAGGTTTTGTTGCGGCAGGCCAAAGCGGCGCAACCAGAGCTATGGCTGCGCACCCTTGTGGCCAATACCGGCGCCCGGCGCTTTTACCAGCGCGAAGGGTTCTGTGAAACCGACCGCACCGACGGAAGCGGGAATGACGAAGGCCTGCCAGATGTCCGCATGGCCTGGCAGGCGCAGCCCCACCCGCACGCCCCCCAACAGCAGGAGCCACAGGGATGAGCCAGAAACCGGTATTGTTTGATCTGGACCAGGATGACACCACCCAGACCCCGGATGTGGCTGCGGCCCCGCCGGTGCCTGACCCTTTGCTGAACCTGGCACAGGCGGCAGCTCCTGCCGCGATGGAGCAGGCGGCGCGTCTGGCGGCCCGACCTGCGTCACGGCTGAGCCGTTGGTTCTGGGGGCTGGTGCTGGGTTTGCTGGGCACTGTGGTGTCTCTGGCAGCCTGGGATTTTGCTGTTGGGCTGGTGGCGCGGATGCCGCTGCTGGGCTGGGCGGTCAGCGCCGGGCTGGTGCTGGTACTGGTACTGGCGCTGGTGATGCTGCTGCGCGAGCTGGCAGGGCTGGCCCGGTTGAAACGGGTTGATGGGCTGCGTCAGGGGGCGACCCTGGCCCATAGCGATCTTGCCGCTGCCAAGACACATGTCGCCAAGCTGGAGCGCTTTTATGCCGGACGCCCGGATATGGCCTGGCAATTGGCCCGGCTTGCGGAGCGTCAGGCGGAGGTGCTGGACGCCGATGCCCTGCTGATGCTGGCGGAAGAAGAGCTGCTGCTGCCGCTGGATGCCCGCGCCCTGCAAGAGGTCGAGGCCGCCGCCCGTCAGGTTGCCACGGTGACGGCGCTGGTGCCCTTGGCGCTGGCTGATGTCACCGTGGCGCTGCTGGCATCGGTGCGGATGATCCGACAGGTGGCACAGATCTATGGCGGGCGCTCGGGGCTGTTCAGCTCCTGGCGGTTGACCCGCGCGGTGCTGGCCCATCTCGCCGCCACCGGAGCAGTGGCTGCGGGGGATGATATCCTGGAGTCGGTTCTGGGCGGCTCGGTCCTGTCCAAACTGTCGCGCCGTTTTGGCGAAGGGGTGGTCAATGGCGCCCTGTCGGCCCGCGTTGGCATCGCCGCGATGGAGGTCTGTCGCCCCTTACCCTTTTCTCCGGCGCACCGCCCGGCAACCCGTCGGGTGATCAAAGGCGCCCTGGCAGGGCTGTTTCGCCGCGAACAGGCCTCGAAAGCGTAAAAGCTTTGATAATCCCCCCCCCCGATCTTCGCAGTCAAAACAGGGGCAGAGGCCCGGCGGGATGAGTTTCACTGCGAGAGCTGTTGATTTTAAATGGTTTCTTTCGGGTGTGCTTCGGCAGATTTGGCTGTGGCGGCTGTGCTCCACAGAGGTGGGTTTGGCCGCAAATGATTTCCATTTTTTGCTGCGACATCCCGTCCTGAAGCGCGGGTCCTGCAATACCAGATGCGCTTGCTTGCCGACCGCGATCGGAAAACCTCCTGTGGACCAACCTGTGCACAGATTGTGGGTAGCGGTGCGGGTTGTATGAACAAAGTATTAATTTCAATGCCTTTTGCCCCAGGCCTCAACTGGCGTCTGGGCAAGGAGCTGCTGTGGGTATCAGCAACAGCCGGGGCCTGTTGCTTTGCCGCCCTTTGCACTGGCGGCTTGGGCTTCAATGGGGCGCGAGGTCTGCGGCCCGTGCTGCGAGCTGGGGCAGGCTGCGGGCGAGCGATTGGCCTGCACCCCTCCTGTTTTCCACAGGTTGAGAAGAGTTACCCCCAGGCAGGGCGTATTTATTCACAGGAGCTGCATCGGCGGGGAGGGTCTATCACGCCAGTTTTGCGCTTTTAAAGTTATCTTTGTTCAACTTTATTTGGCAGAATGGCATGAAAATTGATTGATAAATTGCTATTTACCCATCTTTTCCAGATTTGGCGTCAATCCTGGCCTTAGAATAGTTTTGGCGGCGCGTCCTTGGGTTGGCGCATGGCTACGATCCCGGTGCGAAAGCCCTCGCCGATGCGGTCCGCCAGGGTGCCCCATTGCAGCGCAATCGGCGCGGGCAGTTCAGCCCGCAGCACCTGGTGAAACAGCCCAAGCCACTGTGGGAAGTGATCCGCCTCAATCTCGGGGCGCGAGACATGCACCCGCATCGGGTTCCCGCTATAGCTCTTTTCGCGCAGGATCGCATTGCGCCAGAACCGGGCGATCTTGGCCTCGTGCGCGGGCCAGTCCGCGTCTGCCACATAGCGGGCAAAAATTGGTCCCAGCTCTGGATGCGCCCGGATGCGGATGTAGAACAGGGTCACAACCCGGTCGATCTCTGATCCGGTGATGTCAAAGCGTTTCATCGGGTGATCGCCAGTCTGAGGGCCATCTGTCTGGGGGCCATCTGTCTGGAACGCGTCGGTCTGCAACTCGTCGGTCATGGGGTGTCTCGCTTGGGTCTTTTGCGCAGCGATCTGTGCCGCTGCTGCCCCGACATATGGGTTTGAGCGGCTGATGGGTAGGGGCGGCGTTGATCTGTCGCAAGGCAAATGGGCTGGGATCCATTAGATGTAGAGGACCGAGCAGAAGGAGCCCGCCATGGTTGATCACGGTCACAGCCCGCAGGAAATCAGTGACCGCATCGGAGGACCTCCGGGGCGGGGGGGGTTACGGGATGTGGTCTACGGGGCCATTGATGGATCTGTCACCACCTTTGCTATTGGCGCCTTCAAAAGCCATTGGGTCCTGACGCCCTGGTGGCGCTCCGGGGCTGAGACCTTGGCAATTGGCGGCGCGGCAGCGGCGCTGGCCTATGGGGTGGGCCGCCTGTTTCAGGCCTGAGGCGTGCCGGGAAGGACACTGCCCAAAGGTTTCGCGTGCGAAACGAATTAGGGGTCTGGTAACCTTGCCTCGGGCGCTCTTAATTCGGCGCGCGGCGGTGGGGGCTGGCCTGTTCAGGCCTGTCTGCAGAGGCGGGGCAATTACAGGCCTCGGCCGCGGAGCTGGATCAGGTGCAGCATCTGGCGATTGCGGTTGTGGCGCGTGATGCTCTTGTCAAAGTTAGACAGTTTGGCTTGTTCGGACAGATGCCGTGGCGGCCTGTTGCGCCCATAGTCCGGCAAGATGACCCGTGACGGGATGGGGGCTTCGGCTGCGATACTCGGCGCGGGTACAACCCTGCTTTACCCCGGCTCATAGTCGTCCTATAACGCCTGCATGTCCGATATCCTGGCCATCATTATTCGAATTATATCCCCGGCGCTCTGATCATATGAGACGCCGGGCAAAGGCGCTTGAGCCATCGCGCCGAACCGAATATCCAGATTTCCGAACCGATTATCCAAAGGACGCCACCCATGTGCGCCGACACTGCTGATACCCCTGAATACAAACAGACCCTGAACCTGCCAAAGACGGATTTCCCCATGCGCGCGGGCCTGCCCAAGCGCGAGCCCCACTGGCTGGAGCGCTGGGCCAAGATCGGCGTCTATGACCGGCTGCGCGAAAAGACAGGGCGCACGCCTTTCACGCTGCATGACGGGCCGCCCTATGCCAACGGCCATCTGCACATCGGTCACGCCTTGAACAAGACCATCAAGGACATGATCGTGCGCTCGCACCAGATGATGGGCTTTGACGCGCGCTACGTGCCGGGCTGGGATTGCCATGGCCTGCCCATCGAGTGGAAGATCGAAGAACAGTACCGCAAGAAGGGCAAGAACAAAGACGCCGTTGACGTGGTCGAGTTCCGCCAGGAGTGCCGCGCCTTTGCCGACAAATGGGTGGATATCCAGCGCGAAGAGTTCAAGCGCCTTGGCATCACCGGCAACTGGGCTGATCCCTATCTGACGATGGATTTCCACGCCGAGGCGGTGATCGCGGCGGAATTCCAGAAGTTCCTGATGAACGGCACGCTGTATCAGGGCTCGAAACCGGTGATGTGGTCGCCGGTGGAAAAAACCGCCCTGGCCGAGGCCGAGGTGGAATATCACGACAAGGAAAGCTTTACCGTCTGGGTGAAATTTGCCGTCACCGGCGGATCTGATGATCTGGCGGGCGCTCATGTGGTAATCTGGACCACCACCCCCTGGACCATGCCGTCCAACAAGGCTGTCGTTTACGGCGACAGCTTTGACTACGGCCTGTACGAGGTCACCGACGCGCCGGAAGAATGCTGGGCCGCCAAAGGCGACCGTTTTATCCTGGCCGACAAACTGGCCGCTGACGTGATGAGCCGCGCCCGCCTGGAGGAGGGCCAGTATACCCGCGTGCGCGCCGTGCCTGCGGATGAGCTGGCAAACCTGCAACTGTCGCACCCGCTGGCTGGCGCAGAGGGCAGCAATGGCGAATGGGATGCGCCGCGTGATTTCCGCGCCGCACCTTTTGTCACCGACGAAGAAGGCACCGGCTTTGTGCACTGCGCGCCAAGCCACGGGATGGAAGAATTTGAGCTTTACCGCGATCTGGGTATGCTCGAGCAGGTCATCACCTATAACGTGATGGACGATGGCGGCTTCCGCGCTGATCTGCCGTTCTTTGGTGGCAAATATATCCTCAACCGCAAGGGCGGCGAGGGCGATGCAAACAAGGCGGTGATCGACAAGCTGGTCGAGGTCGGCGGCTTGCTGGCGCGTGGCAAGATCAAACACAGCTACCCGCATTCCTGGCGCTCCAAGGCGCCGATCATCTATCGCAACACGCCGCAGTGGTTTGCCAGCGTTGACCGCCCCGTTGGCGATGGTCAGGACGAGATGGGCACAACCATCCGCGAACGCGCCCTGCGCTCGATTGACGAGCTGGTGAAATGGACCCCGCAAAAGGGCCGCAACCGGCTCTATTCCATGATCGAAGCCCGCCCCGACTGGGTGCTGTCGCGTCAACGCGCCTGGGGCGTGCCGCTGACCTGCTTTGTGAAAAAGGGCCTGTTGCCAACGGATGAGGGCTTTTTGCTGCGCGATGATGCGGTGAATGCCCGGATCGTCGCAGCCTTTGAAACCGAAGGCGCCGATGCCTGGTATGCGCAGGGGGCCAAGGAGCGGTTCCTGGGATCGGAGTATAATGGGGAGGAGTGGGAACAGGTCTTTGACGTGCTCGACGTCTGGTTTGATTCCGGCTCAACCCATGCCTTTGTGCTGCGCGACCGCAAAGACGGCACCGAAGATGGCATTGCCGATGTCTATATGGAAGGCACCGACCAGCACCGGGGCTGGTTCCATTCCTCCCTGCTGCAGGCCTGCGGCACCAAGGGCCGTGCACCTTACAGAAACGTTGTCACCCATGGGTTTACCCTGGATGGCAAGGGCAACAAGATGTCCAAATCCCTGGGCAATACCATCGTCCCCGAGGAGATCGTCAATCAATACGGCGCCGATATCCTGCGGCTCTGGGTGGCGCAGACCGATTATACCTCGGATCAGCGCATCGGCCCCGAGATCCTGAAAGGCACCGCCGACAGCTATCGCCGCTTGCGCAACACCATGCGCTATATGCTGGGCTCGCTGCATGACTTTACCGATGATCAGCGCGTTGATGCTGGCGATATGCCCGAGCTGGAGCAATGGGTGCTGCATCGACTGGCCGAGCTGGATCACCAGGTCCGCAACGGCTATCAAGCCTTTGATTTCAACGGTGTCTGGCAGGCGATTTTTACCTTTGCCACCGTTGATCTTTCCGCCTTCTACTTTGATGTGCGCAAGGATGCGCTGTATTGTGATGGCGATACGCTGAATGCCCGCGCCGCCCGCACGGTGCTGGATATCCTGTTCCACCGGCTCACCACCTGGTTGGCGCCAATCCTGGTGTTCACCATGGAAGAGGTCTGGCTGGAGCGTTTCCCCGGCGAGGCCAGCTCGGTGCATCTGGTGGATATCCCCGACACCCCGGCGGATTGGCTGAACGAGCCGCTTTCGGCCAAATGGGCCAAGATCCGTCAGGCCCGCCGGGTGGTAACAGCGGCGCTGGAAGTGCAGCGCGTCGACAAGGTGATCGGCGCCTCGCTGGAGGCAAATCCGGTGGTACATGTGCGCGACCCAGAGGTGCTGGACCTGCTGAAATCGGTGAATTTTGCCGATATCTGCATCACCTCCGACATCTCGCTCACCAATGACCCGGCCCCGGCAGAGGCCTTCCGTATGCCCGAAGTTGACGGGATCTCGGTGGTTTTTGAAAAGGCTGAAGGCGATAAGTGCCAGCGGTGCTGGAAAATCCTGCCGGATGTTGGCACCCATTCCCACGCTGGTGTCTGCGGCCGCTGCGAGGCAGCCCTGAGCTGAGGCTGGCTGAGCTGAGGCGGCCGGACCACCGGACCGCCTGGCAGCCCATAATCGGCCATCCCAAGCTGCGATGCGAATCGCAGTTTGGGCGGGGCCAGCAAAAAAAACCTGCCGCGCCATGCGCGGCAGGTTTTTTGTCTCGAGGGGAGGGGCAGTCTCGAGAGGGGGGAGAGAGCCGTCTAAAACGGGAGAGAGCCGTCGGAAAACGGGAGGGTCTGTTGTGGAGGGGTCTGTGGCGCTTGGGTCTTTGCAGGGCAGATCCTTATTTGGCGGGTCTTTACAGGTTGGTCTTTGCAGGTCGGGTCTTTACATAGAAGAGCCATTCACCCCAGCCACAGCCTGGCTGCGGGCGGCGCGATAGCTGTCTTCAGCTATCAGGCTGCTGACAGATTTTGGCCCCGGGGCATGGCTCGAAGCCTGGGCTAGAAACTGCGCCATCAGGGAATCTGCGCTATAGCTGCCACGACCCAGGGCCTTGTCTCTTGCCGCTTTCAGCGCCGGGCCTGCAGACTGGGGGGCGCGAAGGTTAAAAATACTGGCTTCCCTGGCCGCCCTCAACGCTCTTTCACGTTGGATGGCACGATCCATTCCTTGGGTCTTTCCTTCATTGAGACTTGCGTCCATCTCAGGAACGCCGGCCTTGTAAGAGGCTTCCAGGTTGCTGATATTGAAGTTTGAACCAATTCCAGAGATCATCGTCTTCACCCATTTGTTCTGTCTTTCTAATCTCGTTTTAACAGAATTTTATCAAAATCCACGTCCCCCTTGGGTTACGTCCTGCTGGATTTAGGATGGTGTCCTATACGAAAGGGGTAGATTGCCCTGTATTCCCGCCGCGGTTCTGCTTTAGTTCAGGAAACTGCCCTCATCCTCATGGAGCGCCTGCCATGCCCTCAGCCCAGATTGATACATTTGTCGGAACGCTGAGCGTGACAGAAACCGAGGGGGCGATCACCGGCCTGAGCTGGGGCGCGCAGGGACAGGACAGGACCGCGCTGCTGGATCGCGCCATTGACCAGCTCAGGGCCTATTTTGCCCTGGAATTGCAGAGTTTCGATCTGCCGCTGCATATTGCCGGATCGGCGTTCCAACAGGCGGTCTGTGCGGCAATGCTGGCAATTCCCCTGGGGGAGACCCGGACCTACGGAGATATTTCCAAGGCGCTAAAAGTCCCGCCGCAGCCCGTTGGTAACGCCTGTGGCGCCAATCCAATCCCGGTGATCATTCCCTGTCACCGGGTCTTGGGCGCAACGGGCCTGGGTGGGTTTTCCGGCGGTACGGGGATCGAGACCAAAATTGCCCTGCTCAAACATGAAGGCGCTGCCAGCCTGCTGATCTGAGCCTCTGGCCCTGCCGCTGGTGGTGCCAAGGGGCTGGTTCCTAAGGGGGAGCCGTCGCAAACAGTGGCCTTGTGTTGGCTGGTCCCAACGCCGGTGGGTCAGCTGCGCTGTGGAAAGATCTGCTGCGCAATGCCGACAAACAGCAGATAGATCGAGGTGACAACCAGCCCCCAATGCGCCCAGCTTTGGGGATGGAAATCAACCCAGGCGGCCCAGCCGGCAAAAAAGGTCCAGGCCAGGGCCACCGGCAGGGAGACCCGGCGCCAGCGTTCCGTGCGCACGGGGTGAATGAACTTCAATGGCAGGAACATGGCAATGGACAGCAAAGTCACCAGCACCAGAATGGTCCAATGGCTGGGCTCAAGAGCAAAGATCACCAGCACCAGCATATTCCAGCAGCCTGGAAAGCCGGAGAAGGAATTGTCCTTGGTCTTCATCCTGGTGTCGGCAAAATACATCGCACTGGCAAAGGTGATGACGATAATGGCAAACCAGCCTGTCCAGCCTGACATCAGCCCTGATTGGAACAGGGCAAAGGCCGGGATAAAGACATAAGTCAGGTAGTCGATGATCAAATCCAGCAGCACGCCGTCAAACTGCGGTGCATAGCGGCCGACCTGATAATGCCGCGCCAATGGTCCATCAATGCCATCCACCGCAAAGGCCACAACCAGCCAAACGAACATCAAGCTCCATTTGGCATCCACTGCGGCGAGCATGGAAAGCATTGCAAAAACTGCACCGGTGGCGGTGAGCAGGTGAACGGCGAGGGCGCGAAACTGAGGTGTCATAATCCCGTGATGGCGAATTTCACCGGCGCCTGCAAGACTTCAGTGCAACCAAGTCGGGTATTCCTGACGCTGAAGGCCGTTCCATTTTGTGTTGCTGCCCTCATTTGGCGATCCCAGCAGGACCATTTTTGCCCTTGGCGCGCCCGGCTGGGGCAGGTCGGATCTGCGAATGCGATGTGGCAGGTGCGGGATGTGGATCTGCGAAGGCGCTGGCGCCGGAGTCGCCGGGGCGGAATAAAGCGCGAGAGTCTGGGGAGTCATCTGGGCATCCTTTCTGGAGCAATGGGAGGTCTCAGATAAGCGGTGAGGAGTTAACCACAGATGCAAGGGGCGGCAAAACTTGCCTCGAATTTTAGCAATTCCATCGTTTCAAATTTCACCAAGTCTCCTGCGGGCTTATACGTATTCCAAAAGTGGAATTTATGTGCTAAGATTTAAGGTGAAGAACGATCAGACAAGAGAGGAGCCTTGAATGGGGCAACGGGCGCATCATTGGAACCGGCTCTATGAGACCAGTGATACAGAACAGGTGAGCTGGTTTCAGAGTGATCCGGCCCCCTCTCTGCGCGCGATTGCGCTCTGTGGGTCCCGGTCTCTGTCCGTCATTGATATCGGGGGCGGTGCCTCCCGTCTGGCCGGCGCACTGCTGGACCAGCGCCGCCATGATGTGACGGTTCTGGATATTTCTAAACGCGCCCTGGCATTGGCGCGCGTCAGACTGGGCGAGGAGGGGCGCAGAGTGGCCTGGATTGCCAAGGATATCACCCGGTGGCAGCCCCACCGGCAGTGGGACATCTGGCACGACCGGGCGGTGTTTCACTTTCTGACGGAGGATCAGGATCGTCAGGCCTATATGCAGGCCCTGCACCAAGCGGTGCCAAAGGGAGGTCATGTCATTCTCGCCAGCTTTGCGCCCGAGGGTCCCGAGACCTGCAGCGGATTGCCAGTGCGGCGCTATACGCCGGAGGGGCTGCAGGCGGAGCTGGGGGAGGGCTATGATCTGATGCACAGCTGGGCTGAGACCCATGCTACCCCGGCGGGGAATATGCAGGCCTTTACCTGGTGTGTGTTCCAAAAACTTTGACAGGTCGTTTTGACAGACCAGTTTGACGGGCCAGTTTGGCAGGTCTTGACGGGCCAGTTTGGCAGGTCGTTTTGATGGGCCCATATGATAGGCCGGGATGTATCGCCAAGAGGCCGCTCAGGCCTTGGGGTGGCTGCGGTTGTAGATGGCCATCAGATGGGCTGTATCCACAGCGGTATAGGTCTGGGTTGTCGACAGCGAGGCATGGCCCAGCAGTTCCTGGATGGCCCGCAGATCGCCGCCCGCCTCCAGCAGGTGGGTGGCAAAGCTGTGGCGCAAGGCATGGGGGGTGGCACTGGCAGGCAGCCCCAGCTGCGCCCGCGCCTGGGCCATGGCACCCTGGATCTGGCGTGGGTTCAACGCGCCACCACGCAGGCCGCGAAACAGCGGTCCGTCGGATTCTTTGGGGTAGGGCGACAGGTCGAGGTACCGCTGCACGGCTTCGCGCGCGGCCTCTATCACCGGCACCAGCCGTTCTTTGCCGCCCTTGCCCAGAATGCGCAGACTGGCGGGCAGGGGCGCGGCTTTGCCTGTCAGGGACAGGGCCTCGGAAATCCGCAGGCCACAGCCGTATAGCAGCGTCACCACGGCGACATCTCGCGCCGCGATCCAATCGGTGCCGGATTGCAGCTCGACGGTCTCGATGACCGCGCGGGCGGCATCCTTGTCCAGCGGGCGGGGCAGCTTTTTTTGAAACTTTGGCGCCCGCGCTGCCAAAACAGCGGTGGGCTCAAACCCTTCACGCTCTGCCAGCCAGCGGTAAAAGCTTTTGACCGCAGAGAGCTTGCGCGCCAGCGAGCGGGCGCCAGCGCCGGAGTTGCGCTCCTGGGCCATCCAGGACCGCATGTCAGAGGTGGTGATCCGCGCCAGCGCGCCAAGCCCCTGCGGGGCGCCGTTATGACGGGTCATAAAGGCCAGAAAACTGCTGAGGTCGCCCTGATAGGCGCTGATGGTATTGGCTGCGGCCCCGTCCAGGGCGCGCAACCCCTGCAACCAGAGTTGCAGCGCATCGCGGCAGGCCGGAGAAATCAGCATCTGTGCCTCAGGGGGACTCATTGTGCCGAGGCCAAGCCAGGCGCAGTTGCGCCGCCAGCGCCCGGCGTTGGGGCTGCCGTGTTGCGTTGGGGCAGCAGGCAGGCAGAGCGGGCACATCCGGGGGCGCAAGGGCGCCAGGATAGGCCAGGGCGGCTCATGTCGGCCTCATGCCAACCAGCGACACATGGCGCGTTCAAAGACACCGGCAAAAAAGGTCAGCAGATCGGTGCCGTGTTGCGGGGTGAATTGATGCGGATCTTCCGAGCCCAGCACCAAAAGACCGGGGAGGCGGCCGGCGCCAAGATCCAGCCGCAGGCAGGCCTCGGAGCGGATCCATTCGGCCTTGTCGCCGTAGATCTTGCTGGTGCCGCCCTGCAGTTGGCGCAGAGTGACCTGACGCAGAGGGCCGCCGCGGTCAGATCCGGCATAGCTGTCGATGAATCCGGGGCTGGCGACCTTGAGAACTTCGCCCATGCGCGCGGCTGCGGCGCCGCCGTCGTCTTGCAGGGTTTCCAGCACCAGAGAAACCGAATCCACCCGCATGATTTCGGCCAGGTCGCCGTTCAGGGCCTGCAAAAACCCCTCAAAATCGGTGGGGGCCAGCAGCCGCAGGACGGCGCGGTGGATCTGATTCGTCCCGGCCAGGTTTTCATAGGCTGCCGCAATCACCGATCTGTGGGTGTCTTCCAGCCGGTCCAGCCGTGCCTCCATCCGTTCCATGGCGATGCCGCGCAGGTCGACGATATTGGAGCCCATGGCGCGTTCATTGGCTGAAACCAGGGCCTCCATCAGGCCCTGATCTTCGAGTACCGCGTCTGGCTTTGCCAGAATCGCATCGCGCAGGGGGCTGTCTAGTTTGGCTGTTGTGCTGCTCATTCTTGAACCTCTGTGGGGCT
Organism: Pseudophaeobacter arcticus DSM 23566; assembly: GCF_000473205.1. Taxonomy (NCBI): domain Bacteria; kingdom Pseudomonadati; phylum Pseudomonadota; class Alphaproteobacteria; order Rhodobacterales; family Roseobacteraceae; genus Pseudophaeobacter; species Pseudophaeobacter arcticus. Next base: position 513,041 of record NZ_KI421507.1, read on the forward strand.
TTGAGACCAGGTTATAACACGGGTTTTCGAACAGAGTGGCTAAAAATGTGTTACGGGCAGGAAAAGGCCGACAATAAAGGGGGCGCTCCCGCCCGGGGCTGCTGGATCAAAGATCCCTTGCCCCGGTTGGGCCGGGCGCCGGGCTGCGCCCGGCGCAAAAGAAGAATCAAAAGAAGAATCAAAAGAAGAAAAAGGGGCTGAGAAGCGGTTTAAGGGCAGGGCTGCCCTGAAACGCGCCGTATCAATTCTGCACTGGGATTTGCGGCCTCAAGGGCGAGCCACGCTGGCGCGTGGGCGCCAAAGTGGCGCCCCTTGACCCCGAAAATCCCAAAGACCCCGTAAATCCCAAACCCTCCACCGTGACACAGCCCTGTCCCGCCGTCAGGGGCTGTGGTGTCATTCAGCTGTCAATCCCGGCCGTGGCTGGGGTCAGCGGAGGACAAAAGCTGTCTGGGGCGGGATCTGGCGGTTTGAAGTGCAGGAGAAAATCCGGAAGCGGTTGTTGGTGGCTGCGCCAGATCTTGTCCGGATTTCCGGGCTCACCTGCGTGGGGGCCTGCGTGGGGGAACGTCACAGGTTTGGTGTGTCCAGCCGCCTCGGCGCGCCAGTAGGGGGGGGCGATGAGGTCAAGCTGCCGTGCCGGTGACCTGTCGTGGACTTGGAGCTGGCGCGGTTCGTCCGGCTGAACCTCAAGACTGAACAGGGCATCGTCGTGCTGCGGGGGCGTTCTGAGTGCAGGGATCCCACCCGGGCATATAGGCCGGGTGGGGAGTGTAGGCCGAGTGAGGAGTCTAGCCGGGGTGTTTGAAAGTGGCCCCAAGGCGTTGGTGCCACCCGGTCCAGACCTGTTTATGCCCGAGCCTGCTTATGCCCGAGCTTGGCCAGGTATGATTACAGGATCTTGATGTCGGCTGCCTTGATGTCCTCAAGGAAGGTGGCCAGGCCCTTGTCGGTCAGCGGGTGGTTGACCAGCGATTTGATCACGGCGGGGGGCGCGGTGATCACATCGGCACCAATGAGGGCGCTGTCGAGGATATGGTTGGCCGAGCGGATCGAGGCGGCGAGGATCTCGGTTTCAAAACCGTAGTTGTCATAGATCTGGCGGATATCGTTGATCAGCTCCATACCGTCGAGGTTGATATCGTCGAGGCGGCCGATGAAGGGGGAAATAAAGGTGGCCCCGGCCTTGGCGGCGATCAGCGCCTGATTGGCGGAGAAGCAGAGCGTCACATTGACCATATGGCCGTCGTCGGACAGGACCTTGCAGGCCTTGAGCCCGTCCCATGTCAGCGGCACTTTGACGGCGATGTTTTCGGCGATTTCGACCAGCTTGCGGCCCTCGGCGATCATGGTCTCGGCGTCTGTCGCGGTGACCTCGGCAGAAACGGGGCCGGTGACCATGGCGCAGATCTCTTTGGTGACCTCGATAATGTCACGGCCGGATTTTTTGATCAGCGAGGGGTTGGTGGTCACACCATCCACCATGCCAAGGTCGTTGAGCTCGGCAATGGCGTCGATTTCGGCGGTATCTACAAAGAATTTCATCGGCGGGGATCCTTTTGGGAAAGTTTGGCCTGGATTGCGCTAGCCTTTAGCGCATGGCGCGGGCATTAAAAAGCCCCGAGGTTTGGAGGCGGTACAGGTGAGCGGGCAGGAATTTTTCCATCAGGGCGACAGGGTGGCGGTACTGACCGCGCAACCTCTTGATCGGCTTTTGGATTATCGCGCCCCCGAGGGCGGTTGCTTTCGCGGTGCTTTTGTCGAGGTGCCGCTGGGACCGCGCAAAGTTCTGGGAGTGATCTGGGGCGCCGGGGGCGGTGATTTTGATTCGGCCAAGCTGCGCAGCGTCATCCGGGTGCTGGATCTGGCGCCGATGCGCGATGAGATGCGCCAGTTTCTGAGCAAGGCCGCCGATTATACGCTGACGCCGATGTCGCTGATGCTGCGCCTGGCCACCCGTGCGCCCGGCCTGTCCGATCCCCCCTCCATGCGCAGGGTGCTGCGGCTGGGCGAGCAGGAGCCGGACCGGATGACCCCGGCGCGGGCCAAGGTGTTGGCGGTGATGGACGAGTTCGGCGGCATGAGTTTCACACCCAAAGAGCTGGCGGATATGGCCGGGGTGACGGCTTCGGTGGTCAAGGGGCTGGTGGGACAGGGGGCGCTGCGCGAAGAGGAAACGCCGCGCGATCTGCCCTATCCGAGCCTCGACCCGGAACGCCCCAGCAAGGATCTGACCGAAGACCAGAGCCGCGCCGCCGCTGCCCTGTCGCAGGGGGTGCAGAGCGGCAGCTATGGCACCACCCTGCTGAAAGGCGTCACCGGGTCGGGCAAGACCGAGGTCTATCTGGAGGCGGTGGCGGCCTGCCTGCGCAGGGGGCGGCAGGCGCTGGTGCTGTTGCCGGAAATTGCCCTGACGGCGGAGTTCCTGAAACGGGTGGAGCAGCGCTTTGGCGCCACGCCGGCAGAGTGGCACTCTGGTGCCACCATGACCGAGCGCCGCCGGGTCTGGCGTATGGTCGGACAGGGCAATGCGCAGCTGGTGATCGGGGCGCGCTCGGCGTTGTTTTTGCCGTTTCGCGATCTCGGGCTGATCATTGTCGATGAGGAACACGACACCGCCTACAAGCAGGAAGAAGGCGTGTTGTATAACGCCCGCGACATGGCAGTGCTGCGCGCGGCGATGTGTTCGGCGCAGGTGGTGCTGGCCTCGGCCACGCCCAGTCTGGAGACCTGGAGCAATGCGCAGGCGGGCAAGTACAAACGTGTTGATCTGACGGCGCGCTTTGGCACGGCGGTGCTGCCGACCATGAAGGCGGTGGATATGCGGGCTGAGGATCTGGCGCCGGCGACCTGGATTTCCCCGACCTTGAAACAGGCGATGACCCTGCGGATGCAGCGCGGCGAGCAGTCGCTGCTGTTTCTCAACCGGCGTGGCTTTGCGCCGGTGACGATCTGCCGGGCCTGCGGCGCCCAGGTGGCCTGCGACAATTGCGATGCCCGCATGGTGGAACACCGGTTTATGAAACGGCTGATGTGTCACCAGTGCGGCGAGACCAAGCCGGTGCCCGAGAGCTGTCCCTCCTGTCAGGTGGAGGGCAAGATGGCACCGGTTGGGCCGGGAATCGAACGTCTGGGCGAAGAGGCCGCAGCGCTGTTTCCTGAGGCGCGTATCGCGGTGCTGAGCTCGGATCTGTTTGCATCGGCGCGGGCGCTGAAGGCGCGGATTGAGGAGATCGCTGCGGGCGAGGCGGATATTATCCTGGGCACTCAGCTGGTGGCCAAGGGGCATAACTTTCCGCTGCTGACCCTTGTGGGGGTGATTGATGCGGATCTTGGCCTGCAGGGATCCGATCTGCGCGCCGGAGAGCGCACCTTTCAGCTGATGCGTCAGGTGGCGGGCCGGGCCGGGCGTGCCGAACGCCCCGGCGAGGCCCTGTTGCAGACCTTCCAGCCCGAACATCCGGTGATCCGCGCCATCCTGACCGGCGATGAAGAGGAATTCTGGCGCGCCGAAGCGGCGCAGCGCCGCGAGGCCGGGGTGCCGCCCTTTGGCCGCATGGCGGGGATTATCCTGTCGGGCTCGGATCTGGCGCAGGTTTTTGATCTGGGCAATGCGCTGGCGCGCAATGATGGCCCGTTGCGTCAGGTTGGCGCGCAGCTCTATGGCCCGGCGCCGGCGCCCATTGCCCGGGTGCGCGGGCGTCATCGGGTGCGGCTACTGGTCAAGGCGGCCAAGGGGGTGGCGCTGCAGGATGCCCTGAGCCGGTGGGTGCAGCCCTTTCGCATGAAGGGTGATCTGCGGCTGAGCATTGATATCGACCCTCAGAATTTCTTTTGAACTTCCCATTTTCGCGCGTTGACGACAGCGGTTGGCTCTTGTTTAACGCGTGGATGAAGTGTGAATTCCCGTCTAAGAAAGGTATTTAGGCCCTCTGATGAAACAAGATTTCCTCGATCCCAACATGAGCAGAGCTACCGTCTATGAGACACCGGAAGGCCTGCGCATTGTGGTGCCGGCCACGCGGAGAATCCTAATAGCGCTGTTTTTGTCATTCTGGCTTTGCGGCTGGGCCTTTGGCTGGATCGCGGCCTTTACCACCTTAGCGTCGGGCGCGGCTGGATCTGGAGGGCTGTTCTTGATTTTCTGGCTTTGCGCATGGACCGTGGGTGGCATGTTTGCGATAAGTTTCGTTGCTTGGATGTTGGCCGGAAAGGAGGTTGTGACAGTGACTTCTCAGGGTATCCAGATTGCGCGCAAGATTGGTGTCTTTCAGCGCAGCAGGAGCTGTAAAGCAGACTACATCACAGATCTGCGGGCGGTAGATGAGGCCCCATCGACGTCTTTTGGCAGATCACAGCCGCCTTGGATCCTCTCTGGTTTTAGGCACGGCAGCGTTAAGTTCGATTATGGCAATCTTACCTTGGGGTTTGGCCTGGAACTGGAACGTGGGGAGGCCAGGAAGATTTCTGGATTGCTGGCAGAGCGTTTCGCCTATCTGCAATCCAGATAGGTGATCAGGTGGCCAGTTGAGCCCCGCGCTGATCGACCAATAAATCCGTCGCCATGGCGCCGACCCACATGAAGAAAAGCGCCAGCCAGGCGGTGCCGGCAAAGATTGACCCGCCGGTCACCCCGGCACCGATGGCGCAGCCGCCCGCCAGCATACCACCAAAGCCCATCAATACCGCTCCGATCATGGCCTTGCGCATGGTGGCGGCATCGTCAAAGGCTTGCAGCTTCATCTCTCCGGCGGCCCAGGCGGCCAGCATGGCGCCGATAAAAACGCCGGGCACCAGGCCGATGTCGAATTCCAGAATGGCATTGCGATCAAGAAAGAACATCAGGGTATGGGCGGAGGGGCCGGTGAAGGTGGCGCTTTCGATCTGCACCGGATCAAAGGCCACCTGTGACAGCCCGTAGGTCAGCACCCAGCCCAGAGCCACGGCAAAGCCAACCCCGGAGGCAAAGACCAGTCGCGACGCGCTGATCTGGCTGCGGCGCGCCAGAACCAGAGCGACAACAGCAATTGCCAGCCCCAGCGCCAGCCCGCCCCAGTTGGGCAGACCTGCTTCGACCAACAGGTCCATATTGCGCCCGCCCGAGGTGACCCAGAGCGCCGCGATCTTGTCGCGCAGCGGCGACAGCATGCCAGAGAGGCTCATCTGTGCCACCACGGCAAAGATCAGGCCAGAGACAACAGAGCGCAGATTGCCGGTGGCCGCCAGCACCAGCAAGCGGCCGGAACAGCCGCGCGCCAGCACCATGCCGACGCCAAAGATCAAGCCGCCGATGATGGCACCGGACCAGCTGCCGGGCACCGCCATCATGCGGGCATCAGCGCTGCGCATCAGCCCCAGGAGCTCGGCGCCCTGGACCCAGACCACGGCAGTGGAGAAGGTCAGCAACCAGACCGCCATGCGATCCCCCATGCCGCCGCGGGCGAATTCCACCGTGGCGGCGCGCAGGCAAAAGCGGGAGCGCTGGGCGGCGATGCCAAAAGTGACGCCGGTCAACAGGCCAAACAGCGCCGCCAGCGGGGCTTCGCCCAGGCGCTCGGCCAGGGTTTCGATGAGCGTCAGTAGATCCATGAGCCAGGTCTCCGCGAGATGCATTGCGGGGATAATATACATACATTCGTATTTTTGATTTGATTTAGGTCATGAGCATTCTGACACCGGGAGTCTGATACGGGGTATCCTGATATGGGCATCCTGACAGTGGTTATCCTGATACGGGCTTGCTGTCCTCAGCCCTGGCCCAAGGCCTTTACCCTCAGCCACTGTTACCCTCAGCCACGTATTCTCCAAAGCAGAGGCTGTTTGCGCCCCCTCCCAGGAGCACCCAGGAGCATATGTAGCCCGCGCGCAGATGTGGCCTCCTATCTGTGCGCCGATGCGGGGCTGCATGTGCATGGACGGTTTGGTCTCGCCCCGGAGGAAAAAGAGGCGTAAAGGGAATGCATGTTTAAACCTCTCTCTCTGGATGCGGCCCGTGATCTGCCGCGGTGGCGCCGCCCGACAACATTGTTGTTTGTGATGGCGATCTGCATGCCCATTGCCTTTAATGCCTGGTTTGCCCTGCTGAACAACTTTGTCATCGAGGTGGCGCAGTTTGACGGTGCCGATATTGGCCTGTTGCATACGGTGCGCGAAATACCGGGGTTCCTGGCGGTGGGGGTGATTGCCATCATCCTGTTTGTGCGCGAGCAGGTGCTTGGGCTGATCTCATTGATGATGCTGGGCATTGCCACCATGCTGACCGCCTGGTTCCCCTCGCTGGGCGGGATCCTGATGATCACGCTGCTCAGCTCGATCGGGTTTCACTACTATGAGACGGTGAACCAGTCGCTGCAGCTGCAATGGCTGCCCAAGGACCGGGCGCCGCAGATGCTGGGCTGGCTGATTGCGACCGGATCGGCGGCAACCTTTGTGGTCTACGGAACGATTGTGCTGCTGTGGGAGAGCCTTGAGCTCAGCTATAATATGGTTTTTATGGCGGCCGGGGGCGTGACCACGCTGATCGCCATGCTGTGCCTGTTGATCTATCCGCAGTTTGACTCGCCGACGCCACAGAACAAAAAGCTGATCCTGCGGCAACGCTATTGGCTCTATTACCTGCTGCAGTTCATGGCTGGGGCGCGGCGTCAGATCTTTGTCGTGTTTGCCGGCTTCATGATGGTGGAGCGCTTTGGCTTTGAGGTGCATGAGGTCACCGGCTTGTTCCTGATCAATCTGGTGATCAATATTCTGGTGGCGCCATTGCTGGGGCGGTTTGTGGCCGCTTTTGGCGAGCGTCGGACCTTGATCATCGAATATACCGGCCTTGCAATGGTTTTTGCGCTATATGGCGGCATCTACTGGTTCAGCTGGGGGGTCTTGCTGGCCTCCTGCCTCTATGTGGTGGATCACGTGTTGTTTGCCCTGGCGCTGGCGCTGAAGACCTATTTCCAGAAGATCGCGGATCCGGCAGATATTGCGCCGACGGCGGCTGTTGCCTTTACCATCAACCATATCGCGGCGGTCTTTTTGCCGGTGTTGCTGGGGCTGCTCTGGGTGATCTCCCCCTCGCTGGTCTTTACCCTGGCGGCTGTCATGGCGCTGGTGTCGCTGGGGCTGTCCTGTCTGGTGCCGCGCCACCCGGCGCCGGGCAATGAGACGGTCTTTGCCAAATTCCGCAGCCGCGCTGCTGCGGAATAGCGGCGCGGACTGCTGAAAACAGAGGGCAGGGAGGTGGAAAGTGGCTCTGCTCTTGACCTCTGGCAGCCATGGGCCTAGGCGCAGGGCACCGCAGCTGGAGATCTGACATGCCAACCTTTACCGCCCTGACCACCCTGCCTGGCAAACCCCAAGCCGAAGCCCTGGGCGAGGCAATGGAAAGCCTGATGCCGGAACCTACCGGGGTTGGCGTTTTTGAAGTAGAGGATGGGTCGGGTCTGTGGGAGGTTGGCGGCTATTTCACCGAAGCGCCGGACCAGGCGGGGCTGGCCCTGCTGGCGACGCTGCATGGCGCCAAGGAATTTGCCGTATCCGAGCTGCCGGAAACCGATTGGGTGGCCCATGTGCGCCGCGAGCTGGCGCCGGTCGAAGCGGGGCGGTTCTATGTCTATGGCAGCCATGATGCCGATACGGTGCCCGAGGGGCGCATTCCGCTGCTCATTGAGGCGGCGATGGCCTTTGGCACCGGACACCACGGCACCACCCTGGGCTGCCTCAAGGCGCTGGACCATCTGATCTCGGAGGGGTTTGTCGGCACCAAAGTGGCTGACATCGGCTGCGGCACTGCGGTTCTGGCCATGGCTGCGGCGCGGGTCTGGCAGGGCGATTTTGTCGCCAGCGATATTGACGAAGTCGCAGTCGATGTTGCCGAGGCCAACCTCAAGGCCAATGGCATGGAGGGCGCTGTCACCTGCCTGGAGGCCGCAGGCTTTGATCATCCGGGCCTGGAGGAGATGGCACCTTACGATCTGATCTTTGCAAATATCCTCAAAGGTCCACTGGTGGCGCTTGCGCCGGATCTCTGCGCCAATCTGCGGGTGGGTGGCTATGCCATTCTATCCGGCATCCTCAACGAGCAGGCCGATAGCGTCATTTCTGTTTATGCCGAAAATGGAACCAATCTTGTGCGACGCGATGTGATTGGTGACTGGACCACGCTGCTGTTGCAGCGAAATGGCTGATTTTACGAAGGTTTATGCCGAATTTTAGGCAATTGCCTTGGAATCACATCATTAAGATTCTATAAAGTTTTATCCGCTGGTGGGGGCCTGTTCGGAGCAACTTTATGAGTGTTCAACATCAAGAGTTTCGGGGTCGTGTGGCCCGTTTGCAAAGCAAGCATGCCAGCTTTTCGCAGGGTGCTACTGCGCGGGTTCAGTCCGACGGGCTGATTGTTATCGAGCCGCGCAAGATCCGGTCAAGCATTTCTGGAAAAGTCTTTGTCCTGATCATTGTTTCGTTCCTGTTGTTCAAGGCTTTCCTGATGGCGGCGCTTGGCTTTGACAGCTATGATGAACGGGTGGCCAGGCTGGCCGAGGGCAGCGCCGTGGAGCAGTTGGGCGCGGTGATCATGCAGTCTGATCCGGTCTCTGTCTGGGCGGCGCAACAAATCGGGCCTATCCTGCGCTAGCGTGATCAAGATGTGCTGGGGGCGGTTGGCGACCAGACGCGTGGTCAGACGAAGGGCTCGACAAGCGACCAAACAAGCTCGGCCCGTCTGACAAAGCAACCAGTCTGACAAAGCGACCAGTCTGACAAAGCGGCGCTGATCGCCTGCAAACCTTCAAACTCACCTCAAAACCGTCGTGGCTTTGCCGGACGGTTTTTTGCTGTCTTGCCGGTCTGGGAGGCCTTGCCGCGTTGTTCCTGAGCATCGGCCCCTTGCGGGAAAATACCGTGACTCCCTGCGCAAACAAAACCGCCGCGGCCAAGAGGGCACGCGGCGGTCTGTCGGGTGATCCGCACGGGGAGTACGAAGGATCACCAATAAATAGCTTGTCAGCCCTTAGAAGACGGGCTTGCCAGTTGCGATGTCTTCGATATCGCTGCGGCTCAGACCGATATCGGCCAGTTCGCGATCCGTCAGAGCATTCAATGACTTCTTGGACATGCGGCTCTCATTCCACGACACCAGGGCGCTTGCCAGGGCGACAAACGTCATGCCGATACGGCCGAACAGGCCGGTGGAGCCATAGGTGGTGCGGGTCGTGTCGAATGCAGCCATATCCTCATCCTTCGTAACTGAGTGAACATGTTGTGCAGCAACGGTATGTTGATGCGGTTTTGCGCATTTAGGGAGGAAATTTTGCCCGCGCAAGTGTCGAAATTGCATGAGTCCTATGCGCAAATGACATAGCTTTGGCCTATAAAAATAAGGCGCAATTCCACCTTTTTACCTAGTGTTTGAAAATGTCGCGCGCAGCCTGGTAAAGGGTCGGTTTTGGAACAGGTATTGGGGGTTTCAGCGCGGATCTGGTTTGCGGGGGCCTGGACAGGTGCCGCGCGGCGGGATGGGAAAGCGTTTGGCGATGTTCGCCTTTTGTGCTAGTTGGTGGAAAAATACTTTGAACACATAGGCAAAGGCCGGGCAGAACATGCGCATTTTGGGAATTGATCCGGGGCTTCGCAACCTTGGGTGGGGGGTTATCGAATCGCAGGGCAGTCGGCTCAGCCATGTGGCCAATGGGGTCTGTACCTCTGATGGGGATGATCTGGGGGAGCGGCTGTTGTCGCTGCACAATCAGGTCACCGAGGTGATCGCGGCCTATGCGCCAGATCAGGCGGCGATTGAACAGACCTTTGTGAACAAGGATGGCGTTGCGACGCTGAAACTGGGGCAGGCGCGCGGCGTTGCGCTGCTGACCCTGGCCAAGGCCGGATTGCCAACCGGCGAATATGCGCCAAACCGGGTGAAAAAGACGGTGGTGGGCGTGGGCCATGCCAGCAAGGAGCAGATCATCCATATGGTAAAGCTGCAGCTGCCGGGCTGCGACCCCAAAGGCGCTGATGCGGCGGATGCTCTGGCGATTGCCATCTGTCACGCCTATTACGGAGGCACCCAGCAAAGACAGCTCAAGGAGGTGCGGGCATGATTGGCAAGCTGACAGGGCGCGTGGACTATCGCACCAGCGATCATCTGTTGATCGATGTGCGCGGGGTTGGCTATCTGGTCTATTGCTCCGAGCGCACCATGATGGCCCTGCCTGGGGTCGGAGAGCCTGTGGCGCTTTATACGGATATGGTGGTGCGCGAAGACCTGATGCAGCTCTATGGCTTTACCTCGCTGGTGGAAAAGGAATGGCATCGTCTGCTGACCTCGGTGCAGGGGGTTGGCGCCAAGGTGTCGCTGGCGATCCTGGGTACCCTGGGGCCGGATGGTGTCAGCCGGGCCATCGCCCTGGGCGACTGGGGCAGCGTCAAGGCGGCCAAGGGGGTTGGGCCAAAGACGGCGCAGCGTATTGTGCTGGATCTCAAGGATAAGGCGCCCGGCGTCATGGCCATGGGCGGTAGCCTGCCCGATGCGATGGAGGGGGCTGATCTTGACGCGGTGGTCGAATCTGCTGACGCCGCTGCGGCGCCAAAGCCCGGGCGTAAATCCGCCGCCAAGACACCCTCTGGCGCGGCGGCGGCCTCTGCCGGGGCGCTGTCGGCGCTTGGCAATCTGGGCTATAGCCCTGCGGATGCGGCCTCGGCGGTGGCTGAGGCGGCGGGCGACAACCCGGAGGCCGATGAGGCGGCGCTGATCCGCGCCGCGCTGCGCCTTTTGGCGCCAAAGGGATGAGTAGCATCGTGTTATGGGAGTATAGAGGTTCGTGCCCGCACCTGAGTGCGGTCTGGCCAGATTTGGCCCGATCCTGCCAGGTCCGCGGGCCCACAGGTCAGAGCAACGGCAGTGCGCCAATCCCAGAGAGGCCCAGATGATCGACGCTGACCCAACCCTGCGCCCGGAACCGATCCCCGAGGATAGCGCGGGTGATGGCGACCGCGCCCTGCGTCCGCAGGGGCTGTCGGAATTTATTGGCCAGGCCGAGGCCCGCGCCAATCTGCGGATCTTTATCGAAAGTGCCCGCCGCCGCGGCGAGGCGATGGACCACACCCTGTTTCACGGGCCGCCCGGTCTGGGGAAAACCACCCTGGCGCAGATCGTGGCGCGCGAGCTGGGGGTGAATTTCCGCATGACCTCGGGGCCGGTGCTGGCCAAGGCGGGCGATCTGGCGGCGATCCTGACCAATCTGGAAGCGCGGGATGTGTTGTTCATCGATGAGATCCACCGGTTGAACCCGGTGGTGGAGGAGATCCTGTATCCGGCGCTGGAGGATTTTGAGCTGGATCTGGTGATTGGCGAGGGGCCAGCGGCGCGCACGGTGCGCATCGAGCTGCAGCCCTTTACCCTGGTGGGGGCGACAACGCGGATGGGGCTGTTGACCACGCCGCTGCGTGATCGCTTTGGTATTCCCACCCGTCTGCAGTTCTACACGGTGGATGAGCTGTTTGAGATCGTCAGTCGCAACGCCCGCAAACTGGGCACCCCGGCGGATGCGGAGGGCGCCCGTGAGATCGCGCGGCGCGCGCGGGGCACCCCAAGGATCGCCGGGCGGCTCTTGCGCCGCGTGGTGGACTTTGCGGTGGTCGAGGGCGATGGGCGCATCACCCGAGACCTGGCGGATGGGGCGCTGACGCGGCTTGGGGTTGATCGGCTGGGGCTGGATGGGGCCGACCGGCGCTATTTGCGGCTGATTGCCGAAAACTACAGCGGTGGCCCGGTGGGGATCGAGACGCTGTCGGCGGCGCTGAGTGAAAGCCGGGATTCGCTGGAAGATGTGATCGAGCCCTATCTGTTGCAACAGGGGCTGATTCAGCGCACCCCGCGTGGGCGGATGCTGGCGCAGAAGGCCTGGACCCATCTGGGGATTGCCCCGCCGCAGCGCGCGACGGATCTGTTTGGCTAAGCAGCCGCGACAGCCCTAAGCGCGACACATCAATTTGCGTGACCCTGATATTTGCGCGTCCCTGATATTTGGGTGACACGGCGCTGAGAGACAGCAAGGTCACCAGCAGGCAGCGCGATTTGGCAGGGGACTGATGCGGCGGCGCCTTTTGGGCCAGAAAACACAATGCGCCGGGGAGGCCCGGACCTGAAGAAACGGGTTTGAATTGCTGAGATGGCCTCAAGGGGCGGGTCTGCCCCCTGAGGCCGCATTCAATTGTCTTGCAGCAGGCGCCTCAAGGACAAGCCGCTGCGCGAGGCCTTGCGGCCTCCTTGACCCGCAGGTCTGGGCTGATATCAGGCCTGTGACGGGCCTGTGTCTAGACGGGGTGCCTGCGCGGCGGAGCGGGCTTGCCGTTTTGCGCTGCGGCGGGCATAGAGCGGCAGCCCGCCTGTATCTCGTATGCCTGTATCTCAGATGATGGAGCACCGCCATGTCACTGGACCTGACCCCGGAAGAAATCCAAGCCCTGTTCACGCGCAGCGATGGCTCTTATGGGTTTGCCCGTTGGGGGCGCCCCATTGCGCCTGTTGTCTTTGGGGTGCAGGAGGAGACGCTGAAGGTTGTGAAGGGCGCGATTGAGGCGGTGGCCACATTGGCGGGCCATCCGATGGCGGAAACCGACCCGGAGCTTGGGTCCAACCTGATGTTCTTTTTCTTTCGCGACTGGGCCGAGCTGCTGGATGTGCCCGACCTTGGCCGCCTGATCCCGGATCTGGCGCCATTGGTGGCACGGCTGCAAGCGGTTGATGCCAGCCAGTATCGCGCCTTTCGCTTTGATGACACCGGCGCCATTCAGGCCAGTTTTGTGTTTTTGCGCATGCAGGGCGCCATGGCTGAGCTGCCGGCTGAAACCCTGGCGCTGAGCCAGGCGGCGCAGGTCATTCTGCTCTGGGCGGATCAGGCCTTTGCCAGCACCTCGCCGCTGGCCATTCTGCCCGAGACCGGCGCGACAATTCTGCGGCCCGAAATTGCGGCGATTATTGCTGCTGGCTATGACCGGATGATGCCGCCTTCGGCCAATGACGCCTCTCATGCGCTGCGGCTGTTTGCGCGGCTTCAGGGCTAGGCGGCTGCGCTCCTGCGCAGCGCCGTGTTTGCCCGTCCTGAAGGCCTGTCCCTGATCTGGCCCGTTCCTGATCTGGCCTGTCGCCCCGGCGGCTACTTTACCGTCAGCTTGAAAGCTCCGGTTGGCACCCGCACCTCCCAGGAGACGGATTTATTGCCCGCCGTCGTGGTCTGTCCTTCAACAAAGACCTCGCCGCCGACCTTCAGAATTTTGAAGTCGGCGCCTGCGGTTGCCTTGCTGCCGATCTTTTTGGCAACCTGAGCGGAACTGCCCGCTGAGATTTTTCTGATCTTGGAGTCTTCTTCAGACCTGACGGTCAGGGTCTTGGCTGTTCCCAGCTTGTAAGTGGTTACACCGCTGGAAATATGAGAGGCCTTGCCGGTTGACACCGTCATGATGCGCAGGGTGCCGACGGGCATGATTTCGATGCCCTTGAAGCTGACCACCCCGCCCTTGACCGGTTTTGACAGGGTGATGGTGTCACGCCCCGGTGCCTTGATTTCGATAAAGGCCTTCTGGCTGAGCATGGGGGAGCCGAGAAAATCCACAAAGACAAATTGCAGATCGACTTCGCGCGCGCCAAGCTTTTTCTCATTGGCTTCGTGTTTTATCTTGTCCCGCTTGGTGACTTTCAGCTCGGCTTCGATATCTTTCAGCAGATAGCCGAGGAATTCTGCCACCTCGGCGACGGCCTTGTATTTGGCGTCTTTGCTGAGCTTGGCAGCGCCTGTCTTCAATTTTTCCAGGGCAATCAACCGCCCCTCATAGGCTGGTGGTTTGCAATCCCAATAAGATGACATCGCAGGGGCCAGGGAGGTATCGCGCAGTTTATGCGTTTTGAGCAGCTTCTTCCAAGCTGATGAATCGATGAATTTTGTACCCATTGTGAAACCTATACTTAAAAAGAAAAACGCAGGCCTGAGGGCTGTGCCGCAAAACGAATTGGCAAAAGGCTGCAGGGGGTAGTCTACGCGACCAAGGCGCCGGGTCAATGCCCTCGCCTCAGGGGAGAGCTGCGTAATCGCCTTGCTGCCGCGCCGTGGCCTGTTTTAGGTTGCCGGCAACCACAGGAGCACTGGCCCATGATTCATCGCTTTCCCGTCCGGGTATATTACGAGGATACCGATATGGGGGGTATTGTATATCACGCCAATTATCTGCGTTTTATCGAACGGGCCCGCAGCGACTGGGTGCGGGGCCTTGGCAATGATCAAAACGCCATGCGTGATGCCGGGGTGATCTGGGTGGTGCAGCGGATTGAGGCGGATTACCTGGCTCCGGCGAAATATGACGATGAGCTGCTGATTGAGACCGAGGTGATCAAACTGACACCGGCCCGGCTAAACATGGGGCAACTGGTCAAACGCGGCGAGACCGAGCTGTTTCGTGCCAGGGTTTCGGCGGTTTGTATCTCTTCCGAAACCGGGCGGCCGACGCGGCTTCCGGCAGAGATTCGCGCATTGCTGTAACATTGCCGTCTTTGTGCACTGTTTGATTGGCTTTTGCCGCCGAACTCAGCTAGCCTGCCTGAAAATAAGGCCGCGACAGACGGCTGATCGTGAGCGATGGCAACAAGCAGAACGCCCTGGGGCTCCTGAACCGGGGCACGAGGCAAATACGTAAGACCGGAGCGATCCGGCAGAGGATTGAGCAGGCAAATGGAAGCAGAAACTCTGGCGCTGACGCAGGGGATTGATTTCTCCATGTGGGGTCTTTTCGCGCGGGCCACTTTTACCGTGAAACTGGTGATGCTGTTGCTGACCGCAGCCTCGATCTGGTCCTGGGCCATTATCGTGCAAAAGCTGATCAACTACCGCCAGGCCCGCCGTCAGGCGGCGCGGTTTGATCAGGCTTTTTGGTCCGGCGAACCGCTGGATGGGCTGTTTGATCAATTGGGGCCAGAGCCTGCGGGCCATTCGGAGCGTATTTTTGCCGCTGGCATGGCGGAATGGCGGCGCAGTCATCGCAGCGATGGCGGGCTTATTCCCGGTGCTCAGGCGCGGATTGACCGCTCGATGGATGTGGCTATCGCCAAAGAGACCGAAGACCTGCAACGGGGGCTATCGGTGCTGGCCACCGTTGGTTCCACCGCGCCCTTTGTCGGGCTGTTTGGCACGGTCTGGGGCATCATGACCGCCTTTATCGAGATCGCACAGCAGCAAAGCACCAATCTGGCGGTGGTTGCGCCCGGCATTGCCGAGGCACTGTTGGCGACGGGGCTTGGCCTGCTTGCGGCGATCCCTGCGGTGGTATTTTACAACAAGTTGAGCGCCGACAGCGATCGTATTCTGGGTGGCTACGAGGCCTTTGCCGACGAATTTGCCACCATCCTCAGCCGCCAGTTGGATTCCTGAGCCATGGGTGCAGCGGTTCAACAGGGTTCTTCGGGGACGCGGCGGCGCGGGCGGCGCCGTGGCCGGGCGCGGCCGATGTCCGAAATCAACGTGACGCCCTTTGTCGATGTGATGCTGGTGCTGTTGATCATCTTTATGGTGGCGGCACCGCTGACCACGGTTGGTGTGCCGGTGGATCTGCCCAAGACAGAAGCCGGCGCGCTGCCAAGCGAGCAGGAAGAGCCGCTGACTGTGACGATGATCCTGGGCGGCGAGATCCAGATCCAGACGACACCGGTGGCCCCCACCGAGCTGGTCTCCAAGCTGCGCGCCATTGCCGCAGAACGCACATCCGAGCGCATCTATCTGCGGGCGGATGGCGGGATTTCCTACCGCGAGGTGATGCAGGTCATGGGCGCGCTGAACGCGGGCGGCTTTGCCAATGTTGGTCTGGTGACTGATGTGGCCGGACCCGAGCCGGATGGCGGGGCTGCCACCACTGACGCGCCAGCCAGCAGCGCGGATCAATAAGCGGGGGCTTGAGGCATTTTATGGGCCTGCAAACCGGAACCAAAATCTCTCTTGCGGGGCACGGCCTGCTGGTGGGCTGGGTTGCCTTTGGCGCCTGGTTGCCGTCGGAACCTCTGCCGATTCCCGTGCAAGAGGTTGCGGTGATCTCGGCCGAAGAATTTGCCCGGCTGAGCCAGCAGATCCAGGCCCCTGAAGTCACCGAGACCCCAAGCAGCCTGACGCCGCCCGACCCGGCTCCGGCACCACCGCAGGTATCGGTGCGCCCGGAAACCCGCCCCGATACCTCTGCGCCAGAAGCCACTCCGGCGCCTGTGGTGGATGCGCCAGTTGCGGCGCTGCCGGAACCAGAGCCCGAGCCAGAGGTCACCGATACCCTGCCAGAGCCGCAAACCCCGCCAGACCTGCCGACTGAGACCCCGTCGATTGTCCCAAGTCCGCCGGTGCCAGAGCGCGTCCGCCCAGCGGAGCGGGTTGCCCCGGTGCCGGTGGAGGCGCCAGAGCAGGAAGTGGCAATTGACGAATTGGTGCAGCCAGAAGTGAGCCCGGATGAGGGTGCGTTGAGCGAACAAGAAGTGCAGGAGGCCACCGCGCCCGAAGCGGCCAGCGACCGGATTGTCACCGAAGCCAATGAAAGCGACGAGGCCGAGCCCGCGCCACCTGTTACGGCGCCACCTGTCACCGCGCCGGTAACTTCGGTACGGCCCAGAACACGGCCCCAAAGACCCGTGGCGCAAACCACCCCGGCGGAGGTTGCGCAAACCACACCGGCCACGCCACCTTCGCCGCAAGAGGACCAGTCCTCGGCGATCGAGGATGCTTTGGCGGCTGCCATCGCAGGCGGTGGCGAGGTGGCGGCCAGCGAGCCCTCGGGCCCGCCGCTGACGCCGGGGGAAAAAGACGCGCTGCGGGTTTCGGTCTCTCAATGCTGGAACGTCGGCTCGCTCTCGACCGAAGCACTGAAAACCACCGTCGAAGTCTCGGTCTCGCTAGAGCCAGACGGGCGGCCGAAAACGGGCTCTATCCGCATGGTTTCCAGCACCGGTGGCTCCACCGGAGCAGCCAAGCAGGCCTATGAGGCGGCGCGCCGGGCAATCATTCGCTGTGGCGCCAAGGGGTTTAAACTGCCCAGCGACAAATATGACCATTGGCGGGACATCGTCATGACCTTTAATCCAGAAAAGATGCGCATCAAATGAGACACCAAAATTTGATCTCGCCTCGGACGGGGCTGAACTATGACGGGGGGAGGGGGGATTTTCCCCCTGCATTGACCTCCCCAAGCCCCGATACTGCCCCTGAAAACCGCACTGATATTTACTCCGGAAAGGACGCGACGCTTATGAGGCGCACCCTGACAGGCCTTTTGGCAAGCCTTCTTCTTGCGGCGGCGCCCCTGCTGACCGCTGGCAGCGTAGCACAGGCCCAGGACGGGCCGCTACGGATCGAAATCACCGATGGGGTGATCGAACCCTTGCCCTATGCGGTGCCCGATTTTCTGGCCGAAACCCCGGCAGCGGCCGAGCTGGCCAATCAGATCACCCGGGTGATTGCGGCGGATCTCAGCGGCACCGGGCTGTTTCGCGAAATTCCCGCCACCGCGCATATCTCCACCGTGAGCGATTTTAACGCGCCTGTGCGATTCGCCGATTGGAAGGCGGTAAATGCCCAGGCGCTGATCACCGGTTCGGTTTCGGCCAATGGCAAGCAGCTGACGGTGCGGTTTCGTGGCTATGATATCTTTGCCGACAACGAGCTGGGGTCCGGTTTGCAGTTCAGCGGCACCACGGATGGCTGGCGGCGCATGGCACATAAGGTGGCGGATGCCATCTATAGCCGGATCACCGGCGAGAGCGGCTATTTTGACAGCCGGGTGGTCTTTGTCTCTGAGACCGGCCCCAAGAACGACCGCCGCAAGCGGTTGGCGATCATGGATTATGACGGCGCCGGGGTGCAGTATCTGACCAATAGCGCCGCCCTGGTGCTGGCGCCGCGGTTTTCGCCCACCGGCGACAGGGTGCTTTATACCAGCTATGAAAGCGGCTTTCCGCAGATCCATGTGCTGGACGTGGGCAAGGTGCAGCGGCGGGTCCTGTCGGCAGACAAGGGCATCATGAGCTTTGCGCCACGCTTTGCGCCGGATGGCAATACCGTGGTTTATTCGCAGGCCGAGGGCGGCAATACCGATCTCTACACCATGGATATCGCCACCGGAGCGCGTCAGCGGCTGACCAATGCGCCCTCGATCGAGACGGCGCCCTCTTATTCCCCCGATGGCAGCCAGATCGTCTTTGAAAGCGACCGCTCCGGCACGCCGCAGCTTTATGTGATGGCGGCGAGCGGTGGTGAGGCGCGCCGGGTCAGCTTTGGCACGGGGCGCTACGGCACGCCGGTCTGGTCTCCGCGTGGAGATCTGATTGCCTTTACCAAGCAGAGCAAAGGACGCTTTCATATTGGTGTCATGCGGCTGGATGGCAGCGAAGAGCGCCTGCTGACGGCCTCTTTCCTGGATGAAGGCCCCAGCTGGTCCCCCAATGGTCGGGTGATCATGTTCACCCGCGAAACCCAGGGGGCAAATGGTCGGGCGCTGCTTTACTCGGTGGATATTCTGGGGCGGAACCTGAAACCCGTGCGCACCCCGGATGGTGCCTCTGATCCGGCCTGGTCACCGTTGCAAAAATAACAGGCAGTTACCGGCTGAACCGGCATGAAAACGCAAGACTGGAAGACCTGCATAGAATCGGCCCAATCTCTGTGATAGGTTAGGCCTAAGAAACCAAAGGAAAAGACACTGTCATGAGCGGTTTTAAAAAGGCATTTGTGCTTGTTGCGGCCCTGGGGCTTTCAGCCTGTGGCAACACCCCCTGGAACGATACCGGCGCGGGCGCCGCCGGTGGTCCCGGCGGCATCGGCTCCAACCTGGACCCGGCCAGCCCCGCCTATTTTCAAGAGACTATCGGGGACCGTGTGCTGTTCCTGGTTGATCAGTCGAACTTGAACCCCGAAGCGGAAGCCATCCTGCAGGGTCAGGCGCGCTGGCTGACGGCCAATGCAGATTACACGGTGACGATCCAGGGGCATGCAGATGAGCAGGGCACCCGGGAGTATAACCTCGCACTGGGCGCGCGCCGGGCCAATTCGGCGCGGGAATATCTGATCTCGCAGGGGATTGCCGGATCACGGATCGATGTGGTGAGCTACGGCAAAGAACGCCCTCTAGAGATTTGTTCTGCCGAGAGCTGCTATGCCAAAAACCGCCGAGCCGTCACCGTGCTGGCGGGTGGATTGACGGGGTAATATGATGCGTCTGATGCGAGCCGCCCTTGTTGTCGGGACCCTGTTGGGGACTTCGGTTCTGGTCTCACCGGCCTTTGCGCAGGATCAGCAAACCCTGGCGGATATTCGCCAGGAGCTGACCGTTTTGCACGTGGATATCCAGCGTTTGAAGCGCGAGCTGTCGACGACAGGCGGGGCAAATTCCGCCGTTGCCGCCGGCAGTTCCGTTCTCGACCGGGTTGGGGCCATTGAGGCCGGATTACAACGGCTTACGGCGCAGACCGAGCAGCTAGAGTACCGCATCAATCGCATTGTTGCGGATGGCACCAACCGGATTGGTGATCTGGAATTCCGCCTGGTAGAGCTCGAAGGGGGCGATATCGGCGCTTTGGGTGAGACCAGCACCCTGGGCGGTGAAGAGGCATTGGCCGGGACCGGCACTTTGGGCGGCGGCCAGGACACCACGGACACCAACAGCGAACTCGCCGTTGGGGAACAGGCCGATTTTGACCGGGCAAAGCAGGATTTGGACGCGGGCGCCTTTCAGCTTGCTGCGGAAAAATTTGCCATTTTCTCCCAGTCTTACCCGGGCAGCCCGCTGGCGCCAGAGGCGGATTTCAACCGCGGCAAGGCGCTGGACGGGTTGGGGGACACGCGGGAAGCGGCGCGCGCCTATCTGGCCTCCTTCACTGGCGATGCAAATGGCGAGACGGCGCCCAAGGCGCTGTTTGAACTGGGGGCCGCCCTGGGCCGTCTTGGGCAGGTTGATCAGGCCTGCATTACGCTGTCAGAGGTGGGCGTGCGCTTTACCGGAGGGGATATGGTCGCTCCGGCCGAGGCTGAAATGGCCGAATTGGGATGTTCTTGACGCAGCCAGAGGCTGGCGGATTGGGCAGGGATGATTTGGTGGGCGCCCTGCGCCAGCACTTTGGCCGCTCCCTGCCTGCGCGCATTGGTATCGCCGTGTCCGGCGGTGGTGATTCTGTCGCGCTGATGCATCTTCTGAAAGATTGCTTTAGCGATGACCCGGTCGAACTGCTGGTGGCCACGGTCGATCATCGGCTGCGCCCCGAATCACGACAGGAGGCCGAAGAGGTTGCGCAGATGGCGCAAAAGCTTGGCCTGCGTCATGACATTCTGAGCTGGACCGAGGGGCCAGAGCCAACAGGCAACCTTCAGGATCAGGCGCGCCGCGCCCGCTACGGGTTGTTGACAGCCTGGGCGCGGCAAAACGGCATTCCGGTTTTGGCGCTGGGTCATACCGCAGATGATCAGGCCGAAACGGTGATTATGCGCCTGAAGCGGGCCTCAGGCGTAAACGGGCTTGCCGGCATTCCACTGCGGCGCATCCAGGATGGGGTCTCATTGCAGCGGCCACTGTTGGGCCTGCGTCGGGCCGACCTGCGGCGCTATCTGCGTGCTCTGGGGCAAAGCTGGATTGAAGACCCGTCCAACGAAGATGAGACCTATGACCGGATCAAAACCCGCAAGGCGCTGGCTGTTCTTGAGGATCTGGGACTGACAGTGCCTGCCCTGGTGACTGTGGCGCAGAATATGAGCAAGGCGCAGACCGCTTTGGGCTGGTATGCCTTCTTATCGGCGCGGGATCTGGTGCAGATCAAGGCCGGCGCCATTGTTTTTGAGCTGCGAAAGTTCCGAACACTGCCGGATGAAATCTCTCATCGGTTGATGCTTCAGGCACTTTTGTGGGTTTCTGGCGGCCAATACTCGCCGAGGCGGCTGCCGATGATTGAAGCTGTCACCATTGCGCAACGGGGCGGGTCATCAACCCTGGCAGGCTGTCGCATCCTGAGCCACCGGGGTAAAATCTGGATTTGCCGGGAAGCTGCCACAGTGCAGCAGACCGCCTGTGACCCTGGTGGGATATGGGATCAACGCTGGCGTGTTTTTGCAGGGAAATTAGATGCTTGCGAGGTGCGTCCTTTGGGGGGCGCAGGGTTGAAATCCTGCCCGGACTGGCGGGCAGAGGGATGTCCCGCGCCGGTTCTGGAAGTCACCCCATCGCTATGGCGGGATGGCAATCTGATGGCGGCTCCACTGGCCGGATTTGCCAATGGATGCAGCGCAGAAGTGGTAAATAGTGCAGAAGAGTTCTTCACATCGCTTTTATCGCATTGAACCTGCCTGAATGTTCCTTATTTTATGCGTAACGAGGGCGTCCTGAGAGGGCGTCCGGATATTAGGAGATATTCCTTGGGTAACGCACGTAACATCGCCTTCTGGGTTGTTCTGTTCGTCTTGATTCTGGCGCTGTTCAATCTGTTCAGTGGTTCAGGCGGTACGATGCAGAGCAATGAGCGCTCTTTCTCGGATTTTGTCACCTCGGTTGAAGCTGGTCAGGTCAGCACCGTGGTGCTGGATGGGGAGCAGGTACGCTTTTCCACGTCCGATGGCCAAAAATATGTGACCATCCGGCCGTCGGATGCAGAAGTCACAAAGTTGCTGATCGACAATAACATTCCGGTGCGCGCTGAAAAGCAGCAGCAGTCTGGGTTCCAGTCTTTCCTGATCACCCTGTTGCCTTTTGTGCTGCTGATCGGTGTCTGGATCTATTTCATGAACCGGATGCAGGGCGGTGGCAAAGGCGGGGCTATGGGGTTTGGCAAATCCAAGGCCAAGATGCTCACCGAAAAGCACGGCCGCGTCACCTTTGACGATGTTGCCGGCATTGATGAGGCCAAGGAAGAGCTGGAAGAGATTGTTGAATTCCTGCGTAACCCGCAGAAATTCTCGCGCCTCGGCGGCAAGATCCCCAAGGGCGCGCTGCTGGTGGGCCCTCCCGGTACTGGTAAAACCCTGCTGGCCCGCGCCATCGCAGGTGAGGCGGGCGTGCCCTTCTTCACCATTTCGGGCTCTGACTTTGTTGAAATGTTCGTCGGTGTGGGCGCCTCCCGCGTGCGCGACATGTTCGAGCAGGCCAAGAAGAACGCCCCCTGTATCGTGTTTATCGACGAGATCGACGCTGTTGGCCGCCATCGGGGTGCCGGCTATGGCGGCGGCAATGACGAACGTGAGCAGACATTGAACCAGCTGCTGGTTGAAATGGACGGGTTTGAGGCCAATGAGGGCGTCATCATCCTGGCCGCCACCAACCGCAAAGACGTGCTGGACCCTGCCTTGCTGCGTCCCGGTCGTTTTGACCGGAACGTCACCGTCGGCAACCCTGACATCAAGGGGCGCGAAAAGATCCTTGGCGTGCATGCCCGCAAAACCCCGTTGGGGCCTGACGTGGACCTGCGCATCATTGCCCGTGGTACACCTGGGTTCTCCGGGGCGGATCTGGCCAATCTGGTCAACGAAGCTGCCTTGATGGCTGCCCGTGTTGGCCGTCGCTTTGTGACCATGGAGGATTTTGAATCGGCCAAGGACAAGGTGATGATGGGGGCAGAGCGTCGCTCGATGGTGCTGACCCAGGACCAGAAGGAAAAGACCGCTTATCACGAGGCGGGCCATGCTGTTGTTGGCCTCAAGTTGCCGGAATGTGATCCTGTCTATAAGGCGACCATCATTCCCCGTGGCGGAGCCCTGGGCATGGTTGTGTCGTTGCCGGAAATGGACCGGCTGAACTGGCACAAGGATGAGTGCAACCAAAAGCTGGCCATGACCATGGCAGGCAAGGCAGCCGAGATTATCAAATACGGCGAAGACCATGTATCAAATGGTCCGGCGGGCGATATCCAGCAGGCCAGCCAATTGTCCCGCGCGATGATCATGCGCTGGGGGATGTCCGATAAGGTCGGCAATATCGACTATGCTGAGGCCCATGAGGGCTATAGCGGCAATACCACTGGATTCTCGGTCTCTGCGCATACCAAGGAGATGATCGAGGAGGAGGTCCGCAGCTTTATTCAGAACGGCTACGACCGCGCCTTTGAGATCCTGACAGAGCATAAGGACGAATGGGAGCGCCTGGCACAGGGGCTGTTGGAATATGAGACCCTGACCGGAGACGAGATCAAGCGGGTCATGAAGGGCGAGCTGCCGCATGAAAAGGGCGACGATTCGGATGAGGATCAGGGCAATGCCTCGGTCACAGCCATTCCCAAAGCCAAGCCTAAAAAACCCTCTTCTGATGGTGAAACTGATCCAGGTCTGGAACCGGAACCAACGTCCTGAGGCCTTTAGATCAACTTGTAACACGCAACGCCCCGGGAGCCTTGACAGGTTTCCGGGGTTTTCTTTTGGATGTGCTCTGGTTGGGGATGCGCGCTTTGGCTGGCTATGGGGGGTGGCGCGGCGGCGGCGGGCAGCAAAGCTGCCCGCCGCCGCCGCGCCCGGGTCGGATCGCTTTGCGATCCGACCCGAAAGAAGGCTTTCTATTGGAGGTGAGAGCTATAGTGTCGCCAATAACATTCAGGTTGAAATGGATTAAATAGGACAAGACATGCCGGTATTATTGGAAACTGAATTCAAGGGCAAAGTGGTCTGGGCTGGGGAAACCGCGCCAGATGGCGGTATTGCGGCCTCACAAGTGGAGGCCTTGACCCTCGGCTTTCACGGGCTGAGCGGGGAGCGTCATCAGGGCGAAAATCGCGCCTCTTGTGTGCGTATGCGCAATCTTTACCCAGAAGGCACCACCATTCGGAACGTCAGGCAGCTGAGCATCCTGTCGGAGGAGGAACTGACGCTGATCGCGGCGGATATGGGGCTGGAGCGCGTCGATCCTGCCGCCTTGGGGGCCAATCTGGTGTTGCGCGGGATTCCGGATTTCACCTTTGTGCCCCCCTCATCACGGCTGCAGGGGCCGGATGGTGTCACCCTGACGGTGGATATGGAAAACCGCCCCTGCATCTTTCCGGGGCGTGAAATCGACAAAGCCCACGCAGGCTTTGGCCCCAAGTTCAAACCAGCCGCGCGGGACCGTCGGGGAATCACCGCCTGGGTGGAGCGGCCGGGGCAGTTGAAAATCGGCGATCACCTGCAACTCTTTGTACCGGATCAGCGCGCCTGGGCTCCCTAGGGCAGACCTAATCCGCTACAGAACTTTCGTTTTGGCGACTTTTGGTGTCTCAATCTTTGCGCCGACGCCGCTTCATGGCCGGAAAATGTCGGAAACCACGCGCGTATATTGCCGCATTCTGGCTAAATCGGTGACAGATCCGGCGCAGAATTGCCGGTAGATGTTTTCTCTCATTCAGGAACCAGGCCATGAGCTACAAGAGTGATATCGAGATCGCCCGTGAGGCGAATAAGCTCCCAATCCAAGAGATTGGCGCCAAGATCGGCATTTCGAGCGATGATTTGCTGCCCTATGGCCACGATAAGGCCAAGGTCAGCCAGGACTTCATCAACTCGGTGCAGGACCGGACTGATGGCAAGTTGATCCTGGTGACCGCGATCAACCCAACGCCAGCAGGCGAAGGCAAGACAACCACCACTGTGGGTCTGGGCGACGGGCTGAACCGCATTGGCAAAAACGCCATGGTCTGCATCCGCGAAGCCTCGCTGGGGCCAAACTTTGGCATGAAGGGCGGCGCAGCGGGCGGCGGCTATGCACAGGTTGTGCCGATGGAGGATATGAACCTCCACTTCACCGGCGACTTCCACGCCATTACCTCGGCGCACTCGCTGCTGTCGGCGATGATCGACAACCACATCTACTGGGGCAACGAATGCGACATCGACATCCGTCGCGTGGCCTGGCGTCGTGTGGTCGATATGAACGACCGCGCCCTGCGTCAGATCACCGCCTCCCTGGGTGGCGTATCCAACGGCTTCCCACGTGAAACCGGCTTTGACATCACCGTGGCCTCCGAGGTTATGGCGATCCTCTGCCTGGCCAACGACCTGAAAGACCTGGAAAAGCGCCTCGGCGATATCATCGTGGCCTACCGTCGCGACAAGACCGCCGTTTACTGCCGCGACATCAAAGCAGAAGGCGCCATGACCGTTCTGCTGAAAGACGCGATGCAGCCAAACCTGGTGCAGACCCTGGAAAACAACCCAGCCTTTGTGCATGGCGGCCCCTTCGCCAATATCGCCCATGGCTGTAACTCGGTCATCGCCACCAAAACCGCGCTGAAAGTCTGCGATTACGTTGTGACCGAAGCGGGCTTTGGCGCCGATCTTGGCGCTGAAAAGTTCATGAACATCAAGTGCCGCAAGGCCGGTATCGCGCCTTCGGCCGTGGTTCTGGTTGCCACCGTGCGTGCGATGAAGATGAACGGCGGCGTTGCCAAGGCTGATCTGGGTGCCGAAAATGTCGAAGCCGTGAACAACGGTTGCGCCAACCTGGGCCGTCACATCGAGAACATCAAATCCTTTGGTGTGCCTGTTGTTGTCGCCATCAACCACTTTGTCACCGACACCGATGCCGAAGTTGACGCCGTCAAAGCCTATGCCGCCACACATGGGGTTGAGGCCATTCTGTCGCGTCACTGGGAATTGGGCTCGGAAGGCTCCGCGCCGCTGGCTGAGAAAATTGTGGAAATCGTCGATGCGGGTCAGGCGAACTTTGCCCCGATCTACCCCGACGACATGTCGTTGTTCGACAAGATCGACACCATCGCCAAGCGTATCTACCGCGCTGACGAAGTGCTGGCCGACAACAAGATCCGCAATCAGCTGAAAGAATGGGAAGCAGCAGGATACGGCAATCTGCCGGTCTGCATGGCAAAAACCCAGTATTCTTTCTCGACGGACCCAAGCCTGCGCGGCGCGCCTGTTGGCCATTCGGTTCCGGTCCGCGAAGTACGTCTTTCGGCTGGGGCAGGTTTCATCGTCGCAGTCTGCGGCGAGATCATGACCATGCCGGGTCTGCCCCGCACCCCTGCGGCAGAAAACATCCATCTGAATGACGACGGCCAAATCGAAGGCTTGTTCTAAGTTCAAAAACACGCAATCTGCGGCCCGAGACCTGTCTCGGGCCGTATGAGTTTCTACCCCGACCCGAGAGCGGGACCTTAGCCCCCGTAGCGATCCGGGCAGAGGTCTAGATCCCACGGGTCATATCGGTAAAAAGCGGGCCGTGAGGTGCGCGGGACAAGGAAGAATGCAATGGCAGCAAACATCATTGACGGCAAAGCCTTCGCCGCCACGGTACGTGAAAAAGTGGCAGGCCATGTTGCACGCCTGAAAGAAGAAAACGACATCACCCCCGGCCTGGCGGTGGTTCTGGTGGGCGAAGATCCTGCCTCTCAGGTCTATGTGCGCTCCAAGGGCAAACAGACTGTCGAAGTCGGCATGAACTCTTATGAGCACAAGATGGACGCCGATACCTCGGAAGAGGATCTGCTGGCGGTAATCAACAAGCTGAACAACGATCCGTCTGTGCATGGCATCCTGGTGCAGCTGCCGCTGCCTGGTCACCTCAATGAGGACCTGATCATCAATTCAATCGCGCCGGAAAAGGATGTGGACGGTTTTCATATCTCCAACGTCGGCCTGTTGGGGACTGGTCAGAAATCCATGGTGCCCTGCACGCCGCTGGGCTGCCTGATGATGCTACGTGATTACCACGGCAGCCTCTCTGGCATGGATGCGGTGGTGATTGGCCGCTCCAACATCGTTGGCAAGCCAATGGCGCAATTGCTGCTGGGCGATAGCTGCACCGTCACCATCGCCCATAGCCGCACCAAAGACCTGCCAGAGGTGGTGCGTCGTGCTGATATCGTGGTGGCCGCTGTAGGCCGACCCGAAATGGTGCCTGGCGACTGGATCAAGGAAGGCGCCACCGTCATTGATGTTGGCATCAACCGCATCCCGGCGCCGGAAAAGGGCGAAGGCAAGATGAAGCTGGTGGGCGACGTTGATTTTGCCAGCTGTTCGGAACGTGCCGGTGCCATCACCCCGGTTCCCGGTGGCGTTGGCCCGATGACCATTGCCTGCCTTTTGGCCAATACCGTCACCGCCTGCTGTCGTGCCAATGGTCTGGCAGAGCCCGAAGGCCTGACCGCCTGATCCTGTCAACCTTTCGGATTTAACACCAGCAGGGCGCCCTAAACAGGGCGCCCTGTGTCGTTTCAGGCCAAAGCTGCGCCTCTGGTGCTGGGCCAGGTCAGGATGCGCAGGGGCCGCCCCAGAAAACTGCCAGAGGCCAGCCCCAGCAGGGCCGGGAACAGGGTCTGATAGACCAGCCCTGCGGACAGGTCCGGTGCTACAGCGGCAAAGACGCCATTGGCAAAATTGGCCCAGAACAACAACATCATGACACAGAGGCTCAGCCATTCTCCGGTGACCTCGGCCCGCAGCCCGCTGCGCGCGACGATCCAGCGCCCCTGCAGCCGATAACCGCCAAGAATGCCGCAGAGATAGGCCAGACCCCAGGCGGTCAGGGCCAGCTCGGGGCGTTGTTGCGCCATCAGGGTGGGCACAGTGGTCAGCGCAATCAGCGGCATCAGGAAATAGGGCAGGATCGAAATCTTGCGGTCCCGGCTACAGAAAATTCCCAGTCCAATCAGCAAAAACAGCAGCGGCCAGATCCAGATCGGGGCGCCCGTTACAATGCCGGTCACGATACCAGGCAGAAATTCAGCTAGAAAGTCCATCATCATATTCCTTGTTCAAAGAGCAAAAACAACGGCATGCATCAGCCGCCCAGGCAGCAGGGTAAAAACGCCGGCCGTCATCAAAGAGCCAAAGGTGAGCCAGATCATCACCCGGCGGTGCCGACCCCTGCGCTTGCCGCGCGCGGCAGAGACAGCCACCACCAGCGACACCAGGGTCACCAGAGACAACAGGTGGATGGGGCTGAAACCGCCAATCAATTGGATCTCCTGGATCCAGAAACTCGACAGGGCGACGCATGCCATTAGCAAAACCCAAGCCCAGCCAAGGATCCTGTGCAGGCGGGTGCCTCGCACCAGTGTGAACATGGCGAGGGTCAGCGGGATGAGGGCCAGGGCGGCATAGGCATGGAGCTGAACGGCCCAGGGTGCGGTGAAAAGCGGTGAAAGTGTCATCGGGGTCCATGGTTGATATCTGCCCTCAAGCCATGGCAATTTCAGAGCAATATCGGCAAAGTGATTTACGTCAGAGGCCAGATGGCTTCGTGAAATGCAGGGAATTTTGTGGGGATGTCATTCACGATGCGTGAACAACCGATGACTGTTCGGCTGCTCTTGCTCTGGGCGCTGGTGACGGTTTTTGCCGCCGCCACCGGACCTTTTGGCACCTTCGAAGGCCTGGGGCTTGGCGGGCGCCTTGGCTATTGGGCTGTCATTGTTGGTCTGTCGATCTGTCTGACCAGGCTGCAATTGTACCTGTTGCGGCGGGCACCACAGATCCTGCGCTTTGCCAGCCAGCTGCCCTATGGGCTGGCACTGGCGGCGATTGCCCATGGCATGAACCTGTTGATCTTTCCAAACTGGGGAGGCTGGTCCGATTTTGGCTTTTTGGCCCTGGTGACGCTGAGTGTGGTTTTGATGATTGAAGCGGCGGTGTTTCTGGCCCGCAGCTATGCCCATCCGGTTGCCACGGAGACGGCAGAGCCCGACAGCGCGGAACCGCTGGCGGACCCAGGCCTTGACCCTGACACGGACCCTGCAGTTCTGTTCCAGCGCCGCTTACCGCCGGAGAAACGCGGCGCTCTGATCCGGTTGGAGGCGCAGGATCACTACTTGCTGGTGGTCACCGACCGCGGCAGCGAGACCCTGTTGCTGCGCCTGGGCGATGCCGCTGCCGAACTGGCGGAGGTTGGCGTGCGGGTACATCGCTCGCACTGGGTCAGCCGGGGGCAGGTGCAGGGCCACAGCCGACTCAATGGCCGGGATTTTCTCAGGATGACGGACGGGCAGCAGGTGCCGGTCAGCCGCAGCTACAAATCGGCCGCACAGGCGGCGGGGCTGTTGTAGGGGCCGCTCCGGCCACCGCCTAGGGGGTGACCGGTATCATGGTGCCCTGCAGCACCGCGATCAGTTTTTCGTCCTCTCCGGTGATGGCATGTACCTCGGCACTGACCACGACAAGGCGGCGACCGGGTTTGATCACGCGGCCAGTGGCACGCAGATAGTCGCCAGCGCCGGGGGCCAGCAGGTTCACCTTGATCTCGGCTGTCATCACCTCCTGATCCGCCGCAAGCAGGGTCAGGGCAGAATATCCCGCAGCGCTATCGCCAATGGCAAAGGTCAGCGCCGCATGGGCAAAGCCCTGCTGCTGGCGACTGCTGGGCAGAATGGGGGCGGTGATCACCACCTCTCCGGGGGTGATGCTGCTGATACTGGCCCCGAGGGTCTCCATCATGCTTTGACGGGCAAAGCTGTCGCGAATGCGCTGTTCCAAAGGCGGGTCCTTTTTGTGGTTCTGAACATGTTCTGGGGCCCAGCCTAAAGCAGCACGCAGGACCTGCGCAGGTGACGCTGCGCCACATATCGGTGCGGGCCATGCCGAGCTATGCCTTTACGCCGCAGTGGCATGGCCAGCGCTTATGGGAAAAAGTGAAGTAGTAAATAGGCAGAGGTGTTTCCCTAAAAGCGACGGAACTCTGGCGCTGTTGCGTTCAGTCATAAAGCAAAACGCATACAGGAGTATTGGTGATGTCTGCTTTGCGCAAATGGGCCACGCCTTTGACCGTTGCCACCTTTCTTGCCATGGGGGTGACGGGGGTTTTGATGTTCTTTCATTTGGATAGCCCCCTGAACAAGCTGCTGCACGAATGGGGCGGCTGGCTGATGGTACTCGGCGTGCTGGCGCATCTGGTGTTGAACTGGCGCCCCTTTACCACCTACTTAAAACGCCCCCTTGGTCAGGGCATCATAGGGCTGGGCTGTGTGGTTCTGGCGCTGTCCTTTTGGCCGGTGTCCAGCGGTGGCAGCCCGGTGCACCATATCATGCAGGCGGTGGCGCGGTCGGATGTTGCCACGGTCATCGCGCTGAGCGGTCAGGACCTGGATACGGGGTTGGCGGCGCTGACAGCGGCAGGGCTGGAGGCCGATAGCAGCACCACTATGGCAGAGCTCACCGGTGGCGCGCGCGGGGTGCAAATGCAGGTGATTGATCTGTTGTTTGCTCAGTAGCTCCCAGCCCCGGTGAAATCCCCACCCCGGTCAAAATGAAGGGGCCATGGCCACTGCCAGGCCCCCAATTCGCGGCCCCCCCGCAAAGGACTCGTCTGGGCGGCGGCGGTGCTATTTGACGATATGCTCGTCTTTGACAAACATATTGGCCCAGGCGCGGTCGATCAGCGCGGGTGACATCTGATAGGGGAGGCCCTCAAATTCGCAGATCGCAATCATCTGGTCGATGAGAAAGATCGGCTGGTAGTTGGCGTAGATATTGTCGATGGTCGGGTATTTTGTTTTCAGCAAATGCACCAGAGCGCTTTCGTCCAGCGGCATGCCGCGTTTGCGCGCCACCATGGCAAAGATCTTGAGGAAGTTTTCCTGGCTTGGCCCGTCGATTTTGATCTTGAAGAAAATCCGCCGCAGCGCCGCCTGGTCAAAGATCTCATTGGGGTGAAAGTTGGTGGAAAAGATCACCAGGGTGTCAAAGGGCACCTCAAATTTCTCCCCCGATTGCAGGGCGAGGATATCCTTGTTTTCTTCCAGCGGCACAATCCAGCGGTTGACCAAGGTCTGCGGTGGCTCGGCCTGACGGCCAAGGTCATCAACGATGAAGATGCCGCCAGCCGATTTCAGTTGCAGCGGCGCCTGATAGGTGCGGGCCGTTGGGTTGTAGACCAGATCCAGCATATCCAGTGTCAGCTCGCCACCGGTGATCACCGTGGGGCGTTCACATTTCACATAGCGGCTGTCAAACCGTTTGGGGCGCCGCAGCGCATTTGGATCCTCCGGGGCCTCTTCGATCAGGGTATGCACGATGGGGTCATAAACGGTGATCACCTGACCGGCATATTCAATGGCGCGCGGCACATAGACGTGATCGCCCAGGGCGTCGCGGATCCCGTTGGAGATCGAGGACTTGCCGTTGCCGGGCGGGCCATACATCAGGATCGAGCGGCCAGCGCTGACCGCCGGTCCCAGATGGTCCAGCAGGCTGTTGGGCAGCACCAGATGGCCCATGGCGCTGACCAGCTGGTCCCGCGTCACCATGATATTGCGGATCGACTGGCGTTTGATCTGTTCGCGGTAGACATCCAGCGGCACCGGCATGGCGCCAAAATACTCTGATTGGCTCAGCGCGTCCTGGGCGCGCGCCTTGCCCGCATCGGTCAGCTGATAGCCCATTTCATTGCCGCTATTGGCGTTGAGCGTGCCGGTGGCCTCCAGCAGTTTCTGCTCGCGGGCCATATCGATCAGCTCTTGCGTCACCGGCACCGGCAGGCAAATTGCCTCGGCCACTTCGCTGACCACATTGACGTTCTTGCGAAATATCGTCTTGAGCAGGACGTCCCGCATCATCACGATCGGAAGCTGCATCTGCTCTAGCCCCTTGGGGGCCGGAGGTGCAGTGACGGGGCTGTTTTGCATGTTCATCTGGTGGCCTGCTCATCTGATCGCAAAGGTGTCGGGGCCTGCCAAGGGGGCAGGGGGCTTGCGCAACAGTCTATTCACCACTGCGGCAAGACTGAGGCAAAGCCAAAGCATTTTGGCGGTGCAGTGCTGTGGATTTGAAATGGATTGGATGCAATGCCAGCAGCCTGCGCCAGACGGTCAACGTCAGAGCGGCAGGGTGGCGAAAGCTGAACCTTCAGCGGCTCTGTTGATGACCTGGTGGTTTCAGGGGCGGGAGGGCTTGACCCCTACAGGAAAACCTCGACTGGCAGCGGTTTGCAAAGGCGGATTTTGTCCAAGTGATTCGTAATGCGTGCTGCTGTGGGCATGGCCTGGCTGCACTTCATAGGGGAAATAGGTCTCAACTCTATACTAAAGAGGGGCCAAATACGCCTAAATTTCTACCCTGGGGAGAAGCGATGAGTGTTAAGACTTACTCAGCGCAGGGGTCACATACTGCTGCTTGGTAAAGCGTTGTTATTTTGGGGTAAGGTAGATGAAATTGTTCGGGTCAAAAAGGCGTGCAGAAGTCAGGGAACTGGCAGAGAAAAGAGCCTTCATGGAGGTCATCGACCGAACTCAGGCAGTTATTGAGTTCAAAACCGATGGCACCATCATGAACGCCAACAGCAATTTCCTTACGGCTCTGGGCTATGAACTGGATGAGGTCGTTGGGCGGCATCATTCCATTTTTATTGACCCCGAATACGTCAAGACCAAGAGCTACAGGGATTTCTGGAAAGCTCTTGCTGCGGGTGAGTTTTTCACGGACCAGTTCCCAAGGATAACCAAGACCGGAGATGAAATCTGGATCCAGGCTACCTATGCCCCCGTTCTGGCGGCGGATGGAACTGTTGATTATGTCATCAAGCTTGCCACGGATGTAACTCAACGCAGAAAAGATACCGAGGACATCGCCAATGGTTTGGCAGAAATGGCCAATGGCAACCTGGCACATCATGTTGAGATCTCGAAAGTAGAAGACCTGAGTGTTCTGGGCCGTTCGCTCAACCAGGCAATGACGCAGCTTTCAGAGGCCATGGAGACTGTCAAATCCGTGTCGGTGGCTGTTTCGTCTACGGCTCAGGAAATCAACGGATCAACCTCGGAGTTGTCAAACCGGACCGAAACCCAGGCGGCGACCCTGGAACAAACCGCAGCAGCGCTTGAAGAACTGACAGCCACTGTGCGGTCCGCAGCTGAGGGTGCAAAGCAGGTCGAAGACATTGTTGCTACTGCGACGGCAGCCGCCAAAGGCAGCAATCAAGTTGTGCAAGACGCCATTGTCGCCATGGATAATATCCGCGGATCCTCGGACAAGATCTCTCATATCATTTCTGTCATCGACGACATCTCCTTCCAGACCAACCTTCTGGCCCTGAACGCCGGGGTCGAAGCGGCCCGCGCAGGTGAAGCTGGACGTGGTTTTGCCGTGGTCGCCTCGGAGGTCCGGGCTTTGGCACAACGATCCACAGAGGCTGCTGGAGAAATCAAACAGCTGATCTCAGAAAGTTCCGGTCATGTGAACAAAGGGGTGGAGCTGGTTGGCAAAGCCGGAGTTGAGCTGAATTCCATTATCAGCAATGTCGGCAATATTTCAGGGCATGTGTCTGATATCGCCCGTGGCGCACAGGAACAATCGATAACGCTGGAAGAAATCAACACCGGTGTAAGCCAGTTGGATGCGGTGACGCAGCAAAACGCAGCCATGGTGGAAGAGACCACGGCAGCAAGCCAAATCCTGGCAAATGATGCCGTAAATCTGGCGCAGCAGGTGGAGCGATTCAACACCCAGCCGGGAAATATCGTAACACTGCCTCCGGCGGCTGCTGCAAATGGTGATCGCTACGATAACCGTGCTGCATTCGGAACCTGATGCGCCGTGCCTGGACCGGTGCTTTTAGGTTCCGGTCGCGCGCTCTTGGCGACTATACGGAGGCAAATTTTGCGAAACCCTGGCTGCGTTAACCCTGGCTGCGTTATTGCCCGAAACAGGCCACCAGGATCAGGTAGAGCGCCAGGGTGCCGCCGAGGCTGAAACCCATGGGGAACTTTTTGCCGACACTCCAGCTTTGCCATCCTGGTGCCAGACGGCTGAGCGGGGTGTGTTTGGCCAATCTATGGGTGGCAAAGGCCGCCAACAGGTTGGCAGCGTAGATCATGATCAGGGCAGGGAGATCGGCCAGCGCCACCAGCGGAGCGGCAGCGCCGATGAATTTGGCGTCCCCCGCGCCCATTACGCCTGCCGAAAAGAACAAAAACCCGATGGCAATGCCAATGGGCAGATGCAGCAATTGCCAGCCATAGTCGGCCCAGGTTGGCATGATCAACAGACCCAGGATCACATAGACCGCGCCAAGGCTGTCTGTGATCCAGTTGGGAATGCGCATACGGGACAGATCGGTATAGGCCGCTGCAAAACAGAGCGGCAGCACAAAGGGCAAAAACCAACGCGCCACCTCTGCCGACCCGGCCAATACCTGCATGATCAGCTGTTCTCCAATGCGCTCAGCGCCTTGGCTGCGGCCTCAAAATGCTGTGGATGGGTGGCAACAGCCTGGCGCAGCAGGCCTTCGCCAATTTTCACATCCCCCTGTTTGACCGCCGAAAGTGCCAGTGTATGCAGCAGTTTGGCCTGTTCAGTCTGGGTCATGGAGATCACTGGCAGATCGTAGTTGCGCTGGGCGCCACGGGCCAGAACCAGGTTGTTCTTGGCGGTGAACAGGCTTTGGTCCTGGTGGATTGCCTCTCCAAACAAGCGCTCTGCTTCGCTGTAGTCGCCACGGGTCAGTTTGGAATAGCCCCAGTTGTTCATGATCTTGGCAGGTTGGGTGGTGAGCCCAACAGCGGTTTCATAAAAACTGTCGGCACGTTTCCATTCCTGATTGGCATCGGCCACCATGGCTTCCAGACGATAGCGCTGGTAGGTCTCGTGGGTGGGAGGGATGGCATTCAGGGCGGTTTTTGCCTCATCCCAATTGCCGATACGGATCAGAGATTCCGCAAGTCCGAGACGATCTTCACTGGTGACCTCTGCCATGGCAACAACCTTTTTCCAGGCTGCGACGGCCTCGGTGTTGCGCTTGGCCCGGATCAAAGAGATTGCCAGACCACGCTGCATGTCGATCCGTTCGGGGTTGTTTTTTACACTGTCCCGGAAATAGTTCACCGCCTGATTGGGGTCTGCCACGGTCAACATCACATCATTGAGATTGGTTTCATCAATGACATTCACGTCCTGAAAGGCGCGTTCGACAGTTTCTTCACCGTCCTGTTTGCCACAGGCTGACAGCGCCACGGCGCCTGCCAGACATGCAGATACTAGAAATACGTGGCGCATGTTTCTGCGTCCTTTTTCTGCTCAGCCTCTAGAGGTCCGGGGTTTTGTGAAGCGCATAGCTTCCCCCGCCCTGTTGCACCAACTTGTATGTGTTGTCTTCTGTGCTTTGCCCGTCACTATGAGGGGAGTTTTCATATTTTTCGAGAGCCAAGCGCAAATTATCCCGGATTGCGTCACTTTCGCCATTGTTTAGCGCAAAGGCCCGCTTGAGGATCTGCACCGCCTCGGCCGTTTTGCCCCGCTCCATCAGCACAATGCCCAGATTGTTATGAGGCTCTGCCCAATCGGGGGCCTGTTTGACCGCGCGCCGGAGCAGGTCCTCGGCCTGTCCCAAGCGACCAAGACCGAGATTGGCAGAGCCCAGGCTGGACAGGATTTCCGGGGTCAAACCATGGTCCAATGTGGCGCGGGTAAAGGCATCCAGGGCAAGTTCGTATTGCTCGGCGGCCATCAATCGGTGGCCGACCAGCAGCGGATCTTCACCCGCTTGGCGACTGTCGATCCCCGGCGCCCAGCTGTTGGGGTTTTTCTGTGAAAGGCCCGCCGGAGAACAGCCAACCGCCACCAATGCAAAAGCAAAGGCGGCGGTGCGCGGTGCATATTGGCGAACAGGGATACCCCGTTCGAATTTTGTCATTATCAGTTGCCTGCATTGCCCATATTCATGATGTTCTTCACCGAGGGGCCAACCAGAATGATCAGCAGTGGCGGAACCGTCAACATCATTGTGGCAAGGGTCATCTTCACTGGCAACTTATTTGCGGCCTCTTCGGCCCGCATCACGCGTTTGTCCCGCATTTCAGAGGCATAAACCCGCAGTGCCTCGGCGATCGAGGTGCCAAAGGCGGCAGATTGGATCATCACGGTGGTAAAGGACGAGATATCCTGCACGCCGCAGCGGGTGCCCATGTCGCGCAGCACTTTTTCCTTGTCTTTGCCGGCCTTCATCTCATGGGCGACAATGTCAAATTCATAGGCAAGCTGTGGGTAGGAGGCCTTCAGCTCGGCGGCGACGCGGACAATGGATTGATCCAGCGACTGACCTGCCTCGACGCAGACGAGCATCATGTCCAGAGAATCCGGGAAACCGGATTCGATTTCTTCTTTGCGTTCGGCAATGCGGCGGGTGACCCAGTATCTGGGCAGCATGTAGCCCGCACCACCAGGGCCAATGATCCGAATGACCAGTGCCTGGGTTTCGAATTCAAAACCGGCGTTCATCACATAGACATAGAACAGACCAGCAGCCAGACCGATGAGACCAAAGGCCATCTGGGCAAAGTGAAAGATCCGCACCGCATCCTTTGAGTGATACCCCGCTTGGCGCAGTTTCAGCTCCATCGCCGACAGTTCCTCGGCGTTCTGAGGCTCAAGGAAGCTGGCGAATTTCTGCAACTGTTCGTTACGGTTCTTTTGACGTAGGCGCTCTTTTTGCGGCGTTTTTCGGGTGTCCGTGGATAGATCCCGTTGCAGTTTTTTCAGTGGATCTTCTGGCTGGTTGAGCAGCAACAGCGCAGCAATCACCACCATAAGGAGGCCCAGCAGGCCCAGCACCAACAGCGGACCAAAGGCCCCAAACTGATCGGTGAGATAGGTTTCGATATTGGCAAAGATGCTCATTGTCTCCTCCTCACACCTTGATGTTGGTCAGATAGCGCATCACGAACAGGTTCACCGTCAGCATGATGCCGACAAAGAAACAGGCTGGGATGAAGTAGGGATGATCCAGCACGTCGTCATAATAGTTCGGATCTTTGAGCAGGGTGACAATCAGCGCCAACAGGGGAAATGCCGACAGAAACTTGCCCGACCACTGTGCCTCAGCGGTGATGGCCTTGACCCGGCGGAACAGCCGGAACCGGGCCCGGATTACCTTGGCCAGACCAGCCAGCACCTCGGCGAGGTTACCACCTGATTGCTGCTGGATGGTCACCGCGACCGACAGAAAGCGCAGATCCTGAATATCAAGCCGTTCGGCCATTTCTTTCAGGGCCTCACCAATATCCCTGCCATAGGCGCTTTCATCGGCGATGATGCCAAATTCGGTGGCCAGGGGATCGTCAATTTCATTGGCGACGATCTGAACGGTCGAGTTGAACGGATGGCCCACGCGCAGGCTGCGCACCATCAGCTCTACGGCGTCTGGCAGTTGTTCTTCGATCAAGGACATGCGTTTGTTGGCCTTCCGGTTGACCCAGAAAAACACACCGCCCACACCCATGACAATCGCGGCGAGAACCCGCGCGGGCAGGGGGGTGTTGGTGCCAATGCTCAAGCCAAAAAAGGCAAGGGTGGCGACCCCTGCCATGATCATCATCAACTGTTTGGGACTAAAGGCGATGGCCGCCTTTTGCGCCTTTTCGGCAAGAATAGAATAAAGCGGGATGGTCTTGGACTTGCCATGTTGGCCCAGTTCCTTGCGCAGCTGCTCCAGCACTTGTTCGCGGCTGCTGCCTTTCTCCATCATTTCCAGACGGCGATTGACCTGATTGTTCAACCGAATGGATTTGCCAAAGGCAACCAGATAGATGCCTTCGACCAGGACCACCACTCCGACAAAGATCAGGATATAGATGACCGGTTCTGCGCTCAGTTGCATCTTCAGACCTCCACTTGGTTGGGTTCATAAATTGATGGCGGCAGGTCATAGCCCCAAAGACGGAAGCGCTCGGAATAGTGGCTGCGCACGCCAGTGGCGGTGAAATGGCCGATGATCTTGTTGTCGGGGGTCAGCCCAACGCGCTGGAAGCGGAACAGTTCCTGCATCGAGATCACGTCGCCCTCCATGCCGGTGATTTCGGTGATCGAGGTCATCCGGCGCGAGCCGTCCTGCAAACGCGAGGCCTGCACGATGACGTTCACCGCCGAAGCGATCTGACTGCGCACAGCCTTGATAGGCATTTCCATGCCGGCCATGGCGATCATGTTCTCCAGTCGAGAAATGCCATCGCGCGCCGAGTTGGCGTGGATTGTGGTCATTGATCCATCGTGGCCGGTGTTCATTGCCTGCAACATGTCGATGACTTCTTCGCCGCGGGTTTCCCCCACGATGATCCGGTCCGGACGCATCCGCAGGGCGTTTTTCAGACAGTCGCGCGGCGAGACTTCGCCCTTGCCTTCAACATTGGGCGGGCGGCTTTCCATGCGGCCCACATGGGTCTGTTGCAGCTGAAGTTCCGCAGTATCTTCGATGGTCAGAATACGTTCGGCGTTATCAATGAAGGACGAAAGAGCGTTGAGCGTGGTGGTTTTACCAGACCCGGTCCCGCCCGACACAATCACGTTGAGCCGGGTCGAGACGGCAGCCTGGAGGTAGGCGGCCATTTCTTCTGTGAAGGCGCCAAATTCAACCAGATCATCAATGCCGAGTTTGTCCTTTTTGAACTTCCGGATCGACACCAGCGAACCATCCACCGCAACCGGAGGCACCATGGCGTTGAACCGCGAACCATCAGCCAGACGGGCATCCACATAGGGGTTGCTTTCATCCACCCGGCGGCCAACGGCCGAGACAATCTTGTCGATGATCCGCATCAGGTGCTTTTCATCTTTGAAGGCGATGTTGCTCAGCTGCAGTTTACCATTGCGTTCAATAAAGATCTGGTGGGGGCCATTGACCAGAATGTCGCTGACGGTTTCATCCTGCAAAAGCGTCTCAAGCGGGCCCAGGCCGGTGACCTCATCATAGAGCTCTTTGTTGAGTGTCATGCGGTCTTCGCGGTTGAGCACGATGCCCTTTTCTTCGAGAATCTCAGCGGCAATGGCAGAAATTTCGCCGCGCAGCTCGGCTTCTGGGGCGGTTTCCAATGCGGCCAGGTTGAGGTTTTCCAGCAGATCGCGGTGCAGCTGTACCTTGATCTCGCTCAGGCGCTCCTGGCGCTTGCGGTCCTTGTCATGAGCTGCGGCTTCGGCTGCCTGGCGCGTGATCGGGCGTCGCAGGCTGGGTTTTGCGGCCGGGCTGGGCGCCGCCACGACGGCGGCCTCGGCGACCGGTGCTGCGGCTTTGGGCTTGGATGCTTGTTTCTTGTACTTGGAAAACATGAGAGACCCCCCGGGTACTCAGTAAAATGGGACGGTAGAGACTAGGCGGCTGCCTCGGCCTCGCTGGCCCCCAAGTCGTGCAGGGAGCGTGCCAGTTTGGCGATTTCCTTGCGCAGGGGGTTCTTGGCGTTTGATGTCGCCAGTGGCAGCCCGTGATCACAGCTCTGGGTGATCGGTTTACCGCCATCGGGCAGTTGCAGATCAATGGAGATCCCAAGGCTTTCTGCCATGCGCTTGACCCGGCTTTTGCCGCTGAGGTCGGTGAATTTTGGCGCCCGGTTCAGGGCAAAGCGCAGCTTGTCAAAAGGCAGGCCTTCGGATTGCAGCGCCCGTTTCAGGCGCAGGGCGTTTTGGGCCGAACGCATGTCCAGCTCGATCAGAGCAAAATAGACATGGGCCATCTGCAAAATGGTTTCCGACCATTGCACCAGGGTATGGGGCATGTCGATGATGACAAAATCAAAATGACTGCGGGCCATTTCCACCACGCGCTCGATGTCTTCCACCGAGATGAATTCCAGCGGAATCATGTCGCTGGGCGCGGTCAGAACCTGCAGTTTTTCCTCAAAGGGCAGCAGAGCCTGGCCAAAGATGTCGGCATCCATCTCTTCGGTTTCGCTCCACATCTCCATCACGATCTCGCGGCGCGGCAGATCAAGGTAGGTCGAAACCGACCCCTGCTGCATATCAAAGTCGAGCAGGCAAACCGAAGGTGCCTTGCGTGTGCTCATCTCGGCCAGCTCCCAGGCGAGATTCACCGCCAGTGTGGTCGATCCGGTGCCGCCGGCCAGACCATGACAGACGATAACTGCACCTTCGCGGCGGGCGTCCGGCTGCAGGGCGTGCAGATTGCTGGGTGCCACCGGCTCGGGTTCGGGGGTGCTGAGCCGATCAATGGCGGCCTGCAACTCACGCTCTGGCAGCGGGTAGGGGATGAACTCGTCGGCGCCCTGGCGCAGCAAGGTGTGCAGCGCGGCGGGGCTGACTTCCTCGGCGATCAGAATCACCTTGATGTCGCGGAGCTTGGCCTGCGTGATGATTTCGCCCATCTGGGCAAGATTGGCTTCGTCGTCAGCGTCCATTGCCAGGGCGATAAATTCCAGGGTCTCGGCTTCGGGCTGGGCAAAAAAGGCCAGGGTTTCGTTAAACCCAAGATCTCCCCAGGTTTCCCCCAGAGCGGCTTCCATATCTTCAATCAAGAGGTCGAAATTCTGCACGTCACGGCTGACTGTGCAGGCAACAATGGCAGCTGTTTCAGTTTGTGGCATTTCACCGCTCATCGACATTATCCTCTTGGTTTCAAAGCGGCCTGACAAAAGACGGATTGCCTGGCTGCCTCTGAGGCTCAATGTCAACGAAGATCTGGGCGAGATTGGGGCCAAAAAGCCCCAATTATTGGGAATTGTTAAGAGTTCCTAAAAGTCTAAGAACTTGGCGGACCCACAGGCCTGATTATTCCCCTGCGGTGGGCAGGGATTCCTCAACGGTCAGTGTTGTGGCTGCAACCGCGCTTTCGACGTAGTCGCGATAGACGATCTGCGCATATTTCCCATCCAGTACCGAAGGGTGGCGTTTCAGGAAGCCGCTTACTTCGGTGACGGTGCGGCGATTGCGGCGCTCGGGTTCCTGGGTCAGGATCAGCGGCTGGCTTTCCCCCTGCGAGACCATGGCCTCCAGGCGGCGGCGATCAATGCCACGGCTCACCAGGTGGTTGACGGCGGCACGGGCGCGGCGCAGGCCCAGCCGCTTGTTGTAGCTGTTGCCACCAACAGCGTCAGTGTGGCCATAGACCCGGAAGCGGACTTCGGGGAATTGCTTGATCCATGCTGCCTGCCGGTCCAGCACCGCACGGGCTTCGCCATCCAGGCGGGCCTCATTAAAGGCAAAGTTGATAGTGGTTGGCACTTCTTCGGCAAACCGGGCGGCCAGTTGAATGGCATATTCGCCTTCGCCGCGCATCACCGCCGCGTTATTGGCGGTGGCAGCACCCATCAGGCTGCTGTCCAGCGGTTCCCCGGCCTGATGGTGGCTACAGGCC
This sequence comes from Pseudophaeobacter arcticus DSM 23566, assembly GCF_000473205.1. Classification (NCBI taxonomy): domain Bacteria; kingdom Pseudomonadati; phylum Pseudomonadota; class Alphaproteobacteria; order Rhodobacterales; family Roseobacteraceae; genus Pseudophaeobacter; species Pseudophaeobacter arcticus. Next base: position 554,060 of record NZ_KI421507.1, read on the forward strand.
GTGGCGCCAAGGGTCAGCCCCAGGATCGCTATGCTTTTGATCATTTTCCCGGTCATCCTTTGCATTAGTCCATCACATAGCCGTAAGAGCCGTTGAAGTCTTGCTTGGCAACTTCGCTGGCGGGGCCCTTTTGGGAATGAACCGTGCGGCCAAAGAGAAAGAGCTCAGACTCGCTGGGGGGCTTGATACGATCGGTTGGCAGGCTCAGGGCCTCGCCACGGGTGGGGGTCACCAGATGGGCACTGACGATAATCACCAGCTCCGTCTGGTCGCGCTGATAATCGGCACTGCGGAACAGGGCGCCAAGCACAGGCACATCCCCAAGCCATGGCACCTGTGAAGTCTGATCGAGAAAGTCATCCTGCACCAGCCCGGCAACGGCAAAGCTCTCGCCGTCGCGCAGCTCGACAGTGGTTGAGGTTTCGCGGCGTGAAAACGCGGCCACGTTGAGGCCATTTGCAGTGATCGAATTGGTGGAATCTACCGCAGAAACGGCGGCCTTGAGCTCGAGATTGATCAGATCGCCATCCACAACTCGTGGAATGAAGTTCAACTCGATACCAAAGGGTTTGAACTCGATGGAGACAGTGCCGCCATCCTGGGCGACCGGAATAGGGTACTCACCACCGGCAAGAAATTTGGCCTCTTGCCCGGAGAGGGCAGAGAGGTTGGGTTCGGCCAGGGTGCGCACGACGCCTTTGCGTTCCAGGGCTTCCAGCAACAGGCCAACCTGAAGCGATCCAACACCGAACTGAAAGGCAACTGCCCCGGCAATGCCGTCTTTGACTTCGATGGGATTGCCGAGCCCATTGGTCCCTTGCAGCCATTGGCCGGTTTCTCCAGAGGTGCCGCTGCTGCCCCCCAGAGCAACCGAGGAATGCAGCGCTTTGGAGACGGAGCGCTGCATTTCGGCAAAACGCACCTTCAGCATGACCTGCTGCACACCGCCGACGCTCATCAGGTTGCTCACCCGCTCGGGGGCATAGCGCTCGGCCAGATCCAGGGCGCGTTGCAGGCGCGCAGCACTGGAGACATTGCCGGACAGAACGATACCGTCGTTTGCGGTGCGCACTTCGATTTGTTCACCCGGCAGGATCTGGCGCAGCCGCTCTTTGAATTCCGTGACATCGGCAGCCACCCGCACATTCACATTGGTGATCAGCTTGCCCGAGGCATCCAGCAGGGTCAGCGTGGTCAGGCCGGGGGATTTGCCCAGCACATAGATGGTGCGGTCGGACAGCGAAGAGATGTCGGCGATGTTGGGGTTGGCAATGCTCAGCTCGGCAAAGGGGTCATCGCTTTCGACCACCACCGCGCGGTTCATCGGCACGTCCAACGTGACAGAGGTGCCGCGTTTGACCTCACGCAACCCATTGGCCAGAGAAGCCTCTGGCGCAGCCATACAGAGCAGCGATAGCCCAGTGAGAGCCGCCGCCATAAATCCACGAATTCTCATGTGACCTGCCTTTCCGATCACGCCTCATTTTCGGGTCTTTTTGCCCGTCGTTTTGCAGCACTCTGCGGCAATTTGCGAATTATTGCAAGAATCAAAGGCTTCTGGCAGGGAGTTGCAGTCATTTCCCTGTGGGACAGCAGCAACAGAAATCGCCGGGCCATCCCAAAGGACAGCCCAGCGGCGGAGGGTAATTTGTTGACAATACAGCCCTTCCTGACCAATTGGCCTAACCAATCAGCTCAGAGGCTCTGGGTTGGGCGCTGCGCCTTAGTTGGTGCAGGGGATCGGGATTTCGACCACTTCGGCGCCACGACGGGTGCGGATGGTGCAGACCCGTTTTTGCTCGACCGGCGCGGGGGCCAGTTGTTCACCAAGTCCCAGAAGACTGCGCTGGTTCACCTCGACAACCGAGGCCACAGTGTCATCACCGGCGCCCACAAGCGAGAGCGACAGCCGACCCGTTGTTTGCGCCTGAGCCAATGCGGCCACCTGTTCTGGCTGCACCGCAACGGTGACGGTGCGGGCAATTGTGGCGCCGTTGACTTCGCTGCTGGCGCTTTGGTCCACCGCGATCAATTCGATGCTGGGTTCAATAAGCCGGGTGATCTCTTGCCCGCCGCGATTTGCTCCATGCTGCACGCTGCCGGTCCAGTAGACATCCACATGATCGCCGGGGCGCAGGAAGCCAGACACACCTGAGGACACATCAACGCTGATGGCAAAAGCCCGCATGCCGCGTCGCAGCTGCGAGGTAATGCCGGCATCCTGACCTGGATTGGTCAGCTTGGCCTCCAGCAGGGCCTCATCCTTTTCCATGGTGCGCAACACCACCCGCAGATCGCCGGGATTGGCCGGGGGAAACAGGGCCTCCAGCGAGGTAAAGGCACCTTCGGGGATGGATTCACTGGGCCAACGCACCTTGCGCACCGAGTCTTTGGTGAGCCGTTCGCCGTATTTCAACTGGCTGTTTGCCACAAAAACGTCTGTGGTTGGGATCACTTCGCCACGATTGGCGCGCTCCCGGGCAAGTTCGTTCTGGTAGGCGGAAATGTAGTTCTTTGCCATCATCACAGCGCCGCCAGCGAGGGCGACCCCGACAATAAGGACGAGTCCAAATACTGCGCGCATTGTGTATGACCTTTCACGGTGGGGACCGACCCCACCTCGGGGGCGGAGCCAGCATATTGATTAGTCTTGCAGTGACAAAGTGCGCCTTTCTGGCGCGAGGATCCGATCGGATCAGGAGAAGTCCCAGTTTGACATGAATGCCACCAGCGCATTCACCAAACCCATTGTGCCGTTTAGCATCTGATCTGAGATCAAAACCGTGAGACCGACGATTGCAGCGGTCAATACCACCCAATCCACGGTCACAGCACCATCGTCGCTGGCGATAAATGACCAAAACTTTTTCATTTTGCCCCTCGCTCGAAACTGGCTTCGGGAAAAGGGCCGCGTCCTTCTTGTAAAGGCGCGGCCCCAACATTGCAGACGCTACAGATAGCGACTTTTGGTCAATTACTGACCTGCGGTACCAACTGTGGTGCCTTTTAGTGTCAGGAAGGCAGCGGTGTCGCCGGTCAGCTGGGTGGAACCAGACTCAATGGCAGTGTAGGCAGCACCGGCCAGAGCAGCAACAGCAGCGGTCAGAACAACCCAGTCAACAGTCACGGCGCCGGAGTCGTCTTTGCGGAAGTTTTTGATGAATTTGATCATTGTATAGTCCCTCCAGGGATATCTAAGGTTTTACGTTACCCGGCGACGTCGTTTCAGGGTCTGTCTCTCTCTCTCACCGACCCTGTGTCGCTTGGATGAGTACATATAGCCGGGAGAGCATGGCAGGAATTGGGCCGGATTCTGAAAATCGCTGCCCAATTTTAACTTTTTGGCAAGTTCGCAGGTAAGTACCTGTAATGGAACAATTTAAGAATTTACTTTTTGTCAATCCTCGGGGCTTTGCTGGGGCGAAAGGCGCCAAATATGGCGAAACTGCCAGATTTGAGTCTGTAAAACTGGCTTTTCCCGCCAGGATCGGCGAGTCTGCCGGAAAAAAGACCTAAGTTTTGAGCGGTAAAATGACCAAAAGATCTCTATTGGGGCTGAAATTAATAATTGCCCCGCTTGTTTTGGCACTTGGGGCGGCGGAGTCCGCAGCCCAACAGGTTGAGGTCGGCGAGACACGGTCCACACCGCGGGCTTTTCCAACATTTGAGGCCAGACGGGTGGCTGCACCCAAGCCTGGCGCGCCGCCAAAGATCACCATACAGATCCAGGAACCGCAGACAGCACCTCTGTCCGGGGGCGGCAGTGCCGCAGACAGCGCGGCTGCTGTGCCGGGGGATATTGGCCGCTATGGTTGGTTCTGGCAGCGGGTTCCAACCGGGATCGCGGGGGAGGCGGGGCACAATCGGCTCGAGCTGGCGCTGACGGCGCTTAAGACAGCGCCAACACCGGTTTCGGCACCTGGCCTGCAGCTGATGCAGCAGATTATCCAAGAACAGGCGGTGCCGATCTTGATCGCCTCAGCGGATAGCCAGGTGTCACCAGCACTGGTGTTGGCAGTGATCGCGGTGGAATCTGCCGGCAAGGCAGAGGCGGTGAGCAGCGCCGGGGCTGAGGGGCTGATGCAGTTGATGCCGGATACTGCGGCGCGTTTTGGCGTCACTGATGCTTTGGCGGCAGAGCAGAACATCAGCGGTGGCATCAAATATCTGGATTGGCTGCTTGACGAGTTTGCCGGGGATGCTGTTTTGGCGCTGGCAGGCTATAACGCAGGCGAAGGGGCGGTACGGGCGCACCAAGGCGTGCCGCCCTTTGCCGAAACCCGTGACTATGTGCCAAAGGTGCTGGCAGCCTATCAGGTGGCGCGGGCGCTGTGCCTGACACCACCTGAGCTGATCAGCGATGGCTGTGTGTTTCGCCGTACCAAATAAAGCCGGTTTCGACTGGCCAATCAGCAGATAACCGGGGCTCTGACGCAGCCGGGAACACATGCCACCAGTGAACTATGACAGCCGTTTGCGCATGGATATGACGCGGGCGCTCTCACCGCCAGTTGTCGTGTGAAAACTGACGGGTCCACAAAAAACGGGGCCACATGGGCCCCGCATGATGGTTGTGCTGTCTGGCTGCGTGCTTACCCGTAAAGGGCTCGCGCCTGCGAGAAAGACAGCAGGCGTTTGCTGTCTTCGTCCCAGAGATGCAGTTTGGCACAGCTCAGGCTCTCGCGGATGGTGAGCCGGTTCTTCATCGCCAGTTCGGAATGATCTTTGATCACCTCGGTCAGCCGGTAAAAGGGGATACGGCTATAGAGGTGATGCACCTGGTGAATGCCGATATTGGCGGTAAACCACTGCAAGACCGATGGCAGCACGTAATAGGAACTGCCGTTGAGCGCCGCATCATGCAGTTGCCAGTCGGAAGCGTTTTCCCAGTGGGTGGTTTCAAACTGATGCTGCACATAGAACAACCAGACCCCGGCGGTGGCCGCCAGAATGGTCGAGGGCAGGAAGATCAGCAACAGCGGCAGCAGGCCACCAAAATACCAGATCGCGCCCAGGGCTGCCAGAATGGCAATATTTGTACCCATGGCGCTGGTCCAGTAGCGCAGGCTTTTCATCAGCCCCAAAGGAATGCGGTTTTGCAGCAAAAACAGATAGCTAGGCCCCAGACCAAACAGTGTGACGGGGCTGCGGTAGACCCGGTAGTGCAGCTTGCCAAAGGGCGACAGCGCCCGATACTCGGCCACGGTCAGCGTATGCACATCCCCCATGCCGCGCTTGTCAAGATTGCCTGCAGCGCTGTGATGCTCTGAATGGGTCCGCCGCCAGACATCATAGGGGGTGAGGGTCAACACACCCAGGAGCCGACCAACCCAGTCGCTCAGCTGCCGGTTTTTGAAAAAGGCGCCATGGCCGCAGTCGTGCTGAATGGTGAACAGGCGGAGCAAAAAGGCGGCATTCACCAGCGAGATCGCAAAAGCCAGCCAGTAGCTATAGGACAAGGCCCACCAAGCCAGCGCCCAGAGCAGAAAGAACGGAATAGCGCTGACCCCCAGTTCAAAGCCGCTGCGCAGCTCGTTGGGCTCGCGGTATTTCGCCAAAATCTTCACCCAATCGCGCGAAGACCGCTCAGTAGGCTGCGGTTTGGGAAGGTCATTGGAGTTTGTCATGCGCCTGCCGTATTTTTTGAATATGTGCCTTCGGATAAACTACCTGTGTCGCTTGGCAAGTTAATTTTGCCCACAATGTGGTCACAGCGACTTTATGCCCCCGAAAAAGGCGCATTAAAAATGACATTCGCGGCATTTCTTCCGCCCCGGTGAGGACGCTTGTTACCTTACGTTAAGGTCAGGGTCCCCGATGCCGCACAAGCGTTATGACAACGGGGAGACACAAAAACGGCTCATCTCAAACTGAGATGAGCCGTTTGCAATAGCCGACCTGTCACCAAAGCGCCGGATGACAGGTCATTTCGACTTAGTTGACGATGGTTGCCTGGGTGGCTGCACGCAGCTCTTCTTCGGAGACACCATCGGCGCATTCGACGATCTTCAGGCCACCTTCGACCACATCCAGCACACCAAGATTGGTGATGATGCGATCCACAACTTTCTGACCGGTCAGAGGCAGGGTGCAGTCTTTCAGCACCTTGCTGTCGCCATGTTTGTTGGTGTGATCCATGACCACCACAACGCGGCCAACACCAGCCACCAGATCCATGGCGCCGCCCATACCCTTGACCAGCTTGCCTGGGATCATCCAGTTTGCCAGGTCGCCGTTTTCGGCCACTTCCATCGCGCCCAGGATGGCCATGGCGATCTTGCCGCCCCGGATCATCGCAAAGCTTTGTGCGGAATCAAAATAGGCGGTCTGCGGCAGCTCGGTGATGGTCTGCTTGCCAGCATTGATCAGATCGGCGTCCTCTTCTCCCTCAAAGGGGAAGGGGCCCATGCCCAACATGCCGTTTTCCGACTGAAGTGTCACTTCGACACCTTCGGGGATGTAGTTGGAGACCAGGGTCGGGATACCGATGCCGAGGTTCACATACCAGCCGTCCTGCAGTTCCTGCGCTGCGCGGGCGGCCATTTGATTGCGGTCCCATGCCATGGATCAGGCCTCCTTCTGGCGCACTGTGCGCTGTTCGATGCGTTTCTCGTGATCACCTTTGATGATGCGGTGCACATAGATGCCGGGCAGGTGAATACTGTCGGGGTCCAGGCTGCCCGTGGGCACGATCTCTTCGACCTCAACAATGCAGACCTTGCCGCAGGTGGCAGCAGGCGCGTTGAAGTTGCGCGCGGTCTTGCGGAACACCAGATTGCCGGTCTCGTCGGCTTTCCAGGCTTTTACGATGGCAAGATCGGCAAAAATGCCCTCTTCCATGATATAGGTCTCGGGCTGGCCCTCGGGGCCGGTGGGGAAATCCTTGTGCTCTTTGCCCTCAGCAATAACAGTGCCGACGCCGGTTTTGGTATAAAAACCGGGGATGCCGGCGCCGCCTGCACGCATGCGCTCAGCCAGGGTGCCCTGCGGGTTGAACTCCAGCTCCAGCTCATTGCTGAGATACTGACGCATGAATTCCGCGTTTTCCCCCACATAAGAAGAGATCATCTTCTTGACCTGCTTGGTCTGCAACAGGATGCCAATGCCAAAATCGTCAACACCTGCATTGTTGGAGGCAAAGGTCAGATCCTTGGTGCCGGCCTCCTTGATTGCATCGAGCAACAGCTCTGGAATGCCACAGAGGCCAAAGCCGCCCGCCGCAATGAACATGCCATCATGAAGCAACCCATCGAGTGCTTCAGCGGCGCTGGAATAGATCTTCTTCATTGAGTTCTCCCATCAACAGCCAGTTGCCCCGGTTCTGGCCCCGAGACGACGCGGAGTCAATAATACTGAGCTGCGCGCGTATTACTACGGAGCAGTAAGGCGCGCGCGGGCAAGGGCAGAGGGGGGGGGGGCTCCCGCGCGTTTGTGGTGTTTTGCTGCGCGAAAACACCACAAAACCCTTGGGCCCGGCGCCGGGCTGCGCCCGGCGCGCCCTCGCGATCCAGAGCGCCGGTTATGAGTGGCAAGCCTTTCGCAAAAGAGGGGTTTGCTTGGGGCACCCCCAAGCAAACGCGCCGCGCCAAAGGCGCGGCGCTGGGCCCAACGGGAGAGGGGGATCCAATGGATCACCTGATCCGGGCGGGAGCCCCGCCTGGGATGATCGGGAGGCTGTCCTAGACCGTGTCATCAGCCTTTTGGGCTGGCGCTTTCTTGGGTGCGGCGCTTTTTGCCGCTGGTTTTTTTGCCGTCGGCTTTTTGGGGGCAGCCTTTTTTGCCGGGGCCTTCTTCTTGGCCGGGGCTTTTTTCTTGGCACCTGACTTGCCGGCCTTTTCGGTGATCAGCTGAACCGCCATCTCCATGGTCACATCTTTGGCTTCCACGTCTTTGGGCAGAGTCGCATTGACCTTCTCCCATTTGACATAAGGCCCATAACGGCCATCCATGATGCTGACAGCGCCACCGCCATCGGGGTGTTCGCCCAACTCAACCAGCGCCTTGGCTGCTGCACGACGGCCGCGGCCCGGATTGTTGCGCTTTTCGGTAATCATCTCCATCGCCCGGTTCATGCCAATTTCAAAGACATCCAGTGTCTCTTTCAGATTGGCGTAAACGGGTTTTTCCTCATCCGGCAGCTGGTGCATGATATAGGGGCCAAACCGCCCGAGATTTGATGAAATGACACCGCCTTCGGGGTGGGGGCCAATTTCACGCGGCAGGGTCAGCAGGGTCACAGCCTGTTCCAGCGTCACCTCGTTTGGACCCCAGCCAGGCAGGAAATCCTTGCCTTGTTTGGGCAGGGATGACCGCGGAGGTTTCTTGTTCTCAGGCGTGGCCTCGCCGCGTTGCACATAGGGGCCAAAGCGGCCGGACTTCAGATGAATTTCATCACCGTCATCCTCGCCTAGAATACGCTCATAGCCCTCGGCTCCCTCGCCCGAGATGGGCCGGGTATAGTTGCACTCGGGGTAGTTGCCGCAGCCGACAAAACCACCGGTGCGCGAGGTCTTCAGGTGCAGCTGACCGGCGCCGCATTTTGGGCAGACGCGTGGGTCGGTGCCGTCTTCGCGCGGCGGGTACAGCTGTGGCGCCAGGGTTTCGTCCAGCACATCCAGCACTTCGGAGATCCGCAGATCCGAGGTTTCTGAGATCGCCGCCGAAAAATCGCGCCAGAATTTGCTCAGGATGTCTTTGTAATCGCGCCCGCCGGCGCTGACGTCATCCAACTCGCCTTCCAGATTGGCGGTGAACTCATAGCCCACATAGGTGCGGAAAAAGTTCAGCAGGAAGATGGTGACGATGCGCCCCTTGTCTTCGGGGAACAGACGGTTCTTGTCCTTGCGGACATATTCGCGGTCCTGAATTGTGGTGATGACGCTGGCATAGGTGGAGGGTCGGCCAATGCCCAGCTCTTCCATGCGCTTGACCAAAGTCGCCTCGGTAAAGCGGGGCGGCGGTTGCGTGTGGTGCTGCAGCCCCAGAACCGCCTTGTTGTCCGACAGGATCGAGGCGTCTTTGCCGGCCTTGTCGGCCTGTGGCCCCAGGGTGGCGGAAAACTTCATTGCCTCGCCCTGCATGATCTGCGGCAGGCGCTTGTCGTCCTCGTCGACGACATCGACATCGTCGCGGCCTTCCTCGTAGACCCGAAGGAAGCCGTCAAACAGCATCACCTGACCAGTGGCGCGCAGCACCACCTGGCCATCGTCCGAGCCCAGATCAACCGTGGTCCGTTCCAGACGTGCGCCTTCCATCTGGCAGGCCAGGGTGCGTTTCCAGATCAGATCATACAGCTTGCGCTGGTCGTCTTCTGAAACCTTCAGGTTTTTGGCGTCGCGGCCCATCTCGGTGGGGCGGATACATTCGTGGGCTTCCTGGGCGTTCTTGGCCTTGTTCTTGTAGATGCGCGGCGAGCTGGGCACATATTCAGCGCCATAGCGGCTGTTGATTTCTGCGCGGGCGGCCTGCACGGCCTCTGGCGCCATGTCGATACCATCGGTCCGCATATAGGTGATAAGGCCAGCCTCATAGAGCCGCTGGGCAGCATTCATGCACTGTTTGGCACCCATGCCAAATTTGCGGCTGGCTTCTTGTTGCAGGGTCGAGGTCATGAAGGGCGCCGAAGGGTTCCGGGAGGCGGGTTTGGCCTCAACCGATTTGGCCACCATGGTGCGGCTGGAAACCGCCTGCACGGCCAGTTCAGCGGCAGTGGAATTGGCCAGGCTGTATTTGTCGAGCTTATCCCCGGCCAAAACCGTCAGGCGCGCTTCAAACTCCTGACCGCGCGGGGTGGTCATATTGGCTTTGACTGACCAATATTCCTGCGGATTAAACGCCTCGATCTCCATCTCGCGTTCAACGATCAAGCGCAGGCAGACCGATTGCACCCGCCCTGCTGAGCGCGCACCCGGCAGTTTGCGCCACAGAACCGGCGACAGGTTAAAGCCCACCAGATAGTCAAGTGCGCGGCGGGCCAGATAGGCTTCGACCAGAGGCATATCCACCTGACGCGGATTGCGCATGGCCTCGGCAACGGCCTCTTTGGTGATGGCATTAAAAGTCACCCGGCTGACGGGGGTATCCTTTTTGATCGACCGCCGTTTGGTCAGCGCCTCTTGTAGATGCCAGCTGATGGCCTCGCCTTCGCGGTCAGGGTCAGTTGCGAGAATCAGTTCGTTGTCTTCTTTGAGTGCATCGGCGATGGCTTTGACATGTTTGCGGCTGTCATTGCCGATCTCCCATGTCATCTCAAAGTCGTTGTCCGTATCGACCGATCCGTTTTTGGCGGGCAGGTCGCGTACATGGCCATAAGATGCCAGAACGGTATAGTTCGACCCCAGGTACTTATTGATTGTTTTGGCCTTGGCCGGGGATTCGACAACAACAACTGGCATGTAATTCTTTGGCCTCTTAAGTGCACTAACGGGCGTTCTATGGCCGCGCAAGTTCAGCGGCGCAAGGGGAGAATGTCAATGAGCGAGCATTGGACGCAGCAGCTGCGCCAGTTGTCAGGCGCATTTTCTGACCTGATCCATGTGGCCTTTGGGATGTTTTTTGATCTTCCTCAGGGGGCGCAAATGAGGGGGCAAAGAGGGGGCAGGGGGCTGTGACAGGACATTGATATCTCCAGATATGACGGGGGCTTCAGGCCAACGGGAAAGGCCAACTTGAAATTGGCGGGCTGAAACGCGGCTGAGCGCCTATGGCGATGGGAATGCAAGGTCTTTGGCGCAGGTGGTTGTTGTTGCGGGTGCTACTATCCGCTCTTGTCCTCGCTGCTGCGCCTGGTGAGCAGGCCGCCGGGAATGCGGCTGATCTTGCCCTCTAACTCCAGTTCGGTCAGCGCCGGGGTAAAAGCCTGCGGCGTCAGCTCCAGATCGCGCATCAATTGATCCGAGGCCGTCGGGCTGGGGCCAAGACCGGCCAGAATCATCTGGTGCAACGCCGAGGTCTCTTTCAGGCTGCGCTTTTCCGGAGGCGGCGTCGGCACCCCCGCCAGCGCCTGTGTCAGGGCCGAAAGCTGCGATAGTTTTTCTGTAACAATGTCCTTGCGACCAGACATAGCAGGTCTGGGGACATCCGGTGCAGCGGGCGCGGTCTTGCCAGATGCCACAGATGTAACCGGGGCAAGTGCTGCAATGACATCTTCGGCATTGCGCACCAGAACCGCGCCGTCGCGGATCAGGGCATTGCAGCCATATGCACGGGCATCAAAGGGGTGACCGGGGACGGCCATGACCTCGCGTCCCAGATCCAGCGCGTCGCGGGCGGTGATCAGGCTGCCGGACCGGCCTGCGGCCTCAACCACGATGACGGCCTGGGCGAGACCGGCAATGATGCGGTTGCGTTTGGGAAAATCACGCGCCTGCGGTGTCCGCCGCATGGGCTGTTCTGACAGGATCAGGCCCTTGCTGGCGATATGTTGGGCCAGTTCGGTATTTTGCGAGGGGTAAATCACATCGCAGCCCCCGGCCAGAACCGCAATGGTGCCGGTCTCCAGACTGGCGAGATGGGCTGCGGTATCCACGCCGCGCGCCAGACCCGACACCACGGTAAATCCTGCCGCGCCCAGATCGCGGGCCAGACTGCGCGCCATGCGGGTGCCCAAGGAGGAGGCATTGCGGGCGCCGACCAGGGCAATCATTGGTCGCGTAAGAAGTTGTATATCACCAATCGCCCAGAGCAACGGTGGCGCTGAGCTGAGCTGTGCGAGGGCGGGGGGATAGAGCGGGGCATCAAAGCACAAAAGCCGCGCTTTGGCGGCTTTTGCGGCTTTTACTTCTGCGGTGACCGCGCTTGCAGGACATATTTCATACCCGGACATTCCGGCGGCACGTGCCATTTTTGGCAACGCATCCAGCGCGTTCTGCGCTGAACCATGCTCTGCGAGGAGGCGGTGAAAACTCACTGGGCCTACGCGTCGAGAGCGCAAAAGACGAAGCCTGGAAAACCAGCTATCTTCCGTGGTGGGTGGGAGTGGGGGGTGAGTGGAAGAATGTGCTTCTTCGGTCATCCGTGGCTCCGCCTGTTTGCAATTAAAGGAATACCCCTGAAACAGTTAACAGGCGGTGAATGTTTGAAAATTATCCAAAGTTTTTCGACAACATGGTCATGATTTGTTGAGATCCTGTAAAACCCGCGTCAGGGTGTTGAAAACTAACAGTAAAGATTTCTGTCCCCGGCGTCAGTTTGCCTGTTTTCAGCCGAAAAAGCCCGCAAAAAGCCCAAAAAAACGCGACCAAATCGGCCGCGTTCCTGATAAAGCCCCATCTTACCGTCACGATTTACGATAAGTTTTTGCCCCTTTGTTAATGGCTTGGCTCCGGGTCTTTTTGTGTTGGATGCCTGGCCGGGGGCTCTGTGCGTGGTGTCAGGTCGCCGAGCCGCCAACCGTCAGCCCATCCATCAGGACGCTGGGCTGGCCAACGCCAACCGGCACCCATTGCCCGGCTTTGCCGCAGTTGCCCATGCCTGGGTCCAGCTCCATGTCATTGCCAAGTGCGCGGATTTGTTTCAGCGCGGTGGCGCCATCGCCAATAAGGGTGGCGCCTTTGACCGGGGCGCCCACCTTGCCGTTTTCCACCCGGTAGGCTTCGGTGCAGGAGAAGACAAATTTACCATTGGTAATATCAACCTGGCCGCCACCAAACCCGACGGCCCAGATGCCGTCTTTGACACCGGCAACCAGATCGGCGGGGTCTGTTTCGCCGCCCAGCATATAGGTGTTGGTCATTCGGGGCATTGGCGCATGGGCGTAGCTTTGGCGCCGCCCGTTGCCGGTTGGCTCAACCCCCATAAGGCGGGCGTTCTGCCGGTCCTGCATAAAGCCCACAAGAATGCCATCCTCGATCAGGGTGGTCTTTTGCGACGGGGTACCTTCGTCATCCACGGTGATCGAGCCGCGCCGGTCAGCGATGGTGCCATCATCCAGCACGGTGACGCCGGGGGCCGCAATGCGCTGGCCCATCAGGCCCGCAAAGGCAGAGCTGCCCTTGCGATTGAAATCGCCTTCCAGCCCATGACCAATGGCCTCGTGCAGCAAAATGCCGGGCCAGCCCGGCCCAAGCACCACCTCCATGGCGCCCGCCGGGGCGGGGACGGCCTCCAGGTTGACCAGAGCAATTCGCAGCGCCTCTTTGGCTTTGGCGGCCCAGGCGGCGGGATCTATCAACCCGTCCAGCCCGACACGGCCACCACCGCCGGCCGAGCCGCTTTCGCGCCGCCCGTCCTGCTCGACAATCACCGAGACATTGAGCCGCGTCATCGGCCGGGTGTCGCGCACCCGCACCCCGTCGGCGCGCAGAATTTCGATCTCTTGCAAAGAGGCGGCGATCGAGGCCGAGACCTGCACCACTCTTTGATCTAGATCACGCGCAAAGGCGTCAATCTCGCGCAGGGTCTCGACTTTGACGGGGAAGGGCAGATCGCCAATCGGATCCGCATCGGTATAAAGCCTTTTGTTGGTCGCCTGAGGCGCATCCGCATAGGTGCCGCCGCCCGCGCCGATGGCCAGCCGCGCGGTCTGCGCGGCCCGCTTCAGGGCGGCTATGGAGACATCGGTGGAATGGGCGTATCCAGCCACCTCGCCGTTGACCGCCCTTAGTCCAAACCCTTCGGAGGCATCATAACTGGCACTGCGCAGCCGACCATCGTCAAACATCAGCGCTTCTGACTTGTGACGTTCGGCAAAAATCTCGCCATCTTCGGCACCAGCAAGGGTTTCGCGCAGGATTGGCAGGGCCTCATCCTCGGGGAGCAGGGTTTCAAAGGGTCGAAAGGCTGGGTTTTCCATGTCACGGACCTCAGGTTTTTTTGATCTAAATCAAGAAAGCGACGCTTTGACGCTCGCCTGCCTCTTTATCTGTACGCCTGAATATGATTTTAAGCAGCACCAAAGACAACGGGTACGAGCGCGATTTGTGGAATCAACTCTCCATGGGGCGCAATCGGCTGTAAGAATAAATCGATCACTAACGATCAGGACATGATATGAAGAATGCTTTGATGCTTTCGGGCCTTTTTGCTGGCCTTTCCAGTCTTCCAGCCATGGCGCAAGAAGCTCTGGAAACCATTGGTAAGCCAACAAATGGCGGCCTGAACTTCCAGCCAGCGGGGACCGAACTGGCTGAGGGTATCCACAAACTAGACGGGATGGTTCTTGTCATCATCACTGCGGTCTGTGTTTTTGTCGCAGCGCTGCTGCTTTATGCGATTGTGCGCTTCAACCGTCGCGCCAATCCAACACCTGCCGCTTTTACCCACCACACGCCCATCGAAATCGCCTGGACGCTGATCCCAATCCTGGTGCTGGTCTTCATCGGCTCCTTCTCGCTGCCCGAACTGTTCCGCCAGCAGGAAATCCCCAAAGGGGACGTTACCATCAAGGTGACAGGCTATCAGTGGTACTGGGGCTATGAATATGTCGACCACGGCTTTGGCTTTGAAAGCTACATGCTGGGCAACCCCTCGACATTGGATGCAACAGTCCGCGCTGCGGATGCAGATGTGACCCCATTTGTTTTGGACGATGCGATGCGCGCCAAACTGGTGGATGCAGGGTTCAACGAAGATGAATTCCTGCTGGCCACAGATACTTCGGTTGTTGTGCCGGTTGGCAAAACCATCGTGATGCAGGTGACGGGTGCCGACGTGATCCACTCCTGGGCCATTCCCGCCTTTGGCGTGAAGCAGGATGCGGTTCCTGGTCGTCTGGCCGAACTGTGGTTCAAGGCGGAAAAAGAAGGTATCTACTTTGGTCAGTGTTCCGAACTTTGCGGCAAGGACCACGCCTATATGCCGATCACTGTGAAAGTGGTCAGCCAAGAGGCCTATGACGCATGGCTGAAAGGCGCAATCGACCAATACGCCGGTCTGCCCCAGTCCTATCAGGTTGCTTCCAACTGAGGCACGCCTCACCAATCGCCTCTTTGGGTGCGCAGAGTGGCGCGCCGGGAAAGGCATGAAACGAGAGAAATGCGCAGGGTTCTGCGCATTTCTGGTCGACAAAAGGGTCTACGATGAGCGACGCAAGCATCAACGCCAGCACTCCCCGTGAAGACGAGGCCAGCTTTGGCGATTATTTCGCCCTGCTGAAGCCGCGGGTGATGTCATTGGTGGTCTTTACGGCCTTTGTTGGCCTGTTGGCGGCCCCTGTAGGCGTGCATCCTGTGATTGGGTTCTGTGCGGTTCTGTTCATCGCCATCGGCGGGGGTGCGTCTGGTGCGCTGAACATGTGGTGGGACGCCGACATTGATCAGGTGATGAAGCGCACCAAATCGCGCCCCATTCCCGCCGGTAAAGTCGAGGCCGGCGAGGCGCTGAGCCTGGGGCTGGCGCTGTCGGGCATGTCGGTGATCATGCTGGCGCTGGCGACCAATGTTTTTGCCGGAGCCTTCCTGGCCTTCACCATCTTCTTTTATGTGGTGATCTACACCATGTGGCTAAAGCGGGCGACACCGCAGAACATCGTGATCGGTGGCGCAGCCGGTGCGTTCCCGCCAGTGATTGGCTGGATTGCAGCCACTGGCACCATGTCGGTGGAACCCTGGCTGATGTTTGCCCTGACCTTCATGTGGACGCCGCCGCATTTCTGGGCGCTGGCCCTGTTCATGCGCTCGGATTACGATGATGCGGGCGTGCCGATGCTGACCGTAACCCATGGGCGCCGCGCAACCCGGGTCCATATCCTGGTCTATACAATCCTGCTGGCCATTCTGGCCGTTGGAACATCCTTTTCAGGCATCGGCGGGCCGATCTATCTGGCCGTTGCCGTTGTGATGAATGCCCTGTTCCTGCTGGCCGCCTGGAAGATTTTCCGCCGGGATGAAGCCAACTCGGAAGAGGATGACTTTAAGGCAGAGCGCAGGTTCTTCAAGCTGTCGCTGCTTTATCTTTTCCTGCATTTTGGTGCCATTCTGGTAGAAGCATCGCTGAAACCCTACGGATTGGGAGGCTGGTAAGATGGCTTTGAACAAAGAACACGACCTGCACAAACGCCGCTTTGGCCGCAACATGGGCGTGGGCCTGTTGTTGGGCAGCTTTGTGGTGCTGGTGCTGGCTCTGACCATCGTCAAGGTGACGTCAAATGGGTTCCAGTTTCCGCAAACTCAGAGTGAGCAGGACTGATGGCGCTGCAGGGACCTCAGAAAACGGTTCTCCAGCTGGTGGCAGTTGTTGTCACCATGGGCGCGCTGTCCTGGGCCTCGGTACCGTTTTATGACTGGTTCTGCCGGGTCACGGGCTTTGGCGGCGTCACCGGCGTGGCCCAGCGTGGCTCTGATACCGTGCTGGACCAGACGGTCACCATACGTTTTGACGGCTCCAAAGAGCGCGACTTTGCCTGGGAATTCAAACCCGTGCAGCGCGAAATGGAGATCAAGATCGGTGATACCGGTCTGGCCTTTTACGAGGCATATAATCCAACGGACCGGGTCATTGCGGGCCAGGCCTCTTACAATGTGACGCCCTATTCGGCGGGTGCATTTTTTGAAAAAATCGACTGCTTCTGCTTTACCGAGCAGGTGCTGCAACCGGGGGAGCGGGTGGAAATGCCCGTGACCTTCTTTGTCGACCCGGAAATCGTTACCGACCGGGACGGGAAATTCGTGCATACGATAACGCTTTCGTACACGTTTTATGAAATCGATCTGCCCGAGGGCTATGTCGCTCTCGATACCGGGGACAACACCGGGGCAGATCTTACTACGAACCAGGCCGACGGGTGAGGGACACTTAAATGGCGCACGCTAAAAATCACGATTTTCACATTCTGCCTCCATCGATTCTGCCGCTCATGGCAGCTCTTGGCGGTTTCATCATGCTCTTCGGCGCAGTTCTGTGGATGCATGGGATTACTGCCTGGATGTTCTGGGGCGGTCTAGCCCTGGTGCTCTATATCAGCTTTGACTGGTGGTCCCAGATGGTCGTAGAGGCCCGCCAGGGCGATCACGCACCTGTTGTACGCATCGGGCTGCGCTACGGTTTCATCCTCTTTGTGATGTCCGAAGTGATGTTCTTCTTTGCCTGGTTCTGGTCGTTCTTCAAACACGCGATCTACCCGATGGAAGGATATTTCGGCACCGAATATGTGAAGCCCGAAATCTACGGGGTTGACCCGTTCCACCTGCCGCTGATCAACACGCTTGTGCTGCTGCTGTCGGGCTGTGCCGTCACCTGGGCGCACCATGCTCTGGTGCATAGCAATGACCGCAAGGCGCTGATCCAGGGCCTGTCCATTGGTATCGTACTTGGCCTGTTCTTCACCTTCCTTCAGGGCTACGAATACGCCCATCTGCTGCACGAAGGCTGGCAGTTTGGTGGCGACGAGTTCTACTCGAACTTCTTTATGGCAACAGGCTTCCATGGCTTCCATGTTGTTCTGGGTACCATCTTTCTGACGGTTTGCCTGATCCGCGCGATCAAGGGTGATTTCACCCCCGAGCAGCACGTCGGTTTTGAGGCTGCGGCCTGGTACTGGCACTTCGTGGATGTTGTCTGGCTATTCCTGTTCTTCGCAGTCTACGTCTGGGGCACTTCCGGCCTGTAATCGGCAAACAGATGTCCGGTGGAATGTACCGGGTACATGTTTGAGGTTTCAAAACCAGGCAACAGACCGTATCAAGCACAGCGCATGGGGAAACTCATGCGCTGTTTTTTGTTGCAATCGGGACTGACATGCAGCGACTGATTTTCCTCTCCGTCATTGGCGGGCTTGGACTTGCGACCTTGCTGGGGCTGGGCACCTGGCAGGTGCAGCGTCTGGCCTGGAAACAGGGTGTTCTGGAGACCATCGAGACCCGCATTGCGGCTGATCCGGTGGCGCTGCCCGCAAGCCCCAGCCCAGAGCGGGATAAATACCTTGCCGTCCAGCTGGAGGGCGAAATCCTGGAGGGGGAGCTACATGTCTTTACCAGCGTCAAGGATCTGGGCGCCGGCTATCGCATTATCGCCCCGTTTGTGACCACCCAGGGCCAACGCCTGATGCTGGACCGGGGCTACGTGCGCGCCAGTGCCAAGGCTGACCAACGGGTGATTGGCCCTGCCAGTCTGGTTGGCAACCTGCTCTGGCCGGATGATACCGATGATTTCACCCCAGCGCCCGAGATCGAGGCCAATATCTGGTACGGGCGCGATGTGGCGCTGATGGCGCAGGCGCTGAGCACCGATCCGGTGCTGGTAGTGCTGCGCGAAGCCCCCTCTGAACACAGTGCGATCAAGCTGATGCCCGTTGGCACTGCCTTGATTGCCAATGACCACTTGCAATATGCGATCACCTGGTTTTCGCTGGCCTTCATCTGGGCCGCGATGACCGCCTCTTTCCTATGGCGTTCGCGCGCCAAATCCGAAGGTTGAAGCGATGAAATATATCTCCACCCGGGGCCAGGCGCCCGAGCTGACATTCGAAGAGGCCATGCTCACCGGTCTGGCCCGTGATGGCGGGCTTTATGTGCCTGCCGAGATCCCAACCCTCAGCCACGATGAGATCGCCGCCCTGTCGGGCCTGTCTTATGAGGAAACCGCCTTTCGGGTGATGAGGCCCTTTCTGGGCGATTGTTTCTCGGACGAGGAATTTCGCGGCATCATCTCTCGCGCCTATGCCGGTTTTGGCCATGCCGCCCGCGCACCGCTGAAACAACTGGCGCCCAATCACTTCCTGCTGGAGCTGTTCCACGGCCCAACCCTTGCCTTTAAAGACTTTGCCATGCAGCTGATTGGTCAGCTGTTTCAGGTGGCCCTGGAACGCCGAGGTGACCGGGTCACCATCGCCGGCGCCACCTCGGGTGATACCGGCTCCGCCGCGATGGAGGCCTTTCGCGGCCTGAGCAATGTAGATGTCTTTATTCTGTATCCGCATGGCCGGGTGTCCGAGGTGCAGCGCCGCCAGATGACCACCCCTGCCGACAAGAACGTACATGCGCTGGCGCTGGATGGTGACTTTGATGATTGCCAGGCCCGCGTCAAAGACATGTTCAACGATTTTGACTTCCGCGATGGCGTCAAACTCGCCGGGGTGAATTCGATCAATATCGCGCGGGTGCTGGCGCAGGTGGTCTATTATTTCTCCTCTGCGGTCAGCCTTGGGGCGCCACAGCGCGAGGTGAGCTTTACCGTGCCCACCGGTAACTTTGGCGATATCTTTGCCGGCTACATTGCCAAGCAGATGGGGCTGCCGATCAAGGATCTGGTGGTGGCCACCAACCAGAACGACATTCTGCACCGCTGCCTGGAGGGGAAGGGCTATCACAAGGGCGAAACTGTCCCGTCTATTTCGCCCTCAATGGACATCCAGGTCTCGTCCAACTTTGAACGCGCGCTTTATTTTGCCTATGACAAAGACGCCAGCGCCGTGGCGCAGTTGATGGACGAACTGCAGTCCGGCGGTTTTGAGGTGAGCCAGGGGGCGATGCAGGCGCTGTCGGAAACCTATAAGTCGGGCCGTGCCTCGGAAGAGGAAACTCTGGCGACAATCAAATCCGAGCTTGCCGCCTCCGGCGAGCTTCTGTGTCCCCATGGCGCGGTTGCGGTAAAGGTCGCCGCAGAGCAGCGTGAGGCTCATGTGCCGATGATTACCCTGGCGACCGCGCATCCGGCAAAATTCCCGGCAGCGGTGGAAAAGGCCTCTGGTCAATATCCGGACTTGCCGGACCGTATGGCGGATCTGTATGAGCGGGAGGAACGCCTGAGCCGGATCGCCAATGATCTGGTGGCAATCGAAGACCACATCAGAAAGAATATCGCATAATGAGATCTATTCAGTGAGCGTCCAACAGCACCAACTGGCCAATGGCTTTCGCATCGTCACCGAGGCCATGCCGGGTCTGCAATCCGCCTCGATCGGGATTTGGGTGACCGCAGGTGGCCGCAATGAACGGCTGGAGCAGAACGGCATTGCGCATTTTCTGGAGCATATGGCGTTCAAGGGCACCAAGCGGCGCAGCTCTCTGCAGATTGCCGAGGCGGTCGAGGATGTGGGCGGCTATATCAACGCCTATACCTCGCGCGAGGTGACCGCCTATTACGCGCGGGTGCTGCAGGATGATGTGCCGCTGGCGCTGGACGTATTGGCGGATATTCTGCGCAACCCGGTGTTTGATCCGCGCGAGATCGAGGTCGAGCGCGGCGTGATCCTGCAAGAGATCGGCCAGGCGCTGGACACGCCGGACGACGTGATCTTTGATTGGCTGCAAGAGCAAAGCTATCACAACCAGCCGCTGGGCCGCACCATTCTGGGCCCGGCTGAGCGCGTTAGTGCCTTTACGCGCGAGGATCTGACGCAGTTTGTGTCAGAACACTATGGCCCGGGCCAGATGATCCTGTCGGCTGCCGGCGCGGTGGATCACGCCGAGCTGGTCAAACTGGCCGAAGACCTGTTTGGCGACATGAAGCCACAGCCTGCGCTGGCGATGAAGCCTGCGCAGTTTACCGGTGGTGAAGCCCGTCACACCAAGGATCTGGAACAGGCGCATTTTGCCCTCTCCTTTGAAAGTCCCGGTTACCGGGATGACGCCATTTATACGGCGCAGATCTATTCGGGGGTGATGGGTGGCGGCATGTCCAGCCGTCTGTTCCAGGAAGTGCGGGAAAAACGCGGGCTTTGCTATACCATCTTTGCCCAGGCTGGTGCCCATGCTGATACTGGCAGCACCACGATCTATGCCGGCACCTCTGCGGATCAGGTTGAGGAACTCGCCCATATCACCGTGGACGAGATGAAGCGCGCCGCAACAGATATGTCGGATGCCGAGGTGGAGCGCGCCCGGGCGCAGATGAAGGCAGGTATGCTGATGGGGCTGGAAAGCCCCACCAACCGCGCCGAACGTCTGGCGCGTCTGGTGCAGATCTGGGACCGGGTGCCTGCCCTGGAGGAGACGGTGAAACTGATTGATGCCGTCAGCACTGCGGATGTGCGCGCCATGGCGGAACAGCTTGCGGTGCACGCCCCGGCGGCAATGGCGCTTTATGGGCCTGTTGAGGGCGCGCCAAGCCTCGCCGCGCTGCAGGCGCGCCGTGTTGCCTGATGCTGCTGAGCCGTCGCAAACTTCGACTTGAGACCGAGCGGCTGACGCTGCGCCCGCCGGTGCATTCTGATTTTCAGGCCTGGGCGGCGTTGCGACTGCAAAGTCGGGACTATCTCACCCCCTGGGAGCCCGCCTGGGCGCCGGACCATCTGGGGCGCAAGAGCTTTACCAACCGGGTCTATTGGGCGCAGCGCTCAGTCTCGGCTGGCACGGCGGTGCCGCTGTTTTTGATCCGGCGCGCGGATCAGGTGATTGTCGGGGCCATTACTCTGGACAATATTCGGCGCGGTCCGGCCATGGCCGGGACGCTGGGCTATTGGACCGGGCAAACCTTTGGTCGCAAGGGCTATATGCGCGAGGCCATTGGCGCGGTGGTGCACTATGCCTATGGCAAACTGGATCTCAGCCGGATCGAAGCAGCCTGCCTGCCGGAAAATGCCGCGTCTCGTGGGTTGTTGGAGAAATCGGGGTTCAAATACGAGGGTGTTGCCCAGTCTTATCTGCAAATTGCCGGACGCTGGCGCACCCATGTTCTTTATGCTGCTCTGCGCCATGACCGTCGGGGCCGTACACAGGCGGGGTAGAGCCTGGCGCTGTTGTCAGGTCCAGTATCTGGGCCTGTTGTCTGGGGCGTATTATCGGACATGCTGGACGATGAAAGCGGGCTCTCCCGCCCCTTATGCGATAGATCTGTGCCTGACGGCCCGGATCTATCACCCAGGGTTGGGCCCGGCGCCGCGCTATCGCGCGGCGCGGTTGCATCTATCGGCCGCCGCGCTACCGCGTGTTGCAGGTGCGTCTATCACCGCGTTTGGGAATATTTCTAACCGGTGGTCTCTTTTTTGCCGGGGAAGGCGAGCGAGAAAAGCTTGCCATGGGGGCTTGGATTAGAGATGCAGGGGTATGAGATATACACCCGCCGATGCCGCCTTCGCCGCCAGCCTGTCCGCTTCCTTGCCCGAGGGGGTGTTGTGCCCCTGCGCGCCGAGATACCTGGAGGAGCCGCGCGGGCGCTACCAGGGGCAGGCGGGGCTTTTGGCCAAGCCCAGCAGCGCTGCCGAGGTGGCAGTTCTTCTGCGCGCCGCCAATGCCGCCCGTGTGCCGGTGGTGCCCTACGGTGGTGGCACCGGGTTGGTTGGCGGCCAGGTGAAGCCGGAGGGGGCAGCGCCTTTGGTGATGTCACTGGAACGTATGGCCCGGATCCGCGCTGTCTATCCGCAGGAAAACGTCATCCTGGCCGAAGCCGGGGCCATTCTGGCCGATGTGCAGCAGGCGGCCCTGGCGCAGCAACGGCTGTTTCCGCTGTCTCTGGCGGCGGAGGGGACAGCGCGCATCGGCGGCAACCTGGCGACCAATGCAGGCGGGGTGAATGTGCTGCGCTATGGCAATGCCCGCGAACTCTGCCTGGGGCTGGAGGCTGTTTTGCCAAGCGGCGAAATCTGGCACGGGCTGACGCGGCTGCGCAAGGACAATACCGGCTATGATCTGCGCAACCTCCTGATCGGCTCGGAGGGCACATTGGGGGTGATCACTGCCGCCGCCCTGAAGCTGTCCCCGATCCCGGCGCACCAGGGAGTGGCGCTTTTTGTGGTGCCGTCGCCCCAGGCCGCAATTGCGCTGCTGGCACTGGCGCGGGATCAGCTGGGGGAGGCGGTGAGTGCGTTTGAGCTGATGCATCGCCAGGGGCTGGAGTTTCTCGCCCAGCATCTGCCGCAGCTGCGCCAACCCTTTGCACAGGCGCCGGAATGGTCGGTGCTGATTGATCTGGGGCTGGCCCGTGGGCAGGATCCGGTTGTCGCCTTGTCCGATCTGTTTGAAGCCTCTGTTGAGGCTGGATTGGCTGAGGACGGGGTGATCGCGCAGTCCAAGGCGCAGGCCCAGGCGCTGTGGGCGGTCCGAGAGCAAATCCCCGAGGCCAACCGTCTGGTCGGGTCAATTTCAAGCCACGACATTTCGGTGCCGATCTCGGATATTCCGGATTTTATTCGACGCGGAGGTGAGGCAATTGCTGCTTTGGGGCAGGGCGATATGCGGGTCAATTGTTTTGGCCATTTGGGCGATGGCAACCTGCATTACAATGTCTTTCCCGCGACGGGGAGGGCGCGCAGCGACTATGACGACCTGCGCGGTGCGGTGAAAACCGTGGTGCATGATCTGGTGCAGGACATGGGTGGGTCTTTTAGCGCGGAACATGGCGTGGGTCGGATGAAGGTTGCGGATCTGCAGTCCTATGGCGACCCGGTGAAACTCGCGGCGATGCGGTCCATCAAACAGGCTCTGGACCCCCGGGGGATCATGAACCCTGGCGCAGTTCTTCCGTCACAGGAGCCTTGAGGCTGAGGCCAGTCCAGAACAAGAGGCCAGAACAAGAGGCCAGAACTTGGGAGAAGAACAAGGCGGGGCTCCCGCCCGGCCTACTCCCTCCTAAAGGGAGGAAGGGCCGCTTGGGCCGGGCGCCGCGCTGACGCGCGGCGCGCCTTTTTGGCTCAATGAGCCAAAAAGGCCATGCCCAACGGGAAGGTTTCCCCTTTAGGGGAGACCTGACGGGCGGGAGCCCCCCGCTTTTGCACACTGGCTTGCCTGTTGGCAGTCCCGCGTCAGGGGCGCTCCATCCTGCTCCAGGATGTCTCGTTTATTCGCCTTCAAATTCACACAGAACATGCACATCCATGCCGAGGTCTTCCAAAACCTTGCGACCGCCAAGATCCGGCAGGTCAACGATAAAGGCGCAGGAGATGATCTCTCCGCCCAGGCGTTCGATCAGTTTGATGCCGGCAGAGGCGGTGCCGCCGGTGGCCAGGAGGTCATCTACCACCAGAATTTTTTCGCCGGGCTGGATTGCGTCTTCATGGATCTCCACAATGGCTTCGCCGTATTCCAGTTTGTATTCCTGGCTCAGGGTGCGGCCCGGCAATTTGCCTTTTTTGCGGATGGGAACAAAACCAACGCTCAGCTGATGGGCAATGGCCCCGCCGATGATAAAACCACGGGCCTCCAGACCCACCACTTTGTCGATCCGCTCCCCGGCGTAGGGGTGCAGCATCTGATCAATGGCCATACGAAATCCGCGGGGATCGGCAAAGAGCGTGGTGACATCGCGAAACATGATGCCCTCATGTGGGAAATCGACGATGGTACGGATATAGTCTTTCACGGCGGATCTTCTGGGCATGGCTAGGCTTTCTCCTGCTTGGCTGGTCTTGGCTGATTGGCGACAAGACAGCGCTTTGCCTCTTGCGTCTCAGCCAACTGGGACGGTCTCTGGGGTTTGGCCCGCAGGGTTTGGCCCAAGCTGCCCCCGCGTGCAAGAGGCAAGCAGGCTGATCCCGCAGGGAACGTCAGGTCGGGCGGCGCAGCAGCGCGGTGGCCAGTCCCATTGCAATGAGCGCGCCCCCACCGACCCGGGTCAGATTGGCAATTGCCTTGGGGCGCGAGATCCAGAGCCGCAGACGATCCGCCAGCAGCGCATAGGCCATGGCATTGACTGCAGCCAGCGCCACGAAGGTGGCAATCAGGATCATAAACTGGGGGGCCAGCGCCTCGCCTGGGCGGAGGAACTGCGGCACAAAGGCGATGAAAAAGGCGATGGATTTGGGATTCAGCGCGGTGACCACAGCCGTATGGCCAAAGATCCCCCGCGCGGTCACCGCATCCGGGCTGGCCAGTTGCTCCAATCCGCTGCTGCCAGAGGCACTGCGCCACAGCTTGACACCCAGCCACAGAAGATAGGCCGCGCCAACCCATTTCAGCGCGGTGAACAGTGTTGCCGAGGCCATGACCAAGGCGCCAAGCCCGGCCAGGGATGCGGTCATGGCGATGAGATCACCAAAGGCCACGCCCAGGGCAGAGGCCACTGCCACCTGGCGCCCCTTGGACAGGGCATAGCTCAGCACCAGCAGGACAGTGGGGCCGGGGATCAGCAGCAGGGCTGCAGAGGCGGAGGCAAAGGCCAGCCAAAGTGTGAAGTCCATAGTTTCTCTCTTTCCTCTCCTGGGTCAGCAAAGCAAAGACAGCCGTTTGGTGGAAGGTCAACGGAAAATCTCAGCGACCCGCCGCATCAGCGCTTCGAGGGGGCCGCGCGGGGTGAGAAGGGTCCAAACCCAGGTCAGCACCATCGACAGGGCACAGAAACCGAGGCTGAAGCCAAAGATGGTCTCTGGCGACAGCGAGCCATCCAACAGCCCCATGGCCTCAAGCGTGCCCATGCCCAGCAGGATATGGGCAACATAGAGGCTGAGCGCCATACGCCCCGGTGTTGCCATCCATTCGGCCAGGCCGATCCGGTCCAGCAGGGTGCCCAGGCGCAGCATCGCTCCGATCATCACCCAGGCGCTGCCACTGGCGGCAATCAGGTAGCAGGGCCCCGGCGGCAGTGAGGCGGTGCCCAGGAGCTCAGCCAGTTGTGGATCCTTGAGGATCAGCCCTGGCAGTGCTGCGAGCCCCCACAGGATCAAACGGTTCTGCGTCCCCTTTTGCGCCAGATCCACATGCCCAAAAACACAAAGCTGACCCAGGAAAACACCGAATGCCAGCCGTTAAAAAACGAGTGCCGCAGAAAACCTTCCAGGGTGCAGAAATCCGAATAGGCGAGGGTCTGCCAATTGCAACGGGCCTCATAGTCGAGCAAGACCAGGCCGACAAAGCCAAGTGCCATTGTGCCAAAAGCGGCCCGCAAAAGCCGCCGCGGCGGCGCGCTTAAAAACGGCAGGGCACCCAGGAAATACAGCGCATAAAAATGTAAGATATCCGCCTCAAAAATCGTGAGATATCCAATCCGTGAAGGCGCATGTTGCTATGATCTCGTCAATAAAAACTGGGGAAACATGCTGTCTATCAAGGGGCGAAGCGGTGGAAAATAAAGCGGGCAGTCGTAAGAAACCGCCCCCCTGTTGTGTTGTTGCCCGATTGGCGGTTGGAGGCTCATCTTAGCCCAGAACGCGACCTGCCACCGCGTCCAGTTTGGCCAACAGGGCAGGATCGCGTTTTTCCGGCGCGGTCATCACGGCAAACTCCAGGGCGCGATCACAGCCATGCGGGCAGAGGTCGCGCTGTTTGCCCAGCAGAGCGGGCAGGCGGCGCACCAGTTCACGGGCATTGCTGGAATTGCCCTGAAGCGTCGCCAGGATATCGCTGATATCAACCGCCCCATGGTCCGGGTGCCAGCTGTCGTAATCGGTGACCATGGCAATGGAGGCATAGCAGAGCTCTGCTTCGCGCGCCAGTTTTGCCTCTGGCATATTGGTCATGCCGATGACATCGCAGCCCCAGCTTTCGCGGTACATTTTGCTTTCGGCGATGGAGGAAAATTGCGGCCCCTCCATGCAAAGATAGGTGCCGCCGCGATGCACGGTAACCCCGGCAGATTTGGCGGCCTGCTCGGCCGCATCAGAGAGCCGCGCACAGGTCGGATGGGCGACGCTGACATGGGCGACGCAGCCGGTGCCAAAGAAGCTTTTTTCGCGGGCAAAGGTGCGGTCGATGAACTGATCAATGATGACAAAATCGCCCGGTGCCATGGCGTCACGGAAGGAGCCGCAGGCAGAGACGGAAAAGACATCTGTCACGCCCAGTCGTTTGAGCGCGTCAATATTGGCGCGGTAGGGCACTTCGGTTGGCGAATGCACATGGCCGCGACCATGCCGGGGCAGAAAGGCCATTTTGACCCCATCCAGATGTCCGGTGAGGATCTGATCCGAAGGAGCGCCCCAGGGGGTGTCGACAGAGACCCATTCCGCAGCTTCCAGCCCGTCGATCTCGTATATGCCTGAGCCGCCAATGACGGCGATCATGGTGTCCTGGGTCACGTGCTACACTCCTGCTTTTTTGCCACTAGACTGGCGCTATACTGGGTTGTGCCTGCCCTGAGGTGGTTTGACAACTGCCGGGGCTGTGGCTGGAGCATTTTTCGCCTCCGGCGGAGGTATTTTGGGTAAGATGAAAGGCCGGCTGCAGGGCGCAGGGGGCGGCGTTTTTGTTGGCGGGGGCAGAGGTCGCGTGACCCACCTTGGGTTTCACAAAAGCTGGGGATGGTGTCGGATATGGTGTCGGATATGGTGTCAGGTTTGGGGTCTGGTATGGAGTCTGGTATGGAGTCTGGGGCGGCGGCTGGGAGCGCAGCTGGCGATTGCTGCCTTTGGTTGCCGATGGCGGGAAGGGCTCTGCCCTTGTGCCATCGGCGAATTTCCGCTAGGGGCGGGCAGCGAACACCAAGCTCCTCCAATCACAGGTATCCCCCATGAGACGCGCCGCCATGGCCCTGCTGGCCAATCGTATTTCCCCGCCGAACCTTTCGATCATGCAGGACGAGGGCTGGTCTGTTGCCCGCGTGCGCACCGAGATCCTGTCGGGTTTCACTGTTTCACTGGCTCTGGTTCCCGAGGCGGTGGCCTTTGCCTTCGTCGCCGGGGTGCATCCCCTGGTGGGGCTATATGCGGCTTTTCTGGTGGGTCTGGTCACGGCGCTGATTGGCGGCCGTCCCGGGATGATTTCCGGCGCCACCGGGGCGCTGGCGGTTGTCATGGTCGCGCTGGTGGCGCAGCACGGGGTTGAGTATCTTTTTGCCACCGTGGTTTTGATGGGCATCCTGCAGGTGATTGCCGGGGTGATGCATTGGGGGAAATTTATCCGCCTGGTGCCACATCCGGTGATGCTGGGCTTTGTCAACGGCTTGGCGATTGTGATTTTTCTCGCCCAGATGACCCAGTTCAAAGTACCGGGTACGGGCGGCGCTGAGTGGCTGTCGGGCATGCCGATGATGCTGATGCTGGGCCTTGTGGGGCTGACCATGGTGATCATCTGGGCGACGCCGCGGATCACCTCGATCATTCCGGCGCCACTGGCTGGCATTGGCATTGTGGCCGGGATTGTCATTGTCTTTGGTCTGGATGTGCCCCGCGTGGGCGATATGGCCTCGATCAAGGGGGCTTTGCCGTCCATTCACAATCCCTTTGGGCAGGGGATCGGCATCTACGGGGATGCTTTGGCGCCGCTGAACCTGGAAACGCTGCGGATCATTTTCCCCTATGCGGTCATTCTGGCGGCCATTGGTTTGATTGAGAGCCTGCTGACCCTGAACCTGGTGGGTGAAATCACCGGCAAGCGTGGCGGCGCCAGCCAGGAATGCATCGCGCAGGGGACTGCCAATGTGATAACTGGCTTCTTTGGTGGAATGGGGGGCTGCGCCATGATTGGCCAGTCGATGATCAATGTGAAATCCGGGGGGCGCACCCGGATTGCCGGTATCGTGGCGGCGCTGTGTCTTTTGACCTTTATTGTGGTGGCCTCGCCCTTGATTGAGCAGATCCCGCTGGCGGCGCTGGTTGGGGTGATGTTCATGGTGGTGATCGGAACCTTCGCCTGGAACAGCCTGAAGATCATGACCAAAGTTCCACCAATGGATGCCTTTGTCATCGTGCTGGTGACGGTGGTGACGGTGATGAGCGATTTGGCCATTGCGGTTGTGGTTGGGGTGATTGTCTCGGCTCTGGCCTATGCCTGGAGCAATGCGCGCCGTATTCACGCGATCACCCGTCAGTCAGAAAGCGAGCAGGGCGCCAAGGTCTATGAGATCGAGGGGCCGCTGTTCTTTGGCTCTACCGACGGGTTTATCGAGCTGTTTGATGTGGAAAATGACCCCGACAAGGTGATTGTTGAGTTTGGCCGCAGTCGCGTGGTTGATCAGTCGGCGCTGCAAGCCATTGAGGCGATTGCGGGCAAATATGAGGCGGCGGGCAAGGTGCTGATGCTGCGGCATCTCAGCCGTGACTGCCATGAGCTGTTGACCAAAGCGGGTCATTTGATGATCGATAGTGATGACGATCCTGAATATCAGGTGGCGGCGGACTATTCTGTCAAGACCGGGATCCTGGGGGGGCACTAGCCCCAGGATCAATCTTTCTGAAGACCAATCTTGCTGTTGTTGAGCGGTCGCGCCCCTGCCGGGGCGCGGCTGTTTTTTTAGAAGCGCGCCTCGGCAGTGTTGGCCCAAGCAGAGGCTGCACAGGTCGGTTGCACAGGTCGGCTGCGGTGGCTGGCTGTAGTGGCTGGCTGCACGGGGAGCTGTGGCCTGGGCGATATCAGTCAGGTGCCAGGCTTTCCAGCATCTCCAGGTCTCCTGCCAGAAGCGCGGGTTCGGCGCGGGCCAGCAGCTCTTGCGGCCAGTTCCACCATTTCAGCGACAACAGGCGGGCGATCTGTGGTTTGGAAAAGCGAAACCGCTGCAGGCTGGCGGGATTGCCGGTGACAATGCCATAGGGGGGGACGGTGCCCCGCACCACAGCCCCGGCACCGATGATGGCGCCATCGCCGATACGGGCGCCGGGCAGGATCAGCGCACCATAGCCGATCCAAACATCATTGCCGATCACCGTATCGCGGGTGTCTGGCTGAAAACCGGCCATCTGCGCGGGATCAAACACCGGGAAAGGATAACAGCTGAGGCCATCCTGCGCATGATTGGCGGAGGCGGTGATAAAGCGCGCACCATGGGCAATTTGGCAGAAGCGCCCGATCACCAGGCGCTCGCGGGCGCCAGCAAAGAGATAGGGCGCAAGATGGCTGGCCCAGTCCTGTGGAGGTGAGAAATCCGAGGCATAGCTGAAGGCGCCAACCTGAAAGTTGGGATGGGTGATGGCCTGAGACAGCATCACGGTCCCGGCATGGGCCTGGCCATCGGGGAGGATAATGGGATTGCGCAGGGCGGGATCTGGGAGGGGCATCAGTGGGGCTCAATCATCAGGGCGGGCCAGCGAGAACACATCCCGCACGACGGTGTAATCACGGTAGCCCATACGGGCCAGGGGTTGAAAACGCGTGACGTCAAAAATGCCATCGCGCAGGCAGTCATCGCGCAGGTGAATGCCGGTGACCTCGCCAAAGGCGACGCGGTTTGCCACGCCGGGCAGGGTGACGATCTGGGTCAGTTTGCATTCCAGCGCTGCGGGGGCGCCGTCAATGCGGGCGCAGTTGATGGTGTCGCAATCCACGGCTGTGAGCCCCGCATGGGAGAACTCATCCACCTCTTTGGGCAGGGTCTCGGAACTGGCATTCATCGCATCGCGCATCTCGAAAGCCACGATATTGACGCAGAACACGCCGGTTTCTTCGATATTTGCAAGGCTGTCCTTGGTGCCTGGCTGGTCGTCCTTGCTGCCGGTGGAGGCAAACATCACCTGCGGTGGCGTATAGGCGACGCCATTGAAGAAGGAGTAGGGGGCCAGATTGTTGCTGCCATCCGCCGCGCGGGAGGAAATCCAGCCGATCGGGCGGGGAGTAATCAGGGCGTTAAAGGGGTTGTGCGGCAACCCGTGGCCGTCTTCGGGGCGGTAGAACATGGCGCGTCTCCAATTGTTTGCCCCAGGCTTACGCCCGTGCTAGGGCGATTTCCAGCCCCTTGAGGTGAGGGCAGGGACGGGAGGCCAAACGGCGTGATCGAACTCATGGCAGAACAGCCCGGTGACCGCTGGGAGGTGGAGGCGCTGTATGACCTGTGCTTTGCGCCCGGGCGCGAGGCCCTGTCGTCGTACCGTCTGCGCGATGATGTGCCACCTGTTCCGGGGTTGAGCCAGGTTGCCCGCGACGAGTTGGGCATTCTGGCCGGGGCAATCCGGTTCTGGCCGGTCCATATCGAGATCCCGGCGCGCAGATCACCGCTGGACGAGAGCCTGGAGTCAACCGGTGCCGAACCAATCGCCACAGAGCCACAAGCCACAGAGCCACAACAGGAATCCAAGAAAGAGCCGCACAGGGTGACGGCGCTTTTGCTGGGGCCGGTGGCGGTGCACCCCACCCACCAGGGCGAGGGGCTGGGCGGCTCGCTTATTCGCGACAGCCTGGCCAAGGCCGCCGAACAGGGCTGGCACCGTGTCATGCTGGTGGGGGACGCGCCCTACTACCGCCGTTTTGGCTTTGAGCGGCTGTGGGATGTGGAAATGCCGCCCCCCACCAACCCCGAGCGCGTGCTGGGTCTGGACGCGCAATCCGAGGTTTGGGAGGGGGTCCGGGGCCGGGTCACGCGCTGGCAGGGGGCAGAGCTCACGCGGGGAGGACCTTGAAACCGGGGCGCAGGGGGCCAATCTCTTTGACAGAGAGGGCCAAAGCACATGAGCGAAATTCTGCAGCAGCACGGCGACCTGTCACCGGTTGAGATCGAGGCCGAGCTGGATGCCCTAGCGCGGCGCTACCGCGCGGCCAGCGGTCTGGGGGTGAACCTTCTGAATATGATCGGCGGGCAAGTCGAGAGCCTTTTGGCGCAGATGCCCGCCGGGCCGCGTGCCCAGCTGGGGCAGGCCACCGAACGGGCATTACATCTGGCGATGCAGGCGGCGCGACAGTCACGGCGGGTGGTGCCGGGCCAATCGCGCCGGGTGAACCGTTTGATCAGCACCGCGATGGGTGCCGCAGGTGGGGCTGCCGGATTGCCGGGGGCCCTGGTCGAGCTGCCCGCCACAACCGCCTTTTTGCTACGAACGATCCAGGATGCCGCAGCAACCGAAGGCTTCGACCCCAATGCCGAGAGCGTCATGTTTGATTGTTTGCGGGTCTTTGCCTCGGCGGGGCCACTGGCGCGGGACGATGGCAGCGACACCGCCTTTGTCTCCCTGCGGTTCAGCCTGTCAGGTCAGGCGCTCAATCAAGTCATCGCCACTGTGGCGCCGCGACTGGCCACTGCGATGGGGCACAAACTGGCGGCGCAATCGGTGCCCATCCTTGGGGCCGCTGCTGGGGCGACGGTGAATTATGTTTACTCCGGCTATTACCATGAGGTTGCCCTGGTGCATTTTGGCCTGCGCCGTCTGGCGATCGAGGCGGATCAGTCAGAGGCGGAGCTGCTGGCGGATTTTATCAGTCGTCTGCCATTGAAACACTAGCCTTGCGGTAGGCCGCAGAATATCGTTGACCTGCCGGGGGGGGTAAACCGCTGCCTCTGGCGGGGCACCAGGACAACATCAGGACAAGATCAGGCGGGGCTGCGGTATATTTCCCCTCTTGATATTACATTTGTTGGCCCGCTATTCAGCAAAGCCTGCTACGAGTACGAGAATGATAAACTACAGCCTTAAATGCGCCCAAGGGCATAGCTTTGACAGCTGGTTTCAATCCGCTTCCGCTTTTGACAAATTGGCGGCGGCCGGTCTGGTGGCCTGTGCCTTTTGCGGCAGCACCGAGGTTGAGAAAGCCATCATGGCGCCGCGGGTGCGCACCGGACGCAAGGCTGTCTCGGGTATTGGTGAGCCTGAGCGGAACAGGCCTGAGGTGCCAGAGCTGCAGACCACATCCACGGCGGCTCCTTCCGCCGACAACTCTGCTGCGGTTGCTGTTCCT
Source organism: Pseudophaeobacter arcticus DSM 23566 (assembly GCF_000473205.1). Lineage (NCBI taxonomy): Bacteria > Pseudomonadati > Pseudomonadota > Alphaproteobacteria > Rhodobacterales > Roseobacteraceae > Pseudophaeobacter > Pseudophaeobacter arcticus. Next base: position 586,399 of record NZ_KI421507.1, read on the forward strand.
AATAGTGGTCGCGGCGCGCTGAGCACCCCGATGAGCGGGCAGGCGGCAGAGATGGAAAAAGCCCTGAGCGAGCTGCGCCGCAAGGTGGAAGAGAACTCTGACTACGTGGGTAAGGATTTTGCCAGCGAGGCCCGTGCCATGCATCTGGGCGATGCCCCGGAACGTGCGATCTACGGGGAGGCCAAACCAGAAGAGGCCAAGGCCTTGATCGAAGAGGGAATCCCGGTTTTGCCGCTGCCCTTTGGGCGGAGTCGTAAAACCAACTAGAGGTCTTCACAAATGAGCCCGGCACAGATGCGCCACCCACAGATTAACCCCTATGACCAAGCAAGAGGCAGATTCTTATGCATGTAGTGATTACCGGTGCCAATCGCGGAATTGGCCGCGAAATGGCGTCCCAGTTGAATGCGGCAGGCCATGTGGTCACAGGAACCGCGCGCGATGGCTCGTCTGATGTGGCGCTGGATGTGACCGACCCGGATCAACAGGCTCGGTTTGCGGCGCATCTTGGGGATCGTCCGATTGATCTGTTGGTCTGCAACGCCGGGGTTTATCTCGACAAGGGGCTTGCACTGGAGGACTACACTGCCGAAATCTGGAGCCAGAGTCTGGCAGCGAATGTGACCGGTGTTTTTCTGACCATACAGGCGCTACTGCCAAATCTGCGATTGGGCACGACGCCAAAGATCGCAATCATCTCGTCGCAGATGGCCAGCCATGCCCGCGCCCCTGGTGGCAGCTATGCCTATCGGGCCTCCAAGGCGGCGGTGCTGAACCTGGGGCGCAACCTCTCCACCGATCTGCGGCCAGAAGGGATTGCTGTTGGGATCTACCATCCCGGTTGGGTGCGGACCGAAATGGGCGGTGAGGAAGGCGACATCAGCGTTGCGGAGTCCGCCAGCGGTTTGATCCGGGAATTTGACATACTGTCGTTGGAGATCACCGGCTGTTTTCATACTTGGGATGGGCGCATCCACGCCTACTGACAGGCGTTTTAATGGGCACGTTAAGGGGCACGGTTTGACGGGTAGCCTGACAGGTAGCCTGACGGGCGGGCAGACAGACAGATGGGCAGAGGGGCGGTCTGGCCCAAGAACAAATTCAAAGAAAAAGACGCTGGCGGGATGTCCACCAGCGTCTTTTTTGTATCATTCCTGAGCCAGCGCAGTGCTGCCTCAGGAAAGGGTATGAGGTAAGGCTGAGCGTGTTTATTCCCAGCAGCTGACAAGAACAGTCATGCCGGTGGCCCGCTTCACCAGGGCCTGGTTTGGCAAGGCCGCGCCGCTGAGCTGGGTCTGAACATTCAGACCAGCCGCTTCCATGGCGCCACGAATCGCCTCGGCATTTACCGCAAAGCTCACCCCGGCGGGCAATTGACGCCCCTGCGCCGTCTGCGGCAGCAACATACCAAGCACCGCACCGGAGGCATCCACCACCGGACCCCCTGCGTCACCGGGCTGGGCGGCAAGCGCCAGGCGGGCGACACTGTTGTCGCCTTCCAGGCTTTTGACATCCGCCAGCTTGCCCCAGGTGAGGCTGGGCGCTCCTAGCACGCCTTCGTAGGAGAAGCCGGATACGGCGATTTCGGATTGCAGTCGTGGGCTTTGCGGGCTGAGTTCAGCAACGGCAATCGGCGCCAGGGCCTGGGTTGAACGCAGGATCGCCATGCCCGATTGGGGGTCAGCGGTTAGGATTTCAGCGAGATAGCCGTAATCCAGGGTGACCCGGGTGCAGCCCTGCACCACATCGGCGGTGGTCACAACCACACCGTCGCTGCTGACAAAAAAGCCAGAGCGCGACATTTTGGGTTTGCGAATTTCCAGGCCAGACAGCAGGTCAATGTCCTGCTGAATATCGGCGCCTGCGGCATCATTGAGCACGCCTTCGCTGCGCTCAAAGCTCGCCTGCATGGCAGACAGAACGCGGCTGCGGCGGGCCTCGTCTCCGGCGGGCCAGATGAGGGTGAAGCCCTTGATCTCACCGTTTTTGAGGCTGGCCTGGGTAACGGAGACAAAGCGGTTGTTGCGTCCTTCCAGGGTGAAGCTGTCGTTTGTGCGCTCACGTGGGCCTTCCAGCGGCACAATTTCCAAAGTCTGCATGATGTCATAAAGACCATAGAGCGTGCTTTTGTCGCCGCGCTGGCTGATCAGCAGAACCCGAACACCCAGATCGCCTGTGCTGTCAAAATGGGCAAAGGGAGGCTCATATCGGTTAAAGGCAACCTCGCCCGCAGGGATTTCCAGCGAGATACCGGCCTGCGAGTCCGTGATGCGACGCATCCCAACCGAGATCAGCGGAGCGTTGTAGTCGTCCAGCAAAACCTGGCGCTGTGCCGTGGTCAGCACGCCTGTGATCTCAAACCCCTTGGCGGCCTGCCAGTCCGACATCGACCCGCGGGTGCCACGGCCAAAGGCGCCATCAATGGCCGAGTTGTAGAACCCGGCGGCCTGGAGCGCGGTTTGCAGTTCTTTACGCTCATCGCGGCTCAGGGCTTGCTCGCTGCGCCGGGCCTCGGCGGGGCTTTCGTCGGGCAGGGCAGAGGTGGCGGGTTCCGCGATCACCACGGGCTCTGCAGTTTGTGCCTCTTGGGTCGGTGCCACCTCAGTGGAGGCAATGGCTGCGGGAGCCTGGGCAGGCTGGGTGGCCTGCGCAGAGCCTTCACCCAAGGGGTAGAACTGATTTCGCAGGTTGCTGGGCAGGGCGATAAAGCTGTCGCGCGGGATCTGACCCTCGGACCGGTAGACCTGCAACACTCGATCCGCATCTTCGCGGGTATAGGGGCCGATCAGGATGCCGTACCAGCCACCGCCAAGGGAGAAGCCGGCCACATCCGGGATCTTGGCGGCAAAGGCCTGTGCTTCCTGGTTGGCCGTGGCCAAGGTGGGGCGCGCCGACACCTGGATCCAGACTGTGTCCTGGGGGTTTTGCTGCGCTTGCGCTGGTGCAGCTAAAAGAATGGCAAGCGCATTGAGCGCCAGAACCAATGCGGCAATCAATTTTCTCATTATCAGGACCCTATCCCGGTAGACCAAATTATTGCCGCGCAGATAAGCATTTTGCGGCGGCAAAGGAAACGCCCCTTGCAGGGGGGAATTCCTCACTTGATGCAGCAATCTAGTGATTATGGCCTTAATGCCACGGCAAAATGTCATGCTGAGACGCTCTGTTGTCACCTTGGCACATATCTGCACCGCATTGGGTGCTTCTAGCCGTTGACCCTGCCGGGGGGCTTGCATAGGAAGAAAGCCGCATTTGCTGCTTATACGAGGGATTTGGATATGACCCAGACCGCAACCCCGACCGCCACCCAGGCGACCGGCCAGACTGTGGGCCAAACTGCGGGCCAGAGCGCCACGATGACCGCTGGCGAGACCAGATCCACTCCGCGCTCTTTCCAAGAGATCATTTTGCGGCTGCAAGGCTATTGGGCCGCCCAGGGCTGCGCCATCATGCAGCCCTATGACATGGAAGTGGGCGCTGGCACCTTTCACCCGGCGACAACCCTGCGCTCGCTGGGCAGCAAGCCCTGGGCCGCTGCCTATGTGCAGCCCTCGCGCCGTCCCACCGATGGGCGCTATGGGGAAAACCCCAACCGGTTGCAGCACTACTACCAGTTTCAGGCCCTGATCAAACCCAGCCCGCCCAATCTGCAAGAGCTTTACCTGGGCAGTCTTGAGGCAATTGGTGTTGACATGGCGCTGCATGATATCCGCTTTGTCGAGGATGACTGGGAAAGCCCGACGCTGGGCGCCTGGGGCTTGGGCTGGGAAGTCTGGTGCGACGGCATGGAAGTCAGCCAGTTCACCTATTTCCAGCAGGTCGGCGGCCACGACTGCCACCCGGTTTCGGGTGAGCTGACCTATGGTCTGGAGCGTCTGGCGATGTATGTGCTGGGCGTTGACCACGTGATGGACATGCCGTTCAACGACCCGCAAGCGCCAATCCCGCTGACCTATGGCGATGTGTTCAAACAAACCGAAGAAGAATACGCCCGCTGGAACTTTGACGTTGCCAATACGGATGTCTTGCTGCGCCACTTTGAAGAGGCAGAGGCCGAATGCGCTGCCATTCTGGCGCAGGAGTACGACGACCCCAAGACCGGCAAGCGCATCATCATGGCGCATCCCGCCTATGATCAATGTATCAAGGCCAGCCATATCTTTAACCTGCTGGACGCGCGCGGCGTGATTTCGGTGACAGAGCGTCAGGCCTATATCGGCCGGGTGCGCAATCTGTCCAAACAATGTGCTGACGCCTTTGTGCAGACCAGTGCTGGCGGTTTTGTCGGCTGACCCACATGTGTGGGTGTCAATTGGGCGAAGCCCCACCTGTGCACTGCTGGGCGGCGTGCAGGGGGGAAGGCTGGTCAGAAAAAATGAGGGCGATTGCCAATGTTGGGTAAGTTTCTTGCGATTGTACTTGTGGTCTCCGGCCTCGCGGCTGGCGGGGCGATGTATTACCTGCAGGTCTATGGTTATTATGACGAGGTGGTACTGAAGCCGGGGCAGGATGTTGTCTTGCTGCCGTTGGGCGAAGAAACCCCCAGGCCGATTGCCTATCGGGACTTTCAGGCGATTGATGCCAGTAGTTCCCCTATTCGCTATCGCGCCTGTTTCACCACCTCCCTGGCTCCGCAGGAATTGGCCCAGATGTTTCAGGTCTCAGAGCAAAAGTTTCCGCGCACTGCGCCGGGCTGGTTTGACTGTTTTGATGCCGAGGCCCTTGGGGAGGCTTTGGAGGCAGGCACTGCCACGGCCTTTGTCTCGGTCAAGAATATCTCATACGGGGTGGATCGCATCGTCGCTGTGACCGATCAGGGGCAGGGCTATGCCTGGCACGAGCTGAACGCCTGTGGCGCAAAGGCCTATGATGGCACCGTTGTTGGGGAAACCTGTCCGCCCCGCCCGCAGACCACCGCGCCCGCAGAGTAACTGAGTGGAGCGATCTGGCGTCAGATCGACCCAGGCGACCTGACGCCTTGGTGTTCCGGCGGCGGGTTTTGGCGGATCCGCCCGCGCGGCGCCCTTTGCCGCCCTTGCAAATATGACCGCAGTGAGCAAAGGCTATGGACCCTCTCCTGTTGCTTTTGTAGTACTGCCCCTGGTGTCCGCCTTCTGTGTGGATATCGCCAATGCCATCGTCATCCAGGCGATTGTGAATTTCTGAGGACCCCAGATGCCCGACCTTCTGATTGAACTGTTTTCCGAAGAAATCCCGGCCCGCATGCAGGCGCGTGCGGCTGAGGATCTGAAAAAGCGCATGACCGATGGTTTGGTCGAGGCTGGTCTCACCTATGCAGGCGCCGCTGCGTTTTCGACGCCACGCCGTCTGACCCTGGCGGTGGAAGGCCTGCTGGCCGAAAGCCCCACCCTGCGCGAAGAGCGCAAGGGGCCAAAGGTTGGCGCACCGGAAAAAGCGATCGAAGGCTTCCTGCGCGGCGCTGGGCTGACCCGCGATCAGCTGGAAGAGCGCGATACGCCAAAAGGCGCGGTCTACTTTGCGACTCTTGAAAAAGCAGGTCGTCCGGCGGCTGAGATCATCGCCGAAGTGCTGGACGCAACTGTGCGCAACTTTCCCTGGCCCAAGTCCATGCGCTGGGGCACTGGATCTCTGCGCTGGGTGCGGCCATTGCATTCGATCCTCTGTCAGCTCAGCGATGAAAACGGATCCGCGGTGGTGCCGCTTGATATCGACGGAATTGTTGCGGGAAATGTGACCCAGGGGCATCGCTTTATGGCGCCGGGAGAGATCACGGTGCACGGGTTTGAGGATTACGCGGCCAAGCTGAAGCGCGCCAAAGTGGTGCTGGACCCGGCAGAGCGGAGCCAGGCGATCTGGCAGGAGGCCGGCAACCAGGCCTTTGCCCGTGGGCTGGAACTGGTTGAGGACAAGGGGCTTTTGGCCGAAGTGGCCAGCCTGGTGGAATGGCCCGTGGTGCTGCTGGGCGATATCGACGCCGAATTCCTGGAGCTGCCTGCGGAGGTGCTGCAGACCAGTATGCGCGAGCACCAGAAGTTTTTTTCGGTGAAGAACCCAAAGACAGGCCGGATCGAGGGCTTTGTCACCGTTGCCAACCGCGAGACCGCAGACCATGGCGCGACCATTCTGGCGGGCAATCAAAAGGTTCTGTCGGCGCGTCTGGCCGATGCCAAGTTCTTTTGGGAAAACGACCTGCGCATTGCCAAGTCGGCAACCGGCATGGAGGCCTGGACCGCGCAGCTCAGCAATGTGACCTTCCACAACAAGCTGGGGATGCAGTCTGAACGTATCGACCGCATTGCGGCCCTGGCGCGGGAGATTGCCCCGGTTGTGGGCGCTGATGCGGATCTGGCAGAACAGGCAGCCCGGGTGGCCAAGGCGGATTTGTCCTCTGAAATGGTCTATGAATTCCCCGAACTGCAGGGGCTGATGGGGCGTTACTACGCGCAGGCAGCTGGCCTGCCGCAAGAGGTCGCCAATGCCTGCGAGGCGCATTATTCGCCGCTGGGCCCCTCTGATGATGTGCCGTCAGAGCCGGTTTCGGTGGCAGTGGCGCTGGCAGACAAGCTGGATACGCTGACCGGTTTTTGGGCCATAGATGAAAAGCCCACCGGGTCGAAAGACCCCTTTGCCCTGCGCCGCGCTGCACTGGGGGTGATCCGGCTGGTACTGGAAAATGATGCGCGCATGCCTTTGGACCGGTTTTTTGATGGTCATCTGCTGCGGATCGAAAGCGCGCTGGACAGTTCCTTGCCCGCTGCAGATATCGCATCGCTGCTGAAAGAAATTGCCGAACACGGTGTCTTTGGGGCGGCCTTCAAGGTGGTCAAGGAAAACCTTGGCGATCTGGCCGACGGGCCCTTCCTGGATCTGGAAGCAAAAGTGCCGGATCTGTCGGATGATTTGTTGTCCTTTTTCCATGACCGCCTGAAGGTTTTCCTGCGGGATCAGGGCATTCGCCATGATGTGATCGACGCCTGCATTGCCATGGCGGGCAATGATGATCTGACGCTGCTGGTGAAACGCGCCCGGGCGCTGGAAGACTTTTTGAAGACTGAGGATGGCACCAACCTGTTGCAGGGCTTCAAGCGGGCCAACAACATTCTGATCCAGGCTGAGGAAAAGGACGGGGTGGAATACTCCTATGGCGCTGATGTGAAATTTGCCGAGGACGAAAGTGAAAAGGCTCTTTTCACCGCGCTTGCTGCGAGCGAGGGAGCGATCTCCACGGCCATCGAGGCCGAGGATTTCGCGGCCGCCATGGGCGGCATGGCGGCCCTGAGGGCGCCAGTGGATGCGTTTTTTGAAGCGGTGCAGGTGAATTCGGACAAGGACGTTGTCCGTCGCAACCGGTTGAACCTGCTGAGCCAGATCCGCAGGGTTTGCGGTCAGGTGGCGGATCTGACCCGTATCGAAGCCTGACATCAGATTTGGTGCCAGAGTTTCAGGGGTGTGTATTCAGGGGCTGCGCTTTGGCGCGGCCCCTGTTTTATGCGCAGACATGCGATAAGGACGGCTCTGCCCATAAAGATAAGGACGGCTCTGCCCATAAAAAGGCCAGCGCGCGTCACCTAATCTTTGGCCAAAAGAGCGCTTTCAGGCTGAACCTGCTGTGCCAGGCAGGACCGCTGCTGTGCGGACCTCGACCTGGATTGGGGGCCAGACGCCGGGTTCCGGCGTGAGAGCTGCGCTGTGGCATGGAAGAGAGCCTTAGGGAAATTTAACGGCGGCTCCGGGCTTGGCACTTGCGAAGGGGGCTGGCGTGATTATGCTGCAGGTAAATAAAAGGTGCCGCAGTGCAGAAAAGCCATGTCTGAGATCCCGCTTGCCACGTTGATCACCGCCACCGCCCCCATTGAGGCGGCAAATCATGGTGGGCGTGCCAAATGCCTGCAGCGTCTGGTGCGGCTGGATCTTCCGGTTCCCCGCACTGTGGCCCTGTCTTTTGCTGCGGTGCAGAAGGCAGCTGCGGGCGAGCTGCCGGATATTGGCGCCATTCTGGCGGAGTTTTCGGAGGATGCGCTGCTCTGCGTGCGGCCCTCGTCTGAGGTGCCCGATTGGGGGGGACCGGGGGCGATCCTGAATATCGGCATGAACGATGCCCGCTATCTGTCCTTGAGCGAGGTCTTGGGGCAGGCGGCGGCCGCTTCGTTGTACCTGCGGTTTGTGCAGTCCTATGCGGTGCATGTGGCGCGGCTGGATCCGGATGTTTTTGATGATGTCGAAGACGGCGGGCCGGATGCGCTGCGCGAAATCCTGCAGGCCTATGAGGCAGAGACGGACGAGGTTTTCCCACAGGATCCTGGCGAACAGCTGGCGGCGGTGCTGCGCTCGATGGCACGGGCCTGGGAGGGCACTTCGGCGCGGCTGTTGCGCCAGGCCAAGGGGGCACCGGCTGATGCCGGTCTGGGGCTGGTGGTGCAAGAGATGATCCCTGGTCTGGGGCAGGGGGAATGTGGATCTGGGGTATTGCAGCTGGTGGATTCCGATACTGGCCTGCCGCAGTTGACGGGGCGCTATCTGAGCCAAAGCCAGGGGCGCGAAGCCCTGGGGGCGGGCACTGAGGCATTGTTCCTGGAAAAAGATGCACGGGGGCCCTCGTTGGAGGAGCTGGCGCCGGAGGCCTTTGCCTCGATCAAGGCGGATGCGGCATTGATGCGGGAGCGTCTGCGCGAAGAAATGCAGGTGGAATTTGTCATCCAGAACGGCGAGCTGCATATCCTTGATGGGGTGCGGGTGCTGCGCTCATCACGGGCGGCGGTGCGGATCGCGGTGGCGCTGGCGCAGGATGGGATCATCCCCCCACATGAGGCTGTCATGCGGGTGGATGCCCATGTGCTGAGCGAGCTGTTGCACCGACAGGTTGCCCCCAGCGCGGTGCGGGATGTGATCGGGTCGGGCATTGCTGCCAGCCCGGGTGCCGCTACCGGACAGCTGGTGTTTACGGCGGCTGATGCGCAGTCCAGCGCCGCACGCGGTGAGCCCTGCGTTTTGGTCCGCCGGGAAACCTCGCCCGATGATGTGCGCGGCATGCATGCGGCGGTGGCGGTTCTGACCGGCAAGGGCGGTATGACCAGCCATGCGGCGGTGATCGGACGTGGCCTTGGCCTGCCCAGCATTGTCGGGGCGTCGAACATGACCTTTGATGCCAGCAAGAAACAACTGATTTCCGCCAGTGGCCAAGTCTTTCACGCCGGCGATATCGTGACCATTGATGGCAGCCGCGGAGAGGTTCTGTCGGGCAAGCCCGAGATGCTGGAGGCGGCGGAGGATGATGCCTTTCAGGCCTTGCTGGCCTGGGCGGATGAGGCCCGTGACATTGGTATTCGCGCCAATGCCGATACGCCGGCAGATGCCCTAACGGCGCGTAAATTCAATGCCCAGGGCATTGGGCTGTGCCGGACCGAGCACATGTTCTTTGATCCCGGTCGCCTGACGGTGATGCGCGAGATGATCTTTGCCGATACCTCCAGCGGTCGGGCCGCAGTTCTGGCGCGGCTGTTGCCGATGCAGCGTGAGGATTTTCTGGAGCTGTTCCGCATCATGGAAGGGTTACCGGTCTGCATCCGCCTGTTTGACCCGCCGCTGCATGAATTCCTGCCGACCAGTAAAACGGGCCAGCGCGAGCTGTCTGAGGCCTTGGATATTCCGGTGAGCGATGTCACCCGACGGGTCGAGGAAATGGCGGAGTATAACCCAATGCTGGGTCTGCGCGGGGTGCGTCTGGGCGTCACCGTGCCGGAGATCTATGACATGCAGGCGCGGGCGATTTTTGAAGCCACGCTTTTGGCCTCAAAAGATGGGGCTGCGGTGGTGCCGGAGGTGATGATCCCACTGGTCTCAGCCAAGCGCGAAGTCGAGCTGGTCAAGGCGCGCATTGATGCGGTTGCCGCCGCGGTTGCCGCCGAACAGGGCGAAAGCTTTGACTACCGTCTTGGGGTTATGGTGGAAACACCGCGGGCAGCATTGCGCGCGGATGAAATCGCTCCGCATACCTCATTCCTCAGCTTCGGGACCAACGATCTTACGCAGATGACCTATGGATTGTCGCGCGATGATGCGGGCCGGTTTATGTCCAATTACGTGCAGCAGGGCGTCTTTCCCGAAGATCCCTTCCATGTGCTGGACGTTGACGGGGTAGGGGAGCTGTTGAAGCTTGGGGTGCAGCGTGGGCGCAGTACCAATCCCGAGGTCACCCTGTCGATCTGTGGCGAGCATGGCGGCAACCCCGAATCGATTGCTTTTTGCCGTGAGGCTGGCTTTGATTACGTGTCCTGTTCGCCCTTTCGGGTTCCGGTGGTGCGATTGGCTGCGGCGCAGCTGGCGATTGGCGAGAAAACAGGCGCAGTTTCTCCAACATACACATAAAATTAGGAAAAATTGGCTTTTTCCAACCCCGGCACAGGCAGATCTGTGACCGGGCCTTTGGGCGTTTGGGGGGGCTGAAAGCCCCAGAACTGGACGTTTTGCCGGAATGTGGTTAAAGGGGGCGACCGCATTGGACTGGGGAGGCCATGCGCAAGTGGACAAATTGAGGATCCCTGACATGAAATTCCTGACCTTGGCTGCCCTAGTGGTCGCAACAACAATGATGGGACAAATGGCTAAGGCCGATACCGGCTTGGGCGCCTTGTTCAAGCGCGAGCAATCAACCCTGAATTCGGTACCCGGCTCCCGTCTGTCGGGGTTTCTTGGGTTCAAAATTCGCCCCAAGACAACTTCGCCTGCGGATATTTCCTTTACCAAGGATTGGCTGGATGAGCAGCCCGTTGCCACTGGCGATGAGAATTTCGCCTGCCTGGCAGAGGCGCTTTATTTCGAAGCGCGCGGTGAAACCGTCAAGGGTCAGTTTGCAGTGGCTGAGGTGATCATGAACCGGGTGAAAAGCGCTCAGTTTCCCAACTCCCTGTGCGGGGTGATCAATCAGGGAACCGGGCGGCGCTATCAGTGCCAGTTCACCTATACCTGTGATGGCCACGAAGAGGTGATCCGGGAGAAAAATGCCTATGTGCGTGGCGCCAAGGTTGCGCGCTTGGTGGTCGACGGGGCAGCGCCTGACCTCACCCAGGGGGCAACCTACTATCATACCAATGCAGTGCGTCCCCGTTGGAGCCGCAGCTTCACCAAAACCACCCGCATTGGTGTGCATCTGTTCTACCGCGATGACCGGTATCGCACCGCCTCTAGCGAGTGATCCCTCCCAGAGAGGCCTAATGACCCGGTACTTTGATGACCCAATACTCTGATCCTTGGGCTGCCGATTTTGCTTTGAGCCCAGCCATCTCCTGGCGGGTGGAGCCTGAAATCACCGGGAGCTAGAAGTCCGATTTTGGCCCAAGCGAAGCCCCGCCGCGCCGCATTCGGGGCCTAGTCGGACGTAAGCGGGCCTGTTAAGGCTCGGGCCAAGGCGTAAACTACGGTCTACGCGTTGAATGACGTTCTACTTCTTGCCAGCCAAAGGCCCGTTTCACATGTCTTCAGAAGTTCGCCTCGCCTTTGAACATCCTTCCGAACGCGCCGCTGCGACGGCCAGACCTGGTCCTTTGGATCGGATCTCCCTGCGCGATCATATGGTTGAGGTCGAAATTGGCGCCTTTCAGGCCGAACGGGGCAATACCCAGCGGATCAGCTTTAATGTCGTGGTTGAGGTGACGCCGCTGCCTGCGGATCTGGACGACGATGTGGACCGCATCCTGTCCTATGACAAGGTGACCGAAGCCATCGCCTATGAACTGGCGGCAGAACGGCTTAATCTTTTGGAAACACTGGCGGAGCGGGTTGCGGAGCGGATCTTGCATGAACCCCAGGCGGTGCGGGTTTTTGTACGTATCGAAAAACTGGATCGCGGACCCGGCGCCCTGGGGGTGGAAATTGCCCGCTCAAAAGATCAGGTCAGCCACAGCGTCGAGGAGGATGAACCACCGCATCCTCGATTGATGTATCTGTCAAACGCCGCGATCGACAGCGCAAACTTCAAAACCTGGATCGACCAGATGGAAAGCCGACAGCGACCGCTGATTCTCTGTGTTGGAGCGCATCCGCTGGAGGTGCCCAAAACCGGCCATAAAATGACTCAGCGTCGAATTGATTTGCTTTCTATCGAACAAAATGCCTGGCGCCTGGCCGCCAAAGATGACCGCTGCGTGGTGGTTGCCACCAGGACCGAGCTTGATTGGGCCATGAAAAATGGCCAAATCTGCGTCTGGGCGCCGTCAAAGATTGTGTTGGACGCGGTGGATGGCCCGTCGGAGGCACCTTCTGAATCGGTTGCATTGGCAGCCTGGTTTGCGGCAACCTTTGAAGCGGGCGAGATGATTGTTATTGGCGCTGAGTCTCCTGAAAGCCCGCAGGTACCGCTGCGCGTCGTCAATGTGGAGCAAACCCAGTTGTGATGTATTACCGGCCTCTGGTACGGCATGGAGAGACACGACCCGAAGGCGCGCTGACGCTTGCAGGCGGCTCGCTTTGGTTTTCAGAAGTAGAATTGCTGAGCCGCGAGGCGCCGCCCCGGATCGTACCCGTTGGTCTGATCCCGACTGAGGTGCGCCATCGGCTGACCTTCCGCCGTGCGGCCATTGCGGGCCTTGATATGACCCGCCCCAAAATCATGGGTATCCTGAACGTCACCCCGGACAGTTTTTCCGATGGGGGGCGCCATATTGGTGTTGAGGCCGGTGTGGAGGCGGCGCAGCATATGGTGGCTGCCGGTGCTCATATGCTTGATATCGGCGGTGAATCCACCCGCCCAGGCGCGTCTTTTGTGCCCGAAGAGGAAGAAATCGCCCGCACCGTTCCGGTGATTGCCGGTATTCGCGCGACATCTGAAGTGCCGATCTCGATTGATACCCGGAAAGCGGCGGTCGCGATGGAGGCTTTGGAGGCCGGGGCGCAGCTGGTCAATGATGTTTCGGGCTTTACCTATGATGCGGCCTTGGCGCCGCTGGCGGCCCAGGCAGGCGCCCCGGTCTGCGTGATGCATTCCCAGGGGGATCCTGAAACCATGCAGAACGATCCGAGATATGATCACGTCCTGCTGGATGTCTATGACTACCTGGAAAAACAGGTGGACCGGCTCGAGGCGACGGGGATATTGCGCGATCAGATCGTGGTTGATCCCGGCATTGGATTTGGCAAAACTCAGGCGCATAATATTTCCCTTATCAAGGGGTTGAGCCTGTTTCACGGGTTGGGATGCCCGATCTTGCTGGGCGTCTCCCGCAAGCGCTTTATCGGCGATATCGGGCAGGAGCCGCAGGCAGACAAGCGCGCACCGGGTTCGATTGCCATTGCCTTGGCCGGTGTGGCCAAAGGGGTGCAGATGCTTCGGGTACATGACGTGGCAGAAACCGCTCAGGCCCTGCGGCTGTGGCAGGCAACCCGCTAGAAGGGGCCTGGCGACTTGGGATCTGGTGACTGGGGGTCTGGTGACTGGGGGCCTGGAGGCTATGGGCCTGGCCCTAGGCCTGCCGGGATCTGTTGAACAGCCGGGTCAGGGCGCCCCATTGGCTGATGCACAGGCCAGTCAGGATCAGCGCCATGGCCAGCAGCATTGAAGCAGGCAGCGCTTCATTCAGGAAGATTGCGCCCAGCAGCACCGCCCAGACCGGCACCTGATAGTTGGTGAGGGTCATAAAGGTCGGCCCGGCCTCGCGCACCACGATCACCCGGAGCAGATTTGCCGCTGCCGTTGGGATCAGTCCGAGCAGAGCGATGAGTGCAAGCGTCTGATGGTCGGGCATTGCCGGTGCACCTTCGACGACCCAGGCCACGGGCAGGATGATGACACTGCCAATGAGCAACAGAACTGCCGCCAGACCAACCGGATCCACCGGCGGCAGGCGGCGGGTCAGGATAGAGCTGACAGCATAGCAGCCAGCGGCTGATACGCAGGCAAGGCGCCCCCAAAGCTCCAGGTCTGAATGGTTGCTGGCAAAGGCCTTGCCGCCGATCAAAATCGCGACGCCGATAAAGCCAATGACAAATCCGACCAGGCGGCGCAGCACCATTTGCTCTCCGGGAATGAAGAGATGCGCCAGGGGCAGGACAAGCAGCGGGATTGCCGCCATGCTCAGGCCGGTAAACCCGGCAGAGACATGTTGTTGCCCCCAGTTGATCAGCATAAAGGGCAGGGCTGTGCTGAAGGCGCCAATAATCAACACCGCTGACCAGTTGGTCGCTCCCCTGAACAGGAGAAAGCCACGCCAGGCCCAGACCACACCAAGCAAACCAGCGGCAAATCCGATCCGCCCGGCAGCAAGCCAGAATGGGGTAATCCCGTCCAGTGCAAGTTTGATCAGCGGAAAGGTCCCGCCCCAGACAAACCCAAGCGTGGCAATCATCAGCCAGTATTTCCCCATTTGATCCGGCATAGATGTCGCGCTCCTGTCTGATCCGCAAAAGATGGCTTTTTGCATCTGGGGTCAATTGCAATTGCTTCGGGCTGGGCCGATGTTTTATCGGGTCAGGGGCGCTGACGATGGACCGGAGTACGACTGATCAAAAGCCCCACCAGTATCAGGACCAGCGCTGCAAAGAGCTGCGGCGGCAGGGTCTCATTGAGCAAAAGCGCGCCAAAAAACACCGACCAGACCGGAACTTGGTAGTTTACGGTGGACAGGACGCTGGGGCCGGCACTGCGCGCCACCTGAACCAGAAGCACCTGTGCCAGTGCGGTCGGCACCAGCCCGAGGTACAGCACCGCCAAAAGCGAGCGCCCCGCTGGCAGGCTGGGCGGCAGACCTTCTTGCCACAGCGCTGTTGGGACAATCATCACCGCGCCGCAGCTAAGCGCCGCAGCGGAGAGAGCGAGCATATTCACGCTGGGACAAAGCCGGGTGATGATCGAGCCGATGGCATAGCAGAGCGCTGCCGCGAGACAGGCCAGTCGTGCCAGGGATTCAAAATCACTACCGGCGGACGCAAAAGCCTTGAACCCGATAAGGGTCAAAACGCCGCTAAAGCCGATGGCAAAGCCCAGCACACGGCGCAGGGTCATGCGCTCGCCGGGCACCAGCAAATGCGCCAGCGGCAGCACAAAGAGCGGCACCACGGCCATACAGACCCCGGCAAAGCCACTGGCCACGTAGGTCTGCCCCCAGCTGAGCAGGGAAAAGGGCAGCGCATTGCTAAAGAACCCCATCCCCAGCGCGGCAAGCCAAACAGTCCGGCCGTGACGGGTGTTCAGCGAGGGCAGCTCAATGCGCATCATGGCAGTGATGAGCAACAGTGCGCTGGCGCCTAACGTGATCCGCGTCGCGGCAATTGTCATCGGCCCGAAACCTTCCAGTGCGATGGACACCGCCATGAAAGAAGACCCCCAGATCAGGCCGAGGCAGATCAGCTTGATCAGGGTAATGGCGCCGGGGGTGTTGCTCATCTGATGTCTCCTGTTGCGCTGGGGTTACCACCCAAGAACAGGCGGGACCATACATTCGGATCCGGTTGCATAGGTTGTTAATGACCCAAAAGACACCGAAACAATAGGGGCGTCCCAATTGCTTGGAACGCCCCAATGAGAATAGGCTGCGGCCTTCGCCGCGGGCGCCTTAGTTCTTTGCTTTGTCGACCATTTTGCCAGCCGAGATCCAAGGCATCATGTCGCGCAGTTTCTGACCAACCACTTCGATCTGGTGCTCGTCGTTTGCACGGCGCGAAGCTTTGATGGTGGGCTGACCAACAGCGTTTTCCAACATGAAGTCACGCACAAACTTGCCGGACTGGATGTCCTGCAGCGATTCTTTCATGGCTTTCTTGGTGGCCTCATAGGGCAGGATGCGGGGACCGGTGACGTATTGGCCGTATTCCGCAGTGTTGGAGATCGAGTAGTCCATGTTGGCGATGCCGCCTTCATAGATCAGGTCCACGATCAGCTTGGTTTCGTGCAGACACTCGAAATAGGCCATCTCAGGTGCGTAGCCTGCTTCGACCAGGGTTTCAAAGCCGCAGCGGATCAGTTCAACGATACCGCCACACAGAACAGCCTGTTCACCAAACAGATCGGTTTCGCATTCTTCGCGGAAGTTGGTCTCGATGATGCCCGAGCGACCGCCACCGATGGCGGAGCAATAGGACAGGCCGATTTCCAGCGCTTTGCCGGTGGCATCGGTGTTCACAGCAACCAGGCAGGGCACGCCGCCGCCTTTGGTGTATTCGCCGCGCACGGTGTGACCTGGGCCTTTGGGCGCCATCATGATGACGTCGATGCCTTCTTTGGGCTCGATCAGGCCAAAGTGGACGTTCAAACCGTGGGCGAATGCAATGGCCGCGCCGGGCTTGATGTTGTCGTGGACGTATTTTTTGTAGGTTTCGGCCTGCAGCTCGTCGGGCATGGTGAACATGATCACGTCACACCAGGCAGCAGCTTCGGCGATCCCCATAACTTTCAGGCCTTCGCCTTCGGCTTTCTTGGCCGAGGCAGAGCCTTCACGCAGGGCAACAACCAGGTTTTTGGCGCCGGAGTCGCGCAGGTTCAGCGCGTGGGCGTGGCCCTGGCTGCCGTAGCCCAGGATAGCCACTTTTTTGTCTTTGATCAGGTTAACGTCGCAATCGCGGTCGTAGTATACGCGCATATCAGAGATCCTCTTGGTTGTCGTTTGCAGGCATCATAGGGCGCGCGCTGGGATATGCACCGCTACTTTTGGCAATAGTTTTGGTATTTTTGCAGTAGTCATTCGTCCATATGGTCATTATTGATGAAATCATGCTTGATGATCTGGATCGGCGCATATTGCGCCATATGCAAAGCGACCCGGGGCAATCGATTCCGGATCTGGCCGAACGCCTGGGGCTGACACCGTCACGCTTGTCGCGGCGGCTGGAAAAACTCCGCGAGGGGGGTATTCTGCTGGGCAGCCGGGCGATGATCGACTGGCGCGCCCTTGGATATTCGGTGGAGGTCTCGCTGCGGGTCACCCTGGACAAGACCAACCCGCGCGCCTTTGACGAATTCATTGCTCAGGCACGTGAAATCCCCGAGGTACTGGAGATCCAGACCTTTCTGGGCCAGGTTGATGTGCGGCTTTCGGTGATTGCGCGCGACATGGGGCATTATCAACAGATCTACCGCAGTGCCATTCTGACCCTGCCGCATATCGCAGATATCGAAGCCCTGATGCATGTGGCCCGGATCAAGAGCAACGAAAGCCTGCCGCTGTGACAGATCTGGATGAAATCGACCTTGGCCTGTTGCGGGCGCTTAGCCAGGATGCCAGTCAATCTGCCGGGGCGCTGGGGCGGGCGCTTGGGCTCAGCCAGCCGGCCACCTGGCGACGGATCAAACGGCTGCAAGAGCTTGGCATTCTGTTGGGGCGGAGGCTGGAGCTGGACCGGGAAAAGCTGGGCTTTGGCGTCACCGTGTTCCTGGGCGTCAAACTGGGCACCAAAGGCCGCGTCAGTCTTGAAGATTTTGAACGCGCCGTCTGCGCCATCCCTGAAGTCCAGACCGTGGAACATGTGCTGGGGCTTTATGACTACCGGCTGCGGGTCACCGCCCGTGATATTGCCGATTTTGAACGGGTGCTGCGCCGCCGGGTCATGCTTTTGCCGGGGGTCGGCTCTGTGGATGCCAATGTTTTGCTGAGCGAAGAACGCCGCCCCGGCCCATTGGGTTAGCTCGCTTTGGAGCTCCGCCCGCTTTGTCTGGGGAATTTGAAACAGCTTTTGCAGAGCGCCGGGTTTCCGCCCGGGGCGAAATTCAGTATGTCGTCAAATAGACTGCCCAGTGCATCGTTTGCCGGGCACCCCCGCAAACAGATCGGAGACAGCAATGGCGCTTTTGGAAACCGTGGACCCACAGGGGCTCGATGAATTCTCGGTGGTCTTCACCGATCGGTCGCTCAACCATATGTCAAAGGCGTTTCAGCAGGTGATGCTCGACATCAATGCCCTGCTGAAAGAGGTCTATCAGGCAGATGCCGTGGCATTGGTGCCCGGCGGCGGCACCTATGCAATGGAGGCCGTGGCGCGTCAGTTTGCCAGGGGACAAGAGGTTCTGGTGGTGCGCAATGGCTGGTTCTCCTATCGCTGGAGCCAGATCTTTGAAACCAGCGGACTGACCGCTTCTGCAACCGTGATGAAGGCGCGCCGCTCCGGTAATGAGGCGCAGTCGCCCTTTGCCCCCGCGCCGATTGCAGAGGTCACCGCGGCGATCCACGAGCGCAAGCCAGCAATTGTCTTTGCCCCGCATGTCGAGACCGCCGCTGGAGTGATCCTGCCTGACGATTACATCACCGCGATGGCAGCCGCGGCGCATGAGGTTGGCGCGCTGATGGTGCTCGACTGTATCGCATCCGGCTGTGCCTGGGTTGATATGGCTGCCACCGGCGTGGATGTCCTGATCTCGGCGCCGCAAAAAGGCTGGAGCGCCTCTCCCTCTGCCGGTCTGGTGATGTTTTCACAACAAGCGCTTGCGCGGCTGGAGGAGACCACATCCGACAGCTTTGCTCTGAACCTGAAACAATGGCGTGCCATCATGCAGGCCTACGAGGACGGTGGTCACGCCTATCATGCCACCATGCCCACGGATGCGCTGCGCGCCTTTCGCGATACCATGTTGGAAACCAAAGACTACGGCTTTGAAACACTGCGCCAGGCCCAGTGGCAACTTGGCAATGGGGTGCGGGCGATGCTGGCTGCAAAGGGGGTCACCTCGGTGGCCGCCGAAGGCTTTGGCGCGCCGGGGGTTGTGGTCAGCTACACCGCGGATCCTGAGGTGCAAAACGGCAAAAAATTTGCCGCCCTTGGCATGCAGATCGCCGCAGGCGTGCCGCTGCAATGTGATGAACCCGCCGAGTTTTGCACCTTCCGCCTGGGACTGTTTGGTCTCGACAAGCTCTACGATGTAGAGGCGACGCTTGCCCGTCTGCAAAAGGCGGTAGATCAGGTGCTCTGAGCCGGGGCGACTTTGAGGGACGGGCTGGCCAGTTGCTTTCTCGGGCCGCCCATTTCATCTTGCCTTAAATACCTTCGCCGAAGGCACCGGTTTTCCCAATTTGGGAAAACCGGCTTCTATTTCACCCCCAGCCCCATTTGCATCAGGGTCCGGCGCACAGGCGCCATGGAATAGAGCGCGTTGAGGCCAAAGGCGCGCAGGTCCCGCAGGGGGCGGGCCTCGATCATCGAGCTGCGGTTGAGCAGGTCAATGCCCTTCACCCGCAGCATGATCTCATTGTGACGCGCCTTGTGATAGGCGCTCAGCATCTGTGCGTCTCCCAGCCCCTCGGGGCGGGTCTCGGCCAGCTCCAGCAGCACCCGCAGATCCCCCAGCGACATATTCAAGCCCTGAGCGCCAATTGGCGGCACCACATGGGCGGCTTCGGCCATCAGCGCCAGGCGCTGACCATCCAGCCGCGCGGCGGATTGGCTGATGATCGGCCAGATACTGCGGCGCGAGGCCAGCGTCAGGTCACCAAACAGCCCACAGCTGCGCCGGGTCATCTCGGCCTCAAACAGCTCCGGCGCCTGCGCCAGCAGCTCTTCGGCGCGGGGCCCCCGTTCCATCCAGACCACCGCAGAGGAGGGTTTGCCCTGATAATCCGGCAGCGGGACCAGGGTGAAAGGGCCGCCAGAGCGGTGGATCTCGGTGGAGACATTGTCGTGGGGCACCGGATGGGTGACGGCAAAGGCCAGCGCCTTTTGCCCATAGCGGGTGGTTTTTACCGGAATGCCAGCCGCCGCGCGCATTGGCGAAGAGCGCCCATCGCAGGCGACCACCAGCTTGGCGCGCAGCTGATCGCCATCGCTCAGCGTGACGCGGGCCTCATGTGTCCGGGTAAACAGCGATTTGGTGCCAGTGCCAGCGCGAAACTCCACATTGGGAAGTTCTGCAATCCGGGTCAGGATTTCGCGCCGCAGCAACCAGTTGGGCAGGTTCCAGCCAAAGGGCTTTTCCGAGATATCGGCAGCGTTGAAATCTTTGATCACCCGCGGTTCCGGCTCGGCGCCGCCCGCATCGACAATGCGCATGATCTGCAAGGGCGCGGCATGATCCGCCAGGCGTTCCCAAAGGCCAAAGCGCTGCAACAGCTCCTGCGCCGGTTGCAAAAAGGCAGTGGTGCGCAGATCAGAGCCCGCAGCATCGCGTGTTGTCACCGGCGGGGTTGGATCAACACAGACCACCTTGAACCCGGCGGCCCCAAATGTTGCCGCTGCCGTCAGTCCGGCGACACCGCCACCAGAAACCAGAATGTCACATGTTTCAGCCATTGCCCTGCCTTTCGTCTCTCTTCCTCAGATAGGCCCGAGGCCAGGGCAATGACAAGCGGCATGTGGTCCCAGTGTCGACCTTGGGCCAAGACCTGCTGCCAGCCGTGCCTGGCTGCTACCCGCGCGAAATGGCGATGATCAGGGTAAACATCACCGGCACAAGCGCCACTGCAGGCAGGTAGAGACCGGGAATGCCAAACAACAGGATTGAGCTGCCCCAAAGGCAGATCAGAATGGCCAGGGCATAGTAGAAATTCTCTTCCTCACCATAGGCCACCTCTTTTGAAATCCGCCCCAGCAGGGGAACAGCAAAGAGAAAACGTTGCCACAGAGACAGGCGGTCAGGGAGGGTATAGGCAAGTGCCATGCGCGCGATCCTTTTAGGGTTGGTATCGCGGCAGATGTAGGGCTTTTGCGGGCAGGTTTTGAGACCAGTTTGCCGGTCGTTTGCGGGTTTTCCTGCGACAGAGTGTCCGTCCTGATGGCGCAGGCCGGGCCCGCCTAAAGGATCTTGGCGAGAAACCCGGTCAGATCATCGGTGTGATGGTGAATATGGCTGCGATCCTCCGCCTGACCCAGCGCCTCTGGGGCCACATGGACAGTGCGCATCCCCATGGCATGGGGCGCAGAAAGATTGCGGGGGTCGTCCTCAAACATGGCAGCGGTTTCAGAGTGAATGCCGGCCTTGTCAAACACCATGTCAAAGGCGGCGCGTTCGGGTTTGGGGCGGTAGTCAGCATGTTCAACCCCAAAGATCCCGTCAAACAGCCCCGATAGCCCGCGTGCGGCCAACACCCGTTTGGCATAGGGGGCGCTGCCATTGGTGTAGACGATACGCTTGCCTGGCAGGGCCTTGATGCAGGCCGCCAGTTCCGGGTCTTTTGGCAGATGATCCATCGAAATGTCATGGACTGCCTCAAGATAGGGGACAGGGTCCATGTTATGTTCGCGCATCAGACCTGCCAGGGTGGTGCCGTGCTCGCGCCAATAGCTGCTGCGCAGATGGTCTGCTTCCGCTTTGTCGACCCCCAGCTCTGTCATGACATAGTTGGTCATCTTGACCTCAATCTGATCAAACAGCCGGGCTGAGGGGTGATACAGTGTGTTGTCCAGGTCAAAGACCCAGTGGCGCACATGAGAGAAAGATTTTTTGACCATGGGGAGGACCTAGGCAGACTGGATTTGTTTTGCAATGAGGATTTGACGTTGAAAGGATCAATTTGCCTTGGCTTCTTTTGTCGCATTCTTAGCCTAAGTTATGGCAAAGGCTTGATTGCCCGGGCGTGAGCTGTAGGAATACACCCCTACCATTTGAATGGGACAGCAGATGAACCAGAGCCGCAACACCCAGAAAGACGCCTATTCCCTCATTCTGGAAGCCATTGATGTAGGGGTCTACAAACCGGGTGATCGCCTGGTGGAAAGCGATCTTGCGGAACGGCTTGGGGTGTCGCGCACACCGATCCGCGAGGCGCTGCAGCGGTTGGAGACCCAGTCGCTGCTGGAGCGGGACGGGCGATCACTGATCGTGGCCTCGCTGGATCACAATCAGATGGCTGAGCTTTATATGGTGCGCCGCGAGTTGGAGGGCCTGGCGGCCGGTCTGGCCGCGCGTCATGCCACCGAAGAAGAGGTGCGGGTGCTGAAAGACATGGTGCGCGAGGATGACGCGCTGGTGGATAAACCCGCAGATCTGGCCAAGGCCAACCGCCGCTTTCACGAACAGATCCATCTCGCCTCTCATAACCGCTATCTGGTGCAGCAGCTTAATCTGGTACATCGCTCCATGGCGCTTATGGCCACCACCTCTCTGGCGGCAGAGGGGCGGGGGGAGATCGCCCAGGCGGAACACAAAAAGATTGTTGCCGCGATCGAAGCCCGCGATGAAAAGGCCGCGGGTCAGGCGCTGAAGGATCATATCTCGGTGGCCTTTATGACGCGGCTGAAACAGGATGCCGGAGACCGCGGGCAGGGGCGCTAGCAGCCCCCTCTTAAGCTCTGAGCCAGAAGGGCTGATGCGGCAGGCTACAGCTCTGCCTGCTGCTGTATTTGGTTCTGAGGCGGCAGGTGTTCTTGCGCATTGCTGTCCGGGGGATGCATGCCGTGGCTGGTTTTGTCCCAGAAGAATGGATTGTAAAGCAGCTCATAGAGTGCCTTGTAGACCGCTACCGGTCCCATCAAATAGTACAGCGGTAAGAGGGGCACCCAGAGCGCCAGCTGGGGGCGGCCGGAGGTAAAGGCGCCAAATACGGCAATGCCCATGCCCAGAGCCTCAAAGAATATCAGGGACGACACGCCAAGCAACAGCAGCTGATCCGGTAGCACCGCTGCGCTGGGATGCGGCAGGCCCAGGATCACCAACCAGTAGGTCCACAGGAACGGAGCCAGCAGAAACTGGCCGATGGTGCCAAGGAAAAAGGCCTGAAAACCCAGAAAACCACGCCAGCCAAGCGCCTGGGCCAGATGCAGGGGCCGCCGCATATGGACCAGATAGGTGGCCATGAACCCTTTGAGCCAGCGAGAGCGTTGACGCACCCAGGCTGGAATATGGCAACTGGCTTCCTCATAGGTGGCGGTGGTGAGCATCTGGGTGCGATAGCCGGCGCGATAGAGGCGGACGCCAAGATCGGCGTCTTCGGTGACATTATGCGCATCCCACCCGCCCAGTTCGTCCAGCACCGTGCGGCGCACAAACATGGTGGTTCCCCCCAAGGGCACCACCAGACCAAGCCGGGCAATGCCTGGCAAAACGATGCGAAACCAACTGGCATACTCTAGGGTGAAGCAGCGTGAGATCAAATTGGCGCGCGGATTATAATAATCCAGAACGCCTTGAAAACAGGCCACGTCTGGTGAAGCGGCGGCAAAGGCCGCAGCGACTTTCTGCAATTGATCCGGCTGCGGTGCGTCTTCGGCATCCCAGACCCCGACGATATCACCTTGGCAAAAATTCAGAGCATAGTTCATCGCCCGCGGCTTGGTGCGCAGCTCTCCCCAGGCGGGGACCTCTAGGGCTGAAATCCACGGTGGCAGGGTCGCCTTTGAGATGGTTTTCTGGGTCAGCGTGTCGCCTTCTTCCAAAACCAGCAGAACCTCCATCCGGTCCTGCGGATAGGTGAGGCGCGACAGGCGTTTGAGCAGGGCCGAGCTGATGGCCGCCTCTTTGTAAAGTGGCACCAGGACCGAGATCTTCGGCAGGGGCTCCAGATCCGGTTTCTCAGGCCTGAGCAGCGATGGTACGCTGCTGTGCCGCTTTGGCAGAAGATGCGCGACAAGACCGCAGAGCTTTAGCCCGGTGAACAGCAGTAGAAACAACAGCGCAGCGCCGCAGCAGAGCGAAAAGATCTCGAGCGGGAAAACCGCCGCAAGGCAGAAAAAAGAGCTGACTGGCAGCAGTTGTTTCAATCGTTTGGACTGCTGGAACAGGGTTCTGCTGCTGAGTTCGGGGGGGATGCTGCTGCTGGCGCGTCGGGCCATGGCGGTTTTGAAATGTGCCTGCAACAGAGGCAAGATCTGTGCCGCTGGGGCCAGAACGGGGATAAAGGGGCCAAACAACACGGTCAGGGTCTGTTTTTGGCTTTCCGCCTCTTCGGCGGAGGCAAAGGCAATGGCGATGGCATCCCCGAGTTGTACCCATGGGATTGCACAGTGACGCAGCCAGAAACTGGCAGGCATCCGGTTCAACAAGGGTGCGCTGGGCTGGTGCTTGCTGAGGTCAATAGACCGCAGGGCAAGGGCCTCGGCACGGAAGACCCCATTCACCGCAGCAGAGTAGGCGGTGGCGCTGTGGTTTGCCGCCTGTTCCCCTGGGGCGCGGTGGTGTTCCTGGCCCTTGCGCAGAGCCTGCCCTGGATATCCCGGACGCCCTGGCTGCTCTAGCGTCCTGGATCCCATAGGGAGCAGGGGGCTGGGCTGCGGCCCCGGTGGTGGTACCTGCCGCTTTACAGAGCCTGCCCCAAGCGATCCGGTGACGGGGTTTGGGAAGGTGGGCAACAGGTCCCGGCGGCTGCGATGTTGGGCCTGCTGATAGATCTGCCGCGCGCTGACAGGCTCAGTCTCCCTTTTGGGATCAAGAGCAGAGGAGCCTGCCCCTGACTGTGGCCCCCAGACAGGACGGCGAAGGCGCCTAAAACCGCGAGACTGCAAACCGCGCATATGATCACTCAAAACAAAAAACCCCAGATGCATTATGCACCTGAGGCTGCAGAGGGTCGCTTAATAGCGTGTTAACCACAATGTCCGCGTGACGGTTTTAACCGACAATTGATCGCTGCTTTACGAAGCTTTTCGCGTGGCCATGGCCTCGGCAAAACGTTCGAACAGATAGAAGCTATCCTGCGGGCCGGGGCTTGCTTCGGGGTGATGCTGCACGGAATAGACCGGGCGGCCCACCATGCGGATGCCGCAGTTGGATCCGTCAAACAGCGAGATATGGGTCTCTTCGACACCCTCGGGCAGGCTTTGGGCATCAACAGCAAACCCGTGGTTCATCGAGGTGATCTCAACCTTGCCGGTGGATTTCTCTTTCACCGGGTGGTTGGCACCGTGGTGACCGTGGTTCATCTTGACGGTTTTGCCGCCAAGCGCCAGCGCCAGCATCTGGTGGCCAAGGCAGATGCCAAAGACCGGCAGGTCTGTATCCGCCAGAATGCTTTTGATCATCGGCACGGCATATTCACCAGTGGCGGCAGGGTCACCGGGTCCATTGGACAAAAACACACCGTCGGGACTATGGGCCAGAACCTCTTCGGCGGTTGCGGTTGCTGGCAGAACGGTAACATCGCAGCCAGCCGAGGCCAGGCAGCGCAGAATGTTGCGTTTGGCACCATAGTCGATGGCGACCACCTTATGCACCGGGTTTTCCTGACGGGAAAAACCCTCGGGCCAGGCCCAACGCATCTCGTCCCAGCGGTAGCTTTGAGCGCAGGTGACCTCTTTGGCCAGGTCCATACCTTCGAGCCCGGCCCAGGCGCGGGCTTCGGCAACCAGCGCCTCGATGTCAAAATTGCCCTCGGGATCATGCGCCAGCGCCACATGGGGCGCCCCCAGCTGCCGGATGGCGCGGGTCAGGCGGCGGGTATCAATGCCGCCAATGGCGATACGGCCGGTCCGGGTGAGCCAGCTTGTCAACTCTTCGGTGGAGCGCCAGTTGGAGGCCAGCGTCGGATCCCACTTTACCACCATGCCGGCAGCAACCGGATCTGCGGTTTCGTCATCCTCGGGAGTGACGCCGGTATTGCCGATATGGGGGAAGGTGAAGGTCACGATTTGCCCGGCATAGGACGGGTCTGTCATGATCTCCTGGTAGCCGGTCATCGCGGTGTTGAAACACAGCTCGGCGACGCAGCGACCGGTGGCGCCAAACCCGGCTCCATAAAAGACGGTGCCATCGGCTAGCGCCAGACATGCGGTTGGCTTGGACGGTGCAGTATCGGCCATGACAGAGACTCTCCTGAGGGTGAAATTCATCGGCTTTTAGGGCCGGGCGGGCATGGGGTCAAGCCTAGCAGACAGAGCGGGGGTACAAGAAACACGCGGCAATTGCCCATGGGGGAGCCGTTCGCTGCCCTCGCGTCGCCTGAAACGGCCAGACGCTTGAACTGAGCGGGCCGATTGGATAGAGGTGCCAATTCCGGTTTCCTCTGGATGGATAAAAACGATGGATACGCAAACCCTGGTCAATCAGGCTCTGAAACAGGCGATGAAAGACAAGGAGGCCCAGCGGATAAGCACGCTGCGCCTGATCAACGCTGCAATCAAAGACAAGGAAATCGCAGCCCGCGGTGGGGATGCAGAGACCAGCATCGGCGACGACGAAGTCTTGGCGATCCTTGGAAAAATGACCAAGCAGCGCAACGAGAGTGCCCGCGCCTATGAAGAGGCCAGCCGTCTGGATCTGGCCGAACGGGAACTGGAAGAAATTGCCATAATCCAGGAATTCCTGCCCAAACAGCTCGACGACGACGAGGTCCGCGCCGCAGTCAAGGCGGCAGTGACCGAAAGTGGTGCCACATCGATTCGCGACATGGGCAAGGTGATGGGGGCGTTGAAAGCCAAATTCACCGGCCAGATGGATTTTGGCAAGGTCGGCCCCATGGTCAAGGACGAGCTGTGCAAGGACGGCGGCTGCTGAGGCTGCGATGACTATTAAGGTGACGTGTCAAAAGGGATCCGCAGCGCGGGTCCTTCTTTGTTTTGGCGGCGCTCCGCTTTCAGCCCATTCCACCTGATACTGCAAGTTCCAAGAATGTCTGCAATAGGACGCTCTCTGGCGAAGCGGCGCAATCATCGGCTGCATTTGCAAATGCCACTGTTAGGTAAACCACCCGGCAATCAATTTAATCATTGCTGGGCCTGTTTCGATGCGCTTTGGCAGCAGTCTTTTTCTTGGTCAGTGCAACGCGCATGATCCGCTTGAACCGAGGGCAATCCATATGATTTTCTGCAGTGCATTTTACGATATGGCGAAGTCCATCTCTTAAACTGGTCAGCTCTTTGATCGTCGCATCAAGTGCGTCTGCCTTTGCAACCAGGACATTGCGTTCCAGGTTGGGGGTGCCGTCTGTTCCAATCATCTCCTTAATCTCCAGCAGCGAAAATCCCGCAGTTCGTGCCAGAGCAATAAGGGAAATACGCGCCTTTACTTCATTCTCGTAAAGACGCTTCAAACCCCGTCGTCCCACTGAACGGATCAGGCCAACGTCTTCATAATAGCGAAGTTTTGAAGCTGAAAACCCGCTTAAACGGGAGAGTTCTGAAATATCTAGCATGACCTTGACCTCAAGTTGGCTTGAAGTTGTATGTTGTATCCCTCGTACAAAACATCAACAAAAACTGAGGCCTTTAACTATGGCGACACATATTTTTCTGAACGCGGCTCTCATTGGGGTTGGCGCAACTGCTTTCATGGATTTGATCGCACTTGCTCAGAAACACGTTCTGTCTCAACAGCCGCTCAACTATGCGATGGTCGGACGCTGGTTCGGCCATATGATCCGGGGGAAATTCGTACATCGTCCCATTTCGGCGAGCCGGCCAATTCCATTCGAACGGGTCACCGGTTGGAGTTCACATTATCTGATTGGCATTTTGTTCGCTCTCGCATTTCTTGCCCTTGTTGGTGACGGCTGGCTAAAAGCCCCCAGTTTGTTGCCAGCATTAGCGTTTGGTGCATTGACGGTTCTGGCGCCCTTTCTCGTAGTTCAACCGGGTATGGGGGCTGGGTTGTTTGCGCGGAACCTGCCCAACCCGAACGTCGCGCGCCTCAAAAGCGGATTTGCACATCTCAGTTTCGGGATAGGTCTGTGGGCTGCGGCTTGTTGCGCATCCGCATTTTCCTGACATCAAACGGAGAAAACAGCGCAGCTGGCCCCAGGACATGGAGAAAGCTGACGGCGCCTAAGTCCAAAAACCGCCACCCGTATTCCGATTTTGCGTGTAACTGCAGCAGATGGCGGCAATGAGCCCAAAATGCCGAATGCTGCGCGCGCCACGCGTTGGAGCAATGGTACGCAAAGCCGACATTTCCGTCAGAACGGTTGCTCAGAACCGTGTTCTTTCACCTGCCGACGCGGAGGGCTACAAGCTATGGGTTGGAAGGCAGATATTCGCTCGCATTCCGAGGGAAGCCAAATACCCTGTGGGAGGCCCAAAGAGGTGAAACAAAAAACAAAGGGCGCGTGCCTTTGCGGCGGCATCACATTCGAGATCGACGGCGTGTTCGAATATTTTTTCCTGTGCCATTGCTCGCGTTGCCGCAAGGATACCGGCTCGGCCCATGCGTCCAATATCTTTGCGCCCGGCGGCAAGGTCTCCTGGCTTTCGGGCCAGGCTCTGGTCCGCTCATTCCGGCTGCCGGGCACCCGGCACGGCAAGAGCTTCTGCGCGACCTGCGGCTCGGCGCTGCCGGACCTGCAGATGGATGGAACCCTGCTCGTTGTACCTGCAGGCTGTTTGGACACGCCGCCTGATATCCGGCCCCAAGCCCGTATCTCGTGGGAGAGTCGGGCCTGTTGGGATGACGGCCTTAGCGACCTTCCCAAGGTGGAGGGCCTTCCGGGATAGATGCAATTGGACCTTAACAGCCGTCGTCGGGTAGCCATATTGCAGTCGGCAGGACGCGGCGATAGCCAAGGACCGGTCATTGGCGCAAACGCTGTGAATTCACATTTTGCCCGCAGAGCTATCGCAGAACTATCTTTGGCTGCTACGCCCCAGCACTCAAAGAACCTGTAACAGTTCATCATAAAGCGCCTGTCTTTCGTCCTCGGACAGGAAGGCGCCGATCTCTACCTCGCGGCCGCCTCCGCGCAGGGTGACGTAGTTGGGCACC
The DNA here is from genome assembly GCF_000473205.1 of Pseudophaeobacter arcticus DSM 23566. Lineage (NCBI taxonomy): Bacteria > Pseudomonadati > Pseudomonadota > Alphaproteobacteria > Rhodobacterales > Roseobacteraceae > Pseudophaeobacter > Pseudophaeobacter arcticus. The sequence goes on from NZ_KI421507.1 coordinate 614,912, forward strand.
GGACCACCCAAAGGGTGGAGCTCTACCGTTACCCAGAAGCGGTTGCACTGCCAGCTTTGCTGGGTGCCATTGGCATTGCGTCGCTCTAGCCGGGCCTCATGGGTATCAAGCGTCAGGACCTCGATCACCTGCGCATCGCGCCGGTTGCGGTCCAGTGCATATTTCAGGCCAAACAGCGCCAGCAGCAAAAACGGCAGCAGCCCCCAGAACACAACGGATCCGGCAAAGGCCAGCAGTGGCAGGGCGATCAGCAGGGCTGTCACCCCAATGAAACGCGCGTAGCCCTGCGGCGGCAGCGATTGATGCGGCCACAGATGCATTTCGCAGGGAGACATGGGGTCTGATGCGGAGGGTGGGGTGATCCAGGAATAGGGCATGGGTGGTCTTTGGCACTGGGCGGCGGTGGGGGAGTTTTGCGTATTTAGATATGTTGGAGACAGCTTTTCAAGCGGTCAAATCGGCAGGCGTTTCCGGAAATGAAAAAGGCCCCGAAGCTGCTGCTGCGGGGCCTTTTGTTTAGCGAACACCAAACCTTAGTGAGAGTGGGATTTGTCCCAGTCTTCCTGCTTTGGCAGGATCTCGAAGGTATGCTCTGGTGGGGGGCAGGGCAGGGTCCATTCGAGAGTGTCGGCGTATTCATTCCAATAGTTGTTCTGGGTGATGCGTGCGCCGCGCAGCAGCGAATAGATCACCACACCAAAGAACAGAATGAAGGATGCAAAGGACAGGAAGGCGCCATAGGACGAGATCTTGTTCCAGTAGGCAAAGCCTTCAGGATAGTCGATGTAACGACGGGGCATGCCCTGACGACCCAGGAAGTGCTGGGGGAAGAAGGTCAGGTTGGCACCGATGAAGAACATCCAGAAGTGAATCTGCGCGCCCAGCTCGTTGTACTGACGCCCGGTTATCTTACCAAAGTAGAAGTAGACACCCGAGAAGATCGCAAAAACGGCGCCCAGGCTCATCACGTAGTGGAAGTGAGCAACCACATAATAGGTGTCGTGATAGGCGCGGTCGATGGAGGCCTGCGACAGAACCACCCCTGTGACACCACCAACGGTGAACAGGAAGAGAAAGCCAAAGGCAAACATCATTGGCGCTTTGAACTCGATGGAGCCGCCCCACATGGTGGCGATCCAGGAGAACACCTTAACGCCCGTGGGCACCGCGATAACCATGGTGGCCAGCATGAAATAGGCCTGTTGGTTCAGCGACATGCCAACGGTGTACATGTGGTGCGCCCAAACAACGAAGCCCAGAACACCAATGGCGATGATCGCCCAGACCATGGGCAGATAGCCAAAGACCGGCTTGCGCGAGAAGGTGGCAATCACATGGGAGATGATACCAAAGCCCGGCAGGATCACGATGTAGACTTCGGGATGCCCAAAGAACCACAGGATGTGCTGATACAGGATTGGATCGCCGCCACCGGCAGGATCAAAGAAGGTGAAGCCAAAGTTGCGGTCCATCAAGAGCATGGTGATGGCGCCGGCAAGAACCGGCAGCGACAGCAGGATCAGCCAGGAGGTGACAAAGATCGACCAGCTGAACAGCGGCACCTTGAACAGGGTCATGCCGGGGGCACGCATGTTCAGGAAGGTGGTGATCATGTTGATCGCGCCCAGGATCGAAGAGGCCCCAGAGACGTGCACAGCAAAGATCGCCAGATCCATCGAATAGCCGCCTTCATTGACCGACAGTGGCGGGTACAGAACCCAGCCCACACCGGAGCCCAGCTGACCATTGCCGCCGGGCGACAGAACCGAAGCAACCGCCAGCGAAGTACCGGCGACATAAAGCCAGAAGCTGAGGTTGTTCATCCGCGGGAAGGCCATATCCGGCGCGCCGATCTGCAGTGGCATGAAGTAGTTGCCAAAACCGCCGAACAGCGCCGGAATCACCACAAAGAACATCATCAAGATGCCGTGGGCAGTGATCAACACATTCCAGAGATGACCGTTCGGAGTACATTCGCTGGAGGCATCCGCAAAGAAGCGGGCACCTTCTGCACACATGTACTGAACGCCGGGATCCATCAGTTCCAGCCGCATATAAACGGTGAACCCGACAGAGATGAAACCTACAAGCGCCGAAACGATGAGGTAGAGAATGCCGATATCCTTATGGTTCGTGCTCATGAACCAGCGGGTAAAAAATCCGCGCTCGTCTTCGTGGCCGTGACCATGAATGGCTGCGTCCGCCATTAGGTGCCTCCTGTTGCATAACTTCTTGGCCCCAGGAAACACTCCGGGTGGCCGTAGACTCATATGCGGTTTTAGTGCGCCGTGTGGTGGCCTTCAATGGCGGAGTTTGATCTGGATCAAGATTAATTGTCGCGGGCACTTGTTTTTTCCGCAGTTTTTCCCAGCTTCAACAGGTTTTGCGCGGATCCGGCGGGTCTTTTCTTGGGGTTTTGCTGCCTCAGGTGGGCGAGGGGTCGTTTGGCCTGCCAAAGTTCAATGGCTTGACCGTGGGGGGCATGCACCGCAAAACCCCAGTGAAGACCTGTGCAGAACAGTGCGAAACAGAACAGTGCAACCCGAAGGAGGCCAGCTCAATGACTGCCTATGATCCCGAAAACATCTTTGCCAAAATCCTGCGCGGAGAAATCCCGTCGGCGCGCGTTTACGAGGATGAGCACACCCTGGCATTTATGGATATTATGCCCCGCGCTGATGGCCATCTGTTGGTGATCCCCAAAACCCCCTGCCGCAATGTCCTGGACGCCAGCCCGGAACAACTGGCTGCGGTAATGCAAACGGTGCAGAAACTGGGCAAAGCCGTGCTCAAGGCCTTTTCGGCGGATGGGGTCACCCTGCAGCAGTTTAATGAGGCGGCCGGCGGGCAAGAGGTCTTTCATCTGCATTTTCACATTCTGCCGCGCCACGAGGGAGACAAACTGCGCCCCCCTGGAATTATGGCCGAGCGTGACGTCATCGAAGCCCATGCTGCCCAAATCCGGGAAGCGGTCGCGACCCTGTAGGCTTGGACCAATTGGCCTGGTGGGCTGGGTCTCCCGATCTGCGCCCCCTCCAACCTGCCCCAACGCCCCGGCACTGTTGGCGCGGTTCTGAAAGCCTGACCCTGAAGGCAAGGGCCAGAACGACAGGGTGTTGGCGGTGGGGATCGGGTGGGTTTTCGGTGGTATCACCGAATTTTTTTAAGGTCTCTGCTTTGCAATTATATCGAGATTTCTTGCAGCGCAGAGTTGATTATATATTTTTGCTGCGTAGTATTTCTCAAATTGAAACTACAGTTTCTTGAAATTTGGGCCAGTGAGGGCTGGCATCGAATTACAGGTGGGTGTGGTGCTTTTGAGGCCGCTGACCGGATGCGGTGCGGATCTGTGGTTCGGATAGATTTACCTCGTTTCAGGGCGGCGCGCCGCGTGCGAACGTCAATGGGGTGAAGCGCATGGCAGTATTTTGCAGCTGCTGAAGATCTCGGGGTAGCACCTGATTGGTGTGTTTGTATTGGGTGAGGTGTGTGACCGATTTTCAGCCAAATTTTCTACCCTCCAGAGAACAAATTGTTGCGGCTATTTATGAAACTGTCTTGCGGTCTCAGCTTTTCGACAGGTTCAGTGCCGCGCAACAATCTGACTCCTTTGCGGTTGAAAAACCTATGTCAGGTGGGCCCAATCCGGTTTTTGAAGCGCCGGAACTGCAGGCTCATTTTGCCCGCGCTTTGGAAATTCTTGAACAGCAATGGGTTCAGATGAGTCGACCAAACCCGGTGAAGGTCTGGAAGAACCCTGCGGTCCCCGGCTGGGAGGATAATACAGTCAGAGAAGATGATATCTGGATCCTGGTGACCCTCGAGGGAGAGCTGTTGCAAACGCCGGAGCCGCAGGCCAGAGAACCGGATCTGCGCGAGAGCGCAAAACAGGAGTTACTGTGCTGGGTGACGCGCGCCCAGCATGTCGACGGAACCTGGCAGGGGTTTGTAGACCGGATTGGATCGCAGGATTTTTCCTGGCAGGACATTTTGGTTCTTGAAACACCGGTGAGAAACAAGACGCTCCTGTGTCGCCCGGTTTGGGTTGGCGCAGAAGGCGCAGAAGGTGGGGCAGGCGGGGGGCCTGTGGCGATATCGGTTGAGCTGGTGGATGTGTGTTGGCCCGGCAGTGCCAATAGCTTTATCGCCGAGACTTTTGGGCTCAACGCGCGCGAGGTCCATAACCTGCGGAGCTTGGCGCTTGGCCAGGAACAGGATCTGGCGCAGGTGGAGGATCGGGCAAGGATTGCTGCCAAGGCAGGCGCGCCTGGTCCTGCGGACCTTGTGCGTCTTGTTGGATTTTTATTGCAAGAACATGCGAGCGATATGGCAATTGCGCGTGGCGAACGCCTGCCGGAAAGTCTGGAATTCCGCGACAGCCTTGGGCGTGTAACCCAGTGTTTCAGGCTGGGGGCCGAGACCGGCCAGCCGGTGATATTTGTGCATGGCATGCTGGATGGGATCGCCGGGGTGCAGCAAATGCAGCCGCTGCTGCGAACCGGGGGCTTTCGGGTCTATGCCCCTCTGCGCGGGGGCTATGGGGGCTCACACCCGCCACCAGAGAAGCACCAGCAGCTAGACGCCTTTGTGGCGCAGATTGAGGCGCTTATTGATCAGGAAAACCTGCGTCGCCCGCTACTTTTGGGGCATCGCAGTGGCGTCATCTTTGCCCGGGCTGCGGCGCTGCGGTTGCGGGGCCGGGTGGGTGGTCTTTTGGGGGTTGCTCCGGCCCCCCCGCTCCCCCAGGCCCGCGACTACCGCCGCAATCACCGCGCCTTGGCGCTCTGTGCCCGGTTTGTGCCGCCCCTTGTGCCGCTGGTTCTCAAGGGGTGGAGCAGATCTGTTCAGCAACAGGGAGCTTCAGTTCTGGTGCGCAACCAGGCGCGAGCGGGCAGCAAGGGCTGGGAACAGATCCGGGGGAAGAAGCTTGAATCGCTGCTCTCGTTGAGCCTGTCTATGATCATGGAGCAGGGCGGGGCGGGGCTTCTGGCCGACCTGAAGCTGGTGCCAGATGACTGGCGTGATCAAATGATCGGTCATGCCGAGCAGACGGTTTATCTGTGTGGTGCAGAGGAGGCCCTGGTGCGGCAAAATGGCCTATACCCGCAGGTGCTGGGTGCCGAGAAGATCCAGCTCCGCGTCTGTTCCGGTGCGGGGGATGTCCTGCTTTATGTCTGCCCAGAGCTGGTACTTGCGGCGCTTGAAGATTTGTCTTCGGTTCCAAACCCAGAGTTCAGCCAGGTTGGTTGACGGCCTCCGTGCCGAATTTGCTACAGGCTAAGTGCCTAACCCTGCCGGATAGCGGAGCGCGGGGGGGGGCGTCTGCTTGTGCTTGCATTGGCAGGGCGACAATGGGCCTGCGGGTCACTCGATCTCTGCGGCGAAGATCTCGTAAAAGCTGCGTTTAAGGGCGACATCTACGTCAGAGAGGGTGACGGGAAGGCCGAGATCTACCAGGCTGGTCACCCCATGTTCCAGAATGCCACAGGGCACAATACCGCCAAAATGGTCCAGGTCGGGTTCAACATTGACCGAAATGCCATGGAAGCTCACCCATTTTCGCAGTCTGATGCCGATGGCGGCGATTTTGTCTTCGCTGAGGCCACCATCCGCGCGCCGCGGTTTGTCTGGCCGTTCCACCCAAACGCCAACACGTCCCGGCCGGATATGGCCGGTGAGGTTGAATTCGGCCAGGGCCAAAATCACCCAGGCCTCCAGCTCTTGCACAAAGCGGCGCACGTCATGGCCGCGTTTGGCCACGTTCAGCATGACATAAACTACACGCTGGCCAGGACCATGATAGGTATATTGGCCACCCCGCTTTGACGGGTAGACCGGAAAGCGATCCGGGTCGGTCAGATCTTCGATCTTGGCAGAGGTGCCCGCCGTATAAAGCGGTGGATGTTCCAACAGCCAGATACATTCCTCCGCTTCGCCTGCGGCAATAGCGGCGGCGCGGTTTTCCATAAAGGAAACAGCGCTGTCATAGTCGACCAGATTGTCAGACGTGACCCATTCTACCATCAAAGATCTCGCCGATTGGATAAGGCAATGAGCCTTAGAAGTGTTTTTTTGTCGAAATGACTCGTGCCTAGGGCACTAGCTGGGATATGACTATCTCATACTGCTTGTTTTATAAAGGGGAGTGACATGTTTTCAAGGTCACTAAAGTCTGCTTTGATTGCAGCGATGTTCACAACGTCATCTGTTGGGCCAGTATTTGCAGACAATTTGGGTGCGGCACTTCTTGGCGGCCTGATTGGGGGCGCAATTGTCAGCGGTGCCAATCGTAACAATCGCACCAACCGCACGACCACAACGCGCCGTACAGGCAATTCTGCCGCCCGGACGCAGAACCGCGAAACCCAGACTTCGCTGAATTATTTCGGTTTTCCCGCTGGTTCCCCTGATGGCGTGATGGGGCGCAAATCGCGCGCAGCGATCAGCCAGTATCAGGCCTATCTGGGCTATCCGTCGACAGGCCAATTGACAGAATATGAGCGCGGCTTTTTGAACTCGGCGCGTCAGCGGGCCCTGGCCAGCGGGTTTCAGGCGACGCAGCAGGCGAGCGCACATCCCGATGGTTCCAAGATCCTGCTGAAGATCTACCTGAATGAACAGTTGCAACAACAGCAGGTGCCGCAGCAGGCGGTTCCCGTCCAGCAGCTGAACGGCATGCCGGCCACCACGATGGTTGGGGTTCCGCAGCAATATGGCCAGCAGATCCCACCGCAGGGAACCTACGCCGGTCAGGCTCCGGTGACGATGCAAACATATGGCGTGCAGCCACAGGTGAATGGACAGCAGATATTCAGGCAGGGTCAGCCGGTGCAGGGTCAGCCTGTGCAGGGTCAGGCGATGCAGGGCTATGGCGGTCAGGTCAATCAGGGGCAGGTCTACCAGGGCCAGGTTCTACAGGGCCAAACCTATCAGGGGCAGCAGGTCTTCCAAGGGCAGGTTTATCAGGGGCAGCCAATTCCGGGCCAAACCGTGCAGGGTCAGCCAATTCCGGGCCAAACCGTGCAGGGCCAGCCTGTGCAGGGCCAAAACGTGCAGGGGCAGCCGTTCCAGGGGCAGGTTTACCAAGGGCAGCAGCCACAGCAACCCGCAGGCGTGGCTGTTGCCGCCCTCAGCTCGCCAGCGGCGGCGGTGACTGCAGCTGTGGCCCAGTCAGAGCCACACCAACAGGTCTATGCCGCCCCCCAAACGCAGCGCCGTGCTCTGGTGATCGGTGTGGACGGATATGAGAACCTGGAATCTTTGCAAAAAGCCCGGAACGACGCTTCGGCGGTCAGCAGCGCGCTGGTCGACCTCGGGTTTGATGTGCTGACGCTCTATGATGCCAGCCGTCGTGAGATCAACAGCGCCGTGTCAACCCTGGCTGGCCAGATTGAACCGGGCGATGAGGTTTTGTTCTATTTTGCCGGACATGGCATCGAGGTGGACGGGCGAAACTATCTGCTGCCGTCAGACGTGCCGGTGGTGAACTACGGCGATGAGAGCTTCCTCACCGGAGAGAGCATCCCTGCAGGCCGCATTCTGGAGACCTTCCAGCGCAGGGGCGCGCGAACAACCGTGATGGTTCTTGATGCCTGCCGCAATAACCCGTTCTCGCAGGATGGCAAAAGATCAGTCGGCGGTGCCCGTGGATTGGTACGTATGGAGCCACCAGAAGGCGCTTTCATCCTCTATTCCGCCGGGGCTGGTCAAACAGCTTTGGATCGGTTGTCAGATGACGACAATAACCCAAATTCGGTCTTCACCCGCGCCCTGCTGCCGCGTCTGCAGGAAAAGGGAATGTCGCTGCATGATCTCGCAAAGCAGGTTCGCCGTGATGTCCAGCACTTGGCAGCCACAGTGAACCATGAACAATTCCCAGCCTATTACGACCAGATGTCTGGCGAAATGTTCTTGTCGTCACAGGTGGCCGATCAATAGCGATATTCTCCTGACTGGGGATCCTGTCAGCGGGGGAGTGGAGCAGATCCACTCCCCCGAACTGTGTTTGAAATTGGGGAATCCGGACGGATTTTGCAGCCCTGGTGTGAAATCCTAATTTCTTTGATTTTGCCTCTTCACTTCTCGTCATGGCTCGTCTAATACCCCCACACCAAGCCTAGACAGTGCGGTCGTGGCGGAATTGGTAGACGCGCAGCGTTGAGGTCGCTGTGGGGTAACACCCGTGGAAGTTCGAGTCTTCTCGACCGCACCATTATCCAAAGTTAAGAATTGCTTTCCCTTAGTTTTTTCGACTCGGGAGAAAGTAACTTGGGACATATCAAGCACACATTCGAACGCAAAGGCAGGTTTTACTACAATCGTAGAACGCCAAAGATCGCATCTCGCCGTCAGATGCCCTCCAGGGGGCAAGTCCAAAGTCTGAAGTACGTCATACACATACGCCCAAACCCCATGAGGCGCCTTAAGGCAGCCGGTAGTGAACGTTCCCTGCCTTTGGTAGGTTTTGGAATACGCACCTGCATCCCAGGCTGCAAACAGCGCAAGGCAACTGTTCGATACGACAAGCGCTGCTACAAACACCGGAACCGCATCGAGATCATGTTCGGGAGGCTGAAAGATTGGCGGCGCGTGGCGACCCGCTATGATCGCTGTCCCAAGGTCTTCCTCTCAGCCATCGCACTCGCAGCTACGGTCATCTTCTGGGTATGAACCCTCCCCCTAAAGCACCGCTGCCCCTCCAAAATTGCTCAGAGTTTAGATAAAAATTTCTTCAAGGTATTTTTTGCTGTGGGTCTCCCGCTTGCTTGGGAATCAACGGATTCAGATTTGAATTATCTAAAATTTTACGTTATGCGCTCTATTGGTGTGTTTGATTTGGGAAAAATCTATCCCCGTTTATAACGGGTTGGTCAGACAAAAACTTGACAAAAAACTGAACAACCTGTCTCGTGAATGTGAAACGTTTCGCGAGTTTTCCACCATGACCTTGGTCAAAAGCCGATTGCTGATTGCTGGTTCTGTTGCAGTGATCTTTGCATTGTCAGCAATTTTCCTGGCGAGCAGAGTGATTGAGCTGGATAGAGCTCTCTATGTATTGCCGAGGCAGGTTATACAACTTGAGCGGGCTCTTGGGTATGATGGGTTTATTCACAATTTCAAAAATGGGGTTCTCCGTCAGGATGAGAACTACTTTGATAAAGCTGAAGACGACTATGAAGAAATAGTCTCCGCTCTCAAAAGGACAGGCGCCACCGCGCGATCGGTAGGGCTGCAGGCCGATCTTGCCTCTCTGGAAGCGACATTGTCAGACTACAGAGCGATGATAGACAAGGCCAGGCAACTTCAGCTGACTGGAAAGTCTGCCGTTGAAGTCGATACTCAGATACGTCTGTCGGACATTGATGCGGCGAAGAACATACGAGCCTTCGAGCTCCAACTGATCAATGCAATGCAGGGACGCAGATGGCTCTTTGTTGCTGTAGGAGTTGCGTGCTTCAGCGCCTTCGTGCTCACATTGCTGGCATTAACACTGACGCAGGTTCGACTTCGGCACATCGCTGAAAAGTCACGCGTAAAGGTTCGTGAGAGTGAGGCGGCCCTGCTGCAAGCTGAGCGGATTGCAAGATTAGGTCACTGGAAGGTGCTAAAAAATGGCGCCCTGCAAACCTCAAAATCAATGCAAGAAATTCTAGCTCTCTCAAGTTCCGATGCTCCAGATACGCTGGAGAAATTCTTTGCTCTATTGCCTGACGCGGACAAGGTAATGCTGGAAAGCAAGATATCTAAATCCGTTCACCTGCGGAAACCATATACCTGTTTTCACAAAATAAAGATTGCAGAGGGACCGGATCTTTTTGTTGCAAATACCGGAGAGCCCGTGATCGACGATCAGGGCAATATATATGGTTTTGTTGGCGTTCTTCAGGATATCTCAAGAACGATTGATCTGGAGAGCGAGCTTCGGCAATCTCAGAAAATGGAGGCTGTTGGGAATTTGGCCGGTGGAATGGCGCATGATTTTAATAATATTCTCGCAGTCATTCTCGGCAATCTTGAGCTGATGGAAATAGAGGAAAAGGCAGAGAGCCATTCAGGCTATCGAGCAAACGCGATCCAGGCTGCAAAACGGGGTGCTGAGATCACGAAGAACGTGCTGAGCTTTGCGAGAAAATCACACCTGGATCCCAAGATTTTGGACGGGAACTCCGTTGTCAGAGAAGTGCTGACTTGGGCAGAACGCCTGCTTCCCGCCAACATAGAAATTCAAACATCTCTCCTTGGGTCGATTTGGCCATTTTTGGCGGATGATGCTCTCACCAAGAGCGCACTTCTCAACCTTCTACTGAACGCAAGAGACGCGATGCCTGATGGTGGTCGCCTGACGATTGAAACAGCAAACGTTCGACTGGATAATGAATATTTGGATGACAGGAATGAACACATCAAGCCAGGCAGATATGTCATGTTGGCCATCTCAGATACTGGGACCGGTATAGACCCCCAACATCTCAACGAGATCTTCGAACCGTTCTTTTCAACCAAGCAGGTTGGAAAAGGCTCCGGCCTCGGGCTCTCCATGGTGCATGGGTTCATGAAACAATCTGGTGGCGCTGTACGCGTTTATTCCGAACTCGGCTCTGGCACGACATTCAAATTGTATTTCAAGGCGACCCGTCAAGACAGCTCCTTTGACGCTCTGCCAGTGAGGAAAGCCCGTTCTGTCCGTTCAGATGACGCCAAGGTCCTGCTCGTGGAAGACAACGCTGCGCTGTTACAGCCACTCGAAGAAATATTGACGGAAGCCGGATACACTGTGACCACGGCGAGAAGTGGAGATGAGGCATTTGCCACTTGGACCGCCCTGCGAGACTTTGACGTTGTGATCACTGACATCGTAATGCCCGGACAGCTCCAGGGAACACATCTTGCCAGGGAGATCCGGGAGGCTGATCCAATTGTCCCATTTGTCTTTATGTCCGGTTACGCCAGTGAGGCAATGATCCACGGCAATGGTCTGCAGCCAGAGGACTGTCGATTGATGAAGCCAGTTGGCAGGTCTGACCTGCTGGCAGCCATCGACTCGATCCTGGAGGGCAGGCGGGAAAAAGTAACACCAGGTTGAACAACTGAACCATGACAAACTCAGGTATGTTTGCCCCTCGACAATGAGGGCGGCAAGATCTGGCTTTTTGGTAAGGCAAATGCATTCCAGCGCAACCCTCGCAGACCATCTGCACCGACGGCCAGGCACCCTCTGCGCCAAGGCCCGTCAAATAGCAAAACACAGCACAATAGCCTGTGCGCCAGTTTGCTGGATATAGGTTTGCCCAAAGGGTGGCACGAGGCCGGGGTATTCGGCCACCCGGTGGACGGAACGTGTGGTCCTCGCTGCAACCGCCCTCGCTGCAACTGCCCTGTGTTGGCTATATGTGGCCTGTACCCGGCAGGCTGTCCAGTTTTGCAGGACCGGCATCCATCACTGATTAAACTTATCGCAAGGTAACGAGGCCTAGGGTGAGCTGAAACCTCATGAATTTAAAAGCCAACAGCTTTGAAGGCCAGACATGCTATCGGACAAGATTAGAAGGTCCGCCCTCAAAAAGGCGCGGTCACCTGAGCAATTGGACGCAATGTTGACCGTGGTTCCCCCCCTTGGGTGGTTGGCCTCTCTGCTTCTTGTCGCAAGCGTTTTTGCATTTTTGATTTGGGCTTTGGTTGCGACTGCTCCAGTCAAGGTTGACGGCAGCGGCATTCTTTTGACGGAGGGGGAAATTGTCGCGGCGCGGGCACAGGGGACCGGCATCGTGGTCGTGCAACCGGTCAAGGTTGGTGACCGGGTGCAAGCGGGCGATTTGCTTGCACGCCTGGAAAATTTCAAGATGCAAGAAGGCATTTCGCAGGCCAAGGCCGCTTTGGCCCGGGGCGAAACCATGCTTGCGCAAATCCGCGAGGTGCACCAAAAATTTGTGGCTTCGCTAGAGGCGGAACTCGCGGATGCCGAGACCTTCCACCAGGACCGGACCAGCAATTTTCGCGACCGCATTGTGAGATTGGCCAAACTCAGACAAGAGCGTCAGGTGCTTTTTGACAAGGGCTTGATCGTCGAGCAAAAATTGCTGGAGACCCTTCAGGCTCTGGAAGACGCCCGTCAGAACCTCAGCGCGGCGCAGTTCGACTTTTCTTCAACCCGCACCACGGCGTTGGCAGATATCCATGAATCCCAATCCAATCTTGCCGCCCATGAAAACCAAATACTCACGGATCGTGAAAGGCTGAAAGAGCTGCAAGCAGACTATCAGCGCATTGTCGAGATCCGGGCCGCGGCCGCAGGCATTGTGACGGAAAGCACCAAAAGCATCGGTGATCAGGTCAGCGCCAATGACATCCTCTTTGAAATCCTGCCAGAGGCGGTTGCCGCACCCGCAGGTCAGCCAGCGACCCCTGCATTGCTGGCGGTTCTCTATGTGGACGCCAGCAATGCAGCCAGGCTGGAGCCGGGTGGCGCAGTTCAGGTGGTGCCTGCATCCGTTGAACTGGAACGCGATGGATTTATTCATGGTCAGATCATTGAGGCCTCGGTTCTGCCAGCGACGCAGGCGCAGCTGTTAAAGCGTTTGCAGAACCCGGATTTGGTTGCGGCACTGTCGGCAAATGGGCCGGTTCGGGAGGTTTTGGTAACCCTTGCAGGCGATGCGCGCACGGCCAGCGGGCTTGCCTGGTCCACCCAGGACGGGCCTGCGTTTCGGATCCATCCGGGCACTTTGACGACGGCCAGTTTTGTGGTCGACCGCAAGCGTATTGCAAGCTTTGTGTTTCCCAAACTGGATGCGCTTCTGCCCGCTCTGGCAGGACGTGGCCCGCCCCCAGAAACAGTCTCGGTTGCGCAGCCCAAAGCCCGGATTGGGGGCTGAGCCATGAAGGGTGCCAAAACTCCCACGATCCTGCAGATCGAAGCCGAAGAATGTGGCGCGGCCTCGCTCGCCATGGTCTTGGCCTTTCATGGCCGCCATATTCCGCTTGAGGACCTGCGGATTGAATGCGGCGTCTCCCGTGATGGGGCCACCGCAGCCAATGTGTTGAAGGGCGCGCGCCGACATGGGCTAACGGCCAGCGCCAAACGGCTTGAGCTGCCGCGCCTTGCCGAAATTCCCCTGCCTGCGATCATCTTTGTGAATATGAACCATTTTGTGGTGCTGGAAGCCGTTTCGGCGCAGCGGTATCGCATTAATGATCCCGCAGCCGGGCGGCGCATTGTTGAGCATGAGGCGTTCGACGAGATGTTCACGGGCATCACCCTGTTGCTGGAACCGGGAGAGGCGTTTGAACGCAGACCAGGCCCACCCGGGAAGCTGTCTTCGCTGCTTGGGTATCTGGAATGGGACCGCACTGCGACCCAGCTTATCCTGCTCTGTGGGATCACCCTGATCGTGCCTGGGCTGGCTATTCCCGCTTTCAGCAAGGCCTTTGTCGACGATATTTTGATGGATGGGCAGGACGACTGGCTATTCTGGTTTGCAGTCATGATGCTGGCGGTGATTGTCCTTCAGACGGGGCTGATGGCCCTGCGCAGTTTGCTGAGCGCCAAACTGGAAGCAAAACTGGCCCTGTCGCTGAATGCCAGGCTTGCCTGGCGCTTACTGCGGTTGCCCCTTCCTTTCTTTCAGCAAAGGTTTTCAGGGGCGCTGGCCGGGCGGGGGCAGATGGCCGCACGGGTGGCGCAACTGGCCGGGAAAAGCCTGGTTGCGGCGACGTTGGAGGGGATCACCCTGATCTTCTTTCTCGCGGTCATGGCGCTTTACAGCCTCAAAATGGCGGCGGCAGTGGGCGTTTTGGTTCTGGGCAGCGGCGTGCTGATCCTGGTGGTGCAGCAGCGCATGGATCAGCTTTCGATCAAGACAATGATCGAATTCATGAAGCTGACCGGCAAGACCATGGTGGGGGTGCAGACGATTGAAAGCATCAAGTCCTCGGGCACCGAAGGCAAATATTTTGAAGGCTGGGCCGGTACCCATGCCAATGTGGTGAACGGACAGGCCGAGCTGACCCTTCGGCAATCGGTGTTGCAGGTCACGCCGGGGTTTGTGTCCTTCTTTGGCAAGGCCCTGACCCTGGTGATCGGTGGGCTTGAGGTCATGGCCGGGGAGCTGACGGTGGGATCCCTGGTGGCCTTCCAGGCCTTGCTCGCGGCGATGGACAGGCCGTTTCAGGGGCTGATGGCCAATGTACAAGAGCTGCAACAAGTGCAGGGACCACTGAACCAGCTCAGGGATATTACCGGCAGCGCGGAGGCGGGTGAGTTTTCGCAGCGGCGCAACCAGGTGGGGCCAGGGGAGGCATCGCGGTTAAACGGAGCTATCTCATTGTCAGATGTGAGTTTTGGCTACAGCCGCTTGTCACCGCCTTTGATTGCCAACCTTGATCTTGAGGTCGCCCCGGGACAACGTATTGCCCTTGTCGGCGGCTCGGGGAGCGGCAAATCAACCCTGGCCAAGCTGATTACAGGCGCCTATTCGACCTGGTCCGGCCACATCGCCTTTGAGGGGACTTCGATCGAAGATCTGCCACGCGCGGTCTTGCGGAACTCCCTTGCCGTTGTTGACCAGAATATCGTCCTTTTTGAAGGCAGCTTTGGCGACAACATCCGCCTGTGGGATGAAACCATTTCCGACGAGCAGGTGATCGCTGCGGCGCAGGCGGCTGAAATCCATGCGTTCATTGCCGGTACTGAAAACGGTTACGACACGCAGGTCGAAGAAGGCGGGCGCAATATGAGCGGTGGCCAGCGCCAGCGGCTCGAGATCGCCCGGGCGCTGGCGCGCGATGGCTCCATCCTGGTTCTGGATGAGGCCACAAGTGCCCTAGACCCCATCGTCGAGGCAAAGGTGATGCAAAATATTGCCCGGCTGGGGATCACCTGTGTGATCGTGGCCCACAGGTTGTCGACCATTCGTGATTGCGATCAGATTCTGGTGTTGGATCATGGCAGTGTTGTGCAACGGGGAACGCACCAAGGCCTGCGCGATGTGGAGGGTCCCTATCAGAGGATGATCGCCGCATGAGCGCACAGCCCCAAGCCGCTGCACAGCGCCCGCTGCACAGGGCCGATCAGGACATGGTGGCGTACGACGACGGCGCGCATGTCTCTTTGCAGGGGGCAAACCGGTGTTTCCTGATCAAAAACGGGCGTCTGGATCTCGCCATAGTCTGCGGTGACCAGTCACAGGTCATAGCAGAGATGGTTGAGGGCGAGATCATTCTCGGTCTGGAGGGCAGGATTGGGCTGTCTGGTCGGGCGCGCGGCGATCTGCGGCTGTGCCCGATAGAGCTGTCTGTCTATTGCAGCCCGGATGCAGATCCCGAGCAAAGACTGCACCGCGCGCTGAGCCTTGATATCTGGCTGGCGCGTCTCAACAATATTGCGCAGGAATATCAGCAGGGGAGGGCGCCGACAGATCAGGCTGTGGTGGCGCAGGGCATTACTTGGGTCAAAGGCCCAGATGGCGCAGAGGCGCTCCCGAGACCACATTTTCCACAAGATGGCAGTCCAAACTCTGTGTTTGCCCGCGATACCGAGGCTCTTTTGGCAAGGCCCAGGGCCGCCGCTGCCATTGCGGCGGCCAATGGGCACCTGGCGCAGGCCATTGCCGCCGGGGGCCAAAGCAAAAGTGAGGCCTTGATCCGGCGGCGCGCGCAGCAGGTAACACAGGACGCAGCCCGCCTGGACCGTGCTTTTGGACAGCTGAGCGCGTCCCTGTCGGCGACAGGGGCAGCAGCACAGCAGGGAGATAGCGGTGCTCAGGCGGCAGCTGGGTTCAGCCAGATTGCGCATCTCGCCAAGCGGGTAGGCCTGGGCCTGTCTGCGGTTGACAATTCCAAGGGTCTGACCGGACGGGACTATATTTGCGCCCTGTGCGAGGCCAACAACATTCGCTACCGCTCAATCACGCTGACGGAAAAATGGTGGCGCAAGGACTGCGGTGACTTTGTCGCATTTGATGGCGACGGGCAGGTTCTCACGGTTATGCGAGAGACCAGATCCTATGTAGTGCAGGATGCCAATGGGGAGAAACGGCGTTTTTGTCCCGAGATGGCAGCGACTTGGGAGGGGCAGGGGCTGTTTCTCTATTGGCCGCTTCCAGATCAGCCCGTCACTGGCTGGGATTTGATCGGGCGGGTGTTTCGCATCTGCGCCTCGGATCTTTGGACCGTCTTTGCGGTCAGCCTGGCCATGAGCCTCTTGGCACTGGTGCTGCCAATTGGTGCGGGCATTCTGGTTGGCAAAATCATTCCGCAGGAAAGTCAGGCGCTTTTGGTGCAGCTTGGCGTGATCCTTGCCCTGGTTGCGATGGTGCAATTTGCCATCGGCATTATTTCCCAGATTGCGGCAGCCAGGATTGAAACCCGCGCGACGCTTTGGATCCAGGGATCCGTCATGGACCGGATATTACGCCTGCCCACCGGGTTCTTTCGCAGCTACTCATCGGGGGAGCTGACCCAGCGCGCCCTGGCGATCAGCCGATTGGAGCGGCTGGTGACCAATGGCATGATTACCGGCGTCCTGTCGGGACTGTTTTCGTTCCTGAGCTTTGGCTTGATGTTTCATTTTGCCCCCGGACTTGTGCTGCCCGCGCTCGGGGCAGCAGCCGTTTTTATCACCATTGCCGCCTTTCTGGGCCGGGCAGAAACAGCTGCCGCCCGCAGTCAGATTCTGACCAGCGGGCCCGTTATTGCCCGTATGATGGATATTGCGCAGGGCATTGAAAAACTGCGCTTTGCCGCCGCCGAGGCGCCTGCATTTGAACGCTGGACACAGGCCTTTCAGCTGCAACAATCGGCGGCCTACCGGGAAAAGCGTATGGCGGCATTGATGGAGACCTTTAGTGGCTCCTTCCTTGCGACGGCCACATTGATGGTCTTTGTGGTGATTGGACTGCGCGGCAGTGAAAATGAATTCTCCACGGCCAGTCTGGTCAGTTTTCTGACATGTTTTGCCAGCTTCATGACTGGGCTGGGCCATTTGACCCGCACGGCGACGCAGCTGGCAAGCTTTAAGCCGATCTATGACTTTGCAGCCCCCATTCTGCAAGCTGTCCCCGAAAACAGTCAGGGCGGTACCGATCCCGGCGCGCTCCTGGGGGAGTTCTCGCTCACCAATCTGCGCTTTGCCTACAAAGACCAGGGGCCGATGATCCTGGATGGGCTAAGCCTGACAATCGGAGCTGGCGAATATGTGGCGCTGGTCGGGGACTCGGGCTGCGGGAAATCGACCCTGCTGCGGCTGCTTATGGGGTTTGAGACTCCAAAGTCAGGGTCTGTCAGCCTGGACAAAATCGACCTGCGAAATATCGACAAACGCTTGATGCGGCGACAGTTTGGTGTGGTCATGCAGGATGCCAAACTGCTGCCTGGCTCAATCTATGACAATATCGTCGGCACCAATTTTGGCATGCCGATGGAGCAGGTGAGCAGGGCCATTCGTCAGGTGGGACTAGCAGACGACATTCAGCAGATGCCCATGGGGTTACAAACCGGGGTTGTTGAATCATCTGGTGGTCTGTCTGGTGGCCAGGTTCAGCGCATCATGCTGGCCCGCGCCATTGCTGCCAGCCCCAGGGTTCTGTTGCTGGATGAAGCGACAAGTGCTTTGGACAACCGGACACAGTCCATTGTGACCGAAACGCTGGACGGGATGACGGCGACGCGGATTGTCGTGGCGCATCGGCTGTCCACGGTGGTGAAAGCTGACAAGATCATCGTGCTGGATCATGGCCAGGTGGTAGAGGTCGGAGACTATGACAGCCTGATGGCGCTGGAGGGCAAATTTGCGTCCCTGGCACAGCGCCAGCTTGTCTGATTTTGGCATTCTGCACGAAATAATTGCGCAGGATCCCTCAAAAAGCACGCATTCCAACAGGCCCTTTGAAACTAATTAACCCTTTTCATTTTATCGTCTCCTCACAATACCATCGCGCCTTTTGCTCCGGTGGGCCTATTTGTCATGCCACCTTTGGGCAGGGACCTTTTAAAACTTCACGTAAGGAACTTATTATGTCGAATTGGACCGAAGAAGATCAACATACTGCCATCTCCGCTTTGATGGAGCGCTGCGCAAGTGATGCGAATTTCTATCAGAGCGCCCTTGCTGATCCTGCCGCAGCAATCAAAACTGTGTCCGGCAAGGCTCTGCCCGAAGGTTTCAATCTGCGGCTGGTGGCCAATGAGGGCGCAGATCTGACTCTGGTCCTGCCCGACCCGGTGAGCGAAGACCTGTCCGATGCGGATCTGGAAGCTGTCGCTGGTGGTGGTCGCAGCTGCACCGTCACCATTATGTAATCCGCGACGGATCAAGCGCTCCGGCTGGCCGCGTCAGCGCCCGGCCGGATCACGCGCCGCGCCTCTGGCTGAGGCCGGCCCAGATTTTTCCTGAGGGTCGTTCTGTGACAGTCCCGTTTTCCACGCCTGCAGTGTCGCCCTGTCCGCCCTATAGTATTCAACCCATTGATCCTTGGCTGGCCCAATCGGCGGCGGCTGTGGTTTTTCCGCATTTTGCAAAACACCTGAACGGTACAGATCCGGCAATCATCCGATTGGCGGCTGTCGCAGGCGCGGATAGCGCAACAAAAACGCGGGTTTTGGGAGCCGTTCTGGTTGAAATCGGCCAGGTTGAAATCGGCCAGGTTGATATCGCCAAGACCAGCGCCACGGTTCTGTCGCTGGCTGTGACCCCAGAGTTTCGTCGCAATGGCATCGCCAGGGCGTTGCTGGAACGGGCTTTGGAGCAGGCCAGAATACAGGGGGCCAAACGGGCCTGCCTGTCGTTTGTGTCCCGGATGCCCCAGGTCACCGCATTGAAAGCTTTGCTGCACAGTGCAGGCTGGTCGGAACCGGCCCCACGGATACTGTTTGCAGAAACGGCGCCGCTGCAGGTGTTGCAACAGGCCTGGGCGCAGCGGGTGCTGCACCGGGGACCGCGCAATGCCACCGCCTTTGACTGGAGCGACCTGACGCCAGAAGACCGCAGCTATATTGAGGTTGAAACAGCAGCCGGGCGCTACCCGCAGGATGTGTCCCCTTTCTGGGATGAGGGCAATATCGCCCCGATCAGCCTGGGCCTGCGGGCTGCGGATGGGCGCGTGGTGGGCTGGCTGGCCTGCCATTTTGTACCGCAGCGGTCCGGCACCATCCGGTTTAGCCGCAGCTTTTGCCATGCGGATCCCGCCTTTCGCGGCAACGGCGCCTGGGTCATGGCAGCGGCGCTGGAGCGTCACGTAAACAGCAGCCTGCACCAAAGCCACCCGACTGTTCTTTTTGATGTGGATGCGCGCAACAAGGCGATGATGACTGTCTATAGACGCCGGATAGAGCCCTACATCGACACCTCATATCAAAGTTTTGTTGTGGCAAAGGATTTATGCTGACCATGGTGCACCAGCCCCCCCTTTCGCAGCAGACAGACAGGCCAAACCCCATCCCGGTGATCGGGTTTGAAGAGCACAACGAGGCCCTGATTGCGCTTGCCTGGGCGCGCGAGAATGCCCTGCTGGGCAAGCTGCCTGCGCGCCTTTTGCATGTAGATCAACATCAGGATCTGGTGGTGCCGCAGCTTAGCCGGACGATTGCCGATACGCCGCTGACGGTTGCGGCTATCAAGAACCTGGTGGAGACCGAGATCTCTATCGCGAGCTTCGTCTGGGCCGGGGTCTATCTGGGACTTCTGGATGAGATGTTCTGGCTTGCGCCCAAACCCGCCATTGCCGGCGCGCGGCCGCGCTCGGTCCTGCCCAGCAAGTACCTGTGGATTGCCACCACGGATACGCAGCGACGTGAGATGATTACGATGGTGCAGCGCCCCGAAGCCCGTGGCGTGGGCAATGACGACCGCAAATCTATGGCGTTGCATTTTGTCGATACCGAGACCCAGATCCCCGAACAGCCCGGCCCGGAGGCCGCTCCTTGGGTGCTGGGGATTGATCTGGATTATTTCTCCTGCAACAGCATGCCGGACAACGGGTTTCGCATCAGTGTCACCCAGGAAACCTACGAGCAGGTCTCAACCAACCGCCACCACCCGCTGCGCCTGTCGCCGTCGCACCGGATTGAGGCCCGTCACGATGAACAGGGCTACTGGCTGGAATATGACATGTTGCCCCCCCGCAGCGCTGATCCGCTTGTGCGCAGCACCACAGAGATCGAGGCCGAGGTCGACAGGCTGGCGGCGATGTTGTCGCGGCAAGCGCAGGCCCCCGCGTTGATCCTGATCGCCCGCTCACAGATCAGCGGATTTACCCCCCGCCACCAATGTGAATTCATCGAGGCGCGGGTCAAGGACATGCTGGCCTCGGTCTATCCCTGCACAATTCTGGAAGGATCCGACCTATGGTGAGTGCTACTTCACCCAACCCGCAGGCGTCAGAGGCCAGCGCGCAGGGGCAAAGCATCGCGCGTCGCAATCGCCTTTCGGCCTCTGATTTGAACCGCGCCTTCCTCAGCCGT
Source organism: Pseudophaeobacter arcticus DSM 23566 (assembly GCF_000473205.1). Classification (NCBI taxonomy): domain Bacteria; kingdom Pseudomonadati; phylum Pseudomonadota; class Alphaproteobacteria; order Rhodobacterales; family Roseobacteraceae; genus Pseudophaeobacter; species Pseudophaeobacter arcticus. Next base: position 635,366 of record NZ_KI421507.1, read on the forward strand.
GGCAGCTCTCAGCCTGTGGTACTGACGGGATTAACCGATGGCTGGCCCGCGATGGAGCGCTGGAGCTTTGACCATTTTGCCAAAACCTATGGGGATGAGCGGGTCATCGTGACCGATTTTCTGGGCTCAAAGAACCTCCACAAGGTCGGCTTTGGCCGCTATCTGGACTATGTGCGGGATCCTTCGCTGGATCTTCTGCCGGGCAAGCAGGCCAAGACCCCCTGGTATTCCCCCTATTGGTCACCTTTTGTGGATCACCCGGAGCTAGCAGCCGATTTTGATGTCTCTGAGGTGGTAGAGAACTGGATGCCGGATGCCAGCGCGATTGAGGCCTCTGACGGGTCCAGCGAGGCGCTGATGGCGCAGTGGGTGCTGCGCGGGTTTTCCTGGCTGTTCATCGGTCCGGCCGGGACCTATACGCCCCGGCATCTGGACACGCTGAACACCCATGCCTGGAACACCCAGATTTGCGGGCGCAAACGGTTTGATCTCTGGGCCCCAGGTCGCCCGGCACAGGACGAAACACCGGATCTTCAGGTGGTGCTTGAACCGGGCGAGACACTCATTATTCCAATGGGGTGGGCCCATGCCGTGGGGGCGCTTGAGGCGTCGATCAGTCTCACCGGGAATTTCTTCAACGCCACCAATAGCGCTGCGTTTTTCCGCACCATCTACACCCAGCCAGAGGTCTGGCAGGCCAAGGCGCGTCTTGTTCCGGCGCTAAAGGCGCAGCTGGCACCATGACTGCGGCCCAGCCTGCAGGGATCTGCGACGGGGCTGTGGGCCTTGTGCAGCAGGTGGCGGAAATAGTCGCCCGCGCCCAGACCCTGGAAGAGCGGCTGGCCAGATCTGGGCTGTCGGATCAACCCTGGCCACAGCATCAGCAGGCCGAAATGGTCCAAAGCTGGCGGCAGATCTGCGGCCAGGGAGATCCGGGGGATTTCCGTAAACGCCTGGCGTGGTCCGGTCTCACCCCAGCGCGGCTGGAGGCCTATCTGGGTGATCCACCAGCCATCCCGCGCAGCCAGTGGCCGGATTGGGCAGAGGTGCTGCTCGATGTGTTATCGACGCCCCGCGCTGATGCACGTGCCAGCGCAAATCCTGCCACCCATTCAGCCCATCCCTTTGCCGCGATTCTGGCAGGATTTTCCGGCTATGCCGCGCAGCATTTGCAAACCGTCTATGATGATATCTCCAAGGCGCTGGGCTGCGACAGCCGTGCCCGCCTGCAAGATGGGCTGCTCCGCCGCCTATGCGATGTGGCCGTGCAGGCATTGATGGCCGAGTTTCAGATCTTTCGCAGGGCGCGGCTTGCCGGGACCATGGTGCTGCCGGGCGCGCATCAGGCCTATGATGCCTTTGTTACATCCCTGCAGGATCGGGCGGGTTTGCTGGGGCTTTTTCAGAAATATCCTGTGCTTGCGCGGCTTCTGGCCACGGTCCTGCAACAATGGGTTGGATTTGTTCGCACATTCCGTGACCGACTGTTGGCCGATCTGCCGCTGCTGGAGCAGGCATTTGGCTTTGGCGGGTCTGCCCTGCTGGAACTGGCGGGCTCTGATCCGCATCAGGGGGGCCAAGTCTGTGTGAAACTGGTGCCGCAGGCCGGGCCTGCTGTGTTCTACAAACCAAAACCGCTGCAGCCGGAGCTGGTGTTTGAAGCGTTCCAAGCACATCTGGCCGCGCTGCTTGGCCGTCCTATGCGCTGCCGTGGGGAGACCCTGGATCGCGGTCTGTACGGCTGGAGCAAGCAGGTCGTGCCCGCCGCCTGTCGCGATGCGGCAGAAGTAGCCTCTTTCTTTCGCGCCAGCGGGCATCTTTTGTTTGGCCAGTACCTGTTGGGTGGCGCGGATATTCACTGTGACAACCTGATTGCGGCGGGGGCGGTGCCGGTCATCATTGATCAGGAATGTCTGATGACCAATTGGCCAGCACCCAGTGGTGATCAGGTCCCGGCAGGTGTTGCCGCTGTGCGTGCGATGGTTTTTGAAACCGTGGTGCGGACCTCTATGTTGCCGGAGTGGAATGACGCCATTGACGGGTGGCCGCTCGACATCAGCGCATTTGGCGGCACAGGTGGTCCCGAAAAACGAACGCCAGAGCTGATGGTTCTGCACATGAACTCGGACCTGATGCGGCTGGTGCGCAGGGTCACACCTGCTGAGCGGGGCATGGCCCATCTGCCCCGCTATGGCGGCAATATGATAGATCCGGCTGATCACGTTGATGATATTTTGCAAGGGTTTTCAGAAGCCTACCAAGCACTGCGCCGCGCGCCGGAATTGCCTGCCGGGCTGGTCAAAACCCTGCAGTCTGTGCGCGCCCGGGTGGTGTTGCGGCAGAGCCGCGCCTATGGCGAGCGGCTGACACGCCTGTGCGCGCCTGCCAATCTGCGCAATGGCTTTGCTGCGCAACTCTCCATGGAGAGCCTGTTTCAATCCCTTTTGCAGGACCCGGCCACGGCGGACAGCCTGGTGCCCGTTGTCAAAAGCGAGTTTGCCCAACTGATGAAGATGGACGTGCCGGTGCTGCACGCCCAGGCCAATGGCCGCGCCATCCAGCTGCCATGCAAAAGTGAGGTTCGGGAGGTATTTCCAGCCTCCGCCATGGAGACCCTCAAAGCGCGGATTGCCCGGTTGGGCGACAAGGACCTGGCGCTGCAAAGGCAAAAAATCCTCACCAGTTTTGCCTGTCACCAACGGTTGGGGGCGGATTGCTCGGCTTGGGTGCAACACAAAGGGCAACGCCCCCTGGCAAATGACATGCTGCCCGCCGCGGATCAGCCTTCAGCTGCAGTGCTTGAACGCATGGGGGATGATCTGCTGGCACAGGCCATTCGTGGCACGGAGGGCTCTCTTGCCTGGCATGCGCCAGTGTATAAGGAAAACATCGGCGCCTGGCGTATGTCCCCGCTGCGCGAGCGGGTGTTTGATGGCGCGCTTGGCATTGCCTTGTTCCTGGCGGCTCTGACGCGGCACAGCGGCAAGAAACACTATCTGCAAGCGGGGCTGAATGGGATTTCAAACCTGCTTGAGAGTGCAGATCGGGCCGCTACGGTGCGTATGCTGATGGCCCCGGGGCTGGGCTGTGGCACCGGAGTGGGGTCGGCGATCTACGGTCTGGTGCAGCTTGCGCGGATCAGCGGCCAAGATCACCTGGCCGATGTGGCACGGGATGTTTTCTACCGGGTTGAGGATCTCCGCAGCGACGACACTCCCCGCACCGCAAAACAGGACTACGGCCTGTCTACCGGCCTGTCCGGCTATCTGAATGCCTGTTTGGTGTTGGACCAGCATCAACCCGGCGATGCCCGGGTGCTGCGGGCACTGCAGGACTGTGTGGCGCAGATTGCCGGGGCGGCGGTCCCTGATCAGGCGGGAGGCACCCATTGGCCCTCGCCTCATAGCCTGTCGCCTCATGGCCCTGGGCCGCATGGTTTTGCCCATGGCAGCGCAGGGGTCGCAACGGTGCTGCTGCGCGCGGCACGACACCTGCAGGACGAGCGGCTTCTGGACCTTGGCCGCCGTGGCCTCCGCTTTGCTCTGCGTCAGGAGCAGGAGGGGGATCTCAGCTGGAAAACCGGTGGCATGGGGCTTTGTATCGCGGTGCAGGAGGCCCTGACTGTATCGGATGCACAGGATTTGGATTTGCAGAACTGGCATGAGCGGCAGATGGGGGCTCTCAGCCATCACTCTGGGCTCGTGCTGGATGATCTGAGTTTTGGGGAGGCCGCCCGGGCTTCGGTCCTGCAGCGCAGCGTCGATATGTGCGCCCGCCCTGATTTGGCTGCGGATGTCAGGCGGGCCTATCGTCGGCTATGGGGTCGTGCGGACAAAGGGGGCTTTGAGTTCGGCTGGCCCGCGGGGGTAGCACTCCCCGGCTTTTTCCAAGGCACCGCCGGGATCGGATATCAGTTGTTGCGTCGTGACTTTGATGTGACGCTGCCGGATGTCTTTGCCTTCTCATAAGGGGGGTGACGCCCTGAAATGATATGGCCTTCGGGATCTGTGCCAGAGTGCAGATCACGAGATCTGACGCTGCTTTCCTTGCCAGAAGGGTTTGCGCAACTCTGTTTTCAGCACTTTGTTTGCACCGGACAGGGGGAAGGGCTCGGTTCGGTATTCGATGCTGCGCGGGCATTTGTATCCGGCAATCAGCGTGTGACAGTGGGCTTGCAACTCTTCTGTGGTGACCTGTGCATCCGGGTGCAGGATGACAAGAGCATGCACGCTTTCCCCCCATTGATCGCTGGGAATGCCGATCACGGCACTGGTGGCGACGGCAGGATGCTGGCCCAAAGCATTCTCAACTTCGGCAGAATAGACGTTTTCGCCGCCTGAGACGATCATATCCTTCACCCGGTCCACCAAGAAGACAAATCCGTCGTCATCCATATAGCCGGCATCCCCTGTCATGACCCAGCCATCAATGATGGTCTCTGCGGTCACTTCTGGTTTGTTCCAGTAGCCAAGCATGGTGATCGGGCCTTTGACCGCAATTTGACCGACATCGCCGCGGGCGACCTCTTGGTTGTGGTCATCAACAATGCGGATCTCGCAAACCCGCGTGGCGCGGCCCGCAGAGCGCAGCTTGCCCGCTTTGGGGCCTTCCAGCACATGGTATTCGGCGGGCAAAATGGTCGCAACCGGGCTGAGTTCGGTTTGGCCAAAGGCCTGTAGAAACGAGACATTGGGGAACTTTACAAAGGCGTCTTTCAGAACCGCCTCGGTGATGGGAGAGGCACCATAGGCGATCTGGCGCAAAGAGGAGATATCCGTCTGCGCCAGCTTGTCGCTTTGCAACACCATCTGCAACATCACCGGCACCAGCAGGACCTGGTCGGGGCGGTACTGTTCAATCGCTGCAAGAGTGCCCTCGGGGGTGAACATGGGGATGATGACATGGGTGCCCGCCATCAGGGTGATGGCACTGAACCACAGCAGATCGGCAATGTGGAACATCGGGGCAGCATGCAGATAGACCGTCCTGTCGTGCATGTTGATGTCATGGGCGTTTGCAACTGCCGCCACATAGAAATTTGTATGGGACAGCATCACGCCTTTGGGGAAACCGGTTGTGCCGCCGGTGTAAAAAACACCGGCCAGATCATCACCGCTGCGTTCTGTATCAGCAGCAGGCGCGGCGGCTGCGATCAGGTCTTCGTAGTTTTCCATGCCCTCTGGCGTCGTGTCGTCTCCGGCATAGATCAGCGTCTTTAGCCCGGCCACTTGCGGTTTCACCTCGGCGGCGAGATCCTTGAAAGTTGCGTCGCAGATCAGGATTTCGGCCCCGGCGTCGTTCAGGGCATAGGCACATTCGGCGGCGCTCCAGCGAATGTTCATCGGCATCATGGCGCCGCCACCCCAGACCACGGCAAAATAATATTCGATGAACCGGTCCGAGTTCAGCGAGACCAAAGCCACCCGATCACCGGGCTTCATGCCAAGGCCCTGCAGGGCGCCAGCCAGGCGGGCAACGCGGTCCAGCATTTGGCTCCAGCTTTGCTGGCGGTCCTGGAATATTGTGGCAATCCCGTTGGGATTGATCTGGGCAGCGCGTTTGATCATCGAGGTGATCTGCATGTTGCGACCTCTCAGGTTGCTGTGAATTGAAAGGGCGGAACCCGGGGTTTCAGCCAGAGTTGATCATCAGATCCTCGCAAGTCAACGCTTTTGGCTGATTGGATAATCCTGATTTTGATGTGACGGAACGTCCTTTGCACAGGGCGTCGGAACTGGCGCATGCTGAGGCGGAACCCTGGCAAGGAGCAGTGAGGGGCAAAGCCGAAGCGGCCAATCTGAAGCGGCCAATTTAAAGAGGCCAATCTAAAGAGGACAGACGTGAAAACCATCAAAGCTGAAAACCCGGCCATCGTCTCTGAAATTCGCGTAGGGCTTGGGGATGAGATTGCCGCAGGCACTGTTTTGCTTGTGACGGAGCTGATGAAAATGCAGCACGAGATCCGCGCGGATGAAAGTGGCGTGGTCACGGCCCTGCATGTGTCACCGGGGGATGAGCTGCGCGGCGGGGAGCCGCTGGTGAGCCTTGAGCCGGGAGAGGTCTCTTTGCGGGTCGAGCAGGAGGAGCAGGGGCAGCGGCTGGAGTTTTCCGAATTTGAGGCGCGCATGGGGATGCTGACGGACAGCAGCAGACCACAGGCGGTTGCAAAGCGCCACCAAAGTGGAAGCCGGACCGCGCGCGAAAACATCGAGGATCTGTTCGATCCCGGCTCCTTTAGCGAATATGGTGCCCTGGCAGTGGCGGCTCAGCGCACAAAACGCCCGCTGGCCGAGCTGCAGTCACGTACCCAAGGCGATGGGATCATCTGTGGCACCGGCACAGTGAACGGGCGCGCTGTTGCGGCCATGGCTGTTGATTATATGGTGCTTGCGGGAACCCAGGGCTACAATCACCACCGAAAAATGGACCGTTTGATCGAACGCGCAGGGCGGGACAATCTGCCTATTGTGCTCTTTGCGGAAGGTGGCGGTGGGCGACCCAACGACTATGATATGGCGCCGATGATGGTGGCCGGGTTGAATGTGCCCTCGTTTCGCAATTTCGCCGCCCATAGGGGCCCCAAGATTGGCATCGTCTCGGGGCTGTGCTTTGCGGGGAATGCGGCACTGTTTGGCCTGTGCAATGTGCGAATTGCCACCCAGGACAGCTGGATCGGGATGGGCGGTCCGGCGATGATCGAAGGCGGCGGGTTGGGCAGTGTAACGCCACATGAGATTGGCCCCTCTGAGACGCAAAAGGCAAATGGTGTCATCGACCTGTTGCGCCAGAACGAGGCAGAGGCGGTTGCCGCCACCAAGGTGCTGTTGGGGCTGCCGTTTTTGCACAGCCCCCCGCAGGAGGAGGCGCCGGCCCTGGCCCTGCGCGACGTTGTTCCGGCTGACCGCACCCGGGCCTATGACATGCGCCAAGCGATCGAGGCTTTGACCGATGCGGGCAGTTTCCTGGAGCTGCGCCGGGATTTTGGCCAGGGCATGATCACCGGCTTTATGCGCATCAAGGGGCAGGCCTATGGGGTTCTGGCAAATAACCCGCTGCATATCGGCGGGGCTATTGATGCACCCGCAGGGGACAAGGGCGCGCGGTTTTTGCAACTTTGTGACGCCTGGGGGCTGCCGGTTGTGACCCTGTGCGACACGCCGGGCTTTATGGTGGGGCCTGCGATCGAGGAGACCGGGCAGGTGGCCCATATTTCGCGCCTGTTCCTTGCAGGAGCGCATTTTGCCCAGCCGTTGGTGACCGTCATTCTGCGCAAGGCCTATGGTCTGGGGGCGATGGCGATGGCGGGTGGTGGTTTTGACCGACCGCATTATTGTTGCGCCTGGCCAACAGGTGAGGTGGGTGCCATGGGGTTGGAAGGGGCTGTGAAGCTGGGCCACCGCGACCATCTGGCCGCGATCTCGGATCCGGTTGCGCGCGAGGCAGAATACCAGCGCCTGGTTGCGGAACTCTACCAAAACGGCTCAGCCTTGAACGCCGCGAGCCTGCTTGAATTTGATGCGGTTATTGACCCGGCCCTGACGCGTGAGGAAATCGCGCGGGTTATCGCGGCGGCGGGACCAGGCTCCCCCAGCGAGCGCTATGTCGATGCCTGGTAAGTCAGAAGGGAGACGCGCTCAGGCAATGTCACGCAGCAGCTGAACCAGTTGGGCGGTTTCGTCCTTGCCTAGCTGGTTCAGAATGGCGGCATCCTGTTGTTGAATTTCCTGCCGGATCTGCATCATGCGTTTGCGGCCCAAATCCGTGGGCAACACATTGATCTGACGGTGATCACCCTGGGCAACCTGGCGGTGCACCAACCCGTCTGACACCATGCGATCCACCAGTTTGGTGAGCGTAGGCGGATTCATCAAAACAATTTCGGCCAGCTGCCCCATGGTCAGCCGCGGGCCCTCATCCAGGGTTTCCAAAATACGCCAGGCTTCGATCTGAATCCCATGCCGACGCAGCCGTGCATTCAACGAGGTGGCGACCTTCCGGTGCGCCGCCGCCAAGGCATAGGACAGGTAGTTGTGAAGCGGGCTGATGCTGTTTTCCATAGGACTCACTTTGGTCTGACGGGGGTCTGACCTGGAGATTTTAGTTGACTTGGAAATTAAGTTCAAATGAAATGTGGCAGTCCTCAATCCCTGTGGAAAGGGCGCTGTCGCCATGACTTCCTTTACCAAGGCTCCAAAAATTCCAACGGAGTTGATTGAACTACAAGCCAACCCTTTGTCCCAAAACAAAGGCAGCTACCGAATTGCCCTGCTCATCCCCTTGTGCGGCTCTGCCGGGCTTTGGGCGCCCTCCTGTATCTCCAGTGCTCAGGTCGCGGTAGAAGAGCTGAACAAAAGCGGCGGTGTGGATGGGCGCAAGGTTCAGCTTATCATGATTGATGCGGCGATGGAGGCCAGCATTTCCATTGAAGAGATCGTCAATGATCTTATTGAACGGGGGTCGATAGATGCGATTGTTGGCATGCATATCAGTGCCATTCGCCAAAGGTTGAGCAAAGTGGTGCGACAGCGGATCCCCTATGTGTACACCCCGCTTTATGAAGGCGGCGAAAGCACCGCAGGTTTGTTTGCCATTGGGGAGACGCCAAAGGAACAGCTTGGGCCGTCGATGGAACTGATCCAAAACCAATACCGGCCCAAAAGCTGGGCGTTGATTGGCAATGATTACGTCTGGCCGCGGATTTCACATCTGTTTGCAAAGTCCAGACTGCGCGAGAACGCCATTGATCTCGCATATGAGAGATACGTGCCTTTTGGGTCACGCAACATGGCGCAATATGTGGCTGAAATTGCTGCCAGCTCAGCAGAGGCGGTGCTGATCTCATTGGTGGGCCAGGATGCGGTTGCCTTTAACCGGGCCTTTGGAAGCGCGGGTTTGCACAATCAAATGGTGCGGCTGTCCTGTGCGGTTGAGGAGAACGGCCTATTGGCCGCCGGGCCGCGCAACAGCAAACGTTTGTTTGTCGCTTCTTCCTATTTTGCAGCGCTGCCAACCGAGGCCAATGCGGCCTTTAAAGAGCTGTACTACGGGCTGCATGGGGATCAGGCTCCGGCGCTGAACGCCATTGGCCAGTCCACATATGAGGGCGTTCATTTTCTCGCCGGATTGATGCGGGGCCATGCCAATGTCTGGCGTGATCATTGTGTTACGGATGGCTTGCCGGTGATTCATCGCAGTGGCCGAAAAACCCTGTCTTCGAATAAAAGCCAGCGCCCGCCGGTCTATCTGGCGCGAGCGGATGGGCTCAAATTTGAGGTCATAAAAGATCTGAAATCAATAGCTTAAAGTTATTTGGTTTCCATTTCAAATTTAATGCTTGAATTGGAAACTAAAATCTCCCACGGTTTGAGCCATTCAAATCGTCGCCCCGTTTGGGGGCGGGACATGCGTAACGTCGGGGAGAACTACCGTGCTCTGGATTGCTTTGTTGGTGCCTGTGGCGCTGCTTGCCCTGGTTGGGATTTGGTTCCTGCATCGGTTCTACGCCAAGGCGACATTGGACAGCGCGCTGGTCAGAACCGGCTTTGGCGGTCGCCGGGTGATCACGGACGGTGGCTGTATTGCGCTGCCCATCCTGCACCAGATGCAGAAGGTGTCGATGGGGGCGCTGAATTTCTCGATCAGCCGCCAGGGGCGTGAGGCCGTGCTGACGCGGGATAGAATGCGGGCGGATGTGATCTTTGGCTTTGAGCTGCGGGTGTCGCCCACCGAAGAGGGGATTGCAACAGCAGCCCAGGCTCTGGGGCACCGGATTGCCCGCGGCGGCGACAGTATTCACGAGGTTCTGTCCGGGGCGCTGGTCAATGCCATTCAAAATGCGGCGGCTCTGCGCAGCCTGGAGCAGATACACCTGGATCGCGGCGGCTTTGCCGAAGATGTTGCCACAGCCATTGACACCCAGGCAAAACAACTGGGGCTGACGCTTGTCTCAACCGCGCTGATCTCGATTGACCAGAGCGATCAAAGCCAGCTGAACGAAAACAATGCCTTTAACGCGCAGGGGCTGCGACGGCTGGCCGAATTGGTCGCCGATCAGCGCAAAGAGCGCGTCCGTATCGAGACCGAAGCCGAAACCGCCGTGCGCGAAAGCCGTTTGGCGCAGCACCAGCGGCAGTTGCAGCTTCAGCGTCAGGAGCGCGAAGCCGAAATTGCCCAGCAAGAGCATTTCAGCAAGTTGGAGGCTGATGCCAAATCCCGCCAGATCCAGGCGCATGAGATTGCCAAACTGGCAAGCGAGACCGCACGGATTGAAAATGAGACCCGGGCCAAGGCGGCTCAGGTTGAACAGGATGAAATCCTTAGAAAATCTGAAATGGCGGCGATCCTCTCGCTGGAGGAAGCCAAGATTGCAAATGGCATTCATCTGGCCCGCAAACGCACCGAGGAGGCCGAGGCGAAAGCGGCGGAAGAACAGGCCCGGTCCTTGGTCATTCTTGCGGCGGAACAGGTGCAGGCGCAAAAAGAACGCGCCGTCGCCGAACGGGAACGCGATATTGCCCGCATCCATCAGGACAAAGAGCTTGAGCTGGAAGAGGCGCGGGTCAAGCGCGATGTGGATACCCTGCTGGCCCGCGCCCAGGCGGAAAGCACGGCTGCCATAGGGGCTGCTGAGGCGGAAAAGGCCCGGATGCAGGCCGAAGCTGCGGGGCATGTGGCGCTGAACTCAGCCGAAAACACCCTGAGCGAGGCGGTTATTCGCATGCGGCTTGAAGAGCGCAAGCTCGATCGCCTGCCAGAAATCATGACGCAGATGATGAAGCCGGTAGAGAAGATCGACTCGATCAGGATCAACCAGATTTCGGGTGCCCCGGGTGGCTCGGGCGGCGGCGCCGAGGGCGTCGATAGTGCCTTTGGTGCCGCCATGGATCAGATCCTGGGCATGGCTGTCCGCCTGCCGGCCATGAAGCAGATGGGGGAAGACATCGGGCTGGATTTTGACGCCAACCTGGCGGGGCGCACCGCCGATTATGCCAACCGGATCAAACCAAAAACAGAATAACGCCAGGAAAACTGCGCGAATGCTTAGCCAGACAACACAGAGGGAACGGAACATGCCATTGAACAGACGCAGCTTTTTATCCGCAACAGCCGCTATGACCGGGACTGCACTGCTGCCGCAGGCTGTCCTGGCCGCAGATAAGATCAAACTGGGCTCGATCCTCGATACCTCGGGCATTTTTGACGCCTATGGCAAGCCGATGGATATGGCGATGCGCCTGGCCGTGGCAGAGATCAATGCCGCGGGCGGATTGCTGGGGCGAGAGGTGGAAGTGGTGGCCTATGACACCCAGTCGGATATGGCGCTCTACTCGCAATATGGTCAGCAACTGACCCGGCAAGACCGGGTGGATGTGGTCCATGGCGGCATTCTGTCTGCCTCGCGTGAGGCGATCCGCCAGACCATGCGCAAGACCAAGACACTGTATTTCTACAATGTTCTGTATGAAGGTGGGGTCTGTGACGGCAATATCTTCATCAACGGCGTCACCCCGGCGCAGCAGGTTGCGGCGTTGGTGCCCTATGCCATGGAAAAATCCGGTCCCAAGGTCTATATCCTTGCCGCTGATTATAACTACGGCCAGATCACCGCCCGCTGGATCCAGAAATTTGTGGCTGACAACGGTGGCGAAACCGTTGGTGTTGATTTCTTCCCGCTGGATGTCAGCGATTTTGGCTCAACCATCGCCAAGATCCAGACGGTGGGCCCCGATCTGGTGATTGCGCCCCTGGTTGGCGGCGCGCATCTGTCCTTTTTCCGCCAATGGGCGGCGGCAGGGATGAAAGATCGCATTCCGCTGGCCTCCACCACCCTGGGGGTTGGCAACGAACATAAAGTTCTGACCCCGCAAGAGGGCGATGGCATTATGGTGGCGTATAACTACAGCCAGGAGCTGGCGACGCCTGCCAACACCGCCTTCAAGGAAAACTGGGCGGCGGCCTATGGCGACAGTGGCATGATCCACGAGATCGCAGTGTCCAACTATCAGGGGTTGTTGACCTGGGCCGCTGCGGTGCGGCAGGCGGGCTCGATTGAGCGGCAGGCGGTGATTGCCGCCCTGGAATCCGGGCTGTCGATCGAAGGACCGGCGGGCAAGATTACCATCGACCCCAAGACCCACCACGCGGTGCTGGATGTCCATATCATGGAGATTGAAAACCAGGGCATGCGGGTGGTCAAAACCCTGCCGCAGCGCCAGCCGATTGACACCCAGTTGGTCTGTGATCTGCAGGCCAATCCGGGGGACAACACCCAATACGAAATCCAGATCTGACCCATTCCCGGATTTGACACGGAGCGGCCAGGGTCGCTCCGCATCCCCACGCCGGGGAACGGCTGTGCTGTGCCATAGGAAGACTGAAGGAAGACTGGAGCCGATGGATCTCTCATTCGTCATTTTGATAGAAATGCTCTACGCGGTCTCTTCGCTGATCCTGATCAGCGCAGGCCTGGCCGTTGTGTTTGGCATGATGAAAGTGATCAACCTCGCGCATGGGGAATTCATGATGATGGGCGGCTATGCCACCATCACTGCGGTGAACCTGGGGGTGAACATCTTTGTCGCCATGCTGGTGATTGCGCCGCTGACGGTTGGGCTGATTGGGCTGATTGTCGAACGTCTGGTGATCCGCCACCTCTATGGGCGGCTGGTGGATACCATGCTGGCGACCTGGGGGTTGAGCCTGTTTTTCATTGGGTTGGCCACCATGATTTTTGGCAATACCACGACGGGAATTTCCACGCCAATTCCCGGCTTTACGGTCGGAAACTACCAGATCAACGGCTACAACTTCTTTATCATCGTGGTCTCTGTGCTGCTGTTGATTGCCATGCGTGTGGTGCTTAAATCCACCCGTGCCGGGCTGATCGCCCGCGGCGCGATGCAACAGGCGGATATGGCAGCGGCGCTTGGCTACAGCCCAAACCGCATCTACATGGCAACCTTCTTTTGCGGCTCGGCGCTCTCGGGTCTGGCCGGGGCGGTGCTGGCGCCGCTGGTTGGATTGGTGCCCACCTCGGGCGGCGCCTATATCGCCAAGGCCTTTATTACCGTCATCGCCGGAGGACCATCGCTTATTGCCGGGCTGTTTTCCGGTGCCGGCTTGTTTGGCGTGGTCAGCCAGGTCTTCACCTTCACCATCTCTCCGGTGATGGGCGAGGTTGCCCTGCTGGTGGCCGCTGTCATCCTGCTTCGCCTTTTGCCGCAGGGCATCACCGGAAAATTCTTCAAAGGAAAACTGTGATGTCCGCAAGTCTGCAAAAGGATCTTGCCTGCACGGTGGTCATCGCGGCGCTGTTGATCTGGCTGATGCCGATGCTGATCTCTCCCTATACGCTCACCGTGCTGATTATCTACGGGATGCTGGGGTTGAGCCTGGGGCTGATCTGGGGGTTTGGCGGCATCCTGTGCTTTGGCCAAGCCGCGTATTTTGGTCTTGGCGCCTATACCTATGCCATTGCTGCAATCAATCTTGGCGAGAGCACCCTGCCGATGCTTCTGGCGGTGCTGGTGCCGGCAGGGTTTGCGGCTCTGCTGGGGGGGCTGATGTTCTACGGTCGGCTGACGGATGTTTATCTGGGGGTCATCACCCTGGTGGTCACCTTGATCCTGTTCAAATTCATCAACTCGACAGCCGGGCCGCAGTATGTAATCGGCACCGCCCGGCTGGGGGGCTTTAACGGTATTCCCGGATTTCAAACCCTGAACATTCCGGGGCAGCCTGAGGCCTATATCTGGGGAGATGCCTACTTCTATGTCTGCGCGGTGCTGCTGGCACTGGTGTTTGTTCTGGTCACGCTGCTGCTGCGTTCCAGCTTTGGCAGGATTGCGGTTGGCATTCGCGAGAATGAGACCCGCATGTCGCTGATGGGCTATGATGTGCGGGCGCGCAAGACGATCCTGTTTGCCATCGGAGCCGCCATCGCCGGGCTGGCAGGCGCGCTGTTTGCCAATTGGGGCGAAATTGTCACCCCCAGCCTGTTTTCCCTTGGTCAATCGGCCGAGATCATCATCTGGTGCATCGTTGGCGGGCTTGGCACCCGGCTTGGCCCGATCCTTGGCGCCGCTGGGCTGGCCTATCTCAAATTCCTTTTGGGCCAGCAGAGCCTCGTTGATAACACGCTGATCACCGGCCTTATTCTGGTGCTGTTTGTCCTGTTCCTGCCCCGCGGCCTGGTGCCCGCCATTGCCGATTTGTGGCAGGCACAGAAGGCAGCCCGCCGAGGCGCGCGGGGCCGGGGGCGCAGGCGACAGGCCCCGCAGCGGGGAGCGGCTTAATGGCTGAAACAATTTTGGAAACTCACGGGCTGACCATGCGCTTTGGCGGGGTTGTTGCTGCCAATAACGTGGACTTCAAATTACAGGCCCGCGAGCTGCGCTGCCTGATTGGTCCCAACGGCGCCGGGAAATCGACATTCTTCAAATGTGTCTCTGGATTGCAAACCCCGACAGAGGGCCAGGTCTATATGCGTGGGTTGGAAACTACCCGCTGGATGCCACATGAGATCGCCGCATTGGGGGTGGGGATCAAAACCCAAACGCCCAATGTTCTGGACGCGCTGAGCGTGTTTGAAAACATCTGGCTGGCGGCGCGCCGGTTTCATGTGCCGACTGAGGCGACGCAAAAAACGCAAGAAATCATTGAACGCCTGGCGCTGGGCGCCATCGCGCGAAAAGACCTGGGCCAATTGGCCCATGGAGAGCGGCAGCGGGTTGAGCTGGGGCTGGTGGCGGTGGGCGACCCCTGGCTGGTGCTGCTGGATGAACCCGCCGCCGGCATGAGCGCCGAGGATGTCGAACGGATGACCGGTATCATCCACGAGCTGAACAAGACCGCCGCCATCGTCATCGTCGAACATGACATGCAGTTCATTCGCTCAATCGCTGAGACGGTGACGGTTTTCCATCAGGGAGCGGTCCTGATGGAGGACCATGTGGACCAGGTTCTGTCTGACCCAACTGTGCGCAATGTCTATCTTGGAAAGAAGGCCTGATATGGCGGATGAGCTTCCTGAAATTCTGTCCCTCAAAGGCCTGTCGGGCGGCTATGGCAAGGTGCCGATCCTGCATGGCATTGATGTCTCGGTTGCTGAAAATGAGGTGGTTGGCATCCTGGGCCACAACGGCATGGGCAAGACCACCCTGTTGAAAACCATCATGGGGTTTTTACCCGCCAGCGCCGGCTCCGCCCGGTTCCATGACACCGATATCACCCGCCTGTCACCCTATGAACGCGCCGGGCTTGGCATTGGCTATGTGCCGCAGGGGCGCGGGATTTTTCCGCAGCTTTCGGTGCGGGACAATCTGCGTTTTGCCTGGCATGAATATGCCGGCGCCAGCGAAGACGAGGTGATGCAGGCTGTGCTGTCAGACTTTCCGCGTCTGCGCCCGCTTTTGAACCGCGATGGCGGTGCGCTGTCCGGGGGGGAGCAGCAACTTCTGGCGCTGGCCCGCTGCCTGATGGGCGCGCCGGAATTTTTGCTGCTGGATGAACCCACCGAGGGTATTCAGCCCTCTATCATCGAAGAAATGGCCGAGACCCTGTTGCAGCTGCGCCAAAGCCGGGGGCTGTCGATTTTACTGGTTGAGCAGAATTTCGACTTTATCGCGGATCTGTCAGACCGGGTGCTGGTTCTTGAGCGGGGCCGGATTACTGCGGAGCTGACCCAGAATGATCTGCTGGATCAAGCCAAAGTTGATCAGTTTCTGGGTTTTGGCGCCGCCAGATCAACCCGAGCTCAAAGCACATCCCAGCCCGGGGTGGCGCTCTCAAAATCTTCTGAAATTCAGGGGTCTGCGCGGCAAATGCCTGAACCGATGCCTGCAAATGTGGTGACCAATATGACTGTGAAACGCCCCTCCTTGTCGCAGATGCGCGATATGGCCAACCGCTTTGATATGAGCCTGACGGATGCAGAACTGGCCGAGTACTCGCAGATTATGGAACCCTATATCCAGGCCTATGATCGTCTGGATGCGACGCCGGATCATCTGCCCGAAGTCAGATACCCGCGCGCGCCGGGGCATTTTCCCGATTTTGCAGAAAATCCGCTGAATGCCTGGTATGTCAAAACCGAGGTGCGTGGCGCCCCTGATGGACCCTTGCGGGGCAAGCGGGTCGCGCTCAAGGACACCATCTGCCTGGCTGGGGTGCCGATGATGAATGGCTCCTCGATCATGGAGGGCTATACGCCTGAGATCGACGCCACCATTGTTACCCGGATGCTGGACGCCGGCGCGGTGATCGCGGGCAAGGCCCATTGTGAAAACTTCTGCCTGTCCGGAGGATCGCATACCAATGCCAAGGGGCCGGTTCAAAACCCCTGGAAACACGGCTACATGGCAGGCGGCTCCTCCAGCGGCTCTGCGGCCCTGGTTGCATCCGGCGAAGTGGATATGGCCATCGCCGGGGATCAGGGCGGCTCAATTCGTATTCCGTCCTCCAACTGCGGTGTTTACGGGATGAAGCCCACCCATGGGCTTGTGCCCTATACCGGGGTGATGCCGGTCGAGCAGACCATCGACCATGTTGGCCCGGTGACCAACACGGTGGCAGATAATGCGCTGTTGCTGGAAGTCCTGGCCGGAGAGGACGGGCTGGACCCGCGCCAATATGCGCCGCAGACCTTTCGCTATACCGAGGCCCTGGGGCGCGGAGCGCAGGGGCTGCGGATTGGCATTCTTAAAGAAGGCATCCATCGCCCCGAAAGCGAGGCCGATGTTGACCAGAAAGTGCTCGCCGCAGCGGAGAGATTTCGCCAACTCGGGGCGCGGGTGGACGAAGTTTCCATTCCCGAACACCACCTGGCGGTAGATTGCTGGACCGCGATCACCGTCGAGGGGCTGCAGGATCACATGATGCGTGGCAATTCCGGCGGCACCAATTATCGCGGCTTGTTCCTGCCGTCGATGATGGACCACATGGCCCAATGGCGATCCCGCGCGGATGAGCTGTCGCATTCTCTCAAGGTCTGCATGTTCTTGGGCGAATTCTTTCAGGAACAATACCGGGGGCGGTTTTACGGCAAGGCACAGAACCTGATGCGCAAGGCGAACGAAAAATACGCCGAGGTGTTCAGGCAATATGACCTGTTGTTGATGCCCACAGTGCCGATGAAGCCACAGCAGATCCCCCCCGCCGATTGTTCGATCACGCTGTATGTTCAGCGCGCCTTTGAGATGATTGGGAATACCGCGCCGTTCAACGGCGGCCTGCCGGCGATGAATGTGCCCTGTGGGCTCAGCGAGGGCCTGCCCATCGGCATGATGCTGGTGGGGCCAAAATTTGGTGAGTTGAAAATCTACCAAGCGGCCGATGCCTTTGAGCAGAGCGGCGACTGGCGCGCAATGTAAAGGGGTCCAAAGCCATGTCTATCCTCAACGAAAGCCTTGCCAGTCAGATCTCGGGCTGGTCCAACCCTCGGGACCTAGCCGAGGACACCTCGGCGCCGCGCAATGGGCTGTCCTATGTGCGGGGGCCAAGCACACCCAGCCTGGCCTATGTCACCATTCCCCAGCTGCTGCGGGACGCGGTGTCGCGGTTTGGCCCGCGTGAGGCAGTTGTATTTTGTGACCAGAATATCAGGCTGAGCTACTATGATTTGGACCGGGCCGTGGATGCGCTTGCCTCGGGGTTTCTGGCGCTGGGGCTGAACAAGGGCGATCGGGTCGGCATCTGGTCGCCAAACCGCTACGAATGGGTTCTGACCCAGTTTGCAACAGCCCGGGCGGGGTTGGTCCTGGTGAATATCAATCCGGCCTACCGGTCGAGCGAGCTTGAATATGCCCTCAATACAGTGGGCTGCAAGGCGCTGGTGGCGGCCAGGTCCTTTAAAAGCTCTGACTATGACGGCATGATCCGCAGCCTGGCACCCGAGCTGGAACAGGCCTCCCCTGGGCGGCTACAGTCTGTCAGGCTGCCGCAGTTGCGCAGTGTGATCATTATGGAGGAGGCACCGGGCCCGGGCGTCTATTCGTTCAAGCAGTTGCAGGGCCTTGGCGGGCCTGCGCAGCACCTGCGCCTGATGCAGATAGATCAAACGCTCAACCCGGATGATGCCATCAATATCCAGTTCACCTCGGGCACCACCGGCAGCCCAAAGGGGGCAACGCTGTCGCATTACAACGTGGTCAACAATGCGCGCTTTGTGACCGACCGCATCACCCTGACCGAAACTGACCGACTGGCGATCCCGGTGCCGCTTTACCATTGTTTTGGCATGGTCATGGGGGTTCTTGGAGCTGTGAGCAAAGGTGCTACGATGGTGTTCCCGGGCGAAGCCTTTGAGGCAGAAAGCACCCTCAAGGCTGTGGCTGAGGAAAGATGCACTGCAGTCTACGGGGTGCCCACCATGTTTGCGGCCATGCTGGATAGGCTGGAGAGCTCCCCGCGCGATCTGTCCTCGCTGCGCACCGGCATCATGGCCGGGGCGCTGTGCCCGGTTGAGATCATGCAGCGGGTCACCTCCGAGATGAATATGAGCGAAGTCACGATCTGCTATGGCATGACGGAAACCTCGCCGGTGTCCTTTCAGAGCTTTGTTGACGACCCAATCGGGAAACGCTGTGAAACCGTTGGTCGGGTGCATCCGCATCTGGAGGTGAAATGCGTCGATCAGAATGGACAGATTACGCCCGTCGGTGTCCAGGGAGAGCTGTGCACCCGTGGCTATTCGGTGATGAAGGGCTATTGGGGCAATGCCGACAAAACGGCAGAGAGCATCCGTGATGGCTGGATGCACACAGGTGACCTTGCGATACTGGATGCGCAGGGGTTTTGCACCATCACCGGTCGACTAAAAGACATGATTATCCGTGGTGGGGAAAACATCTACCCGAGCGAGATCGAGGCGTTTCTGACCCGCCTGCCCATGGCCCGCGAGGTTCAGGTTTTTGGGATACCTGATGAAAAATTCGGGGAAGAGGTCTGTGCCTGGGTTGTGGCCAAGGCCGGAGAAACGGTGAGCGAAGACCAGGTG
This sequence comes from Pseudophaeobacter arcticus DSM 23566, assembly GCF_000473205.1. Taxonomy (NCBI): domain Bacteria; kingdom Pseudomonadati; phylum Pseudomonadota; class Alphaproteobacteria; order Rhodobacterales; family Roseobacteraceae; genus Pseudophaeobacter; species Pseudophaeobacter arcticus. Next base: position 654,360 of record NZ_KI421507.1, read on the forward strand.
CGCGACTTTTGTCAGGGGCAAATTGCCCATTTCAAAGTGCCCCGCCATATCCGGATCGTCGAAGAAATTCCGATGACAATTACCGGCAAGCCGCAAAAATTTGTGATGCGGGAAAAAATGCTGGAATGGCTTGGCCAGTCCTCCCCTTGATTGCGGTCCGTGTTCAGACAGCCCCAAACCGTGAGCGTCTCTGCGGGGGGCGCCATGGCTGCCAGCCGACAGAGGGTTTGCACCAGGGGGAAGAGTATCACCCAAAAGTTGTGTAAAAATATTTGACTAACTCTACCTCAGGTGGAACTGTGCAGCCATTGTACGGCCCAAAGCGCGGTGCAGGAGCCAGGACCAACGCATTATTTGATACATTGGGGTAGCTATATGAACATAGAGACGAATTTGAAACACGTGCAGGACATGCGCGAAACGTTTGATTTGTCGCAGGCCGAGGTCCTGATGGTTGCGGTCATCAATGCAGGGGTGCTTGGGGACAAGGACACATTAAAGGCCCGGTTGATCGCGGATCTACAGGCGGCGATCCAGGTCGAACTGGCAACCATTCCGCTGTATTTGTATAGCTATTACTCGATCAATCGGACCAAACTGCAGGGCAAAGACCTGGAGGCTGCGCAGATTTTTGCCAATGAGGCGGGCGGCATCATCATGTCGGTTGCGGTTGAAGAGATGTTGCACATGTCTTTGTCCAGCAACATCTACTTTGCTTTGACAGGCCAGCCGCCGCAGCTCTACCAGGCGGCGCCACAAAGCTACCCGGCGCTCTTGCCGCATCATAATCCGGTGGTGCCGGAAGGCCCCGATCCACAGGCCAAGGGCGGGATCCCGCTGCGGCCCTTCTGTTCAGCTCAGCTGTGGCATTTCCTGCAGATTGAATATCCGCATAACCCTTATTTCAGTGAAATTCCTGTCGAGGCTTTGCCGGATCTGATAGGGAAACTGTCCCAGATGTCCGCCAAAGAGGCCCTGGCGTTTTTGAATGAACATGGCTGGCCGATGGATCAGAACTGGAATTCGATTGGCCAGTTCTATTCCTTTATTCGCTGCATTGTGGCCTCTGCCTATTTTGACGATGCGGACTTTCAGGCGGGAAATCCCAAGCAGCAAATCCAACCCTATAACTATGCTCCCAATAATATCGACACCATCTATCCCAAACAGGCCTTTGACCCCTCAAAACCGGCGCCGTCCTCTCCAGGTGCTGGCTCCGGCTGTCCTGCGGGGCTTCCCGGTGCGGCAGAGGTCACTGTTTATGGCGATGCGGCGGATAGCTCTGATGCGCCGCTGCGTCCGGTTGAGGATCACAAGGGGCATAGGGTTACGGGCGCTTTTGAGCTGATGACAGTTTCCAGCCGCGAGGATGTCATGCTGGCGCTGGAAACGATCTGTGAGCAGGGGGAGGGATATTCCGCCAAACCCGGCGGCAGCGAGGCAACCTGGGACGACCCTGACACAGAGGCGGAGCAGAGCCATTTTGACAAGTTCCTTGAGTTGCAGATGCAGTTTGAGGACTTTTCGCAGAGCCTGGAAAGCCTGCCGCCCTGGATGGAAGAACAGATCGACCTGCAGTGGCTGTCGGAAGCGGTGCAGGGCAAGGCGAACAAATGGAGCGCGGAGGGGCTCAAGGCCAAAGAGCTGCTGTTTGACTACCCGGACAATCCGACGCGCGCGGACTATGCCCATGATCCGGTGGCAACCGCGCTGAATGATTTTTGTAGCGGCTTGTTCCAGTACATGCTGATCCTGTCGGAAACCATCTACAAGATCGAGCCAAACTATGTCGCGCCGGACCAGCCGGGGGCGGACAAGGTTTCAAAGGACGGCACAGTCCCGCACCAAAAGTATTTTTTCAACATTGCTTTGCATCGCTCGATGATCTGGATCCTGGACAAATTCATCGCCCTGATGCGTGGTTACGAGGTGACCCTTGCGGATGGTCGGTCCGTCGCGTTGGCGCCCAGTTTTGACAACCTTGGCTTTGGACCGGCGGGGCAGGGGCTTGGCGCGCGCCAGGATGCCTTTGCCAATCTGGCGCAGCTTGGCGCCGAGGCGCTGCTTGCAACGGCGGGGAATAGTGCGCTCAACGGTGCTGTGGCGCCGCTTGTGGCGCTGACCATCAACAAAACATCCTCTGATGGCGAGGGCATGCACCTGCCTGATGTCAGCGCCTACTGGCCACAGCCCTAGCGCGCAAACTGCGCCTGCAGCACAGCCCGTTCTGACCTGGAAAAGGTGCAAATGAACTGGCCCTCACGCCACTTGAAGATGCCCGAAAGGACACAGCCATGTCTGAGACAAAGCACAGCAACACCAAGACATCAAAGGCAGATCTGCCCGCCGTGGTGCCGCCGCCCTTTAACTGGAAAGACACCCCCTATGGGAAGGCAGGCGCGCCGCTGGAATTGCCGGAAGGTGCTGAATTACATGCCTGTCTGGGGCTGAACTCCTGCAAGGGGCAGGATCGCTACGGCATTCATGGACCCAATGGCAACAATCCAAACAGCTGTGCCGGGCAGGGGTTTTGCGCCACCACCGAAATCCATTCCTGCCATACCAATAACAACTGCGCCAATCAGGGGGGCTGTGGGCTGTATGGCTGGGGGCCCGATATGGACCAGCCTGGCCAGAACGACTGCCGCTCGATGGGGTCATGTGCGGCCCCGATCAATGCCGAACGTTTTATCACCGAAGGTGACCACAAGGGGATGAGCGTCTGGACCCGCGCCCGCCAGGTGTTCGAGGCAGCCTACGAGCAAAAGCAATCGGGTGAAAAACTCGGGGCGGCGCCAGCGCCGTTTACCGATACCGGCCCGACGGAATCCTGGATCACGGAAAACTGCAACAGCTTTGCCGCCTGTGGCGCCAGTGGGCTCTCCGGGGGAGGCAGCTGTTCGTGACAACACCGCCGACAGAGAGATTGGAACTGCCCAAGCTCGGCCTGGGGCTGGGGCTGCGAAACACCCATTTTGACCATATCCTGACCACCTGGCCGGATGTGGACTGGTTCGAGGCCATCTCGGAGAACTTTATGGATTCCGGCGGGCGTCCGCGTCAGGTGATCCGCAAAGTGGCAGAGCGCTATCCGGTGGTGCTGCATGGGGTGTCGCTGTCAATTGGCAGCAGCGATCCTTTGAACATGGACTACCTGCAGCGGCTGAAACATCTGGCCCAAGAGCTGCAGCCGCAGTGGATCAGCGATCACCTGTGCTGGACCGGTGTCATGGGGCTGAACTCGCATGATCTGCTGCCGGTTCCGCTGACCGAGACAACGCTGGACCACATCGCCGCCCGTGTGCACCGGGTGCAAGAGGTGCTGGATCGTCCGCTGATCCTGGAAAACCCCTCTACCTATCTGGATTTTCGTGAAAATACTCTGTCAGAGCCTGAATTCCTGCGTGCCCTCTGTGACCGCACCGATTGTGGTTTGCTCCTGGACGTCAACAATGTCTTTGTGAGCTGCTTTAACACCGAAAGCGATCCGGTGGACTACTTTGACAGCTTCCCCTGGTCCCGCGTGGTGCAGATGCATCTGGCGGGGCATACGGATTGTGGCAGCCATTTGATTGACACCCATGACCAACCGGTGCGCCCAGAGGTCTGGGCGCTGTTTGCTCTGGCCTGGCAGCGCAGCAATGGGGCCTCTACCCTGTTGGAATGGGACGGGCATATCCCCACATTTGAGGTTTGCCATGCGGAATTGCTCAAGGCAAAATCCTATATGAAGGGCGGTTTTTCACCTCTGGTCGGCGGCTCGGCTCGGGTGCCATCAAAGGCCATGGCGGTGTCCAACCCGGTCAGTTTCCTTATGCCGGATGTCATGGCCGGGGCTGCAGAACTGGAAGAGGGGTGAGCGCGCCACCGGACCTGGTGGAGCTGCAAAAATGGATGCAGCAGGCCCTGGTCAAGCCGCAACAGACACAGCCGCAGGAGATCAACGATCGGGTGCGGTCGACATCCAGGCTGTCAGCTGCTGCGGCCTTGGCGATCTATCAGAACAGTTACAGCCTGCGCATTGCGGCCTGTATGCGCGATCAGTTCCCGGCGCTGTGCTATGCCTTGGGGGAGGGGTTGTTCAATGATTTTGTCGCAGAATACAGTCACCAAGCCCCGCCCGAAAGCTATACGCTTTATGACCTTGGCCGCCGGTTTGCAGGGTTTTTGCAGGCCAACCGCCCCGATCTTGGCGCCCCCGCGCCTGAGCTTTGGGTTGATTTTATTATCGACCTCGCCCGGTTTGAGCGGCAGATCTTTTCAACCTTTGACTGCGCCGGAGCGGAGGAGCTGCATCTGGCAGAGCCAACGACGCCAGACACAGAGCTTTTGGCGCAGCCCAGCCTGTCGGTTGCGGCATATGGCTTTCCTGTAGGGACCTATTATCACGCGGTTCGTCAGGGGCTGGCGCCCCAGCCGCCAGAGCGCGAGCAGGTCTATCTGGCCATTCTGCGCAAGGACTATGTCACCCATACCATCCCGGTGAGCTTTCCCCATTTTGTGTTCTTGCAAGAGATGTGCCAGGGCGGAACGGTGGCGACCGCCCTGGCCGCAGTGTCGCAACAGCTGATGCAACCGCTTGCCAAAGTAGGGCAGGCATGGAGCGACACGACAGAGATACGGGACAGATGGATCACAGCGGGTTTCTTTCTGGATCGCAGATGGGCCTAGGGGCAGTGATCGGCACTGGGGCGCGCTGCTCCCCTCTGTTAGGCCGCCGGGATCAGGCTCAGATATTCAACGGTATAGCCGTTCACATAGTCCAAACTGACCGCGCCATTGCCCCGCCGCCCAATCCCTGGATAGCCAGCCAGGGGCGCATCGGGGTATTTTCCAAAACCCCCGTTCCAGCTGTTGCGGAAGATGAACCAGCCGCCGCCTAGGTGCTCTGGTCCGGGTTGAAACCCTGTCACACAGACGCAATGGCCGGAAACCCGCATTTCCCGGTCCACCAGATCCGGGCGGGCAGCCGGGCCAAATACAATGCCCGAGTTCAAGGCGCCGTTATAGGTCCAGTTGTTTTTGTGGGAGTTTTTCAGCTTGAACACCGGCAGACCCAATGCGACGGGACGGCCCTGGCTCAGCTCTTGCAGGATGCTGTCCGCGGTGGTGTCCGGGACCGGCCCCTCGGCAAAATCCTCATATTTGATCTTGTGAAACCTCCGGGTTGCGGCATCGGCCTCGGCGGCGGCAGTGGGGGGGTGTTTGGCAAACAGCCCCCGATGGAGGTCGCTGGTCTGATAGGGGGCCAGGGTTTCGGTACATATCCCACGGCTGGCGAGCACCTCATGCGCCTGCTTCAACTTGGTGGCGCCCCGGGCGTAGTCCGGCAGAACGGCGGCCTCTTTGGCTGAAATGGCGGCGCGCATATGCCAATAGAGATATTCCGGCGCGTGCAATTTTGGCGGCTCGCCCCGGCGCGCCTGCAGGATATCGATGCAGGCCGCGACGGCAAAGGCGGTGCAGGTGCCGCGTGGACGCTGATCCCTGGGATCCCAGTGGCGCGACAGGCCCGCTTCGAGATCAATCGCCTGCGCGCGCAGGGGGCTGCCGCCGGTGCTGGACCTAAGGTGGGTGCAGCACCGGACCTGTTCGGCATATCCGGGCGCGCGAAAGAGCTGGTCCAGCCTCTCAGGGGGGGTGTACCCTGCAAAGAAGCTTCCCAAAGGCGTTGGCAGATCAGACATGACAGCCTCCATGTGCGGGGGGATAGGCGGGACGACAGGACAGGCCCGGTTGGACCATGACAGGGGTCAGGGGGATTTCTTGCTCCCGTCCTTGAACGGCTTATCCGGGCGTCCTGGTTTTTTCGGCCCGCTGTCGCTGTCGTCGTTCAGGGCAGCGGCGATCAAATCGGGCAGATCATTGGCCAGCCTGTCGGCTACAGCAGTGGATATTTTGCGGCTCAAGGAGGTGCCACCTTCCAGATCCGGAAGGGTCTCAGGGTCTGGGACAAAGCTGCAGGTGATGCCGGACCACTCGGCGCGGGCCTCGGCAAGCAGTGCTTTGACCTCGGGCATCTCTTTCAGGAAGCCGTGGAAGGTGTCCTTGGCCAACTGCTGCCCGGCCTGGGTGTCGCTGCGAAAATGCACCCCGGCGATTTCGCGGTTCTCGGCAATGCGCTGGGCCAGGGCTGCGGCATAGCGGGCCATGGCATGGGCTTCGCCTTCGTCGAACAGGGCCGCAATGAGGGTTGCGATCAGGGTCATCTGTGTGGCGTGGCCGCTGGGATAGGAGGCATGCGGCGGGGTTGGCACCAGGGGCATCAGCGCCGGGCAGACCTGCACCGGGCGGGCGCGGCCGATCTTATATTTGAAATGAAGGGCAACCATCTGTCCAACCTGCATCGCCAGCATGATCAATTTCTGCGTCGCGGGCCGGTTGCCTGCCCCCATCATCAGCAGGTTTGACCAATAGGCCTCGCAATTGCCGACCTGGGCCACAATCTCTGCCGCGCGATGGGGTCTGTCGTTGTTGCGCATGATGATCAGATCATGCACTTCGCGGCGCAGCGCCAGATCGCCGTCATCAGGGTTTTCCACCTGAATGGCCCGGTCACCTTCATCCCAGCCGGTTTTGGCAAACCGTTGCAGGATCAGCTTGATCTCCAGTTGCGGGGACCAGGCATCGGCAGGAAATTCCTGACCGCCGAGATAGGCAAAGGGGGCGCCGCCTTTGCGGCCCAAAGGCTCGTTGAAGGGCAGTCCGGCAGCGACCCCGGCAGAGCGAAAGGGGCTGTAAGAGCCGGCAGCAACGGCGCCATCCACAGCCCCGTCAACGGCCCCGTCCACTGCTCCGTCAACTGCGCCATCGCGATATCCATGTGTCATGCTATCCTCCACTCAGGCCTGCGGTGGGGCCTTTGGTTCCTGAACAGTTTAACTCTGTCGAGGGCGGCGTCAGCCGGGCGTGAAAGGGCCGTGAGATATGTTAGTCCTGCAGGCCAATTTCGCGCAGGCGGGCAGCGTATTTCTGGCCGGTGGCCCGATCTTGAAAAGGTTGCTTTTTCAGGAATTGGCTGATGCGAAAGCCAGGATCCAGCCGCTTGATTTCGGCGGCAATCTTGCTGGCTTCTGCCAGATCGCCGGTTTCGGCCAGGGCCACCGCGGTCATGCGCAGGTTGGAGGTATAATTGGGGTTCAGCCTTTGGGCACGGCGCCCTGCGGCCACGGCCTCGGTGTAGTTGCCGGCGGCAAAATAAGCGATGCTGAGAAAATGTTCTGATCTGAACAGATAGGGATCACAGGGCGACAGGCGAATGGCGGCGTGGGCGTTTTTGATGCCCTCTTCTGGCTGGCCAGAGAAGGTCAGCGTCGGGGAGGACCACAAGAGCGCCTCGGCATCGTTGGGGGCGTTGCGCAGCGCCTTGCTGCAGATCTCGATCGCCTGTTCCGCATAGCCAAACAGCACCGTCTGGTTATGGGCATAGCGGGCCAGGGCACGGCCACTTTCACCGCTGAGCCGCACCGCTTCTTCGGTGGTGTGTTGCAAAGCCTTGCCGTCGGCTGCGGGATCCCTGGACCACCCCTGACCAAGCAAAACAGAGTGCCAATCGGTCAGGGCCACCCGGCTAATACCATAGCGCGGATCGCGGGCGCAGGCCTCTTCCAGCAGGGATTTGGCGGTGATAAAGGTCGCCGGATCAAGGTGAAAGGCGATGTCACGCCCCCGGATCATCAGATGATAGGCCGAGAGATCTTCGGGCAGGCTGCCTTCGGTGCGCCGCAGTTCCGCCGCCGAGACCGAGGGCAGCAGTTGATGGGTCAGGTTGATGGCAATATCGGTCTGCATTTCAAACAGTTCCGAGGCATGGGCGGCATAGGTATTGGCCCATTCAACCAGCCCGGTGCGGGTATCTACCAGCTGCACCGTGATGCGAAACCGATCCCCCGCCCCCCGGACGCTGCCGGTCACCACATAGTCGGCGTCCAGTTCTGGGGGCTGGCTGCCGGGCGCGCCAGGCAGGCTGTGGAATTGGCGGGTGGTATTGCTGGAATAGACCTGCAACTCGCGCAGCTGCGCCAGCAGCGACACGGTATCCTCCAGGATCCCATTGAGAAAATAGCTTTCAACAGGCACAGGCCCCAGATCGACAAAGGGAAAGATCGCCAGTTTTGGTGGCCCCTCCCGGTTTGGCGCGATCATCGTAGCCGCAGAGCGCAGGGCATGCGGCTGGGCTGGCGGGGCCTTTGGCTTTGCCTGTTGCAGATCGCCGTTTTTGATCGCAACCGCCAGGGCCTGGGTCTCTGCCGAGGGTTCCATCGCCAGGGCCTCGTCGAGACGATCATAGAGCTGGCCATAGATCTGCAACGAGGCACCGATCTCGCCGCGCGCGGCCAGGCTGCGCATGGCAAAACGGCTGGCTTCCTCGTTCAGGGGATCCAGACGGCAGATGATACGGGCGGCACGCAGGGCTTCGGCAGCACGGGTCTGTGGCGCCTCCATCAGATCAAACAGGCGCGCAATCAATTGCGTCTCACAGCTTTGGCAGCACTCGCGCGCCCAGCTTTCAAAGCCCTGTCCAATATGACCAAACCCCATCAGGAAGAGGTCACAAAACTCAGCGCCACCTTCGAGATGCTGTCCCGGGATCTTCTGAGCCAGCGCAGCAAGCAGATCGCCAATATCTGACGAGACCCAGTCCGGCCGCAGGGCAATATCCGTTGTATTGACCTCGACTGCGTGCTCCATCAGGTCAGGCGCCTCGCGTCTGATCTCTGACAGGCATTGGCGCAGAGAGGAGCGCGCGCGGTCCTCATCGCTGCCTTCCCAGAGCAATTCGGCCAGTTTGGAGCGCAGGGCGCGCTGTTCGGGCTGCAGAGCCAGATAAACCAATAGCGCAGTTGCCTTTTTCTTTCCCCGAAACACCGGTTCACCAGCCCAGCTGACGCCGGGACTGCCAAGTGTCCTAATATAAAGGCCCGACTTGCTCTGCTGCATCGTGGTCTTTCCCCCAAGGGGAAAGTTAATCACAGGTTCTGTCAGCAGACAACACGGGGAAGGACAGCGCAACGGGAGCGGAAAAAGGACGGGAAAGGCGCTGTTTGGGCGCCTTTCGTTGATTTATGCGGCTGTCAGTTCATCAAAGCAGGTCAGCGCCTTGGCCGCATACATCATCGCGGGGCCTCCCCCCATCTGGATCGACATCGCCAGCACATCCGAGACTTCTTCGCGGCTGGCCCCGGCCTTGATCAGGGCTTCCACATGCAGGCCGATGCAATCGTCACAGCGCACCGCAACCGCGATCCCCAGGGCGACAAACTCTTTGTGTTTGTACTCTAGCACGCCGCCCTGTTTTACGGATTTCCCAAGCGCGCCAAAGGCCTGCGCAGTATCCGGGATGGATTTATTCAGATTGCGCAACCCTTGACGGGTGTTCTCCAGTTTGGTTGACCAGCTCATGGCATGTCCTTCTATAAACATTCAGCTTATCGAAGGTGTAGGTGGCTCTGGTCAGCGAAACCTTGATCTAGGTCATGCAAAAAAGCCGCAAAGACGGCTTGTTGAGGTGGCGATTTCAGGTGGTGCTTTTGGCAAAGACCAGCGCCAGATTATTGGCGGGCATTTCGATGACCTCAACCGGGTTCAACCAGACCTCCTGGGCCCAGTCCAAAACATCAAAATCATCCTTGTAACCGATCTCGGGGTCATGGGCCTTGAGCGCGCTGTGAAACTGCGCGTCACCGGGGCTGGTGAGCGCGCCCCCGCGTGAAAAGGGTCCGTAGATCACCAGACGGCCTTCGGGGGCCAGTGTGTTTGCGGCTTCGCGGAGCAGGCAGCGAGCCTCGGGCGTGCTGATCAGATGCAACAGGTTTGACAACACGATCAGGTCCTGTGGCTCCTGCGCAGAACTCCAGCCTGCGGCTGTGGCATCCAGCGTCTTGGCGGCACGCAGATTGTCCAGCCCGGCCTCTTTGATGTAGGCATCAATGCTGTGCAATCGGCTGGGATCGGCCTCGGTGGGTTGCCAGGTATACTGTGGCAGGCGGGTGGCATAGCCGACCACATGCTGGCCGGTGCCGCTGGCCAGTTCCAGGGCGTTGCGGCCTGTGGGCGGGGCGACCTGTTGCAGCAGATTGCTCAGCACATCCAGGTTGCGCGCAGCTGACGGGGCAAACAGCTTGCCGCCCTCGGGATTGGCAATCGAGGCAGTGCCGGGGACAGAACGTATCGGCATCAGCGTAGCCTTTCAGGGGAGAGCGCCGCGCGGGTGGCGGCGTCCAGTTCTGAGGTCTGGCCGCCCAGCAGGTCAGCCAGCAGGCGCGAGGCCGCAGGGGCGGTTTGGAAGCCATAGCCGCCCTGGGCTGCGCACCAGATGAAATCGGGGCGCTCCGGGTCTGGCCCCAGCACCAAAGAGCCATCGGGGGAAAAACTGCGTAGCCCGGCCCAGTTGCTTTCGACGCGGGTCACAGGCGTGGTGACCATTTCCTCATAGCGGGCCAGCCCTTCGGCCAACACCATGTCATCGGCATAGGCATCATGGGGGGTAACCAGATCTGCATCCGCCGGGGAGACCAGCAGTTTGCCCGCATCGGGTTTGGCATACCAGGTCTCACCGACGCCCATCAGCATCGGCCATTTGGTCACATCATGGCCACCAGGCGCGGGCAGCCGCGCCATCGAGCGGCGGCGTGGCGCAATGCCGATGGGGGCGACACCGGCCATGGCGGCGATCTCATCCACCCAGGCGCCTGCGGCATTGACCAGCTGTTTGGCCACATAGCTTTCGCCGCTTGCCTCGACCTGCCAGCCACCTGCGCTGTGGCGGATGCTGGTGACCTTGGCGCGGGTGACAACCTTGCCGCCATTGCTGCGGGCGACCTTGGCAAAGTCCTGGACCATGCGATCGGTGTCCAGATCCTGTGCCGCCTCGTGCAGGCCGGCATGGGTGACGGTCTTGGGGTTCAGGATCGGCACGCGGGCCTGTGCCTCGGCAAAGGTGATCTCGTCGAGGTGGAGGTCCCTAATGTCTGATGCAAACTGCTGCTCCTGATCGGGGCCAGAGATCAACATGAAGCCACGGGGGGTAAGATAGCCGCCATTGGCCGTATGGTGGTAGCTGGCGCTGGCCTTGTTCAAAGCCACAACAGAAGGGGGGCCATAGTTTTCTTCAAACATGGCCGCCGACCGCCCCGAGGCATGATAGCCCAGGGCCTCTTCCATCTCCAGCAGCACCACATGACCCAGCTCTGACAGACGGGCTGCGGCACTGGTGCCCGCGATCCCGCCGCCAATGATCAGAAAATCACATTTCATGCGCCCAGCTCCTGTTCTTCCAATCTGTCCGTTGCCGGGGCTGGGCGCGGGCTGAGCGCCTCGATCTGATCATAAAGCGCCGCGTCCATTTGAAAATCCAGTGCCGCAAGTGAAGGGGCGATTTGTTCGGCGCTGCGCCCCGAGATGATCGGCATTGGCGCCGCCGGATGCGCCGCCGCCCAGGCCACGGCCAATGTGGCCGGCGAGACATCAAGGCTGTCGGCCAGCGCGCTCAGCTCGCTGGCGGTCTCGTGCATCCAGGCCTGCCCATAGCGGCTGTTGTAGCGGGCATCTTCGCTCAGCCGACCCGTGCCCCCGGTGGTGTATTTCCCGGTCAGCAGCCCGCCGCCCAGGGGGGAATAGGGGGCAATGGCAATGTCTTGATCGGTGCACATCGGCAGGATCTCGACCTCTGCCTGGCGCTTGACCAGCGAATACATCGGTTGCAGGATATCCGTCGAAAATCCCAACTCTGCTCCCAGCATCTGCGCCTTCATCACCTGCCAGGCGGCAAAATTCGACAGGCCGATATAACGGATATCCCCGGCCTCTTTGCGGGCAGCAAACCAGCCAAGGGTTTCGCGCAGATCGGTCTGGGCGTCAAAGCGGTGCAGATAGAGAATGTCGATGCAATCAAGCTGAAGCCGGGCGCGACTGGTGTCAAACTGCGCCTGCATGTTCTGCGCCCCGGCGCCGCCAGTATAGCCGACCTTGCTGGCGATGATGAGCTGATCGCGCTCACCCTTGATCAAGCGCCCCAGGATCTCTTCGCTGTGGCCTTGGGTATAGACCCAGGCGGTGTCAAAATGGGTGATGCCAGCCGTGCGGCAGGCAGCAAAAATTTCGGCAGATTGTGCCGCATCCGCACGGCCGCCAAACTGCATGGTACCAAAGGCAAAACGGCTGGCGGGGGTCCCATCGGGAGAGGTCAGAATATGTGTCATGCGGGCAACCTGCCACGTCCATGGAACGGGGAAAAGGGCCAAGGTTATGTGACACTGTCGATTGGCGCGAAATAGCTTTTGGCGCGAAATACGCCGCATAGCGGTTCGGAGGGCGGGCAGGTACCACACATGGAGATATTTTCTGATGCGGCTTGGTGGCCAAGACCTGAGAAAAGTCACCACTGGATGGCATGGTCGGGATGGCCGCTAAGATCCAAAAACGACTGATGCTGCATGGGCCCATCGACGTTGGCAAAGCGCGTGAAGCGGTTTTGGCACAGGTGTGACTGAAACTGAGCGGCGTGGTCCTGTGGTCCTGTGGCCCGTTGTTCTTAGTTGCCGTTTTGGCCCGCAACGACTTTCTCGAACACGGACAGGGTAACCTGTGAAACGTGGTGCTCGATCCCTTCGGCATCCAGTTCGGCGGTGTCTTCCGGGACCCCCATCTTGATCAGAAACGCGACCACGGTTCTGTGCCGTGCCCGTACGCGGTTGGCCAGCGTTGCCCCGTCTTCTGTCAGGAAGACCCCCCGATACGGGCGCGAGGTCGCCAGCCCCTCGCGTTTCAAACGGGCGATGGACTTGGTCGCCGTGGGTTGTGACACGCACATGCGCCGGGCAATGTCCGCAACGCGCGCTTCGCCAAATTCCTCGATAAGATCGCCAATCATCTCGACATAGTCTTCGAGCAAGGCCGCCGATTGCGCCTCTCTGGCGCGGGCAAAGCGGTTGGCGGGTTTGTCTTGGTCCAGGAAGGTATCAGGCACGGCATTGATCTTTCATTCGGAGATCATCGTATAGCAGAGGCTATGAATCTTTCCAATGCCCCGCTCCGGGTGGCGAGTGTCTTTGCTACAAAGTATTGTTTCTTGTGAAAAGTATAGCTATGGCTATGATGAGCCCAAACTCCCGGAGCCCGTCCGATGCCAACACTGTCAGATCGCACCCAAACCGGAATTTCTGCCGTTTTGCGCGGCGATGCGCGTGGATGGCGTAGTCGCCTGCTGTTTGCGGGCCCAGCGATCATCGCTTCAATCGCCTATATGGACCCGGGCAACTACGCGACCAACATCCAGGCAGGCGCGGGTTATGGCTACAAGCTGCTCTGGATCGTCCTGTTGGCCAACCTGATCGCGATGCTGTTTCAGGCGCTGTCGGCCCGGCTGGGTATCGTGACCGGTAAGAACCTTGCGGAAATTTCGCGCGATCATCTCCCACGGACTTTGGTCTGGGTGATGTGGGCGATATCCGAAGTTGCGGCCATGGCCACCGATCTGGCCGAGTTTCTGGGCGGGGCCATTGGCCTGGCGCTGCTGTTTGACCTGCCTCTGATCGTTGGCATGGCGATCACCGCGATCGTGACCTACGGCATTTTGATCTTTGAAAGCCGGGGCTTTCGCCCGATGGAGCTGATCATTGCCGCCTTTGTCGGCGTTATCGGCCTGTGCTACCTGGCCGAAGTGCTGATCGCACCAGTCGATTGGGCGGCAGCCGGGATTGGGATGATGACACCGGCCTTGCCCGACAGTATGGCCTTGACCATTGCGGTTGGGATCATCGGGGCCACGGTCATGCCCCATGCGATCTATCTGCATTCCGGCCTGACGCAATCGCGTGCGGTGGTGCGCCATGATGCGGATCGTCGCAAGCTGCTGCGCTTTTCGAATATCGAGGTGGTATTGGCCCTTGCTGTAGCCGGGATGATCAATATGGCCATGGTCATGATGGCAGCAAGCGCGTTCCATCAGGGGCATGCCGACGTGGCCGAGATCGAGACGGCCTACCATACTCTGACACCGCTTTTGGGGGCGGCGGCAGCGGTATTTTTTCTGACATCGTTGATTGCTTCGGGGATCTCCAGTTCGGTTGTCGGCACCATGGCGGGGCAGATGATCATGCAGGGGTTCCTGCACTTTCATGTGCCGATTTGGCTGCGCCGCCTGGTGACCATGGTGCCGGCCTTCGCGGTTGTCGCGGCGGGGGTGAACGCAACCCAGGCACTTGTGATGTCGCAGGTTGTTCTGTCGATAGCCTTGCCCGTGCCGATGCTGGCGCTGCTCTATTTCTCATCGCGCAGCGACGTCATGGGCGCGTTTCGGATCAATCGGCTGTTGCGAATCCTTGCCACACTTGGGGCCTGCGTGGTGCTGGGGCTGAACTTTGTGCTTCTTGCGGATACCTTTGGCATGCCGATCCCGTTTCTGGACTGAGCCTCTGCATTGGCAGCGGATCTGCGCGGCTCCCCTTTGGGGGGGCGTTGGGTTTTTGCTCTTCAGACCGTGGCGTGCGGCGCAACGGGGGGCCTTACCTGAGGCGGGTCAATAGGCGAGTTGACGCCTTAACAAAAAGGCCCGCCTGTTGGGGCGGGCCGTCTTGGTCGTGATGCTGCAAAGGCTTACTGCGGGATGTCGCCTTCGATGCCTTCAACGTAGAAGTTCATACCCGCAAGGGTGCCGTCATCGGCGGTTTCACCCTCTGCCAACCAGGCAGAACCGTCCTGTTTGTTGAGCGGGCCGGTGAAGGCGTGGTAGGAACCATCCGCCAGGGAGGCTTTCACTGCCAGTGCGGCGTCTTTTACCTCAGCAGGAACCGCGTCGGAGATCTCGCCGATGCCAACCATGCCGGCGCCGATACCATCCCAGGTGCTCTTGCTTTCCCAGGTGCCATCCATAACGGCCTGTGTCCGGGCGATGTAATAGGGCGCCCAGTTGTCGATGATCGAGGAAACCCGTGGCTTGGGACCGTATTCGGCCATATCTGACGCCTGACCAAAGGTGATGACGTTGCCGGCAGCCTGGGCCGCCGCCTGAGGCGCGGTGGAATCCGTATGCTGCAGGATCACGTCGGCGCCCTGTTCGATCAGAACCTTGGCGGCGTCTGCCTCTTTGGCGGGATCAAACCAGGTAAAGGCCCAGACGATTTTGAACTCGACGTCGGGGTTCACTTTCTTTGCGTGAATATAGGCAGAGTTGATGCCACGAATGACTTCGGGGATCGGGTAGGAGCCAATATAGCCGACGATGTTGCTCTCGGTCATCATGCCCGCAATGGTGCCCTGTACGGCGCGGCCTTCATAAAAACGGGCCGAATAGGTCGAGACGTTGTCAGCGTTTTTGTAGCCGGTGGCATGTTCAAAACGAACATTGGGGAATTTGGCCGCCACGTTGATGGTGGGATCCATGTAGCCAAAGGAGGTGGTGAAGATCAGGTCAGCTCCCTGCAGCGCCATCTGCGTGATCACGCGCTCGGCGTCGGGGCCTTCGGCAACGTTTTCAACATAAACAGTTTCGACCTTGTCGCCAAACTCGGCCTCAACCGCCTTGCGGCCCTGGTTGTGCTCATAGGTCCAGCCGCCGTCGCCGACGGGGCCGACGTAGACAAAGCCAACCTTGGTCGGGTCGTCAGCCAGGGCGGCGGTTGCAAGACCAAAGGCCACAGCGGCGCTGGTCATGAGATTTGTCAGTTTCATCAAAGGGATCCCCCGTTTTGGTTTTAGTTGTGCCCGAGGGTATTCCCCGGACAAGTCGTGGACCGCCGCCGTTTGATCAGCGGGCAGCGTGGAAGTTGCGACCCAAGGCAGCAGGCGCGCTGCTCTTATCGGCCGATAGGATGACGAGCACCAGAATGGTGATCAGATAGGGCGACATTGCCAGATACTCTACCGGGATGGCAACGCCGGCAGCCTGAAGATTAAGCTGAACAACGGTGACACCGCCAAAAAGATAGGCACCCAACAGCACACGCCAGGGTTTCCAGCTGGCAAAGACCACCAGCGCCAGGGCAATCCAGCCAATTCCAGCCGTCATGCCTTCGGTCCATTGTGGCACCCGGATCAGGCTGATGTAGGCGCCACCCAGCCCGGCGCAGGCGCCGCCAAACAGGATCGCCATGATGCGGATGCGCACCACCTTGTATCCCAGCGCATGGGCGGCGTCGTGGTTTTCACCCACCGCGCGCAGCACCAGACCAATCCGGCTGAATTTGATCACGGCCCAGACGGCGACAATCAGTGCAATCGCCACATAAAGCATCGGATCATGGCCAAACAGGATCGGGCCGACAACGGGCAGGTCGCTCAGGAGAGGCAGGTCGATTTTCTGCATCTGAGGCGGCTTTATCCCCACATAGGACTGCCCCAACAGCGCCGACATCCCAAGGCCAAACAGCGTCAGCGACAGGCCAGAGGCCACCTGATTGGCCTGGGCGTATTGAGTGAGAATAGCAAACAGGACAGACAGGGTCGCGCCAGCCCCAGCAGCGGCGACAAACCCCAGCAGCGGTGAACCTGTTTCCACAGCCGTGGCAAAGCCCGCCACCGCGCCGATGATCATCATCCCCTCGACGCCGAGGTTCAGCACCCCGGATTTCTCCACCACCAGTTCGCCGATGGCAGCAAACAACAGTGGCGTTGCCGCCACCATCAGCGAGGCAATGAGCAGGACGGGGTTAATTGCAGAAAGATCCATCACGCGACCTCCGGTTTGCCAAGCGAGAGGCGGAAATTGGTCAACAGATCAAAGGCCAGCAGGAAAAACAGCAACATGCCCTGGAACACCTGAATGGCAGCAGAGGGCAGCTGCAGATTGGATTGGGCAATATCGCCGCCAATATAGGTCAGCGCCATGAGCCCCCCTGCCAGCAGAATGCCCACTGGATGCAACCGCCCCAGAAAGGCGACGATAATGGCGGTAAAGCCGTAGCCGACGTTAAAATCAATACTGACCTGACCTGACGGACCGGAAACCTCAAACATCCCGGCAAGACCTGCCAGCATGCCCGATGTGCCAAGGCAGAACAGGATCAGCCGGGTTGGATTGACGCCGGCAAACCGCGCCGCGCGCGGCGCCTCACCGGTCAGCCGGATGTGGTAGCCGGTGATATGGCGGTTCAGCAGCACGTAGGCAAAGATCACCGCAATCAGCGCTGCCACCACGCCCCAGTGCATGCCAGAGCCCGCAATCAGATCAGCGTTATGGGCGCTGTCATATTGCTGCAGGTTGCGCGATCCGGGAAAGCCATGGCCCTCGGGGTTTTTCAGCAAACCCAGTGACATAGAGGCCAGGAACTGTTCGGCCACATAGACCAGCATCAAGGAGACGAGGATCTCATTGGTGCCAAAGCGCACCTTCAGAAAGGCCGGGATCATCGCCCAGATCCATCCACCAAGGCCCCCTGCGATGACCATCAATGGGAAAATATACCAGGCCTCTGCCGGATAAAAAGCCAGTCCAACCCCGGCACCAAACAGCGCGCCGATGATATATTGCCCCTCGGCACCGATGTTCCAGATCCCCGCCTTAAAGCCCAGCGACAGGCCGATGGCGATCAGTACCAAAGGCGCGCCTTTCACCAAAAGCTGCGGGCGGTAATAAAAGGCAAACTCGCCAAACAGCGGCTCCCAGAAAATGGTGCGAATGGCCTCAACCGGGTCTTTGCCAAGTGCGGCAAAGAGCAGCCCCCCTGCAATCATGGTGGCCAGCACCGCCAATAGTGGCGTAGCCAGTGACCAGGCGCGCGACGGCTGCGGTCGTTTCTCTAGCCGGATCATTGAGCGGCCCCCTGTTTCATCTTTCCCCAAATATTCTCGCCAAAGGCGAAATCACTGCCTGCGGCGTCAGACATGCGCCACCTCCATGCCATGGGCCCCACCCATCATCAGGCCGATTTCTTCCACTGTCAGGCCGACCGCAGGGCGCGGCGCTGACAGGCGGCCCTCATTCAGGGCGGCAAAGCTGTCAGAGATCTCCATCAGCTCATCCAGATCCTGGCTGATGCAGATCACCGCAGCGCCGCCCGCGGCCAGATCCAGCAGCGATTGGCGAATGGCAGCCGCCGCCGAGGCATCAACCCCCCAGGTGGGCTGGTTCACCACCAGAACTTCGGGGCGTTGCAGCACCTCACGGCCAATGACAAATTTCTGCAGGTTGCCGCCAGACAGCGAGCGCGCGGCGTTTTCCGGCCCCGGTGTGCGCACGTCAAAGTCCTTGATCACCCGCTCGGCAAATTCTTTGGCGGCGGCCCATTTGAGAAAACCGTTCTTCACCAACCCTTCGCGGGTGGCCCCGGTGAGCATGGCATTTTCAGTCAGGCTCATATCCGGCGCTGCGGCATGGCCCAGACGTTCTTCGGGGGCGGTCAACAGGCCAAGGGCGCGCCGCGCAACCGGCCCAAGCTGCCCAATGGGGGCGGTGCCCAGTTTGACCGCATCTGCCTCGGTCAGGACCTCGCCAGAGAGCACCGATAACAACTCATCCTGGCCATTGCCAGCCACACCGCCAATGCCAAGAATCTCTCCACGGCGCACGGTCAGATGCACATTGCGCAGTGCGGTGCCAAAGGCCGTAGGCGATGGCACCGACAGCCCGGAGATGTCCAGCGCCACAGCCCCAAAACCGCGTTTCCCGCGCTCTGGCGGGGTCAGCGCCGTTCCCACCATCAGTTCCGCCATTTCACTGGCCGAGGTCTCGGCAGGGATGCATTCGCCGACGTTTTTGCCCAGCCGCAAAATTGTGGCGTGATCACACAGCCTGCGGATCTCCTCCAGCTTGTGGCTGATATAGAGAATAGAGGTGCCCTCAGCCCGCAGTTTTTCCAGCGTCTGAAACAGGATCTCGACTTCTTGTGGAGTCAAAACGCTGGTGGGTTCATCCATGATCAACAGCTTTGGATCCTGCAACAGGCAGCGAATGATCTCGACCCGCTGGCGTTCCCCGGCGGACAGATCGCCAACGGTGCGATAGGGGTCCAGCGGCAGACCGTAGGCCTCAGAGACCTGGCGGATCTTTGTGGCCAGATCGCGCAAGGCTGGCGGGTTTTCCATGCCTAAGGCAATGTTTTCCGACACGTTGAGCGCATCAAACAATGAGAAATGCTGAAACACCATGGCAATACCATCCGCGCGGGCCTGACGCGGCTCGCTGGGGGCAAAGGGCGCACCACGCAGGGTCATCTCGCCGCTGTCGGGTTTCACCAGCCCATAGATCATTTTGACCAGCGTGGATTTCCCCGCGCCATTTTCGCCCAGCAAGGCATGGACTTCGCCGGCGCCAATATCAAAGGAAACAGCATCATTGGCCACCACGCCGGGGTAGGCCTTGGTCAGGCCTTTCAGGCTCAAGAGTACCTCAGTCACGCGCGCCGCTCCTCTTCCATCTCTTTGCGTGCCGCCAGCGCCAGCAGCTCCGTGGCGACGCCGACCGCAATCATCTGCGGGTGTTTGCCCAGGGCAGGGACGCCGATTGGGCAGGTGATGCGGGCGATCTCTGCCGGGCGATGGCCCAGGGCTGCCAAGCGGCTGCGAAACCGCGCCCATTTGGTGGCCGAGCCGATAAGTCCCGCAAAGGAAAACCCATGCAATAGCAGCCCGTGGCATAGCGCCAGATCCAGCTCATGGGAATAGGTGAGAACCAGATGTTGTGCATTTGCCGGCGCGTGACGCAGCAGGAGCGTTGGATCCTGTCCAGGAAGCATGGTCACGCCGGCCGGAATATGGGCGGGGAAACGCGTCGGCACAGTATCCACCCAGGTGATCGCCAGATCGGGCAGGGGCGCCAGCACATCAACCAATGCGCGCCCCACATGACCGGCGCCCCAGATCCACAGATCTCTTTGGGGCCGGTGCACCGGCTCCAGCATCCAGTGGTCAATCAGTTGCGGCTCGGGCCTTTGCCCCTGCGCCCGCAGCTGCGCCAGCTGGCGGGTCGCGGCCAGTGGCGGGCTTGCGGCGGCCTGCGGCGTGACGGGGCGCAAAATGACCTCCGAATCCAGCTGGACAAAATCCTCCATGTGGTAGATCTCGCTCACCAGGGTGACAGATCCGCCGCAGCACTGGCCCAGATCCGGTCCTAAGGCATGGGTGCTGAGATGGGTCTTCTGGTCTTGTTTGCGGGCCGCCTCTGCCGCTTCAAACTCCAGCGCGCCGCCGCCGATTGTGCCGCTTTGCCCTTGATCCCAAACCAGCATGGCCGCCCCGACTTCCCGCGGCGAGGAGCCACGAATGGCTGCAATCACCACACGGCACACCCGGCCATGTTCCCTAAGGGCCGCGCCAAGCGCCTCCAGATCAAACCCCATCGTGTTGCCTCCGGACCCGGCGCCAGACTTCTTCTGCCGTAGCTGGTGCGGCAAGCGCCGGGTAGCTATTGCCAAACTGCGCCACCGCGTTGCTGATCGCCAGCCAGGCCGAAATCCCCAACATAAAGGGCGGCTCTCCAACCGCCTTGGACCGGTAAATGCTGTCCTCACGGTTCTCTCCGGCAAACAGCGCCACATTAAAAACATCGGGCCGGTCGGAACAGGCCGGGATCTTGTAGGTTGACGGCGCATGGGTGCGCAAGGCCCCCCGGTGGTCCCAGATCAGCTCTTCTGTGGTCAGCCAGCCCGCGCCCTGCACATAGCCGCCTTCCACCTGACCAATATCCAGATCCGGGTTCAGCGAGGCGCCTGCATCATGCAGGATATCGCAGCGCAGGATACGGTTTTCGCCACTGCGACGATCCACGACCACCTCTGTCAGCGAGGCCCCATAGGCAAAGTAGAAAAACGGTCGGCCCTGGCCCTTGATCCGGTCCCATTTCAGGCTTGGTGTTTTGTAAAACCCGGTTGCCGAGAGGCTGATCCGCCCCTCATAGCAGTACTTAGCGGCCTCATCAAAGGTGATCGCTTCGCTGCCGATGCGAACCAGATTGCCTGAGAATATGACGTCTTCGACTGGGGCCTGATGTCTTTCAGCCAAAAACGCGGCCATGCGGGTGCGGATGCTATCACAGGCGGCTTTCACCGCCATGCCATTCAGGTCGGACCCGGAAGAGGCCGCCGTCGCCGAGGTATTGGGCACCTTGGCGGTATCTGTTGCGGTGATCTTTACCTTATCCATCGTGATGCCAAAGCGGCTGGCAGCCACCTGAGCCACTTTCTGGAACAGGCCCTGGCCCATTTCGGTGCCCCCGTGGTTCAGATGGACCGAGCCATCCTGATAGACATGCACCAAGGCCCCCGCCTGATTGAGATGGGTCAGGGTAAAGGAAATGCCAAATTTCACCGGCACAAAGGCCAGCCCGCGCTTGAGATTTGTCTGCGTGGCGTTCCAGGCGGCGATCTCTGCCTTGCGGGCAGAGTAGTTGGCGCTGTCCAGCAATTGATCGGTCAGGGCATGCAGCTCAAAATCCGTCACCTCCATGCCATAAGGCGTGGTGTTGTCAGCCGTTTTCACCTTATCTGAAATACCTCGGGGGGCGGCCGCAGGCCGGGGGGCAGAGCCCCCATCTTGGCGGTTTACTGGCGCGGCATAGTAGTTGCGGCGGCGCAGCTTCACGGGGTCGACAGCAAGCTCATAGGCGATGTGATCCATCAGCCGTTCGATCCCGACCATGCCCTGCGGCCCGCCAAAGCCGCGATAGGCGGTGGCGCTTTGCAGGTTGGTTTTCAACCGATGGCTCTCGATGCGAATGGCCGGAATGGCATAGGCATTGTCACTGTGCAGCATGGCGCGGTCTGCCACTGGTAGCGACAGATCCTGGGCCCAGCCGCAGTTGACCAGATGGGTGAACTCCACCCCATGCAGGCGGCCCGTCTGATCATAGCCAGCCCGATAGCTGATCCGAAAGGCATGGCGCTTGCCGGTGATCACCATATCGTCATCGCGGTCATAGCGCATCTTGCAGGGCTTACCGGTCTGGCGCGCGGCGACAGCGCAGGCCACGGCCAAGGCATTGCCCTGGCTTTCCTTGCCGCCAAAACCACCGCCCATCCGGCGGATCTCGACCCGCACCGCATGCATCGGCAGGCCGATGGCCTCAGCCACCTTATGCTGGATCTCGGTTGGATGCTGGGTCGAGGAATTCACCAGCATGCCGCCATCTTCCTGCGGCAGCGCCAGGGCGGCCTGACCTTCCAGATAAAAATGCTCCTGCCCGCCCAGCTCAAATGTGCCCTCAACCTGATGCGGCGCCTGAGCAATGGCGGCTGCGGCATCGCCTTTTTGATAGATCCGCGGGCCTTCCTCAAAGCGGCTGTTGGCGGCAAGGGCTGCGTCCAGGGTCAGCAGCGCCTCTTCTTCGGTATAAGAGACCGCGCCTTTGCGCGCCGCCACGCGGGCGGCGCGATGGCTTTTGGCCACCACCAAAAACAGCGGCTGGCCCAGATAGTGTACTGTGCCATCCGACAGCAGCGGCTCGTCATGGATCGAGGGGGACACATCATTGGTAAAAGGCAGATCCTGAGCCGTCAGGACAGCCATCACACCGGGGCTGGATTTGACCGCTGCCAGATCCATTTTGTCGATACGTCCCTTGGCAATTGTCGACAGGCCAAAGGCCAGATGCAGCGCATCGCGCGGCAGGGGCGTGTCATCCACATAGCGGGCCTTGCCGGTGACATGCAGTTTTGCCGCATCATGGGGCAGGGGTTTTGCAACGCTCATGCCTGCACCTCCAGAACCGAGCGGCTGTTGCCATTGAGGTCATCAAAATAGCGGGACAGCATATTTTTTGCGGTCTCCAGCCTATACTCCGCCGAGGCCCGCATATCGCTGAGCGGGGTGAAATCCTGTTCCTGCGCTGCCATGGCCGTTGTGACGCTGGCCTCACTCCAGGGCTGTCCAGTCAGCGCCGCCTCCAGATGTGTGGCGCGTTTGGGGATGCCGGCAAGCCCACCAAAGGCGATGCGGGCCGTGGTCACCAGACCCTCGGCCAGTGTGACATTAAAGGCCCCCAGCACCGCCGAGATATCCTGATCAAAACGTTTGGAGAGCTTGTAGACTCGCAGATGGTCTGCCTGACGCGGGATGCTAATGGCTTCGACAAACTCACCGGGGCGGCGATCCTGTTTGCCATAGCCGATAAAGAAGTCCTCAATGGCGATGTCGCGGCGGCTGTCGCCCTGACGCAGATGCAGGCGCGCGGCCAATGCGATCAGCGCGGGCGGGTTGTCCCCAATGGGGGAGCCATTGGCGATATTGCCGCCAATGGTGGCGGCTGCGCGCACCTGTTGGCTGGCAAACCGGCGGATCATTTCCCCATAGGAGGGATGCAGCGGCGCAATAGCCTCGCGCATACGGTTCATGTCCACCATGGCGCCAAAGCGGATCTCCTGGGCGGTCAGCGCGATCTGTTTCAGGTCGTCGCAGCCTTCCAGAAAGATCATCTCGCCCAGATCGCGCAGCCCCTTGGTGACCCAAAGGCCCAGATCGGTGGCACCAGCCACCAGCCGGGCCTCGGGCCTGGCCGCGTAAAGCTGCGCCAGATCATCCGACGATTGCGGAATATTGGCCACCTTGGTGGCTTGGGGCAGGGGCTCCTTGGTGATCCACTGGGGCACGGGCTGGGTCTCGACAGCCTCGGCGGCGCGGATGATCGGCGCATAGCCGGTGCAGCGACACAGGTTCCCGGCCAGTTGTACATCATGATCGGTCGCGCCGTTTTTGTGCGCCGTGACCATCGACATGACAAAACCGGGGGTGCAGAACCCGCATTGGCTGCCGTGATGGCTGATCATCGCCTCCTGTACCGGGTGCAGAGTGCCATCGGCATTCGCCACGCCTTCCACAGTGCGGATGGATTTACCATTGAGTTGCGGCAGGAACAGGATGCAGGAATTCAGCGGTTTGGAGCCTGAGGTATCTGTTACCATCACGGTGCAGGCGCCGCAGTCGCCCTCATTGCAGCCCTCTTTGGTGCCCGTCAGCCCGCAGTCTTCGCGTAGAAAATCAAGCAGTGTGGCCGAAGGATCAAGATCCTCGAGCACAACCTCTTCACCGTTCAAATGAAAGGTGATTGTCATCGTGTGAAACCCGTCGCCTTACGTGAACCACCCCAAATGCCATACTTTCGATGCGACGTAGAAAGTCTGGCGGGCCTTTGCATATGCTTGCTGCGAATAGCCTACGAAGCAGAGCCTTGTTCTGGCAAGAAAAAGCGACTCTGCTATGTCACATTTAGTCGCGCAAGATTATTACCATATACAGGGGGTATGCTGTTATTTTTATAGCAATTCCCACAGCCAGCCCCTTGAGAAATGGCCTCACGGAATAGGACTTTCAAACCTGATTTGATAATACCCCTGATTTTTCAGGCGGTTTACGACGCGATAAGCATCGCAATGCGTCCCGTCTGCCCAATTACACGCCGCTTTGATAACGCGGCATTCGCGGCAGACCCAGAGCTTTTGCGCAAGATCAGCTCTTATCCTTGCGCGGGGGATCGGATAGCTTGGCGGTCATGACAAATGCTCCTCGATTCATTCACCTGCGTAGCCATACGGAATATTCCCTGCTTGAAGGTGCCCTGCGCCTGAAAAAGCTGCCGGATCTGTGCAAAAAGCACGAGATGCCGGCCATTGCGGTGACCGATAGCAACAACCTGTTCTCGGCGCTGGAGTTTTCTGTCTCCGCCAGCAATGCGGGGGTGCAGCCGATCATTGGCTGCCAGATGGATCTGCGCTTTGTCGAACCTGCGCCGGGGGAACGCCCGCAGCCGCCTGCGCCGCTGGTTCTGCTGGCCCAGAGCGAGACCGGCTATGAACATCTGATGAAGTTGAATTCCTGTCTCTACCTGCGTCAGGGCAGCGAGCTGCCCTATGTGACACTGGAGGATCTGGCGACATACGCGGGCGATGTGATCTGCCTGAGCGGCGGGCCGGATGGGCCGGTGGGGCGGCTGCTGCGCCAGGGGCAGCGCCCGGCTGCCGAAGAACTGATGCAGAGGCTCAAGGCGATCTTTGCAGACCGGCTCTATGTGGAGCTGCAACGCCATCCCGGTGAAGACGGCCAGCCCGAGGCAGAAAAGCTGAGCGAGCGCGGCCATGTGGAAATGGCCTATGCCATGGATTTGCCGCTGGTTGCCACCAATGACGTCTATTTCCCCAATACGGAAATGTACGAGGCCCATGACGCGATGATCTGCATCGCCGAAGGCGCCTATGTGGACCAATCCGAACCCCGGCGCCGCTTGACCGCGCAGCATTACTTCAAAAGCCAGGAGGAAATGGTCGCGCTTTTTGCGGATCTGCCTGAGGCCATTGAAAACACCGTGGAAATTGCCAAACGCTGTGCGTTCAAGGCCTATCTGCGGGATCCGATCCTGCCCAAGTTTGCGGATGACGAGGTGGCTGAGTTGCGCCGCATCGCCAATGAAGGCCTGCAACAACGCCTGTCGGTGATCCCCCATGCGGTCACCGTCGAGGAATATCAGGCACGGCTCGATTTTGAGCTCAATATCATCGAAGGCATGGGCTTCCCCGGCTACTTCCTGATTGTTGCCGACTTTATCCAATGGGCCAAGGATCACAATATCCCGGTGGGACCGGGGCGGGGCTCTGGTGCGGGCTCCTTGGTGGCCTATGCGCTGACAATTACCGACCTTGACCCGCTGCGCTATTCGCTGCTGTTTGAGCGGTTTTTGAACCCGGAACGGGTGTCGATGCCTGACTTCGATATCGACTTTTGCATGGATCGCCGCGAAGAGGTGATCAAATACGTGCAAGAAAAATATGGCCGCGACAAGGTTGGCCAGATCATCACCTTTGGCGCGCTTCTGTCCAAGGCGGCGGTGCGCGACATGGGGCGGGTGTTGCAGATGCCCTATGGCCAGGTCGACCGTCTGTCCAAGCTGATCCCGGTCGAAGGCGTCAAGCCGATGTCCATCGTTGACAGTCTCAAGGAAGAGCCGCGCCTGCAGGAAGAGGCCAAGAACGAACCGGTGGTGGACCGGCTGCTGAAATACGGCATGCAGGTCGAGGGGCTGTTGCGCTCGGCCGGTACCCACGCGGCGGGGGTGGTGATTGGCGACCGGCCTCTGGATGCGCTGGTGCCGCTCTACCGCGATCCGCGCTCAGATATGCCTGCCACCCAGTTCAACATGAAATGGGTGGAACAAGCCGGGCTGGTGAAATTCGACTTTCTGGGCCTGAAAACCCTGACGGTTATCCAAAACGCGGTAGATCTGATCAAACAGTCGGGGCGCGATCTGCACACCGCAGCCGACGGCACCCAGCTTTATGAGCCGCCCGAAGGCGCGGTGAACGAGATCAACGCCATCCCGCTGGATGATGAACCAACCTACAAACTTTATTCCTCGGCCAAGACCGTGGCGGTGTTCCAGGTGGAATCCACCGGCATGATGGATGCGCTGAAACGGATGAAGCCAACCTGTATCGAAGACATCGTGGCGCTGGTGGCGCTGTATCGTCCCGGCCCGATGGAGAACATCCCCACCTATTGCGAGGTGAAAAACGGCCTCAAGAAGATCGAATCCGTACACCCGCTGATCGACCATATTCTGGAAGAAACCCAAGGCATTATCGTTTATCAGGAACAGGTTATGCAGATTGCCCAGGTGATGGCAGGCTATAGTCTGGGGGGTGCGGATCTGTTGCGCCGGGCCATGGGTAAGAAGATCAAGGAGGCGATGGACGCCGAACGGCCCAAATTTGAAAAAGGTGCCGGCGAAAACGGCGTGCCTGCAAAAAAGGCCTCCGAGGTTTTTGACCTTCTGGAGAAATTCGCCAACTACGGTTTCAACAAATCCCACGCGGCGGCCTATGCGGTGGTTTCGTATCAGACCGGCTGGCTCAAGGCGAACCACCCGGTTGAATTCATGGCTGGCGTGATGAACTGCGATATCCATCTGACGGATAAGCTGGCGATCTATTTTGAAGAGGTCAAAAAGGGCCTAGGCCTGGCCTATGTGCCACCCTGTGTGAACCGCTCGCTGGCGACGTTCAATGTGGTCAACGGCGAGCTGGTCTATGCGCTGGGCGCGCTGAAAAACGTTGGCATGGATGTGATGCGGCTGGTTGCGGAGGCCCGGAACGAGGACGGGTTTGAGCGCCCCTTTGTCAATCTGTTTGATTTTGCCCGTCGGGTGAACCTGAAAAAGATCGGCAAACGCCCGCTGGAGATGCTGGCCCGCGCCGGTGCCTTTGATCAGCTGGACCGTAACCGCCGCCGGGTGTTCGACAGTCTTGAGGGATTGGTGAACTATTCTAATGCGATCCACGAACAGAAGACCTCCAACCAGGTGTCCCTGTTTGGTGAGGCCGGCGATGACCTGCCAGAGCCGCGTCTGGCCAACACCCCCGATTGGCTGCCAGCTGAGCGGCTGTCTGAAGAATTCAAGGCGATTGGCTTTTATCTGTCTGGTCACCCGCTGGACGACTATATGCCAGCCCTGAAACGCAAGGATGTGATGACCCTGGATGAGGTCATGATCAAGGCCGAGCGCGGGCCGTTCATGGCCAAAATGGCCGGGGTGGTCGCCGGGCGGCAAGAGCGCAAATCGGCCCGCGGCAATCGTTTTGCCTTTGCCCAGCTGTCGGATACCACCGGCGGCTATGAGGTGACGATTTTCTCGGATGTGCTGGAAAAGGCACGGGAATTCCTCGACACCGGCTCCAAGGTGGTGATCACCGCCGAGGCCACGATGGAGAGCGACCAGCTGAAACTGCTGATGCGCTCTGCCGGGCCGGTGGATGCGGCCATTGCCGATGCGGGGCGGTCCTCGCTGCGGGTCTATCTGGA
This sequence comes from Pseudophaeobacter arcticus DSM 23566, assembly GCF_000473205.1. Lineage (NCBI taxonomy): Bacteria > Pseudomonadati > Pseudomonadota > Alphaproteobacteria > Rhodobacterales > Roseobacteraceae > Pseudophaeobacter > Pseudophaeobacter arcticus. Next base: position 682,074 of record NZ_KI421507.1, read on the forward strand.
TGACGTCGCGGCCATCAGCACCGTGGCCACCGTGCTGGAGGACGCCAAATCCGCCGCCCGCAACGCCAGTCCGGGTGCGATTTACTTGTATCTGCAAGACCCCGGCCTGCCCGGGGATGTAGAGATGGACCTGGGCCAGCCCTTCCCGATCAACCCGCAGATCAAGGGCGCGTTGAAATCGCTGGAAGGGGTGATGGAGGTTGAGGAGATTTGACGCGGCCAGCTTCCGCCGATTGCTCGAAAAGGGATGAGCAAACCGTCAAAGACATGGTCTGAGCGCCTGTAAAGCCAAGGGCCGGCCGGGAATCAGGGGCACGCCAGAAACCAAGGCAAAGCCGGGCTGGTCAGGATCAGCACCAGAATCAGTATCAGTAGTGCGGCGGACGTTCGTCGCCGAACACATGGGCGCCGCCGCTGCCCTGTTCGCGGGTGGCTTCGCGTTCCATCAGCATCCTTACCCGTTTGGACAGGCGATCCATCTCGTTTTGCTGGCTGGCGACCACGTCGCTCAGCTCTTCGACGGTGCGGGTCAGGTGGGCGATCTTTTCTTCCAAGGCTTGCATGTTCATCTCCATAGCTGCGCAACGTCATAAGCACCTTCCCCTTGCCGGTCCATGGGCAAGACGCGCAGGCTCAGTTCAAATAGGGATGCCAATGAGCTGCGAGGGAAACAACCATGCCTGCGACCGAAGTTGAAATGCCACCGGTAGAGATCAGCCAGCGCGACGGCGTGATGACAATTGCCATCTGCCGTCCGGAAATCCGCAATGCGGTGGGGCCTGCCACGGCGCGCGCCCTTTATGCGGCGTTTCTGCGCTTTGAGGCCGAGGAGACGGCAAAAGTCGCAGTCCTGACCGGACGGGGCGGTTACTTCTGTGCCGGCTTTGATCTCAAATCCGCAGGGCAGGGCGCCTCGGATGAGTGGCTGGGCTCGCTGGATATCGAGGCCGATTGGCGCGATCCCATTGTTGATCCCCGTCCCGGACCAATGGGGCCGTCGCGGCTGATGCTGTCAAAGCCGGTGATTGCCGCGATTGAAGGCCCGGCTGTTGCGGGCGGCATGGAGCTGGCCGCCTGGTGCGATATGCGGGTCATGGCGGAGGATGCCTTTGCCGGTGTGTATTGCCGCCGCTGGGGGGTGCCGCTGATTGATGGTGGCACCGTTCGCTTGCCGCGTCTTCTGGGGCAGGGCCGCGCCAATGATCTCATCCTGACCGGCCGCACCTTGCCAGCCGAGGAAGCCCACCGGATTGGCTTTGCCGATCGGCTGTCTCCAACTGGGGAAGCCCTGGATATGGCGCAGGCCCTGGCGCAGGAGCTCACCCGGTTTCCGCAGGCCTGCATGCGGGCGGATCATCTGTCGGCGCGGATCCCCTCGCAGGAGCTGGCGGCGGCGCTGCGGCGCGAGTGGCGCTCGGCCAAGACCTTTCTGGCTGAGGGGCGCACCGGGGCGCAGCGCTTTGCCTCTGGGTTGGGGCGGTCCGGCGATTTCTCGCAGATCTGATCGCTGTTCAGGGCGCCCGACAAGGCGCAAGGCCTGTCGCATTCCTGTCATGCTTAATAGCTAGGCAGCGCCAGATCGCGTGTCTTTGTACAGGCGCCGTCGAACCTGTTGCCTTGCTCACGGGCACGGCTTGGGCTAGACCCCGCGGCGAGTAAATGACCTAAACCCACCCGTGAGGAGGCCTTTTCATGGCCAAGATCAAGAAACAGCCCCGTCCCAAGGCGGTAACGCCCAAGGGATTTCGTGACTATTTCGGCGAAGAGGTGACACAGCGTTCTGAAATGCTGCGTGCCATCGCGGGTGTCTATCATCATTACGGGTTCGAGGCGCTGGAGAGCGCGGCGGTGGAAACCGTCGAAGCGCTGGGCAAGTTTCTGCCCGATGTTGAACGCCCCAACGCCGGTGTCTTTGCCTGGCAGGAGGTCGATGAACACGACCCCGACAGCAACAAGGGCGACTGGATGGCGCTGCGCTATGACCTCACTGCGCCGCTGGCGCGGGTCTATGCCCAGCACCGCAATGATCTGCCCAGCCCCTATCGCCGCTACGCGATGGGGCCGGTCTGGCGCAATGAAAAGCCGGGCCCGGGCCGCTATCGTCAGTTCTATCAGTGCGATGCCGATACCGTGGGCACAGCGTCAATGGCGGCAGATGCCGAGATCTGCATGATGCTGTCTGATACGCTGGAAACCGTGGGTATTCCTCGTGGTGACTATCTGGTGCGCGTCAACAACCGCAAGGTGATGAACGGCGTGTTGGAGGTCATGGGGCTGGGCGATGACCCGCTGGCGCGCGACAACGTGCTGCGCACCATCGACAAGTTTGACAAGGTGGGCGAGGCTGGCGTCCGTGAGCTGCTGACCAAGGGCCGTCTGGATGCCTCTGGTGCCTATATTGATGGGGTTGGCCTCAGCGCCGATCAGGCAGAGCCGGTGATTGCCTTCCTGACCTCCAAGGCCGACACCGCCGCCAAGACCTTTGAGAACCTGCGCGCTGCCGTGGGCGCCTCAAAAGTTGGGGCCGAAGGCATTGGCGAGCTGGAACAGATTGCTGATCTGATGGCGGCCGGCGGCTATGGCTCTGACCGGATCGAGATTGATCCTTCGATTGTGCGGGGCCTTGGCTATTACACCGGCCCGGTTTACGAGGCAGAGCTGACCTTTGAGATCTTTGATGACAAGGGGCGCAAACGGCAGTTTGGCTCTGTTGCCGGTGGTGGACGCTACGATGATCTGGTGAAACGCTTCACCGGTCAGGAAGTGCCTGCAACTGGCATGTCCATTGGCGTTGATCGTCTGTTGGCGGCTTTGCGCGAAAAGGGTCGCCTTAGTGCCACGCCCACGGGGCCGGTTGTGGTCACGGTGATGGATAAGGCGCGAATGGCGGATTATCAGACCATGGTGGCCGAGCTGCGAAACGCAGGCATCCGCGCCGAAGTCTATCTGGGCAACCCGAAAAACTTTGGCAACCAGCTGAAATACGCAGACCGGCGCAACTCGCCAGTTGCAGTGATTGAAGGCGGCGATGAGAAGGCCAATGGCGTCATTCAGATCAAGGATCTAATCCTGGGTGCCAAGATTGCCGAAAGCGCGACGCTGGAAGAATGGAAAGAGCGTCCCAGCCAGTTTGAAGTGCCGCGCGGCGATCTCGTCGCCAAGGTGCGCGAAATTCTAGAGAGCCAGGGCTAGACCATGATGGAACGCTCCAAAACACTGGCGCGGGCCGCACGGCTGCGCATGAATTTTGAGGCCGCAGGCGCGCAGGTGGTGGAGCCACCTCTGTTGCAGCCAGCCGGGACTTTGCTGGATCTCTATGGTGAGGATATTCGGGCACGGGCCTATGTGACATCGGATGCGGTGCGTGGCGAGCAGATGTTGCGCCCGGATTTCACCCTGCCGGTGGTACAGATGCATATGCGCCAAGGCGCCGATCCCGCGCGCTATACCTACGCGGGGGAAGTCTTTCGCCGCCAGGAACATGACCCGGATCGCGCCAATGAATATCTGCAGGTGGGTTACGAGGTCTTTGACCGCGATGATCCGGCTGGCGCCGATGCCGAGGTCTTTGCGCTGATTGCTTTGCAGCTGCGTGGCCTGCCACTGCGGGCGGCAACCGGGGATATTGGTCTGCTGATGGCTGCGGTTGAAGGGTTGAACACCACGGCGATGCGCAAAGCGGCCCTGATGCGCCATATCTGGCGTCCCCGGCGGTTCCGCTCATTGCTGGAGCGTTATGCCGGCCGCAGCGCGGTGCCTGAAACGCGGTTGAAACTGCTGTCCTCGGAAGGGGTGCTGACAGGATCTGCAACGGTGCTGGGCAAGCGCAGCGAGGCCGAAGTGGACGCACGGATTGCGCTGCTGCGGGCAGATGCTGCAGCGCCGCCGCTGGCCGAAAACGAATTGCTGGCGCTGGAGGCACTGATGGCGGTGCGCGAAACCGTGCCCTTTGCCATTGAGCAGATGCGCGATATCGCGGTGGACCTGCCTGCCATCACCCCGGCGCTGGATCGTCTGGACGGGCGGATTGCGGCGCTCAAGGCGCGTGGCATTGATATTGACAGCCTGGATTTCGAGGCCTCCTACGGGCGCACCTCGATGGAATATTACGACGGGTTTGTCTTTGGGTTCTATGCCGAAGCGCGGCCTGATTTGCCCGCTATTGCCAGCGGCGGGCGCTATGATGCGCTGACGCGTCAATTGGGGCAGGGGGGGGAAATTCCTGCTGTCGGCGGCGTGTTGCGCCCTGATTTGATGCTGATGCTCGAGGAGGGTCAGTCATGAGCCTGAAACTGGGTGTGCCGTCCAAGGGGCGGCTGATGGAAAAGACCTTTGACTGGTTTGCCAAGCGGGGGCTGACCCTGGCGCGGACCGGATCTGAACGGGAATATGCCGGCGCCATCGAAGGGGTCGAAGACATGGAGCTGGTGCTGCTCTCGGCTGGGGAAATCCCGCGGGAACTGGCCGCAGGTCGCATTCACCTGGGCGTGACCGGCACCGATCTGGTGCAGGAAAAACTGCCGCTCTGGGAGCAACAGCTGGAAGAGCTGGAGCCACTTGGCTTTGGCCATGCGGATTTGATCCTGGCGGTGCCGCAATGCTGGATTGATGTGGATACGCTGGATGACCTGGATGCGGTTGCGGCTGACTTTCGCAATGCCCATGGCCACCGGCTGCGGATCGCTACCAAATACCACCGCCTGGTGCGTGAGTTCCTGACCGAGGCCGGGGTGGCGGATTACCAGCTGGTCGACAGCCAGGGCGCCACCGAAGGCACGGTGAAGAATGAAACCGCCGAGATGGTGGCGGATATTACCTCCACCGGGGAGACCCTGCGGGCCAATCACCTCAAGCTGCTGTCGGATGGATTGGTGCTGCAAAGTCAGGCAACCCTGTGGCGCAGCCGTGTTGCCTCTTATTCGGAAGCGGAACGGCTGGCGCTGAAGGCGCTGGCAGAGTTGATCCACGACTGACTTGGGGACTCTGAGTTAGAAGGCCGAAAGGGGGGGCTCCCGCCCGTCGCCCATGCACTAAAGTGCACGCGGCTCCCGTTGGGCCCGGCGCCGCGCTGTCGCGCGGCGCTTTCTCGTACTGAGACACGTTTTGCGCAGATCGAGAGCGATGGATACCCTGTTGCCTCGCGGCGAAACCCGTTGCGCAGGGCCGTGCTGCAGTGCTTGACCCATAATGAGGGCAAGAGGGCAATAGGGGGGGGCGCCCGGCTAGATCACGCCGATTTCGGCCAGGGCCTGGGAAAGCTCCAGGGGCAAGGGCTCTTCTGTGCTGCGCCCCGCTGGCAGGTCGGCGGGGCTGTCTTCGGGCTTGAGATAGCGCCAGCCCTGAAAGGGGCGTTTGGTGGCGGTATGGGTGCGGTGTATCTGTGGATCAAGGATAATGGCGCAGCGGCGAATGCCATCTTCGCCGATCACCTCATCCATGCGCAGAATGCGCTGGCGGCATTGGATCTGTCCCTTGATGACCCAATAGATTGATCCACCTGCGAGAATCTCCGCCTCGCGTTTAGGCCACATGCGGGTGACGTGACGGGGCAGGCCCTCGGGCAGCCGCAGCGCGGTCATATCCTGCCAGTCCTGCAGGCCTTCGACGCTTTCGGTGCCAACAGAAAGCTTCACCAGATTGACGTAGTTATCCACAGTTTCCCCACAGAGTCGTCCAGAGCGCGACCCTTATATAGTGTTTCGTCATTTGGCGCGAGCAAGATATTGTGGTAGAGTCAGTAATTATTTATCAATAAACCGCGATTTCACCGTTGAGAATTTCTATCTGACTGTAGTATCGAAGCCGCCACTTAACCTCCGATGCAAGACCAATAGGGAATCACTATATGAGCCGCTTTGCTGCCCCCATCGCCGCACAAATCTGGGATATGAAGTATCGTTTCAAAGAAGCGGACGGCACCCCAATCGATGTGACCGTGGAGGATAGCTGGCGCCGGATTGCCCGTGATCTGGCCCGCGCCGAGGACAAGCCCGATGTCTGGGAAGAGAAGTTCTACCAGGCGCTGGAAGATTTCAAATATCTGCCCGCAGGCCGCATTACCGCCGGGGCCGGAACCGCGCGTCAGGTGACCCTGTTCAACTGCTTTGTCATGGGCACCGTGCCGGATAGCATGGCGGGTATTTTTGACATGTTGAAAGAGGCCGCGCTGACCATGCAGCAGGGCGGCGGCATCGGCTATGATTTTTCGACCATTCGCCCGCGCGGCGCGGATGTCAAAGGCGTGGCGGCGGATGCTTCGGGGCCCTTGTCCTTTATGGATGTCTGGGATGCGATGTGCCGCACCATCATGTCCGCAGGCTCGCGCCGCGGCGCGATGATGGCCACCATGCGCTGCGATCACCCGGATGTTGAGGCCTTTATTACTGCCAAATCCGATTCCGCCCGTCTGCGGATGTTTAACATGTCGGTGCTGATCACGGATGATTTCATGGAAGCCGTCAAGGCGGATGGCCCCTGGGAGCTGCAGTTTGATGGCAAGATCTATCACACTGTGCAGGCACGGGATCTGTGGAACAAGATCATGCAGGCGACCTATGAATATGCTGAGCCCGGCGTGATCTTTATTGACCGCATCAACAAGGCCAATAACCTCAGCTATATTGAGAACATCTGCGCCACCAACCCCTGCGGCGAGCAGCCACTGCCGCCCTATGGTGCCTGCCTGCTGGGCTCTATCAATCTGGCGCGCCTGGTTTCCAACCCTTTTGAGACCACTGCAGAGCTGAACCAAAGCGCGATGCAGGAGCTGGTCGCCACCGCTGTGCGTATGATGGACAATGTGGTGGATGTGTCGAAGTTTCCATTGGAGGCCCAGGCCGCCGAGGCCCAGGCCAAGCGCCGCATTGGCCTGGGCGTGACGGGGCTGGCCGATGCGCTGTTGATGCTGGGTCTGGAATATGGCTCGGACGAGGCGGCGCGTCAGACCGACCGCTGGCTGCATGCGATCGCCCGCGCCGCTTATCTGGCCTCGGTGGATTTGGCCAAGGAAAAGGGCGCCTTCCCGCTGTTCGATGCCGAAGCCTATCTGGCCTCTGGCAACATGATGAACATGGATGAGGATGTGCGCGAGGCCATCCGCGAACACGGTATCCGCAATGCGCTGCTGACCTCAATTGCACCCACCGGTACCATCAGCCTCTATGCGGGCAATGTCTCTTCGGGGATCGAGCCAGTCTTCGCCTATGCCTATACCCGCAAGGTTTTGCAAAAGGACGGGAGCCGCACCGAGGAAGAAGTTGTCGATTACGCGGTGCAGATGTACCGGGAAAAATTTGGTGCCGATGCCGCACTGCCTGACTATTTTGTCAACGCTCAGACATTGCCACCTGCGGCCCATGTCAAGATGCAGGCTGCGGCGCAGAAATGGATCGACAGTTCGATCTCCAAGACCATCAACTGTCCGGAAGACATCAGTTTTGATGATTTCAAGGATGTTTACATGCAGGCCTGGGATCAGGGCTGCAAGGGCTGCACCACCTATCGCCCCAACGACGTGACCGGATCGGTTCTGTCTGTCTCCGAGAGCGCCGATGCCGCCCCGGGCGAAGCCGCAGATGCACCGCATGACAGCGCGCAGGGGGAGAACGGTGCCGAAGTGGTCTACATGTCGGAGCCCCTGGATCGTCCACAGTCACTGGAAGGCCATACCTACAAGCTGAAATGGCCGGACTCGGAACATGCGATTTATCTGACCATTAACGATGTTATCATCAGCGATCACCGTCGCCCGTTTGAAGTCTTCATCAACTCCAAGAACATGGAACACTATGCCTGGACCCTGGCGCTGACCCGGATGATCTCGGCTGTGTTCCGCCGTGGCGGGGATGTGTCCTTTGTGGTGGAAGAGCTGAAGGCAGTCTTTGATCCGCGTGGTGGGGCCTGGGTACAGGGGAAATATATTCCCTCCATTCTGGCGGCTATTGGCGGGGTGATCGAGACCCATATGGTCAAGACTGGTTTTCTTGAGGGCGAAGGCATGGGGTTGAAATCCGATCCACAGGCGGAGGTGGTGAACCTGAACGCTCCACGCGGCAAGGCCTGCCCCAGCTGTGGTCAATTCGACATGCAGATGATCGAAGGCTGCATGACCTGCCGCAGTTGCGGTCATTCAAAATGTGGCTGAAGGAGATGAAAGTTTCTTGTGGGGGTGTGGCGTGCCACGCGACATGACCTAACCGTCTCGCAAGGTCATTTTGGCTGAGATGACATGCAAACGGCCTCGGGGAGTACCCGAGGCCGTTTGCATGTCTGGCTGTGGCGATGCTTAGTAATGTGTTGAGGGGGCAGCAGTCAGATGCGGACTGCCGACTTTCATACAGAGGCGTGAGGTCGTACGAGCGAATGCAGGCGTAGTAAGCGGATACGGCTCCTCACCTATCCGGTCTTAGATTGTCAGGCACTTTCGGCCTTTAGCTGACTGATTGTCTGGTAAGAACGTTTCTTCGCCGTGTCCTCTAAGGCCGTTTTTGGTCTGGCAAAGCAGAAAGAAACCGGCCACTATCGCTGCGAACGAGAAGAGCATACATTCATTGTTTCACTTACTCGTCCGGAAACTGACATGCGGGAAGTCGGCCTTTGGATAGAATCATAATTCTCGAGAATACGATCAACCAATCATCGTCACGAGTTCCTGTTCCGGCGTAAAATTACGATGGACCAGGAAAACGAGTTTCTCGCCACGCAGTATATCGAGTATCGAAAGGCCCTCAGTGAAATTAGGGCATTTGCGCCATTCATGCCCTATGGCTGGTTTAAGTCACCCCAGACGATTCGGCTGGATACGGAATTCGGCCTCCAGCAAATGATCTATCGCGATCTTGCGGATGATGCTGCACGCGACCTCGCAAACGGGATCAATCATCTGATCAACCTTACCATGCGTCTGGAAGCATGGCGCATCGTATTCGATGGGCTTGACGTCCAGCAAACAAACCAATTGCTGCATGAGTTCGTGCAGGATGTAGCTTCAACGGCGTTGCTCGGCCCATACACTCTTAAGGCTAGATTCTACTTTGCGATCGCACACCTGTCCCATCAGGTGAACCGTGTTTTCCTAAGAGATAATTGGGCGGACGATCTTGCGGCGCTGCCGGAGGATTGGGCTATCAAGGAAGAAACGGCTATCAAGGTCGCAAAGCCTTGGCGCTCTTGGACGAAGCTGAACAGGCTGCTCAACACCGTCGACATGGGCGACTACAAGACTGCCACGAATGATTTCCGGAGCAAGCACACCCACAGGTTCACGCCACGGGTCGAACTTGGACTATCCCAGTCGATCAAGCGTGTTTGGTCGAAAGGCGCGAAAGCGCCTTCTTATGGAGTAGGCGGCACGCCGCCGCTCAAGCTGGAAGCGGTTATTCCAGAATTGGAAGCTCAATGCCTTCGTCTGTCAGCATGCTACGCCCAGTTTCAGAAACTTGTCACAGAGCAAGGCGAGGCTTTGTTTGCAAATAACTGCGGGCCGCAAGAGTAAGAGTGAGGGCAAGATTCTATTCTATGATTTGCTGCTGGGAATTGATGTGTTTAGGGAAGCCATCAGTGAAATATATGGATGTAAGTTCTAGGGAGTTAATTTATTAACGTGATGCGTTCCATAGACCTACGTCTTGTCGATGATCTGGTCGGCTTTGTCCGGGGGCCGGGCTATGTGCTCGATTTGTCTGATGCGAGCTTCGCAGGTTTTTTTGCATCCGAAATGCAGGTCGACATCGACGATCCTAAATTTTCAACGAAGGGTGGCTCCAAGGGTAAGCGTCTGCGCTATTTCCTGCAAAACTGTGATGAAGCCACAGCCGTGCGTCTGCTCGCCGCGCTCTGGGAGTACCGCTGCGAATATCTTGAGCACAGCGGAGCGGAAGACCCGGTGCCAAACGCCGCCTTGCGGTATCAAGGCTTGATCGACCGTCTCTCCGGCGGCGTTTCACCCAAGCGGGTGCAAACCGCAACCGCTGTTGATGGCCAGAAAATGGCGGATATCAAGTCCGAGCTGCTGCGGGTCTCATCGCTCGGAGCACAGGCGCGCGGCTTTGCTTTTGAAGGATTTCTCAAGAGTCTGTTCGATGCCTTCAGCCTTTCGGCCCAAGCGCCTTTTCGGCTGCGAGGTGAGCAAATCGATGGCAGCTTCCAGCTCGGCAGCGAAACCTACCTTCTGGAAGCAAAATGGCAGGGCAAGCCAATCGGAGTTGCCGATCTCCACACGTTCCAAGGCAAGATCGAGCAGAAAGCGGCATGGACGCGGGGGCTCTTTGTGAGCATTAACGGCTTCTCTGAAGACGGCCTCGTCGCCTTCGGTCGAGGAAAGCGTGTAATCTGCATGGAGGGACTCGATCTTTACGATATGCTCGACCGTGAATTGCAGCTCAACCAGGTTCTCGAACGTAAAGTGCGAAGAGCTGCTGAAACCGGCATGCCTTTCCTTCGCGTACGCGACCTTTTCCCGAACTAGAAAGGCTTCGCATGGTAAATTTCAACAATTGGTGCGAATCCACAGACACGCCGCTAGGTAATCATCACGTTCAGGTTGTATCGGGCCGCCCGGCGGACGCTGAGATCGGTATCCAATGGACTGCTAAGGCCGTTCCCGCACACTACGCTGCCGAGGAACGCGTCGCTGCCGCGCTTGCGAGACTAGGCAAGGCCGCAGCCGCGAAGATGATCACCGACCTTCTCCCACAAACGCCGCAGATCCGATCAGGCGACCTTGGTGAGATTTACGCGACGGAATGGATCGGCGCTCACAGCGGTTATCGTACGCCGATCAAACGGTTGCGCTGGAAGGACCATCGCAACATGGCGATGCGCGGCGATGACGTCATTGGCATGATTATCGATCCGGCCACACAGCGCCTCCGCTTCCTGAAAACGGAAGCCAAGAGCCGCATCGACCTTCGTGCTCAAACGCTGCAGGAAGCGCGGACCGGCCTGGATAAGGATGGTGGCCTTCCTTCCTCGCATGCGCTGTCTTTCATCTCAGCTAGGCTGATGGAGCTGGGCACCGATGCGCCGCTGGTGGACGCCATAGACGAAGCTCTCTATAGGCACGGTATCCCCGCAGACAGCGTGAAACATCTTCTCTTCACCTTCTCGGGGAATTCCCCAACGGCGCTACTGACGCAGGCGCTGGAGGCCTACAGTCGACCTGCGGTGTCGAACGTCCTAGCTGGCCGAAAAAGGTCACCCAAGATCGAAGCGGCAATCGCCGAGCGCACTGGGTTTCGCCCAAACGATCTTTGGCCCGCAGCTGTCGCAAGAAAGAAGGAGGATCAGAAATGATGCCCTAGAAAAGAGAAAAGCCCCGAGAGCGGACTCTCAAGGGCCTTTATGTCGATTGGTACCCGACAATCTGAAGGTCTCTCGATTCCCCTCAAAAGTCAAGTCTGGCGGCCGGGTCACCTGACCCGATCGGTCGTGCTCGGCCGTCTTCCATCATTCGACAAGAGGACCGTGAGCGGTTCACCGTGGTCAATCTGACGCACGGGCGATCCCGCACACTGAAAAACATGGAAAAAGAAATCTTCGTGGCCCCCCGGGCCAACCGTTCGACGCGGAACCTTTCGGAACGCTCGAAAGCGCGAACCTATGTAGAGACAGGCGCTTTCCGACCTTATGGCGGCGAGAGCCAGAAAGTGAAATTCGACAGCCTTGGTGAGTTCGACGCTTTTGTCACGATCACCGCCAACTATTCCGTCGCTGACATGGTAGAGCAGCCTCCAGCCATCGAGTACGTCGACGCAGAGGGCCGACCCAGATGCAAAGTGATCGACCAAGTCTATACCTTTATTGACGGAACCAAGGCTGCCACCGAGGTGAAACCTGCGGCACGCGCCAAGGCCCAGAACCTTGAAGAGAAGCTGAGCTTTGTGGCGGCGGCCATGCCGCCAGAATTCGCCGAGACCTTGGTTCTGATCACCGAGGAAAATTACGACCAGTGGGAAGCCCTGAATGCGCGTCGCCTCTTGGCGTACAGGCGGGAAGACGATCCGGAAGCTGCGTCTATCATTGCAGGCTTGGCAGCCGAGCTTGAGCTGCCGGTTACGATCCGCGAGCTGATTGCGCGGGCTGCCATTGGGGGGAGGGCATGGCCTGAGGTCTTCAAGGCGATCTATGCTGGTGTGCTGCGGCCGCTTGAGGACGGCATCATCAACCTCGAGATGCTGGTCGAAGGAGGCGCGAAATGAACGAGAACATTCGCCTAGAGCCATACTCGCAAATCCAACATGGGGGCATAGCCAGCTTGGTCGTCGACCAGGGACCTCTCGGGGTCACCGTCACACGCGAAGCCGACGGCAAGATTGCTTTTGATGAGCTGACCTATGATGAGATCAACGATGGCCTGAGGACGGGTCATATCGTTGTACAGGACGGCTACCACAGCGAGGAGGCGGCGCGACAGCGAACCAAGTTTGGAGAGCAGGTCGTCACCCAGTTGCCACGTAAGCAACGTGAGAAGGTCTTCTTCGGCCAAACATGGTGCGATTTCTTTCTGGATGCTGAGGCGCGCGGAGAAATTGGCCGGAATTGGCGGGATGTCGACGCTTGGATTCTCAAGGTCGCCCCGCAAATAGCGAAGCATATCCCTCAACCCGAAGGGCCTGCCCAGAAACGCAAATATTGCGGCAAGAAACGCTCGCGCAACGAAATCGACTCGCCGAGCTCTTCGACCCTGTTGCGGTGGGTGCGAAAGTATCAGGATGCAGGGCGCTCCGTTCTGGCGCTTATCGATAAGAGGTACTTGGCCGGTCGTACAAAGGTGAAATTCGGCCCAGAGAGCGCGGCACTGGACCTGTCGCGGTTTGATGCCGCTCCTTTGATAGCATTTACTGCAACAAAGGAGATGAACTATGGGACTGAAACGGACGGACGAATTTCGCCAGGATGCGGTGCGGATAGCACTGACCAGTGGGCTAACGCGCAATCAGGTAGCTGATGACCTAGGTGTGGGCATGTCGACGCTGAACAAATGGATCACGGCATACAGAGACACGGGTGTGGTGACGAAAGAGGATTTAGGCCTCGCCCAAGAGAATGACCGGCTTCGGCGCGAGAACCGCATTCTCAAGGAGGAGCGGGAAATCTTAAAAAAGGCCACGGTGTTCTTCGCGAGCCAAAAGCCGTGAGGTTTAGGTTCATTGAGGAACACCGATCTGCGTTCTCTATCGGCCGGATGTGCGGTGTCATGGGGGTCAGTTCACGTGGGTTGCGGGCATTCCGCAGTCGCCCTGCCAGCCGCAGACAACGGTCCGACCTGGTCACGCTGGCGCATATCAAAGAACAATCCCGTCTCAGCCTTGGCAGTTATGGCAGGCCGCGCATGACTGAGGAATTGAAAGAGATCGGACTGGTTATTGGTCATCGTCGCGTGGGTCGCTTGATGCGCCAGAACGGCATATCGGTCATCAGAACGCGCAAACACAAGGTGACTACAGACAGCAATCATAAGTTCAACATCGCGCCGAACCTGTTGGACCGGGACTTCAACGCTGATGGGCCAAACCAGAAGTGGGCGGCCCCTCTCGGGACATTTCCTACGGAAATACCCTGCCGGGCAATGGACATCAGCTATATCTGGACGCGTGAAGGTTGGTTGTATCTCGCTGTGATACTGGATCTGCATTCAAGGCGCGTGATCGGCTGGGCGGTGAGTAACAGGATGAAGCGGGACCTGGCGATCCGTGCGTTGAACATGGCAATAGCCTTCCGGGGGCCGCCGAAGGGCTGCATCCATCACACGGATCGCGGATCGCAATATTGTTCGCACGACTATCGACAGATCTTGCGACAGCACGGCTTCAAAGTGTCCATGAGTGGCAAAGGCAATTGCTACGATAACGCTGCAGTCGAGACGTTCTTCAAAACCATCAAGGCCGAACTGATTTGGCGGCATTCATGGGAAACACGGCGGCAGGCCGAGATGGCGATCTTCGAATACATCAACGGCTTCTACAATCCGCGCCGCCGCCATTCAGCACTGGGCTGGAAAAGCCCTGTCGCCTTCGAACGAAAGGTGGCTTAAACGAGCACGTGGAGCGGCACGAAAGCGTGACAGGTCCAATCGTCGATCTGCCGCATCAGGTCGAGGTTCTGTTCGGTCTCGCCCTTCGGCTCATAGTAATAGGATGAGCGTGCGATCGACAGGTCCGGGTGGTTCGGCTCGATCATGCCGCGCCTCACTTCCCGCCCCAAGGCTTCAGCTTTCGTTCCAAAAAAGCGTTGGCAACGGCGTTCGCCTGTTCTCTCGAACCGGTGGCATTCACAGGCTCGCCCTACGATCGTGGCGTGGAGCTCCTCCACCTGCTCCTCGTCGATCTCGGGCGTCTTGCGGCCCTCCGCGCTCAAACACGCCGGACGCGCCTTCGAGCAGGGCCCGCTTCCATTGATGGATCATCGTCGGATGCACCCCGAACCGGCTCGCCAGCTCGGCCGCTGTCTCTTCACCCTTCAGGGCTTCCAGCGCGACCTTTGCCTTGAACTCGCGCGCGTGCTGCTTGCGTTTCTACATTTCTGATCTCCTTCTCGTCGAAGATCAGCAGACTGCAAATCGTAGCTTATGTCAGTGTCCGAATTTCGGGGGGCAGCTCAATGAGCGCTGACGCCAGACAGCTCGGAATGGTCACCCTCCGAATTTCGAGGCGTAGCTCAAAATCTGATTGCGGCATTAAAAGTCGCACCAAATGCCTCGTTTCCGAGTCCCAGATCGTCATAGAAGATGCCGAGGTTGAGCGTACTATCCGGCGGCAAATTATATTCCAGACCCAGATGGGTCCGACCGTGCCAATTTTCCAACCCGGGTATGACGGCGGCTCCGTCGCTGGCGGAATAGATCCCGGATATGCCTCCCGTCAGCGTGAGTGCGCCAACGCGGGTCTTGATCGGCCTACTAAAGTCCAGGCCAAGGTTCAATTGCATCAAATCAACCGTCTGCGCAGGGATCGTGTTGCCGAGGCCATCCGTATAGGCGACTTGCCGATCCCCGGTGTAGGTAAAGTCCAGCAGTGGCATCAGCGTGGTTTGCCGGACCTGATACTGGCCAGTCGCGCGGAGTTGTGCCAGCCAACGCTCTGTTTTGAAACTGTCCGTATAGAACCCAAACGGGGTGATCTCGTTTTTGGTCCGACCAAAAAGCAATCGCCCTTCAAAATAGAGAGGCTGATCGGGAACCTTGCTGACAAAATAGGGACCAAGCATCCAGCCATGGCCCGATGCATTATGTGTGTCGTCCTCGGCGTAATCAAATTGGAACACCCCTCCAACAAGCAGGTCAGGCGTGATGAACTCGTGGAAACCAAGACTACCAAGCGTGTAGGAACCGGTATCTGACCACATGCTGGTGAACTCTGCCCAGCTGCTGCCCTGTGACGTACAACTGCTGACCGAACCAGACTCCAATGTGAAAGTTCCGTAAAAGTGGCGACAATCGTTCCGCATCAAAAAGCGGGTCAGGCCAGGCTGGCTTGAGGCAAGATTGTTCGCACGGCCCAACATGAAGCCAGCAATCTGTTCCTGAGTTTCTTTGACAACATTGTCTACGGCCGTTTGTGCAAAAGTGACAGATATCCGCCCCACCTCTGTGCCGTTGACATCATTGGTGGTGACCCTGACCGTCGCGGACCCAACGGATTGTGCTGTCAGCACGGACGTATATGAGCCGTTCTTATTGTCCTGCATAACAACCGTTGAACTTGACGGGTTTTGACCCAGTTCTCCCAGATCAGTCGATGCCCAGAACGTGAGCCCTCCAGTTGGAACCTGCACGCCGTTATCAAAAACTCTCACGGTAATTTCTGCCGCGTCCTCACCATCTGCTGCCTTCACCTCCAAGGGATCCACATCTGATGACACAACAATTTTGTCAAAAACTGCGGTTGTGAAGGCCACCTCCACAGTGCTGAGCGCAGGTGCGCCACCGATGGTGAAGCTCAGCCCCGCCACTTCAATTGTCGTGCTGGAGGTCAGCGTTGCAGAATAGGTGCCGTCGCCATTATCCGTGACGGAACTTATCGTTCCGGCTGTTGTCTCGATCACAACCGTTTCACCGGAGGCCGCACCGCCGCTGTTATTCGTCAGGGTGACAGTCAACACCGCGCTGGACACACCATCCGCCAGAAGGCTGGAAAGGTCAGACACAATCGTTGCGCCATCCACAAGATCATCCGTTACGGTCACCAATACATCCGCAGGATCGGCGGACAGATAGGCGCTATCCACTGTCGCGGCATTCATGGTGAGGGCGATAGTTGCAGTCAGATCGGTATTGTTATCAACGTCGTCATTCACGCCCATCACGGTCACTGTCTGCGGATCGCTCCAATTGCCGGGCATGAAGCTCAGGATGGCGGGGGTGACGGTTGCAACTCCAGTCGCCAACGAAACAACGTCGATAATCACATCACCGGTCGGTTCGGAATTCAGACGAACGGTAAACCCACCCGTTCCGCCATCTTCCGCAACGCTTAGAGCCGCCACTGAAACCACCACCCCGGGGGTGTCGTCATCGGTCGTCGTCACAGGGGTCACATCCGCCGGATCGAAGCCGTCATAGGCCAAGTCCAATGAGACCGCCGCCGCCAGCACAATGCTGTAGCTTGGCGTACCATCGGCAAGGTTGTCGTCCACGCCGGTCACTGTCACGCTCTGCGGAGTGCTCCAATCGCCGGGGGTGAAGCTCAGGGTGGCTGGGCTGACACTGCCCTCGCTGCTGTCCGAGGAGCTGACCGCAATGGTGACATCGGCCGTCGGCTCTGAGTTCAGCACAACGGTAAAGCTCGCCGCATCCCCGGCCTCGCTCGGCTGCCCTGACAGCGCAGTGACCGTCACCCCGGGGGTGTCGTCATCGGTCGTCGTCACAGGGGTCACATCCGCCGGATCGAAGCCGTCATAGGCCAAGTCCAATGAGACCGCCGCCGCCAGCACAATGCTGTAGCTTGGCGTACCATCGGCAAGGTTGTCGTCCACGCCGGTCACTGTCACGCTCTGCGGAGTGCTCCAATCGCCGGGGGTGAAGCGCAGGGTGGCCGGGCTGACACTGCCCTCGCTGCTGTCCGAGGAGCTGACCGCAATGGTGACATCGGCCGTTGGCTCGGAGTTCAGCACAACCGTAAAGCTCGCCGCATCCCCCGCCTCACTCGGCTGTCCGGACAGCGCAGTGACCGTCACCCCGGGGGCACGCACTGTTATTGTGATTTGAGAGGTGGAGGTAAGGCCATGTTTATCTGTGACCGTCAGATTGAAAGTAAGAGTACCACCTGTAACAGGTGCCGTGAAATTCGCGGTGGCGCTGGTTGCAGAGCCGATTGCAACGGTCTCTCCCGAGACCTGCTCCCACAGGTACCCCGTGATGTTGTTCTCTGGATCGGTCGACCCTGTGCCATCCAATGTGACAGAGCTGAACGGGTTCACGGTTTGAGACGGGCCCGCATCGGCGCCGGGCGGCGAGTTGGCAAGGTATCTGATAATGACGACACCGGATCCACCGTTGCCTCCGGTGGAGCTATCATTGATCCCATTGACGTGGCCGCCACCTCCGCCGCCGCCATACCCATCCAGACCATTGTCGCTGGCGACACCATCATTGCGGGATGCGCCACCACCGCCTGCGCCGCCCAGATTGGTCGCAACCCTATTGCCCCGGACATCGCCGCCTCCGGCGCCACCCCCACCATAATACACCAACGATCCGGTTATGTCTGACTGAACTCCGTCGCCGCCGTGCCCGGCTATCGAATAGGTGCCACTGAAACCGCCTTGTCCAGCACCGCCGCCACCGCCACCGGAGGAATCTCCGGAATTGATTGTTCCGCCTGCACCGTTTGATCCCTGACCAAATGTTCCCGTTCCGCCGCTTCCTTGATGCGATGCCCCACCGCCAGAGCCTCCGTCCTGGCCGTTTCCGACGAGGGTTGAATTATTGTAGGTACCACCACCGCCGCCGCCAAGTGCGGTGATGCCAAATGCGCTGCTCGACTGGCCGTTTCCACCACCGGGAACAGGCAATGGGGGCCAGGTGCTACGCGCGTCACCGGTCCCGCCAGCTCCGACCACAACAACATAGGCATTGGCCGCAATGGACGTGTTCCCCATCACCAGGCCACCGGCACCGCCTCCACCGCCTGCATAGGCACCACCGCCGCCACCGCCGCCGACGATCAGATACTCTGCCGTGAGACCCTGCAGTGCCGTGAATGTTCCGCCGCCGGTAAACTGGTGAATACAATATTCATCACCGCTGTCAGTAAGGGACGTGATGGTGCCACCCGTCGCAAAACTGCTTGCGCAGGTTGCGGGGGCTGCATGTGCGGCATCCCGCGTAAACAGACCCAAAACTGCCCCCAACAACAGGGCAGCGCCGAGTTTCCGGCCTAAACCCAACACCGCTGTGCAAACCATGGTTCGCAACACTGGCAGACAATTGGGAAGATATAACTGGAGTGCGTTCTTAAAGTAGATACGTCTGGCAGTACTGGTGAACGGCGATAACAACTTATGTGCCACAAGTGAGGTTTCCGTCTTAAGATAGCTATTGTTGCGAATATCCCTAAGTTGACAATTTTCATGCATTTGGAATCGGATGTTATCCGACAACTTTACCTTGAAAGGCTTACTAATTATTTTAGAGTGTTTCTTTGGAAACTCAATTATTGCGGTGCCTCTCCGTCGAACCCGCCCTATCGCAGAATGCCGACGCTTGTTCCGCTGCTATGGCAGCGAAACATCAGGGGATCTGGCTGATGTAGTTGGATGTGGTCTTTTTACCCGCTTGAGTTGAGCCCTCCCGCTGGGGGAGAGGCCGTTGACGTTATGCCTGCGTATAGTCGGGCAGACACCGCTCGAACTGGACAACCACTGTTTGTTAGTTCTGCATTAATTTATGGATGTGACGCGCAAAGGCATAGGTAAGCGGCACGCCCAGCACTAAGCCAAGAACAATCGACTGCAAGGGAGACAGCACCGACCAGCCAATCCATGATGTGATCAAAGAGGCGAAGAACACATTGACCGCCGCTGCACCCGCTCCAAATGGGTACAGAACCAGCGTCAGCCGTGCCTTGCCCCAGGGCTGTTTCATCGTTTGCTCACCAGCCACCCGACTGCGGCCAGCGCCGCGATCAATGTCAGTGAGGCAAGAAAGAACCAGAACTCGGCAGCCGCGCTTTGGGGCTGTGGGATGGGGCGGTCAAAACCGTTCGCGAAAACAACGGCAGGCAGAAATACAAAGGGCGTTGCGAGAAAAAGGCGTTTCATGTCAGCTCTCCTGGGTCAGGGATCGATAGATTTGTGGCAGCGCACGGGTCAGTCGCGTCGGGTCCGGCAACAGAGTAAACCCAGCCCGGCCAAAGATACGGGCAAACCAGTCCTGGCCGTCCTGATCGATGACGATGCCATGTACAGTGTGGCCCATGCGCCGGGCCTCCCGCACTGCCATATGGCTGTCCTCAATGCCGTGGATGCCTTCGTAGTGGTCAAGATCATTGGGTTTTCCATCGGTCAGCACCAGCAGGAGTTTTCGCGTAGAGCTTTCTTGCTCCAGCTGTGACGTGGCATGGCGAATTGCCGCCCCCAAACGGGTATAGTGACAGGGCGAGAGGCCACAAATCTTATGAGTCACTTCGGCAGACATCGGTGCATCAAAGCTTTTGCATTTCTTCAAAAACACCCGGTCGCGGCGCAGCGAAGAAAACCCCCAAATGCCCAGCCGGTCGCCACTGGCATCAATGCCACCAGCAAGGGCAACGAGGCTTTCACGGGCGATATCCAGCACGGTGCTGTCACCAACCGAAGCTTCGGTAGAACGTGAGGTGTCGAGCAGGAAGCAGACCGAGAGGTCACGGTCGATCTGGCGCAGACTTTGGTAAATGCGGTCGCTAGAGGTGCCATCCGCCTGCAAATCCACCCGTGCGGCGATCAAAGCGTCCAGATCCAGCTCGCTGCCTTCGATTTGACGCGGCCGCATCACCCGACGTGGGTGCAAAGCTTCAAACTGTCGACGCACCGCCCGTAATTGCCGGGGATCAGGGGCCAGGGTTTGGGGGGCGTCCGTGTCGGCCTCGGTTTCCAGCACCCTTGTGTGATCTGGCAAATAGCTGCGTTTGCGGTGGTCCCATTCCGGGTAGGTGAACAGGTCGGCCAGCCGTTCGTGCTCCGCATCCGCGGGCGCCAGATCCAGATGCAGCCGCAGACGGGTGGCCGTCTTTTTGTCCTTATGGCGAGACAGGATGATCTTGTCCTGATCATCTGCGGCCTTTTGGGCGTTTTCGTCCTCGTCGTTGTCCACAGATCGGTTGAGGTTCATGCTTTCAACCCAGGACAGGATTGCTTCAAAGCGATGGATGATCAGACTGTCTTTGCGGTTGGCCTCGTCGCGATCTTCGCGCGCTGCCATTTTACGTGTGGTGGTCGCAGCAGCGGGCGCTGGCAGATGCTCATCCGCCTCTTCCGCGTCATCCGCCTTTGTGCCGGACCGTGGCGCGCTAAGCGTGAGCCAGATCGGCACCGGGGTAAAAGGCAGATAGGTTTTGGAGCCTTGCTGCTGTTCAGGCAGGGCAACTGGGCTGGCGTCAGGGCTGTTGAGCTGGTCCAGAACTGCTTGCTCAAGTCGCGCCTCTTCACGTGGCAACATCAGTTTAGGCCGGGTTGCTAGGAGAAAGCTGCACATGCGCTGATATGCGCCCCGCAGGCCTGGGCAGCGTTGAAACGCAAGATCAGAGGCCTGTGCCATGGCCTCGATCTGGGCACGGTCTTTGATACAACCGCATCCGTCAACAGGTGGCAGCCTGGGCTGTGTCGCCGCGAGGGCAACCAGCCAGAAATACGCGGCCTGATTTAACGCCTTTTCTGGGAAGGCGTCAAAGCTGGGCGGCAGGCATAGGCGTTCGCCATCATAAGTTGGCAGGAACATCAGCTCCCCCCGGTTGCCCAGCTTGCGCCGCAGCCCTTGGCGGTGATGCGATCGCACCCGTGGTGCCTCGGCAAGTTCAACAGAGGCGGCACCGCCAAGGGCACGAAACAGCAAAACCAGGCTGCCGCGGACCTCGGCAAGCTCAATTGCGGCTTCAGGAAAGCTGGGCTGCGCCCCCAGCTTGGTGGCGTAGTCATGCCAGATGTTGCCGACTGCTTCTTCGGGATCCATCAGATCAAGGGGATGCAGAGCTGCCATGGTGCGTTACCCGTAAACGACAGCGATTAGGTCGCGCAGTGCGGTTTGAACATCCGCCTCATCGGTCAATGGCTCAACGATGGCCGCTTGCAAAGCCTGATCAATCGGCATGCCGCCCGCAATCAACTGTGCCGCATAGATCAACAGGCGGGTTGAAACACCTTCTTCCAGATCCATACCAGACAGGGCACGGATATGTCCTGCCAGTCGGATCAAAGGCATAACACGGTCCTTATCCAGGCCGCTTTCCCTGGCGACAACGCCGACCTCAATCGTGGCCTCAGGGAAATCAAATGAGGCAGATAAAAACCGCTGCCGGGTAGAAGGCTTCATACGTTTGAGCACGTTTTGATAGCCAGGATTATAGCTGGCAACCAACATGAAACCATCTGGCGCAACCAGTTCTTCGCCAGTGCGATCCAGCATCAGCGTGCGACGATTGTCGGTCAGTGGATGCAACACAACGGTGACGTCTTTGCGGGCCTCAACCACCTCATCCAAATAGCAGATCGCGCCTTCGCGGACCGCACGGGTCAAAGGGCCGTCTACCCATTCGGTTTCGCCGCCGCGCAAGAGGTAGCGACCAATGAGATCAGCCGCAGATAAGTCATCGTGACAGGCCACGGTATAGAGTTTTCGGCCAGTGCGGGCCGCCATATGTTCAACAAAGCGGGTTTTCCCGCAGCCGGTCGGCCCCTTCAGAAGAAGGGGCAAACCGTTGTTTTGCGCGGTTTCAAACAGCGCACATTCATTGCCAACAGGGTGGTAGAATGGCACCTCGAAGTCGCTCGTTTGGGCGTTCATTTTCATTCTCCAGCTGGGATGATTTTGGCGTCACGGGCAACAAGTTCCCGGCGTGGAATCATCATCGAGTAGATGAACAGCAGCGCGCCAATCACGACGGCCAGGCCGGAACCAAAGCGCATCAGATAGAACAGGCTGAGCCCCTCTTGCACATCCATGAAGCCCTCGCCCAGAACCCGCTGCATGTGGGTCTGGATGGTGCCTGCAAAGGTCAGAACAAAGGTCATGAAGGCCATACCACCGGTCATCAACCAGAATGAGGACATGTTGAGCACTTGATTGTAGGGGTCACGCCCACGCAGATGCGGCAGGGCGTAGCTCATGACTGCCAAGTTGGTTGCGACATAGGCACCGTAAAAGGCCAAGTGACCATGCGCAGCGGTGATCTGGGTGCCGTGGCTATAGAAGTTGACCCCGTGCAGCGTATGCAAAAAGCCCCAGACACCGGCGCCAAAGAAGGCCACGGTTGATGCCCCCAGCGACCACAAAAGTGCGGCCTTGTTGGGGTGATTGCGACGGCCCTTCCAGACCATGACAAAAGCAAAGCTCATCATCAGGAAGAAGGGAATGACTTCCAGCGTGGAGAAGATGGACCCAATCCATTGCCAATAGCCCGGCAGACCAATCCAGTAAAAGTGGTGCCCAGTGCCAAGGATGCCTGAAAACAGCGCGGTGGCGACGATCACGTAGAGCCATTTTTCGACGATCTCGCGATCCACTCCAGTGAGTTTCAACAGCAAGAAGGCCAGGATCGAGGCCATAACCAATTCCCAGGTGGCTTCCACCCAGAGATGGATCACGAACCACCAGTACATTTTGTCGAGGCTCAAGTTGTCAGGGTTGACCATAGCGAAAAGCCATAGCAGTGACAGCAGCCAGAGCCCGGTCAAAAGCACGTTGGTGATCGCGGTTTTGCGCCCTGCCAAAACGGTCATTGAGATGTTGAACAGGAACAGCAGGGCCGCAACCAGAATACCCAGCTTCACCCACATGGGCTGTTCGATAAATTCGCGCCCCTGCATTCCCAAAAGCCAGTTACCTGGAAATGGGTTGAACAGATAGGTGAGCACAGCCCCCAATGTGCCGACCACCAATATCAGCAATTGAAGGTAGGCCAGCTTGACCGAATAGATCTCTCGCTCGCTTTCTTCGGGGATCAGGTAAAAGGCCGCGCCAAAGAAGCCCAGCAACAGCCAGACAACCAGGGCGTTGGTATGCAACATGCGGACAATGTTGAACGGCAACAGTTCCGACAGGAAATTAGGCGAGACATAAATCCAGCCGGCGAGCAAGCCGCCCAAAACCTGAATGGCGAAAAGCGCCATAGCCACCAGGAAATAGGCATAGGCCACTTTCTGAGATTGATACTTCATAACCTGTCTCCTTAACCTGCGTCATTGGGCGGCCAGCCCTGTGTATCGGTCTGGTCGGCCCAACGCAGAAATTCTGCCAGGCCACGCATCTCTTCTTCGGTGAGTTCGAAATAGGGCATCTGGCGCCGCCCTTCGACACCGCTGGGCTGGGACGCCATCCAGCTGTCCAGGATCTCATAGGCGGTTTCAGGGTCATCCAATGTGCCCCAGCGGGTCATAACATTGCCCAGTTCGGGGGCAAAATACGCGCCTTCACCGTGTAGGGTGTGACAGTTGATGCAGCTGTGTCGCTCCCAGACATGCTTGCCCAAGACCACCTCGTCGGTCAGGGGCATTCCAGCGGTCGAGGTGTTCACGACATAGCGATGACTGTGAAAAGATAGGACCCCAAAGATCGCGACGAAGAATAGCGATCCTCCGTAGAAAATGTTCCGGGCCCGTGACTTTGTCAGGATTTCAGACATTAGGGAATCCAATCGTGGTTTCGGGTTGCCCACGATTAAGGGAGGCGTTGAAAACGGAGTTTGTTGCCGCACAAAGTCCCGCCAGTTTTCCCGCAGCATTGACCTTTCTATCGCTCGAAGCCGTGATACATTCCCGCTGTGAAGCCTATGCAACTGCGCCTTAAGGCTATCGAAGCCGAACAATTCAGCATCACAGCCTTACCTAGACAGAAGGCCGCAGATATGTTTGCAAATCACCGTTCACATCACTTCCAAGCTCGTCCAAAACACATTCCCCCAACCTACGTGGACAGGGAGAACATGATCACCGCAAAGAAAATGATGTTCGCAATGATCAGCAGGGCGACGGCAAGGGACCCCAGATCCTTGGCATGTTTTGCCTCAAGCGACCAACCGGGGGAGATCCGATCGGTCAGAACCTCGATCGCGGTATTGAGGGCTTCTACCGCGAGGAGCAGCGCGAAGAGAACCAAAAAAGCCCCGATCTGCAGGAGCGACGCGCCTAGCGACACCAGAAGGAATACCGCTGTCACGCCACCCACCAACTCTTGCCGGGCAGCGGTTTCGCCAAGCAGGCGTCGAAATCCTGCCAGGGAATAGCGGGCAGCGGCAAGGATATGTGCAGCGCCGGTGGCCGGTGCTGGGATCTCTTGCTGCCGGGCCTTTTCCGTGGGGGCGGATGCTTTCATGTTCTGGGCCTTTCTGAGCGGCATGTAGATGTCAGGTCGAGAGCGGACTTGCGGACGGTGGTCGAAATGTCCATCAGGCCAAGCACCGTGTGAAACAGGTTGTCTTGGCTGACAGGTTGAGCAGTCAGCTTACTCAGGCAGGTATCATCGAGCCGCATGGCCTGCCGAAACCTTTGCGGCAGCCACATCAGAAAGGGAACTTTGGTCTGGACTTCGGGCGCCATGAACATCGGCGCGGCGTGGAGATACAGCCCGGCTTCGCCAAGGGATTCACCATGGTCGGACATATAGACCATCGCGGGCAGCACCCGGTCCTGTTCCTGAAGGATCGAGATCGCGCTTGCGAGGATATGATCGGTATAGGCGATGGAATTGTCATAGGCGTTTGTGATCTCCGCCTGGGTGCAATAGTCAAATTCAGAAGTTCTGCAATCAGAGGCAAAGGGGCCAAACCCCTGCGGATAGCGCAGGTAATAGGCAGGTCCGTGACTGCCGATCATGTGCAACACCAGAACGGTGTCCTCCTGAATGGCTCCGATTTCCTTGTCCAGAGTAGCGAGAAGAGCTTTGTCGGTGCACTCCCCGCTGGCACAGGCGGCAGGGTCGATAGTGGCGTCGATCCTGCGCGACCCGGTGCGCCGGGCAATTCTCTGATCGCCAGTATTGTTGTCGACCCAAACGGGCGTGACCCCTGCATGGGACAGGACATCCAGCAGGTTCTCACTGCCCATAAAGCGCTGGTGAGAATAACCCGCCTGCGAGAACGGGGAAAACATGCAGGGGACAGAGACGGCAGTCGATGTCCCGCAGGAGGAGGTATCGCTGAAATTGAGCACATCAAGCTTTGCCAATTCAGGCGTTGTGGGGCGGTCGTAGCCGTTGAGGCCAAAGTTCTGCGCGCGTGCGGTTTCGCCGACAAAGATGACCAGCAAAACGGGTTTCTTGGCTGCCAGAAGATCGGGTCCCTTGGCGGCATCCCGCCCCAGTGGCGCGACCTCTGTATTTCTGGCCCGGACTTCCATTTTCACATAGCGCGCGATGGCGCCGATCGTTGCGCCTGGCTGGTAGCTGCCCATGAGTTCATGGTGTTCGCGGATGATCGAAACATTTGCCTTGAGGTTGACGAAGAGGAAACCAAAGGTCAGCAGGAAGCTCGCAACCACCGTTAGCGGCATTTTCCACAGAAGGTGACGGGCTTTGGGGTAGGTGATACGGGGCCAGTACAGCAGCGCGACGGGCAAAAGGCCGGTGAGTGTCATATGGCGCAGATAGGGAAGCGTGATCAATTGACGGGATTCGGCAACGGTTGTGTTCACCACGTTCTGAATCATCAGCTTGTCGATCACGGCACCAAGATGGTCCTGATACCATGCGGCGGCGGCAGCCAGCAAAATCAGAAGGGCGATAAGCGGGCGCTGCACTCTTGGCAGGCTGAAGAGGCTGAGAGTGAAAAACGTCAGCATCCACACCGCACAGGCGAACAATAGGATATTCGCCGGAACGCCATCGAACAATGTGGTCAGGTGACCCCAGAAGACGCTGTTGAAAGCCAGCATCATGTAGGTGGCCACGATCCCGTTGAGCACTGCAGGCGAGAGCACAGGACGTCGGATCTTCAGTCTGGAAAGAGACGGCCACCGGCCTTTGGCAGTAACATGATCCTTGGGAGAGACTTTCTCACTTAAAGCTGAATAGGGGCCAGAGGGATCCTTTTCAGCGGGCGAAAGAGTGGTGGCTGTCGTCATTGGGCGGTATTCCTGCTCGTGGTGCAGGGGGGGGATAGGACACTAGATGTCACCCGGACCTTGCCCGGATTATACCAATCGGTAATCTTCAGATGGCTTGACGGTTGGACAAACCACAGTATTCAAAGATCCATCGTTCCTTTTTGGAAAGCACCTGAATGCGTGTTCTTGTTGTCGAAGATGATCATGAGACGGCTGACTATATCACCAGCAGCCTTAGGGCTGAGGGGCATCTGGTTGACCATTGCAACAATGGAAAAGACGGGTTTCTGAACGCCCTGGACAATGATTACGACGTCATGGTCTTTGATCGGATGCTGCCGGGACTGGACGGGCTGACGCTGATAAAATCGGTGCGCGGTGCCGGTGTCGACACCCCCATTATGTTTCTCAGCGCGATGGATGGCATCAATGACCGGGTCGAAGGGTTGCAGGCCGGCTCGGACGATTACCTGATAAAGCCGTTTTCTTATCACGAGCTGTCTGCCCGACTGACAGCACTGGTCCGCCGTCCGCCGCTGAAGGCGGAGGAAACCATTCTGCGGGTGGCCGACCTTGAAATGAACTTGATCCGTCGCACGGTTTCCCGTGACGGCACCCCCATCGACCTGCAACCGCGTGAGTTTGGTTTGCTAGAATACCTGATGCGCAATGCGGACAGGGTTTTGACCCGGACCATGCTGCTGGAGGCCGTGTGGGACTTCCATTTCGACCCCAAGACAAGCGTGGTCGAAACCCATATCAGCAGGCTTCGCAACAAAATTGACAAGCCCTTTTCGGTGGAACTGATACACACCATCCGCGGTGCGGGGTACAGCCTGCATGAATAAAACCCCACTCTTGAACCGTCTGCGCCGTTCAACCTCGGTCCGGCTATCGCTCCGGTTTGCCCTCCTCTATTCCCTGCTTACCGCCCTGGTCTTTGCAGTGGCCTACAAGATGGCGGACTATGAAATCACCCATTGGATCAAGGACCAGCTGATCGAGGAAGAGGCCGTTTTTGTAGGGACTTACAATACGCGGGGGCTTGATGGCGTGATTGCGGATCTGGAGGCATACGGCATCTTCAATTTCGAAGACAACCGCATCTCACTGCTCTTGGATGCGGATGGCCGCCGCCTTGCCGGAAATGTAAGCAGGATCGCTGGAGATGTTGCATCCGGCTATGCGGATGCCTCTGCCATCGCGTTCATCGGTCCCGATGAAAATGACAGCTTCGGCTTTGTCCTGCGTAATATTCCGCTTGGTTCAAACACCCTCGTTCTTGGCACAAGCACATATTTGCAGGCCGAGTTGCTCGAAGGACTTGGTGGCGGGCTGCTCACCGGATTTATCTTCACGCTCATGGTCGGTGCAGGAGCCGGCATTGCTGTCGGCCGCCGCACAGAACATCGTTTACGGCAGGTGTCCAGCACGCTTAACCATGTGGCAAATGGGGATCTGGAGGCCCGGGTGCCGCTTGGCAGAAATGACGCTGATGATCTTTCACGGCTTTCCGCTGAAATAAACAGGACCATTAGCCAGCTACAGCAACTGGTTGACAGTCAGAAACAGATTTCCGCCGATATCGCGCATGATTTGCGCACCCCCATGCAACGAATTTGGCAAAGACTCGAAGCGATAGGCCAATCCCCAGAATTGCCCGAAGCGCTGGCTGGAGATGTTTATGAAACCATCGATGCTGCCGACGATCTGATCGAGACCTTTCACGCGCTGTTGCGGATTTCACAGATTGAAGCCGGAGCGCGACGGGAGAATTTCAGCCAGATCGACCTCATCGCCGTGCTGAACCGCATAGAGGACGCATATGGGGTTGTCGCAGAGGAAAAAAATCAAACACTGACCTTCGCCGTTGGCCCAAACCCCCTGAGCGTTTTGGGAGATCAGCAATTGCTCACCCAGATGATGGCAAATGTCATTGAAAATGCCCTGCGCCACTGTCCGCCGGCCGCACGCATAGAGGTTGCACTTTTTTTAAGGAACGATGGGGTTGTCTTTACTGTTTCAGATAATGGCCAAGGTATTCCCGAGCAGGAAAGACAAAAAGTCTTTCGCCGGTTTTATCGGGTGGAAAAGAGCCGGACAACGCCGGGCAACGGGCTTGGCCTAAGCCTGGTCAAAGCGATTGCTGACCTGCATAGCGCAGTCATTTTGTTGTCTGACAATCGTCCTGGGCTGAATGTGACGGTCACATTTCCAAAAACATCCGAAACCGTCAACTGACCTATTTGCCCCTCACCTGCAAGTGGTTCGTCCCCCTGTGCAAGCGACCCCGAGTGCCTGAGCAACTTCACTGCCAGTCTCGTCGGCCCCCAATCAGGGGGATCGTATCGAACATGCCCCGGGCGTGTCAGGCTGCATGGCGAGCAAATCCATCAAACCACAATTCCCGCGGACAAGATCGTCCAGCGTGACCAAGTCCAACTCGTGATAAAAGGCCTCGAGCGCGCGAGCAACATAGCTGCGCAGGCGGCAGGAAGCTGACAATGGGCAGGTGTTTCGGTTTTCGTCAAAGCATTCTGCAAACGGGATGTCAGTTTCGAAAATTCGGAACACGGTGCCGATTGAAATCCGGCTTGCAGGTTTGGCCAGTCGAATGCCGCCGGTTCGCCCCCGAAGGGTTTCAAGATACCCTGCGACCTGGAGCTGCTGAACAACACGCGCGGCATGATTGATTGACGCATTGCACCGCTCTGCAAGGTCAGAGGTCCGCACCAAGTGCCCGTCGTTCGCCGCGCATAGCATCAGCGCCCGCGCGGCAAGATTTGTTCGTGTCGTCAAACGCATTCGGCTTCCTCTTGTTGACCTCTTTATTTCACATCAAAGATACCAGTTTATTGATGCAGATCACGTTGGATCCGGATGAAATGCCTTAGCTGGCGATATGAGAAATGAAAGTATTGCACATGGCGCCAGCGGGCACTCTGACTGAAGCAGGTTTCCGGGACAGCCGGATTGGCGGCGCGCAGGCCGTTGCCGCGAACCTGATCTGGCTGCTACAGGCGTGGGTGATTGCATCGGTTTTGGCCTCCCTGCTGACTGGAGAGGCGGTATCCGAATGGGCAATGGCGCTGGCTTTTTTGGGCCTTGGGTTTGTTCGCGCAGCCCTGAGCAAATCAGCGCAGCTGCACTTGAGTGCGGCTGCCGAAACCAAAATTCAGGCATTGCGGGCGGAATTGGTCACAGTGGAAACCACTAGCGCAGGCCCATCGAGGTTTGGCGGCGCTGGGTCCATCGCGGCCTTGGCTACTGAAAAGCTGGAGACGCTGCGCCCCTATTTGCTCAGGTACAAACCAGCGCGGTTGCGGGTGATGGTTGTTCCCCTGGTGATTCTTGCCATTGCGATGTGGTTCAGTTGGGCCGCCGCCGTTGTCTTGTTGGTGGCCGGACCGTTGATCCCCCTGTTTATGGCCTTGGTTGGCTGGGCAGCAAAAGAGGCGAGCACGCGCCAGGTGGTCGAGATCGGATCACTCAATGACCTTTTGGCAGATCGACTGGCGGCGCTGTCGGATCTGAAACTGATCGGTGCGGGGCAGCAGGTGATTGCCGATTTCACCTCGGCCTCTGACAGCCTTAGGGAACGAACCATGGCCGTTCTGCGCATCGCGTTTTTATCTTCAACCGTATTGGAGCTGTTCTCGGCCCTGGGCGTCGCAATGATTGCCGTCTGGGTCGGGTTTTCGCTTTTAGGTGAAATCGGCTGGGGCTCTTGGGGCACGCCTTTGACGCCGTTTGCCGGGATCTACCTTTTGCTTCTCACTCCAGATTTTTTTCAGCCGCTGCGAGATCTTGCAGCAGCCTGGCATGACAAATCATCTGCTGATGCCGTGCTGGAGGAATTGGACAGTTGGCGGAGCGACATGCGCCAGCCGTTGTTGGGGGCGGGCGCGAGTGTTGCGCCGCTCCCATTCAAGGGGCTGACGCTGTGCGACCTGGCCTACCTGCATAAGGATCATCGTATCACCTATCCGGATTTGGAAATCCAGCCGGGCGAAAGCCTTGCCGTAACCGGGCAAAGTGGCGCAGGAAAGACAACGCTACTGCGGCTCATTGCTGGGTTGGAGAAACCAACGTCGGGCAGGATCCAGATTGGCGAGGTCACGTTGAGCGGGGCGAACGCGGATGCCTGGCGTGCGTCAATGGGCTGGATGCCACAAACATCTCGGTTTCTGGGCCGGTCGCTGCGCCACAATATCGGGTTTGGCGAGGACCTGGACCTAGACGTGTTAGACAGGACATATGTTGCACCGATCATTGCGACGCTTTCGAACGGAGACCTTACGTCGCTGGGGGAATCTGGTGCTGGCCTGTCTGGAGGAGAGGCGCGTCGGGTGATGCTGGCCCGGGCCCTGCATCGGCGGCCCGAGGTGGTTTTGGCAGACGAACCGACAGCTGACCTGGATGCGGACACCGCCCAAAACATCATCGACGGACTGCTGGCCTATGTGGCAGAGGGCGGAACGTTGATCGCTGCAACCCATGATCCCCGCTTGATCTCGCAGATGCAAAGGCAGGTCAGATTGAGTGCAGGCACATGAAATTACTAATGAAAATATCCATTTTCCTTCTGAAGGATGAGCGCCGGGCCTTTGTTCAGGGCTTGGTGCTATCGCTTTGCGTTCTGGTCATGGGTCTTGCCCTTCTGGCGCTGTCAGGCTGGTTCATTACTGCTGCTGCGGCGGCGGGGATGATTGGGCTGGGCACGCTCTTCAACGTCTTTGCACCCTCGGCAATGGTGCGGTTTCTGGCTCTGGGGCGGACAGCCGCCCGGTACGGAGAGCGTTTGACAACCCATGATGCAACCTTGCGAATGTTGTCAAATCTCCGCGTCCGGCTACTGTCCGGAGTCCTGTCATCGCCGTACAGGCAGCTTGAGCGACTTCGCGCCAGTGTCTTTCTCAATCGTGTGACCGCCGATATTGATGCGCTTGACGGTCTGGCGTTGCGACTCCTGCTGCCGGGGGGCGCTGGTTTGGCTGTGATTGTCTTGACCGCCGGTGTCGTTGGCATGCTTGTGCATCCCTCTGTCGCATTGGGTCTCCTTGTTGGGTATGGGCTTGTCCCAACTGTGATTTTTATCTTGGGGCAATCTTATGCGAAAGGCCCTTCGCGGCGAACCGAAGCGGGGATGCAGGCGCTGCGGAGCCGGATAATTGACCTTATCACCGCGCGCGAAGAGTTGGTGGCATTTGGACAGATGCAAAACGCACAGACCAATGTGGGCAAGGCCGCAGGCTACCAATCAAAGGGGCAGGCGGCGGTTGAAAGGGGGGAGCGGCAGACCGGGTTTTGGCTTGAGCTGATTGGGTGGGCTGTTGTGTCTCTGTCGCTTGGGATTGGTGCATCACTGACACAATCTGGTGAGATTTCACCTGCGCAGGCGGCTATTGGTATTTTTGCGGCGCTGGCCCTGTCCGAAGTGGTGGCGCCCGTGCGCCGCGCATTGTCCGAAATTGGCAAGATGCAGTCGGCAGCAAAACGAATTGTTCCGCTGGTGGACGGCGCTGCAAAACCGGCGCTTGCGGAGCCGTGCGATCTCTCTCGCGCGTCTCTCGCTTGCGAGGCCCTGGTTGCCAGGCGTGGACCAGGGGGGCATGCCTTGTTTTCGCCGCTTAGCTTTCATGCAGAGCCTGGGAACACCGTGGCATTGACTGGCCGCAGTGGCTGTGGAAAGTCCACAGTATTGCTGATTGCAGCGGGTCAGATCCTGCCAAGCAGCGGCCGAATGTCCTTTGGCGGAAGGTCACCACATCAAATGGCGACCAAGGTCCGGACCGGTGGTATTGCAATGGTTTCGCAGCGACATGCTTTGGTGGCCGGGACCGTGGCCGAAAATCTTCGACTGGTCGCCCCGGCGGCTTCGGATGCTGAGCTTTGGGAGGTTTTGGAGGCCACTGAGCTTGCGCAGACGGTGCGCACCAAAGGTGGCCTTGATGCCCGTCTTGCGTTTCGTGGTGCAGGTTTGTCAGGCGGTGAGGCGCGGCGGTTGGTCCTGGCCCGCGCATTGTTACGCAGGCCGGACCTGTTGCTGCTGGATGAGCCCACCGAAGGGCTGGATGCACCGATGGCGAAATCTGTTCTGGCGGGGCTGCGCCAGGTTTTGCCAAATGCGATCATTCTGATGGCGGCCCATCGACCCGAAGAAATGGCTTTTGCAGACCAGGTCATCCCGCTTGTTTCGACACCGGCGCAGAATTTGCGATAATTTGCATTCAAGATGCGGGTTATTGATATAGATCAAAAAAAACATCCAAAAATCAGAATATGAACATTTAAGACGTATCCATGATGCGTATTATAGCTATTCAAGGAGTCCCCCGATGGAGATCGGACTGGTCGAGCTGTCACGCATGCAGTTTGCGCTGACTGCGATGTATCACTTTCTCTTCGTGCCGCTGACGCTGGGTCTGTCGATCCTCGTGGCGATCATGGAGACCGTCTATGTCATGACGAATCGTCCCATCTGGCGGCAGATGACCAAATTTTGGGGCTCACTGTTTGGCATCAACTTTGTGTTGGGTGTTGCCACCGGGATCACGATGGAGTTCCAGTTCGGCATGAACTGGAGCTACTACAGCCATTATGTTGGCGACATTTTTGGTGCGCCGCTGGCGATGGAAGGTCTGATGGCCTTCTTCCTTGAAGCGACATTTGTCGGCCTGTTCTTTTTTGGTTGGGATAAGCTGAGCAAGGTTCAGCACATGGGGGTCACCTGGCTGGTCGCCATTGGATCAAACTTTTCCGCGCTATGGATTTTGATCGCCAACGGCTGGATGCAGAACCCGGTCGGGGCTGAATTCAATCCTGATACCATGCGCATGGAGATGACCTCGTTCTATGACGTTCTGTTCAACGAGGTGGCACAAGCAAAATTCGTACATACCGTGTCCGCCGGTTATGTCACGGCCTCAGTCTTTGTCTTGGGGGTCTCGGCGCTTTACCTGATTCAGAACAAGCACAGAGATCTGGCCCGGCGATCAATTGCGGTATCATCCGCTTTTGGTCTGGCTGCGGCGATGTCGGTGGTCGTCCTTGGTGACGAGTCTGGCTATTCGGCCAGCCATACACAAAAAATGAAACTCGCCGCAATTGAAGCAATGTGGGAAACCCACGACGCTCCCGCCCCTTTTACGGCCATTGGCTTTCCGGACCAGGAGGCGCGTGAAACCCACTATGCTGTGGAAATCCCTTGGGCGATGGGCCTGATTGGCACCCGCAGCTTGACCAAGGAAATCCCGGGTATCAATGAACTTGTCGCCGAATCCGAGGACCGGATCCGAGCAGGCCTGATCGCATATGACGCGCTGATGACCATTCGAAAGCGACGCGACAGGACACCGCAAGACGTGCGGGACAGGTTTGAGACGCATTCCGGCAATCTTGGCTTTGCCCTGCTGCTCAAGCGCTACGCCGATGACCCGCGCGACGCAACAGAGGCCCAGATCAAGATGGCGGCGGACGATACGATTCCCGGCGTGGCACCACTCTTTTGGGCGTTCCGGATCATGGTTGCGCTTGGTTTCAGCTTTATCGGGGTGATGGCCTATTTCTTCTATCGCGCCTCGTTCCGACAAATGCAGTTCCCACGCTGGTCGCTCTATGCGGCCGTTGCCATCATCCCAACACCGTGGATTGCGGCAGAGCTGGGGTGGTTCGTGGCTGAATTTGGACGCCAGCCCTGGACCGTGGACGGCGTGTTGCCCACGGCATTGAGCCTGTCCCACCTCAGCATCGCCGATCTGTTGATCACGCTTGCTGGGTTCCTCATCTTCTATTCAGTCCTCTTTGTGATCGAGATAAAACTGATGGTGAAATACATCCGCAAGGGGCCGTTTCTGGACGTGGATGAGACCAACGCCTGGCAGCAACGTCACGCGGCACGGCTGCGGTCTGATGCCCGCCTTTCCTCTCCATCTGCCACATCTGCGGAGTAAGATAGATGATCCTCTTTGAATTGATCGAATATGATATCCTTCGCGTGATCTGGTGGGCGCTTCTGGGCGTTTTGCTGATCGGATTTGCTTTGACCGACGGTTTTGACATGGGGGTTGGTGCATTGCTTCCTTTCGTCGCCAAAACCGATGTGGAGCGCCGGGTGGCGATCAACACAGTTGGCCCGGTCTGGGAGGGCAACCAGGTGTGGTTCATTCTGGGTGGGGGCGCGATCTTTGCCGCTTGGCCACCGCTCTACGCGGTGAGTTTTTCGGGCTTCTATCTTGCGATGTTTGTGGTTTTGGCCGCTTTTATTGTGCGCCCGGTTGCGTTCAAGTACCGGTCCAAGCGCGAGGGCGTCAAATGGCGGTCCCGCTGGGACTGGGCACTATTTGCTGGTGGGGCCGTGCCTGCGCTGCTGTTCGGCGTTGCTGTCGGCAACGTGCTGCTGGGCGTGCCTTTCTATCTGACCGAAGACCTGATGCCGATGTATCCGGGCAATTTTGCCGTCAAATTCCTTGGCCTGTTGCACCCCTTTGCGCTGCTGGCCGGTGGGGTGTCGCTGTCGATGCTGTTGATGCACGGTGCGGCTTGGCTGTCCCTAAAGGCTGAAGGTGTGGTGGCTGAACGGGCCCGCGCCATCGGGGGGAAGGCCGGGATGGTTGCCGCAGCGGGATATGCCTTGGCAGGTCTCTGGCTGGCAGTTGGTGTCGACGGCTTTGTCCTCGGTGACGTGGCCGCAAACGGCCCGTCTAACCCGCTCTATTCTGACGTCACGCAGGCCGGGTCATGGCTGAAAGCCTATTCTGATCGGCCGTGGATCGCGGTTGCTCCGCTGATGGGATTTGCCGGGATCGGGCTGGCGGTGCTTGGCTTGCGTGCGGGACGCGAAGTTTCGACATTGCTGTGGTCTAAGATGGGGATTTTGGGGATCATCTCCAGTGTTGGCCTGACGATGTTCCCGTTTATCCTGCCCTCGACCCTTGATCCCAACAGTTCCCTGACCGTTTGGGACGCGTCGTCATCGCACCAGACGCTCTTTATCATGCTGGTGGCCACCGCCATCTTCATGCCTCTAATCCTGATGTACACGGCATGGGTCTATAAGGTCCTTTGGGGCAAAGTGACTGAAGAGCAAGTCACTGAAAAATCGGAAACTGTATACTAAAGGAGATCTGATAGATGTGGTATTTTGCATGGCTTCTCGGCTTGCCCCTGGCGGCGCTCTTTGCCGTCCTTAACGCGATCTGGCTGGAGTTGCGGACAGATGCCTGTTTCTCGGAGGAGGGGGAGTGCCCCATGGGAGAACACAAAAACTGAATGGCCGGGGGAGGGATCGTTCCTTCCTCCCTCACACTGGCGCGGGGCTACTGTGACAAAGGGTCCGTGCCCTCCAAAGCACACTCAAATCACTTGGTTTCAGTAAGGCCGCCGAAGATAAAGTGCTTTTCCTCGCCGCTTGTGTTGCTGCAATCGTGACCGAGCGGCCCGCGCACAGGAGGCCCCCGCCACGCTGGTCACGATCCTAACTGTGTCAGAACGGCCAGCCCAGTTGGTGGCAATGGTACTGGCAATGGTACTGGCGATGCAGGTGGCGAACCAAGCGGCAGGTCCGGGGCACTATTGGGTCAGGCCCTGTTCATGCGCAAAGCCTCCGGCCTGGAACCGACGGCAATAGGGGCTCTGCTGCCCCCCCCGCATCCCGGCCCGTAGATGGTATTTACGATTGTGACGCTGGCCGGAACGTGGGGGGGAATTTCTATGCCTTGCAGGTTTAGCGATGCTGTCCCCAACGTGGGAAAGGGTCCGGCAAATCTACCCAGTCTTGCGGGCGAAATTCTTCGGCGGTGAGCAGGGCAGAATTTAGCCGCGCGCAAATGGTCTCGCGTTCCAGGCCAACACCGATAAACACCAATTCCTGTCGGCGATCTCCCCAGGGGTCGACCCAGTTCCTGGCAATTTCCGCTTGCGCCTGTGGATGGGTGGGAAGGCGGTCTTCAGGTACTGCAGCCCACCAAAGCCCCAGTGGTTTTACGGAGGACAAGGCTCCAGCCAGGCTGAATTCAGCGGCCCACTCGGGTTGGGTTGCGACCCAGAAATGTCCTTTGGCCCGGATCACCCCTGGCAAAGTTCCGTTGAGTATCTGGTGCAGCTTTTGGGGATCAAATGGCGCGCGCGCAT
This sequence comes from Pseudophaeobacter arcticus DSM 23566, assembly GCF_000473205.1. NCBI lineage: Bacteria > Pseudomonadati > Pseudomonadota > Alphaproteobacteria > Rhodobacterales > Roseobacteraceae > Pseudophaeobacter > Pseudophaeobacter arcticus. The sequence goes on from NZ_KI421507.1 coordinate 718,431, forward strand.
GATAAACAAAAGAACCAATCCCATATTCTTCGTCCTCCGGGGTGTGATTGGCAAAACCATAAAGTTCCTTGGCCCACATCGGATGTTCATGGGCGGTCTCAAAGTCGAACAGCCCAGTGTTCAAAATCGCATCGGCTGAGACCTCGGAATGGTTGGTTTCGATAATCTTGGCATCACCATTCAAGGCACGGATGATTTTGCGGGCGGTGTCTGTCCGGTCGCGCCCGGCGTCGGCAACCTTGTTGAGGATCACCACATCTGCAAATTCAATCTGCTCTGTCAAAAGGCTGACAAGACTACGATCATCCTGCGCGCCCAGGGATTCCCCACGATCTGTCAGGAAATCATGGCTTGAAAAATCTTCCAGCAGGTTCACGGCATCCACAACCGTGACCATGGTGTCCAGACGCGCAACATCGGAGAGGCTTTGGCCATCTTCATCACGGAAATCAAACGTGGCGGCGACAGGGAGCGGTTCGGAGATACCTGTAGATTCGATCAACAGATAGTCAAAACGCCCCTCGCTGGACAGATTGCGCACCTCTTTCAGCAAGTCATCGCGAAGCGTGCAGCAGATACAGCCATTGGACATTTCCACCAGCGTTTCCTCGGAGCGGGAGAGTTCAGTGCCTTCGCGCACCAAATCGGCATCAATGTTCACTTCAGACATATCATTGACGATCACCGCCACGCGGCGCCCGTCTCGATTGTTCAGGACGCGATTCAACAGCGTCGTTTTGCCTGCGCCGAGAAACCCGGACAAAACCGTTACGGGAAGGCGGGTATCAGATGCTTCGATGTCTTTCATAGCAATGGGTCTTTCATTGAATTTTCCACAAGGGCAGGGCGGGGTCGCAATAGTCTGATATGTTATTTCATAACATTACTCAATCTGAAATTTTCCTGCCTATGGACCTGCTGATCAGGGGTGGTTGATGCAATTCTTTGCCCATAGACCACGGCGGGCGGTTTGCCGCCACGGGCAGAATGTTGGCTTGGTGTTGTAGAATTCGATCCGGTTGCTGACGGCAAGCGCCAGTTCAGCTACCAGTTCAGCGCCTGCCAATTGCCCTAGATCCTCCATCCCCCCACACCAGGTCGATGTGTGCACAGGGGGGGGCAGTTTGAAACAGGCGCGGCATCAGGTGCGAGCCGCTTTTGTCAATACGGGTCGGCGCAGCTGCTACTTCCGGTTTTACGGCCCAAATACCTTTGGTAATAACTCTGAATACCTCTCCCATCGCGCCACGCTTTTGGTGTTGACTGACTGGCGCGCTTGTGTGCTGCTGACCGTCCGGATGGCGGCGGTGTTCTCGGCAGGGTTGAGCATCTCGGGGTCAAACGGCAGGTCGCAATAGTCCGTGATCGACCGTAGGGTCGCTTCGGGCGATTGAACCAGATCTTCGTAGTGGCTCTCCAGAAACTCCGCCCCCAAGGCCCGCCAATCCGCGATGGTCTTTTCAAACAGTTGGATTCGGTGCTGGATGCGCTGTTCTTCGAAGGTGAAGTTCTGGCCGGGATCATCAAAGTAGTTCTCGAACATGGACAGGGCAACGTCCCGGATGTCCCGCCGCAACAGGATGATCCGCGCCTCGGGCATGGCCGTGTTTATCCAGCCCAGATGGGCATAATTCGCTGGCATCTTGTCCACGGTCCATCTGGCTGGCCCCACGGCAGATTGGAACCCTGCATAGGCCTGCCGCAGCTCGGGCAGAGCGTCAGTGATCGAGGTGCCCGTCATCAGCCGCTTGCCGATGAACCGGTTGAACAGCGCGACCTCTCCCAGTCCCGCAACCCCGTCCCCCTGTGAAAGCATGCGTTCCAGAAGGGTCGTCCCCGACCGTGGCAGGCCGACGATAAAGATGGGTGTCGCGGGCAGCAAAGCCTGAGTGGCTGGAGATATCACAGAGGGGGATTCAGCCCGATAGCTGTCGCGAATGGCAGTGTGAAACTGACTGTCGGCCTTTGAATCATAGGGGCGGTGCTTTGCTGCGAGCCGATTGGCGCGAAGGACCGATGTGACATACTGTGGATCATCCTTGGCCCGCTTGGCGATGGTGACCCGGGCAAACTCCAGATGCTCGCGCAAAGCCGGTGGACAGCCCGCAGCCTCTGCCTGGTCGATCTGCCGGGACAGTGCGTCCAGCTCTTCGGGTGCAACAAGATCCGCCAATTGCCGCAGCGAGTCTGGCCCGAATTCTGACGAAAGGCTCATAAGCTGGCGAAAGGTCTGCGCGGCCTGGGGAAAGTCCCCGGTTTCGCGCTGGCGGATTGCCAGGTTCTGCAGCACGGCGGGCAAGTTTGGGGCGATGGAATAGGCCCGCTCGGTGACCTCGATCGCTTTGTCTGACTGGTTCGAAAAGGCATAAAAACGGCCAAGGTTCACCATTGCGATGGCGTGGTTCGGATGAAGCTCCAGCAGCGCCTCCAAGGCGGAAATCGCGTCGAGCAATTGACCGTTTTCTTCCAGAAGAATGCCGCGCAAGAAGAGCGCTTCGGGGGCATTGGGGTCCTGGGCCAGGGCTGCGCCGGCGGCTTGCAGTGCGGATTCGACGTCACCAGCAGCACGCAACATGTGGATGCGCGCTATCAAGACGCTGAGGTCACCTGGAAATTTTCTTTCCGCCCGATCCAGCACATCCAATGCAAAATCCATTTGCCTGGTATCTGACGATAGTTGCGCCAAATTCAGATAGGCGTCTGGTCCGGGGGTGCCCATTTTGATGCACTTTGCAAAGTCCTTGCGCGCGTCCTGTTTCTTGCCACGTGCGATATTTACCAGGCCAGAAACAAAGCGGACCCTTTCACTCGAAGGAAAGGCTTTCAACGCGCGCCGGGTCTCGGCCCAGGCTCCTTTTGGATCTGTCGCGAGAAGCGCATAGATCTGAGAGGCTTTGTTGTGTCCAATATCGCGATCATCGGTTTGCAACTGGATCGTCTCCCTGGTTTGATGGGCTATCCATCCTGATACGTTACGGGCGCGATGATGTGTATGCCATCATCTTGGATCTGCTAGCGACGTCGTAGCAGACACCGACGCGGAATGCAGCCATAGCAATTGAGATCACTACGTCTTTTCGCACGGTTGATTGTTGGAGAAAGGTTTGCTGTTCACCTGGCAGCGGAACGCATTGTCTCCATCCCTAAGTGCTTCAAATCCATTCTCAAAATTATCTCTCTCTAAACCGAGCCGGAGACGAGTTTCAAGAAACTTGCGTGAAGCCGACATTGAAACAACCTGCGGCATCCGCTTGAATGGACCCATAGGGTGCTGCCTGCGCATCACAGGCCTTGGGGCTGACTGCAGCATTTGCGATCCTGCGTTTGAGCATTTGAATGGCGGCTTTCGCAAGCAGTTGGAAGGTAACCAAGTCAATTCCTTAGCTCCAGACCAGTTAGATTGCCAAAGGATCGGAAGGGCCAAAGTTCGGGCCGACTGGCTGCGCCCGCCGTTGTTAAAAGACACTGTCAAAAAGCGATCTTTGCTAGCGGATCTTTGACTTTTTTGCAGGCTCGTCAAAGTTCAACCATAGCTTTCCTGCCTTGTATCCGCCTTTGATCAAATACCCTGGCTGATGAATTTCCGGATGCTGCTCCGCCCAGTCACGATATCGGTCATTTGTCACCACCCTGGCTCCCAGATCACGCGCGGCGGTCAGAATAGCGGGGTCTGCGGGCGACCCTTTTGGGACCACCATCACCCGTTCTTCCGACAGCCCCAGAGCTTTGGCCAAAGCGCCGTCATTTTGATAGGCCCCGGACAAGAGGTAGCCGGCATTGGCATCAAACACGACGCCGGGGCTGTAGCCTGCTGCTTGCAGTTCCCGGATCACTTCTTGGAGAGTTTCGATTTGAGGAGTGCCGTCACGCCAATGCATGACATTTGAACCGTCTAAGATCACCCAACGCCTTTGGTGCTTGGTGAGAGCACGAAGGACCAGCACCAGACTGGCAATAAAACAAGGGCCTGTGACGAGGACAAACTCGGAAAAACCGGCAAGGAATAGTGTTCCGCCAAGCGCAATGCTTGAAACTATGAGCAAAAATACTGGGGTTTTCATGGAAACGTCGTAGCTCTCTTTTTCGGGCAGTTCCAGTCCCCATCCCAGCCAGAGCCGCGCCCTGAATCGCGGGTGTCAAAAAATCGCGGGTGTCAAAACCCTGAGAAGGCCCGAAGACCGGGGCGCTAGAGTTTCAGCGTTTCTACGATAAGGCCCGCGCTCCGATATAGACCACAGATTTGGCCAGCGGTGCCAAATGCAGGCTTACAATGCGTCGACGAGAATAGCGTTCAAGGTGGACCCAGAACGCCGCAGGACCGCAAGCGACTGAAACTCATCTGAGTTCCAAAATGCCTCACCATGCTCGCGGTCGGGGAATTCGATTATGAACGCAGCATCCGGCACAGGGCTTTCTCCCTCCATGCGCAGGGGATTGCCGCCCCGTACCCTGAATACTCCTTGGTGCTGCTGCACAACTTCGGGGATCTTGGAAAAGTATTCCTCCATCCAATCCCGGCTCTGAATCATCATCTGACCGATAACAAATGCCGCCATGTTGGTTTCCTCGACTGTGAATACCCATACTGTTTCGAGAGCGTAGGATACTTGCGCGGCAGTCCGCAATGCGAGGGGCGCTGATAGTCACTTTGGTCGCGTCCCCGGAAACGAGGCGTTATTCATTTCCCTATGACGGCAAGGTGCAGGGAAGGGGAGGATCGTCTCCAAATCATGACAACAATTGCTGTGGCCGCGATCTGGACTGCTCCGAACCCCAGCATCGCCGGGAGCAGGCCAAACATATCGGCCAGTACGCCGCTGGCGATCACCGGCAGCGAGAAGCCGAAATAGGCATAGACAAACAGCCCCGCCGTCGCCCGCGCCCGGTCTTCTGGCGCCCGCAACGAGACTTCTGCCAGTGAGGCCAGATAGGTGAAGCCATAGCTCGCCGCGCTGGTGATGCAGGTGCCGATAAGAACCAATGCCAATAGCTTGAACCAGACACCGCCCAGAAGGATAAGAAAGCCAAGCGGGATCAAGACAAACCCAAGGGCAAGCGCGCGGGCGTTTGTCATGCGCCGGGCAATTGGCTGGCAGAGGAACCCGACGAAGATTGCCAGAAAAATAACGAGACCAGTCCAACCGCCAAGATCATTCGCGGCGAGCTCCAGCGGGACCACTGCGATGGTCATGCCGGTTGTGGCCCAGGCCAGCGCCATTGCCACCCCAAAGACCCAGGTGCCCGCCGGAAAAACCGGAAGACGCAAAAGCGAGACCGCGCGCGGCTTGTCGATGCGGGGCAGCCCGAGGGCAATCACGGCGAGCATGGGCGCTGCAATGAACAGGGCGATATAGCTGGCGGGCAGCAGCGTCGCCCCCTGCACTCCGAGACAGATACCGGTTGCCAGCGCCCCTCCGCCAAAACCAAGCGACGTCGCGGAGGTCACAATCAACGCGGCGGTTTTTGCCCGATCTGCGCCAAGGATTTCGGTCATATAGGCCGTTCCGGCGGTGGTCGCGAGACCGGTGCCTATCCCGAGCAGCACGCGTGCGATCACCAGACTTGTCCAGCTTGGCATCTGCACCAAGAGCGCCGTCGCAAATGTGCCAAGGACCAGTGCCAATGTAATCGGCACCCGCCGCCCGATCCGGTCCGAAAGCCCCCCAAGTAGCACCAGCGTCGGTATCAGGCCCCCGACATAGGCCGCGAATGCCAAGGTTACCGCCGTCGCGCCCACATCACTTGCTGCCGCGTAGACATCGTACAGCGGTGCCTGAAGATTCACCGCGAAAGTTACCGTGAACAGAGCAAGGGCAAGCAAGGGTATCGGAATCAGTTTGGACATGGGCGACCTCAAAGACTGCATAGAGGTGGCAATGGCATGGTAAAATTTGCATGACAATTTTTATATTGTCATAGGTACAGTGAGGTGTAGATACAGTGAGGTGATGACCAAAGCGCGATATATACGTTTGGCTGATATGCTCTCGACCGCGATCCACGAGGGCAAACTGGCTCCGGGCACAAAGCTGCTCACCCATCGCGCCTTTGCCGAGCAGGCCAATGTGGCGCTTGCAACCGCGACTCGCGCCTATAGCGAGCTTGAACGCAGGGGCTTGGTGGTCGGTGAAGCAGGGCGCGGTACCTTTGTGCGCGACCTGGGCCTGCCCCCCACCCTTTGGGTCCGCCAAGCCGTGGAGGAGGGTCTCACCGACCTGGTTTTCAACATGCCGGGTGACGCCGCCGATGCAGATATGTTGCGCGCGGGGCTGCGGCGGCTCGCGGCGGCGGGCGATCTGGATGCGATGTTGCGCTACCAGCCACACGGCGGGCGCCCCCACGAGTGCCGGATCATCGCCGAAAGCCTTGTCTCCAGACTTGGCCCAATTGACCCGGACTGCCTTTTGGTCACCTCTGGTGGGCAGCATGGGCTGGCAACCATCGCTCTGGGGCTTTTTCGGCGCGGCGCGGCAATTGCAACTGACAGCCTGACCTATCCCGGCTTTAAATCCATTGCGGCTTTGCAGGGGCTTGATCTCATCCCTGTCGAAGGGCGCGGCGGCGTGATGAACCCGGATGATTTGGAACGCCAATGCCGCAGGCACAAACTGCAGGCTATTTACCTGATGCCTACCGTCCATAACCCATTGGGCGCGGTGATGGATACGCCGACGCGTTTGCGCATTATCGAGATCGCGCGAAAGCACGACCTTTTGATCATCGAGGATGCAGCCTATGCTTTTCTGGAACTGGACCCGCCGCCAAGCCTGTTTTCCCTCGCGCCGGAGCGGACCCTTCATGTGGGTGGTTTTTCCAAAAGCCTCGCGACGGGACTGCGGCTGGGGTATGTGATCACACCTGCGATCCATCTCGACAGATTGCTTGAGGCGATCAGAGCGACGACCTGGAACGCACCGGCGTTGATTTCGGGCCTGGTTACCGGCTGGATCGAGGACGGCAGCCTCGCCAGATCCGAAGAAAGCCGGAGGCGGGACGGGGCGGAACGTCAGCAGATTTGCCGGGCCGTTCTGACGGATTCCCCTGTTCTTTCTCATCGCAATGCAGGTTTTGCCTGGTTGCCGCTCGACACTGGCATTCGGGCCGAACCGATTGTCACACGGCTAAAAACGCAGGGAATTTCGACCTGCGGGGCGGGGCCATTTTCAACAGCTGTTGCCGTCCCGCAGGCATTGCGCCTGGCGTTTGGTGGTCTGCCGAAGGCTGAGCTTAAAGGGCTTTTCCAAAAGGTCCGCGAGGCCGTCGAAGAAGCCTCTTTAGATTGAAAACTGAAAATCTGCATAGCCGAGATTTGCGCAGCCGCAGTAAAATGGCACCTTGTGCACCTTTTGCCAGTTCGGGCCAGTTTGGGCCCGTTTGGGCCTGTGGCGGCAATTTTTGAACGGTGGTTTCATGCCGTTTGGACCAGGCAGTGGTTGTGCCGTTCCAAGGGGTGCACTAGTCAGGGGAAATGAAATTTCTTGCAATATCTGGCAGTGGCCGGGCCACATCAACCAACACCGCTCTGCTCAGGGCTGTTTCTGAGATCGCGGGTTCTGACCATCAGGTTGCGGTTTTTTCCGGGGTGGCTGACCTGCCTGTTTTCTCACCCGACGCAGAGAATGGCCCCTTGCCGCTGCCCGTTCAAACCTTCATCGAGATGATCCGGAAAAATGACGCTCTGATTATCTCAAGTCCCGAATATGTAAGGGCAATTCCGGGTGGCTTGAAAAATGCCATTGATTGGCTGGTGTCCCGCGACGAGATTATTGGAAAGCCCATAGCGCTCCTGCATGCATCACACCGCGGGGATGATATGCTTGCTCAATTGCGACTTGTACTGGCCACGGTCAGCGATGGATTCGACCCGGAAAACTTTGTCAGATTTGAACTTATGAAACTTACACCAGAGCAAATATCCCAGACTATGCTTGCGCCACAGAACCAATCAAAGATCACTGATTTTCTGGCTAAGTTTACGCAGCAAGACATCTAAGCAGTAAGACAACCAAACAGGGCTCCCCCGTCCGCTGGACACCGTCCGCTGGACACCGGGCACTGGACACCGGGCACTGGACATTCGGCACTGGACATTAGGCACTGGGCACTGGCGCAGAACCCATCACGCTGCAAAACGCATACCGCTTGCAATCCTCGCGATTTGTGCAATAAGCCCCGCCATCCGGTCGCAGCCTACCCGGACATCAAAACAAGGGCCCCAAAATGAAAACACTTGTCATCTGCTCAGGCGGACTCGATTCCGTGTCGCTTGCGCATATCACCGCCGATGAGCATAGGCTCACCCGGCTTGTCTCCTTTGACTATGGCCAGCGCCACCGCAAGGAGCTGGACTTTGCCGAAGCCGCCGCCAAACGGCTGGGCGTGCCGTTCCACCTGATCGACATGCGCGGCATCGGCGCAGCCCTGTCGGGGTCGGCGTTGACCGACGATATCGACGTCCCCGATGGCCACTACGCTGAGGACACGATGCGTGTCACCGTTGTGCCCAATCGAAATGCGATCATGCTGTCGATTGGATTTGGCATCGCGGCCGCACAGGGCGATGACGCCGTGGCCACTGCCGTGCATGGCGGCGATCACTTCATCTATCCTGACTGCCGCCCCGGCTTTACCCGCGCCTTCGACGCGATGCAGCAGGCCGCTCTGGACGGCTATGCCCAGGTGCGGTTGCAAACGCCTTTTGTGGAACGCAGCAAGGCCGACATCGTCCGTCAGGGCGCGCAGCATGGTACCCCCTTCGCCGAGACCTGGTCCTGCTACAAGGGCGGGGCGGTGCATTGCGGGCGCTGCGGCACCTGCGTCGAGCGGCGCGAGGCCTTCCATCTTGCCAAGGTGAGCGACCCCACGGTCTATGCCGACCCGGACTACTGGACCACAGCACTTGCCAAGCAGGAGGCCGGGTGATGTTTCGCATCCGCAAGGAATTCCACTTTTCCGCCTCGCATCAATTGAGCCATCTGCCCGACGATCACCAATGCGCGCGGCTGCATGGGCATAACTACATCGTGGTGGTGGAACTGGCGGCCAAGACGCTGAATGCCGACGGGTTCGTGCGCGACTATCACGATCTGAAGCCGCTCAAGATCTACATCGACGACACCTTTGATCACCGGCATCTGAATGATGTCATGGAAGGTCCCTCGACCGCCGAAAACATGGCCTGCCATTTCTACGAGTGGTGTGCCGCGCGCTGGCCCGAAACAAGCGCTGTGCTGGTCAGTGAAACGCCCAAGACCTGGGCGGAATACCGGCCATGACGCTGCGCATCGCCGAGATTTTTGGCCCGACGATCCAGGGCGAAGGGGCGCTGATCGGTGAACCCACCGTCTTTGTTCGCGCGGGCGGCTGTGACTACCGATGCAGTTGGTGCGACAGTCTCCATGCGGTCGAAAGTCAGTATCGCCACAGCTGGGCAGCGATGCAGCCCGAGGCCGTCTTGGCCAGGATCCAACAGCTGTCCGGTGGGCAGCCGCTGACGGTTTCGCTCTCGGGGGGCAACCCTGCAATCCAGGACTTTGGCCCGTTGATCGCGCTGGGCCGGGCCGCAGGCTACCGCTTTGCCTGCGAGACGCAGGGATCGGTTGCCCGATCCTGGTTTGCCGAACTCGACACGCTGGTGCTGTCGCCCAAACCGCCTTCGAGCGGCGAGGAGGTGAACTGGGATGCCTTTGCCGCCTGCCGGACAGCGGGGCAGGGCGCGCGCCAGCAGGTGATGAAAATTGTGGTATTTGACGAAGAGGACTACCAATGGGCGCGGAGGGTTCACGCTGACCAACGGGAACTGCCGCTCTATCTGCAGCCCGGCAATCCAGAGGTCGACCCCGCAACCCCGGTTGATCCGCAAGCACTGGCCGACCGTCTGGGCTGGCTGACCGAAAAGGCGATGGCCGATGGCTGGTTCGCCCCCCGTATCCTGCCGCAGCTTCATGTCCTGATCTGGGGCAACAAGCGCGGCGTCTGACCTGATGGAGACTTTCATGTCCGAAGACATCTACAGCAATCTCAAACAGCTTGGCGGCGCCACCAAAATTCCTGCCAGCCCCGAAGAGGCAGAGCTGGAGCGTGTGCCCAACCCGCAGAAAGACGTGGCCTATAACGTTCGCTTCACCGCTCCAGAATTCACATCTCTTTGCCCGATGACCGGCCAGCCGGACTTTGCCCATCTGGTGATCGACTATGTACCCGGCCCGTGGTTGGTCGAGTCAAAATCGCTCAAACTGTTCCTGACCTCCTTTCGTAATCACGGCGCCTTTCACGAGGATTGCACGATCTCCATCGCCCGTAGGTTGGCTGATTTTCTTGATCCGCAATGGCTACGGATCGGCGGCTATTGGTATCCGCGCGGGGGTATTCCTATCGACGTCTTCTGGCAGACCAGTCCGATGCCAGACGCGGTGTGGATCCCTGACCAGGGCGTGCCGCCCTACCGGGGCCGGGGCTAAAACCGCGCGGGGGAGCAGCACATCCCCTAAGGGGCGCGCGCTGAAGATACAGTTCAGGAGTTCTGGGCTGTTTCCCGCGCGCGCCCAATCAGCGACTATTCATTGAGATATTTTCCGTCTGTGGGTTCACAAGCGACGTTCATGCTGAGGCCAGGCGAGGGGGGCACTTAGCCTCAAACGTTGAGCCAAACGCAACTGGTCGCCGGGATGCTGACGGTAGGGTAGGTCAAGAAAGACTGCAGCGTCCCATATTTCCTTGTCCACAAGTGGCGTTTGTATGTGGCCCCTGCAGCCCGGCGACATCCCGAAGGGCGAGATTAGATCTGAGCTTTGCCGAGGCAAATTCTTTGAACCTGTAAGATTTTTGTAAGTCTCGGGGATCACTAGCACCCCCATCTCAAAGACAAATGGAGCTAGATATGCGTATTTTTGGATTGGCCCTTGGCCTTGCTGTGGCCTTGGCGGCACCTGTCAACGCTCTATCGATCCCATCAAACGGTAAACTGAGTTTTGATGTTGTTCGTAAGGGGAAAGACATTGGTGATCACAGCTACAGCTTTTCGGGCACAACCGGAGCACTTACCGTTAAGGTGACGACAGACATCGTTGTGAAGGTGCCCTTGATCAGGACCACAGCCTATAGTTTCAGACATGCAAGTGTCGAGAGCTGGAAAAACGGCAAACTGATGCAGCTGAGCTCAACAACGGACGATGATGGGGAGCCCCATCAGTTGCAGACTGCGAACAAAGGTGCATTGCCTGCAAGCCTGTGGAACGATGATATCCTGCGCAGTGGCAAACTGATGAACACCATCGACGGTACGATCATGAACATTCGCGCCGCTGATCTTGGCATGGAAACGGTCAAGACGGGACGCGGCAGCATTCCGGCCCATCATTACCGGCTGTCAGGCGGGCTGGCACGTGATCTGTGGTACGATGGAGAGGGCAACCTTGCACAGGTGGCCTTCAAGGCCGATGATGGGTCAACAGTGATGTATATCCGGAAATAGGACGACATGCCGAATGCGGCTTCTCTATATTGAAGACAACGAGAAACTGGCGCTGAACACCAGCGCCAGTTTGCACGAGGCAGGGTTTGTGGTGGATGTCGTCCATACCGCTGAGGATGCTCTACATTCTGTCCAAAGCTTTGAATATGACGCGATCATCCTTGATCTTGGCCTGCCGGATCAGGATGGTCTGGAAATTTTGCCAAGGATCAAAAGCCTCAAGCCGCAACTCCCGATCCTCATCTGTACGGCACGCGATGCGCTTGATGAGCGGATCAAAGGTCTGAATGCGGGGTCTGACGACTACATTGTAAAACCCTTCGCGGTGTCCGAGCTCGTCGCGCGGGTCAAAGCCGTTTTACGACGTCCAGGTGGCGTGCTTGGCATGACACTGACGTTGGGCAATGTCTCGTATGAGACGACTGACCGGACCGTTGCAATCGACAGCACCGTGGCGCGGTTTTCCAAACGGGAACTGGCCCTATTGGAGCTGTTCCTGCGTCGGCCGGACAGGGTGGTATCAAAAGATGTGATCGAGAATGCGCTTTATGGGTTCAACGAGGCGGCAACGCCAAATGCCATTGATGTGCTGACCCACCGGTTGCGTAAAAAGCTGATCGAAAAAGGTGCCAACATCGAAATTCATAATCTGCGTGGCATTGGTTACGTGTTGCGGGCGCCGTCCGAATGAAGATCGTGGACCGCGTCATTGGACCGCGCAGGTCGCTGAAACGGGGGCTGCTGTTAAACATCCTGGCGGCGCTGTCCTTTTGCATCCTCTTGGCTGGCGCTGTTATCATCAAGGAATTCTACGAGCACCTCAAAGAAAATATCGAAGAGGCCTTGACCGATGAGGCCTATGAAATCGTAAGCCAGATTGATCCCTCGCGCGCGGGCTTTGGTCTGAATTCCAGAGCCCTGAGATTTCGGGGGATTGAAGGAAACTATCGCTACACCGTCTTTGACGCCTCTGGCGCGATCATCGCAGGCGGCGAAACCTCGGACGCAATTTGGCGGCAACTGGCGATCATAGCGCTGGGACATCCTCAACCCGTTGCGCTGCCTGGCGATCGCATGGGGGTTGGCCTCAGGGCGCGGGTTGTGGACCATGAGGTGCTCATCCTGGTCTCCACCTTTCCCAAGGGCAACAACGAGACTCGTTTTGCCAGCCTGCTACACGAACTCGAAGAAGAGATCTGGTGGGTTGTTCTGGGGCTTCTGGTGGTGCTGGCCTCGGCGCTTTTTGCCACCCGCCAGGCACTGTCTCCGCTCAGGGCTCTGTCTGATCAGGCGCATCAAATCGGGCCTTCTGCGGCTGGTCGCCGTCTCAGCGTCGCGCAGGTGCCAGCAGAGATCGCGCCTTTGATTGGAGACGTGAACAAGGCCTTTGACCGCCTGGAGCAGGGCTATCAGGCGCAGCGGGATTTTTCCGCCAATGTTGCCCATGAAATCCGCACACCTATTGCGGTGCTCAGGTCCAGCATTGACCGGATCAGTGATCCCGAGTTGACAGAAACGCTGACGCAGGATGTGGATCAACTGGATCGCATCTTTGGCCAGCTGATTGATTTGTCCCGGGCCGATGCGGCTTTGAAAACAGGTTTCGAGTTGGTGGACCTGCGCAGTGTTGCCGTCCAGGTCGCCACTGACTTGGCGCAGACGGCCCTGCGCTCCGGCAGGAGCCTGTCGGTAACCGGTGAAGATCAGGTCCTGATCGAAGGCAACGCAGGGCTTTTGGCAATCGGGCTCAGCAATGTCGTCCGCAACGCCTTGCAATATACTCCTGAGACAAGCGAAGTTGAGATAGAGGTGCTGGCCGATCCCGCAGGATGGCGGGTTCTTGATCGCGGCGCGGGCGTGCCTGACAATTTAAAAACAGCATTGTTTGAGCGGTTCAACCGCGGGACGCTAGCCAATTCTAACAACACAGGATCGGGAATCGGGTTGGCCATCGTCAAGTCGGTGGCCGAGTCCCACAATGCGACAACAATCATTGAGGACAGGGAGGGCGGTGGCACTGTATTCTCCTTCATTTTCAATCACCCTTCCTGACAAATTACCCGGTTTGCTGAGCTTTGTAAGTCTCTTGTAAGTCTGATCCGCGATTCCCTCCCCAACACGTCAAATAAAGGTGCGTTGAGGTTGGATATGAAAATCGAGTTTTTGAGCGGCAACTGTCCGGGACGCCAGGAAGCCCAAGACCATATCAAGGGTGTATACAAAAGTGCCTATGGCGCAGATGTCGCCGAGTTCGCGCCCCTGCTTGTTGTTGCAAGACATGAAAATGGAGAGGTTCTGTGCGCGGCTGGTATTCGGACGGCTCGGGATGGGTTTTTCTCGGACGCCTATCTGACAACTGATTTTTCCACCGCCTTGTATCAGACCACTGGCCTCCAGGTGCCGACGTCGGAAATTATGGAAGTGGTTTCCCTGGCCTCGATAACGCCCTTTCCGGTGTTGCCCATGCTGGACAAGATGGTCGAATGGGGGCGTGAGAACGCGATGACCTGTGGCGTGTTCACGGCCACAAAATCCCTGCGTCGCCTGCTGGCCCGAACCGCGCTGAACTACGCTGAAATCGCTGCGGCGGATATCTCGAAAGTCGAAAATCCACAGGCCTGGGGATCCTACTACGACACTGACCCGCGGGTTTGTGCGTTTAGCGAGGTTCTGTCGCAACCCGTCGTCTTGTCGCCGCGTGCACGTCGGGCCCGGCATGTGGCGGAGGCATCCTGATGAAACAGGTCTTTGATGCGCTTGAGCGCCACGCGCAAACCCGCCCCGACGCCATCGCCTTTGAGGATGATAGTGGCCAGATAAGCTGGCAGGACTTGTCCAATCGGGTTGAAAACCTTGCCTATGCGCTGGACACGACCAGCGGTCCAATTGGCATCGGTCTTGCCGGTGGCATTGACTACGTCGTGGCTGATTTGGCGGCGACGCTCAGTGGCAAACGACAGGTGCCCCTGCCGTTCTTTTTCAGCACAGCTCAGAATGCGCATGTCCTGATGGATGCCAGGGTTGGCACTGTCATCACCAACACCCCCGAGCTGTTTTCGGCGCTGCCACATCTCAATCTGCTCAGCCCGGTTACCCCAGCGGCTGCAACGCCGACCACCGGGCGCGGGCTTCGTACCTATGATGGTGGGGCCGAGCGGATCATCTATACCTCTGGCTCCTCCGGCACCCCCAAAGGAGTCGTGCTGGGGGATCGCCAGTTGCAGGCCTCCATCAGCGCCCTGAGCCAGGTGATCGCGGCTGATGAAACCGATACCCATCTGTCCATTCTGCCGCTGGCGCAATTGCTGGAGCAGATCTGCGGGATCTTCCTGCCCATCGTCGCTGGCGCCAAAACAGTGTTCCGATTTGAAGCAACCAAGGCTCTCTTTGGAGCGCCGATCGAACCGCTGGTTGCCGCCTTTGAAATCCTGCGCCCAACCACCAGCCTGCTGGCACCGGCTGTGCTGGGCCGCTGGGTCAGCGCGCTGGCGGGGCGCAAAGCACCGGATAGCCTGCGGTTTGTGGCTGTGGGTGGCGCGTCCAGCTCCCCCTCGCTGATCCATGCCGCGCAAGATCTCGGCATTCCGGTCCATGAAGGATACGGGCTGTCTGAATGCTGCGCTGTTGTTGCAATGAACCGGCCCGGCGACAATCTCCCCGGTACGGTTGGACCGGTTCTGGAGGGGCTGAAGGTCTCGCTTGAAGATGGTGAGATCGTGGTGTCAGGCCCGACAGTGATGACGGGCTATCTGAACGGCGCCGCCGCACCCGATGTCTGGCACACCGGGGATCTGGGCCATTTTGACGGCGACCGACTGGTTGTGGATGGCCGCAAAGATGCACTGTTGGTGACAAGCGCCGGGCGCAATATTTCACCGGAATGGGTTGAACAGCGGGTCAACAGTGATCCGCGGGTTGTCAGTTCGGCTTTGGGCCTTCGCCAGTCTGACGGGGCTCTGATATTGCTTCTCGTTGTCGCAGCTGCTGTCCCGGCCTCTGAAATTGTCGCCTACCTGTCAGATCTGCCGTCCTATGCGCGGCCCTCGGCGGTCATCATCACTGATCCCTCAGAGCAGGGGCTGCTGTTCCCAGCCGGAACCCCAAACAGAGCCGTGGCCGCCAGGTTGATCAACACAAGGCCTGTCCAGCAATTAGACCCAGCACCGGAAAGCATCGCGTCATGAACAGCAGCAAGACAGTTCTCATCACAGGTGCGGGGACAGGCATTGGTCGCGCGCTTGCCATTGAAGCCGCACACAAAGGGTTTGATCTGATCCTGGTTGGTCGCACCTCAAGCACGCTGGATGAGACGCTCTCCCAATGTAGCACCACACAAGCCCGGTGTATTGTTGCCGATGTGACCAGCGCAGCGGGACGTGCCTTGATCACGCAGGCCGTCGACGGCAGGCTGGATATCCTGGTCAACAACGCGGGCGTTCTAAGCGTCGGACATCTGGCTGACATGGCCGATGACGACCTGCAGCGGATGGCTGACACCAACCTTGTCGCACCGATGGCTTTGACCCGTGATCTGCTGCCGGCACTGCGCAGCGCAAAGGGCCGTATCGTCAACATAGGTTCGGTTTTTGGCGATATCGCGTATCCGTTCTTTGCCGGTTACTCCGCTTCAAAATTCGGCCTTCGCGGATTTTCTGACGCTATACGACGCGAATTGTCTGGCGCAGGAATTGGCGTGACCTACATCGCCCCCCGCGCCACGCAAACGGCGGCTGAAAGCGCCTTTGGGGCCTTGGTTGAACCTCTGGATATGACGCTCGACACTGCCGAGACCGTGGCCGCGCAGGCATGGGATGCCATCCTGAAAGGCAAGCGTGAAAGCTTCCCCAAAGGCAAAGAGCGGTTTTTCGTGAAGGTACAACGTCTGTTCCCATCACTGGTCGACAAATCGGTGGGGGCGCAGGCGCGTGATCCCAGAACACTTGCGGCGCTGAAACCGTCACAACACTCCTAATCGACACCTCCCAAAATCAATAGGACATCTGTCATGAGCTACAACGTAATCCGCGCCTCTGATGCGGGCGAAACTTCTATCACTCCAGCCGTGTTATCCGAGGTGAAAGACTATTTGGACAGCGATGGTTGGGCGCTGCTTCGCGGCTTTAAGATGGATATGCCGACCTTCAGCGCGATCACATCTCAGCTTTGCAAAACCATCACCTTTGATCCCGCACGTGAATACTCGGAAAAGAACACCCAAAAAGTCGACGCGGGTTTGGGACCAATCGGCCTCCACATTGAAAATGGCAACACGCCGGTTTGCCCCGATGTCGTAGCCTTCTATAGTGCGAGAGCTGCTTTTGAAGGGTCGCAAACGACGATCTGCGACGGCCGCCTGGTTTTTGAGGCCTTCTCGGAAGCCCAAAAAGCGCGCTGGTCCCAACGCATGATGGTGACGCGCACGCTGCCAGAAATCCTGTGGAAACGTTACCTTGCAAATGAACACCCGGCGATCAGCGATCCAGCAGAGGTCACCCATGAACATATCTTGCAATTCAAAGCGGCGATCCCGGATCAGGACTTCACTTTGAATGACGACGGGTCGCTCGAATACCGTATCAAAGTCTCTCCGGTGCGTCCGTCGTCATTGTCGCAGGGGCTGGCATTTGCCAATGCAATTCTAGGTCCGTCGCATAACTATGAACCACCAGTCTATACGCTTGAGGATGGGTCGATCGTCGGTTCCGATGAAATTGAAGAGCTACGTGGCATTGCAGAGACTTGCACGGCCGAAATCAACTGGCAGGATGGCGATGTCGCGGTGATCGACAATACCCGTGTTATGCATGGGCGCCGGGCGATCAAGGACCAGGACCGGCAGTTGTTTATAGGAATGGGC
The DNA here is from genome assembly GCF_000473205.1 of Pseudophaeobacter arcticus DSM 23566. Lineage (NCBI taxonomy): Bacteria > Pseudomonadati > Pseudomonadota > Alphaproteobacteria > Rhodobacterales > Roseobacteraceae > Pseudophaeobacter > Pseudophaeobacter arcticus. The sequence continues at coordinate 735,761 of NZ_KI421507.1, forward strand.
CGCCTGTGACGCTGCCGCCCTCAAACTGAGATATGCACAAACGCCCCTGACTTGTCTCCTGAGCGCGCCCCAATCTCTCTGCAGCTGCTGCCGAGAGCTTGGGGCTGACCCCTTTGCCTTCGGTGGTCATTTGCCCCCAGGCCCTTTGGTGTCGGAATTCCATTGCGCCATTCATCAACGCGATGAGTGAGGGGGATTTTTGCGGCTCCGGGGCAGGGCACTCAGGCTGGGGCCAAATGCAACAAATCCCGTCGTTTCAGACTGTGGCGGGCCAAGTCACCATAGATCTGGCGGGCATGGCGACGGCCATATGAGCCGACCAGCCCATATACCGGAACCAGTTCCGGGAACAACTCAAACAGTTCTTTCAGATCTTTGGCTGACAGGCCACGAATTGCCTCTGGGCCGGGCCAAAAGGTCTCTGTCGCGATGCCTTCGGCAAAAACCACCTCATGGTGTTCGGTCATGAGATGAACATAGGTGACGCCGTGGAGGGCATCAGCCTGCAGCCTACAGGTGCCGTCGATTTCGGCCAGCAGTTTGGCTGAGAGAAAGCGCTCGCCGACCGGCGTGTCGTGTTCAAAGGTCCTTTGATTGACCAATAAGCGATGCTGTGGTGACACAAGCATGGGCCGGTCGGGGGACAACACCCCGTCTGGGCGAATGCAATAGGGGCGCAGATGCGGACGCTGCGCGAGTTCAGCCCGGTCCAGCCTGCGTTTTCCGACCCATATCACCGGTTGATACCCATTGTCAGCCGTTTGCAGAAGATCCCCCACTTGGATTTGCCCTGCGGGCACTGCGCCGCGCTTGGTGGCCAGCAGAACCTCGGGCGTAAAGCAGGGAATACCTGCAGAATGGAGTTGTGAGGCGCTTGTAATCTGAGCCGGAGCCACCCCTTCCAGAACCAGACTTTCCCCGCCTGGAAACGAGAGCAGGGCATTGCCAAACCCATCGTCGGAAACCGTAACATCCTGGGTCCGGATACTGCCGCCGAACCCGGTGCCGCCGGTCAGATCGGAGACATCGAGCTGGTCATTGAAAAACCCATCGCTGTCGTCATCCGAGACACTGAAATCACTGACCGTATCAATGCCGCCGGTGGAGGTCAGGACGAACTGGTCGTAGCCAGCTCCGCCGGAAATGGAATCGTCTCCAGCGCCAAATGTAATGGTGTCATCACCAGCCCCGGCATCAATCACAACGCCAGCGGTGTCGGCGGAGGCATCCACCACATCCGCCTGATCGGTAAGCGTCAGGGCCTCAATTTCGGAGAAGGTGATGGTGTCGGCGCCATCCGAGATGGTGCCAGCTTCATCCGCGGTGAAGGTGACTGACACGCCCGAGGCCGTGACGCCGGTAAGATCCACCGTATCATAGTCAACTCCGGCCTCGCCACCGGTCAGGGTGTCGTTGCCAAAGCCGTCGGACATCCTGAATGTATCAGCCCCGGATTCACCGTACATCAGATCGGCACCGCCGCCACCGATGAGCAGATCATTGTCGTTGCCGCCATACATGGTGTCGTCGCCGTCACCACCGTCCAGGGTGTCGTTGCCGTCGGTTGCAATGATGCTGTCGTTGCCTACGCCGCCGACCAGACTATCGTCCCCGGCTGAGTTGTGCAGCGTATCATCGCCTTCGCCGCCGATCAGTGTATCATTGCCCAGGCCGGTTGACAGGCTGTCGTTGCCAAGGCCACCTTCGATATAGTCGTCGCCGTCGCCGCCAGAGATCGTATCGCCGCCATCCCCCCCAATCAGGGTGTCATTGCCCGCACCGCCATCCATGACATCATCGCCGGCGCCGCCGTCCAGGCTGTCATCCCCCAGTTCGCCGTACATCAGGTCGGCGTCGCCGCCGCCAACAAGCAGATCGTTGTCATTGCCGCCATAAAGGGTGTCGTTGCCATCGCCCCCTTCCAGCGTGTCATTGCCGTCTGTCGCCACAATGCTGTCATTCCCGACCCCACCGACCAGACTGTCATCCCCAGCGGAGTTGTGGATCGTATCATTGCCTTCGCCGCCGAGCACGGTATCGTTGCCGATCCCGGCTGAGAGAGAGTCGTCGCCTTCGCCGCCGTCGATGTAGTCGTCCCCGTCGCCACCCGACATGGTGTCGCCCCCAGCGCCCCCAATCAGGGTATCCGCGCCAACACCACCGTCGATGCTGTCGTTGCCATCGCCGCCATCCAGGCTGTCGTTGCCCTCCTCGCCCAGCAGGACGTCGTCCCCGCCCTGGCCAAAAACAACATCATCACCGACCCCGGCCAAAATAGTATCCGCGCCCTGGTCGATAATGGTAACAACCGGATCGTCAAGAACATCGCCCGAAAGGGTGAAACCTGAATATCCCTGCCGCGTTTGTAGCGTGAATTCGATCGAGGAACGGTCTTCGAACTGCGCCGAGAACCAGGCATCCTGATCTGTATATGCGTTTATTTCCGACCCGGTGGCCGTGACCGTTGAGCCATCTATTGTTGTCGTCAATGACGAGTCGGATGAGACCCCGAAGGAGGTAAAGCTATTGCCATCCACAATGACGGCTTCAGAATCGCCAACATAGGTGTTGTCGTCAATATCGTTGAAGGTCGCTGTCGAATTCAGATAAACGGGCTCGCCGGTTGCCGGATCATAGAACTCCAGACGGAATGTTGCCCGGTCACCGGATGCATTGCCATCCAAAAAGACCTCGGCACCTTCATCATAGCCGAATTCCACCCACATGTCGGGGTTGGTTTTTTCGACCAGGACCAAGCGTCCCCAGACCTTGCTGCCGTCCTCCAGGGTCGCGACGTCTCTGAAGATGGCATAATCACCTGCAGACCCCAGCCCGCCATCATGAGAAACGGTTTCCAGATTGGCAAGTTTCAGCGACAGAGGCGTTGCATCAACACCCTGCGCAAAGCCATCCCCCATATCACCATAGATGACATCGTTGCCGTCACCTGCATCAATAAGGTCGTTGCCCTCTTCACCGGCAACAGTATCCGCACCGGCCCCTGCGTCGACAACATCATCGCCGGTGGAACCGCCCAGCAGGTTGTCGCCCTCGTCGCCTTTGTGGCTGGTATTGCTTGCGATAAGGTCAGTTACCCAATCTGGTCTAGCCATCTATTCCACCCAAATTCCTGCCGAACAGTTTTCACTCACGTGGAAGGATACGGGGAAGGTCTATAAAATGAGGTAAACCGGGTATCGCTTGTGATGTTTTTGTTCAGAAGGTCCGGCGAACGGATGTCCTCACCCGAGGCTCGGAACGCGCAGGCAGGACAGGCTGCGGCCAGGCTGCGGACAATCTGCGGGCAGGGAGCGGGACTGCGGAGAACGGTCATCATGTGTATGATCATGTCATTCTCACTCCCTTGCATCCGGCGGATATCACCTGAAACGGGGGCCGTATTTACCGAGCCGTTCGAATTTTGCGCCGAGATTTTCCAGGCTCACGAAAGCAACGGGGGCAGGTCATTGGGCAAACAGCTCCCTTGAGGGGAGATTGGCGTTTCTGGAACCAAATACTTTTACGCGGGAAAGGCCTCTGCCCCCCAGACACACCCATTTCAGTCTACATCCAAGAGAGAAACATTAGGTGATGTTGGGAAAGTGGCAGCCCGTAGGGGAGTCGAACCCCTCTTTTCAGGTTGAAAACCTGACGTCCTAACCGATAGACGAACGGGCCACTTGCTGTGGAGCGGTGTTTAGTTTCTCTGTGCCAAAGCCGCAAGGTAAAAAATGCCTCCGAGTGAGAATTTTTTGAGATGGCCCAGAGAGCTTATATTTTAAAGGGTCTGGCTTGGATCAACTGGCTTCGGCCGCATCTTCCAATCGCAGTTGCGGGCTTTGGCGGCCTCCCCAACTATTGATTTCCAGCCGACCGGCAAAATGGAATCGTGCGCCGCCATGTTCCAGCAGACGCGGTCCCATCGCCGTATCAAATGCCCCAAAGCAAATTGCATCCAGAGTGCCGCCAACCCCATCGGTCAGCGACAGCTTCAGGTGGGTTTCCCCAATCCGTTTGGCAAAACGGATGGCGAGATCTGGAAAGCCATAGCGCGGTGCGGGCGCGCCAGCCCCAAAGGGGCCTGCCTGTTCGATCTGTTCGATCAGATCAATACTGGCCGCCCCGGGCATCAGCATTCCATCCAGTTTCAAATCTGTCGGCCCCAGGCCTCCTGCGCCCTGCTTGGCCAACAGATCGCTGAGACGCTGCATGGCCACCTCCAGCTTATCCTCCGCCACCGTCAGCCCTGCGGCCATCTTGTGCCCGCCGCCTTTGAGCAACAGCCCCTCTGCCGCAGTGCGCTGGATGGCAACGCCAAGATCGATGCCGCTCACCGAACGTCCCGAGCCTTTGCCCTCACCATTGTGCAGGCCGATGACCACCGCCGGGCGCCCCGCCGCCTCTTTCAGGCGGGACGCAACGATGCCGACAACGCCCGGGTGCCAGCCCTCGCCGGCCGCCCAGACCAGGGGCGCGTCAAAGCCTCGGGCCTCTGCCTGCTCCATGGCGGCAGCCCGCACCGCGTTTTCGATATCGCGCCGTTCCGTATTCAGCTGATCCAGGCGTTCGGCCAGGGCGGCGGCCTCATGCGGATTATCCGTTGCCAGCAGGCGGGCGCCCAGATCGGCCTTGCCGATGCGCCCACCCGCATTGACGCGTGGCCCCAGCAAAAAGCCAAGATGATAGGTCGATGGTGCTGCATCCATGCGGGACACATCGGCCAGGGCCACCAGACCAGGGCGCTGGCGTGCCCCCAGAACTTTCAGCCCCTGGCGCACCAGGGCCCGGTTTGCCCCAATCAGTGGGGCAACATCGGCCACGGTTGCAAGCGCGACAAGGTCCAGCAGGCTCATCAGATCCGGGCCGGTGCCCAGCCCCTTTTCCCGGGCCTGCCGCCGGACTTCCACCAGCATCAGAAACACCACGCCGGCGGCGCAGAAATACCCCAGCTCACCATCCTCATCCTGACGGTTGGGATTCACCACCGCAACGCAATCCGGCAGGGTCTCGCCGCCCAGGTGGTGGTCCAGGACAATGACATCCGCGCCCTTGGCCGCAGCAATCGGCCCATGCGAAAGCGTGCCGCAGTCGACGCAGACAATCAGATCATGCGCGCGTGCCAGCCCCGCCATGGCCTCGTCATTGGGGCCATAGCCCTCGTCGATGCGATCAGGAATATACACGGTCGCCTGCAGCCCCATTGTCCGCAGCCAGACCAGCAACAGCGCTGCTGAGCTGCCACCATCCACATCGTAATCGGCAAAAATCGCGATGCGCTGGCGTTTCTCAACCGCGTCCAGAAAACGCGCAGCGGCCAGCTCCATATCCTTCATACTGCGCGGATCCGGCAGCAGGTCTTTCAGATGTGGTGTGAGAAAACCAAGGGCTTCATGGGGGGGGACACCGCGACGGGCCAGCACCTGACACAGCGGCGCGGGCAAGCCGGTCTGCTGCGCCATATGTTCGGCGGCACGTTCAAGATCAATGCCAAGCCCCAGCCAGCGGCGGCCTGTCAGCGAGTTTTCAACCCCAAGAAAGCTCATGGCTCTACCTCATCTATGGAAAAGGGCCGGACCCGAATGGATCCAGCCCTTCATTTGGCCTAAAATATCCCCGCCGGAGGCAGCGGCGCAAGCCGCTTTTGCCCAGACAGATCAGCGCCGAGTGCTTAAACCGGAGTGCGGTAGGACATCCGCCGTACAGAACCGGTTTTTGAGCGCATCAGCAGCGTGGTGGTCTCAACCCAGCCGGGCTGGCGCTTGATTTCGGGCAACAGCGAGCCACCGGTGACGCCAGTGGCGGCAAAGATCACATCCTGGGTCACCATTTCGTCGCGGCTGTAAATCCGATCCAGGTCGGTGATACCAGCCTTGGCGGCGCGGCCCTTTTCGTCATCGTTGCGGAACAACAGGCGACCAAACATCTGGCCGCCCATACATTTCAGCGCAGCAGCGGCAAGAACACCCTCCGGCGCGCCGCCTTGGCCCATGTACATGTCGATGCCGGTGGTTTCGGATTCGGCGCAATGCATCACCCCGGCAACATCGCCATCGGTGATCAGGCGAATGGCCGCGCCGGTTTCGCGGACCTCGGCAATCATCGCCTCATGACGGGGGCGTTCCAGAATGCAGACAGTGATGTCAGAGGGCGCGCAGCCCTTTGCCGCGGCCAATGCCTCAACCCGCTCACGCGGCGACATATCCAGCGTGACAACGCCTTCGGGATAGCCGGGGCCCACGGCCAGCTTGTCCATATAGGTGTCGGGCGCGTGCAGCATCGAGCCGCGCGGCCCCATGGCAATCACGGTCAAGGCGTTGGGCATGTCCTTGGCGGTCAGCGTGGTGCCTTCCAGCGGGTCCAGCGCAATATCAACGCCGGGGCCATTGCCGGTGCCAACTTCTTCACCAATATAGAGCATCGGCGCTTCGTCGCGCTCGCCTTCACCAATGACCACGACACCTTTGATGTCGAGCAGGTTCAGCTGTTCGCGCATGGCGTTCACGGCCGCCTGATCTGCGGCCTTTTCGTCACCACGTCCAATCAGCGAGGCAGAGGCCAGAGCAGCCTGTTCGGCGACCCGGGCAAGGCCCAGAGACAGCATACGGTCGTGGAAGGGGGTATCGGAGGAGGTCTGGGTCATACTCAATATCCTGTTAAAATCCGGGCGGGCTGCCTGTCGCATAGCCTTTTGCAGGGGGGACGGGCAAGGGATGATAGCGCAAGCTAGGGCAGTAAGGCGCGCGCTGTGCCCTCAGGGGAGCAGGTTTTGCGCGCCGCTACCGTTTTAAGGGAGAGCTACAGCTCTTCGATACGCAGGGCGACGGGGGCACCGTCGACAACACTGGTCTGCGCCAGCGCCTCGATGGCGATATCCAGCGCGGCGGAGGTGCATTTGTGGGTCACGATCAGCACCGGCGCGGTCGGCTCCGAGTGGCTATATTGGCGCATCCGATCGATCGAGATCCCGGCATCACCCAGGGCGGTGGCCACTTTGGCCAGGGCGCCGGGTTTGTCCTGCAAGGCCAGGCGCAGATAATAGGGGGCAGGTAGGCCGGTCCGGGCGGCGGGGATCTCTTGCAGGGTGGTGGCGGGCTGGCCAAAGGTGGTAATGCGCAGGCCCCGCGCCAGATCGCAGATATCGCCAAGCACCGCACTGGCGGTGGGACCTTCGCCGGCGCCAGGACCGCGCAGCACAACCTGTTCCACTGCGTCGCCTTCGATCACCACCATATTGGTGCCGCCTTCCAGCTGCCCCAGGGGTGAGTTTGCCGGCACCAGGCAGGGGGTCATCCGCTGCTCAAGCCCGCGGGCGGTACGTTGCGCCACGCCAAGCAGTTTGATCCGGTAGCCCATATCGGCGGCGTGGCGAATGTCGTCGATGGCAATACGCTGGATGCCTTGCAGCACCACGTCGTCAAAGGCGGGTTTGCTGCCAAAGGCAATCGAAGCCAGCAGCGCCAGTTTGTGGCCGGCATCAATGCCGCCAACGTCCAGATTGGGATCTGCTTCGAGATAGCCAAGTCGGCCGCATTCGTCGAACAGGGTATTGTATCCGTCGCCGGTGGCCTCCATCCGGGTGAGGATATAGTTGCAGGTGCCGTTCATCACCCCCATGATCCGAGTGACCTGATTCCCGGCCAGGCTTTCGGTCAGGGATTTGACCACGGGGATGCCGCCGGCCACGGCAGCTTCAAACCGGATCACTTGTCCTGCGGCTTCGGCCTGTTCGGCCAGGGCCTGACCGTGGATCGCCAACAGGGCCTTATTGGCGGTGACCACATCCTTGCCCGAGGCCAATGCCGCCTCAGTTGCGTCCTTGGCGGCCCCGTCATGGCCGCCCATCAGTTCCACAAAAACGTCCACGTCATCGCGTTTGGCCAGGGCCACCGGATCGGTCTCCCAGGCATATCCGGACAATGAAACGCCGCGATCTTTGTCGGCGTCGCGGGCCGATACCGCCGTGATGACCACCGCCCGGCCTGTGCGAGTCTCCAGCATTTCTGCCTGGCGGCGGACGATTTTTACCACGCCGACGCCTACCGTGCCCAAACCTGCAATCCCAAGACGAAGCGGTTTTGTCATAGCCGGAGATCCTTTTTGTTTCATCTGTGTTGTCTCGCCTTAGCGGGTTCAGAGAAAGGGTGCAACGGCGCTGCTAAAAGCGGCCAGGCGAATCCCCCGAAAAACCGCGCTCTGGTGCTGTCATTTTGACCGCCACGGGGCGCGCGACCAGTCAAACAAATTTGCCCCCCTGATGGGATCAAAGTGGCGGCGTCAAACACGAGAAGGCTGGTCGCGAACGATCAGTTTGTTGCGCGGCGGAGCGCATCGGCCCGGCGCTGCAGACTGTTGCTGCGCGCATTCAGGTTTTTCTCCAGCTGCGCGCTTTCCTGATCGGGAAGTGGCTGCAGGGGAACCAGTTCCTCTATAGGCAACAGAGGCGGGTAGTCGGCATTGCGCAGCTCTGGCGTCAGTTGATTTTTGAGCTCGGGGTCATTGCTGCAACCGGCAAGAGCCGCAATGCCTAAGCTGGCGCAGAGTAGGGTCAGAGGCAGGGAGCGGGTCATGTGGTTTTCCTTTGGCCTTCCCCTTGATGCACAATCATTGCGCGGGGTACAAGGCAGTGCTGCCCTGGGGGTGCAGAATTTCGTTCTGCCTGTTTTCTGATCGGGCGCAGGTTTCTGGTGAATGTATATGTCGCGGGGGGCTTTTTTCTGAACGAATGTTCAGTTAACGTGATTTTATGGCACGTACGCAAGGTTCACATTCTGATATCACCGGCCCACGCATCCGCCGCGCGGCGCTGCGGCTGTTTGCGCAGCATGGCTATGCGGCGGTTTCGATGCGGCAGATTGCCAAGGAGGTCGGCGTTCAGGCCGGGGCCTTGTATAACTACATCCCGGACAAGCAAAGCCTGCTGCACTCCTTGATGGAGGGCCACATGCGTGAGCTTTTGGCGGCTTGGCAGGAACAGGAAAAACCACAGGACGCCCTGGCGCTGCTGGAGCAGTTTGTCCGCTTTCACATCGGGTTTCATATGCAGCGCTCTGATGAGGTTTTTATCGCCTATATGGAGCTGCGCAACCTGAGCGATGAGAATTTTGCAGCCATCGAGTCCCTGCGACGGACCTATGAGGACGCGCTGGAAGCGGTGCTGAAGCAAGGGGTCGAGGAGGGGCAGTTCACCCTGGCGGATACCAAGATCGCCACTCTGGCGGTGATTGCCATGCTGAACGGTGTGATGACCTGGTATCGCAGCGGCGGGCGTCTGTCGCTCGACGAGGTGGAAAATGTCTATTGGGACATGGTTCGCAAATCCGTCACCGCCTGAGATCTGGCTGTGACGTGACCAATCCGGCCGTGGCGTGACCAAAAGGAGCGCTACCGCGCGAGTCTATTCTGCAAGGGGCAGGGTGACGTCTACGGCTGAACTGGTTGTCGGGCGATAGGGCGGTAAAAGGCGCTGAGATGGCTTTGACGGGCAGGTCTGCCCCTCAAAGCCAACTGCAAGTATGCGAAGTTTTGCGCGTCAAGGACAAGCCGCCTTTCAGGCGGGGCCTGCGGCCTCCTTGACTCGCGTCACATCAATGCGCTGGTGCGATGAAGGTGCCGTTGCGCAGGTCCTTGAAGGCCTGTTGCAGCTCTGCCTTTGTGTTCATCACAATTGGCCCATGCCAGGCAACGGGTTCCTCAATGGGGGCGCCGGAAATGAGCAGGAAGCGCAGACCTTCGGGGCCGGCCTGTACTGTGATCTCATCCCCGGTACCAAAGCGCACCAAGGTGCGGTTGCCCGAGAGGTCGCGGATATTGACCTCCTGGCCGGCCACTTCTTTTTCCAGCAGAATTCCCTGTGGGGCCGAGGCATCGACAAAGGCGCCGGCACCTTCAAAGATATAGGCAAATGCGCGTCTGTAGGTGTCGATCTTAAACCGCTTGGTGACCCCGGCGGGGACCGAGATATCGAGATACTGTGGATCCGCAGCGATCCCATCTACCGGGCCACGTTTGCCCCAGAATTCTCCGGTTATCACCCGGACATGGGTGCCGTCATCATCGGTTACCTCGGGGATTTCGCGGGCGGCGACGTCCTGATAGCGTGGCGCGCACATCTTTTGATCCGCCGGCAGATTGCCCCAGAGTTGGAACCCGTGCATTTGCCCGCTGGCATTGCCGCGTGGCATTTCCTGATGCAGAATGCCGGATCCGGCGGTCATCCACTGCACGTCGCCTGCGCCCAGGCTGCCGGTGTTGCCGAGGGAATCGCTGTGTTCCACCTCACCGGAGAGCACATAGGTGATGGTTTCGATCCCGCGATGAGGGTGCCAGGGAAAGCCCTGCAGGTAGTCGGCCGGGATTTCATTGCGAAAATCGTCGAACAGGAGGAACGGGTCCAGCTCGCTGGGGTCCTGGAAGCCGAAGGCACGGTGCAGTTTGACCCCGGCTCCCTCGAGAGTGGGACGGGCCTGGCGGGTTTCCAGAATGGGTCTGCTGGAGGAAGACGGGCTGATTGACATGATGGCGTTCCTGTGAGCGGTGGTGATGCACCAAAGCTAGGGGGCAATCCAACATCGCAAAACAGCCAAGGAGTCACCGCCCCTGTGCGCCATTGCACAGATGGGATCTCTAGGAGGGCTTGCTGGTATCCTGCTGCCACCAGTCGCCGGGTTTGACGCGGGTGCCGTGTTTCCTGGCCAGGCGCAGCGCCAGTTTGCGAAACCGGGAGAGGGCCAGGCGCAGCCAGAGGCGGTTTTGGGGTTTGGTGTAGTCGCGGTTAAACGGGCAGACCCGCATGCAGATGGCGCAGTCCGAGGCCAGTTTGGCCCAGAAGGAGAAGCACTTTTCCGCGTCGGAGGTCCATTTGCGCACGCCCTTGATGGAAGAGATATTGTTGCCACCCTCCTGTGGGGCACCAAAGGGCAGGGCTTTGACCGGGCAGGCATCAGCGCATTTGGTACAGATATCGCAAAAGGCGCGCACGCCTTGTGGTTTGGGGGTGTCATGGGTCAGCGGCAGATTGGTGAAGATCTTGGAGAAGCGCAGGCGGGGGCCAAATTCGGGCGTGATCACCATTTGGTTGCGGGCATATTCGCCCAGTCCTGCCTTGATCGCATAGGGGATCACCAGCCCGGTGTCATTCATCGAGGGCACCGCTTCGTAGCCGAGGTTGCGAATATAGGCGGCCAGTTGCATCACCACGGAGGCTTCGTGGCTGTATTCGCGCCCGGTGGCGGCGCCGGCCAGGGCTGACGGATAGGTTGCAACCAGATCCGCCTCCATTTCATGCCCCAGCACAATGACGCTGTTCAGGCCCTCGGGCAGATTATGCGGTGCTTCGGAGAAGTCGCGCGTGTCGACGCGGGAGCGGTAGAGCCAGCGTTCATCCAGATCGGTAATGCCGCAGAGGTCGGCGCCAAAGAACTTTGAGATGCGCTTGACCTCGGCGCTCATACGGGTGGGGTTGTCGATGGTGACGGGGTCGGGTGCCACGGGTGTGTCGCAGTGAATGGCAGCCTGGAACCCTTCGCGGATCCCGTCAGGGCCGCGCCGGTTCGAGATCACATCCGAGATCAGCCAGGCAGCATTGCGCAGGGCAAAATCGCGTTGGGAGAACCCATCGCCGCGCCGCGGAGCTGCCTCCATCCGATAGGAGGCAAAGAATTTGTGGGTCTGTTTGGATCTTACCTTTGGGTCCCAAAAGGCGCGGGTGAAGATATCGTTGCGCTGGGTGAAAGGCTCAAACGCCTCAGAGATCTCGATGCCCGCTGCGGCATCGCTGTCCTGGCGGGGCGGTGTGTTTTGGGGCCAACTCATTGTGCGAAGGTACTGAGCCTTCAGGGGGCAGGCAAGGGGGCTGATGTCGGCGGGGGGGTTTGTCCGCCATCGCCAGTGGGGCTGTTCGTTCCCCCCAAATCAGGCTATGTCCCGGCGCACTACAGGGTCCGCACGGGCTTTGAGGATGGCAGGAGAGCGACGAATGACGGACGACGAAGTCTTGGTAACAGTGGAAGCCTCGGGGCTGCGGCGTGTCATGGGGGTGACCATGCTGGCGGTGATCGGCGTGGCCTTGCTCTATGTGGCGGCTTCAAACCCGCCATCATTTGCCTGGCTGGTGTTCTTGCTGGGGGTTGGGCTGGGCGCGCTGTGGCTTTCGGTGCGGATGTGGCAGGCGACCAGCCACAAAATAGAACTGACAGAGCAGGTGCTGCGCTGCACCGATGGAACGGTAATTGCGCAGGTTTGCGATATCGAGAGCATTGATCGCGGCTTTTTTGCGTTTAAGCCGTCCAACGGTTTTCTGATCCGCACCGCGACATCAGGCGCGAGGATCTGGCTGCCGGGGCTGTGGTGGCGCGCCGGGCGGCGCATTGGCATTGGCGGTGTTACGCCAGGCTCGCAAAGCAAAACCATGTCAGAGATTCTGGCTGCGATGATTGCCCAACGCAGCCTGCGCCCCTAGCACCTTAGTCTAGGGCATCTGAGCCATCGTCGTGGCCGCCACCGCTGCTGAGGTTGCCTTCGAAATGCACCAGCGGCGCAAAACGCGGCCGGGTGAAGACAAAGTTGTTGATGTCCAGCTCTGGCAGCCCGACCCGGAAGGCCGGGGACATTTCGTTGCGGGTTTCAACCAGGATGACGCGTTCTTCATCCGGCATGGTGGGCAGGTCGTCTTCGACTGCGCTGATGGTGGCATCGGTCCAGGCCGTTAAGGATTCACCGCGGACTTTTGACCAGTCCACATAGTAGCGGTTGTTGTCTTCATCCCAGCGCACCACCGAAATACGCAGGGTTATTGCCGAGTCCGAGCGGATCAGCAGCTGGCTCATCTTGTACATGCTGTCGATATAGGTTTCGTTCAGCGTTGTGGTCTCGCGAGAGATCAAATCCGAGATGGTATAGGCGGCTTTCAGGTTGACGGTTTCCTGCCGGAAAGCGTCAAAGTAGGTGTAGATGGCTGCAAACAGCCACAAAAGCAGCGGCACATAGAGCGCAAATTCGACTGTAACCGTACCTTCGGTGTTGCGGGAAAAGGCGCGCAGACGTCTGATCAGTGGGGAAAACATGGTTTACCTTGGCTCCTGCACAAATGCGGACACGGCCACCAGGCTGACCAGTCCTTCGGGGTCGGCAGTGGAGAGGCTCTCGCCAAAACCCCAGCCAGAGAACAAGGGCTTAAAGCGCATGCAGGCACGGATCAGCATCAAGTCGTTGGACGCGCCGGTGTTGGAGAACCCGCGAACCGGCAGCATCTCTTCGGGTTTGCTGATGCAGTCGGGCTGTTCGTTGACGCCCGTCCAGGCAAAGGGGTCAAGCTGCACCATTTCCAGCCGCAACGAGGTCGAACAGTTGTCGATGAAGCCGGAGGTTTTGCAAATCTGATCCCGTACAGTATCGTGCTGCGGGGCTGAGCCCGTATGCAGACGAATGTCTCGCACCACGATATCCAGGGCGCGTTCCAACTGTGATTGCCGCAGGACCACCATCCCCAGCTCGACGGTCGAGGTGAGGAACATAAAGAACAGCGGCATCAGAATGGCAAATTCAACGGTTACGGTGGCATCCGTGTCGCTGCGAAAGCGCCGGAGCAGGCGTTGTGCAGAGGAAAAAATCATTGGGTCAACCTCAGCTGGCGGATCGATGTGGCGATTGAGGCAAAGGCGTCTTTGATCTCCAGCCCGTCCACATCAAAATAATGGGCATCGGTGCTGGCACAGTCGCGCAGAACCGCGACCCCGTCGCTGGGGGCCTCAAAGCCGATGGTGTAGACCACAATGCCCTGGGCCTTTGCCGCCGAACAGATGCTGCGGGTGCGACTGTTCTTGGTCCCGTTGCCGTGGCTGGAATAGACGCCATAGTACCAAGTATTGCGCGCTTGATAGTAATCCATCCAGTCAGCAAAGATGTAACGATAGAGGTACTTCAGCGAGGTCCGTGCAAACAGTTCGCTGTAGTTCAGGTTCTGAACAACGGGCGGGTTGTTTTGCGGATCGGCGTTTTCTGACATCCAGCGGCAGCTATTGCCGTAGCGGTCGCAGTCATAAAACTGGCTGTTGCCGGTGCCAATGGGGTGGTCCGCCCATTGTGCGTAATGGGGCAGGTGCCAGTAGTATCGGTTATTGTAGGCATCATAGGTGGAATAGACCTGAAGCGAGGCTGTGCCGGTGCCATAGCGAATGTCATCGCGCCCCACGATTGTGGAGAAATGCACCCCAGATGGCCCATCGCGGCGGTTATTGTTCACATAGTATTGCGAGGTGTTCTGGCCGTCGGTCATCAACACAATGATCTTGATTGTATCTGCGTCAGTATAGGCCGCCGGGCGGTCTGCAAAATCCCCAGGTACAGAGGCGTTAGTGCCAGTGGCCAGGGCCTGGACTGCCGGACGGGCAGAGGGATCCAACAATGCAGTTCCCCATTTCATGCCAACATCAATTGATGTGTTGCCCCCAGCCGAGAGATTTTGAATGAAGGCCTTGAGGGTATTTGCATCTTTCTGCAGGGGCAGGATCTGGCGCGATGCGCGCTCGTCACAGATTGGATCCCTGATCAGTTCCGGTGGGGTACGGGTACGTTTGTCGTTGTAATCCCCCCAAACGGTGAAATGCATTGAGCGTTTCAAGGTTTCGCTGGTGGTCAACGCGGCGCTGTTGAACTGGCTGGACTGAAAGTTGACGCAGTTGGAATACTCATTTTCGCCAACTGTGGAATACTGACCAATCAGGTCATCTGGCAGCGAGACCTGCGTCGCATAGGGCACCACCGATATCGACATTTTTCCCTCGGTGGTATTGGCCACCATGGTGTCGATAAAATCTTTTGCTGCCACCTTGAGGTTGGTCAGGCGGCTGTTGGAGTTCATCGAGCCGGAAACATCCAGAACCAGAGAAATCTCCAATCCGTCGATGCTTTCCTCCGCTTTGGAGGTGGCATAGATCGGCAGATCCGTGCCGCCTGAGAACTTCATCAGATGTGCCTGGAAGGTTGAGTTGATGGTCGCCTGAACCCGTTTGAAACCAATCCCGGATTCCACAATTGGCGGCGTGTAATACTCGCCCAACCCCGCCTTGTTCAGGTAGTCCTGTACCACAACAGCAGGGGTTTGGGTCTGGTCCAGATCCGCAGCAGCCAGAACCGCACGGTCCAGGGTGTATTGCAGAATTGTCCGGTCGCGCTCCATTCGCATCAGATCAACACCAAGGCCGCCAACCGCCAGCATTGCCAGGAAAAAGGCAACTGTGGGATAGGCCATGACGCCGCTTTCATCGCGGCGGAATGCGCGCAGCTGGTTAGCGCCCCGTTGCAGGACGTTAAAGTTGAGAGCCGTGACGGTCTTGTGGCGCAGTGTCATGAGCAACAGCCTCTTCGGCCCCGGATCGCGGGGGCATAGGAGTGGAACGGGTTTTGTCTCGTTCATATTTGGTTGGGGAAGATGGCGGAAATGGGGCAGGCTCAAGTCCATTTGGTTTCAATTTTCTTAATAGGGAGAGCAATCTTGGGCCAGTAGCGCGATTGTTTACGGATTCTCAGCAAAGTGTAACAAGCCGAGCTGTGACAAAAACGAATCGAGTTCAAATCCAGTTGGGTACAATTTCTGAAATGGAATGGCTAAAAAGGTCGCACTCTTTAAACTTCCGTGCATAGAGTTGCCGTAACGATAGGAATCAGTCGTTGAAAGAGTACGGAGAACCACCAATGAGCAGCCCCCAAGAACCCAGCTTCCGCGAGAGTGTTGATCTGATGTTCAACAGAGCAGTCGCTTTGATGGACCTGCCGCCTGGGTTGGAGGAGAAAATCCGCGTCTGCAACGCCACCTATACGGTGCGGTTTGGGGTGCGTCTGCGCGGTGAAATGGTGACCTTCACTGGCTACCGCTCGGTGCATTCCGAGCACATGGAGCCGGTCAAAGGTGGTATTCGCTATGCCATCAATGTGCATCAGGATGAGGTTGAGGCCCTGGCGGCACTCATGACCTATAAATGTGCTCTGGTCGAAGCGCCCTTTGGCGGATCCAAAGGTGGTTTGTGCATTGACCCGCGCAAATATGAAGAACACGAGCTGGAGCTGATCACCCGGCGTTTTGCCTATGAACTGGCAAAGCGCGACCTGATCCACCCCAGCCAGAACGTGCCGGCGCCCGATATGGGAACAGGCGAGCGCGAGATGGCCTGGATCGCCGATCAATACGCGCGCATGAACACGACCGATATCAATGCCCGTGCCTGCGTCACTGGCAAGCCGCTGAATGCCGGTGGCATTGCCGGCCGGGTCGAGGCGACGGGGCGTGGGGTGCAATATGCGCTGCGTGAATTTTTCCGTCATCCTGAAGACGTGGCCATAGCGGGTCTTGACGGGAAGCTGAAAGATAAGCGGATTATCGTGCAGGGGCTTGGCAATGTGGGGTACCACGCTGCCAAATTCCTCAGCCAGGAAGATGGCGCGCTGATCACCGGTATTATCGAGCGCGACGGTGCCCTGTTCCGGAGCGAAGGCCTG
Source organism: Pseudophaeobacter arcticus DSM 23566 (assembly GCF_000473205.1). NCBI lineage: Bacteria > Pseudomonadati > Pseudomonadota > Alphaproteobacteria > Rhodobacterales > Roseobacteraceae > Pseudophaeobacter > Pseudophaeobacter arcticus. The sequence continues at coordinate 752,252 of NZ_KI421507.1, forward strand.
GACGTGGAGGCGGTGCACAACTGGATCGTCAAACATGGCGGCATTACCGGTTATCCGGATGCTACTCTGCTGGAAAATGGCGCGGAGCTTTTGGAGAGGGAGTGCGATATCCTGATCCCGGCGGCGCTGGAAGGGGTGATCAACCTCTCCAATGCGAAGCGCATCAAGGCACCTCTGATCATCGAGGCCGCCAATGGCCCGGTGACTGCGGGCGCGGATGAGATCCTGCGTGAAAAGGGGACCGTTATTATCCCGGATATGTATGCCAATGCCGGTGGTGTGACGGTCTCTTACTTTGAGTGGGTGAAGAATCTCAGCCATATTCGCTTTGGCCGGATGCAGCGTCGCCAGGAAGAGGCGCGTCACCAGCTGGTGGTCGATGAGCTGGAAGGCCTGTCAGACAGCATGGGGAAAACCTGGACGCTGACCGATGGCTTCAAAGAAAAGTATCTGCGCGGCGCCGATGAGCTGGAGCTGGTGCGTTCGGGTCTGGATGACACCATGCGGATTGCCTATCAGTCGATGCGCGAAGTCTGGCACAGCCGTGATGACGTCACCGATCTGCGCACCGCCGCCTATCTGGTGTCAATCGAGAAGGTGGCTGCCAGCTACCGTGCCAAGGGGCTCTGAGGCGTTTTAATACAGGTGTCAGTTTTCTGATCTTAATGGCGGGCCTTGTGCCCGCCATTTTTTTGCAGTGCCCCCGCTTGAAGGCCCTGCAGCCCTGCGTGCCCTTGGGCATGAGATCTATGTTTTGGCCAAGCGCACCGGTGGTTCTGTTTCGGATGAGGCCTGCCAGGCAAAACTCACCAAAGGACCAGAAGCGGCAGGGTTGGTCGCGAAATGTTCTAGACATATGTGTCCACTTCCTGTGTAAAGACCAGCAAGAGCACGCCTGTTGCAGAAATTTTGACCTCTGGGGCTAGGCGTCCTGCGGCAAAGCCGCTAGCAATATCACAGGTTTATCACCACCCGTTGGGGGGTGTTCGGCAGGATGCAAGGCGGGAGTGCAGTGATGCGGTTTTCGGGATGGCGGGTGCTCAGGGAAGGGCTGACCGGCAACAAGGGCTGGGGCCCGCATTGGCGTGACCCGGACCCCAAGCGCGAATATGATGTGGTGATTATTGGCGGCGGCGGCCACGGGCTGGCCACGGCCTATTATCTGGCGGCGGAACACGGGATTACCAATATTGCGGTGCTTGAGAAGGGCTATCTCGGCGGTGGCAATGTCGGGCGCAATACCACCATTGTGCGCGCCAATTATTACCTGCCCGGCAACTCTGAATTCTACTCACACTCGCTGAGGCTCTGGGAGGGGCTGGAGCAGGAGTTGAACTACAATGTGATGATGTCGCAGCGCAGTATGCTCAATCTCTATCATAACGACGGTCAGCGGGATGCGGCGGTCCGCCGGGGGAATTCGATCATCAATCAGGGGGATGACGCCGAGCTGCTGGATCGCGAGGCGGTGCGCAAACTGGCACCCTATCTGAATTTTGACAACAACCGCTTTCCGATCATGGGGGCGCTGATGCAGCGCCGGGCCGGCACCGCCCGCCATGATGCGGTGGCCTGGGGTTTTGCCCGCGGGGCTGACAGGCGCGGGGTGGATCTGATCCAAAACTGCGAAGTCACCGGCATCGATGTGCAGGGCGGCAAGGTGGTCGGCGTGCAGACCGCACGCGGCCCGATCCGCGCCAAGAAGGTCGCCCTGGCAGCAGCCGGTCGCAGCGGCCAGGTGGCGGCCATGGCCGGCCTGACCCTGCCGATTGAGAGCCACGTCTTGCAGGCCTTTGTGTCCGAAGGGGTAAAGCCGCTGGTTGATCAGGTCATTACCTTTGCCGAGGGGCATCTGTATATCAGCCAGTCTGACAAGGGCGGGCTGGTCTTTGGCAGCTATCTGGACTTTTACAGCTCTTATGCGGCGCGGGGCAATCTGCCGATGGCGGAACATACCATGGAGACCTGCGTCGCCATGGTGCCGGCCATCAGCAAGGCGCGGCTGCTGCGCAGCTGGGGCGGGATCATGGATATGACGCCGGATGGGTCTCCCATTATTGATCACTCCCCCATTGATGGTCTCTATCTGAATTGCGGCTGGTGTTATGGCGGCTTCAAGGCCACGCCGGGCTCTGGGAATGCCTATGCCCATCTGATCGCCACGGATCGCCCCCACGGGGCCGCGACCCGGTTCAAACTGGATCGGTTTCGCAGTGGCTATGGGCTGATGGATGAGGAGGGAACCGGTGCGCAACATAATCTCCACTAGGCCTTTGGGGCCCGGGTTGGATGCCTCCGGCGGAGGTATTTTGGGTAAGATGAAGCAGGAGTGCCAGGCATGAGGATCCACTGTCCGCTTTGTGGTGAACGCGACCGACGAGAGTTTTATGTCAAGGGCGCGGCGATGGAACGTCCTGCGGGGAATGCGGGGCTGGATGACTGGCACGCATATGTGCACCTGCGGGAAAACCCTGCCGGGGTTCTGGCGGAGCTTTGGTATCACGAGATGGGCTGCGGCAGCTGGCTCAGTGTGACGCGAAACACGGCGACACATGAGGTCCTGAAGGTGGAGCTGGCCTCTGCTCTGGGATTGGGAGGGGCAGCATGAGGATCGCGGGGAAGGGGCTTCATACGGGAGGCAAGACCGTCAACTTTTCCTTCAACGGGCGGCACCTGATGGGGCTGGAGGGGGATACGCTTGCCTCTGCCTTGTTGGCCAATGATATTCATCTGGTGGGACGGTCGTTTAAATACCACCGCCCGCGCGGCATCCTGACGGCGGGCAGCGAAGAACCCAATGCGCTGGTCACCCTGGGGCATGGCGCGGGGCAGGACCCCAATATTCGCGCCACCACGCAGGAGCTTTATGAAGGGCTAGAGGCGCGCAGTCAGAACTGTTGGCCTTCGGTGGAGCACGACCTTCTGGCGGTCAACAATCTGGCGGCGCCGTTCTTTGGCGCGGGGTTTTATTACAAGACCTTCATGTGGCCGGCTGCCTTTTGGGAGAAGCTGTATGAGCCGCTGATCCGCCGGGCGGCGGGGCTGGGGGCGCTGTCGGGAGAGGCGGATACCGATTGTTATGAAAAGGCCTATGCCTTTTGTGAACTTTTGGTGGTGGGCTCTGGTCCTGCGGGGCTGATGGCGGCCCTGACGGCGGGGCGCGCCGGGGTGGATGTTTTGCTGCTGGAAGAGGATAGCCATCTGGGCGGACGTCTTTTGGTCGAGCAGGAAGAGATTGACGGCAAGCCGGCCCGCGTCTGGCTGCAGGACAGCCTGGCAGAGTTGCGCGCGATGGCGAATGTTCGGCTGATGGCGCGCACGGCGGTTACCGGTGCCTATGATCAGGGGACCTATGGGGCGCTGGAACGGGTGGGGCATCATGAGATGCGGCAGCACTCGTTAAAGGGCTGCCATCGTCCGCGTGAATGTTTCTGGCGCATCGCAGCCAAACACTGCGTGCTGGCGGCGGGTGCAATTGAACGGCCGGTGGCGTTTCGCAACAACGACCGGCCCGGAGTGATGATGGCAAGTGCAGTGCGCGCATACCTCAACCGCTGGGGCGTCGCACCAGGGGAGCGGGTGACGCTTTTTGCCAATAACGATGATGCTCATCGCACGGCCCGTGATCTGGTGCGGGCCGGAGTGCATCTTGCGGCGGTGATTGACAGTCGTCACGATGCGCCGGAGAGCGATCTTTACCCGGTGATGAAGGGCGCGCAGATCTGCAACACCAGTGGCGGCAAGCGGCTGGAGAGCGTCACGGTGCGTTCGGTGCGTGGCGAAGAAAAGATCCAGACCGATTGCCTGGCGATGTCAGGGGGCTGGAACCCGTCGGTGCATCTTACCTGTCATCTGAACGCGCGGCCCCTGTGGCGGCGCGATCTTCTGGCCTTTGTACCTGCGGCTGGCGCAGTGCCGGGGATGCGCGCTGTCGGCGCCTGCAACGGCAGTTTCTCCACCCAGGCGGCCCTGACCGAGGGGGCCGCTGCCGCTGATGCTGTGCTGGACGAGCTGGGAATGGGGGGGGCGCGTTCAGATGTGCCGGTTGCCGAGGATGCGCCCTATCAGATCGCGCCGCTCTGGGCGGTGCCGGGGAAAGGGCGCGCCTGGCTTGATTTTCAGAATGACGTCACCGTGAAGGATGTGACCCAGGCGGCCGGCGAGAACTTCCGCTCGGTCGAGCATATGAAACGCTACACCACCCAAGGCATGGCCACCGATCAGGGCAAGAACTCCAACGTGGCGGCGCTGGCCGTGCTGGCAGATGTGACCGGGCGCTCTATTCCCGAAACGGGGACAACCACCTTCAGGCCTCCTTTTGTGCCGGTGTCGATTGGCGCAATGGGGGCAGGGGCCGCGGATCAGGGCTTTAAACCGCGGCGCTTTTTGACCTCGCACGGGGCTTCTGAGGAGCGCGGGGCCAGCCAGCTGGAGGTTGGCCTGTGGTACCGGGCGGCCTATTTCCCCAAACAGGGCGAGAGCAACTGGCGGCAGTCCTGTGACCGTGAGGTCATGTCGGTGCGCCGCGCCGTTGGGGTTTGCGATGTGTCCACACTGGGCAAGATCGACATTCAGGGGCCGGATGCGGCCAAGCTGCTGGATTTTGTCTACACCAATACCTTTAGCACCTTGAAGGTCGGGCGGGTGCGCTATGGGCTGATGCTGCGCGAAGATGGGTTTGTCATGGATGACGGCACATGTGCGCGGCTGGGGGACAGGCATTACGTGATGACCACCACCACGGCGGCGGCAGGCGATGTGATGGCGCATCTGGAATTTGTGGCCCAGGTGCTGCGCCCGCAGTGGGATGTGCGCTTTACCTCCGTCACGGAGCACTGGGCGCAGTTTGCCGTTGCAGGCCCCAAGTCGCGGGAGCTGCTGAACGGGTTGCTGGATGCACCGATCGACAGGGACAGCTGGCCCTTTATGGCCTGCGGCGAGGTCTCTGTGATGGGGGTAAAGGGGCGTCTGTTCCGGATCTCGTTTTCCGGGGAAGAGGCCTATGAGCTGGCGCTGCCAGCGGGGTATGGCGATAGCCTGTTCCGCACCCTGTTGTCGCGTGCCGAAGCGCTGGGCGGTGGTGCCTATGGCATGGAGGCGCTGAATGTGCTGAGGATCGAGAAGGGCTTTATCACCCATGCAGAGATCAATGGCACAGTGACGGCGCATGACCTGGGGCTGGCGGGCATGGTGTCGACGAAAAAGGACTTCATCGGCAAGGCCATGGCCCATCGTCCGGGTTTGATGGATGCGGAGCGTATGCAGATGGTCGGGTTGAAACCCATTGGCGCGGTAAAGCAGCTGAGCGCTGGCGCGCATCTCTTTGCGCCTGAGGATCCGGTGGAGCGGGTGCATGATCAGGGCTATGTCACCTCTGCCGGCTTTTCGCCGGAGCTGGGGCATATGATAGCGCTTGGCTTTTTGAAACGAGGGGCGACCCGGATCGGGGATGAGATCCGTCTGGTGGACCATATGCGCGGTATAGATACGCTCTGCGAAGTGGTTGAGCCGGTGTTTTACGACCCAGAAGGAGAACGGACCCGTGGCTGAACTGCTTGTCAAAACCGCTTGTGATGGCCTTGAACCGCTCAAGATCGGCTTGCTGACCCTGACCGAAAGCAAGCCGCAGAGCCTGACCACGCTGGCGCCCTACCGGGGCGCGGAACAGGCGCTGGACAAGGCCCTGACTGCGGCGCATGGGATTGGCTATCCAGGGGTCAATGGGTCGATCTCTGGCGCGGGGGCACGCGTCCTTTGGTTTGGCCGTGACCTGGCGCTTTTGATGGGGCCGCAACCAGACGCGGGTCTGGCGAAACATGCGGCGCTTACGGATCAAAGTGCGGGCTGGGCGGTGATGGAGCTGTCGGGGGCCGGGGCAGAGGAGGTTCTGGCCCGGCTGTGCCCGGTTGATCTGCGGCAGGCGCATTTTGACATTGGCGCTTCTCTACGGACTGAGCTCAAACATATGATGGCTTCGATCTGTCGCCTCGACAAAGATCGCTTTCAGATCATGGTGTTCCGATCCATGGCGCGGACATTGCATCATGATCTCAAAACAGCGATGGAAGCTCGGGCGGCGCGGGGGTAATCTCGCAGGATCATCAACTGATTCCGGGAGCGATCCATGATCCGCATCACCCTTGCCGCCGTTCTATTGGCAGCACCTGCCTATGCTGCCGACAGAAAAGAAGACAGCTGCAAATATCAGGGCCAGGTCATGGGCGCCGTTCAGGCTGCCCGCCTGGACCGCGTCAGCAAGGCAGATGTCGAACAGGTCATTCTTGACAGCGACCCTGACTGGCCAGAACAGTATTCCAAGGCGATCCCACAGCTGGCCGAGCATATCTATGCCATGAAGCGCCGGGATCTGAAGGCGACGGAATTTGGCCCGCTGCTGGAACAGCAATGCCTGGAAAACTGGGATCAGATTCAGGAAATGAAACGACAGTTGAAATCAAACTGATATGTCTTTGACACCTGGCTTCATGGATGAATTGCGCAGCCGGATCAGCATCTCTGATGTTGTCGGGCGCAAGGTCATGTGGGACCAGCGTAAATCAAATGTCGGCAAGGGCGATCTATGGGCACCTTGCCCGTTTCACCATGAAAAAAGCGCGTCCTTTCATGTGGATGATCGCAAAGGCTATTATTATTGCTTTGGCTGTCAGGCCAAGGGAGATGCGCTGAAATTTGTCCAGGAAACCGAAAATGTCGGCTTCATGGAGGCGGTGGAGATCCTCGCGCGTGAGGCCGGAATGGAGATGCCAGCCCGCGATCCCAGGGCCCAGCAAAAACAGGACCGTCGCACGCTGTTGATCGAGGTGATGGAGCAGGCGGTGCAGTTCTTCCGCCTGCAGCTGAAGACCAATAACGCGGCGGCGGCGCGCAGCTATTTGCAGCGGCGTGGCCTGACGCCACCGGCCCTGGATCGTTGGGAGATCGGCTTTGCACCGGATGGCTGGCAGGCGCTGTGGGATCATCTGCGCGGCAAAAACGTGCCCGAAGAGCTGATCATGGCTGCCGGTCTGGCCAAGCCCTCGACCAAGGGCGGGCGGTCCTATGATACCTTTCGCAATCGGATCATGTTTCCGATCCGCGACGCCCGCGGGCGTGCCATTGCCTTTGGTGGCCGTGCCATGGACCCCAATGACAATGCCAAATATCTGAACTCGCCTGAGACCGAGCTGTTCGACAAAGGCCGCAGCCTGTACAATCATGCGCCCGCGCGGGCGGCTGCCGGTCGCGGTACGCCCCTGATCGTGGCTGAGGGCTATATGGATGTGATTGCCCTGTCCGAGGCGGGCTTCCCGTCTTCGGTTGCGCCTCTGGGCACGGCGGTGACGGAGACCCAGCTGCAACTGATGTGGCGGATGGCGGATGAGCCAATCATTGCGCTGGATGGCGACACCGCCGGTTTGCGGGCCGCCATGCGGGTGATTGATCTGGCCCTGCCATTGTTGCAGGCAGGCAAATCCCTGCGCTTTGCCATCATGCCAGACGGGCAGGACCCGGATGATCTGATCAAGAGCAAGGGGCCAGAGGCAGTGCAGACAGTGCTGGATCAGGCCATGCCGATGGTCAAGCTGCTGTGGCAGCGCGAAACCGAGGGCAAGGTTTTTGACAGCCCCGAGCGCAAGGCCACCCTGGACAAGGCGCTGCGGGAAAAGATCAAACTGATCCGCGATCCGTCGATCCGCAAACACTATGGCGAGGATATCAAGGATCTGCGCTGGGAGCTGTTTCGCGGCAATCGCCCCGAAGGCCGGGATCGGGACTTTGATACCGGCGGTTCTGGCGACGCTTGGCAAAGGGGCAACAGCTGGACGCCTGGTCGCAAAGCTGGCTTTGGCGATGGCGCACGCAGACCCTGGAAAGGGCAAAAGCTCACCCCTGCGCCCCTGGCCAGCACGCGCAGCTCTTTGGTGGTGGCCGCCAATGAGGCTGAGATCGCCCGGGCCCGCGAGGCGGTTGTGCTGGCGGTGGCCATCTCGACACCGGATATGATTGCTGAGTTCGAGGGCAATCTGGAACGAATGCACTGTGCTGACGCTGATCTGAGTCGGCTCAGGGACCATGTGTTGCGGTTTGGCATCGATACGCCGCAGCAACTGAAAGATCGCATTATTGAGAATCTTGGCGGTCAGGCCCTTGAAAATCTGATGGCGCTTGGCCACGTGGCAATTATCCCCTGCCTGCGCAGACCCAGTGATTTTGAAGCGGCTCGTCAAACCCTGGCCGAAGAATTTGCCAAACTGGAGGCCCTGCAGGGGTTGAATGCAGAGTTGGCTGAGGCCGAAGAAGACCTGACAGGGTTGGCGGATGAGGCTTTGACTTGGCGTCTGAAACAGGCGGCCGAAGCGCGAAATCGCGCGGTGCGCAGTGAGAATGAGGACAAGGCCAACTTTGATGTGGGCGAGAATGGCGCGCGGCTCGATCGCGAGGAACTCGACGCTTTTGGCGCCCTTTTGGACAGGATTGGCTTCTCTCAAAAGTGATTCGTGCACCCCGCGTGTCGTTTTGCTAAGGAAGAGCCAAAGAAAATTCGCTAAACCGGGTGACGAATCACACGATCGCGCTAATGATTCGCCCATCCGAATCGCCCAGCCTCTTAGGGAGCATTGAATGGCCGCCAAAGATACCGACGACCGCAAGCCTGACGATCAGGACGCTGAAATCTCGCTGGACATGAGCCAGGCCGCGGTCAAGAAGATGATCGCCGAAGCCCGTGAGAAGGGCTATATCACCTATGATCAGCTCAACCAGGTGCTGCCGCCCGACCAGGTCAGCTCGGAGCAGATCGAAGACGTGATGTCGATGCTCTCGGAAATGGGCATCAATATTATTGAAGATGAGGAAGTCGAAGAGGAAGAGCAGAAGGGCTCAACCGAACTGGTTTCCGCCGATAGTCCGCGTGAAGTTGCGGTTGCGGGTGCGGCCTCCGAGAAGCTGGATCGAACCGATGACCCGGTGCGCATGTACCTGCGCGAGATGGGCACGGTTGAACTGCTCAGCCGCGAAGGCGAGATCGCCATTGCCAAGCGCATCGAGGCTGGCCGCAACACCATGATCGCCGGGCTGTGCGAAAGCCCGCTGACCTTTCAGGCGATCACCATCTGGCACGACGAACTTTTGTCTGAGGACATTCTGCTGCGCGATGTGATTGATCTGGAGGCCACCTTTGGCAACCAGTTGGATGAAGATGGCGACGCCGCAGAGCCTGTTGTTCCCGTGGTTCCGGGGGCGGCCCCGGCTGCGGCCCAGCCCGCCAAGGAAGACACCCAGGAGCTGGACGCCGACGGCAACCCCATCACCTCGGATGATGACGATGACGAGGATGAGCAGGCCAATATGTCGCTTGCAGCAATGGAAGCGTCCCTGAAGGACCGGGTGCTGACCACGCTGGAACGCATTTCCACCGATTTTGCCCAGCTGTCGGAGATGCAGGATAGCCGGATCTCGGCGACCCTGAACGAGGACGGCTCCTTCGGGAAGCAGGACGAGGCCGTCTACCAGTCGCTGCGCTCTGAAATTGTTGTGTTGGTGAACGGGCTTCATCTGCATAACAACCGTATCGACGCGCTGATTGACCAGCTTTATGGCATCAACCGCCGCGTCATGCAGATCGACAGCGCCATGGTAAAGCTGGCTGACCAGGCCCGTATCAACCGCAAGGAATTCGTCGAGGCCTACCGTGGCCGCGAGCTGGATCCGAACTGGTTGTCGGACATGGGCGAAAAGCCGGGTCGGGGCTGGCAGATGTTCATCGAACGCTCGACTTCGAAAGTGGAAGAGCTGCGCGCCGATATGGCTCAGGTAGGCCAATATGTTGGTCTGGATATCTCTGAATTCCGCCGCATCGTGCAGCAGGTCCAGAAGGGTGAAAAAGAAGCCCGTCAGGCCAAGAAGGAAATGGTCGAGGCCAACCTGCGTCTGGTGATCTCGATTGCCAAGAAATACACCAACCGTGGTTTGCAGTTCCTCGATCTTATTCAGGAAGGCAACATCGGCCTGATGAAGGCGGTGGATAAATTCGAATATCGTCGCGGCTATAAGTTCTCGACCTACGCCACCTGGTGGATCCGTCAGGCGATCACCCGCTCGATCGCGGACCAGGCGCGCACCATCCGGATCCCGGTCCATATGATCGAGACCATCAATAAACTGGTCCGTACCGGTCGCCAGATGCTGCATGAAATCGGCCGCGAGCCGACGCCGGAAGAGCTGGCCGAAAAGCTGCAGATGCCGCTGGAAAAGGTCCGCAAGGTGATGAAAATCGCCAAGGAGCCGATCTCCCTTGAAACGCCAATTGGCGACGAGGAAGACAGCCAGCTGGGTGATTTCATCGAGGACAAGAATGCCGTGCTGCCGCTGGACAGCGCCATTCAGGAAAACCTCAAGGAAACCACCACACGGGTTCTGGCCTCGCTCACCCCGCGTGAAGAACGGGTTCTGCGGATGCGCTTTGGCATCGGCATGAACACCGACCACACGCTCGAAGAAGTCGGCCAGCAGTTCAGCGTGACCCGCGAGCGGATCCGCCAGATCGAGGCCAAGGCGCTCAGGAAACTGAAGCACCCCAGCCGCAGCCGCAAGCTGCGCAGCTTCCTGGATCAGTAGTAAGAAAGGGCGCCCTTCCGGGGCGCCTTTTTTCTATATGGAGGCAGGATTTGCGTCTTTTTCTTTGCTCTTTTCTATTTGTTGTTTCCGTCTTGCCTGCGGTGGCCTGTCCTGTCGGATCGGAAACTCTGGTCTCCTGTTCACTCAAAAATGGCAGCAGGATGCTGACGACCTGTCTGCAAGGTGATCAGGTGAGCTATGCCTTTGGGCGCGGCGGGGCTGCTCCGGATTTGACGCTGCAGCGGAATGTACGGGATGTGCACATGGTGCCCTGGCCGGGAATCGGCCGGTCGATCTGGGAAGAGTTCACCTTTGAAAATGAGGGAACCTATTACACCGTTTATTACAGCCTGGAGAAAGATCCGGATGTAGAGCAGCCCTGGAGCGGGGGAGTCATCGTCGAGCAAGGCGGTAGGGAGCTGGCACATCTGCACTGTGACAGCGGCAGTGTGAATAGTTCCGGCTATGCTCTGCCACTGTTTGAGGCAAAGGAACGCGCAGGACAGGTATATTCGCTCGAAACGGGGAGTTGGCAATAGGTGGCGGACAGTTCAGGCGAAGGTAGCCCTGCCCAACAGGCCGGAGATCTCATCGTCTTTGATGGCGAATGTGTGCTGTGTTCGCACTTCTTCCAGTTCATGCTGCGCCACGATACCGCTCAGCGGTTCTCCTTTGCGACGGCGCAATCTGCACTGGGGCAGCAGCTTTACCGGCAGCAGGGGCTGCCGGTGGATGACTTTGAGACCAATCTGGTCTTTGTTGAGGGGCGTTGCCATCAGCGGCTGGATGCTTTTGCCGCCGCTATGCGTGCTCTGCCGGGGGGCTGGCCTGTTCTGGGACTGTGCCGCTTTTTGCCCAGGGTGGTGAAAGATCCGCTTTATCATGCTGTTGCGCGTAATCGCTATCGTATCTTTGGCCGCACCGCGACCTGCATGGTGCCCAGCTCAGAGGTAAGGGCGCGGTTCCTGGATTGGATCCCGGCGCCGCAGGAAGACAGCGCATGAGCGATGCTTTTGGCCGCATTATTGCTGACCAGGGATTGGCCGTGCCAGCGGTGGTTGCGCGGTTTCACGCTGCGGGATCCGGCCGCTATCGGGGGCGCGCTGATATTGAAACGGGCAACGCGCTGGCGCGACTGATTGTGTGGATTGCCGGCTTTCCTGCGCCGGGACGAGGGGTGGATTTTGAAATCGCCACGACCCCGCAGGGAGAAGGTCATATTTGGGCCCGGCGGTTTGGCGCCAGCAAGACACGCTCCTACCTGACTTATGACAGCACGCGGGGCTGTGCGGTGGAGCATTTTGGCCCCATTGCAATCCGGATGGGACTGAGGATGCGCGCAGAGGTGCTGACCGTCGCGGTGCTGGGGGCCAGCTTTCTGGGGCTGCCCTTGCCGCGCCTGTTGACCCCGCAATCGGCAGCTTGCGAGTTTGAAACGCCCGATGGTGGGTTTGGCTTTGATATCTCTGCCAGCCTGCCGCTGGTTGGCTTGCTGATCCGCTATCAGGGCAGTTTTGATGTGCCTGCGCTGCGTTAACCATTTGTTAACACCGCGGCTTGCAGCAGGGCGCCGTCGCCAAATATAGTCGTATGAACTGTCTCGCTACCTATTTGAGATCAAAAACGCCTAAGGGGGGACCGATGTCTGCAAATCAAAACCTGACTGCGGCGCTGGCCATTTTGCATGACCAGTTGGAAGCGCTAAAAACCCTGACCGATGCCAATGAGTTTATGGTCACCGCCCTGAAAGAACAGGGGGATGCCCTGAAAACCATGGAGGCGGAGCCGGCCCGTGAGCTGTTGCGGCTACAGGCGCGTGCTCAGTTCAGCCCTGAGCAGGGAGCCTCCCCCGATGCGGCAGTGCTGAATATCCTTGAGCAAAGCCTGGGCAAGGGCCTTGGGGCTGAAATCATCCCCTTTCCTGGGGCTGCGGTGAAACAGTCTGGTTAGGATCCTGATCCTAGATCACCTTGATGTGTGGCTGGGATGTGTGACTGGCTGCGCAAGAGAAGGGCGCGCGCGATCCCGGTGGCGCTTGGCGAGGTCTTTTGCAACGCTTTTTGGCTTTGAGACCTTCTTGCCCTGTTCCCCTTGGAACACTGGGGCTGGCCTCTTATGTAGGTCAAAACCGGAGAGCGCATTGATGAAAAATACACTTTTGGCCCTTGGCCTGACTGCGGCGCTTGTCGCGCCTTTGACGGCTGAGGCCTTTACCACCCCAGATGGGGTGCGGGTCAATCCAGTGAACGATCTGATTTTTGAGGTGATCCCACAGTCCTCCGGATCATTTTCTGAGTTCTGGTGCGGGGCGTCGGAATATGCCCGCCGGGTGAAAGGCGCCCAGTGGCTGGATACGATCTATGTTGTGCAGGGGCGTGGAACCAGTGTGACGACGGGCCGACGCTCGGCTGTCCAGTTCACGCTATCGCCGGAACAGGTTGGTGTATCGCCTCCGCTACAGGGGTGGCTGGCTCTGGGGATCAAACCTGGGAACAGGATGTCGGTACAGCAGGCGCGCAGCTACTGTGACCGGTCCCCTGTCCGCCTTTGATCAGGCTGTGCAGACCCGCAGCGCCATTGCAGACCGGGGAGGATGTTTATCCTTCCCGTCGGTACACAAATCTGTGTCGCACCTCGACGTGATTGGCGGTCTTTGGGCCGTTGTCCTATCCTGTTCTCAGGCGCGAGCTCTGCGCCGGAGGGGCCTGATTTAGCTGTCTGGGTCCCGGCTATGGAAACGGATAGGTCGGATATGAAAAACCTCTCACTTGCAGTTTTTACACTGGGCTTTCTGGGGGCGGCGGCGTCTGGTGTCAGTGCTTTTACATCCCGCGAGGGAAGCCGGGTGAATCCGGTTTCTGATACGGTGTTTGAGGTGGTTCCGCTGGCTGGCGGTTCGGGGCGTAATTTCTGGTGTGCGGCCGGTGACTATGCACAGCGCGCGCTCAAGACCCCCTGGGAGGCGCATCTTTACATTTCCCGGTCTCATGGGCTGAGCGAAACAACAAACCGGCGTTCTGCGGTGCAGTTCACCCTGCAACCCGCGCTGGCCGGCTCCCCCGACAAAGGCGTCTTTGCCAGCGTCAACAGCTTGAGCCGTGGGAACAATATGCGGGTTCGAGATGCCTTTAGCCTGTGTAATCAATTGCCTGTTGGCTTTTGACAGTCTGCCTTTGTCGATTGTGCCTGCGCCTGATATGATCCTTTTGGGAAATGCCAACGCGGAACCCAGCTAAAAGGTGGCCTTTTAAATGCAGTGGAGCTTCAGAAAAAACGGAATACGATCGGGTCTGATAGCGGGGCTGCTGGGCAGTCTGATCTGTCTGCCTTTGAGCGCTCAGGCCTGGCGGGCCTGGAACCGCCACGAGGTTCTGCCAGTCTCCGAAGGCGTCTGGGAGGTGGTCAGCAGAGTCGGGTCCGGCGCGCAGGACTATTGGTGTGGCATCGGTGATTTTGCCATTCGCCAACTGCGCAGCCAGGCGACCCAGCGGATCTATATCTGGCAGGAGATCGGCCCTTCGGTTAATCGTCCGGGCCGCAAATCGGTGCAGTTTTCACTGACGCCGCGACCGGGGAGCGACACCAGCACCCGCTACTCTCTCAGCGTGAAGATCCGGGGCGACAATCTGAACGCGGCGACAGCACGCAATTATTGTTACGATCGCTTTGATGATCCGCGCTTTCTTTTCAACTGACCGATCTGGAATCCCACTGGAATCCCACAGGGCGAGGCCGACAGCGACCCAAAGAGTCCCTTGCGAACCTCTGGGGTCTGGAGCAGAGCATAACCCATGCAGAAACAGTTTCACATCCCCACCCGAGGTCCAGGGCTGTATGACATCACGCGTGAGCTGCAGGGCTGGCTGGCGGGTGCGGAGTGTAATCAGGGGCTGCTCACCCTGTTTGTGCGCCATACCTCTTGTTCGCTGTTGATACAGGAAAATGCTGACCCAGAGGTGCAAGACGACCTGCAGGCCTTCTTCTCCCGTTTGGTGCCGCCCTCGACCCATCCCGCGATGGCCTATCTGCGCCACACCTATGAGGGCCCGGATGACATGCCGGCGCATATCAAGGCGGCTTTGCTCCCGGTCAGCCTGTCGATCCCTATTTGCGATGGCACCTTGGCGCTGGGAACCTGGCAGGGGATCTATCTGTTTGAACACCGTGAGGCGCCGCACAGACGCCAGATCCTGGCGCATATCAGCGGCTGAGCCGCTTGATTTAGCGGTTGCATTTCCCCACTACCCAATTCCTAGCGGCTGGCCTATAGTTGTGGATAACTGTGCGGGCTTTAGCACAAATGGCTGGTATTAGGAAAAGGGGATCCGCAGATGCGTTGTCCGTTTTGCGGGAATATCGATACTCAGGTGAAGGATTCACGCCCCGCCGAGGATCACGTTTCAATCCGTCGGCGTCGGTTCTGCCCTGCATGTGGTGGCCGGTTCACCACCTATGAGCGGGTGCAGCTGCGCGACCTGGTGGTGGTGAAAACCAATGGCAAACGCGAGGATTTTGATCGCGACAAGCTGGAGCGCTCAATCCGCATTTCGATGCAAAAGCGCCCCATTGATCCCGAACGCATTGATCAGATGATTTCGGGTATTGTGCGACGGCTGGAAAGCATGGGGGAGACGGATATCTCATCCAGCAAGATCGGCGAGATCGTCATGGAGGCGCTGGCCCGGATCGACACCGTGGCCTATGTCCGCTTTGCCAGTGTCTACAAGAACTTCCAGGCGGCAGATGATTTTGAGGATTTTGTGCACGAACTGCGCCCCGACTCACCCAGAGAAGAGTGACGTGTCTCTGGTCCCAATGCTCTGATCAAGAGCTTGCGGTGGTTAGGTAAAGACACGAGACTGTACTTACAGACCTGTTTTGCGCCCGGATTGGCATAGGCCTGATCCGGGCGCGTGCGCGATAACTGATAGGCGGGCGAGACGTGACCCAAACGGATACTCGATTTATGGCTCTGGCGCTGTCGCTTGGGCGGCGTGGCCAGGGCAATTGCTGGCCCAACCCTGCGGTTGGCTGTGTCTTGGTGCGCGAGGGGCGCATTGTTGGTCGGGGCTGGACCCAACCCGGTGGTCGCCCCCATGCCGAGGTCATGGCGCTGAGCCAGGCTGGTGCCTTGGCACGCGGCGCCACCGCCTATGTCACCCTGGAACCCTGCGCCCATCACGGCAATACACCGCCCTGTGCCCAGGCGCTGATTGACGCCGGGATTGCCCGGATGGTGGCCGCTGTTGGCGATAGCGATCCACGGGTCTCGGGGCAGGGGTTCGAGATGCTGCGTCAGGCGGGGATCGAGGTTCAGGTCGGGGTGCTGGCAGAACAGGCCGGGCGCGATCACGCCGGGTTTTTCTACAAGACAGAGCAGGGGCGCCCACTGGTGACCCTAAAGATGGCCAGCAGTTTTGATGGTCGTATTGCCACCGGATCGGGGCAAAGCAAATGGATCACCGGGCCCG
Source organism: Pseudophaeobacter arcticus DSM 23566 (assembly GCF_000473205.1). NCBI lineage: Bacteria > Pseudomonadati > Pseudomonadota > Alphaproteobacteria > Rhodobacterales > Roseobacteraceae > Pseudophaeobacter > Pseudophaeobacter arcticus. The sequence goes on from NZ_KI421507.1 coordinate 768,340, forward strand.
AAGCCCGCCGCGCGGTTCACGCGATGCGCGCGCGCCATGATGCGGTCATGGTGGGGGCGGGCACGGCGCGGGCGGATGATCCCTCGCTGACGGTGCGTGACCTCGGGATCGAACATCAGCCGGTGCGAGTGGTGATCTCCCGGCATCTGGATTTACCTTTGATCAGTCAGCTGGCCACCTCTGCCGCTGAAGTGCCGCTCTGGCTGTGCCATGGGCAGGGGGCGGATATTGAACGTAAAAAAGCCTGGGAGGGCCTTGGCGCGCGCCTGTTGCCCTGTGCCAGTCACGGCGTGCAGCTGGATCCGCATGATATCCTGCAACAGCTGGGACATGCCGGGCTGACGCGGGTCTTCTGCGAAGGCGGCAGCGCGCTTGCGGCTTCGCTGCTGGCCTTTGATCTGGTGGATGAGCTGATCGGCTTTACCGCCGGTCTGGGCATTGGCGCCGAGGGGTTGCCCTCGATTGGGGCCCTGGGGCTACATAGTCTGGAGGCTGCCAACAGGTTCAATCTGATTGAAACCAGCCCTGTGGGCGCGGATGTAATGCACCGCTGGCGGCGGGCGGAGTAGGGCGGCGGACCGCCCGGATGAGCCCCCTCCCCATTCTGACCCCATCCAGTCCCCATCTTGGCCCAGTCTTGGCTCCGTCGTACTAACCCTGTCCTAATCCCGTCGCCACAAAGGTGCATAGGTGGCAAAGATCCCTTGCAGCTTTGACAGGGAGCGGTTGCCCAGACTGGGCTGCGGCAGCTCCCCCGAAATCAGCCGCTCCACCACCACTTCGGGCGGGCAGGGGCGATTGGTGATGGGGTCAAAATAGCGCGGGTAATCAATCAATACCGCATGGGCCAGGCCCAGCAGATCAGGCCGAGCTGTGCGCCAGCGCGGCGCGGGAACTTTGTCGGTGGTGAGCCCCCAGCCAGCATAAAAGGGCATACCCAGCGTGGTGACCTTGGCGCCGCGCAACAGTGCCTCAAAACCCAAGAGCGAGGTCATGGTCCAGACCTCCTGCACCATATCCAGCAGCGCCATTGGATCGCTGTTGCTGGCCACCACATCGGCCAGGTTTTCTGGAACCCCGGTCTCTGGCAGGCCGCCAGGGCGTAGCCCAGCTTCGACGTCCGGGTGGGGTTTGTAGATGATCACCGCCTTTGGGTTGGCTTTGCGGGTGGCGCGCAGCAAGTCCAGATTGCTCTTGATCCGCCCGCCCCCGGCCTTGATCGAGGCGTCATCCTCTACCTGTCCTGGCACCAGGATACGGTGGCCTTCGGGCAGTGTTGGGGCCTCTCCGGCCAGGTTGTATTTGGACAGGCTGTGGCGGATCAGCTGCTGGATCAGGGCCTCAATGCGCAGGGCCTCGGCGGGGCCCAGATCGGCGCGCTGGGTGATCAGATCATCCAGATCCGAAGGTTGCCGGGGGTCGTAGTAGATGCCCTGGCGATCCAGCACCAGCGACATCGGTGGTACCAGATTGGCGCCCAATCCGCGTGAGCGCAGAAAGCCGTCTTCGACGCGGGTGGCACCGGCATGGGTCTTGGTCTCTGCTTTGCTGGCCCAGACCATCCAGTTGCGCCCGCTCTTGCGGGCCTCCTCTGGATCTTCAGTGAATTCCAGTTTCCGGGTTTGGCCAAAGAACCCCTGCAGCGGTTTGCGTTTCCACAGCCGCATGCCAGAGGCCACCCAGCCGGCCCGGTCCTGACGCCAGGCGCGGGTGTGGGCCTCCAGGCTGTCGATGACCCGCTCCAGCTCGCACAGGCGGTCATTGTAGGGATCATACCAGGTGGGATAGAGAAACATCGCTGCCGAAAACAACTGTGGGCGGGTGAGTTTACGCTGTCGACGCGCCAGCGGGTCTTCGTCCTGGGTCAGACCCCAGCCAGCATAGAAAGGCTGGCCAAAGACGCGCGGCTTGTGACCGGCCAGAATGGCCTCAAAGCCAAGCTGCGAAGACACGGTATAGACCGCAATTGCCCCTTCCAGCAGCCCCCAGGGAGACACCGCATCGCTGAACATCTCGACCCGGCCCTGTGCGTCTTTGTCGGTGAAATGCCCAGGCCGGTGGCCGGCGCGGGTTTCCGGGTGGGTCTTGATCAGAATGCGGGCGCCGGGGTGTTCTTGCTGGGCAAAGACCAGCATCTCGCAAAACCGGGCGCGGTCGGCTCTGGAGGCGGTGACAGAGGCGTCGCCGCGCAGCTGGTCCACCACCAGCACATAGCCGGGATCCGGCAGCGGCGCACTGGGCAGAAAGGCGTTGTATTTGCTCAGATGTGCGTCCTGCAAGCGGCCAATGGCATTGCGGGCGCGGCGCATCATATGGCTGTCATCCAGGGGATGGCGCGCCAGCAGCTCTTCCAGATCTGACGGCTGGGAGGGGTCAAAATGCGGCCCCCGGCGGTCCAGCAGCAGCCCCAGGGGCGGCTCTCCTCCCGCGCGACCGGGGTGGATTGAGCGCAAAAAGGCGTCTTCGACATGCAGCAGGTCAGCGCCGTATTTGGCGGCGACAGCGCGGCCACGATGGGCCGTGGGAGAGTTGCCCCAGATGCCCACAAGATCGTTTTCCTGCGGCAGCCCAAGACGGATGTTATACCCCGCCAGACCAAGGATCCGGCGCAGCCGTGACTGGGTGACAAAGCCACCATTGTAAACAAAAAGCCGGGAGCCTTGGCCCCCGGCTTTTGATATGGCTGTTGCGCCGATCATATCCTCAGCCGCCAAACAGCGTCTCAACACTGGCGAGAGGTGTCAGCGGGCTGGCCAGCAGCGAAATGGTCTTGGTCCACTGGGCATATGGGGCTTCGGTGACATAAAGCGTGTCTTCGTCACGCACCACAAAGTCACGGGCGATGAACAACCCGTTGGGCTGGGTCAGGTTCAACACATAGACCATCCGCTGTGCCCCAATCAGATCGTCGCGCCCCAGAACCTGATTGGCGATTTCTGCCGGTTCGTTGCGAAAGATAAAGACCCCGGTGGGATCAGAGGTGGTGGAGATTAGGCCGCCAACCTGGGCGATGGCTTCCAGCGCTGACAGATCCTGGCTTTCAAACGGCACCCGCGCCTGCGCACTGGTGGCCCCAAGGGCCGTAAACGAGCGACTGTCGGCCTCAACCAGAATGCGGTCGCCGCCGCGCAGGGCGATGTCCAGCTCGGGGTGATTAAACAGATCCTGGAACCAGATCTTCCCCTGTTCATTGCCGCGGATCACGGTGACCTGGGCAATTTCCGGTTCAATAGCCACACCGCCGGCCCGGGCCAGCATGGTGGACAGTGTCCGGGTCGGACGCTCGATGGCATAGACACCCTGGCCACCCACGGCGCCCGTCAGGCTGACGGTGGAACCATCCCCGGCCACACGGCGCACCTGCACCTGCGGGTCGGGGGTTTGATCTTCGAGCTTTTTGGTGATTTCCGCCCGCAGCTGTTCCGGCGTGTTGCCTGCGGCGCGCAGCCGCCCGGCATAGGGCACAAAAATATAGCCCGCACTGTCGACCTGTACTTCTTCGAGAGCGGTGGCGTTGCTGGCCTCATTGGCCAACAGCCCGTCATCGACGTTTTCCCAGATGGTCAGCCCCAAAACATCGCCGGGACGGATGGTATCCGAGGTCAGGCGCCCGGCATTGACAAAGCTGCTGGAGAAGCCAAGTGCCGGAACCACAGCCGTGGCACGGGTGACGCGGTCGTTGACGGAGACGACAAAGGCGTCGCCTTGCTTCTGCACCGATCCGGCAAAGATCTGGCGTTTGTTGGGGCCAACTTTAGGCAAGCCGCAAGACGCCGCAAGCGTCAATGCAGCGAGAATCGCCACGGGCCGCACCCAGGAGAGGGGGACGTTTTTCACTGCTCGGTCTCCTCGACCTATTATTATTCTGCCTCAGTTTTTTTGCCAAACTAGCGCGGTCTGTAGAGAAAATCCAGTCTTGCGAGAGGTTTCGCTCAGTGGACCAGCGATAACTGTTGCCGCGGAGCCGCTGTGCCATGGCGTAGCGCATCATAGGGATCATGAGGTGACAGCATCATATCAACAACATGGCGCAACAATTGGCGGCGCCCAGAGCGGGAATAAAATCCTCCCGGCACCTGCGAGGTTTCCAGCAGGTAGCGCCGGTAGTCCTTATAGGCGCGGTTGTCCGGGCGGGCTGGTGCGGCAAAGAACTGGGCCAGAGGCTGAGTCGAGGTGAAGGCCTCTTTGTCATACACCGCATCGCCAAAAACCTTGAGCGGGATGCCGCGCCACAGAACCTGCTGGCCGGCGGTGGAGTTGACCGTAACGGCGGTGCGGGCCTCGTTCAGCAGCTCTGCCAATTTGCCGCCACGCACATAGTGCACGCGATCCTGAATACCATGCTCACGGGCCAGGCGTCGCAGGTCTTGGCGGATCGGGCTGCGACCATCTTCCAGCGGATGGGCCTTGATCACCAGATGATGGTGGCGCGGGGCGCCAGCGGCAAAGCCTGAAATCACCTCGGCCAAAAAGCTGCTCATACTGTCAAAGGGGGAATGCATCTGAAACGAGCTGTCATGTTCCAATTGTAACAGCGCCAGATGATAGGGAAAGCCACCGTTGCGAATGCGCCTGGTGGCAAGGCGACGCTCAAGCGCCTGCGTGGGCATCAGCACCAGCCGTTTGAGGTATAGCTGAAACTCGCGGGTGACAGGCAGGGCGCGATGTGGTTGGAAATTGCGGTATTTGCGGTTCCAGAACATGACAAACCAGTGATACAGCGCGCCATAGAATATATGCTGACGCATATCGCCCCAATGGGAGGGCGGCAGCGGCGCTTCCATATCCGAGAGCGCCAAGGCGGCCTGCATCTCGGCCACATCTGTCCGCATCAGCCGCGAATGACCATTAGAGCCATCCCGTTCGTAAGTGACCCAATAGGGGCGCAGGTATCCCTCTTCAAAAACATGCACCCGCAACCCCAGGGCCTGGGCCGTGGCGATCGCCTCAGCATGGATCGGCCGGGTGTCTCCGTAGAGAACGATATCAGTGACGTTTTTGTCCTGGCAGGTCTGTTCAAAAAACCCTTTCCAGTCCGCTAGGTTGCCGCGAAAGGGCAGATACTGGGTCTTGTCGCGCCAAAAGACCTGATCGCCCGCGTTAAAACCGATGCGCCAAACGTCGCAACCCGCAGTGCGTAACATCCGGCCCAGGGCGTTGAAGAACGGCCCATGTGGTCCCTGAAGGAACAGAAAGACGGGTTGGAGGGGGCTGCTGTGTTGCATCAGATATGGGGCTTTGGCGGTAAAGGTTTTGCTAATCTAGCGCCGGATACTAGCACCGGACTGGGGCATAACTATGACTGGGATAGGCAACAAGGGTTTAGCCTCACTTTAGGGCCATTGCAAAGGGCGCGGCAAGGCCAACCTCAGGGCCAACCACGGGGGGCCAACCCCAGGGCATGTCGCAGGGCTGTGTTGGGCCGACCTGCATCCCATCCCAACGGATCTCTTCGCGGGGCAAAGGCGGTGCGCATTGCGGGGAGGGCTTGTAGAGCGGGGGCGGCTTGGGCTACCTCTGCGACAGGAAACCCCCGCCGTAGCCACAGCCTAGGAGGCCTTACGATGTTCACCGGTATCGTCACTGACATTGGAACCATTGCCCAGCTGGATCAGCAGGGGGATCTGCGCGCACGCATTTCCACCCATTATGATACTGCAGGCATTGATCTTGGCGCCTCGATTGCCTCGGACGGGGTCTGTCTCACGGTGATCGAGCTGGGCACTGATTGGTATGATGTGCAAATCTCCGCCGAAACAGTGTCAAAGACAAATATCGCCGCTTGGAGCATCGGCAAGCGGGTCAATCTGGAACGGGCCCTCAAGGTCGGCGATGAACTGGGCGGGCATATCGTTTCGGGCCATGTGGATGGGGTTGCCGAGGTGGTGGAGCTCCACGATGAGGGCGATAGCACCCGCGTTACCCTGCGCGCGCCCAAAGCGCTGGCACGCTTTATCGCGCCCAAGGGATCTGTCGCCTTGAACGGCACTTCGCTGACAGTGAACGATGTGCAGGGCTGTGATTTTGGCATCAATTTCATCCCCCACACCAAAGAGGTCACCACCTGGGGAGAGGTAAAACTGGGCGACCAGGTCAATCTTGAGATCGACACCCTGGCGCGTTATGTGGCGCGGTTGCACGAGGCGGGCTGACAGGCCAAAACCGCGCCCGACTGGCGCTGTCCGACATCACATCTTTCCCTCTTTTCATCTTACCCAAAATACCTCGGGGTGAGGCCGCAGGCCGAGGGGCAGAGCCCCTCAACCCTCACAGCATTCCCGCGGCCTTGCCGCTACCAGATATCACCAACGGTATATCCTTGCGGGAAGGGATCACTGGGGTCCAAAGAGTAAGAGGCTAACCCGTAAATCCACCCCTGGCCGGACAGGCTGGGGCGAATGGCGGGGTAGTTCCCAACCTTTGTTGTTTGCAGAATGCGCCCGGTGAAGGTGGTGCCCAATGGGCCTGCATTGACATAATCCTCTCCCACCCCAAGCAGACCACGGGCATGCAAAACCGCCATTTTGGCACAGGTTCCGGTGCCACAGGGGGAGCGATCCAGAATGCCGCTGGCCCCCTGTGGGCGGGCGGGATCAAAGGCGCCGGTGGAAATGGTAATGGCGCCGCGCCCATGGGTGCCGCTGGCCTGTGGCGGCGCCCAGAGATTGGTGATGCTGGGGCCGGTGATTGCCGGGTTATCCGGGTGTTTGACAGGCAATTGCTCGGCAGTGGCATGGCGGATGGCCTCGCTGATGCGTACAATTTCCTCGCCATTCTCGGCGCGGGGGTCCAGGCCGATTGTCTCCCCATTGATCAGCACAAAGAACATGCCGCCCCAGGCCACATCCACCCGGATGGTGCCCAGTCCCGCAACCTCAACCGGGGCGTCCAGATGCAGGGCAAAGGCAGGGACGTTCTCAAAGCTCACCCGCGTTACCTTGCCGTCACAACAGTCAGCCCGCACCTTGATGAGACCCGCCGGTGCTTCCAGCGTCAATTCTGTCACCGGTTCCACCATGCGCACAATGCCTGTTTCCAAAAGCACAGTGACCACACAGATGGTATTGGACCCCGACATTGGCGGATACTCGGTTTGCTCAAAGATGATAAACCCGGCATCTGCCTCCGGATGGCAGGGCGGCACGATGGCATTGCCGCACAGGCCGGGGTAGCCGCGCGGCTCGCGCAGCATCTGCAGACGGATATCATCATGATTTTGCGCCATATCCTGCATTTTTTCAAAGACAGTGGCGCCGCGTAAAAATGGCATGCCGCCGGTGATGACACGGCCGGGCTCCCCCTCGGCATGGACGTCTACGGCTTGCAGGATGCGGGATGCGCGCATGGGTCTGTTCTCCCGTGGTGTGAATATTGTATCCAATATTACCTTTCTGCCCGACCGCAAACGCCGCGTCCAGTCCTTGCTGTGCCGCTGGTGGGGCTGGCCTTTGCCGCGAGGGTGGGCTATTTCGCCCTATATACCCGCCGGGCGATGGGCCCTTGGGGCATCTGTACCGAAAGGCTATCAGCATGAGCTTTGAAACACCGGGGCCGGTCGAGGCCCGTTTGCGCGCGGCAATCAGCCCGATTGAAGAGATCATCGCCGAGGCCCGTGCGGGCCGGATGTTCATCTTGGTGGACCATGAGGATCGCGAAAACGAAGGCGATCTGGTGATCCCGGCACAGGCCGCTGACGCTGAGGCGATCAACTTTATGGCCACCCATGGGCGTGGGTTGATCTGCCTGACCCTGCCGGCCGAACGGATTGACGAACTGGGCCTGCCAATGATGGCGATGCACAACTCTTCGCGCCACGAGACGGCCTTTACCGTCTCGATCGAGGCCCGCGAAGGGGTGACCACCGGTATTTCCGCCGCCGACCGGGCGCTCACCGTGGCGACGGCAATTGACCTCGAGAAAACCGCAGCAGATATCGCCACCCCGGGTCATGTCTTTCCGCTGCGCGCACGCCGGGGGGGCGTGTTGATGCGGGCAGGCCATACCGAGGCCGGCTGTGATGTGGCGCGTCTTGCCGGGCATTACCCCTCGTCGGTGATCTGCGAAATCATGAACGAAGACGGCACCATGGCGCGTCTGCCGGATCTGGTGGACTATGCAAAAACCCACGGGCTGAAGATCGGCACCATCTCGGACCTGATCACCTATCGGTCACGCAACGACAACCTGGTGGTGGAAACCAGCAGCTCCACCGTGACGTCTGAGTTTGGCGGCGAATGGAACATGCGCATCTTCACCGATCAGACCCATGGCGTCGAACATGTGGTGCTGATTAAGGGAGATCTGAGCACTGGTGGCCCGGTGCTGACCAGGACCCACGCCCTGCACGAGGCTTCTGATATCCTCGGGCTTGGCCCCAAGCCAGTCCGCGAATTGCCCCGCGCGATGGAATTGATCGCCGAAGAAGGGCGTGGCGTTGTCTGCCTGTTCCGCGAACCGCGCCATGCGCTTTATGCCCCCGAAGACGATGGTCCGCGCACCATCAAACAGACTGGCCTGGGCGCCCAGATCCTGTCAGAGCTGGGTCTGAAAGAGCTGGAGTTGTTGACGGATTCACCTGCCACCACCTATCTGGGTCTTGATGCCTATGGGCTTTCCATCGTGGGCACCCGCCCCATTCTAAAGGAGTCCTGATATGGCTGGACAGGAACAGCACTACATCATGCCACGCGCGGTATTTGACAAACCGGTCAAGCTGGCCATCGTGATATCGCCCTACTACAAGGATATCGCTGACAATATGCTGGCTGGTGCCAAGGCCGAGATCGAGGCTGCAGGCGGCACCTATGAGGTGGTCGAAGTGCCTGGCGCGCTGGAAATCCCCACGGCCATCGCCATTGCCGACCGCAGCTCCAACTTTGACGGATTTGTCGCGCTGGGCTGCGTTATTCGCGGGGAAACCACCCACTATGACACGGTCTGCAACGACAGCAGCCGCGCCATCCAGCTGCTGGGTTTGCAGGGGCTGTGCATTGGCAACGGTATCCTGACCGTGGAAAACCGCAAACAGGCCGAAGTCCGTGCGGATCCGGCAGATCAAAACAAGGGTGGCGGCGCGGCCGCTGCGGCCTTGCATCTTATTGCGCTGACGCGTAAATGGGGCGCCCAGACCAAGGGAGTCGGCTTTAAGGCGCCTTCCGAAGCCATTCAGCTGGCTGGCACAGAAAACGGACCCCGCACAGCATGACCCATTCGGACAGCGCCCCTAAGGGCAATGGTAAGACCCAGATGAAATCCGCCGCCCGGCTTTATGCGGTGCAGGCGCTGTTTCAGATGGAACACAGCGATCTGACCTTTGACAAGGTGATTGCTGAATTTGAAAACCATCGCTTTGGCGCTGTTTATGACGATGCAGAAATGGCCGAGGGCGATACCGGCCTGTTCCGCAAGCTGTTGAAAGATGCCGTGAACTTTCAGGCTACAATTGACCAGATGACAGACCGGGCGCTGGTGGCAAAGTGGCCGATTGCGCGCATTGACCCCACATTGCGCGCATTGTTCCGTGCTGCCGGTGCCGAATTCACCCAGTCCAATACCCCGCCCAAAGTGGTGATCAACGAGTTCGTCGATATCGCCCGCGCCTTCTTTCCCGAGGGCAAGGAGGCCAAGTTTGTCAATGCGGTGCTGGACCACATGGCGCGCGAGGCAAAACCGGAAGCCTTTTGATCTCGTGGCCTTATGAGGGCTGATCTGATTCGTGATTATTGAAAAGCGTGCCTCTGCGGTGCGCTTTTTTATTGGCACTCATTTGGGGATCTGCCGAAGGGTGCGACACTATTTCAGCGGGTGAGGCTGCGTTTGGCGCGGGTATCGCTGGACCTTGCGGTGCGGAGTGCTACACTTTGCGGGTAACAGAGATGAGGTCGTCATGCCCAAGCTGGTAAAACTCTACATCAAAAATGTTATCATCGGATTTGGCATCGCTGCCGGGTTTGTTTCCCTGGTGCTTTGGTTCAATGTGATGAACCTCTGGGGATTGGTCAGCCAGTCCAGCGACGGGATGCTGGCAGTGTTTCTGCTGTGGTTTATGAATGGCATCGTTTTTGCCGGGGTGCAGTTTGCCTGGGTCATTATGGCGATAGCCAGGAAAGACGATGGTCCCCGTGGCGGAACGCCTGTTGCGCATTATTTTGAACCAGCCCGGGTCAAGGCCGAAGCGCCCTCTGGACAAAAACACCAGCTCAATACGCGCCGCTAGGCCTGCTCAGCTAGGGCTCGCTGCAGGTCGCGCCGGTCTTTCTCTGCAGGTCCGCTGGTCTTGGTGACGGGCCTGTCGAGGCGGCGCAGGTCGCATAATTCTGTGCCAAATAGAAAACCACGATCCCAGGGTGACCGCATCTCAGCGAGGGCATCCCAGGGTGACCGCCCCCTGTGATCGCGGGGCGCGGCGTTTTTTTTGTGTGCGTCAGGGGCGTAAATGATGGCCTGCGGTCGGCTGGAAAATGTGACGGGACCACCACAGACGTGCGGTTTTGATTCCCGGGGACCTGTATGTACAGGTGGGCACCAGGTAAACGGACCAGGGTCCGAACAGAGCCAGCTCCCGTGGAATTGCTTAAGGCCACTGGAATGCTTCCGGCACTGAAGGGGCAGAACCCGCCACATCTTCTAGGTAGTGCTCTGCTGCGGTCAAAGCAAGAGGCTCTGGTCCCTATCTGGCGCAATCCAATTTCAAAGGCGCATTAGAAGCTGAAGCTTGCCTTTTGTTCTCTTATTGTTCACGCTAAGGCCTATGAGACCGCCTGTCCAACCCAATGAGATCCTCTCCAATGACGCCTCCAATGACGCCTCCACCGAGCCGCTGCAGCCGGGGCAACGGCTGGCCCGTGGCGTGTCGCGCCATTTGCGGGCGCTTGGCTTTGCCACGCTGGAAGAATTTGTTCCGGCGCGGGGGCTGCGGGTGGATGTATTGGGGCTGGGTCCCAAGGGGGAGCTTTGGGTGATCGAGTGCAAATCCAGCCGGGCGGATTTCCGGGCGGATAGCAAGTGGCAGGGCTATCTGGAATGGTGTGACCGCTATTTCTGGGCGGTGGATATGGCGTTCCCGGTTGATGTGCTGCCCGAGGGCACCGGGTTGATCGTTGCGGATGACTACGACGCCGAAGTGATCCGTATGGCGGCCGAGACAAAACTGGCGCCAGCCCGGCGCAAAAAGCTGATCCAGAAATTTGCCATGGATGCCGCCAGAAGGCTGCAATCCCTACGCGATCCTCGCCCTGGTTGGGATGGTCAGTTTTTTGCTGTTCCCACCCATCGGGGGCCGAAGGCGGGCGAATAGGCTGTTTTAGCCTGCAACGATGCGGGCGGCCTGGGCTGCGGCGCGCAACTCGTCTGCGATTTCTTCGGCTTCCTCCGGATCAAAATCCATCGGGATTTCGACACCCTCGGCTTCGATGAACAGACGCACCATACCCTGATCGGTGGGGCCGATTTGCATGTTTGCTTCGACGTCGCGTTCGCTATTGATACCCATTTTGCACTCCTGCCGCAGATCTATTGCCGGTATCCGGTGCTAGCCCGCGATGGCTTGAAAGGCAAGCTGCTATGGGCTTTGATAGGCTATGGCAGAAGCAACATTACGACGATTCGAACCGTCAGATTGTCAATGGTTGGTGGCGCGCCACCAGGATCTCTACGCACGCGATGAGGGGTTCGACAATAGTTTTGGACCTCTGGTTGCCGAGATCTTGCAGAAGTTCTGTGAAGATCATGATCCGCAGTGCGAACGAGGCTGGATTGCCCATCGCGGCGCGGAACGTTTGGGGTCTGTCTTTTGTGTACGTCAGAGTGAAACAACTGCAAAACTGCGGCTGTTTCTTTTAACCCCCGAGGCGCGCGGGCAGGGCCTGGGCAAAGAGTTGTTGAACCAATGCATGTCGTTTGCCCGCAGCGCCGGATATCGCGATATGAAGCTTTGGACTCATGAAAGCCATCATGCCGCCTGTGCGCTTTATGCGGCCTTTGGCTGGCAGCTGATTGACAGCAAGCCGGTTCACTCTTTTGGGCAGGATTTGATCGAACAAAGCTGGGAAGTTGTGTTATAAAGCCCTTGCGCTTCGGTTTTCTCTAGGCTAAATCGCCCGCAGTGCCGCCTTAGCTCAGTAGGTTAGAGCGCCTGATTGTGGATCAGGAGGTCCCCCGTTCGAGCCGGGGAGGTGGTACCACCAATTCAACACCTTACCGGATCTTGCAAAAAGAGCTGGAGAGTTGTTGGAACGCTTTACCAAAAGACGGTTTTCTTTATGTTGGCGCGGCTCCGAACCGAGCGGCTCCGGTCGACTATCATTCGTCGCTGATGGCTGGCTTTCACCATCTTCCGATGGAACTGGCGGCGCGCAAATTTGAAAATTCAAAGCACGAAAGTTGGTTCAACCGGGTGAAGTCTGAAGAGAGCCTGGAGCTGGAGTTCTATCGCAACGGGCAAAGTGCGGGCCGTTTGCGGATCGAAGCCGATGGTGAGGAACTGGTGAGCCAGACAATCGAAGAACTGCGCAAGATCCATGTCAGCACCTGGGATGTGCAAACTTGGATCTCGGTGCCTCTCAAACCGGGGCGGGGTAAAAAGATAAAGATATCGACCAATTGGAATGGAAAGCTGGGGCTTGTGAAACCATTGGTCCGGTGCTCGGCGGCGGCGACATAGCCCCCTTGTTCATTGCCACGCCTTTGTAGCCAGCGTGCCGCCATCAGAAGGTGCGTGAACCGGGTGGGTTGAGCGATCAGCGGCCCAATGCAAAGCTGAGCGGGGGCTATTTGATGTCGAACGTCTGGCGAACCGCGTGGCTTTCCGGATCCAGAATCAGGATTTGATTGTCTGTGGTCACCACCGCAATCCAGCCTGATCCAAAAGTTACGGCCTGGGCAGTGGTGCCAGTGGGCAGGGTGATTTTGCCGGGCAGCTTGGGGCTATCTGCAGACAAGCGGATGACAAGCAGGCTGACAACCAGTACAAGCCCGCCAATCATCACCACAGTCAATGTGGTCACCAGTCGACGCAGAAACTTGAGCTGCGGCGGTTCGTCTTGGATTTCAGGCTTGGAAGGATCAGTCATGGGCAGCCGCCAGATTGAGTTTATCATCGCGGAAGACCCGCCTAAAAGGCTTGATAAAGCGGTTTCGCGCGATGTGCCAGCGGAAGCGACATTGTCGCGCACAAGGCTCGCCAAGTTGATCGAGGCGGGCAGTCTGACGGTGGATGGTGCCGTGGTGCAGGACGCCAAGGCCCGGGTAGCCGAGGGGGCGCTGATCTGCATCACCGTGGAGGAAGCCGAAGACAGCCACATCGGTCCCGAAGACATTGCCCTGGATGTGATCTTTGAGGATGACGATCTGATCGTGATCAATAAACCTGCGGGCATGGTGGTGCATCCGGCACCGGGGACGCCATCGGGCACCCTGGTCAATGCCCTGCTGTATCACTGCGGCGACAACCTCTCTGGTGTGGGCGGGGTCAAGCGGCCCGGCATTGTCCACCGCATCGACAAAGAAACCTCGGGGCTTTTGGTGGTTGCCAAATCGGATGTGGCCCATCAGGGGCTGGCGCTGCAGTTTGAGAAACACACGGTGGAGCGCTATTACCGCGCCATTTGTTATGGGGTGCCAGATGCCAATGACCCACGTCTGCGGGGCGTAAAGGGCACCAGTTTTGAACCGGGCAACATTCTGAAACTGACAACGCAACTGGCGCGGCATAAATTTGACCGCCAACGCCAGGCAGTGCTGTTTCAGGGCGGCCGTCATGCCGTGACCCGCGCCCGCATTGTCGAGCCCTTTGGCCAGCCGCCGGTGGCGGCATTGATTGAATGTTGGCTGGAAACCGGGCGCACCCATCAGATCCGGGTGCATATGACCCATGCTGGCCATAGCCTGGTGGGAGATCCGACCTATGGCGGTAAACGCAAGCTTGCCGCCAAATCCCTGGCCCCGGCGGCAATTGCCGCTGTGCAAAGCTTTCCCCGGCAAGCCCTGCATGCGGCGGTCCTGGGCTTTGTGCACCCGGTCAGCGGCGAGGAAATGCGGTTTGAGGCGCCGCTCCCCCAGGATATGAGCGATCTGATAGAGGCGCTGCGTCTTCCCCCGATTGCGGGCTGATCACGGGTCTGATTATTGGGCTGAACGTCGGGGGCGGCCCCCCGAGTTGGAGTTGCTTTGGTCCTGTGGCGAGACCTGCAATGGGAGCCGCATAGATCGGCCCCCATTGCAGGGGCTGAGTGAGATCTAGATCGCTGGTGTGTCAGGGCAATCCACCACATTCGTCACGGTTTCGCGGAAGAAATCGACCTTGCCGTCAGCCTCATGGGACAGGATCAGCGTCGCGCTGGTGCACATGCGGCCCCGTACACCATAGAAAAACTTCTGCTCAAAAGTGGTGAGCATCCACCCTTCCTGCGGCAGGGGCTGTGTTGAGATCGACAGCGCCTCTGTGCCTTTGGGAAAAACCTCTGTTCCCAAGCGGGTAAGGATTGTGGCGATGTCAGCAAGGCCTTTGCCGACCTGCCAGCTCACATCCGCCTCATCGTGAAAGTGATCTATGCGAAAATCGATATCGGGGGCCATATAGGTCATCAGAGCGGGATCACCAGCGACGAATTTGCGAAGCAGGGATTCAATTGCGCTGACTGGGGTCGCGGTATGGGCGGTGGTGGCGAGGGTCATTCTAACAGTCCTTTGAACAGAGTTGCTGTGGTCAAAAGAGATGGCAGAATTTTCTGATATATGATATTCAGAGGTTAACTATCTTTTGCATAGGCCCTGACTATGTTAGAACTCACCCCTCTTCGATATTTCATGAGCGCATTGGAAATGGGCTCGTTCAGCCATGCGGCCAGGGCCAATGGGGTGAGCCAGCCGACGGTCTCAGCGGCGATCCAAAAGCTTGAGGATCTGATGGGGGGCAACCTGTTCTATCGGCACCGGCGCGGGCTGACCGTGACGCCGCTGGGAGAGCGGCTCTATGCCGAGGCGGCGGGAAGTGTGGCCCAGCTGTCTGGTGTGGTGCAGCGGTTGCAGGCCAGTGATCGGCGGCTGTTGCGCATTCATTGCCCCCCGGATGTGCTGCTCGCACCTTTTACTGCAGGGCTTCGGGCGCTCAGGCTGGCGCACCCAGAGACCTACCTGTCCTTTTCTCCCGTTCTGGAAGAGGCAGATCTGGCCCTGATCAGCGAAAATTGCGTCCCCGCTGGCCATGATTTTTTCCCCTTCCGCACCGAGATCTACGGGGTCGCCTTGCCAAAAGGGCATGTTTTGGCTGCCGGGGGGAGTGTCGATCTGGCGGATTTGAAAGACGAGGCCCGCATTCATCGGCCCTATTGTCCCAATGCCGACAGTATGCCGGTAGAGCAGGGGCTGATCCCCTTGCCACCCGCGCAGGCGCTGCATGATCAGCAGGTTCTGGACCTCGTTGCTGCCGGGATGGGGGTGGCATTTGTGCCGATGTCCCATGACGGGATCCATGCCGGTGTGACTGTCCGGCCTCTGCGCAACGCGCCGAAAATCTTTCGGACCCTGGGGGTTTCCAGCCGAAAAACGGTCTTTGCCCAACAATTCGCACAGTTTTTGGTCGAAGCAAGGCAATAAGACGGGAAAAGAAAGTTTAACTTAGAAAGGTGCTTTTCTTTTGGGTTATGTGTCAAAGGTCACAGATGTTTCGTAACCTGAAATATAAAAGGATACATATAGGCGCCCTTGAAAGGCGTTTAGCGCTAACCCATATGACCAATGTTAAGTCCATAAACATCTTGGGAGGGACCGTTTGAATGGCTAATTACGCAAATCTGCCCGCACCGACCCCCGAAGGCGGGTTGAATCGCTATATGCAGGAAATCCGTAAATTCCCGCTTTTGGAGCCGGAAGAAGAATACATGCTGGCCAAGGCCTGGGTGGAAAAAGAGGATTCTGGTGCGGCGCATCGGATGGTGACCTCGCACCTGCGTCTCGCGGCCAAGATCGCTATGGGCTACCGGGGCTATGGCCTGCCGCAGGCTGAAGTGATCTCAGAGGCCAATGTCGGTTTGATGCAGGCGGTGAAACGCTTTGATCCCGAAAAGGGCTTTCGTCTTGCCACCTATGCCATGTGGTGGATTCGCGCCTCGATCCAGGAATATGTCCTGCGGTCCTGGTCAATGGTCAAGCTTGGCACAACCTCGGCGCAAAAGAAGCTTTTCTTCAACCTGCGCAAAGCAAAGGCCCGTATCGGTGCCCTGGAAGAGGGGGATCTGCGTCCCGAAAACGTTGCCAGGATTGCACATGACCTTGGGGTGACCGAGGACGAGGTTATCTCGATGAACCGCCGGATGTCCGGTGGTGATGCCTCTCTCAATGCCACTGTTGGCAGCGAGGGCGAGGGCACGATGCAGTGGCAGGACTGGCTTGAGGATGAAGATGCCGACCAGGCCGGTGACTATGAAGCCCGTGATGAGCTGGAAGCCCGCCGCGAGCTTCTGGGCCAGGCCTTGGATGTGCTGAACGACCGCGAAAAGGACATTCTCACCCAGCGCCGCTTGGCGGAGAAGGTGCACACCCTGGAAGAGTTGAGCACGCAATATGGTGTGAGCCGCGAAAGGATCCGCCAGATTGAGGTGCGGGCCTTTGAAAAGCTGCAAAAGAAAATGCGTGAACTGGCATCGGCCAAGGGCATGCTGGCAGCACATTAACTGCCGCCGGATTTACCCGGCTCTGGCAAGTGAGTTCATAAGCGGGCGGCCCCATCGGGGCCGCCCGTTTTTGGTGGAGCTGCGGTGCATCTGGCGGGGGGCTGGCGCTCTGCTTGGCTGCATGGAGGCTGGCTGGGCCGGACGCCCGCAAAAGGCAGGGCTGTTCAGCGTAGCTGGGGCAGGGCCTTGGTAGCTGGGGCAGGGGCTTGCGAGCTGGCCAAAAGGCTGGCGGGCGAGGGGCCTGGCGTGGTGGCTTACCTAATAACAATCTGCAGGTAAGGTTGCAGATGAGAGGCGTCAAAATCGCAAGAAATCCGGAAACCGAACACTGCAGAATCTGAACAGCGAGGAACGGCTTGCTAAGATCGATAAGTTGCTGGCTTGGCTGGCTGTCTGGCGTGTCCCGGCAAGACCCGGACTGGCTGGAGTAGCTTGCTGCTTGCTGCCTGACGATCTGGCTAGCTGCAGTTCCTGTCGTATGGATAGGCATTCTATCCTGAGTCGTCAATCGTGATTTCAGAAAAACCGAACAAAAACAAATAGTTGACTGATATTGTCAGGTATACCCCTGCAATGCAGGCCCGGCCTCTCCAACGGGAATAAGTGGAGAAGGGGCGCATTCTCTTAGTGGTTGAAATTTCGCCATAAACGCGACGACGTTTTGCGAACCCGACCTGGGACGCAGGGGGGCTTGCCCACGGGGGGAGCGGAGAATTAAAGTGCGGGTATAGTGGGTGACTGAAAAGGAGGGGCAAGATGGCAGGAGGATGGGCGCAGGATGGCGCGGTGAGTGAGCAGATCGAGGCCACGTTGAAGGATGAGCTGGCCCGGATGCAGGCTCAAAAGCGTCCGCAGGGCGAGAGCCTTAGGTATTGTGCAGAATGCGAGGAGGAAATCCCCGAGAAACGCCGCCTGGCACTTCCCGGTGTCAAGCTCTGCATCGCCTGCCAACAAGAGCGCGATGGCGCGCAACGGGCGCGCGGCGGCATAAATCGGCGCGGCTCCAAGGATAGCCAGTTGAAGTAGTCACTGGCTGCTTTGAGCCGATTGTGTTGAAAAACTCGGGCGGGCTAAAAGAGGCCTGCATTTTCAGAACGCTTGTTTTCGCCAGCCGGGATAGCGCCCCGTTCAAGAGGCAAATCCGACCTCCGGCAGAACAAAATTCTGGCCCATCGCCTGCCGACACGGATCGAAGGAGTTTTTCAACACAATCAGCCCAATTTGACCATTTTCTGCGATGCAGCCAATGTCGACTCTGGCGAATGTACAATGTTGAAACCTGCGGTTTGTCGGCGTCATGTGGGTGGCGAAGCATAACCTTGGATAAATGGACTGATCGACAACATGAAAAAGATGGATGCCCTATTTAAGTACTGGGAAGACCCAAACTACGTGATCGTGAAAGCGGGCCAGCCTGACGCAGTCATCGACTGGTTGAGCAAGCAAACACCCGAAACTTGGCACCGTGTGGTGATGACATGGAACTACGACCATGAAGATAAGGTCCTGTCGTGGATTTTGAACCAAGAGAAATGTGACAAAGGGACAGCTGCGCGCGTTTTTGATGTTGAAGGGCTTGGACATTGGCTTGGTGATGACCAACTCGCAAGCAATCCAAATCACCTGTGTTCGATCATTCTAAATAACTGGCAGCAATATCGATCAGGTGAGTTCAGTCATAGTCCCCAAGATAAAAAGGGAATCCTTGAGCGAGCTCAAAAGTATATGGCCGACGGACTATACGCCGGAACGCCAATTTTAGAAGTAGTGCAATATGAGGGTTCTCGCGACGCTGTTTCAGAGTTTGAGGCCGAGGATGGGAAGATCGTAGTGGCATTTGACCACTGGACCAAAACTAACGGCATCGAAATCACGGATTGAGTTCCCTCAGAAGCGGACACTCAACTGACCCAATAGAACGGCAACAAAGTCCGCAAAGCGGCCCTAAAAAGAATGCGGGTATTCCCCAAAGGGCTGAAAGTCGCCCTTTGGGGAACTGCACTTACTCTTCCATGGCTTCCAGTTCATCAATCATGCCAGAGATCATCGACAGGCCCTTGTCCCAGAACTTGGGGTCCGAGGCATCAAGACCAAAGGGAGCAAGCAGCTCCTTGTGGTGCTTGGAGCCACCGGCTTTGAGCGTGTCAAAGTACTTGTCCTCAAAGCCTTCGCCGCCCTCGGCATAGACCGAATAAAGCGCGTTCACCAAGCCATCGCCAAAGGCATAGGCGTAGACATAGAAGGGCGAGTGCACAAAATGCGGCACATAGGTCCAGAAGGTTTCATAGCCCTCCATGAAGTCAAAGGCCTCACCCAAGGATTCGGCCTGCACCGACATCCACAGCGCGTTGATGTCATCCGGGGTGAGTTCACCACCAGCGCGGGCCGCATGCAGTTTGCATTCAAAGTCATAAAAGGCAATCTGGCGCACCACGGTGTTGATCATGTCCTCGACCTTGCCGGCCAGCAGGATCTTGCGTTGCTCTTTGGTTTCCGCCCCGTCCAGCATTTTGCGGAAGGTGAGCATCTCGCCAAAAACGCTGGCGGTTTCGGCCAGGGTCAGCGGCGTGGATGATAGCATCTCGCCCTGTTCGGCGGCCAGCACCTGATGCACGCCATGGCCCAGCTCATGTGCCAGCGTCATCACGTCCCGCGGTTTGCCCAGATAGTTCAGCATCACGTAAGGGTGCACATCGGTGACGGTAGGATGGGCAAAGGCACCGGGGGCCTTGCCGGGTTTCACGCCCGCATCAATCCAGCCCTTGGAGAAAAACGGCGCGGCGATTTCACCCATGCGCGGATCAAAGGCCTCATAGGCCTCCATCACGGTTTTCTCGGCCTGCGCCCAGTCGACGACGCGGGTATCTTCCATCGGCAGGGGCGCGTTGCGGTCCCAGACCTGCATGCGGTCCAGCCCCAGCCATTTGCGTTTCAGCTCATAGTAGCGATGCGACAGCTTGGGGTAGGCGGCAACCACCGCTTCGCGCAGGGCCTCGACCACCTCGGGTTCCACATCGTTGGACAGATGGCGACCGGTCTGCGGTGTCGGCATGCCACGCCAGCGGTCCAGGATCTCCTTTTCCTTGGCCTGGGTGTTGTGCACCCGGGCAAAGGTTTTGATATTGGCCTGAAACACCCGCGCCAATTCGCGCGAGGCGGCTTCGCGTTTGCTGCGGTCCTGTTCGGTCAGCAGGTTCAGCGTGCCCTCGATGTTCAACTCCTCACCATCGACGGTAAAGCTGAGCCCCGCGATGGTTTCGTCAAACAGCCGCTCCCAGGCATCGCCAACCGCGCCCAGATCATGCAGGAAACGCTCCAGCTCATCCGAGAGCTGATAGGGCTTCATGGCGCGGATGCGATCAAACACGGGCTTATAGCGGGCGAGATCCGCATTGGCGGCAAAATGCGCTTCCAATGTCTTATCTTCGATGCGGTTGATTTCCAGCGTGAAAAACACCAGCGGCGTGGTGAAGACGGTGATTTTTTCCTGCATGTCGGACATGAACTTGGCGCGGTCCGCATCCGTGGTCAGCTGGTAATAGCGCAGACCGGCATAGGACATAATACGTCCGGCAATGGAATTGATCTTTTCATTGCGCAGCACGCAGTTCAGCAGGCCTGCGGCGTCCAGATCCGCAAGTTGACCCTCATAATCTGCGGCAAAGGCGCTGCATTCCTGTTCCAGCCAGTCCAGATCACGGTCCAGCTCTGGCGCGTCATCCGAGGTATAAAGATCGGTGAGATCCCAGACCGGCAGATTGCCCAGCTCATCAGAGCCAGAGCTGGCATTGGCATCACGGACGGGAAAGGGGAGTTGCAACATGGGGCCTCCTTGGCGGGCATGTTTGTTATGGCGTTGCACAACATCTAAGGCGCACGGGGGCGGATCACAAGCAAAGCCCCGCGCCGAAATTCGGGGCGCGGCAGAATTTACGATGCGAATATACTGCAAGCCTTACAGGGCTGTTTGGTCCTGCACCCGCGGGGGCGCGTCGTTGCCAAACCTATCGTCTGGCTAGCGGTATTGGTCAAACAGCTGGGTCATCTTGTCAAAAACCTTGCGGCGGGTATCGCGGCCCTCCATCACGATTTCGTGCTGAGCCGGATCAATCAAGTCCAGTTCTCCGCCGGGCCAGCGCGCCATGCGATCCTTGACCGCATCGCTGTTGACGATCTGCTCTTGTGATCCAAGAAAGGTGAGGCACGGCAAAACGGGCGAGGGGCGCTCTGCCAGTGCTTCGCATTCCTTCAGACCTTCGCTCAGCCAGTTGATTGTGGGCCCGCCCAATATCAGGTCAGGCTGGGCCTTCAGCTGGTCAATCATCATCTGGTACATTGCCGGATCATTGGTCAGGGTATTGCCCTTGAAGGGCGCGGTTTCCACGTAATGGCCCTGCGTCGTTGTTGGAACGCGCTTGTCGCCCATCCCCAGGGAAGGCGCCAGGCCGCCTAAGATACGGGCAATGGGCTTCATCGGTTTGGGAATGAGAATGCCCCACATGGGTGCGGAAAAGGCGCAGGCCTTGACCGGTAGCCCCTCCATCAGGGCGCGCAGCCCAATGGCACCGCCCATGGAATGGCCCAACAGATACCAGGGTTCGGGAAGCTCTAGCTGTCTGGCCAGCTTCACCGCCGCTGAGACGTCTTTTTGAAAATCGCCAAATTCTTCAACATGGCCAAGGCGGCGATCCTCAAGCAGGCGGTCGCCCAGCCCCTGTCCGCGCCAATCCACAGCCAGGGCAGCATAGCCACGCGCGCCCAGATCAATGGCTGCGGGGCCGTATTTTTCGACATATTCGGTGCGGCCGGGGAAAATCAGCACGGTGCCCTTTGCGGGGCGATCCCCATCCGGCAGCCAATGGCCGACGCGAATGCGCAGACCATCGTCGGTGGTCGCCCAATGGGCCTGTCCGGTTTCGGGTCCTTCTGCGATTTCGGCAAAATAGGGCGCGGGGGTCAGGTCCATCAGGCTAATATCCATTAGGCCAGAGCCGATGCCAGTTGCATGGCTGTGCCCATATCGCCGTCAATGGTGAGCTTGCCGGACATGAAGGCGCTGGTTGGGTTCACTTCGCCGGTCAGGATGCCCTGAAAGGTCTCGGCATCGGCGGACATGGTGACATCTGCGTCGTCGTCGCTGACGCGGGCGCCATTGGCGTCCAGCACGATGGAGCCCAGACCTTCGATTGCAAATTTGGCGGAGGCGGAGAAATCGCTGCCGGCCATTTTTTCGTTCATGGCTGCTGCGGCTTGTTCGAGTGTGTCGCTCATTTGGGTCTTCCTTTGATCATGGGTGCAGCGGGGTGCACAGAGGTGACATTGTGCGGCACTGCGCACGGGGAAACTGCAATTTTGCGTGAAGCACCTGCTTCCAGCACTAGAAAAAACGCTGCGCAGGGTTACACTGGCTCATCATGATCGTAAATCACTTGAACCTCAAAGCTATCGTGGCGGCAACGCTGCTTACAGTCACGATTTCCATGCCTTTGGCAATCTCTGCTGGCGAGAGCCCAGCGGAATCTGACCTGCTGGATCAGCTGGTTTCCGCTGATGCCGCAACCGCGCGGGGATTGGATCGGGAATTACAGGCGCTCTGGCGCAAAAGCGGCTCTGCGGCGATGGATCTTTTGCTGTCGCGGGCGGTTGACGCCATGAGCAAAGGTGATTTCCCGGCGGCAATTGAACACCTTACGGCGCTGACGGATCACGCGCCGGATTTTGCCCGCGGCTGGTATGAACGTGCCCGCGCCTATCACGCAATGGGGGCTTATGGGCCTTCGGTTGCGGATCTGGAACGCGCGTTGGCGCTGAACCCAAATGACTACAACGCGATCTATGCTCTGGGGACGGTGTTTGAACAGTTCCGCGATCCCAAGCGCGCCTATGAGGCCTATTTGCGTGCCAAGGCTATACATCCCCACCATGAAGAAGTACTCAGCGCGCTGGAACGTCTGCGGCCCAGGGTTGCAGGCAAGGATCTTTAAGCCGACCTGATTCCATAGTGTCACAATCGACCTATAGGAAAGAGGCAGAACAAGGGCTGATCAGATGGCAGGCGCATCGCGGATCTTGGCGGTTTTGGGGCCGACAAACACCGGCAAAACACATTACGCGATTGAACGGATGCTGGGCTATCGTACCGGCATCATGGGCTTTCCCCTGCGGCTTTTGGCGCGCGAGGTCTATGATAAGATCGTTGCCATTCGCGGCCCCTCGGTGGTGGCGCTGGTCACCGGCGAAGAACGCATCGTGCCGCCCCGGGCGAAATACTGGATCTGTACGGTTGAGGCGATGCCACCGGGCATGGGCTGCGATTTTCTCGCCATCGACGAAATCCAGCTCTGCGCTGACCCCGAACGCGGCCATGTCTTTACCGAGCGGCTGATGAACTCCCGTGGCACCAATGAGACATTGTTTCTGGGCGCCGATACCATGCGCGGGCCGATCAAGGCGCTGGTGCCAGAGGTGGAGTTTCTGCGTCGTGAGCGGATGTCCGAGCTGGTTTATGGCGGCTCCAAGAAAATCAGCCGGATGCCACCGCGCACCGCCATCGTTGGGTTCTCGGTTGATAATGTCTACGCCATTGCCGAGCTTCTGAAGCGGCAAAAAGGCGGGGCTGCCGTGGTCATGGGGGCGCTGTCTCCGCGCACCCGCAATGCCCAGGTGGCGCTGTATCAGAATGGCGAGGTCGATTATCTGGTGGCCACTGACGCCATCGGCATGGGGCTGAACCTGGATATCGATCATGTGGCCTTTTCGGCGACGTCCAAGTTTGACGGGCAGCGCATGCGCCCCCTGGCTCCGAATGAGCTGGCGCAGATCGCGGGTCGCGCCGGACGTGGCATGAGCCATGGCAGCTTTGGCGTCACGGGGGATGCGCGCCCGTTAGAGGATGAGGTGGCCGAGGCCATCATGGAGCATCGCTTCACACCGTTGAAAAAGCTCAACTGGCGGTCCTCGCAGTTGCAGTTCGGCACAGTTGAGGCATTGATCCGATCGCTCGAATCAGTGCCCGAGAACGAGGTGCTGGTACGCGCCCGCGAGGCGGATGATCTGGGCGCGCTGAAGTTCCTCTCGCGCGACAGCAGCGTAATATCGCGCACAACCAATGCGCAATCGGTGCGCCTGTTGTGGGATGTCTGCCGTATTCCCGATTTTCGCGGCATCTCGCATGGCGAACATGCTGCTTTGATTGGCAGTATTTTTGAATATTTGCACGGCGGTGGCGTGGTTCCGGACGACTGGCTGGCCCGTCAGATCAAGCGGATTGACCGCACCGATGGCGATATTGACACACTTTCCAAGCGTCTGGCCTTTATTCGTACCTGGACCTATGTCTCTCAACGTAAAAATTGGCTGCATGACGAAAGCCATTGGCGTGGCGTGACTCGCGCTGTAGAAGACAGGTTGTCAGATGCGCTGCACGAGCGCTTGACTCAGCGATTTGTGGACCGGCGCACATCCGTGCTTCTGCGCCGGCTCAAACAGAAGGAGGCCCTTTTGGCCGAAGTGAATGACAAGGGTGAAGTAACCGTCGAAGGCGAATTTGTCGGACGGTTGGACGGGTTCCGGTTTACCCCGGATAAAAGCGCACAAGGTGCCGAGGCAAAGACGTTAAAGTCTGCCTCGTTACAGGCGCTGGCGCCGCAATTCCATTTGCGCGCAGACCGGTTCTACAATGCGCCCGATACCGAGATCGACTTCACCGAACAGGGTGGCCTGATGTGGGGCGACGCTGCCGTTGGCAAACTGGTGGCCGGCGCTGACCCGCTGAACCCGCAGGTTGAAGTTTTTGTGGATGACGCCGCTGGTGCTGATGTTGCCCAAAAGGTCGAACGTCGCCTGCAGCATTTCATCTCTCGCAAGGTGCAAGCCCTGTTTGAACCGCTGATCAATCTGCAAAAAGACGAAGAGCTGACAGGTCTGGCGCGTGGCTTTGCCTTCCGTCTGGTCGAAGGTCTGGGCCTGCTGCCGCGTCATACCGTGATGCAGGAAGTCAAAGACCTGGATCAGGAAGCCCGTGGCGCGCTGCGCAAACACGGTATTCGTTTTGGCCAGTTCACCGTCTTTATGCCGCTGCTGCTGAAACCCGCCCCGACGCGCCTGCGTCTGGTGCTGTGGTCGCTTGCCAATGGTGTGCAGGAATTCCCCGAAGCGCCGCCGCCCGGTCTGGTCACAGTCCCCGCCGCCAAGGACGCGCCGCAGGGCTATGACACCATGTCTGGCTACCGTGAAGCAGGCGAGCGGATGATCCGAATCGACATGCTGGAGCGCCTGGCCGATATGCTGCGCGCCGAAGACAGCCGTGGTGGGTTTGAAGCCAAGGCGGATATGCTGTCGATCACCGGCATGACGCTGGAGCAATTTGCCGATCTGATGCAGGGGCTGGGCTATCGCGCCGAAAAAGGCGAGCGGGCCAAGGTCAAAGCCGCCCCGGAAGCGCCCAAAGAGGAGGCCCCTGCCGAGGTAGAAGCCAAGTCTGAAGAGGCAGAGGCCAAATCCGAGGCGGCACCTGCTGCTGAGGCAGAGGCCAAATCCGAGGCGGCACCTGCTGCTGAGGTAGAGGCCAAATCCGAGGAGGCGCCTGCCACTGAACCTGCACCTGAGGCCACTGAAGAGGCTTCTGCTGCGCAAGAGACCTCCGCCGCAGATGCGGCAGCTCCGGTTGAAACACCTGCTGAAACGCCTGTTGAAACCCCGGTTGAAACCCCGGCCGAGATGGAGGTCTTTTATACCTTCGCTTGGGGCGGTCGCGCCCGTCAGGGAGGCGGTAACCGAGGCCAGCGTCGTGGTCAGGGGGGCGCTCAGGGTGGTGCTTCGACCCAGAACGCCGATGGTGCCGCTGGACAGGATGGTCAGGATCGTCGCGGTGGCAAACCGCGCGGTCAGGGGCGCGCGGGTGAGCGCAGTGGCGGTAAACCCGGTGGGCGCCCTGCTGGCAAGCCTGGTGGCAAGAAGGGAGGTCGCCCGCAGCAACAGGGCAGCAAGACCTACTCCGCCCGGCCTCCAAAGAAGGAAAAGCAGATCGATCCGGACAACCCCTTTGCGGCAGCTCTGATGGGGCTGAAGCAGGGCGACTGATCCCGGATGGAGCCAAAGGCGGAGAAAATCCGGGTCGACAAATGGCTCTGGCATGCGCGGTTTTACAAAACCCGCAGCCTGGCTGCCAAACAGATCAGCGCCGGACATCTTCGCCTGAACGGCACCAAGATCACAAAAACAGCGCAGAGCGTCACCTCAGGTGATGTTCTGAGCTTTCCACAGGGGCGACAGATTCGCGTGGTCGAAGTCGTCGCCATCGGTGATCGTCGCGGACCCGCCCCCGAGGCGCAGGCGCTTTATCTTGATAAGACGCCAAAACAGGATATCCTGCCTGCGAATCCGCGTTTTGAGGGAAAAGGGCGCCCTGACAAGAAGTCTCGCAGAGCGCTTGACCTTTCCCGGCAACAGGACTTCACGTGACATCTTGAAGATGCGGCGAGTCTGAATTAGCTAGTTGCCAAACAGCAAATGGGACAAAGCCCGCATGACCTACGTCGTTACGGATAACTGCATCGCCTGCAAATACACCGATTGTGTCGAGGTGTGTCCGGTGGATTGTTTTTACGAGGGGGAAAACACCCTGGTGATCCATCCGGATGAATGCATCGACTGTGGTGTCTGCGAGCCGGAATGCCCCGCCGATGCCATTCGCCCCGACACCGAGCCTGACATGGATAAATGGGTTGAGTTCAACCGCAAATATTCTGAGATGTGGCCGGTGATTGTCTCCAAAAAAGACCCGATGCCCGACGCCGAAGAGCGCGACGGCGAAGAGGGCAAGCTTGAGAAATACTTCTCGGAGGCCCCCGGCGAGGGCGGTTGAGCCGCTTCGAATCTGGGGTCAGGCTGAAAAGGGATGACATTTTTTTGCTGAAAATGACCTGAAAACGGTGATTTTCACGGTCGAGTGGCCGGAACAGGGCTCCCCTCGTCTTTCGAAGGGGGGCTTTTTGTGATATGATCATTTCAGATGTATATGAAAATGAAACCCATCGCGCGTTGCATTTCTGATGCAGGGCGCGGCCTGGGGATTGACCCACGGTGACGATTGAGCTTCTGACCTGCGATGCAGTTCAGGAGCGATAGCGTTGCTGTTGTTGTGTCGGAATTGTGCCTTTTGGTACTGTCCGACCTCAAGTGTAAGGAAAGACCTGTATGACAAAATCGAAGAAGCTCGCATTCCGCCCCGAGGAATATGTGGTTTATCCGGCCCATGGTGTTGGACAGATCATCTCGGTTGAGGAGCAGGAAGTGGCCGGCTTTGCGCTGGAGCTTTTCGTGATCACCTTTGAAAAGGACAAGATGACCCTGCGGGTGCCGACCAATAAGGCCATCGAAGTGGGCATGCGGTCGCTCAGCTCGCCCGATGTGATTAATCAGGCAATGAAAACCCTGAAAGGCAAGGCCAAGGTCAAACGCGCCATGTGGTCCCGCCGGGCTCAGGAATATGAGCAAAAGATCAATTCCGGCGATCTGATTGCAATTGCCGAAGTGGTGCGCGATCTGCACCGCACAGATGACCAGCGTGAGCAGAGCTACTCAGAGCGTCAGCTTTATGAGGCCGCTCTTGAGCGCCTGACCCGCGAAGTTGCAGCGGTAGCAGGAGGCGACGAAATCCTGGCAGCCAAACAGGTGGGTGACGTTCTGACCTCTCGCGTTGCGGCCTGAAGCCTCACCAACCTGAACCCTTGCCAACCTGATCCCTTCCGGCCTGATCCCTTCCGGCCTGACCTATTCATGTCTGGTAGCGCGCCAATAGCCGGGGCCTGATGGCCCTCAGCTTTCTACAAAAACCCGTGGCCTCTGGTTGCGGGTTTTTTTACGGCCCCTTAGCTGAGCAGGGTCACCAGTATGAGCAAGCCGGCAATTTCACTGATCTGCTGGCAGGCGCCCAGCACATCGCCGGTTTGCCCGCCGATCTTGGCACGGGCCACCAGCCCCAGGCCAAGGGTCACAAGGGCAAGCATCACAGCAAGGGCCAGGCTGACAAACCCCAGCAAGGGCAGCGCCAGTGCAACGGCGAGGCCAAGGCCCAGGCCAGCCGCCCGCCGGGACGGGCGGCCGACACTTTGCGATAGGCCGGACTGGCGGGCATTGGGGAGCCAGACCATCAGCACCGGCATCATTGCACGGCTGAGCAGGGCAAGCGCCAGCGGGCTCCAGATTTGCCCCAGATCCAACAGCAGCGACAGGGCCTGCCAGCGCAGGCCAATCGCAAAAACCAGTGCCAATACGCCATAGCTGCCGATCTGGCTGTCTTTCATGATCTCCAAGCGGCGCGCTGGCGCAAAGCCGCCCCAAAACCCATCGGCGCAATCCGCCAGCCCGTCTTCGTGCATCGCGCCGGTCAGCAGAACCTGAACCATCAGCAACAGCCCGGCAGCCAGCGCCGCAGACAGGCCCAAGGTGAGAGCCGCATAGGCCGCCAGGCAGGCGGGCAGGGTGGTCGCAAGCCCCGCCAGCGGAAAGGCCCAAACCGCCTGGGCCTGGCGCTGAAACCTGCGGCTTGCCAGCCTTGGCAGGGGCAGCCGGGTCAGCAGCACCAGCGCCAGTGGGATGTCCACCAAGGATATGTCGTTTTTTCGCATGTGTGGGCCTCTTGCGGGACTTGCGAAGCAGCCATGAACCGCTAAACAGATTGCACCCTGATTTACGCGCGTCCGCCACCCAGATGCAACGAGGCTTTACATGCTGCCATCCCTCACTTCTCTTGATGATTTCCGCTCCCTCCTGGCGCAGGCCGACGGCGCGGATCAGACCGCTATCGACGCGGCTGTCGTGCGCAACGGTCAGCTGACCAAACCTCCGGGGGCCTTGGGGCGACTGGAAGATCTGGCCATCTGGTATGGCGGCTGGCGTGGCACCGACCGCCCCGAGATCAAATCCCCGCAGGTGATTGTCTTTGCGGGCAACCACGGTGTCACCGCCCAGGGGGTTTCGGCCTTTCCCTCCGAGGTGACAGCCCAGATGGTGATCAATTTTGAACATGGCGGCGCGGCGATCAATCAGCTGGCCAAACTGGCGGGTGCGCGCATGGATGTTCATGCGCTTGATCTGGACCAGCCGGTACAGGATTTCACCCAACGCCCGGCGATGAATGAGGCAGAGCTTCTGGCCGCGCTGCAGGCCGGATGGAACGCCGTTGATCCTAAGGCGGATCTATTGGTGGTTGGCGAAATGGGGATTGGCAACACCACCCCGGCGGCCGCTCTGGCCTTTGCGCTGTTTGGCGGAGAGGCCGCAGACTGGACCGGGCGCGGTACCGGGGTTGATGACGCAGGACTGGCCAATAAAACCCGCGTCGTCACCGAAGGTGTCGCCTTGCATGGCGCGGCAATCAAAGACGGCCTGGATGCGCTAGGCTGTCTGGGCGGGCGCGAGATTGCGGCCATGGCCGGGGCAATTGCTGCAGCACGGCTGCTGCATATTCCGGTTATCCTCGATGGCTTTATCTGCTGCGCCGCCGCAGCCTGTTTGCAGCGCACCTGTGACAAGGCACTGGACCATGCCATTGCAGGTCATCAAAGCGCTGAAAACGCGCATCCGGCGCTGCTGAAACAACTCGGCAAAGCGCCGCTTTTGGCGCTGGGGCTGCGCCTGGGTGAAGGCTCTGGGGCGGCGCTGGCCATTCAGGTGCTGAAGGGGGCAATTGCCTGCCACAGCGGCATGGCGACCTTTGCAGAGGCGGGTGTCTCGGACGGCTGATTGCTGAACAAAAGAGGCCAGTAAGACAAAGCCGAAGGTGACTTCGGGGCTTTTGTTTTGTCACCTCACCCAGGCGGTCAGATCAGGATCTGCCTTGATCCTTTTTCTCGGCCAACTCCAATAGGGCGGTTTCCAGATCCTTCTCCAGTTCGCGGGCGCGGGCGATATAGGCCTGGTTTTCACTGGCGGGTGTCCCGGGCTTCCACAGAGAGGCGAGTTCGCGAACCGTAAGACGGTCATGGGCATAAAAGGTCTGCTCGGCCTGGGCCGCTTCATATTCGCTGAGGCCAATTTTTTCCAGCACGTAGCGTCCGGCGCGCAACGAGCTGTCGAACATTTCACGCACGATGTCATCGGCGCCGGCCTTATACAGCTCAAAGACATGGTTGCGGTCATAGGCCCGGGCGATGATATGCAGATCCGGGTAGGTGCGGCGAACATAGGCGACCATGGTGACGGTTTTTTCAGGGTCATCCAGGGCCACCACCAGCACATGGGCCTTGGCGATGCCTGCCGCCTTGAGCAACTCAGGCCGTGTTGGGTCGCCCAGAAAGCTTTTGACCCCAAAGCGGCGCATCAGCTGAACGGCGCGGATGTCATTGTCCAGCAGGACGGTCTTGAACCCGCTGGCCCGCACCAGCCGGTTGACGATCTGCCCAAAGCGACCGATCCCGGCGATGATAACGGGTCCCTGTTCGTCGATCTCATCGGGTTCATGTTCAACCCCTGGCTCGCCCATGAAGTGGGACAACAGATCGTAAAGAATGAATAAAAGCGGGGTGATCAGCATCGACAGGGCAATGACAAGCAGCAGCTTTTCAGCCAGTGGCGCGGGGATCACGCCTTGTTGGCGGGAAAAGCCCAGCAGGACAAAGCCAAATTCACCTGCCTGCGCCAGGCTGAGGGTGAATAGCCAGTGATCGCGCCGTCTGAGGCCAAAGGCACGGCCAACAAAGAACAGGATTATGCCTTTGGCGAGGATCACCAAAAGCGCCAGGCCGAGCAGATCTCCGAGGTTCGCCAGCAGCAGCCGGTAGTTGATCCCGGCGCCAACGGTAATAAAGAATAACCCCAGAAAAAGCCCCTTAAAGGGGTTGAGATCGCTTTCCAATTCGTGGCGGAACTCTGAGTTGGCCAGGACCACGCCAGCCAGAAATGCCCCCAGCGCCGGTGAGAGCCCGACCAGGGTCATCAAGAATGAGATACCAACCACAATCAGCAAGGCCAGCGCGGTATACATTTCACGCAGATTGGTTGCGTGGATAAAGCGGAACAGGGGCTGGGTCAGATAGATGCCAGCCAGGACGATAATGCCAATCATGCCAAGCGTGGTCAGGGTCACGGCCCATCCTGGCAGGCCTGCAACCAGGGACAGCCCGTCATGGGCCGAGGCCATATGGCCCGCGGCCTCGGTCCGCTCAATAGAGCCATCGGAGCCTAACTGTGGTCCGTTCTTGATGGCAAGCAGCGGCAGAAGCGCAAGAATTGGAATAACCGCAATATCCTGGGTCAACAGCACCGAAAAGGAGGACCGCCCACCGCCGGTCTGCATCAAGCCTTTTTCTGAAAGGGTCTGCAGCACGATAGCCGTCGAGGACAGCGACAGCGTCAAGCCAACGGCCAGGCTGACTTGCCAGGTTTCGCCCGCAACAAGGGCCGCAACCATAAGTGCCAATGTGCTGAGCAGGACCTGCAAGCCGCCAAGCCCGATCAGTTTGTGCCGCATCGCCCAAAGCGCCCGCGGGTCGAGCTCCAACCCGATCAAGAACAGCATCATAACGACGCCAAATTCAGCAACATGTTGCAGATTTTGGGTTTCGGCCCCAACCAGCCCAAGTACCGGACCTATAATGATGCCGGCAGCCAGATAGCCCAAAACAGACCCAAGCCCGAGACGCGAGGCCAGGGGAACGGCGATGACAGCAGCAGCGAGGTAGATAGTTGCCTGATACAAAAATGCTTCCATACATCCGGTATCGCAAGCGCTTAGCGCCTTGGCAACGGTTTTAGCGGCATTGTGAGGGGGGGGTAAATTGCCGTTGCTCCGGACCGGGCCTGCCGGGGCGGGGGATTAGCGTCGCAATGGGAAACGGCGGCCAGGTTTCCCCATGCCGCCGTGTTTTGATGCAGACACTCAGGCCTTCGCCGGAGCAAGTCAGCCGCTGCCTAGTGATCCATCATCCGAATCTCGTTGCTGAGTTTGGTGATATCGTCCAGGCGGCGCGAGATGCGTTCCTGAAAGACCCCAAGCTGATCGATGATGTCGGACAAAGTCTCACCCGATTCCGGCAGCCGGGCGCTTTCGATCTTACACAGAACCCGCGTGGAGCTTAGCCCCAGGAACTGACGATGCATGACCTGGCAGGCCCGCATGATGCGATCGGCCTCGTGGTTTACTTCCTCGACGCCTTTGTGTGCGCGGTCTGTTTCAGCTGTGACCAGCTCACTCAGGATCTTGCGCTCAGCTTCCATGTCGATGTCGCTAAAACTACGTCTCTCGGTTTGGAGCTGAGTATCACATTCGTTCAGAATACGCGCCATACCTACGACAAACAGGCTATTGGTCACAGCCAGTTTGATGGTGTTGAAATTGCTGTTCTCCCCCATCACATGTGCCGCAAACCAATCCGACATCTCGCGCGACATGGCGCCATAGTTCTGCGACAGAACCGTGACCGGGCCACCTGATGGCTCAATCCGCGATGCAATGACCCGCAGGTTGTGCGGAATTGTGTGCATGGCGTCAAAATCCTTGACCAGGCCCTGGGTCTCTTCGACCAGGGTTTCGGCATTGGACATCATTTTGCGCAGATCCGTGATCTTTTGATCCTTGGGACGTTCCAGGCCGACATCGCGCGCCAGCAACTCTTCGCTCATCGCATGCGTGGCGAACTGGTGGTAGTTTTCGAACCCTTTCGCCCGGATCCAATCCAGCAGTTTTTCAGCGCTTTCTTCCGGGGTGATGCCATCTTTGGTTTCGGCCTGGCGCAACTCATTGTAGATAGTTTTAACCTGGTCAAACAACGTACTGCTGGGGGAAATACGGGCCGAGAGATATCCGCCCTTACAGGGAACCACCACTGCAAAGACCCAGTAGTACAGCCCGTCCTTGGCCTTGTTTTTGACGTAGGCACCGATGCTTTCGCCAGCTTTCAGAGTATCCCAAAACAGTTGGAAAACACCCTTTGGCATATCCGGATGTCGGATGATCTTGTGGGGGGCGCCGATCAGCTCTTCCCATTCGTAGTTTGCTACGCGCTTGAAGACGTAATTGCCGGCCTCAATGACGCCCCGTTCATCAGTGCGTGAAAAGAAAACCTCGTTCAGGCCGAAGGGGGCTTCCCCAGTCGAGGGCCGGGCTTCTATGCGACGTTCTACAAAGGACACTGGTGTGCTCCACTTCAAAGAGATTTAACCAAAACCTCTAAATTGAAATCCTTCCTTTATTGTTAAGTTGGCAGGGGCGCGTCACGTTTTAATTGCGCCATTACGATTTGGCTTTGCACCCGGGCGACTGCCGGATGTGGCAAGAGAATTTCGTGGATGAGTTGATTGAGCGCCTGTAAATCGCTGCAATAGACGCGCAGCAGATAATCAGCCTCCCCCGTCATGGTCCAGGCTGAGGTGATCTCGGGGCGGGTACTGACCAGGCGGCTAAAGCTGGCGGATTGTTCCGGCCCGTGGCTGCCAAGGTTCACATGTACAAACCCCTGCACGGTCAATCCCAGCTTTACCGGGTCAAGCCGGGCACAATAGGCCTGGATATAGCCCTCTGACTCCAGTCGCTGTCGCCGCCGCCCGGCCTGGCTGGGCGACAGGTTGAGCAACTCTCCCAGTTCCTGCGCGGTGAGATGGGCGTTCTGTTGCAAGGCGGCAAGAAGTTTGGTGTCTGTTGAGTCTAACATATGCGGGTATTTTCCTGATTTTTGGCAATATGCGCGCAAATCACGCATATGAAAACCGGAAGCTTACGAAGAACGCGCAAAATATGCATATGATCTGCGCTATTATCGAGGGGAACAGAAATTTAGCCCGCATCACGCGACTATTGGAGGAAACCACCATGGGTCCATTTCCGCATAACGCCCCAAAATCTGTGATCAGCGATGAAAATCCCGCTGGCACCGATGGCTTTGAATTTGTTGAGTTCGCCAGCCCTGACCCGGATGAGCTGCGCAGCCTTTTCACCAAAATGGGCTATGAGCAGGTCGGTCACCACAAGACCAAGCCCGGTATCGAACTGTGGCAGCAGGGTGATATCACCTATATCCTGAACGCCGAAAAAGGCAGCTATGCTGACAAATTTGTTGCCGAGCATGGTCCCTGCGCCCCCTCAATGGGCTGGCGCGTTGTCGATGCGCAAAAGGCCTTTGACCACGCGGTTTCCAAAGGTGCCGAAGCCTATGAAGGCGACGACAAAACCATGGATGTGCCCGCGATCAAGGGCATTGGTGGCTCGCTGATCTATTTCATCGACCAGTATTATGAAACCTCGCCCTACAACGATGAATTCGAGTGGACCAAGCAATCCAAGCCGCGTGGCGTTGGGTTTTACTACCTCGATCACCTCACCCACAACGTCTACAAAGGTAACATGGACAAGTGGTTCAATTTCTACGGTGAGCTGTTCAACTTCAAGGAAATCCGTTTCTTTGACATCGAGGGCAAGTTCACCGGGTTGCTGAGCCGGGCGCTGACCTCGCCCTGTGGCCGCATCCGTATTCCAATCAACGAAGATCGCGGGGAGACTGGCCAGATTGTTGCCTATCTCAAGAAATACAAAGGCGAGGGCATCCAGCATATCGCGGTTGGTACCGAGGACATCTATAGCGCCACGGATGAGATTTCCGAGCGCGGCATCACCTATATGCCTGCCCCCCCTGCGGCCTATTATGAGCTGAGCCATGACCGTGTGCAGGGCCATGAGGAACCGCTGGACCGGATGCAGAAACATGGCATCTTGATTGATGGCGAGGGCGTCGTTGATGGTGGCGAGACCAAAATCCTGCTGCAGATCTTCTCCAAGACCGTGATTGGCCCGATCTTCTTTGAGTTCATCCAGCGCAAGGGCGATGATGGCTTTGGCGAGGGGAACTTCAAGGCGCTGTTTGAATCGATCGAACGGGAACAGATCGCCAATGGAGAGCTGGACGCCGCCGAATAAGGCTAAATGGCCTAGAATGGATATGCAAAAAGTGCCGGGCCTCATGGAGGTCCGGCACTTTTTTATGGGACAGGTTTTGCTGTGGCTTAGCCACCGGCCTGATGTGATCTGGGGCCTGATGTGATCTGAGGCCTGGTGTGATCTGCGCGGGGGAAAGGTAAAGCAGGGGAGGGGAGGCCACGTCCCTGCTTCTGCGGCCAGTTAATTTCCGGGCAGTTTCAGCGTCGTATTGGTGCCGCGTTTTTGATACTGCAATTGGCTGTCGCTGATGGCCACCACGGTTCCGCCATCCAGGCGATCGCCAACCCGAACCTGCCGGGTCCGGCCACTGGGCAAGAGAACCAGCGCCTGGCGGTTTGATGGCTTGCCCGAGACACCAATAAGGTTCACCCGCCGCAAGTTGATGGCATTTGTGACCGTTGCCTGGCGCGCGACCGAGGCTGAGCTGGGAATGCTGGGGGTGACGGATCGCGGCGTCACGGCGGATGCCGCCGCTGTAGAGCTGGTTGCGGTACTGGCCCGTTGGCGGGTGGCGCGATCTACCAGATTGGCAAAGTTTGCAGGCCGTGCCCGTGGTTTGGCTGAGCTGGCGATGGCCAGGGCACTCACGGGCTGGTTCTCTTGCTCTTCCGTCTTCAGGCTCGCGGGGCGGGCGCGGGGGCGGACACGGGACAGTTCGGCGCGGCTAAGCCCTCCCAACAGGGCGCGCTCTGCCTGTTCCAGCAGATCAGAGGGGCGCAGGCGCGGGCGTTTGCGTGACAGGCTGGCGAGACGGGCGTTTTCGTCTTCTGCACTGGTGTCTTCCGGGGCCGCGCGCGCTGGAGTTGGCGGCGGGGTAACGCGGGGACGCCCGAGATAGACCATTATTCCGTCCGGGTTCAGGGTGCCTTCTGGTGTGGCGGTTACCATGCCGCGGTGGTCGAGATCAAAGTCACTGCCCGCCGCCGCCGGAGAGCTGGGCGCATCCGGCGCGGGATCGCTGGACAGCTGGGGAGATCCGGGCAGTGCAACGGCATCCTGGGAAAGATCGCTGTTGTCGATAGAGGCAATATAGATGTCATCCAAAGACACTAGCGCGGGGGCATCTGCGATCTGGGGAACCTGTTGCCAGATGCCAGTGGCCGCATAGAGCGCGGCTTCGCTCAGCGCATCGTCAGGGTCCAGATCGTGGACGTCCCCTTCTAACGCATCAAGCACGGGCTGGCCCGTGCTTGTCTCCAATTGAGTGTCTGTTTCAGAGTGGGCAGGGTCCAGACTGGCAGGGTCCAGACTGGCAGGGTCAAGGCGGGCAGTCTCAAGTGGTTCGGCTTGATTGCTCAATTCCACGACACCCGGGTCAGATTGCCCGGGGATAGCGCTCACCTGTGGCGCGATGCTGTCTGGCTCGGTTTCGATTTCGCTTATTGGAATATCCGCCGGGCGGGTGGCCTCAGTGCCGGGGGCAGCTGGCGGTTCCGCCCCGATGGCGGGGGCCTGATCGGCGGTGCCTGCGGGGGAGGTCGCCAATGGCGGCTCGTTGCTTTGTTCAAGCGGCGGGCGTTCGGCGGAGAAGAATAATCCGCCCTCTGAGAACAATGCAAAAGCCGCAATCGCAGCCATGGCCAACAAAAGCCCCGCCGTCAGGAACAGCCCCAGGAAGCGCGGCTTGCCTTTGGTGGTGTCTGGTTTGTCGTCATGACCGCTGCTGAGGCTACTCGCCGCCTGTGCAGCCGAGCCGCTGACGGTCGGAGCTTTGGGGTGAACAGAGGTCGGAGCGATTGCCGCAGAGGCTGGCGCGGCTGATTTTGAAGATTTGCCAGGCGCAGAACCGAGACTGGCGGAACCGAGGCTGGCAGCAGTATTTGCGCCAACTGGCACACGCGGGCCGGGCACGGCGGGGGAGGTCGCGCCGGTTTCCAGGGGCTTGGCATGACCGGCAGATTTGACACCCGCTGCCGTCGTGTGAGCTGTGGCAGATGGAGATTGGACCGGCTTGGCCAGTGTGGATGCCAGTGGGGATGCCAGTGTCGCTGCCAGTGGGGTGGCCGATGTGACTGTGCTGACGCCTGCGACAGTGGGTGCAGGTTTGCCGGGCGGTGGAGGTGCGGATTTTTCTGATGGTTTTTTTGCAGAGGCAGCTTTTACAGATTCGGGGCGTGTTGCCTCGGGTGATTTCTTGCGACGGCTGCTGAATCCTGCAATTGGACCGCTGTTCTCGGCATCCTCATCCGGAGGGAGTTGAGCGCTGCCTGGTTCCAAAGCTGCCGGAGCCTTGGGCAGGGTTCGTACCGCAGGCGCCTGGCCATCAGCGGGCTGCGGCGCGTCACTTATGGGGGTGGGTTTGTCAGCCGGTTCAGCAGGCGTGGGCTCTGGGTTAGGGGCTGCGGCAGGACCGATGTCCACAACGGCAATCCCATCAGGTGTGACCTCTGCCTCACCCAGCGAGGGGGCCGTGCCAAAGAAAGGTTCTCCCAGAAAACCACTCTCCCCGGGGGTGGCCACAAAGGAGGCCGGGGAAAACCCATTTTCCAGCGCAAAGCTTTCGGCTTCGGCCAATGTCTCATAGGCGACCGCGGCGATATGGGTTTGGTCGCCATCCTCGGACAGGTCAAATGCCAAATCCGACACCGGGTAGGGCGTGGCACCTTCCAATGCGGCGCGGGCTAGGCGGCGTCGGCTTTCCAGGTCGGAAATGCCGGTTTCGATGGTCAGATAGCGGATCTGATCACTGGGGATAATCAGTTTGCACAGTCCCTTGGGCGCCAGAGCGTCGCCCTTGGCTTTGAGGGCGGCAAGATCGGTTGTCAAATCAGCACTGTCGAGCGGCACAGAGCCGACATTGCGCCAGCCCCCGGCTGCGCGATGCAGCAGAACAATACCCTCTGCGGAAAGAGAAAGAGCAAACTCCGGTTTCATAATGCGGTCAAACCATCCAAATCTTTAGTGCCCGGACCGCGAGGAGTCCTATCAGGCCGTCAGAGTGAACCATAAAGCAGGACTCCGCCGAGTGAAAGGAAAAGAGCGCCCTTTCCCCTTGTCAGCGGTGATCTGCCTGCCCCATCTAGGGATAAAGCAAAGGAGCCTTAGTAATGAAAACAAAGACAGTTTTGGTAACCGCCCTGGCGATGGCGCTAACCTTTAGTCCCGCTCTCAGGGCGCAGACGAGCGCAGAGCGTCAGATTCTGGTCAGCGGTGAGGGCCGGGTGGAGGTTGCGCCCGATCTGGCTGTGATCACGCTGGGGGTGAGCAAAGAGGCCAAAGAAGCAGGCGAAGCAATGGCGCTGGTCTCTGAGGATATGGTCGCCGTCGTGCAGGAACTGCGCGCGGTTGGCATCGCAGACAAGGATCTGCAGACCCAGCAGATCTCGCTGCAGCCGGTCTGGTCAAATGATGGTTCTTACGACAGTCCACAACAGCGCCGGATCACCGGGTTCTCGGCCTCCAATACGGTGAATTTGCGGGTGCGCGATCTTGATCAACTGGGTGAGGTGCTTGACCGGGTGCTGCGCGCCGGTGCCAACCAGTTCCAGGGGCTGCGCTTTGATGTGGCGGATCACGCCAGTCTTCAGGACCAGATGCGCGCAAGTGCCGTTGCGGATGCCCGCCACAAGGCCGAACAACTGGCGGCGGCCGCCGGGGTCACCCTGGGGCCGGTTCGCACCATCACCGATCAGGATCATGGCGGTGGCCGTCCGATGATGGCAATGGAGATGTCCCGCAGCGGCGCCATGCCGATCGAAGCGGGCGAGCTGAGCTTTTCGCACAATGTGCAGGTGGTGTTTGACCTGGTGGTGCCAAACGAATAACTGCGGCTATGCCAGATTTTCAATCCAATAAGGCCGGGTAAACACCCGGCCTTATTGTTGTTTTCAAAGTTCGGCCTTTGGGGTCAGCTGCTAGCCTTGGCCAGGGCCTGGTCCAGATCGCGGATCAGATCGGCAGAATCTTCGAGACCGATGGAAATCCGCACCACATTGGCGCCCGCGCCTGCGGCCTCCTGCTGTTCGGGGGACAGCTGACGGTGGGTGGTGGAGGCCGAGTGAATGATCAGCGAGCGGGTGTCGCCAAGGTTGGCCACATGGCTGAAGATCTCCAGCGAATCCACCAGTTTGATGCAGGCGTCATAGCCGCCCTTTACCGCAAAGGTGAACAGGCCACCGGCACCTTTGGGGTAGTTCGCCTGAGCGCGCTCATAATAGGGCGAGCTTTCCAGACCGGCGTAGGTCACATAATCAACCCGGTCGTCCTGTTCCAGCCAGCTGGCAACGGTCATCGCGTTTTCGCAGTGGCGCTGCATCCGCAGGGACAGGGTTTCAACCCCCATCAGGGTGTAATGTGCCGCCTGTGGGTTCATCGTCATGCCCAGATCCCGCAGCCCAATGGCAATGCCATGGAAGGTAAAGGCCAGACCGCCAAAGGTCTCGTGGAATTTGAGCCCATGATAGGCAGGTTCAGGGGCTGAAAGGGAGGGGAATTTGTCGCTGGCGGACCAGTCGAACTTGCCGCTGTCGATCACTGCGCCGCCAGTAACGGTGCCGTTCCCGGTGAGATATTTGGTGGTGGAATGCACAACCAGAGTGGCGCCTTTGGCAATGGGGTTGCACAGATAGGGCGTCGCGGTGGTGTTGTCGACGATGAGCGGCACACCAGCGGCATCTGTCACATCGGCCAGCGCCCGCACATCGGTGACATAGCCACCGGGGTTGGCGATGGATTCGCAGAACACCGCGCGGGTGTTTTCGTCGATGGCTGCCGCGACGGCGTCTATGTCATCGGTATCGACAAATTTGGCCGACCAGCCAAAGCGTTTGATGGTCTGGCTGAACTGGGTGATGGTGCCACCATATAGCCGGGTCGAGGCAACCACATTGCAGCCAGGCGCCATCAGCGGGAACAGCGCCATGATCTGGGCCGCATGACCTGAAGAGCAGCATACTGCGCCAACGCCACCTTCAAGTGTGGCCAGGCGTTCTTGCAGCACGGCGACTGTGGGGTTGGTCAGGCGCGAGTAGATAAAGCCAACTTCCTGCAGGTTAAACAGGGCGGCGGCGTGATCGGCATCGCGAAAGACATAGCCGGTGGTCTGGTAGATCGGTGTTTGCCGCGCGCCGGTTGCCGGGTCTGGTTTGGCGCCTGCGTGGATCTGCAATGTGTCAAAGCCGTAGGCTGGTGCATCACTCATTTTGTCTTCTCCCTGTTGGAAACTCTTGGCAAATGTGTAGGACAGCTTGCCCGCGGGTACAACGTGGGCGTTGCATTTCGGAACAGCATTGCCAGGGACAGGGCCGGGAAGAGGAGATTTTCCCAATGCGGCCTTTGGTATTTGTCCGGAAGCGACAGCGAAACAGGAACAAAAACCCCAATGCGTTAAGGGCGGCGGCTGGCTGGCTGAAGGGCAGGGCAGTTGGCTGCGAGACCGCGTCTAGCGCAGCCACAGACCTTCGGATTTGATCTTGTTGCGCAGGGCCTGTTCGCGTCGGGGCAGGTGGTCCTGGTCAAACAGTGCCCGTACGCGCGCGCCCCGGTTTTGATAAACAAGCCGCTTGATTGGGTCATAGGTTTTCAACACCTTCTTGATCCAGTTTGGCGCGGCAACCTTTTCCAGCAGGTCTATCACCGCGTCGCTTTCGCGGGCATAGAGCAGCGGGAACAGCCGGTAGTGGCAGCTGGTTTCCCCGTCGAGGTAGCCAGCGGGCAGGGCGTCGCGGCCGCCGCCAAAGGAGTGGATCACCAGCGGCAGTGCAACCTGATCCAGCCAGGGGTCCAGCGACTGGCCGACCAGTTCAATTGGCGGATCGTTCAGGATGGACTGGGCATAGACCGCAAATCTTTTGCCAAAGGCGCGCGGGCAGGCGCCATAGAAAAAGCCGGCATTAAAGTAGAGATAGCGTTTCCAGAACTCATCTGGCTGGCTCAGATCCAGGGTTGGATCAATGTCCAGGCCAAACCGGTCGTAAAGGGAGCGCCAGATGTCCGTATAGCCGGGGCCATATAGCGTTGGCTTTGGCCAGGTGCCTTCGCGCCGCAACGAGGCAGAGGGACGGTTGAAATCAAAGGGGACCGCCTCAAGGTCGCCGGTGATCAGCGTGTCGCTGTCAAAAAAGACAAAATTCTCGCCTTCGGGCATGGCCTGCAGCGCCTCGATCTTGTTGCCATAGGGGTAGGTCTGGCCAAAGATCTTGTTTTCAAACGGCAGGATTTCGACCCCAAGGCGGGCAAAGGCCTCCAGAACGCCTGCGTTGTGAATGCTGGGGTCTTTTTGCCAAAGCCTCCCCGGTTGCGGTACCGCGACAAACAGGCGGCCAGAAAAGTTGGGGCAGCTATGGCGCAGGGAGGCGGCAAACAGCAGCGCCTCGTATTGCAGGCGACCTGCCTGGCCGATGATCATGACGTTGAAAGACTGCTGCGCCATTGTTTTTCCTGTCTTCCGCCTCTTGCGAGCGGTTGGGGCTTGGGTGTCTTATGGTCTATATTCGAAACTGGCTTTGGGCAAAAGGCAATCCCCGAACTTTGGGAAGCTTTGGCCAGGGTCGCGACTTGTTTGTATCAGTTTAGTGAGGATTTCTTATGCTGAAATTAGGGTCTGTTTTTGCTTTGGCGCTGGGGGTGGCAGGCATGCCTGACGGGGCCTTATCGGCGCCCTTTACCACTGCCGCAGAGGTAAAGCCGATTTTGTCAGTCACCAAGGCCAATTGGGTTTCAGTGCGGGAATTTGATGGGCAGGATCTGCTGTATGTAACGCATCTGTGGTCCTGGCGCTGTGGGTTGAACGGTATGCGCATCGGCGTCAACGGAGCCGAGCCGGAGACCTGGCCGATGCCGCCCTGCCACGAGGATCAGGCGGCCCCCAATGCCATCCTGCCAGAAGATGGGCTGCCCTATGCGGCCTTTCCCCTGGGGTCGATCCAGCAGATTACCATTGATGTTTTTTATGACGACCTGACGATGGAAACGCTCAAAGTTGACCGGTTGGGACAGCCGATTTCACCCTAGATCAACAAAAGCCTCTCCCTTGTCCGGATCGGGACGCTGGGCAAGGGAGAGGCAGGCTGGGGGTGGTTTAGGGGGAGATCATCGTCACGCCGGGAATACGTTGCACTGTCTCCATGTCTTCTTCGTAAAGCGTGGTGACAGTATCGACGATGGCTTCATTCCAGCCTGGCAGGTCGACCTCTTCTTCCAACTCGTCTTCGCGCACATATTTGTCCAAAAAGGCTGCAAAGACCCGTCGGCGATGCATTTCCGACATATCAGGGTGCTGTGCCAGGTACTGGCGCAGCCGCCGCATGCCTTCGCGGCTCATGATGGCCGACAGTAAATCCATGCCACCGTCCAGACGCTGGTTCATCTCCAGCCCGGACATGTCGCGGATAATCTGCGCCCAGATAAGCGGCATATCTTCAAAACACCAAACATTGAGAGGAACGTCGGGAACAGCCCGCCGCAGGCGCGTCAGCAGATCCGACCAGCGCAGGTTATAAGGGTCAAGGTTGCCCAGCACCTGGGCCTTGCGATCCGGGTGCGCGTTTTCAAGAAGGCCCGGCAAAATGGTTGCCGGGTTTCGCAATCCGATGAACAGCTCCAGGTTATCCTGAGCGAACAGGTGCTGCAGGGACAAAAGCCGGGCCTCTGCTTCCGGATAGAACTGGCTGCCCTCGATTGCCTGACGCTGCGAGCCAAAGAAGTTGGCATTGGACAAAAGCACTCTGTCTGCCTGTTCTTCTTCCAGGATCGCATCCCACAAAACATCCCGGGCTTCCGTTGTGGCTTGCCCGTCCTGAAGGGCTGCCATGCAATCTTTGAGCAGGTAGCGATATTTGCCAGGGCCGGGCACAACGGTCCCGTGCAGGCGAAAGCGGTCTTTGTTGCGCAGCAGGGTCTTGAGCAGACGGTCCTCTTCGGTTCCATGTGCGCCGCAATGAAAAATGACCTGCATCGGGTCGCCTATCTCCTGTGTGCTTGAGTTGCCTCAGGCTTACTCTGCTGGGCTATATAGGTCAAATGGTCAGCTGTGGAGGCCGGGAGAGGGCGGGTGGC
The DNA here is from genome assembly GCF_000473205.1 of Pseudophaeobacter arcticus DSM 23566. Lineage (NCBI taxonomy): Bacteria > Pseudomonadati > Pseudomonadota > Alphaproteobacteria > Rhodobacterales > Roseobacteraceae > Pseudophaeobacter > Pseudophaeobacter arcticus. The sequence goes on from NZ_KI421507.1 coordinate 810,937, forward strand.
GCAGATGGATTGCGCCTATTGCGTGATCTGGTGGCATCACTTTTGCGGTTTTGGCGGATCGAGGTGGACTGGATAGCCCGACCATCATCACTGCGACAGTGTCTTTGGGATTTCCCCCGCGCGCTCCTTGTCTGGCGAAAAAGGCACGGCCTAGGTGCTGAGCACAAAGCGATCAAATTATGAGCGATCAGGGTGAAAAACTATAGAGCAGGCGGCCCTTTGGCAGCCAACTGACCGCGAGAGGTCTCAAAACCGATGGAGAGGCTTGTGTGCCGCCGGTTTTCAGATTTTCTTGCCCTATGCATACAGTCAAGACACGCTCATTCACCACCCGGCTCACGACGCTTCTGAGAAAGATCTATCCCGATCAGGACGCCAATCTCCTTGCGAGCAAAATCGTAGGTGCGTTTTGGCCAGAGGGGCAACAGCCGCGCAAGAGGGGGCGGTTGCCCAGCAACAACCTGTGGACCGAAAAGGACGCGCTGCTGATAACCTATGGCAACTCGATCCTGGACGGCGCTCACAAACCATTGGATCTGATGCATGACTTTCTGCTGCGCCGCATGAAGGGCCTGGTCAATGGTGTGCATATTCTGCCCTTCTTTCCCTTCACCTCTGACGATGGCTTTGCGGTTTCGGATTTCAGGGCGGTAAACCCGCAGCTGGGAGATTGGCCGGACATCAATCGCATCAGCGAAGATTTTCACCTGATGTCGGATCTGGTTTTGAACCATGTGTCCAGTCAGGGCGCCTGGTTCAATGGCTACCGACAGGGGCAATCTCCCTATGATGGCTTCTTTTTTGAGGCCTCGCCCGAGGATGACCTGAGCAGCGTTGTCCGCCCGCGCACAACGCCATTGTTGCAGGAGGTCGAGACCGTGAACGGCCCCCGCCATGTCTGGTGCACTTTTAGTCATGATCAGATTGATCTGGATTTCCGCAACCCCGAGGTCTTGCTAGAGTTCTTGCGCATCATCCGGCTGCATGTGGACAACGGCGTGCGCATCATCCGGCTGGATGCGGTGGCCTTCTTGTGGAAAGAGGTCGGTACCAGTTCGATCCATCTGCCACAAACCCATGCCATCGTGCAACTGATGCGACTGCTGTGTGACTACGCGGTTGAGACCATAATTCTGCTCACGGAAACCAATGTGCCCAAGGCCGAAAACCTGAGCTATTTTGGCAATCGCAACGAAGCCCATGCAATTTACAACTTTCCGCTGCCGCCGCTGATCCTGCATGCTGTGATGTCCGGGTCGGCGCAGTATCTGCGGCGGTGGCAAAGCGGCATGCCACCTGCCCAGCTGGGATGCGCCTATCTGAATTTCACCGCCAGCCACGATGGGATCGGCATGCGCCCGGTTGAGGGCATCCTGCCAGAGCCGGAACAGGCCAAGATGATCAACACGATCAAAGATATCGGTGGGCTTGTCTCGATGCGGGCCCTGCCGGGTGGGGGTGAGACCCCCTATGAGATCAATACCACCTTCTACGAGGCGACAGGGCAGACATTTGCCGGGGCGGATGCCTATCACCTGGAGCGTTTTTTGTGCTCGCAAACTATTGTGATGTCATTGGAAGGCATCCCTGCCTTCTACATTCATTCCATGCTGGCAACGCCGAATGATCACGCCCAGGTGGAACGGCGCGGCATGAACAGGGCGATCAACCGGCACCGCTGGGACTATCCCAGTCTGAACGCCCTGTTGGATGACCCCAGGTCGGTGCAGGCGCGGGTTCTGGAGGCGTTGTCGCACCGCTTGCGGGTCAGAGCCAAACAGCCCGCCTTTCATCCCAATGCCACCCAGTTCACCATGCCGCTGGACAACGCAGTCTTTGGTGTGTGGCGTCAAAGCCTTGACCGGCATCAATCCATCTTTGCCCTGCACAATGTCAGCAACCAGCCGATGGCGGTGTCGCATATGTCGATGAACCTGATTGACGACGAAACCTGGGTGGATCTGCTGACCGGTGAAGAGATTGATATGATGCAAGAGGCCATTTCCCTGGCCCCCTATCAATGTCGCTGGATCACCAATCGGGGCTGAGCTCTACTGATACTCAGCCTCATCCGCTTTTGCCGCTGCGGTCATATCCGACAGAAAAGCCGGATCCGCAGAATGGACGCGGTTCCAGGTGGGGATGAAGGGTGTCTCATGGGGGTTTTCAAGAAAGATCTGCCCCGCCCGCATGATGTTTTCCGCAAACAGCTCGATCGCGCCTTCCTCGGCATGGCGGTCGATCGACAGGCCATTCATTTTGGCATCGTTGTAATAGGCTTCGAGCAGATCAAGCGCGCAGCGGTAATAGGTGGCCTTGAGCGTTCGAAAGACATTGGGCGTAAACACGGTTCCATCGGCTGCAAGTTTGCGAAAGATCGCTTTGCAGATATCCGTGGACATCCGGTTCAACCCGGCATTGGCTTGCTGCGGGCTGAGGGACTGGTGTTTGTGATCATAGGCATCGCTGATATCGACCTGACAGACGGCTTTGGGGGCGAGGTTTCGCCAGGCCTCTGACAAGACACCGATTTCCAAGCCCCAATCAGAGGGGATGCGCAGGTCAGGAAGGATAGAGGTGCGCATGGCAAACTCACCAGACAGCGGGTAGCGAAAGCTGCGCAGGTAATCGATATAGTCCCGGCTGCCGATCACCCGGTTGAGCGCAATCAGCAAAGGGCTGACCAGCAGGCGGGTCACCCGGCCATTGATATTGTTGCCGCCGATCCGCGGATAATAGCCTTTGGCGACTTGATAGGGAAAGTTTGGATTGGCCATTGGATAGACCAGTCGGGCCAGCATTTCTTTGTTGTAGGTCAAGATATCACAATCATGGATCGCCATGACGGCGCTGTCGGCGCAGCCGATCAGATACCCCAATGAGGCCCAGACATTTTTGCCCTTGCCCTGTTCAGTTGGAGCCAGCCCCATCGCCTCCAGACGTGCCCCCAGCGCAAGCATGCGCGGGCTGTCGTTCCAGATCACGATATGATTTTGACCCAGGCCTTTGAAAAATGTCTTTGCATGGCGAAACTGGGCTTCATTTGCCGCATCCAAGCCAATGATGATCCTGTGCAGATAGCTGACCCTGGCCAGTTCCGACAGGATATGCGGCATCGCCTGACCTTCGAGTTCAGAATAAAGGCAGGGCAAAATGAGTGAAATTTTTCGGGACTGGGCAAAGACCGAAAGCTCATGCTCCAATTCATCAGCAGACCGGGTGCGCAGGTTATGCAGCGTTGTGATGTTTCCGTTTTGATGGAAATCGGCCATGAGCTTTGATCCTACTTCATGTGCAACCGGTCGAGCAACTGAAGGACCGCCGTATTCCACCCCACGGGACCTGCCTCTTTGGTGCGTAAAATTTGGCCCCGCGCTTCTCCCTTTAGCAAGGGCAGTGGGGCGCGATGTGGATTGGTCACGACAACTCCAAAATCCACGTTTTCCAGCATTTGAATATCGTTGGGGGCGTCTCCCAGCGCGATTGTATGCTGTGGCTGGTAGCTCTGCACAATTTTTAACAGCTGATCGGCCTTATTGCCTCCAAAAGAGAGGGTTAAAAAACGCCCGCCCTGTTGCGCAGTCACGCCTTGTTCCAAAAGATAGGCAAGGAAGTCTGATCGCTGCTGGGCTGTGCCCAGCCACTGCCCAGGTTCAGAAAACGCACGCTGCTGTGCCAGTTTTGCCTGTGGTAACGCCAGGCCGGTCATCTCGGCCAGCTGATCGGCGGTCACATCGCCAAAGCCGCGAAAACACCTGCGAAGCGGGCCGGGCAGCCCGTCAAGAACAGATCGCACCGCCTGATAGTGCGCAGCCTGTTGCACGCATTTACCGTGGGGAGAGAGAATGCCAGCGCCATTTTCAACAATGGCCGGCCAGTCTTCCAGCTCCAGATCCGACCGCAGGGCGCCAATTTCAGCGGCGGTTTTGCTACTCGCCAGGACAACCGCAGTGGACAGGCGTTGCAGCGCTGTCAGCGCCTGTTGCGCAGCGTCCCACCGATAGGTGACGTGGTCAATCAATGTGCCATCCAGGTCGGTAAAGACCATCAAACGGTGCAGGTTTGTCATATGATATTTATGTCCTGCTGCTGAAATCAGGACAAGGCGGCGCAGGTCGGCAACGGAATTTTGGCGCACTCAATGCGACCAGCGATGATTTTTTAGACCGACAAAGCAGTCTGACCAACACAAGCTTCAGGTTTCGCCTTCCTCTGCATCATGTGTGAAGAGCCGCTAGACCCTACATTTGGTTTCAGTCCGTGGCCGCAGTCTTTGGTGCACCGGATTTTCTGAACTCGACAGGAGTTTGTCCGTAGACCCGTTGAAATTCACGATAGAAATTGGACCGAGACAGGAAACCGGACTGCGCCGCGATAATGGCGACGCTATCTTGCCCCTGCATCAGCATCTTGGCCGCGTGTTCCACCCGAAAATCATTCACGTATTGAGACACATTCTTACCCTTTTCGCGGTTGATCGCAGCGGAAAGAGTCCGCACAGGCAGATGAAGACGCCTTGCAAGTCGCTGAACGGTAATATCCGGATCAAGGTATAGCTGATCTTGCCGCATCAGAGCGCCCAAGCCCGCTTCGATCTCTGTGTCACGTCCACTGGTGGAAGGTGTTGCGGGTTTTGCGGCCTGAGGGCTGTTGAGCATCCTGGGGATCGTGATCAGGGCAGCTAGCGTGAAAACGATAAGCGGAACGGAGCCATAAGAGATCAATTTTGCTGCGTGGGCCCCTCGGTTCAGCATAAAATCCAGAGCAATTGCAGTGTCCAGAAACAGAACAAAGACAAGGATACCAGCGCCTCGCAATATCCCGTTGGAAAGCCCGCGCGACACCTCGACATGCGCATAGCTCAGCGCGTCGGGCCCCTTTCGCCAAAGCAAATATAACGCCACAAGATAGAACAGATAGCTGCCACTGATCAGCCAATCTATCCGGCCCAGACCGTCAGACACCGTCCAGAATATCCCTAAGATCACCACAGGAACAGCAAGATGAAGCAAGGTGAGCCTGCGAAACCTGCTGGCGCCAACGGTTAATGACACAAAGCTCAAATAGATCATCGGGCCAAGAAACAGCGGCAAGGCGCGTTGCACCGGGATCAACTGATCCACGCCATAGCCAAACCTCAGCCCCACCAGAATCGCTTCTAGGGCGCACAGTCCGAGCAGCCCAGCAAACATGACATTTGCCCTGCGGGGGCCAAGTTCCAACCCCCAAACCATGACTGCGACGCCCACGAACAAGGTGGCCGTCATTAACGGCAGTGGGAAATTGACCATAATCGGGTCGACCATCTGTCCTCTTTCTGTCCTGACCTGTCCTGCATCGTGATTGAGGACAGCTATAAAGGGCGCGCTGCGTTGCTTCAACTTGATGGGACACTCACGTTCACCAGCATCAAGTAACAAAACAGGAGCCTCCAATGAAACTCATCCTCTCAACTGTGTTTGCGGTCGTCGTCGGCTACGCCGTCGCAGCGTCGGAACAAACCTATTATCCCGCTCTGACCGATCTGCACATCTCCGATCCAGCGGGGCAGCGCGATCTCGATGGGCTATTGTGGTATCCAACCGAGGCATCCGCACCTTTGACATATGACTTTGAAAGCAAGGTCTGGGTCGGCACGCAGGTTGTAAGGGATGCAAGCCCGGCGCCAGGTCGATTTCCGCTTGTTGTCCTCTCTCATGGGATGTTCGGAAATGCGCTGAACCAGGCGTGGCTGGCCGGGGCCCTGGCTAAACGGGGCTTTGTGGTGGCTGCGATCAGCCATCCGGGAACCTCGACATGGTCCCGCGACCCCGACCAGCGACGACAGCTTTGGGAGCGGCCAAAAGATATCTCGCGCGTCATTGACCACGCAATTCTGTCACCTCAGCTGACCGAGGTCATTGATCACGACAGGATCTTCATGGCTGGTCATTCTTTGGGCGGTTTCACGGCCGCCGCCCTGGCAGGGGGGCGCTATGACGCTGCAAAGCTGAAGCGCTTTTGTGACGAGGTTTCAGGCGAACTGGCATGTGGCATTCTGAACGACTGGAAGGTTGCTCAAACCCCCGAGGACCGTGCCGAGATGGAAGCGGATCTGTCCGATGCCCGGATCAGCGCATTCGCGATATTTGATCTTGGCGGAACACAGAGCTTTTCCCAGGCCAGCCTGCGCAATATTGATCGTCCGGTGTTGGTGTTTGGCGCGCCAATCATGAATTCAGGCCTCACACTGGACATTGAATCCCGGACTTTGGTTGATCTGCTGCCGTCAGAAACCGCCAGATATATTGAACCACAAACCCTGTCTCATTTTGACTTTCTGGGGCAATGCAAACCAGGTGGGTTGGAACTGCTTGCAAAAGAAATACCGGGGGATGAGATCATTTGCGTGAATGGCGGAGCCGAGCGTGCAGCGCAGCATGACATGATTGTCGATGAGGTCGTCAAATTCTTCTCCTTGCAATAAGGCAACAAGGCAATAAGACTGAGAGCCCGACCGAAGCACTCCTGTGGATGCTCCGGTCGGGCTCTTGGTTCACAGCTCACGGCTTCACGAAGACTGCCACCCTGACAAAACTGACATTGGCTTGGTCGCAGAAAGCGCAGGCATTGGGCGCGACGGGGGCTTGTGGCGGTGATCCTTCAAGGGCGAAGGCCCGCTGCGCGCATATGAAGGACACATATTAAGGACCTGGCAGATCGTGTCCGTAGATCGCTGTCACGCAGATATCTGTGAAGTTCATTTAACTTTCATATCACTGTCAATGAGCTGAAACCTGCACCGCGCTAAGCATCGGCATCACATCTGATTAGGATCACATTCCCATGCCTCGCATTACATTTACGCGCCGCCAAGCGCTTTTGGGCACGGCTGCACTTTCTGCAACCGTTGCCATGCCGTCCCTTTCGAGGGCGCAGTCGCGTCCACTGATCACCCATGGCATTATGTCTGGTGATGTCGCCCATGATGGCGCGGTCATTTGGAGCCGCGCTGACCGTGAGGCCAAGATGCTTGTCGAATGGGCCACGACGGAAAGTATGACAGACGCGCGTGCTGTTCCCGCATTGGCCGTTGGCACGCCAACCGATTACACAGGCAAGCTGGCGCTTACCGGCCTGCCAAGCGATCAGGATATTTTTTACCGCGTAACAATGTCCGATCTTACAGACGGTACACTTTCAGAGCCAATGACCGGCACATTCCGGACCGCGCCCATGGGCAACCGGGACATCAGTTTTGTTTGGTCTGGCGACACGGCTGGTCAGGGTTGGGGCATCGACGAAGATCGCGGCGGCATGACCACCTATGCGACGATGAACAGCCACGCGCCGGACTTCTTCCTGCATTCCGGTGACACGGTCTACGCCGATGGTCCGTTGCAAGAAGAAGTTGCACTCGACGACGGCTCGATCTGGAAAAACATCGTCACACCTGCCAAGATGAAAGTGGCTGAGACCCTGGACGAATTCCGCGGCCAGCATTTGTACAACTACATGGATAAAAACGTGCAGGCGTTTAATGCCTCTGTGCCAATGATTTCTCAATGGGACGACCACGAAGTCACAAATAACTGGTATCCTAATGAGATGTTGACTGCGGATGACCGTTATACGGAGAAATCACTGCAGGTTCTTTCGGCCCGTTCCGCACGCGCATTCCACGAAATGATGCCAACCCGACAGGTTCTGTCAGAACCGATGCGGGTGTATCGCAGGGTGTCCTACGGTCCGTTGCTCGATATTTTTGTGATCGACATGCGCACCTATCGCGGCGACAACACGGCAAACACCGAGGCCGAAGGCACCCCGTTCCTGGGCGCGGAGCAGCTTGCCTGGCTGAAACGCGAGATGGTGAATTCCACCGCAACATGGAAGATCATCGCGGCCGACATGCCAATTGGCATGATGGTACGGGATGGCGACAACATGGAAAACAGCGCAAACGGCGATGGCCCCGTCTTGGGCCGTGAAAAGGATGTCGCCGCAATCCTGTCGTTCATTAAAACCGCTGAAATCACCAACACCGTGTGGCTCACGGCAGATGTGCATTACACCGCAGCCCATCACTATTCGCCCGACCGCGCTGTTTTTCAGGAGTTTGAGCCGTTCTGGGAATTTGTCTCCGGTCCATTGCATGCCGGTACATTCGGACCCTCCGAATACGACAACACCTTTGGTCCCGAAGTGCGCTTTGCAAAGCACCCTGAAGACGGGCAAGCCAACCTGCCACCAAGCGACGGGCTGCAGTTCTTTGGCAAAGTCGACATCGCGGCAAATACGGGCGTGATGACTGTCCGCTTGATGGACAGCGCAGATGTGGAGCTTTGGTCAGTTGAGCTAGAGCCCAAGATCTCTGTCTGACCTGTCCAAGAGTGAGGTGGCCTGCCTGGGCCACCTCAAACAATCAAGGGCAGCGCCTGTGTTCAACAAATGTAGCCCAACGGCCTGAGCATGTGTTGAAAATTGCCGAGTACTTTGTAAAAGCCGACTTTTGCTGCGTTGCAATTGGGGCGCACTCCGGGCGCTCAACCGGATTTTGCGGCGTCTGGCCTGAACCGGTCATCGGCAATCTGGATTCTGCTATAGGCCCTCTTTGCATCCCATTTGGGGCTGCGGCGGCAAACTCAGACATGCGCTACGCTGATTGAGCAGCCAATGGGGGCAATTGGTGGATTTGCCGCCCCTTAGAAGTGGGCTTTTTCAAGCCGGGCGGGAACCTGCAAGATCAAATCACCCAGCCTGTTTGCTTCTTCGCGCGACAACCCGCCACCAGGCTCATCGAACGTCACGATCTTGGATGTGCCAACAAGACAACGGGCCAGGTCGGTGACCCGCCATTCGCAAACGTCATGACATAGCGCAGACAGGCCGGATCGCATCTCGCCAAGACAGCGCGGCGGAACGGTTCGGATAGGGGCGGTCAGTAAAGGTGGCGAACGCCACAGGGCTAGCACAAAATCGCCTCGCGTTTGGATAGAGGGTCTCACATTGAAGCGTTCCGATGTGCCTGTCGCTAATTTCGAGCCTGCCTCTTGATCGTCTCCATCGGGATCAACGCCCCCTTCTGGCCAATGACCTGAGCGGCCACCTGGTGCCCCAGCCCAACCGCCTGAGCAAGGGGCGCGCCTGTTGCGATGGCGGCAAGGAAGGCACCATTGAAACTATCGCCTGCGCCGGTCGTATCGACCGGCTCCACCTGTTCGAAGTGATCAAATATCTGGGTTTCACCATTCTGATGTCCGAGCACCTCGGCCCCGCCATTCTTGACCACGACACTTTCTGCGCCAAGCGCTGCATAGCGGTTGATTGTGTCCCTGGGGGAGGCGTCACCAAATGCCCTGCGTTCATCGTCGAACGAGGGCAGGACTACGGTTGAAACGCGTGCCATCTCGGTCAATGTGTCTGCTGCAATCTGCAGATTTTCCCAAAGCTTCGGTCGCAGATTTGGGTCGAAGGAAATCATCGCCCCTTCGCTTTTTCGCTGGCGCAGAACATCTATCAGCGCGGTTCGTCCTGCGGGGGGCAATATTGCCAGCGTGATACCTGACACATGCAGGATCTGGGCCTCTGCGGTCAGCGCAAGAAGCTGGTCGGGATCATCGGCCAGCGTGCGGGCTGCCGATGTTTCGCGCCAATAGGAAAAGCTGCGCTCGCCCTTCGTCAGCGAGATCAGGTACAGACCAACGGACCGGGTCGGATGGGTCAGCACCCGGTCGGTTCCGATACCGTTTTCAGCAAGAAATTTCGGGATGCGTTGCGAGACTTCATCGGTGCCGATGCAGGTTCCGTAGGCGACCGCCCAGTCCGATGGCAGGCAGGCCCGCGCATACCAGGCCGTGTTCAGCGTATCACCCGCGATCCCCAGGCGCCAAAGCTCACCTCCGGCAGAGGCAAGTTCGAGCATACATTCGCCAATTGAGACAAAGCGCATCATGCCACCTCTCTTGAGATAACCTCGGCCATGGGCCGCGTCAGCATCTCCTGAAGAAGGGTCGTGACCAGGTCCCAGAATGCTGCGTCCTGCGCGACGTCGCGCGGTACAAAGGAGGCGGCGCGCACAGCCTGAACAAGGTCTGGCGCGTGCTGACCTTGCGCCATAGCCCGCAGGTCCGCGGCACGCGGGTCGCGCAGCTCATAGGGGGCGCAATCGTGAGTCGACAGCGACAGGTGGCGCAACCAGGCCGCAGTCGCAAAGGCAAATGCGCGGATATCGCCAGCATTGGCCCCTGCGTCAGGAACCGCCGAAAAAATACGCTGGGGCATCTTTTCCGAACCGTCCATCGCGATCTGAAACGTCGCATGCGCAAGGTGCGGGTTGCAAAAACGCTCTGCAAGCTGATTGGCGTAGGCGCCAAAATCGACGCCGGGCAATGGTGCCAGCGTGGCGGCCGCTGCCGACAAGTGACGTGCAACCAGCCGCGACAGGTCTGGGTCGGCCATCACGTCCCGCACATATTGGTGTCCGGCTGCAAACCCGACATAAGCCAGCATCGAGTGGGCGCCGTTCAGCATGCGCAGTTTCATGTTTTCGTAAGGCCGCACGTCGCTGACAAAGACCGCACCACCGGCTTCCCACTTTGGTCGGCCCGTGGAGAAATGGTCTTCGATCACCCATTGATGAAACCCCTCGGTTTCGATCGCAGCTTTGTCCCGGTAACCGGTCATGTGTTCGGCCAGATCCAGCGTCTCCTGGGTGGCGGCGGGCGTGATCCGGTCCACCATTGTGGATGGAAAGGCCACGTCCCGGGCGATATGATCAGCCAGATCGGGCGCTGCGCGACGTGCGAAATCCACCAGCAGCCCGCGCAGAATACGCCCGTTTTCCGGCAGATTATCGCAACACAGGACTGTAAATGGCGCCCGCCCCAAAGCACGTCTTTGCCCAAGCGCCCAGACCAGCAGGCCCACCACCCCCTGCGCTTCTGAGGGCCGTTTGAGGTCCTGCGCGATTGCCGGGTGTGTGGGGTCGACGCCCCCCGTTGCACGGTTCAAACCGTAGCCTTTTTCCGTCACGGTGATTGATACGATCCGTGTCTCGGCGGCCAGGAGCGCGGCCTCGACTGCTTCCCTGTCTGTTTTCAGACAGTAGGCTGCGGCTATGGCCCCGATGACGCGTGCCCGGCTGCCCGAGGCATCCCGTTCGATCAGCGTGTAGAGACCGTTTTGGGGCTGAAGCTCTTCTGATGGCGCTGCGCTGCGCAGGCTGACGCCGATAATTCGCCAATCGCCGCCCGTTTGGGAGAGGGCGCTGTCGGTATAGACGGCCTGATGTGCTTTGTGGAATGCACCCAGACCAATATGTACAATCCCGACACCGTGATTGTCTCTTTGGTAGTCAGGCAGGCGAACTGTGTCGGGCATCCCTTCGGTACTGGTCATTCTGCGGATCATGGCAGCGCACGCGCGTATTGCAGGCCCGCAATTGCGCCGCGCAGCTCGGCAAGCCCCTTCAGCCGACCGATAGCCGGATAACCGGGCTGCGCCTTGCGCTGCAGATCGCCGAGAATGTCCTGGCCGTGGTCGGGGCGGAACGGGATTGACCAATCCTCCCTGCCATCCGCACGGCGTCGCTCCTCTTCGGTCAGGACCGCTGCAATCAAGGCGATCATATCCGTGTCACCAGCAAGGTGCTCGTCCTCGAAAAACGAACCAAAAACGGCATCGCTTTCGCGTTTTACGTTCCGCAAGTGCAGGAAATGGACCCGGTCACCCAAGCGGTGCATCATGCCGGGCAGGTCATTGTCCGACCGCGCACCAAGCGACCCCGAGCACAGTGTAATCCCGTTGGCGCGCCGGTCCACGGCCTGCATAACGGCCGAAAACTGGGCCTCTGTCGACATGATGCGGGGCAAACCAAGAAGCGGCACAGGTGGATCGTCGGGATGGCAGCAAAGACGCATCCCAAGCTCTTCGGCAACCGGAACCACCTCTTGGAGAAAATCGATCAGGTGCTGGCGCAGGCGGTCTTCGTCAATGGCCCTGTATTCGGCAATGTGTTGGCGCACGTCTTCAAGCGAGAAACTTTCAACAGCTCCCGGCAGCCCGAAAACGACGTTTTTCGCGAGTTCTGCGCGGCGTGCCTCGCTCATGGCCTTAAAGCGTAGTGTCGCTTCTTCTCGCAGGGCTTGATCAAAATCCGCCGCCGCACCGTCGCGTGCTAGAATGTGCAAATCGAAGGCGGCGAAATCCACCAGATCGAACCGCATGCAGGTTGCCCCCGACGGCCGCGACCACGCCAGGTCCGTGCGGGTCCAGTCCAATACGGGCATGAAATTGTAGCAGATCACCGCGATCCCAGCCTCGGCGAGGTTGCGCAGGCTTTGCTTGTAAGCCTCAATATGCGCGCGCCAGTCGCCGGTCTGTTTTTTGATGTCCTCCGATACGGGGAGGCTTTCAACAACCGCCCATTCTAGACCTGAGGGGCTGCCATTGCGCATGGTGGCGATCTCTTGCTGCCGCTGTCTGATGTCCGCCGGTGACCAAATGTCTCCGGTGGGGACGTGGTGCAAGGCCGATACAATCCCTTCGACTCCAGCTTGCCGCGTATCGTCAATAGACACGAGGTCCTTGGGGCCAAACCAACGCCATGTCTGCTTCATCTGTTTTCCTCCCGAGTCGTCTGCGATCACTCTACCATCACCATTAGTTGCTGACTAGTATGGAAGTATGGTAATCAGCGGCAGGGAGGACGGCGAATCATGACAGCTCAGGGGCTCATTGCGAGTGATCTCAACCCATCTGCCGCGATATCGCCGCAGGTTTATGCCCAGTTGCGCGAAGCGATTATTCGCAACCGGTTTTCCCCAGGTGACCGTATTTCAGAAAGCGAGATCGCGCGCACCTGGTCGATCAGCCGTCAGCCGGTTCGCGAAGCCTTCATCAAGTTGGCGGGCGAGGGGTTGGTCGCTATCTTGCCGCAGCGTGGGACGGTCATCACAAAAATCGGCTATGGCGCGGTTCTGGACGCGCGGTTCCTGCGCGAGGCGATTGAGGCTGATATCGTGGCGATCCTTGCCACCCAACCCGACCCGGCAGTGATCCGCGAACTCCGCGAACAGCTTGCGGCGCAAGAGGCGGTGATCCGCACTGATCCAATGGATTTCATAGGGCTGGATGATCAGTTTCACCGAACGTTGGCGGATGCCGCCGGCAAGGTCGGCGCCTGGCGTCTGATCGAGGGACTGAAGTCGCAGATGGACCGCGTGCGGTATCTGTCACTGGGTCACTTTCCGGTAATGAAGCTGGTCGAACAACACAAAGCGGTGGTGGACCGCATAGAAATTGGCGACCCGCAAAGTGCCAATGCGGCCATCAGGGGTCATCTGCGCGAGGTCCTAAGTGACCTGCCGCAGATCCTGGAGGCCAATCCCGACTTTTTTGACCTGACGAACGGGGAAATCCCGCAACCGGTCAATGCGCCAATCCAAGGAGGAGAAGACAAATGACGTTTAACTGGAAAAAGACGATCGCTGCGGCAAGCCTTGCTGCATTGACTGCCATGCCGGCCTATGCGCAGGAAATGACCTTGAAGCTGGGCCATCTCGCCAACGAAGATAACCCGTGGCACCTCGCCTCGGTGAAGTTCGGCGAAGAGCTGGCAGCGCTGACCGAGGGCCGCATCGCGGTCGAAGTGTTCCCAAACGAGAGCCTTGGCAAGGAAATCGACCTGATCAACGGTATGCAGCTTGGCACGGTGGACATGACCATCACCGGTGAAAGCCTGCAGAACTGGGCGCCGCTTGCGGCGCTGCTGGCCGTGCCCTATGCCTATCGTTCGATCGAACATATGGACGAGGTTGCCTCTGGTGAGATCGGCGACCAGATCAAGGCGCAGATTGTGGAAAAAGCACAAATCCGCCCCATCGGGTATTTTGCGCGCGGGCCGCGGAACCTCACGTCGAACCGCCCGATTGCCCATCCGGATGATTTGAACGGCCTGAAGATGCGTGTGCCGAACGTGCCTTTGTTTGTCGATACCTGGCAGGCACTTGGCGCGAACCCAGGCCCGATGGCATTCTCCGAAGTCTTCACCTCGCTGCAGAACGGTACGATTGAAGCCCAGGAAAATCCGCTGGCTCTGATCCGGTCGGCCAGCTTCAATGAAGTGCAGAGCCATGTAAACTTGACCGAGCATGTGCGCTCGTGGATTTATCTGACGATTGCTGAATCCACCTGGAGCAAGTTGTCCGCAGACGATCAGGCTGCCGTCATGGAAGCCGCAGCCCGTGCACAGGCCTATGAGCGCGAACTGTTCAATGACTCGATTGCAGCTGATCGCGCCTATCTCGAAGAAAAAGGCATGACCTTTGTCGAGGTCGATGGCGCCGCCTTCCAAGCCGCCGCCAAGGACGCGGTCCTGAAGAACGTCAACGATGAGATCAAGCCGATCGTTGAAGGCCTGTTCTCCAAGTAACTCAGGACATGCGGTGCCTCTTTGGGGCGCCGCATCACACTCCAGCCGAGGACACCCTGATGGGACGCATCGACAAGATAATTCACCTGACAACGCGTCTGGCGCAGTGGGGCGTGGGGCTGTCCTTTGCCGTTCTGATCGCAACCGTCCTGTTGCAGGTCGGCGGTCGCCTGACCGGCCTGTCCTTTGTCTGGACCGAAGAGCTGACCCGCTATGCGTTGCTTTTCATGGTGGCATTTGGCATCGGACTTTCGTTTCGCACCGGTGATCTGGTCAACGTGGATGTGGTCTGTGAAGTCCTGCCGGGCCGTGGGCCCTGGGTCTTGCGCCTGATCTCTGCCTTGGTGACCGGCGGGCTGGCGCTGTACTTGCTCGTGCCCGCGTGGCGGTATGTCTCTATCGGCGCCCTGCAGACCTCACCGGCGCTGGGGCTGCGCATGGATTTTGTGCACCTGACGGTCTGGCTTCTGCTCCTGTTTCTCGCGGTGTTTGCCGCGTTGCGGGTGCTTGGCATGCTGACTGGCGCCGAAAACGGGTTACCCCAAAAAGCAGAGGAGGAGGTCTGAGGGATGGATGTCGCTGTATTGTTCATCGTCTTCATAGGCGGGCTGATCGTCGGAATACCCGTGGCCGTCACGCTGGGCGTATCATCGCTGGCCTATCTGCTGATTGCGGGCATCCCAGTGGTGGTCATGCCGCAGAAAATGTATGCTGGAATGGACGTTTTTGTTCTGCTGTCCATTCCGGGTTTCATCCTCGCGGGCAACTTGATGAACCGGGGCGGGATCACCCAACGCATCATCAGGTTTGCAAATTCGCTGGTGGGCTGGATCACGGGTGGTCTGGGATTGACCAACATTTCTGCCTCGATGCTGTTTGGCGGCATTACCGGCACGGCTGTGGCTGACGCGGCTTCCATCGGCGGTGTCATGATCCCGGGCATGAAAAAGGCTGGGTATCCAGCGGATTTCTCCGCTGCGGTCACTGCCGCATCGTCGACCGTTGGACCGATCATTCCCCCCTCGGTGCCGATGATCATCGTTGGCGCCCTCTCTGGTATCTCGGTTGGACAAATGTTCTTGGCCGGTGCGGTGCCTGGTATCCTCATGGGCGTCGCAATGATGGTCACGGCCTATGTGATCTCTGTCCGCAAGAACTTCCCCCGTCAAGAATGGCAAGGCTTCGGAGAAGTCGCACGCGCGTTCGCGGGGGCATTCTGGGCCTTGGCGATGACCTTCCTGATCATCTACGGGCTGCTTTCTGGCCTCGCCACTCCAACGGAAACCGCCATTGTGGCTTCGGTCTATGCCTTTATTGTCGGGGCCTTCATCTACCGTGAACTGCCCGTCGCCAAGCTGCCAGGCATCCTGGTTGAAAGCGGAACTTCGGCTGCGGGCATTCTTGCGCTGGTAGGTTTTGCCAATGTCTTTGGCTGGATACTGGTGTCGGAACGTATCCCGCAGGCCATCGCCGATGGCGTTCTTGGCATTACCGACAATCGGTTCCTGGTCATCCTGATGATCAACTTGTTGCTGCTTGTTGTGGGCATGTTCATGGAGACCATCGCGGCACTGATCATCTTGTTTGTGCCACTTCTGTCATTGGCCGAAGCGGTTGGGATCGATCCATTGCATTTCGCCACTTTCGCTGTGCTGAACTTGATGATTGGGTTGACCACGCCGCCGGTGGGTGTCTGCCTCTTTGTATGCGCAGGCATTGCGCGTCTTCCCCTGATGCCAGTTATCAAGGCAATCATGCCTTTCCTTTTGACCAATATCGCCGTCCTGCTGGCTGTGTCTTACATCCCGGCATTGGCGACTTGGTTGCCCTCCCTCCTGATCAAATGAGGCTCTGAATGAAAACCCGTGTTTGCCGCCTTTACGGAGAAAACGACCTTCGCATTGAAACGGAAACTGCTCCCAAGCCGGGGGCGGGGCAGGTCCTTTTGTCCATTGCGGCAGGTGGCATCTGTGGATCGGACATGCATTACCTGAGCCAAGGTGGCATTGGCACAATCCGCGTAACTGAACCGATAATTCTGGGTCATGAAGCCTCCGGTCGGGTGTTGGGCACAGGGGCGGGCGTGACAAAGCTCGCCGCGGGTGATGCCGTTGCGATCAATCCAAGCCGCTCCTGTGGCACCTGCCGCTTTTGCACCGAAGGGCTCTATATGCATTGCATGAATATGCGCTTCAACGGCTCTGCTATGCGGCTTCCCCATGAACAGGGGCTGTTTCGCGATTGTCTGGTGGTCGAAGCCGCGCAGTGCATAAAGGTGCCCGTTGATGCCGACCTAGGTGCCGTTGCCTGCGCAGAGCCTCTGGCAGTCTGTTTGCATGCTGCCCGTATCGCAGGTGATATCGCTGGCAAACGCGTTCTCATCACTGGAGCAGGTCCCATCGGAGCGCTTTGTACGGCTGTTGCTGCACATGAAGGAGCGTCCGAGATTGTCGTGACTGATCTGCAGGATGCGGCACTGGAGGTTGCTGCCCGCATGGGCGCAACGCGCTGCATCAACGTGATGCGCGACAGCGCTGCACTGGCCGAATATGAAGCGGACAAAGGGCATTTCGACCTTGTCTTTGAGTGCTCTGCTGTCGAATCTGCAATACGTTCGGCAATTGCGTCGCTGCGCCCACGCGGAACCCTGGTTCAGGTTGGTGTTGCTGGCGACACAGCGATGCCGATGAACGCAATTGTTGCAAAAGAAATAACATTGCAGGGCTCTTTCCGGTTCCATGAGGAATTTGGTCAAGCGGTCGATGCAATCACCTCCGGGCGGATCAACGTGCTACCGATCATCACGCAACGCTTTCCTCTGGATCAGGCAAGCGAAGCCTTTGCGGTGGCGGCAGATCGGTCCCAAGCCGTAAAAGTTCATTTGAACTTTTCGAGGTGAATGGAGGTCAAGGGGCGCAAAGGCGGTTCTTCACACCGTGAGCCCCTTTCAGTTTGAGTTGCCCAAGTGTGGCTGCGTTGTTTGTAAGCCTCGATACGGCAACCGGAAATCAGCCAGTTTCTCCCGCCTCGAACCGGTTTTGCCCGAAGCATGAGGAATGTCTTGCCACCAGTCGGGTGGCTAAAATCGAATGGTGTTGGTCAAATCACGGAAAGGGGCACGTTGCTGCGTGCTATGGGCCGGGAGCGGGGCAGGGCCCTGAATGGAGAGGAGGTTGCTTATCTATCCTACCATGAAGACATCATATCGCGTTGTTTTGCCGCGAATTTGGTGTGTACACGCCTGAACGCCTTCTATTGGATCGGCTTTGGCTGGCCATTTGAGAACCACCCGTTTGCGCGCATGTTGTATCGCCACCCGCACTAGATCCGCAGCGTCATCGTCAGTGCCGACGATGTCCCGAACTTGCCGCAACTCCCGTTTCACCAGGGCTGATTTCTTTCGTGCAGGGTGCATTGGATCTATCAAAATGGCATCTCCGGACAGTTTGGGGATCAGGTCTTTGGCGTCTCCCTTCAAAAGGGTCATGCGACCAATAATCTCGCGAAACTGGCCCCCCTCTTTCTCGGCACGTTCCATCCCTTGCATCAGCAATGCATGCATTTTTTCTGAACGCTCAATCAATGTCACTTGCGCCCCCAAGGAGGCTAAGAGAAATGAGTCCCGCCCCAGCCCGGCTGTTGCATCAATAACCGTGGGCGTTTTGCCCGCGCGCAGCCCTATTGCTTTTGCCAGGTCTTGACCACGACCGCCGCCGAACCGAAGCCGGTGCGCCACTGGTCCTTCGACAAAATCGACCCTCAGTTCTGCCTCAACCTGTTTCAAAATCTACTCATTTTTGATCTCTGAAGAGCACCAATATCCATGGATTTCAGTCTGGATAGCTATTCTATATTGACCACAGCGCCTAAATTCAAAGGCTAAAACGAGGTCGCTTTTGATGCCGCTGCGACCTTCGCGCGAATTTCCTGAACATGCACAAAACAGAACGGTCTTGGGTCTTGCTTATATGTAGGACTATCTCCATCGGCAGGCCGAAAGGCGGATTTTGCAAATGTCGCGCCCTGCGCATTCCAGCCGTTGGCTCGGCAAGAGGCATGGACAATCGTGAAGAGGGCGGGGGATGTGGTCTGAGGGCCACCAAGCCCCTGGGCACCCACCTGCAAAGGCTGGGGGATGCCGGTCCTGGCTTTGCGACCAGGGGGCAGATCAGGCTGCGTGGCTGCGCACGTTTTTGGCGTCAACCTTCAGATGATAGGCCTGGCAGGTCTCGCCGCCAACCTCGAGGCGCGGCCCCGCCGGCGAAATTGTGAGACCGGTGCGGCGCATGAGCAGCCCGGCGGCGACAGAGGTCAGGCAGATATAGGAGTCAAAATTCCACGTCTTTGCCAGTCGGGCAAGCGCCAGCCCGATTTCACTTCTCACCCGCATTCGGTCACGGCTGCTCAGGGTGTCCGTCACAAAAACCCTGCTGACCTCCCATGTTCCGGGATCCTGCGGTGCGGGTTCGTCAAGAAGGTTTGTCGGCATATCCGGTAGCAGGCCAAGCTGCGCATCACGCAGCATGTAACTTGCGTTGAAGTTCTTGGCGGTGGTGGGGGTCACCCGCAGGCCGCCGTAGACCGTCAATCCATCGTGAATTGTGCAATAGATGCTTTCCGGGGTGTCATACTGGTCAAACTCGAGCCCGCGCGTATTGGGGAGTTTCCAACCGCGCGTTTCGATAAAGTGATGATAGCGGGCGCGTAAAAGCGCCGTGAATAATGTCCCGGTTTCACCCAGATTATCAAAGGTGATCTCTGTCGATTGCATTTGGGTGCCTACCCATTTGTTTGGATCTCTCGAGACTCAGTCTTGAGGGATATGCTAAAATTTAAAACAACTTTTACAGGCAATCGTAAATTTTACATTAACTTACACAAGAACATCTTGGGGGGATGTGTCCCTGGGTGGCAGAGGCCGCGGTTTACTGTGAGGTTTTTGCTGCACGGCTGGATGCCGAAACGCTGCGAATCTCAGACAACAGGACCGATTTCTTTACTGGCTTGGCGATATAGCCCAAGGCCCCAAGCGCGAGGAACCGTTGGCGGTCTTCGGTTGCGGCATTTGCCGTGAGCATAACCACCGGCGTTGCGGCAATTCGACCGCCGCGTCTGGCCATTTCCAACAAGGTTTCCTCGCCATCCATGATTGGCATTTTCATGTCTAGCAAAACAAGATCCACAGGCCGCTGCTCCAGGCATTTCAGAGCTTTGGCCCCATCTTCGGCCTCGATTATCTCGACATTGCTCTTTTTCAGAAAGGAGCGCACAACCATGCGGTTGGACTGCGTATCATCGACAAGCAATATGGTTTTGATACCAAGATCATGGTCCAGCTCCTGCGCGCCTTCTGTGGTGCTTTGGTTGTCGGAAAACTCTGCAGTGGCTTTGGGCTCTTCCAGGACCTTGACCTGGCTGGTGAAGGAAAAACAGCTTCCCTTCTTCAGAACGGAGCTGACTGAAATGTCTCCCCCCATCATCCGTGCGAACCGGCGCGCAATGGAAAGCCCAAGACCAGTGCCCGGCACCGTGGGCGCATTTTTATCCACTGCCCGGTAAAACTCGGTAAAGAGATGAGGGAGCTGATTTGCGGCGATACCGCGCCCCGTATCCGAAACCTGGACGGTCAGAATGGCGTGATCCTGGTCCTGCTGCGCCGTCACATGGACCTTGATATGCCCGGATTCGGTAAATTTGACCGCATTGGAAACCAGGTTTCCAATCACCTGCCTTAGTCTCAGGGCGTCAAATTCAGCGTAGCCTGGGAGACCCTCTCCAAAACTCAGACTGAACTGCAGGCCCTTGGCCCGAGCAGGCGCGCGAAACATTTCCACCGCACTGGTGATTTCAACCCGGGGCGAGGCTGCGGTGAGATTGGCCTCGATATGGCCGGATTCCACTTTGGCGTGGTCGAGAACATCGTTCAAAATACCGGTGAGCGCCTGAGCGGATTGCCGCAGCAACAGGCTGCGCTCCTGTTGTGTCTTTGGGTCAGTGTCTTCTTCATCGATGAGTTCGGCCATGCCGCAAATGGCATTCAGCGGGGTGCGGATCTCGTGGCTCATGGCAGCCAGAAAACGGCTCTTGGCGCGGCTTCCGGCCTCAGCGGCGCTCAGGGCGTGGCGCAGCCGGTCGGTCATTTGGTTGAGCGACCGCATACTATGGGCAACATACCCGGCCCCAAGCACCAGAATGACAACGGCGATGCCGATCTCAACCGGGCTGGCAAAGGAGTAAAGAAAGCTGACAATCATAAATCCGACAGCGCAAATGATTGGCAATGCAGTAATCAGGCCAAAGACCATCCACTCAGCGCGGGCTACCACGCAGTGATTGAGCGCGATCACCAACAGCATGGTGCCGGCGAGCTTGGGAAAGGCGTCGGGCTGCAGAAATAGCAGTATGGGGATGGCGTTGAAAAACAAGATGCCAACAAAGGCGGAGAGCGAGAGGATCACAACTCCGGAGAGAGTGACCTCGCGCTTCAACTTGTTGTACACATAAAGCCCGATAAGCTCGATGATGGCGATGCAGAGATAGATAAGGCAGACGGTCTGAAACGGCAGGTAGTAGAGCGACAGGAACGAAACGACGGTGATCGAAGCAAACCGAGAGGGCATGTCTTCGCGGACCAGTTGGTTTTGAGCGGCCACCGCAGCCTTAAGGTCTGGTGATAAATTCAACATTCGCATTATCCTTGCGGTGCCCTTTACATCGTTCCTTGTTTGGCCAACCAAGTGCCGGTAGCAATCGTTCACAATCTTATAGTCTAGAAACCACCTATTGCGCGGAGCATAGGGCGCAAAAAGTGAGCGGTACCTTAATCGGGGTGATCCGGACGAGTGACCTCGCCCCAAAACCGCACCCCTGTTTCTGTCTTTTTGCAAGTGTTGCCCTTTGGGTGCTCGGTGATCAAGCCCGTCAATCGCAGCCATGGTCACCGTTCGGGATCCAAAGGGGGGGAATACACTCCAAGCCATTCTTCAATAGGCAGCGCAGCAAGGCTGCGGGCTGTGCACCAGTTAAATAAAACCAAGGACAAAAAATGTTATGCACCCGATCGTTTTGCGGTGTCAGCGCAGAAAATCCTGCGCGCTGCGGGCCGCTCCGATTCAGAATAAGCTCAGCACATTGCCGCCCTTTGGGGAAATTCGCGGGGCCATAGCCATTGTGCGACAGGCTTGGGCGCGCGGGGATCTGTCGGGGGCAGAGCACGGACTAGGGCGTTGTTTTGGCACTGTTTCGCCCGGTGGTGGTGACGACCCCGCCTGCGCGGCTGTCACGGCAGGGTTTCCATTTTGCCGCCCGGTTCTGTTCCCCGGTTTTGGGCCCAAATGACAGGCTTGGGTGCGGGGGATGGCAGAACCTTGTCACTGCTTTTGTCTCTTTCGGCATCAGTCTGGGGAGGGACGGGCGTAGGATCAAATTGAGCTGAGCTGATCCGCCTGACCTGCCTGATCCGCCTGATCTGACTGGCGGATTCTTGCCGGGCACTGGGGAGTCGGAACAACCCTTCCGGGTGTTTGTGCCAATTGGAAAAGCTCATGTACCGATTGTAGCAGACTGTCCTCCCGCCGAATATTATGCGGCTGTGGCGAACCTGCCTGTGCAGGCTGCGGTTTGCCGGGCAGCCCCACTGATACTGATGTGGCCAGGCGATTTGGTGATGGATTTGGTGATGTCAGAGCTGACCTGGGCTCTCGTTCTGGCAGTGGTCATGCCTAAAAAACGCCCCCGGTCAGAGCACCGAATGCCAAGGCTCACCAGGTCTTTGCCGACCGCGCCAAGAAGGCGCCTTTGCGCGGTGCGAGGCGAGGACCGGGTGAGACAAAAGTGAAGGAGCAGAGCCCTGAGCAGTTTCAGTGTGCTCAGGGCTCTGCCGGGTGGCAGGCCTAGGCAAAGGCGTAGGCACCACCTTTTTCAAGCGCCCGCTGATAGGCCGGTCGCGCCTGCATACTGGCCACAAAGCCCGCCAGTTTTGGCAGGTTTTTCCCCTGACCCTGAGCAATGGCGATTTCGGCGGGGAAGCTCAGCATGATATCTGCGGCTGACAGGTCATCCTGAACAAAATGACCCGAGGGGCGCAGCTGGCTCTCCATATAGGCAAAGTGGCTCTGCAGTTGCTGGGCGATACGCGGCGCCAGCGGCGCGCCAGCTTCGCCCAGTTTCCCCACATAAAGCTGCAACAGGATGGGCGTCATCGCAGAGCCTTCGGCAAAATGCATCAGCTCCAGATGGGTGATATAGGCATCGGTGTTGCGCGCGGGCACCAGTTGCGGCCCAAAGCCGGCGCAGAGATAGTCAACAATTGCGCCACTTTCGGTGATGATCCGCCCGTCTACCTCCAGCATGGGCGATTTGCCCAAGGGGTGTTTGGCGAGCAGCGCTGGGGGCGCCAGATTGGTCACGCTATCGCGCTGATAGTGTTCGATCTCATAGGGCTGCCCCAGCTCCTCCAGCAGCCAGAGAACGCGCTGGGAGCGTGAGTTGTTGAGATGATGTACGGTAAACATTTAGGCCTCCTGACCCAGTGGTTCTGTGTCGTTCCCCGCAGGCTGGCGCCCTTTGCCGCCCAGCACCAGCGTCACGTTGGGTCACGCCCGTATACGCCCGTTCACGCAGGTCTGGGCGCTCAGCGGGCGGGGCGCTTTCCCGCCGAGGGCAGGCCGCCGATGTTGCGGATCTCCTGCCAGACCGCATCGACACCGACGCGGGCCTTTAGATTGGTGAAATAGGTCGGCAGCCCCTGTCGCATACGCGCGGCGTCGCGTTCCATCACCTCCAGGCTGGCGCCCACATGCGGCGCCAGATCGGTCTTGTTGATCACCAGAATATCCGAACGGGTCACCGCCGGGCCGCCCTTGCGGGGGATCTCTTCGCCTGCGGCCACGTCGATCACATAGATGGTCAGATCCGCCAGCTCGGGGCTGAAGGTGGCCGACAGGTTATCACCGCCGCTTTCGATCAACACGATCTCGACCTCCGGGTGGCGGTCTACCATTTCAGCCACCGCCGCCAGATTGATCGAGGCATCTTCGCGGATGGCCGTATGCGGGCAGCCGCCGGTCTCTACCCCGATGATGCGGTCCGACGGCAGCACCTGCATGCGCACCAGCGCTTCGGCGTCTTCCTGGGTGTAGATGTCATTGGTGATGACGCCAATGGAATGTATCCCGCGCAGGGTTTCGGCCAGCGCAGCGGTCAGCGTGGTCTTGCCGGCACCAACCGGTCCACCGATGCCAATACGAAGGGGGCCATTGGGGCTCATCATGTGCGAAATATCCTTGATCGTTGGGTTTCGTGTTTCATCGCGGCGATGTCGGCCAAAAAGGCGGTGGCCGAGAGCTGGCCCAGATCGCCATCGCGGGTCTGCTCTGCAATGGCGGGCAGGCGGCAGCTGAGCCGTTGCAGGATCTGTTGCCCCTCGGTCTGGCCCACCGGCAGCAGGCGCTGGCCGGCGGCAACCAGATTGGACAAAAAGGCCTGCAGGTACATCACCTGGGTCAGCTCCAGCGGCAAGCCTTCAGCCGCCGCAGCCGCCCCCAGCGCCACCGGGTAGGTCAGCCCGGCAAGCGGCGCGCCCCAGATCCCCTGGGTCACGAGGCCAAAGCTGCGGCCTTGCTGACGGGTTTCCAGCAGCCGTTCCCGTGACGCCGCAAAGGCACAGGCGGTGGCGTCGACTGCGGCCAGATCAGCGGTCTCTTTGGCGCGCCAGGCAGCCGCCAGAAACAGCGCATCCGCGCGCCCGGCGCCATGCTCCAGCACCTCTTCCAGCCAAGCCTCCAGATCGGCGCCATCGCGGAGCCAGGCCTGATCCGCAGCCGCTTCCAGGCCATGGCTATAGGCAAAGGCGCCCACCGGATAGGCCGGCGACAGCCATTGGCTGAGCGTGAGGACCTGCGCGCTAGTGGCTGTGGCCATGGGTGCGTCCGTGGCCATAGGCGCCGCCTTCGGGGGTAAAGGGCGCGTCAACCTGGCGCAGATCAGCGCCCAGTTTTTCCAGCATATCGCGCAGCACATGGTCCATCTGGATCAGCAGCCGATCCTCTTCGACCTGACAGGGGGTATGGCGGTTGCCGATATGCCAGGCGAGCCGGGGCAGATCGCCGGTGACTTCCAGCAGGGTTTCAGTGGCGGGGATGACCTCAATCAGCCGCCCGTCAGAGAGCTTGAACGCATCGCCCTGTCCCACAGATGAGGTCTGCGCCAGATCCACCAGGAACTGCGCCCCGGAGGTGGTGGTCAGAACCTTGCGGCGCAAAAACCGTGCATCATAGGTGAGCGTCACCTGGTCGTCGCCATGGTGGCTGTGGATCACTTCGCGGGCGGTTGGCAGGTCCATTGCGGCCTCCTCAGAACATGAAATAACGTTGGGCCATGGGCAGCACTTCGGCGGGCTGACAGGTCAGCAGCTCCCCATCGGCGCGCACCTCATAGGTTTCGGGGTTCACCTCCATCACCGGGGTGGCGGTGTTCAGGCGCAGATCTTTCTTGCCGATGTTGCGGGTGTTTTGCACCGCCACAGTGTGCTTTGCCAGTCCCAGGCTCTGGCCGATCCCGGCGGCCTGTGCGGCCGCAGAGACAAAGGTCACGGCAGAGTTTTCCACGGCGCGGCCAAAGGCGCCAAACATCGGCCGCGAATACACCGGCTGCGGCGTCGGGATCGAGGCATTGGGATCGCCCATCTGCGCCATCACGATAGAGCCTCCCAGCAGCACCATTTCCGGTTTGACGCCAAAAAAGGCCGGATTCCACAGCACCAGATCGGCGCGTTTGCCCTCTTCCAGGCTGCCGATTTCATGGGATATCCCATGGGCAATCGCCGGGTTGATGGTGTATTTGGCAATGTAGCGTCGCACCCGGTAGTTGTCGTTGTCGCCGGTTTCCTCGGCCAGCCGTCCGCGCTGTTTCTTCATCTTGTCAGCGGTTTGCCAGGTGCGGATCAGCACTTCGCCCACCCGGCCCATGGCCTGGCTGTCAGAGGCAATGATGCTGAATGCGCCCATATCGTGCAGGATATCCTCGGCGGCGATGGTCTCGCGGCGGATGCGGCTTTCGGCAAAGGCGACGTCTTCGGGGATGGATTTGTCCAGGTGGTGGCAGACCATCAGCATATCCAGATGCTCTTCCAGCGTGTTCACCGTGAAGGGCCGCGTCGGGTTGGTCGAGGAGGGCAGCACATGCTCTTCGCCGCAGATCTTGATGATATCCGGCGCGTGGCCGCCGCCGGCGCCCTCGGTGTGGAAGGCATGGATGGTGCGGCCCTTGATGGCGCCCAGGGTATGTTCGACAAAGCCGCTTTCATTCAGGGTATCTGTATGGATCATCACCTGCACATCCATGGCGTCTGCCACCGAGAGGCAGCAGTCGATGGCGGCCGGGGTTGAGCCCCAGTCTTCATGCAGTTTCAAAGCGCAGGCGCCGCCCAGAACCTGCTCTTCCAGGGCGGCAGGCAGCGATGCGTTGCCCTTGCCGGCAAAGGCCAGGTTCATTGGAAACGCATCCGCCGCCTGCATCATGCGACCAAGGTGCCAGGCACCGGGGGTGCAGGTGGTGGCCAAAGTCCCATGGGCTGGCCCGGTGCCTCCGCCCAGCATGGTGGTCAGGCCGGAATGCAGCGCGTCTTCGATCTGCTGCGGGCAGATAAAATGGATATGGCTGTCAAATCCCCCTGCGGTCAGGATGCGCCCCTCGCCGGCGATCACCTCGGTGCCGGGGCCAACAATGACATCAACGCCGGGCTGGGTATCAGGGTTGCCTGCCTTGCCGATCTTGGCAATGCGCCCGTCCCGCAGACCCACATCGGCCTTGTAGATGCCAGAGTGATCGACAATCAGCGCATTGGTGATCACCGTGTCTACGGCGCCAGCGGCGCGGGTGGCCTGCGATTGCCCCATACCGTCACGGATCACCTTGCCGCCGCCAAATTTGACCTCTTCGCCATAGAGCGCGGCATTTCTTGAGCCCGCAGCGCGCTCGGCGGTGAGGTCGCGTTCGACCTCGATGATCAGGTCCGTATCGGCAAGGCGCAGCCTGTCGCCAGTGGTCGGGCCAAACATGGCGGCATAATCAGCGCGGGAAATCTGGGTGGGCATACGGTTGAAACCTCGGCAAAACAGTTTGGTATTGGGGCGCAGTTGCATGCGCCCCGAGGGTGACAGCGACGGTCAGAGCGCGCCCATGACCTTTTGGTTAAAGCCAAAGACCCGCCGGGCACCGGAAAAGGGCACCAGTTGCACCTCGCGGCGCTGGCCGGGCTCAAACCGCACGGCAGTCCCGGCGGCGATGTCCAGGCGGCAGCCATGTGCGGCGTCGCGGTCAAATTCCAGCGCCGGGTTGGCCTCGGCGAAATGATAGTGTGACCCCACCTGCACCGGGCGGTCGCCGGTATTGGCGACCATCAGCACCTGCGCCTCACGATCCGCATTCAGCGTCAGATTGCCGGGCGCAGGCAGCAGCTCTCCGGGGATCATGTGCGCGTCTTCCAGGCAATATAGCCACCGACGATGACCAGCGCGACCAGCGCCGCAAGGCCCAGCATGTCTTTGGGATGGGTGTGGATTTCTACCGCACCATGGGCCAGCACTGGCGTGCCTTGTAGCGCAAGAGACAGACCGGAGGCGGCAGCAAGAGACAGAGTTTTCATCGGGGATTTCCTTTAGCGGATGGGGTTATG
This sequence comes from Pseudophaeobacter arcticus DSM 23566, assembly GCF_000473205.1. Lineage (NCBI taxonomy): Bacteria > Pseudomonadati > Pseudomonadota > Alphaproteobacteria > Rhodobacterales > Roseobacteraceae > Pseudophaeobacter > Pseudophaeobacter arcticus. The sequence goes on from NZ_KI421507.1 coordinate 838,026, forward strand.
CACGGTCACCAGCTTGGTGCCGTCGGGAAAGGTGGCTTCGACCTGGACGTCATGGATCATCTCGGGGATGCCCTCCATGCACTGGTCACGGCTGATGACCTCGGCGCCGGCCTCCATCATGTCAGCGACGGAACGGCCATCGCGGGCGCCCTCCACCACGGCATCGGTGATCAGGGCGATGGCCTCGGGATGGTTCAGCTTGACGCCGCGCGCCAGACGGCGGCGGGCCACTTCGGCGGCCATGGCGATCAGCAGTTTGTCTTTTTCTCGGGGGGTCAGGTTCATGTCAGATCATCCAGCATCGGGGAAGGGTGCCCTGTGTCAGGCGGTTCAGGATCGGGATCAGGCTCAGGCGCAGCTCATGGGCATCAGCGGCAAGAATGCGCAGCAGCAACAGGTCTTCCCCAATCACCGAAGCACCGGCCTGGGCGGGCAGCATGGCCCGCAGCGGGGCCAACTGGCCGCCGGCATCCGGTGCCACATAGATCACGGAGACCAGCGCGCGCGCCCCTGCCGCCACATGCGGGCGGTCCAGTTGCGCCTGCATGTCACCGTCAAAGCGCATGGCGTCGCGGTAGAGCTCGGCGCCATTGCGACGCAGCACAATCCGGTCATGAAAGCGCCCCTGTGTCAGTGTTTCTCCCATGGCCAGGCGGCCAAAGACCAGCGGCTCCACCAGCAGGGCGGTGGCATCCGGAGCGAGATCCACATCGAGCCGACGCGACAGGGCGCAGCCTTGGAACAGAATGGTTTCCTGCGGCAGCCAGTTTACATGGCCACCTGCGGCAACAGTCAGTTTGGTCTGCAGCCGCCCGACTTCACCGGGCTGGGCGCGATAGGCGCGCTCAGCCGTCTGGCTGGTCAGGGTCAGGGCGGCATTGGCACCGACCGCGGCGTTGATACGCATATCGTCGCCGCCAGTGATGCCGCCGGCTGTGTTGATCAGCACCGCCTCTAGCGTTGTGGTCTTGGGGCGCGGAAACAGGCATCTAAACGAGCCGGACTGACGCAGCCGCTGCAGTGCTGATCCCCGAGAGGTCTGTTTGACCGAAAGGCCAACAGCCCCCTGCGCACGGGGCTGCACGGGGCGGGCAGGGGGGGCAGACCGGGCAAGGGCGATAGGCCGGGCGGCTTGCTGCGATATGTCAGCGGTCAGAGTAATGCCGGTCTCCTTTGGCAGGTTAGGGTCTTAGGCCCGTTTTGCCGGCCAGGTTTGCAGGTCAGGCTGCAGGCCCGACGACAGCAGCGGGTCGGCTGCAAGTCGGTTGCCCTTTTTTTCGGCAGTTCCGGTGAAAGGCTCCACAAAAACTTGCAAAAAGCCGCTTTTGAAAAACGCATTGCCTGTTTTTTGGTGCGCGACGCGCCTAAATGCCCAATTTTTGATCAATTTACAGTATGGCGGGGGAAAACGCGGCACCGCACGTTGCTTCAAATGCGGCAATGCAGAAGCACTATATGTGCCTGCCGAGAGCAATTGTTTTTGAAGGGTGTGTGACGACCAGACGAATTGCAGCTCTGACCGGCCGCCACACGGGTGCAACAAAGGTTGCGGGGACTGGGTACGGAAAGATGCGCGTTGACGCAAGCACCCCCGACCCCCTCCGCCGGGAGATAAACATGATCAATCTAAAAACCACTTTGGCAGCCACTGCCGCTGTCGCCGCCCTGAGCACACCGGCCCTGGCCGCCGATTGCACGTATAAAGTGGGCGTATTGCATTCGCTGTCGGGAACCATGGCGATTTCCGAGACCACGTTGAAAGACACCATGCTGATGCTGATCGACCAGCAGAACGCCGCTGGTGGTGTTCTGGGCTGTGAGCTGGAAGCGGTGGTTGTCGATCCGGCCTCTGACTGGCCGCTGTTTGCCGAAAAGGCGCGTGAATTGCTGACCGTACATGATGTCGATGTGATCTTTGGCAACTGGACCAGCGTCAGCCGCAAATCGGTTCTGCCGGTAATCGAAGAGCTGAACGGCCTGCTGTTCTACCCGGTGCAATATGAGGGAGAGGAAAGCTCCAAGAACGTGTTCTACACCGGTGCGGCCCCCAACCAGCAGGCAATCCCGGCGACAGATTACTTCCTCGAAGAGCTGGGCGTTGAAAAATTCGCGCTGCTCGGCACCGATTATGTCTATCCCCGCACCACCAATAATATCCTGGAAAGCTACCTGCAGTCCAAGGGCATTGCGAGCGAAGATATCTTTGTGAACTACACCCCCTTTGGTCACTCTGACTGGTCTAAGATCGTGGCAGATGTTGTTGCCCTGGCGGCAGATGGCAAAAAGGTTGGGGTGATTTCCACCATCAATGGCGATGCCAACATCGGTTTTTACAAAGAGCTGGCCGCAGCGGGCATTTCGGCCGATGACATCCCCGTGGTTGCCTTCTCGGTGGGCGAAGAAGAGCTGTCGGGTCTGGATACCTCCAACCTGGTGGGCCACCTGGCGGCCTGGAACTACTTCCAGTCGGCTGAAAGCGAGGCCAACACCGCCTTTATCGAGGCCTGGAAAACCACCATGGGCGATGAGCGCGTCACCAATGACCCAATGGAAGCCCATTACATCGGCTTCAACATGTGGGTAAACGCGGTGGAAGCGGCAAAAACCGCTGATGTGGATGCGGTGCGCAGCGCCATGTATGGCCAGGAGTTCCCCAACCTGACCGGCGGCACCGCCGTGATGCTGCCCAACCACCACCTGGCCAAGCCGGTGCTGATTGGCGAAATTCAGGAAGACGGCCAGTTTGACATCATCAGCCAGACCACCGAAGTCCCCGGCGACGCCTGGACCGACTTCCTGCCCGAAAGTGCGGTCTTGATGTCCGATTGGAAAGACATCGGTTGCGGTATGTATAACACCGAAACCAAAACCTGCGTTCAGCTGAACTCGAACTACTGATCGTAACAGTCCCGCAGGGGTATGCCCTTTGCGGGACATTGAAGGCACCAGCATCATGAGAACTTCCTTTTTGGCGGGCCTTCTGGTCCTTCTGTCCAGCCTTGCTGCCCTTGCTCAACAGGTGCCTGAACCAGCCCCGGTGCAAAGCATCCTGCAAGAGCAAAGCGCGCTGATCCAGAAAAGCTCACGCAAGACAATTGCCCCGGCCATCGCCGCCCTCGCCGAGAGCGGCTTGCCCCAGGCCCAGGCCGTGCTGGAGGCCTGGCAGGTCAAGGCCCTGTGGATGCGCATATCTGACGGGATGTTCTTTCGCGGCGAAAAGCTGGAAGGCCAAAACTATCGCCTGTTTGATTTTGATACCGGGCAGGCGGTTGGTGATGTGGCCAAATCGGACCTGAAACAGATCAAACCCAACAGCGGCATTCGGGCGCTGATCGCCACCGCGCTGGTGCAGTTTCAGCTATCCGACCCGGATCCTGCCCGCCGCGAGGAGGCGCTGCTGGCGATTGAACGCGCCCCCGCTGGTGCGCTGCTGGCGCCACTGCGCGCCTCGATCCCGGGCGAGACAGACCCGGTGCTGAAGGCGCGAAAGATGCGCATCGAGCAGCTTTTGACCATCGCCCACGGCACGGATGAGGCCCGCCGCGTTGCCACTATTCAATCCCTCTCCGGGGATCTGGGGCTGGACGTCCGGGCGACGCTCAATCCGCTGGTTTCGACCCAGCTGCGGGCCTTTGCAGGCGAGATCCCGGCGGGTTTGAACGTCGCGCGCAGGGTGGCGCCGGGGGCGGGCGCGCTGTCGCCGGATGCGGCCTATGATCTCCTGGTTGCGGCCAAACTGGCCCCGGCGCGGCTCTCCAGCGATGAGATCCGCACGACGTTGGCTGCCCATATCGAGGGTGGCCGGGTCGGAGGTGTTCCGCTGGCGCAGCTAAACAAGGAAGACACCCGTACACGCGCTTATGCTGCGTTGGTCGAGGCCGGACAGGCCCGGGCGCTGGTCAGCGCTGAGCAAATTACCCAGAGCCTGAACGCGCATGTGTTTGCCGAAATCTATGATGAACCCTCGGCGGTCATGACCCAAGCTGCGCAGGCGGCGCTCACTTCCATTGCCACCCAGGTGGCCGTTGGTCAGGCGGTAGATCTGACGCTGGATGCGCTGTCGCTGGCCTCGATCTATTTCCTCGCCGCCATTGGCCTTGCCATTACCTTTGGGGTGATGGGGGTGATCAATATGGCCCATGGCGAATTCATCATGATGGGGGCCTATACCGGCTATGTGGTGCAGCAGGTGATCCCCAACCATACGGTGTCGATCCTGGTGGCAGTGCCGCTGGCCTTTGCGGTGACCTTTGCCGCCGGGGTGGCGATGGAGCGGCTGGTCATTCGCTGGCTGTATAATCGTCCGCTAGAGACCCTGCTGGCCACCTTTGGCATCTCGATTGCGCTGCAACAGCTGGCCAAGAACATCTTTGGCACCCAGGCGCGCCCGCTGACCGCGCCGGGCTGGCTGGATGGCGCCTGGATCATCAACGATGTGGTCTCGATCAGCTATATTCGCATCGCGATCTTCATGCTGGCCCTGATTTTTCTGGGCGTGTTCCTGTTCATTATGCGCCGCACCCGGCTGGGGCTGGAAACCCGTGCGGTGACGCAGAACCGGGCCATGGCCGGGTCCATGGGGATCAACCCGGAGCGGGTGAATATGCTCACCTTTGGCCTGGGGTCCGGTATTGCCGGTATCGCAGGCGTTGCCATCGGACTGTTTGCCAAGGTGACCTCAGAGCTTGGCTCGGACTACATCGTCCAGAGCTTCATGACCGTGGTTGTCGGCGGGGTTGGCAATATCTGGGGCACCCTGGCAGGCGCCACCATGATTGGCTTTTTCCAAAAGGGCGTCGAGTGGCTGAACCCGTCGAACACCCTGGCGGCACAGACCTATATGATCGTCTTTATCATCGTCTTCATTCAATTTCGCCCACGAGGGATCATCGCTCTCAAAGGCCGGGCGGCAGGAGACTGAACCCATGTCCGACACATTCCTCAAACGAAACCCGTCGACGCTGGTGTTTCTGGCGGTGCTAGCGCTGTTTGTGCTGGGCGTGACCCTGTTGGCCGATGGCGCCGGGGCCGGGGTGATCTCGACCAGCTTTGTCAAAACTTTGGGCAAGACGCTGTGCCTGGCGCTGGTGGCGCTGGCGATGGATCTGGTCTGGGGCTACACGGGCATCCTGTCGCTGGGCCATTTTGCCTTCTTTGGTCTGGGCGGCTATATGATCGGCATGTGGCTGATGTATGCCCGCACGCAGGCGATTGTTGTCTCGTCGCTGTCTGAGGCACCGATCCCCGCAACCGATAGCGAGATTGTCGATGCCATTGGCAATCAGATCTTTGGCGTGGTGGGATCCAGCGAGTTTCCCCTGATCTGGATGTTTGCGGACAGTCTGCTGCTGCAGCTTGTGCTGGTGGTGGCGGTTCCGGGGCTGTTGGCGCTGGTCTTTGGCTGGCTGGCCTTCCGCTCGCGGGTGACCGGTGTGTACCTGTCGATCCTGACGCAAGCGATGACCCTGGGGCTGGCGCTCTATCTGTTTCAAAACGACAGTGGCTTGCGCGGCAACAACGGGCTGTCGGGGCTGCAGAACCTGCCGGGCATGGATCATGTGCCACAGGCGACCCTGTCGATCTGGTTCTTCTGGGCCTCGGCTGCGGCGCTGGCGCTGGGCTATCTGTTTGCGGCCTGGATTGTGGCAGGCAAGTTTGGCTCGGTGCTGCGCGGCATTCGCGACAACGAGGCCCGCGTGCGCTTTCTGGGCTATTCGGTCGAGGGCTACAAGCTGTTCATCTTTACCGTCACCGCGATCATCGCAGGTATCGCCGGGGCGCTGTATTATCCGCAGGCGGGTATCATCAACCCGGCGGAGATTGCCCCTGTTGCCTCGATCTATCTGGCGGTCTGGGTGGCCATTGGTGGGCGCGGACGGCTGTACGGGGCGGTGATCGGCGCCATCTTTGTCAGCCTGGTGTCCTCTTGGTTTACCGGCGGTCAGGCGCCGGATCTGAACCTTGGCTTTTACACTCTGAAATGGGTGGATTGGTGGCTGATTGTGCTGGGGCTGAGCTTTGTTCTGGTGACGCTTTTTGCGCCGCGTGGCATTGGCGGGCTGGTTGATCTGTGGAGCGACCGCCGCCAGCCCGACCGCCACGGCGCGGATCTGGGACCGGGCGTCGGCGCCCTGCGCGAAAAGGAGGCCGAGCAATGAGCATGCTTCTGGAAGTCTCGGGTGTCTCCGTCAGTTTTGATGGGTTCAAGGCGATCAACAACCTCAGTTTTGCCATTGGTCAGGCGGAAATGCGGGCGATCATAGGCCCCAATGGCGCGGGCAAGACCACCTTTATGGATATCGTCACCGGCAAGACCAAACCGGACGCGGGCCGGGTGACCTGGGGGCCGCGCAATATCTCGCTTTTGGGGATGAGCGAGGCGCGCATCGCCCGCGAGGGCGTTGGGCGCAAGTTCCAGAAACCCACGGTGTTTGAGGATCAGACGGTGCTGGAAAACCTGCTGATGGCGCTGCGCTCAAACCGCAGTCCCTTTGCGGTGATGTTCTATCGTGCCACCGCTGCCGACCTGGCGCGGGTGGATGCGCTGGCCAGTGAAATTGGCCTGGCAGAGGCGCTGGGGCGCAAATCCGGCGAGCTGAGCCACGGGCAAAAACAGTGGCTGGAGATTGGCATGTTGCTGGCGCAAGAGCCGCGTCTGTTGCTGGTGGATGAACCCGCAGCTGGCATGACCCCGGCCGAGCGTGAGCACACCACCGCCATTCTGGTCGAGGCCGCCAAGACCCGCGCGGTTGTGGTGGTGGAACATGACATGGAGTTTGTGCGCAGGCTGGATTGCCGCGTCACGGTCTTGCACGAGGGGGCTGTATTGGCTGAAGGCTCTTTGGATCACGTGACCGCCAACAGCCAGGTCATTGACGTTTATCTGGGGCGCTGACGAATGCTGACACTTGACGATTTCACCCTGCACTATGGTCATTCGCAAATCCTGCATGGGGTCTCGCTTGCGGCCAAGGCAGGGGCGGTGACCTGCGTGATGGGCACCAATGGGGTGGGCAAAACCAGCCTGATCCGGGCGATCTGCGGCCAGCATCTGCGCACAGGCGGGCGCATGGTTCTGGATGGCGAAGAGCTGCCGGTTATGGCCGCGCACAGGCTGGCGCAAAAGGGCGTCGCGGTGGTGCCACAGGGGCGGGAGATCTTTCCGCAACTCACCGTGCGCGAAAACATGGAAACCGGCTTTTCCTGCCTGCCCAAATCCGAACACCATATCCCGGATGAGCTGTTTGATTTGTTCCCGATCCTGAAGGGTTTTATCGACCGGCGCGGCGGTGATCTGTCGGGCGGGCAACAGCAGCAACTGGCCATTGCACGGGCGCTGATCACCCGGCCCAAACTCCTGCTGCTGGATGAGCCAACCGAGGGCATTCAGCCCAATGTGATCCAGCAGATCGGCGAGGTGATCCGGCTGTTGCGCGACCGGGGGGATATGGCCATTGTGCTGGTGGAGCAGTATTTTGATTTTGCCTATGATCTGGCAGATCACATCGTGGTGCTGCGCCGGGGCGAGGTCATCTTTGATGGCGAAAAGGCCAGCACCAGCCGCGAAGAGGTGCTGCCGAAGGTCTCGGTCTAGCGGTGGATCAGCCAGAAAAGGCCAGGGGGCACATCGTCTTGATTTGCGAGTAATCCATTCAGAACAGCGCTTTGCACCGGTTTGGGCCGGGCGCTGTTTGCTGTTTGGCGCCCGCGCGATATGCGCTCTATTCCCGATTTGCATGGGTGATTTGAAATTGGCATTGGCCCCTGTTGGGCGCCATGGCTTAGGTATCTCTCACTGTTTCAGGAGGCCAACCAAGGCGTCCGACATGGAGGGAAGAATGAACCAATTTATCCGCATCGCTGCGGCTGGTGTGATGTCGCTCGCCTTTGGCGCCGTGGCTCAGGCCGAAGTCACAGTCAAAGTTGCCTATGACGCCGACCCGGTGTCACTGGACCCACATGAGCAACTGTCCGGGGGCACGCTGCAGTTCTCGCATATGTCTTTTGACCCGCTGGTCCGCTGGACCCAGGACCTGCAGTTTGAACCCCGTCTGGCGACCAGCTGGGAGCAGATCGACGAAAACACCACGCGGTTTCACCTGCGCGACGGTGTGAAGTTTCATTCCGGCAACATGCTGACCGCAGCGGATGTCGACTGGACCTTTGATCGCCTGAAAGAAAGCCCCGATTTCAAGGGTATTTTCAGCCTGTTCACCGATGTGAAAGTGATCGACGATCTTACCTTTGATCTGATCACCTCGGAGCCCTATCCGCTGGTGCTGCACACGGTGACCTATATCTTCCCGATGGACAGCAAGTTCTACTCCGGCACCACTGAGGACGGCAAGGATCGCGCTGAGCTGGTCAAACACGGCGACAGCTTTGCCTCGCGCAATGTTTCCGGCACCGGCCCCTTTGTGGTCACCTCGCGCGAGCAGGGCGTCAAGATGGTCTTTGACCGTTTTGAGGACTACTGGGATACCGAAACCGCTGGCAATGTGGATCAGATCATCCTGACCCCGATCAAGGAAAGCCCCACCCGTGTGGCCGCCCTGCTGTCTGGCGATGTTGATTTCATCGCGCCGGTTCCCCCCACTGACCTGACCCGCGTTGACGAAAACGAAGGCACCAATCTGATCACCATGCCCGGCACCCGGATCATCACCTTCCAGATGAACCAGAACCGTGTCGAAGCGCTGAAAGATGCCCGCGTCCGCAAGGCCATCGACTATGCCGTCAATAACGCCGGTATCGTGGATCGCATCATGCGTGGCTTTGGCACCGTTGGCGCCCAGGCAAGCCCCGCTGGCTATCTGGGTCACAACGCCGATCTGGCCCCACGTTTTGACGTTGCCAAGGCCAAGGAACTGATGGCCGAAGCAGGCTATGCCGACGGGTTTGAGCTGACCATGATGGCGCCCAACAACCGCTATGTGAACGACGACAAGATCGCCCAGGCGGTTGCCTCGATGCTGGCAAAGATCAACATCAAGGTTGACCTGCAGACCATGCCAAAGGCCCAGTACTGGCCCGCCTTTGACGAGCGCGCAGCAGACATGATGATGATCGGCTGGCACTCGGATACCGAAGACTCGGCCAACTTCCACCAGTTCCTGAGCCATTGCTTCAATGAGGAAACCGGCAATGGTCAGTATAACTCGGGCAACTACTGCAACGAAGAAGCAGACATGCTGATGGCCAAGGCCAATTCGGAAACCGATCCTGAAAAGCGCGCCGAGATGCTGCAGCAGATGGAAACCATCCTCTACAACGAGGCGGCTTTCATCCCACTGCACTGGCAGAACCTTGCCTGGGGTGCGCGCAAAGGTGTTCACGCTGAATCCATCGTGAATGCACTGAACTTCCCTTACTTCGGTGACCTTGTCGTCGATTAAGGAAAGCTCCAACTTTAGGCCGGGGCGGGTCATGTCGACCCGTTCCGGCTTCTTTCCAAGACAGTTTGCTTTATGTCTGCGTCCTGTAGGTTCAGGAGGGTGACATCTGTTGCCGACTGCCACTTGCCCCAGGCCCCACTGCCCCAGGCCCCACTACCCCAGGAAGGTGTCAAAGCATGTTTGCTTACCTTGTGAAACGCGTGTTCCAGGCCATCGCGGTGATGTTTGTCATCTCGCTGATCGGTTTTGCCATTCAGGATAACCTTGGTGATCCGCTACGAGAGCTTGTCGGACAATCCGTAAGCGAAGAGGTTCGCCAGGAGCTGCGCGACGAGTTGGGGCTGAACGACAGTTTCCTCACCCAATATCTGCGCTTTGCCGGCAATGCGCTGCAGGGCGATCTGGGCACCAGCTATTTCTTCAAAGAGCCGGCGCTGGATGTGATCCTCAACAAGCTGCCCGCCACCCTGGAGCTGGTTCTGGGGGCTTCGTTCATCATCATCGGCCTGTCGATCCCGGTGGGCGTCTATACCGCCATCTACCCCAATACGATCCTCAGCCGTCTGATTATGGGGATTTCGATCATTGGTATTTCGATCCCGGTGTTTTTGACGGCGATCCTGATGATCTACGTGTTTTCAGTCGAATATGGTTGGTTCCCCTCATATGGTCGCGGTGATGTTGTGCATGTCTTTGGCTCTTGGGATACCAATTTTGCCACTGTGGATGGCTGGATGCATATCCTGCTGCCCTCAGTCGCGCTGGCCTCGATCATGCTGCCGCTGTTTGTGCGCCTGATCCGGGCGGAAATGATGGAAGTGCTGCAGAGCGAATATGTGAAATACGCCAAAGCCAAGGGTATCCGGCCCTGGCGGATCTATTTTGTGCATGCGCTGAAGAACACTCTGCTGCCAGTGATCACCGTGGGCGGGGTGCAGATCGGCACCATGGTGGCCTATACCATCCTGACCGAAACGGTGTTCCAGTGGCCGGGCATGGGCTTCATGTTCCTGGAGGCGGTGAACCGCGTCGATACCCCGCTGATCGTGGCCTATCTCATCGTTGTTGGCTTTATCTTTGTTGTCACCAATACAATCGTTGACCTGATCTACGGGCTGGTCAATCCCACCGTCAATCTTGCGAGGATGGGCGCATGAGCAGCCTGAATACCACCGCCGAACCATCGCGCTGGGCGCAGATCTGGAATTCCAACATCGGCTACAGCTTCCGGCGCAACCCGGTGGCCATGGTCTCATTGGCCGTCTTCATGGTGATTGCGGTGATGTCGTTCTGCGCGCCGCTGATTGCGCCCTTTGATCCCTATGATCAGGGACAGATCGACATCATGAACAGCGAATACCCCCCCGTTTGGGTCGATGGGGCTGATGCGCAGTTCATGCTGGGCACCGATGATCAGGGCCGCGATCTGTGGTCGACCATCCTATATGGCACCCGCCTGTCGCTGCTGATTGGCATCTGTGCGGTGGGGCTGCAGGCCTTTCTTGGTATCTCGATTGGTCTGATCGCCGGCTATGTCGGTGGGCGCATCGACAGCCTGCTGATGCGACTGGCCGATATCCAGCTGTCGTTTTCCACCCTGATGGTGGCGATCATCTTTCTGGCGGTGACCCAGGCGATGTTTGGGTCAGAAACCTTCAACCAATATGCAATCTATTTCCTGGTTGCGGTGATTGGCGTGGCGGAGTGGCCGCAATATGCCCGCACCGTGCGCGCCACCGTGCTGGCCGAGAAAAAGAAGGAATATGTCGACAGCGCCCGGGTGCTGGGCTTTGGCCCGATGCGCATCATGGTGCGTCACATCCTGCCCAACTCGCTGTCGCCGATCTTTGTGATCTCCACCGTGCAGGTGGCCAATGCGATCATTTCCGAGGCCTCGCTGTCCTTCCTCGGGCTGGGCATGCCGCCCAGCCAGCCGTCGCTGGGGTCGCTGATCTCTTCCGGGTTTGACTATATCTTTTCGGGAAGCTGGTGGATCACCGCCATTCCCGGCATCGTGCTGGTGGTTCTGGTGCTGGTGATCAATCTGTTGGGTGACTGGCTACGCGATGCCCTGAACCCCAAACTGTATAAGGGATAAGCGCAATGTCCTTGCTTTCCGTGCGCGACCTGAGCGTGAAATTCGCCATGCGCGACAATACCGTCACCGCCCTCAATCAGATCAGCTTTGATCTGGCCAAGGGCGAACGCCTGGGCATTGTCGGGGAATCCGGCGCCGGCAAATCCATCACCGGCTTTGCCCTGATGAACCTGCTCAGCCGCCCTGGCTTTGTGGATAGTGGCAAGATCCTGTTTCAGGGCGATGATATCGCCCAGATGTCGGATGCCCAGATGCGCCGCATTCGCGGCAATCAGATGGCGATGATCTTTCAGGATCCCATGGTGACGCTGAACCCGGTGCTGACCATTGGCCAGCAGATGGTGGAAACCCTGATGGCGCATCGCAAGCTCAGCAAGGCGGAGGCGGCACAGATCGCCATCGTCAAGCTGCGCGAGGTCTATATTCCCTCTCCCGAGGAGCGTCTGGACCAATACCCGCACGAGCTGTCGGGCGGCATGCGCCAGCGGATCATCATCGCCATTGCCCTGCTGCTGGACCCGCAGCTGATCATCGCGGATGAGCCGACAACGGCGCTGGATGTGACCATACAGGCCGATATCATGGAGCTATTGCTGGAGCTGTGTGAATCCAACAAGGTCGGCCTGATCCTGATTACCCATGATCTGGGGGTGGTCAGCCAGATGACCGAACGCACTCTGGTGATGTATGCCGGGCGGATCATCGAATCCGGGCGCACCCGTGAGATCATCAACGACCCGCAGCACCCCTATACCCAGGGGCTGATCAACGCGCTGCCGCAGCAGACCAAACCGGGCCAGCGGTTGAAACAGATCCCGGGCAATATGCCCTCGCTGACCTCCATTCCCAAGGGCTGCCCCTTTAGTCCGCGCTGCGAATATGTGCAGGATCACTGCCGGACTGAGGCGCCAAAACCGGTGCAATACACCCATGTCCAGGTGGCCTGCCACGAGGTCAACCGATTGCACAGCGACAAAGCTGAGGAGATGAACTGATGACGACACCTCAGCCCCTGTTGAAGATCGACAATCTGGAAAAGCGCTTTGAGCTGGACCGTGGCTTTCTTGAAACCCTGAAGTTCAAGGGTGGCAAGCTGGTTCAGGAAAAGCGCGAAGTCCATGCCGTCAACGATATCTCGCTGGAGGTCGCCGCCGGAGAGGCGCTTTGTGTGGTGGGCGAAAGCGGCTGTGGTAAATCCACCGTGGCCCGGTTGATTGCAGGCCTGCTGACGCCCAGCAGTGGGGAAATCCACTACGGCGGCGAACGCATTGATAACCGCTCGCGCCGCGCAATGATGCCGCTGCGCAAAAAGATGCAGATGATCTTTCAGAACCCCTATGCATCGCTGAACCCGCGTATGACCATCCAGCAGGCGCTGGAAGAACCGGTACGCTATCACAATCCCGCCCTGTCCAGGGGCGAGGTGCGCGACAAGGTGGCAGAGGTGATGCGGTCGGTGGGCGTGGATCCCAGTTGGGCCGGGCGCTATCCGCATGAGTTCTCTGGGGGCCAGCGTCAGCGGATCGCCATTGCGCGGGCTTTGACGGTGGATCCTGAATTCATTATCGCGGATGAGCCGATTTCGGCGCTGGATGTGTCGATCCAGGCGCAGGTGCTGAACCTTATGCTGGAGGCCAAGGATCAGCGCGGCCTCACCTATCTGTTCATCACCCATGATCTGAGCGTGGTGCAGCACTTTGGCACCAAGGTCGCGGTGCTTTATCTGGGCTCGGTCTGCGAGCTGTCGGATACGGCCACGCTGTTTGAGAACCCCAAGCATCCCTATACCCGTGCTTTGCTTTCTGCGGTTCCGCAGTTAAAAGATGATCATCCCAACCACATCAGATTGCGTGGCGAAATTCCGACACCGATCAACCTGCCACAGGGATGCCCGTTTGAAAGTCGCTGTGCCCATGCCAATAGCCGGTGCCAGAATGAAAAACCCCGTCCCCAGCTGCAGCCAGACGGGGCCCTGGTGGCCTGCCATGCCGTCGAAGAAGACCGGCTGGACGGGTAGGGCCCGGAAGGCGCGGAACGGAATGACACAGTGGACATAGCCTGGCTCAGAGACTTTGAGGCCTTGGTCGCGCAGAAGAATTTCTCGCGCGCGGCCGAAGAGCGTAATGTCAGCCAGCCGGCCTTTTCCCGGCGCATTCGGGCGCTGGAGGAGGAATTTGGCGTCAAATTGATCAATCGCCAGACCCTGCCGCTGTCGCTGACCCCGGCGGGGGAGGTGTTTCTGGCCCAGTCGCGCGTCATGCTGCGTACCTATGACGAGACGCTGGAGCGCTGCCAGATCATTGATGCGGCTGGCGAAAATGTCATTCGTTTTGCCACCTCGCAGTCGCTCTATATGACGCATTACAAAACCCATATCGCCCCCTTGGTGACGGAGGGCGGGCTGGAGATTGATTTGAACTCCACCGGCTGGGCGGCGGATCAGTTTGTGTCAGCCCTGCAGCAGCGCTATTGCGATGTGATCCTGACCTATTGGCATCCTTCAATGGATGCGCTGGCGCCGCTGGCGTTGGGGAACTGTGACCATATCACCTTGACCAAAGATAGCTTTGTGCCGGTGTCCAAATCCGGGCCAGACGGGCCGTTGCATCATTTTGATATCCCTCCCAAAAAGCCGGTGTCGCTGTTGTCCTACGGGACGGTCTCGGCGTTGCGCTCGGTGGTGGAACATGCCCTGCGGCAAAATGCTGATGGCCCCAAGACGCTGGTGGTGAACCAAAGCGCGCTGGCCAATTCTGTCAAGGCCATGGTGCTTGAGGGCTTTGGCCTTGGCTGGTTGCCGCAGGAGCTGTGCAAGGAGGAGCTGGCAGAGGGGCGGATGCAGATCGTTGGTCACCCGCAACACCGGCATCCGCTGGAAATTCGGCTTTACCGTGACAAGGAAAACAGCAAGCCGACGCTGAACCGCCTGTGGCGTGATATGCAGGCGCTTTCCGCCGGTCCGACAGACACCACAGGTACTCCGGGCGCCGCGTCCTAGCCCATAGGCAAGGTGCCTGGGGGATTGGCCTGGGGGAACGGCCTGTGAGATCGGCCTGGGGAATTTGCCTGGCGGCTATCGCGGGGCGGGGTCGGCGGTATAGGGCTGTAGGCTTTCCAAAAAGGTATCGACAAAATCCAGCGAGAGCAGAGACCTGCTGCCAGAGGCGGGCCGCAGTATGGACAGCCAGTGGGAAATCTCAGGGTCAAAGGGGCGGGACTGGACGTTTTTTGACTTGAACTGATCCGCATCCAGAGCGCTGACAACAGAGACCCCCTGACCTTCGGCCACCATAAGGCAAGCGGTCGAGAACTGGCGGACTTCGACCCAGGAATTCAACAGCACACCATGATCTGAAAAGGCCTGCGACAGGCTGGTGAAAAATGGGCTGCCCTTGCGGGTGTGGATGATTTTTTCATCCACCAGATCCATCGGCGAGATACGCTCCAGTTTTTCAAGCCGATGACCGCGTGGGAAAATGCAAACCGTTTTGATGGCAATATCAATATGTTCAACGGCCGGATGGCCAGAGAATCCATCTGTTATGCCACAGTCATATTGCTCCCCTATGATCCACTCCAGGATCCGTTCCGGGCGGTCCGGCTCAAGCGTGAGATTTACGCCGGGGCGCTGCTGCAGGAACTTGGCGAGCAGTTTTGGCAGATGGGAGCTGGCAAAGCCCGGCAGGCAGGCAATACGCAGATGCCCGGCGGTGCGATCCGTCAGGTCACGGTTGAGTTCTTCGAGATGGCGCAGGCTGTCAAAGACCCGGCCAACTTCGGACAACAGGTAGCGCGCTTCGCTGGTGGGAATCAGCATGCCGTCCTTGCGCTGGAACAGCTCGATCGCAACCGAGTTGGAAAAGTCGGACAAGAGGCGACTGGTGGCGGGCTGCGAAATGCCCAAAGTTTTTGCAGCCCGGGTGACCGATCCGGTCTGCGCAACGGCCTGAAAGGCCTCTAACTGCCTCAGCTTGAATTTCAATGGCTTAGCCCCAGATTTGCGGAGAGTTCGAGAAATTTCATAACACTATGTTATGCCTGATGTCAAAAAACTTTCACTTGCATTATGCCTATTTCTGCTCACTCTTTGGGCATCAGATGAACGGGGAGTACTCACATGTCTATCAAATCACTTCTTTGCACGTCGGCCATCCTGGCCTCGACCGCAGGTGTTGCCTTTGCTGAAACCGAGGTTCAGTGGTGGCACGCCATGGGCGGCGCAAATGGCGAACGTGTCAACAAAATCGCCGAAGATTTCAACGCCACGCAGAGCGACTACAAGGTCGTTCCTGTCTACAAGGGCAACTATACCGAAACCATGACCGCCGCGATTGCGGCTTTCCGTGCCAAAGAGCACCCGCAGATCGTGCAGGTTTTTGAAGTTGGCACCGCCACCATGATGGCCGCCAAGGGTGCGATCTATCCAGTTGAACAATTGATGAAAGACGCCGGCGAGCCCTTTGATGGCGACGCCTTCCTGCCTGCGGTTGTGTCCTACTATGAAACCCCCGAAGGTGAGCTGCTGTCGATGCCTTTCAACAGCTCGACCCCGGTCATGTGGTACAACAAAGACGCGCTGGACGCGGCGGGTGCCGCGGTTCCAGAAACCTGGGATGATGTGAAGGTTGCAGCGCAAAAGCTGGTCGACAACGGCATGGAATGCGGTGTCTCCTTTGGCTGGCAGTCCTGGGTCATGATCGAGAACTTCTCGGCCTGGCACAACATGGAAATGGGCACCAAGGAAAACGGCTTTGCCGGGTTCGACACCGAGTTCAACTTTAACAACCCTGCGGTTGCCGCCCGTCTGGACGACATTGCCTCGATGACCGAAGGCAACCTGTTCAAATATGGTGGCCGTCGTGGCGACAGCCTGCCGATGTTCACCAATGGCGAATGCGGCATGTGGATGAACTCCTCTGCCTATTACGGCTCGATGAAAGAGCAGGCCAATTTTGAATTTGGTCAGACCATGCTGCCGCTGGATACCAATGTGGCGGATGCACCGCAGAACTCTGTTATCGGTGGCGCAACCCTGTGGGTTCTGGCCGGTCACGAGGACGAAGAATACAAAGGCACCGCAAAGTTCCTGACCTATCTGTCTTCGCCAGAAGTACAGGCCTGGTGGCACCAGGAAACCGGCTATGTGCCGATCACCACTGCCGCCTATGAGCTGTCCAAGGCGCAGGGGTTCTATGACGCCAACCCCGGCACCGACATCGCCATCAAACAGCTGAGCCTGAACACACCTACGCCAAACAGCCGTGGTCTGCGCTTTGGCAACTTTGTCCAGGTGCGTGACGTGATCAACGAAGAACTGGAAGCGCTCTGGGCGGGTGACAAAACCGCAACCGAGGCACTGGATGCAGCGGCTGAGCGTGGCAACACCCTGCTGCGTAAATTCGAGCGCTCCGTAAAATAAGCAGCTCTTGATACTCACGACCATGCCGCCCTCGGGCGGCATGGTCTCGTTTTATGCGCCAATTCTATGGCGTCCTACGCGCCGCTTAGGCCGGCGCATTCCACCGGGGGCATACTATACCTGGGGACTATAACTGGGCACTACACGGGGCACTCCATGCTGAAACGCGTCCACTTTCCTTCTTCGCCACTGCCCTATTTGCTGGTGGCGCCACAGCTGGCGATTACGCTGGTCTTTTTTGTCTGGCCCGCCAGTCAGGCGATGTATCAATCCTTCCTGATCGAAGATGCCTTTGGGCTGGGCTCCGAATTTGTCTGGTTTGAGAACTTTCAGGCGCTTTGGGAGGACCAGCACTATCTGGATGCCTTCTGGCGAACCGCGATCTTCTCGCTTTTGGTGGCGGCGCTGTCCATGGGGGTGGCGCTGATCCTGGCAGGATTTGCCCAACGGGTGGTGCGCGGCGCCATGGTCTACCGCACCCTGCTGATCTGGCCCTATGCGGTTGCCCCGGTTCTGGCGGGGGCGCTTTGGGTGTTCATGTTCAACCCAACGCTGGGGATCTTTCCCTACTTCCTCGATTTTTTTGGCATCGACTGGAATCACTACCTGAACGGCAATCAGGCCATGGGGTTGGTGATCATAGCCGCTGCCTGGAAACAGGTGGCCTATAACTTCTTGTTCTATCTCGCGGCGATGCAATCCATCCCCAATAGCGTCATCGAGGCCGCCGCCATTGACGGGGCGGGGCCGGGGCGGCGGTTCTTTTCGATCATTCTGCCGCTGATCTCGCCGACCACGTTTTTCCTGTTGGTCATCAACATGGTCTACGCCTTTTTTGAAACCTTCGGCATCATCCATGCGGTGACCCAGGGGGGGCCTGGCTCCTCGACCACGATCCTAGTTTACAAGGTCTTCAACGATGGCTTTGTCGGCCTTGATCTGGGGGGATCTGCGGCGCAGTCGGTGATCCTGATGGTGCTGGTCATTGCCATGACCGTTGTCCAATTCCGCTATGTTGAAAGAAAGGTGGAATACTGATGGTTGAAAATCGTCCTCTGACCGCATTGATCACCCATTTTGTCCTGGTGCTTGGCGTCATTGCCATCGCCCTGCCGATCTGGATCACCTTTGTCGCGGCCACCCATGATCAGTTCCGCATGAACCAGGTGCCCCTGCCGCTTTGGCCGGGAACGCATTTGTGGGACAATCTGAAACAGACGCTGTTTGGCTCTGGCCTCAGCGGCACGGAAGGCGCGCCTGTCTGGCTGATGCTGTTCAACAGTCTGGCCATGGCAATGATGATTGCGCTGGGCAAGATTGCCATCTCGCTGCTCTCGGCCTTTGCCATCGTCTATTTCCGCTTTCCCTTCCGCAAGACCTGCTTCTGGATGATCTTCATCACCCTGATGCTGCCGGTCGAAGTGCGGATCCTGCCGACCTTTGAGGTGGTGGCCAATCTGGGAATGCTGAACAGCTACTGGGGGCTGTCGATCCCGCTGATTGCCTCGGCCACTGCGACATTCATGTTCCGTCAGGTGTTCCTGACGGTACCGGATGAGATGCTGGAAAGTGCCCGCATTGACGGGGCGGGGCCGATGCGGTTCTTCTTTGACATCCTGCTGCCGCTGTCGCGCACCAATATCGCGGCGCTTTTTGTGATCCTCTTCATCTTTGGCTGGAACCAGTACCTTTGGCCGCTGCTGATCACCACCGACACCTCGATGACCACCATTGTCATGTCGATCAAGCAGATGCTGGAGGCGGCCGAGCAGAGCCCGCAATGGAATATCATCATGACGACAGCGCTTTTGGCGATGGTCCCACCGATCTTTGTCGTCATCTCGATGCAAAAGCTCTTTGTGCAGGGCTTGACGGAAACCGATAAATAGGACGCCCCTCAATGGCTGAAATTAAACTGACCGACCTGACCAAATCCTACGGTCCCACCGAAGTGCTGCACCATGTCGAGGGCGAGATAAACGATGGCGAATTTATCGTCATCGTTGGCCCCTCGGGCTGCGGCAAATCCACCCTGCTGCGCATGGTGGCGGGGCTGGAGACCGTCACCTCTGGCGAGATCGCCATTGCGGGGCGCCGGGTGAATGAGCTGGAGCCCTCGGCGCGCGACATCGCCATGGTGTTCCAGAACTACGCGCTTTATCCGCATATGAGTGTGCGGGAAAACATGGCCTACGGGCTGAAGATCCGCAAACTCTCCAAGGCCGAAATCAACAAACGGGTGGAAGAGGCGGCCGATATTCTGGAAATCCGCCAATATCTGGACCGCAAACCCCGGCAATTGTCCGGTGGCCAGCGTCAGCGGGTTGCCATGGGGCGGGCCATCGTGCGCGATCCGCAGGTGTTCCTGTTTGACGAACCGCTGTCAAACCTGGATGCCAAACTGCGGGTGCAGATGCGGCTGGAAATCCGCAAGCTGCAGCAGCGCCTGGGGGTGACCTCGATCTATGTGACCCATGATCAGGTCGAAGCGATGACCCTGGGCGATCGCCTGATGGTGTTGAACGGTGGCTATGTGGAACAATTTGGCACCCCGATCGAGCTCTATGACCGCCCGGCATCGGTCTTTGTTGCCGGTTTCATTGGCAGCCCGGCGATGAATTTTATCCCCGCCACGGCAGAGGCCGCCGATGGCATGGGGCTGCCAAATGGCGCCAAACTGGCCGGGCCGAAGCTGTCAGAGGCGCAGGCGCAGGTGGGATCCGTGCTGTTGGGCATTCGCCCCGAACATCTGGTGCCGGATGAAAACGGCCCCATTGCCATTGATGTCGACATGGTGGAGCAACTGGGCGCCAATACCCTGTTGCACGGTATGCTCAGCGGGACCAATCACGCCATGGTGGCCTCGGTCTCGGGGCATGTCTCCACGCAGAGCGGCGCGCAGCATCGGTTTTCTGCCGCACCAGAGCTGCTGCATCTGTTTGATCCCAAAACCGAAAAACGGCTGGAGGCGTGATGCAGTTCCCCCAGCTGGCGGCCTTTACCGGCGGCGATGGTCTGATCCGGGTGATCGGGCATCGGGGCGCGCGCGGCGTGATGCCGGAAAACACCATGGAGGGTTTTGCCTTTACCCTGAGCTGTGGGGTGCGCCTGTTGGAATTCGACGTGGTGATGAGCCGCGACGGGGTGCCGGTGATCACCCATAATCACAGCCTGACGGGCTCGATTGTGCGGGACCGGGCGGGCAACTGGTTGCAGGGGGCAGAGCCCAAGGTCTCAGACCTGGATTGGGCCAATCTGGCCGAGATGGATGTGGGCGGGCTGGATGGGAGCAGCGACTACGGCCAGCGCTTTCCCGATCAGGCGTTCCTCTTTGGCGCCCGCATTCCGCGTCTGAGCGATCTCTGTGCGCTGATTGCCCAGCCGGGCTATCAGGATGTGCACCTGATGCTGGAGATCAAATCCGACCCTGACAAACTAAAAGACGCATCCGCCCGCGCCGCAGTTGTGGCGGCGGTGGTTGCGGAGGTGCGGGCGCTGGGGCTGACAGCGCGCACCCTGATGCATAGCTTTGACTGGGCGCTGTTGGCGGAATGTGCCCGTCAGGCGCCCGAAATGCCGACCTCTTTCCTTACGCAACTGCCTCAAAACGCAGCGGATATCGGCGAAGATCACGCCGCTCCGGCGATCCCCGGCCTGGCCAAGGCCAACGCCAGCCTGCCCGATCTGGTGGCACAGGCTGGCGGCGCGCTGTGGTGTCCCTATTATCTGGATGTGACCGCAGCGCAGGTCGAAAGGGCGCATGCCCTGGGTCTGCGGGTTGCAGTCTGGACGGTGAATGAGGTGGCAGATATCGACCAGATGATTGGTCTGGGCATAGATGCCATTGTCACGGATTATCCGGGCCGGGTGCAGCGCAGGTTGCTGGCGCTGGGCTGTTCTTGGACGCAGCAATCAGCAATGGCCGTTTAGGCGCAGGCGCGTTTTGCGGAGCCTCGGGTTCTGACTCTAGGATTTAAACCCTGCCTCGCAAAAGGCCAGCAGTTGCTCGGTGAGATCCCCGGCCAGATTTCC
Source organism: Pseudophaeobacter arcticus DSM 23566 (assembly GCF_000473205.1). Lineage (NCBI taxonomy): Bacteria > Pseudomonadati > Pseudomonadota > Alphaproteobacteria > Rhodobacterales > Roseobacteraceae > Pseudophaeobacter > Pseudophaeobacter arcticus. The sequence goes on from NZ_KI421507.1 coordinate 858,970, forward strand.
GGCCAGATTCGCAGCCGGACCCTTGGCCAAATCCCCTCCCGGATCCTTTGTGGTCTCGGCTTCTGCGAGGCCCGCAATCCGCCAGCGCGAGGTGCAGAGCGACAGCATTGCCGAGACCATAAAGACAAAATGGGTGCTGATCTTTTGCTGCGAGGTCTGGGGCAAGATCGCTGCGATCTCGGCCAGAAAGACCCTGGCGGTCGGGTCAAAACAGCTCTGTGCGATATGCTGCCACCGTTGATCTGACGAGACATGAGCGATCAATCGGCCATAGGCCGACCAGGCGGCGCCGCCGTTGAGGGTCTTCTCGATGAAGGGGGCAATGAAACAGGTGAGGACCCGGCGCAGGGTGAGCGGGCCCTCTGTCTTTGCCTGCGCCAGGGCATCCTGCCGGAGCTGGGCCAGTTCTTGCGCCCGACGGGTGACCACAGTGGCAAACAGCGTCTCTTTGCTGCCACCGTGATGATTGACCAGGGCGCCCTGCACATCGGCGGCCCGGGCAATATCACGAATCGACGCCCCCTCAAATCCGCGCTCTGCAAACAGCTGTTCTGCGGCATCAAAAATGCGATCACGGGTCGCCAAAGAGCGTTTGCTTGGCGCGCGTTGTCTTTGATTTTCTTTTACTTTTTCAGTCATGGCAGAAATATCTTGCCATATTTTTAACAGTCGTTCAATCTAAAACAGCACCTCAAGGTGCACAGGGGGAGGACAATTCATGACGGCACAGGATGCTGCGATACAGGCTGCTGCGACACTGGAAAACGCCGCGCAGCAGAGCGCTGCGGTGGACAGGTTTGCTCTGATTGGCGCGGGCCCCATGGGGCTGGCCATGGCAAAGCTGTTGAAGGAACAGGGCATTCCCTTTCAGGGGTTTGAGCTGCATTCGGACGTGGGCGGGCTGTGGGATATCGATGCGCCTTTATCGACGATGTATGAAACCGCGCATTTGATTTCGTCCAAAAAGATGACTCAATTTGACGACTTTCCAATGGATGAGGAGGTGGCGGAATACCCCTCGCACTGGGAAATGCGCCGCTATTTTTGCGATTTTGCCCGTCATTTTGATCTCTACAACGACTATGCCTTCAATTGTCAGGTGCTTTCTTGTGATCCCCTGGGCGACAGCGGCGCTGGCTGGCGGGTCAGCTGGCGCGATGGCGAGGGGCAAGAGCACAGCGCGGTCTTTGCTGGTGTGTTGATCGCCAATGGCACCCTGGCAGAGCCTAATATTCCCAGCTTCAAAGGTCGCTTTGACGGCGAACTGATCCATTCCTCCCAGTACCGCGACCCGCGACAGTTTGCCGACAAGCGTGTGTTGATTGTCGGGGCCGGGAATTCCGGCTGCGACATCGCCGTGGATGCCATCCACCACGGGGTGAGCTGCGATATCTCGATGCGGCGCGGCTATTATTTTGTGCCCAAATACGTCTTTGGCAAACCTGCGGATACCATGGGGGGCGCCATTCGCCTGCCGATGTGGCTAAAGCGCCGGATTGATGGGCTGATCCTGAAATGGTTTGTCGGCGACCCGCAGAAATACGGCTTCCCCAAGCCAGATTACGCGCTCTATGAGAGCCACCCGGTGGTGAACTCGCTGATCCTGTTTCATGCGGGCCACGGCGATCTGGAGGTCCGTCCGGACATTGACCATATCGACGGAAAAACGGTGCATTTTGCCGATGGCTCCCAGGCGGAATATGACATGATCCTGACCGCCACCGGCTATCTGTTGCACTATCCCTTTATCGACAAGGAGCAGCTGAACTGGCAAGGCGCGGCGCCGCATCTCTACCTCAACTGCATGCATCCCACACGCGACGATCTGTTTGTGCTGGGCATGGTCGAGGCCTCGGGCCTGGGCTGGCAGGGACGCCATGAGCAGGCGGAAATGGTGGCGCGCTATATCAAGGGGCTGCGCGATGGTTCGGCCGGCGCGACGCAGCTGCAACGGGAAAAATCCACCGGATTTGAGCGGGCGACCGGCGGGATGAACTACCTCAAACTGGCGCGCATGGCCTATTACGTGGACAAGGCAACCTACCGCAAGGCCGTCACTGGCTGGATCGCCGCCCTGACAGGGGGGCGGGCATGACGGATCTTGATGCCGTTGTGCTGAACTTCAGCGGGTCCAACCTGCTGGTGATGAACGCCATTCTTGCCATTGTGATGTTTTCCATCGCGCTGGATCTGAAACCCAGCGATTTTGCCCGCCTGGTGCGGGCGCCCAAGCCGGTTTTGACCGGGTTGATTTCGCAGTTTATTGTCCTGCCCGCGCTGAGCTTTCTGCTGGTTCTGCTGGTCCAGCCCCGGGCCTCTGTTGCCCTGGGGCTGATCCTGGTTGCGGCCTGTCCGGGTGGCAATATCTCAAACTTCATTACTCACCGGGCCGGGGGGAACGCGGCGCTGTCGGTGTCGATGACCGCCTTTGCCACTGTTGGGGCGATCCTGATCACCCCGCTCAACATCGCCTTTTGGGGGCAGCTCTATGCGCCGACGCGCGAGATCCTGAACCGGGTCGCGATCGACCCGGTGCAGATCGCCATAACGGTGTCGCTGATGCTGGTGCTGCCGCTGGTCCTGGGGATTTTCCTCAACAGCCGCCGCCCGGTACTGGCCGATGGCATGCGGCGGCCGATGCAGAACCTGTCGATGCTGATCTTTCTGGCCTTTGTGGTGCTGGCGCTGGCGGCCAACTGGGCATTCTTCCTGCAGTTTGCTCCCTATGTGGGGGGGCTGGTGCTGCTGCATAACGCCATCGCGCTGGCCGCGGGCTATGGCACTGCCTTTCTGGCGGGGCTGAGCGAATATGACCGGCGCGCGGTCACCATTGAGACCGGCATTCAGAACTCGGGCCTTGGGCTGGTGCTGATCTTTGGCTTTTTTAACGGGCTGGGCGGCATGGCTGTGGTGGCAGCACTTTGGGGGATTTGGCACGTGGTGTCCGGCCTTTGCCTGGCGCAGCTTATGTCCCGACACGAGGCAAAACGATGACAAAGGTTCTGATCACAGGCGCGGCTGGGGCTGTGGGTTCCAGCCTGCTGCGAGAGTTGGCGCAGGCTGAGGGCAGCCCCTATGAGGTGCTGGCGACAGATATACGCGCCCCGGAAAACCTGCCCGCAGGGATCCGGTTTGAACCGCTGGACGTGCGCGGCGATGACCCGGGACGGCTGATTGGCCAAGAGCGCCCGGATGTGGTGATCCACCTGGCCTCTATTGTTGCGCCGACGACGCGTGATTTTGCCCATGGCGTGGATGTTGTTGGCTCGCGCAACGTGTTGGCGGCCTGTGTGGCCCACGGGGTCAAACGCCTGGTGGTCACCTCTTCCGGGGCGGCCTATGGCTATCATGCGGATAATGCGCAGCCGCTGATCGAAAGCGACCCGCTGCGGGGCAATCGCGCGTTTGCCTATTCCGACCATAAACGCCAGGTTGAAGAAATGCTGGCGACAGCCCGCGCCGAGACACCGGCGCTGGAGCAGGTGGTGCTACGGGTTGGCACCGTACTGGGGGCGGGGCTCGAAAACCAAATCACCGCGCTGTTTCACAAACCGCGTCTGCTGGCCATTGCCGGCTGTGACAGCCCCTTTGTCTTTATCTGGACCCGAGATCTGGCGCGCATTCTGCAACATGCCATTTCAGACAGTCCGCAGGGGATTTTCAACGTGGCCGGCGACGGGGCGATGGGAGTTTCGGATCTGGCGCGGGCGATGAATAAACCAGTGCTGCGACTGCCGGCCTGGGGGCTGAAGCTGGCGCTGGCCATCGCCCATCCTCTGAAACTGTCGCGCTATGGTCCGGCTCAGGTACGGTTCCTGCAATATCGCCCGGTGCTGGATAACAGCGCTTTAAAGACGCGGTTTGGCTATGTGCCGGACCTGACCAGCGCCGAGGTCTTTGCGCTTTGGCAAAAGGCAGCCGGGCTGTGAGGACACAGCGCGCGCCCCAAAAAACCGCCATTATCACTGGCGGGGCAGGTGGTCTGGGCCTGGCCCTGGACGCAGGATTGCGGCAGGCGGGCTGGTCCACAGTCCTGATTGACCTGCCTGGCCCGTCGCTAGAGGCCCTGCCTGCGGTAAAGGGGCGGCGGGTCTTTGGCTGTGATCTGACCGATGCCAGCGCCATGAGCAGGCTCTGCGCCCAGATCCGTGACGATCGGGGCTCAATTGATCTGGTGATTTACAATGCCGGCATTACCTGGATTGGCGCCTGTGCAGATCTGAGCCCGGAGGCGCATCGCCGGGTGTTTGATATCAATTACTTTGCCGCCACGGAAATGGCCCAGACCCTGCTGGAGGATCTGCGCCGGGCCAAAGGCACTCATCTGGCGATCTCGTCGGTTGCCGGGTTTAGTCCGCTGCTGCACCGCACCGCCTATGCCGCCAGCAAACACGCGCTGGAGGGGTTTTTCAAATCGCTTCGCTCGGAAGAAAAGCAATACGGGGTGCGCGTGGCGATTGCCGCGCCCAGTTTTGTGGCCACCAATATTGGCCGCCCCGAGGCCAAAAGCAATGGTATTGCCCGCCCGGGGTCAGCGACGGATGGGGTGGATTACATGACCCCCGCAGAGGCGGCTGCGGACATCCTAAAGGGACTGCAGCGGGGTAAAAACATGATCCCCGTGGGCCGTATCGCGTGGTTGTCCTGGATCCTCAACCGATTGTCCCCGGCTCTTTTTGAAAGGCTGATGGAACGAAACATCAGTGCAGGCCGCGCAAAGCGCCCTTAGCCCCCCCAATAGCCCATATAATAAGGGGCGAGAAATTGATCGTCCTGTGGTAAAAATTAACCAAATTTAACACAAAACACCACTTTTGTGACGGAGTTCTTGCTTTCCAAAGGACCGGAGAATAGGTGAATTTTGGTCACTTTTTTGACTGCGTCTTACAGAATTGCATCGGTATTTTACTGGGGGAACTGTGGTACATTTTGGGGCACAATTGCGCGCTGGCCTTGCACGGCGATCAGCGCAGCCAGCGCTGATCTGTGACGAAATCGGGCCATTGACAGGCGCGTGCTGCCTTGCGGCACTGGACCAGGTCATTTTGGGCATCGGGGCCGCCGGCTGCGCGCCGGGTGCGCCTGTTGCCATTATTGCGCCGCTGCCCCGTCATGCGACGCTGGGCTTTCTGGCCTGCCTGCACGCCCATGTCGCGGCGCCTTTGAACCCCGCCTACACCACCGAAGAGTTTCTGTTCTATCTCGAAGATCTCAAACCGGGGTTGGTGCTGGTGGGAGAGGGCGCCAGCGCTGCGGCCCATGCCGCCATTGCCGCTGCGGGTCTGACCAGTCTGGCGCTGTATGACGGGCTATTTCACCCCTCCGCCCAGTCCCGCGCCCGGTCCCGCGTCCAGTCCTCCGTCCGGTCCCCGGCTCAGGCCCCCGCTCAGGCCAGGGCCCAGGTCCCCGACCTGCCAGCGATGTCTGCGCCCAATGCGCCGGGGCTTATCCTGCACACCTCTGGCACCACGGCGCGCCCCAAGATGGTGCAGCTGAGCCAACAGAACCTGGCGATTTCATGTGGCAATATCGCCCGGTCGCTGGAGCTGAGCGGTCAGGATATCTCGCTCTGCGCCATGCCACTGTTTCATATCCATGGGCTGATGGCCTGCCTGGGGGCTGCGCTGGTTACGGGGGGCGGCGTTGTGCTGGCGGGGAAATTCCAGCCAGAGGCATTTGTTGATCAACTGGAACGCCACAAGCCCACCTGGTTTTCTGCGGTTCCGACCATGCATCTGGTCTTGATACAGCACCTGGAAAGGCGACCGGCGCCGCTATCGCATAGACTGCGCTTTATACGCTCCTCTTCAGCGCCTTTGCCCGCTTCGGTCATTGCCCGGCTGGAGCACTCTCTTGGGGTCCCGGTTATTGAGGCCTATGGCATGACCGAGGCCAGCCATCAGATTGCTTCAAACCCGCTGCCGCCCGGAGCGCGCAAACCCGGTACTGTGGGACAGGCGCGCGGCACCAGTATTGCCATTCTTGATGATGCGGGCCAGCCTGTGGCTGCGGGCACCGTTGGCAATGTGGTGATCCAGGGTGGCGGTGTCACGTCAGGGTACCTGGAAAATCCGCAGGCCAATAGCGAGGCCTTCCAGCAGGGGGGATTCTGGACTGGTGATCTGGGAGAACTGGACGATGAGGGCTATCTGACCCTCACCGGGCGGCGCAAGGAGCTGGTCAATCGCGGCGGGCAAAAGATCTCCCCGCGCGAAATCGACGAGGCTCTGCTAGAGATCGACGGCATCACAGATGCAGTGGCTTTTGCACAACCACATCAAAGCCTTGGTGAGGATCTTGTGGCGGCGGTCTGCCTGCGCAGCGACGCGGATCTTACCCCGGATGCGATCCGCAACCAGTTGTTCAACCGGCTGATCGACTACAAGGTCCCCAGCCAGATCGCGGTGGTCGACAAGATCCCTGTTGGGGCGACGGGCAAACGGCAGCGCCTGCAGATGTGGCAGGCGTTGCAGCCACATTTCACCAGCTCTTTTCGGGCGCCCAAAACGGCGGTGGAGATTATCCTGTGTGAATTCACCGCCGAGGCTCTCAACCTGGAGCGCATGGGGCTGGATGACAATTTCTTCAACTGTGGTGGCAATTCCATCCTCGGGGTGCAGCTCTCTGTCACCCTGGGCGAGCTGCTGGGCTGTTATATTCCACCAACGGTGATCTTCCGCCACCCGACACCAAGTGGCCTGTCGGACTATGTGTTGGGGCTGCTGTCTGAGCAGGAGATTGCGCAGCTGGAACAGGCGCTGAGCGGTCTGGCCGCGCCTGACGCCGCCGCTCCAGTATGAAAGACGGTCTGAAAGGCAGCGCAGGTCGACGGACAGGCGGGGGCGGCCCTGTGAGGCATCAGTCGGCACTCCGGCAGGGGCTCACGCGCCACCTTGCTCCCAATGGCCATCTGGCCATCGCTGCGGCGCTCAAATCCGGGGGGGTCACCCATGTCTATTCCCTGCCGGGCAGCCCTATCTACGCCACGCTTGGCGCTTGCGTTGACACCGGGTTGACGGTGATCGGCTGCCGCAGCCAGTTTGGTGCGCTCAGCGCCGCCCTGGCGCATAATTTCCAAGCCGGAAAGCTCTGCGCGGTGGCGATGTGCTCGCCCAGTCCCGGTGTGACCAATTCCATCACCAGCCTGTCAGATGCCAAGGCCAACCACTGGCCGATGCTGCTGATTGGCGGGGTGGTCGAACCGGCGCAGGCGCAGTCTGACAGAGCAGCAGCGGACGACGATCAGGGGGGGGCCGCGTTCCAGAGCTTTGACGGTGCCAAGGCCGTTGCCCCCTGTTGCAAAGCGGTGATGCGGCTGCGGGAGCGCGACGGGCTTTCTGCCGGGATCACGCGGGCCCTTGCGCAGGCACAGACCGCCCCCTGCGGGCCGATCTTTGTCGAGGTGGGGGCCAGGGTGCTCAATGCCCGTCACCGCGAGGCGAGCGCTGCCGTCCAGCAACAGGCCAAACCGGCACAGCCCATCGTGGCACCATCGCAGCTCGACCGGGCCCAGCGGCCGGTGTTGATCCTGGGGGAAGATCTGCGTTGGCATTCGGCCCTGACACCAGAGCGGCGCGGCGCGCTGCGGAGCCTGCTTGAACAGCTGCATATACCGGTGCTGGCCAGCGACATGGGGCGGGGCATCCTGCCGGACTCGCATCGGCTCAGCCTGTTCCTGGCCAAGCAAGAGGCGCTGCAGAACTGCGACCACCTTTTGCTCTGTGGTGCCCCCCTGGATTGGCGCTTTGGCGCCGGGAGTGCGCTGGGCGATCAGGTTGCTGTTGCGCAACTTGCGCCCCGTATCGAAGATCTGCTGACCCTGCTCCGGGCCGCCAGTCCTGCGCCCGGCCGTGCGGGCTGGGTCGCTGATCTGGCGCAGGCGCATCAGCGCCGGCGTGCCAAGCTGCGCCAGCAGGCTGCAGCTGCAAGCGAGGCCGACCGGATGAACCAGCTCTGCGCCTGCCTGGCAGGCTGGGTTCCGGACCATGCGGTGACCATCCTGGACAGCGGACTTGCGCTTTCCAGTGGTCATAACTTTTGGCCGGTGCAGCAGCCCTTTTCCCGGATGACATTGGGGCAGAACGGCACCATCGGGCTGGGCATTCCCTTTGCACTGGGCAGCGCTATGCATGAGCAGGACCACGCCCACGGCCAGGGGCGTCCGGTTGTCGCGCTGGTGGGCGATGTTGGCTTTGCCCTGGCAGCAAGCGAGCTGGAGACCGCCCAGCGGTGCATGGCCAGGCTGGTCATTGTGGTGGCGGATAATGGCGGCATCAACGGGCGCAGCTTTCAGAACAATTGGCTTGCGGCAGAAAGCCCGGACATCCTGCGCTACGGCGCTGCGGTGGACTATGCAAAAATTGCGCGAGGCTGGGGAGCCCGGGGCATCACCGCCCAGTCACAACAGGACCTGCAAAGCGCCCTGTCAGAGGCGCTGAACACCGAGGGGCCAACGGTGATTTCGGTTCCGATGGGTCAAGTTTTTAACACGCCACAACCGGATGTAAACGGGGGCAGCCATGGGGGGTAAAGTGAGGGATCTGCGGGCCTCATTGCGTCACCGGCTGTTGGGTCGGTTCAAAGACACCGCGCCACGCCAGCACCGTCGCACCCCCGGTGATCTGGTGGTGGCCGCGCCGAAGGTGCAACAGAATTTCTGGTGCCTTGATCAACTGGCGCCAGACCAGGGGATCGTAAACGTCAGTCGCGCCTGGCGCATTGACGGAGCCTTTGCGCCTGACAAATGCCATCAGGCGCTTATTGCCCTGACCCACAAACACGACTGCCTGCGCTGCAGCTTGCAGCCAGTGGAGGGCGGTTTGCAGATGCGGGTTGCGGAAGACAAAGCGGTGGATTTTGCCCAGGTCGATCTGCGCCAGTCGCCTGAAACCTCATCTTCTGTCACAGCGGATCAGCAGGTCGAGGCGATCCTGACCGCCGAGAGCCTGCGGGCCTTTGATGTGGCGGCAGATCCGCTGTTGCGCCTGCGGGCCTATCAGCTTGGCGAACAGGCCTGGGTGCTGCATCTGGTCTATCACCACGCGATCATGGATGGCTGGTCAGTGGCGCAGTTCTGTCACGAGCTGGGGCAGCTCTACGCCCAGGCGGGTGGTGCAACGCTCAGCGCTATAGCGGATCGCCCCCTGTATGATTTTGCCGATTACGCCCGAGATCTGCAACAGCGGGACCGGGCCTCTGCTGCGGCGCAGGGGCAGGCAGCACCGGCAGCGCTCCCTGCGGGGCACACGCCACCGGTGGCGCTGCCAGAGCTGGCGCTGCCCTTTGATTTTGCGCCGCCTCCGCTGCCCTCCTATTGTGGCAACAGCACACCGCTGCAGATCGGCGCGCCGACCTGGTCTGCCCTCGAAGCACTGGCCGGGGCCTTGCATGTCTCGCCCATATCGGTGGTGCTGGCGGCCTTTCGTCTGTCGCTGTTTGAGATCTCGGGCCAGCGGGATTTTTACCTCGGCAATACCGCCATGACCCGCAACAGGCAGGGGGTGCAGCGGATGCTTGGCGCCTTTGTCGAGACCCTGCCAATTCGCAACCCTCTGGCGCAGGGGGCGGGGTTTGAACAGATCTGCAAGGCAGAACAGGCGGCTCTGGCGCTGGCCTTGGAGCAGGCGACCGAGACCGGGGCGGCGCCGACAGAGCAGGTGCAGACCCCGGCGATGCCCTTTCAGGCGGTGCTGAACTATCGTGGGTTTTCATCCCGCAGCCTGGCTCTTTGCGGCTGCGCGGTTCACAGCCTGCCGCTTTTGGGGCACTCGACGCCCTTTACCCTGACTTTGAACCTGGAAAAGACCCCGGAGGGGGTCGAGGGGGAGCTGATCTGCAATGCCGCCCGGTTCAACGCCAGTACTGCCGCGCGCATGGCGGCGCAAATCACAGCGACGCTCGACGCCGGGCTGCAGGATCCCAAGGCCCCAATTGAAACCCTGCTGCAGCAGGTAACAGCGCAGGACGCGCGCCCTCGGGTGCTTTCGTGTGAGGCGGCTCCCTCATGCCCGCCGGTGGGGGAGTTGCTGGCCCGTGCCTTTGATCACCATGCGGATCAGCCCGCCCTGCGCTGTGGCGATCTGCGGTGGACCTATGCGGATCTTGACCGCGCCAGCGCCGCCTGGGCGCGGACAATTGTGCAGGCGCCGGGATCTGCGGGGGATCTGGTGGCGCTGGCCTTGCCGCGGGGGGCGGATTTTGTTGCCGCGCTTATCGGGATCCTGCGGGCCGGGCGGGCTTTTGTGCCGCTGTCGCCGCTGGACCCGCCGGACCGGATAAAACGGATCCTGCAACAGGCTGCGCCCAAACATCTGATTGCAGAGGCGGATCTGGCGCAGACCCTTGAATTCCCTGCGCTCAAGCTGGAGGCCGCGGAAGCTGTTGCGCCGCCCTGTGCGACCTTCACAGATTTGGCCCCCGAAGATTTGGCCTATGTCATGTTCACCTCTGGCTCGACCGGCGCACCAAAAGGCGTGGCGATCCCGCATCGGGCCCTGGCCAATTACCTGGCAGCGGTGCGGCAGGTGTTTGCGCCATGCCCTGGTGATCGGATGCTCTCGGCCAGTGCCACCACCTTTGACAGTATCATCTACGAGGTGCTGCTGCCCCTTGGAACCGGCGGCGAGCTGGTGATGATCGAAGAGGATTTGCGCCGCGATCCCTGGCATATTGTCGAGCGCATGGGCAGCTGCGCGCCGCGACATTTCTTTGCCACGCCCTCGCTGTGGCGGATGCTGTTGGAGGCCGGTTTGCCGGATATGCCACAGCTCAAGGCGCTGGTGGGCGGAGAGGTGCTTGCCCCCGGATTGGCGGCGCAGATCCTGCCCCGGGTGGGGCGGCTTTACAATGTCTATGGCCCGACCGAGGCCACGGTGTTTTCCACCTGGCAGGACGTCCAGCCGCAGACAGAGTGCGACAGGACCAGGCCTGCGGTTGGCTCGCCGATTGGCCGCCCCTTTCCTGGCTATCGCCTTGCGGTGGTTGACCCAATGGGACAGCCTGTCTGGCCGGGACGTCTGGGTGAGATCTGGATAGCAGGGGCCGGGCTGGCAACCGGATATTACCAATCACCTGCGCGCACGGCGCAGAGCTTTGCGCTGACCACCAGCCTCACGACCCAGCCAGAGCGCTGGTATCGCACCGGTGATCAGGGCCGGTTGCTGGCGGATGGTACAATCAGCTGCGCCGGGCGGCTGGATGATCAGTTGAAAATCAGCGGTCAAAGGGTGGAACCGGGCGAGATTGAAAACCTGCTTCTGGCCAGCGGTCTTGCCACCGGGGCCGCAGTTTTTGCCACCAAGATCAAAGATAAATCCATATTGGTTGCCTTCTACGTGCCGCAGGAGGGCGCCAGCGAAACAGCGGTGCGCCGCTATCTGCAGGCCAATCTGCCCTTGGCCTGGGTCCCCGGGCTGGTGGGGCCTTGCGCTGCGCTGCCGCTGACCTCCTCGGGCAAACTGGACCGCAAAGCATTGCGACGGCAGGCGAGTGACCTCTTTGAGGCCCGTCTCAGATCAGAGGGGCAGGCAGCAAGCCCAGAAGCCGGTTTTGTTTCTGGCTTGGAAGCTGGTCCAGAAGCGGGCTGTGCGACAGACCTGGCCCCGGCGATTTTGCAAGGCTGGCAACAGGCTCTGGGGCAGCCGCCGACCAGTGAGGATCAGGACTTTTTTGGTGCCGGAGGCAATTCGCTGCGTTTGATTACGCTGCTTGCCCGTATCCGCGAGCTGACCAGCTGTCACCTGCCGGTGGCTGAGGCCTTTGGCGACCCGACCCCGCGCGGATTACAGGCGCTATTGGCAAAGACGGCGCCGCTGGATCTGCACAGGGCCTTGGTCCGCACCAAAGCAGGCAGTCGGCCTGATCCGGTGGTTTTTCTGCCCGGTCTGGTGCCGACGGGGCCAAATCTGACGGATATGATGGCGCAGGCGCCCCAGGATCTGAGCAGCTACCTGCTGCAAAGACCAACCTCCCCCGCCTTGGCCTCTCAGCGCAGCTTTGCCGACCATGCGCGGTATTATGCCAAGGTTCTGCAATACAGCTTCCCCGGTGCCAAACTGCATTTGACCGGGTTTTCCTACGGCGGCGCCGAGGCCTTTGAAACCGCACGCCAGTTGGCGGCCCTGGACGCCGCTCCCGCCGGTCTCAGCATTATCGACCATGGGCCGGTGTTTCGCAAACTGGGACGCGGAGATCGCCGCTGGGGAGAGCAGGGGCTGCAGGCAGAAATGCGGCGCCGCGCCCATGTGTTTGCGCCCTGGCAGGGCGATTTGAGATTGGTGCGCGGTGATCATCATGGCCTGTTGTCGCTGGCGATGATTGCCTATGGCTGGGAGGATTTTGTCGAGGGCGAGGTTGCCGTTCACATGGTCCCGGCGAAACATGACGAAATGCTGCATGGCCAGGCGGCAGCGACGATGCAGGCCTTGCTGGGGCAGCCCCAGCCTGACTTTATTGTTGGCCCGCAGCCGGGGGCCGCAGAGCGGCGCCGGGTCTCGCATCTGTTGGCAAAACGTGAGCCGGATGCAGCATTGGATCTGATCTGCGGGATCAGTCGCGAGCATCCCGATCATCCCTGGTCGGCCTTGCTTGCCGATCAGCTGGCCATGGAGATGGGGAAAGATTGCTCTGGGCTGCTGGCAGATTGGTTCGAGGCCGCCGCCTTGATGCCGCCCAAGGGGGTTCCTGCCCTGGCCTGGCATGCGGCACGGGCGCAGGCGGTGCTGCGACTGCAGGGGCCGCAGGCGGCGCTGCCCCTGGTCGAGAAGGCGCGCGAGAGCACAGCCCCGGCCGGTCGGCGGATACGTGACCTTGAGGTGATCTATGCGGATCTGCTGCAACAGGCCGACCGCTGTGAAGAGGCAATGGCGGTATTGGAACAGGTCGGGAAATTCGGCGGCACCCGACCGGATGTCTCGGTTCTGCGGGGAATTTGCCTGGCCAAGCAGGGGAGATTCCGCTGGGCCTTGTCTTTGTTGGAGCCCGAAAAAGACACGGAAGATTGTTCCCCCGAGCTGTTGTTCTGGCTGGCGCGGGCAGAGCAGGCAGTAAAGGCGGGGTAGGTTCGTTGGCTGGTTTGCGCAGATCGGGGGCCAGGTCAGGGGGTAGATTGGGGGCCAGACATCAACCTAGGCATCAACCCAGACATCAGCCCTTTGGGAGCGGGACCCCTGCGCAGCCTTTCAAGGCGGCCCCGTCATCAAGGATGCAAAACACCGGGGCCGTGAGCTCGGGGAACTGGGGGTCTGGCTGCCTGTAGGCCTGCACAAAGGCGGATCTTGCGGGGCTTGTCAGCAGGTTGCGGGCCAGGGTGCCGGCAAAATACAGCCCGCCACGGGGTAAAAACCCCTTGATGAGGTTGCGGCTCAGCCGGGCCAGGAGCGTGGCGTAGAAGGCAACAAAGGCCGCAACACTATCGTTTTGAGAGGCAGCTGCCATGATTGCAGCGGCACTGTGCAGGGGCGGGGCCTCCGGCGCCCAGGCCGCATAGAGCGCCGCAAAGCCGCGGCCGGAAAAACAGCCCTCCACAGTGGCAAAATCATCGGCTCTTGCACCGATCTGCACCCGCAATGCCTGATACAGATCCAGCGGCAGGGCGATATGGCCAAATTCGGATTTCAGGCTGACAACCCCATGATCTGTGGTGATCACCGGGCTGACGTTAAACCCGGTGCCAATCCCGATGACCAGCTTTTGCCCCAGGGGATCTGCCCCATTCAGAGGCTGGATCTCGGCAATATCATGCTTCTCCAGATATGTCAGGCTATGCCCCAATGCGCTGAGATCATTTAACAAACAAACGGGAATCTCGTCCAGGCTTTTGGACAGCCCCCGCGATGAGAGATCCCATCCACGGTTGGTCACCTGGGCAAATTGATCCCCTGTTGCGCCCTGGACCGGACCAGCAACAGCAATCACCATCTCAGTGATCGCGCTCAGCGCGGCATCGCTGCGATACTGTCCCAGCAGATCAGCGAAGCTGGCAAAATTGTCGTTTTGGTAGCTCTGCACCGCCTGCAAAGGTTGGCCTGCCGCCGTGCTCAGCGCCAGCCGGCAATTGGTGCCGCCAAGATCCACAACCAGACGCCGCATGTCAGTTCAACCGTTCGCCGGTATCCGGCGCAAAAAAGGAGACCTTACCGAGATCAAAGGCCAGATCCAGCAGGGCGCCGGGCTGGGCCTTGGTTTCGGCATGCAGCCGCGCGGTGACCTGTTTGCCCCCCAGTTCCGAGACCACATAGGTATCGGCGCCGGCCGGTTCCACCAGATCAATGCGGCATTGGGCGGCCTGAACCGCGGCGCCGCTGCGAAACCCGGCCTCGGCAATGTCTTCGGGGCGCAGGCCAAGGATGACATCCTCGGGCAGGTCTTGGGAATGCGGGCTTTGCAGCACGATCGGCGCGCCTTCGGGGCGGGCGATTTCGATCTGGGTGCCGCTGCCTGCCCGTTGGATGCGCGCCGGGATCAGGTTCATGGCAGGCGAGCCCATGAAATCGGCGACAAACAGATTGGCCGGGTGGTTGTAGATCTCGGCCGGGGTGCCGATCTGTTGCACAACGCCGCCCTTCATCACCACAATTTTGGTGGCCAGGGTCATCGCCTCGATCTGGTCATGGGTGACATAGACCATGGTGGCGCCCAGGTTCTGGTGCAGTTTCTTGATCTCGGAGCGCATGCTGACGCGCAGCTTGGCATCCAGGTTTGACAGGGGTTCATCAAACAGGAACAATTTGGGATCACGCACCAGTGCGCGGCCCATGGCGACCCGCTGGCGTTGGCCCCCCGACAGCTGCCCCGGGCGGCGGTCCAGCAGTGGTTCGATCTGCAACTGCTGCGCCACCTCGGCCAGCTTGCGGGCCTGGGTGGCGGCATCAACGCCGCGCACCTTCATGCCAAAGGTGATGTTCTTGGCCACCGTCATGGTGGGGTAAAGCGCATAGGACTGGAACACCATGGCAATATCGCGGTCCTTGGGGCTGACCTGGGTCATGTCGCGCCCGGCAATGCGGATCGACCCGCCTGAGATCGGCTCCAGCCCGGCGATACAGTTCAGCAAGGTGGATTTGCCGCAGCCCGAGGGGCCGACAAGCACCAGGAAATCACCGGGATCTATGGCGACATTGACGTCTTTGAGGATTTCCACCGCGCCGTAGTTTTTGCTGAGGGACTGGATGTCCAGGATCGGGGTCATAGCATTAGCCTTTTACAGAGCCGGCGGTGAGGCCGCGAATAAAGTATTTTCCTGCAACCACATAGACCAACAGGGTGGGCAGGCCGGCGATGATCGCGGCGGCCATGTCGACGTTGTATTCTTTGACGCCAGTGGTGGAGTTGACGATATTGTTCAGCGCCACAGTGACCGGCTGGGTGCCCGCCTGGCTAAAGCTGACGCCAAACAGGAAATCGTTCCAGATCTGGGTGAATTGCCAGATCACCGTGACAACGATGATCGGCAGGCTCAGCGGCAGGAAAATCGACCAGAAGATGCGAAAGAACCCGGCGCCATCGACCTTGGCCGCTTTGACCAGATCAGCCGGGATGGTGACGTAGAAGTTGCGAAAGAACAGCGTGGTAAAGCCGATGCCATAGACCACATGGGCAAAGATCAGCCCGGGGATACTGCCCGCCAGCCCCATCAGCCCCAGCATCCGCGCCATTGGCAGCAGCACCACCTGAAAGGGGATGAAGCAGCCAAACAACATGGCCGAGAAGATCAGATTGGCACCGCGAAAATTCCACTGGGCAATGATATAGCCATTGGCGGCGCCCAGAAAGGTCGAGATCAAGACCGCAGGCACCGCCAGCAGCACCGAGTTCCAGAAATAGGGCCGCAGGCCTTCGCACTGGATGCCGGTGCAGGCCTCGGACCAGGCGGTGCGCCAGGCCTCGAACGTGACCTCGCGGGGCAGCGCCACCAGGCTGCCGCTGCGGATTTCCTCCAGGCTTTTGAGCGAGGTGGTCAGCATGACAAAGAGCGGCATCAGGTAGAACAGCGCAAACAGGCCCAGCAGGGAAAACAGCAGCCAGCGCAGGGCGATTTGACCGGGGCGTACGGGCGATGACACCGCAGGAGCGGCAGAAAAGTCAGACATGTTTCGCCCTCAGTTCGGAATAGAGATAGGGAACAACAATGGCAAAGACGACGCCCATCATCACCATGGCGGAACTTGCCGCCTGACCGATGTCGCCGCGCGAAAAGGCCATGGCATACATATAGGTGGCGGGCAGATCGGTGGCATAGCCAGGGCCGCCCCCTGTAAGGGCCACCACCAGATCAAAGCTCTTGATCGCCAGATGGGCCAGCACGATAAAGGCCGACAGAAAGATCGGCGCCATCGAGGGCAGGATAATGGCGGAATAGATCCGCCAGCCGGGAATACCATCAATCTGCGCTGCCTTGATGATCTCGCCGTCGACGCTGCGCAGCCCGGCCAGAAACAGCGCCATGACAAAGCCAGAGGCCTGCCAGACGCCGGCAATCACCACCGCATAGATCGCCATATCGGGGTCAATCACCCAGTTGAAGCTAAAGCTCTCATAGCCCCAGCCCCGCACCATGGCCTCGATCCCGAGACCGGGGTTCATGATCCATTTCCAGGCCGTGCCGGTGACGATCATCGACAGGGCCATGGGGTACAGATAGATGGTGCGCAGCACGCCTTCGACGCGGATGCGCTGGTCCAGCAGGATCGCCAGCAACAGCCCCAGTGCCATCGAAATGCCGATGAACAGGCTGCCAAACAGGAACAGGTTGTCCATGGCGGTGTCCCAGCGCGGCGCTGCAAACAGCCGCTTATACTGGATGACCCCATACAGATCGTATTTGGGCAGCAGTTTTGAACGGGTCAGGGAGATCCAGGCTGTCCAGCCGATAAAGCCGTAGACAAAGATGAGGATCGCCACAAATGAGGGGGCCAGGACCATCTTGGGGATCTGGCGTTCCAGCCATGCGCGCATTGGATCGTGCCTTTTATGTTTTGTCCCGCCCCAGCAAAATAACCAGGGCGGAACGGCTCATGTGAGTGGAGCGGGGTCGTTTGGAGCTGTGATATTACAGCGAGTTTGCCACTGCGGTGACCAGCATCTCAACTGCCTCAGCCGAGGACATGTCGGAATTGAAATGCGCGGTGACCACATCGGTGATCGCACCAGACTGCGCGCCGCGCATCGCCATGCCATGGGCATAGCTGGGCAGCAGCGAGCCCTCTTTCGAGCTGGTGGTCATTTCCGCTGCTGACAGATGCGCACAGGAATCAAAGTCATCCATCGCCACATCTGTCCGCGCCGGAATGGAGCCCTTGTTGAGGTTAAAGACCTTCTGGAAGTTCTGACCGACGATCAGCTTGGCCAAAAGGGCCTGACCCTGCTGTTTGTCGTCGCCGCTGACATCAAACATGGCAAAGCTGTCAACATTATAGAGAAAGCCATTCCCCGGTGCCGAGGCGCAGAGGAAATCCTCACCCGGCACCTTGCCAGCGGCGAGGAACTCCCCCTTGGCCCAATCGCCCATGATCTGAAAAGCGGCCTCGCCGTTCATCACCATCGAGGTGGCAAGGTTCCAGTCGCGACCGGGGAAATTGCTGTCCACATAGCCGCGCATTTTGCGCATCTGGTCAAAGACCGCGACCATCTTGTCTGATCCCAGCATCGCTGGGTCCAGATCGACAAAGGCCTGGTGAAACCCATCCGGGCCCAGAATGCCAAGCGCCACAACCTCAAACACCGTGGCATCCTGCCAGGCCTGACCGCCATGGGCCAGCGGGATCACTCCGGCTGCCATCAGCTTATCCGCGGCGGTGTTAAACTCGTCCCAGCTGGTTGGCATCGCAATGTCATTGGCAGCCAGGATTTCGGCATTGGCCCACAGCCAGTCCACCCGGTGCACATTCACCGGCGCGGCGCACCAGCTGCCGTCACATTTCATATGGGCTGCAATAGAGGCAGGCAGCACCTTGTCCCAGCCCTCGGCCTCGGCCACGGCCGAGATATCGGCGAGAACGCCTTCTTCGTACCATTCCTGAATGGCGGGGCCTTTCAGCTGCACGGCGGTGGGCGCATTACCCGAAAGCACACGGGCGCGCAGCGCTGTCATCGCCGCATCGCCGCCGCCACCTGCCACCGGCATATCGGTCCAGGTGCCGCCATTGGCCGAAAATTCCTGCTGCAGCACGGCGACGGATTTTGCTTCCCCGCCCGAGGTCCACCAGTGCAGCACCTCTGCTTCGGGGCCGGCCTGGGCCATGGATACTGCGGATGCAGCAACAAGCGCCAGCGTGGACGCCGCCGTAAATACGGATCTCTTCATGTTGTCTTCCTCCCTAAGTCGTAAAGAGCCCAATGAGCCCCTTTGGACTGCGCCGCCTCTTCCTCCAAGACGCAGCGGCGCAGATGTCGCCGTTTGGGCGACGGTATTGGCCTATAGCCTGCGCCGGGAGAGGGGGCTGTCGCAATGGTCGAGCAGCCCGCAGCGGCAGTCAGAGCGAAGAAATCCGCCACTTTCGTTACAACTTGTTACCTAGCTGTACCTTTGGCGGGAAAAATGGGGCAATCTTGCAGGTACAGGCGGGCGCGCCCGGTTTGCAAGCAACAAAGGCAGAGTAAGAGGCGATGACGATACCCCGGCTTATGGTGGTGGATGATGATGCGGAGACCCGCGCCATGCTGACCCAGTTTTTGCAGCAAAACGGTTTTATTGCCCATGCCGCCCAGAACGAGGCAGAGATCCGGGCGCTGATGCAGGCGGGGCGGGTGGATCTGATCCTGCTGGATGTGATGCTGGGGTCTGAGAGCGGCGTTGATATCTGCGCCCGGTTGCGCCGCGAGCAGGATGTTCCGATCATTCTGGTCTCGGCGCTGTCCCAGGATCATCAGCGCATGGCGGGATATGAGGTCGGGGCGGATGACTATGTGGCAAAGCCCTTTAACCCTGATTTGCTGCTCGCGCGGGTGCGGGCGGTTTTGCAGCGGGCCAGCCGCAGTGCCTCGCTGGTTTATCGCCGTCGGCTGGCGCTGTTTCGCTTTGCCGGCTGGACCTATGATGGCAAACGCGACGAGGTGGTCTCGCCGCAGGGGTTTCAGGTGGCGCTGTCGCAGCGGGAGACCAGCCTGCTCAAGGTGTTTTTGGCCAATCCCCATATTCCGCTGAAACGCGAGGAAATTCAAACCGGCTTGCTGGAAGGTCTCGCCAGTGGCAGCAGTGCAGAAGCGGAGCGCACCGGGCGGGCAATCGACATGTTGGTGGGGCGGCTGCGCTCCAAGATCGAGAGCGATCCCAAAGATCCGCAGATGCTGCGCACCGCGCGGGGCATTGGCTATGTCCTGGCAGTGGATGTGACAGAAGAGCGACCCGCGTGAGCGGCGGCTGGGATCTGAAAACCCAGGCGCGCCTGTGGATTTTTGCCGGCTTTGCGGTTGGTCTGGGGGCGGCGCTGGTGTGGCTGCACTCGGCCCGCGCCTGGGATCAGCATCTGGCCCGCAGCCAGATGGCCGGGGTATTGCTGTATCAGGCCCTGCAGGGGGAGGCGCCCGTGCCCGCAGGTCTGCAGCTCCAGGCCCTGTCCTCGCAGTCCGATGCGAAGGCCAGCCTGTTGCGCGGGCAACGCCCCGAGGTTCCGGGCGGCGGCATTGTCACTGAAATCTCGATCCTGGGAGGAACAGGGCAGGAGTTGCGGCTGGAGCCTGGTTTTGGGCCTGGTTTGGGGGCAGGTGTCGGCACGGTGCTGCGGTTGATGATTGTGTCAGACCGGCTGCGCTATGGGGTTGCCGATCTGCACAGCGGGCAGCGGCAAACCGCGGCGCAGCAACTGGGGGCTGTCACCCGCCAGTTGGCGCGCCATTGCAGCGACCCGCTGGTCTTTGCCCAATATGGCGACAGGGGCTGGCGGCAGGTCGAGGGGGCCTCGTACTGGGGCTGTCAGGCAGCGCCACCGGATCTGCGCCTGCTGGCGGTGATCCTGGCTGCGGTGGGGCTGGCGATTGTGCTGAGTCAAAGTGCCGAAACCTCGGCCCGGTTTGGCGCCTTTGCCCGGCTGCTGCGTCAGCCGCGCTTGCTGGGGGGGCCAGAAAGCTATTCCGCCCCCGGTCCGGCAGAGCTGCAAGAGATTGTCTCGGCGGTGAATGATCATCTGGCCGGAGCGCGGTTGCAGATCGAAAAACGCGCCACGGTTCTGTCGGCGGTCAGCCATGATCTGGGCACCCCCGCCACCCGGTTGCGGCTGCGCGCGGCGCTGATCCAGGACCAGACCCTGCGCCACAAGCTGGAGGCGGATATCGACAGTATGACCGGCATGATCGAAAGCGTGCTGACCTATACCCGCTCGGAACTCAGCCTTGAAGTGCCGCGTCAGATCTCGCTCACGGCGCTGGTTGAGGCCCTGGTGGCGGATTATCAGGATCTGGACAGGCCGGTGAGCTATGTGCGGATGGAGCCCGCAGTGGTGCAGGGGGCGCAATCGCTGTTTTCAGCCCGGTCGGGGCAGGGCGCTTTGCCGGATGCGCGCCGGGTCTTGGTGACGGCGCGGCCCATCCTGTTACAGCGCGCCCTGACCAATCTGGTGGACAATGCCCTGAAATACGGCCGCCGCGCCGTGGTACGGCTGGACGCGAACGCGGAGCGGGCGGTGATCACGGTTGAGGACGAGGGATCGGAATTGACCGTGGCAGAGATCCAAGAGGTCCTGGCACCGTTTCAGCGCGGCGCCAACAGCTCTGCCATCGACGGGTTTGGTCTGGGGCTGACCATCGTCGCCACAGTTGCAGAGCAGCATGGGGGGACGCTGCGGTTTGACCAGGGCAGCCTGGGGCTGCGCGCCAGCCTGGACATCCAGCGCCACTAGGGGCCGGGGACAGGTCAGCAGATAGGTTTGTGAGAGGTCAGCGCGGCCTGCAGCAGCCTAGCGTTGGTCGATCAGGGGGTCGGGCTTGGCAAAGCGTTCCAGATCTTTCTGGTTGGTGACAGTAATCTGCCTGCCCTCAACAGTGACCCCATAGGGGCGCAGGCCCTTGAAGGCGCGGCTTAGGTTTTCAGAGGTCATCCCCAGCACCGAGGCAAGGCGGCGTTTTTCAGCATCCAGTTGAAAGACCGCAGCGCCGCCTGCGCGGACCTGCTGACGCAACAGATAGTTGGCCAGCCGTTCCAGCGAAGTGCGCAGTTTCAGATCCTTGGTGCTTTTGACGACACTGCGATAACACTGGGCCAGCTCATCGACGATGGCGCGGGCAAACTGGCCGTCCTTGTCAAACACCTCCCGCACGTTCTGGCTGGGGATCAGCATGATGCGGCTTTTCTCCATGGTGCGCGCCGACATAAGATAGGGCGCCTCTCGCACGGTTGCCGCAAGAATAAAGGTGGAGATCGGCCGCACCGTCGCCATGCTGGTCTCGCGATTGTTCCAGCTGGAGAACAGATCCACCGACCCGCTCAGCAGAATATGCAGAAAATCACTGGAATCGCCTTCCGAGATCAGCTCGATCTGGGGCGGGAAGTTCTGCACATAGGCCGCACGGATAAGGCTTTGAAAGTGCTGATCATCCATGTCCGAGAACAGGTGCAAATCCCGGACTTCCTGGGTGTATGAATCGGGCATGCGTCGCGTCACCAGCTGAATATTTGTTCACATGTTGATCGCGCATATAATTGATAAATGTCAACTCCTCGCTTGCGCTCTGCTTGTGATTGCCTTGACCCCAAACGGCAATGCAAATGACATATTTCGTTAAGTTATTTATTTAAATGTGTTTTTTGTGTTTCTATGATCTGGATCAATCTCCCTTTTTCAGGAAGCGGGCAGAGCTTCCCCCGAGCTCGCCTAAGCGGGTCTTTCGTAAAACTCGGAGGGACACCGATGGAAATTCAAAACAAGGCAACCAGTCTCTGGGGAAATTTTTTCAACGTCCGGATGGTGCAAATCCGTACCTTCCACATGACTTGGTTTGCTTTTTTCTCCTGCTTTTTTGCCTGGTTCGGCATCGCGCCCCTGATGATCATTGTGCGCGACGAATTGCAGTTGACCAAATCCCAGGTGGGCTGGTCGATTATCGCCTCGGTTGCGGTGACGGTCTTTGCCCGCTTCTTTATCGGTTGGCTTTGTGACCGTATCGGTCCCCGGCTGTCCTACACATATCTGCTGATCTTTGGGGCCTTCCCGGTGGCAGGCATTGGTCTGGCGGACAGTTTTGAGACATTCCTGTTCTTCCGGCTGCTGATCGGGATCATCGGCGCGGCCTTTGTGATTACCCAGTACCATACCACGGTGATGTTTGCCCCCAATGTGGTGGGCACCGCCAATGCGACCTCGGCCGGCTGGGGCAACCTTGGTGGCGGCGTCACCCAGTTTGCCATGCCGATGGTGTTTTCGGTCTTTGTGGTTGGCTTTGGCTTTTCCGAAGCGGTTGGCTGGCGCCTTTCAATGATGGTTGTTGGCGGCGTGATCTTTGTGGTTGGTATTGCCTATTACTTCCTCACCCAGGATGCGCCGGACGGCAACTACAAGGAACTGCGTGAGAAAAACATGCTGCCGACAAAAAAGTCGGTCACTGCCGATTATTTCCGGGCGATGGCGGATTACCGGGTCTGGATCCTGTTTCTGATCTACGGGGCCTGCTTTGGCATCGAGTTGACTGTCAACAATGTCGCGGCGCTGTACTTCTATGACTACTTCAACCTGAGCCTGGTGGCGGCAGGTGGTGTTGCGGCCTCCTTTGGCTTGATGAACATCTTTGCCCGGACCCTGGGGGGCATCTTTGGCGACAACTTCGGTGCGCTTTGGGGCCTCAAGGGCCGCAGCTTCTGGCTCTTCATTGTTCTCCTGGGCGAAGGCTGTGCCTTGATGGTGTTCAGCCAGATGCAGGTGCTGTTCCTGGCGCTGCCCATGCTGATCATCTTCTCGCTGTTCACCCAGATGGCCGAAGGCGCCACCTATTCCGTGGTTCCCTTCATCAACAAAAAGGCACTTGGCGCGGTTGCCGGTGTGGTTGGTGCGGGCGGTAACGCCGGTGCGGTGGCTGCGGGCTTCTTGTTCAAGGGCGCAATGGAGTGGCCTGATGTGTTTTTTATCATCGGTGTCACTGTCGCCTGTGCCTCGGTTCTGGCCTTCTTTGTCCGCTTCTCGGAAGCGCAGGAAGAGGAAGAGAAAGCCAACTTTGAGCATGCTTCGCTGGATATCTTGCGTGTCCGTGCGCAACGCGCCAACGCTGCGCTGGCCCTGTCGGTCGCCGTGGTCGAAGAGTGGAACGCCAAGCATCCCGAAACCCCTAAAATCTGAATTCTAATAAGGACGGGCCCCCCGGCCCGTCGCAACCTCATGACGAGGAGGAAAAACGTGGGACAAGACCTAAGAAATTATACCCCGGAGGACGAGAGCTACTGGGCCTCTACGGGTAAGGCAATTGCCACCCGGAACCTGTGGATCTCGATCCCGTCCCTGCTTTGCGGCTTTGCGGTTTGGCTATACTGGGGCATCATCACTGTTCAGATGATCAACCTCGGATTTTCGTTTGAGAAATCGGAACTGTTCACCCTGGCGGCCATCGCCGGTCTGACCGGGGCAACGCTGCGGATCCCGTCGACCTTCTTCATCCGCATCGCGGGTGGGCGAAACACCATCTTCTTTACCACAGCCCTGCTGATGATCCCTGCCGTGGGCGCCGGTATTGCGCTGCAAAATCCCGATACGCCGCTCTGGCAGTTCCAGGTCCTGGCCTTCCTGTCGGGTATCGGTGGCGGTAACTTCTCCAGCTCGATGTCCAATATCTCGTTCTTCTATCCCAAAAAGGTGCAGGGCTATGCGCTGGGCATGAACGCGGGTCTGGGCAACTTTGGGGTGACCACCATGCAGATCGTGATCCCGCTGGTGATGACCTTTGGTCTGTTTGGCGGCGAGCCAATGATCCTGGAGAACACCTCGGGTACGCTGATTGGTAAGATCCCAGCGGGCACCGAAACCTATATCCACAATGCGGGCTATGTCTGGCTGCTGCTGTTGATCCCACTGGCCTTTGCCGGCTGGTTTGGCATGAACAACATCCGCGATGAAGATGTCAGCCCTGACATTCCCAGCCCTGTTGGTGCCTTCTCGACCATTACCTTTATGTTGCTGATCGGCTTTGTCACCGCTGCTATTGGCCTGTGGCTGATGCTGCCTGCCAAGGTGGGTGGTTCTGGCTTCATGGTCTCCAAATGGATCGTTTTGCCCATCGTGATCGCGCTGACCGTGTTTCTGCTGAAACTGATCCCTGGTCAGGTGGGGCAGAACCTCACCCGCCAGTACCGGATCTTTGGCAACAAGCACACCTGGGCGATGACCGTGATCTACACCATGACCTTTGGCAGCTTCATCGGCTATTCGGCGGCGCTGGCGCTGACCATCAAGGTGGTCTTTGGCTTTCAGCATCTGATGGTGGATGGTGTGATGACCCATGACACGGTAAACGCCAATGGCCCCTCGGCCCTGATGTTTGCCTGGATGGGGCCCTTCATTGGCGCGCTGATCCGTCCTGTTGGTGGCATGATCGCTGACAAACTGGGCGGTGCCCGGGTGACCCAGTGGATTTCCTTTGTGATGGTGGGCTCTGCCCTGGGCGTCGCCTACTTCATTCAGGCGGCCTATGCTTCGGCCACTCCGGAACAGTATTTCATCCCCTTCCTGGGCCTCTTCCTGATCCTGTTTGCAGCCACCGGCATCGGCAATGGCTCGACCTTCCGCACCATCGCGGTTGCCTTCAACAAAGAGCAGGCTGGTCCGGTTCTGGGTTGGACCGCCGCAGTTGCCGCCTATGGCGCCTTCATCATCCCCAAAGTGTTCGGGGAACAGATGAAAGCCGGAACCCCAGAATATGCGCTTTATGGCTTCGCCGTCTTCTACGCGGTCTGCATCGCGATCAACTGGTGGTTCTACCTGCGCCCCGGCGCCTACATCAAGAACCCTTGATTTGATCCAAAATCACGAACCCCGGCCCCTGGCTGGCCGGGGCAAGCCCGCCAATTCGCTCGCTAATGCACCGATACCTCAAGGAGAGACCCCATGAGCCATCTGCTCGACAGGCTAAACTTCCTTCAGTCCAAAGAACTTGAAACATTCTCCAACGGTCACGGTCAGGTCACCCGTGAAAACCGCGACTGGGAAGATACCTACCGCAATCGCTGGCGCCACGACAAAGTCGTGCGCTCCACCCATGGGGTGAATTGCACCGGATCCTGTTCCTGGAAAATCTATGTGAAATCCGGGATTGTCACCTGGGAAACCCAGCAGACCGATTATCCCCGCACCCGTCCTGATCTGCCCAACCACGAGCCACGCGGCTGCGCCCGGGGCGCCAGCTACAGCTGGTATCTCTACTCCGCCAACCGGGTGAAAAACCCGCTGGTGCGGGGCCGGTTGATGAAGATCTGGCGCAAGATGCGCGCCACCATGAGCCCGATCGAGGCCTGGACCAAGCTGCAGAACGACCCGATCCTGCGCAGCTCTTATGTAGAGACCCGCGGCAAGGGCGGCTTTGTGCGCGCCACCTGGGACGAGGCCACCGAAATCACTGCGGCCGCCAACCTCTATACCACCAAAACCTACGGCCCCGACCGGATCTTTGGCTTCTCGCCGATCCCGGCGATGTCGATGATTTCTTACGCTGCCGGCTCGCGCTATCTGTCCCTGATGGGCGGCGTCTGCATGTCGTTCTACGACTGGTACTGCGATCTGCCACCTGCCTCGCCGATGGTCTGGGGCGAGCAAACCGATGTGCCGGAATCTGCCGACTGGTATAACTCGGGCTACCTGTTGCTCTGGGGCTCGAACGTGCCACAGACCCGGACGCCGGACGCGCATTTCTACACCGAAGCCCGTTACCGTGGCACCAAATCCGCTGTCATCTGCCCCGACTATTCCGAGGCCGCCAAGTTTGGCGATGTCTGGCTGAACGTCAAACAGGGGACCGATGCGGCGCTGGGCATGGCCTTTGGCCACGTGATCCTGCGCGAATTCCACCTGGACCGTCAGGCCGAGTATTTTGAGGACTATTGCCGCAAGTATTCCGACTTCCCCATGCTGGTGAAACTGGAAGAAAAAGACGGGCGCATGCTGCCGGGCCGCTTCCTGCGGGCCGATGACCTGGATGGCAAACTGGGCGAAGAGAATAACCCGGAATGGAAAACCATCGCCTGGGACGAGACCTCAAATGCTCTGGTCGCGCCCAATGGCTCCATCGGCTATCGCTGGGGCGAAGACGGCGAATGGAACCTGCAGGAAAAGGCCAAGGAGGCCGACACCAGCCTGAAGATGTCGCTGATCCTCGAAGAAGATCACGACGATATTCTGGGCGTCGATTTCCCCTATTTTGGTGGCGAAGCCACCGAAGCCTTTGCCACAGACGCCGATCACCCCGATGTTCTGACCCGCAATATCCCGGTAAAAACCATCAAGACCGCCGAAGGTGAGATCCAGGTTGCCACCGTGTTTGACCTGTATTGTGCCAACTACGGTCTCGACCGGAACCTGGGCGGTGACTGGGTTGCCAGGGACTACGACGACGAGATGCCCGGCACCCCCGCCTGGGCTGAGAAAATCACCGGCGTCAGCCGGGACAAGATCATCCACGTTGCCCGTGAGTTTGCCCAGAACGCGGAAAAGACCAATGGCAAATCCATGGTCATCATCGGCGCGGCGATGAACCACTGGTACCACATGGATATGAACTACCGTGCTGTCATCAACATGCTGGTCATGTGTGGCTGCGTCGGGCAGTCTGGCGGTGGCTGGGCGCATTATGTGGGGCAGGAAAAACTGCGGCCACAGACCGGCTGGCAGCCGCTGGCCTTTGCGCTGGACTGGGGACGTCCGCCCCGTCACATGAACTCCACTTCGGCCTGGTATGCCCATTCTGATCAGTGGCGCTATGAGACCCTTGAAGCCGAAGAGATCCTGTCGCCAACTGCGCCCGCAGGCGATTGGGACATCAATCTCATCGACTACAACATCCGGGCTGAGCGCATGGGCTGGTTGCCCTCTGCGCCGCAGCTGAAGACCAACCCGCTGGAAGTGGCAAAACAGGCCAAGGCTGCAGGCAAGGATATTCCCACCTACGTGGCCGAGCAGCTGAAGAGCGGCGAGCTGGAGATGTCTTGTGAAGATCCTGACGCGCCGGAAAACTGGCCGCGCAACCTCTTTGTGTGGCGCTCCAACCTGTTGGGCTCCTCTGGTAAGGGTCATGAGTATTTCCTCAAACACCTGCTTGGCACCGATCACGGCGTCATGGGGAAAGATCTGGGCGAAGAAGGACGGCAACTGCCCAAAGAAGCCAAATGGCACGAGGAAGGCCCACGCGGTAAGCTCGATCTGCTGGTCACCATCGACTTCCGGATGAGCACCACCGCGGTCTATTCCGATATCGTGCTGCCAACCGCCTCGTGGTATGAAAAGAACGACCTCAATACCTCGGATATGCACCCCTTCATCCACCCGCTGCAGGCGGCGGTGGATCCCGCCTACGAGAGCAAATCCGACTGGGAGATCTTTAAATCCATCGCCAAAAAGGTGCAGGAAGTTGCCCCCGAAATCCTGGGCCAGGAAACCGATATTGTTGCGCTGCCACTGCTGCACGACACCCCGGCGGAACTGGCGCAGGATCAGGTCAAAGACTGGAAGAAGGGCGAATGCGACCTTATTCCCGGCAAGACCGCGCCAAACTACATCCCGGTTGAACGCGACTATACCGCGATTTACGACCGCTTTGTGGCGCTTGGCCCGCTGTTGGACAAACTGGGCAATGGCGGCAAAGGCATCTCCTGGAACACCGAACACGAAGTGCAGCACCTGCGCGAGCTGAACGGCGAATGGACGGAGGGCCCGGCCAAGGGCTGTGCCAAGATCGTCACCGACATCGACGCCACCGAGGTGGTGCTGATGCTGGCGCCGGAAACCAATGGCGAGGTTGCGGTCAAGGCCTGGGATAGTCTGTCGACCTTCACCGGGATTGATCACACCCATCTGGCAAAACCCAAGGAAGACGAAAAGATCCGCTTCCGCGATATCGCCGTCCAACCGCGCAAGATCATTTCCTCTCCGACCTGGTCCGGTCTGGAAAGCGAAAAGGTCTGCTACAATGCCGGCTACACCAACGTGCATGAGCTGATCCCCTGGCGCACCCTGACAGGTCGTCAGCAGCTGTATCAGGATCACCTCTGGATGCGCGCCTTTGGCGAAGGCTTCATGTCCTACCGGCCTCCGGTGGATCTGAAAACCATCACCAAGGACGTGCAGGACGATGGCGATAATCTGGTGCTGAACTTCATCACGCCCCACCAGAAATGGGGGATCCATTCGACCTATTCCGACAACCTGTTGATGCTGACGCTGAACCGGGGTGGCCCGGTGGTCTGGCTGTCTGAAGTCGACGCCAAAAAGGCCAACATCAAGGATAACGACTGGATCGAGCTCTACAACACCAACGGCGCCCTGACGGCGCGGGCGGTGGTGTCGCAGCGGATCAAGGAGGGCACCACCTTCATGTATCACGCCCAGGAGAAAATCGTGAACACGCCCGGCTCTGAAAAGACCGGTCACCGTGGTGGGATCCACAACTCTGTGACCCGGACCGTTCTGAAACCCACCCATATGATCGGCGGGTATGCGCAGCAGTCTTACGGCTTTAACTACTACGGCACCGTGGGGGCCAACCGCGATGAATTTGTTGTCGTGCGCAAGATGAAAAAGGTCGACTGGCTCGACCAGGAAGCGACCCAGAAGGAGGCAGCAGAATGAGAGTACGCGCTCAAATCGGCATGGTGCTGAACCTCGATAAATGTATCGGGTGCCACACATGTTCCGTCACCTGCAAAAACGTATGGACCAGCCGCGACGGTGTCGAATACGCCTGGTTCAACAATGTCGAAACCAAACCCGGCACCGGCTATCCCACCGACTGGGAAAACCAGAACCGCTGGAATGGCGGCTGGGAGCGCACCCGTGCGGGCAAGTTGCAGCCCAAACAGGGCAGCAAATGGCGGATCCTGGCCAATATCTTTGGCAACCCGGACCTGCCCGAAATCGACGACTACTATGAACCGTTTGATTTTGACTATGACCACCTGAAATCGGCCCCCGAACTAAAGGCCTTCCCCACCGCGCGTCCGCGCTCAAAGATCACCGGCGAGCGGATGGAGAAGATCACCAAGGGGCCAAACTGGGAGGAGATCCTGGGCGGTGAATTCTCAAAACGGTCGCAAGACTACAATTTTGAGGGCATCCAAAAGGAGATCTACGGGGAATATGAGAATACATTCATGATGTATCTCCCCCGCCTGTGTGAGCACTGTCTGAACCCGGCCTGTGCGGCGTCCTGCCCATCAGGAGCGATCTACAAACGCGAAGAAGATGGTATCGTCCTGATTGACCAGGAAAAATGCCGCGGCTGGCGGATGTGTGTCTCGGGCTGCCCCTACAAAAAGATCTACTACAACTGGCAGAGCGGCAAATCCGAGAAATGCACCCTGTGCTACCCTAGGATTGAAAGCGGCAACCCAACGGTCTGTTCCGAGACCTGCGTTGGCCGCATCCGTTACCTGGGCGTGATGCTGTATGATGCGGATAAGATCGACGCGGCGGCAAATGCCCCCGCCGAGACCGATCTGTATGACGCGCAGCTGGATGTCTTTCTGGATCCCAACGATCCGGCGGTCATTGCAACCGCCCGCGCCGATGGCATCCCCGAAGACTGGATCAAATCGGCCCAGGCCAGCCCGATCTGGAAGATGGCGATGGAGTGGAAAGTGGCCTTCCCGCTGCACCCGGAATATCGCACCCTTCCCATGGTCTGGTACATCCCGCCGCTGTCGCCCATCCAGAACGCAGCCGAGGCAGGCGCCATCGGCATGGATGGCGCCATGCCCGACGTGCGCAATTTGCGGATCCCGCTGCGCTATCTCGCCAATATGCTGACCGCAGGCGACGAGGAACCTGTCGCCCTGGCGCTGGAACGGATGTTGGCGATGCGGTCTTATATGCGCGCCAAAACCATCGACGGTGTGCGCGACGAGGCCGTGGCCGCCAAGGTCGGCCTGGACTCCGCTACGATCGAAGACATGTATAAAATCATGGCTTTGGCGGACTATGAGGACCGTTTTGTCATCCCCACCACGCACCGGGAACAGGTCGAAGAGGCCTATGATTTGCGCGGCGGCTGCGGCTTTACCGATACCAATGGCTGCTCGCCCGGTATCAGCAAGGGATCGCTGTTTGGCGGCTCCAAGAAACCACTCAAAATGCCAGAGGAGCTGCGCTAATGGACCGGACGCTAAAAGCGATTTCATTGCTCTTGAGCTACCCAACACGGGAACTTCAGGGCGCGATGTCGGAAATCGGCGGCGTTCTGGCCTCCGACACCCGGCTGACGGCGGCGGCGCGGCGTGATCTGCGGCCGCTGGTCGAGGCCCTGCGCAGCGATGACATTTATGATCTCGAAGAGAAATACGTCATGCTCTTTGATCGCTCGCGCACCCTCAGCCTCAACCTGTTTGAACACGTGCACGGCGAAAGCCGTGACCGGGGTGGCGCCATGGTCTCGTTGATCGAGACCTACCGCGATGGTGGTTTTGAGCCAAACACCACCGAGCTGCCGGATCACCTGCCTGTTTTGCTGGAATTCCTGTCGACGCGTCCCTTTGCGGAAGTACAGGACACTTTGGCGGACGCAGCCCATATTTTTAGTGCTTTGAGCGAACGGCTTGCCCGTCGTGACAGCCAATATGGTGCTGTGTTCGCCGCTCTTTTACAGCTGGCAGGGGTTGAAGCCGACAAGGAGGCCGTGGCCGAGCTGCTGCAGCAGCCGGAGGTGGACCCCAATGATCTGGAGGCACTGGACGAGGTCTGGGAAGAGAGCGAAGTGCTCTTTGGTCCCGATCCCAACGCCGGGTGCCCGCAAGTGCGCGATATGCTGTCGCGCATGGATGAACCCCAAAATCCTGCTCCCGGTTCGACCACCGGCGTGGCGGCTGAATAACGGAGGCTCTCATGCATAATTTCCTATTTGGTATCTATCCCTATATCGCCCTCTCGGTGGCGATCCTCGGGTCAATCGCGCGCTACGAGCGGGATCCTTTCACCTGGAAGTCGTCCTCCAGCCAGATGCTGCGGCGTAAGCAGCTGATCATGGGTTCGGTGCTGTTTCATATCGGCGTTTTGATCATCTTTGTCGGCCATCTGGTGGGTCTGTTGACGCCGATTGCGTTGTTTGATGCGCTGGGCATCAGCCATGGCTTCAAACAGGTTGGTGCGGTTGTTGTTGGTGGCATTGCGGGCGTCATGGCGCTGGTGGGCGGCGGCATGCTGTTTCACCGTCGCTGGACCGATCCGCGCATCCGCAAAAACTCCAGCTTTGCCGATATCGCCATCTTGGCGATGCTGCTGGCGCAGCTTGGGCTTGGGCTGTTGACCATCTTTGCTTCGCTGGGGCACCTGGACGGTCATGAGATGACCAAGTTCATGGCCTGGGCGCAGGGGATCTTTACCTTTGATGGCGCTGCGGCCTCCTATATTTCGGATGTGGCGCTGATCTTCAAACTGCACCTGTTTCTGGGTCTGACCATCTTTCTGGTCTTCCCCTTTACCCGCTTGGTGCACATGCTGTCGGTGCCTCTGCGCTATGTGTTCCGCCCTGGCTATCAGGTGGTGCGTTCGCGCCGCTCTGCGCCTCTGCCAACCCGCGCAGGTCCGGTTGTTCCTGGCCGGTCCGCCAATAAGTAAGCTGGAGGAATGAAGATGAAAGCTGGCCTTTTTCCCGATCTCATCGTCAATGGTGAACTGGTTCCGCATGCGGTGATTGCGGCGGAAACACAGAACCACGAAGCCCCAACTGGCAAGCCTGGCATCGCCTGGCGCAAAGCCGCCAATGCGGTTGCGGTGCGTACCTTGTTGTTGCAGGAGGCGCGCCGTCAGGGGCTGACAGCAGAGCCGGCCGAGGTCGAGCCGGGGCGCTTTGAAACAGATGAGGAGGCCCTGATCCGGGGCCTTCTCGAAGCCCGCGTCGAGGTGGAGGCGCCGACTGAAGAAGAGGTCAAAGCCGAATGGGCGCGCGATCCGTCGCGGTTCCGTTCGCCGCCTTTGTGGGAGGTTTCCCATATCCTGTGTGCCTGTGATCCCCGTGACAAAGAAGCCAAAGAAAAGGCGCTGCAAAAGGCCAATGTGCTGAACGCGCGCCTTCAGACCAACCCCAGGGATTTTGTGGCGCTGGCCAAGACGGATAGCGATTGCGGGTCAAAATCCTCGGGTGGGGCTTTGGGTCAGCTTGGGCCTGGCGACACGGTGCCAGAGTTCGAACACATCCTGCATCATCTGAATGAGGGCGAGATCACCCCGGTGCCCATCTTGTCGCGCCATGGCTACCATCTGGTGCGCATGGATGCGGTGGCAAAGGGTCAGGAGCTGCCCTTTGAAGCCGCCAAACGCGCCATCACCATTGCAATGGAGAAAGCCGCCTGGGCGCGTTCGGCACAGGGGTTTGTGCAGCAGCTGGCCGCTGGAGCAGAGATCACCGGGGCAGATTTGCAGCCGGTTCTCTGAGGCACAGGTTCGCGGTACAGGTTATCGGCACAGGGAAGAAGACATAGCACCGGGGCAGGCGGCGATCCTGCCCCGTGGTATCAGGTCAAGGAAGAAGACAATGAAGATTGCCTACACAATGGCACAGGGGCGTGGGGACACCGATCAAATTCTCCATCAATTGAGCCAACGGCTCCGGGCCGAGGGACATTCCCCCTGCGGCGTCGTGCAAGTCAATTCAGAGCGCACAGACAGCTGTCGCTGTGACATGGATGTGCAGGTATTGCCACAGGGGCCGGTGATCCGCATTTCGCAATCCTTAGGCGAAAATGCACGTGGCTGCCGGTTGGATCCTGCCGCCCTGGAAGAGGCGGTGGCGCTGACCGAGCGGGCTTTGCAGGTCGGGGCCGAGATGTTGATTATCAACAAATTTGGTAAGCACGAGGCCGAAGGACGGGGATTTCGCGCCGCCATCGGCGAGGCTTTGGCGCTGGAAATTCCGGTTCTTGTCGGGCTCAATCAGCTCAACCAAGAGGCCTTTTTTGAATTTATCGGTGATCTGGGGGTCGCTCTTGCTCCAAATGTCGATGACTTGGCGGAGTGGGCCAAGGCGCAGCTCGCGCCAAAACCGGGCTCTGGCAAGCCGGGTTTGACACCTGCTGGGGCGTCCCGGCCTGTCGCCATGAGTGCCGCCTGACCTCGTGGATGTGCTGGCCCTGCGAGTGCTGCGACAGAGGCCTCTGTCGCAGGGTCAGAGGCAGGGCAGGGGCAGGGAAGGGGCATTGCATCGCGCGCAGTGCCAACAAATGAGTGCGCTATACGGCACGTATCGCGATTTTGACGCCTCCCAAGGCTTGACCCCAGGGCGGTGCACTGGCAGCCATGGCCCCGGGTTGATCTGCGATGGATTCACCACGGAAACGGCCGGTTCCCTGTGATATGTGAAAGCTGCGGCAGGACCAATTCTGTAAAGATTTTCGCTTAAAGGGGCGTCTTGTTAAGCGGATATGAACTCCTGTGCGGCACATATCATGAAGAACAATGGGAAATGGCGAATAGGTTTGGTCGCGTCTTTGTTTGGCCAAGGCTGGTAAGGTTGGGTGGTGTCTGTTCCGTGAGAGCTCCTTCTGCAAAACCTATTGCTGGGCTATTTAAACGTGCCCATATTCCCGTCTTGGTCGCCTTTGTTCTGGTTCTGGCTGCAGGCTATTATTCAGAACAGCAAAACAACACCATCCATAATCAGGAGCTGCGGACCGATGTGCGCCGCGAAGTGAGCCAGCTGCAAGCCAGTCTTGAAGGGGCGCTAAACGCCGATCTTCAACTGGTACGCGGGCTGGTTGCGGTGCTTTCCACCGAGCCTGACATGTCCCAGGAGCGGTTCACCCAGCTGGGTGAAATGGTGCTGGGAACGCAATCCGGCATCAGCCATGTTGCAGCGGCGCCGGATCTGGTGGTGACGATGATCTACCCGTTGCAGGGCAACGAGGAAGCCCTGGGTCTGGACTATAACAAGAACCTCGCCCAGCGAGAGGCCGCCTATAAAGTCCGCGATAGGGGCAATGTGGTCCTGGCAGGGCCGGTGCAACTGGTGCAGGGCGGTGAGGCCTTTATTGGCCGCTTTCCGGTCTTCACCGGTTCGGGGGAAAACCGCCGGTTCTGGGGGGTCTTGTCCTCTGTCATGCGGGCAGATCTTTTGTACGAGGCGCATGGGTTCAACTCTCCTGACCTGGGCATTGAGGTTGGGATAAGGGGACAGGACGGCATGGGCGCCGAGGGGGCGCAATTCTTTGGCGATCCCTCCGTTTTTATGGATAACCCGGTTAGCCTGGATATCCCGCTGCCCTTTGGGTCCTGGCAGATTGCCGCCCGCCCCAAGGGGGGCTGGTCGGCCCGCAAGGCCAATCCCTGGCCATGGCGCCTGCTGGTCTTTGTTGCTGGTGGTTTTATTGTGGTGCCGATCTATATGGCCAGTCGTCTCTCGGCGGCGCGGCGTGATGCCATTCAGACATTGAAACGGCGCGAACGGCAGTTGGAAACCCTGTCCCGGCGGCTTGAAATCGCAGTGGATATCTCCAAGATCGGCATCTGGGAGCTGAACACAATAACCCGCGAAACCGTATGGGATCCGAACCTGCGTGAAATCTATGGACTCAAAATCAATGATCTGGTGACGGCTGACACCTGGGAGAATTGCCTGCATCCCGATGATCGCGAGCAGACCGTGCTTGAACACCGCAGGTCCTCTCATGTCGGTGGCAGCTACAGCTCGGAATACCGCATTGTCCTGCCCAGCCAGGAGGTGCGCCATATCCGCAGTATGGGCACCGCCTATGCCGATAGCGACGGCCGGTTGCGGATGATTGGGGTCAATCTTGATGTGACCCGCGACGTACATCTGCGCGAAAAGCTGATCGAGGCAAACGCAGCGCTGTTGCAACGCAACAATGACCTGAATGATGCCAAAATTGCTGCCGAAAGCGCCGACCGTGCCAAATCAGAATTTCTGGCAAATATGTCCCATGAGATCCGAACACCGATGAATGGCATTGTCGGGATGACCGAGCTGATGTCGGAATTTGATCTTGGTCCAGAGGAAAGACAGTATCTGGGCACCATTCGGGATTCCTCCAATGCGCTGCTAAAAATCATCAATGATATCCTTGACCTGTCGCGTCTCGAAGCGGGGCGTTTGGCGATCAGTCCGATTGATTTTGATCTGCGAAACTGTGTTGCTGGCGCGGTCAATCTGTTGCGGCCAAAGGCGCGGGAAAAAGGCCTGTGGGTTTCGGTGAGTTTTGCGGAAAACCTGCCGGACAGGGTGCATGGCGATGATGGGAGACTGCGGCAAATTCTGGTGAATCTCATTGGCAATGCGGTGAAATTCACCTCCGAGGGCGGCGTGGATATCAGTGTTGACTGCGATGATGAGGACCCCACCAATTTGGTTATTACGGTGGATGACACCGGGATTGGTATCTCAGACAGCCAGGCCGAGTATATTTTTGATCGCTTCAAGCAGGCGGATGCTGCCACCACGCGGGCCTTTGGCGGCACCGGGCTGGGATTGACGATTTCCAGCATCCTGGCAAAGCGCATGGGCGGGGGCATTGAGCTGTGCCGGATCAAGGAGACGGGCGCGTGCTTCCGGTTGAACATTCAGCTGGACAAGGCGGTCAGTTCTCCCGGTGCCTCGCGGGTCGAGACGATGCTGGATACAGCGGCTTTGGCAGGTTGCCGGGTCTTGTTGGCAGAGGACAACAAAACCAACCGTTTGCTGGTCCGCAAATATTTGGCCGATCTGGGGATCACCCTGAGCGAGGCCCATAATGGCCGCCAGGCGGTCACCATGTGCCCGCAAGTGGCGCCGGATATCATTCTGATGGACATGTCCATGCCCGAGCTGGACGGGCTTGCGGCAACCCGGGAGATCCGCAGTCTTGATATCGAGCAGCCGGTGATTGTTGCGCTGACCGCCAATGCCTTTGAATCCGACCGCGAAGCCTGCCTGGCTGCGGGGATGGACTATTTCCTGCAAAAACCCATCAGTAAATCCGTGTTGCTGCAAACCCTGACCATGTTGCGCATTGGCCGAGATGAAAATCAGGGCCTGTCCGGTTGACCAGGGGGGTTGTCAGGGATTCTGCCAGGGGGGGCAGGGGCTTTGTCAGGGATTTTGCCAGAGACGGGGCCGTCTGACTTACCCCTCGCTGCCCAGCCACAGGGTCATCTGGGTTTTTGCTTTGGCGCAGGCCTCTGCCACAGGAGCCCCTTGAGCCAGCGCACAGGCGAGGGCGGTTGCCAGGCTGCAACCGGTGCCACGCTTGCTGACGGGCAGACGTGGTGCTGAAAACACCTGATGGCTGTCAGCGGTAAACAGATGGTCAATGCTGCGCGCGCCCTGGCCATGGCCACCCTTGATCAGCACCGCAGCAACGCCGGTTGCCAAAATGATCTGCGCGCGCGCTGCCAACTCTGCCAGTTCTGGCGGTTCCTGGGGCCGGTGGCTGGTGCCGGCAAGCAGGGCGCTTTCCTCCAGATTGGGCGTCAACAGTGTCACTCTTGGCAGCAGGGGCGTCAGGGTTTCCAAAGACATCAAGGCACCTCCAGACGAGCTTTTAAGCACGGGATCCAGCACAATCGGCACCCCCAAAGGCAGCGCTTGTGCCAGGCTTTGCGCGGCGTCTGGCGCGCCGATCATGCCAATTTTTATGGCGCGCGGGATTTGCCCGGCCGGATCAAAGGCGGCTGTGACCTGCCCCGCGATAATCTGCGGTGGGATTGGCTGGGTGGCGATCAGGGCCGCATTGGTTTGCACCGTGACCGCAGTCACCACCGGCGAAACCGAACAGCCCAGGCTCTGGGCCATGGCGATATCGCGGCTCAAGCCGGCGCCACCGCTGCTGTCGGTGCCTGCCACCACCAGAATGCGGCTCATGCGGGGTCGCCAACGGCGAGAATTTCAATCTGGGTAAAGCCCTGCGCCTGCAGCGCGCGCCCCGCGCGCCAGGCCCGCACGCCGGATCGGCAACACAGCACCGTTGGCAGCCCGGGCAATAGCGCGGCAGCTGCCGGGGGGGCGGGGGTCATACTTGCAGCGATCAGCTCATCGGGCAGACAACGCCGCGCCCCTGCCACGGCGGGCTGGGGGGCTTCTTCAATTGAGCGCAGATCTATCACCTGGGCCCGCGCCGGGATCAGCTCGGGGCTGGTGAACCGCAGCGGATCCGGAGGCTCGCAGGCGGTGCTGAAATCAAAACTGCTCATGGTCAGATCCGCCATCTCTATCTGCATCACCCGGCCCAGCGGCGAGGGGCTGTGGCGCAACAGGGTCTTGAGCGCCATCTGCGCCTGCAGCGCGCCAATTGCGCCCACCACCGGCCCCATCACCCCGGCACTGGCGCAGCTGGCGGCACTTTCTGGCAGCTCCGGAAACAGCGCGCGCAGCGAAGGGGCCGGGCCACAGAAGCCACCGACATAGCCCCGTTGCGCCAGGACCGAGGCCGAGATCAGCGGCAGTCCCCGCGCAAGGCAGGCATCCGACAGGATATAGGAGGTGGCAAAACTATCCGCCGCATCCACCACCAGATCCACGTTGTTCAGATACCGCGAGACATTTGCCGCGCTCAGCGCCTCGGCGTGGGGATACACCGTCAGCGCCGGGGTGCTGGCGATAAGGCGGGCCTGCGCCG
Source organism: Pseudophaeobacter arcticus DSM 23566 (assembly GCF_000473205.1). Lineage (NCBI taxonomy): Bacteria > Pseudomonadati > Pseudomonadota > Alphaproteobacteria > Rhodobacterales > Roseobacteraceae > Pseudophaeobacter > Pseudophaeobacter arcticus. Next base: position 896,681 of record NZ_KI421507.1, read on the forward strand.
CAGTGACTTTGGTCTGACCGATATCGGCCATGGTGAACAGCACCTGGCGGTGCAGATTGCTCTCTTCCACCCGGTCCGGATCCAGCAGGGTGAGACAGCCGATACCGGCTGCGGCAAGATACTGCAGCACCGGTGCGCCCAGCCCGCCAGCGCCCACCACCAGCACATGAGCGCGCGCCAGCCGTGCCTGGCCCACAGCGCCGACCTCGGGCAGGGTCATCTGTCGGGCGTAGCGTGACATCAGGCGCAGGCCTTGGCCCATTGGCGGCAGCGCGCCTCGGGGTCAGTTGCCTGCTGGATATCCGTCACCACGGCGGCGCTATCGGCGCCAGCGGCAAAAACACCGGGCAGGCGCTCTGGTGTCAGGCCGCCGATGGCCACCAGCGGGGTCTTGCCTGCGAGCTCTTTCCAGCGGGTCACACGCTCCAGCCCCTGGGGGCCCCATTTCATCTGTTTCAACAGGGTTGGATAGACCGGCCCCAGCGCCACATAGGCCGGATCATGGCGCAGCGCGCGCTCCAGTTCAGCCTCGTCATGGGTGGAGAGGCCATAGCGCACCCCGGCGCGGTTGAGTGCGGCAAAATCTGCGGTCTGCATGTCCTCCTGGCCCAGATGCACAAAGCTGCAGTTCAGATCCAGCGCGATTTGCCAGTGATCATTGACCACCAACTGGGCGCCATGCACGGCGCAGAAATCACGGGCGCGGGCGATCTGGCGGCGCAGCTCGGTCTCGGCGGCGTCCTTGATCCTCAGCTGCACCAATCTGGCGCCCTGCGGCACCAAAAGCTCCAGCTGGCCGACATGGCCGACGATGAGATAAAACCGTTCCATTGCCTGATCGTCCTTCATGTCAGCTCTGCCAGTCCCAGAACCGGGGTCGAGGGCACCGCCATGTCGCGGCGCGGCATTGGGTCGGCCTGATATCCGGCCTGACCGGCTGCCACCGCCTGGGCCATGGCGCGGGCCATCCCGACCGGGTCTCCGGCCTTGGCCACAGCCGTGTTCAGCAGCACCGCATCCAGCCCCAGCTCCATCGCCGCCGCCGCATCCGAGGGGCGGCCAATGCCGGCATCCACCACCAAGGGCGTGTTTGGAAAATGCGCCCGCATGGCCCGCAGCCCATCGGGATTGCGCAGCCCCTGGCCAGATCCAATCGGCGCCCCCCAGGGCATCAGGACTTCGCAGCCTGCCTGCAGCAGGTGCTCGCCCACCACCAGATCCTCGGTGGTGTAGGGAAAGACCTTGAAGCCATCGTCGCTGAGGATCCTTGCGGCCTCCACCAGACCAAAGACATCCGGTTGCAAGCTGTCGGCATGGCCGATGACCTCAAGCTTGATCCAATCGGTGTCAAAGATCTCGCGGGCCATCTGGGCGGTGGTCACCGCCTCCTGCACGCTGTGACAGCCGGCGGTATTGGGCAGGATGCGGGCGCCGGTCTGGCGCAGCATCTGCCAAAACCCGGTGCCAGCGCCATCGCTGGTTTCGCGGCGCAGGGACAGGGTGATGACCTCGCAACCGCTGGCGGTGATCGCCTCACAGAGCACCTTGGGGGAGGGGTATTGCGCGGTCCCCAGAAACAGGCGGGAGCTGAGCGCGGTGCCGTAGAACTCCATGGCTCAGCCTCCCTGCATCGGCGCCAGGACTTCGATCCGGTCGCCTTCGGTTAACTGGGTGTCAACACGTTTCGCACGCGAAACAAAGCTGCCGTTCAGGGCCGTGGCCAGCGCCGGGCTGGTCAGTCCCAGCTCGCGCAGGGCGGCGTCCAGCGTGGTGGCCGAGATGTCATGCGGCTTGGCGTTTACGGTGATGTTCATCCAGAGGTCTCCATGGACAAGAGGTCTGCGGGCTGTGGCAGCAACCGTTCGGCGGCGCGGCGCGCCATGGCCGGCGCCAAAAGGAAGCCGTGGCGGTACAGCCCATTGAGATAGAGCACGCCGTCCTGTTCGATCAGGCGGGGCAAATTATCGGCAAAGGCGGGGCGCAGACCGGCGCCGAGCTCAACCACGCTGGCCTCGCCAAAGCTGGGGTGCAGCGCAAAGGCGGCGCTGAGCAATTCACTGACGGATCGCAGGGTGGGCGCGCGGGGTGATGCGCTTTCAACCATGGTGCCGCCGATCATAAAATGCTGATCGCCGCGTGGCACCAGATATAGCGGAATACGCGGGTGCAGCAGCCGCAGGGTGCGGCTGATCTCAACCCCGTCGCAGTGCAGCAGCGCCATTTCGCCGCGCACCGGACGCAGAGCGGGCAGGGCGGCGGCGATGCCGGTGCAGTCCAGATCCACCCGTCGCGGGGCGGGGGTGTCATACAGGATCTGGCCTCCCAGAGTTTCGACTGTCTTTGCGAGATCGACCAGCGCGCGGCGCGGATCGAGATGGGCTTCGTCCTTGAAGAACAGACCACTGGCAAAGCGTCCCGACAGGGCGGGTTCCAGTTCAGCGATATCACTGCTGCCCAGCAGCTGGTGGCCCCGGGTGCGTTGGGCAAAACGGCTGAGCTCGGCCCGGTCGCGGGCAGGCGCGACCACCAGCGTGCCGCGCCGGTGCACCGGTGTGATCTTGGCCCACCACTCGAAGGCGCGGCTGCCGAGGGTGATAACCTCTTCTTCGGCGCTCTCGCGTTCGCAAAAAGGTGCCAACATGCCACCGGCAAAGCGCGCCACACTGGCCATGCCGGGACCTGGCCCGCGTTCAAACAGCGTCACCTCGCCGCCGCGCTGCAACAGCTCGTAAGCGGTGGCGAGGCCGGCCAGCCCCGCCCCCGCGATAGTGATCATGCGCCTGGTTCCAGCACTTTGCCCGCCTGTACTTTGCCCGCCTGTACGTTGCCTGCCTGTACGTTGCCTGCCTGTGCTTTGTCCGCCTGTGCTTTGCCAGTCTGAGCTGTATCTGCCTGGGCGGGCACATAGAGCTCACCACCTTCGCGGAACTTGGCGGCCATGGCCTCCATGCCTTCCTTCTGGGCTTCGGCGCGAATGTCGTGGCTGATCCGCATCGAGCAGAATTTGGGCCCGCACATGGAGCAGAAATGCGCCACCTTATGGGCCTCTTTCGGCAGGGTCTGGTCATGGAATTCGCGGGCAGTATCGGGGTCCAGCGACAGGTTGAACTGATCCTCCCAGCGGAATTCAAACCGGGCGCGCGACAGCGCATCGTCACGGCGCTGGGCACCAGGCATGCCCTTGGCCAGATCGGCGGCATGGGCGGCGATTTTGTAGGTGATCACACCAACCTTGACGTCATCGCGGTCGGGCAGGCCGAGGTGTTCCTTGGGCGTCACATAACACAGCATGGCGCAGCCAAACCAGCCAATCATCGCCGCGCCGATACCCGAGGTGATATGGTCATAGCCCGGCGCGATATCGGTGGTGAGGGGGCCAAGCGTGTAAAACGGCGCCTCGTCACAGCACTCCAGCTGCTTGTCCATGTTTTCCTTGATCTTGTGCATGGCCACATGGCCCGGCCCTTCGATCATCACCTGGCAATCCTTGGCCCAGGCGATCTTGGTCAGCTCGCCCAGGGTTTCCAACTCGGCAAACTGCGCCGCGTCATTGGCATCCGCGATCGAGCCGGGGCGCAGACCATCGCCAAGGCTGAAGGAGACGTCGTATTTGCGGCAGATGTCGCAGATCTCCTCAAAATGCTCATAGAGAAAGCTCTCCTTGTGGTGATGCAGGCACCATTTTGCCATGATCGACCCGCCGCGCGACACGATGCCGGTGACGCGCTCGACCGTCATTGGCACCATATGCAGCCGCACGCCGGCATGGATGGTGAAGTAGTCCACGCCCTGTTCGGCCTGTTCGATCAATGTGTCGCGGAACACCTCCCAGGTCAGGTCCTCGGCAATGCCGTTCACCTTTTCCAGCGCCTGATACATCGGCACCGTGCCGATGGGGACGGGGGAGTTGCGAACGATCCATTCGCGGGTGTTGTGGATGTTGCGGCCCGTGGACAGGTCCATCACCGTATCCGCGCCCCAGCGGATCGACCAGACCAGCTTGTCCACTTCCTCTTCCATCGAGGACGAAACCGCGGAGGTGCCCATATTGGCGTTGATCTTCACCAGAAAGTTGCGGCCAATGATCATCGGCTCGATCTCGGGGTGGTTGATATTGGAGGGGATGATGGCGCGGCCTTCGGCAACCTCCTGGCGGACAAATTCCGGCGTCACATAATCGGGGATATTGGCGCCCCAGTCGTGGCCGTCGCGGTGGCAGGGCGATGTCTCGCGCAGCTGGTTTTCGCGGATGGCGATGAATTCCATCTCTGGCGTGATGATGCCGGCGCGGGCATAGGCCAGCTGGGTCACCGCCTTGCCGTCCTTGGCGCGCAGCGGCGCAGGTTTGACCGGGAATTCCGGCGTCAGCCGATCGCCAGATACAAAACCGTTGTCGGCATCGGTGATTTCGCGGCCCTGATATTCTTCGACGTCACCACGCGCCAGGATCCAATCGCGGCGCAGCTGCGCCAGGCCCTGACGGATATCGGTCTGCTGATCCGGATCGGTATAGGGGCCAGAGCTGTCATAGACCGGCAGCGGCGCTTCACCTGCGGTGGGATGGGTGGAAATCTCGCGCATGGGCACGCGAATCTCGGGGTGGATCTCACCGGGCACATAGATCTTGCGCGATGCGGGCAGCGCGCCTGTGGTCACCTTTGGGGTGATCTTTGTAGGGCTTACGTTCATTTTGGTGCTCCTCGAGCCAATACTCAAAAAAGTCACCAGATGAGGCTTGGCTGGGAGGCGCTGGGAGGATCAAGGGCCCTCCCGGTTCGGTGCACGGCGAAAGGGGGTGGAAACCCTTTTGGCGGCGCGTCCTAGCTTCCTACGCCAGTGTCAACTGGGTCAGGTTCTAAGGGTCGCGTCGCCGGTCAGATTGCTCTGACCTGTCAGCCTCTCAGTCCCCTCGGTGGGACTCCCCTGCGTGGGTTAAGACCTAGGGGAGGCGATGGGGTGCCGTCAATCGGTATTTTGATAGATAAAAATAATCTATTAAAAACAATTGAATAAAGTGGCTCGTGTTCGAAATTGCCGCATTGCAACATATTTTCTTTGCGCCCTCTCTCAAATTATCTATAAAAACCAAGCGCGCCTCAGGGCCGCTCAACCGCAACACTGTGATCCCCAGGAGAGCTCATGCTGGACGCTGCCCCTATTCGAAACGACTGGACCCGCGCCGAGGCGGAAGAGATTTACAACAAGCCCTTCATGGATCTGTTGTTCGAGGCGCAGGTGGTGCATCGCCAGCACTACGATCCCAATCAGGTGCAGAAATCCAAACTGCTGAGCATCAAGACCGGCGGCTGCGCCGAGGACTGCGCCTATTGTTCGCAGTCGGCCCGCAACGGTGCAAAACTCTCTGCCAGCAAGCTGATCGAGGTGGAGCGGGTTCTGGCCGAGGCGCGCAAAGCCAAGGAAGGCGGCGCCACGCGCTATTGCATGGGGGCGGCCTGGCGCTCGCCCAAGGATCGCGACATGGCCACCCTGGAAGCGATGATTCACGGGGTCAAGGATCTGGGGATGGAGACCTGCATGACCCTGGGCATGTTGGACGACAGCCAGGTCTTTCGCCTGCGCGACGCCGGGCTGGATTATTACAACCACAATATCGACACCTCGGAACGCTACTATTCCGAAATCATCACCACCCGCACCTTTGCCGACCGGATCGACACCCTGAACCGGGTGCGCGAGGCGGGGATGAAGGTCTGCGCCGGTGGCATTGTTGGCATGGGTGAGCAGCAGATGGACCGCATCGACATGCTGTTGGCGCTGGCCACCCTGCAGGAGCACCCGGATTCGGTGCCGGTCAACATGCTGATCCCCATGCCGGATACGCCGCTGGCGGATGTGCCCAAGCTGGACCCGATTGAATTTGTCCGCACCATCGCGCTGGCGCGGATCCTGATGCCAAAATCCCATGTGCGCTTGTCTGCCGGGCGCAGCGATATGTCGGATGAGCTGCAGGCCATGTGCTTCTTTGCCGGGGCCAATTCGATCTTTGTCGGTGACACCTTGCTGACCGCTGACAATCCCGAAGAGGACAAGGATCAGATGCTGTTTGATCGTCTGGGCATCACGGCCATGGGCGTGGGTTGCGACGGCAGCCACAGCGAAAATCAGCGCAAAACAGGCGCCGCCAGCGCAAATGAAACCCGCGCGGAGGTCTCGGCATGAGCCAGGTTTTTCCACGCCATGCCGCTGGGCTGCAGGACCTTCGCGATCAGGGGCGGTTTCGCCGCTTGATCCCACGGGCGGGGCATGACTTTTCCTCCAACGACTACCTTGGGTTGGCGCAGAGCCAGCTGCTGCAAACGGCGGCACTGGAGGCGCTGGAGCGTGGCGTTCCCGTTGGCGCCGGTGGCTCGCGGCTGCTGCGCGGCAATGCCGAGGAGCATCTCCTGCTCGAAGCCGAGGCAGCAGCGTTTTTTGGCACCGAGGCAGCGCTGTTCATGGGGGGTGGCTTTAATGCCAATCAGGCGATTTTTTCAACCCTGCCGCAGCGCGGTGATTTGGTGCTGTATGATGCGCTGATCCACGCCAGCACCCATGATGGCATGCGGTTGGGCCGGGCTGAGACGCGCAAATTCAGCCACAATGACCCCAGTGATGCGGCGGTACAGATCGCTGAGTGGCGCGCAACAGGCGGCAGTGGTCAGGTCTGGATCGCCATCGAGTCGGTCTATTCCATGGAGGGCACCCTGGCGCCGCTGGCGGAATTTGCCGCTTTGGCCGGGCGCGAAGGGGCGGTTCTGGTGGTGGATGAAGCCCATGCAACCGGGCTGTTTGGCGATCTGGGGCGGGGGCTGGCGCATGACTATGCCCAGAACCCGACCGTTCTGACGCTGCACACCTGCGGCAAGGGGCTGGGGGTTTCCGGCGCCTTGATTTGCGGTGCTCAGGTGCTGATTGACTTCCTGGTCAATCGCGGGCGTGGCTTTATCTTTGCCACTGCGCCCTCGCCGCTGAATGCGGCTCTGGTGCGGGTGGCGCTGCGCGATCTGGCGCAGAACCCCGAGCGGCGCAACCGGGCCTGGGACCATATCACCCATGCCCACGGCGAGGCGGCGCGGCTCTGCGGCATCACCGGCTTCCAAAGCCAGATCCTGCCGGTGATCATTGGCGATGACAAGCTGACCATGGCGCTGGCTGAGCGTTTGCAGGGGCAGGGCTTTGACATTCGCGGCATTCGCCCACCGACAGTGCCCAGGGGCACATCACGGCTGCGGATCTCGCTGACTGGCACGCTGACCAAACCGCTCATCACCGAGCTGTTTGAACGACTGGCCCCCGAGCTTGCGCATTTGGAGCAACAGCCCGCGGGTCTGGGGCAGGTGGCATGAGGACAGTGGTGGTGACCGGAACCGATACTGGTATCGGCAAAACCATCTTTTCTGCGGGTTTGGTGCAGGCGCTGCAGGCCAGCTACTGGAAGCCGGTGCAGTCGGGCCTGGAAGAGGAAACCGACAGCGCGATCGTGGCGCGGCTCTCGGGCGGGGCAGTCCTGGCTGAGGCCTATCGGCTGCAACATCCTGCCTCGCCACATCTGTCGGCAGAGGCCGAAGGGGTGGAGATCGACCCGGAGAGCCTGGCGCTGCCGCAGCTGGACGGCCCGCTGGTGATTGAGGGCGCGGGCGGGGTGATGGTGCCGCTCAACCGTCGGATGCTGTATCTGGATCTCTTTGCCCGCTGGGGCGCGCCGGTGATCCTCTGTGCCCGCACGCAACTGGGTACCATCAATCACACGCTTTTGTCGCTCAAGGCGCTGCGGGATGCAGGCTGTCGGGTGATTGGGGTGGCCTTTATCGGCACGGCAGAGCCAGAGGTTGAGGAGACGATTGTTCAGTTTGGCAAGGTCGCGCATCTGGGCCGTCTGCCGATGATCCCTGATCTTGGGGCAAAGCCGGCGGTTTTGGCAGAGGCCTTTGTCGAACACATCAAACTGCACCTGATCCGCCAGGCCCTGACCGGAGGAGACACACCATGACCGCATCGGGCCTGAGCCAGCTGGAGTTTGACCAGCAGCACCTTTGGCATCCCTATACCAATGTTGCCAAACCCGGTCCCACCTTTGTGGTGAAGGAGGCCGAGGGGGTGCATATCACCCTGGAGGACGGCACCCGGCTGATTGACGCCATGTCGTCCTGGTGGTGCATGATGCATGGCCACCGCCACCCGGCGATCACGCAGGCCATACACGACCAGCTGGACCGGCTGCCGCATGTGATGTTTGGCGGGCTGACCCATGACCCGGCCATCGACCTGGGGCGCAAGCTGCTGGAGGTCACACCGGACAGCCTGACCCGGATCTTTTATTGCGATTCTGGCTCGGTCTCGGTTGAGGTGGCGATGAAGATGGCGGTGCAGTACCAGCACGCCAAGGGGTTTGCGGGCCGCAGTGAGTTTGCCACTGTGCGCTCGGGCTATCACGGCGATACCTGGAAGGCGATGAGCGTCTGTGACCCGGACACCGGCATGCATCATCTGTTTCAGGGGGCGCTGAGTGTGCAGCATTTTGTCGCCCGCCCGCCCATCACCATGGGGCAGGACTGGGTCGAGGACCCGGCGCAAAATGGCATCGCCGCGCTGCGGGCGTTGCTTGTGGCCAATGTCGACCGCATCGCCGGCTTTATCCTCGAACCCGTGGTGCAGGGCACCGGGGGGATGTATTTCTACCATCCTGAGTACCTCAACCAGGCGCGCCGCCTCTGTGATGAGCTGGGTATCCTGCTGATCTTTGATGAGATCGCCACCGGGTTTGGCCGCACCGGCGAGATGTTTGCCACCAATTTCTGCGCGGTGGAGCCGGATATCATCTGCCTTGGCAAGGGGCTCACGGGGGGGCATATCTCTTTTGCCTGCACCATGACCAATGACCGGGTGGCGCTGGGCATCGGCGGCGGCAAGCCTGGTATCTTTATGCATGGGCCGACCTATATGGCCAACCCGCTGGCCTGCGCTGCGGCAAAGGCGGCGCTGGATGTGTTGACGGCACAGGACTGGCGCGCCCGGGTGGCCGCGATCTCTGACCAGCTGAAACAAGAGCTGGAACCGGCCCGCGCCCTGCCAAATGTGCGTGATGTCCGGGTGTTGGGGGCCATTGGTGTGATCGAGATGGCCCATGTGGTATCGGCGGATGTGGCCCATGGGCTGGCACATGAGATGGGGGTATTCCTGCGCCCCTTTGGCAAGAATATCTATACCATGCCGCCCTTTGTGACCACGCCCGCGCAGCTGAGCCAGATCACGGCCGGAATGCTGCGTTTGGCGCAGGAGCTGTAGGCAGACAAGCGGCGGCAAGGGTCGCCACCGCAGGCGTGTGAGCGTCGCGATTCGGGCTGTGGCACAGCAGCCCGGAGACTCATTTGCCGCCAAAAAATGGGTTCTATATTTATAAACTTGAATGGTGGATCAAAATTTTACCTGAAATGCGCCGCAAAACCTCGACAAAGCGTCGCAAAGCGTTCAAATACTTGTGGCATACCCGGTCACACTCTGACCAAGACTGGTGATTGTAGCCGGCGGCTGTACCTCAGGCCCGCGCCTTTGCCCGTGCCTTCGGGTGCGGCGCAGCAGTAGCTTTTGGGCGGTTTGGGACTGCTCTGGTCTATCATAATCCCCTTGCCGACCAATTGGAATGGCGAGGCATACAACAGGGAAATGAACAATGAAAAAGACAACATTTGCATGCCTTCTTGGCGCCGCTTCGATGGTTGCGGGCGCGGGTAACGCGGCTGAGCTGGGGGCTGTGGATCAGCCCATCAAACTGGCGATCAACGAATGGACCGGCCAGCATGTCACCACCCATATCGCCGGCGAGATGCTGAAAGCAGCCGGTTACAAGGTGGAATATGTCACTGCCGGCATGATGAACCAGTTCCAGGCCATTGCAGATGGTGAAATCCACGCAACGCTGGAAATCTGGTCCTCCAATGTATCGGATGAATATGCCATCAAAATTTCCGAAGGCAGCATCGTCGATCTGGGCGATCTGGAACTTGCCGCCAAAGAGGGCATTGCCTACCCCGCCCATGTGGCCGAGCTGTGCCCCGGTCTGCCCGCCTGGGAAGCGCTGAAGGACTGCGCGCCGCTGTTTGCCTCGGCCGAGACCCTGCCAGCGGGCCGTCTGGTCGACTACCCTGCCGATTGGGGCACCCCTGGGGCCGACCGCATGGCCGGGCTTGAGCTGCCGTTCAAAGCGGTGCCTGCGGGATCCGAGGGCGCCCTGATTGCCGAGCTGCGCGCCTCCAGCGAGCGCAAGACGCCACTGCTGGTCACCTTCTGGCAACCCCATTGGGCGATGTCGGCTTATGATGTGAAATTTGTTGACCTGCCTGCGGGCGAAGAGGCCTGCTTTACTGATCCGGCCTGGGGTCCCAATCCCAATGCGATCAATGACTGCGATTTCACCTCGACCCTGATTTCCAAGGCCGCCTGGGCCGGTATGGCCGAAACCTGGCCCGCAGCCTACGAGATCCTGTCAAACTACACCCTCAGCGTGGCTGACCAGCAGCCGATGATGGGCGCTGTGGATGTCGACGGTGGCAAGGTCGAAGAGGTGGTTGCAGCCTGGATGGCAGCCAATGAAGCCAGCTGGCGCCCTGTTGTCGACGCCGCGACCAAGTGAGCAGCACGGTGATCGAGACAGCACGCGAGACAGCTATGGCTGGCTCTGATACGCCCGCCATTTCCTGCCAGAACGTCTGGCAGGTCTTTGGTGCCAATGCAGACAGCGCCTTGAAACAGGCGCTGTCGCAGCATGACACTGCGGATGAGGTCTCTGCCGCGCTGCGCGCCCAGGGGCTGGTGCCTGCGGTGCAGGATGCCAATTTTGACGTCAAAGAGGGCGAGCTTTTTGTCATCATGGGCCTGTCGGGCTCGGGCAAATCCACCTTGATCCGCTGTATTTCGCAGCTGCTGCCGGCCTCGCACGGGGAGATCCGGATTGAAGGCGAAGATATCGTCTCAGCCAGCAAGTCCCGCCTGATCGAGCTGCGCCGCAAAACCCTGGGCATGGTGTTTCAGCACTTTGGCCTGTTCCCCCATATGACCGTGATCGACAATGTTGCCTATCCGCTGAAAGTACAGGGGGTAAAGCGCAAGCAACGGCGCGCCAAGGCGCAGGCGGTGATCAATCTGGTGGGGCTTGAGGGGCGCGAAGATCGCTTCCCGCGCGAATTGTCCGGGGGCCAACGCCAACGGGTTGGCATTGCCCGCTCTCTGGTGGCGGATTGCTCGGTCTGGTTTCTGGATGAACCCTTTTCGGCGCTGGATCCGCTGATCCGCCGCCAGTTGCAGGATGAATTTCTGGATATCCAGGACAAGCTGAAGACCACCATCGTGTTCATCACCCATGACATCAACGAGGCGCTGAAACTGGCGGATCGCATCGCCATCATGCGCGATGGCAAGATTGTGCAGATCGGCACCCCGGCGGATATCGTGCTGAACCCGGTGGATGACTATGTGCGCGAATTCTCCAAAGATGTGGCCAAGGGGCGTCATGCCAATGTGGCCTCGGTGATGCGGGACCCCGCCACCCACCCATATGGGGCGGATGATCCGGGGCTGCGCCGGGATATGACGCTGGATGCGGCGCTGGCGCGCTGCATGGATCTGTATGATCCGGTGCCGGTGCGGGACAGAGATGGTGCTTTGGTTGGGGTTATCAACCCGGCTGATCTGGCGGCGGCCCTGCAGGTGGAAACCGAACAATGAGCCGCCATAGCACCGGAAGCCATAGCACCGGAAGCCTGGCGGCGCTGATTGTGGTGATTGTTGGCGCGCTCTGTCTGCTGCTTGAAGCCGGGATGCCCTGGCTGACAGCCTTCCCGCAAGACTGGGTTCTTCCCGCCACAGAAAGCGTCGGCACAGGCGTCAAGGGCGTGCTGAGCTTTGTAAAACCCGCGGCGCGGATGTTCTCGGCGCTGATGGCCTATCCAATGGCGGCCACCAACTATGTCCTGGCAACCATCCCCTGGCCCGTGCTGATCGCGGCCACCGTGGCCCTGGGCTGGCGTCTGGGCGGGATCACCATGGCCGCGATGGCTGCCATTGGGCTGGGGCTGGTGGTGGCCTCTGGCTATTGGGTGCAGGGGATGAATACCCTGGCGCTGGTTGCCGTCTCGGTGCCTTTGGCCCTGCTGGTGGGGGCCGGAATTGGCATTGTTGCCAATGAATTCCCCCGCTTTCGCGAGCCGGTGCAGGCTTTGCTGGACGTCATGCAGACGGTGCCGACCTTTGCCTATCTGACGCCGCTTTTGGTGCTGTTTGGCTTTGGCCCTGTTGTGGGTCTCATTGCCTCGGCGATCTATGCGGCGCCGCCGATGGCGCGCAATGTGCTGCTGGGGTTGCAACGGGTTGAATCGGATGTGAAAGAGGCTGCCGTCATGGCCGGTGGCACCCGGATGCAGCAGCTGTTTCAGGTCGAGCTCCCAGCCGCCAAGGTGCAGATCATGGTGGGGGTCAATCAATGTCTGATGGCGGCCCTGTCGATGGTGATCATCGCCGCCGTCATTGGCGGCTTTAATGACATCGGCTGGGAAGTTCTGCTGACCATGCGCAAGGCGCAGTTTGGCCCGGCGATGCTGGCGGGCTCGGTCATTGTGGTCTTTGCCATCCTGATCGACCGGATGAGTGGCACCCTGGCGCAGGAGCGACGTCAGCTTTGGGATGGGCGTGTGTCCCTGGGCATTCTGGCGCTGGGGGCGGGTGTCAGCCTGCTGTTCTGGAGCCGCATTGGCGATCCCAGCAGCTATCAGCTGCTGGACCCGGTGGCCGATGGGCTGGACAGCTGGCTCACTGATTTCACCCGGTCCAATGCAGAGGCGCTGACCAGTTTCAAAAACGGCATCATGTTCTATGTGCTGCTGCCGCTGCGCATCGGATTGGATCAGGCGATCCTGCCCTTTACCTGGGGCTTTCAGTGGACCAGCGCGATGAGCCTGTGGTTCTACGCTGGGGCGGCTCTTGTTGGCGGGCTGCTGGCCCTGCGTGGTCAGCTGACCCTTGGTCTGGTGCTGCTGATTGCCGCCGGGATCCTGGAAACGGGCGTGTCACAGCTGCCCTGGCCCTTTGTGATCATCGGTGTCGGCGCGCTGGCTTGGGTTGCCGGAGGGCATCGCTTGGCGCTGTTGTCGGTGGTTCTGCTCAGCACCATCCTGGTTTCGGGCCTGTGGGACCGCGCCTTGTTGTCGCTTTATCTGTCGGGGGCTGCGGTTTTTGCCTGCGCTGTGCTGGGCGGCGCTATCGGCTTGCTCTGCGCGGTTTCCCCCATGGCCTGGCGCATCGTGCGGCCGATCTGTGACATGTTGCAGACCATCCCGCTGTTTGTGTTCCTGATCCCGGTGCTGATGGTGTTCCAGATTGGCGAATTCTCGGCCTTTCTGGCGATCATCGCCTATGCCGTGGTGCCGATGATCCGCTACACCCGGCAGGGGCTGATTGCGACGCCGGAAGAGATGATCGAGGCAGCCACCGCCTCGGGCGCCACGCGCTGGCAGATGATGCGGGATGTGCGGGCGCCCTATGCGGCTCCATCCATCCTGCTGGGGCTGAACCAGACCATCCTCTACGCCTTTGCCATGCTGGTGATTGCGGCGCTGATCGGCACCACCGGTCTGGGCCAGTCGATCTATCTGGCGCTGGGGCAGGCGGATGTGGGGCTTGGCATTTCAGCCGGGGCGGCCATGGCCATTCTGGCCTTGATTGCCGACCGCATCGTTCAGGGCTTTGCCGAAGAGCGCAAAAGAGCGCTGGGCCTATAAACCCGTTTTCCTGCGCCCCTGACTTTGGGCGCAGGAAAACCGCTCTGGCATCAGGGACAAATTGCGGATAGCAATTGAGGCGAAAGTCCAAACCACTGATGAGAGGGCATTTGATGCATCTGGCCTATGTCATGACCGAAACCCGTGGCGGCACCGACCGGCTGCTGAGCAGCCTCGCAGAGGCGCTGTACGCCAAAGGCATTGCGCTGGCGGGGATTGTGCAAACCAATACCGAATGCAGCGATGATGCCCTGTGCGACATGGATGTACGGGTGTTGCCCGATGGCGAGACCATTCGCATTTCGCAATCCTTGGGCGCTGGTGCTCGTGGGTGCCGTCTGAACCCTGAGGCACTGGAGCAGGCGGTGGGGCAGGTGACCAGCAGCCTGCAGGCAGAGCCCCGCCCACAGGTCCTGATCGTCAATAAATTTGGCAAACACGAAGCCGACGGTCGTGGCATGCGCCCGGTCATAGGGGAGGCCCTGGCCCAGGGGATGGTTGTGGTGTCAGGCGTCAATCGGATGAACGTTGAGCCCTTCAAGGCCTTTTCTGGCGGGATGGCCGTTCAGGGCGCCGATGAGCTTGGCGGCTTGGTTGCCTGGGTCGAGCAGGCGCTGGCAGAGACCTGAGGCTTTGCCCATACCTATCCTGTGACATGCTATCCTGTGACATGGTTTTCCACAGCGACGGCCGTCTTGGCAGCCTCCAGTTTATTTTAAGTATGCAGACAGATGACTACGAGCTGATGACTACAAGCTGTCGGGTATCAACCGTCCGATATCGCTTGGGGACCCATTTGCGAAAACAATATCCGCCCCGGTCCCAATAGACTGGTCCCAATAGCCCGGTCCCAATAGAATGGGGCACGCTTTTGGGCATTTGCCAGAGCTCCGCCATCCTGTGATCGGCTGTGGTGGGACTGAAACCCTACGGAATTCCCAACTTATGTCACCAAGGTGAAAGTTCTGTTTTCCATAAATATTTGGTATTATTTGATTTTCACTTCCCGCTTAGATGAGGAAGTGGTGGGCGACCCTGGAATCGAACCAGGCGTGCGTCTCCGCGAGGGAGTTACAGTCCCCTGCCACACCTTGCGGCCTGTCGCCCACTAGCAAGTCGCTGTTGACCTGCTGTGAGGGCGTGATTACTAGCGCACCTAAGGGGCGTCAACAGAAAAAACACAAGTTTTTTGCCCGAACCTGAAATTCCTTTTGCTGGAGAGAACGATGTCAAAGAAACCCACGAAAAAGCCCCAGTGGGTGATCGAAAAGGAGCAGAACAAAAAGGCCGGTGGCGCTGAGACCGTCTGGCTCTTTGGGCTGCATGCCGTGCGTGATGCGCTGATGAACCCAAAACGGGAAAAACTGCGCCTTATTGTGACATTGAATGCTCAGAACAAGCTGGAAGAGGCCATCGCGGCCTCTGGGATCGAGCCCGAATTGGTGGAGCCGCGCAGGTTCAACGCGCCGCTGGATCCAAACTCGGTGCACCAGGGGGCCGCACTGGAAGTGATGCCGCTGAACTGGGGCTCTTTGTCGGAAAACTGCATTGGTGCCGAAATCCCGCGGGTGGTATTGCTGGATCGGGTGACCGACCCGCATAATGTGGGCGCCATTTTGCGCTCTGCCGAAGTCTTTGGGGCCAGCGCCGTCATCGGCACCCGGCACCATTCGGCGCCGGAAACCGGTGCCCTGGCCAAAACCGCCAGCGGCGCCCTGGAGCGCCAGCCCTATCTGCGGATGCGCAACCTGGCCGATACCATTACCGAGCTGCAGAACATGGGCTATGTGGTGCTGGGGCTGGATGGCGAGGCCGAGCAGACCATCGAGAGCTGCCTTGCGGGGCGCAAGGATCTGCCGGTGGCCCTGGTCCTGGGGGCCGAAGGCCCCGGGCTGCGGCAAAAAACCAAGGAAACAGTTGATCACCTGGTGAAAATTGACGCAGCCGGCGGGTTTGGCTCGCTCAATGTCTCAAATGCTGCGGCGATTGCCCTATATGCCAGTCTAGAGCGGTCCTGAGGCCGCAGGGCAGCATGAGGGCAAGGGGGAAATGGCACAAAGCGGCGCCTATGGCGGCAAGATACTGAGCTGTTGTTATTGTGGCGTGCAGTCGCGCTTTTTGCCCGGGCATTCGGGTGGCGCAGGCGGTGGTCTCTCGGCGCTTGTCTGTGGCACCTGCGGCGCGCCGCTGTCCAGCCAAAAGGCACGTCCCCTTGCCCCCGGCAAGGGCGCCTGCCTGCCGGGGGCGGTGCCGGGCTGGGCTGCTGTGGCGCCGACCAGGCCCGGGGGCAAAAAGACAAAGGGCACAAATGGAAAAAATGCGCCCCGCAAAATCACCAGGGGCAAGAAGATCAAAAAGCGCAAAGGGCTTTTTCAGTCGCTATTGTCGGAAGCTGTCGATCTGGTGGAGGATATTTTTGACTGATCACCCCCACATATACACTCACGGTGAGATCACAAATCCGTAACCCATCTAGGCAAAACGCCCATTCTAGGCCAGATTTGGGCCTGTCCTGTTTGCACCCTTCGGAGGCCCCATTGGTACTGCGCCATACGCTTGCTGCTTTGCTATTGATCATAGGTCTTGCGCCGCTATCTGCGCGGGCAGAGCCGCCGATCTTTTCTGCGCACAATGGATTGGCGCTGGATGGCTATGATGTTGTCGCCTTTTTTGAAGGGCAGGGCGCGGTGCCTGGCCGTCAGGAGTTTGCGCTGATGTGGAAAGGCGTTTTTTGGCGCTTTACCTCTTCTGGCAATCAGGCGCAGTTTGAGGCGAATCCCCGTGCCTATGCACCGGTGTTTGGCGGCTATTGTGCCTATGCGGTGTCGCAGGGCTATCTGGCGCATGGGGACCCCCGGCTGTGGCGGATCGAAGATGGTGAGCTGTTCTTGCTCAACAACGCCTCTGTCGAGGCGATCTGGCAGGCGGCAGAGCCTGAGCTAATGCAGGCGGCGCGTGGCAACTGGCCTGCGGTTTTGCGGGACTGACGGCTGCCCCGAATAAGGTATTTTTTTAAAAAAATACCTTCTGGCATCTTTTTTTTAATTGTTGCCATCCTACATCTATAGGGACTGCGGAGCGGAACCACCGTAGATCTTTATCAATGTCCCTCGTTCCACACCTCGCGCCCGGAGCTTTGGCTTTCGGGCGCTTTTTTATGGCTTTAGCGGGGGGTGCTGAGAGGCCTGTTGAGGCGGGGTGCTGATCCCCTCAAATTTCTGTCGCTTATGGGCTAGGCGATGGCAGGAGGGTCGGTTACCTCTAGGGCATGACAGACTATAGCGACAGCTTTTTGAAATCAATTTTGCAACGCAACCGCACCATTGCGGTTGTTGGGGTGTCACTGAACCCGGTGCGTCCCAGCTACTACGTGGCGCGGTATCTGGGGCTTAAGGGGTATCGGGTGATCCCGGTCAATCCAGCCCATGCAGGCAAGCGGTTGTTTGGCGAACTGGTGCAGCCCAGCCTTTCGGCGATCCAGCAGCCGGTGGATATGGTGGATATCTTTCGCCGCTCTGAAGCGGTGCCGCCCATCGTGGATGAGGCGCTTGAGGTCTTTCCCGAGCTGAAATGTATCTGGATGCAGATCGGGGTTGAACATGCGGCGGCGGCAGCCAAGGCCAAAGCGCGTGGGGTGGAGGTGGTGCAAAACCGCTGCCCCAAGATCGAATATCAGCGCCTCTTTGGTGAGCTGCGCATGGGTGGTTTTGCCACCGGTATTATTTCCTCAAAACTGTAGCCTGCCGCAGCAGGGGGGGCTCCCGCCCGTCAGCCCTGCATCATAGATGCAGGACTTCCCGTTGGGCCCAGCCGGGCCTGCGGCCCGGCAGGCAAGGCAAGAGCTGCTGAGACGCGTTTGAGGGGCGAAACTGCCCCTCAAAGCGCCTTAAGAATTATTGTGAATTCTTGCCTCGAGGGTAAACTGCGCCACAGGCGCGGAGGCTGTCGCACCCCTTGACCCAGGGCTCACCGGGAGGGCACAGGGAGGGCACCAGGAGCACAGGGAGGGCATGGGGGCGTTGGGGCGCAGAGGGGCCGCACAGGGGGAGGCACAGGGATCAGCCTTTGCTGCGGGCGGCCTTTTCGTCCAGGCCGCTCATGCTTTTTCTCTTGGCCAGCTCGGCCAGGACCTCGTCCAGGGTAACATCGCGTGCCGCCAGCATCACCAGGAAATGGTAGAGCGCATCAGCGCCTTCCGAGGCCAGTTTCGCGCGGTCGCCCTTGACCGCTTCGATGATTGCCTCGATGGCTTCTTCGCCAAACTTTTCGGCGCATTTTTCCGGGCCCTTGGCGAGCAGCTTGGCGGTCCAGCTGCTTTTGGGATCCGCCGATTTGCGGTTGTGGATGGTTGCTTCCAGATCGTGAAGAATGCTCATGTCAGCCTCATGGGGATGCCGGCGGCGGCCATATGTTGCTTGGCCTCCTGAATGGAATATTCGCCAAAGTGAAAAATTGACGCCGCGAGCACCGCAGAGGCGCCGCCCTTGGTGACGCCTTCAACCAGATGGTCCAGCGTGCCGACGCCGCCTGAGGCGATTACCGGCACCTGCACCGCATCGGAGATTGCGCGGGTCAGCGGCAGGTTGAAGCCCGCCTTGGTGCCGTCGCGGTCCATCGAGGTGAGCAGGATTTCTCCGGCGCCCTTGGCCACCACGGTGCGGGCAAACTCTACCGCATCAATGCCGGTCGCGCGGCGGCCCCCATGGGTGAAGATCTCCCATTTTCCGGGGCTCACGGTTTTGGCGTCGATGGCGCAGACGATACATTGGCTGCCAAACTGATCGGCGGCCTCGGCGATCACATCCGGGTTGGCCACGGCGGCGGAGTTGAACGAGACCTTGTCGGCGCCCGCCAGCAACAGGGCGCGGACATCTTCCTTGGTGCGTACACCGCCGCCAACGGTGAGCGGCACAAAGCACTGTTCGGCGGTGCGGCGCACCACGTCAAACATGGTGCCGCGGTTTTCATGGGTGGCGTGAATGTCGAGAAAGGTGATCTCATCCGCGCCGGCCGCGTCATAGGCCTTGGCCGATTCTACCGGATCGCCTGCATCGCGCAGGCCAACAAAATTGACGCCCTTGACCACACGGCCATCAGCCACGTCAAGGCAGGGAATGATGCGGGTTTTCAGCACGTCATGGCTTCCTTTTGTGGACATGGCGGATCAATGCCACGGGGCGTGGTAAAAGGCCAGTCGCCGGGTCGGTCAACACGGCGGCAGGAGCGAAATTTGACAGCGGGTCAGACCCGCGACACCGCATTGCGCACGATCAGCACATGAAAGGGCATGATCAACGTCAGGTAAATGCGGCCAAAGCGGTTTTTGGTCCGTACCCAGGTGGCAAAATAGAGCATCCCGTCCTGGCTCAGCACCGAGATGCGAAAGTCCAGATGGCTGTCGTCGATCCCCAGAATCAGCTCATTGTCCGAGCGGGTAACAAGCGGGAAGATGCCAACCCGGTTGGGGCTGGTGACCTCGGTATTGAGGCCAAAGGGCGTCACCAGCAGGTTGCGCAGGCGCATCAGGCCTGCGACCCAGGCGGGGAAGGCAAAGGCACGGGCGGCGGCCTCGTCCAGGGGGCAGGTGCTGGGCTTGGCATAACAATCTACAAAATCGCCTGCGCGCATTCCGGCGGCCTGCTGAAACAGCAGGCTGGATTTGGGGAGATCGGTTGCGATGACTTTGGCCATGGCGGATCAGGCCTTCATCACAGCAAGGGCCTCGGCCAGGTCAATGGCGCCATCATAGAGCGCCCGGCCCGAGATCGCCCCGTTCAAAGGCGCACCGCAGGATTTCAACGCGCGCAGGTCATCCAGCGAAGAGACACCGCCGGAGGCAATCACCGGGATCGAGACCGCATTGCCAAGCGCAGCCGTGGCCGCGACGTTGGGGCCTTTCATGGCGCCATCGCGCATGATGTCGGTATAGATGATGGCCGAAACGCCTGCGTCTTCAAAGGATTTGGCCAGATCCGTGACCATGACGTCGGTCTCTTCCGCCCAGCCCTTGGTGGCGACGCGGCCATTGCGGGCATCAATGCCAACGGCAACCTTGCCGGGGAATTCACGCGCAGCCTGGCGCACCAGATCGGGATTTTCCACCGCAACCGTGCCCAGAATCACACGCGCCAGCCCCTTGTCGATCCAGTTGGCGATGGTCTTCATGTCGCGGATGCCACCGCCCAGCTGGGCAGGCACCTTGCATTGCTTCAGAATTTCCTCAACCGGGGCGGCATTCACCGGCGTGCCTGCAAAGGCGCCGTTGAGATCAACCAGATGCAACCATTCGCAGCCCGCTGCAACAAATTCCAGCGCCTGGGCGGCGGGGTTGTCGTTGAACACGGTGGTTTTGTCCATGTCGCCATGCAGCAGGCGTACCGCCTGGCCATCTTTGAGGTCGATTGCGGGGTAGAGGATCATTTGCGCAGCCTTTGTCATCCGGTCACATCCGGTTTGTGGCCAGGGGAGCTGGCCATACCTGTTAGGCGGTGTTTTGCACAAGGCGGAGCCGAATTGCAACGCGACCCAAAGTCAGCCTTGCCTGAAAAGCGTTGCCTGCGCCACAGTCGTTGCAAAACTGTGCACTGCATTTGTGACAGTTGCACAGTGAGATGCCTATGTGAGATGTCCATGTGAGATGGCTATACTGACGATCAAAACCAAAGGGAGAGACAACATGAAGATGCTATTGGCAACAACGCTGGCAGCGTTGACACTGGCGGGGGCCGCGGTTGCGGATCCAGTTCTGGGCACCTGGAAAACCCAGCCAGATGACGGGTCTTTTGCCCATATCCAAATGGCGCCCTGTGGGGCTGCGATCTGTGGCAAGATTGCCCGCACGTTCAATGGTGAGGGCGAGTACAGCTCTCCCAATATCGGCAAGACCCTGGTGATCGACATGGTGCCCCAGGGGGATGGCTATTACACCGGAGAGGTCTGGCGCCCCTCCAATGATAAGATCTATACCGGCAAGATGGATCTCAACGGCAACTCTCTGGCGCTGCGGGGCTGTGTGGCGGGCGGCTTGATCTGCTCGAAACAGACCTGGACACGGGTAAAGTGAGACAGGCTTGAGACAGGCTTGAGGCGAGACTGCGCTGGGGCTGCTACAGCAGCCCCAGTTGCACTGGAATAGGCACAAAGCCGCGTTTGACCTGGCTTGCGCGCAGGGATTCAAAGTTTTGCAGCGCCTCGCCATGCTGGTGGAAATAGGCGCGGATCTCTTGCCCGCCGGGGGCGCCGATGGGCCCCTTGGCCTGCTCCAGGCACCATTCCCCAAACAGCGTCTGGCTGAGCCTGAGAACGCAGTAGCGGTGGCGCCCGTCAACATGGTCAAATTTTTCGAGTCGGGTCTGCACGGGCGCGGTCATAGCCTTTGATTGGCGGGAGCTTCTCTATGCCCGCAAAGCCAGTCCCTGTCCATTGCCTCAGTCCATTGCCTCAGTCCATTCCCTCAGTCTATCCCCCCCAGTCTATTCCTTCTGTGTTTGCAGGTGCGCCCAAGTGAAAGCCGCCGCTTTCGTGACGGTGAAAGCGGCGGCTTATGCCTGCAAGATCCGTGAGTGGTGGTTGCAGGTATTGGGTCCTGACCCTAGACCGCGCCGGTGTATTCGCCACGGGCCGGGTAGTCATTGGCGATGGCAAAATCCAGCGCCCCGACCAGTTCCGAAAAATGCGGACGCACAAAGGGCATGGTCTGGGTTGAACCATAGTAAAGCGTCTGCTCTGGGGTCACCATGAACAAGCCGGGTTCTGAAAACAGCGCGGGCTCTTCGATGCCGATCGAGGTGGTGCCACGCGAGGTGGAAATATAAAGCCCCCAGGATTTTGCCACATCCAGCGGCAGGTCATAGGCAAAGCGCAGGGCGCTGGCGCCGATCTTGTCGGCCATGGCCTGGGTGCGCTCTTCGCCGTCAGCAGAGATCGCGATGCAGCTCACGCCACGCTCGGCAAATTCAGCAACGCGCTTTTCCAGCTCTTTCAGGTAGTTGGCGCAAATCGGGCAATGCAGGCCCCGGTAAAAGCAGATCACGGTGCCGCGGCTGCTGTCTTCGCTGGCCAGATCAAAGCGACCGCCTCCCAGCAGGGGAAGGGACAGGTCGGGGGTTTTTTGGCGGGGAATTAGCATGATGTGCTCCTGAAGATGAGTGGATTGCTCCTGTGTCAGGCTTATTGCAGGTTTTTGGGCCTGCAAAATCCGAAAAAACAAACGAATAATCCGATTTTGCCTTTGGCGTTGCCAGATGGGCCAGGTAAGATGGGCCAGGTAAGATGGGCCAGGTAAGATAGGCCGGATAAACTGCAGCAGGGCCCGCTGGGTTCACTGTGTTCGGTGTAGGGCATGTGCCCGGTTTGGGGCAGCTGCGAGATCGGAGAGACAATGGACAGGCTGACAACTTTGATGGAGCGGTTCCAGCTCTCGGTTCACCCGGCGCCGCTGTCGCAGGCCAATCTGGTGGTGTTGGGCGCGCCCGACGCGCCCAGCTGTTTGGTGTTTTATCCGCGTGGCGCGCCTGAGATCAGCCCTGAACAGGAGGTGTTGCTGAGCGTCCGAGTGGACTGGGGCGCGCGGCATAATCCGCTGGTCGCGGCGCTGCCGCAGCAGGTTCACTTTGACCTGACCTGCAACAGTGAAACACGGGATTTGGTGCAGGTCATGCTGGCAGAAAGCTCTGCCAGACGCTGTGGGGCGCAATCGGTGGTCAATCGCCTGGGCGAAGTCTTGATGGTGCGGTTGCTGCGCGGGCAGATCGAACAGGGGGCGACGGAACCTGGGCTGCTGGCCGGGCTGGCAGATCCCCGGCTGAGCCGCGCCATTGTGGCGGTGCATGATCATCCGGGGCGTCTGTGGTCCAGCGCTGATCTTGCGGCCGAGTCCGGGCTGTCGCTGTCGCGGTTTTCCGAACTTTTTACCGCAGAGGTCGGCGAGACACCGATGGGCTATCTGCGGCGCTGGCGCCTGACCCTGGCGCATCAGGACCTGACACGCGGTGACCGGGTAGAGGCGGTGGCCCGGCGGTATGCCTATGGCTCGCCCGAGGGGTTCACCCGCGCCTTTCGCAAGGCCTACGGGGTGGCGCCAGTCTCATTGCGCGCTGCGGGCTGAGGGGAGATTTGGGCTGAGGGGGCCTTCGCTTCCCTGTGCCACGACCAGCGCCAAGACGGGTGCCGGGCCGCGCGTCACTACAGCTCGGGGGCAGCGCGGGGGGGGGGGAGCATGGGCGGATCAGGGTGCCCAGTTGAGGAAGTTTCCGATCATCCGCAGCCCGACGTCCTGGCTTTTTTCCGGGTGAAACTGCATGCCAATCATCGTGTCCCGACCAATCACCGCAGTGACATCGCCGCCATAGTCCACATGGGCCAGGCGCTCGGCATCGGCTTGGACGCGGAAGTGGTAGGAATGCACAAAATAGGTGTGATCGCCCGAGGATATGCCCGCAAAAATTGGGTGGGGGTGGTCGATGACAAGATCGTTCCAGCCCATATGCGGCACTTTGAGTGCGGGGTCCGAGGGGGTGATTTTCACCACATCGCCGCCGATCCAGTCCAGCCCGGCGGTCTCGCTGTATTCATGGCCGGTTGTTGCCATCAGCTGCATGCCGACGCAGATCCCGAGGAAGGGGCGGCCCTTTTGCTCGACCGCTTCGATCATGGCGTCATAGATGCCCTTGTGGCCGCGCAGCTCGGCGGCGCAGGCGGGAAAGGCGCCGTCACCGGGTAGCACCAGACGATCGGCCTTGGCCACGACCTCGGCATCCGAGGTGACAACAACCGTGCCGGCATCCAGTTCCTGCGCCATACGCTGGAAGGCTTTTTCGGCGGAATGAAGATTGCCGGATTCATAGTCGATGATGGCGGTCAGCATGGGGCTGGTGTCCTTCCTGTCTTACGCTCTTGAAGTGGCGGGAAACTGCGGCGGGGTCAAGAGCCGGCTTGGCTGCCAACCCGGTCCAGCAGCTGTATCACCTGATCAAAGGGACCCTCCTCCAGCGTCGGCGGCGGGCTGCCACATTCGCCAGCCAGGTACAGCAGGGTAAAGCCGTGGATCAGCGACCAGACCTGGGTCTCCAGGATGACCGGGTCGTCGCCGGGGGGGACAAAGGGCGCGCAGACCTCTCTGAGCAGAAGATAGGCATCGGCCTGTTCCTTGTCCCCATTGGCCGTGAGACTGGCCAGGCCCTGGTCGCCAAAGATCACCGCCAGTATGCCACCATGGTCCAGTCCAAACTGCAGATAGCCACGGCAAAGAGATTTGAGCCGCGCGCGCGGATTTTGCGCGCCGCTGTCGCAGGCCTTTTGCAGGTAAGAGGAAAACAGGCGAAAGCCTTCTTCGGCAATGGCGGTTTTCAACCCGGAAAGCCCGTCAAAGTGATGCGCCGGCGCGGCATGCGAAACACCGGCGCGGGCGGCGCATTTGCGCAGCGTCAGGGCGGCAAGCCCGCCGTCTTCGAGCAGCTGAATGCCAGCCGTGACCAGGGCAGCTTTCAGATCGCCGTGGTGGTGTCGGGTCTTCACGTTTTCTTGTGTCATGGGGCAAATATCCGGGCAAAACTTGACGGTGTCAAATTAATCGCCAATTACTGTCTACTTTACACTGTCAAGTTTTGGAAATGCCTTGGTGAGGAGATAGGATATGTTGAATGAACCCCATGCGATCAGGCGCTTTTCCTGGCCTGTGACCCTGTTATGGCTGTCGGCGGTGCTGATTGCTTTGGGATCTTATCGGTTCTTAATTGCGGATATTGCGCTGGTTATGCCTGCGATGCTGCATCATGCGCTGGACCGGCCGATGCTGCTCTATCTGCACATTGGCCTTGCGCCGATTGCGCTGGCGCTGTTGCCGATGCAGTTTTCAAAGCGGCTGCGGCGCCGCCATCTGGCGCTGCATCGCTGGCTTGGGCGTCTGTATGCGGCGGTGATCTTCCTGTCGGGACTGGGCGCAATAGGGCTGGCCATGACGACGGATCAGGGCGCGGTGGCCGGGCTGGGTCTGGGAGCGCTGGCGCTGGCCTGGCTGGGCACCACCGGGCTGGCGGTCTGGTATGCGATCCAACGGCAAATTGCGCAGCACCGGGCCTGGATGATCCGCTCGGCGGCCCTGACCCTGGCGGCGGTAACGCTGCGGCTATACCTGCCAATTGGGGCGCTGACGGTTGGGTTTGAGGCCAGCTATCCGCTGATCTGCTGGCTGTGCTGGGTGCCAAACGCCCTGGTGGCAGAGTGGCTGCTGCGGCGCGAGGGCAAGGCTGCCACAGGCCAACCCGCTTAACGCCTACCTGTCTGTCAGGGTCGCTCGCCGCATGCTGCCCAGACAGGCGCGAGCCAGGCGCGCCACAGAGCCAGGCGCGCCACAGAGCAGCCAAAGGGGCGCTTAAAGCGCCCCTTTGGTCGAGGGGATGGCGTCCGATTTGCGCGGGTCGGTTTCCACCGCCAGACGCAGGGCGCGGGCCACGGCCTTGAAGGCGGCCTCGACGATGTGATGGCTGTTAAAGCCATGCAGCTGGTCGATATGCAGGGTGATGCCGCCATGGGTGGCAAAGGCGGTAAAAAACTCCCGCACCAGCTCGGTATCAAAGCTGCCGATTTTTTGCGTCGGGATGTCCAGATTCCAGACCAGATAGGGGCGGGCGGACAGATCCAGCGCGCAGCGCACCTGGGCGTCATCCATGGGCAGGTGGCACTCGCCATACCGCCGGATGCCTTTCTTGTCGCCAAGCGCCTGGGCCAGGGCCTGACCCAGCGCAATACCGGTGTCTTCGACCGTGTGGTGATCATCAATGTGATAATCACCCTTGGCGCGGATGGTCATGTCGATCAGCGAATGGCGCGACAGCTGGTCCAGCATGTGGTCGAAAAAGCCAACTCCGGTCTGGTTGTCATATGAGCCCGACCCGTCGAGATTGATCTCGACGCTGATTTCGGTTTCGGCGGTCTGGCGGCTGATCTTGGCGCTACGCATGAGGTTATTCCTTGCTGTCTGCGCGGCACTTATAGGGCGGAGAGGGGGGCTGGCTCAAGGGTTTTGCTGGGCAAACGTCGGGCTTTGCTGGGCAAACGGCGGGCTGTGGCGGCAAGATCTGTTGCAGCCATTGCGCCCGGAGGCTGCGCATGCCAGCTTGGGTGGCAAATCACGTGACCAAAAAGACCAAAAGGGACGCCCATGTCGACCTGCGTATTCATTCAGATCCGGTGCAAACCCGGCACCACCTATTCCGTGGCCGAGGAAATCGGGCGCCGCGAAATCCATTCTGAGCTCTATTCCACCAGCGGCGAATATGACCTGCTGATGAAGCTCTACATCCCCTCGGATGCGGATGTGGGGAAATACATCAACGAGCATCTGCTGGTGATCCCCAATATCGAGCGATCGCTGACCACCATGACCTTCAAGGTGTTCTGAGGCCAATCCCTTGAGGCCAATCCCTTGAGGCCAGTCTTTTCAGGCCAGCCCTCTGAACTCGGGTCTCTGCGCCAGCCCCAAAGGCCCATTACAAATAGAAAACGCCCCGGAGCTTTCCGGGGCGTTTGTTTTTTGAATGAGGCAGGGGCTCAGCTGTCCAGCAGGCCCTCAGTCTTGAGGCTCTCGTAGCTGCTGTCCAGCGCGGATTTGACGCGGGTCAGCATGTCATCAATCTCGACCTTGGTGATGATCAGCGGTGGGCAAAAGGCCAGGGCATTGCCCGCAACCGCGCGCAGGATCACGCCGTTGTCCTGACAGGCCTTCACCGCCACTGCTCCACCTTTGCCACCGGCAATTGTCGTGCCAGTGGTTTTATTCGACACCAGTTCCAGCGCGGCGATCAGCCCCTTGCCGCGCACTTCGCCCACCAGCGGGTGGTCGGTAAAGATGCGGCGCAGTTCGGCCTGCAGGTAATCGCCAACCTCGGCGGCGTGACCAAACAGGTTGTCGCGCTCGTAGATCTCCAGCGTTTTCAGGGCGGCAGCGCAGGCAGCGGGGTGGCCGGAATAGGTATAGCCATGGCCAAAGACGCCAACCTCATTTGAGGGCGCCACCATTTCCTTGTACATCCAGCCGGGGATGACACTGGCCGAGATCGGGAAATAGGCCGAGCTGAGCTGTTTGGCAAAGGTCATCAGGTCGGGCTTGATGCCCATGGTGGTGCAGCCAAAATCGGCGCCGGTGCGGCCAAAGCCGGTGATGACCTCATCGGCCCAGACCAGAATGCCATGTTTGCGCAGCAGCACCTGCAGTTTCTCATAGTAGCCCTCTGGTGGCACAATCACGCCCGACGCACCGGTGATGGGCTCCATGATCATCGCGGCGATGGTGTCGGGGTCTTCGGCCAGGATCTGGTCTTCGAGGTTTTGCAGGATGCGGTCGACAAACTGCGCTTCGGTCTCGTTGCCTTTGCGGCCGGTGTAATAATGGGGTGCATCGGTGCGCAGGATGTGCAGCGCCTCTACGGGGGCGTCAAAATGCGCCAGATTGGCGGGCAGCGAGGTCAGCGATCCAGCCGCCACGGTAACGCCATGATAGCCGCGCTCGCGGGTGATGATCTTGCGCTTTTCCGGTTTGCCGATGGCATTGAAGTAATAGCGCAGCATCTTGTAGTGGCTGTCATTGGCATCCGAGCCGGAGTTGCCAAAAAAGATATAGGCATCTTCCACCGGCACCATGGCGGCGAGTTTCTCGGCCAGATCAATCAGCGGCTGGTGGGTCTTGCCGCCAAAGGTGTGGCTAAAGGGCAGGGTGTTCAGCTGGTCGGTGATGGCGGCGATCACCTCTTTGTTGTCATAGCCAAGCGAGGTGCACCACAGCCCGGCCAGGCCTTCAATGTATTTGTTGCCTTGGTTGTCAAAGACATAGATTCCCTCGCCACGCTCCAGGCACATCTGTTCGGTCGCTGTGAGGTTGGTTGTAGGGTAAACGACTGGAGCCATTACGGAATTCCTCTGGTAGGGCGCATGTATCTGGGACATGGGCGAAGACAAACAAGGGGCGCGGTATGATGTTAAACCGTGCAACTGTGGCTAGCATTGTCTTGTTTTGCGGGGGAGGTCAAAGGAATTTGATCAAATATTTTTCTCAGGGTGTCTGCACGGGGCTCGGCTCGTCTGGATGCGCTGGGTGCTTTGGGCGGTCTGCCGGTTGCCTGGGCTGTCCGCTGGTCTGCATCTGTCCTGCAAAGAGCCTGCGCCAAACAAAAGGCCGCTGATGCGGGATGCATCAAGCGGCCTGTTTGATCCAAATGGAGCGGGCGAGGCGATTCGAACGCCCGACCCTAACCTTGGCAAGGTTATGCTCTACCCCTGAGCTACGCCCGCGCTACATTTGGTGAGGCGGTATTTAGGCAAAGCCGGGCGAGGCCGCAAGGGCAAAATAGCTGCATTGAAGAGTTTTTTGACATGGCTTTTCTGCAGGGGGGTGGCTGGGGGCTGGCGGGGCCAGCGACTGGCGGGGCTGAGGACTGGTGGGGCTGAGGACTGGTGGGGTTGGGGACTGGCGAGACTGGAGACTGGCGAGACTGGGACTGGCGGGGAAAACAAAAGGCCGCCGATGCAAGAAGCATCAAGCGGCCTGTTTGGTCCAAATGGAGCGGGCGAGGCGATTCGAACGCCCGACCCTAACCTTGGCAAGGTTATGCTCTACCCCTGAGCTACGCCCGCGCTGCATTTGGTGAAGCGGTATTTAGGCAATCCCTGACGGGGCCGCAAGAGGGAAAGTGACCAGGGTCCCGAGAATTCTTTATCTCTCACCGCGCTGGGGCGGGCCTTTCTGGCGGTGGCGCGGAAGGGTCGGGCAGCCGAAACCCGGCCTGTTCGGCCAGGCGGCGCTGTTGCACCAGCAGCGGGGTGCAGGAAATGAACTCTGATCCTGTGCAATGGGGCAGCTCAAGGGCTTTGATCAGCTGGCTGTCATATTGGCCGGACAGCAACAGGATGCCTTCTTGCTCCAGCATATCCCGGGTGCCGCGCCCCTTGTCGGCGCGAATGCGGCGCATGAAGTCCTTTTGCTGGGCGACGGCCTCGACCACATCGCGGGCGATGGGGCTGTTCTGGATCAGGCGAAACAGACTGGCCATGCGGGCGTTGCCGGTGCCGTGGGAAAAAATATCCGCCACCAAATCGGGGTCCTGGCAGCGCCAGAAGTTGGCCGGGTAGGGGTGATCACAGAGCAGCCAGAGGATATTGGCGAATCCTGCGGCCGAGACTGCGCCCTTGCCATCCTTGTTCTTGCCCGTTGTCAGATAGGCCGGGCGGGCGATGATCAGCCCCAGATAGCAGCGGGCGCGGGCCTCGTCGGCGGCGACCAGCAGGCAGGGCTGGTCAATGGCTTCGGTGGGAATCATCCAGTTGCTGCCCATGGTGTTCTTGATGTCCACATCGCGGCCCAGGATTTCCGTATCCAGCCGCCCACGCGGCAGCCGCAACAGGGCGCGCAGTTCGATCTCGACGCGGGTGCCAATATAGGTCTTTTCGGTTTTTTCCAGCTCTTCATAGGCGCGCCGCCCGGTTTTGGGCGTCATGATCACGTCATCAATGCAGCGCCGTAGCATCGCCGGAAAGCGTTCTTCCAGCACCAGGGCGCCGCCGGCACGGGCGGTGATCTCATTTGCCAGTTCGGTCAGCAGATCATAATCCGCATGTCCGGGCGCAATCAGGCTGTCGGGCAGTTTTTGCTTCATCTTGGGCCGTTGCCGCACCCGGGGGCAGGGTGCGGGGTATCAGGCGCGCACAGCATGGAGATTGGGCTTGGCGATGGCGGCTTTCAGTTGCAGCGCGACGGCCTCGGCCACCGGCGGCGGGAAGGCATTGCCGACCTGGCGGTAGGCATTGGTCTTGGCGCCGGTGAAATGCCAGGCATCGGGGAAGCCCTGGATGCGGGCGACCATGCGCACCGTCAGCCGGGGCATGTCGTTGTGGAATGGATCCGGTGCCTCAACGGCGATGGTGCGCCCCTCAACCCCCAGGGAGGCCCAGGCGCGCCGCGCCCGTGTCGGGCCCAGGTCCGGGCCGCCGTGTTTTTTTGACCCACCCACAATTGTCGGCGCGATCTCATCTGCCTGAGCGGCCCAGTCATCGGCGCCGCGCCAGCCGCGTGCCTTCATCAGGTCCAGCAGGGTTTCGCCCACGGTGCGGGGATTATGGGGCAGTGGTTCGGGCCAGTTGAACTGGTCGGAATATTCCTTGCGCAGGGCGATGATCGCCACCCGGGGGCGCAGCTGCGGCACGCCATAGTCAGAGGCGTTGAGCAGGCGCCAGTCGGTTTCATAGCCGAGCTTGGCCAATTGTCGCTTCAGCTTTTCGCGGTAGTCGTGGAAGGCGGCATCCAGAAAGCCGCGCACGTTTTCGATCATCACCGCGCGGGGGCGGGTGGCATCAACGATATGGATGGCATCGTCAAACAGGTTGCGCTCATCCTTTTCGCCCAGCTGTTTTCCCGCCACGGAAAAGGGCGGGCAGGGCAGGCCGCCGGCCAGCAGATCAATGCCCCTGTAGGCACTGGCGTCTTCTTTGAACAGCCGCACGTCTTCTTCCAGCACATTCCAGTTGGGGCGGTTGTGGCGCAGGGTGGCGCAGCAATGTTTGTCGATCTCGACCAATGCGGTGTGATCAAACCCTGCGCGTTCCAGCCCCAGAGCCTGGCCGCCAGCCCCCGCGCAAAGTTCCACCGATGTGAGCATGTCGTGCCGCCTGCCTGTTTTTGGTTTCTGTTCCGGGTCTGTTCCTAGGTGCAAAGCTGATTCCACGCAAGGCTCTGTCTGGGTCTTTCGGGCAGGGTCTCTTATTGTAACGCGAAAGGCCACCCCAGAAGGAGTGGCCTTTCGAAGTCCAAATGGAGCGGGCGAGGCGATTCGAACGCCCGACCCTAACCTTGGCAAGGTTATGCTCTACCCCTGAGCTACGCCCGCGCTACATTTGGTGAGGCGGAATTAGGCATTCTGGCGCCGCGCCGCAAGGGGAAAATTGCAGGGTTTTGAGAAAATCCTCATATCCGGCGACGGAAAATCCAATCAGCAGCGTTTGACAGGGAACACGCGCAGTCAAAAGGAGAGCACAGTGCGGAGTTTCGCGTTGCAGAGTTTCAGGGAAAACCTTCGGCTTGTCGCCCTGGTCGTGGGCATTGCCGTGGGAGGCGCCGCGCAATTTGCTTGCCTCACAGAGGTGGGCCAGGAGCGCCTTGCAAAATCAGAGGAGGCTTTGCCACATTGGGCGGTCTCTCCGGTGACGGTTGATCGTCTGGCCCCAGTCCAGGGCTGAACACCTGTCCGCAAGGCAATCCTGCCCCTAAAAAGATAAAGCCGCAGCCCCTTGGGGCCACGGCCTTGATCGTGTCTCTATCGGCCTGGATCAGTCGAGATCTTCCAGTTCGATCAGCAGGTCCTTGGCATCAATCTGGGTGCCAGCCGCGACATGCAGGGCCTTGACGCGGGCGGAGCGCTCGGCGTGCAGACCGGTTTCCATCTTCATGGCTTCAATGGTCAGCAGCATGTCGCCCTCGTGGACCTCCTGGCCAAGCTGTACCGCGACAGAGGCAACAACGCCGGGCATCGGCGCGCCGATGTGGTTGGCATTGCCGGCCTCGGCCTTGGGACGGCTTTCGGTGGTGGCCTTGACCAGACGGTTGGGCACCCGGATGACACGGGGCTGGCCATTGAGTTCAAAGAAGACTTTGACCTCACCCTTTTCATCGGTTTCGCCCAGGGCCTGCATCCGGATTTCCAGCGTTTTGCCGGGGTCAATCTCGGCAGTGATCTCCTCGCCGGGTTCCATGCCGTAAAAGAAGGCGCGCGTTGGCAGGGTGCGCACCGGGCCGTATTGGCGATGGCGACCCATGTAATCGAGAAAGACCTTGGGATACATCAGGTAGCCGTTGAGGTCCTCATCATCCACCGCCTTGCCTTCCAGCAATTTGCTCAGCTCGGCGCGGGTCTCGTCCAGATCCACGGGCGCCAGATGGGCGCCGGGGCGTGTCAGGTTGGGGCTTTCCCCCTTGAGCACCTTGGCGACAATCCCATCGGGGAAGCCACCGGGAGGCTGGCCGAGGTTGCCGCGCATCATGTCAACGACGCTATCAGGGAAGGAGACCTCGGTTTCGGGGTTCTCCACCTCCTCCCGGCTGAGGTTCTGGGAGACCATCATCAGCGCCATGTCGCCCACCACCTTGGAAGAGGGCGTCACTTTGACAATATCGCCAAACATCTGGTTCACATCGGCATAGGTCTGGGCGACCTCATGCCAGCGCTCTTCCAGCCCCAGGGAGCGCGCCTGGGCCTTGAGGTTGGTGAACTGTCCGCCGGGCATCTCGTGCAGATAGACCTCGGAGGCGGGGGCCTGCAGGCCGCTTTCAAAGGCGGCATACTGCGCCCGGACCTGCTCCCAGTAGCCAGAGATTTCGCGGATTTTTGCGATATCCAGGCCAGTGTCGCGATCGGTGTTGCGCAGGCCCTCGACGATGGAGCCAAAGCAGGGCTGCGAGGTGCCGCCAGAAAAGGCATCCATCGCCACATCCACCGCATCCACGCCGGCATCGGCAGCGGCCAGAATGGTGGCCCCGGCAATGCCCGAGGTGTCATGGGTGTGGAAATGGACCGGCAGGCCGACCTCTTCCTTCAGGGCCTTGACCAGCTGGCGGGCGGCTGCGGGTTTCAGCAGGCCTGCCATGTCCTTGAGGCCCAGAATATGGGCGCCAGCGGCCTCCAGCTCTTTGGCCATGCCGACATAGTATTTCAGGTCATATTTGGCGCGGTTGGGGTCAAGGATATCGCCGGTGTAGCAGATGGTGCCTTCGCAGAGCTTGCCGCTGTCGACCACCGCATCCATGGCAACGCGCATGTTTTCCACCCAGTTGAGGCTGTCAAACACCCGGAAGACATCCACCCCGGTGACGGCGGCCTGACGGACAAATTCCTGCACCACATTATCGGGATAGTTGGTGTAGCCCACCCCATTGGAGGCGCGCAGCAGCATCTGGGTCATCACGTTGGGCATGGCTTCGCGCAGGTCGCGCAGCCGCTGCCAGGGGCATTCCTGCAAAAAGCGGTAGGCCACGTCAAAGGTCGCCCCGCCCCAGCATTCAACCGAGAACAGCTGGCTGAGATTCTGGGCATAGGCGGGGGCAACCTTGATCATGTCATGGCTGCGCATCCGGGTTGCCAGCAAGGACTGGTGACCATCGCGCATGGTGGTATCGGTCAGCAGCAGCTGACGCTGGGCTTTCATCCAGTCGGCCACCGCCTGGGCGCCTTTTTGCTCCAGCAGGTTGCGGGTACCAGAGGGCAGGGGGGCCGGATCCACATGGGGCGCGCGCGGCTCTTTCAGATCGGCGGCAGGTGCGGCGCGGCCTTCGGTTTCCGGGTGACCGTTGACGCTGATATCGGCCAGATAGGTCAGCACCTTGGTGCCGCGGTCCTGGCGTTTGGCAAACTGGAACAGCTCGGGCGTGTTGTCGATGAAGGTGGTGGTATAGCTGTTGTCGAGAAAGGTCGGGTGTTTCAGCAGGTTCTCGACAAAGGCGATATTGGTGGAGACGCCGCGCACCCGGAATTCACGCAGGGCGCGGTCCATGCGGGCAATGGCCTTTTCCGGGGTCTGCGCCCAGGCGGTGACCTTGGTCAGCAGGCTGTCATAGTAGCGGGTGATCACCCCGCCGGCATAGGCGGTGCCGCCATCCAGACGAATGCCCATGCCGGTGGCCGAGCGATAGGCGGTAATACGGCCATAGTCGGGGATAAAGTTGTTCAGCGGATCTTCGGTGGTGACGCGGGTCTGCAGCGCATGACCATTCAGGCGGATTTCATCCTGGCTGGCCTTGCCGGTGGCCTCGGCAATGGTCTTGCCCTCGGCGATCAGGATCTGGGCCTGCACGATGTCGATGCCGGTCACCTCTTCGGTGACGGTATGTTCCACCTGCACCCGGGGGTTCACCTCGATGAAGTAGAATTTGCCGTCGTTCATATCCATCAGGAATTCAACGGTGCCGGCGCATTCATAGTTCACATGTTTGCAGATCTTGCGGCCCAATTCGCAGATCTCAGCCCGCTGTTCTTCAGACAGATAGGGTGCAGGGGCGCGTTCAACCACCTTTTGGTTGCGGCGCTGCACCGAACAATCGCGTTCAAACAGGTGATAGATCTCACCGTGCTTGTCGCCCAGGATCTGCACCTCGACGTGGCGGGCGCGGGTGATCATCTTTTCCAGATAGCCTTCGCCATTGCCAAAGGCGGCTTCGGCCTCGCGGCGGCCTTCCAGGACTTTTTCTTCCAGCTCGTCAGGGCCGTGAATGGGGCGCATGCCGCGCCCACCGCCGCCCCAGGACGCCTTGAGCATCAGCGGGTAGCCAACCTCTTCGGCCTCTTTGGCAATGGCCTTCATATCATTGCCCAGCACCTCGGTGGCGGGAATGACCGGCACGCCGGCCTCGACCGCGACGCGACGGGCCGAGGCCTTGTCGCCCAGGGCGCGCATGGTTTCCGCCTTGGGGCCGATGAAGGTGATGCCGTTGCGGGAACAGGCATCAACAAAATCGGGGTTTTCCGACAACAGCCCATAGCCGGGGTGGATCGCATCGGCGCCACATTCCTTGGCGACGCGAATGATCTCATCAATGCTCAGATAGGCGGCAACTGGCCCCATGCCCTCGCCGATGCGATAGGCCTCGTCGGCCTTGAACCGGTGCAGCCCCAGTTTGTCCTCTTCGGCATAGACGGCAACTGTTCGTTTCCCCATTTCATTTGCAGCACGCATGACGCGGATGGCAATTTCGCCGCGGTTCGCTATCAGGATCTTCTTGAAATCGGGCATTGTCGCTCCTCGGAGTAGTCTAGGGTTGGCGAAGTGTTAGTTACATCTTAGCGACTGGTATAGCCGTAGTATTGGGTATCTGCGGCATGATTGCGCTCCCATACGGCCAGAATTCGTCAGTTTTTTGTGCAAGCGCAGCATTTTTGACGGAATCAGCGCGTAAATCGGCCCGAGACCCGTCCAATTGTTAGGCGATTTGGAAATGCCGAATCTTTGGTCGCAACGCCTGATCGCTGTGCAGAGGGACTGTTTCGATGCCTCATTTGGCAGGGGTAGAGGAAAATGGCTCGCAGGCTTTGCTACATGTTTCAGTCGTTTGCGCCGCGTGCATGTGGTTGCAACGTTAGCTTGCGAATTTGCAAAGCCTTTACCTCAGCGAGAGAGCAGAGACCCAATTGGCCCATATTGGCCTCCAGATCTTTGCGCAGAATGTCGCAGAGATGGGCCGGTCCCCTTGTCCCCAATGCTGCGAGCGCAAAGTGAAAGGCCCGCCCCAGCATGA
The DNA here is from genome assembly GCF_000473205.1 of Pseudophaeobacter arcticus DSM 23566. Classification (NCBI taxonomy): domain Bacteria; kingdom Pseudomonadati; phylum Pseudomonadota; class Alphaproteobacteria; order Rhodobacterales; family Roseobacteraceae; genus Pseudophaeobacter; species Pseudophaeobacter arcticus. The sequence continues at coordinate 931,718 of NZ_KI421507.1, forward strand.
CAAAATCCGCCCCCAGCGCCAGGGCGCGCAGAATGTCCAGCCCGCCCTCAACGCCGCTGTCAAAGATCAGCGGCAGCTGGGTGGCGGCGCGCAGCTCTGGCAGCACTTCGATGGCGGCGGGCGCGGCGTCAAACTGGCGGCCCGCATGGTTTGACACCCAAAGCGCGTCAACACCAATCTGCTCCAGTGGCGCGGCATCCCCGGCCCGCATCACCCCTTTGATGACAAAGGCGCCTTCCCAGGCGTCGCGCAGCCATTTTACATAGTCCCAATCCGGGGAGGTGCGCAGCAGGTAGCCAATATGTGCGGTCGAGGAGAGGCCCTTGCTGTTTTCAGTGACGTATTTGTCCAGGGTCCGCATATGCGGCATGCCGCCTTGGCCCCGGTGCTGGCGCGCCATCCCCAGCGCCCAGGCCGGGCGCCCGGCGACCTGCGCCAGCAGGCGGGGGGTCAGCCGGGGCGGCTGGGTCAGGCCCGAGCGGACCTGGCGCTCTCGCCGCGAAGCCACTGGCACATCCACGGTGAGCACCAGGGTTTTGAACCCGGCCTTGCGGGCGCGTGCCAGCATGTCCCGGCGAATGTCTTCGTCTTTTGGGGGGTAGAGCTGGAACCAGGCCTCTGGCCCCAGATGTGGGGCCAGATCCTCGGGGGATTGGCTGGCAACTGTGGACAGGGAATAGGGAATGCCACTGGCGGCGCCAAAGCGGGCCAGGTGGCCCTCGGCGTCCGGCCAGATAAGCCCGGACATGCCCAGAGGTGCGATCCCAAAGGGCAGCGGCAGATCGCGCCCCAGGAAAGAGGTCGTAAGATCCACCTCATGTGGTCCCTGCAGGATTGAGGGCAGAAAACCGATCTGGTCCAGGGCGCTGCGATTGCGGTGCTTCGTGGCTTCGATGCCGGTGGCGCTGTCGAGGTATTCCCAGACAAACTTTGGCAGGCGGCGCCGGGCGCGGGCGCGCAGATCGCTGAGGCCCGGGTAGTGTTGATGTAAATCCATGGCGTATTGATAGGCGGTGCCGCACAATTGGCAAGAGGCACCAGGGGTCGCATCGGACAAAGGACGGGTTGATTGCCGCGATGTGCCGGTCCGGTTGGTGCCAGTATTCTTGCGAACAGAATGCGAACGTCCTCTTTTCTCGCCGGGTGAATCACGCTAGTGTCACGGGCATGAGCACATTTGATGAAATGGACGCCTTTGACGGCGCCTCCCTGTCGTCGCGGGCCATGGCGGCCCGCCCCACCCCCTATCTTGATGGGCTGAACCCAGCCCAGCGAGAGGCCGTGGAGTGTCTACATGGTCCGGTGCTGATGCTGGCCGGGGCCGGGACCGGCAAGACCAAGGCGCTGACGGCGCGGATTGTGCATCTGCTCAACACCGGTTCGGCGCGCACCAATGAAATTCTGGCGGTGACCTTTACCAACAAGGCCGCCCGCGAGATGAAAGAGCGGGTTGGCGGCATGTTGGGTCAACCAGCCGAGGGCATGCCCTGGCTTGGCACCTTTCACTCGGTCTGCGTCAAGCTGCTGCGCCGTCATGCGGAACTGATTTGCGGTGAGGCTGGGGTCGGCTCTGATGCGGTCATTGATGATGCCAGAGACTCGGAGTCCCCGAACCCCTATGAGGATTTGGGTCCATCGGCGGCTCGGAGACGGCATAACACCCTGCATCTAAAGTCAAACTTCACCATTCTGGATACGGATGATCAGATCCGCTTGCTCAAACAGCTGATCCGCGCCGCAGGGATTGATGAAAAGCGCTGGCCGCCACGGATGCTGGCGGGGATCATTGACGACTGGAAAAACCGGGCGCTGACACCGGAAAAGCTGCCCGCCTCAGAAGCTGGTGCTTATAACCATCGCGGGCCAGAGCTGTACGCCCAGTATCAGCGCCGCCTGCTGGAGCTGAACGCGGTGGATTTTGGCGATCTGCTGCTGCATGTGGTGACGATCTTTCAAACCCACAGTGATATTCTGGCGCAGTATCAGCGCTGGTTCCGCTACATCATGGTGGACGAATACCAGGATACCAATATCGCGCAGTATATGTGGCTGCGGCTGCTTGCGGGCGGGCACAAGAATATCTGCTGTGTCGGCGATGACGATCAGTCGATCTATGGCTGGCGCGGCGCCGAGGTGGGCAATATCCTGCGCTTTGAAAAAGACTTCCCCGGCGCCAAGGTGGTCCGGCTGGAGCAGAACTATCGCTCGACCGAGCATATTCTGGCAGCAGCTTCCGGTGTGATCAGTGCCAATGCGGGCCGTTTGGGCAAGGAGCTGTGGACCGCCGCCAAGGGTGGCGAAAAGGTCCGGCTGATTGGCCATTGGGACGGCGAAGAAGAGGCGCGCTGGATTGGCGAAGAGATCGAGGCGACCCAGCGCGGCACCCGGGGGCAGCGCCCTATCGGATTGAATAGTATGGCTATTCTGGTGCGGGCCTCGCATCAGATGCGCGCCTTTGAGGACCGGTTCCTGACCATTGGATTGCCCTACCGCGTCATCGGTGGGCCACGGTTTTACGAACGGCTCGAAATCCGCGATGCCATGGGCTATTTCCGGATGGTGACCTCGGCGGATGATGATCTGGCCTTTGAGCGGATTGTGAATACCCCCAAACGTGGGCTGGGCGACAAGGCGCAGCAAACCATCCAGAGCTTTGCCCGTGAAAACGGGGTGTCCCTGGTGGAAGGCGCGCGCCGCGCGGTTGAGTCGGGGGCGATCAAGGGTAAAGGTGGTGCCGCTCTGCGCCGTCTGGTCGAGGATCTGGCCCGTTGGGGGCGGATGACCGGAGACGCGGATATCTCTCATATGGAACTGGCGGAAATCGTGCTGGACGAGAGCGGCTATACCGGCATGTGGCAGGCGGACAAAAACCCCGACAGCCCGGGACGGCTTGAAAACCTCAAGGAACTGGTCAAGGCGCTGGAGAATTTTGAAAACCTGCAGGGCTTTTTGGAGCATGTCAGCCTGGTCATGGACAATGACAAGCAGGATTCGGACGAGAAAGTCTCGATCATGACGCTGCATGCCGCCAAGGGGTTGGAGTTCCCGGCGGTGTTTCTGCCCGGCTGGGAGGATGGGTTGTTCCCCTCGCAGCGGTCGATGGATGAAAGCGGCCTCAAAGGTTTGGAAGAAGAACGCCGTCTCGCTTATGTGGGCATCACCCGCGCCGAGGAAGTCTGCACCATTTCCTTTGCAGGCAACCGGCGGGTCTTTGGCCAATGGCAATCGCAGCTGCCGTCGCGGTTTGTCGATGAATTGCCCGAGGAACATGTGGAGGTACTGACGCCACCTGGGCTTTATGGCGGTGGCTATGGGGCTGCGGCCAGCAGCGCTGAGCCCGTGCGCTCGACCATTGACGCCAAGGTGGCCCAGGCTGACGGTTACAACTCCCCGGGTTGGAAGCGTATGCAGGCGCGGGCAAGCCAGCGGGGCAGCTCACAGTCAAAAGAGGCGCGCGGCCAGATTATTGACCTGACGGCCAGCTCCAGTTTCACCCTTGGAGAACGGGTGTTTCATCAGAAATTTGGCTATGGAGCGATTGCAGGCATCGAAGGGGATAAGCTGGAAGTGGATTTTGAAAAGGCGGGGACCAAAAAGGTGGTTGCGCGCTTTATTTCTACCAGTGGGGCGGGCGCTGAGCCTGCTCAGGATGATGTTCCGTTTTAGAGCTTTTGCTGATCTGAAAGATCAGGTGTCGGATCGCACAGCGATCCGACGGGGGGGGGGGGCGCCGAGACAGTTTCACTGTCTCGGCGCCCCCGCCCACCCTTGCCAATGATTTGCCCAACACTGCTGGCCTCTGTTGTGGCTGCTGTCCTTTGCTGGCGCGTGATTATCCCTGCCCCCTGAACGCTGACCTCTGGGTCCTGCACCTTGCCGCTTGCCAACAGGGGAGTCCGCCGGGGGAGTCCGCCGAGGTTTCAGCATGGGGCAACTGCCTGCAGGCTCAATGCCACGGGCCTCTGCGACATAAGCGGCGCGCTACAGCGGGATAGGTTGGGTGATTGCAGCCTTGTGGGTGATCATTCGCAGACTGAACAGCGCGCCTGTTGGGGGACCTGGGGGGGGAACTGGGCTGCCCGTTGTCTATCGAGATCCGGGGTCGTCTTGGGGTGTGACGCACAAAAAACGGCGGCGCCCAGGGAGGAGGAGAGGGCACCGCCGTTCATGACAACATCAGGACCAAGGGAGGAGGAGATCCAGATGCATTCTGTTCCGGGGTTAGCCGGTATTAGGTGCGGTGACATCAGGGAGGAGGAGGATGTCACCGCGTAGGACAGGCCCTTTAGGGAGGAGGAGAAAAGAGCCTGATCTCTATTAGTTGTTTTCGTAGGCCGCCTGATAGGCGAGACGTTTGATCATCGAGCGGTGCAGGCCCAGATCTGCCAGGTCGCGACCCGAAAGCTCGGAGAGCTCATTGTAGGTCTGGCGGTACAGGCGGTAACGAGCGAATTTTGTGCTCAGCTCGTCGATCCAGGCTGTTGGTAGAGTCGAGAATACAGACTTGGATGTTGCGATTTGGTTTACAGCGGCCATCAGGTCTATCCTCAGATTTTATCTATTTCGTTGTGCCGTTACCGGCGTTTCTTGAAATCAAAATAGTTAAATGCTGCAGGTGCACAATCCCTAAAGAGGACATTTCTGCTATGCAGCATTTGCATAGGTCTATTGTTACCCTTTTGTAAACAGGCTGTTTTTTGGGCATATTTGTCCAAATCTGCATTCCGTTAGGGCAGCCGTGTGTTTTCCGACGATAGCTTTTCCTTGCGCAATGGCCGCGCTCGGCACAAGGTGCGGCCTGCATCGCAAGAGAGCTCAAACAAGGGGTGATCCCCAAGATGGGGCACAGGAAGGGACGGACATGTCAGTGACGCATAAACGAGTCGAGGAGGCGCTGGAGCGCTTGGCCCTGCCAGACGGTGGCACCTTGATCTCGCGGGATATGATACGTGCGCTGACCCTTCAGGCGGGCGAGGGCGTGAATGGGCTGGCGAAGGTCAGTTTTGTCATTGAGGCCCCGAGCCCGGCAATCGCGCAGCATATGGAGCCTTTGCGCCGCGCAGCCGAAGCGGCGGTACTGGCACTGGATGGCGTGGGGTCCGTGTCTGTGGCGCTGACGGCCCATGGTCCTGCGGCAAGACAGGCGGCAAAACCGGCGGCGACACCGGGCGCGACACCGGGCGCGACACTGTCGGCCCCAAGCCTGAAAATTGGTGGCCATCCAAAACCACAGGCCACTCCGATCAAGCCTAAGGGGGTTTCCCGTATACTGGCTGTGGCCTCTGGCAAGGGCGGCGTGGGCAAATCCACCGTCAGTGCCAATCTTGCAGTGGCCCTGGCCCGTCAGGGGCGGCGCGTTGGCTTGTTGGATGCGGATATATATGGTCCGAGCCAACCTCGCATGATGGGGGTTTCTGGTCGTCCGGCCAGCCCGGATGGCACCGTGATCGAACCGCTCAGGGCCCATGGTGTGACCATCATGTCTATTGGATTTATGGTGCCAGAGGATAAGGCCGTGGTTTGGCGTGGCCCCATGTTGATGGGGGCGCTGCAGCAGATGCTGGGGCAGGTGAACTGGGGGGAGTTGGATGTGCTGATCGTGGACTTGCCCCCGGGGACCGGAGATGTGCAACTGACGCTCTGCACCAAAAGCGAGCTGAGCGGCGCCATTGTTGTCAGTACGCCACAGGATGTCGCCCTGATCGACGCCCGCAAGGCGCTGGATATGTTCAAGACGCTGAAGACGCCGGTCCTGGGTCTGATCGAGAACATGTCCTTCTTTACCTGCCCGGATTGCGGCGGGGTGCATCATATCTTTGGCCATGGCGGTGTCGCCAGTGAGGCAAAGTCCCTGGGCCTGCCGTTGTTGGGAGCCTTGCCTATTGATCTTGAGACCCGCCTGGCAGGGGATGCGGGCACGCCGGTTGCCCTGGGCGAGGGGCCTGTATCTGAGGCCTACGCCCAGATTGCCAGGGGGCTTGTCGCGGGTGGAATGGCCTAGGCGGGTTTTGTTGCCTTTGACTTGAGACCCATGATTTGCGGCCCATGATGTGAAGCCTGCGATTTGAAGCCTGCGATGCCCAGGGGTGGGTGGGCTTTGTCCGGGGGTGCTGGACTGTCACAGGTCTAAGACGCGCGCCCATAACCGCTGGGCTTGCCCTGAAGTTCACAATCCACAGCAGGTCTTGTCGATTTTTCAGCGGCTATGGGAAACCATGGGATGTGTGGGATTTTATGGTCCGCAATGGGGTGGGATGGTGCGGTTGGTGCGGAAGTTTTTGTGGGTCACCGCGAATCGCAGCGCGAATCGTGGTCAAATTCCCATTATCCACAAAGTTACACACAGGAAGCGGGCGGAACATTGTGAGAACTGTTAATTCTCTGTTAATGGAGCGCTGCCGCGCTGGGAATTCATGGGCCAAGATGGCCCGGTTTTGACAACTTTTTTTCACATCTACATATTGTGCTCATGTGTTGAAAAACCGCAATTTGTGCGTGAATTTCCAGAATGTGGTTAATGAAATTTTGCCGATCTGTGGTGTCGAGGTTTCTTTTGTGGTGTCTTTTTTGAATTGAGGGTTGTCAGGCCATGATTTCCCATAGTATCCCTTTCTTATCGGATGCGGCGGAGAGCAAATAGGGGCACCAAAGACCCCAGCTCATAATAATAAGCAGGTTCATACAGGCCTTCACTTCATCCGAACAATGAGAGATCCGGCGCGCGGGCGAGCAGACATCCCCCCAGGTGGCGCGCGCAGTCGGACACCCCGCTAAGCGGGAATTAGGAGGCGGGTTGATCAGTGGCAGCAGATCAACTCGCCTTCCTTAGTTTCTGGGGGAGATAACGCGCCAAAGTGCGCATATGAGGGCAAGATTTTGGGCCGCAGGTTCAGAGGCGAAAGCCACCATAAGGTGGATACAAAGGGGCGGGTATCAATTCCGGCCTCCTTTCGTCGTGTGATCGAGGCGAGCGACCCAAACTGGAAATCCGGCGAAAACCCCGAACTGGTGATTGTCTACGGTGACCACACGCGCAACTATCTTGAATGTTATACGATGGAAGCGATTGAGGAAGTCGATGACAAGATTGATGCGCTGCCGCGTGGCTCGATGCAGCGCAAGATGTTACAGCGCATGTTTCACGGCCAGTCTTTTCCCACTACGATAGATGAGACCGGTCGCCTGGTTCTGCCCGCAAAACTGCGCAACAAGATTGGCCTGGAGAAAGAAGTCTTCTTTATGGCTGCCGGGGACACGTTCCAGCTTTGGAAGCCTGAAACCTACGAAAAAGAAGAACAGGCTCTTGCTGATAAATGGATGGATGAATTGCCAGAAGGCTTTGACCTGCTGGAGTTCCTTGATGGCGCCGGAGGCGCATAGGTAAATGACCACGGACCGCCCCACGCCTACTGGTCCCCATGTTCCGGTTCTGCTGCGCCCGCTGCTCAAGGCGGTGGCGCCGGTGTCGGGCCGTTGGCTGGATGGTACCTTTGGCGCTGGCGGCTATACCCGGGGCCTGCTGGAGACCGGTGCCGATCAGGTGATTGGCGTTGACCGCGATCCATTGGCCTTTGAATTGGCCAGGCCCTGGGCGGCAGACTATGGCGACCGCCTGGTGCTGCAGGAGGGCGTGTTTTCACGGATGGATGAATACGCCCAGGATCTGGACGGGGTGGTGCTGGACCTTGGCGTGTCCTCGATGCAGCTGGATCTGGCCGAACGCGGCTTTTCTTTCATGCGCGACGGGCCGCTGGATATGCGGATGTCGCAGTCTGGACCCTCGGCGGCGGATCTGGTGGCAGAGCTCAGCGAAGTGCAGCTGGCTGATATTCTGTTCCACTATGGCGAGGAACGCGCCAGTCGGCGGATTGCCAAATCCATCGTCAAGGCCCGCGAGTTGGCGCCGATCACCACGACGCTGCAGCTGGCCAAGCTGGTAGAGCAATGCCTGCCGCGTGCCAAACAGGGCAAATCGCATCCCGCCACCCGCAGCTTTCAGGCGCTGCGGATTGCGGTGAACGCCGAATACGAAGAGCTGTTCAATGGGCTCTTGGCGGCAGAACGCGCCTTGAAACCGGGGGGGCTGCTGGCTGTTGTCACCTTCCATTCGGTCGAAGATCGCATGGTCAAACGCTTCTTCCAGCACCGGGCCAATAAAACCGGGCGGGCCAATCGCTACGCGCCGGAAATCGAAGAAATCCCCTCGCAGTTTGAATTGGTCACCCGCAAGGCAGTTGGCCCCGATGACGACGAGCTGGCGGAAAATCCCCGGTCGCGCTCTGCCCGGCTGCGGGTTGGGCGACGCACCGATGCGGAGCCCGTGCCGATCACGGCCAAAGATCTGAGCATGCCGCAATTGAAAGAGGGGCGGAAATGAAGTCTCTGCTCTATGCGATCACAGCGCTGGCCGTTTTTGGTCTCGCCTTTTGGGCCTACCGCGAAAACTACGCCACCCAGCAGGTGCTGAAAGAAACCCGTGGCCTGCAACGTCAAATTGGCGCTGCGCAGGTGCGGCTCAGCGTATTGCGGGCGGAATGGGCCTATCTGAACCGTCCGGACCGGTTGCTTGAACTGGCCGAGCTGAACTTTGAACGCCTGGGGCTGCTGCCGCTGCGCCCCGACCAGTTTGGCCGGGTGGATGAGGTCACCTATCCGGTGCAGCCCGCGTTGCAGATCTCCGAAGGTGTTGAGGTCTCGGGCTTGAATGCCCGCCGGGGTGAGGAGGCAGGCCAATGACCCGCAAGCCGCTGCGCCCGCTGGCACGGATTCTGGATGCGCGCTCCAAGGGGGAGAACCCCGACGCGATTGAACGAGAGAATATTCGTCAGCGCCACGACGACATGCAGGTGAAATCGCGGCAACGCGCCGAGGGCCGACTGCTGGTGCTGGGGGTGTTTTTCCTCTGTGCCTATGCGGCTGTTGCGGCGCGTATGGGGGTTATGGCGACCTCTGAACCGCGTGAACCCGTTGCCAGTGTCGCGGGCAGCGTCATCGCCATGCAGCGCGCCGATATCGTGGACCGCGAGGGGCGCATTCTGGCGACCAATTTTGAAACCCATTCGCTTTATGTGCAGACGCAGCAGCTGATTGATCCGCAAAATGCTGCGGATCGTCTGGTCGAGATCTTCCCGGATCTGGACCATGCGGACCTGTTGGCAAAGTTCACCGGCGCCCGCAAGTTCCTTTGGATCAAAAAGAAAATCAGCCCCGAGCAAAAGCAGGCGGTGCATGATATTGGTGATCCCGGTTTGCTGTTTGGCCCCCGCGAGATGCGTCTTTATCCCAATGGATCTGTTGCCGCCCATGTTCTGGGCGGGGCCAGCTTTGGCAAGGAGGGCGTCAGCGCCGCCGAGGTGATCGGGGTTGCGGGTGTGGAAAAGCAGTTCGACGACTATCTGCGTGACCCTGCCAATGGCAGCAAACCGCTGACCCTGTCGCTGGATCTTACTGTGCAGGCCGCGGCTGAACGGGTGCTGGATGGCGGCATGCGGCTGATGAATGCCAAAGGCGCCACCTCGATCCTGATGGATGTGCAGACCGGCGAGGTGATCTCGGTGGTCTCGCTGCCGGACTTTGACCCAAATGAACGTCCGGCGCCACCAACCTCTGGCTTTGATCCCTCGGTGAGCCCGCTGTTCAACCGCGCTGTGCAGGGCGTTTACGAGCTTGGCTCGACCTTCAAGATTTTCACCGCGGCCCAGGCGATGGATCTGGGGCTGGTGACCCCGGATACTATCATTGACACTCGCGGTCCGCTGCGTTGGGGGAAATTCTCGATCAAGGATTACCGCAACTACGGCAACGAGTTGTCGGTGACCAAGATCATCGTGAAATCCTCCAATATCGGCACTGCCCGGCTGGCACAGCAGATCGGCGCTGAGCGTCAGCAGGATTTCCTGCGGGATCTGGGGATGCTGGAAGCAACCCCGTTTGAGATCGTTGAGGCGCAGGGCGGGCAGCCTTTGCTGCCAACAAACTGGTCAGAGCTGTCGGCGATGACCATCTCCTATGGGCACGGGATCTCTACCACGCCGATGCATCTGGCGGCAGGCTATGCGGCGGTTGCAAACGGGGGCCGCTATGTCAGCCCGACAATTTTGAAACAGGATGGCCCGCAATTGGGCCGCCGTATCATGTCCGAACAGTCAGCCGAGGCTGCCCGCACCATGCTGCGCCATGTGGTGACCGAGGGCACCGCCAGCTTTGCCCGGGTTCCTGGCTATCAGGTGGGCGGCAAGACCGGCACCGCCGACAAGCCCAGACCGCTTGGCGGCTATTACGAGGACAAGGTGATCGCGACCTTTGCCTCGATCTTCCCGGCGCATGATCCCAAATATGTGCTGGTGGTGACGCTGGATGAACCCTCGGTCAGTGCCTATGGCGAAGAGCGCCGCACCGCAGGCTGGACAGCGGTTCCCGTGGCGGCCGAAATGATCGGGCGTCTGGCACCGCTGTTGGGTCTCAGACCACAAGTTGAACCCGCCGAGGTGACTGGTATAACCCTCACCTCAAACTGATCCCGGCGAGTAATCCCGGGCCCAATACCTGGTGAGGGCCGCAGATGCGCAGCAACCCCGACGATACTTCCGATCTCCGCCCCCTGAGCGAGCTGGGGCTGACCGCCCGTGGCGGCGCTGATCCGCTGATTTCCGGGCTCTCCGTTGATAGCCGTCGGGTGGCCAAGGGAACCCTGTTTGCCGCCCTGCCGGGCAGTCAGATCCATGGTGCCAAATTTATCCCGGCGGCGCTGGAACAGGGGGCGGTTGCCATCCTGACCGATGCAGCAGGCGCCAGGATTGCGGCAAAGCCTCTGGAAGAGAGCCATGCGGCGCTGGTGATCGTGGAAGATCCGCGTCAGGCGCTGGCCTATGCTGCCGCGCTTTGGTTTGGTGCACAGCCGCAGACAATGGTGGCGGTGACTGGCACCAATGGCAAAACCTCGGTGGCGACCTTTGTGCGCCAGATCTGGTGCGCGTTGGGTTACCAGGCGGTCAACCTGGGCACCACCGGGATTGAGGGCGCCTGGAGCCTGCCGCTGGCCCATACCACACCTGAGCCCATCACCCTGCACCGCGCCCTGGCCAAGGCCGCAGCCGCAGGTGTCACCCATGCGGCGATGGAGGCCTCCTCGCATGGGCTGGACCAGTGTCGCCTGGATGGGGTGCAGCTGGCGGCGGCGGGCTTTACCAATTTCACCCAGGATCATCTGGATTATCACGAGACATTCGAGGCCTATTTTGCCGCCAAGGCGGGGTTGTTCCGCCGGGTTCTGCCCGAGGATGGTGTGGCGGTGATCAACATGAATGACCCGCGCGGCGCCGAGATGCGCGCGGTGGCGGCTGCGCGTGGCCAGGAGGTGATCAGCATTGGCCGGGGCCTGGGCGATATCAGCCTCACCGGGCAGCGCTTTGATGACACCGGGCAGGATCTGCGGTTCAGCTGGCATGGTCGCCCCTTTCAGGTGCGGTTGAACCTGATCGGCGGCTTTCAGGCGGAAAACGTGCTTTTGGCCTGCGGGCTGGTGATTGCCGCAGGTGAAGACCCGGCGGCGGTGTTTGACACCCTGCCACAATTGACGACGGTGCGCGGCCGCATGCAACATGCCGCAACCCGCGACAATGGCGCCGCTGTGTTTGTCGACTACGCCCATACCCCGGATGCGGTGGCCACTGCGATCAAGGCCCTGCGCCCACATGTGCTGGGACGTCTGATTGCCATCATCGGCGCCGGCGGCGACCGCGACGCCGGTAAGCGTCCCCTGATGGGGCAGGCGGCACAGGACAATGCCGATGTTGTCATCGTGACCGATGATAACCCGCGCAGCGAAGATCCGGCTGTCATTCGCGCGGCGGTCAAAGGTGGTGCACCCGATGCGCTGGAGGTGGGCGACCGGGCCGAGGCGATCCTGCGCGGCGTTGACATGCTGGGCACGGGCGATGTGCTGCTGATCTGCGGCAAGGGCCACGAGAGCGGCCAGGTGGTTGGCAGCGATGTTTTGCCCTTTGACGATGTGGAGCAGGCCAGTATGGCCGTCGCCGTTCTGGAAGGAAAAGCAATATGAGCGCGCTTTGGACGGCGGCAGAGGCCGCAACCGCAACCGGTGGTGAGGCTCAGGGAGACTGGCAGGTCATGGGCCTGTCGATTGACACCCGTACGCTGCAGCCCCAAGATTTGTTTGTGGCGCTGAAGGCGGCGCGCGACGGCCATGATTTTGTGGCCCAGGCGCTGCAAAAAGGCGCTGGGGCTGCGCTGGTCAGCCATCGCCCAGAGGGCCTGGCGGCAGATGCCCCCTTGTTGATTGTCGAGGATGTGCAGGCGGCGCTGGAGGCCCTGGGGCAGGCGGCGCGGGCGCGCACCCGGGCCAGGGTGATTGCCGTCACCGGCTCGGTTGGCAAGACCTCGACCAAGGAAATGCTGGCCTGCATGTTGGCCGATCAGGGCCGCACCCATGCGGCCGTTGCCAGCTACAACAACCATTGGGGGGTGCCGCTGACCCTGGCGCGGATGCCGCGCGACACTGAGTTTGCAGTGATCGAAATTGGCATGAATCACCCCGGCGAGATCGCGCCGCTGGCCCGGCAGGCGCGCCCGCATGTGGCCATGGTGACCACGGTGGCCGCGGTGCATCTGGAGGCTTTTGAGGATGTGGCGGGCATCGCCCGTGAAAAATCCGCCATCATGCAGGGGCTGGAACCCGGCGGTGTGGCGGTGCTGAACGCGGATATCGAAACGGCGCAGGTTCTGGCGGAGGAGGCCCGGCGTCTGGAGGTGTCGCAACTGTGGTTTGGGACCACGGCACCTGAGTATAGATTGCGCTCCACCCAGATGAGGGGCGCGGCCACCCTGGCCGAGGTGCACTGTGGAGCGCAGGCTTTGAGCCTCACCATCCAGTCGCTGGGCGCGCATTTTGCGATGAATGCCCTTGGCGCATTGGCCTGTGTTGCCGCCGTCGGCGCGGATCTGCAACGGGCGGCGCAGGTTCTGGCCCTGTGGTCGCCGGTTCAGGGACGCGGCGCCCGGGTTGAGGTCGAAATGGATGGCGGTAAGCTGCTGATCCTGGACGATAGTTATAATGCCAACCCCACCTCGATGGCGGCGGCCCTGGCGGTGCTGGCGGCGACGCCAAAACTGGCGGTGGGATCCGATGGCGCCGCGACCGTAGGGCGCAAGATTGCCTATCTTGGTGACATGGGCGAGCTGGGTCCGCAGGAGGTCGCATTACATGCGGGTCTTGCCGATCTGGCGGCGCTGCAGGCGCTGGACACCATCCATTGCATTGGCCCGCTGATGGCGCATCTGCACCGGGCTTTACCAGCGGGTAAGCGCGGCGGGCACTACGCAACCGCAGCGGATGTGGTGCCCGATTTACCCGCGCAGCTGCGCTGTGGCGATATTGTGCTGGCCAAGGGATCTTTGAGCGCCGGGCTCTCCAAGATCGTTGACGGCATCCGGGAATTGGGTCATGGCAAGCGCTAATCTTGAAACTTAACCTAAAGGCGAGGATCAATCCGAGATGCTCTATTGGCTGACAGCCCTGTCGGATGGCGGCGATTTTTTCAACCTGTTCCGCTATATCACCTTCCGGGCAGGGGGCGCCTTTATGACCGCGCTCTTGTTTGGCTTTCTGTTTGGCAAACCGCTGATCAATGTGCTGCGCCGCAGGCAGGGCAAGGGGCAGCCGATCCGCGATGACGGGCCAGAGGGACATTTCACCAAGGCGGGGACGCCAACAATGGGCGGGTTGCTCATCGTCGGGGCGCTGTTGACCGCCACTCTGATCTGGGCACGGCTGGACAATCCCTTTGTCTGGCTGGTGCTGTTTGTCACCCTGTCGTTTGCGCTGATTGGTTTTGCCGATGACTACGCCAAAGTGTCCAAGCAGAACACCGCCGGAGTGTCGGGCAAGCTGCGGCTGCTGTTGGGGATCATCATTGCGGTGATTGCGGCGCTCTGCGCCCGGGCCTATCACCCTGAGGCGCTGCAGAACCAGCTGGCGCTGCCGGTGTTCAAGGACACGCTGATCAATCTGGGCTATTTCTATGTGCCCTTTGTGATTTGTGTCATCGTGGGCTCTGCCAATGCGGTGAACCTGACCGATGGTCTGGATGGTTTGGCCATCATGCCGGTGATGATCGCGGCAGGCACCCTGGGGGTTATTGCCTATGCGGTTGGCCGGGTCGATTTCACCGAATATCTGGATGTGCACTATGTGCCTGGCACCGGCGAGATCCTGATCTTTGCCGCCGCGCTGTTTGGCGGGGGGCTGGGCTTTTTGTGGTACAATGCGCCTCCCGCTGCGGTCTTTATGGGCGACACCGGCTCGCTTGCGCTTGGCGGTGCATTGGGGGCCATCGCGGTGGTTACCAAACATGAGCTGGTCTGGGCCATTGTTGGTGGTTTGTTTGTGGTGGAGGCCCTGTCGGTGATCATTCAGGTGCTCTATTTCAAGCGCACCGGTCGGCGGGTGTTCCTGATGGCGCCAATCCATCACCACTATGAGAAAAAGGGCTGGGCCGAACCCACCATTGTGATCCGGTTCTGGATCATCGCCCTGATCCTGGCGATGATTGGTCTGGCCACCCTGAAAGTGCGCTAGGTCATCTGGCAGCGCCAGAATCTGCCGCAAAGTCGATGCAAGAAAGGTGGCCTTGGCCGCCTTTTTTGTTGCCCCTATCTGTTGTCCTTTGTTCGCAAAAAGGGGGGGCTCCCGCCAATTTCGAGAGGCTTTGCCTCTCTGCCAATTGTTGGGGGTGGCAGAGCCCTGCGGGCTCTGCGGCTGCGCTTGTGGATGCGTATGTGGGGATGCCTGAGGAGATGCCTGAAGGGATCCTGTGAGCTCTTGCAAGTGGGGCAGCAGCGGTGCACTGTTCGGCGAAAAGTGATGTGCGGCGAAAATTTGATCAAGTGTGAGGTAGGCGATGATCCCGGTTCAAGGGTTTGAAGGCGCGACGGTTGCTGTTTTGGGGCTGGGACGGTCTGGCCTGGCCACGGCGCGGGCACTGCTGGCGGGCGGCGCCACTCCGGTGTGTTGGGATGATCAGCCACAGGCGCGGGACCGGGCCGAGGCCGAGGGGTTTCAGCTGCGGGATCTGCACCGGCAGGGGGCCTTTGATGATATTGCCACTCTGGTGGCCTCGCCGGGGATCCCGCATCTTTATCCCCAGCCAAACCCGGTGATCCGCGCCGCGCTGCAGGCTGGCGTGCCGGTGGACAATGATATCGGGCTGTTCTTTGCGTCATTGCCGGCCCAGGGCTGGGATATGCTGGACCAGCCGCCCAAGGTGGTTGCCATCACCGGTTCCAACGGCAAATCCACCACGGTGGCGCTGCTGCATCATATCCTGGAAAGCGTTGGCCGGGACAGTCAGATGGCGGGCAATATCGGGCGCGGGGTGCTGGATATCGACCCGCCCGGAGAGGCCGGTGTTGTGGTGCTGGAGCTGTCCAGCTACCAGACCGAACTGGCCCGCGCCCTGACCCCGGATGTGGCCATCCTGACCAATCTGTCGCCGGATCATCTGGACCGTCATGCCGGGCTGGGGGGCTATTTTGCCGCCAAACGCAGGCTGTTTGCCGAGGGCGGCCCGGATCGGGCCATCATTGGCATTGATGAGGATGAGGGGCTGTTTCTGGCGGGGCAGATGTCGCAGGCGGCCAGCGATGACCGGGTGATCCGGGTGGCCTCGGGGCGCAAGCTGACCGGGCCGGGCTGGCAGGTCTTTGCCCGCAAAGGCTTTCTCAGCGAGATGCGCAAGGGGCGGCAGGTGGGCTCGATTGATCTGCGCCAGATGACCGGCTTGCCCGGGGCTCACAACCACCAGAACGCCTGTGCCGCCTATGCGGCGGCGCGGGTCTTGGGATTGGCGCCGCGGGTGATCGAAGCGGCCCTGGCCACATATCCCGGCCTGCCGCATCGCAGCCAGACCGTGGCCGAGGTGGCAGGGGTGCGCTATGTCAATGACAGCAAGGCGACCAATCTGGACAGCGCTGTCAAAGCGCTGAGTGCTTTCAAGAACATCCGCTGGATCTGCGGCGGATTGGAAAAAGAGGGCGGTCTGGGTGCGCTGAGCGGCCAGACCGGGTCTGTCCGCAAGGCCTATGTGATTGGCCGCGAGGCTGCGGGTTTTGCCATGCAACTGGATGTCGAGGCGGAGGTCTGCACCACCATGGCGCGGGCGGTGGCCTGTGCCGTGGCTGAGGCCGAGCCCGGGGATGTGGTGCTGCTGGCGCCTGCTGCGGCGAGTTTTGATCAGTATGACAATTTTGAGCAGCGCGGCGATGACTTTATTGCCGAGGTGACGGCTCAATTGGGCTGAACTCTGCGGTCAAGGCCTGCGGTCAAGGCCAGTGATCACGACCTGTGATCAAGACCTGTGGTCAAGCGCAGAGCAGGGGCTTTGTTAGGGGGCTCAGGGTAAGGGGCTCAGGTTCACCAAAACGGAAAACCCGTTGCGGGACCACCCACGCCCAGGCCCAGGCCCGTGCTGACAGGAGCCACGTCAGGGTCAAGAGAAATAGCCGTCTCCCCGCCAAAAGCGGGGCCCCTCGGCGATTTCTCCTGAGCCTGCCGCTCTTCTCCTGTCTGATCGGGGGCAGGCGAGGGTGGCTCCGAAACGGAATTTCCGCGGCGGTTGAGGGCGATCAGCTGGCGGCGCCTCCGGTGGCGATGGCTTGGCCTGCCGCATGGCCCGAGGCCCAGGCCCATTGAAAGTTATAGCCGCCCAACCAGCCGGTGACATCGACGGCCTCGCCAATGGCAAACAGTCCGGGTTGGGATTTGGCCTGCATGGTTTTGGAAGACAGCGCATTGGTGTCGATGCCGCCCAGGGTGACCTCGGCGGTGCGGTAGCCTTCGGAGCCGCCGGGGGTAAGCTGCCAGCTCTGTAATGCGTCGCAGAGCGCCTGCAGGGCGGCGTCTGACTGATCTGCCAACCGACCGGTGATGGCGAACTCGGTGGCGAGGAAATCCACCAGCCGCCCAGGCAGATGGCGGGCGATTTCAGTGGTGAGGGCGCGCCGTCCCTGGGCCTGGCGCTGATCGCGCAGCAGGGTGAACAGGTCGGTCTGGGGGATCAGGTTGACGGTGATCGCTTCGCCCTGTTGCCAATAGGAGGAGAGTTGCAGCACCGCGGGGCCGGAGAGGCCGCGATGGGTGAACAACAGGGCTTCGTCAAAGCTGGCGCGTCTGTTGCACAGGCGCGCGGGCAGGGCGGTGCCGGCCAGAGCGGTAAACCGCCCCTCGGGAAAGGTGAAGGGGACCAGGCCCGGACAAGTATCAATCAGCGGCAGGCCAAATTGGCGGGCGATGTCATAGGCGAGACCGGTTGCGCCCATTTTGGGGATGCTTTTGCCGCCGGTGGCCAGGACCAGATTGGCGCAGGCTACCTGGTGTGGGCTGCCGTCACGCAGCAGTGTCAGCTGATATTGACCGCCCTCATAGCACACGTGCTCAACCGAGGTTTTGAGCCAGAGTTGCGCCCCCGCCTGTGTCAGCTCATCCACCAGCATGGCGACGATCTGCTTGGCCGAGCCATCGCAAAACAACTGGCCCAGGGTCTTTTCATGCCAGGTGATGCCGTAGCGGTCGACCAGCGAGATAAAATCCCATTGGCTATAGCGGGCCAGGGCGGATTTGCAGAAATGCGGGTTCTGCGAGATGTAGTTTTCCGGGGTGACGTCCAGATTGGTGAAATTGCTGCGCCCGCCGCCGGAAATGCGGATCTTTTCCCCCGGGGACTTGGCGTGGTCCACCACCAGGCAGTCGCCGCCTGCATGGGCGGCACACATCATGCCGGCGGCGCCGGCGCCTAGAATCACGGTGTTAACATACATGCAGTGCATCCATCACGGATGGGCCAGTGGCGCAAGGGGCGAGCCTTAGGGGCCGCAGCAGAGCGCTGTGGGACCGGGGAGCGGGGCGGCGCACCACGGCTGCAAAAACCTGCTGTTGGATCATCAATGGGCTGGCTTGAAGGGCGGTTTGCGGTTACTCTGTTTGCAATGACCCCAAAATGGGGCTGATCTTGAGGCAAAACTGGCGGTAATCCCATGACTGAGATGGTCTATGGAGCGGTTCCTGTACCCACAGGTGAACCGATCCTTCCAAAATGGTGGCGGACGTTGGACAAATGGTCCATGTCCTGCATTCTGACGCTCTTTGTATTGGGGTTGCTTTTGGGCCTGGCGGCCTCGGTCCCCCTGGCCGAGCGCAACGGGTTTGACAATTTTCACTATGTGCAGCGGCAGGCCATTTTTGGCATCACCGCGCTTGGTGCGATGATCCTGACCTCGATGATGTCGCCGCAACTGGTGCGACGCCTAGCTGTTGTTGGCTTTGCCTGCGCCTTTCTGGCGCTGGCGCTGCTGCCCATTCTGGGGACGGATTTTGGCAAGGGGGCTGTGCGCTGGTATTCGCTGGGCTTTGCCTCGTTGCAACCCTCCGAGTTTCTGAAGCCCGGGTTTATCGTGGTTGCGGCCTGGATGATCTCCTCCAGTCAGCAGATCAATGGACCACCCGGCACCCTGATCTCCTTTGGGATCTGTATGGCGGTGGTGATGATGCTGGTGCTGCAGCCCGATTTTGGCCAGGCCTGTCTGATCCTGTTTGGCTGGGGCGTGATGTATTTTGTTGCCGGCGCACCGATGCTGCTGTTGGTCGGGATGGCCTGTGTGGTGGTGATGAGCGGTATCGTTGCCTATTCAAACTCCGAGCATTTTGCCCGCCGCATCGACGGGTTCCTGAACCCGGAAATCGATCCCACCACCCAGATGGGCTATGCCACCAATGCCATCCGCGAAGGCGGGCTGTTTGGGGTTGGTGTTGGTGAGGGGCAGGTGAAATGGTCGCTGCCCGATGCCCATACCGATTTTATCGTGGCCGTCGCCGCCGAGGAATACGGGCTGATCCTGGTTTTGGTACTGATTGGCCTTTACGCCATGGTGGTGGTGCGCTCCCTGTTCCGGCTGATGCGCGAGCGCGACCCCTTCATTCGACTGGCGGGGACGGGCCTGGTCTGCATGTTTGGTGTGCAGGCGATGATCAACATGGGGGTTGCTGTGCGGTTGCTTCCGGCCAAGGGCATGACGCTGCCCTTTGTCAGCTACGGCGGGTCTTCGCTGATTGCCGGCGGGATTGCGGTGGGGATGCTCTTGTCTTTTACCCGCGCAAGACCGCAGGGTGAGATCGCCGATTTCCTGCGTGGCCGCGGGCGCGGCTGATCTCAAAAGCCCCAAAAGCGCTGGCCCAAAGTGATTGCAGGGCCAGGCTCAAGCAAAGAAGCGCGATTGATATGACACAGAAACTGCTCTTGATGGCGGCCGGGGGCACCGGTGGGCATATGTTTCCCGCCCAGGCCCTGGCTGAGGCGATGCTGCGCCGGGGCTGGCGGGTGAAGCTGTCGACCGATGCGCGCGGTGCGCGCTACACGGGCGGCTTTCCCCATACCACCGAAATCACGCAGGTTTCCTCAGCCACCTTTGCCCGTGGCGGGGTGTTGGCCAAGGCCATGGTGGCGCCAAAGATTGCCGGCGGAATTCTGTCGATGGCGCTGCAGATGCGCCGGGATCGCCCGGATGCGGTGATTGGCTTTGGCGGCTATCCGTCAATTCCGGCCCTGGGCGCGGCGACGCTGCTGAAACTTCCCCGGATGATCCACGAACAAAATGGCGTGCTGGGGCGGGTAAACCAGCTGTTTTCAACGCGGGTGGCCGGGGTTGCCTGCGGCACCTGGCCGACGGATCTGCCAGACACTGTGCCGCATGAACATGTGGGCAATCCGGTGCGGGCTGCGGTGATGGAGCGGGCCGGGGCTGGCTATATCGAGCCCGGCGCCTACCCGATGTCGATCCTGGTGATGGGCGGCAGCCAGGGGGCGCGCATCCTGTCGGATGTGGTGCCTGCGGCGATTGCCGCCCTGCCGCAGGAGCTGCGCCAATATCTGCGCGTCTCGCATCAGGCCCGCGGCGAAGATATGGAGCGCGTCAGCGCGTTTTACAGCGAGCATGGGATTTCGGCGGATGTACAGCCGTTCTTTAACGACGTGCCCGCGCGCATGTCCGAAGCGCAGCTGGTGATCTCGCGCGCCGGGGCCTCCTCTGTGGCGGATATCAGCGTGATTGGCCGGCCCAGCATTTTGGTGCCCTATGCGGCGGCGACCGGCGACCATCAAACCGCCAATGCCCGTGGGCTGGTGAAGGCCGGTGGCGCCATTTTGATCCCCGAAAGTGCACTTGACGTCGCGGCGCTGAGCGCGCAAATCGAGGCAGTTTTGAGCAACCCGCAGGCGGCCATGCAAATGTCGCTTGCCGCATTAAGCGCCGGTGTTCCCGATGCCACCAACAGATTGGTGGCTCTGGTCGAGCAACTGGCCGAGGAAGGATAATGATGACCCCAGCAACCAAACTGCCCGGTGACGTTGGCCCCATCCATTTTGTCGGCATCGGCGGCATTGGCATGTCCGGTATTGCTGAGGTTCTGCTCAATCTGGGCTATGTGGTGCAGGGCTCTGATCTGAAGGCCTCCAAGATTACCCAGCGGCTGGAAACGCTGGGGGCCCTGGTTTTTGTGGGGCAAAAGGCGGAAAACCTGGCCGAGGCTGAGGTGGTGGTGATTTCCTCTGCCATCAAACCCGGCAACCCCGAACTGGACGAGGCCCGCCGGCTAGGTCTGCCGGTGGTGCGCCGCGCCGAGATGCTGGCAGAGCTGATGCGGCTGAAATCCAATATCGCCATTGGCGGCACCCATGGCAAAACCACCACCACAACCATGATGGCCGAACTTATGGTTGCTGGCAAATTTGACCCCACGGTTGTCAACGGCGGCATCATCCATGCCTATGGGTCCAACGCCCGCATGGGGCAGGGCGAATGGATGGTGGTGGAAGCGGATGAAAGCGACGGCACCTTCAACCGGCTGCCCGCCACCATCGCCGTGGTCACCAATATCGACCCTGAACACATGGAACATTGGGGCGATTTTGACACCCTGCGCGATGGCTTCCACGAGTTTGTCTCCAATATTCCCTTTTATGGCGTGGCGGTCTGTTGCACCGATCATGCCGAGGTGCAGGCCCTGGTGGGCCGGATCACCGATCGCCGGGTTGTCACCTATGGGTTCAACGCCCAGGCCGATGTGCGGGCCACCAACCTGACCTACAAGGCGGGGGTGGCACATTTTGATGTTCATCTGCAGTCCGAGGACAAGGTGATCAAAGGCTGCAGCCTGCCAATGCCCGGAGATCACAACGTCTCCAATGCCCTGTCCGCTGTGGCTGTGGCCCGACATCTGGGCATGAACACCAGCGAAATCCGCGAGGCCCTGGCCGCCTTTGGCGGCGTCAACCGCCGCTTTACCAAGGTGGGCGAAGTGAATGGCGTCACCATCATCGACGACTATGGTCACCATCCGGTTGAAATTGCCGCTGTGCTCAAGGCGGCGCGTCAGGCCATTGCCGATAGCCCCGGTGCGCGGGTGATTGCGGTGCATCAGCCGCATCGCTATTCGCGCCTGTCTGATCTGTTCGAAGATTTCTGCGCCTGTTTCAACGAGGCGGATGTGGTTGCCATCGCCGAGGTTTTTGCCGCAGGTGAAGATCCAATCCCCGGCGCCAGCCGCGATGACCTGGTTGCCGGCATGATCCGCCATGGCCACCGTCACGCCCGTGCCCTGCTGAACGAGGATGATCTGGAACGGCTGGTGCGCGAGCAGACGCGCCCCGGCGATATGGTGGTCTGCCTGGGGGCCGGGACAATCAGCACCTGGGCCAATGGTCTGCCAGAGCGCTTGAGCCGCAACTGATGCCTGCCTGACCCCAAAAGGATCCGCCAAATGAGCCAGCAGCTGAAGCGCCGTATCGGGTTAGGTCTTTTGACGGCCTATGGTATCGGCGTCATGGTGGGGGCGGGGATCTATGTGCTGGTGGGGGCGGTGGCCGCCGAGGCCGGAGTGCTGGCGCCGCTGGCCTTTTTGCTCGCCGGGCTGATTGCTGCACCAACGGCGCTGTCTTATGCCGAATTCTCCTCCCGTCTGCCCGAAGCCGCAGGCGAGGCCGCCTATGTTGGCCAGGGGTTCAACTCCAAATTCTTTGCGATCTTTGTCGGGCTGGCAGTGGTGGTTGCCGGGACGATCTCTGCCGGGGCGGTATTGCGGGGCGGGGCGGGCTATTTTGCGGCGGCCACGGGAGTGGATGCCGAAATAGCCATCATTGGCATGGGGGCGGCCTTGGTACTGGTCGCCATTGTTGGCGTGCTGGAAAGCTTTGCGCTGGTTGCGGTCTTCACATTGATCGAGGTGCTGGGCCTGGCCCTGGTGGTCTGGGCTGGCTTTTCCACCTCGGCCAGCCCTGACTGGACCGCCGCTTTGCCGCTGGCTGAGATGGTCACGACGCCTGGGCTTGTCACGGGGCTTGCCACGGGGATCGCCTTTGGCGCGGTGCTGGCCTTTTTTGCCTTTATCGGCTTTGAAGACATTGTAAACATGGCAGAAGAGGTGCGGAACCCAACCCGCGTTCTGCCCCTGGCAATAGTCATTTCCCTGGCCGTAACCTCGGTGATCTACGCGCTGGTCTGTTGGGCCGCCGTTCGAACGGTGCCGCTGGCGGCGCTGGCCGAGTCCCAAAGCCCGCTGGCGCTGGTCTGGCAGCAGTCGCAGGGCGGCAGTGCGCGGTTCTTGTCGGCGATTGCGGTCTTTGCAGCGCTGAATGGTGTGCTGGCCCAGATCGTCATGGCCTCGCGGGTGCTTTATGGTCTGGGCGGCCGGACCACCGGGCTGGCGGTCTTTCGCCATGCGCATCCACGCTTTGGCACCCCGGTGCGCGCCACTTTGCTGATTGGTCTGGCGGTTCTGGTCGCCGCCTATTGGCTGCCGGTGGCGCAGCTGGCGGGCGCCACCTCCGCCACGCTTTTGTCTGTCTTTGTGCTGGTGAACCTGGCCCTGATCCTGCAAAAACGCCGCCAGCCAGAGGCGCCTTTTCGGATCTCAATGGCGGTTCCGGTGCTGGGGCTGGTCATGTCGCTGCTGGCGCTGGCAACCGCAGTAAAGGGCTGGATATGAGCCTGCTTGCGGCCATCCTGTGGGTTCTGGCCACCACGGCGGTTGCCCTGCTGCCGGTGGAGCGGCATTTTGTGCCGGGGCGCATTCTGCTGTGCATCGCTCCGTTTCTGTTGATCTGGATGGGGCTTGAAATGGGCTGGATGGCGGTTGCCTTTGGGCTGTTTGCAGTGGCGTCGATGTACCGTCGCCCGATCCGCTACTACTGGACCAAATGGCGCCAGCCGACGGAGGGGCCGCAATGACACTCTCGCTGACGCTTGCGGCGGTCTGGGCTTTGGTGGCCAATATCCTGGCGGTACTGCCGAGCCGCGACAATCACTGGCGCCGGGCCTATGTTCTGATCGCCATTGGCATCCCGCTACTGGGCTATGTGGTCTATGAAAACGGCCCCTGGTGGGGGCTGGCGGTGCTTTGCGCTGCCATGAGCGTGCTGCGCTGGCCGCTGATCTATCTGGGACGCTGGCTGCGCAAGCGGGGTTTTGCCAAACATGTGGATGGCGGGGAGTGACGGTGGCCCCAGAATTGGTTTTGCCCTTGCCCTTGCCCTTGCCGGTGCTTTGCTTATGGCCTCTTGGCTTGCAACTTTGCTCGCCTTCTGCTTTGGCCTGCTGATCAATACTTTTCTACGCTGGATGGACTGGCTCTGAACATGTCTGAACTTGATCTTTCAAATATGCCATCGCTACGTGGTAAGCTGACCCCCAATCGCGCCCTGTCCGATCTGACCTGGCTGCGCGTTGGCGGTGCGGCTGACTATCTGTTCCAGCCGGCAGATGTCGAAGATCTGCAGAGCTTCTTGGCGCAATTGCCCGCTGACATTGCGGTTTTTCCCATGGGCGTTGGTTCCAACCTGATCGTGCGCGATGGGGGCTTGCGGGCGGTGGTGATCCGTCTGGGGCGCGGCTTTAACGGGATCGAGATCGCAGGGGACCAGATCACCGCAGGCGCGGCGGCGCTGGATGCCCATGTGGCACGCAAAGGTGCCGACGCAGGCCTGGACCTGACCTTTCTGCGGACCATTCCGGGATCTATCGGCGGGGCCGTGCGGATGAATGCTGGCTGCTATGGCTCATATGTGGCGGATCACTTTGTGTCGGCACAGATTGTCACCCGCGATGGCAGCCTGCGCGACATCACCGCCGAGGAGCTGCAGTTCCAATACCGCCAGACCGCGTTGCCTGAGGGCGCGGTATTGATTTCGGCAACCCTGCGCGCCAAACCCGGACAGCCGGAGGCGCTGCAGGCCCGCATGGAATCCCAGCTGAAAAAGCGCGATGACACCCAGCCCACCAAGGACCGCTCTGCCGGATCGACCTTTCGCAATCCGGCCGGGTTTTCCTCGACGGGCCAGGCTGATGATCTGCAGGATCTGAAGGCCTGGAAGGTGATTGATGACGCGGGGATGCGCGGCGCCCAGGTGGGCGGCGCCCAAATGAGCAAAAAACACTCCAACTTCATGATCAACACCGGTGGCGCAACTGCCGCAGATCTGGAAACTTTGGGCGAAGATGTCAGAAAAAAGGTTTACGCCAATTCCGGCATAACGCTAGAATGGGAAATCATGAGGGTCGGAGAACCCCTGTTAGAGCAGCAAGAATAACGTCGGGACATTCAAAAACGCGCTACCTTTTCAAATCCTTATAGATTTGTTTGGGGGGATTTTTTTGTCGTTTGGGCGTGACAGCAGACAGGCAGGATCTTAATCATGGTAAAGGTGCTATTAATAACCCGGTAAGACTTGCGGCGTTATGATGGCTCAGGGCCCCTGTTTTGGGGCGCGGATTTTTTTGCCGGGTGGCCTTAGGCAGTCATTTGGTGGGGCAGGATCCTGGATCTTGCAGCTTTTAGGGGCTGAATGCCTCAACTTACGGGCAACGACCCGAAAATAATGCGGGCCTGGTTTTTAGGGCTCCAATAACCAAGGGCGCAAAGCCCGATAATTTTGAGGCGCTATCGTGGGTGAGTCGAGCAGAGCACTCCCGAAAGTGGCGGTACTATTGGGCGGACCCTCAGCAGAACGTGAGGTCTCGTTGTCCAGTGGGCGTGAATGCGCAGCCGCACTACGGGGCGAAGGATATGACGTGGTAGAGCTGGACGCCGGTCCGGATCTATACGCACAGCTTGAGACAGCC
The DNA here is from genome assembly GCF_000473205.1 of Pseudophaeobacter arcticus DSM 23566. Taxonomy (NCBI): domain Bacteria; kingdom Pseudomonadati; phylum Pseudomonadota; class Alphaproteobacteria; order Rhodobacterales; family Roseobacteraceae; genus Pseudophaeobacter; species Pseudophaeobacter arcticus. The sequence continues at coordinate 956,900 of NZ_KI421507.1, forward strand.
AAACCAGATGTGGTTTTTAACGCCCTGCATGGCCGCTGGGGCGAGGATGGCTGCGTGCAAGGCCTGCTGGAGTGGATGGGGCTGCCCTATACCCATTCGGGTGTTCTGGCCTCGGCACTGGCGATGGATAAACAGCGTAGCAAGATGGTGTTCCATGAGGCAGGCCTGCCGATCATGGAGAGCGGTCTGTATGCCAAAAGCGCGGTCATGGCCGGCCATGTCATGGCGCCGCCCTATGTGGTAAAGCCCAACAACGAAGGCTCCAGCGTTGGTATCTATCTGGTGCATGAGGCCGCCAATGGCCCGCCAGCCCTGTCCCCCGATATGCCCGATGAAGTTCTGGTCGAGGCCTTTGCCCCCGGGCGCGAACTCAGCGTTTCCGTGCTTGGGGATCGCGCCCTTGAGGTGACCGATATTCTGACCGATGGCTGGTATGACTATGACGCCAAATATAAACCCGGCGGCTCGCGCCATGTGATCCCGGCGGCTATCCCTGCGGATATTCGCGATCTCTGTCTGGACTATGCGCTGCGCGCCCATCAGGCACTGGGCTGCCGGGGCTTGAGCCGCACCGATATTCGCTGGGACGAGACCAAAGGTGCTGCGGGCTTGATCCTGCTGGAAACCAACAACCAGCCCGGCATGACGCCGACTTCGCTGGCTCCGGAACAGGCGGCCCATTGTGGTCTGGACTTTGGTGCGCTCTGCGCCTGGTTGGTAAAGGACGCCTCATGCGGACGCTAAGAGATCGGATCACCCGCAAGGCCAATCAGGCGGACCCGGCGCCGTCGCGGCTGAAATACCGGTTGCAACGCTGGATGTTGACCCCCGGCATTCGCTTTGGATTGAAATTTGGCGTGCCTCTGTGTTTGCTGCTTGCGGCGACCGGGGCATTCCTGGCGGATCAGGCGCGGCGCGATATGGTGCGCGACAGCCTGTTATCGCTGCGCGCTGCGATCGAAGAGCGCCCCGAATTCATGGTCAATGTCATGGTGGTTGACGGGGCCGGGGTCTCTGTGGCGCAGGATGTGCGCGAAGTCCTGCCGCTGGATTTCCCGGTGAGCTCCTTTGATTTGGATCTGGCGCAGATCCGTGCCCAGATCGAAAGTCTGGCACCGGTGAAATCGGTGAATGTACGCATTCGCCCCGGTGGAATTTTGCAAATCGACATCGAAGAACGCAGCCCGGCGATGATCTGGCGCAACCACGAAGGCCTGGCCCTATTGGATCAGACGGGTACGCATGTGGCCGAGCTGGGGCGGCGGGCGATGCATCCGGAGCTGCCGCTGATCGCGGGGAAATCCGCAGATCTGATGGCGGGCGAGGCCCTGGAATTGTTTGCCACCGCGCGGCCTCTTGGCGGGCGGTTGCGCGGATTGGTGCGGATAGGTGAGCGCCGCTGGGATGTGGTGCTGGATCGCGGCCAGCGGATCCTGCTGCCGCAGGACAATCCGGTGCAGGCGCTGGAGCGGGTGATTGTGGTGAGCGAAGTGCAGGACTTGCTGGAGCGCGATGTCGCTGTGGTGGATATGCGAATTGCGGCGCGGCCGACGGTTCGAATGACGGAGAATGCAGTGGAAAACTGGTGGCGCATCAGAGAAATGAACGAGGGTGGGTTGTAAGATGACGGATCTTTATCAGTCCCAGCGCGCAATGCGGCAGATGCGCCGTCTGGCGATGCAGCGCGGTGTGGTGGCCATTCTGGACATTGGCAGCTCAAAAATTGCCTGTCTGGTGCTGCGCTTTGATGGCTCTGGTCGGCTTAGCGAAGACAATTCCATTGGCTCTTTGGCGGGACAGTCCGGGTTTCGGGTGATTGGTGCTGCCACCACCCGGTCGCGCGGGGTGCAATTTGGCGAAATCACTGCCATGCAAGAGACCGAGCGGGCCATTCGCACCGCGGTACAGGCGGCGCAAAAGATGGCCGGGGTGCGGGTTGATCATGTGATTGCCAGTTTCGCAGGCGCCAATCCGCGGTCTTATGGGTTGGATGCAAGGTTGGAGCTGGATGGCCAGGAGGTTTCGGAATCCGAAATCGCCCAGGTGCTGGCAGCCTGTGAAGTGCCGGAATACGGTCCGGGCCGCGAGGTCCTGCACGCGCAACCGGTGAACTTTGCCCTGGATAATCGCTCGGGTCTTGCCGATCCGCGCGGCCAGCTGGGGCAAACGCTGGCGGTGGATATGCATATGCTGACGGTGGATACCGGCACGGTGCAGAACCTGGTGCGCTGTATTCAGCGCTGCGATCTGGAGCTCGCCGGGATTGCCTCTTCCGCCTATGCCTCGGGCTATGCGGCTTTGGTCGAAGACGAGCAGGAGCTGGGCGCGGCCTGTATCGACATGGGCGGCGGCTCCACTTCGATTTCGGTCTTTATGAAAAAGCACATGATCTATGCCGATGCGGTGCGTATGGGGGGCGATCACATCACCAGCGATATTTCGATGGGGCTGGGGGTGCCGATGGCCAATGCGGAACGGATCAAGACATTCTGTGGTGGCGTCCATGCCACTGGCGTGGATGACCGGGACATGATCGACATTGGCGGTGACACTGGCGACTGGGAACATGACCGCCGCACAGTTAGTCGCGCTGAACTGATTGGCATCATGCGGCCACGGGTTGAGGAAATTCTCGAAGAGGTGCGCACGCGGCTTGATGCCGCCGGATTCGAATACCTTCCAAGCCAGCAAATCGTTCTCACCGGCGGCTCCAGTCAGATCTTGGGGCTCGACGGTTTGGCCACGCGCATTCTGGGCCAACAGGTTCGGCTGGGTCGGCCATTGCGGGTCCACGGCCTGCCGCAGTCCGCCACCGGACCGGGGTTTGCCGCCGCCGTTGGGTTGAGCCTGTTTGCCGCCCACCCGCAGGATGAGTGGTGGGATTTTGAAACGCCCGTAGACCGCTATCCGGCCCGCTCTATCAGCCGGGCGGTGCGCTGGTTCCGGGACAATTGGTAACAGCACTGAAAAAATATCCCCAGCCTGTGGAAAACCTGGACTGAGCCAGGTGACAGGGCTGGGAAAACCGGATAACAAAGATATAACAGTCGCAAAAAGTGACGCAAAACTGCCGAGCAGAAGGCAACCGCTCAAAATTGAATCTGCGACCCCGGTGGTATCTCCGCTGGGGCTGGTCGCATTGTGTCGGGTCAGGTGGTGTTCTACCAAATCTGCCCGCATGAGCGGAGAATTGCGGATTTTTCTCTGAGATGGGCCATATTTTGTGGCAGATTACGTTTTTTGGGATGACGAGACTCCGCCTTCACGGTAGGATTAAGGCGGAAAAACAGGAATAGCCCTTGCGGGAGGGCTGAGAAACAGGCGGAAAGAGCATGACATTGAACCTTTCGATGCCCGGGCAGGAAGAACTGGCCCCTAAGATCACCGTGTTTGGTGTTGGTGGCGCAGGCGGCAATGCGGTCAACAATATGATCGCAAAAGAGCTGGAAGGTGTCGACTTTGTCGTCGCCAATACCGATGCTCAGGCGCTCCAACAAAACGCGGCAAAAAGCCGGATCCAGCTGGGCGTAAAAGTCACCGAAGGGCTCGGCGCTGGTGCGCGGCCTTCTGTGGGCTCTGCCTCGGCAGAAGAAAGTATCGAGCAGATCGTTGATCACCTGGCGGGAGCACATATGTGCTTTATCACCGCAGGCATGGGCGGAGGCACCGGGACAGGTGCCGCGCCGATCATCGCACAGGCGGCCCGTGAACTGGGTGTTCTGACGGTTGGTGTTGTCACCAAGCCGTTCCAGTTTGAAGGCAACAAGCGGATGAAGCAGGCCGAGGAGGGCGTCGAAGCCCTGCAAAAGGTCGTGGATACGCTGATCATCATTCCCAACCAGAACCTGTTCCGGCTGGCCAATGAAAAGACCACCTTCACCGAGGCCTTCTCGATGGCGGATGACGTTCTGTATCAGGGCGTCAAAGGGGTGACCGACCTGATGGTGCGTCCCGGCCTGATCAACCTCGACTTTGCCGATGTGCGCGCCGTGATGGACGAAATGGGCAAGGCGATGATGGGCACCGGCGAGGCCGAGGGCGAAGATCGCGCCGTGCAGGCGGCTGAAAAAGCCATCGCCAACCCGCTGCTGGATGAAATCAGCCTGCGGGGAGCCAAGGGTGTTCTCATCAACATCACCGGCGCCCATGACTTGACCCTGTTTGAACTGGACGAAGCCGCCAATCGCATCCGCGAAGAGGTGGACCCCGAGGCCAATATCATCGTCGGCTCGACCCTGGATACCGCCATGGAAGGCCGGATGCGTGTTTCCGTCGTGGCAACTGGTATCGACGCGACCGAAGTGATGACAGAGGTGCCGGTACCGCGTCGTCCAATGTCGGCACCGCTGAAAAAAACCGTCACCGTCGAACAGGCCCGTTCGGCCCCGCTGGAACTGAACACCCCGGTTGAGCAACCTCAGGTTGCGGTGGCTGAGGCTGCTCCGGCGGCGCAAGAACCCTCTCTGTTCGAAAGCCTTGACGTGCAGCAGGTTGCTGCGCAGGAGCAGGCCGAAGACATTTTTGAAGAGGTTGTAGAAACTGGTCAGGACGGGCTGCCACAGCCAGCCTATCAGCCGCAGGTTCCGGCTTTCCAGCCACAGATCGATGCGGTTGACGAGCAGCCCGGTGCCTCCTTTGTGGCGCCCAAAGCGCCGGCTCCCGGTACGCCTTCGGCGGATGCCATCGTGCGCCTGCAGGCTGCAGCCGCCCGTGCACAGGGGCAGCAGCGGCCCATGGCACAATCGGCTCCGATGCAGGCGGCTCCGACCCAGCAACCGCAGTATCGCCCTGCTGCGGCTTCTCACGACGCTGAACCACAGTCAGAGCAGCGCCGGTTTGGTCTCAACTCGCTGATCCACCGGATGACCGGCAGCGCCGCTGAAACGCAGGCCGCAAAGCCGCAGCCCGTGCGCCAGCAACCCCCGGTTCAGCAGCAGGCTGCAGCTCCACAACCGCAGCCGGTTCAGCAACAAGAGAGCGATGCCGAGCAGGATCGTATCGAAATTCCGGCTTTCCTGCGCCGTCAAGCAAATTAACCTTTCACTAATCTTATTTGAAGGGCCGCCTTTGGGCGGCCCTTTTTCGTTTTAAACCAATGCATTATGCGGTTCTGAGCAGTGTTTTGCCGATCTGTTACAGGGATGTTTCAAACCGTTACAAAGATTGAGTTGTGGCTTTTTTGTGAAATCCTTACCTGTCTTACCAACACGGCGCGTGTCGCCGGACATAGTGATCAGGAGCACAAGGTGCAAAATACGCTTAAAGCATCAGTGACATTTGAAGGTGTTGGTCTGCATTCCGGTCAATCGGCACGTCTGGTAATCAATCCGGCGCCAGCGGGACACGGCATCGTTTTCAAACGCACTGACATCGCTTTGGGTAACACTATTGTTCCGGCTCTTTGGGATTATGTTGAACGCACAGCCCTGTGCACGCGGCTGATCAATTCTGCGGGTGTCACGATTTCCACCGTTGAACATGTGATGGCCGCCTTGGCCGGTTGTGGTGTCCACAACGCGCTGATCGAAATTGACGGCCCCGAAGTTCCAATCCTGGACGGCTCCTCTGCCGAGTTTGTGCGCGGTATCATGGGGCAGGGCATTCATCGTCTTGCCACCCCTGTAACGGCTATTCAGGTTCTTAAACCAATCACCGTCGAGAATGACGGCGCCAGCGCCACGCTGCTGCCCTGTGATCGCCTGATGATTGAATTCCATATCGACTTTGACGAACAGGCCATCGGGCGTCAAAGCCGTGTTCTGGACCTGCGCAATGGTGCCTTTGTGCGTGAGCTTTGTGATAGCCGCACCTTCTGCCGTCGCGTCGATGTGGAAACCATGCAGGCCAATGGTCTGGCCCTGGGGGGTGTGCCTGGCGAAAACGCAATTGTCTTTGACGGCAGCCGCGTTGAAAGCGGCGAAGGGCTGCGTCATTCGGATGAACCCGTGCGCCACAAGATGCTGGATGCACTGGGGGATCTGGCCCTGGCTGGCGGCCCGCTTTTGGGGCGCTACGTGGGGGACCGGGCTGGCCATGCCTTGACCAATACCCTGCTGCGTAAACTTTTTGCCACACCTGGTGCCATGCGCCGGGTGGACTGTGACCTGGCGATGACGGCACGTTTGCCGGGCCAGGGGCTGGTGCGCTCTGAAATTCCCAACCCCAGCCGTCGCGTCGCCTAAAGGCCGAGAGAGGCCCGCACCGTTGCCGAAACATCGGCTGGTGCAGTCCGAACAGGCGCAAATCCTGCATGATCCTGAGAATCTAGACCTGCTGTCGCTCTCGTGGGGTGTCCGGTAGCCGCAGGGCCGTCACCCTGTCGATGGTCCCGTTTGCAGGGACTTTTTTTGCTTTTGGGGAGGCAAAGCTTGCTGCTGAGGCGGCCTTGCCGGGCCGACAGGCTTGACCATTCCAAACATTCTCTGCCAAGTGGGGGCGAAGTGGTTGAAAGGCGTTTTGTACGCCGGATGAATGTGCTAAACGGGGCAGAACCCGGGGCATGACACCCGAAAGTCAAAGACGGTGAGGTTTAGGCAATATGATCGGCATCAAGGCAGGAGCCAAATTTGTCAGCACGGCTCTGTTGATGGCAGTACTCTCTGGATGTGGCGGAGACGGTGGTGCCGCTGACCAGTCGGTGCAGCTAGAGAGCTACACACCGCAACAGATCTTTGAACGTGGAGAATTTGAGCTGGCACGCAGCCGCGCCAAAGATGCCGCTTTCTATTTCTCCGAGATCGAGCGCCTTTACCCCTATTCGGAATATGCCAAACAGGCCCTGATCATGCAGGCCTTTGCCAATCATAAGTCCAAAGACTATGAGGGCAGCCGGGGCGCAGCGCAGCGCTTTATTGATTTCTACCCAACTGATGAAGATGCGGCTTATGCACAGTATCTTCTGGCGCTGAGCTACTATGACCAAATTGACGAGGTCGGACGCGATCAGGGGCTGACCTTTCAGGCATTGCAATCGCTGCGCACGGTGATCGAGGTCTACCCGGACAGCGAATACGCCACCTCTGCGATTTTGAAGTTTGACCTCGCCTTTGACCATCTGGCAGGCAAGGAAATGGAAATTGGCCGCTACTACCTGCGGCGTGGTCACTATACCTCGGCGATCAATCGGTTCCGGGTTGTGGTTGAGGATTTCCAGACCACCAGCCACACAGCAGAAGCCCTGCATCGCCTGGTCGAAGCCTATCTGTCGCTGGGCCTGACCGAAGAGGCGCAGACCGCAGGGGCCATTCTTGGGCATAACTACCAATCAACCGATTGGTATGAGGACAGCTATAAACTGCTGACATCGCAGGGGCTCAAGCTCAAAGATCGTGGCAACAACTGGCTGAGCCAGATTTACCGTCAATCGATCAAAGGGCGCTGGCTCTAGTCGGCCTGACGACGGAACAAGGCGAAAACCCGGCTATGCTGCGTGCACTTGATATTCGTGATCTTCTGATCATTGACCATTTGGAGCTGGCGTTTCAGCCGGGTCTGAACGTGTTGACCGGCGAAACCGGGGCAGGCAAATCCATTTTGTTGGATTCGCTTGGCTTTGTTCTGGGCTGGCGCGGCCGCGCCGAGCTGGTGCGCCAGGGGGCCGCCCAGGGGGAGGTCATTGCTGAATTTGGCCTTGGTGCTGATCACCCGGCACATGCCATTCTGGAAGAGGCGGGCCTGCCGGGCGGTGAGGAACTGGTGTTGCGGCGGGTCAATACCGCGGATGGCCGCAAGACCTCCTGGGTCAATGACCGGCGCTGTTCCGGCGAGGTGCTGCGACGGCTGTCAGAAACTCTGGTAGAGCTGCATGGGCAGCATGATGACCGGGGCTTGCTGAACCCGCGCGGGCACCGGGGGCTGCTAGATGCCTTTGCCTCGGTTTCTGATCTGCTCTCCCAGACCCGGAGCGCCTGGAGCGCGACGACCAAGGCACGCAAAACAGTACAGGCGACCCGGGATGCACTGGAGGCGGTGCGCGCCGAAGAGGAATTCCTGCGCCATGCGGTGGCCGAACTGGATAAGCTTGACCCTCAGGTCGGCGAGGACGAGGCGCTGGATGCACAACGCCGTCAGATGCAGCAGGCCGAGCGCATCCGCGGCGACATCGCCCGCGCCCATGCCCTGTTGAGCGAAGGCGCCGAGCCCTCCCTGGGCGAAGCACAGCGTTGGCTCGAAGGCGTTGAGGGCGGCGAGGAGGACACCGGGCTGACCGCGCCGCTGAGCGCCCTGAGCCGCGCCATGGTGGAGCTGGGCGAGGCACAGGATGGCGTGTCGCGGGTGCTGGAGGGGCTGGAGTTCAATCCAGGGGATCTGGAGGACTGCGAAGCAAGGCTGTTTGAAATCAGAGCTTTGGCCCGAAAGTACGGGGTGCAACCTGATGATCTCGCCGCCCATGCTGACCTGTTGCGTGGTAAATTGGCGGCTCTGGATGCTGGGGATCGTGACCTGTCAGATCAGGAAGCGGCGCTGGCGCAGGCCGAAGCCGATTATCAGGCCCTTGCGGATCAGTTGAGCGCCGCGCGCCGCGACAATGCCGCAGCCCTGGACCAGGCCGTAATGGCTGAGCTTGCCCCGCTCAAGATGGAGCGGGCGGTATTCAAAACTCTGGTTGAGCCGGCCGAGGCCGGACCCGAAGGCTGTGATACCGTGGCCTTTACAGTGGCAACCAATCCCGGCGCGCCCTCCGGCCCGCTGAACAAGATTGCCTCCGGCGGCGAGCTGAGCCGCTTTTTGCTGGCTCTGAAGGTCTGTTTACGGGGCGATGATCAAAGCAAGACCCTGATTTTTGACGAAATTGACCGAGGTGTTGGCGGCGCGACTGCGGATGCGGTGGGGCGTCGGCTCAAATCTCTAGCAACATCGGGCCAGGTGCTGGTGGTGACCCATTCGCCCCAGGTTGCCGCACAGGGTGGCTATCATTGGCGGGTGCAAAAGCGGGTTGCCGAGGGCATTACCCTGTCCGAGGTGGTGCCTTTGGATACCGAAGATCGGGTTGATGAAATTGCCCGGATGGTTTCCGGCGATACAATCACCCCCGAGGCCCGCGCCGCCGCGCGCGCTTTGCTGGCGAGCTAAGGCACCACACCGTGAAACCAGGATCGGGCGGGCTGTAGCCGGATGCCAACCAATTCTTTACGGTCTAATTTTACTTTAGGCTGAACACGCACGCCAGGTATTACAGGATCCCAATGCCCAAGCCACAAGACCATTCTCTGTCCGTTCAGCTTTCCAGGGGGGTATCTAGGATAAGAGATAACTGGCTTGTTCTGCTGCACCGGGGCCCCAGCCAATTTCGGTTTTGGCTGATCGCGCTCTTGATTGGCGTCAGTGCGGGCCTGGCGGCGCTGCTGTTTCGCAAGGGAATCTCCGCCCTGCAGGCCTGGGTCTATGGTGCTGAAGATGCCAATTATCTCCATAGTTATGCCGCAGACCTTGCCTGGTATTGGCTGGTGCTGATTGCCACTTTGGGGGGGCTGATCGTGGGGATCATCCTGGATCGTTTTACGCCGGACGGGCGCGTGCGCTCGGTGGCGGATGTGATCGAGGGGGCTGCTCTGAAAGAGGGGCGGCTGGAGGTCAAGGCGGGCTTGGCCTCGGCGCTGGCATCGTTTTTGACGCTCTCTACGGGGGGATCCTCTGGGCGCGAAGGGCCAGTGGTGCATTTGGCCGGGGTGATTTCGAGCTGGGTAAGCGACAAGATCCGCGCCGATGGCATCACCGGGCGTGATCTGCTGGGATGTGCGGTAGCGGCGGCGGTTTCCGCCAGCTTTAACGCGCCGATTGCCGGGGCGCTTTTTGCGCTAGAGGTGGTCTTGCGCCATTTTGCCGTGCATGCCTTTGCCCCCATCGTGATTGCCTCGGTGGCGGGGACGGTGATCAACCGGCTGGCCTACGGCGATGTGACCGAGTTTTCGATGCCAACCCCCGGCGCCTTGCAGTTTTATGTGGAATTGCCCGCCTTTCTGATGCTGGGGGTGGTCTGTGGGCTGGTTGCCGTTGTTTTGATGCGGGCGATCTTTTTTGCCGATCACATCGGGGATGTTCTGCAGCAGGGGCTGAAGATCCCACGTTGGCTGCGGCCTGCGATTTCCGGTTTTCTGCTGGGAGGGATTGCAATCTGGTATCCGCATATCATCGGCGTTGGCTATGAAACAACAGAGCTGGCGCTGACCGGCGGCCTGGTGCTGTCGCAGGCGCTCATTTTTGTGGTGGTCAAAACCGCAGCTGTGGCAATCACCATGGGCGGCCGCATGGGCGGTGGCGTTTTCTCCCCCTCACTGATGATTGGGGCACTGACCGGCCTGGCCTTTGGGTTGATTGCCACCTCTGTTCTGCCGGATGTCTCGGGCACCCATACGCTTTATGCCTTTGCCGGCATGGGAGCAGTGGCCGCCGCAGTATTGGGGGCGCCAATTTCGACAACCTTGATTGTTTTTGAACTGACCGGAGACTGGCAGATTGGTTTGGCGGTCATGGTGGCGGTTTCCATTTCGACCGCATTGGCGTCGCGTTTGGTGGACCGCTCCTTTTTCCTGACCCAGCTGGAGCGGCGCAATATCCACTGTGCCGCGGGTCCGCAGGCCTATCTTTTGGCGCTGCTCAATTCGGATGCGGTGATGCGCCCCCTTGGCGACCCACGCTGCGCCTCGCGCGCGGAATGCGAGGCGTTGCAAAGCCAGGGGCTGAGCCTGGAGAGTGGCGCATCCCTGGAGGCGGCGCTGCCTGTGTTTGACCGGGCTGATGCGGTGTTTTTGCCGGTGGTGGCGCTACACGAGGGCGAGGAAGAGCTGCTTGGGGCGATCTACCATGTGGACGCCTTAAAGGCCTATAACCGGGCATTGGTTGCGGTTGCGGCGGAAGAACATAGTTAAAATTGTCTATCTCGAACCTTGCCCCTCCAGGCTGGCGGGCAGGTTGGACGAAAAATCTGTCTAAAATTTCATCATTCACCCCATGCAGAGGGCCTGTTTTTGAAAAATAAGGGGGAATTGCGGGGTATCTACATCACATTGCGGGGTATCTACATCACATATTGGTTAATTTTTTCTTTCTATTGATTCGAAACTTGGATTGTCGGATTCTGTTCTTGCGGTAACATTGGTTACTAAAGTGCGGAAGGGAAAAAATGCGTGCTTTAAAAGATGGCCCAGAAGAGGCTGCACAAAGTTTGACTGTAGGCGAGCAAGACAAAGAAAAGGCATCCTTGGAAGCATTGATTGACTATGCAATGCAATGCGCGATGGAGACCAATGTCTTTAGCGCTGATGGTCGGTTGGAAGATGTACGGCGCACCCTGTGCCGGGCTGTACTCTAGAACTGCAACAAGGGTTCAGTCCGCGCTCGGATGAGGTTGGGGTTTGCCCTTTGCGATCTGATGGATCGTCCTTTTGGTCTGGCTGGATCCCAGTACTCTGTCCGCACCGGTGTTTTGGCCACTGGTTTTGACAGGTGTTTGGGACATTGTTTTTAGCCAGGGTTTTTAGGCAATGTTTTTGGCCAGTGTTCCGTCTGCGGGTTTTGTCGGCGGGTTTTGACAAACCACATGCCTGTCCTGCGCCCGCCCCAAACCTTCCCCATACCCCTCAACAGCTTCCAACCAGGCAGTTTCCACCCAGGTAGTTTCCACCCAGGTAGTTTTCACTGGCAGTGCCTTTCATGTACGCGTCGCGCCGGGGACAGCCTGCCGCTGCAGCCATGTGCCTGCGGTCCAGTGCCCGCCCGGTTTATGGCGATCCTTGCCAGCTGGGGAGGTTTGAATTCCTGCACCAAAAAGCCGCGACACATTGGTGCCGCAGCTCTATCCTGAGATGTTTGTGAGGAAAGGGGTGGGAGGAGCGCCTTGGCTTTAGATCTGCTCTACTTTTACAGAGTCGCTCAGATGAAAGGCGAGGTAGCCTTTGATCTGCGCCAGGTCTTCGTTTGGCGCTTCATAGCTCCAGACCATATTTTCCGTTACCGATGACTTGTTGACGATTGAATAATAGGTGGCATCGCCCTTGTAGGGGCAGTGGGTTGTTTTGTCGCTGGGGTCCAGGAAGGCAACGGCGATGTCTTCGCGGGGGAAATAGATCACCGGATTATGGCCGTCCTCGTCCAGTTCCAGCGCGCGTGTGGTTTCACCCAATACTGCGCCGCCCGAGCGAACGACCCAGGTGCCAGCGGCCTTGCGGATGCGGATTTTGTTCATTTCTTCCCCCTGATTTGGTCACATGGCATGTCTCTGTGCCCTATGTATGTAACAATCTGTTATCAGATTGGTTTGGTAACGTCATCCAGCCAGGATTGCGCTGCGGCACTGACGTGGGGGCGCAACTTCGCGGCGGTCTCGTCGTGATAGGCATTCAGCCAGTCTCGTTCTGCAGGCGTCAACATATCCACCAGAATGAGGCGGCGGTCAATCGGGGCGTAGGTCAGCCCGCGCCAGCACAGCATATCGCGCTCGGGATCGCTGGTGGCAAGCGCCGGAGCCGGTTCCACCACCAGCAGGTTTTCGATGCGAATGCCAAAGGCGCCTTCGCGGTAGTAACCCGGCTCGTTTGACAGGATCATTCCGGGTTCCAGTGGCACGGTTGAGACACGGCTCAAACGCTGCGGACCTTCGTGCACACTGAGATAGGCGCCAACACCATGGCCCAACCCATGATTAAAATCCTGCCCGGCCAGCCAGAGCGGCATCCGGCCCACGGCTTCGATATCGCGGCCTGCCAGCCCCTTTGGCCAGCGCAGGCGGGACATTGAGATCATCCCCTGCAGCACCCGTGTAAAGGCAGCGCATTCGTCAGCCCCCGGCGTTCCGATGGCAATCGTACGGGTGATATCGGTGGTGCCGTCCAGATATTGTCCGCCACTGTCGAGCACCAGCAGATGGCCCTCTTGCAGGCGGCTGTTGGTCTCTTCGGTGACCCGGTAGTGCATCACTGCGCCGTTTTCTCCGGTGCCGGATATGGTTTCAAAGCTGATATCGCGCAGCGCGGGATCCCGGCGGCGCAGCTCTTCCAGGTGTTTGGCCACCTCGATTTCGGTCACCGTACCACTGGGTTGGGCATCCAGCCAGGCGAGCAGTTCCACCACGGCGGCCCCATCGCGCAGATGGGCGGCGGCAGAGCCGGCGATCTCGGCGGCGTTCTTGCGGGCCTTGGGCAGAGCGCAGGGATCGCCTGCGTCCACCAGACGATGACCCAGCGCGTCGGCAACAATTTGCGGCAGGCTGGTGGCATCGACACTGACCTTGCCGCCAAGCGCCTGCACCGCGCCAAGGAAATCGCTGGGCGGATGGCAGGCGACGCTGGCGGGCAGGTGATCGGTGATTTGATGCAGCTTTTCAGGTGCCATGAACAGATCAACCCGCGCATCATCATGCAGGATGGCAAAGCCATGCGCCACCGGGTTTCGGGGGATATCGCCGCCGCGAATATTCAACAGCCACATGATGCTGTCGGGCAGGGTGATCACGGCGGCACTGTGACCGGCGGTGCGCAGATCTGCTGCCAGCCGGGCGCATTTGTCAGCCGCAGCTTCACCTGCATAGCTCAGCGCATGGGGCAGGGCAGGCTGCAACGGTGGCGCGGGCTGGTCCTGCCAGATCCGGTCAACAAGGTTGTCACATTGCACCAGCTTGATCCCGGATCCTGCCAGGTCTTGCACCAGGCGAGAGATCTGGTCGCTGGCGTGTAGCCAGGCGTCATAGCCAACCTTGCCGCCCTGTGGCAGCTGCTCCTTCAACCAGCTGGCAAGGGATACCTCGGGCCAGGGCACCGGGGTGAAATCGGCGGCGACCTGTCGCTTGACCTGGGTGCGGTAGCGACCGTCAATGAAGACGCCAGCGCTGCTGTCGAGCACCGCGCAGAAACCGGCTGATCCTGTAAAGCCAGTAAGCCAGCTGAGCCGCTCGTCGCGCGGCGCCACATATTCCCCCTGATGCGCATCGGCACGGGGCACCAAAAAGCCGTTCAGCCCCTCTTGGGTCAGTTCCGCCCGCAGGGCTAGAAGTCGTGGAGGGCCCTGCTCGGGGCGCGCGGTGACTTCGAAACTCTGGAACATATGGGGGTCTCCTAGGGACGGGCAGGGGCAAGAGCAGGGCAGCTACAAGCAACAAAGGCGAAAGAGAAATAGGTCTGGCTTGTGCCAGGACCCTGTGAAGGTCAGCTGGCCTAACCGTTTCAATTGTTTCAAACTATGGCGGGGCTGGCAGGGGGGGGGGGCACAGTGAAGGACACAGGGAGGGACCCCAGGTGCCCCTTGATGAAGCGAGCGCTCCCGCCCGCAGTCAAAAGCATCACAGATGCTGTTCCTGCCGTTGGGCCCGGCGCCGTGCTGTCGCACGGCGCGGCTGTGCCCTTAACCGATCTGATCTTATGAAACGAATGATATGCCACAACCGCAGCGCGCGTCAGCGCGCTGCCGGGCCCAAGGCTGTGAGGCGCATCTGTGATGCGTCCCAAAGGCGCGGGAGCCCCCCCGTTCTGGGCTGGGGCGGGTGGTACTTTGGGGCCTGTTTTGGCACTGCCCAAACAATACCCATAGACAGGGGGCTGCGCCAAGCTGCGTTAGACTGAGCTTAGCTAACCTTGCGGATCCCCATGACCCGGGCACGGGCGCGGGGGTCACTGTCAAACAGGGCAGCAAGCTGTTCGGTCATGGCGCCGGCCAGCTGTTCCACATCGGTAATGGTCACCGCGCGATCATAATAGCGCGTCACATCATGGCCAATCCCAATCGCCAGCAGTTCTACCTGTTTGCGCTTTTCCACCATGGCGATCACATCGCGCAGATGTTTTTCCAGATAGTTGGCCGGGTTCACCGAGAGGGTGCTGTCATCAACGGGCGCGCCATCGGAAATCACCATCAGGATCTTGCGCGCTTCCTGGCGGGCGATCATGCGGCGATGGGCCCATTCCAGCGCCTCACCGTCGATGTTTTCCTTCAGCAAGCCCTCCTTCATCATCAGGCCCAGATTGGGCCGCACCCGGCGCCAGGGGGTGTCGGCGGATTTATAGATGATGTGGCGCAGATCATTCAGCCGCCCCGGCATCTGCGGCCGCCCGTCATTGAGCCAGGCCTCGCGGGCCAGCCCGCCCTTCCAGGCACGGGTGGTGAAGCCGAGGATCTCGACCTTGACGTTGCAGCGTTCCAGGGTGCGGGCCAGAACATCGGCGCAGATCGCGGCGATGGAAATGGGGCGCCCGCGCATCGAGCCGGAGTTGTCCAGCAAGAGCGTGACCACGGTGTCGCGGAATTCGGTGTCTTTTTCGCGCTTGAAGGACAGCGGCGTGGTGGGGTTGGCAATCACCCGCGCCAGACGGCCGGCATCCAGAATACCTTCCTCCAGGTCAAACTCCCAAGAGCGGTTCTGCTGGGCCTGAAGCCGACGCTGCAGCTTGTTGGCCAAGCGGCTGACAGCGCCCTTTAAAGGCTCAAGTTGTTGATCAAGATAGGCGCGCAGGCGTTCCAGTTCAGCCGGTTCCGCCAGCTCTTCGGCGGCGATTTCTTCGTCATTGGCGTCGAGGAAGACCTTGTAGTCCGGGTCGGCCTCGGAGACGGGCGGCGGCGGTGGCGGATCCTGCGGTGCCTCACCGTCGGGCATTTCGGTTTCTTCGGCCAGCTCTTCGTCGGCCATCTCATCCATCGAGACCTGTGCCTGGCTTTCGTCCTGCTGTTGCTCCTGCGCCTGCTCGGCGTCAGCATCGGCCTGTTCGTCGTCGGAGTCATCTTCGCCGGTGCTGTCAGGATCGGGCTGCTCTTCGGCGTTGTCTTCGGCCTCGTCGTCCTGGTTGTCGTCCAGCTCATCCGGGTCATCGCCCAGCTGATCACCATAGCCCAAGTCAGCGATGATCTTGCGGGCAAATTTGGCAAATTCCGACTGATCAGCGATCTTGCTGTCGAGATCTTCCAGCGTCTCCCCGGCCTGGGATTCGATAAACCCGCGCCACAGCTCCATCACATTGTCGGCGCCCTGGGGCAGCGGGCGGCCCGTGGCCAGATGGCGCACCAGATAGCCCGCCGAGGCCGCCAGCGGCGCCTCGGATGAGCTTTTCATCTGGTCATAGCCGCGCCGGATGGCGTCATTGCGGATCTTGACGTCGATATTGCTGGCCGTCCCCGGCATATGCCGCGCCCCCATGGCCTCGCAGCGGGCGGTTTCCATCGCCTCATAGAGATCACGCGCCATTTCCCCCTGGGGGGTGTATTTGGCATGGGTGGCATCGTCATGGAACTTGCGGCGCAGGGCCAGGGCATCCGCGGTGCCACGGGCCAGCAGCACCTCCTCGCGGGTCATGCGGCGGCTAACCTGCGGCAGGCGCATATTGTCGCCGGACACCCCCGAAGGGTCGACGGTATAGGAAACGCTCAGCTCCGGATCATCGGCCATGACCTTGGTGGCCTCGGCCAGGGCCTTTTTGAACGGATCAGCAGGATTGTCGTTTTGTTTTCTCATGGTCGCACCTTGTCCCTGATGAGCATCCTCCCTCTTTTTGGGAAAGTCCAGTCGAGCGGCAGCGAAAAGGGCGGCGCCCGACCCGGCGGGGAGGAAGCGAAGCGCCCGCCCCGTGGGGGACGGGACGGGCGCTGCCCGGCCTTGCGGCCGGGCGGCACGTCACAAATCAGCCCAGTGAAACGCTGGCGGCGCTTTCGGGCAGCTCTTCGTCAAAGCAGCGCTGGTAGAACTCGGCGACGGTCTGGCGCTCCAGCTCGTCACATTTGTTCAGGAACGACAGACGGAAAGCATAGCCCACATCGCGGAAGATCTCGGCGTTTTGCGCCCAGTTGATCACGGTCCGCGGGCTCATCACGGTCGACAGATCGCCGTTCATGAATGCGGTGCGGGTCAGATCCGCCACAGTGACCATCTGGGCGATGCTCTTGCGGCCGGGCTCGGTGTTGTAATGGGGGGCTTTGGACAGCACGATGGCGGTTTCGGCATCATGGCTGAGGTAGTTCAGCGTGGCCACCAGCGACCAGCGGTCCATCTGGGCCTGGTTGATCTGCTGGGTGCCGTGATACAGCCCCGTGGTATCGCCGAGGCCAACGGTGTTGGCGGTGGCAAACAGACGGAAATAGGGGTTTGGGGTGATGATCTCGTTCTGGTCCAGCAGCGTCAGCTTGCCGTCATGTTCCAGAACCCGCTGGATTACAAACATCACATCGGCGCGGCCGGCGTCATATTCATCAAACACGATCGCAACCGGGTTGCGCAGCGCCCAGGGCAGGATGCCTTCGTGGAACTCAGTCACCTGCTTGCCGTCGCGCAGCTTGATGGCGTCCTTACCGATCAGGTCGATCCGGGAAATATGGCTGTCGAGGTTGACCCGGACAGAGGGCCAGTTCAGACGCGCGGCGACCTGTTCGATATGGGTCGATTTGCCCGTACCGTGGTAGCCCTGGATCATCACCCGGCGATTGTGGCTAAAGCCGGCCAGGATGGCCATGGTGGTGTCGGGGTCGAATTTATAGGTGGGATCAATCGCGGGCACACGGTCAGAGCCTTCGGCAAAGCCCTTGATGGTCATGTCGGTATCGATGCCAAAGACATCGCGCACCGAAATGGGGTCGGTGGGTTTTGCATTCATATCCAGCATGCCGTCAGTCATCACAGTCGATCCTTGTTCCTCTCCCGCCGATTGCGGGGTCAATCCGGGGGATTGGTGCCTGATCTTGCGGTGAAGGGCAAGGGGCAGAGTCGGGGGTGGCCAAATAACGTGATGTTGCAGAGGGAACTGGCCTTATGCGTGGCTCGAAATTTGAACCGAAGGACGCCAATAGCGATATCTGGGCACAAAAAAATAGGCAGCTCCCGCTGCCCATTTTCTTTCTGTTCCAAGACTCGGGATCTGGGGTCCTGACCCTAAGCGCATTATTTGAAGCTGCGGCTGTCCTTGATCTGCTCCCAGGCCCAGCGGACCTCTTGCAGCTGCTCTTCCTGGCTGCGGTCACCGCCGTTCATATCCGGGTGCAGCACCTTGATCAGCTTTTTGTAGGACTTGCGGATGTCGGCCTTGGACCAATCGTCCTTGGCCTCCAGCAGCTCAATAGCGCGGCGTTCGGTGGCGGGCAGGCGGCGGCCGGTGGCGGCAGAGCGGCCCGGGTTCTGGGTGGCATTGCCGCCAAGAACCTGATGTGGATCCTCAATGCCAAGCCGGGCCCAGGCGCGCGCTTCGGGGTCGCCCATGGGTTTGGTCTGACGTTCCCAGACCTTGTCCTTGGACTGCTGCGCGTTCAGCTCTGCCTCGGTTGTGCCCTGGAAGAAATTCCAGTGGTTGTTATATTCGCGAACATGTTCCTGGCAGAACCAGAAATAATCATCCAACACATCCGGGGCCTTGGGGGCGCGGAACTTGCCGGCCTCTTCGCACCCCTCCTTGTCGCAGACCCGCACAGAGGTCTCCGAGGCGCCGGACATGCTGCGACGTCCACGCGGATTCTTCTTCTTGGCAGAGCTGACGGACATATCGAAACCGAAAGGATCTGATTTACTCATGGGGTGCACCTTCTCGACGCAACTACTCGACTCGGAGGCAGCAGTTTAGTCTAAGGGGCGCCAGATTGAAGGGGGTGCGAGAAATAAATATGAGGATGAGCGGAATATGAGCATTCGTGTCGAGATGGAGCAGCGGCTGCAGGCAGCCTTTGCGCCCACGGAACTGGAGGTTGTGGATGACAGCAACAGCCATATTGGCCACGCGGGCCATGATGGCAGCGGTGAGAGTCACTTTAACGTGAGGATCCGCGCCGCAGCCTTTGCCGGGCAAAACCGGGTGCAGCAGCACCGGGCAGTGCACAGGGCGCTGGGGGACATCGTGCCGCGCATTCACGCGCTGGCACTGGATATCGGCAGCGATTGATCTGTCAGACCCTGCAGAGGTGCCCCGAGCTCAAGAGGCTTGGACCCTTGCAGGGAGGATGGCCCTTGCAGGGAAGGGGGGCCTTGCCGGGAGGCGCGGTTATTCGTCGTCTGCGGCGTGCAACTTGGCGCGGGCTTTCAGGGCGGCAGTCATGCCAGAGACCGGGCTCAGCTCTTCGACCCCATCGTCGGCCCGCATGCTGGCAGCTCCCTGACCTGGAACAGGAGTTGCTCCTGCTGGCGCTTCGGGATCGCCTGCGGTGGCTGTTAACACGCCAGCCGCAGGGGCGGCGGCAGGGGGGGCGGCAACCGGTGCCTGCACCGCTGGCGCATTGCCTGCGGGGGCGGTGGTTGCGGCAAGGGCGGGTGCGGACACACTCTCGGCTGTTGCCAATGCACGGCGAAACACCAGCACATTGCGCCAATGGGTGGTTGATCCGGTCAGGCCGGAACGCTCATCCGAGGGCAGGAGTTCTGCGCGTTGGTACTCCCAGCCTTCAGCTGCCATTTGGTTGAGAGTGATCTCAATGGAACTGGCAAAACGCCCCTCGGGGGTTTTGACGCCTTTGGTCTTGGTGCCCTTATGGGGAGCGGGAACAACTTTGTACTCAAACGCCTGCATTGCGGTCTCCTGACTTCCGGCGCAGGTTTACCCTATGCAGGCGAGGGGTCAAGTCTGGGTTCGCTGACAGAGGATCCTCCAGCCGAGATTGCCGGGTTTTCCAGCAAGACACCGCTGCCCGGTCCTGGAACCGGACAGCGGGGGGGGGCGACGGGGGCTATTT
The DNA here is from genome assembly GCF_000473205.1 of Pseudophaeobacter arcticus DSM 23566. Lineage (NCBI taxonomy): Bacteria > Pseudomonadati > Pseudomonadota > Alphaproteobacteria > Rhodobacterales > Roseobacteraceae > Pseudophaeobacter > Pseudophaeobacter arcticus. The sequence goes on from NZ_KI421507.1 coordinate 976,520, forward strand.
GGCTGCCGCCAGTTGCGCCAGGGTCAGGCAGACCTGCAGGGACGCGGCCATGTCCTGCACCGACACCCATTCCAGGGGGCCGTGAACACATTGCATCCCGCAGAAGATATTGGGGGTCGGCACCCCCATTTCCGTCAGGCGCGAGCCATCGGTGCCACCGCGGATCGGCACCGAGATTGGTTCGATCCCATTGGCACGGCAGGCCTCCAGCGCCAGATCAACCGGGGTCATGTCCTCTTCCAGCCAGTAGCGCATGTTGCGATACTGCGGATAGATCTCGCAGGTGATTTCGGCGCGCGGCTCTGAGGCCTGCACGGCGGCGCAGACCTGGCGCAGCAGATCCCCCTTGGCCGCCAGACCGTCGCGTTCAAAATCACGCAGGATCAGCTTGATCTCCATCTCTGACGACCCCCCCGCCATATCGGTGACATGCAGGAAGCCCTCGCGCCCGTCGGTGGTTTCCGGCGTCATGGTCGCCTGCGGCAGGGTCTGCACAATCTTGGAGGCCAGATGCGCGGCATTGACCATCTTTTCCTTGGCCCAGCCAGGGTGGATCGAGACGCCCTTGATCGAGACCACGGCGCGATCCGCCGAGAAGCTCTCGTAGATGATCTCACCCAGGTCACTGCCGTCCAGCGTATAGGCAAAATCAACGCCCAGATCTGCAGGCAGCCTGGCGTCAACGCCGCGCCCAATTTCTTCGTCGGGGGTAAAGGCGATGCGGATGGGGCCGTGCGGGATATGTGGGTTCTCGATCAGGTGCTGCGCCAGGGTCATCACGATGGCGACGCCGGCCTTGTCATCGGCGCCCAGCAGGGTCAGGCCGGAGGCGGTGACCAGATCATGGCCCTCTTTGCCCGCCAGATAGGGGTGGTCCTGTGGAGACAGCACCAGATCGGGATTATCCGGGAAACTGATGTCGCCGCCGTTGTAGCCCTTGATGACGCGGGGTTTGACCCCTGCCGCATTGAACTGCGGCGCGGTGTCCACATGGGCGAGAAAGCCAACCGTCGGCCCATCAATAGTGCCGGGAATTGTCGCCAGCACGGTGCCATAGTCGGTCAGCGCCACATCCTGCGCGCCGATCTGGTTCAGCTCGGCCACCAGCAGGTTCAGCATATCGAACTGGATCTCGGTGCTGGGGGAGGAGGGAGAATTCTCATCGCTTTGGCTGTCGATGGTGGCATAGCGGGTGAGGCGATCCTGAAGGGTCTGGTCGAAGGGCGTTTTCATCGTGTTTTCCTGTGGCTGTCACATCTGGCGGCAGGCTGGGGCAGAGCAGGACAAGGGTCAAGGGCAGGCTTGCAACAACCGGGGCTTGCGGGCAGAGTTTCTGTATTGCAGGGCCGAAGTTGTAAGGAACAGCGCATTTGGACGTCAGCGAGATTGTAGATCGAAAGAGTTATGAGGCCTGGCTGGGGGCGCTGCCAAAGGAGCGCCGACGCGAGAGTGCCGTGGCCCTTGCCACCCGTGCGGCGCTGCGGGCGTTTCCCTTTTGGGCCGCTGAAATGCCAGCAGACTGGGCGCGCAAAGGGGATTTGACAGTGCTACCGCTGTCGCGCAGTCTGCTTATACCGGCGGTTGCGGTCAAAATGCCAACAGCAGAACTCAGAAACGCCGCTGACTCCATCACCGCAGCCGCCAGCGGTGAAACCTTTGCCGCCGCGGCTGCCGCCTACGCGGTCTACGCCGCCACCGGCGCTGCCGCTACCGCCTCCTACGCGCCCTATGCTTCCGTCGCCTCCTACGCAGCCTACGCGGCCGCCGACAGCGTCTCCGCTACCGCTGCCTCCGCTGCCGCCTTTTGGGCTGTGCTACGGGCAGACTGCACGGCGATTTTGGCTGGGGGCGATATCCTGCACCGCCCACTTTGGCCGGAGGGGCCAGCGCCAGACGAGCTGCAGCGGGCCTGGACCACAGGCCGGACCTGGATGGAGGCCGCCCCGGGCCACGCCTTCTGGATCCGCTGGTATGACGCCATCCTTGCGGGCCGCCCCCTGACCCATGACTGGGACAGCCACTGGCAGCTGATGTACAACATCGCGCTGATCGACCCCAAAGATTGGGGAGAAGGCAAGGAACCCGACGCCATCCGCGTGGCGGGGATTATTGCGGACCTCTGTAAGCCCTACGCCCTGAAGCTGACACAGAGTAACGAGGCGGTGGAGCAGAACCCGGAAACCGGTTTGCTGCGTCTTGTGCCAGTCGCGCCGCTGGAAGAGGGGTTTCACCTCTATATCCGCCGCAAGCTTACGAAGGCCTTGCGCGTTTTTGGCAATCATCCCGGCAATGAACATACCGCGATCATTCCAGAACTGGCCCTACTGCGCGACGCAATCGCAGATGCGGATAACCTGCCGGTAGAGCTTTTTGATGCCTGCACATCTGTCACGACACGGGTTGCGGCGCGGATCCGAGAAGGCTCTTTGCCGCCCAAGGATAAGGACCCGCTGGTTGCTGATTTTCTAAAGCATCTCCGGGAGGCAGGTGCTGAGATCTTTTCCGAGGATGAGGAAACGCAAAAGGCGCTTGCCCGGCGGCAGAAAGTTGCGCCGAGTGATGCACTGCAGAACGAAAGCGAAGCCGTCCGGAAGGTTGCCGAGGTTATTGCTGAACACGCCGAACCCGGACCACTTTCGCAGATAGGGGAAACGGCAGCAAAGGTTCTGGATCCAGCCGCCTCGGCAGAGGAGCAGCATACACTTCGTTTCAAATTCGTTTCGCGGCTCTTGCGTGGCATGGGCGCGCTGGGGTGGAGTTATCTGGATTCGGCGGCAAAAACAGCTGGAAAGGCGACGGGAACTGCTGGTGTCGGTGCTGTCATTGATGCCGCGACGTTACAGATTACGACCCCATACTTTCAGGCGGCCTACCGCGCAATTCTCCAGTTTTTGGGGATAGGATAGCGACTAACCGCTGAGGGCGCTTCGCACCCACCCGAGGTCGGGCACTCTCCTATCTTTGAAAACGACAGAGGGCGACCCTTTGGCCGCCCACTTTTATTTCATCTGTCCTGTGCCTTAGCCCAGTTTTTTGGCAACCAGCTCGTTCACCGCCTTGGGGTTGGCCTTGCCGCCGGTGGCTTTCATCACCTGACCAACAAACCAGCCTGCCAGTTTGGGGTTCTGTTTGGCTTTTTCCACCTGCGCCGGGTTGTCGGCGATGATCTGATCCAGGGCCGCTTCGATGGCGCCGGTATCTGTGACCTGCTTCATGCCGCGCTCTTCGACGATCTGCGCCGGGTCGCCACCCTCGGTGTAGACGATCTCAAACAGATCCTTGGCGATCTTGCCCGAGATGGTCTCGGCCGAGATCAGCTCGACGATGCCGCCCAGCTGTGCGGGGGTGACCGGGCAGTTGGCGATATCCTTGTCGTCGACTTTCAGGCGGCCAAAGAGCTCGTTGATCACCCAGTTGGCAGCGAGTTTGCCATTGCGCCCCTCTGCCACGGACTCAAAATAGGCGGCGGATTCCACATCCGCCGTCAGCACCGAGGCGTCATAGTCGCTGAGTTTGAAATCTGCGATGAACCGCGCCTTTTTGGTGTCGGGCAGTTCCGGCAGGCCGGCTTTGATCGCCTCCACCCAATCCTGTTCGATCTCCAGCGGCAGCAGGTCAGGGTCGGGGAAGTAGCGGTAATCATGCGCTTCTTCCTTGGACCGCTGGGTGCGGGTCTCGCCCTTGACGGGATCGAAGCCACGGGTTTCCTGGTCCACCTCACCGCCTGCTTCGACGATGGCAATCTGGCGACGGGCCTCAACCTCGATCGCCTGCTGGATGAAGCGGGTCGAGTTCATGTTCTTGATCTCGCAGCGGGTGCCGAGATGGCCGAAATCACCGGTTTCGCGGTAGCGCTCGTAGGCGCCGGGCAGGCAGATCGAGACGTTGACATCGGCGCGCAGGTTGCCGTTTTGCATGTCGCCGTCGCAGGTGCCGAGATAGCGCATGATCTGGCGCAGCTTGAGGATATAGGCGGCGGCCTCTTCGGGGCTGCGGATGTCGGGGCGCGAGACAATCTCCATCAGGCAGACGCCGGCGCGGTTGAGATCGACAAAGGACATGTTGGGATCCATGTCGTGGATGGATTTGCCCGCGTCCTGTTCCATGTGAATGCGTTCAACCCGCACCGTGCGTGCGGTGCCATCGCCCAGCTCCACCAGGACTTCGCCTTCGCCGACGATGGGGTGATAGAGCTGACTGATCTGATAGCCGGCCGGCTGATCGGGGTAGAAATAGTTCTTGCGGTCAAAGGCGGACCAGAGGTTGATTTCGGCCTTGAGGCCCAGCCCGGTGCGCACTGCCTGCTCAACGCAGTAGTCGTTGATCACCGGCAACATGCCCGGCATGGCCGCATCCACAAAGGAGACGTTGGAGTTTGGCTCGGCGCCAAATTTGGTCGAGGCGCCTGAGAACAGCTTGGCATTGGAGCTGACCTGGGCGTGGACTTCCATGCCGATGACCAGTTCCCAGTCATGTTTGGCGCCCGAGATCACCTTGGGCTTGGGGAGTTCATATGTCAGGTCGAGCATCGCGCACCGGCTCCTTTTATCACGTTTGGTCCGGTTCTAGGCCAGCGCGCCATGCGGGGCAAGAGCATAAGGGCCTGGCGCAGGCCTGCCGAGCTTTGTCCATAGTGTCCCCGCCCATTTTGCCAGCAGAAACACTGTCAGGAATACTGTCAGGAATACTGTCAGAAACGGGGCAAGAAACCGGGCCTGACGGACCAGGCTGGAATCTGGGCTCTTGGCGTGACTGGCTTGCAAAGCTATGAAGATCGCCCGCGCAGAATCCCGCGCAGAAAAAAGAGGACACAGTGTTGGACACCGCAGCCCGTATTGCCCAGACCATAGCCCGTGAAATTGGTGCCGCCCCAAACCAGGTGAACAGCGCCGTGACCTTGCTGGACGAGGGGGCTACCGTTCCTTTTGTGGCGCGCTATCGCAAGGAGGCCACGGGCGGGCTGGATGATACCCAGCTGCGCACCCTGGCGGAACGGCTGGCCTACCTGCGTGAGCTGGAAGCGCGGCGGCTGGCGATCCTGGACTCGATCAAGTCGCAGGACAAGCTGACGGAGGGGCTGGCGGCCTCCATCGCCAAGGCCGAGACCAAGGCGCAGCTGGAAGATATCTATCTGCCCTATAAGCCCAAGCGCCGCACCAAGGCGATGATTGCGCGTGAAAATGGCCTGGAGCCGCTGGTGGAGGCCATCTTGGCGGACCACAGCGCAGACCCGGAGGCGCTGGCCGCCGCCTATCTGACCGAGGCGGTGCCGGGCACCAAAGAGGCCCTGAACGGGGCGCGCGATATCCTGACCGAGCGGATGACGGAAAACGCCGGGCTGTTGGGGCGTTTGCGCCAGTTCCTGCAGGCAGAGGCCCGGTTCACCGCGCGGGTTGTCGAGGGCAAGGAGCAACAGGGCGCCAAGTTTTCTGACTATTTTGATCATAGCGAGCGCTGGGCCGATGTGCCCTCGCACCGGGCGCTGGCAATGTTGCGAGGCGCCAATGAGGGGGTGCTGACGCTGGATATCGGTCCCGAACCGGAAGCGGGCGTGGTCCGCGCCGAAGCCATGGTGGCGGCAGAGCTGGGCGCCAGCGGCTCTGGCCCCGGCGATAAATGGCTGCGCAAGGTGGCGGGCTGGACCTGGCGGGTGAAGCTGAGCCTGTCGATGATGCTGGAGCTGATGAGCGAGCTGCGCAGCCGCGCGCAGGAGGATGCCATTCAGGTCTTTGCGCGCAACCTCAAGGATCTGCTCTTTGCCGCCCCGGCCGGTGCGCGACCGACGCTCGGGCTGGACCCGGGCATTCGCACCGGCGTCAAGGCGGCAGTGGTGGATGCAACCGGGAAACTGCTCGCCACAGAGACGGTCTATCCATTTCAGCCAAAGAATGATCTGCGCGGCGCGCAGGTCAGCATTCTGAAACTGATTGCCGAACATGGGGTCGAGCTGATCGCCATTGGCAACGGCACCGCCAGCCGCGAGACAGAGCGCATGGTGGCGGAAGTCATCAAACATCTGCCCGCCAAGGTCAAAGCCCCCACCAAGGTGGTGGTCTCAGAGGCCGGGGCCTCGGTCTATTCCGCCTCGGAGCTGGCGGCGCGGGAATTCCCCGACCTTGACGTGTCGTTGCGCGGTGCGGTGTCGATTGCCCGGCGCCTGCAGGATCCGCTGGCGGAGCTGGTCAAGATCGAACCCAAGAGCATTGGCGTCGGCCAGTACCAGCACGACGTCGACCAGCACCGGCTGTCAAAATCGCTGGAGGCGGTGATCGAGGATGTGGTGAATGGCGTTGGCGTCGATCTCAACATGGCCTCAGCACCGCTGCTGGCGCATGTTTCGGGGCTGGGGCCTGGACTGGCCGAGGCCATCGTTGCGCACCGGGATGTAAACGGTGCTTTTGCCTCGCGTCGCGACCTGTTGAAAGTGGCGCGCCTTGGCCCCAAGGCCTTTGAGCAATGTGCAGGGTTTTTGCGCATTCGTGATGGCAAGGAGCCGCTGGATGCCTCGGCAGTGCACCCGGAAGCCTATAGTCTTGCCCGTCAGGTGGTTGCGGCCTGTGGCCGCGATATTCGCCAGATCATGGGCGATGGCAGCGCCCTGAAAGCTCTGCGCGCAGAGCAGTTTGTCGATGAGACCTTTGGCCTGCCCACCGTGCGCGATATCTTTGCGGAACTGGAGAAGCCGGGCCGGGACCCCAGGCCCTCTTTTGTTACGGCCACCTTCGCGGAAGGGGTTGAGACCATGCAGGACCTGAAACCGGGTATGGTTCTGGAGGGCACCGTGACCAATGTCGCTGCCTTTGGGGCCTTTGTGGATGTGGGGGTGCATCAGGATGGGCTGGTGCATGTCAGCCAGCTGGCCGACAAGTTTGTCAAAGACCCACATGAGGTGGTGAAGGCCGGGCAGGTGGTCAAGGTCACCGTGACCGAGGTGGATGTGGCCCGCAAGCGGATTGCCCTGACCATGCGCAAGGATGGTGGCGCTTCTGCGCGCGAGGATCGCAATGCGCGCTCGGAGGGCGGCGGTGCCAAAGGTGGCGCTTCGCGCGGGGGGCAACACTCCAGAGGTCAAAAACCGGGAGGCCAGAAAGCGGGGGGCCAGAAACCGGGAAGCCAGAACGCTGGGAAAATGTCGTCCTCCCCCCGCAAGGCTGCGTCTTCGGAAACCGGCGCTCTGGGCGCGGCGCTGATGGATGCGTTCAAAAGGACCTGATGTTTGCCGTCAGAGCCGCTGAAATTGGCGGGTTTTGGCAGCCGCAAAAGCAAAGACCGGGAATATCCCGGTCTTTTTTGTGACCTTTGAAAAAGATCCGAGCGCTTAGCCCGGCAGCAGCGCAAACCCCTTTGGTGTGAAGGTGACCCTATGGCCGCTGTTGATCTCGTCGCGGAAAAAATGAGCCAAACATTGCAGGGCCTTGACCTGGCCATGGGCAGCAAAGCGGCGCGGCGAGGTGATGCGGGCATTGTTGTCAAACCCTTGGCAGGCATGGGCCCAGATCAGCGGGTGCAGCTCGTGCAGGTGACTGCGCACCAGCCAGCGGGCCGCTTTTGAGATCTCCATCCGGTTGTGATCCGCCGACGGGTTGATCCCCAGCCCATTGGGCAGGGTGACGGCGCAATAGGCCGCAAACAGGTTGATCATTTCCTGGCTTGGATCGGCGCAGAGAATATCCTGCAACCCATCCAAAAAGAATTTGGCATCAACACGGGCGCAGGCCTGATCGTCGATGGTCATGGCGTCAAAATAGACCCAAGTATAGCCGCCAGCGCCCCACTGATGTTGGGTGCGCGCTGCGGTGCGACGGGCCTCTAGCTCAAGCGCCGCATAAGATCCATTTGCGCGGGGCAGCATCTGGGCGCCAAGAGCACGCATTGGCCGTGGGTTGTCCGGGGCCTGATCAATCAGGGCGCCATAGGCATCTGCAACCTGCAGGGTATCGGCACATTGCCCGGCAAACAGCGCGCATTGAGCGGCCGACAAAAAGGCGCTGTCGCGGCTTTGATCCTTGAGCGGTGCCAGCAGCGTTGTGGCGCGCTCAAAATGCGCATTGGAGCGGCGCATCTGCGCTTCCCGTTTGGCTTTGCCTGCGGATTCGTCAGCGGCTGCGGCACGCCAGGTCCAGGCGATATCGATATGGGCCAGGGCGACAATTGCCGTCAGGTAGATGTCCCTTGGATGGTCGCGCCGCAGGCTTTCCAGCGCCATGACCCCCTCAATGAGGATTGGGTTTTCGCCAGATTTCTTGCCAGCAGATTTTTGTCCACCGATGTCTTTGGCGCCCGTTCTTGTAGTGGTTGCGGCTGACTTGTCATTTCGGTCTTGCAGTGCATGTTCCACTGCATTCACCACATCAGAACGGGCGCCATAGGCCAGAAGGTCCGCTTCGGGCAGACCGCTGCTGGTGCGGCTCTGGGCTTTGTCTGCGTCGCGGATCAGCTGTGACAGGTCGGACCAGCGCTCTTGCCGCGCCAGGAACTGACCTTTGTCCTGCAGGTTTTGACGGCTCTGACTGTCGGGACAATCGCTTAGGGTTGGGATCAGCAGCTTGGCTGCTAAGCCTTCCAGATCCTGTTCCACTGTCGTCTCAGATGTCGCCTCGGATATTGTCTCGGACTGGTGGAGTGTCTTTGCAACGGGGGCAGCGGCTGTTTGATCACCAGCGTCTGCCAGGGGCACCTGCGTGGCGTCAGCGCCTGAGCTGGAGGTTACACCCGAAAGTCCGGCTGCAATCCAGGCGGGAAACTCCTTGTGCAGTCGGGAGAGGTGCATCCACATTTGGTTTTGAGGTCTGAGCATTCAAATTCCTGCAGGTTGGCAGCTTGTCCGGTAGGGCTCAAAATGATTGTGCAATGCGGCGCAATCGTGGCAGCGATAGGGTTATTACCGTTAAGAATTGGGAAATGGCATGGCAAAGTGGCCTTGCGTGCTGGCAGGCTGGCCTGGCCTGCGGGTCAGGCTATAAAACCGTGAAGTGGTGGCGCTGGCTGGGGATGCCGCGCGCCGATAGCGCCTCTTCCAGTTGCTCTACCGGGGGGAGAACATGCTGTGGCATCCGTAGTTTTTGGCCATCTTCCAGGATGAGCGTTGCGCGAAAGGACAGATCCCACCGCCGGTCAAGCCGCAGCAAAGAGACTTTGGCCAGCGGTACAGCCGTGTTGCCGGTTGCCGTGAACCAGCAGATCTGATCCGCCGTCAGCGCGAGCCGCGACATGGGGTTGCGCCAGAGTTCCCAGAGGCCCGGCAGCGTCGGCAGGGCCAGAACGGCAAGGAGCCAGGCCGAAATTTCCAATGCAACCCCGCCAAAAATCAGGGCCGCCAGCCACAGGAAAACGGCGCTGGCCAAGGCCCAGCTGCGCCCGCGACGCTGAAAATGGAGCGGTGTCGGGGGCGCAGCGGTCGGGTGATCTCTGCCTGCCTGATCTGGGGGGATCTGGTCAGGCATCCAGAATTCGGCTGACCATTTCATTGGTGTCGCGGCTCAACCCCTGGGTGTCCTTGATCCGCTGCAGCTGGTTGCGGATCAGGGTCTGACGGGGGGCGTCGTAGCGCTTCCAGGTCTGGAAGGCTGTGCACATCCGGGCGGTGGTCTGCGGATTGAGGCCGTCCAGCGCGATCAGCTTGTCTGCCAAGAGTTGATAGCCTGCGCCGCTGGCATGGTGAAACCCTGCGTGGCTGCCAGCCAGTGCACCCATCACCGCCCGGAAGCGATTGGGGTTCTTCAGGGTGAACAGCGGGTGCTCTGTCAGTTCAGATGCGATCCGCGCGGTTGCCTCTGGTGCGGCGGCAGCGACCTGCAGGGCAAACCATTTGTCCATTACCAGCCGGTCATCCTGCCATTGCTGATAAAAGGCCTGCGATTGTTCGGTGCCTTTCTCGGCGGTCAGCAAGGCGGCAAGGGCCGCATATTGCTGGGTCATATTGTCGGCGGCGTCATACTGGCGGCAGGCCTGGTCGCCGCCATCAAGACGCGTGAGCAGGGAGAGAATACGCCCGTTCAAAGCGCGCTTGCCGGCGCTCACCGCATCGGGCTGATAGGGGCCTTGCACGGTGGTATCGGCATAGAGCCGCGGCAGGCTGTCGGCCAGTTGCTGCGCCAGAGTCTGGGTCAAGGTCTCGGCTGCGTCATAGATTTTTTGCGGATCGGGCAGGTGACCGCGCTCATGCAGGCTCTGGGCGATGTCGGACTGGCTGGGCGGTTGCAGGATCAGTGCCCGGAAGGCCGGATCAATGCTGTCGTCGCGCACCAGCTTTTGCAGCGCATCCAGATAGGATGCATCCGGGGCCGCACCCGTCAGTACCATGGCGATGCGGGCCTCGCGGGCCAGGGCATTGCCGGCCTCCCAGCGGTTGAACAGATCGCTGTCATGGGCCAGCAAAAAGGCGCGCTCTGCGTTGCTGGTGTCGCGCTCCAGAATGACGGGGGCCGAAAACTCGCGCAGGATCGAGGGCACGGGTTTGCTGGCCAGCCCTTCAAAGGTAAAGCTCTGCTTGGCTTGGGTCATTTCCAGCACGGTGGTTGGCTGCACCTCATCGCCATTGCCATTCAAAAGCCCGACGGCAATTGGAATGACGCGGGGATCTTTGTGCGCCTGACCCGGTGTTGGCGCCGTGTTTTGCTCGAAGGTCAGGGTATAGGTGCCATCCGCAAAGCTTTCCGCCACTTTCAGACGCGGCGTGCCTGCCTGGGCATACCAGAGTTTAAATTGCGTCAGATCACGGCCGGTGCTGTCCGCAAAGACCTGGAGCCAGTCCTCAATGGTGCAGGCCTGACCGTCATGGCGATCAAAGTACAGATCCACGGCCTTGCGATAGGCTTCATCCCCCACCAGACGTTTCAGCATACCGATGATTTCGGCGCCTTTCTCGTAGATGGTGGCGGTGTAGAAGTTATTGATTTCCTGGAACTCTTCGGGTCGTACCGGATGGGACAGCGGACCCTGGTCTTCGGGGAATTGGCGGGCGCGCAGGTCAATCACATCAGAGATCCGCTTGACCGAGGCAGAGCGCATGTCGGCGGTGAACTGGGCGTCACGGAACACCGTCAGCCCCTCTTTGAGGCAGAGCTGGAACCAGTCGCGGCAGGTGATGCGGTTGCCGGTCCAGTTATGGAAATACTCATGGGCAATGATCGCCTCGATGCGTTCAAAATTGGCATCCGTCGAGGTCTCGGGGCTGGCCAGCACGCAGGAGGAGTTGAAGACGTTCAGGCCTTTGTTCTCCATCGCGCCCATGTTGAAATCATCCACCGCAACGATGTTGAAGATATCAAGGTCATATTCGCGGCCATAGGCGTCTTCGTCCCAGGCCATGGATTTTTTCAGGGCTTCCATGCCAAAGGCACATTTGTCCTCGTCACCGGGACGGACCCAGATGTTCAGCTCGACCTCTTTGCCGGACCGGGTGGTGAATGTATCGGGGTGGTTGACCAGATCGCCGGCCACCAGCGCAAAAAGATAGGCGGGTTTGGGCCAGGGGTCGTGCCATTCGGCCTGGCCCTGTGATTGCAAGACGGGGTTGCCGTTGGACAGCAGCACCGCCTCATTGCCCTCGATGCGCACCGTAAAGGTGGACATCACGTCTGGGCGGTCGGGGTAATAGGTGATTTTGCGAAAGCCCTCGGCCTCACACTGGGTGCAATACATGCCACCGGACATATAAAGCCCCTCAAGCGCCGTATTTGCCGCCGGATCAATCTCGACCTCGGCCTCCCACAGGAAGGGCTCTGCAGGGGTGTCGCAGGTCAATCCCTCGGCAGTGATCTCTGGGGAGACCTCAACACCGTCGATCTTGGCAGAGATCAGTTTCAGTTTCTCGCCATGCAGGAAAAACCGTGGATCAGCAGCATCCTGTTTGGGGGTAAAGCGGATCTGGCTCAGCACGCGGGTGGCATGGGGGGCCAGCCGGAAGGTCAGCGCGACGCTCTCTACCACAAAGCCAAAGGGGGTATAGTCCTTGAGATAAAAGGTTTCTGCTTTGGCCTGGGCTGATTGGCTGGTCATCTTGCTGTCCTCGTCTCACCGCGACCAGGGGCTGGGCCGGGGATTTGTTGCTTTTGGTTGTTCTAGTGGTAGGCAATGGCGCAGAGCCGGGCAAGCGCATGACGCGAAAAAGGCGAGCAAATCCGCAGCGTATTTACCTGTTCTTTTTGAAGTGTCAGGCGATTTGCTGTGAAAATTTGAAGCAGCCTCGTGTAAATTGGTAAAGTTATATTACCGCCTCTGTTGCTGATAAGAAACTTTTCCTGTATCGGGGAAACAGGATCGACAATCGGTGAAGGAGAAGGTCAATGAGCCAGAGGCGCACGATCGAGGGGATGCAGGTTGCAAACCATTTGGCGGAGTTCATTGAAAGCAAGGCTTTGCCAGGCACCGGAGTGTCGGCGGCGGCCTTCTGGGCCGGGCTGTCCGGGCTGGTCAATGGCATGGGCGACGAGAACCGCGCTCTGCTGGCCAAACGCGCCGATTTGCAGGGGCAGATTGATGCCTGGCATGTGGCCAACCGTGGTGCGCCGCAGGATGCCGCAGGTTATGAAGCCTTCTTGCGTCAGATTGGCTATCTCTTACCCGAAGGCGATGATTTTGAGATCGAGACGGAAAATGTCGACGCCGAGATCGCCTTTACCCCTGGTCCACAGCTGGTGGTGCCGATCACCAATGCCCGCTTTGCGCTGAACGCGGCCAATGCCCGCTGGGGCTCGCTTTATGATGCGCTTTATGGCACCGATGCCATGGGCGATCTGCCACAGGGCGGTGGCTATGATGCGGCGCGCGGGGCCCGGGTGATTGCCTGGGGGCGCAGTTTCCTGGATGAGACCTTCCCGCTGCAAGGCGGCTCCTGGAGCGATATCACCGGCCTGGCCGTTGCTGAGGGGACTTTGGTGCCCGCGCTCAAGGAGGCCACCCAGTTTGCCGGTCACGTAGGTGACGCCACTGCCCCGACGCGGGTTTTGCTGAAAAACAACGGTTTACATGCGGTGATCGAGGTGGACGCGGCAGGCAATATCGGTGCCTCTGATGCCGCCGGGATCAATGACATCACGCTTGAATCCGCACTCTCCACCATCATGGACTGCGAAGATTCGGTGGCCTGTGTCGATGCCGAAGACAAGGTGGTTGCCTATTCAAACTGGCTGGGTCTGATGAAACGCGATCTGGCCGAGGAGGTCAGCAAAGGCGGCAAAACCTTCACCCGTGTCTTGAATGCGGACCTCGACTACACCAGCGCCGCCGGAGAGGCCGCCAGCCTCAAGGGGCGCTCCTTGCTGCTGGTGCGCAATGTTGGCCACCTGATGACCAACCCGGCCGTTCTGGACAGCGAAGGCCGCGAGGCGGGCGAAGGCCTGCTGGATGCGATGATCACCGTGATGATCGCCATGCATGACCTGCAGGCAGAGGGGGGCAACTCGCTCAAAGGTTCGGTTTATGTGGTCAAGCCCAAGATGCACGGCCCCGAAGAGGTTGATTTTGCCTGCCGCATCTTTGATCAGGTTGAGGCCGCGCTGGGCCTGCCGGCCAATACCGTCAAGATCGGCATCATGGATGAAGAGCGCCGCACCTCGGTCAATCTGAAGGAATGTATCCGCGCCGCCAAATCCCGCGTGGCCTTTATCAACACCGGCTTCCTGGACCGCACCGGGGATGAGATCCATACCTCGATGGAAGCAGGGGCGATGCTGCCCAAGGGCGAGATGAAAAACACGCCCTGGATTGCCTCCTACGAGGATCGCAACGTCGATATCGGTCTGGTCTGTGGTCTTAAGGGGCGCGCCCAGATTGGCAAGGGCATGTGGGCGATGCCGGACCTGATGGGGGACATGCTGGCCGCCAAGATCGGCCATCCAAAGGCGGGCGCGACCTGCGCCTGGGTGCCGTCGCCAACCGCCGCAACCCTACATGCCACCCACTATCACCAGTTTGATGTGCTGGCGCATCAGGATGCGCTGCGTGCGGCGGGCCCACGTGGCACGCTGACTGATCTGCTGGATATTCCGGTGATGCAGGGGCAGAATCTGTCGGATGAACAAATCACCCGCGAGATTGAAAACAACGCCCAGGGTATTCTGGGCTATGTGGTGCGCTGGGTTGATCAGGGCGTTGGCTGTTCCAAAGTGCCTGACATCAACAATGTCGGCCTGATGGAAGACCGCGCCACCTGCCGGATCTCCAGCCAGGCCCTGGCCAATTGGCTGCACCACGAGGTGGTGAGCGAACAGCAGGTGATGGCAGCCATGCAAAAGATGGCCGCCGTGGTGGACCAGCAAAACGCCGGGGATGCCAGCTATCGGCCCATGGCGCCCGGCTTTGACGGCATTGCCTTCCAGGCCGCCTGTGATCTGGTCTTCAAGGGGCGTATCCAACCCTCGGGCTATACCGAGCCGGTGCTGCATGCCCGCCGCCTTGAGCTCAAGGCGGTCGGCTAACGCAGCCATAGAGACGGGGGGCAGGGCGCGGTCCTGCCCTTTTCCCTTATTCTTGATCCTGACCAAAAGGACGCGACCATGACAATTTCTCTGCAATCCGCCCGGACCATTATCGACACAGCCCTGGCCAAAGGCCATGAGATGGGGTTGAAACCTCTTTCTGCCGTGGTGCTGGATGGCGGCGGCCATGTGCAGGCCTTTGCCCGCGAAGACGGTGCGGCGCCGGGGCGCTTTGCCATCGCCCATGGTAAGGCCTATGGCGCGGTGATGCTGGGCATGGCGGGCACTGCGCAGATGGCGCGGGCCGAAGCGCAGGCCTATTTCATGGCGGCGGTGAATGGCGTCTATGGTGGTCAGGTGATCCCCGTGCCCGGTGGTGTGTTGCTGCGCGATGACAGCGGCGCGGTCATTGGTGCCGTTGGCGTCACTGGCGATACCTCTGACAATGACGCGATTGCTGCCATGGCGGGGATCGAGGCGGCAGGGCTGATTGGCGAGATCTGATCTGCCGGAAAATCGCTACCTCTCTGGGGGACGTCGCGGCTTGCGGCGTCCTTTTTGGTTTTTGGCTTCTCTATTGTTTCCGATCTGCCCTGTTTTGTCGCGAAACCTGCCAGTGACGCAACGACGTGCAGAATTGAACAGCAGCCTGCGCGCCTGCCGATGGCTTGGGTGGTTGCGGGATCCGGGGGGAGGCCTTAGCCTTGTTTTGTCCTCTCGCATTCGGAGTCCCCATGGCGCGTCCCAAAGTTGGCATTATCGGCAATTCCTATCTGCTCAACGATCAATACCCGGCACATGCTGGCGGCACGATGAATTCCGAGGCCGTGGCCGAGGTTGCCGGCTGTATGCCGCTGCTGATCCCGTCGGACCCGCGGTTCCTATCGGTCGAGGAGCTGTTGGAAAGCTTTGACGGATTTTTGCTCACCGGGGGGCGGCCAAATGTGCACCCCAATGAATATGGTGAGGCAGAGACCGAGGCACATGGGGCCTTTGATCGGGCGCGGGACGCAATTGTGTTGCCGCTGGTGCGGGCCTGCGTTGAACGTGGTCAGCCCTTTCTGGGGATTTGCCGTGGCTTTCAGGAGGTCAATGTGGCCATGGGCGGCACGCTGTACCCTGAGATCCGGGACCTGCCCGGGCGGATGAACCACCGGATGCCCCCCGATGGCACCCTGGAAGAGAAATTTGCGCTGCGGCACCCGGTGAAAATGACCCCCGGTGGTGTCTTTAGCGGCGTGTTTGGCGCCGATGAGGTGATGACCAACAGCCTGCATGGGCAGGGCATCAAAACGCCGGGGGCGCGTATCATGATCGACGGGGAAGCCCCGGATGGCACGCCCGAGGCGATCTATGTCCGCGACGCGCCCGGTTTTACCCTGGCGGTGCAGTGGCACCCGGAGTGGGACGCCAACAATGACCCGGTCTCCAGGCCGCTGTTTCAGGCCTTTGGCGCAGCGGTCCATGCCTGGGCCAATGGCCCCCATGAGGTCGGCGGGCTACAGGAAACAGCCTGATGAGTGATCTGCCACCACAGGCCTGACCAACTCTGTCACCATGGGAACTCTCAGCGGTATGCATCCGCTCGCGCGCGGCTGCCATGGTGCCATGCGGGGACAGAGCTGTGACGCCTGGGCGCCAGTACGGTCAGTAAGGCAAGATCAGTAAAGTCAGGGTGCAGGCACTCTCTGCGCTGCTGCGGTTTGAGCGCGACGTGAGCAGTCTTGATCAAGCTGCCAAAGCCCCCCACCGATGTGTTCTTGGCGGGGGGGGGCTTTGGCGGTGCCTTGGCTGGTGACCTTACACAAAGCTGAACCGTTTGTTCAGGGGCAGCTCCCGCGCGCGTTCCCCTGTCAGGTCAAAGAGCGCATTTGCCAGCGCCGGTGCGGCTGGTGGAGTGCCGGGTTCACCCGCGCCGCCCATGTGTTTCTGGTTTTGCAAAACCGCAACCTCGACGGCTGGCATGCTGGGCATGCGCATGGCGTCGTAATCGGGGAAGTTTTCCTGCTCCACCGCGCCATTGTCAAAGGTGATCTCGCCAAAACAGGCGGCAGACAGCCCATAGGCCAGACCGCTGAACAGCTGTGCTTCGGTGTTTTGCGGATCCACAACAAGGCCTAGATCGGCGGCAATCCAGGCCTTGGTGATGGCAATATCGCCGTCACGATCAGCCACCTCGATGACCTGTGCGACGGGGGTGCCAAAGCTGTAGACCAATGCCACGCCCCGGCCAATTCCTGCGGGCGTTTTGCCGGTCCAGCCGGACATGTCCCGCACGGTTTTCAGTACTTTGGCGGCGGGCTCCCATTCGGCGCGGGCCAGCTCCAGACGGAACTCCAGCGGGTCGCGGCCTGCCTTATGGGCCATCTCATCAATAATACTGTCTGAAAAGAACCCATTGAACGAGGCCGCCACCGAGCGCCAGAACCCAACCGGGATCATCGGCTTGGCGATATAGCCCTCGACGCGGAAATTCGGGATAGCCAGGGGCTGGTTGAACGCGGCGTCCACATGCCCCTTGTCCGGGCCTGACATTGGCAGACCCAGCATCCGCCCGGCACCTTCCTGGGTGGTGGACTGGGCTGCGATCTTGCCATGGACCATGACCGCCTTGCCATCCTTGACGGCGGCGCGGTAGCGGCCAATGGCACCGGGGCGGTAATAGTCGTGGCGCATGTCTTCTTCGCGCGACCAGGTGAGCTGCACCGGCGTGCCTTTGAGCTGTTGCGCGATCTGCACGGCGCGGTTGGTGTAATCCACCTCGATGCGGCGGCCAAAGCCGCCCCCCAGAAAGGTGGTATTGACGGTCACGGCCTCTGTCTCCAACCCGGTGAGCGCGGCGGCGGCTTTCTGCACCACCGTGGGGCCCTGATTGGGCGCCCAGATCTCCAGCGCATCCCCGGTATAAAGTGCGGTTGCGTTCATCGGTTCCATGGTGGCATGGGCCAGATAGGGCAGGCGGTATTCGGCCTCGATCAATTCCGCCCCCTCGGGAAGGCTGTCAACGTCGCCGTCATCGCGCATGGTCGAATTGGCGGAGCCGGCAAAGGCGGCTTCAATCTCGGCAAAGATCGCCTCGGTGCTGCCGGGGTAGGTGGCAGGCTCCCAGTCAACATCGATGGCATCAACCGCCTGCTGCGCCAGCCAGGTATTGCTGCCGACCACGGCCACCGCATCGCCAAGATCCAGGATCTGCTCGACTCCTGCCATGTCCTTGGCGGCCGAGGCATCAAAGCCGCGCATACCGGCGCCAAAATGCGGGTTCTGTTTGATGGCGGCAAATTTCATGCCGTCAATGCGGGTATCCAGGCCAAAGCCTGCGGTGCCAGTGACCTTGGCTGTCATATCAATACGCGGCACCGGTTTGCCGATGTATTTCCACTGGGCTGCGGGGCGCAGCTCGGCCTCCTGCGGTGCAATCTCGGCGGCTTCTGCGGCCAGATCAGCGTAGGAGAGTTTTACATCCCCCGGAGCCAGAACATATCCCGCCTCGGTTTCAAGCAGGGCGCGGGCGATGCCAAGCCGTTGCGCGGCGGCCTCTTTCAGGGTCTCGCGGGCACTGGCACCGGCCAGCCGCATGCGGGTAAAGCCGTCTTTCATCGAGGAGGAGCCACCGGTGACCTGCAGATCGAGGAATTTGGAGAAATTCCCGACGATCTGCCCCAATGAGTGTTGGAAATCGCTGGCGTTATAGCCGCGCCCGGGCAGGGCCTCGGCCATCATGGCGCTGTTGTAATAGGCCTTGGCGGCGGGGCCATGGATGACAGTGACCTGTGCCGGATCCACATCCAGTTCTTCGGCGATCAGGGCGGCCCATGAGCTGCGCACACCCTGGCCCATCTCAGCCCGTGGCGCGATCAGGGTGACGCCGGACTGGTCGACAAAGACAAAGGGGTTCAGCACCGCCTTGCCCTCACCCGGGGTCAGCGGGTTGGGGGCGGGCTGGTGATATTTGAAGGTGCCAAAGGCAACCCCGCCCAGAATGGCGGCAGAGCCGACGAGAAAGCTGCGGCGGGCGATTTTTTTCAAGCTGGCCATGATATCAGGCCTCCTGCATCATTTTGGCGGCGGAGTGGATGGCGGCGCGGATCCGCGGGTAGGTGCCACAGCGGCACAGGTTGCCCTGCATCGCCTCGTCGATATCGGCGTCGCTGGGACTGGGGTTTTCCGCCAGCAGGCTGGCCGCCTGCATGATCTGGCCGGACTGGCAGTAGCCGCATTGCGCCACCTGATGCGCCACCCAGGCCTGCTGGATCTTGGCCAGGTTGTCTGGCGTGCCCAGGCCCTCGATTGTGGTCACCTCCCCCTCGACATCGCCGAGGCTCAGCTGGCAGGATCGCATCGCTTCACCATTCACCTGCACCGTGCAGGCGCCACAGGCGGCCACGCCGCAGCCAAATTTTGTGCCGGTCAGACCAATTTCGTCGCGCAGTACCCAGAGCAGGGGCACATCATCGGGCAGATCCACCTCATGGGTCTTGCCATTGATACGGAGCGTTTTTGACATGGAACTGGCCTCTTTGCTGGGTCCGGGGGCTGGGGGCGGGAGTTCTGACAAAATGCATGAAATGTGTCATGGTGTCAATTGACAAAAATATATGAAAGTGTCAGAAGCGAGACCATGACGTTTTCAGCCCCAGATTCCAAGACACAGACCATCCTTGCCGCCGCCTGGGCGGGTTTCTCCGCCTATGGGTTTCGCAAAACCTCGATGGATGACATAGCGCGGGGGGCCGGCATGTCACGTCCGGCGCTCTATCTTCATTTCAAAAACAAAGAAGCAATCTTTCGCGGCCTTGTGGCGAGCTACTACGCTGAGGCCGCGCATGAGGTGGCGGCAGCTCTGGCGCAGGAGGGGGCTCTGTCGCAGCGTCTGGCGCGTGCCTTTGCCGCCCATGGCGGTGAGACCATGGAGGCGATGATGTCTTCGGCCCACGGAATGGAGCTGTTCGAAGCCAGCATGAATGTCGCTGGTGATATGATCGAAGAGGGGGAAGCACAGTTGCAGGCAGTCTATGGGCGCTGGCTGCGGGCCGAGTCTGCCCGGGGGCAGTTGCAAATGACAGGGGAGGCGGATGCACTGGGGGGGGTGTTCTGCGCCTGCCTCAAAGGGATCAAACATACCTCAAAGAGTTACGAGAGCTATCGGAGCGGGGTGGCGGAGTTTGCGGCGCTTTGCGCCCGAGCCTTGGCGCCTCTGCCCTAGGGTCCTCGCTCGCCCTTCTTGCCTCCCTGCGAACGGGGGCCTGTCGATGGCCTAAAATCACGGCCTAAATCACAGCCTGAACGCGGTTGCTTCGATCCCGTGCGTTCTTCTCCCCTGCGTTCTATTCTGCGGTGACGCGCCGCGCGTCAGCGCGGCGCCGGGCCCAACGGGATGCGACATCTTGGATGTCGCGAGACGGGCGGGAGCCCCCCGTCTCTGTTTTTTAATGTCTCTGTTTTTCCCGTCTCTGTTTGCCCTGGCTCTGTTTATCCTGCGGGTTACAGCGTGGTGCGCAGGTGCCAAAGCTCGGGAAACAGCTCCACCTCCAGCATCCGCTTTAGGTAGTTAACCCCACCAGTGCCGCCGGTGCCGCGTTTAAAGCCAATGACCCGCTCCACCGTGGTCACGTGATTGAACCGCCAGCGGCGGAAGTAATCTTCAAAATCCACCAGTTTCTCGGCCAGTTCATAAAGCTCCCAATGGGCCTCGGGGGCGCGGTAGACCTCAGACCAGGCGGCCTCTACCGCCGCGCTGGCCTGATAGGCTTCGCAGAGGTCACGATGGATCACCGCGTCAGGCAGGGCAAAGCGCGCATGCAGCGCCCGCAGGGCCACATCATACAGCGAGGGCTGGGCCAGCTCTGCCTCCAGCAGCGCCACCAGATCGGGGCGATGGGCATGGGGTTTCAGCATCGCCTTGTTGCGGTTGCCCAGCATGAATTCAATGAGCCGGTACTGATGCGACTGAAAGCCAGAGCTCTGCCCCAAGGCATCGCGAAAGGCGGTGTAATCCGACGGCGTCATGGTGCGCAGCACATCCCAGGCGGAATTAAGCTGCTCAAAAATCCGCGCCACCCGCGCCAGCATCTTGAAGGCCTGTCTGGTCTCGCCCTTGAGCAAACGCGCGCGCGCCGCCTGCAGCTCATGAATGGCCAGCCGCATCCACAGTTCGGATGTTTGGTGCTGGATGATGAAAAGCATTTCATCATGGGTATCGGTCCAGGGTTTCTGGGCGTTCAGCAACATATCCAGCGAGAGATAGTCGCCATAGGACATGCGGCCGTCAAAATCCATCTGGGCGCCGTCATCGGCGGGGTTGAAGGGGCAGCCCTGTGTCGTGGTCTTGGAATCACTCATTGGATTCCTCCTTTTCCAAATTGAAGTATAGCTCAGGAAAGGGAGAAATGCCTTTTGTTCAGGGTGCCGCATTGGGCCAGGCGACGCCACAGCGCCACCCAGCCAAAGGGCCGGCACAGGGGCAAGGCCTTGGTGCCAGGTAGGGCCATCAGGTCACGGCCGCGCGAATTTTATATTCAGGGGTGTCCCACAGGCGGTTGTTCATCACATCGGCAATGATCGCCACTGCGCCATCGACATCTGCCGCATCAATATAAAGCGGGGTAAAGCCAAAGCGCATGATATCCGGCGCCCGGAAATCGCCAATGACGCCACGGGCAATCAGCGCCTGCATGGCCGCATAGCCGTCTTCAAAGGCAAAGGAGACCTGGCTGCCACGGGCCGTGCCGTCGCGCGGTGAGGCCAGGGTCAGCGCCGGGCAGTTGGCCTCAACCCCGGCAATAAAGCGATCACACAGCGCGATAGAGCGCGCCCGCAGCGCCTGCATATCCACCTGATCCCAAATATCCATCGAGGCACCAAGGGCGGCCAGCTGGATCATCGGCGGGGTGCCGACGCGCATGCGCTCAATACCGGTGCCGGGGCGATAGTCGAGATCAAAGGCAAAAGGCGCCTCATGTCCCAGCCAGCCCGACAGGGCCGGGCGGGCGGTGTCGACATGGCGCGGGGCGACATAGATGAAGGCCGGGCCACCCGGACCAGAGTTGAGGTATTTATAGGTGCAGCCGACGGCAAAATCCGCCTTGCACCCGGCCAGATCCACCGGCAATGCGCCGGCGGAATGGGCCAGATCCCAAACCGTCACCACACCCTGTGCATGGGCCAGTTCCGTCAGGGCTTTCATGTCGTGTTTGCGCCCGGTGCGGTAGTCGACCTCGGTGAGCATCAAAACGGCGATCTCATCGGTGACGGCCTCGGCCACGTCTTCGGGGTTCACCACCCGCAGCTCATAGTCTTTGCCAAGCGATTTCAGCAGGCCCTGCACGATATAGAGATCCGAGGGGAAGTTGCCATTGTCCGACAGCACCACGCGGCGGCCGGGGTTCATCTCCAGTGCCGAAGCAACCGCCTGGTAGACTTTGATTGACAGGGTGTCCCCCATCATCACATGGCCCGCCTCTGCACCGATCAGCCGTCCGATACGGTCGCCAATGGCGCCGGGTTGCTGCATCCAGCCGGCCTTGTTCCAGCCGGTGATCAACATCTTGCCCCATTCATCCTCGATCATCGCGGAGACGCGATCCTTGGTGGCCTTGGGCAGCGGGCCCAAAGAGTTGCCATCGAGGTAGATCATCCCCTCGGGCAGGTCGAACATCGCCTTGGTGGCAGCAAAATCAGTCATGGGGGCCTCGCTGGATCGAAAAATACTTCAAGCTTAAAGCTTTTGTATTTCGTATCCGATCCAATCTGGTCTGTCCAGTGTCTCTTGCCGGTATCCCTTTCCCGTGTCCCTTGCCCGTGTCTCTTGCGGGGTCTGAAGCCAAGATTCGGGCGGGGTCACAAGCAGGGGCGCAGCCCGGGCTTCAGGTCTTTGGCGCGGGCTCCGGGATACCCAATGCGGCCCTTTTCTTCTTTGACAGGCCTGCGGTGACCATCTGATAGGACTGGGTGATACAGTCGCGCAGCTCTTCATCGCTGAGGCCATCTTTGGCAAACTGTTGCAGCCATTTCATGCCGCGCGAGGCCAGATAGGGGGCAGGGCGTACACCTGGGCGTTCCTGCAGGACCTCAAAAGCGATCTCTCCGGCCTTGAAGGTAAAAGCGTCTTCGCCATCGGCCCAGCCGCAGACGGCAAAAAGCTTGCCGCCTGCTTTCCAAACGTCGGAATTGCCCCATTGCACCACATGTTCCGCTGCGGGGAAGGTGGCGCAGAACTGGTTGAATTCTGCCCTGTTCATCTTGCCAGCTTCATCAGGTCTGCCCACCTGCGATTTCGATGGTCTGGCCATTGATGGACTGCGACCCGGGACCACAAAGCCACATGGCGGCGGCGGCCACTTCCTCTGGTTCGATCAGGCGCTGGTGGCGGTTGGCATTGACCATGACCTTGAGCGCCTCGTCTTCGCTGATACCGGCGCGGGCCGAGATCGAGGTGACGTTGCGGTCCACAATCGGGGTATCGACATAGCCAGGGCATATCGCGTTGGCGGTGATCTGGCTGCCCATGTAATCCTCGCTCAAAGCGCGGGTGAGGCCAATCATGCCATGTTTGCTGGCGCTATAGCAGGCGCCGCCTTTCAGCCCCCGCAGACCGGCGATCGAGGCCACGGTGATGATCCGGCCCCAGTCGGTCTGATGCATGGATTTCAGGCATTCGCGAATGGTCAGAAAGGCACCATCCAGGTTGGTCGACATCATGTTGCGCCAGAACTCCATCGTGGTCTTGTGCAGGGACTTGCCCTCGGCCACGCCGGCATTGGCGACGCAGATCTGGATCGGGCCACGGGCCTCCACCGCTGCGGCGACCTTGGCAATGATGTCGTCCTCATTGCGCACATCCATCGCCAACGGGTGTAGGCCTTTGGTTGCGACCTCTTCCAGTACCTCCTGGCGGCGCCCGGTGATGGTCACCTGGGCGCCCTGCTCGGCCAGAGCCCGGGCAATGGCAAGACCAATGCCAGTGCCACCGCCGGTGACCAATGCATGTTTACCGTTCAAATCCATCTGTGTTTCCTCCTGTTTGCTGCAGGGTATCTGCGCGACAGGGCTGTGCAAGCGCGCCGTTCCGTCACAGCGGCGATTGCGGGGCGTAAAACCTATTTACAATCATATTCGCAAGTGTGAATTATTGACGTGGACCAGCGTATTGTGGACCAGCGTATTGATGTGGACCAAATGGGAGGATGTCATGACAAATACCGCGTTGACCCGGCTTTTGACGCCGATTTATGCCGCAGGGCTGACCGTCTGTGTTGCAGGGCTGCCAGTGGCAGGTCTCGCCAGCGAGGATATTGCGGATCAATATCCCCAGTCCGAGCTGTATTCCAAGCCTGTCGAGGTCATCCCGCATGTGTTCTCGGCCATCGGGGCCACGGCGCCGCCGACCTATGAAAATGCCGGCCACAATAACAATCTCTCCTTTATCGTGACGGACGAGGGGGTTGTGGTGGTCAATGCCGGCGCCTCAGATGGGCTGGCTGCTGCCCTGCACAGCGAGATCAAGGCGGTGACGGATCAGCCGGTTGTCTTGGTCATCAACGAAAATGGCCAGGGCCACGCGGTGCTGGGCAATGGCTATTGGCGCGACCAGGGCGTTGATATTCTGGGCCATGCCGATGCCATTGCCGAAACCCGGAAAAACGGCGATTTCATCCTGCAGCGTATGCAGAGCTACAACAAGGACCGTGCCGGTGACAGCCGCATGGAACATGCCAATCTCAGCTTTGACGACCGCTATGATCTGAGCCTCGGCGGGGTGGATATTCAAGTGCTGCATCTGGGCCCGGCCCATGATCCGGGGGATGTTCAGGTCTGGATCCCGGAGTGGAAGATTATGATTGCAGGCGATATTGCCTTTCATGAGCGCATGTTGCCGATATTTCCCCATACCTGCACCAGCTGCTGGATTGAAACTTGGGTCGAAAAGCTGGAGCCAATGGCGCCGACCTATCTGATCCCGGGCCATGGCCATCCGACCAACCTGGATCAGGTGCGCCGCTATACGCTGGACTATCTGACCGATCTGCGCGGCAAGATTGGCGCTCATATCGAGGAGGGTGGCGATCTGGCGGGGGCCTATTATGTGGATCAGCAGCAGTGGCGGGGCCTCGATACCTTTGAGGAGCTGGCGACCAAGAACGCCGGCCGGGTTTTTGAAGAGATGGAGTGGGAGTAGGTCAATATGACCTACTCATCTCAATCCTTTTTGCAGCTTTGGGCCAAGCTGGATCCTGGGCAGGGAACGAAGTTGTGATATGGCTTTAAAAACGAGCATACTGTCCTTTTATCCGGACGGTATTTGCTGAAATGCTGGACCTTGCCGCAGGATGTGGGAAATGTGCCGCAAATTGTTATAAGGCCAGGGTCCGCGACTTTGAAGAAAGAGACATGACATGAAATGGATCGACCTTCCGCCGGTCTGGCTGGCAGGCTTTGCTGCTCTGGCCTGGTGTCAGGCGCGCTATCTATCCTTGGGATTGGAGTTTGGTCCGGTCTGGGCGGATCTACTGGGGGGGCTGCTTGTTGGGGGCGGACTGGTTCTGATGGTGTTGGCGGTTACCGAAATGCGGCGTCAGAAAACCACGCTCATGCCACATGAGACGCCGAGCAGGTTGGTGCAATCCGGCATCTTTACGCGCAGCCGCAACCCAATCTATCTGGGCGATGTCATGGTGCTGGCGGGGCTGATCCTTTATTTTGACGCGGTTCTTGCGCTGCCGCTGATCCCGGTACTGACCTGGATCCTGGAGAAGCGATTTATCATTGGTGAAGAAAACCGGATGCGGCGAACCTTTCGCAGCGACTGGGCGCGCTACGAGCAAAAAGTGCGACGCTGGGTCTAGGCGGCGGCTCAATGACGGATCAAAGACTGCCTTTCTATTGTAGCGTCACTTTGGAGGCCAGTTGCAGAATCCACAGCAGTTTAGTTGAGTGGTGCAGAAATGCGGCAACGCGGCAGTGAAATGCGGCGACGCAGCGAAACCATTGCGCAAAAATGTTGCGCAATATAGTCATAATGTTTGCGATCCGTACCCAGGCAATGCTGGGGCGGGCAGGACGAGGGGGACCGACAAGGTGAAAATTGGAACACCCAAAGAGGTGATCAACGGCGAGGCGCGTGTTGCCATGACGCCCGATTCTGCGCGTCAGCTGCAGAAACTGGGCTATGACTGCGCTATTGAGAGCGGTGCGGGCTTACAGGCCGGCTTTAGCGATGCCACCTATGAAGAGGCCGGTGTTGAAATTATCAAGACCGCCGCTGCCTTGTGGAAGGCATCGGATATCATCGCCAAGGTGCGCCAACCCAATGAGGCTGAGCTCAAGCGGCTGAACTCGACAAAGACGCTGATCTCTTTCTTTAATCCCGGCGGGAATGAAGAGGGGCTGGAGCTGGCCAAATCCAAAGGCGCCAGCGTTGTTGCCATGGAAATGGTGCCACGTATCAGCCGCGCCCAGAAAATGGACGCGCTGTCCTCGATGGCCAATATTGCGGGCTACCGCGCCGTTATTGAAGCGGGCAACAATTTTGGACGCTTCTTTACCGGTCAGATCACAGCAGCGGGCAAGGTGCCCCCGGCAAAGGTCCTGGTGGTTGGTGCCGGCGTTGCCGGTCTTGCCGCCATCGGCACCTCGACCAGCCTTGGGGCCATCACCCTGGCCTTTGACGTGCGTCCCGAAGTGGCTGAGCAAGTTGAGTCCATGGGCGCCGAGTTTGTCTATCTCGACTTTGAAGAAGAGCAGGCCGACGGCGCCTCCTCTGGTGGCTATGCTTCGGTCTCCAGCCCCGAATTCCGCGAGGCCCAGCTGGCCAAGTTCCGGGAACTGGCGCCAGAGGTGGACATCGTCATCACCACGGCCCTGATCCCCAACCGCGAAGCGCCAGAGCTGTGGACCGAAGACATGGTCGCAGCGATGAAACCCGGTTCGGTCATTGTTGACCTGGCAGCGGAAAAGGGCGGCAACTGCAAGCTCACCGTGATGGATGAGAAAATTGTCACCGAGAATGGCGTGACCATTATCGGCTATACCGATTTCCCATCCCGCATGGCGGCGCAGGCCTCGACGCTTTACGCCACCAACATCCGCCACATGATGACAGATCTGACGCCCGAAAAGGACGGTCAGGTCAATCACAACATGGAAGATGACGTCATTCGTGGCGCCACCGTCACCCATGCCGGTGAAATCACTTTCCCGCCACCGCCGCCAAAGGTGCAGGCGATTGCCGCCAAGCCCAAAGAGGTGGTGCCAGAGCTGACCCCAGAGGAAAAACGCGCACAAGAAGTGGCCGCCTTCAAGGCTCAGACCAAAAATCAGGTGACCCTGCTGGTCGTGGGCGGTGCCTTGCTGCTTGGTGTTGGTCTGGTAGCGCCAGTCAGCTTCATGCAGCACTTTATCGTTTTTGTGCTGTCGGTCTTTATTGGTTTCCAGGTGATCTGGGGCGTGGCGCACAGCCTGCACACACCGCTGATGGCGGTGACCAATGCGATCTCGTCGATCATTATTCTGGGCGCGCTGATGCAGATCGGTTCGGGCAGCTTTCTGGTGATCCTGCTGGCAGCCCTCTCGGTCTTTATGGCTGGGATCAACATCTTTGGTGGCTTCCTCGTCACCCGGCGCATGCTTGCCATGTTCCAGAAATCTTAAGGAGGCTACAGAGATGGAATATGGATTTACCACTGCCGCCTATGTGGTTGCGGCTGTTCTCTTTATCCTCAGCCTTGGCGGGTTGTCGGGCCAGGAAAGCGCCAAACGCGCGGTCTGGTACGGGATTGCCGGCATGGCGCTGGCGGTTTTTGCCACCCTGGTGGGCCCAGGTTCTGGGCTCTGGCTCTTGTCAATCGCGCTGATCGCAGGTGGCGGTGCCATCGGCTATCAGCTGGCAACACGGGTGCAGATGACCCAGATGCCCGAACTGGTCGCGGCGATGCACTCTCTGGTTGGTCTGGCTGCGGTCTTTGTGGGCCTCATCGCCCATATCGAACTGGGCCGTGTCCTGGCCATGGACGCTGACGCCAAACAGGCGCTGGATGGCTTTGCAAAACTCCTGGCCAAGAAAGACGGCGTCGAAGTGGCCATTCTGCGGGTTGAGCTCTTCCTCGGCATCTTCATCGGTGCGGTGACCTTCACCGGTTCGGTTGTGGCCTATGGCAAACTGGCAGGCAAACTGACCTCTTCGGCGGTAAAGCTGCCCGGCGGTCACATGCTCAACGCTGTCGCTGCTGGCGTGTCGCTGATCGGGTTGATCTGGTACTTCAACACTGGTGGTTTCTTGCCACTGCTCTTGATGACGCTGGCCGCTCTGTTCATCGGCTATCACCTGATCATGGGCATCGGCGGCGCCGATATGCCAGTGGTTGTCTCGATGCTGAACAGCTATTCCGGCTGGGCGGCTGCGGCGATTGGTTTCTCCCTTGGCAATGACCTGCTGATTGTTGTTGGCGCCCTTGTTGGCTCCTCCGGTGCCATCCTCAGCTATATCATGTGCAAGGCGATGAACCGGAGCTTTGTCAGCGTTATCCTGGGCGGCTTTGGTGGCACTACGGGGCCACAGATGGAGGTCGAGGGCGAGCAGATTGCAATCGACGCTGACGGCGTTGCCACCGCGCTGGACGAGGCCGACTCTGTCATCATCATCCCCGGTTACGGCATGGCGGTGGCACAGGCACAGCAGAATGTGGCGGAACTGACCCGTCGCCTGCGGGCCAAGGGCAAGACCGTGCGCTTTGCCATCCACCCCGTCGCAGGCCGTTTGCCTGGCCATATGAACGTGCTCCTGGCCGAGGCCAAGGTTCCCTATGACATCGTCATGGAAATGGATGAGATCAACGAGGACTTCCCTGAGACCGATGTGGCCATCGTCATTGGCTCCAATGACATCGTCAACCCGGCGGCCCAGGAAGACCCGAATTCTCCCATCGCGGGGATGCCGGTTCTGGAATGCTGGAAGGCCAAGCAGGTCTTTGTCTCCAAACGCGGCCAGGGAACTGGCTATTCCGGCATCGAGAACCCGTTGTTCTTCAAAGAGAACACCCGGATGTTTTATGGCGATGCCAAGGCCTCGCTGGATCAGTTGCTGACAATGATCCAGTAACAGACCTCCCAAAACTCAGACCAAAGGCGCGCCAGAGAGATCCGGCGCGCCTTTTCTTTTCGACTTCATTTGGCCCCAAATATCCCGGGGGAGGCCATCGGCCGGGGGCAGAGCCCCTCTTGATTTTTCCTGAGTTTTTGCTGCGTCCCAATGGCTTTGTATACCGTCGTACCCTGGTAACATATTGAAATAAAAGACTTCTGTACAGGCTATCTCCGAATCGCTATGTTGGCTTCACCTTTTTGGAGACCCCTGCGCTATGCCCCCGATCCCAGACCACCCCCTGCGCTACTCTCTGGCCAATGAGCTGCACGCCCGGCCTTTTCCGGCGATGCAAAGCCCCAGCACGGTGATCTATCTGGCGGTGAAGCAGCCGGAAAAGGCAGTCCACCGGGACCGGGCGCTGGATCTGCAGCACCTCACGGCCCTGCTGGAGCGCTATGGCGCGCCACGTCCGCAACCCGGCGCAACCCATCATTCGGCGCAGCTGGGACGTCATACGCTAAAGTGGGAGCAGCACACCGAATTTGTCAGCTACACGCTCTATTGCGATGGCATCAGCGAGCGCGCCTTTGACCCGGCGGATTTTGATGTTTTCCCCTCAGGCTGGCTGTTGGAGGCCCCCGGTCAAAGGGTCACCTCGCTGATGATCCGGGTGCTGCCGCGGCCAGAGGACAAGCGGATCAAGTCCGACCTGAGCGACTGGTTTGTTCCCGAAAGCCTGGCGGTGGCCGAGGTGCTGGATGACAGTGCCGTGGTTGCCGGGGATTTCCGCATTGATCCGGCGGGGCATATGCGGTTTGCGCTTTTTGCCAATGCCGAAACCGGGTCGCAGCGCATTGGTCGACTGGTGCAGCGGCTCTGTGAGATTGAAACCTACCGGGCCATGTCGATGCTTGGGTTTTCCCGGGTGCGGGGGCTCAGCCGCGACATCGGCGAACTGGACACGCATCTCAGCAAGATGATGGCCGAGATGACCTCTGACACGGTGCCAGCGGAACAGACCCTGACGCAGCTTTTGACGGTCTCGGCTGAACTGGAGGCCATGGCAGCCCGCTCGGCCTTTCGCTTTGGGGCCACCGGCGCCTATGAGGCGCTGGTCAATCAGCGTATCGGACTGCTGCGCGAGACGCGCCACGGCGGTTTCCAGACGTTTTCCGAATTCATGCTGCGCCGATATGAACCCGCCATGCGCACGGTGAAATCCACGGAAAAACGCATCGGTACCCTGGCAGACCGGGCCCGGCGCGGTGGCGAGCTGCTCAGGACGCGCGTCGATGTGGAGCGCAGCGCGCAGAACCAGGCGCTTTTGGCCAGTATGGACCGGCGGGCGGATCAGGCGCTGCAGCTGCAACACACCGTAGAAGGGCTCTCGGTGGTGGCAATCGGCTACTACGCCGTCTCCTTGGTGTCGTATCTGTTGTATCCCCTTGCGCAGGTCCTGGGCCAAAGCAAGGGGATGTTGACCGCGATGATCACTCTGCCGGTTGTGGGGCTGGTGTGGCTGGCGATCCAGCGGATAAAGAAGAAGCTGCACTAGGCGCCTCCCGCACCACCCGGTGGGCCAGAACCCCACCCAGGGCGATGGCGGCCAAAGCCAGCGGCGCCGCCAGACCCAGGGTGGAAATCCCGGCAAGGCCTGCGCCAAGGGTACAGCCTCCGGCCAGAACCCCGCCAAAGCCCATCAGGCTGGCGCCAAGCAAATAGCGACCGGTCTGGCGGGGGCTGTCAAAGCTCTGCCACTGGAACTCCCGGCGCAGCAGGGCGGTAAGCAGTGCCCCCGCCAATACGCCGCCGATCAGCCCGGGCCCGAACCCCGCAGTCACGGCGCTGGAGGCGATGACATAAAACAGCCCCTCGGACATGGGCGCGGTAAAGGACAGGCTTTCCATGGCAATGGGGTCAAATTCGTCAAAGAGCACAAATCCGGTGGTGACCCAGGCCAGCGGCACCAGAGCTCCGATCATGGCGCCGCCCAGCAGGGCCAGCACGGTATTTTGCGACCGCAGGGCCAGCCAAAAGGCGGGCAGGGCAATGACAGCGCTCCACAGGGGCGCGCCACCGGGCAGGGCAGCCAGGGTTGCATAATCCCCCAGTTGAACGGTGTAGCCGCTCAGAAGGCTGCGCAGCGGCGCCAGCACGCCTTTGAGCGTGGCATGGGCCACAATGGCAAAGATCCCGACGCAAAGCAGTGCGCGCAGGTTGCCAGTGCCGCTGAGCACGGTGAGGCGCGAAATGCAGCCCCGTGTCAGCACCATGCCGATGCCAAACATCACACCGCCAACAGCAATGGCCAAAAGCGGCAGCTCCGAGGCCAGCAGGCGGTGGCCGTCAAAACTGATCCAGCCCTGGGTCACAGCGGCCTGCGTTCCCAGCACCGAAACGGCCAGCGCCAGGGCCCAGACACCGGCGGCCTGTTGGCGGTCCTCACCGATCAGGGCGCGGCGAAAGCAAAACCGGGTGAGCTGTGCCAGCACACCAAAGCCCAGCCCAAGGGCGAGGGCAAAATACAGCGAGGCCAGTCGTGGGGTGGTCTCTTCAAAACCAAATGTCTCAAACATCGCAGGCTCCCGTTTAGCAGCGAATTGGAATTATTTCCCGAAATGAGGCCAAAGCCGGTGGCGGACAAGGGGAAACCCCTGGGGAGCTGGCAGATCCCTGGTGACAGTGTTCTGTCTTGTCGCGCTGTGGCAGTATTTTCTGCCCAGCCCAATGGGGCGGAGCGAAACAATTTGGCCGCCCCCTGGGGGACGGCCAAAAGCTATGTTCTTATTTGAATATGTCTCAGTGATCTTCAGCGGCGCAGGGGCTGCACCATCCTGAGGCGCTAGCGGCCGCGAATCCGTGGATCCAGCGCGTCGCGCAGCCCGTCCCCAAGGTAGTTCACACTCAGCACGGTCAAAGAGATCGCCATGCCGGGCCAGAATACCCGCTCGGGGTGCTGCTGCAGATAGTCGGTGGCATCAAACAGCAGCCGTCCCCAGGTTGGGAAATCCGGTGGGAAGCCGAGGCCAAGGAAGGAGAGCGAGCTTTCGGTGATGATCGCGGTGGCAATCCCCAGTGTCGCCGAAACCATGATCGGAGACAGCACGTTTGGCAGGATATGCCGGGTGATCAGCTTGCTGTTTGAGGTGCCGATGGAGCGGGCCGCCAGAACAAACTCACGTTCCTTGATCGCCAGGACATCGCCGCGCACGATGCGCGCTGTGGGCATCCAGGAGGTTACCCCAATGGCACAGACGATGAGAATAAAGATCCCTTGCTCTGGTCCAAAGGCCGCATTGAGCGGCTCGCGAAACAGCAGCATCATCACCAGCAAGAGCGGCAGCAGCGGCAGCGCCAGGAACAGATCGGTCAGGCGCATCAAAGGCCCGTCGAGCCGTTTGAAAAAGCCTGCGACCACCCCGACGAAGGAGCCCAGAAATAGCGCCAGCGCCATTGCGGTAAGCCCAACCGACACAGAGGTAGAGCCCCCCGCCATCATCCGGGCCATCATGTCACGGCCCAGTTGATCGGTACCAAAGGGATGTACCCAGCTGGGGCCCTGATTGCGGGCGCGGATGTCGATATGGGTTGCTTCGATGTCCCAGAACAGCGGACCCAGGTAGACCGCAGCGATAATCAGGATAAACAGGATGCCGCCTATCAAAGCACCACGGTGGGTTTTGAACTGATCCCAGACATCCAGCCACTGGCTGCGCGGTGGCTTGCTGGGGATCGGATTGCTAAGCTCAGTCATAGCGGATCCTCGGGTCTAGAATGCCATACAGAACATCGGCGATCAGATTGAACAGCACGATGAGAATGGCAAAGATAAAGGTGAGTGTCTGCACCATGGGCAGATCATTAGCCTGAATGGAGCCAATCAGCAGCTGGCCGATACCGTTCACCTTGAACACCTGCTCGGTGATGATTGCGCCGCCAAAGATCGCGGGGATGCCAAGGGCAATCACCGTGACCACCGGGATCATCGAGTTGCGCAGAACATGTACCATGACCACGACATATTCGCTCAGGCCCTTGGCCCGCGCCGTGCGCACATAGTCCTGATTGAGGTTGTCCAGCATCGAGGCCCGCATAAACCGGCTGAGCTGCGCGGTGATCTGCAGTGCCAGCACCATGACCGGCATGATCATCTGTTTCAGCTGGTAGACAAAGCTGCTCCAACTGTTGACCACATGGGTGGTGTCATAGATCGACGGGAACCAGCCCAGCTGCACCGAGAAGATCACGATGACCAGAACGCCAGAGAAGAACGGCGGCACCGAAAAGCCAACCATCGACACAAAAGTGCCAAGCTGGTCGAACCAGCTGTACTGACGGTAAGCGGAGTAAATGCCGATGGGCAGGGCGATAAAGATGGCAACCACATAGGCGGTGCCCACAACCCACAGGGTCTGTGGCATCCGCTGGATGACGATATCCATCACTGGCGAACGGGTCTGCCAGGAGATGACGCGCAGGTCACCCTGCGAAAAGGTGGTGCCAAAATAGTGGTCGATCAGAACCTGGGGTTCAATCCAGAAGAACTGCACCAGCCATTTCCAGAAGCGGATAGGGGCGGGTTGGCCAAGGCCAAGGGCCTCGCGCATTTTTTCTTTGACTTCAGGGGGAACTGTGAGGGGAACCTGTGCCATCGGATCGCCCGGGGCGAGTTCGAGCAGCAGGAAAATCACCAGACTGATGAACAGCAGTGTCGGAACCGACAGGATCAGCCGCCTGATTGTAAAGGTCAGCATGGAGCGTGCGCCTTTTGCAATGTGTTATTGTTGATCTGGACAGGGCGTCAGCGCCGCGATGGGCTGCCGCCTTTGGCCAATGTGTCCGGCGATAAACCGGAACGCGGCGCGAATGGCAAGAGGCCCCGGTGAAACACCGGGGCCTCGTTTAGGCAAGAACCGCTTATTTGATGCGGTACCAGTCAGCAGCGTTCCAGATTTCGCTGTCCCAGACGTTCAGCACAACACCACCAAGAGAGTTGGCATGCGCGGACAGACGGCCACGGTGAACCAGTGGGATCATGCCGCCGTTTTCAACGATGATGTCGTTGAGACGCTTGGAGATTTCGGCACGGGCTGCGGCACCGGCTGTGGTTGTCAGCTCAGCATGCAGCTTGTCGAACTCTTCGTTGCAGAAGCGCGAGATGTTCTCACCCTGCCACTGCGAGGCAGGCGAAGGTGCTTTGTCGCACAGACCGTTGGCCAGGTAAGACTGCGGGTCGGTGCCGTTGAAGGTATTGGCATACATTTCAACGTCAGCATAGAACTTCTGGAAGGTGTCAGGCGAACCGGGATCGCCACCAAAGAACACGGAACCGCTGAGGTTACGCAGCTCGGATTCGATACCAATTTCGCTCCACCACTGTTTGATCAGAGCCTGGAAATCCTGACGCACGGCATTGGTCGAGGTCTGGTACAGGATCTTCATCGGAACCCCATCGGGGGTTTCACGTACGCCGTCACCATTGGTGTCTTTGTAGCCCGCTTCTTCCAGCATCGCGTTTGCAGCAGCGATGTCCTGCTTGTCGCAGGTGAAGGTGTCAGAGTTTACAGCAGCAGGTGCCGGAACCCAGTTACAGGTGACTTTACCGGCTTTGCCGTAGCCGATTTCGACCAGCAAAGGACGGTCAATCGCCAGCGACATCGCTTTGTACACCGCAGGGTCACCCAAGAAGGGGTGCGGACGGATCACCGAACGCTCATCAGGGCCAAGCGCCGGATCAGGGTTGGTGTTGTTCAGCATGATGCGCTCAACCAGCGGGCCAAAGCCTGCGACAGGCGTGCCTTTGCCAGCGGCTTCCATCTGAGCAATGACCTCGGGGGCCAGCTGCAGGTTCCAGGCGTAGTCAAATTCGCCGGTTTCCATAACGGCACGGCCAGCAGCGGTTGCGTCGCCGCCCCCTTTGAACAGAACCTTGGCAAAGGCAGGCTTGGCCGGGTCACGGTAGTTCGGGTTTGCCGACAGGGTGATCACGTCGTTGGGTTTGAATTCATCCACAACAAAGGGGCCGGTACCGATAGGCGCAAAGTTGGCCTCGGTGCATTCAGGAGCCTTGGCGCCCATACAGTCGGCAAACTGAGCCGCCTGGATGATGGGGCTTTCACCGCCCACAAAGGGACCATAGGGGAAGGGGGTTGGCTTGGCGAAGGTGACCTTGACGGTCAGATCATCGAGGGCCTCAACCGAGGTCACGCCTTCGAATTTGGTAACCTGGGCACAGCCGCCTTCGGGGTCCATGCAGTAGTCAGCCGTGAATTTCACATCCGCAGAGGTGAAGGGGCTGCCATCGGACCACTTGAGGCCGGGGGCGATTTTCCAGGTGATGGTGGTCAGGTCTTCGCTGACGCCACCGTTTTCAACTGTGGGGATTTCGGCGGCCAGGAAAGGTACCATTTCGCCAATCTGATTGTAGCGCACCAGGGGCTCAATCACCAGCGAAGCGGCTTCAACGTCCTTGGTCCCACCAGACAGGAAGGGGTTCATGATCGATGGCGCTTGCCAATAGATGATGTTGACCTGGCCGTCGGAGCCGCGCTCAGCAAAGGCTGCTGGAGCGATGGCAGCCGTGGCGATGGCACCCATCAAAAGGGTCTTGAGTTTCATTAGACTCTCCTTGTCGAACACATTTACGTGTCTTTTTGTGCCGGCCTACGATGGACCGGCTTGTTGCCGCAAAGCTGCGGATACGATGTCGCTCTGCCTAAGGCGACTTGGAAGGTTTTGAAAGATCAAAGTTTTTTTGATCCTTTTGGTCGCAATACGATCCATCACGATCCATCGCCAGGGGCAGATACTGGCTGTATCGAAACAGAGTTTGCAAAAAATGCAAGCCTTACCACAGGATTTTTCCCGACATGGCTGTGCAGACTGAAATTTTGAAGGCTGGATTTGACGCCCCCCCCAAGATTGTCCTACATCTCAGACAAGCCCGGCACGCAAGCAGGGCATTATTTTTCATAAAACAGGGGGCGTCAGGGTGCTCGATCAACCTATTGCACAAATTAAAGGCCTTCGCGTCGAGTTCCAGACCAAAGACGGTCCGGTTGTTGGCGTCGAGAACGTCTCCTTTGATGTGAACCCCGGAGAAACCGTCTGTGTCGTCGGCGAGTCGGGCTCCGGTAAATCTGTTTCCTCGCTGTCGCTGATGCGGTTGGTCGAATTTGGCGGTGGTGAGATCGCCGCAGGTGAGCTGATGTTTGATCGCCGCGAGGGCGGTGTGCTGGATCTGGCCAAGGCGCCGGGCGATATGATGAAGGACATTCGCGGCAACGAGATCGGTATGATCTTTCAGGAGCCGATGACCGCCCTGAACCCGGTCTTTACCGTTGGTCGCCAGCTGACCGAAGGTCTGCGGGTGCACAAGGACATGAACAAGGCCCAGGCCGAGGCGCGGGCGCTGGAACTGCTGCGCGAGGTGCGCATTCCCGAACCCGAACGCCGGTTGACACAATACCCCCACGAGCTGTCCGGTGGCATGCGTCAGCGGGTGGTGATTGCCATGGCGATGGCCTGCGAGCCACGCCTGCTGATCGCGGATGAGCCCACAACCGCGCTGGACGTGACCATTCAGGCTGAAATTCTGGCTCTGATGGACCGCTTGAAGCGCGAAACGGGGACGGCGGTGATGTTCATTACCCATGACATGGCCGTGGTGGCGCAGATGGCGGACCGGGTGGTGGTCATGTTCCGCGGCAACAAGGTCGAGGAGGGCACGGTCGAAGAGATCTTTGAGAATCCCCAGCATGACTACACCAAGGCACTGCTGGCCGCGGTGCCCAAACTGGGCGAAATGCAGGGCAAGGCCTATCCCGAGCCGATGAAACTGATGGGGGTTGAGGGCCAGAAGATTGAGCCGATCAAGGGCACCGACGAGGTGCTGTTGCAGGTCGAAAACCTGACCACGCGCTTCCCGGTCAAAGGCGGATTGCTGCGCCGGACCGTGGCCAATGTGCACGCGGTCGAGGATGTCTCGTTCAAGGTTTTCAAGGGACAAACCCTGTCGCTGGTTGGCGAATCGGGCTGCGGGAAATCCACGGCGGGGCGGTCGCTGTTGCGTCTGGTTGAACCTCTGTCCGGCAAGGTCGAGTTCGAAGGCCGTGATATCCTGGGTTTGAGTCAGAAAGATCTGCACAAGGCCCGCCTGGATATGCAGATGATCTTTCAGGATCCCTTTGCCAGCCTCAACCCGCAGATGCAGCTTTTGGATCAGGTGGCGGAACCGCTGCGCAACTATGGCCTGGCCTCGGGCTCTGAACTGCAGGACCGTGTGGCCAATCTGTTTGACCGGGTGCAGCTGCCGCGCAGCTTTATGCGCCGCTACCCGCACGAGATGTCCGGCGGCCAGCGCCAGCGAATCGCTATCGCGCGTGCCCTGGCGCTGAACCCTAAACTGATCGTCGCAGATGAGGCCGTCTCGGCGCTGGATGTTTCTGTGCAAGCCCAAGTTTTGAACTTGATGATGGAATTGCAGGCAGATCTGGGTCTGTCCTTCCTGTTCATCAGCCACGATATGGCCGTGGTTGAGCGCGTCAGCCATCAGGTCGGGGTGATGTATCTGGGGCGTATTGTTGAGCTTGGCCCGCGTGCCCGCGTCTTTGAGAACCCGCAGCATGCCTATACCCAGGCGCTGATGAAGGCGGTTCCCATTGCCGATCCGCGTCGCCGCAAAAGCGAAAAAGACCTGAACTTCAAACCCATTCCATCGCCTATTCATGGCCTCGGCTACCAGCCGGAACCCTCGCAGTATCTCGAGGTGGAACCAGGTCACTTTGTGCTGACCACCGACAGTGGGTATTAATCCCGTGGCTGTGATTTTGACGCCGCTGGAGATCATGCAAAAATTGGTGGCTTTCCCAACGGTGAGCCGTGACAGCAATCTGCCTCTGGTCGATTGGGTGCAGGAGTATCTGACGGAGCAGGGTATCGCCTCGCACCGCTGGGTGGATCCGGATCAGCCCCATAAGGCCGCCGTTTTTGCCCATGTTGGCCCCGAAGTCGAAGGCGCGGTTGTGCTGTCTGGACACACGGATGTGGTGCCGGTCGATGGCCAGCCCTGGGACAGCGATCCCTTTACCGTGGTGGAACGTGACGGCAAGTATTTTGGCCGCGGCACCTGCGACATGAAGGGGTTTGATGCGCTGGCGATCTGGGCCTTGGTCGAGGCGCATCACCGTGGCGTAAAACGGCCCCTGCAACTGGCGCTCAGCTTTGATGAAGAGATCGGCTGCACCGGGGCGCCGCCGATGATTGAGGCCATGCAGCCGCTGCTGCCCAAGGGATCAGCCGTTATCGTTGGTGAGCCTTCGATGATGCAGGCGGTGACAGGCCACAAGGGCGGCACTGGCTTTCGCACCCATATGGTCGGTTTTGAGGTGCACAGCTCGCTGCTGCACACTGGGGTCAGCGCCATCATGCAGGGGGCCCGGCTGATTGACTGGGCCAACCATCGCAATGCGGAAAACATGGCAAAAGAGCCGGGCGCGATGCAATCCCTGTTCAATCCGCCCTTTACCACCTGTCATGTGGGCATGATATCCGGTGGCACCGCCCATAACATCACCGCCAAAGACTGCACCTTCATGATGGATTTCCGGGTTGTTCCCGGCGAGCAGGCCAGCGATTGGGAAGCGGCCTACCGCGCAGAGGTGCAAAAGGTCGAGGCGGATATGCAGGCGATCCACCCGGAGACGCGCATTGATGTCAGCAAGGGCTTTGACGTTCCCGCCCTGGTGCCCGAAGAGGCCGGCGAAGCCGAGGCGCTGGTACGCAGCCTGACCGGGGACAATGGCACCCATGTGGTGAGCTACGGCACCGAAGCCGGGCAGTTCCAGGCGGCGGGCTATTCGGCTGTGATCTGTGGTCCGGGTGACATTGCCCAGGCCCATCAGCCCAATGAGTTTATCACCGTGGCGCAGTTCAATGCGGGCCATGGCTTTATGAAACAGCTTGTTGCGCGTCTGGAACCGTCTCGCTAGCGATCTTTGCGCGCCACCTGTGTGTCTTGTTCTGTTGCCCCCGTGGTCCTGTATTCTGTTGCTCTTGTGAAAGGTGATTATGCCAAAAGTAGAAAATGACCTGCCCAAAGGGATCTACGAGGACCTTGATTTTACCGTCTTAGTGCAGATTGCAGGCCGGATGATTGCGCAGCATGTCGAGGCCATAGGCAAAGAATCAGCTCTGTCGGCCGGGCATCTCAGCGTGTTGGGGATGATCCACCGCAAGCCGGGGATGGTGCAAAGCGTCTACGGGGCGATTCTTGCCATCAACGACGCCACTTTGGGGCGATATGTGGACAAACTGGAAGACCACGGGCTGGTGCTGCGCGAACGCTGCGATGATGACCGGCGCAGCGTTCGCCTGACGCTGACGGATCCCGGACTGACCTTCATCATCGCCGTCAAAACACGTCTGGCAGAGATACGCAGCGAGGTGACCGGCGGCTTAAGTCCTTCGGATATTTCGGTGCTGCAGGAGAACCTCGTCACCTTTTTGACCGCCCACGGGCCGGATGTGCAAGAAACGTAGACAAGTCTTTTTTATTGCCTTACCAATCATCTCAATTGAGAGGAGTTGCGCCTTTGCCCATCAAAAATCGTTTTGCCGAAATGCAGCATGAGATCACCGCATGGCGGCATCATCTGCATGAAAATCCTGAACTGATGTATGAGGTGCATAAAACTGCGGCCTTTGTTCAAGAGCAGCTGCAGAGCTTTGGGGTGACCGATGTAACACCCGGTATTGGCAAAACCGGCGTTGTCGCGGTGATCGAAGGCAAGACCAATACCTCTGGTCGGGTGATCGGGCTGCGCGCCGATATGGACGCGCTGCCCATTCATGAGGCCTCTGGCGTCGCCTATGCCTCCAAAACGCCGGGAGTGATGCATGCCTGTGGTCATGATGGCCACACGGCGATCCTGCTGGGGGCGGCGAAATATCTGGCCGAAACCCGCAATTTTGACGGCACCGTCGTGTTGATTTTCCAACCCGCCGAAGAGGGCGGCGCGGGGGCCAAGGCCATGTGCGACGATGGTCTGATGGAGCGCTGGGGCATCCAGGAGGTCTATGGGTTGCACAATATGCCAGGCCAGCCTGTTGGTGAATTTGCCATTCGCCCCGGCGCCCTGCTGGCCTCTTCGGACGAATTTGACATTGTTGTGACCGGCAAGGGCGGCCATGCAGCCACGCCGCATGATGCCATCGACACCACCCTGGTGGCCTCGCAGATTGTGGTCTCGCTCCACTCTATCGTGTCGCGCAACGTCAACCCGGTAAAGCGTGTGGTGCTCACGGTGGGGACCTTTGAAACCGATAGCACGGCCTCCAATGTGATTGCCCATACCGCAAAACTGCAAGGCACGGTGCGGACGCTGGACACTGAATATCGCGCCAAGGCCGAGGACTGGGTCCGCCGCGTTGCCACCAGCACCGCCGAGGCCTTTGGTGCCACCGCCGAGGTGACCTGGTCGCCAGGATATCCGGTGACGATCAACACCGATGTCGAGACCGGTTATGCCATTGAGGCCGCCCGCGCGGTCGGCGCTGCGGTGGATGACGATACCCCGCCAATCATGCCATCGGAAGATTTTGCCTACATGCTGGAAGAGCGCCCCGGCGCCTATATCTTCCTTGGCAATGGCGACACCCCCATGTGTCACCACCCCGCCTATGTCTTTGACGACGAAGCGATTCCACTGGGCTGCAGCTGGTTCGCCGAACTCGTAGAACGACGAATGCCCGCAGCATAACCCACCGCACAGGAGACACGCGATGCCAGTCAAGAACCGAATTGCTGATCTGCACGAAGAAGTGGCCGGCTGGCGCCGCGATATCCACGAAAACCCGGAAATCCTTTATGAAACCCACCGCACCTCTGCGTTGGTGGCGGACAGGCTGAAAAGCTTTGGCTGCGATGAGGTGGTGTCCGGCATTGGCCGCACCGGTGTTGTTGCGGTGATCCGGGGGCGCAGCGACACAGTTGGCCGCGCCATCGGGCTGCGCGCCGATATGGACGCGCTGCCGATGCAGGAACAGACCGGGCTGCCGCATGCCTCAAAGATTGACGGGGCCATGCATGCCTGTGGTCACGATGGCCACACGGCGATGCTGCTGGGTGCTGCCAAATATCTGGCCGAGACCCGCAATTTTGATGGCACCGCCGTGGTGATCTTTCAGCCCGCCGAAGAGGGCGGCAATGGCGCCGAGGCCATGTGCAAGGATGGGTTGATGGAACGCTTTGGCATTGACGAGGTCTATGCCATCCACAACGCACCCGGGCTTGAGTTGGGCAAATTCGCCATCCGCCCCGGCCCGATTCTGGCTTCGGTCGATGAGTTCACTCTGATCCTGCAGGGCCGTGGCGGCCATGCGGCCAAGCCGCAGGAAACCGTCGATACCACGGTGATGATGTCGCATATCATCTGTGCGCTGCAAACCGTGATGTCACGCAATGTCGATCCGGTCCTGCAGGGGGTGCTCTCGATCACCTCGGCTGAGACCTCTTCCAAGGCCTTTAACGTGATCCCTGATCGGGCCGAAGTCCGCGGCACTGTGCGCACCCATTCGCCCGAGGTGCGGGCGCTGATCCCCCAGCGGTTGCAGGCCATTGTTGATGGGATAGCCCAGACATTTGGCGGCACGGCAGAGCTGTCTTTCCATCTCGGTGTACCGGTGACCATCAATGATGATGCGGCTGCTGATTTTGCCCGGTTGGCGGCAGAAACGGTTTCCGGTGCGGGCTCCTGCGAGGAGGTGCCTTTGGCCATGGGCGGAGAGGATTTCTCCTTCATGCTGCAGGAACGTCCCGGCGCGATGATCCGCCTGGGCAATGGCCCTTCTGCCGGTCTGCACCACCCCGAATATGACTTCAACGATGAGGCGATCCCTACGGGGATCAGCTGGTTTGCCGAAATGATCGAACAGCGGATGCCAGCCGCCTGATCTGGCCTGATCTGGCTCAAAATCAGCACAACCCCTTTCAAAACACCCCGGTTTAGTCACCGGGACAGTAATACCAAGGAGACTATCCATGCCGGTCAAGAACCGCTTTGCCGAATTGCAAAATGAAATCACCGAATGGCGCCGTGACCTTCACGAAAACCCGGAGATCCTGTTTGAAACCCACCGTACCTCTGCGCTGGTGGCGGACAAGCTCAAGGAATTCGGTTGCGATGAGATTGCCACCGGCATTGGCCGCACCGGTGTTGTTGGCGTGATCAAGGGCAAGACAGATACCGCAGGCAAGGTCATTGGCCTGCGCGCCGACATGGACGCGCTGCCCATCCACGAGGCCACTGGTCTGGACTATGCCTCCAAAACTCCCAATGCGATGCATGCCTGTGGCCATGACGGCCATACCGCCATGCTGCTGGGTGCCGCCAAATACCTGTCCGAGACGCGCAATTTTGACGGCACCGTTGTGCTGATCTTCCAACCCGCCGAAGAAGGCGGTGGCGGTGGCAAGGAAATGTGCGATGACGGCATGATGGATCGCTGGGGTATCCAGGAAGTCTACGGCATGCACAACTGGCCGGGCAAACCCATTGGCGCCTTCTCAATCCGGTCGGGGGCATTTTTTGCCGCCACGGACCAGTTTGCCATCACCTTTGAAGGGCGCGGCGGCCATGCGGCAAAACCGCAGGAAACCATCGATACCACGGTGATGTCGGCGCAGGCGGTTCTGGCGCTGCAGACCATTGCGTCGCGCAACGCTGATCCGGTGGAACAGATTGTGGTCTCGGTGACCTCGTTTGAGACCTCATCCAAGGCCTTTAACGTGATCCCGCAGCGGGTCGAGCTCAAAGGCACGGTCCGCACCATGTCGAATGAGACACGCGATCTGGCGGAAAAGCGGATCAAGGAAATCTGCGCCGGGGTTGCGGCCACCTTTGGCGGCACTGCAGAGGTGAATTATTTCCGGGGCTATCCGGTGATGGCCAACCATGACGAACAGACCGAGTTCGCCGCCAAGGTTGCCACCGATATCTCGGGTGCCTGCGAAGAGGCACCGCTGGTTATGGGCGGCGAAGATTTTGCCTTCATGCTGGAAGAGCGCCCCGGCGCCTATATCCTGGTGGGCAATGGTGACAGCGCCTCGGTGCATCACCCAGAGTATAATTTCAACGATGAGGCCATCCCTGCGGGTTGCAGCTGGTGGGCTGGAATCGTTGAGCAGCGTATGCCTGCTGCCTGATTAGGCAGCAAACCGCACAAATATTGGAAAAGCCCGGCATTTGCCGGGCTTTTTTTTGGTCTGAAAACAGGGCGATGGGCCTGAAATTTTGTTTATGCCGCCGAAATCAGCCACCGGATTCAATCCCCGGCTGACGTTTCTGGCTGGTGCTTCTGGCCCTAACCTTTGGCCCAAAGCGCCTGATAGACCGCTTCAATTCCCTGGGCTTCGCGGGCAGCGCTGAAACTCTCTACCGCGACCTCACGGGCTTTTCGACACATGGCCTGATGCTGATCGGGATCTTTAAGCAGCGCCAGCGCCGCCTCTGCCGCCTCTGCCGGAGCGTTCTGCGGGACAACGCGTCCGGTGCTGCCCTGCGATGAAAAGGCGCGGTAATAGCCGGCCTCAGAACCAACAAAGGGAACCGCGCTGGCCATGCCCTCCAGGGGCACCATGCCGTAGCCCTCGTAGCGGGGCAATTGCATCACCAGCGACAGCGCCCGCATGGTCTGCGGCAGCTCTGTGGCGGGGATCTCACCGGGAAACAAAATGCGATCCGCCAGACCTGCGGTCTTGATCCGCTCCTGTAATCCCTTGAGAAAGCCTTGATGCTCGCGCGCGGCACGTCCCAGCACCAGTGCCCTGGCACCGGGAAGCTGTGGCAGCAGCTGCACCATGGCCTCGACAAAAAGATCGGTGCCTTTTTCCGGGCGGATACGGCCAATGCTGGCAATACCTATATCGCCGCCAAGCCCAAGCGCCTGCCAGGCGGCGTGGCGATCCTGGGCCGGGGTGAAATTCTCGGTATCGACGCCATGGGGCACCACGGCACGCACATGGGGCACAAAGCTGGCGGCCTCTTGCGAGGTGGCCACGACCGCATCCATGCGCGAAATCAACCACCGGGGAAAGGCCGAGTGTCGGCGCAGAGCGGCAGAGGTAAAGACAATGCGGATCGGCAGGCGCAGCACATCCCGCGCCCAGATTGCGGCGCGCATCTCAGTATTGCGGCGCACGTGCCAGATGGCAAAAGGATATGTGCCGGGCGCAGTGGTCGACAGCTGCCGGGCGCGTTTGACAGGGATCGGAGCGGGGCAGCCGGG
The DNA here is from genome assembly GCF_000473205.1 of Pseudophaeobacter arcticus DSM 23566. Taxonomy (NCBI): domain Bacteria; kingdom Pseudomonadati; phylum Pseudomonadota; class Alphaproteobacteria; order Rhodobacterales; family Roseobacteraceae; genus Pseudophaeobacter; species Pseudophaeobacter arcticus. Next base: position 1,020,305 of record NZ_KI421507.1, read on the forward strand.
CAGGGCGCGCCCAACCAGCTGCACATCATGCAGTGCAACCTGTTGGCGCAGCACATTGGCCGCCGTGGCCGAGACGCCGGTGAAGTTCTTGTTGAAATTGGTGACAAAAAGCTCAGTCATGGGGCTCTTTCAGGCATATGCAGGCCAAGGCTGCTGATCAACCGATCGACCACCACATCCAGTTGGCCGGATTGCTCGTCTACGTAGTGGCGCGCGGCGTCGCGGGCGTTTTGCAGCTGGTCCGGCTGGGTCAGCCACAGATCGACCGCCTGTGCCAGTTCGGTGGCATCGCACACTTCCTTCGCCCCGCCGGCCGCAATCAGAGGCGGGTAGGTTTCGATGAAATTACTATATCCCGGCCCCGTGAGCACCGCCGCCCCGGCCTGGGCAACTTCAAAGGGATTGTGCCCCCCGATGGGCAGCAGTGAGCCGCCAAGAAAGACAATGGGGGACAACGCATACCAGGTGCCAAGCTCCCCCAGGGTATCGGCCAGATAGACCTGGGTGTCAGGCGTCAGTGCCGCGCCAGTGCTGCGTTGTGCATAAGTCAGGCCTGCTTGGGTGATCTTGGAGCCAATTTCATCGGCGCGCTCGGGGTGGCGTGGGACCAGCAACAGGCAGAGATCGGGATGATCCTGCAACAGCGCCTTATGGGCGTCCAGCACGGTTTCTTCTTCGCCTTTGTGGGTCGAGCTGGCAATCCACAGCGCTCGCCCGGCAAGCGCTGCGCGCATCTCGGCCAGTAGATCAGCGGAGTGCGGCAGGGCGGCGGCACCGGCCTTGAGATTGCCACTGGGGAACACGCGCGCCGGATCCGCCCCAAGCGAGAGCAGATCTTCGGCCACCTGTTTGTTCTGGGTCAGCAACAGATCGAACAGCCCCATGATGAACCGCGCCGTGGGCAGTTTCTTCCGCCAGCCGGTGACCGATTTGGCGGACAGCCGGGCATTGACCAGCGCCAGCCGGGTGCCGCGCGCCTTGGCTGCCGCCAGGGTCACTGGCCAAAGTTCGCTTTCGACAAAGATCCCGGCATCCGGGCGCCAATGGGCCAGGAACCGGGCCACGGCAGCGGATGAATCCAGCGGGGCAAACTGATGCTGCGCGCAGTCCGGCAGGCGTTTGACGGCCATTGCCGCCGAGGTCGCCGTGCCGGAGGTCAGTAAAAAGCGGTTCCCTGGCAAGCGGGAGTGCAACCGGTTGATCAGGGTGATGGCGGCAAGGCTTTCGCCAACCGAGGCGCCATGAAACCAGATCAGCGAGGCAGAGGCTGCGAGGTCGGGGCGGGGCTGACTGGCATGACCCAGCCTTTCGCGCTGCCGCCTGTCGCTGACCCCATGGGCCGCAAGTTTTGCTGAAACTTTGCGATAGGCAAAAGGTGCCAGCAGCCTGGTCAAGGCGCGATAGCTGTAAAACAGCAGCGTCGGCGATGCTGTTTGGTCAGGCTTGGTCATCTGGTTTCGCTTAACCGCCGGTGTGGCTCATGTGGCGGGTGATTGTACCGCCAACCTGTTGCCGGGAGTAGTCAAAATCATGGCCTTTGGGTTTGTCCCCAATGGCGGCGCGGATGGCCTGTTCCAGCAGTTCGGTGCCGTCCTGGCTGGCGCGCAGCGGCGCGCGCAGATCGGCAGAGCCTTCCTGGCCAAGGCAGGTATAGATCTCGCCGGTGCAGGTGACGCGCACCCGGTTGCAGCTTTCGCAGAAATTATGGCTGAGAGGCGTGATAAAACCAACCTTCTGGCCAGTCTCTTCCAGCCGCACATAGCGCGCCGGACCGCCGGTGCGTTCGGTCAGATCGGTGACGCCATAGTGGTTTTCATACGCGGCCCGCACGTCTTTGAGGGACCAGAACTGGCCGATGCGGTTTTCGTCTCCCATGTCTTCCCCCATGGGCATGACTTCGATCCAGGTGAGGTCAAGATCGCGCTCGGCGCACCAGCGGGTGATGCTGGGCAGTTCAACCTCGTTGAAGCCTTTCAGGGCGACGGCATTGATCTTGACCCGCAGCCCGGCCTTTTGTGCCGCATCAATGCCCCGCAGAACCTGCGGCAGCCGACCCCAGCGGGTAACGCGGGCAAATTTGTCTTCGTCCAGAGTATCGAGTGAAATATTCACCCGGCGCACCCCGGCTGCAAACAGCGCGTCGGCGTATTTTTCCAGCTGCGAGCCATTGGTGGTCAGGGTCAGCTCCTTGAGAGCGCCGCTGTCCAGATGCCGGGTCATGCTTTCAAAGAAGGTCATGATACCCCGGCGCACCAGTGGTTCGCCACCGGTGATGCGCAGCTTCTGCACTCCCATCTTGATAAAGCTGGTGCACAACAGATCCAGTTCTTCCAGGGTGAGCAGCTCTTTCTTGGGCAGAAAGGTCATGTGTTCCGACATGCAGTACACACAGCGGAAATCGCACCTGTCGGTGACCGAAACGCGCAGATAGGTGATGGCGCGGGCGAAAGGATCAATCAATGGAGCATTCATAGGTCCATAGCTAAGGCGCTGTCCCGCCTAGGGCAAGTATAGACTGCGTTTTGGTGCTGGCATTAGGCCCGGCTCAAAGCTAGGATTGGCTCATGAAACAGATGATATTTGTCTTGGCACCCTTGGTGTTTTTGAGTGGTTGCAACACCTTGCAATGGAATTCCGATATTCTCGGAGGGGCGTCTGGTGGGGCGGTGCAGGCATCGCAAAGCGATCCCGGCACGCCTTTGTCGGCCATTCCAAGCGATGCAAGCCTGCAAGAGGGCGCAATTGTGCAAGACCCTGCTGCTGTCAGTGCGACAGACCTGGCCGCAAGTTCTGGCGGTGCGCCTATTTCTGCGCGGTTCCAGGGGCGGGCGCAGACAGTGGCCTCTTTGGGGGATCCTGCGATTCCCGGCCTGTGGATGGAGACATCCCTGGTGACCACCGAACAGATTGCCCGGTTGCGCAGCGCCAATGGCAAGCAGGTCATTGTTACGCTGAAACCTGCAACCGGAGGCGGCTCTGGTGGGAGGCTGTCGATCAGCGCCATGCGCGCACTTGGCGCGCCGCTGACCGAACTGGTTGAGATCGAGGTGCTGCCAGCAGGCTGAGCTCAGGAGCTCGGCGCGCTGGTGTCTGCACCGTCGGAGGTTTCGACCTCTGCCGCATCCATCGGGTCAACCACTGGGGTCACCAGATCTGGATAGTCGATGGGGTCTTTCAGGTATTTGGCCGCTTCTTTGCGGGCAAAGGGCTTCATCGCGGCCCCGTTTGCAATCAGAAATGCCCGGCTGGCGGCCGCGTCATGTTTGCTCAGGTCGCGGACCCACCAGGCAATGGCCTTTTGCAGGAACCAGTTGCGATCCGGCACATAGGAGGCCGCCCAGCCCAAGATTCGGTCGCGTCGGGCCTGATCTTCGGGTTTGAGGTTGTTCAGCTTGGCCCAGGGCAGGCAGGCCACCAGGGCGGCGCGCCGGCTCCACATGTTTTCAGCCGTGGTCCAGGCCTCGACCTCATCCAGCCGCGAGGGATCGGCGGTCAGCCGTTTCTGCATCGCCATGCAGGCGTGATCGGCAATCGCCCAGCTGTCAAAATCAGGCAGCCAGCTTTGCAGCAATTCCCAGACGGCGGTATCGTCTTTGATGCGCGCCTGGGTCAGCAGCTTGGCGGCGGCAAGGCGGGCTTCAAACACATCGGTTTTCCACAGCTCATCCGCCAGGGTGACGCGCTCTTCCAGCGTCAACGACTGGCGCCAGCCCTTGGTGATGTCATTGATCGCCGTATTGGGGATGCCCAGGACGATGCGCTTTTGTTTGTGGTAGCTCACCATCTGTTCGGCGCGCCCAGGTTCAAAGGCGGCGTTTAACTCGTTCAGGGCATCTTCAAGGGTCATCAGGTCACTCCACCGTAACGGATTTGGCTAGATTGCGCGGCTGATCCACATCGGTGCCTTTGGCAACCGCTGTGTGATAGGCCAGCATCTGGGCTGGCAGCGCATAAAGGATGGGCGTCAGGCTATCGTGCACCTGTGGCATCTGGATGGTTTCCCAGGTGCCTTCTCCGCCCTCCTTAAGCCCAGCCGCATCCGAGATCAACAGAACCTTGCCCTTGCGGGCCATGACCTCCTGCATATTGGAGACCGATTTGTCAAAAAGCCCGTCCTTTGGTGCCATGACCACCACTGGCATCTGCTTGTCGATCAGCGCAATCGGGCCGTGCTTCAGCTCACCCGAGGCATAGGCCTCGGCGTGGATGTAGCTGATTTCCTTGAGTTTCAATGCACCTTCCAGCGCCAGCGGGAACATCAGGCCACGGCCCAGGAACAACACGTCGCGGGCTTCGCTCAGCTTTTGTGCCGCCTGGCGGATGGTGTCATTCTGTTCCAGCCCGGCCGCCAGCACATTGGGCAGGCCGCGCAGGGCAGAGATATGTGCCTGCAGATCCTCAGCCGAGATTTCGCCGCGATCCGTTGCCGCCTTGAGTGCCAGCATCAGCAGAACGCTCAGCTGGCAGGTAAAGGCCTTGGTCGAGGCCACGCCGATCTCAACACCTGCATGAATGGGCAGGGCCAGATCGCTTTCGCGCGCGATTGAGCTTTCGGGCACATTGACCACTGACAGGATCTTGTCCGCCTTGCCCTCGCAGTAGCGCAGCGCGGCCAGGGTGTCTGCGGTTTCACCGGATTGCGAGACAAACAGCGCTGCGGTCCTGCTGGAAATGGGGGGCTCACGGTAGCGGAACTCCGAAGCGATATCGACCTCGACCGGTAGACGCGCGATCTGCTCAAACCAGTATTTGGCAGTCAGGCAGGCATAAAAGGCGGTGCCGCAGGCAACCATGGTCAGCCGCTCGATCTGCGAGAAATCAATGCCGTCTCCGGGCAGATGCACGGCGTCTTCACCCACTGGCAGATAGTGGCGGATGGCTTCGGCAATCACGGTGGGCTGTTCGGCGATCTCTTTGGCCATATAGTGCTTGTGACCCGCCTTATCGACCTGCGAGGCGTCGATCTGGATGGTTTTCATGGGGCGATTGGCCAGGGCGCCTTTGGCATCGCGGATCTCGATGCTGTTGCGGGTCAGATAGACCCGGTCGCCCTCGTCCAGATAGGTGACGCGATCGGTGAGCGGCGCCAGGGCAATGGCGTCACTGCCGACAAACATCTCTCCATCGCCATGGCCCACGGCCAGGGGCGAGCCTTTGCGGGCGGCAACCATCAGGTCGTCTTCGCCATCAAACAAAAAGGCCAGCGCAAAGGCGCCTTCCAGCCGGTCCAGGGTCTTGTTGGCGGCCTCAATCGGCGACAGCCCCTCGGAGAGATAGCGCTGGGTCAGCAGGGCCACGGTTTCAGTGTCGGTCTCGGTCTGAAACTCGATGCCACAGCCCGCCAGATCTGTGCGCAGCTCACGGTAGTTTTCAATGATGCCATTGTGCACAACCGCCACCGCCCCGGCCTGGTGCGGGTGGGCATTGCTGACCGAGGGCACCCCGTGGGTGGCCCATCGGGTGTGACCGATGCCTGATTTGCCCGGCAGAGGCTCATGTACCAAGAGGTCGTTCAGGTTGACCAGCTTGCCCAGGGCACGCCGTCGCGCCAGTTTGCCATCGTTCACGGTGGCGATGCCAGCGCTGTCATAGCCGCGATATTCCAGCCGCTTCAGTGCTTCGACCAGGATGGGAGCCGCTTCGTGTTTACCAAGAACGCCAACGATACCGCACATTACTCAGATCCTTTTGTCAGCCGGGCCTTTTTGGCGCGCAGCATGTCCATGATTTTCTCGGCGTAGCCTGTCTTGTTTTCCTGCCGGGTGCGGGAAATGGCCAGATCGCCATGGTCTACATCCTTGGTCACCACGGTGCCGGAGGCGGTCATGGTTTCATGGCCCAGGGTCACAGGCGCCACCAGCAGGGTGTTGGAGCCGATAAAGGCGCGGGCGCCAATCTGGGTGCGGTGTTTCATCACCCCGTCATAGTTGCAGGTGATGGTGCCGGCGCCAATGTTGGTCTCTTTGCCAATAGAAGCATCGCCGATATAGCTCAGATGGTTGACCTTGGCGCCTTCGGCGATCTCGGCGTTTTTGATTTCGACAAAATTGCCAATGTGGGTGTTTTCCGCCAGTTCCGCGCCGGGGCGCAGGCGGGCATAGGGGCCGACCTTGGCGCCGCGGCTGACATGGCAGCCTTCCAGATGCGAAAAGGCGCGGATCAGCGCGCCGCTTTCCACGGTGACACCGGGGCCAAAGACCACATTGGGTTCGATCACCGTGTCGCGGCCAATCACCGTGTCAAAGGCCAGATAAACCGTCTCGGGGGCCATCAGGGTGACACCCAGGTCCAGCAATTCCGCGCGGGCTTTGGCCTGAAAAACCGCATCCGCAGCGGCCAGATCAGCGCGCGAGTTCACCCCCAGGGTTTCGCTTTCATCGCAGGCAATGGCGGTGACAGAGCGCCCCTGGGCGCGGGCAAGTTCCACCAGATCGGTGAGATAATATTCACCCGAGGCGTTTTTGTTGCCAATCCTGGCCAGAAGGTCAAACATCAGATCCGCATCACAGGCCATCAGGCCCGAGTTGCAGAAATCCACAGTGCGTTCTGCCTCAGAAGCGTCCTTGAACTCGACAATGCGTTCCAGACTGTCGCCCTGCATCAGCAAGCGGCCATAACGCGCCGGGTCTGCGGCGTGAAACCCCAGAACCACCAGATCCGCCTGCGCTCGCGCGGCCACCATGCGTTCCAGTGTGTCGGCGCTGACAAAGGGCGTATCGCCATAAAGCACCACAACATCGCCGCTGAAGCCTGTCAGCGCGGCGCGGGCCTGATCCACCGCATGTGCGGTGCCTAGCTGCTCTTCTTGCAAAACCACCTCGGCAGTTTCGTCAATCTCAGCCACGGCGGCGCGAACGGCCTCGGCCTCGTGGCCGGCAACGACAATCACCCGCTCGGGATCCAGCGCGCGACCTGCTGCAAGGGCGTGCTCCAGCATCGAGCCCTGGGCAATAGGGTGCAATACCTTGGGGATGTCTGAATTCATTCGGGTGCCTTTGCCTGCGGCAAGGACGACAAGGGCAGTGCTCATTATCAGTTTTCTCTTTGACTTTTCGGTTCCCGTTCTATCCGCTACCAGCAAAGGTGCAAGCCAATCTGCCATCAAAGATGGTTGCGGCTTGCAATAAATGGCAGCGAAAACACGCCGAGCGGGGGCAATATGCGAACAGTTATCTTTGATCTGGATGGGACACTGGCGGATACATCCGGCGACCTTTTGGCGGCGGCCAATGCCTGTTTTCGCCACATGGGGCTGGGCGATATCCTGACCCAGCCTGGTGATGCGGCCACGGCGCTGCGCGGCGGCAAGATGATGCTGACGGCGGGGATGAAACGTGCGGGTATCTATGACGCCCAAAAGGTCGAGGACTATTACCCGGTGCTGCTCGAGGCCTACCGCGACGCGATTGACCACCACAGCTACCTTTATCCCGGCGCCATGGAGGCGGTTGAGGCCCTGAAACAGGCGGGCTACGGCGTTGGTATCTGCACCAATAAACCCGAAGCCCTGGCCGAACAGCTGATGCGCGCGTTGGGGGTGCGGGATAGCTTTGCCTCGCTGGTGGGGGCGGATACGCTGGCGGTGCGAAAACCCGACCCCGAACCGCTGTTTGAGGCGGCGCGCCGGGCGGGTGGCGATCCGGCCAGGACAATTTTGATTGGCGACAGTGACACTGACCGCAGTACCTCGGCCAATGCGGGGGTGCCGTCGGTGCTGGTTACCTTTGGTCCTGCGGGCGGTGATATGGCGGCGCTGAACCCCGAGGCGCTGCTGGACCGCTACGAGGATCTGCCGGGGATCGTTGCCCGCTTGGTCGGCTGATCCCCTGCCACCGGGTTAGGGGCGCTGCATGTGGGATTGTTCCCCTTGACCCTCGGCGGGTGGCGGCTCACAAACGGGCCATGAGCGAGAAATTCACCGGCAGCTTCACCCAGCAAGAAGCACTTCCCGAGGCGGCCATCGAGGCCGCTTTGAACGTCATGCGCCACGGGCGCCTGCATCGCTATAATGTCACTGACGGAGAGCTGGGAGAAACGGCTCTGCTGGAGCAGGAGTTTGCGGCGCAGGTCGGGGCAAAATACTGCCTGGCCGTGGCCTCAGGGGGCTACGCCATGGCCACGGCCCTGCGCGCCATTGGCGTGAAACAGGGCGATCGGGTGCTGACCAACGCCTTTACCCTGGCGCCGGTACCGGGATCCATTGCTGCCGTGGGCGCCGCGCCCGTCTTTGTTGGGGTGACCGAGGAGCTGACCATTGATCTGGAGGATCTGGCGGCCAAGGCAGATCAGGCGCGCGTCCTGATGCTGAGCCATATGCGCGGTCATCTGTGCGACATGGACCGCCTGATGCAGATCTGCGACGCTGCCGGTATCACCGTGATTGAAGATTGTGCCCATACCATGGGGGCGGCCTGGAACGGTGTCGCCTCGGGGCGGGTGGGGGCCGTGGGCTGCTATTCCTGCCAAACCTATAAACATGTGAATTCCGGTGAAGGTGGCCTGTTGATCACCGACGATGCCGAGATCGCGGCCCGCGCCATCATGCTCTCGGGCTCCTATATGCTTTATGAACGCCATCTGGCCGCGCCCGGTCCTGAGGTCTTTGAGCGGGTAAAATACGAGACGCCCAATATCTCCGGCCGCATGGATAACCTGCGCGCCGCAATCCTGCGACCGCAGCTGGCTGATCTTGACCATCAGGTGGCGCGCTGGAATGCCCGCTACCAGGCGATTGAGGTGGGGCTGCGCGACACGCCGGGCCTGAGGCTGGTGGAACGGCCGCAGGCAGAGCGCTATGTTGGCTCGTCCTTTCAGTTTCTGCTGCTGGACTGGAACGCAGAAAGCATCGCCGAAGTGATCAGGCGCTGTGCGCGGCGCGGCGTTGAACTCAAGTGGTTTGGCGGCGCAGAGCCTGCGGGCTTTACCTCGCGCTATGACAGCTGGCGCTATGCCGAGGCGCAAAGCCTGCCCAAAAGCGATCGCATCTTGGCGGGGATCGTGGATATGCGGGTGCCGCTGACCTTTAGCCTAGATGACTGCGCACAGATTGCGCGGATCATCCGGTCTGAGGTCGGGGCCGTCTATCAAGCGCAAGTTGGTGCTGCCAAGTAAGTGCTGCCGGATAGGTGCTGGGCACGTCCGCACTTCTAACCTGCCATCATTGTTGACCGGGCGGGATCAACCGTCATGGAGCGGGTGTTGCGCAGACGCGCATTGATACCGCTCCCCCGATGTTGGCTCAGCGCGGTGCCCCGGTAGATGATATCCTGCTGTCGTTTCAGAAACGGGCCGCGCTCCATGGCTCTCTTGCAAATGTGTTGACCTTTGGGGGCAGGTCGCCGCCGTTTTTCGCAATACCCATATCCCATATCCCATATCTCTTTTGTCGCAGCTGCATCTGGCGTGCGGCTTTGCGCTTTGGCTGTGGTGTCTTGTCCAGTGAGACAAAGACCGGAGGGCGGGGGATTGACCCGAATCGAGATTTGCGGCTAATAAATGAACAGGTGTTCAGATAATGTGACAGATAGCTTGATAAAGGGAGCGGGCAATGTTCAATGCAAGCATGCAATTCGATCTTGGGGATGAGGTAAATGCACTGCGTGACATGGTGCATCGCTGGGCGCAGGATCGTGTCAAACCGATGGCGCAGGATATCGACCAGAAGAACGAATTCCCAGCAGAGCTTTGGACCGAAATGGGTGAGCTTGGCTTGTTGGGCATCACCGTGCCGGAAGAGTTCGGCGGTGCGGGTATGTCCTACCTGGCCCATACGGTAGCGGTTGAGGAAGTCGCGCGGGCCAGTGCCTCGGTGTCGCTGTCTTATGGCGCCCATTCCAACCTCTGCGTCAATCAGATCAAGCTGAACGCCACGGATGAGCAGAAAAAGAAATACCTGCCGGGTCTGGTCTCTGGTCAGCATGTCGGCGCGCTGGCGATGTCCGAAGCAGGCGCAGGGTCTGATGTTGTCTCGATGTCGTTGCGGGCGGAAAAGCGCAATGATCACTACCGTCTGAACGGCAATAAATACTGGATCACCAATGGCCCGGACGCCGACACGCTGGTGGTCTATGCCAAGACCGACCCGGATGCGGGCTCCAAGGGCATTACCGCCTTTATCATCGAAAAGGATTTCAAAGGCTTCTCCACCTCGCCGCATTTTGACAAGCTGGGGATGCGGGGCTCCAACACCGCCGAGCTGATCTTTGACGACTGCGAAGTGCCCTTTGAAAACGTGCTGGGCGAAGAGGGCCGGGGCGTCAAGGTCTTGATGTCTGGTCTGGACTATGAACGCGTGGTTCTGGCGGGTATCGGCACCGGCATCATGGCCGCCTGTATGGATGAGATGATGCCCTACCTGGCAGAGCGCAAACAGTTTGGTCAGCCCATTGGGAACTTCCAGCTGATGCAGGCCAAGATCGCCGATATGTACACCGCGATGAATTCGGCCCGTGCCTATATCTACGAGGTCGCCAAGGCCTGCGACAAGGGCACCGTGACCCGCCAGGACGCGGCCGCCTGCTGCCTTTATGCTTCCGAGCAGGCCATGGTGCAGGCGCATCAGGCGGTGCAGGCGCTGGGCGGGGCAGGCTATCTCTCTGACAATCCTGTGGGCCGGATCTTCCGCGATGCCAAGCTGATGGAAATTGGTGCAGGCACCTCTGAAATCCGCCGCATGCTGATTGGCCGCGAACTGATGGGCACCATGTAAGCCAAACAAAAACCCCACCTGTCCGAGGGAGGCCAGGTGGGGTTTTGCAAAACGGGTTGGCAGGCCCGCGGGGGCCCGCCGAGAGATATCAGATCAAAGGATCAGAACCTGTGAACGTAGCTGACACCAATGGTGACCGGATCGATTTCGGCCTTGCCGATCGAGGCGCCGTTCAGGAATGCATCGGACTCGATGTCCATGTAGCGCACGTTCAGGCGCAGAGCGCCATTGTCGGAAACCTGCCAATCGGCGCCGGCCTGCAGTGCAAAACCCCAGCTGTCCTTCAGTTCCAGCACACCAAGAGCGGACTGCTCTTCAAAGAAGGTGGTGTAGTTGATACCGGCCCCGACAAAGGGTTTGATCTTACCCTTGGTGGGGAAGTGGTAGTTGACCGACAGGGTGGGCGGCAGCTGTTTGGAGGTGCCGGCAAAGGCGCCACCGATGCTGATGTCGTGCTCAAACGGAGTGGCCGCCAGCAGTTCGATACCGATGTTGTCGCGGATGAAGTACTCTGCAGTCAAAGAGATCTGAGTGTCGTCGGTCAATGTTGCTGGGGCGCCAGCCAAGGTGCCGTTGTCGGACTTGGGGTTGACGTTGATGACACCAACACCAAAGGTCCAATCGCCTTGCGATTGAGCAAAGGCGGGCGCAGCCAGAACAGTACAGGCTGTTGCCAAGGCCAGGATGGAAGCGGAGCGTTTCATGGGGAGAGTCCCTTTTCTTATATTTGCTCCGTCTATCTGCGCTCAGAATCAACAACACGCTCTGATCTGGATCAAGGGGACGGTCGCTTTCCCTTTGAGAATGCAGGGAGAACCAGCATAGCTGCTATGCATTATAGGAATGCCGCATGACGGAAAATGCTTTTGCACAGGCCGTAAATGGACTGGCCGTAGATGGATTGGCCGCGGATGGCTCTTGGCTTTTGCCGGACCAGTTGAACATGGCGGCACAGGCCATGGCGCATGAGCCTGAAACCCTGGCGCTGATTGATCTCACCGGGGCTGAGCGCCGTGACATCAATCACGGGGAACTGGCCGAGATGGTCGATGGGCTGGCGCGCTACCTGCTGACCCGCATCCAGCCCGGTGACCGGGTTGGCGTTTTGTTGAGCCAGTCACCCTGGTGCGCCGCCGCGCATCTGGCCGTCTGGAAACTGGGCGCTATTTCGGTGCCGCTTTTCAAACTGTTCAAGCGCGACGCGCTGGCCTCGCGGGCCGGGGATGCCGGGGTTTCCTTTGTGCTGACAGATCCCGAAGGTGCGGGCCTGCTGGGGGATCTGGCCGAAGCGGTGATGGTGGATCAGGTTTCCCTGCCGGGAGAGGTGGTTCCCTTTGCGCAGACCAGTCCGGACACCCCGGCCATTTTGATTTATACCTCCGGTACCACTGGCAGCCCCAAAGGCGCGCTGCATGGGCATCGGGTGCTGACGGGGCATCTACCCGGTGTGGCGATCAGCCACGATCATTTGGGCCAGGCCAAAGATTGCCTTTGGACCCCGGCGGACTGGGCCTGGATTGGCGGGCTGTTTGACGTCTTGATGCCGGGGCTGGCCCTGGGCGTGCCGGTTGTGGCTGCCCGGCTTGACAAGTTCACCCCAGAGGCCTGCGCCGATCTGGTGCGGCGCGGAGAGGTGCGCAATGTGTTCTTTCCCCCCACAGCTTTGCGTATGTTGAAAGCGGCGGGGCAGGGGCTCGACGGCCTGCGCTCGGTTGCGTCGGGTGGAGAGCCCCTGGGCGCTGAGATGCTCGCTTGGGGCCAGTCGAGCTTTGGCGTGACCATCAATGAGTTCTACGGCCAGACCGAATGTAACATGGTGGCCTCCTCCTGTGGTGTCGACTACCCGCCGCGTCCCGGCTGCATCGGCAAGGCCGTGCCGGGGCATGAACTGGCGGTGATCGATTCTGAGGGCAAACCAACCAGCGCAGAAGGCGATGTCGCTGTGCGGCGCGGCTCTGCCTCGATGATGCTGGAATATTGGAACCGGCCCGATGAGACAGCCGCGAAGTTTCACGGCGACTGGCTGATCACGGGTGATCGCGGTATTTGGGAGGGCGACTTCCTGCGCTTTGTCGGCCGCGAAGATGACGTGATCACGTCTTCAGGCTATCGCATCGGCCCTGCCGAGATCGAAGACTGCCTGATGACCCACCCCAGCGTCGCCACCGTGGGCGTTGTCGGCAAGCCTGACCCGATGCGCACCGAGATCGTCAAGGCCTATGTGGTGCTGAAAGATGGCGCCGAGGCCAGCGAAAAAGAACTGCAGGACTACGTGAAGCACCGCCTGGCCCATTATTCTTACCCTCGCGAGATCACATTTCTGGAGGCCCTGCCGATGACCGTGACCGGTAAGGTGATCCGCAAGGAGCTGAAAGCCCGCGCCGCGCAGGAGCTCACGTCGTGAAGGTCGTTCAGAGCATCACGGCTGCTTTCATCGCCTCCCTGGTGCTGCCTGCCCCAATGCTGCAGGCGCAGCCCGGGCAAGAGGCTATGTTTGACAGCCACGGCTATCTAACCGCTTGCAGCAGCCGGGTCTCAAAGGGGGCGATGTTGATTCCGATGCTTCGGCTCTGCGTGTCGAGCGCAATCAAGCTTTGCAACCTCAGCCTTGGCCCGCAGCGGCTGGGGGGCTGCATGGCCAGTACCGCCCTTTGGCTGGAACACGACAGCAAGCGCATCGCGCAGGAATACCCCAGTGCTCTGAATGAGCAGGAGGAACCACAAATTGAATGTTCCGACCCTCAGGTCGTTGACCTGACTTCCACCCAGATCTGCGCCTTTCAAATGGCGTTGTTGAAATGGTTCAAACTCCGCGTGGTTGAACTCGACCAGAGACCCCGCACCAGGTGATAAGGACGCAGACATGAAACTCAAATCCAAGGCAATGCCTTCCTCCGAAGCCTTCAAGGCCAACCGTGCCGCGCATCTTGAGGCGCTGAGCCAGATCGCCGATGCGGCCGAAGCCGCCCGCCTGGGCGGCGGGGAGAAATCCCGGGCCCGCCATGAAAGCCGCGGCAAGATGCTGCCACGGCGCCGGGTGGCAAACCTGCTGGATCCGGGCTCGCCCTTTCTGGAAATCGGTGCGACAGCGGCCCACAACATGTATGACAATGCAGCCCCTGCCGCAGGCGTGATCGCGGGTATTGGCCGGGTCCACGGCCAAGAGGTCATGGTGGTCTGCAATGACGCCACCGTAAAGGGCGGCACCTATTTCCCGATGACGGTGAAGAAACATCTGCGGGCGCAGGAAATTGCCGAGGAAAACCGCCTTCCTTGTATCTACCTGGTGGACTCGGGCGGCGCCAACCTGCCGCAACAGGATGAGGTCTTCCCGGACCGCGACCACTTTGGCCGCATCTTTTACAATCAGGCACGCATGTCCTCAAAGGGCATTCCGCAAATCGCCGTGGTCATGGGCTCCTGCACCGCCGGTGGCGCCTATGTGCCCGCGATGTCTGACGTGACCATTATCGTCAAGGAGCAGGGGACTATCTTTCTGGCCGGCCCGCCGCTGGTCAAGGCCGCCACCGGCGAGGTGGTCTCGGCTGAGGAACTCGGCGGCGGAGATGTGCATACGCGGCTCTCTGGCGTGGCGGATTACCTGGCCGAAGATGACGCCCACGCCCTGGCCCTGGCGCGCCGCGCCGTGCAGTCGCTCAATATCATCAAACCGCAAACGGTGAACTGGGCCTCCCCCGAAGAGCCCGCCTATGACCCCGAAGAAATCCTTGGCGTGGTTCCTGGCGATCTGCGCACGCCCTACGATATCCGCGAAGTCATCGCGCGTCTGGTGGATGGCTCGCGCTTTGACGAGTTCAAACCGCGCTACGGGGAAACTCTGGTGACCGGTTTTGCCCATGTCAAAGGCTGTCCTGTGGGGATCATCGCCAACAATGGCGTCTTGTTTTCCGAGGCGGCCCAGAAAGGCGCGCATTTTGTCGAGCTCTGCTCGCAGCGCAAAATCCCGCTGGTGTTCTTGCAAAACATCACCGGCTTCATGGTGGGGCGCAAATATGAAAACGAAGGCATCGCCCGCCACGGTGCCAAGATGGTCACGGCCGTGGCCTCTACCAATGTGCCCAAGGTCACCATGCTGGTGGGCGGCTCCTTTGGCGCGGGCAACTATGGCATGGCAGGTCGGGCCTATCAGCCCCGCTTCCTGTGGACCTGGCCCAATTCCCGCATCTCGGTGATGGGGGGCGAACAGGCTGCAGGCGTGTTGGCCACAGTAAAGCGCGACGCCATCGAACGGCAGGGCGGCAGCTGGTCGGCGTCAGACGAAGCCCAGTTCAAACAGCCCACCATTGATATGTTCGAAGAACAAAGCCACCCGCTCTATGCCGCAGCACGGCTCTGGGACGATGGCATCATCGACCCGCGCAAAAGCCGCGATGTGTTGGCCCTGTCGCTGAGTGCCGCGCTCAATGCAGAAATCGATGAAACCCGCTTTGGCGTCTTCCGCATGTAAATACCTGTCATTCATCTTGCCAAAAATACCTCGGGGGTCCGGGGGCAGAGCCCTCGGTCCGACGTTGCAGACAAAGGACCATCCCCATGTTCAATAAAATTCTGATTGCCAATCGCGGTGAAATTGCCTGCCGCGTGATAGAAACCGCCCGTTCCCTTGGGGTCAAAACCGTGGCCGTCTACTCCGATGCGGATCGCGCCGCCAAACACGTGGCCATGGCAGATGAAGCCTGTCACATCGGCCATGGCCCGGCGCCGGCCGACAGCTATCTGTTGGGCGACGAGATCATTGCGCAGGCCCAGGCGATGGGGGCCCAGGCGATCCACCCGGGCTATGGCTTCCTGTCGGAAAACCCAAATTTTGTGGAGGCCGTCGAGGCGGCCGGGCTGACCTTTATTGGCCCCTCGGCAGATGCGATCCGCAAAATGGGTCTCAAAGATGCTGCCAAGGTGTTGATGGAACAGGCTGGCGTGCCGGTGGTCCCCGGCTATCACGGCGCCAATCAGCAGGCTGAATTTCTGCAAGCCGAGGCTGACAAGATCGGCTACCCGGTGCTGATCAAGGCGGTCGCCGGCGGCGGCGGCAAGGGCATGCGCCTGGTGGAGTCCCCGGCTGATTTCGCCGAGGCGCTGGCAAGTGCCCAGGGCGAGGCGACAACCGCCTTTGGCAATCCGGATGTGCTGATCGAAAAATACATCCAGCACCCGCGCCATATTGAAATCCAGGTCTTTGGCGATGGCACCCGGGCGGTACATCTGTTTGAGCGCGACTGCTCGTTGCAGCGTCGCCACCAAAAGGTAATCGAGGAAGCTCCTGCCCCCGGCATGACGGATGAAATGCGCGCGGCCATGGGCGAGGCTGGTGTGCGCGCCGCCGAGGCCATTGGCTACAAGGGGGCTGGCACGGTGGAATTCATCGTTGATGGCTCCGATGGTCTGCGCGCCGATGGCTTCTGGTTCATGGAGATGAACACCCGACTGCAGGTGGAGCATCCGGTATCAGAACTGATCACCGGTGTGGATCTGGTGGAATGGCAGCTGCGCGTGGCAGCAGGCGAGAGCCTGCCCAAGCAGCAGGATGAACTCACCATCACCGGCCATGCCTTTGAAGCGCGGCTTTATGCCGAGGATGTGCCAAAGGGTTTCTTGCCTGCCACCGGCACCCTGACCCATCTCAAGTTCCCCGCCAATTGCCGGGCTGACAGCGGCGTGCGTGCAGGCGATACCATCAGCCCCTGGTACGACCCGATGATTTCCAAGGTGATCGTGCATGGGCCAACCCGTGACATTGCCCTGTCGCGCCTGTCACAGGCGCTGGCCGAAACTGAGGTGGGCGGCACGGTCACCAACCTGGCATTCCTGGGCGCGCTTGCGGCGCATGAAAGCTTTGCCGCAGGGGAGGTCGACACCGGCCTCATTGCGCGGGATCTGGAGCAACTGGTGCAGGTGCCGCAAGTGAAATTTGAACACAAGGCTGCCGCAGGCATGCAGGCTTTGGGCCTGGTGGACATGGATTGGGCGGCGGGCTTTACCCTGTGGTCTGATCTGCGCCGCTCGATACACCTCGGCTATCAGGGGGAAGTCTTTGAAGCCACGGTTGAAGTGGACGGGCCGGACCGCCAGGTCTGGGAGTTCCCGGGACATCCCGAGGATCAGATCTGCGCCAACCGGGTTGGCGGCACTTGGCTATTGGGCGGCGATCCTTTGCCGCCAATGAGCCAGGCGGGCAATTCCATCACTGTCTTTGATGGCTATGGCCAGGTCTTTGAAGTGATCGACCCTCTGGATCGCGATGCCACCGCCGGGGGGGATCTCAATGTCATCGTGGCGCCAATGCCGGGCCTGGTGAAGGCGGTTTTTGCCAAGGCCGGTGATGTGGTGGCAGAGGGCGACCGTCTGGCCATTCTGGAGGCGATGAAGATGGAGCATTCCCTGCTGGCGGCGCGTGATGGCATTGTTGCCGAGGTTCTGGCCGTCGCTGGCGACCAGGTTGAGGCAGGGGCGGCACTGGTGCGTCTGGAAGAGAGCTAGGCCGCATCTGGTGGGGGCTGGGCGCTTTGGGGCGCGGTTTGGATTTTAGGTATTTAGGGTAAGATGAAGGAGGGGCGGGGCGTGCAACGGACTGTCGAGATTTTTGAGATGGGGCCGCGTGACGGGCTGCAGAACGAAACGCGGGCCATTCCGGTGGCCGAGAAAATCGCTTTGGTGGATTGCCTGTCCAGGGCCGGGTTTCGCCGGATCGAGGTTGCCAGTTTTGTGTCCCCCAAATGGGTGCCACAGATGGCAGGCAGCGCCGAGGTTCTGGCCGGGATCAGCCGCGCGCCGGGGGTGTCTTATGCGGCGCTGACCCCAAATATGCGCGGCTACACGGATGCGGTTGCGGCAGGGGCAGATGAGATTGCGGTGTTTGCCTCCGCCTCGGAAGGGTTTTCCCGTGCCAATATCAATGCCTCCATTGCCGAGAGCATCGAGCGGTTCAAACCCATTCTGCAGGCCGCCGCTGCCATCAAACTACCGGTGCGGGGCTATGTCTCCTGCGTAACGGATTGCCCCTATGACGGGGCCACGGATCCGGATCAGGTGGCACAGGTGGCAGAAACGCTGCATCAGCTTGGCTGCTACGAAGTGTCTTTGGGCGATACCATCGGACAGGGCACACCGGAAACGATCGGCAAAATGCTGTCAGCTGTCACCCAACGAGTGCCGGCCACCCAACTGGCTGGCCATTATCACGATACCGCCGGGCGGGCCCTGGAGAACATCGAGGCCTCGTTGGCGCAGGGGGTTCGGGTGTTTGATGCAGCGGTTGGTGGATTGGGTGGTTGTCCCTATGCGCCGGGGGCTGCCGGGAATGTCGCCACCGAGGCGGTGCAGGACCATCTGGTGGCGCTTGGCTATGAGACGGGACTGGATCGCGATGTCCTGGTTGTGGCGGCTGCGATGGCTCAGTCCATGCGCAGCGACAGTTAAATGCAGGTCCAGCCGATGGGCGAGAAGGAGAGGGACTGAGAATGTATAAGACAGTATTGATTGAACGGGACGCGCGTGGTGTCGCCACGATGACGCTGAACCGTCCGGAGAAACACAATGCGATGTCAGGCGAGATGCTGCTGGAGCTGAAAGCGGCGGCGGAGCAACTGGCCTTGGATGACGAGGTGCGGGTTGTGGTGCTGACAGGCGCAGGCAAGAGCTTTTGTGCCGGGGGCGACCTGGGGTGGATGCAGCAGCAGATGCAGGCAGATGCGGCCACCCGTGGTGCCGAAGCGCGGGTCCTGGCAGAAATGTTGCAGGTTCTGAACACGCTGCCAAAGCCACTGATCGGCGCCATCCAGGGCAATGCCTTTGGCGGTGGCGTTGGCATGGCTTCGGTCTGTGACGTGGCCATTGGCGTGGATCATTTGAAGATGGGGCTTACCGAGACCAAACTGGGTTTGATCCCGGCCACCATCGGTCCCTATGTGGTGGCCCGCATGGGAGAATCGCGCGCCCGCCGGGTCTTTATGTCGGCGCGCCTGTTTGGCGCCGCCGAAGCTGTTGAGCTGGGATTGTTGGCCAAGGCGGTCCCGGCGGCGGATCTGGCGGCGGCGGTTGAGGCCGAAGTGCTGCCCTATATGTCCTGTGCCCCCGGAGCGGTGGCGGCTGCAAAGAAGCTGACCCGCGATCTGGGTCCCCGACTGGATGACGAGACCATCGACATGACCATTCGCGCCCTGGTCAGCCGCTGGGAAGGCGATGAGGCCTCGGAGGGGATCGGCGCCTTCTTTGACAAGCGCAAGCCGCGCTGGCAGGGGTGAGACTGGGCTGAGGCAGGCGTGATTGGGGCTGGATACTGGCCTGATACGGGCCAAAGCCAAACCGGATGCAGGGCTGCGTTAACCAGTATTCTGGATGTTGGTTTTTGAGGCGTCGTGAAAAAGCCACGGCGCCTTTCCTTATGCAAATAATAAGAATTTAACTCCTGCTGGCCCAAATAGCGCTAAGTGATGCCGCAGGGTCGCGACTTGTGCAGAAAGCCACTTTCTTCACCATTGGTTTGGTTGACGATAGGGGGGGGTGCGAGTAGACACATGCGCAAGTCAACACGCCAATTGACGGCGCGCGAGAATCCGCGCGCTCGGAAAGGAGCCACTCGTGGAAGAGATGTTGCGGGAATACCTCCCGATCTTGGTGTTTCTGGTCGTCGCGGTCGGCCTAGGAATTGTTCTTATTCTGGCGGCAGTTGTGCTCGCCGTTCGCAATCCTGACCCGGAAAAAGTCAGCGCCTATGAATGTGGTTTCAACGCTTTTGATGACGCCCGAATGAAATTCGATGTGCGATTTTATCTGGTCTCGATTCTTTTCATCATTTTTGATCTGGAAATTGCCTTCCTGTTTCCCTGGGCCGTTGGCTTCAAGGATATGAGCGATACCGGTTTCTGGTCGATGATGGTGTTTCTGGCCGTTCTGACCATTGGTTTTGCCTATGAGTGGAAAAAGGGAGCTCTGGAATGGGAGTGATGACCGGGGCCAATACCGCTGGGATCGACAAGGAAGTTGCCACCCAGGCGCTGAACGCAGAGCTGCAGGACAAAGGCTTTCTGCTGACCTCGACTGAAGACATCATCAACTGGGCCCGCACCGGGTCGCTGCACTGGATGACCTTTGGTCTGGCCTGCTGCGCGGTTGAGATGATGCATACTTCGATGCCGCGCTATGATGCCGAACGTTTTGGCATTGCCCCGCGCGCCTCGCCGCGTCAGTCGGATGTGATGATCGTTGCGGGGACCCTGACCAACAAGATGGCACCCGCGTTGCGCAAGGTTTACGACCAGATGCCCGAGCCACGTTATGTGATCTCGATGGGCTCCTGCGCCAATGGCGGTGGTTACTATCACTACAGCTATTCGGTTGTGCGTGGTTGTGACCGTATTGTGCCTGTCGATATCTACGTGCCGGGCTGCCCGCCCACCGCTGAGGCCCTGCTCTATGGGTTGATGCAGTTGCAGCGCAAAATCCGCCGTACCGGCACCCTGGTGCGCTAAGCGATCTGGCTGGAGAGACATAAATGACTGAAGCACTGCAAGAACTTGGCACTCAGATCGCAGCCAAACGCCCCGACTGTGTATTGTCCTGGGATATTGCCTTTGATGAGCTGACCGTCGATGTGGCCCCGGCCAATATCGTCGGGCTGGTTGAGTTTCTGAAGACCGACAATAATTGCAAGTTTTCCTCGCTGGTGGATATCACTGCGGTGGATTACCCCGAACGTGGTAAACGCTTTGATGTGGTCTATCACTTCCTGTCGATGTACCAAAACCAGCGCATTCGCCTGCGGGTCTCGGTGCGTGAAGACGACATGGTGCCCTCGATTGTCGATGTGCACCCTTCGGCCAATTGGTTCGAGCGCGAAGTTTTCGACATGTTTGGCATTTTGTTCTCCGGCCACCCGGATCTGCGCCGCATCCTGACCGACTATGGCTTTCGCGGCTATCCACTGCGCAAGGATTTCCCCACCACGGGCTATACCGAGGTCCGCTACGACGAGGCCGAAAAGCGCGTTGTCTATGAACCGGTAAGCCTGGTGCAGGAATACCGCCAGTTTGATTTCATGTCTCCCTGGGAGGGTGCAGAATACATCCTGCCCGGTGATGAAAAAGAGGGGGCAAAATGATGGACGGTTCTAAATTCGACGACGCCCAGACTGGCGAACAGAAGATCCGTAACTTTAACATCAACTTCGGACCCCAGCACCCGGCGGCGCACGGCGTGTTGCGTCTGGTGCTTGAGCTGGACGGCGAGATCGTGGAACGCTGCGATCCCCATATCGGCCTGCTGCACCGTGGCACCGAAAAGCTGATGGAAAGCCGCACCTATCTGCAAAACCTGCCGTATTTTGACCGCCTCGACTATGTGGCGCCGATGAACCAGGAACATGCCTGGTGTCTGGCGATTGAGAAACTCACCGGTGTAGAAGTGCCCCGCCGTGGCTCGCTGATCCGGGTGTTGTATTCCGAGATTGGCCGCATTCTGAACCACCTGCTGAACGTGACCACCCAGGCCATGGACGTGGGGGCGCTGACGCCGCCGCTCTGGGGCTTTGAAGAGCGCGAAAAGCTGATGGTGTTTTACGAGCGCGCCTGTGGCGCACGTCTGCACGCAGCCTATTTCCGTCCCGGCGGTGTGCATCAGGACATTCCCGATGATCTGCTGGATGATATCGACCTCTGGGCGCTCGAGTTTCCCAAGGTACTGGCCGATATCGACGGGTTGCTGACCGAAAACCGGATTTTCAAACAGCGGAATTGCGACATTGGCGTGGTCACCGAGCAAGAGATCCTGGACTGGGGCTTTTCCGGCGTCATGGTGCGTGGCTCTGGCATGGCCTGGGATCTGCGCCGCGCACAGCCCTATGAGTGCTATGACGAGTTTGAGTTCCAGATCCCCGTGGGCAAGAACGGCGACTGCTATGATCGCTATCTGGTGCGCATGGAAGAGATGCGCCAATCCCTGTCGATCATCCGTCAGGCCATCGCAAAACTGCGCGAGGCCACTGGCGATGTGATGGCACGGGGCAAGCTGAGCCCGCCCAAACGGGGTGACATGAAGACCTCGATGGAGAGCCTCATTCACCACTTTAAACTCTACACCGAGGGCTTCCATGTGCCCGCCGGTGAGGTCTATGTCGCCGTAGAAGCCCCCAAGGGTGAATTTGGCGTCTATCTGGTGGCAGATGGCACCAACAAACCCTACCGCAGCAAAATTCGCGCGCCGGGTTTCCTGCATCTGCAAGCCATGGACCACGTTGCAAAAGGCCACCAGCTGGCCGACGTCGCTGCCATCATCGGCACCATGGACGTCGTATTTGGAGAGATTGACCGCTAATGCTTCGTCGCCTTCATTCCGAACAGCCCGAAAGCTTTGCTTTCACGCCCGCGAACCAGACCTGGGCCGAGGCGCAGTTGACCAAATTCCCCGAAGGCCGTCAGGCCTCGGCTGTGATCCCGCTGTTGTGGCGGGCGCAGGAACAGGAAGGCTGGGTCTCCAAGCCGGCGATTGAATATATTGCCGATATGCTGGGTATGGCCTATATCCGCGTGCTGGAAGTCGCCTCGTTCTACTTCATGTTCCAGATGCAGCCCACCGGATCGGTGGCGCATGTGCAGATCTGTGGCACCCTGTCCTGCATGATCTGTGGCGCCGAGGATCTGATCGCGGTCTGCAAGGACAAGATCGCGGCCAAACCGCATACCCTGTCGGCGGATGGCAAATTCAGCTGGGAAGAGGTCGAATGTCTGGGCGCCTGCACCAATGCGCCAATGGCGCAGATTGGCAAAGATTACTTTGAGGATCTCACGGCAGAGGGCTTTGCTCAGATGCTGGATGATCTGGCAGCTGGTAAAGTGGTTGTGCCGGGACCGCAGAATGGCCGCTACGCAGCCGAGCCAAAGTCCGGCCTGACCTCGCTCTCCGAATATGACAGCGGTAAAACGCAGTATAACGCTTCGGCGCAGCTGGCGATGGATATTGGCGACAGCGTCAAACGGATCCAGGGCGACGAAGTGCCGTTGCTGACCCCTTGGGTTGGCAAGGATGGTGTGGTTGCCGGCCGTGCAGCCGCCGATCAGCCTCCCAAAGCCCCCGAGGCACCCAAGCCGGTTGCCAAACAGCTGGAAGAGGCGAAAAAGCCCGCACCTGCAGCACAAACCGCACCTGCAAAAACGCCTGTCGCAGCTGAAGAGGTCGCCGAGGTTGAACCCGAGACGCTGAAAGAGGCGCGCGGTGGTTTGCCCGATGATCTGAAACTGCTGAAAGGCGTTGGTCCCAAGCTGGAGCAGACCCTGAATGACCTTGGCTTTTTCCACTTTGATCAGATTGCCGCCTGGAGCGAGGCCGAAGTGGCCTGGGTTGACAGCCGTCTGAAGTTCAAAGGCCGGATCGAACGGGATGGCTGGATTGCACAGGCGGCAAAACTGGCGGTGGGCGACGTGACCGAATTTGCCAAGAAGGCCAAAAAAGACGGTCGTTACGACGACGAATAATCTACTTGGCCGTTCCATTGGGGCGGGCAGGGACCAAACACGAGGACCTGAATGAGCGTTGATCTGGATAGGACGATCGCAGCAAAGGGGCGGCACATCTCATTGGTGATTGCCGGAACCATGCTGGCCTGGTTGGCCCTGACCATGATCATTGGCCCGGCGATTGGAATGCCTGGTCGTTACGCGCTTTTGTTTGATTTTGCCGCGCTTGCGGGGCTGATCTATGCATTGGTCAACATAGTGCAACTCTGGCGCATGCGTCAGGCCAGTAAAAACGAAAACCAAGGGTAGGCAGACATGCTGAAGGACCAGGACCGGATCTTTACCAACCTCTACGGTATGCATGAGCGCACCCTCAAAGGTGCCCAGGCGCGAGGCCATTGGGATGGTACATCGGGGATCATCGACAAAGGCCGCGATTGGATCATCCAGACGATGAAGGATTCAGGTCTGCGGGGCCGTGGTGGTGCGGGTTTCCCCACTGGTCTGAAATGGTCTTTCATGCCGAAAGAGAGCGACGGGCGCCCTTCGTATCTGGTGATCAACGCCGATGAATCCGAACCTGGCACCTGCAAAGACCGCGAAATCATGCGCCATGATCCGCATACGCTGATCGAGGGCGCGCTGATCGCCAGCTTCGCGATGCAGGCGCATACCTGCTACATCTACCTGCGCGGCGAATATATCCGCGAGCGCGAGGCGCTGCAGGCTGCCATTGACGAATGTTATGACAAGGGCCTTCTGGGCAAAAACGCAGCCGGATCGGGCTGGGATTTTGACCTCTTCCTGCATCACGGTGCCGGCGCCTATATCTGCGGTGAAGAAACCGCCCTGATCGAAAGCCTTGAAGGCAAGAAGGGTATGCCCCGGATGAAGCCGCCATTCCCGGCTGGCGCGGGTCTGTATGGCTGCCCCACCACAGTGAACAACGTGGAATCCATTGCCGTTGTGCCCACCATCCTGCGCCGCGGCGCCGATTGGTTTGCAGGCTTTGGTCGCCCCAACAATGCCGGCACCAAGCTGTTTGCGATTTCTGGCCACGTCAACAACCCTTGTGTGGTTGAAGAAGCCATGTCGATTTCCTTTGAAGAGCTGATTGAAAAGCACTGCGGTGGCATTCGCGGCGGCTGGGACAATCTGCTGGCGGTGATCCCCGGTGGCTCCTCTGTGCCTTGTGTGCGCGGTGAAAACATGCGCGATGCGATCATGGATTTTGACTACCTGCGCGGCGAGCTGGGCTCGGGCCTAGGCACCGCTGCGGTCATCGTGATGGATAAACAGACCGATATCATCAAGGCGATCTGGCGTCTGGCGAAATTCTACAAACACGAAAGCTGTGGCCAGTGTACGCCTTGCCGCGAAGGCACCGGCTGGATGATGCGGGTAATGGACCGTCTGGTCAAAGGCGAGGCGGATCTGGAAGAAATCGACATGCTTTGGGATGTGACCAAACAGGTCGAAGGCCACACCATCTGTGCTCTGGGCGATGCGGCGGCCTGGCCCATTCAGGGGTTGATCCGCAATTTCCGCGAGGAAATCGAAGACCGTATCAAGGCGCAAAAAACCGGCCGTAAAAGTGCCATCGCCGCTGAATGAATAAGGGTAGGGGACGGATGATGAGTGTAGATATCAGGTTACTGGCGGTTGCCTTTGTGTCTGTCGGGCTTGTGGCTGGCTGCAGCGATAGGGAGTCCCGCCCGGTCTTTGATGGCGTCGCCTTCCGTACCAAGGCCTCTGTCGTGGATAAGAAGATCTCGCGCGCGTTGTTTGAGGCCGAAGTCTATGATGTTGCGGCCTCGCCTTTGGGCGCACGGGAAGCCATGCGCTATGCCGGCACCACCTATTGTATCAAAAACTACGGCACTTCCAGAATTGACTGGCTGATTGATCTGGACGATCCCGAAGCGCCACTGCCGCGCGATGGCGACAATGCTCTGCTGCGGGGGACATGCAACCCGTGAGCGGATTGTTGGCATATCCTGGCCATATGGCCGGAGCGTTATTGCATATCGCTGCCGGGTCTTGGCGTTTTGGACTCTCCAACTCACAGGAGAGATCAATGACGCATGGCCAACAAAGACCAACTCTGCTTGCTCCGCTGTTTTTTGCAGCGGCTGTTCTGTTTCCGATGACAACGGCGGCGGCAAAGCCCTCGTTGCGGGACATTCCCGAGATCGAAGACCCGCTGTTTGCCGTGGCCCTGGCCAAGGAGGTCGCGGATCACTGCGACAGCCTGGGGGCGCGGCTTTTTAGAGGTATCGGAGAGCTGCGTCGGCTGCGCTCCCATGCCAATTCGCTGGGCTATGCCGATAGCGAAATCCGGGCCTATATCGAATCCGACGTAGAAAAGGCCCGGATGCGGGCAAAGGGCGAACAGCTGCTCAATGCGAGCGGTGTCTCTTATGACGATCCAGAAACATTCTGCGCGTTTGGTCGTGCGGAAATACAGAAAAACAGCGCGATCGGCGCGTTACTGAGGGCGAAATAGACCATGTCTGACCTCCGCAAGATTAACATTGACGGAACCGAGGTAGAGGTGGATGGGGCGATGACCCTGATCCAGGCCTGCGAAGAGGCCGGGGTGGAAATCCCGCGTTTTTGCTACCATGAGCGCCTGTCGATTGCCGGCAATTGCCGCATGTGCCTGGTTGAGGTTGTCGGCGGCCCGCCCAAACCAGCGGCCTCCTGTGCGATGCAGGTGCGCGATCTGCGCCCCGGTCCCGAAGGTCAGGCACCACAGGTCAAGACCAATTCACCCATGGTCAAAAAGGCCCGCGAAGGCGTGATGGAATTCATGCTGATCAACCACCCGCTGGATTGCCCGATCTGCGATCAAGGCGGCGAATGTGATCTGCAGGATCAGGCAATGGCTTACGGCGTTGATTTCTCGCGCTTCCGCGAGCCCAAACGGGCGGTGGATGATCTGAACCTCGGGCCACTTGTATCGACCGCGATGACCCGCTGCATCAGCTGCACCCGCTGTGTGCGCTTCACCTCCGAGGTGGCCGGGATCACCCAGATGGGCCAGACAGGCCGCGGTGAAGATGCTGAAATCACCAGCTACCTGAACGAGACTTTGGACAGCAACCTGCAGGGCAATATCATTGATCTGTGCCCGGTTGGCGCGCTGACCTCAAAGCCCTATGCCTTTAGCGCCCGTCCCTGGGAGCTGACCAAGACCGAAACCATCGACGTGATGGATGCGCTTGGCGCGAACATTCGGGTCGACACCAAGGGCCGCGAAGTGATGCGGATCCTGCCGCGCAACAATGATGCGGTGAACGAAGAGTGGATCTCCGACAAGACCCGTTTTGTCTGGGATGGCCTGCGTCGCCAGCGTCTGGATCGCCCCTATGTGCGCGTTGACGGCAAGCTCAAACCCGCCAGCTGGCCAGAGGCATTGACCGCCGCCGCCACCGCGATGAAGGGCAAAAAGCTGGCTGGCCTGATTGGGGATCTGGTCCCGGTCGAAGCGGCCTTTGCCCTGAAACAACTGGTCGAAGGACTGGGTGGCAAGGTGGAATGCCGCACTGACAATGCCCGCCTGCCTATCGGCAACCGGGCAGGCTATGTTGGCACCGCGACCATCGAAGATATCGACAGCGCCAAGGCGATCATGCTGATCGGAACGGACCCACGCAATGAATCTCCGGTGCTGAATGCGCGGATCCGCCGGGCCTGGATCAACGGGGCGACGGTTGGACTGGTTGGTGAAGCCGTCGATCTGACCTATGACTACACCCACCTAGGGGGGGATCGCGCAGCTCTGGAAGCATTGCATAGCGCTGATCATTCCGGTGCTTTGGCCAAAGAAACCCTGGTTATTGTCGGGCAGGGCGCGTTGCGCGAAGCCGACGGTCTGGCGGTTCTGGCCCATGCGCAGAAATTCGCAGCCGATACCGGCTCCAAGCTGATGGTTCTGCACACCGCAGCCGCGCGGGTGGGGGCCATGGACATTGGTGCGGTGACCGAAGGGGGCATGGCTGCGGCCATTGATGGCGCCGAGGTGATCTATAACCTGGGCGCTGACGAGGTCGAAATCGACAGCTCTGAAAACGGTGGCGCCTTTGTGATCTATCAGGGATCGCACGGTGACCGGGGCGCACACCGCGCTGATGTGATCCTGCCAGGGGCGGCCTACACCGAAGAAAGTGGTCTGTTTGTGAACACCGAAGGGCGTCCTCAGCTGGCACTGCGTGCAGGTTTTGCGCCCGGTGAGGCCAAGGAAAACTGGGCAATCCTGCGGGCGCTGAGCGCCGAACTGGATGCAACTTTGGCCTATGATTCACTGGCGCAGCTACGCCAGGCGCTGGTGGCAGAGGTGCCGCACCTGGCCCAGATTGACCAGGTCATTGAGAACGAAGGCGCGGCACTGGAGCTGGAGCCAATGGGCAAGGCGGCATTCCTGCCTGCGGTCAAGGATTTCTACCTGACCAACCCAATTGCCCGGTCCTCGCAGGTGATGGCTGAGCTTTCGGCAAACGCCAAGGCCCGCCGGGCTGAGAAGATCGCGGCAGAGTGATCCGCGTGGCACTCATATCATCTTTGACGCTGGCGGGCTGTGCCCCGATCCCCGGCGGTTCAGCTGACGGGTTCGATCCTGATTACCACGGGGTGCGGACCAGTTTGCTGGAAGGCGATCTGGTGCAATTTCATGTGACCATGTCTGGCGCCCGGTCGGGCTCGGATGTGGATGACTACGCCGAATGTGCGGCGGCACAATATGCGCTGATCCGGGGTTACGGGTTTGCGCGCCACGTACGCACAACAATGAAACAAGCGGGTGGCAATCAGACGGCCGATGCGGTCTACACGATTTCGCCCTCCCTACCGCGCGGATTGCGCACCATCGACGCAGAAGTCGTGGTGGCAAATTGCGCGGCAAACGGAATACCTACGGTGTGAGGACCTATGGCTGAATTCTTTAACACCCCAGGCGGCATTGCTGTACTGATATTGGCGCAAGTGCTTGCAGTTGTTGCCTTTGTGATGATCTCCCTTCTGTTCCTCGTCTACGGGGACCGGAAAATCTGGGCGGCTGTGCAGATGCGCCGTGGCCCCAATGTTGTGGGCATCTACGGCATCCTGCAATCGGTGGCGGATGCGCTGAAATATGTGGTCAAAGAGGTGGTGATCCCGGCGGGTGCTGATCGCATCGTCTTTATCATGGCGCCGCTGACCTCCTTTGTGCTGGCCATGGTGGCCTGGGCGGTGATCCCCTTCAACGATGGCTGGGTTCTGTCCAACATCAACGTGGCGATCCTCTATGTCTTTGCGGTTTCCAGCCTCGAGGTCTACGGCGTGATCATGGGCGGCTGGGCCTCGAACTCGAAATATCCCTTCCTCGGCGCCCTGCGCTCGGCGGCGCAGATGATTTCTTATGAGGTTTCGATTGGTCTGATCATCGTTGGGGTGATCATTTCCACCGGCAGCATGAACTTTGGCGACATCGTGCGGGCACAGGATGGCAATGCTGGCCTGTTCAACTGGTACTGGCTGCCGCATTTCCCGATGGTGTTTTTGTTCTTCATCTCCTGCCTGGCGGAAACCAACCGCCCACCGTTTGATCTGCCCGAAGCGGAATCAGAGCTGGTGGCGGGCTATCAGGTGGAATATTCGGCGACGCCCTTCCTGTTGTTCATGGCGGGTGAGTATATCTCGATCTTCCTGATGTGCGCCCTGACCTCGCTGCTGTTCTTTGGTGGCTGGCTGTCGCCCATTCCCGGCCTGCCCGATGGGGTGCTGTGGATGGTTGGCAAGATGGCCTTCTTCTTCTTCCTCTTTGCAATGGTGAAAGCCATCACCCCGCGCTACCGCTATGACCAGCTGATGCGCCTTGGCTGGAAGGTCTTTCTGCCCTTCTCGCTGTTCTGGGTGGTCTTTGTGTCCTTTGCTGCCAAATTTGACTGGTTCTGGGGCATCTTTGCCCGCTGGACCGTGGGAGGCTGATCATGACAAACCAGATCGATTACACCCGTGCTGCCAAGTACTTCCTGCTGCAGGATTTCTGGGTCGGTTTCAAACTGGGGATGAAGTATTTCTTTGCCCCCAAGGCCACCATCAACTACCCGCATGAAAAGGGGCCTCTGTCACCGCGGTTCCGTGGCGAACACGCGCTGCGTCGTTATCCCAATGGCGAAGAGCGCTGCATTGCCTGCAAGCTGTGTGAAGCGGTCTGCCCGGCGCAGGCGATCACCATCGACGCGGAACCCCGCGAAGACGGCTCGCGCCGTACCACGCGCTATGACATCGACATGACCAAATGTATCTACTGCGGGTTCTGCCAGGAAGCCTGCCCGGTGGATGCGATTGTCGAAGGCCCCAACTTTGAATTCGCCACCGAGACCCGCGAAGAGCTGTTTTATGACAAGGACAAGCTGCTTGCGAATGGCGAACGTTGGGAAGCCGAGATTGCCCGCAACCTCGAAATCGACGCGCCGTATCGGTGAACTGAAAGGACAGTGATATGGGCGCTTGGGGTGTCGGTATTTTTGAAGACGATCAATCTCTGGACTGGCTAGCGGGGGAGTATTCTTCCGCAGGAGCCAAAGCTGTACGTGCTACCCTCTTTGAAACTGTCAGGACAGGTCCCGAGGACTACCTTGAAGCACCGAAAGGGATCGAGGCTCGTGCTGCAGCTGAAGTCGTTGCAGCGGCGAATGGTGCCGGTGACGCGGCTTTAGAAGAAAGGCATCTCGCGATCCTTCTTGAACATGCTGATTCCGTTCGTTCGGACAAAGAGTTGAAGAAGCTGTCGATAGAAGCCGTTCAGCGTCTTTCAGGTGAAAACTCCGAAATTGAGGAGCTTTGGGATGGAGATGAGGAATGGAAATCCGCTATCGCCGGGCTCTTGGAACGACTTAAGAGGATGCAATGACTGACCCCAAGAACCCATTCGAGGCCATGATGGCCCAGGCCCAGGCGCAGTATCAGGACATGGTGAAAGCCATGAACCCGGATCTGTCCAAAGGTCTGGACCCGATGACCATGAAAGGGTTCGAGGCCCTGTGGCCGACCATGCCCAAAGAGGTCATGGAAATGATGTTTGGCAAGACCATCAACAAGGATGGTCTGGACGCCAAGACCCGGCTGCTGCTGACGCTGGCCGGGTTGACATGCCAAGGCGCGCAAGCGGATACCGCGCTGCGCCAAACCGTACGCCACGCTGTCGAGGCGGGTGCAAAGAAACAAGAGATCGTTGAAACGATCGGACAGATGTCGGTCTTTGCCGGCATTCCGGCCATGAACCGGGCGCTTGAGTTGGCGCAGGAGGTCATGGCCGACAAAAAGGACGATGAGACATGAGCGTTTTTGCCTTCTACCTCTTCGCCATCAGCGCCATCACCGGCGGGCTGTTCACTGTGATCAGCCGCCAGCCGGTGCATTCGGTGCTGTGGCTGATCCTGGCCTTTATCTCTTCGGCCGGGTTGTTTGTGCTGCTGGGGGCGGAATTCGTCGCCATGCTGCTGGTCATCGTCTACGTGGGCGCGGTCGCGGTGCTGTTCCTGTTTGTGGTGATGATGCTGGATGTGGATTTTGCCGCATTGAAGGCCGAGATGGCGCAGTACATGCCGCTGGCCCTGTTGATCGGCCTGGTCATCCTGATGCAATTTGTCATGGCCTATGGCTCTTGGGAGAGCGCCCATGGCGCTTCCGCGCAACTGGCGCAGCCGATCCCGACAGACCGGCACAACACCGAGGCCCTGGGCCTTATCATCTATGATCAATATTTCCTTCTGTTCCAGCTTTCGGGTCTGATCCTGCTGGTCGCCATGATCGGCGCCATCACCCTGACCCTGCGCCATCGCAAAGATGTCAAACGCCAGAACGTCATGCTGCAAATGTCGCGTGACCCGGCCAAGGCCATGGAACTGAAAGACATCAAACCGGGGCAGGGGCTTTAATAATGATTGGTATCGAGCATTACCTTACCGTCGCGGCGACGCTGTTCGTCATTGGCATCTTTGGGCTCTTCCTGAACCGCAAGAATGTGATCATCCTGCTGATGAGCATCGAACTGATGTTGCTGGCGGTGAATATCAACCTTGTGGCCTTCTCCAGTTTCCTTGGGGATCTGGTGGGGCAGGTCTTTACCCTGTTCGTGCTGACCGTGGCCGCCGCCGAGGCCGCCATTGGTCTGGCGATCCTGGTCTGCTTCTTCCGTAACCGCGGCACCATCGCCGTGGAAGACATCAATATGATGAAGGGCTAAAGCATCATGGAAACCATCCTCCTCTTAGCCCCTCTGGTGGGCGCGCTGATTTGTGGCTTTGGCCATAAATATATCGGCGAAAAAGCCGCCATGGTGACGGCGACAGGCCTGTTGTTCCTGTCGGCGCTGCTGTCATGGATTGTCTTTATCAGCTTTGACGGCGTCACCCGCTCGATCGAGATCCTGACCTGGGTCCAGAGCGGCAGCCTGGATACCGCCTGGGGTATTCGTCTTGACCGGCTGACAGCCCTGATGCTGATCGTGGTGACCACGGTCTCCAGCCTGGTGCATCTTTATAGCTTTGGCTACATGGATCACGATCCGCAGTGGAAAGACGGCGAAAGCTACAAGCCGCGCTTCTTTGCCTATCTGTCCTTCTTTACCTTCGCCATGCTGATGCTGGTGACCTCTGACAACCTGTTGCAGATGTTCTTTGGCTGGGAGGGCGTCGGTGTTGCCTCCTACCTGCTGATCGGGTTCTACTACCGCAAGCCAAGCGCAAATGCAGCGGCGATGAAGGCCTTTATCGTCAACCGGGTTGGCGACTTTGGCTTTGCGCTGGGGATCTTTGGTCTGTTCCTGATGACCGACAGCATCAGCTTTACAGAGATCTTTGCGGATATCCCAACCAAGGTTTCAGGTCATTCGATCTCCTTCCTCTGGGCGGACTGGGATGCGGCCAACCTGCTGGCGATGCTTTTGTTCATTGGCGCCATGGGTAAATCGGCGCAGCTGATCCTGCACACCTGGCTGCCCGACGCGATGGAAGGCCCGACACCTGTGTCGGCGCTGATCCACGCGGCGACCATGGTGACCGCAGGTGTTTTCCTGGTCTGTCGCATGTCGCCGCTGATGGAGTTTGCGCCGCAAGCCACCCTGTTCATCACCGTGCTGGGGGCGACGACGGCGTTTTTTGCCGCCACCGTTGGTCTGGTTCAGACCGATATCAAACGGGTCATCGCCTATTCCACCTGCTCGCAGCTGGGCTACATGTTTGTGGCTGCGGGCGTCGGCATGTATTCGGCGGCGATGTTCCACCTGTTCACACACGCCTTCTTTAAGGCGATGTTGTTCCTGGGCGCCGGCTCGGTCATCCACGCCATGCACCACGAGCAGGACATGATGAACTACGGCGGCTTGCGCAAAAAGATCCCCTATACCTATTGGGCGATGATGATCGGCACGCTGGCCATCACCGGGGTTGGCATTCCGTTGACCCAGATCGGTTTTGCCGGCTTCCTGTCCAAGGATGCCATTATTGAAAGCGCCTTTGCCGGTGGCTCCAACTATGGGTTCTGGATGCTGGTGATTGCCGCCTTTATGACCTCTTTCTACAGCTGGCGTCTGATGTTCCTGACCTTCTTTGGCAAGCCACGCGGTGACAAGCACACCCATGATCACGCGCATGAGAGCCCGCTGACCATGCTGATCCCGCTGGGGGTTCTGGCGCTGGGGGCGGTGTTCTCGGGGATGATTTGGTACGGCAGCTTCTTTGGTCATGCTGATCAGGTTGGCAAGTTCTACGGCATCCCAGTGGCCGAAGCCGCGGCTGATGCCCATGGCGCTGCCGCTGATGACCACGGTGAGGCGGATAGTCACGCTGCTACAGATACGGGCCACGGCGAGGCTGACAGTCACGCTGCTGCTGATACCAGCCACGGTGCCGCTGCTGGCGGCGAACATCACGTTGTCTTTGCGGGCCAGCCAGGGGAGGGCGC
Organism: Pseudophaeobacter arcticus DSM 23566; assembly: GCF_000473205.1. NCBI lineage: Bacteria > Pseudomonadati > Pseudomonadota > Alphaproteobacteria > Rhodobacterales > Roseobacteraceae > Pseudophaeobacter > Pseudophaeobacter arcticus. Next base: position 1,053,428 of record NZ_KI421507.1, read on the forward strand.
ACTGTATTTTGCACCTGACAACCATGTGCTGGAAGAGGCCCATGCGACGCCAAAATGGGTCAAGGTTTCGCCCTTTATTGCGATGTCCCTGGGACTGGTTCTGGCGGTGTGGTTCTACATCGTGAACCCCAGCCTGCCGGGTCGTTTGGCCAGTAACTTCCAGCCGCTCTACCTGTTCCTCAAGAACAAATGGTACTTTGACGAGCTGTATGACGCGATCTTTGTCAAACCTGCCCTGGCCATTGGCCGCTTCTTCTGGAAGCGTGGCGACGGCAATGCCATTGATGGCTTCCTGAATGGGGTGGCCATGGGGGTTATCCCCTTCTTCACCAAACTTGCCGGTCGCGCGCAGTCCGGTTTCATCTTTACCTATGCCTTCTGGATGGTGCTGGGCATTGCAGCCCTGATCACCTGGATGTCGATCGGCGGAGGAGCCCACTGATGGACAACCTTCTATCAATTGTCACTTTCATCCCTGCTGTAGCGGCTGCTGTCATGGCACTGCTCATGCGTGGCGAGGATGAAGCGGCGCAGCGCAATGCCAAACGTCTGGCATTGATCACCACCAGCCTGACCTTTTTGGTCAGCCTGGGGATCTACACCCAGTTTGACCCGACCAATACCGGCTTTCAGTTCGTGGAAGACCACGACTGGATCTTTGGCCTGAAGTACAAAATGGGCGTCGACGGTATTTCGGTGCTGTTTGTGATGCTCACCACCTTTGTGATGCCGCTGACCATTCTGGCCAGCTGGAAGGTCACGACCCGGGTCAAGGAATACATGATCGCCTTCCTGCTGCTGGAGACCCTGATGCTGGGTGTCTTCATGGCGCTGGATCTGGTGCTGTTTTACATGTTCTTTGAGGCAGGCCTCATTCCGATGTTCCTGATCATTGGCATCTGGGGCGGCAAGGATCGAATCTACGCCTCCTTCAAGTTCTTCCTCTATACCTTCCTTGGCTCCGTCTTGATGCTGTTGGCCATGGTGGCGATGTATGCCGATGCGGGCACCACCGATATCGAAACCCTGCTGACGCATAGTTTTGCAGCCACCAGCTTTGATCTGTTGGGCATTCATGTGGTTGGCGGCATGCAAACCCTGATGTTCCTGGCCTTCTTTGCCTCCTTTGCGGTGAAAATGCCGATGTGGCCGGTGCACACCTGGCTGCCCGATGCCCACGTTCAGGCGCCGACCGCCGGGTCTGTGGTTCTGGCGGCGATCCTGCTCAAGATGGGGGGCTATGGTTTCCTGCGGTTCTCGCTGCCGATGTTCCCGGTGGGGGCGGATGTGATGACTGATGTGATCCTGTGGATGTCGGCAATTGCGGTGGTTTATACCTCGCTGGTGGCGCTGGTGCAGGACGACATGAAAAAGCTGATCGCCTATTCATCTGTCGCGCATATGGGCTTTGTCACCATGGGGATCTTTGCGGCCAACCAGCAGGGCATTGACGGTGCGATCTTCCAGATGCTGAGCCACGGCTTTATCTCGGCGGCGCTGTTCCTTTGCGTGGGCGTGATCTACGACCGCATGCATACCCGCGAAATCAGTGCCTATGGCGGCCTGGTGGTGCGTATGCCCGCCTACGCGCTGGTCTTTATGTTCTTTACCATGGGCAACGTCGGCCTGCCGGGCACCTCTGGCTTTATTGGTGAATTCCTCACCCTGATGGGCACCTTCCAGAAAAACACCTGGGTGGCGGCTGTTGCGGCCTCCGGGGTGATCTTCTCGGCGGCCTATGCGCTGTGGCTTTATCGCCGGGTGGTCTTTGGCGACCTGATCAAGGGCAGCCTGAAGACAATCCAGGACATGGATGCGCGCGAGCGGTTCATCTTTGCGCCGCTGGTGGTGATGACCATCCTGTTGGGCGTCTATCCTTCGCTGGTCACCGATATCATCAGTCCGTCGACTGAAGCGCTGATCGCCAACTTCAACCAGTCTCTGGCTGCTGCGGATACCTCTGCTGCAATCCAGACTGCGTCGCACTAAGGGAGCATGGGCAGATGATCCAAGCTGATCTCTCCGTAATTCTGCCAGAGATTATCCTGGCACTTTACGCAATGGCGGCGCTTTTGGGCGCGGTCTACACCGGTAAGGACAAGCTGGCCTCAATGCTGGTCTGGTCCACTTCTGGTCTGATGGTGGCGCTGGCCATCTGGATTGGCACCAGCGGCAGCGATACCACCACGGCCTTTGGCGGTATGTTTGTTGATGACGGCTTTGCCCGTTATGCCAAGGTTGTCATCCTGCTGGCAGCGGCAGCGGTTCTGGCCATGGGCCAGGAGTATATGTTGCGCCGTGGTATGCTGCGCTTTGAATACCCCATTCTGGTTGCTCTCTGCACGGTTGGCATGATGATGATGGTCTCTGCCGGTGATCTGATGTCGCTGTACATGGGGCTGGAGCTGCAATCGCTGGCGCTATATGTGGTGGCCTCGATGCGCCGTGACAGCGTCAAATCCACTGAGGCCGGGCTCAAGTATTTTGTGCTGGGCGCGCTGTCGTCCGGTCTGCTGCTTTATGGTGCCTCTTTGGTCTATGGCTTTGCCGGCACAACCAAATTCTCTGGTATCATCGAAGTTGCCCAACATGGCGAAGTCTCTGTTGGTCTGCTCTTTGGTCTGGTTCTGCTGATTTCCGGCCTTGGCTTTAAGGTTTCCGCTGTGCCGTTCCATATGTGGACACCGGACGTCTATGAGGGCGCACCCACACCGGTTACTGCCTTCTTTGCCTCCGCCCCCAAGGTTGCCGCCATGGGGCTGTTTGCCCGGGTGATGCATGACGCCTTTGGTCATGCGGTTGCCGACTGGAGCCAGGTTGTCGCCGTGCTGTCTTTGCTGTCGATGTTTGTCGGCGCCGTGGCTGCGATTGGGCAGCGCGATATCAAGCGTCTGATGGCCTATTCGTCGATCGCCCATATGGGCTATGCGCTGATGGGGCTGGCTGCCGGGACCGTTTTGGGTGTTGAGGCCATGCTGGTCTATATGGCCATCTATGTCTCGATGAATATCGGCACCTTTGCCTTTATCCTGATGCTGCAAAAAGACGGCAAGCCGGTCACCGATATCGGGGCGCTGAACCAGTACGCCCGCCGCGAACCAGGCAAGGCGCTGGCAGTTCTGATCCTGATGGTCTCGCTGGCTGGCGTGCCGCCCATGCTGGGCTTCTTTGGGAAGCTCTATGTGCTGCGTGCCGCCTATGAGGCCGATCTCACCTGGCTGGCAGCTGCCGGTCTTGTGGCTTCGGTTATTGGTGCCTTCTACTACCTGCGCATCGTCTACTACATGTATTTTGGCGAAGAGGGCGAAGAGCTGGACCGCAGCAGTTCGCCCGTGCTTTGGGTCTTCCTCATGGGGTCGGCTGCGGTGATGGTTCTGGGGATCATCAATATGTTTGGTGTCGATGGCGTGGCAGCAGCTGCGGCCGCGGCCTTGGTCAACTGACCGGTTTTACATCTCTGACAAGAGGCCTGGTTCGTTGGACCGGGCCTTTTGCCTTTTGAAGGAATGGGACAATGACAGATTGGCCTGAAGGCTACGGCAAACGCATCCTGGAAGAGGTGGACAGCACCCTGGATGAAGCCGCGCGCATCGCGGGCCAGCTTGCCGGTCCTGAATGGATCCTGGCCAAACGCCAGACCAAGGGGCGCGGGCGTCGCGGTCGTGCCTGGAAAGACCCCACCGGCAATTTCGCCGCCACGCTGGTGATGCGCCCAACCGAGCCACCCCAGGTGGTTGCCCTGCGCAGCTTTGTGGCCGCACTGGCGGTCTATGACGCCTGCGAGGCGCTGACGGGGCGTACAGAGGGGCTGGCGTTGAAATGGCCCAATGATGTATTGCTCAACGGTGGTAAGCTGTCTGGCATCCTGCTGGAGAGCGCCGGGGCAGGGCAGGGGTTGAGCCATCTGGCCATCGGCATCGGTGTCAATCTGGTGGAAACCCCGATGAAGGAATGGCTGGACCCTGGTGCGGTCTGGCCGGTGTCGCTGCTGTCTGAAACCGGTGTTCAGGTCACGCCTGAAATATTTTTGACCGCGCTGGCGGCGGCCTATGCCCGCTATGAGAACCAGTTCACCACCTATGGGTTCGAGCCCATCCGCACCGCCTGGCTGGCGCGCGCCGCCAAGCTGGGTGAGGTTATTACCGCACGTACTGCCAAGTCTGAGACGACCGGAACCTTCGAGACGGTAGACGCGGAGGGTAACCTTGTCTTAAACAGCGCCAAAGGCCGGGTTTGTATCCCTGCCGCTGAAATCTTTTTCTGACCGTAAGGGCCTCCCATGCTTCTGGCTGTTGATTGTGGCAATACCAATACCGTCTTCTCGATCTGGGATGGCGAAAAGTTCATTGGAACCTGGCGCACCGCGACAGACTGGCGCCGCACGGCGGATCAGTATTTTGTCTGGCTCAACACGCTGATTCAGGCCCAGGGCATCGAGACGGATATCACCGATGTGATAATCTCGTCGACGGTGCCGCGGGTGGTGTTCAATCTGCGTGTCCTGGCGGATCGTTATTACAACACCCGACCGCTGGTGGTGGGAAAATCTGATTGCCTGTTGCCGGTGGATGTGCGAGTGGACGAGGGCACGGCTGTGGGTCCGGACAGATTGGTCAATACGGTGGCCGGTTTTGACCACTACGGTGGCAATCTGGTGATGGTGGATTTTGGCACGGCCACAACCTTTGATGTGGTGGCCGAAGATGGTGCCTATGTCGGTGGTGTGATCGCGCCCGGGGTGAACCTCAGCCTTGAGGCGCTGCACCAAGCGGCGGCGGCACTGCCACATGTGGACATTTCCAAGCCCGAGCATGTCATTGGCACCAATACGGTGGCCTGTATGCAATCGGGTGTGTTTTGGGGCTACGTCGGCCTGGTGCGCGAGATTTGCGCCCAGATTAAAGCTGAGCGTAAGGTTCCGATGAAGATTATTTCAACAGGCGGGCTGGCGCCTCTTTTCCAGCAAGCTGCTGATCTGTTTGACGCATATGAGGATGATCTCACCATGCATGGGCTCCAGATCATTCATAAATACAATAAGGATAACGGTACTCCTGAATGAGCACTGATGAACGATTGATCTACCTTCCCCTTGGTGGGGCGGGCGAAATTGGCATGAATGCCTATGTCTATGGCTATGGCAAACCCGGCAAAGAGCGACTGATCCTGGTGGATCTGGGCGTTGCCTTCCCGGATATGGACAGCACCCCAGGTGTTGATCTGATCATGCCTGACATCAGCTGGCTGCGCGAGCGCGTCGACCAGCTGGAAGCGATTTTTATCACCCATGGTCACGAGGACCATATCGGGGCGGTATCGCATCTCTACAGCCAGCTGAACGTGCCGGTCTATGCCCGCGCCTTTACCGCCAATCTGGCCCGTCGCAAGATGGAAGAGCATGGCCATGACCCGCTGGTGGTGAAAACCGTTGGCGCCTGGCCCGACGTGACCAAGCTGGGCCCCTTTACCGTGGGCTTTGCCCCTATGGCGCATTCGATTCCCGAAAGCGCTGGCCTGGTGATCGACAGCCCCGGTGGCCGCGTGGTGCACACTGGCGACTTCAAACTGGACCGCACTCCGCTGGTGGGCGAAGCCTTTGACCCTGAGATGTGGGCCGAGATCGCCAAACCGGGCATCAAGGCGTTGATCTGCGATTCGACCAATGTGTTTTCAAAAACACCTGGTCGCTCGGAATCTGATCTGCCCGACGAGATCACGCGCCTGATTGGCGAGGCCAAGGGCATGGTGGCCGCCACCACCTTTGCCTCCAACGTGGCGCGGGTGAAAACCCTGGCGGATGCCGGTACCCGGGCAGGGCGCTCGGTTGTGTTGCTGGGGCGGGCCATGCTGCGCATGGTCGAAGCCGCCAAGGAAACCGGCGTGCTGAAGAATTTTCCAACGGTCTATTCGCCCGAAGAAGCCAAGGATATGCCGCGCAACAACCTGATGCTGATCACCACTGGCAGCCAGGGCGAGCGCCGTGCGGCCTCGGCGCAGATGGCGCGGGGCAAGTATCGCGGCCTGGAGCTGAAAGAGGGAGATCTCTTCCTGTTCTCCTCCAAAACCATTCCCGGCAACGAACGCGGCGTGATCCGCATCATCAACCAGTTCTCGGAACGTGGTGTGGATGTTGTGGACGACAGCTCTGGTCTTTACCACGTCTCTGGCCATGCAAATGGTCCTGACCTGGAAGCGCTGCATGATCTGTTGCAACCGGCGATGCTGGTGCCCATGCATGGCGAACACCGCCACCTGCGTCAGCACGCCCGCCTGGGCGAGGCCAAGGGCATTCCCAGCATCGTTGCCGTCAACGGCATGATGCTGAACCTGTCCGGCAAACGTCCCTCGGTATTGGAATATATCGACACCGGCCGCACCTATCTGGATGGCTCGACCAAGATTGGCGCCATGGACGGTGTTGTTCGCGATCGTATCCGGATGGCTTTGAACGGGCATCTGGTTGTCACGCTGATCCTTGACGAAGAGGATGAGCCCCTGGGTGAGCCTTGGTGCGACATCAAGGGTCTGGCGGAAAACGGCAGCTCCAATGCGGCGCTGACTGAAGTGCTGGAAGAGGACCTGAACCAGTTCCTGATGCGGGCTGGGGCCAAGACGCTGAAAGACGATGACAAGTTGGAAGGTGAGTTGCGCCGGATTGCCCGTCAGTCTTGCCAGAACGAAATCGGCAAAAAGCCCGAAGTCACCGTGGTGATCAGCCGGATGCGCTAAACCCGCACTGTTATGACAAAAAAAAACGCCTCGGCAGGATCTGCCGGGGCGTTTTTCGTGAGTGGTGACAGAAAAAGTCACTTGGGGAATAAGATCCCTGTCGCGCTGCCTGTTAGGCGGTGCGGGGACGGTGCAGGAATGCAGCGAGTTTGTGGACCGCAAGGCTGATTCCGCGGCCCAGAGTACGAAATGCATCAGCCAGGGCTTGAGCACGCATTTCATGGGCGCGCGCCTCGATAGCTTGAATGTCTGCTGCGGTGAGGATTACGGGCTGGGCTTCGGTCATCGGTTTCTCAGTTTATATTTTGTATTCGGATCACGTCTATCTAGTGGGGTTTGCGCCCTATTACATTGATCAAAGAAGCATTTCCGCCATGTCGGTGCTGCAAGCCTCGCTGCAAGAAAAAACGGCCGCCCCAATGGGACGACCGTTCAAGTCATGTCTGTCTGTCAGGCAGGGCCTAGCCAGCGCGTCGCTCATCAAAGGAGAGGGCGATAAAGCTGGGCATGTGATCCCCCATGCCAACCACAGTGCGGTCATCACGACGTCCGCTCTGTTTGCTGCCACCACGTCCCCGGTTGGATTTGGAGCTTGAGGACGTCGACTGGGCAGCTGCCTCATCGGTCTTTTTGCTCGATGTGCGGCCGGAGGAGCGAGAGCGTCCTTCGGATTTGCTGCTGTCAGCCTGGCGGGTATCAGACTGGCGGGTATCAGACTGGCGCGTGTCGGATTTGCGCTTGTCGGACTGCACGGCCTCAGACTGCACTGCCTCAGCCAGTACCGCCTCGGGCTGATCGGCCACGGCTGCGACAACATCCACCTCTGTGGCCTCGACCGCGACGGCGTCTGGTGCAGCGGCTTCGGCAGAAGCCTTGCTCCGCGAGGATTTCCCGCGTGTGCTGGTTTCAGGTTTGGCGGTTTTCTCAGAAGGCTTCTTGGCGGCGCTGCGCTTGGCAGGTTCTGCCTTTTTCACCGGGTTCTCCAACCGGCTGATTTCCTTCTGCAACAGGTTTTCAACAGCGGCGAGCGCCTTTTCATCCCGGCTAGAGCAGATGGTGATCGCCTTGCCTTCACGGCCCGCGCGGCCAGTCCGGCCAATCCGGTGCACATAGTCTTCGGGATGTCCGGGGACGTCAAAGTTGAACACATGGCTGACGCTTGGCACATCAAGCCCACGCGCGGCCACATCGGAGGCTACAAGAATACGCAGTTGGCCATCGCGGAACCCATCAAGGGTCTTGGTGCGCTGGCTCTGGTCCAGATCGCCATGGATCGGCGCGGCATCATAGCCGTATTTCTTGAGCGACTTGGAAACGATATCCACATCCGTTTTCCGGTTGCAGAAAATAATGGCGTTGGTCAGCTTGTCGCCTTCGCCGTCGATCAGCGCGCGCAGAGCTGTACGTTTTTCGCTGGCTTCACGATCTTTGCGTGAGGCTTTGAACAAAACAACGTGCTGCTCAATGGTTTCAGAGGCGCTGGCCTGACGGGCCACTTCGATTCGCTCTGGTGCCGACAGGAACGTATTGGTGATCCGCTCGATCTCAGGCGCCATGGTGGCCGAGAAGAACAGGGTCTGGCGGGTAAAGGGGGTCAGCGAGAAGATCCGCTCGATATCCGGAATAAAGCCCATGTCGAGCATCCGGTCCGCTTCATCCACAACCATGATCTGCACGCCGGTCAGCAACAGCTTGCCGCGTTCGAAATGATCCAGCAGACGGCCAGGGGTGGCAATCAGAACATCCACGCCTTTGTCGATCAGCTGGTCTTGTTCCTTAAAGCTGACACCGCCAATAAGCAGCGCCTTGGTGAGCTTCAAGTGCTTGGTATAAGTATCAAAATTCTCGGCCACCTGGGCGGCCAGCTCACGCGTGGGGCACAGAACCAGGCTGCGCGGCATGCGGGCGCGGGCGCGGCCACGGGCCAGCATGGTGATCATTGGCAGGGTGAAAGAGGCCGTTTTGCCGGTGCCGGTTTGGGCAATACCAAGCACATCACGGCCTTCAAGCGCGGGCGGAATCGCACCCGCCTGGATTGGAGTGGGGGTTTCGTACCCGGCCTCTTCGATAGCTTTGAGGACCTTTGGGTTCAGATTCAGATCGGTAAATTTTGTCATATGCGTCCGTTTATGCGGACACTGATTTGGCCCGCGCGTGTTTTGACAAAGCTGGGTCCGCAAAGACATGCGGTGTGACAGCATCCAGCTTTGAGGGGGACATAGCAAAATCTGGTCGAGTGGTCAATTATTGGCTGGGTTTAAGTGCTTGCTACACTTGGCGAGAAAGCGCCGCCTTTGCGAGACGTCAGAACGCCGGGGTCTGTGATGCGACAGGGGCAAAGCGTGCCCCTTTTTGCCTGGCAGCGCTGCAGCAGGTCAGCCAAAAGCGGGGAAATGTTTGCGGCGAGATGCAGCAAGGTTCAAGTCCCGGATCCGTAGCAGCCCCTCTGCGGTCAGTCGCGCCCGCAGCGCGGGGCTGTCGTTGCAGATCTCATCATAGAAGGCGCGCAATCCGGCCTCACCCTCTTCGGCTTCGATCATGTTCAGCAGATCATGTTTGGACAGGCCGCCGCGATCAAGCGGCCGCGCCGGCGACAGCCCCGCGCGGTATGACCCCTGGGACAGACGAAAACGGTAGTGGCTGAGCCAATGCTGCCAATCCGGTGCATGGAAATGGCACAGGTCGACGTCCGGCAGCTCTTGTGCGCCGGGGTTTTCAATGTCGTCGCCCCCCGCCGGGTCTTTTTGAAAGACGTTGTGGATACGCAGGGAGATATTGGCCAGCCCGGTGCGCACAAAGATCTTTCCCTGAACATGGCTGAGAAACCCGCCCTTCAGATGCTCGCCAAACCTTGGATAGAGACGGCCAACCGTGCCGCCTTGCTCCGGGCCGCTGGGGATGTGGCCTTTGAAGGCGGTGCCGTCACCGGACAGTGCCTCGATGGGGCGGGCGCGGGCGCAGAGCGTGGTTATCGGCAGGGCGTTCAGGATCTCACCGATGGGCCTGTCAGCCCAGAGGAATTCGTCGACGTCGATATGGGCCAGCCAGTCCAGATCCCCGGCCTGACGCCGGTAGGCGCGGGTGGCATTCTGGCTTTGACGCATCTGGTGTTTTTCCGGCCTGCCGGTTTTCTTGCGTCTTTGCCACCAGGAGGCATCATCGCAATCAAACACCCGGATTTTTGGGTGGGCTTTCAGCAGCGGGCGGGCCTCGGGGCAGGGGGTGTCCAGGTAGATAAACAGACGGTGGGCACCAATCTCCAGATGATAGGCGGCAAAGGTCAGGATATCCTCGGCGGGGGCCTTGATGGTGCTGACAATGCCCCATTTTGCCTTTTGTGTTGGTGTCCTGTCGGCCATGGAGTCCTGCCTTTTGCCTGTGCTTGCGGCTTGCCTGTGCTTGCGGCAGACCTGTGCTTGCGGCGATAATGCAATTGGATCAGCAGATTAGTCCAGAGCCGGTTTGCAGCCTGGGCCGGGGCGGCAGTCTGCAAGATATTGCAAAGAAAAGGGCGGCCTCCCAAGAGGCCGCCCAGACTGGATTTCAGTCTCACAAGACTGGCTTAGACCATCATTTCCTTGGTGGCTGTCAGTTTTAGATCTGGGTAGTCGCGCTCGACCCGGTCGATATCCCACTGCAAACGCGTCAGATAGACGATATCGCCGTCATGGTCATAGGCGATATGCTGTTTGTTGGCTTCGACAAACTTATCAAGCGCCTGCTTGGCACCGCTGACCCAGCGGGCCGAGGTGAACTGGGAGTTGTCAAACCGCACTGGCAGGCCGTATTCCAGCTCGATCCGGCTGGCCAGAACCTCAAACTGCAAGGCGCCAACCACGCCGACGATAAAGCCGGAGCCAATCGAGGGCTTAAAGACCTTGGCAGCGCCTTCTTCGGCAAATTGCATCAGCGCCTTTTCCAGATGCTTGGCCTTCATCGGATCGCCCGCGCGCACGCCCTGCAACAGTTCCGGCGCAAAGGAGGGGATGCCCGAGACCCGCAGGGCTTCGCCTTCGGTCAGGGTGTCGCCAATGCGCAGCTGGCCGTGGTTGGGGATACCGATGATATCGCCGGCCCAGGCTTCTTCGGCCAATTCACGGTCCGAGGCGAGAAACAGCACCGGGTTGGAGATCGCCATCGGCTTTTTGGTGCGCACATGGGTCAGTTTCATGCCGCGTTTGAAATGGCCTGAGGCCATGCGCACAAAGGCCACCCGGTCGCGGTGCTTGGGATCCATATTGGCCTGCACCTTAAAGACAAAGCCGGTGACTTTTTTCTCTTCGGGGGCGATTTTGCGCGGTTGCGCGGTCTGCACCTGGGGTTCGGGGCCATAGGCGCCGATCCCGTCCATCAGCTCTTTGACGCCAAAGGAGTTGATCGCCGAGCCAAACCAGATTGGCGTCATATGGCCTTCGAGCACCGCCTGCGGATCCAGCTTGGGCAGCAGTTCGCGGGCCATCTCGACCTCTTCGAGCAGCTTTTCCAGCAGATGCGCGGGCACATGTTCCACCAGCTTGGGATCGTCCAGACCCTCGATGGCGATGCTTTCGGCCACTTTGTTGCGGTCGGCGCGATCCATCAGCTCCAGCCGGTCGCGCAGCATGTCGTAACAGCCGATGAAATCACGCCCCACCCCGATGGGCCAGGTTGCCGGGGTCACGTCGATGGCCAGGTTTTCCTGGATTTCGTCGATGATTTCAAATGTGTCGCGGCTTTCGCGGTCCATCTTGTTACAAAAGGTCAGGATCGGCAGGTCGCGCAGACGGCAGACTTCAAACAGCTTTTGCGTCTGGCTCTCGACGCCCTTGGCACCATCAATCACCATCACGGCCGCATCCACCGCCGTCAGGGTGCGATAGGTGTCTTCCGAGAAATCAGAGTGACCGGGGGTATCCACCAGATTGAAGCGATAGCCATCAAAATCAAAGGACATTGCCGAGGCGGAAACCGAAATCCCGCGATCCTTTTCCATCTGCATGAAATCGGAGCGGGTCCGCCGGGCTTCGCCCTTGGCGCGCACTTGCCCAGCCATCTGAATCGCACCGCCATAAAGCAGGAACTTTTCAGTCAGCGTGGTTTTCCCCGCATCCGGGTGCGAGATGATCGCAAAGGTGCGGCGCCGCGCGATTTCGGGCGGCAGGTCTGGGCGGTTTGCAGCGGTATCCAACATGGCATTGCCTCTAGCCAGAAACGGATTGGGAGGCAAGGAAAACAGCGGCGGACTTTGGTGCAGCCGTCGTAGCGCTCCGGTCGCCGTCCTGTACAGGGGCTGTGCCTCCTTTGGCATTGGTTCTGCCCAGTTTGTTTGTCCAGTCTGTCTGCCCAGTCTGTCTGCCCGGTCTGGCGGGCAGCGCTGGACGGTGTCGCACAGTCGACGAACGGATTGCAAAGGGCCATTGTCAGATTTGGTTAGAGTTAATGTAAAATTTGGTTACTATTAGAGACATATTTGCCATCTGGCAGGTCGGCGAGTGTTTTTGTGTCCAAAGGAAGTAGTGAGTGAAGCGACTTGAACCCAGCAATCTCTATTCCATTCTGGATGCTGTTGGCATGGCCGTTATTGTGTTGGAAGTCGGCGACGATGGGATACCCCGATATGTGGCGATGAACCAGCGCTCGCGGGACGCTACAAAGCTGTCTGAGGAAGATTGGTTTGGCAAAACAGCTTTGGAGATATTTGGAGGAACCACAGGAGAGCATGCGCTTGCCCTGCATTTGGGCGTGGTGCGGTCTGAACAGGAAACCACCTACGAAATCCATTTGCCGTCTGTTCACAACACGCTTCATATTCGTACGACAATGACCCCCGTGTTTGATGCCGCTGGCAAGCTGACTCACCTTGTGGGGTCATCCGCCGATATAACGTCGGAGCGTGAACGCGACGCTGCCTTGGAACTTACCAAGATTGCCAAGGAAAAGGCGGAGGACGCGAGCCAGGCTAAGGAGAGGTTTCTGGCGGAGATGAGCCATGAGATCAGGACGCCGATGAATGGAATTCTGGGTCTTTGTGAATTGTTGAAAGAAACCAAACTGGACGACGAGCAGACCCTCTTTGCAAATACTATTTTAAGCTCGACCACTGCGCTGCTGGAAATGATCAATGAGGTTCTGGATTTTGCCAAGATCAAGGCGAACAAGGTCTCATTACATTACGAACCCTTTGTATTGCGGGATCTTATTGATGAAATCAGGGTGCTTCTTTCTGCTAAGACCTCCTACAAGGGGTTGGGTTTTTTGTAAATTACCCTGAAACAGTGCCCGCTGTATTCATCGGAGACGCCAGTAAGATCCGTCAGGTTTTGTTGAACCTGATTGGAAACGCGATCAAATTCACGGAAGAAGGGCATATATCGCTCACGGTTGACTACGATCTGAGAGCCTCAATGGGTTCGTTGCGGTTTGAGGTCTCAGACACCGGCTGCGGAATTGAAGAAAGCAAGCTCGTCACTATTTTTTCGGCCTTTGAACAGGCAAAGGGTACACCAAAAGCACAGGCCGAAGGTACGGGCCTGGGCCTGGCAATTTCGCAGGCTCTTGTTGAGCGGATGGGCGGAGAGATTGCTGTCAAATCCGCTCCGGGGCAGGGGTCGCGTTTTACTGTGTGGCTGGATCTTGCCCCTCAGCCGGAATTAGGCAGGGCGCTAGAGACAGGGGAACAGGTGGCTGCGGAACAGGTGGCTGCGCAAAATCAGCCCGCGCGTGGCACCTCCGGTGCCGCCACGGTTGCGGAGACAAAAACATTAGAACGACTGCGCGGCATGAGGGTCCTTGTTGCAGAAGACAACAGGACCAATCAGTTGGTCGTGGACAAAATGCTGCAGAAATTTGGTGCGGAGGTTCGTTTTGCCGAAAATGGCGCAGTGACCTACGAGGCCTATGTGGGGGCTGAATTTGACTTGATCCTGATGGATCTTTCCATGCCGGTTATGGGCGGCATTGAAGCGGCCCGAAGGATCAGGCAACACGAGACAGAAACCGGTCGCGTGACATGCAAGATTGTTGCGCTGACTGCCAACGCGCAGAAAAGCGATGCCAAAGCCTGTTACGAGGCGGGAATGAATGGCTTTCTGACCAAGCCGTTTCGAAAGCACGAGCTGCTGGCCTGCCTCAACGCTCTTGACTGAATTCCCATTGGTCAGGGCGGCTCCAGGTCTAGGGGGCGCTGTTTGGACGGCCAGCTACCGCAGTGAGGCGCGTTTCAGCAGGCTGACGGCGTCGGGGCGGTCGAGCAGGGATTTTTGCACCTCAAGACCATGGGCGTCGCGGCGCTGTCCGGTCTCCAATGTGGGGGAGATGCGATCCAGGATTTCATCTGGCAGGGCGGATTGGGTCATCGGGTCCAGAAACAGGCTCTCGGCGGCGATGCCCTCGGCGTAGACAATGTGATGACGGTCAAACAGCAGCTGAAAATAGTCGACAAAGCCGCCGTCCTGCACCACGACGCTGTCGCCATTGACCAGATCCCGCGCCCGCACCAGTAATTCGGGGCTGCCGGTGCCCAGCTCATCATGGCGTTGATAGACCATCAGGCGGTGATCGGGACTGACCAGCAGGTCGGCGGCATTGTTCAACACCCCGGCGCGGATCAGCACCGGGGCCATGCGCCCCACCGCCCGCGAGGTGGTCTGGCCGATCCAGCGCAGCTCTTGCACGCCCTCGTCGCGGGTCAGGATGCGGTCTCCCGGTTTGAGATCCTCGATTGGTTTCTGCGCGCCTGTGGCCATGGTGATACGGGTGCCGCGGGTAAAGGAGACACAGGCCATCTGCGCCAGTTTACGCCGCGCGCTTTCCTGCTCGGCGCGCACCAAAGTATAGCTTTGCTGGATCCCCATTGGCGCCATTGGCACCAGATATATCGCGGCGATCAGCCCCTCCTGGTCTACTTCGACCATGACCAGGGCCTCAATGTTGTCACCGGAGTGCGGCATCAAGGTCACCACACAGTCGAGATGCAGCTGCGCGCCAACCATGCCGAGTTCGGTATCCTGGGCGACATAAAAGCCGCCGTCCGCTCCGTTGGCCAATCCCAGTCGTTTGGCATGGGCCGTTGGGGACAGCTGGTAGATATCATCCAGCATCAGCTCATCCAGAACGCTTAGACCATCCCCCATATTGGCCCCCATCTCCACCTGAAACTGATCAGCTGGATAGGCCGGGATGGATTGAATGGCGCGGTCTGGTGTTGACACTGGAGCTCCGGTGGTTGGGCTGATGCCGTGCGTGGCGCGGACATCGTCAGATGCCCTGATTCAGTAGACAAGGTCTAGCAGTGAATTATGGCATCATACCGACAATTACGCGCAGAATTCCTGACACGGCGTTAATTTCCCCAAGAGCACCACATCCAGCGTTCAGATCAGGGGCTCCAAAGCCTGCCAGCCTGACGGGCGTGAGGCGCCCGCAGGGGCTGCGTTTCAGGGCTGGCCATTGGCGGGGGGGCAGTGCACTCTGAGCCAAATCACAAGAATGACCCATTGGAGGTAAGGAATGGATCTAGGAATCGCGGGAAAACGAGCATTGGTCTGTGCCAGCAGCAAAGGTCTGGGCCTGGGCTGCGCTGAGGCCCTGGCGGAAGCCGGTGTGAACCTGGTGATGAACGCGCGCGGCGAAGAGGCGCTGCTGCAGGCGGCGCAATCGATCCGCGACGCTTACGGTGTTCAGGTGGAAACCGTGGTGGCGGATGTGACCACCAGCGAAGGCCAGGAAAAACTGCTGGCTGCGGCGACGGATATCGACATTTTGGTCACCAATGCTGGTGGGCCGCCCCCCGGACTGTGGTCGGACTGGGACCGCGAGGATTTTATCAAGGCTCTGGACGCCAATATGCTGGCCCCTATTGCGCTGATGAAGGCGCTGCTCCCTGGGATGATGGACCGGGGCTGGGGACGGGTGGTGAATATCACCTCGCAATCCGTCAAGGCCCCCATTGCTGTGCTGGGCCTGTCCAATTCGGCCCGTGCCGGTTTGACGGGCTATGTGGCCGGCACCGCGCGTCAGGTGGCTGGCAGCGGGGTTTGCATCAACAACCTGCTGCCCGGCATTCATGCCACCGATCGTGCGGTCTCATTGGATAGCGGTGTCTGTGCCCAGCAGGGCATCACCATGGAAGAGGCCAAGGCGCAGCGCGCCGCAACCATTCCGGCAGGGCGCTATGGCACGCGGGCGGAATTTGGCGCTACCTGTGCCTTCCTCTGCTCGCAGCATGCTGGTTTTATCGTTGGACAAAACATTCTTCTGGATGGCGGTTCAACCAATGCAACCCTGTAATTATTTACATTATCGAACATTTTTGGAGCATTTCCATGGCTAGTGGATTTTCCCTCAAGGACCAGTTGTTCAATATCGAGAAGACCCGCTATCTGGCGGGTCTTTTTGCCGAGGCAGTGCCGGATTTTCAGGCGGATCGCTTTGAAACGGAGGTCATGGCGGGCCTCTTGCCGCTGGAGCTGAAGGCACGTATCAACTGGATCGCCGAGGTGCTGGGTGAGCATCTGCAAGGGCCGCTTTCTGAGGTGGCGCCACAGATCCTGCGCGCCTTGCCGCCGCCGCTTGACCCCAGCAAGACCGATGATGACTTTGGTGATTTCATTTTTGCGCCTCTGGGGGAGTTCATTGTCGCTCGCGGGCTGGAGAGTGACCCGGAACTGGCGCTGGATCTGCTGGCCGAGGTCACGCAGCGCTTCTCAATGGAATGGGCTATCCGTCCGTTTTTAAACACATATCCCGATCTGACCCTGTCGCGCATGCAAGACTGGGCCTGTCACCCGAGCTACCATGTCCGCCGCCTGGTGAGCGAGGGCACCCGCCCGCGTCTGCCCTGGGGACAGGGGGTGTCCCTGGAGCTGCGCACCCCTCTGCCGCTATTGCACCTTCTGCACAGCGACGCGACCCGCTATGTGACGCGATCCGTGGCCAATCATTTGAACGACATTAGCAAGAAAGACCCGGATCTGGTTCTGGATGTGCTGCAGGAGTGGCGCGCGCTGGGGCAGCAGCAGGACAAGGAACTCAGCTGGTTGACTGCCCATGCCTGTCGGGGGCTGGTGAAATCAGGCCACCCGCGCGCCCTGCGGGTGCTGGGCTATGAGCCGGATGCAGAAGTCACTGTAAGCTTAAGAATTGAAACAAAAACAGTTCAAATTGGTGATTTCCTGACCTTTGGGGTGACGCTCTCTGCACCCCGTGATTTGCCCGTGATTGTTGACTACCGGGTGAGCTTTCCACGGGCGTCGGGGAAAGCCTCGCAAAAGGTGTTCAAGCTCAAACAGACTGACCTGACAGGACCCTCTGTGACGCTGGCAAAACGACACCGGCTAAAGGGCGATGCCACAACGTTTAAGCTGCATCCCGGCAGGCATGAGGTCGAGGTTCTGGTCAATGGGCGCGTCGCGGCGCAGGATAGTTTTGAGCTGACGCCCTAACGCTCACCTTTTGTCACAGATTTGTTAGCAGGGGGCTTGCGCTCTTGTCGGCGCGGGCCGGGCGCGATAGCCCGTTTGTGGCCCCCTTTTGCCTCAGGGCATCCGGCCACAAACGCACCACCACGGAGAATGCCCCCATGTCCCATGAATCAGTGCAGGCCTACTACGGAGAGGTGCTGCAGGGCAGCGAGGATCTGCAAACCAATGCCTGTTGCACCCCGGATGACATTCCCGATCACGTCAAAGAGGTGTTGTCGCAGATCCACGATGAGGTGCTGATGCGCTACTACGGCTGCGGCTTGATCGCGCCCGAGGCACTGGAAGGCGCGCGTATTCTGGATCTCGGCTGTGGGGCAGGGCGCGATGTCTATGCGCTGTCAAAAATGGTGGGACCCGGCGGCCGGGTTGTCGGTGTTGATATGACCCCGGCACAGCTGGATGTGGCCTGCCGCCATCAGGATTTCCATGCCGAGGCCTTTGGCCATGGCAGCTCAAACGTCGAATTCCATCATGGGTTTATCGAGACACTGGAAGAGCTGGACCTGGAGCCGGGCTCCTTTGATATCATCGTCTCCAACTGCGTGATCAACCTGGCCACCGACAAGGCCGCGGTGCTGCGTGGCGCCTATCATCTGCTGAAGCCGGGCGGGGAGATGTATTTCTCCGATGTCTATGCCGACCGCCGGGTGCCTGCGGCTATGGCACGGGATGAGGTGCTTTATGGGGAATGCCTGTCCGGGGCGCTCTATTGGAACGATTTCCTGTCCCTGGCCAAGGGCGCCGGGTTTAACGATCCGCGCATGGTGACGGCGCGGCCCCTGACCATCGAAAACCCCAAGCTGGAGGCCCGCGTGGCGCCGCTCAAATTCCTGTCGGCCACCTATCGGCTGTTCAAGCTCCCGGCGCTGGAACCTGATTGCGAAGACTACGGCCAGGCGGTGATCTACAAAGGCACAATTCCCCATGCCCCCCATGCCCTGCGTCTGGATGACCACCATGTGATGGAGACCGGCAAGGTCTTTGCGGTCTGTGGCAATACCTGGATGATGCTCAAAGACACCCGGCTGGCACCGCATTTTGACTTTATCGGCGATTTCTCCAATCACTACGGCATCTTTGCAGGCTGCGGCGGCAATTCACCCTTCACTGGCTTTGATCCTGCGGACACAGCGGCAGCCTGCTGCTGAGCACTTGCGCGGGGGGCGCCGGGTTGGTATTTGCCGCTCGAGCCGACAATCAACTGGCACAGCTTGCGAGGCCGAATGAGCACAGCATCCCGCCAATCCCCTGGGCCGCAATCCACTGCGGCTGAACCCTGGCCGCATCCGCGGCTGGAGATCCGCAATATCCATCGCTATTTTGATGGCCGCGCAGTGGTGGATGATGTGTCCCTGCAGATTCAGGCGGGGCAGGTGACCTGTCTGTTAGGGCCTTCGGGCTGCGGTAAGTCCACCACCCTGCGGATGATTGCCGGGGTCGAGATGCAGGACAGCGGCGAGATCTACGTTGATGGCAAGCTGATCTGCGACACGGTGTTTCGGGTTCCCCCAGAGCGGCGCGAGATTGGCCTGATGTTTCAGGACTTTGCCCTGTTTCCGCATCTGAACGTCGCCGATAATGTTGCCTTTGGTTTGAAGGGCAGCAAGGATGAGAAACGTATCCGGGTAGAGGAACTGCTGCAAAAGGTATCGCTGACGCGGTTCATTGACGAATATCCCCACCACCTGTCGGGGGGGGAGCAACAGCGTGTCGCCCTGGCGCGGGCCCTGGCGCCGCGCCCGCGCATCATGCTGATGGACGAGCCTTTTTCTGGGCTGGACAACCGGCTGCGCGATGGCATCCGCGACGAGACGCTGACCCTGCTGAAAGAAGAAGACACCGCCGTTTTGCTGGTCACCCATGAGCCGGAAGAGGCCATGCGCATGGCGGATGAGATCGCGCTGATGCGCGGTGGCAAGATTATCCAGCAGGGCGCGCCTTATAATGTCTACACCCGCCCAAGTGACAAGGCTTCGGTGGCGTTTTTTAGTGATATCAATGTGTTGAAGTCTCAAGTTAACGGGGCTTTGGCGGAAACCCCCTTTGGTCAATTCCTGGCGCCGGGCATTGCGGATCGTACCGATGTGGACATTGTTTTTCGCCCACAACATGTTCGGATCGATTTTGACCGCGCCGGCAAGGGGCCGTTGCCGACGGCCACCGACGGTGTGCCAGCCCGCGCCGTGGTGAAACGGGCGCGCTATCTTGGCCACGAAAGCCTGGTGGAATTCCAGATGGATTATGATGGGTCGGTGCTCAAGGTGACGGTGCCACGGGTGTTCCTGCCAGAGGTGGGCCGGGTGATGTGGCTGACCGTGCCGCGCAACCGTTGTTTTATCTTCCCTGCCTAAGCCAAAGTAAGATCAGCTGAGCCAGGGCGAGACCTGGCCTCAGCTCTTGTCGCGGTGGGGGTCGTAATCTGCCAGGGTCTTGCCCGGCTCGTCCAGGAACAGCTCGGGCAGGGCGCGCACCTCTTCGATCAGATCAACGCGAAACACCCGGAAATCGCCGCGTGTCTCGCACCAGGCGGTCAGGGTCCAGACCCGCCCCCAATATTCCATGTGCAGCGGCCGGATGGTGCGTGCGGTCAGGGTGCCATCAAGGCGGCGATACTGCAGCGCCAGCTTTTGCCGGGATTTGATCGCTGCGCGCAGGGTGGGCATATGGGCAAAGCCACGGGCCACATCGGCAAAGGGGTAGACGGCAAATTTCCAGGCATCGGCCTCGGCAATGACCTCGGTGGGCAAGACCGCATCGACCTTGGCTGCCAGTGACTGCGCGGCAGCTTTCAGATCCGCATCCGCCGCCTCTGCCACAATCGCCATGCCAAGGTTCAGGGCTTCCAGCTCTTCCGGGGTGAGGGTCAGGGGCGGCAGGGTGATCTGTTCGCGCACCAGATAGCCCAGGCCGCGCTCGCCCTCGACCGGCACACCAGAGGCCACCAGCGTGTCCATATCACGGTAAATGGTGCGGGTGGAGACTTCGAGCCGCGCGGCAATATCCTGGGCGCGATGGAGTTTGCCATCGCGCAGGATCTGGATGATTTCAAAAAGACGGTCGGTGCGGCGCATGGGACTACCCTTGGCGCAGAGGTGGGGGCCACGTCAAGACAGGCGGCCCCCGCCAGCATCAGTTCACGATCAGTTGGGCGCCAGGGTCCAGAGGATGGTCTCATGGCGTATGGTGACGCTGTCGGGCGCAATGGCTGCCATCAGGGCCGGTGCAAAATCCTGTTTGCCAAAGCTATCCGCCACGTCCAACGCGGTCTGCATGTCTTTCCAGATCACCGTGTCGGTCCAGGACCCGTCGCTGCCACAGCTGAGACGGCGAAAGACAAAGCCGGGATTGGCGCGCACAAAGCCTTCGCTGGCCTTGCTCAGGGTGATGAACTGCTCAGGCGTGACGCCCTCATTCAGGGTAAAGGTGACGGTTTCTGCGACGTTTTGTGTCATATCAAACTCCTTTGGTTGATGAGGGGTCTCTAGCAGGGGGCAACTGACACAAACCTGTCAGTTGTGTTTACCTGCGGCTGAAAAAAACTGTTTTTGCCCCCTGCACAGGCGGCAAAGGCGTTGCGGGCTCTTTGCGCCGACACAGGAGCTGCGTAGACCAGTGGTCAGAGAAATAGTGAGCCGATGCACTGCGCATTGGCAAAGTTAAGGAGAGATTCACATGCTCAATAATATCGGCCTTCCCGGCCTTCTGCTCATCGCTGTTGTGGTTCTGGTACTGTTTGGTCGCGGTAAGATCAGCTCGCTTATGGGTGAAGTCGGCAAAGGCATCACCTCGTTCAAAAAGGGTGTAAGCGAAGGCACAGCAGAACTGGACGCAGACAGTGCTGCCGAGGCCAAAGACGTGACACCAACGGCTGAGACCAGCTCTGAAACAGACAAGGCGTAAGCGCTGATGTTTGATCTTGGGTTGACCGAACTCCTGGTTATTGGCGTTGTGGCGCTGATTGTCGTCGGGCCCAAGGACCTGCCGATGATGTTTCGCAATGTCGGCAGATTTGTGGGCAAGGCCAAAGGCATGGCGCGCGAGTTCAGCTCGGCGATGAATGACGCTGCTGAAGAGAGCGGCATGCGGGATGTGGCCAAGGGGCTGAAGGCGGCGACCAACCCGGTTGGCACGGCCATGGACGGGGTGAAAGAGGCGGCGCAGGAGATGGCAAAATCCATTGATCCGACCTCTTACAAACCGGATTCAGAAACCGCGAAACTGGCTGCGGAACGGGCCCATGACGCCAAGAAAATCCAGGCCGCAACCGCGCGCGCCGCAGCCGAACGCAAGGCGCGTGAAGCAAGTGAGGCCCTGGCCCATGCCGAAGCAGCGGAAGCTGCGGTGGAACAGGCGCCAGAGCAGCCAAGCAGTGCTGATCCTGCGGTCGCACCATCTGAGGGAAGTGAGGCTAAGACATGAGCCATAGCGACGAGGTTGAAGATTCAACCGCCCCGCTGATCGAACATCTGGCCGAGCTGCGCACCCGTTTGATCCGGTCGGTGATGGCCTTTGCGGTGGGGGTCATCCTGGCCTTTGTCGTGGCCGAGCCGATCCTGCAATTTCTGGTCCAGCCAATCGAGGAAACCCTGCGGGCGCTGGGTGATCCCTCGCCGACGTTGCAATATACCTCGCCGCAGGAATATCTGTTCACGCTGTTCCGCATCTCCATGGTCTTTGGCTTTGCGCTGTCCTTTCCGGTGATCGGCTATCAGCTGTGGCGGTTTGTGGCGCCCGGCCTTTACAAGACGGAAAAGGGCGCCTTTCTGCCCTTCCTGATTGCCTCGCCTTTCATGTTCCTGCTGGGCGCGACCTTTGCCCAGCTGGTGGTGACCCCCCTGGCGATGCAGTTCTTTCTGGGCTTTGCCGATGTCAGCTCGATCTTTGCCAACCTGATTTCACAGACGGCTGGGAATGTGGCTGGAAACCTGCCTGACGGTGTGACCGTTGATACTGCCATGGTGCCTGCCACCACGGAGGGGGTTAAGATCACCTTCTTTGGCAAGGTGAACGAGAGCCTGGATATCACCCTGAAATTCATCATGGCCTTTGGTCTGTGCTTTCAGTTGCCGGTTCTGCTGACCTTGATGGGCAAGGCTGGCCTGGTCAGTTCTGATGGTCTGGGGGCGATGCGCAAATATGCGGTTGTTGCCATTCTGGTGCTGGCCGCTTTGGTCACCCCGCCGGATGTGATCACCCAGTTGATCCTCTTTGTGGTGGTCTATGGTCTCTATGAGATCTCGATCTTTCTGGTGCGCCGGGTCGAGGCCAAGCGCGAAGAGCAGCTGCGGGCGGATGGCTATTATGATGACGAGGATGAAGATCCTTTGATGGCTGAATTCGACGAGAATGAAGACAAATAAGGCCGCAATGGTTTGACAAGAAAGGGGCGCGCCGGTTGATACTGGCGCGCCCCTTTGTTGTTCCGGCAGTGCGGACACGGGTTCCCTCGCGCCTTTTGGGCGATCACCACCGGAATGTTTCGGGACAGATGAACGCGCGCGGGTGCTGCAGGATGTGCCGCTGGGTTGTCTGCCACAGTGGGGCGGCTTTGCGGCAAAACAGATGACAGAGCCACTTGCCGCCGGTGGTGGAACATGCTTTCAGAACTGCAACTATTGACGGAGGCAGGACATGGACGAAAAAACACTGACACGCATTGCTGACGCCCTGGAGCGGATGTCTCCGGCGCCCCTGGCCGCTCCGGATTTTGGTGCGGCTTCGGCCTTTGTCTGGCATGTCTCTCCCGACCGGCTGGAACCGGTTGCCCGGGTCAACCGGGTTGATCTTGATCTGTTGGTTGGTATTGAACGCTCCCGCGATACCCTGTTGGAGAACACCCGCCGGTTTGCCCGTGGCGAAGCGGCCAACAACGCGTTGTTGTGGGGCGCGCGGGGCATGGGGAAGTCCAGCCTGGTAAAGGCCATCCACGGGGCCTTGTTGCCGGATCACGGCGATCTGAAGCTGGTGGAGCTGCAACGTGAAGACCTGCCTTCGGTGGCGCGGCTGCTGAACCACCTGCGTCAGGCGCCTTACCGGTTTATCCTGTTTTGTGATGACCTGTCGTTCAGCCATGATGACCAACACTACAAAAGCCTGAAGGCGGTGCTGGATGGTGGCATTGAAGGGCGGCCTGACAATGTGGTGTTCTTTGCCACTTCGAACCGGCGCCACCTGATGCCGCGCGACATGATCGAGAATGAGCGCTCCAGCGCGATCAACCCCTCTGAGGCGGTAGAAGAGAAGGTCTCTCTGTCAGATCGCTTTGGGCTGTGGCTGGGCTTTCATCCCTGTGATCAGGATGAATATCTTGCCATGATTTCAGGCTATTGCAGGGCCTATGGTGTGGCAGTCGACCCCGAGATCATGCGTGCCGAAGCCATTGAGTGGCAGGCGACACGCGGGGCGCGCTCTGGCCGGGTGGCCTGGCAGTTCTTCACCGATCTGGCGGGGCGTCACGGGGTTGCTTTGACAGCATAGAGGCCGGGTCAATACGGGAGAATCCGCAAACCCAAAGCTTTGGATCTGTCTCGGACTGGCTGGCAAAGCTGGTTTTCCGGGGATGCGACATATTGTAGGAGCCGCACCGACTAGCGGGTCTTGGTCGCGTTTTGCAGTCGGGCGGCTCGATATATTGGTTAGTTCAGATAGGGCAGTGGGTCGAGGCTGTCATAGCCGTTGCGGACTTCAAAATGTAGGGTTGCACCTTCGCCGTCTTGCAGATGGGCAATGGTCTGACCGCGTTTTACCTGATCGCCTTTGCTGACCAGAATTTTATCGACATTGGCATAGATGGTCAGCAATTGCGGGTCATGCCGGATGACAATGATCGGGATGTTCTTGGAATCCTTGGTGATTGCCGCAACGGTGCCGGATTCCGCTGCCTTTACTGGCGCGCCGGAGGCGGCGGAAATGTCGATCCCGTCGTTGCGCCCCTGGGCGTAGGTCTGCACGATTTTCCCCTGAACCGGGTAGGCCATCGCGCTTTGGCTGGCGCGGCTGGGGGCGGGCACCTCAACGGTGGGCAGGTTTTGGGAGGCCACATTGGCCGGCGCCAGATCTTCCTCGGGCAGCGGCTTGGTTGCACTTGGCGGCGTAGGCGTGGCGCTGCCTTCGCCGGGGGCGGTGGTGACTGGCACTGCCGGGGTGCGGGAGTGCTGCTGGTCTTTGAGCGGGATCAGCAGATGCTGGCCTTCGCGGATGGCAAAATCGCTGCCCAATCCGTTCCATTCCGCCAAAGATTTGACCGGGACCTGATAGAGCCGGGAGATTGTATAGGCGGTTTCCCCGCGCACGACCTTGTGGCGCACGGGCTCGGGGCCTGCCTGAACGGCGGCAGGGCGCTGCTGCGCTGTGGGTTGCAGGTTGGTGGTGGTGACAGAGCCGGGATTGGGCGAGGTTGTCGGGGAGGCATCAATGGCGCTGCCCGCCAGCGAGGCAATGTCGACACCGCCAGGCGAAGCCGTGCCATCTGCGGCAGGCGGGCTGTCCGGCGCGCGGCGCGGCAGCGCGAGGATCTCGCCCTTGCGCAGGGTGTCACCGGGTTGCATGCCGTTGAACCGCGCGATTTCACCCACGGGCAGACCAATGCGGGCGGCCACATCAGAGACCTTATCGCCGCGCTCGGCTACAGCAACCTGATAGGAGGGATAGGTGATCAATCCACGGGCATCCGCCGCCGGGCGGTGGGTGGTGGCGGTCTGGGCTGCGGCTGTGGTGTTGAAGCCGCCGATCTGCCCGCGCAGATCATAATCCAGCGGTCCATCACAGCCGGCAAGAAGGGCCAGCACAGGAAGCGCCGTTAGCGCCATCCGACGGCCTGCGAAGCAAAGCCTGGTGTTGCTAGAAGTGCTGCCTGTAATCATGCTGTCCTCATTTCTTGTCGTGCTTTTGAAGGCGCCGGGTCTGTGCCGGTCTTAAGGCCTCTTGTGCTGCTGCGCGGCTGCAGGTCAATGGTTTTCTGCAGTTCAGGGTGTGATCGGCGCCAGTTTGCCTGAATTTAGGCCTCTTTGCCTAATCCTTCCAGCAGGGGAACAAACCGGACCGGGCGCAGCTCATCATAATCGAGGCCGTCTTCGGATTTGCGCACCCTGATCAGGGTCTGCACCGTGTCGGACTGGCCGACGGGCACAACCATGATGCCGCCGGGTTTGAGCTGTGCCAACAAGGGGCCGGGGGGGTCTTCGGCAGCAGCGGTGACAATGATCCGATCAAATGGCGCCTGATCGGGCAGGCCAAAACTGCCATCCCCCACCAGCGAGGTCACATTTGGCAGCTGCAGAGCGTCAAAGATCATGCGGGCCTCGCGCACCAGGCGGGCGTGGCGGTCGATAGTATAGACCCGCCGGGCCAGCTTGGCCAGAATTGCCGCCTGATAGCCCGAACCGGTGCCGACCTCCAGCACCGTGTCGCGTGGCGAGACCTGCAGGGCCTGGGTCATCAGGCCAACCACCGAGGGCTGAGAGATGGTCTGGCCACAGGCGATCGGCAGCGGCGTGTCCTCATAGGCGCGCTCGGAAAAGATCCCCCGCACAAAGGGACCTCGGTCAATTTGCTCCATGGCCTCCAGCACCCGGCTGTCGGTCACCCCGCGCGAGCGCAGGGCAAACAGAAACTGCATCTTTGTCTCCGGGTCGGGGCTGGTCATTCGATTCCTGTAAACGCGTCTAACATGTCATGGGCGGTCAGATCGGCGCGCATCGGCGTCACCGAGACATAGCCGTTCAGGTTGACGCTGGCATCGCTATCGGGGGCGGTCTGAACGTGTTGATCGCCGCCGCGGATCCACAGGTAGCGTCTGCCGGTGGGGGAGAGCTGCTCTTCGGCAGAAAAGTGGCTGCCACGGCGGAAGCCCTGACGCACCACCCTGGTGCCCTTGACCGCGTCGGCGGGGACGGGGGGGAAGTTGATATTGTAAAACAGCCGGTAGTCCTGCTGGTTCTTTGGCTCTGCCGCCAGGATGTTGCGCACCACGGCTGCGCCATGTTGGGCTGCGGCTGCAAAGGGATCGTCGAGATCCTTGTTGTGGGGGCCAAAATACTGCGACAACCCCATAGCGGGGATGCCCTGCAACGCCGCCTCCATCGCGCCACCCAGGGTGCCCGAGTAGAGCGCGTTTTCTGCGGAGTTGTTGCCTCTGTTCACGCCGGACAGGACGAGATCAGGGCGGTGGTCTTTCATTGCCACATGAATGCCGGCCAGAACGCAATCCGCAGGGGATCCCTCTGCTGCGTAGCGTCGCGGATCCAGCTGGCTGAGCATGGAAGGGCGGGTATAGCTGATGCAATGGCCAACGCCGGACTGCTCAAATGCCGGTGCGACGGTCCAGACCTCGCCATCGGGCCCGGCGAGATCCTGGGCGATCTGCTCGAGCACCACAAGTCCGGGCGCGCTGATGCCGTCGTCGTTGGTAATGAGAATGCGCATGAAGTCCCCCGAGGTTGTTTAGATCTGAATAGGCATTGGTACAATTGGGGGCAAGTGTTTCGACCCGTCAGGAGACCGGAAGCTGCAGCGGATCTGGTAGCTGTGCCACAGGTTTGGCGGGGGACCGGTCAAATGGCCCCCTCTCGAGGCGGGGCAATAGGCCACCAGTTATCCTTTGGTGCGGTTTGGCAGGCCAGTTTGGTGGGCCAGTTCAGTGGGCCCGTTTAGTGGGCCGGTTTGGCGGGCCAGATCAGCCGACCAGTTCAGTCGACCAGTTTGGCGGGCCAGATGGCAAAGGCCAGGGAAAGAGCAAAAAAAGGGGGGGGCTCCCGCGCAGATCGGGGCTTTTGCAAAGCCCCTCTCCCCTTGGGCCCGGCAGGCTGCGCCTGCGGTCGTGAACCATCGCTGGCCGAAGATGTTGCCGCGCGGCTGCCTGTGAACCAGAGGCGATATGGGGGCCAGCCGCATGGCCCGCGCCCCCAATGCCCAAAGCGGGGAGGCCGCGCTGGGGCGTTTGCTGTACTGGGCTAGCCCAGGATGTCCGGCAGCAGGCGTGCGGCCTCGGCATGGATATCGGCCAGCCGCGCGCGGTCTTCGCCGGGGAAGAAGCGGGCGCGCAGGGCGGTGGGCATCGCCTGGGGGGCCAGGATTTTGACCACTGGCCCGGTATTGACCGTTTCGGCCTGCCAGCTGCGCGCCAGCGCCATCTGCGCGGCCTTGCTGGCGCCGTAGGTGCCAAAGAACTTTTCGCCGGCACGCGGGTCATCAAAAAACACCGCCTGACCGCTGTGCCCCAATAGTGGCGCCACATAGGGGATCAGGATGGAGGGGGCCGTGGCATTGACCGCGATGGATTTGCTCCAGTCCTTTTCCCCCACAGAGGGGGTCGGAGAGAGCGGAGCGGCATGGATCGCTGTGTGCAGCCAAAGATCCAGCTGTCCCCAGCGATCATGGATCCCACGACACAGGGTCGCCATGGCTGCGGGCTGGGTAATGTCCATCGGCGCCAATGTGGCGGAACCGCCAAGCGCCTTGATGCGATCATCAAGTTCCTCAAGCGCACCAGTGGTGCGCGCAACAGCGACGATATGATGCGTCGGCGCCAGGGCTTCGGCCAGGGCAGCCCCCAGGCCGCGTGACGCGCCGGTAATAAGAGCGATTTTCTGTGTCATGGGCCGTCTTTTGATCCGCTTGAGGCAGAGGGTCAAGTCTCCATCTTGGCGCAGTCGATATATGTGACCGGGGCAGAGAGACGGTTGGCGCGACAGAGTGCCAATAGCGGCCAAGTACAAGGGCAGGCATATCTGGCGGAGCCCCGGCTGTTTCTACACAGGCCAAGCCTTATAGGCCGACAGCACAGTGCCGCCGACAGCTGGCTTAGCTGCCGGGCATTTCGATGCGGCTACTGCGGCCAGATTTTTCCAGGACTATGCCGTCCGGATCAATACCCAGCACGCGGCTCTGGCCCAGTCGGCTGCCGGTCTTGATGGTTTTTACCCGACCGCTGGGCAGGCGCACCATGGCCTGCAGGTCGTTTTCGACCCCAAAGAGACCAAGCAGGCTGAGGCCTCTGGATGGCATTATATTGGCCTGGGTGGCTTCTTTGGCAACGCGGGAGGGCGTTTCGGGGGTGCTTTGTGTCATTTCTTACTTTTTTCAGGTCGCAGCGGCGGGGACCGCGACGATAAGAGGAGAGAGACCGCCAAGCCATGGGGCTGGGCGCTGGTGAGGGGTGGAGGACCACAGCGTGAAAAGGATCTGAGCGCAGATATGGGCAACAGCCGCCGGTGGCGAGGGGCAAATGCGGGCGGGACGGTCCTGCACAACGGATCATCGGCAAAGCCATGCTGTGCGGGCCAAAAACGGGCGGGCTTTTGCCGAGAGGCCTGCGGTGGCGGTACTTGGCGCGATCTCTGGCCCTAGCCCCCTTGAAAGATCTTTGCGAGCTCCAGGTCGGGGCAGGTCTGATTTAGGTCAGGAAAAATCTGGGCCGCGAATCCGGTGCCAGGAATCCAGTGCCAGGCATCCAGTACCACGAATCCAGTACCACGAATTCGGTGCCAGGCATCCAGGGCCACAAACCTGTCTGCGAGCCGTGCCTGGCAGCAAACGAGCAGCCAGCCTGTCAGATCATAAGGTGCCTACAGGCGCTGGCGTCAGGAATCATAGACCAGCGAGGCCAGGTCATGCCCGTAGGTGTGGAGCAGCTCAAACAGCTCTTCGAGCTGCGCGCCTGCGTGCTGCAGGGTGGCCAGCGGGTGATTGGGCTCTGACACCTGCAGTTCAGGGTATTGCCCTTCGGGGCGCATGTGCAGCATGCAGGCAACGGGCGTGTTGTTGTCGGGCGGGATGGCATTGGCCAGCCAGGCCGGGCGGCTGCCAAGGCTTTCGGTCTCCTGCATGTCCAGCAGGTCGAGGTAGGCGTCAAAATCCTCAACCCCGAGATTGGCCCAGGTGCCGAGAATGAACTCCTGCCCATCGCTGTCGGCAAGAGGAACCGCCAGAACCGCCCGGACAAACCGCAGATCGCCAAAGCGGCAGAAATCATCGGTCAGCACATCACCGGTCTGGGCCAGAACCGCGGAATTATCCTGCACCACCAGGTCTTCGGGACACAGGTCAGGGCGGTCGCAGCTGAGGCTGAGCAATTGCGCAAAGGTCGCGCCGCAACAGCGGCACTGGCGCGAAGAAGTCAGCATTCTGGCAAGATGTGCGTCCAAGTGGCGGGTCTTTCGTAGGGCTCGAGCAGAGCGGGGTAGCAAAACAAAGGAAAGGCGCCGATCTTTGCGATCAGCGCCTCTCCCTATGACGTTGGGGCTTTCTTATCCTGCTTATTCGGCAAGTTCAAACCCCTCTGTGGGGGCGGCGGGGCGCGGCGTCACAAGAGAGGCACAGCCCAGACCCTGAGATGGCGGATCCGCCGGTTCAGGTCGCCAGTTTCATGCTGTTCCAGGATTCTCCGGGGGCAGGCATGTCTTGGATCTTTTTGCTCACCCTGCCGCTGCTTTCGAGCGATTCAAGGTAGTCTTGGGAGACACTGCCGGTGACATATTTGCCGTCAAAACAGGAACAATCAAACGCTTCGATATCCTTGTTGCCCTCTTTGGCGGCCCAAACCAGATCTTCAAGTCGCTGATAAATAAGCGCATCGGCGCCCAGTTCCTCGCGAATTTCTTCGGTGGTGCGCCCGTCTGCGATCAGCTCATGCTTGGTGGGCATGTCGATGCCATAGACATTGGGGTATTTCACCGGGGGTGAAGCTGAGGCGATATAGACCTTCTTGGCCCCGGCGTCGCGGCACATCTGGACGATCTTTTGGATGGTATTGCCGCGCACGATGGAATCATCAATGAGCATGATATTCAGCCCCTTCATCTCCAGCGGGATGGCGTTCAGCTTGCGACGGACAGATTTCTGCCGCTCCGCCTGACCGGGCATGATGAAGGTCCGACCGATGTAGCGATTCTTTACCAGGCCCTCGCGGTAGCGAATGCCCATGGAGTTGGCCACTTCCAGCGCCACGGGGCGGGCAGAATCTGGCACCGGGATAATGCAGTCGATGTCCAGGTCGGCCTCGATGATCTGGTTTGCCAGCGTCTGCCCCATGCGAAGCTGGGTTTTGTAGACGGAAATGCCATCCAGCATCGAGTCGGGACGCGCCAGGTAGACATATTCAAAGATACAGGGCGTCAGGGTGCCTTCGACCGCCTGAAAACTGTGCATCTTGCCGTCCAGGTCGATGAGAATCGCCTCGCCGGGTTTCACATCGCGCAGCTTTTCAAATCCGTTGATGCCAAAGGCCACGTCTTCCGAGGCAAAGGAAAAGTCGTCTCCGTCACCTTCGGCATCGCGCCGGGCAATGGACAGCGGGCGAATGCCATGGGGGTCACGGAAGGCCAGCATGCCGACTCCGGCGACCATGCAGATCACCGAATAGGCGCCCTGAATGCGTTCCATGGTCATCTTGACCCCGGCAAAAAGATTGCGGATCGGATCTACCGTGCCGTTGACCTTGATGCTGTCAGAGATCTTGTCAGCCAAGACGTTGAGCAGGATTTCCGAATCCGAAGTGGTGCGCAGATGGCGGCTGTATTTGGCCGTAACCTTGTCGCGCTGCTCTGCTGTGTTGGTGATATTTCCGTTATGTACCAGGTAGATACCATAGGGCGCATTGACAAAGAAAGGCTGCGCTTCTGCGGCGCTGAGCGAGCCTGCCGTTGGGTATCTCACATGCCCGATGCCAACCTTGCCGCGCAGGGTCTCGGCGTCAGAGGCGCTAAAGACATCCTTGACCAGACCATTGGCTTTGCGCTCGCGAAAGAACTCGCCGGTATAGGTCACAATGCCCGAGGCATCCTGGCCGCGGTGTTGCAGCATGAGCAACCCGTCATAAAGCTCCGCAAAAACCTCGTTCTGTCGGCTTGCGATCCCCAAAATCCCGCACATTGAATGACTCCAATTTCGCTGTGGCGTTGCTGTCGGTTGCTGTAGGCCAGGACCCTGCCTGGATACTGCTGAGGGCTTCCTAGCTTGGATGGCCCGTAGAATACAGAAGAAAGCAGGGTTTTTCCTGCGTCATTTTTATTGCCCCGGACAGTTTTGTCAGCCTGGCGGGAGTTTTGGTGTTTGCCCACAACTCAAGGGCCCCCTTAGGTGCCGGTAGCGCCAAGGTCGCGGCAAGAATGTGCAGCTCTGTCACATACCAATAGGGGGCTGTCGCGGGCAAGAAAATGGGCGACCTGTTGCTGTCAAGGCCGCCCGAGGGGGGGAGAAAAACTATGGGTTTGAGCTCGGCTCAGGCGGCTTTGGGACCAGATTTTGCTTCGGCCTTTGGGGCGGCCAGCAGATCCTTCAGCAGATCTGGGAAAACGGCTTCTGCTTCTGCGGCTGTGGTCATTACCAGAGCGCGGCCCTCATCACTTGCCAGGATCTGACGGGTTTCCGCCAGGGAGAGTTCTTTGAAGGCGCTATCCGGCCCACTTATTCCGGCCTGGATCAGCATACCGCTTTCGGACCAGATCAGTTCTTCTTCGGCGCATTCAATATGGATACGACCCAGGCGTTCGGGGCTCAGAGCACTGATACCTTTGTGACCGGCCAGGGAAATCAGCTTTACCAGAACCAGGGGCAGGCCAAACAGACGTTCAACCGCGTCAAGTTCCAGCGCAACCATTTGATCCGCTGGCAGTTGAAGGTCACAATCATTGCCCAGGGCGCCGGCAGGAACATGCATCATGGTGGTCAAGCGGGGAACCGCATGGCGAACCGTTTCGACTTCCTGACTGCCGCCATCATAGGTGTAGACCCTATCACCTGGCTTTACGTCACGCGCCTGAATAAAGCCGCGATCGGTTTCCACCAGCGTCTGGGGCAGGAACCCTCCGGTTTTGGAACGCTGGGGCGCCTGAACTTCCGGCACTGGACACACCATTGGGAAATCCAACAAAAGGCCCACCGGCTGATAATCGGCGAAAGAGTTGAAATGATCCAGGAGCATGGTGTCGATCCTTCTGAGCGAAAGTGCCTGTTCGTCTTGTTGATCCTATCTGGCCCTCGAATTGGGACGTAAATGGGGCAGGGGTGCGGCCAATTCCGTTTTCGGGCTCTTTTTTGGCGACAAAAGTGGATTTTTCGCGCCTTTGTTAACCCTTCCAACTGGCTGCTTGAGGATTCTTTAAGAATATCGCGCAAATTCGAAGTTTCAAATTGCGACCAGAAAAAGTGATTCTCAAAGATTAACAAAAGGTTAAAGGTTAACGGGTGGTGTTAACCAACGGCGAGGCATCCTGTGGATAAAGCTGTGAAGCCTTTGCCGCACCATAGAAAAAGGGCGCCAATAAGGCGCCCTCTCAAAATCAATGCGGGTTTACCTTGGTAAACAGATCCAGGCTTAGTTGCCGCAGGAGCCAATCAAGGCTTCGTATTGCTGGGTCACCCAGCCGAGGGCCTGCTCGGGATTGCGGTCTTCGATCTTGCCGATCATCTGTTCAAACACCACGGCCGAGCGGCTCTCGTCAACAATTGTAAAGCTTTGCCCGGTCATCACCACATTATAGAGGAAAAAGGCAATCGCCACGAGCAGGATGCCGCGCAACACGCCAAAGAAGAACCCGGCCCCCTGATCCAAACCGCCAAGCGCAGACCTCTGCACCAGCGATGAGAACAGCGGCGTGAAAAATGATACCACGATCAGCGCCACCGCAAAGACAGCGGCAAAGGCGGCAATGATGGAGAGTTCGCAACTGTCAGAAATGAATTCGCCCACAACCGGGATCTCTGCCATCAGCGGTTCGACCTGAGGGGCAAACATAAAGGCAAGGATGCCGGCTGCTATCCAACCTGCAATGGCCATGGCTTCGCGGACAAAGCCACGCGAATAGGCCAGAAGCGCCGATAATACGATGACCAGGGCCACAACCCCGTCAATAATAGTGAAACCTTCCATAACCCTCGCCCGTTAGCCTGCAACAAAATTTCGGCAACTCTAGCCGGCTCCAAAGAATTCACCAACAAATCCCGCCAGATCGGAGACTTGGCGGAGGCCAAGACCCTTGATCGAAACTGATTTGCCACCACTTGGAGCTATTGCAGAGGTGAAACCAAGTTTTTGCGCCTCTTTCAACCGGTTTTCGGTCTGTGGGGCCGGACGAAGGGCTCCGGATAGCGATATTTCTCCAAAAACAGCCGTATCCGCCGGAAGAGCGACGTCTTCACGGGCACTGAGCAGGGCTGCAGCCACTGCCAGGTCAGCAGCGGGTTCCGTGATTTTCATGCCACCGGCAACGTTGAGGTAGACATCCAATCCGGCAAAGGGAATGCCGCAGCGCGCTTCCAGCACGGCGAGGATCATCGCCAGGCGGGCACTGTCCCAGCCCACCACCGCGCGGCGGGGCTGCGAATGAGGCGAGGGTGCCACCAGCGCCTGCATCTCGACCAGAACCGGGCGGGTGCCCTCAATACCGGCAAAGACAACAGAACCGGGGGAGGGCTCGCCGCGGCCGGACAGGAACAGCGCCGAAGGATTGGTGACCTCGGCGAGGCCGCAACCGGTCATTTCAAAGACGCCAATCTCATCCGCCGGACCAAAGCGGTTTTTCACCGCCCGCAGGATACGGAACTGATGCCCTCGCTCACCTTCAAAATAGAGCACCGTGTCGACCATGTGTTCCACAACCCGAGGCCCGGCGATCTGGCCGTCCTTGGTGACATGGCCAACCATGATGATGGAAATCCCCTGTGCCTTGGCAAATGTCGTCAACTCGTGCGCCGCGGCCCGCACCTGACTGACAGAGCCGGGGGCGCTGTCCACGTGATCTGCCCACATGGTCTGAATGGAATCGATGATCGCCAGCTGCGGTCTTTCTGCTTCCAGTGTGGTCAGGATATCGCGCAGGTTGGTTTCTGCAGCCAGTTTCACCGGCGCCTGCGCCAGCCCCAGCCGCTGCGCCCGCATCCGCACCTGCGCCGAGGCCTCTTCGCCGCTGACATAGATGGTTTTAACCCCAGCCTGGGCAAAGCGCGCAGCCGCCTGCAACAGGAGGGTCGATTTACCAATCCCAGGGTCACCCCCAACCAGGATGGCAGAGGCCGCAACCAGGCCACCTCCAAGCACCCGGTCCAGCTCCGCCACACCACAGGTGGCGCGTGGCGGTGGGGTCTCCTCGGTGGAAAGATCTGACAGCGGGATCGTCTTGCCGCGTCGAATCCCAAGAGATTTTTTTGCAGGGCCAGCTGAAGAAAGGCCCTTGTCTTCGACAATAGTGTTCCATTCGCCGCAGCCTTCGCACCGACCGGACCATTTGGAAAAGCTCGCGCCACAGGCAGAGCATGAAAAGGTATTTGATTTTGCCATAAGGCCTTCTGTCAGATGTTCTTTATTTGTTCAAGTGGCGAGGCTCTGCCTCGCGCTCCGGGATATTTTTGGCCAAATGAAAACTGGGTTACTTCATTTGGCCAAAAATATCCTGGGGGTGAGCGCCAGAGGCGCGAGGGGGCAAAGCCCCATTTGGCCTCACTAATCTGTCCGGCACCGGGACCGTTCTGTCAACAGGCTGAGGATCAGCGAGATGACAATGCAAGCAGTAAACAAATAGAGCCCCCATGCGACCTCTATCGTGGCATAGCCGATGCCCTTTGCCAGTGTAATATAGAGCGCAAGGAGAAAGATATCTGCCATCGCAAGTTTGCCTAAAACATGCAACACTGGCAGCGCGCGCGGATCCAGCAGCTCCCATTGTACCAAGGCCAGTCCAATGGTTTTAAGGTAGGGGGCGAAGATTGCAAACCCAGTGACTGTAAGAGCCAAAAAAACATCGCTGCCCCAGAGGCTTTGCAAGCCAGTGATCACAGAAATCTCGCTCAGGCCAAAGATCGGTAGAAGCCCCGCCCGCATCAAGGGTGCAAACCAGGCAATAGGATACAGGGCAAGTAGTGACAGGGTGAGGAGACGTAGGATCATTGCAACCTAATTCGTTACTTTTATCAGACTGGCGACGCGCTGCCTGTTTGAGAAGGGGTGAAATCTGAAACTTTAGCTCAAGCTTGTGCCTTGCGTAGCCTGTTTAGACGCGCCGACCAAGCTGTTCAGTTTTCCAATGACTCGGCAGGATGCGGGTCGCAGTGGCCATCGTAGCGTGGGTTGGCGATCATTAAGTAAACTGCCGCGACGACAAGAGTTACCACGATGGCGTCTGGAATGAAGGGGCGCATCCGTGTTCGGATTGTACACAGCAGCCAGTCAAACAGGGTTCCAAAGAAAAGCAACGCGACCAAAAGGGTTTGAAACTGGGAGGGAATTATTCTGTTGCTTAACCCAGGGGCAAATCTGTCCAGCATAACCACGGCAGTAAAAAGGACAGCCGACAACACGCCGACATAGGCGCCAGTATTGTCTGCACCGGTACGGAGTTTGGCAAACAACGCGACACCGGCAGCTATAGGGAGTGCAGAAATGGTGTAACCGGCGTAGATTTCATACGCGTTTGGAGGCGTACTTATAAGCTCAATAACCGACTTGCAGTCGTCAGGCATGTTAGCGCACAGCCTCGATCGGCCCCTCGGCGCGGCCGTGGATGAATTGGTCGAGGTAAGGATCACCGGACTGGTCCATATCGGCAACCGGCCCGGTCCACTGGATCACACCGTCGTGCAGCATGGCGACATTATCGGCAATGGCGCGGACTGAGGACATATCATGGGTGATGGTCATCGCGGTGGCGCCCATCTCGACAACAATTTCGCGGATGAGATCGTTGATCACTCCGGACATGATCGGATCCAGCCCCGTTGTGGGCTCATCAAAGAAGATGATCTCAGGCTCGGCGGCAATGGCGCGGGCAAGGCCGACGCGTTTTTGCATGCCACCAGACAGTTCGGCGGGCAGGCGGTCGGCCACATCCGGTTTCAGCCCCACGCGGCGCAGTTTCTCAATAGCGATCTCGCGGGCCTCGGATGCGGGGCGTTTCAGCGCGCCGCGTTGCAGGCGAAAGGCGACATTCTGCCAAACGGGCAGGGAATCAAACAGGGCACCGCCCTGAAACAACATGCCAAAGCGCGCCAGAAAGGCATCGCGATCGCCAGAGCCCGCGGGCTTGCCATCGACATAGATCTCGCCGCTGTCGGGGGTGATCAACCCCAGCACGCTTTTGAGCGCCACGGATTTGCCGGTGCCGGAGCCGCCAATGATCACCATCGAGCTGGCCCTTGGGATCTCCAGAGTCATACCGCGCAGCACGCGATTGTCGCCAAAGGCCTTGTGGACGTTGTCCATCTTGATCATCGGGGTGGGGGCTTGGCCCTGTGTCGTAGCTGTCATAGCGAGAAAAACACCCCTGTCAGGACAAAGTTGGTCGCCAGGATCAGTACCGCTGCCGCCTCGACCGAGGATTTGGTAGCACGGCCCACGCCCTGGGCACCGCGGCCCGATTGCATGCCATAGTAGCAGCCCATGGTGGCGGCGATCACGCCAAAGAAGGCGCCTTTGACCAGAGAGGAGATCACATCCAGTGGTTCAAGGAAATCAACAGTGTTTTTCAGATAGGCGGCGGCGTTGAAGTCGAGATTATACACCGAAACGGTATAGCCTCCGGCGATGCCGATGATGTCGCCGATGCCAACCAGCAGAGGTACGGTCAGTAGCGCCGCCAGCACCCGGGGGGCGACGAGATACTGCATTGGATTGGTCGACAGGGTCACCAGCGCGTCGATTTGTTCGGTCACCTTCATGGTGGCAATTTCCGCCGCAATCGAAGACGTCACCCGAGCGGCAATCATCAGCCCTACCAGAACAGGGCCAAGTTCACGCACCATGCCAATGGCGACAATCTGCGGCACCACGGCCTCGGCATTGAACCGGGCACCGCCAGCGTAGATTTGCAGGGCCAGCGCGCCGCCGGTAAAGACCGCAGTCAAGGCAACCACGGGCAGCGAGAGCCAGCCGATCTGCAGCAGCGACAGGGCCAGCTCGCGCGGGTAATAGGGCGGGCGCAGCATATGGGTGAAGGTGCTGACCGTAAACAGGGCCACCCGACCAATCATCGCCAGCGTCGCCAAAGAGGCGCGGCCCAGCCGGGCCAGAAGGGTCAAAGGGTTCATCCCTGATAGGTCCGTGCGTAGCGATGCCCCATCGAGGTGAGGATCTCATAGCCGATGGTGCCCGCAGCCGTGGCGAGATGGTCAATGGTTTGCACTTCATTGAGCAGCGTCAGGCTGGCAGGCACCTCGGGCAGGGCGGTAACATCAACGGTGATCAGATCCATCGAGATACGGCCCACGACAGGGCAGCGGGCCTCGCCTGCAAACAGATCAATGCCGCCTGTCATCAGGGCACGGTGCAGACCATCGGCATAGCCGGCTGCAACGGTGGCGATGCGGCTGGGCACCTGGGCCACCCAGGAATTGCCATAGCCGACGCTTTCGCCGGGCTCAACATCGCGGGTCTGAATAACCGGCAGGTCCAGTTGCGCGACCGGCAGTGCATCGCCATAAGGCGCGCCGCCATACAGGCCCACGCCCGGACGGCACAGGTCAAAATGATAGTCGCGCCCCAGCATAATGCCGCCGGTGGCTGCCAGCGAGCGCGGCACCTCCAGCCCATCGGTCATCTCGTGGAAAACCTGCAGTTGCTGGGTATTCATCGGATGGCCGGGTTCATCACTGCAGGCCAGATGCGACATCAGCAGTACTGGCTTTTGCCCCAGGGCAATATCGCGCACAGCGGCCCATTCGGCAGGCTCCATGCCAAGGCGGTTCATGCCAGAGTCCAGTTGCACTCCAAAGGTATGGCCGGGAAGGGTCTCAAAATGGCGCAGCATCTGATCGAGCGAGTTCAGCATCGGCGCC
The DNA here is from genome assembly GCF_000473205.1 of Pseudophaeobacter arcticus DSM 23566. NCBI lineage: Bacteria > Pseudomonadati > Pseudomonadota > Alphaproteobacteria > Rhodobacterales > Roseobacteraceae > Pseudophaeobacter > Pseudophaeobacter arcticus. The sequence goes on from NZ_KI421507.1 coordinate 1,091,380, forward strand.
AGCTGGAATTCCTTCAGCAGCCGGGTGTCGCCCTCCATATGGCCGGAAAACACCGAGATACCGGGGCCAGGGCCAAGAGCGCGGCGCAGGGCCACGCCTTCTTCGGCGGCGGCAACAAAGAAATTGCGCGCGCCACCTGCGGCCAATGCCTTGGCCACGCGGCCTGCATCCAGCCCATAGCCGTTTGCCTTGACCACAGCTGCGGTTTCGCAGTTGGTCATGGCGTTCAGATTCTGCCAGTTGGTCACCAGCGCATCGAGATTGATTGTCAGTTTAGCCGTGCTCATGCCCCGTTCTTGACATGCGCGCAGCGAGGGTCAAGTGAAATTCGCGGTAAAAACTGCCAGGTATGGTGGCATTGGGCGGCTTGTGGCTGGTTTGGATCACCAAAGCTCTCCAATGTCCACAGCAATAGCCAAACTGCCATTGAACCGTTTCAGAAAATCACCGCGTCCGAACCGAGGGGTGGGAAGCAAAGCGCCCGCCCCGTGGGGGCGGTTCGGGCGCTGCCAAAGCGATGCTTTGGCAATTGGCGAAACACCTGATTGTGGCAATCCTTGAAGGCTCGTGATGCGGACCAAGCTGCCGTTAGAAATGGTGTGCGAAGCCGCGCATCGTCGGGCCGTGGTGCGGCGATCCGACCTCAGTGACTGGCAGTTTATGGCTGCCAAGCACATCCTAACTACCTGTCAGACACTACAGAAGCCAAATCGCCGTGCCGGGGCGGCCCGGCGATGCGCGGCGGCCTTCGGCCTTGAATCCGCGCAGGTGACAAACGGCAAGGGCTCGAAGCATGCGTAATTGGGCTGCCCTCTGTTCTGAGGTCGAGCTCCCATAGGATCACAGGCTAGCTGTGAACAAGGGAGACAGAAGATGGACTATTATGCTGGATTAGATGTGTCGCTGCGGTCGTGCGCCCTTTGTATCGTTGATGCCAAGGGGACGGTGCTTTTGGAACGTGAGTTGCCGTGTGAGGTCAGCGATATCGCTGTGTGCCTTGCCAGTTTTCCTCATCCGATTGAACGGGTCGGCTTTGAAGCGGGCACCATGAGCCAACATCTGTTTCATGGCTTGAAAGCGGAAGGTTTTGATGTCGTGTGTATGGAGGCCCGACAGGTGAATGCTGCGCTGTCGGCGATGCGCAATAAAACCGATAGGACTGACGCGCGGGGCATTGCTCAGGTCTTGCGCACGGGCTGGTTCAGTCCAGTTCATATGAAGAGCCGCGAAGCGCATGGCGTTCGCGCCCTACTGAGCACACGTAAGGCGTTGCTGAAGAAGACGATGGATCTCGCCAATGAAGTCCGTGGGCTGTTGAAGATTTTCGGCATCCGCCTCCCTATGACCGTGAAGCACGGCAGCTTTGATGGCGTTGTCCGGCCGCTCATCGAGATGGATGACGTGCTGGCGCATGCCTTGGTGCCGCTCTTGGATGCCCGCGTAGTTCTCTATCAGCACTTTCTGGAATTGGACCGGCGCGTCAAACGGGCCGCTAGCCATGATGAAATTTGCCTGCGGATGATGACCGTTCCAGGTGTGGGCCCGATTGCGTCACTTACATTTAAAGCTGCTGTGGATGATCCGACGCGCTTCAAGCGGTCGCGCACGGTTGGCGCGCATTTTGGCCTGACCCCACGACGCTATCAGTCTGGGGAACACGATAATCCCGGTCGTATATCGAAAGCGGGAGATCGAGATGTCCGCGCAACATTGTATGCTGCGGCAAATGCGTTGCTGATGCGAACGATGGCTGGCTCACAGATCAAATCATGGGGCATGCGATTAATCCGCACCAAAGGCCGCCGTCGCGCGGTGGTCGCGGTAGCCCGTAAACTCGCCGTCTTGCTCCACCGCATGTGGATTGATGGCACAGAATTCCGTCAGGACCAGGTGGGAGGCACGGCATGATCTAAAACGCCCCCCCCAATCCTAACGGGGTCGTCCCTCACTGGACGAGGTTCGTGGAAGAAGCCGAAAATGTCTGCTGCGCAAAGTGAAGCGCGTCTCAAAGCAAGGTTCTCCACGTCCGATCCGACATATGCGTGCAGCGGTGTCATGACGGCATCAACCAGACTGCGAAGAGAAGCGTGACCCGGATGAGTGACAATGCCCCAAAAGAAACAGGAAAACGAGCTTGACCTAGAAACCCAATTAGAGAAGCGGACTTTTTGTGAGTGTGAGGGCTTGTGCGTGTTGGAAGAGCCCCCGCGTGATCTCGTAGCGGGGGCTGTAGGGCCTAATACTCGTCTTCGCGCGGGCCGTTTTGCCATTCTTTGGCGAGGTTGCCAAAGCGGGTGAATTCGGCGGTGAAGGACAGCTCAACCGTGCCGATGGGGCCGTGACGCTGCTTGCCGACGATGACTTCGGCCTTGGCGTGCAGGCGCTCCATCGCGGTTTTCCATTCTTCCATCTTGTCCAGCTCGTGATCGCCGGGCTTTTCACGCTCCTTGTAGTATTCCTCGCGGAACACGAACATCACCACGTCGGCATCCTGTTCAATCGAGCCGGATTCCCGCAAGTCAGACAGCTGCGGGCGTTTGTCGTCGCGGTTTTCCACCTGACGCGACAGCTGTGACAGGGCGATCACCGGGATTTGCAGCTCCTTGGCGATGGCTTTCATCCCCATGGAGATCTCGGCAATTTCATTCACCCGGTTTTCCGCCATGCCGCGGCAAAGCTGCAGGTAGTCGATCACCAGCACGTCCAGCCCATGGGTCCGCTTCAGGCGCCGCGCACGGGCGGCGAGCTGCGAGATCGGCAGGGCGGGGGTGTCGTCGATGAACAGCGGGCAGCTTTCCAGATCCTTGGCGGCCTGGACAAAGCGGCGGAATTCGCTCTCGGTCATGTCGCCTTGACGGATCTTATGCGAGGAAATCTCGGAGGCTTCGGCCAGAACCCGGCCCGCCAGCTGTTCGGCGGACATCTCAAGCGAGAAAAAGCCCACCACGCCGCCATCAATGGCGCCCTCAGAGCCGTCCGGTTTGACGCCTTTCTTATAGGCCTTGGCGACGTTGAAGGCGATGTTGGTGGCCAGCGAGGTTTTCCCCATCGAGGGACGTCCCGCCAGGATCAGCAAATCCGATGGGTGCAGCCCCCCGAGCTGTTTGTCGAGATCGGCAAGACCGGTGGACACACCCGCCATGCCGCCGCCGCGCTGATAGGCCTCGTTGGTGACATTGACCGCTTCGGTCACCGCCTTGAGGAAGCTTTTGAAACCACTTTCGGTCTGGCCCTGTTCAGCCAGCTGATACAGCGACTGCTCTGCCTCGACGATCTGTTCCTTGGGCTCGGAGGCCACATCAACCCGGCGGGCCTTGTCGGCGATGCTCTGGCCCAGGGCGATCAGCTCGCGCCGGATCGCCAGATCATAGATCATCTGCGCATAGTCGCGCACCGCAAAGGCGGAAATCGACGCGCCGGCCAGCTTTGCCAGATAGGCAGGGCCGCCCAATTCCTTGAGCCCTTCGTCATCTTCCATAAAGGCCTTGAGCGTCACCGGCGAGGCCAGGGCGTTTTTGGAGATCCGCGCGGCGGCAATTTCATAGATTCGGGTATGGACCGGATCGTAAAAATGGGTGGCATTGATGATCGAGGCGATGCGGTCATAGACATCGTTGTTGGTCAGGATCGCGCCCAAAAGCTGCTGTTCTGCCTCAACCGAGTGGGGCAGCTCAACCGCGGCTGCGACCGCCGCCGAGGCGACGGGCATGCCAGCCTGTCCAGCCAGTGCCTGTCCAGCCAGTGACTGTCCGATCCGGGCCTGCCCAAGTGGAGCCTGTCCAATCGGCGCCAGGGCCTGCCCGACAGCGATGGGATCAGCGGCCATGTCATGTGCCATGTCATCCGGCATCTCGCTGGAGATATGGTCAGGCATTTCATCCGGCAGGGGCGCGCTGGGGGGAATATCGTTCATTGCTGCTCTCTTTGGTTTGAGCGTCAGTTGTAAAGCGCTTTACCGGGTTTGGGTATCGGGAAATTCTGTGGATAACACGCGCTCCCCTGTGGGGGATTTAAGCCGTATCTGGGCAAACGCTCGCACCGCCATAGAAAAAACGGGCACCACCATAGAAAAGGTCGCTCCGAGACCGGAGCGACCCTGAAAGCGGTCGGCAATTTTCCGCGCCTCAGCTTTTCTTGTTGGCCTCTTGCCAGGCGCGCGGATCCTTGAGGAAGCTTTCCACCTCGGCAAGGGTTTCGGCGTCAAAGCACTGTTGCGCCTTGGCTTCTTCCAGCACATCCCACCAGGTGCACAGATAATGCAGCTCAACCCCGTGGTCGCCCAGCCGTTTGGTGGTTTCGGGGAAGATATCATAGTAGAAGATCACCGCGGTGTGGCCGCAGGTGGCACCTGTTTCGCGGATGGCGTCGACAAAGGACAGTTTGGAGCCGCCATCGGTGGTCATGTCTTCGACCAGGAGCACCCGCTGGCCTTCGCTCATCACGCCCTCGATGCGGGCATTGCGGCCGTAGCCTTTGGGCTTTTTGCGCACATAGGTCATCGGCAGCGCCATGCGCTCGGCAACCAGGGCGCCAAAGGGGATACCTGCGGTCTCGCCGCCGGCGATATTATCGAAGGCTTCAAAGCCGGCGTTGCGCATCACGGTGACGGTGAGGAAATCCATCAAGGTGGTGCGGATGCGCGGAAAGGAGATCAGCTTGCGGCAATCGACGTAGCTGGGGGAGGGCAGGCCCGAGGCCAGGGTATAGGGCTCGCGGGCGTTAAAGTTCACGGCGCCGATTTCCAGCAGCATCCGGGCCGAGAGGCGGGCAATTTCTTCGCGGGTGGGGTAGGCGGTTGGGATCATGGCGTATCCTTTGGGAACTTGGGGACCCGTGGCGCGGGCAGGAGCCTCCGGCGGAGGTATTTAGGGTAAGATGAAACCGGGCGCCTGATCCCTTTGCGGGCGCTCAGGCGGGCCGGGGCAGGCGGAGGGGAGTCAGGTGGGGGACTGGGCGGTGGTGGACTGGGAGGTGGTGGACTGGGCAGTGGTGGACCAGAAGACCGGAAAGCCGGGGTCAAAGACAGTGACGGGGCCGTCGGTGCTGTTGATTTTGGCAGGGAACTGGCTGGGGCTGTCCGATTTTATCAAGGTTAGTGTGGATTGGTTTTCCGCCACCCCATAAAAGGCAGGGCCGTTTTTGCTGGCAAAGCCTTCCAGCCTGTCCAATGCGCCCTCTTCCTCAAAGACATGCGCCAAAAGCGCCATGGTATTGGTGGCGGTGAAACAGCCGGCACAGCCGCAGCCACTTTCCTTGTTGGGGTCCGTATGGGGCGCGGAATCGGTGCCAAGGAAGAAACGGGCATCACCAGAGGTGGCGGCTGCGCGCAGGGCCTGGCGGTGTTCTTCGCGTTTGGCCACTGGCAGGCAGTAGTAATGGGGTTTGATGCCGCCAACCAGGATATGGTTGCGGTTGATGATCAGATGGTGGGTGGTGATGGTGGCACCGAGATCCTGAGGCGCGGATTTGACATAGTCCACGCCATTGGCAGTGGTGATATGTTCCATCACCACCCTGAGGCCAGGGGTTGCTGTGCGGATCGGATCCAGCACCCGGTCGATAAAGACGGCTTCGCGGTCAAAGATGTCGATATCCGCATCGGTAATTTCGCCATGTACACAGAGCGGCAGGCCGATTTCAGCCATTTTTTCCAGCACGGGGCGGACCTTGTTAAAATTGCTGACGCCACTGCTGGAGTTGGTGGTGGCCCCCGCCGGGTAGAGCTTGACAGCTGTGATCAGACCCGAGGCATGGGCCGCCGCGACATCATCCGGATCGGTGTCTTCGGTCAGGTAGAGCGTCATCAGCGGGGCAAAATCCATCCCCGCAGGTAGGGCGGCCAGGATGCGGTCGCGATAGGCTGCAGCCTGGGCACCGGTCACCACTGGCGGGACCAGATTGGGCATGATGATGGCGCGGCCAAAGTCACGGGCCGTTTCGGGCAGGACGGCCTTGAGCATTGCGCCATCGCGCAGGTGCAGATGCCAGTCATCGGGGCGGGTCAGGGTGAGGGTCTGGGTCATGTCGCCGCGTTAGCACAGCTGCGCCAAAAGGGAAAGAAGCCGGAGCCTGTGCTCCGCCATCCAGAGAGCGATTTTTCCGGGGTGCCTGGCCTTTCCTCGCAGCGCCACAGGGCGGCACCTATGGGGGGGGAGGCCGGGCGCGGAGTGTCGTTGCAGCCCCCGTGATGCAGCTGTCCTGTGTTAAAGGGTTGACGGCAGTTCGAATTCACCCTCGGCTGCCCGTTGTTCCAGGTTTTGCAACCGACGGCGGAACCGCGGCGCGCGCACCCGCGACAGCACGTTGCGACACAAGAGAACCTGCAGGAACGGGCGGTCCAGGTGATCAAGGCGCGCCATCAGAGCCCGCAGGTAAGACGAATCGTCGCGCCGGGCGCGAAACAGCCGGGCGAATTCGGCAGCGTTGAAATCGCCGCTGGCGGCTTTTTTCAGGATTGTGTTGAGAATCCTCATCTCGATCATGCGGGTCTGCACGGCGGCGCCCAGGTTGGGGACCCGCAGGCGCAACACGTTTTTACGACTGAACAGTGCGGCATGCATGGCGTCGAGCTGCTCGTAGGGGTCGTAAAAGATATAGGCCTGTTTGGCGGCATCCAGCATATCGGGCGCATAGCCATAGCGATCCGTGAAAGAGACCCGGCGCATTTCGACAAAGCGCTCGTCCCATTCGGTCATCCGCGGGTCCAGCGTCGCCTGCGGCTGGATGGCCACCACTGTCGCACCAGGGGAGGCAACCGAAAAGGCGGAGGCGGCATAGCCACAGGGGCCGGCACCATAAAAAATCACATTGTCAAACTCATCAAAGAAGCCATCGTCGATCAGCTGATCAAAGAAGCCATAGACGCGTTCATTGCGAAACCAGGTGTCGCCGCTGGAGAGCAGGCCCAGATGCGACCAGCCTTCGCTTTTGACCATGTCAAAGCCAAGCGGCTGCGCCAGTTTGGAGAGGTTGTGAATGCCCTGCACCGTTTCAAAGGTGACCAGCAGCGTATTGCCCTGGTCCAGAAAGGTGGCGCAGTGTTTTGGCCCCAGAGGCTGGAACATGCCCAGCTCTTCGGTGATGGCGGCAAGACGCTCCTCCCATTGGGCAGGTTTCAGCCCGGACAGGTCTTCGTCCAAGATCTCAAGATTCTCTTGCATCGCCAAACATCCCTTACACAGACCGGTACAGCGGTCGATATGGCTAAGATTTAGGCAAGGAATGCGGCTAAAATTGGAAAAACTCTGGTCGCTTTGCTGGCCCTTCGCCCCAAGAGTGGACCAAAAGGCGGGTAAAGTCAGGAGCCTGCGACGGAGGCAACCGCTGGCGCGGCTGCTGTTATAGGTCGGTGTCTGGCTGTTGCGGCGCCTTGGAGGCCGCCTTTTGAGCGGCGCGGCCCAGGTTGGCAAAGGTTGTCAAGGTCTGGGCTGTTACTGCATTGATGGGGCGCGACGGTGGTGTCATCAGCAGCCGGGAAAACAGGGCGCGATAGGGTTCCAGCTGCATCAGTTCGCGAAATTTCTCATGTCGCCAAGCCACTGATTTGCTGCGCAGCTTTGCCAGTTTGTTATCTTCCAATAGGGTGGAGACGGTGTCGCCACGTGCCGGGGCGTAGCGGTCAATCGAAGCATCTTTGGCGGTGTTGAAGTTGCGCTCGACCCAGTAATCGGTGCCCAGCATATGGTCCGAATGCACCGCGCGACCGCGATCCGCCTTTAAAATATAGCTTTCCATCGCGCCCAGCGGATAGTGGTTGAGCTGCGCCAGGTCATAGTTCTTGCGGCCATAGTTGGAAAACAGCCGTCGCGTTTTAAAGGCCTCGCCCAGCTCGTGGCCGGTGCAGTCAAACCAGCGAAAATTCTCTAGCTGCTCTGGGTCTTTGGCATCACGAGGGCGGTGGACACCGGTTTTGCGATAGGTGCCGTTGTTGCGATAGAGCGTCTTGAACATCGAGGCCCGCCAGGGCCAGTGGATCACCTCTGGGGCGCAGCGGCGAAAGAGCTCGGTCACTGGGGCGTCTTCGAAACGCAGGATGTCGGAATTGCCAAACAGCCGCCAGGTCAGGGTGACCGCATCGGCCTTTGGCAGGGCGCTGAGCAGATCCGTCAGGGTGCCGTCACCGGTCTTTATGTTGACAAATTCATCCACGTCCAGGGCCAGGATCCAGTCGGCCTGTTTTACCAGCGGGTGTTTGTCGGCCAGCTTCATCGCGGTGAACTGAATGCCGCCCTTGCCATAGGGGCCGTCGTTGCGAATATGGGTGAGCTGACCCAGGTCCTCAAGCCGGTCCAGAATGGCATCGGTGCCATCCTGACAGTCGTTTGAAAAGACGAGAAAATCGGTGAACCCTACGGCCCGGTGATGGGCCAGCCACTCCAACAGGAAGGCCCCTTCATTACGGACCGTGAGGATTGCCAAAAAGCGCATGGGCTACCAATCAGAGCGAAACACAGCAACCTTACCATGGGACCAGCGGGGGAAAAACACCAGACCTGCTGCATCCAGGCAGCGAAAGACCTTTTGCATACCCTCTTTGCCGATCCACTGCGGGTGGGTCTCGATCACCACGGCGCGCAGACCGGTGAGGTCCATTTTGGGCAACAGATCCGCCTCGGCGCCTTCGATGTCGCAGATCAGCACAGTGGGTTGCAGTTCCTTGATCACCGCGTTGACATCCCGGGTCGGCACCTCGACCTGGGTGCAGTCCTCGGCGTCCTCCATCGGATCCAACGAGGAGGCGAGGAAGTTCTTGCGGATGTAGAAGGGGGCGGTGCCGTCGCTGTCACCCAGAACCGCATTGGTGACATGGGCGTTGGTCACGTTGTTCTCGGCATGGACCTGCGCAATATAGGGCATCAATTGCGGGTTGGCCTCAAAGGAGTGCACCGATTTGGCCGGGGTCTTGGTGGCCACCAGCGTTGACATAAAGCCAATGCCGGCGCCCAGCTCCATCACCACATCATCGGCTTTCACCAGCTTTCTGACGGCGGTGGCTTCTTTGGCCTCATAAGCGCCCTCGCGCAGCAGGGCACGGATGCGGGGGGGCAGAATGGTCCGGTCCAGCGGAAAGCGCATGCCCCGACATTTCAGCATCTTTTGAACTTCGGCAGTCTCAGTCATTGCTCAGCTCTCCACATCAAGCGCCAGCGCATAGGCGACGCGTTCGGTTGCGGTCAGTTTAAGGGTTAAGGCCTGTTGGTAAAGCTCTTCGAATTCGTCCATGCCATGCAACTCGTCTGCCTTGGCCCGGTGCCAGTCCAGCCCCTTTTGGTGCCACGTGCGCAGGGCGTCGTCCTGCATCAGGCGGTCGTATTCGGCCTGCAGGCGCGGCAGGTTGCGCTGGATGGTGACATCGCGGTGGTCGTTCCAGTCCATGCGGATCCAGTAGTTGATCCCAATCGAGCGATCCACATGCAAAGCGCGGCCCCGCTGGCGTTTCACCAGAAAGCTCTCGGCTGAGCGCAGGGCATAGTGGTTCAGCTGGATCAGGTCATAGCCGATAGATTTGCGCGAATTGCGCCAGCCATTGTCGGCGGCCTCGCTGGTCATATCCTTACCCGAGCCATTGACCCATTTCACCCTGTTGCGCAGCTGTTCTTCCAGTTTGTTGGGGCGGTGGCAGCTGATCTTTTGATAGGCGCCAATGTTTTTGAACATGGTCTTGAAGCCCCAGACCGTATGGGGCTTGGGGCAGTGTTTGGGGGCGCAGGCATCAAACTGTGCGGTGACAAATTCATCCTTCAGCGCGACCACCTCGTTGGAGCCAAACAGCCGCCAGGTCATCGCGATATTGCTGGCATCGGGCACCCGGTCAAACAAATCCTGCAGCGTGCCATTGCCACAGCGCACGTTCATGAACTCATCCACGTCGATATGGATGATCCAGTCGGCATTGAGGATCACCGGCTCTTTCAGCGATTGGTTGAGCGCATGTTGCTGCGGCGAGTTGCCATTCCAATCGTCATTGTTGCGATGCTGCAGGATGCCCATTTCCTGCAGCCGGTCCAGCATCTCGCTGGTGCCGTCTTCGCAGCCATTGGTGTAGATCAGGAAGTTATCCACCCCCATGGCCCGGTGATAAGCGACCCATTCCAGAATATAGGGCGCTTCATTTTTCATGCAGCCAACGATGACATTGCCAGTGCTGCCCGTCGGCAACTGGCGGGGCTGGATTTCGCTATAGGACGGCTGCGGCAGGTCTTCGCCCTTTTGGCCCAGATTGTTATGCGGCTTGAAGGGCGAGCCCTGAAGCATTTCAAAGTTTTCCAGGGCCCGCGGGGTCATCACGGTCATTGCGGAGGCCGTGGGGGGTTCGCCAGTGGGGGCTTTGGCTGTGGTGAGGTCCTGCAGATCGCTGCCCTTGGTCTGCATTTCTTCCTTTGTGGCCTTGTTGATCCGGCGCATGAAGGTCAGCAGGTATTGCGAGGCGCGAAAGCCGCGCTCTGGTGTTGCTTCCTGCCAGGCGGGCAGGGCGTCCTGCGCCACATCTGCCCTGCCAAATTTGGCAGCTTCTAGCGCCGGGTGACGCGCGGCCAGGTCCTGATTGGCGGCAGCAAAGAACCGCGACACCGGCGCCAGCGTGGCGGGATCAATGGGCGCGCCATCAATGGCGATTTCATTCAGGAAACTGCGCCACAATTGGCGCGGCAGGATCTTGTTGCGCTGGGCCAGAAGGTGCAGCAACAGGGCATTCAGCTGGCGGCTGCGTGCCAGCCAGGCGGCTGAGGGCTGCTGCGGCAGCTTGCCAATCGGGCTGCGGCCAATCTGGGAGGGGAGGCCAAAGGCGGCGCAGATTTCACTGGGGGCCTCGGGGCCATAGATGGCAGCCTCGTCATAGGGGCGAAAGCTGAAGCAACCGACCCCGAACTCTGCCTCCCAATGGGCCTGAAGCGCCGCATAATCGAGCCAGAAGGGCGCGCCTTGGGTCTCTTCAAACTGGCCGGTCTGCGGGTCGATCCGGGGACAGGTCGCCAAGCAGGACTGCCACCAGTTTTTGCTTTGGGTCAGCGCCAGTTCCTGGGTCAGCGGGCGGTCGCGCCCCTCCAGGATCTGGGCGCCGTAGTGCCGGGCAAGAGCGCGTTCCGGGGCGTCGATATGGGCCACAATCTGGATATCGTCAGACAGCGGCGTCAGCAGCGCTTTTAGCCGCCTGAGCTCGCTGGGGCGATGCAGTTTGCTGCCCAGTTGCGCCGCTGACAGGATCAGGATATCCGGCTGCGCCTGTGCCACCTCGCGCTGCAGTTCTTGGTCCAGTGTCTGATACAGGCGGCTTTGCTTTTCTGCGGTGATAAAGCCCCGGTTGTAGCGCAGGGGATCGACGTGATCGGGATCAGTGACGGCCATAAACAGGCGGGTGTGGTTTTTGCTGCCCGGTGCGCGCGGGAACAATACCCCCTTGCTGCGCAGCTGGTCGCGCTTGTCCGCCATGATCTGTTGCAACCGGTCTGCACCGGTATGTTCAAGGCCAATATGAAGAGAGATCCGCATCAGTCGTTCTGAGCCTTCCGATTGACATTGGCCTTGCCCCACCAGGGCAAATCCCGCCCCAGATGGGCGCTGATTTTCTGCTGTGCGTCTGGGGCCGCCACATTGATCTCCAGATAGCGGGGATCGTCGCGGAACCAGTGTTTCAACGCCTCGTAGTGGCCATCAATCCACAGCATCTGCTGATCCGCCGTCTTGCCATAGCCGATGGGCAATCCGGGAACCGTGCTGGAGGGCAGCCGGGTGGTGCCCAGATTGTTCCAGGCCATGATTGATTTTGAGTGGCTTTCGGCGTCACGCCGGGTGGCGATAAAGCGCAGCTCTGGATAGAGATCCTGCAGGGTCTTGATCAGGGCAAAATCAAACTGCGGCCAGACCGAAAACTTGCCGTGAATAAAACTGATCTCCGAGACCGCATCATAGTCTTTCATATAGGCCATGGGATCGCCGGTCTCATAGAGCCCCTTGTAGAGCAGCGAGCCGACAAAGACGCGGCGCTTGCCGGGGCGATCCTCTTCGCGCTCCTTCAGGCGATGGTCGGCCACGGTATAGCCGGCCTGGCTGAGCGCCTTGTTCAGGGTGGTGGTGCCCGATTTTGGCAGGCCAAGGTTGATGACTTTCAGCTCCATAGGCGGCGGCTCACTCTGTTGCGCCGGGGGCGAGCCCCAGATCTTCAAGACCCAGATCTTTCAGCAAGGCCTCTTCCTGTGGTGGCAGGGTCGATGTCGCCAAAAGCTGTGCGCGCATGTCCTGATAGCTGGGCTGCGCCAACAGCGCGTCGCGCTTGTCCAGATGGCGGGCCACGCAGGTGGCGTGCAGCGCGGCGATCTCGGGGTCGGATTTCAGCGCCTCCAGGGCCGCAGTCAGTTCGGGCAGGTAGCGCTGGATCGACAGATCCTCAAAGGCGGGATCATTGCGTTCCCGCCAATAGCTGTCATCAAAGGCCCGGTTCTCGCGGTTGACATCGCCCCGGTCGTTCTTGACCAGATAGCTGTCCAGCGAGCGCAGGGCGTAGTGGTTCAGCGTGGCCAGATCACGGCTGCCCCTGGCCGGGAATTTGCGGATGCGGCGGGGGGTATCGGCCACCAGGAACTTATGCGGCACATCGCGTCCGGCGCCATCGCTCCAGCGGGGATATCTGCGCGGCGGCAGGTTCTTTTTGAAAAACGGGCGATGGGCGCCGTAATATTTCAACGGGAAGTCCTGGCGCACCAGGGTTTTTACCTCGATTGCGGTCTCGGAACACCAGATGTCGGGATTGTGCGAGCGGGTGAACTGGCCGATGACCGGCGCGTCGACAAAGCCCTCAATACCGTCATTGGCAAAAAACTGAAAGGTGATCGAGATCGCCATGGGATCGTTGCAGGCCTCAATCAGGGCCGGAATGCTATGGTCGCCAACATGGATGTTGAGAAACTCGTCCACATCCGCCACCCAGATCCAGTCGGCCTCTTGTACCAGCGGCTGATGGGCGGCATCTTTCAGCGCCTCCATCTGATAGTTGCGCCCCTGCGCCGGATTGGGCAGATGGGTCAGCAGGCCGCGTGCCGCCAAAGCCTCCAGCAGCTCGGCTGTGCCGTCGGTGCAGTCGTTTGAATAGAATAGGAAATCCGTAACGCCAATCAGGCGGTTAAAGGCGATCCATTCCAGCAGGAAGGGGCCCTCGTTTTTGACGCAGGTAACTGCGGTGATGCGCATATCGCATCCCCTCTCATGTGCTCGAGCTCTGGCGAAATAGGCCAGATGCGCCGGATTGTAGGTCTAAAAAATGTCTGCCTCTGTTGTGCCGCTTTGCCGGGCACTTGCTGTTGCTGGCGGCAGTTTTGCATTGCCGCGCTCTGGGGTCAATCATTGTGCGCGGGCATTGCGCAGCAGGGGCCAGAGTGTTGCCTCTGAGACGTAGTTCAGGGGGGCAGGGTGGCGCGCAAACGTGGCGGCAGGATCAGATCTTTGGGCGTGACAAATGCGAAGAATGGACGGCGCCGACTTGACCCAAACCCTGCCACATGGCCTGTTGCTGTCAAAGAGGGGCCTGTTGCTGCCAAAGCGCGGCCTGTTGCATTCATAGGCGCACCGGATCCGGTGCGCGGCGTTTTGAAAGGTCAGGCATGATACAGGCAAAGTCGATTGATCACGTCCAGCAGATGTTGACAGAACAGGGCTATGTCTGTGGCCGCCCGCTGGCGACAATTGTGTTCTTGTCGCTGAAGCTGGGCCGTCCCCTGTTTCTGGAGGGCGAGGCCGGCGTGGGGAAGACCGAAATCGCCAAGGCGCTGGCCGCGGCCTTTGGGCGGCGGCTGATCCGGCTGCAATGCTACGAAGGGCTGGATGCGTCTTCGGCGGTCTATGAATGGAACTTTGCCGCCCAGATGGTGGCCATCCGCACCGCCGAGGCCGCAGGGGGGGCAGACCGTGCCACCCTGCAGACCGAGCTGTTTTCCGATGAATTCCTGGTGGAGCGGCCGCTGCTAGAGGCCATGCGCCCGGATGAAAACGGCCCACCGGTTCTGTTGATTGATGAGCTGGACCGCACCGATGAACCCTTTGAGGCCTTCCTGCTTGAGGCGCTGTCCGATTTCCAGGTCACCATTCCCGAGCTTGGCACCATCAAGGCGCCAGAGCCGCCTATCGTGGTGCTCACCTCCAATCGGACCCGTGAAGTGCATGATGCGCTCAAGCGGCGGTGCCTGTATCATTGGGTGGACTATCCGGATTTTGACCGCGAGGTGGAGATCCTCAAGGCCCGTGCGCCCGAAGCCTCGGATCAGCTGAGCCGCGAGGTGGTGGCCTTTGTGCAGGCCTTGCGCACCGAGGATCTGTTCAAAAAACCCGGGGTGGCAGAAACCATCGACTGGGCCAACTGCCTGTTGGCGCTGGATGTGATTGATCTCTCGCCCGAGGTGATCGCCGATACCCTGGGGGCGATCCTGAAATATCAGGATGATATCTCGCAACTGCAGGGGTCGGAAGCAAAGCGCATTCTGGATCAGGCCCGCGCCAGCCTGGATGAGGTCTGAATGGTCGAGCTGCCAGAGCTGAGCCTGCCCGAAGATCCCAAACTGGCGCAGAACATCACCCATTTTGCCCGCGCCCTGCGCAAGGCGGGGCTGCCAATCGGGCCGGGCCGGGTGGTTGATGCGGTTGAGGCGGTTGCGGCTGCGGGCTTCACCTCGCGGCAGGATTTCTTTTGGACGCTGCATGCCTGCTTTGTCTCCAAGCCCGAGCACCGCGTGGTTTTTGCCCAGGTCTTTCGGCTTTATTGGCGCGACCCCCGGTTTCTGGAACGGATGATGGCGGCGCTTTTGCCGGCCATCAAGGGCGTGCAGGAAGACCATGCGGCCAAGCCGGGCGAAAAGCGCGCCGCCGAGGCCCTGCTGGAGGGGGCAAACCAGCAGGTAGACCACCCCGAAAGCGCCGAGGATGAGGGCACCGAGATCGAGGTCGATGCCACTTTGACCATTTCGTCGGATGAGCGGTTGCGGTCTTTGGATTTTGAACAGATGAGCACCGACGAGGTGGCCCGCGCCAAAAAGGTTTTGGCGCAGATCAAACTGCCGGTGCAGCCGATGCTGTCGCGCCGCCTGATGGCGGCGAAACAGGGGGATCGGCCGGACTGGCGTCGCACCTTTCGCGAGGCCGCGCGCCGGGGGGGCGATATCCAGTCCATTGCCCGCGCCAAGCGGCGTCATCGCTGGCCCAATCTGGTGGTGATCTGCGATATCTCTGGTTCGATGAGCCACTACAGCCGCATTGTGCTGCATTTCCTGCACGCGGTGGCCAATGCCAAAGGCGCCGGCTGGGCCCGTGTGCATGGCTTCACCTTTGGCACCCGGCTGACCAATATCACCCGCCATATGGCGACGCGCGACGTAGATGCCGCCCTGGCGGCCGCCGGGGCCGAGGCGCAGGACTGGGAGGGCGGCACCCGGATTGGCGCCTGTCTGCATGCGTTCAACCGCGACTGGTCGCGCCGGGTCATGGGGCAGGGGGCGGTTGTCCTGCTGATTACCGATGGGCTGGACCGGGATGATCCTGGTGCGCTGGCGCATGAGATGCAGCGGTTGCATCTGTCGGCGCGCCGCCTGATCTGGCTCAACCCCTTGCTGCGCTGGGATGGCTTTGCCGCCAAGGCGCAGGGCATTCGCGCCATGCTGCCCCATGTGGACAGCTTTCGTGCAGGCCATTCCATTGCCTCGCTTGAGGATCTGGCCGAGGTTATCTCCCGCCCGGAGGATAGCGGCGAAAAGCTCCGTTTGTTGTCACAGATGCGACAACGGGATTAGGGGAGCTGCCCCTAGGGGCGGCAGTTTGCCTGTGGCTGGCGGTGCAGCATAAAAACCTTGTCATCGGGCGCCCGTTCCAGAATGCGCGGCTTTGCATCGCAATCGGAAAAAAACAGATCTGACCCGCCGGTAATGAGAATGGAGGAGGCGCTCTTGATCACCACATCAAAGCGACCCCCATCACATTCGATGCCGCAGGAAAGTTTGGAGCCGCGCGGGGTGCAGCGCACAGGTGTCTGCCAGGTGGAGGCCCCCCGCAGCCGCACCGCCAGCCGCAGAGTTAACTCATTTCCCGGCGTGCCAAAGCTGTCCGAGGGGGAATGCGACAGCTGAATGGCCTCCACCTTTTGCACCGGATGGCTGGCCAGATGGCTGGCAGAATAAAGGCGTTGGTAGCAGCTGCCGCTGGCTTTGGAAAAATGCTGTGAAATGGATTGGGCCGCTGCGGGCAGGGCGGAAAGAAGCAAGGCGCAGAGCAGGCTGGTTGGTCTTAACATGGTAGGCACCTCAAATCTGGGTGCTGTGATGGTAGGGGCTCCGGTGCAAAAGCCAAGCGAATATAAAATTCCGTAAATTGAATGTGATTTGATTTTGATCAAGTCGCCACTGTGGTGATCTCATTATATTAGTGTTTTAGAATGTAATGGAGGGCGAACAATGCCAATGAATTGGAAAGCAGGGGGGCTCTTGCTGGGGCTGGTGTTCTTCCTGGCAGTGCTTCTGGTCAAGCCGATTGGGGTTTCGACCCAGTTTGTGATTTTGGATGGGATCCTGGGCGATGCGGTCAATGCTGAACTGGTCACCCAAACGGATGCGGGCTATACCTCAACCAATGCCTATCTGGCCAAATCCAATGGCAAATACGCCAAATCCGTCGCCAATCCGCTGAACTACAGTTTTGTCTTTGTGCTGGCCATGGCGCTGGGCGGTTTTGTCTCGATGCGGCTGCGCGGAGGGCTGAACGGGTTGGAGGCTTCTGTGCCTGCGCTCTGGCGGGCCAACTTTGGGGAGGGGCCTGCGCTGCGCTATGCGGCGACCTTTCTGGGCGGGTTTATTGTGCTTTATGGCGCGCGTCTGGCGGGGGGCTGTACCTCTGGTCATATGATGTCGGGCATGATGCAGACGGCGCTGTCGGGGTATATCTTTGCCGCTGGCGCCTTTGCGGCTGCAATCCCCGTATCCCTGTTGCTGTTCAAAAAGGAGGCTTGATCCATGACGTCTATTATCCTTGCACTGGTGATTGGCGCCGCCTTTGGTGCGGTGCTTGACCGGGTTGGCGCCTCCAATCCAAACTACATTGGCAAGATGCTGAACCTGACCAATCTGAACCTGGCAAAAACGATCATGCTGGCCATCGGCACCGGATCGGTGCTGATGTTTGGTGGCCAGATGCTGGGCCTTGTGGATGTGGGCCATATGTCGGTCAAAGCGGCCTATATCGGGGTCTTTATCGGCGGGTTGATGCTGGGCGTCGGCTGGGCGCTGGCGGGCTATTGCCCCGGTACCGGCGTTGTTGCGGCGGCTTCGGGACGCAAGGACGCCTTGTTCTTTATCGCGGGTGGCCTGTTTGGCGCTGCCGCCTATATGCTGACCTACCCCAGCTGGAAGGCCAGCGGGATGCTGGACAGTGTGGCTGGCGGCAAAGTCACCCTGGGCGCGGTGCCCGGGGCCAAGTTCGACGGCCTGACTGCCCTGCCGGGGGATGTGTTGGGGCTTTTGCTGGGCGCGGTCTTTATTATCCTGGCCTTTGCTCTGCCTGAGCGGATCATCGGCACGGGTCCCGTTACCCAGCCCGCAGAGTAAGGGCGCGAGACTCTGAGGCGCTACAACATGAGAGGCGCCTCATGTCAGGGAATTGAGACTGGGCCTGCTTTGACGGCATCTGCATTTTGAGTGCGGGTGCCGTCATGTTTTTGGTGCCTTGGGGTTTTGCGGCTTGAAACCCAATTGACGGATGCGCACACTCCGGGGGGAGACAGGCACGACCAGGCCTGAGCGGAGGACATATGACCCAAAAAACCACCAGCCCCGCCAGTGCGGCGCAGATTGCATTGGACTGGCACCAGGCCGGGCGCGGCGCGGCGCTGGCCACAGTGGTGCAGACCTGGGGGTCAGCACCACGCCGGGTTGGGGCGCAGCTGGTGGTCAGCGGCGATGGTCGCCTGGAGGGATCTGTTTCGGGCGGCTGTGTCGAGGGCGCCGTGGTGATGGAGGCGCAAGAGGCGCTGGCCGATGGCAAGCACCGGGTGCTGGAATATGGCGTCAGCGATGGTGATGCCTTTGCCGTTGGGCTGGCCTGTGGTGGCACCATCCGTGTTCTGGTTGAACCTGTGGGTGGTTCCTTGCCCGTCGCCCTGCTGGCGGATCTGGTGGCGGCGCAGAAGGCGCGCGCCCAGGTGGCCTATGAGGTGAACCTGACCACGGGGATTGGCGCGGTGCTGCGCGATGCCTACCTCGAGCGGATGCGACTGGACCGCTCCGGTGTCGAAGACGACGGTGAGACCTTTGTGGCGGTGCACAATCCCCCCCTGCGGCTGGTTGTGGTCGGGGCGGTGCATATTGCCCAGGCACTGGTGCCCATGGCCCAGTTGGCGGGCTATGATCCGGCGGTGATTGATCCCCGCGCGGCCTTTGCCTCGCCAGAACGCTTTCCGGGGGTGACCCTGCTGGAGGATTGGCCGGATGAGGCCGTAGCGGCGCTGGGGCTGGATGCGCGCACCGCGCTGGTGCTGCTGACCCATGATCCAAAGCTGGACGATCCTGCACTGGCGTCGGGTCTGCGCCAGAAGTGTTTCTACATCGGCGCTCTGGGCTCCAAACGCACCCATGCCAAACGGGTTGAGCGGATGTTGGCGGCAGGCTTTGGCGAACCGGATACCGCGCGTATTCATGGCCCGGTGGGGCTGGATATCGGCGCCGCTGGCCCGGCAGAGATCGCCATTGCGATCCTGGCAGAGATGACAGCGGTACTGCGCGGTAAGGTCAGATGAAGTTCGGCACCGTTCAGGTCGCACAGGCCGAGGGTGCAATCCTGGCCCATTCGATGCAGGCCGCTCAGCCGCCCTATGGCACCGGTCTATGCTATCGCATCCCCAAGGGTACATTCCTTACGGCGCAACACCTGGTGGATCTGGCTGAAGAAGGTCATCGAAAGATCACCGTGGCGCGGCTGGAAGCGGGCGATCTGCACGAGGATACAGCGGCTCTGGCCTTGGCACAGGCCCTGGTGCCGGATGCGGCTGGGCAGGGTATTCGCATTTCTGGTGCTGGCGCGGGCCGTGTTAATCTTTATGCGCTGGGCGCCGGTCTGGTCCGGCTGGACCGGGCAGCCCTTGAAGCCCTGAACGGCGTTGATCCGATGATCACCATCGCCACCGTGCCGGATTATCACCGGGTTGATGCGGATGGGATGATCGCCACCATCAAGATTATCTCTTACGGGATTGCGGCTGTGGCGCTTGACCGGGCCGGGGCTGGCGTTGCAGGCGCGTTGCGCATTCTCCCCCCGGTTTATGGCTCAGCCAGCCTGATCGAAACCCGCGTCAGCCAGAAGATGCCGCCGGACAAGGGGCGGCGGGCGATGGCGGGCCGGTTGCAGCGCATGGGAGTGATGTTGAGCGACAGGGTGATCGTGCGCCACGACGAAGCGGAACTGGCGTCGGCGCTGGCCTCGGCTCCGGGGGAGGTGCTGTTGATCCTCACCGGCTCGGCGACCTCGGATCCTATGGATGTGGCACCGCAGGCGCTGCGCCGGGCCGGGGGCAGCGTGACCCGCTTTGGCATGCCGGTGGATCCGGGCAATCTGCTCTTTTTAGGGGAGTATCAGGGGCGGCCGGTGATTGGCCTGCCGGGCTGTGCCCGCTCGCCGGCGCTGAACGGTGCCGATTGGGTGCTGGAGCGGGTGCTGTGCGGCTGTGCCGTCTCTGGCGCGGATATTGCAAACATGGGGGTGGGGGGGCTGCTCAAGGAAATTCCCACCCGTCCGATGCCGCGGCGCTCTGATTAAAAATGCGCCAGATGCTGCTGTATTGGGCGCGGGGCCAGGGGCGGCTGTGGTGACGGCGCGGCGGCGCCTGTGGTGGCATTTCCTGCCGGGGGCGAGATTTTGCCAAGCCGTAAAATTGTTTGTGACGGAGCGTATAAAGGGGTTCGCGCTGGCGTAATCCCGTGCTTAACTTCCCCCAGCCAATAAAAGTAGCAAATGGGAGGAATTCATGACCAAGGTCACAATGACCGTGAACGGTAAACCCGCGCACGGTGAAGCAGAGGGCCGCACGCTGCTGTCGTCGTTCCTGCGCGAAGAGCTGGGGTTTACCGGAACACATGTGGGCTGTGATACCAGCCAATGTGGTGCCTGCGTCGTGCATGTGAACGGTGTTGCGGTGAAATCCTGCACCATGCTGGCTGTCGAAGCCGAGGGCGCAGAGGTTGCCACCATCGAAGGTCAAGCGGCGCCAGATGGCACGCTCAACACCATTCAGCAAGCGTTTCAGGACCACCACGGGTTGCAGTGCGGATTTTGCACGCCGGGCATGGTGATGTCGACGGCGGCCCTGCTGAAAGAAAACCCAAAGCCCAGCGAACAGGAGATCCGCGAGTATCTCGAAGGCAATATTTGCCGCTGCACGGGCTACCACAATATCGTCAAGGCGATCATGGCCGCATCCGGTCAGGATGTCTCGGCTATCGCTGCCGAATAGGGCGGACCTCCTGGGCCCCATTGGGAGGTGTGGCCCCGGTCGATATCAAGACGCAAAGATCAAACTGCATAACCAAGAGGTGCGCCACAGGCTGCACCCTCCAGGGAGGAGATTTGAATATGCCTAAAGATAGTGGCATTGGCGCCAGTCCAAAGCGGCGCGAAGACGTCAGGTTCCTGACAGGAACCGGCAATTACACCGATGATATCAATCTGCGTGGCCAGGCCTATGTGCACTTTCTGCGCTCGGATATGGCACATGGCCGGATCAATTCGGTTGATACGACGGCTGCTTCGGCGATGCCTGGCGTGGTGCGGGTGTTCACCGGCGCCGATTTCGAAGGCGTAGGTGGCATTCCCTGCGGCTGGCAGATCACCGATAAACATGGCGAAGTGATGCAGGAGCCGGCCCACCCGGTTCTGGCCCAGGGCAAGGTGCGCTATGTCGGCGATGCCATTGCGGCTGTGGTTGCCGATACCGCCGAACAGGCGCGCGACGCTGCTGAGGCGATCGTGCTGGACATCGAAGAGCTGCCTGCTGTCATCGACATGAAAGCGGCGGTCAAGGACGGCGCCACCAAGGTGCATGACGATCTGACCTCGAACCTTTGCTACGACTGGGGTTTTGTGGAAGAAAACAAGCCCGCCGTTGAAGAGGCCTTTGCCAATGCCGCCCATGTGACGACGCTGGAGCTGGTCAACAACCGGCTGATTGCCAATCCGATGGAGCCGCGCGTTGCGGTGGGTGATTTTAATCGCGCCACTGGCGACAGCACGCTTTATACCACCTCGCAAAACCCGCATGTGATCCGGCTGTTGATGGGGGCCTTTGTTCTGGGCATCCCAGAGCACAAGCTGCGCGTCATTGCGCCCGATGTGGGGGGCGGCTTTGGCACCAAGATCTTCCACTACGCCGAAGAGGCCTTTTGTACCTTTGCCGCCAAGGCCCTGAACCGGGCGGTGAAATGGACCTCTTCGCGCTCGGAGGCCTTTATTTCGGATGCCCATGGCCGCGACCATGTGACCACCATTCAACTGGCGCTGGACGCGGAGAACAACTTTACCGCGCTGCGCACCGATACCTATGCCAATATGGGCGCTTACCTGTCGACCTTTGCGCCCTCGGTTCCGACCTGGTTGCATGGCACCCTGATGGCGGGCAACTACAAGACGCCGCTGATCTATGTGAACGTCAAGGCGGTCTTTACCAATACCGTGCCGGTGGATGCCTATCGCGGCGCTGGCCGCCCCGAGGCGACCTTTCAGCTGGAGCGCGTCATCGACAAGGCTGCGCGCGAACTGGGTGTTGATCCAATTGCCCTGCGGCGGCAGAACTTTATCACCGAATTCCCCTATGCCACGCCGGTGGCGGTGGAATATGACACCGGTGACTACAATGCCACCATGGACAAGCTGGAAGAGATCGCCGATCTCGCGGGCTTTGCCGCGCGTCGGACTGCCAGCGAGGCCAGGGGCAAGGTGCGCGGCCTGGGTGTGAACTGCTATATTGAGGCCTGCGGCATCGCGCCAAGTAACCTGGTTGGCCAGCTGGGCGCGCGTGCGGGGCTGTATGAAAGCGCCACGGTGCGGGTCAATGCCACCGGTGGACTGGTGGTGATGACGGGCTCTCACAGTCATGGCCAGGGGCATGAGACCTCGTTCCCGCAGGTGATCGCCGAGATGATCGGGATCGACGAGAGCATGGTGGAAATTGTGCATGGCGATACCGCCAATACGCCGATGGGCATGGGCACCTATGGCTCCCGCTCGCTGGCGGTTGGCGGTTCTGCCATGGTGCGCGCCACCGAGAAGATCATCGCCAAGGCCAAGAAGATCGCCGCGCATCTGATGGAGGCCGCTGAGGCTGACATCGAGCTGAAGGACGGTGCATTCAGTGTGGCAGGCACGGATAAATCCGTGGCCTGGGGGGATGTGACCCTGGCGGCCTATGTGCCCCATAACTACCCGCTGGAAGATATCGAACCGGGCCTGGAAGAGACGGCGTTTTATGATCCGGCCAACTTTACCTACCCGTCGGGCGCCTATGCCTGCGAGGTGGAGCTGGATCCGGAGACCGGCAAGGTCAGCATCGAACGTTTTGCTGCGGCCGATGACTTTGGCAATGTGGTGAACCCGATGATCGTGGACGGCCAGGTGCATGGCGGTATTGGCCAGGGGATCGGCCAGGCGCTGCTGGAAGCGGCTGTCTATAACGCGGATGGGCAGCTCTTGTCGGCCTCGTATATGGACTATGCCATGCCACGGGCCGATGATCTGCCGTTTTACCAGGTGGACCATTCCTGCCAGACGCCCTGTACCCATAACCCCTTGGGGGTAAAGGGCTGCGGCGAAGCTGGGGCGATTGGCTCGCCTCCGGCGGTGGTCAATGCGGTGGTCGATGCGCTGCAGTCCATGGGCAAGGATATCACCCATGTGGACATGCCGTTGAGCCCGGCGCGGGTTTGGGCGGCGATGAATGGCTGAGTGCGGGGCAGTGACGTGATGGGCGAGGGGCGCTGCCCCTCGCGCTCCCCGAGGTATTTTTGGAAAGATGAAAGGGCCGGGCGAGCCGGTTCTGGGAAGGAAATGCGAAATGTATAATTTCGAGGTCGAAAAACCCACCAGTATCGCTGATGCGGTTGCTGCGCTGGGCAGCGATGACGAGGCCCAGGCGCTGGGCGGCGGTCAAACTCTGATCCCGACGCTAAAACAGCGGTTGGCCAGCCCCTCTAAGCTGGTCTCGTTGAGTGGTATTGCCGAGATGCAGGGGGTTAGCCTGGAGGCTGGCACTGTCTGCATTGGCGGTGCAACGCCGCATGGGGTGGTGGCGTCTGAGGCGGCTGCAGCCTATCCGGCGCTGGCTGCTTTGGCGGGCAAGATCGGCGATCCTGCAGTGCGCAATCGCGGCACCATTGGCGGCTCGCTTGCCAATAATGATCCTGCGGCCTGTTATCCGGCTGCGGCTCTGGCCAGTGGCGCAACCATTGTGACCAATGCGCGTGAGATCGCGGCGGATGACTATTTTGACGGGCTCTTTACCACGGTGCTGGAGGAGGGTGAGATCGTGACCCAGGTGCGCATGCCGGTGCCGGAGGTGGCAAACTATCAGAAGTTTGTTCAGCCTGCCTCGCGCTTTGCCCTGGTTGGTGTCTTTGTTGCCAAATTTGCGGATGGCGTGCGGGTTGCGGTAACAGGCGCCTCGGAAGAGGGGGTGTTTCGCTGGTCAGAGGCCGAAGCTGCGCTGAGCGCCAATTTTAGCGCTGATGCGCTGGAGGGCCTGTCGGTGGATGCCGATGGCATGATGGCGGATATCCATGGCTCCAAAGCCTACCGGGCGCATCTGATTGCTGTGCTGACCAAGCGGGCCGTTGCCGCCGCCGCATAAAGCGGCGGGTCATTCAAAAGTGATGAGGCCAGGCGGAGGGGATTCCGCCTGGCCTTTTGCCGTTCTAGGTGGAAGTCGCACTCCATGAGGGCGTCGGGGAGGGGGGAGCCGTTGAGAAGGGGCTATCGCACCTGTTTTTTGCGCAGGCGTTTGAAAATGACGTTCCAGATCAGCGCGACTGTGCCAACAAAAAGGGCCTGATTGTATTCGGGTGCGTGCTCTGGCTGGCCCAGTGCAGGCCAAAGCAGCATGCGCCCCGCGAGATGACCGCTGGCCGCCATCACAAACCCCTGCAAAGCAGCCCCCATGAACAGGGCTTGTATCATTTCGCGGGGGATATTGCTGCGACCGGTCAGCAGGCCGCGAAGAATGGAAAGATTGTACCACTGCCGCTTTAGGACCGCGCGGGAGACCAGCACAAGGGCGAGACATGCGCCTGCTGTCGCCGACAGGGTGAGTGGGAAAGGCAGGCTGCCGATGGACACAGCGCTCATCAGCAGGCCGGTGGCAAGACCTGAGAGAATGTGAAGGATTGGGCTTTTTAGAGGATCAATCTGCATATTCTCAGCCTGTAAATGTGACAAGGGCTAAATGTGACAAGGGCGGGGCGAAACCTCGCCCTGCGTCCCATGAGACCCGCAGGGCTGGGGGGAGGGGCAAAGCTGGGGGCTAGAGACAGAATTGCCCCCGAAGCACTGGGCATCCGGGGGCAATAATATCTAGAAGGGCGGGCCTATTTCTGCGGCAGTGGCCCGATCATCATGACCATCTGGCGGCCTTCCATTTTGGGCATGTTTTCAACTTTGCCCAGTTCCTTGACGTCTTCGGCGACGCGTTCCAGCAACTGGCGGCCCAGATTCTGGTGTGCCATTTCGCGGCCCCGGAAGCGCAGGGTGATTTTCACCTTGTCGCCGGTTTCCAGGAATTTGAACACATTGCGCATTTTGACTTCATAGTCATTGGTGTCGGTATTGGGCCGGAATTTGACCTCTTTGACCTCAATGATCTTCTGCTTTTTACGCGCTTCGCTTTCCCGTTTCTGCTGTTCGTATTTGAACTTACCAAAGTCCATGATCTTGCAGACAGGGGGGGTCGCGTTGGGCGAAATTTCAACCAGATCAAGACCGGCCTCATTTGCCATGTCCATAGCCTTGGCAGGGTGCACAACCCCGACATTTTCGCCGTCAGCGCCAATCAGGCGGATTTCAGAGGCGCGAATTTTTTCGTTCGTGCGCGGGCCGGTATCACGTTGCGGCGGCGCATTATGAGGTCTGCGGGCTATGGCTTTGATCCTTTGATTATTGCCGAATTTCGAGCACGAAACTTAAACGGAACGGCGCCATGTTTCAAGGCGCAACCGTGATGTGGAGGCCGAAATTCCCGGGGGTTTGTCGCTTTTTAGCGGCAGGATCCGGGATTTTGGCCAGGGATCACGGGTTTCGTGTCCTATGATCAATGTCAAATGTCGTCAGCTGGGTCAAATGGCAAATTTCGGGGTTCAAAACCGGGCGGGTGAGTCTGCCGGCGGGGTTTGGCTGATGAGACGGAGCGCTGGTTATTCCCCCTTGTGTAAACTGGCCGGAGGGCGCACCTGCCTGTTATCAAGCCTGCAAAAATGCAGTGCGAAAGAAGGAGACAGGTCATGAAGCCAATTTTTGTCATTTTGGGACTGGGTGTTGTTGCGGCAGGGGGGTATTTTTATGTCCAAAGCCAGAAACCCGCAGCGCCACTGGTTGTAGAAGAACAGGCACCCGCCGCAGCCGAACCGGTTGCTGAGGAGGTGACCGAGGGCACCGTAGCAGAACAGGTGGAAGAGGTTGTCGAAGAGGCGGGCTCGGCTGTTGAAGAGGCGGTTGAAACAGCAACCGAGGCCGCAGAATCCGTTGTTGAAGAGGTGACCGAAACTGCCACTGAGGCGGCAAATGCGGCAGGCACTGCGGCCGCTGAAGCGGTCAACGAAGCGGTAGAGGCTGGCGAGTCTGTCTCCGAGGCGGCCGGTGCCGCAGTTGAGGCCGCGTCTGGGGCGGTCACTGAAAGCGCCACCACAGCCGTTGAGGCAGCAACAGAAGCCGTAACTGAAACTGCCACAGAAGCCGCGACCGAGACCGCTGCCGAATCCACTTCTGCCTTGGAAGGTATGAGCAAATATCTCACCCAGGATGGGTTTGACTTTGACAAGGTGATCGAAATGATCAACGGCTCAGAGCTGGACGCGCTGAAGAAAACCGCGCTGAGCACCGCCCTGACCAAGGCCAAGGACAATCCAGAGCTGCTTTCGGGCGTGCTGGATCAGGTGAAGGCGGCGCTGGGGCTGTAAGGGCGACCACCGCGCTGAATGCAGGCTGAATGCAGAACGGGCAGCTTCCCTTTTCAGGAGGCTGCCCGTTTTTTATTTTCCCTTGGTGGCAGCCTGTGGCGGCGGCACCCTTTGGGGGTATCCCCAAAACAGGGATCAGTCCAAAAAGGCCTTTTCCACCACATATTGCGCGGGCTTGGAATTGGCGCCTTCTTCCAGGCCGGCTTCCTCCAGCATGGCTTTCAGTTCGAGATTAAAGGCCATGTTGCCGCAGATCATCGCGCGGTCATTGTCCGGGCAGAGCGGCGTCACACCGAGATCCTTATAGGCCTCGCCAGAGTTGATCAGATCGGTGATCCGGCCCATCTTGGGGCTCTCTTCGCGGGTGGTGGTGGGGTAGTATTTGATCTTCTTCCAGAAGCCTTCACCGATCACCTCATTGAGCAGCTCGTCGTCCTTCAGCCCCTCGATCAGCTCGCGGCCATAGGTCAGCTCACCGGCGGTGCGGCAGGTGTGGGTGATGATGACCTCATCGTAGTCCTCATAGGTCTGGGGTTCGCGCAGCAGCGAGGCAAAGGGCGCAAAGCCGGTGCCGGTGGCAAAGAACCAGAGGCGCTTGCCGGGGATCAGCGCGTCATGCACCAGGGTGCCCACCGGTTTGGGGCGCAGGATGATTTCGTCACCAACCTTGATGTGCTGCAGCCGCGAGGTCAGCGGGCCATCCTCGACCTTGATCGAGTAGAACTCCATTTCCTCATCCCAGGACGGCGACGCGATGGAATAGGCGCGCAGCAGCGGCTTTACCTTGCCGGTTTTGGGATCGGGGTCGTTCATCAGCCCGATCATCACAAACTCACCCGAGCGAAAGCGCAGCGAGGCCGGGCGGGTACAGCGGAAGGAAAACAGTTTGTCCGTCCAGTGCTTCACCTCAGTTACAGTCTGGGCGTCGGGCAGGGCGGGGGTGGCCTTTACAGGCGCATCGGTCGCAGCATCGGTCACAGGCAAAATCTCGTTCATCGGTTGCACTACCGGTCTGTTAAACCGGCACCTCTGATTAATCTTTGATGTAGGTCAGGGGAAGCCCCGGAAACTGTAACTCCGCAGCGTCGCTGACGCAAAGGAGAGGCAGACCGGGGCCATTCTGACGGAGAGAGGGCTGGCTTAGCGCGCGGCAGAGCCACCACGCAGGCGGGCCTGGTAGTTATGGGCGCCCCATTGGGCGCGGGCAAGCCATTGCTCCTGCGGTTGACGGGCAGCCAGCTCAGCGCTGATTTCCACCTCGTCAAAGCCGGTGCGCCGCACCATGGCATATTGATCGGCGAGCACATGGCCCTTGGCGCGCAACCGGCCCGCATAGCCCATCAGGCGCAGTTGCCGCGCCAGGGTGAAGCCCCGGCCATCGGCAAAGCTGGGGAAATCAATGCGGATGATTTCGGCGCCTTCGATACAAGCCGAGAGTGCCGCAGGATCCGCATCAGAGGCCAGGTCCAGGGCATTCGCGACCTCAAAACCTGCGGTCCAGGTTTCTGGGCCAAAGCCCGCATCGGTTACAATTACAGTCATATCACTCATGCTCCTGTGCGGATGAATTGGCCGTTTACAACGTGAATGCCACATTCTTCCTTGCTTTGATCACGCCACCGTCCGGCGCGGGGATCTTCGCCTGCGGCAACCGGCGAGGTGCAGGGGGCACAGCCGATTGACGGGTAGCCCTTGGCCACCAGCGGATGGCGGGGCAGGCGGTTTTCAATCATATAGGCGCGCACGTCTTCCGGTGCCCAATGGGCCAGCGGGTTGATCTTGATGCGCCCGGTTGTGCCTGCGGCGGTCTCTTCGACTTCAAAGAAATCCAGTGCGGCCCGGCTGCCGGCCTGAAAGCGTTTGCGTCCGGTGATCCAGCCGTCGAACCCCTCCAATGCGGCCTGCAGTGGTGCGGTCTTGCGCAGGGCGCAGCAGGCATCGGTGTCAGAGAAGCGCAGCGCACCATAGGGGTCCTTGGCGGCAATATCAGCCGCCTTGACGATCTGCACATTGCGCAGCCCCAGACGTTCGCTCACCTCCTGCTGGTAGACCAGCGTTTCGGTGAACAGCAGTTCGGTATCGACAAACAACACCGGCACCATCGGGTCGATGATGGCGGCCATATGCAGCAGCACCACGGATTCAGCGCCAAAGCTGGAGACCAGCGCGATATGGCCGGCATCCTGCAGCGCCCCCTGCATCACCGCAGTGGCAGAGTGGTGGCGGTAGCGGGCATTGAGCCCGTCTACCTTTGTCGTCAGGGCGGTCTGCGCCGCAGCGCCACCGTCTGGTTCAAACGTATTTGTTTCGAAGTTCACCATGGGGCTAGGCCACCTTTTTCTGGGCCTCGGGATAGAGCGCGGACTTGAAGGGCTCCATGCCAAGACGGCGATAGGTCTCGAGGAAGGTCTCGTCTTCCCCGCTCCGGATCGCAAGATAGGTTTCAACCAGCCGTTCAACGGCGGGAACGATCTCATCATAGGCAAAGCCGGGGCCGGTACGCTTGCCGATCTCAGCCGTTTCCGTGGCATCGCCCCCCAGGGTAATCTGGTAGTTCTCCACCCCGGCGCGATCCAGACCCAGAATGCCGATATGGGCCACGTGGTGGTGGCCACAGGCATTGATGCAGCCCGAGATCTTGATCTGCAGATGACCGATGTCATGCTCCAGCTTCAAATCGTCAAAGCGTTGGGCGATTTCCTGCGCCACCGGGATCGAGCGCGCGGTTGCCAAGGCGCAATAATCCATGCCGGGGCAGGCGATGATATCCGAGATCAGGCCGATATTGGCCGTGGCCAATGCGTGCTGTTTCAGACGCGCATGGAGCGCGGGCAGGTCGGATTTATGCACATGTGGCAGGATCACGTTCTGCTGGTGGCTGATGCGCAGTTCGTCATAGCCAAATTCCTCGGCCAGATCCGCCATCACCCGCATCTGATCGGCGCTGGCATCCCCTGGGGTTTGACCATGGGCCTTGACCGAAATGGTGACGATGGCATGGCCGGGGGCACGATGTGCGGCCAGGTTGGTATCGGCCCAGGCCCGGAACACCGGATCCGAGGCATAGGCCGCCTCATAGGCGCTGGTCTCGCCCGTGCGGAAGGCAGGGGCCTCAAAATGTGTCTTGATCCCGGCCAGCAGCGCCTGGTCGGTGCCGTCAAACTCGGCGCGACGCTCTGCAAAGCGGGCCTCGACCAGCTCGCGAATCTTGTCGATGCCGTTTTCCTGCACCGTGATCTTGATGCGGGCCTTGTATTTGTTATCGCGGCGTCCCAGCACGTTATAGACGCTGAGCACGGATTCCAGATAGGGCAACAGATCCGGCTGGGGCAGGAAGTCACGAATGACTTTGCCAACCATGGGCGTGCGGCCCAGGCCACCGCCGACGATGACCTCAAAACCGATCTCACCGTCGCGCTCGACCATGCGCAGACCCACGTCATGGGCTTTGGTCACGGCACGGTCATTGGGGCTGCCGGTGATCGCGATCTTGAACTTGCGGCCCAGGAACTGGAACTCCGGGTGGTCGGTGGACCACTGGCGGATCAGCTCGGCATAGGGGCGCGGGTCTGTCAGCTCATCTGCTGCGGCGCCGGCAAAGTGGTCGGCGGTGGTGTTGCGGATGGTGTTGCCCGAGGTCTGGATCGCGTGCAGGCCAACCTCCCCCAGGGCATCCAGCATATCAGGGATATCGTTGAGCTTGGGCCAGTTGTACTGGATGTTCTGGCGGGTGGTGAAGTGGCCATAGCCCTTGTCCCACTTCTCGGCCAGCAGCGCCAGGGCGCGCATCTGGGCGGAATTCAGGGTGCCATAGGGGATGGCGACCCGCAGCATATAGGCATGCAGCTGCAGATAGACGCCATTCATCAGCCGCAGCGGTTTGAATTCATCCTCGGTGAGCGAGCCGTCGATGCGGCGGGCAACCTGGGAGCGGAACTGGGCGTTGCGTTCGGCCAGAAAGGCCTCGTCAAAGGCGTTATACTTATACATGGGCTTCGGCCTCCTGCTTGCCGTGGCTGTAGTTGGATGGGCCTTTGCGGCGGAAATCTTCGCGGAAATGCACCGGTTCTGGACCGTTGGGGCCAGCCTTGGCATCGGCCAGATAGGCCCCGACGATGCGGATGTTCTGCTTTTCAGCCTCCAGCAGGCGCAGCTGCGCCTCGGCCTCATCGACGATGAGTTCCGCCTGGGCGAGATCGCGGGTCCAGCTGTTGTCGGCCTGGAAATAGATCACATCGCCTTCCAGAAGATCATTGGCGGTGATGACTTTGGGGGTAAAGGGACGGGCCATTATGCAAGTTCCATATTTAGGTCAGAGAGGGCGGCCAGGCTTTGGCGCGGCGCAAGCCCAAGAAAGGTAAGAGCGGGACCATCAAAACCCGCTGCTGCGAGATCTGTCGGCAGGCGCTCCAGCGTGGTCTCCAAGATCCGCTGATTGGCGCGCGAGGCGTATTCGATCACCGTGACCGGCGTGGCGCGATTGGCGCCATGCATGATCATGCGGCCCTGCACAAAACGGGCGGACTTTTTGCCCATATAGATGGCTGCGACCTCGCCGGGGCGCGCCAGAGCCGCCCAGTCCTGATCGGCAAAGCCACGGGTGTCATGGCCGGTGAGAAAGCGCACCGAGGAATTGCGCCCCCGCTGGGTCAGGCTCTGGCCAATGCTGGCCACCGCGGCTGAGGCCGCAGTGATACCGGGCATGATCTGATAGGCGACACCGGCCTGTTCACAGGCGGTGAGCTCTTCGTCCAGGCGGCCAAAGATGGTGGGGTCACCGGATTTCAGACGCAGAACCTTTTGGCCCGCCAGCGCATGAGCAACCATACGGGCGCAGATCTCTTCCTGGCTCATCGAGGGGCCAAAGCCCTCTTTGCCAACGTCTTCCAGCTGCGCCTGTGCCCCTGCAAGCGCCAGGATCTCGGGGCTGACCAGCCGGTCAAACAAGATCACATCGGCCTCTTGCAGGGCGCGCGCGACCTTGAGGGTCAGCAGATCGGGATCGCCGGGGCCGGAACCGGCAAAGGCAACTTCGCCATGGGCCAGGCAAGACAGGCCACTGCGCGCGGTGGAATTTGCGGTATGTGTCACTGGACCGGTCATATCGGGCCTCATTGCTGTTGTTTGACTTAGGGTTAGATATAGGAAATATTCCCGCCATTGCGCTATATGCTGGGGCAAATAAGGTTGTTTGTTCCATGCTGCGGCAAAGCCGGATAGAATGGTCCTGAAACAGAGGGAATTTGAGAATGACAGTGCGGATCGATGCGACGGACCGGAAAATTCTGGCGGAGCTGCAGCGCGATGCGGGGCAATCGCTGGATGAAATTGCCCGTCAGGTGGGCAGTTCCAAGACACCTGTGTGGAATCGGATCCGCAAATTGCGCGAGGCCGGGGTGATTGGTCAGCAGACCGTGGTGCTGGACGCAGAGGCGCTGGGATTTGAGGCCTGTTTCTTTGTGCTGATCCGCACCTCAGAGCACGAGGCGGATTGGCAGGCCAAGTTTCTGAAGGCGCTACGCGACCGCCCGGAAGTACAAGAGGCGCACCGGCTGGCGGGGGATATCGACTATATCCTCAAGGTGCGGGTGCAAAACGCCCGGGCCTATGATGTGTTCTATCAGGCCCTGATCTCGGAGGTGAAGGTGCATAATGTGACGGCGCTTTTGTCGATGGAGGAGATCAAATCCACCACCATGCTGCCTCTTGAGAGCTAACCCCTGCCAAAAGGAGCGCTACCGCGCGCCTATTTCTGCCTGTGGCGCCGCGACACAGAACGCGGGCCCTGCTGGTTTGGGCCCTGCTGGTTTGGGCTGGGTGGTGTGGGTCTGTCGAGACGCACGTCAGGGGCTGCTGCGCCCCTGAAGCGCCTGATCACTTTTTCTGGGTCCGGGTGCGTCAAGGACAGGCCGCGCATCGCGCGCGGGGAGACCGGGGAGGCCGGGGTGGCCTTGGCTCTCCCTGACCCAAAAGTTGACCCGAGAAGCGGCGTTAGCGCGTCACCCGCAGCGCGCTGAGCCCGTGGAAATGGTAGCTGTTGCTGTAGCGCGGTTCTGCGGCGAGTTTCAGATCGGGGCAGCGCTGAAACAGAATGGGCAGGGCGATCTGCATTTCCAGCCTTGCCAGTGGCGCGCCGACGCAGAAATGCAGCCCGCCGCCAAAGGACATATTTGTGCGGGCCGGGCGGCTGGGATCAAAGATTTCGGCCTGGTCTTCGGCGGCAGGATCCCGGTTGGCCGAGGCCAGCAGCAGCGCCACCTGATCACCGCGTTGGAAGGTATGGCCCATGACCTCTGCCTCTTCATAGGCATAGCGGGTGAACATATGCAAAGGCGGGTCAAAGCGCAGGATCTCTTCGACCAGGTTGTCAATGCCATCTGCGGTCAACCAGGCCGGATCCCAGCCCTGCTGCAACAGGGTTTTGACGCCATTTCCCAGGGCGTGCACCGTGGCTTCGTGGCCTGCGTTGAGCAACAGGATACAGGTGCCGATCAGCTCATCATTGCTGAGCTTGTCGCCTTGTTCCTCGGCTGCAATCAGCCGCGTTATCAGGTCATCTGCGGGCTCAGAGCGGCGTTGCTGCACATAGTCGGCCAGAAACGCGGTGAACTCCTGCGCAGCCCTGGCAGCGGCCTGCTCGGTCTCTTTGGTTCTGGCGGCCTGATACATGGCCACCATATCGTGGGACCAGGCCAGCAGGTGTGGCGCCATGTCGGTGGGCACGCCAAGCAGGCGGCAGATGGTGATCACTGGCACCTGGGTGCAATAGGCGGAGAGAAGGTCAAAGGGCGTGTCGGGGAAGGCATCAATCAGGCTGTGGCAAAGCGCGCTAATCCCGGCTTGCTGTGCCTTGATCTCGCGGGAGGTGAAAGCGCGCATCACCAGTTTGCGCAAGCGGGTATGGCGGGGCGGCTCTGCCTCCAGCATGGAATGGGCTTCGACCGCGAGGAAGGGGGCAAGGTGCGGTGGTGCGGTTGTGGCCAGTTCCGGCGGTATCTCACGGCCAAAACGGCAATCACGCAGGATCATATGGACGGCGGCGCGGCGAAAGGCGGCTATCATGGCGTAGTCCTGCCAATAGGCCAGACCGGCCTCGGCGCGGGCGCTTTGATAAAAGCGGTAGGGGTCTTGCACAAAGGCGGGATCGGTCGGGGATTGGTGGACTGTTTTCATCGCCTGACTTTGCCTTCATGGCTGGTCTTTGCAAGGTCAGTCTTGCTAGACTGGAAAAAAACTCTGGGTCAAAAGAAAGCGACAACTTATGCAAAGATGGCCGTTGCTGCTGGGGGGGGCTCTTGCAGTATCTTGTATAGTCGGCGCGACCTGGATTTACGGCTACCGTCAGGCGCTTGATTCCCTGGCAGAGCGCAGCGTTGCGGACCTTGCCTTGGCCTCGGATCGGGTCAGCACCCAGTTGCAGATCTATCAAGAGCTTGCGGTGCTGGTCGCGGATCATCCGGTTTTGGAACAGCTGGAGAGTGAGGCGGAACGGCAGGCCGCGCAGCGGGTGTTGCGTGGCATTGCAGACAAGACCTCGGCTTTGGATGTGTTTTATGCGGATACTCGCGGGGAGGTTCTGGTCGCTGCTGCTGGGGGCACTGGGGGCGATATCGCCACTGCGGGGTATTTCCGGCGCGCCATGCAGGGGGCGCTGGGGGTTGGCTCGGATGTGTTGGCTGAAAACGGGCGCCGCGCCTATTTTTATGCAGCCCCCAACTTTGCGCCAGACACCGGGGTGTCCGGGGTGCTGGTGGTGGTTGCCGATGTCGAGGACGTGGAGCAGACCTGGCGGGGCTCGCTGCCTGCGGTGTTTTTCACCAATGACCAGGGCGAGGTCTTCATCTCCAACCGGCCTGAACTGTTGTTCTGGCAGCAGGGCGGTGAGGAGGAGGCCAGTTCCGTCCTGACGGGATCAAACCTGGAATATCAGGTTTCCCGCGTTGCCGGGTATGACATCTGGAAGCTGTCGGGGAACACCTATCTGCCGCGCCGGGCCCTGCATTTGTCGGTGGAGCTGCCTGTCATTGGCTTGACCGGACAGATCCTGGTCGATGTGGCCCCGGCCCGCAGGTTGGCCTTGCTGCAGGCGGCGGCGCTGGCGGCGCTGTGTCTGGCCTTTGGAACCTTTCTGTTCCTGACCATGGAGCGCCGCCGCAGCCTGGCAGAGGCCAATGCGGTTTTGGAAAGCCGGGTTGAAACCCGCACCCGAGCGCTGCAATCCACCAACAGCCAGCTGCGCCGTGAAGTCAGCGAACGCGAAGATGCGGAGGCGGCGCTGAAAAAGGCGCAGGAAGAGCTGGTGCAGGCGGGCAAGCTTTCGGCCTTGGGACAGATGTCTGCGGGGATCAGCCATGAGCTGAACCAGCCGCTGATGGCGATCCAGCAATTTGCTGAAAATGGCGATGCCTTCTTGCAGCGCGGTCAGATTGACCGGGTTGGTGAAAACCTGTCGCGCATTGCAGGCATGTCGGCGCGCATGGCGCGGATCATCAAAAACCTGCGGGCCTTTTCGCGCAATGAGAACGAGCCGATGGCGCGGGTGGATCTGGTGCAGGTGATCAATACCGCTGTGGAGCTGACGGCCTCACGTCTGGAGACCGACGCGGTGACGCTCAGCTGGAGCCCGCCTATGGAGGATGAGCCGATCTATGCCTGGGGTGGAGAAGTGCGGCTGACCCAGGTTTTTGTCAATCTTATCAACAATGCGGCTGATGCGATGTTGGGTCAGGACAGCCGTGCGATCACCATAACCCTGGAAGCCGGAGAAACTCTGGAGGCCGGAGACCGGCTTGCGGTGGTGGTGTCTGACATTGGCCCGGGTATCAAAGAGCCGGAAAAGATGTTTGATCCGTTTTACTCGACCAAGGTGGTGAGCAGCTCTGAGGGGATGGGCCTGGGGCTGTCGATCTCATATGGGTTGTTGCAGAGCTTTGGTGGCAATATCCACGGCAGAAACGGCACACGCGGTGCCGTGTTCACTGTAGAGCTGGACCGCTGGAACGAGGATGTCGCGATATGACCCGTAAAGTCCTGGTTGTTGATGACGATGCCGCCCTGCGCGAGGCGCTGGCGCAGACCCTGGAGCTGAATGATCTGGAGCCAATTACTGCGGGTTCTTTTGTGGCGGCAAAGGATCTGATCACGCCCGAGTTCGAAGGGGTGATCCTGTCCGATATCCGGATGCCGGGGCGGGATGGGTTTCATCTGCTGGACTACGTGCGCGGCATTGATGACGACCTGCCGGTGATCCTGTTGACCGGTGAGGGGGATATTCCCATGGCGGTCAAGGCGATGTCGCGCGGTGCCTTTGGGTTTCTGGAAAAACCCTGTGTCACTGCGGATCTGCTGGCAACCCTGCAGCGGGCGCGCAAAACCCGCCATCTGGTGCTGGAAAACCGTGATTTTAAACAGCAGTTGGAAGAAGGCGATCCGGCGGCCCGCATGTTGTTTGGCACCTCCCGGCAATCTGATGAGCTGCGGGCGCGGGTGCGCGCCGTGGCACCCACCACGGCTGAAGTTTTGGTGGCGGGGCCAGCCGGCAGCGGCATTTCCAAGGTGGCGGAGGTGATCCACCTGATGTCGCCGCGCGCCCAGGCTCCCTTTGTCAAATCCCCATCCGCGGGGTTGAGCGCGGCTGATCTGCAGGACCTTTGCCAGCAGGCGGCCGGCGGATCGCTGTTCCTGGATGAGATTTCAGCCCTCTCGGAGGCGCTGCAATACGCGGTGCTGGAATGGATCGAACAGGGGGGCGAGACGCGGCTGATTGCAGGCAGCACCGCTGATCTGGCAGCGCTTGTTGCGGCGGGCAGTTTTGGCGCGGATCTGTATTACCGGCTCGAAGGCATGCGGGTGCGCATCCCGTCGCTGGCCGAGCGCCCCGGCGATATCCCGGTGCTGTTCCGGCTTTATGTGGCCCAGGCGGCGGAACAGGCCGGGATTGAGGCGCCACAGATCAGCCAGGAGCACCTGGCGGCCTTGATGGCGCAGGACTGGCCGGGCAATGCGCGCTCGCTGATGTCAGCGGCCATGCGGTTTGTTCTGGGTATGCCGGATGAAGTCAGCGGTGGAACCGATCTGGGCCTGGCAGAGCAAATGGCCCAGGTGGAACGCTCGTTGTTGATCGCTGCTTTGGGGCGTCAGAACGGCAGGGCGGCGGCAGCGGCTGAGGCGCTGAAACTGCCGCGCAAAACCTTTTATGACAAACTGGCCCGCTATGGCATCCGCCCAGAGGACTATCGGCGCGGCTGATCTCGCCCCGCTCAAACGTGGCCGCACCCGCAAGTTCGCCAGCCCGCAGCGGGCGATTCCTGGACGGTATAGGCGATGGCGCCTTGTGCGGTTTTCCGCACAAGGCTGGTAATCCCTGTGCGAGATTTCGCACAACCCTGTAGGGTTCTCATGGGGGATCTGTTGCGAGTTTCAAGTAACCATCTGTGAAATATGTAAAAGATTTCAATTTAAGATGACTTGAAAACAAATCTTGAGCTGAGCTGCGCAACTGGCAATCCTTGGGCGAGGCTTCTGCCATGGCAGGAGACATGACGAAATCTGGGAGGATTGATATGAAATTTGTAACCGCTGCAGCCACTGCGATGGCCCTGACAGTAACCGCAGGCGCCGCAAGTGCCACCTGCGATGACGGCGAAATCGTTGTCAAATTCAGCCATGTAACCAACACGGACAAGCACCCCAAAGGGATTGCCGCCTCCTTGCTGGAACAGCGCATCAACGATGAAATGAATGGCATCATGTGCCTGGAAGTCTACCCGAACTCGACGCTCTATAACGACAACAAGGTGCTTGAAGCCATGTTGCAGGGCGATGTGCAGCTGGCGGCTCCGTCGCTGTCCAAGTTCGAGAAATTCACCAAGGAATTCCGCCTCTTTGATCTGCCCTTCATGTTCAAGAACATTGATGCGGTTGACGAATTCCAGGCCTCGCCCAATGGGCAGGCTCTGCTGGACAGCATGCAGCGCCGCGGCCTGCAGGGGCTGGCCTATTGGCACAATGGCATGAAGCAGATGTCGGCGAACCGGCCCCTGGTCGCGCCCACGGATGCCAATGGCCTGAAATTCCGCGTTCAGTCCTCTGACGTGCTGGTGGCGCAGATGGAAGCCATTGGTGGCTCGCCCCAGAAGATGGCCTTCTCCGAAGTCTACGGAGCTCTGCAGCAGGGTGTTGTCGATGGTCAGGAAAACACCTGGTCCAACATCTATGGCAAGAAGTTCTTTGAAGTGCAGGACGGTGTCACCGAAACCAACCACGGCATTATCGACTATCTGGTGGTGACCAATGTTGACTGGCTGGAAAGCCTGGAGCCAGCGGTTCGTGAGCAGTTCCTGCAGATCCTTGGGGAAGTGACCCAGACCCGCAACGCCGAATCCACGCAGGTCAACAACGACGCCAAGGCCGCCATTATCGCAGCCGGCGGCGAAGTCCGCACCCTGGATGCAGCACAGCGTCAGGTCTGGGTTGAAACCATGATGCCGGTCTGGGAACAGTTCGCCGGTGATGTGGGTCAGGATAAGATCGACGCGGCGCAGGCGATCAACGCCAATCACTAAGTGATTGGATCAAATAGGCGGCGCCGCCCTGCAGGCGGGCCGCATCTGGGGGATGATCCGTTGTGATCAGGCCCCCGGGTTTTCAGGCGGCGTGGGGATCCGCCGCCTGAGCTTTTCTTTCTCAACATCATCGGGGTAACCACTATGTCGGGGGCAAGAACCGGCCTGTCCGGGTTTATCAACACATTGGAGGAGACGCTGATTGCGTTGCTTCTGGGGCTGATGACGCTGATTACATTTGCCAATGTGATCGCGCGTTTTTTCCTTAACTCCAATATTCTATGGGCGCTGGAACTGACGGTCTTCCTGTTTGCCTGGCTGGTGCTTTTGGGGGCGTCTTATGCAGTAAAGACCCATAGCCACCTGGGCGTGGATGCCATCGTCAATATCCTGTCACCGCCCGCACGCCGAATTGTTGCGCTTGTTGCTGTGGGCTGTTGTCTGCTGTTTTCCCTGCTGCTGCTGAAAGGCGCCTATGACTATTGGGCGGTGTTTGCGGATCTGCCGCCAACCTCGGGGCGTTGGTTTCCAACCGGGTTTGATATGACGGCGCGCAGCCAGAGCTTTTATGAGGTGCAGGATGTGCCGATGGTCGGCCTCTTCCGGTTCCTGGAAGAGCTGGTCAACTACGGCGATTCTTATGAAAAACTGCCCAAGGTGGTGCCCTATGTGGTGTTGCCCCTGTCGATGGGGTTGCTGGTGATCCGTTTTGCCCAGGCCCTGGTGCAGGTGTGGCGCGGAAAGGCGGACCGGCTGGTGGCCAGCCACGAGGTCGAAGATGAGTTGGACGAGGCCCGGGCCCGCGCCACCGAGGGAGAAAACTGATGGATGTGATTTTCCTCTTTGCCATGGTGGTGGGGCTGATGCTGATCGGGGTGCCGATTGCCATCTCGCTGGGTCTCAGCTCGGTATTGTTTTTGCTGATCTATTCCGACAGTTCGCTGGCGAGTGTTGCTGGTACTCTGTTTGAAGCCTTTGAGGGACATTTTACCCTGCTGGCCATTCCGTTTTTCATTCTGGCCTCTACCTTCATGTCCACTGGCGGCGTGGCGCAGCGGATCATTCGCTTTTCCATCGCCTGCGTCGGCCATTTTCAGGGCGGCCTGGCCATTGCCGGTGTTTTTGCCTGCATGATGTTTGCAGCCCTGTCCGGCTCGTCGCCCGCGACAGTTGTGGCGATTGGCTCCATCGTCATCGCGGCGATGCGCCAGGCGGGCTATACCAAGGAGTTTGCTGCCGGGGTGATCTGTAATGCCGGCACTCTGGGCATCCTGATCCCGCCCTCGATTGTCATGGTGGTCTATGCCGCTTCGGTGGATGTCTCGGTGGGGCGGATGTTCCTGGCGGGCATCATTCCGGGCCTTCTGGCCGGTGTCATGCTGATGGTGACGATCTATGTGATCGCGCGGATCAAGAACATGCCCAAGGGCAACTGGGCCGGTTGGGGCGAAGTTGGCGCCTCTTTCCGGGAGGCCTTTTGGGGCTTGTTCTTGATCGTGATCATCATGGTGGGTATCTATGGCTACCCTTGGTATTCGGCGGAGCTGGGGCTTTACAAGGAAGACGCCATCTTTACCCCAACCGAAGCAGCGGCTGTGGCCTCGGTCTATGCGTTTTTTGTTGCCACCTTTGTATACCGCGATATGGGGCCGCTGGCCGCAACCGAGCGGACCTCGCGTCGTTCGGTGTTGCAGGCGCCCCTGGCTTTGCTGACGGTCTGGGGGCATAAGGACACCAAGAAGGCGCTGTTTGATGCCGGTAAGCTGACAGTGACACTGATGTTTGTTATCGCCAATGCGCTGATCCTGAAACATGTTCTGACCGATGAACAGGTGCCGCAGCATATCGCCAATGCGATGCTGTCAGCAGGTTTTGGTCCGGTGATGTTCCTGGTGGTGGTCAATGTGATCCTGCTCATCGGCGGTCAGTTCATGGAGCCTTCCGGGCTACTTGTGATCGTGGCGCCGCTGGTCTTTCCCATTGCCATCGAGCTGGGCATTGACCCGATCCATCTGGGCATCATCATGGTGGTGAACATGGAAATCGGCATGATCACCCCGCCGGTGGGCCTGAACCTCTTTGTCACCTCAGGGGTGGCGGGAATGCCGATGATGTCGGTGGTGCGGGCGGCTTTGCCCTTCCTCGCGGTGCTTTTTGTCTTCCTCATCATGGTGACATATATTCCCTGGCTGAGCACCTTGATCCCCAATGCGCTGATGGGGCCTGAGATTATCACCAACTGAGATTATCACCAACTAGGGGCTCGGCTCCAGGTGAAACAAAAAACGCCCCGGATTTTGTCCGGGGCGTTTTTTTGGGGGGTGAGGGGAGAGCAGCCCCTGCGCCCGCCTGTGCGTTTAGGGGCTCTGCCCCTGCGCCCGCCTGTGCGTTTTGGGGGCTCTGCCCCCGCGCCTCAAGGGGCGCTCCCCCGGGATATTTGGGGCCAAATGAAAAGGGGGTGGGCCTAGCTGGCGTCGAGGGCTGCGATGATGGGGGAGAAATCTGCGGATTTCAGGCTGGCGCCGCCAACGAGGGCGCCATCGACGTTGGAGGTGGCAAAGATTTCAGCGGCATTGCCCGGTTTCACCGAACCACCATAGAGCAGGCGGGTGGCAGCGGCCATTTCGGCGCCGAACCTTGTGGTGAGGGCATGGCGCAGGAAATCATGGACTTCGGCAATTTGGTCCAGGCTTGGCACTTTGCCGGTGCCAATGGCCCAGACCGGTTCATAGGCGATGACGGTGTTCTGGCCGGTGGCGCCGTCAGGCAGGGAGGCGGCGAGCTGGCTGCCGACAACCTTGAGGGTGTCCCCGGTTTCGCGTTCCGCCAGGGTTTCGCCAAGGCAGACAATGGCGGTGAGACCGGCGCTCCAGGCGGATTTTGTTTTTGCGGCAACCGTTTTGCTGGTCTCATTGTGGTCGGCGCGGCGCTCGGAATGGCCAAGGATGACAGCCGTCGCACCTGCGTCTTTGAGCATCTCAGACGACAGGTCGCCGGTATGGGCGCCGGAAGAGGCGGCGTGGCAATCCTGACCACCAATGGCGAGGGAGCTATCGGCGGCAATTTCGGCAGCACGGGACAACAGCGTGGCGGGGGGGCAGATCAACAGCTCCGATTTGGCTGCGTGTTGCGCCTGTATCAGGGTCTCAAGCTCTGCCAGGGCTGCGCCTGTGCCGTTCATCTTCCAATTGCCCGCTGCCATTTTCTGCCGCATCTGTCGCTCCCCTGGTCAAAATCTGGCCAAGTGGTAGCACCGGGGGCAGGGCGGGGCAATCGGCCAAAGGTCTGGTGGTGAGGCCTGTGACGCTTTGCCTAGGAGGTCCGCCCCTGTCGGAAGCGGGCAGGCAGATGAGAGCAGTTTTTCAGGGGCGGTTAGACAGGGCAGTTAGACAGGGCAGTTAGACAGGGCTGTCAGAGGTTTGGGACATCTTTGAAGCTGATGGATTCGCCACAGCCACAGGCCTCTGACACATTGGGATTGTTGAACTTGAAGGCGCTTTCCAACAGCGATGTCTCATAGTCGATTTCGGTGCCAAAGAGGAACATCTGCGCCATCGGGGCGATCAGCACCTTTGCGCCGTCCTGTTCGACCACCTCGTCGTTCTTATCCGGCTCGTCGACATATTCCATCGTATATTCCATCCCCGCACAGCCGCCCTTTTTGACGCCGATGCGCAGCCCTGCGTGGCCACCGCTGGTCATCAGCTTGGTGATCTGGGCCGCAGCCCGGGGGGTGATTGTCACAGCCTGTTTGCCGGGAATGCCGAACATGAGTGTCTCCAATGCGCGCGTTATACCCTATTTAGGCCCGCGAGGGGGCAGGCTCAAGAGGCAGTAGGGGGCAAAACGGGCCGCAGGGGAAATGCGGCCCGTGTAATCCAGTGCACAGAGGGGCTTAAAGCGGCTTAAAGCCCCATGCAGTTGGCGTAGTAGGTGACCGTTGCAGGCCAGTCAGAGAAGATGCCCTCGATCTCGACATCCTGGGCCAGAACATCGAGGATTTCATAATAGCTGGAGGCATTGCTGATGGCGGGTTGCACGCTCTGGAAGTACCAGCCGCCACCTGTGGTCAGCGGGCCGGAGCGCTCCAGGGTCCAGGTGATCAGCTTGAGCCCGGCGGCCTTGGCCTCTTTGGCATAGGGGGATGGCACCATTTTGCCATCCTCAAGGGTCACCAGGAGCCACATGGGAGGGGCGATGTAGTTCACGCCCATATCCGCCAGTTCCTGCATCGAGGGGCTGAAGCTGTTGGGATCCATTGGATCCAGCGGCGTCGCATCGCTGTAGCGCCCATCCAGATAGACGGCCTGCTTGCCAAATGCGGGCTCGTTCTGGATCCAGTATTTCACCACCTCCAGGTCAAAGCTCTGGGCCCAGACATCCGTGGCGGGGATATCGGCGGCCTTGTAGTCGTCGATCATCTTCTGGGCGTAGGCCTCCAGCGTGAAACCGTTGAAAGGCATCTCAACCGAGGGGGATTTGAGCTCTGGGGTGAATTTGGCGCCGAGAGATTTGAACAGGGCGATGGATTCCGCATGGGTCATCGCGGTGGCCCCATCCGCATATTGGGTGCTGCGCCAGGAGGGCGTGCCACCCTGCGAGGCTGCCGCGGTGGTTGCCGTCTTGTCAAAGCTTTCCATCTTGGGCGTCAGGCTGCGAAACTGCGCCAGGGTGATCTCTGAGCTGCGGCATTCAGCCGATGCGGGGGTGGAGCCGCTGGCCGGGGAGAAAGGGGTGATGCAGGTTTCAGCCAGATCGGTGGTCAGGATATTGGTGGTGCTGTGCAGATCGTTTTGCGCATGGCGGCAGATCAGTTCCAGATCCTTGGTAAAGGTCACGTCGCATTCCAGAATGCCGGCCCCCATCTGCGCGGCGGCGACATTGGACTGTACGGTATGTTCGGGGAACATCAGGGGGGCACCCCGGTGGCCGATCGAAAAATCACTGCGGGCGGGCTGCTGCGCCGCACAGGACTGCAGTTTAGATTTCAAGGCCCCTTCGGGCAGCTTTTCGATCAGATAGGCGGGGCGGGGGCC
Organism: Pseudophaeobacter arcticus DSM 23566; assembly: GCF_000473205.1. Taxonomy (NCBI): domain Bacteria; kingdom Pseudomonadati; phylum Pseudomonadota; class Alphaproteobacteria; order Rhodobacterales; family Roseobacteraceae; genus Pseudophaeobacter; species Pseudophaeobacter arcticus. The sequence continues at coordinate 1,134,148 of NZ_KI421507.1, forward strand.
ATAGCTGAGAGTGGCCTCAGAAGCATTGGCTGCTGGTGCGAAACCGGCAGATCCAAGGGTGAGAGCGGTGAGCGACAGGGTGAGAGACTGGCTGAGAGACTGGGCAAGGGCGTTGCGCAATGGAATTCTCCAAAGAAGTTGATTTTCAAAAGAGAAATCGCGGCGAAAGGTAAAACCTTTGCCGCGATCCGATGAAGCTTTTGTGACCTCTTTGACGCAGAGACGCCAAAATGGATTTACATGAAGCCAAGCTCTAGGCGGGCCTCGTCTGACATCATCTCCATTCCCCAGGGCGGCTCCCAGGTGATGTCAACATCGACGGATTTAACACCTGGCACCGGCGAGATCGCGTCAACAATCCAGCCTGGCATCTCACCGGCGACGGGGCAGCCGGGCGCGGTGAGGGTCATGATGATCTGCACGTCGTTTTCATCAGAGATGTCGATGGTGTAGATCAGGCCCAGCTCATAGATATTGACCGGAATTTCAGGGTCGTAGACTGAACGACAGGCCTCTACGATCTGATCGAAAAGCGGGTGTTCAACGGAAGACGGCGCAATCAGCGGCGTACCTTCAAGCGGTTCGGAAGCGTTGGTCATGTCGATCCCTGACAGTTAATCCGACTGTTTATATAGGGAAACTGTGGGTGGAGGTCCAGAGGGCGCGAAAGAAAGCCGGTAGTTGGAGCTGGAGACACCAGGAACAGACATTTGAGCTGGCAGCACCAATGGCGGCTTTGCGGACGGAGCGGCTATTCACCGCCAAGGCTGCTTTCGGTCCGGTGTACGAGGGGACCTTTCTCTGGACCGACAAAGGCCATGGCTCCGACGACGCCATCCACTTCTATGCCTTCGAATTGATCGACCAACCGGATGGTGTGGACATAAAGCGGCTTATGAATGACACTCATCTAAAGGTTGAGAGTTACATTACCGCCGGGAAAAGATATTGGGAGGTATCAAGGGACTATGGGGAGAAACAGAAAAACGAAATTCGAAAGCGTTCTGGATTTTTCGCGTGTTTTGGCTCCTGAAAACTTCCCTCACGATAGCCTGAGATTCATAGAATCGAAGCTGAGAAGTATCGAAATGTTAGCCTATGATTTGCCAAAGTTGGCGGACGCTCATTTTGGCCAGGAGTTCACGCGTACAGATGAAAACCCGGAGATTGAGATATACAATACAATCTTTCAGGTTAGGATTGCGAGTTCCTGCGAGTCTTTGTGTAGCTCAGTTTACGGCGCTGGCGAGATAGCAGCAAAGTTTATTGGGCCGAGGTTGCACCCGCAACGACCAAGTGACTTTAGGGGGCTAAAGGAACGCTTGAAGACCGGGGATTTGGAAAGTTATGGACTGCACCCGATACTCTTCGACTTTGAAAGGCATGAGACAATATTAGCCGTTCGTAGCGAAACCTCGCACTACTCATCGGTATTTGTTGCTATGCCAGATTCTGAACGAAAGACATTGTGCTTCAAAACTCTCAGTGAGGATATGAAGGGTATTGAAAGCTCTGAGATATCGCTGGAGGAATTTGTTTCCGGTGCACTCGCATCAGTTGATAACATCAAGCGTCTGATATGTATCGTTTTCGATAACGTCATATTTCCTAAGCTAGACCTAAGCAGAATGATACGGGGCAATGTAGATCGAGACAGTCGTGGCATGCCCATCGTCAAAAACGGTAGAATGACACCACTGCCAGATGTCTCTGTAAGAGACCATATTTTGCGGTCTGGCTTAGGGCATCTGCTTTAATCACTTGCAGCTGTATGTGAAGGCGCAGACAAAAGCCGTGGTTTCTGTTCCGCTCTACGCTCCGCTTCACACCAGCACATTTGCTTAGACAGAACCCCGGGGCCAAACCTCAGAGGTTATGGGGGGTGGTTCACTGTCGGGAGCGCCCGTTCGCCACATCAAGCGATGAACCGCCGCCGAAGCCCAGGATACCCATCACCCCGGCCACGCGTCCGGATTCCACTGCCTGCAGGAGCGTTTCACGAGCCTGCATTCCGGCGCCCCAAAACCTCACCGTGAAGCTCTTTTCCAGCGAGCTGATTCGAACTCCCTTCTTGACAGACCTGCCAAGGCCTGACTAAGTCGCGAGCATTCTGGTCCGGCTGGGAGACCACCCGGATAATAGGGAACACGGTGAGGTGTAGCCAACAGGCGCCGAATCCGTGACTGCCCCCGCAACTGTGAGCGGAGAGCACTGCTGCAACAAGCCACTGCCCCATGGGGTGGGAAGGCGTAGCAAGGCCTCGACCCGCGAGTCAGGAGACCTGCCAGAATGATCACCCTGTCCGGGTGCGGGACGCGCCAAGGACAACGGACTTCCGTAGTGGTGGCAATTTTCACCGTCTGCGGGGGCATTGCCTCACGAAGACTCTCATTTTGACCTTGCTGTCCGCTCTGGGCAGCAGCTTGGCCTATGCTGTGTCATCAGGCCGGGAGGAATAGAACTATGCGCAAGGCACGCCTGTCCTTGGCTGCGGCTTTGGCCGCGACCCCCGCTATTGCATTGGCCCAAGACTCTGAAGTTACCGATCTGGGCGAGATCATCATCTCTGGTGGCTTCACCCCCATTGAGGCCCAAAGATACGGCCGCTCGGCCTCGGTTCTTACCAGCGAAGAAATTCAGGAGCGCGGCATCACCACCGTCCAGGACGCCCTGCGGGCAGTGCCCGGCCTGATGGTCAACGGCTCCGGCGACAGTTTCACTCAAATCCGCATTCGCGGCGGTGAAGCCAACCACACCCTGATCCTGATTGATGGCGTCGAGGCCTCCGGCGGGGATAGCGAATATATCCTGTCCGGTCTGGACACCGCTAACATCGAACGCATTGAGGTGCTGCGGGGGCCACAATCGGTGTTTTATGGCTCCAATGCATCGGCCGGGGTGATCAACATCATTACCAAGACCGGCGGCATCGGCACCGAATATGGTGGCGGCGCCGAGATCGGATCTGACGGCTACCGCGCCTCTGCACGGGTATCCACACGCTCCGCGCGTGGTGGTCTCTCCTTCAGTCTCGCCCACGACCAAGACGATGGCTACGACACCTCCGGCGATGGCGGCGAAAAAGATGGCATGCGCCGCACGACGCTGCAGTTGAAAGGCGACTATCTGGTCACGCAACGATTGCAGCTCGGCTTCAACCTCCGTACCTCGGATGAGCGCTACGACAGCGACAGCACCTCCTTCACAGCGACCGATGCGGCCAGCTATGTTGTGGACGATCCAACCCAATTCAGCGAGCGGGACGAGCGCCTGGCACAGATCTATGCCGAGCTGGACACCCTGGGTGGTCGTTTGAAACATCGCCTGTCTTTTGAGCGCACCGATTTTGACCGCGCCAGCAATGGTGGCACCGCAACCGAGACCAAGACCGAAGCAGCCAAATATCTACTCAGCTTTGGTCTGGATGGGCAGCCTGTCGATCAGGCCAATCACCAGCTAAACGCGATGCTGGAATGGGAAGAGGAATCCAGCAGCAGCAATCCGCTTTATGCACGCAGAACCAACTCATTTGCCTTCGAGTACCGTGGCAGCTTTGCCAATGGCCTGGATCTACAACTTGGTGTGCGGCGCGACAACAACAGCGCTTTTGAGGATGCAACCAGCTGGACGGCGAGCGCCTCATACACCTTTGCAGGCAGCGGCGTGCGTTTGCATGGCTCGGCAGGAACCGGCATCGTAAACCCCTCCTATTTCGAACTTTTTGCCAATTCTACTTTTGGCACCACCACATATCTCGGCAATCCGAACCTGAAACCGGAAGAAAACCGCAGTTTTGACATTGGTGTCGAGGTCCCGTTCCTGCAGGGGCGCGGGTTGGTTGACGTGACCTATTTTGATGAGACCCTGACGGGTGAGATCGAAAGCTATGTGGTGAACCCCACCACCACATCCTACCGTAACCAGGCGGGTGACAGTGACCGAAAGGGCGTCGAACTTTCGGCAAGCCTCGACGCCACCGATACCCTCGATTTGCGTCTGTCCTACACCTATCTGGACGCCACCAATCCCGATGGCTCCGTCGAGATCCGCCGCCCAGAGCACGAGCTGTTGCTGAGCGCGACCCTGCAGGCCTTTAATGGCCGTGGCTCCGTAACGGCTGACCTCCGCCATGTGGCCGGCAATTGGGACAGCCAGTTCTTTGGCTCCTATGCCACCGCCCAACTACCAGACTACACCACCGTGGATCTATCGGCCCAGTATGAGCTAACAAACAACGTGGTATTGACAGGCCGTGTCACCAACCTGTTTGACGAGGATTACGCGGATGTCTGGGGCTATGCCAAGCGCGGCCGTGCCGCCTATATCGGCGTAAAGGCCTCGTTCTGATCCATGCGCAAACTGCCCGGAATAGCACTGGCCCTGTTTTGGGCCGCCACTGGCGCCTTTGCCGGGCCCGCGCGCGTGGTTTCAATGAACCTCTGCACGGATCAGCTGGCCATGCTGCTGGCGGCCCCCGGGCAGCTGGCCTCGGTTTCCTATATCGCCCGCGACAAGCGTGCCTCGGCCATGGCGGACACAGCCATGGCCTATCCGGTCAATCATGGTCAGGCAGAAGAAATCTACCTGATCAAGCCCGATCTGGTCATCGCCGGTGCCTATTCAACACGGGCAACAACCGACATGCTGCAACGTCTTGGACTGCGCGTTGAGGTCTTCCAACCCGCCAACTCCCTACAGGATGTACGCAATCGCATCCGCGAAATGGGCGAGGTCCTGCAGCGGCAGGAGGCCGCCGCAGACTTGCTGTCGGAGTTTGAGGCGCAGCTTACAGACCTTCTGCCAGAGCCCGAGCCCGAGCCAGAGCCTGGGCCGCAGCCGCGTGCCGCGCTTTATGCCGCCAACAGCTATACCTCCGGTCCAAAAACCCTGGCTGGCCAAATCCTCGAGGCGGCGGGGCTTGGCAATATTGCTGCCGAGCTTGGCTATGAGCGTTCTGGAAAACTACCGCTGGAGGTGCTGGCCATGGCGCAGCCAGACCTGCTGGTTGCAACCTCCCCCTATCCGCGTGCCGCGCGCAGTGAGGAAAACCTGGCCCACCCCGTGGTGCGTCAACTGATGTCCCATGCTGCCTCTGGCCAGATGCGTGATGCGGATTGGGTCTGCGGCACGCCGCATGTGCTGCGCGCCATAGAAAAGCTGGCTCAGGAACGCCGCCATTTGCTGGAAAAGGAAAGCCTGGAATGACTCGATTGATGCTCTTGCTTTTTGCCACAGTTGTGGCGCTGTTCCTGATCTCGCTTTCTCTGGGCCCTGCAGATGTGGGAATGGGGGACAGCCTGGCGGCGTTGTTTGATGACAGCTATGGCCCCTTGACCTTGGTGATGCAGGAGATCCGGCTGCCCCGCGCCATTCTGGCCGTTGTCATTGGTGGTGGGCTTGGCCTGGCCGGAGCCGCAATGCAGGGCTATCTGCGCAACCCGCTGGCTGAACCGGGCCTGATCGGGGTGTCCTCCTCGGCAGCCCTGGGGGCGGTGCTGGCCATCAACACCGGGCTGGCGGCTGCGTTGACACTGGCTTTGCCGCTGGCAGCCCTGGCGGGTGCCCTCGCAGGCGTCTTTTTGGTGATGGCCCTGGCCGGGCCACAGGGCGGGTCCTTGTCGCTGATCCTGGCGGGCATTGCGATCTCGGCGATGGCGGCGGCGCTTACCTCGCTGGTCTTGAACCTGTCGCCCAATCCCTTTGCCGCCAATGAGATCGTGTTCTGGATGATGGGATCGCTGGCCGACCGATCAATGGTGCATGTCTGGCTGGTGCTGCCTTTTGTTGCTGTCGGCGCTGCAATCCTGCTGACCCTGGCGCGTGGCCTGGACGCGCTGACGCTGGGCGAAGATGCGGCGCAGACTCTGGGGCTGAACCTGAACCGGCTGCGGCTCTTGCTGGTCATCGGCAGTGCCAGCATTGTCGGCGGTGCCACGGCAGTCGCCGGAGCCATCGGCTTTATTGGGCTGGTCGTGCCGCATATCCTGCGCCCCTTTGTGGGCGGGCAGCCCTCGCGGCTGCTCTGGGCCTCAGGACTGGGTGGTGCCGTTATGCTGCAATTGGCGGATATCGCGGTGCGGGTGATCCTGCCCGCGCGCGACCTGAAACTCGGCGTGGTCACCGCTTTGGTAGGAGCGCCGTTGTTTCTGCATCTGATCTACAAGACACGGAAGGGGCTGGCATGAGCCTGCTATCCGTTCAGAACCTGTCTGTGACACTGCGCAGCCGCCCGGTGATCCGGGATGTGTCTTTTGAGATCAAACCAGGCGAGTTTGTTGGCCTGCTTGGCCCCAATGGCACCGGCAAGACCAGCCTGATGCGCGCCGCCCTTGGGCTGCTGCCCGCAACCGGGCACAGTTCGCTGGCCGAGATGAACACCTCAGCGCGTGCCAGGGCGGTCTCCTGGATGCCGCAATCGCGCGAGATCGCCTGGCCGATCCCGGTGGAGCGGCTGGTCGCTCTTGGTCGCTTGCCGCATCTGCCACAGGGGCTGCGGCTGCCGCCCACAGACCGGGCGCTTGTCGATCAGGCAATCACCCGGATGGGGCTGGATCGCTTCCGCCAGCGCGCCGCCTCCCGTCTGTCCGGCGGCGAACAGGCGCGCGCCCTGATTGCCCGCGCCCTGGCCCAGGACACGCCGCTGTTGATGGCGGATGAACCTGCAGCCGGGCTGGACCCGGCGCATCAGATCTCCACCATGGAGGTCTTTGCCGCGCTTGCCGACGAGGGCCGCTCGGCCCTGGTTTCCCTGCATGATCTGGGGTTGGCGGCCCGCCACTGCACCCGGCTGATCCTGCTGGCGGAGGGGGGGATGCTGGCTGATGGTACACCTGCCCAGGTGCTGACGCCGGGTCTGATGGCGCGCGCTTTTGGCATCTCGGTCTGGCATCAAAACACTGCGCAGGGCCCAGTTTTTCAGCCGCTGGAGGTGCTGTGATGGGCCGCGTCACCCTGCAACGCCCCTGGATCGAGTTTGACCTGGGCAAGAATATGCAAGTGCTGAGCTGGGCGGTGAATCGCCCCGGTTTTGTCACCGCCCGCCGCATTCTCTGGCGTGAGGTCCGCAACAGCGATCTGCCTCCCGAACTGGAAGTTGAGGAGTGGTTTTCAAGCGAGCTATCCGCGCGCGGCAGCCAAGAAGCCGTGGCTTTTCTCACCTCGCGCGACGTCCGTCACTATTGCGAATCCCGGGTCGAGGTGGGGAGCATTTGTGCCCATGCCGTTGCCACCGTCGGCCTTTCCAATGCCGAGCGCGTGGGCAGCCGGGTCGATTACTCTGGCCGCAACTGGGGCACCATAAATGTGGCATTGCATCTGTCCGAAGGCATGACCCAGCCCGGGTTGATCGAGGCCATGAGCATCGCCGTACAGGCCCGCACCGCCGCCGTGATGGAGGCCGCTATTGCCCTACCCAATGGCGTAGCTACGGGCACCGGCACCGATTGTCTCGCCATCGCGGCCCCGGCCGGAGCGACCCCCTACGCCGGGCTGCACACCGCCATTGGAGAAGCGGTCGGAAAGGCCGTTTACCAGGCCGTCCATCGCGGCGCTCTGGACTGGAAATCAACCAACAGCAGGAGGGCAGACCATGCCTGAACTTCAACAGATCTTGAAAACCGCACTGATGCACGAAGACTGCGGCTGGAACATGGGGTCTTTTGGGGCCATAGGCGAATTCCACCATGTCTATGGCGATTCGGCGCCAGCGGATCATGCCGGGCTGATGCAGCTCACCAGTCGCGGCGGCGTCCGTATTGACAGACTGTCAGGGGTGCGCCCGGTGGCCTATGAAACCCTCAGCCCCAAGCCCCATCGCTGGACCCAGGCGGTCTCTTTGTGCTTGCCAAAAGAGGATGCGGCAATGCACCAGCGCGACGTGTTGACGGCACTTGGCCCTGACACCGACGCCCTGCGTGCGGAAGATCGCGGAGCCAAGCTCTTTGATATGGGGCTGGGCCAGTATCAGGCGGATTTTTGCATCCGTACTGCCGATCCCGAGCTTCTGGCGGTATTGAACCAAAACGCGGGGCGGTCGCTCTTTGAACAGGGAAATCCGGCGATGGGGGCCATTCTGAAAGCCCATCCACATCGCGTGGTGCTGACCCAGATCGGTCGCGTCGAAGTCTATCAGATGATCGGAGGCCCTGACACCGGGGGCAAATCCCCTGAAGGGCCACACACACATGTGCTGCCCAAGCTCCTGAAGGCGGACCGCACCCATTCCGCCAACACGCCGATCCCGGAAGGCTGGGTGCCCTGCTGCGGCATACATCCCGAAAACCCGGTCATTGGTCGCCTTGGCGAAGACAAGCCCTTCAACCGCTCCGCCTTTGACGCTTTTCAAGAGCTGCTGGGCGACTGGGGCGCCCAAGATTACTGTCAGGGCAAAACTGCGGTTTGGGAATTGCTGCAGTCAGGAACGCCCGCTGAAGGCGCCGAAGAGCCACAAAGCCGCGAAGGCCGGGCTGGCTGGCGCAATGGGATCCGTCAGTGGCGGGTGCTGCATGGCTCCAACAGCCTGACAGAGGACTATGCCGTTCGGTTTGACCGAGGTGCCGATCAGACCGAACCGGAAAACCCAGGCCACTAAATTCGAGGCCACTAAAACCCAGGCCACTAAAACCCAGGCCACAAACGGAGACTGCCATGTCCTTTGCCCCTCTTTTTGAATTTATGGCGCGCGGTGGACCCGCACTTTGGGTGATCGCGGCCCTCTCGGTCCTCACCCTGTCCCTCTTGCTGTGGCGGGTGGCAGAGCTGATGCAGGCAGGCCTCTGGCGCAGATCACAGGCCGAAGCCTGGTTGGACCTCTGGCGCAGGGGCGAGGCGGCTCCAATCAGTACCGCGCAGACGCCGCGGGATCGGGTGACGCTGGCTGCGATGCAGGCCGTACTGACGCCAGCATTCAGTACAGAGATGGCGGAAAAAGAAGTCACACGCATTGCCAAGGCTGAGTTGACCTTCCTGCGCCGGGGGCTGCGTCCTTTGGAACTGATCGCCACCATTGCACCTCTGGTCGGCCTGCTCGGAACTGTTTTAGGCATGATCGGCGCCTTCCAGGCTCTGCAGGTCAGCGGCAGCGGTGCCGATCCTTCGGTACTGGCTGGCGGGATCTGGGAAGCGCTATTGACCACGGCTGCGGGTATGGCGGTGGCCATTCCCGCCTCGGCACTGGTGTCCTGGGTGGAGGGTGTGACCGAGCGCGAACAGGCCGCCATGGAAGATCTGGCGATCCGGGTCTTCACCAGCACTGCCACCCGCCCGATCCTGCAGCAGGCAGCAGAATGACGCTGACCTTTGGACCACCCAGAGCAAAGAAACGCCTGAGCCTCGCACCAATGATCGACGTCGTTTTCCTGCTCCTGGTGTTTTTCATGCTGGCCTCGCAGTTCGGCCACGACCAAGCAGTGCCGCTGGCAATGGCGGGCGGTAGCGCGGCCTATTCAGGCCCGCCGCGTTTGGTTCTGGTGACGGCTGACGGGCTTCGGCTGAACGGAATTCCGGTGGAAACAGAAGCCTTGGTAGAACAGATGTCCAGGCTCGCCCGTGAGAGATCCGATGTAATCCTCCTGCAACCAGGTGCCGACGCCTCGCTGCAGCAGCTGATGGATGTGGCCGGAGCGCTGACCAAGGCCGGTTTTTCCCAGCTCGTGGTCATGGAGTGAGGGCGATGGATTTCTCGCCCGCCAAAAAACGCCAGACTGGCGAACCGATCCTGCCGATGATCAATGTGGTCTTTCTGCTGCTGATCTTTTTCCTGCTGTCGTCACAGATCGCACCGCGCGCGCCATTTGCGGTGACGCCACCGAGGCTGGAAACAGGTGAGCCCTCTGGTTCAGAGGCCTTGCTTTTTATGGCAGCGGATGGCCGCCTACATTTTTCCGGTGCGCAAACCCAAGACGCCATGGCCGCTGTTCTGGCGCAAGCATCGGAACTGGACAGCTTATCACTCCGCGCCGATGCCAATGTGCCGGCCAGAGAGGTTGCGGCGCTGATCACCCAGTTGCGCGATGGCGGCATTCGATCGGTTACTCTCAGAGGGACGCGCCCATGAGGCGATCGCCCCTGTTCCCCATCTGCCTTGGCCTGGCCTTGGCACTGCATATTTTGCCCTTTCTGGCGCTGAGTAGCGGCGGTTCAAGAGCGGCGGGTGCCGGCAGTGGCGGCCGTGGTCAGGTGACATTGGCTGCTGCCTCTCAGGAACTGGTGCAACTGGCCGCGCATTGGAAGCGCCCTCCAACAGTCCCTTCTGCCCACCCGGCAATTGCCGCTCCTGAGGTGCAAAGCCAACCCCAGCCTGCAGCTCTCCCGACGCGCCCTGAGGTGTCCTTTCCGGTATCGCATCTTGCGAACCATTCGCCCCAGCTTCAGGCTGCGCCCTTCGCAGATGCAAGCCCGGAGCTTGCGGTTTCACCCTCGCCGCCACCAAAGCCCGTTGCGCCGGAAAAACCTGCTGTCACCGCATCAGCCACCCGTCAGCAGGAGCAAGCCGCAGGCAAGCAGCAGCAACAGATCAGGGGAGATGCGGGAGCGGAGGCCACCACAACCGGTGACCCAAGCCGAGAGACCGCCAATCTGAAGAACCGCTGGGGGGCTGCCATCATTGCACGCATTCAGCGACAAAAACGCCTCCCGCGCGGGGGCGGGCAGGGCACAGTCCAATTGCACATCACGGTTTCAACCAAGGGACGTCTGATTGCGGTTGCCGTTGCCCACAGCTCGGGCCACGCAACACTAGACCAGGCCGCATTAGGGTCAGTTCGAAAAGCCCGCTTGCCGCGTGCTCCCAAGGCGATTCTTCCAGGAAATCACAGCTTCACGTTCCGCATGATATTCACCGATTGACTGCAACTGTGCCCGTCCTTCCCGATAGCCGATAGGCATATCGGAAGTCAGCTAGTCGGCTGTCTTCACAGAATTCCATTTCGTTTTCGGCAGAACATCGGGCAGGAAAATTACTTATAGTTGAAACCATTGGTGCGTTACCTGTGCGACGGCTCGTCTGAAAGAGCGCCCGCGCACCAAGTGAGGAACTGGGAAGCCATAGCAGGGTGCTGAGTGATGGCCCCTGAGGACATCGCTGGTTTTTACCTCGAAAACCTAATCGCAAAAAGCAGAGAATTCTCCAGCACGAACGATCTGGATTGGCATAAAATGAGACCGTTCTTGTATCAGAAATTCGAGAGGCACGCCCAGACCAAGGGTCATGCAGCGTTTTCATCCTCCTCCATCCGTTTGCAGGTTATCCGACGCATATCCTCTCGGGCCATGGGCTGACCGAAGTAGAAGCCCTGGCTTGAGGTGCAATTCTCCTCACGCAGGAATCTAAGCTCGTCTTCGCTCTCGACCCCTTCGGCGAGCACCGGAATGTCCAGTGCCGCGCCAAGCAGCAAAGTGGAGCGCACAATAGCGGCACGCTGTGAATTTTTATGCACGTCCCGAATAAAGCTGCGGTCAATCTTGATCTTGTCAAAGGGGAAGGTCTGCAACATCGACAGCGACGAATAGCCGGTGCCAAAATCATCCATGGCAATGCGAATACCCAGCGCCTTCAGCTTGTGCATCACCTTGAGCGTATGCGCCTGGTCGTGGATAATGCTGGCCTCGGTGATTTCCAGCTCCAGGCGCTGCGGCAGCAAGCCGGTTTCGAACAAGTTATCCATCACGTTTTCCAGAAACGAGGGCTGCACCAGCTGCTGCGGTGCCACATTGACGGCAACACTATAGGGATGATCCCATTGGGCGGCCTCGCGGCATGCCTCGCGTAGAACCCAGGCGCCGATGTCACGCACCAGGCCGGTTTCCTCGGCTATCGGGATGAACGCGTCCGGCGACACCCGTCCGCGGGTTGGGTGATTCCAGCGCAGCAGCACTTCGAACCCCTCCGGCGCCAGCGTATCCAGCGTGTTCTGGAGCTGATACACCAGTTCGAATTCGTCGTTTTCCAGCGCCCGGCGCAGGTCATGCACCAGTTGCGTTCTGTCCCGGTTGTGACGGCCCATTTCCTCGTCGAACAGGCAGATTGGCCGGTCTGTTTCTGACTTGGCACGATACATCGCCACATCCGATTTATGCAGCAACTGGTTTGCATCTCGGCCATCCTCCAGCGTCGTTGCAATCCCGATGGAGGCTCCAACACGCAGAGAGACTTCTTCTAGGTCGATCGGTTCCACAATGGCCGCATGCAACCTTTCAGCAAAGCTCAGCACCTCTTCGATGCACCGAAACCCCACTTTTATGGCAACAAATTCATCGCCGCCGGTTCGTGCAACATATTCGCCTTCGCCCAGTTGCATGCTTAACCGCCAGGCAACCCGGCGCAACACCGCATCCCCCATCGCGTGACCGTGCAGATCGTTCACCTCCTTAAAGAGATTGAGATCCATCGTCAGCACCGCCGCGCGCGCGGTTTTATCCTCGGCCAACTGCACTGCCATGGCATCCATTTTGCGGGCCAGCCACATGCGGTTGGGCATGCTGGTCAATGGATCATGCTGGGCCGCGTGTTCGAGTTGCGAGCGTGTTTCACCCTCCAGATTGACCTCGATACTGGCGGAGGCCATGGCAATCAGCAGGATGATCACGGTGACACCAAAAATAAGCATTGCCATGGCGGTGTCCGAAATCGCCATGGGGGGCACCATGACAGAAGAGTCGAGGCGAATCTCCACCGCGCTCATACCGGTGAAATGCATCAGACAGATTGCCATGACCATAGCGGTGGCTGGCCAGATCCGCCCAGCCCTCCCGTCAAGCTGTTTGGCAATCAACCCGTAGCTGGTAGCCCCAAAGCCCGCGCCAAAAAGGACAGATGCCACCAGTTGCGGTAGGCTCCAGACAATCGTCCCTGGCAGCAGATAGGCGCTCATGCCAGTGTAATGCATCGCAGCCACGCATAGGCCAAAAATTGCCCCGGCCATGTAGGCTGCATAGCGCCTGTTGCCATAGGCCAACCCGGCGTTGGCCGCAACCGAGCCCAAGACCCCCACCAAGAGCGACACACCGGTCATGACAGGTTCATACCCATGCGCATAACCTGGGTTATAGGCGAGCATCGCAATAAAATGGGTCGACCAGATTGTGGCTCCGGTAATCAAACCAGCCAGGGGCAGTTGCACGAGGCGGCGCTTGCCATTCCATTGGGTCAAGCGAGAGGACATATGTGTGGAGAGCACCGAGCCGATGACGCAAATAAAAGCTGCCACCGCCACCAGGCCATAAATATGATCCTGGGTGATGCAGTCCAATAGTCGATACATGAACCAAGTCCTCGGGTCGTAAAAAAGTCAGTCGATTGTCGCTTTGAAAGATTAACAAAAACGTCGAAAGTTATCCGGCACCAAGGCGTAATATGTAAATAATTCTAATGTTTTAATGGAACTCTCAGGCCAATCTGCTCTTGCCAACCGGCTCTGGCGTGATGCACCCGTTTTGCCGATCCCCGCCGATCTACCGCCAACCTTCTGTGCGCCCAGAAAAGCCACATGGATCCGTGCAAAATCATGGGGGGCAAAGCCCGGTGTTCAGGCGCGTAGAATGGCCTGGGCAATGAGGTGGGCAACCTCGGGAAACGTGCCGAGGGCTGGCAACACTGTGCCGTCGAATTTGGCGCTTTTGAGCGCGGCGGGAATGTCGTCTTTGACGTGGTCGCCGGACTGGGCAAAGAAGGGCAGGCAGAGGCCATGTTGGGGCAGTTTTGATGCCATATCAGCCAGGTAGGGCTCTTGTTCGATATAGCCGGTCATCACCTTCAGCTCTGGCAGAAGCGGGCGCAGTGCGCTGGCAAAACGCTCGGTGGCTGCGGCGGCCTTGGGGCCGCGGGCAGAGCCATGGGCGGCGAGCAGCAGGCAGTCTGGAGCGGCGGGGACAGAGGCAGGGACAGAGGCCGCGGGCTTGCTCTGCGCGGCACGGGCCTGCTGGACCAGAGTGGCCACCAGCTTGGGGAGGGTGGGGTCCTGACCAAAAGGCGGCAGTTGGCGGTGGTCAATAGCGCCGATCCGTTGCGGCAAGACCTGTGTGGTGAACCAGCCCTCAGCCATGAAGAAAGGATAGACCAAGGCCCCCGGTTGCATCACCTGTTCCAGCCGGTCTGGCTGCGCCAGGGTGGCCGAGCGCACCTGCCAATCCGGGAGAAAGCTGGCAACCCGTTCGGCCAGTTGCGCCAGGCTGCGTTCTGGCGGATTGGGGGCCGAGGGCTGGCCATGCGCCACCAGAACCACGGTTTTGCGGGTCGCACTGGCGCTCTGCGCATCAATCGGCCGGGAGGCTGGAGAGTCTGGGGGAGGTGAGGGCATCAGGGGATTCTGCATGGCTGGGGAGGGCTGGGGGGAGGCGGCGGCCAGGGGAGCAGCCGGGTGAGTGGTTTATATATGTGGTCCTGGATCCGGTGCCAGGGTGCGCGGGGCGCCTATTTTCCTATGGGGCTGGCCTTGATCGCAGCCTCTATCGGATCCTGTAGGGTTTTGACCAACCCGCGCCCTAAACGGCGCGCGGGGCAGGGGGAGGCAAACCGGCCTCCCCAGGGTCGAATGACCTAGCCATATTGCGCCACAGGGGTGCCGGCGATAGCGGCCATGTTCAACAGACCCCGCGCCGTGATCGCTGGGCTGACGATATGGGCGCGGTTGCCCATACCCATCAGGATTGGGCCAACCTCCAAACCATCGGAGCGCATTTTCAGAATGTTGCGCACCCCAGAGGCGGCGTCAGCATGGGCAAAGACCAGCACATTGGCGGCGCCCTGCAGGCGTGAATTGGGGAAGATGCGGTCGCGCAGTTCAGGGTCCAGCGCAGTGTCGATGTTCATCTCGCCTTCATAGGTGAAATCGCAGCGATTGGCATCGAGGATCGCGATGGCGGCGCGCAGCCGGCTGCCTGTATCACAGGCGATATTGCCAAACTGAGACTGCGAGCAGAGCGCGATTTGAGGCTCGATGCCAAAGCGGCGCACATGGCGGGCGGCGCCCATGACGGTCTGGGCAATCTGTTCCGGCGTTGGTTCGATTCTGACCTGAGTGTCAGCAATGAACAGCGGCCCATCTTCAAGGATCATCATCGACAGCGCGCCGTGTGGTTCAAAGCCATTGCCGCCAAGCACTTGATTCACATAGTTCAGATGCCAGCGATATTCGCCAAAGGTGCCGCAGATCAGGCTGTCGGCCTCATTGTGATGCACCATGATGGCGCCAATTGCCGTGGTATTGGTGCGCATGATCGCCTTGGCCAGATCGGGGGTGACCCCCTGGCGCTGCATCAGCTGATGGTAGCTGTTCCAATAGTCATAATAACGCGGATCATTTTCCGGGTTCACGATCTGAAAGTCGCTGCCGGGACGGATGCGCAGGCCCATCTTTTCACAGCGCGCCTCGATCACCTCGGGGCGGCCAATCAGGATCGGGGTTTCGGTGGTTTCCTCAAGAATCTCCTGTGCGGCGCGCAATACCCGTTCGTCTTCGCCCTCGGAAAAAACAATGCGGCGGGAGGCGGCGCGGGCGGCTTCAAACACCGGACGCATCAGCAGGGCTGATTTGAACACCGTTTGATTGAGTCGCTGCCTATAGGCCTCCAGGTCGTCGATCATGCGGGAGGCAACGCCGCTTTTCATCGCCGCCTCGGCCACAGCAGATGAGACCACGGCGACCAGACGCGGATCAAAGGGTTTTGGGATCAGATAATCGGCGCCAAAGGTCAGCTGCTCGCCCTTGTAGGCGGCTGCGGCCTCGGCGCTGGTGGTGGCGCGGGCCAGTTCGGCGATGCCCTCGACGCAGGCGATCTGCATCTCATCGTTGATCTCCGAAGCGCCCACATCCAGCGCCCCGCGAAAGATGAAGGGAAAACACAATACGTTGTTGACCTGATTAGGAAAATCGCTGCGCCCGGTGGCGATAATGGCATCGGGGGCCGCTTCGCGGGCCAGATCCGGCAGAATTTCAGGGTTGGGGTTGGCCAGGGCAAAAACAATCGGCTGGCTGGTCATCTTGGCGACCATTTCGGGCTTCAGCACATTGGGGCCTGACAGGCCGAGGAACATGTCAGCGCCCCCGATCACATCGTCCAGGGTGCGCAGATCGCTGTCCTGGGCAAAGGCGGCCTTTTCCGGGTTCATGTCTTCACTGCGGCCCTCATAGACCAGCCCGTGAATATCGCATAGCCAGATGTTCTGCCGCTTTACCCCCAGTTTCACCAACATATTCAGGCAGGCGATGCCGGCAGCCCCACCGCCGGTAGAGACGATCTTGATCTCTTCAAAGCTCTTGCCAGCGACATGCAGCGCATTCCGGGCGGCGGCCCCGACCACGATGGCGGTGCCGTGCTGATCATCGTGAAAGACCGGAATTCCCATGCGCTCGCGGCAGAGCTTTTCCACGATAAAACAATCCGGTGCCTTGATGTCTTCCAGATTGATGGCGCCAAAGCTGGGCTCCATGGCGCAGACGATATCGGCCAGTTTTTCCGGGTCACTCTCGTTCAGCTCGATGTCAAAGCAATCAATACCGGCAAAGTTTTTGAACAGTACCGCCTTGCCCTCCATCACCGGTTTGGAGGCCAGCGCGCCGATATTGCCCAGCCCCAAGACCGCAGTGCCATTGGTGACAACCGCCACCAGATTGCCGCGTGCGGTATAGCGCGCGGCGTTCTCGGCATTGGCTTTGATCTCCAGGCAGGCCTCTGCCACCCCGGGTGAATAGGCGCGTGCCAGATCGCGGCCATTGGCCATCGGCTTGGTGGCGCGGATCTCCAGTTTTCCTGGACGGGGGAATTCGTGATAGTGCAGCGCCGCGTCGCGCAGGGAAGGGGTGTCGGACATGAGGGGCTCCCAAAAAACGTATAGTTTAACATTAAACCAATTATGACGTCGGGTGAACAGGCTTTTCCTACCCTAACGTGATCTGCACTCTCTTGCGCAATGGAAAACTTCGCCTCACTGTAGTTGAAACTGTGCCAAATGTGGCCTGCGATGACACGCGCAGCAGCGGGCAGCAGGGGAAAAGGAAAAATGAGATGAGCGAGATTGCAGCAGAGATGCGCCTGCCAACGCAGGAGCTGCGTGAGGATATTCCGTTTTACACCAAAGTCTTGGGAATGAAGATGGATATGATTTACCCGGCGGATGACCCTTCGGTTGCGGTGTTTTCCGGCCATGGGCTGCGGCTGCGGATCGACAAGGACGCAACCGAGGCGCCGGGAACGCTGCGCATTTTATGTGACGATCCCGATGGTTTTGCCAATGGGCAGCGGCTGCTGACGGCGCCAAATGGTACGCGGGTCGAGATCGAAGAGCGCCACCCGCCGCTGGTGATGCCAAAGACAGTGCATAGTTTTGTAGTGCGCCGCCTCAAGGATCAGGCGCCCTGGATCATTGGCCGTGCCGGTATGCACTACCGGGATCTGGTGCCGGATCGGCTGGGCGGGTCGATCATCGCCAGCCATATCCGCATCCCTGACGGCGGGCCGGTGCCGGATATGGTGCATTTCCACCGGGTTGGCTTTCAGCTGATCTTTTGCATCCATGGCTGGGTTGACGTGGTCTACGAGGATCAGGGCGAAAAAATGCGCCTGACGGCGGGGGATTGCTTTATTCAGCCGCCCGAGATCCGCCACCGGGTGCTGGAGGCCAGCGACAACGTTCAGGTGATCGAAATTGGCGTGCCGGCCGAACATGTGACCGAGATCGACCACGAGATGACCCTGCCCACGCCGCATCTGCGCCCCGAGCGCGAATGGCAGGGCCAGCGGTTTGTCTACAACCAGGCCGAGGGGGCCGCTTGGCAGCCGTTTCGCCTGCCGGGATTTGAGGCCCGCGACACCACCATTGCGACAAATACCAAAGGTGTTGCCGGGGTTCAGGTGGTGCGTCCGGGTACTGCCGGGGCGGATCCGGTCTGGGCCAGCCACGACAGCGATATCCACTTTACCTTTGTGATGAATGGCGCCGTGACGCTGGAGGGCGAGGGGCGCGATCCCTATCCGCTGGAAGAGGGCGACGCCTTTGTCATCCCGCCGGGGATGAAGACGCGGCTCAGCGGCGCTTCTGCCGATCTGGAGCTGTTGGAGGTCAGCCTGCCGGGGGTGTTCAACACCACGGTTTTGCAGGGCGAATAGCCGCCGGGCCGGGGACAGGGCAGGAGGCAGGGCAGGGCCTAGAACTGGGCAGAGGACTGCGCGTAGGGCCGAACAAAAACTGGGCGTAGGGCCGAGCATAAGACTGCGCGTCGGCCTGCGCGCGGCGATAGGGGCTTTCCCTTTGCCGCTGCTTTCTCCTATCCTGCTACCTTTCGATCCAACCACGCAGCCTGCTGTTGCCCCAATCTAGCGAGATCCATTTATGACCCTGAAAGAAGCAGCCCTCGCCGTGCGTAAGAATGCCCACGCGCCTTATTCCAATTTTCTGGTCGGGGCGGCTCTGCGCACCGCTGCGGGCAATACCTATGTGGGCTGTAATGTTGAAAACGTCGCCTATCCCGAAGGCACCTGCGCCGAGGCCGGTGCCATTGCCGCCATGGTGGCCGCGGGTGAGCGCGAGCTGGCAGAGGTCTATGTGGTGGCCGACAGCCCGGCGCCGGTGCCCCCCTGTGGCGGCTGCCGTCAAAAGCTCAAGGAATTTGGCGCAGGCGCGGTGAAGGTGACCCTGGGCACGCTCGACGGGGTGGAACATGAGACCACAATCGCAGATCTGCTGCCCGGTGCCTTTGATGCCGCCCATATGACGCGGAGCTAACCCCATGGATGCGCGTGCGATCATTGCCACTCTGCGCCGGGGCGGGCAGCCCAGCGAGACAGAGCTGAGCTGGTTTGCCCAGGGGCTTGCCAGCGGCGAGGTCAGCGATGCACAGGCGGGGGCCTTTGCCATGGCGGTCTGCCTGCAGGGGCTGGACCAGTCCGGGCGGCGCGCCCTGACCCTGGCGATGCGCGACAGCGGCGATGTGCTGCAGTGGGACCTGCCCGGACCGGTGATGGACAAGCACTCCACCGGCGGCGTCGGCGATTGTGTGTCGCTGCTGCTGGCGCCGGCGCTGGCGGAATGTGGTGTCTATGTGCCGATGATTTCAGGGCGGGGGCTGGGTCATACCGGCGGCACTCTGGACAAGATGGAGGCCATCCCCGGCGTTGTCACCCAAATCTCGCAACAGCGGCTGCACAGGATTACCGCAGAGGTGGGCTGCGCCATCGTTGGCGCCACCGGGCGGATCGCGCCGGCGGATAAGCGGCTTTATGCCATTCGCGATGTCACCGCGACGGTCGAAAGCCTTGATCTGATCACCGCTTCGATCCTGTCGAAAAAGCTCGCCGCCAGCCCCGAGGCTTTGGTGCTGGATGTGAAAATCGGCTCTGGCGCCTTTATGAAAACCATTGAAGAGGCGCGCGCCCTGGCGCGCTCCTTGGTTGATACCGCCAATGCGGCGGGCTGCCAGACCACGGCGCTGATCACCGATATGAACCAGCCCATCGCCCGCGCCCTGGGCAATGGGCTGGAGGTGGCCGAGGTGATGCTGGCGCTGACCGCGGGCAAGCCCTGCCCGCTGATCGAAATCACCGCGGCCCTGTCTGGTATCTTGCTGGCCCATGCCGGTCTGGCCGGGGATGAGGCCGAAGGGGCGCAGCTGATCACCGAGGCATTGCTGAGCGGGCGGGTGGCGAACCGCTTTGGCCGCATGGTTGCGGCCCAGGGTGGGCCCGATGATTTTGCCAGCCATTGGCACCGCTACTTGCCGGTGGCCCCGGTCATCCGCGAGGTGACAGCGCAGCGTTCGGGCTATATCGCTGCGATGGATGGTGAGGCACTGGGGCTGGCTGTGGTCCACTTGGGCGGCGGGCGTTTGGTCGAAGGCGATCAGGTGGACCCGGCTGTGGGCCTGTCGGATCTGGTGCGTCTGGGCCAATGGGTCGAGGCGGGGGACTGCCTGGCGCGCATCCATGCGGCCCGCGAAAGCGCGGCGCAGGAGGCCGAGGCAAGCCTGCGGAGCGCCCTGACGCTTTCAGCGCAGGCCCCGGTGGTGCCTGACCTGATACAGGAAAGGATCGGCTGATGGCACGTGCCTTTTTGGTGGTGATGGATTCCCTTGGTATTGGCGGCGCGCCGGATGCCAGTGATTTTTACAATGGCGATCTGCCGGATCTTGGCGCCAATACCCTGGCGCATATCGCCCAGGCCTGCGCTGCGGGCCGGGCCGAGCAGGGGCGCTCAGGCCCTTTGCATTTGCCCACTCTCGAAGCATTGGGGCTGGGGGCGGCCCTGCGGCTGGCGTCCAATGTGCCGCTGCCGGGGTTCGAGGCGGCACCAACCGGGCTTTGGGGCTGCGCCGCTGAGGTGAGCCAGGGTAAAGACACCCCTTCGGGCCATTGGGAGCTGGCGGGGCTGCCGGTGCCCTGGCAGTGGTGTTACTTTCCTGACACCAACCCGGCCTTCCCGCCAGAGCTGACAGATTTTGTCGCCGAGGCAGCGGGCGCTACAGGTATCCTGGGTAATTGTCATGCCTCGGGCACCGATATCATCGCCCGCCATGGCGCTGCCCATATGCAGAGCGGCCAGCCGATCTGCTATACCTCTGCCGACAGCGTGTTTCAGATCGCCGCCCATGAAGACAGCTTTGGGCTGGAGCGCCTGTTGGATCTGTGCCGCAAAGTGGCGCCACGGCTGCATGCGATGAAGGTCGGGCGGGTGATCGCGCGGCCCTTTGTCGGCACGCCTGAACAGGGGTTTACCCGCACCGCCAACCGCCGTGACTTTGCCATTGCGCTGCCCGCTCCGGTATTGACCAATTGGGTGCAAGAGGCGGGGCAAAGGGTGCATGCCATTGGCAAGATTGGTGATATTTTCACCATGTCCGGCATTGATAGCCTTAAAAAGGGCCGCGATGTCCAGCTGTTTCAACATCTGACCGCGGCGATTGATCAGGCGGAAGAGGGCAGTCTGACCTTTGCCAATTTTGTCGAATTTGACAGTCTTTATGGCCATCGCCGCGATATTGCGGGCTATGCCCGGGCGCTGGAATGGTTTGATGCAGAACTGGGCAAGCTGCTGCCGCGCCTGCATCCCGGTGACATGCTGCTGTTGACGGCGGATCATGGCAATGACCCCAGCTGGCCCGGCACCGACCACACCCGCGAACAGGTGCCTGTTCTGATGGCGGGGCGGGGCACAGGCTGCATTGGTCAGCGGGCTTTTGTGGATGTTGCCGCCTCGGTTGCGGCGCATCTGAATGTTCCGGCCCAGGGGCCGGGGCGCAGCTTTCTTTGACCACCAGATCAAAAAGCTGCTTGCCCTGACAGGGCGCGCGCGCATAAACCCGCGCTGAAAGATCATGGAATTCATTGTAGGAGAGAGCCCAAATGAGCGAACATCTGACCGTTGTTGATCACCCACTGGTGCAGCACAAGCTCACGCTGATGCGCGACAAGGGCACTTCGACCTCTGAATTCCGTCGCCTGCTGCATGAGATCACCCAGCTGTTGGCCTATGAGATCACCCGCGAGCTGCCGGTGACCCATAAGACCATCGAAACCCCGATGGAAACCATGGACTCGCCCATTCTGGCCGGTAAAAAGCTGGCGCTGGTGTCGATCCTGCGCGCTGGCAACGGTATGCTCGACGGGGTTCTGGAGCTGGTGCCCTCGGCCCGTGTTGGCTTTGTTGGACTGTACCGCGACGAAGAAACCCTGCAGCCAGTGCAATATTATTTCAAAGCCCCCAAGGAGCTGGGCGACCGGATGGTCATTGCGGTGGATCCGATGCTGGCCACGGGCAATTCCTCGGCTGCGGCGATTGATCTGCTGAAAGAGGCGGGCGCCACCAATATCCGGTTCCTCTGCCTGCTGGCGGCGCCAGAAGGTGTGGCACGGATGAAAGAAGCCCATCCGGATGTGCCGATTGTGACCGCCTCCCTGGATCGTGAGCTGAACGACAAGGGCTATATCATGCCGGGTCTTGGCGATGCCGGTGACCGGATGTTCGGCACCAAATAGATCCGTCTTTTTGGCAAGTTACCCTATGGCGGTAATCGGGCAACTATTTGTCTGATTGCCGCCATATTGTTGCCACAGGCGGCTTTACTCATTCGACAAATTGAGGCATCCTGACCCCATATATTGTGGGGCCCAGGTATGAAAATAACTAGAATTGTCGCGCTTGTCATCATTGCGACCTCCGCTGCAGTTACAGCTCAAACCTCGGTGCTGCAGGCGCAGACCCTGCGATCAGTCAGCCCCCCCGCCGAGTTTCCCCCGGCCTCCTTCAAAGGCAAACAGTTCGTCGACAGCCGTGGCTGCGTCTATATCCGGGCCGGTATTGATGGCAATGTAAACTGGGTGCCACGGGTGGCGCGCAATCGCAAACAGCTGTGTGGCTATCAGCCGACCGCTATTGCCGGGGCCACCGCCCGGCCCACACAAAGCGCCGCGCCTGAACAGATCACGCTGAATGGCGGTGCCGCCTCCACTGCTGCTGCATCCACTGCCCGTCCTGCTCTGGCCCGCCCGGCCGCCAGCACGCCCCGCAGAGCCGCCGCAACCGCCCCGGCGCCCACTGTGGTGACCACGACGCGGGTACGGCGTACGCCGCAAACCACCACGGCGCGGGTTGCGCCTGCGCCCAAGACCCCTCGCACCACAGCTGCGGCTCCGGTCAGAATTCAGGCGGTACCTGCAGCCCCGGTAGCCACACCCCGTGCGACGGCCTCCAACCAGCCAACTGGCTCTTCTCAGGGCGGCTGTGCCGGGGCTTCGGCGATCAGTCAGCAGTACAGCAACCAAAGCGGCGTGCGCTGCGGCCCGCAGAAACAATCACCTGTCAGCTATGGTTCAGGCAGCGGCATTGGCCCGCAGTCCTCGCTGCAGTTGACGCCCAATACGCGGGTGCTGCCGGTGCATGTCTATCAGCAGCAGCGCCATAGTCAGGGATTGACCACGCCAGCCGGGTACAAGCCAGCCTGGAAGGATGACCGTCTGAACCTGCGCCGCGCCGAGCGTGATCTGCGCCCGGCCATCCTGACCAGCCAGACAGAGGTGCCTGCGGGCTATGTGCTGGTTGCCCGTGGCGATGACCGGATGAACCCAATGCGGGGCGTCCGCACGGCCCAGGGCGATGCACAGATGGCGGGTATCTGGGATAATGGATCCCCACGTCGGCTTCGGTCACTGCCGTTGGACCGCCAGGTTGTGACCGCCCGGAACACGCGTCAGGACCAATTTGAGGGCGGGGCCCCAAGCCGCGGGCTGGCGCTGCGCCTGTCGAGCCGCTCGGCACCCGGGGCAACCCTGGAGGACCGTCCTGCGGCCTCCCCGTCGCGCTATATTCGCGCCGCGACCTTCGCTGATCCGGCTGAGGCGCAGCAGGCGGCGCGCTCCTTGGCTGCAACCGGTGTACCGGTGCGTCTTGGCTCTGTTTCGCGCAAAGGTGTGCCCCATAAGGTGGTTTTGGCCGGACCTTTTGGCACTTTGGATGCAGCTGAACAGGCGCTCAACAAGGTTCGGGCCGCTGGCTATCGTGGCGCCCGGATCAGTCACTAAGCGGCCACTCATCCTGGTGTTTGGTCCCGTAGCTTGGTCCCGGTGCTTGGTAGTGTTTGGGGCAAGTTCTTTGCGCCTTCGCGACAGGTTTCTTGCGCGCGCCTGATTTGCGCATGCCTGATTTGCTTATGCCCGACTTGCTTATCACTGGGGGCTGGAATGTCGGGCGAGGCCGCAGGTGGGCTTGAATCGCAGGCTGTCGAGTTCTGTATTAAACGACCCACCTACCTAGCCGTATGGCAGAGCCCTCCGGTGGGGCACACTGGGGCGCGGGGTACACTGGCAGAACTCTCTGGCAGAACCCTCCGCCAGAGCCCTCCGGCGGGCTCACTAGCCGCAGATGTTTTGCAGCTGCACCCAGTCGCGATCATTCAGCACCGGCTCCAGCACCCGACCGGCCATCGGATCGGCTTCGATCAGGCCAAGCGTGGTTTCTCCGGTCACATCCAGCGCATAGGCATAGGGGGTCGAGGGGATGGCGGCGCGGGCAAACTCGGCCAGCAACAGATCATCCGGCAAGTCCGGGCGCGGCGCGGCCAGCACGGTCTCGGAATATAGATCCAGGGTTTCGCGGGTCAGCTCTCCGGTGGTGAGCAGCCGGAACGAGGCAAGAACGCCCCCGGCCTCCAGCAGCTCTGCCAGGGGATCGCGCAGATGGGCGCGGGCGCGTTCGGCCAGGATCGCGCCTGCAGCAACTGCCGGATCCTCAAAATCCTCCACCAGGCTGCGGTTCAGCAGGACAATGCCGCCGGGCAGATGCAGGCTGCTGGCGACGCCAGAGCGCATGATCACCAGTTGCCGCACGTCGGTGCGCCCTGCCAGTTTGGCCAGGATCGGGTTGGCCTCGGTGGTGGTGCAGGCCTGCCCAGAGACCCGTTCAATGCGGCCAAGCAAGGCCTGTCCGATCGCCTTGGTCTTGATCTCTGGCACCACTTTGACTGCGTGGTTTTGCATCAATCCTGGCAGCCCGAAGACCACCAACAGTGCCACCAGCGCCAGGCTGCCAAAGATGCTCACCACCCGCAATCGGCCAGGATGGGGGCGGGCGCGCTCAATCGCGGTGCGGACCTTTTCGATGGCCTCCAGCATTGTCGTTTCATCCTGGGGGATTTCAAGCTGTTCACCGGGGTCACCATCCGGGTGAAACAGGGCCGGAAATACACCGGGGTTGGCCCGTTCCACCGCCGCCAGAGACCAATGCGCCAGCACCCGGTCCTGCATATCGGTGATGGTGAGCGTCGCATCGCCAACCGAAATGATCACGTCACGACGCTGCGCGTCTGGGCTCGCTCGCCAAAGGCCCGCAGCCTCAAGTCGTTCGAATTCCCTCAGAACGGTCATTCATCCTGCCTGTGTTGCCTGTTTTCGTTGCCAAAAGCCTAGCATGGCTCTGCCGCAGGCGGCAAATGGCTTTGCATAGCAAAGGCCTTGAATAGCGCGATTTTCCCAGGGTCGCGCGTCGGATCGGCAATGGCAGGCGCGGGGCGGGTGTAGATCACTGTGTATTTTTGATCAAATTACTGTAACGTGAGGGGTGTTGTTGTGATGTGAGAGAAAGCGGAGAGATGACAGGGATTTTTGTACGGGCGGCGCGGGTTGAAGATGCCGCGATCGTTGCTGATTTTGTACATGCGCTGATTGATGAGCTTTCGGGTGGGAAAGCGCCTGCAAAACAGGGGGTTTTTGACATTGCTCAGGCGTTGCTTGCGGGGGCGGATGTGAGTGCAGCCATAGCATATGCCGGGGGCGCGCCAGTTGGTGTCATCACGCTGAACCAATGTGCCGCAATCTATGCTGGTGGCACATTTGGCGAGATATCAGAGCTTTACGTGCGCCCTGACATGAGGTCTCAAGGGGTTGCGCAGTTGCTTTTAGATCATGCGCAGCAGCAAGCGCAGGCGCGGGGATGGACGCGTCTTGAGGTTGGTGCGCCAAAGCAGCCTGATTGGCATCGCACATTGCACTTCTACTTGCGCAATGGGTTTGATGAGGTCGGCCCGCGGCTGCGGCGTTTGGCCTGAAACCGCGCCACTCTCTGTGCACATTGCCAGCTTTGCGGCATAGCGCAGCAAGGAGCGTTTTCCGCCTGACCGACCCTTTGGGCAATGTCGTGACGGAAAACACCAAGTCATGGGATAGGGGGAAACGGTGGCACCAGGCCCACTCGCAACAGCAAAGGGGGCCTGGTTTAAAACGAGGGCTTGGCTACAGGGATTTTGCGATCTCGCGCAGCTCAAACTTCTGGATTTTCCCGGTAGAGGTCTTGGGAAGCTCCTGAAAAATTACCCGCTTTGGCGCTTTGAAGCCGGCAAGGGTCTCGCGGGAAAAGGCGATCAAAGCGGCCTCGTCGACCTCTGCGCCCTCTTTGAGCTCGACAAAGGCGCAAGGCACCTCGCCCCATTTGTCGTCGGGTTTGGCCACCACCGCAGCCAGGTTCACCGCCTCATGGCCCATCAGCACGCCTTCGACCTCGACAGAGGAGATATTCTCGCCGCCTGAGATGATGATATCCTTGGCCCGGTCGGCGATCTGGATATAGCCATCGGGGTGCTGCACAGCGATATCGCCGGAGTGGAAATAGCCGCCCTCAAAGGCCTCGGCGGTGGCGTCGGGGTTTTTCAGATAGCCCTTCATCACCGAGTTGCCCCGCATGACGATCTCGCCCTGATCGGTGCCGTTCTTGGCGATCTGTTTCATATCGTCATCCAGCACAGTGATGTGGTCCATCATCGGGAAGGCAACCCCCTGTCGGGCCTTGATGGTGGCGCGGCCCTGATGGTCCAGCCCATCCCATTTGTCACCTTTCCACAGGCATTCGGTGACATGGCCGTAGGTTTCGGTCAGGCCATAGACCTGGGTGATATGAAAGCCGAGGGTTTCGATCTTTTGCAGGGTGGCAGGCGCGGGCGGGGCGCCGGCGGTAAAGACCTCGACCGTGTGGTCAAAGGCGCGGCGCTCTTCTTCCTTGGCGTTGACCAGCAGGTTGAGCACGATGGGGGCGCCGCCAAAATGGGTGACGCCATGGTCGCCGATGGCATTGTAGATCGCCCCGGGGGTGATGTTGCGGCAGCAGACCAGGGTGCCGCCCAGAACCGGCATCATCCAGGTGTGGTTCCAGCCATTGCAGTGAAACAGCGGCACAATCGCCAGATAGACCGGGTTCAGCACCATGCGCCAGGAGATCACCGTGCCCATGGTCATCAGGTAGGCGCCACGGTGGTGATACACCACGCCTTTGGGGCGGCCAGTGGTGCCCGAGGTATAGTTCAGCGCCAGGCTTTCCCATTCGTCCGTAGGCATGATCCATTCAAAATCATGCTCGGCGGTGTCCAGCACATCCTCGTATGCGGGGTGACGGCCGGTGGCCTGGAACCCGGCCTGCGGGTCGGGGACTTCGATCAACAGCGGAGGCTCGCCCTCCATCCGCGCCACGGCTGCCTCGGCCAGGGGCAGAAATTCGGTATCCACCAGAACCACCTTGGCGCCGCCGTGATCAAAGATATAGGCCACCGTGTCGGTATCCAGCCGGGTGTTGATGGTATTGAGCACGGCGCCACAGGCGGGCACGCCAAAATGCGCCTCGGCCTGGGCGGGCAGGTTGGGAATGAGCGTCGCCACCACATCGCCGGGCTTGACCCCCATACCCGCCAGCGCCGAGGCCAGCCGGGTGCAGCGATCATAATAGGCGGCATAGGTCTTGCGGTGAGTGCCATAGACCACCGCCGGAATCTCGCCAAAAACATGGGCCGCCCGGCGCAGATGCGACAGCGGTGTCAGTGGTGCATAGTTTGCGGCGGTTTTCTCCAGCCCCGTTTCATCAGCCATCCAACCCATCAGCTATCCTCCCGTGATTCTTTTGGTATGTCGGTTTGGGAACAGATAATGGACAAAGTTGCAGGCATTGGAAGAGCCATGAAACAGATTGCATCGCTTCCGACCCATGCGGGAGATCAAACAACCGCAGCACAGGCCATGCTGGTGGCAATGGCCATCATTGGCGTCACCGATAATGCGGTGCCGCTGATGGCAGAGACCATAGGGCTGGGGCAGTTCTATCTGCTGCGCACGCTGGTGGCGCTGCCAATCCTTTGGGGCCTGTCAAAAACGGGCTTTGGCAGCTTGCTGCCGCGTCGCTTTGGCGCAGTTGGCCTGCGGGCCCTGCTGGTGGCCCTGGCGATGGTTTTCTATTTCTCTGCCGTGGCCCTGATGCCAATTGCCCAGGCGCTGGCGGGGCTGTTTACCTCGCCTATTATCATCGTGGTTGTCTCGGTTCTGTTTATGCGGCTGCGCATCGGCATGGTGCGGATTGCAGCGGTGATTGGCGGATTTGTCGGAGTGCTCTTTGTGTTGCAGCCCGATGTTGCAGTTTTTGACTGGCTGATCCTCTTGCCGGTTGCGGGCGGCTTTTTCTACGCGCTGGGGTCCATCGTCACCGGCACCCTGTGCAAAGAGGAAAGCACCGTGGCGATGCTGTTCATCTATCTTTTGGCCCAGGGGCTGATCGGCGCGGGTTTTCTAATCGCAGTCGAGATCTGGCCGCTGCCCGTGGGGCAGGGCGCGGATGGGTTTGTCACCCGTGGCTGGATCTGGCCGGTCTGGGAGATATCACATTTTATCTTGCTGCAGGGCTTTGCCGCCGTGGCTGGCGTGTTTCTGATCACCAAAGCCTATCAGCTGGGTGAGGCATCCTTTGTGGCGGTGTTTGAATATTCGGTGCTGCTGGTCGGCCCGGCCATTGCCTGGGCTGCCTACGGCCAGGTGCTGAATTTCTGGCAGATGCTGGGCATCGGGTTGATTGTTCTGGCGGGTGCTACCCTGGCGCTGCGCTCCTCCAAAGGCGTGTGACAGCCAGAATCTGTATGTCCGTTTGGAGCCCAGAGTCACCGATGCTGCGTCGCAAAATTGCGAGCAAATCTTCCGACCCGTCCCAATGGATCGCATTCCAGCCCTCAAACTGAGCAGCTGTGCAGATTTCGCATTGCTGAAAAAATGTATTCTGCGGATTTTTGGTGAGAACAGCTGGGATTCCAGCAAAGTTGATCTTGCTGATTGCCGGATTAAGCTGCTTGTCGGAGTCACTCAAAAGTTTTGCATCTAAACAATCGCAAGAAAGGCGACATTATGAAAACTTCAGGAATTGCCGTTAGAGGTATCAATTTGAAAGGGGGGGTCTCCTTGCTAGTAGCTCTAACTGTTTCTCCGCAAAGCGCACTGGCTTATTGCAGCGAGCCTTCGTTCTACTCGAGCGAGCCAGAATTTTCCGGCTCAGAACCAAGTGCACCACCTAGCTACCAAAAACCCGATGTGCCGTACTGCTTGTCGTCCTACAGCTATTCAGGCACTCATACCTGTGAAGAATATGAGCTTGACGCATACTTTGACGAGATTAACGAATACATTGATGACCTGAACGATTACTACAAAGAGGCGTTAGAGTTTTCCGAGGAGGCAAGGGCTTTCGCTGAGGAGGCAAATTCCTTCGCAAATGAAGTGGCAAGACATGCCGATGATGTGCTTCGCTATGCAAAATGCGAAGCTGAAGAAGTCAAACAACAACACGAATGACGGCTCATACTGGAAGCTCAAGGGGACGTAGGGAATGACCGCTTCCGGCCCGAGGTGTTTTCGCTGCGTTCGAAATACGCAACTTGCGGCCGAACCGGAGGCGATGGCGAACGACGGCTCTGTCCTGCTGAACCGTCCTTCTACGGGCGTTTTCTTCTGTCTTTGGATGGCGTAGCCTCACACCATGATCTTGTCGCGCGGCCGTAAATATCTGTTTATACATATCCCCAAAACCGGCGGCACGGCCCTGGCCTTGGCGCTGGAGGCACGGGCTATGCGCGATGACATGATGCTGGGCGACACCCCAAAGGCCAAGAACCGCCGCCGCCGTTTGCAGGGGATAAAAACCGCGGGCCGCTTGTGGAAACACTCCACCCTGGCGGATCTCACCGGGCTGATCCCCGAGGAAGAGCTGCGCGGTCTCTTCACCTTTACCCTGGTGCGCAACCCCTGGGACCGGGCGGTGAGCTACTATCACTGGCTGCGCGAGCAGGGCTTTGATCACCCGGCGGTGAGGCTGTCCAAGTTATTGGAGTTTAATAACTTTATCCTGCATCCTCACATCCTGCGCAGCTTTGAAACCCACACCGCACCCAGCTATATGCGCCGGGCGGATGGCCGTGAGCAGTGCCAGCTTTATATCCGGCTGGAACAGTTCAGCACCGATGCCGCGCCGCTGTTTGATCATCTCGGATTTACGCTGGAGCTGCCCCGTGAAAACACCTCTCGGCGGCGCCCGGACTGGCGCGGCTACTATGATGATGAGACCAAAGAGGCCCTTGCCCGGGCCTGCCGAGAAGAAATAACACGATTTGAATATTCTTTTAACGATTTCGACCTAGCCTTGGATCAAACGGGCCGCCAACCACGTGAGATCGCACCATAGATTCTCTCCGGTTGGACTGGCCAGACAAGGATAGCAGCACTTCCGCCCCAGGGTGACTGGTGCCGCCGCAGAGGAGAGATCGAAATGCTGGATTGGTTTCAAAAACGCCTGAGCTTTGGGGCAGAGCTGTCTGTGCCGCCTGTTTCTGTTGGCCAGGGTGGGTTTCTCAGCGGCACCCATGTGGCGTCGAACCTGGGCTGGCGCCCGGTTGAAGCACTCTGTGCCGGCGACAAGGTGCTGACCTTTGATCATGGCATGCAGACCGTTGTCGAGATGGTGCGCGAGAGCGTGCAGCTGGAGGCGGGGGAGATCGACCCCAGCCGCTGCCCCATGCATATTCCCCGCGATGCGCTGAACAACCGGGTGCCCATGTGGCTGATGCCGGATCAGGGCGTGCTGATGGAAAGCGACCTGATCGAGGATCACCAGGGTGACCCCTTTGCCGTGGTGCCTGCCTCGACCCTGGAGGGCTATCGCGGTATCTGCCGGTTGCACCCAGACAATGGGTTGGAACTGATCACGCCCCGTTTTGAACAGGATGAGGTGATCTACCTTGAGGCGGGTCTTCTGGGCTATTGCCCGGCACCGCGCGACCTGCTGACCATCGGGGTGGAGCTGCAAGAGGATATCTACAAGGTGCTGCCCATCGCACAGGCCTGTGAGCTGATCGCGGCAATGACAACTTCCGAGGCCGTGATGATGAGCGGCGCGATCCCAGTGATGCCCGCAGGGGCCTTTCAGATGTAAGCCACAACTTTGTGAGCACCATCGGGCTGCAAGGCCTGATCACAAGCTGCCCAAAGCCTGCTCGCTTTGGGCCGTTTTTGTTTGCAAAGCTCCGTTGCCTGCCGACCCTGTATTTGGCAGCGTTGAAGGGCGTCTCGGTCCCGCCATTGGTGGAACACGCAGAAAAGGCCCGCTCTGAAATCGTACCAGATGCTGCACCTTGCCCCAATTTCAGCAATGCGTAGGATAGCGACATTTGCAAAGTCACGCGGCGGTCCAAAGTGGTTGGGGTAGATGGCTCCTGCGCCATACTGCAGTTGTCTATCACTGCTATGAGAGGAGCCACTCAATGCAGGTTACAACAGTCGCTCTAGGCCGTGTTGACAAAAGGGGTTCACAACGCTCTGTTGGCGTGATTCAAGCTGGTATCTGCTCTGGAGGCCAGCTTGGCACGAGACTTGATGACCGACGAGGAGTGGGCGTTTTTCGAAGATTTCAACCTCGCTACCCGCGCGCCGAACGGGCGCAAACCGGCCAACCATCGCCTTGTTCTGGATGGGATTTTCTGGATCGCCCGGACAGGATCTCCTTGGCGTGACCTGCCGGAGGAGTTCGGAAAGTGGTCAAGTGTTTACCGCCAGTTTCACCGATGGACCTTGACTGGACTTTGGGAGGAGATTCTGGATGCCCTGAACCAGAGCGGGGCCGTCCCAGAGCCCTGCAAATGGTCGATAGCACCGTCATTCGCGCCCATCATCAGGCAGCGGGCGCTAAAGGGGGACTCCTCGACAGGGTTTTGGGCGTTCAAGAGGTGGGTTCACGACCAAGATCCGCCTCCGTGTCAACGCGCATGGCCTGCCAATGAGAACGCAAATCACACCGGGCCAAACGTCGGATTATCTCAGTTTCGACCTGGTCATGGCCGACAACCTGCCGGAGCCCAAAGTGCTGCTGGCAGATAGGGGTTATGATGCTGACCGTATTCGGAAAACCATGGATGAGCGCGATATCCTCACTCAAATTCCAATGCGCAAGACCCGCAAGATGCGCGTGGGTGTAGATCACAGACTTTACCGGCTGCGCAACATGGTTGAGCGATGCTTCAACAAACTAAAGAATGCCCGGCGCGTCGCAACCCGCTATGACAAGACTGCTGAAAGCTTCCTGGGCTTCATCGACATCACATCTATCCGCCTTTGGCTCCGGCATTTGTCAACATGACCTAAGTACGACGATGACGACCGAGGTAATAGGGGATGCGACTGTGGGGCTGCATACATCTCTGAGCAAGCACAGTTAAGCCCCGACACTCAGAATCTGCTGTACTAAAATGGGCGGGCCTGCTGTACCAACTCAGAAATCACAAACTCCAAGTCCTTAAATTTCAAAAACTTATCATTTGGGAGTCTTGGTGGGTGATAAGAGATTTGAACTCCTGACATCTTCGATGTGAACGAAGCGCTCTACCACTGAGCTAATCACCCGCTGCGCCGGGTACTACCCTCAGGTTTCGCTCTGCGCAAGAGGGGCCTAGGAAGAAATATCCGCATCTTCCGCAATTTCCTGGCCGCTCAGCGGTTGTTCCGACGGCTGGCGCAGCCGACAGATATGCACTGTACCATTGCTGCGGACCTCACTGCGTTTCAAAAGCAGCTTGCCAAAAGGTTTGAGGTTCAGATCACGTCCAGAGGCCACGGTCTCACCGAGGATGGCCAAAAGCGCCTCGACAACCGGCTTGGCATCTTTTTTCTTCACCCCAGAGCGCAGAACCGCCTCGTCAATCAGTTCTCTCTTGTTCAGAGACGGCTCATTGAGCACCGGTGCTGAGGCCACAACAACCGGGCTGGGCTCCTGCCCGGCGGCCAATGCCTGCGGAGGGGAAACTGGTTTGTCCAAACTATCCAACGCGGTAGCTCCTTCTTTTGCCTGCTGAGGAGGCGTGACCAGAGCCTTGTGGGCGGCCTCTGCCAGCCGCGCTTTGGGTGCCGATTTTGACGGCAAAGCCTTGCGGGCCATGGGTTTTCGCGTCGCCGGTTTGCGACTGCCTGTCTTACTGCTGGCCATGATGCGCCTCAATTTTTGATTTATGCTTATCCATCATCTCTGGTCAGGCTAGGCTGTCCCTCGCTGGAAGGCCAGCCACATGGTTAACAAAAGGTTAATCTGTGACTTTTCCATAGCCCGCCAGCCGCACCCAGACCCGCACCGGCAGATCTTGGTTGTTCCCGATCCTGGCTCTAGTCCGCCCTCAAAGCTAAAACTGCGGCAGCGCGTTGCGGGCAATCATGGTGCGCAGGGTAAAGCTGGAGCGGGTATTTCGAATGCCGGGGACCCGCATCAAACGCTCTTCCAGGAAGCGGTCAAAATCGGTCAGATCCTGGGCCACCACCCGCAGCAGGATATCGCGGGTGCCCGTCATCAGGTAGCATTCCATCACCTGATCAAACTGGCGCAGGGCGCATTCAAAGGCCTGCAAGGCATCGGTGGATTGATTGTCCAGCTCGACCGCCACAAAGATTGTCACCGGCAGCCCCAGTTTGGCCTGATCCACCCGGGCCGAATAGCCGCTGATCACGCCGGTATCTTCCAGTATGGCAACCCGCCGCGCGCAGGGGGTCGCAGACAGGCCAACGCGCTCTGACAGCTCCGCCATCTTGATCCGTCCCTCTGCCTGCAATATGGCGACAATCTTGCGATCAATACTATCCATGGGGTTTTCACCTAATTTTTCCCACATGGATAGGCGAAACCTCCAAAATATAAAAGCCCCATGCCTGATTTTGGCGAAAACCTCCACCCAGCCTAGGTTAAACTGGTGTCTTATTCAGGAGGAGCCATCAAAATGACAGTCACCCCCGTCGCATCCACGACGCATGAAGAGATCTACCGTGTCGAGGACCCAGCCACCGGGCTGATCGGCTTTATCGCGCTGCATTCAACGCAGCTGGGCCCTGCAGCGGGTGGATTGCGGATGCGTCCCTACGGCAGCGAAGAAGAGGCCCTGGAGGATGTCAAACGGCTGAGCGAGGGCATGACCTATAAGAATGCTGCTGCAGATCTGGCGCTTGGCGGCGGGAAGGCGGTGATCATTGGTGATCCCTGCGTGGACAAATCGCCTGCCTTGCTGCGCGCCTTTGCCCGCGCCATTCACAGCCTTGAGGGGCGGTACTATACCGCCGAAGACATGGGGATGAGCCCCGCCGACATGGCAATTCTGGCCGAAGAAACACCCTATGTAGCGGGTCTTGCCGATGGCGAATTTGCCAGTGGCGACCCTTCGCCGGTTACCGCCCAGGGCATTTTCAACGCAATCCGCATCAGTCAGGCCCATGTCAGCGGCAGCAAGGATCTGTCGGGGCTGACCATTGCAGTGCAGGGGCTGGGCCATGTCGGTTGGTGCCTGTGCGAGTTGTTGACCAAGGCAGGCGCAGAGCTGATCGTGACGGATGTGAACCAGGACCAGCTGGCCAAGGCTGCAAAGGTGTTTGGCGCGACTCCCGTAGAGCCCGATGAAATTTACGCCGTTCAGGCCGATATCTTTGCCCCCTGTGCCATTGGCGGGATTTTGAACGCCAAGACCATCCCCCAGTTGAAAGTTTCGATTGTCTGCGGTGGTGCCAACAACCAGCTGGCCACCCCAGCCGATGGCCAGGCGCTGCATGAGGCCGGTATTCTTTATGCGCCGGACTTTGTCGCCAATGGCGGTGGCATCATCAATGTCGCCTCAGAGATCGCGCAGATCACCAATCGCGCGGACTATGTCGCAGAAAAGCTCTGCGCGCTGGAGCTGACCCTCACAAATATCCTGAACCAGGCAAAGGCAGAAGATCAAAGCCCCGATGCGGTGGCGATCACTACTGTTCTGGCCAAAATGGCGCGGCAAAGCGCCGCCTGAACCTAATAAACTCGATACCATGACCCCTTAGCAAAGGGGCCAGAACGGCAAAGAGGAATAAAAAACAAAACAGGGCGACCCGCAGGGGCCGCCCTTTTAGTTTTGGCTGACAGGTTTTGGCTAACAGTGGCTCCGCGAGGAGCCACCGCGCATCACCTGCAAGGCTTAATGCGCCGGTGCACCGGTGTTCCGGTTTCCCGATTCCAGCGCAGCTTTGGCCGCAGCGGCCTCTTCTTCGGCAGCTTCATCCCATTCAATCGCCTCAGGCTGGCGCACCAGCGCATGCTTCAGAACTTCCGAGACATGGCTTACCGGGATGATCTCCAGGCCTTCTTTCACGTTATCCGGGATCTCGGGCAGGTCTTTGGCGTTTTCCTGTGGGATCAGCACTGTTTTGATGCCGCCACGCAGGGCCGCCAACAGTTTCTCCTTCAGACCACCAATGGCCAGCGCATTGCCGCGCAGAGTAACCTCACCGGTCATGGCGATGTCCTTGCGCACCGGAATTTTTGTCAGCACCGACACGATGGAGGTCACCATTGCCAGACCCGCAGATGGACCATCCTTGGGGGTGGCGCCTTCGGGCACGTGGACGTGGATATCCCACTTGTCGAACTTGGGTGGCTTCACACCAATCTTTGGCGAGATGGAGCGCACATAGGACGAGGCCGCCTCGATGCTTTCCTTCATCACATCGCCCAGCTTACCTGTGGTCTTCATCCGGCCCTTGCCCGGCAGGCGCAACGCCTCGATCGACAGCAGCTCACCGCCAACAGAGGTATAGGCAAGCCCGGTGACAACACCAACCTGATCTTCCTTTTCAGCCAGACCATAGCGGTATTTGGCGACGCCCAGGAACTCATCCAGATTGTCAGAGGTGACAGAAACGCTCTTGGCTTCCTTCTTGACGATCTTGGTCAGCGCCTTACGCGCAACCTTGGCAATTTCACGCTCCAGATTCCGCACGCCCGCCTCGCGGGTGTAGACGCGAATGATATCCTTCAGCGCATCATCGCTCATCTCGAATTCCTTGGCCTTCAGACCATGGTTCTTCACCTGTTTCGACACCAGATGCTGCTTGGCAATCTCGCGCTTTTCGTCCTCGGTGTAGCCAGACAGCGGAATGATCTCCATCCGGTCCAGCAAAGGCCCAGGCATGTTGTAGCTGTTCGAAGTGGTCAGGAACATCACGTTGGAGAGGTCATATTCGACCTCCATATAGTGATCCACAAAGGTGGCGTTCTGTTCCGGATCAAGCACTTCCAGCATGGCGCTCGCCGGATCGCCGCGGAAATCCTGCCCCATCTTGTCGATCTCGTCGAGCAGGATCAGCGGGTTGGTGGTCTTGGCCTTTTTCAGCGCCTGGATGATCTTGCCGGGCATCGAGCCGATATAGGTCCGGCGGTGCCCCCGGATCTCGCTCTCGTCGCGCACGCCGCCGAGCGAGATGCGAATGAACTCGCGCCCCGTTGCCTTGGCCACGGATTTGCCAAGCGAGGTTTTCCCCACACCAGGAGGGCCAACAAGGCAGAGGATAGGGCCTTTGAGCTTGGTCGAGCGTTGCTGTACCGCAAGATATTCGACAATGCGCTCTTTGACCTTTTCCAGACCGTAGTGATCTGCATCCAGAATAGCCTGCGCCTTGCCCAGGTCCTTTTTGACGCGCGATTTCACGCCCCATGGAATACCCAACATCCAGTCAAGGTAGTTGCGCACAACTGTGGCCTCGGCCGACATGGGCGACATGTTCTTGAGCTTTTTCAGCTCGGCGTCCGCCTTTTCACGGGCTTCTTTCGACAGTTTGGTCGCCGCGATCTTTTCTTCCAGTTCGGCAATTTCGCCAGCCCCTTCTTCGCCGTCACCCAGCTCCTTCTGAATGGCCTTCATCTGCTCATTCAGGTAGTATTCGCGCTGGGTCTTCTCCATCTGAGATTTGACCCGTGTCTTGATCTTTTTCTCGACCTGCAGCACCGACATTTCGCCCTGCATCAGCCCATAGACTTTTTCCAGCCGCTCGCTGATCGACAGGGTTTCCAGCAGCTCCTGCTTGCGATCCACCTCAATCCCAAGGTGGCCTGCAACCAGATCCGCCAGTTTGGCGGGCTCAGCGGTTTCCCCAACAGCCGACAGGGCCTCTTCGGGGATGTTCTTGCGAACCTTGGCGTAGCGCTCAAACTCGTCGCCAACCGTGCGCACCAGCGCCTCGATTGTGGTGGCGTCGCCGGGGATTTCGGTCAGATATTCCGCACTGGCTTCAAAATAGTCCTCATTCTCGAGGAATTTGGTGATTTTGACCCGTGCATGGCCTTCGACCAGCACCTTTACGGTGCCATCGGGAAGCTTCAGCAGTTGCAGCACATTGGCCAGCACACCCGTTGGGTAGATGCCATCGGTCTGTGGCTCGTCCTCTGCTGGATCAATCTGGCTGGACAGCAGAATCTGCTTGTCATCGGCCATCACCTCTTCGAGGGCGCGCACAGATTTTTCCCGGCCCACAAACAGCGGCACGATCATATGCGGGAAAACCACAATGTCGCGCAACGGCAGTACGGGATAGGAAGAATTAAGCGGCTCTTTCATACTCGGTCCTTTACTTGGCAAGAGCCCCCGGTCCCGACATTCGGCAACCTCTGGCGCTCCCCTCTTTGGAAGTCTTTATCTGGTACAGCGGTTAACATATTTCAACCGCCGCATCGCAAAGTTGGGGGACACATTGCCTGTAGCACTGCCGAACCACAAGAGCGCTTTTGGTAATTGCGCCGCAAATCCGCGCATGCGCCAAAGCGCCCATTGCAAATGCCCTGCCGCAACCCCGGCCGGACAGTCAACAGGCAGATGCAAGACCACCCCTTTCCCTAGGACCAAATAGCCTGGCTATTCAACAGCGCCACTTTTAAGATGAGAAAGCTCCGCAAATTCAGGAGAATGGGAAGACCCTTCATCCATGAATCCAATCAAGGCCACACCAAGCCCCAGCACGACAAACAGTACGATATGGGCCGAATTCACCGAAACAGATTTCTTCATTACTCACCTCCAGGTGTTACAAACTGCTGAGCATTGCACAGGGATTTTGTGGCCAGACCTTGTCCTTGGGTGGTCCGCAACAGGGAGAGAGGTTCAAATTTTTTAAAAAAGCGATGCAAACAGGGCGGGTCTTTACCCCGCCCCTGCCACGTAAATACGCCCCTTACAGCGGCTCGATATCACCCTGGGCCCGCTGGTCATGGAAATCCTGCTGCCAGGTTTCAAATGTACCCGCCGCGATGGCCTCGCGCATGCCTGCCATGATGTCTTGGAAATAATGCAGATTGTGCCAGGTCAGCAGCATGCCCGAAATCATTTCGTTGCTGCGGAACACATGGTGCAGATAGGCGCGGCTGTATTTCGAACAGGCCGGGCAGCTGCAGTTTTCGTCCAGGGGGCGGGGATCATCCGCATGGCGGGCGTTTTTGATATTGACCACGCCGTGGCGGGTAAAGGCCTGGCCCGTACGGCCTGAGCGCGACGGCAGCACGCAGTCCATCATATCGATGCCCCGCGCCACTGCGCCAACGATATCATCGGGTTTGCCAACCCCCATCAAGTAGCGGGGCTTATCCTCGGGCAGCATATCGGGGGCATAGTCAAGACAGTCAAACATCGCCTCCTGTCCCTCGCCCACGGCCAGGCCACCCACCGCATAGCCATCAAAGCCAATATTTTTCAAGGCCTCGGCGCTTTCTTCCCGCAGGTCCTGCTCCAAACCGCCCTGCATGATGCCAAACAGCGCGTGGCCCGGGCGATCGCCAAAGGCCTGTTTCGAGCGTTCCGCCCAACGCATTGACAGGCGCATGCTTTCGGCGATGCGATCCCGGGTTGCCGGCAGCGCCGGACATTCGTCAAAACACATCACAATGTCAGAGCCAAGCAGCCGTTGGATCTCCATCGAGCGTTCTGGCGTCAGCTCATGTTTGGAGCCGTCAATGTGGCTTTTGAAGGTGACACCCTTCTCAGTGAGCTTGCGCAGACCGGCCAGCGACATCACCTGAAAGCCGCCAGAATCCGTCAGAATGGGCCGGTCCCAGTTCATGAACTTGTGCAGCCCATCCAGGCGATCAATCCGCTCTGCGGTGGGGCGCAGCATCAAATGATAGGTATTGCCCAGCAGAATATCAGCGCCGGTTTCCCGCACGCTTTCCGGCATCATCGCCTTGACCGTGGCGGCGGTGCCCACCGGCATAAAGGCCGGAGTGCGGATATCGCCGCGTGGCGTAGAGATCACCCCGGTGCGGGCCTTGCCATCACGGGCTTTCAGATCAAAGGTGATTTTCGGCGCCATTTTACTCTCCTTTGAGTGCAGAACTCAGCGCATTTGCCTGATTGCGCGGCCTTTGACAAGCCTCAAGCCATCTTGTCAGCCCTCACAGAGCAGACCATACAAGACATAAGCCGCTATCTTGCAGTCATGCCACGGCGACCCCATATGTATGCAATAGTACACAACATTTTTCAGGAGGGCCCGATGAACGAAGACTTTCTCATTGGTCTAATTTCACAAAACGCCATTTATCTGCTGGGGGCGATCTTCCTGATCGTCATCATCTTCAAAGGCGTCCATATCGTACCACAATCGGAAAAATTTGTGGTGGAGCGCTTTGGCCGCCTGCATTCGGTGCTCGGGCCTGGCATCAACTTCATCGTGCCGCTGCTGGACAATGTCGCGCATCGTATTTCGGTACTGGAGCGCCAGTTGCCCAGTGCCAGCCAGGATGCCATCACCAAGGACAACGTGCTGGTGCAGATCGACACCTCGGTGTTCTACCGCATCATCGAACCGGAGAAGACCGTCTACCGGATCCGCGACGTGGATGCCGCCATTGCCACCACAGTGGCGGGTATCGTGCGCGCCGAGATCGGCAAGATGGACCTGGACGAGGTGCAGTCAAACCGCGCCCAACTGATTGGCCAGATCCAGGAAAGCGTCGAGGACGCGGTGGATGACTGGGGCATCCAAGTGACCCGCGCCGAAATTCTGGATGTGAACCTGGATCAGGCCACCCGCGATGCCATGCTGCAGCAGCTCAATGCCGAACGCGCCCGGCGCGCCCAGGTGACCGAGGCCGAAGGCACCAAACGCGCGGTTGAACTCGCCGCCGAGGGCCAGCTTTACGCCGCCGAACAAATCGCCAAGGCCCGCCGCATTCAGGCCGACGCCGAGGCCTATGCCACCGAAGTGGTGGCCAAGGCGATCCGCGAAAACGGCATCGAGGCCGCCCAGTATCAGGTTGCCCTGAAACAGGTTGAAGCCCTCAACGCGCTTGGCAACGGTGAGGGCAAACAGACCATCGTCCTGCCCGCTCATGCGCTCGAGGCCTTTGGAGATGCCTTTAAACTGCTGAAAGGTGGCAAATAATGGAACAGGTCACCGCCACCTATTGGCAGCTCTGGTGGGTCTGGTGCGCCGCCGCGCTGGTGCTCGCCATCCTCGAGGTCCTGGTCCCCGGCTTTGTCTTTCTGGGCTTTGCTCTGGGCGCGCTGGCCTGCGGCATCCTCTTGGCCGTGCTTGGCAGCGGCACCCTGGGTCTGCCTGTCCTGATCTTCCTGTTCGCCGCCCTGTCGCTGGTTTCCTGGCTGCTGATGCGGCGCTATTTTGCCCTACCCACGGGCCAGGTAAAAACCTTCGAGACAGACATCAACGACTAAAGCCCCTTGATAGATATCTGCGATCAGCCCCTTTTTGCACTCTCTTCAATCGGAGCTGATCGGCAGCGCGGGACACGACATTCATGCCTTGAAGTGACACAAACGTCCCGGCAACCGACATAGGGTCACCTGCAGCGAACTTCCGCATTGAGCCCAACTTGCTGGGTTTCCACAGTGCAGCTAATGTCTGCGCTGCCAGAAATTGATTTTGATGACGATGCAATCATGGAACGAGAAACGTGAATTCACAAACAAACGATGTACTCGTGGTCGGTGCCTACGGTCTTATTGGCTACGGCATTTCTAAGAGGCTGATCTCGGAGGGCTATAGCGTCACGGGGCTTGGCCGAAACATGCAAGTGGCGCGGCGGGTGTTGCCTGATATTCCTTGGATTGAACACGATATCAGAACGCTTTGTGAAGAGGCCCAGTGGCGTCAAATTATCCGTGAGTTTTCGACCGTCGTAAACTGTTCCGGTGCATTGCAAGATGGCCCCGAAGATGATCTTGAAGCAATTCACCATGATGCCGTCGCTGCGCTTGCAGCGGCCTGTTGTGCTGAAAATGTTGCTTTGATCCAAATATCGGCGGTGGGCGCCAATCCACAGGCCACGACTTCCTTCCTGGCGTCCAAGGGCCGAGGAGACGCAGCCATTCGAGCCGCCGGAGGAAAGTGGCTCATACTCCGTCCAGGCCTTGTCCTTGCATCGAATGCCTACGGTGGCACGACCATGCTCCGTATGCTGGCGGCTTTTCCCTGGATACAACCAATTTCCACGCCGGATGCAAAAATTCAGACCGTCTCACTCGACGATGTGGCCTCGACTGTCGTGGCCGCAACAGAAGGCCAGATACCAAACGGGCTGGACTTGGATCTCGTGGAGCCAGAGGCCCATTCCCTTCGTGAGATATTGTCGCAGATGCGACAGTGGCTTGGGTTCTCCCCGGCGATATGCGAAATCGCTTTGCCTAACTTTTGCGTCTTTGCTGTTGCGAAACTGGCTGACGCACTTTCGTGGCTTGGTTGGCGTTCTCCGCTGCGCACTACCGCGCTGAAAGTGCTGTCAGAAGGTGTTCTGGCCAAGCCAGCAGACCTCAGAAGATTTGGAATGTCTCAGATCTCAACACTCCCACAAACTCTGAGGAGAATGCCGGTTGGCGCGCAGGATCGCTTGTTTGCACGTATGGCACTGCTTGCGCCCGTCATTATAGCGTGCCTTTGTTTCTTTTGGCTAACTTCGGGCGTTGTCGGAATTGCCCGGGTCAACGAAGCCGCGCTGGTTTTGGAGGGGGTGGGTTGGCCTCACGGCCTAGCCGTCACCAGCGTTCTCTTTTGGGCTGTAGTTGATATTGCCATCGCAGCCGCCTTTGCATTCCGGAAATATGCGTACCATGCCTGTTGGGCGGCGGTCGGCGTAAGCCTGTTCTATCTTTTGGCATCGACGATCACGGTACCATCTCTCTGGGTTGATCCGCTTGGCCCATTGGTCAAGGTGGTGCCGTCAATTATCCTGGCCCTTGTTGCGCGTGCCGCATTGGAGGCACGCTGATGGATTGGGGCGAATTTCTTCGGGTCGCGCATGTTCTGGGCGCTTGTGTCTTGATTGGCACCGGCACTGGGATTGCATTTTTTATGCTGATGGCGCATCGCACATCTGATCCGTCTTTTGTCGCTCAAACGGCGTCGGTTGTTGTCGTTGCTGATATGCTCTTCACTGCCACCGCCGCCATCGCACAACCGATCACCGGCTATCTATTGATGCAACATATTGGATGGAGCGTTTCGGACGGTTGGCTGGCACTTTCTCTGGCCCTTTATGTATTTATTGGGCTGTTCTGGCTGCCAGTTGTCTGGATACAAACAAAGATGCGGGACGAGGCCCGGATATCCGTTCAACAGCACATAGCCCTGACACCGCGATACAGCCGCCTCTACCGCATTTGGTTCGCTTGTGGCGTTCCCGCTTTCTCCGCAATCGTTGTTTTGCTTTGGCTGATGGTGACCCGCCCACACATTGCCTTTTGACGTTAGAGACTTCGCACAACGGAAAGCGATGATGACTGCTCAACGTTCTTTCTCAAAAGCGGCCATTGGCGCAAGTGCAGCGAATGCATACTTCGTCCGCAGTGTGTGAGTTCGCTACCTGCGCAGCGAAGGTCGGCTGACGCAAATTGGCATCGATGATGCTTGGGGCTGGTTTGGGCTGGGTGCAGTCATCTGCGTTCTATGACGAAGTGTCCATAGGTTCCCTGACCTGGGCTGAACAGGTCTGTCTTGCCTGGGTGGCGGAAAACACTTGAATAGCAAGCGGTTCCCTTGCCTGAAATCAATAGCTTGAGCCTGGGGCGTGTTGTTCACACCAAAGATGTCAGGCGTTCAAACCTCTTGCCCCCCAACATGCCCCCCCTTGAAGGTCTCATAATATAGAGAGTTCGGATAGAGAGTTCGGAGGGCGCCCAGGAGTTGTCCTCCAGCGCTGTGAGCCACCGGGATCACCACCGGGATTAAATTGGCCTCGCGTCTCGGATTTTGGGCGCTCCGCAGGCTGTCTGGTCAGAGACTGCAGCTGCATTGGTGCTTTTTTACACTATTTTTGAAAGGCCCTGTGCGTGAGCAGGAATAGTAATTTTGCCTTAACATATTGAAATATATTAATTTTTTATGGAATTTATGTGCAACCTCATGAGGCCCATCTGGCCAGATGCCTCAGTTGACGAGAGGCCATATGCGCAGTCATTGACAGCAGGCATAAGAACCGTGCTCA
Source organism: Pseudophaeobacter arcticus DSM 23566 (assembly GCF_000473205.1). NCBI lineage: Bacteria > Pseudomonadati > Pseudomonadota > Alphaproteobacteria > Rhodobacterales > Roseobacteraceae > Pseudophaeobacter > Pseudophaeobacter arcticus. Next base: position 1,177,175 of record NZ_KI421507.1, read on the forward strand.
ATCGCGTTAGTACTGGGCAAACGCCCGCAAAAGTGGAGACGTAATGTTCGCCTTTTTCCTGCAAAGCCTGATCTCCCTTTCCCTGGCTGGTGTTTTGGTCTTTGCGACCTTCACCTCTGATTTTCTAAGAGGCAAAGAGCAAACTCAAAAAGTACTGATTGGTGTGTTTCTCGGGGTGATTGTGATCTCGCTGAGCATGACCTCGGTTCCGGTTGGGCCACTGCCAATGGTGATGAGCGCCATCTCCGGGCCGCTGTTGTTTGCCGGCTACCTTGCTGGACCTGCCGGCATCCTGATCGCGGGTCCCTGTGCGGTCCTGTACCGGGTTGCGATTGGCGATCCCATGCCCACCGCTGGCATTTATATGGCATGTGCCACCCCATTCCTTGGTCTGGCGGGGAGCTATCTGCGGGCGGCCAAACCTTGGCCACATATTCCGCGGCGGAGTCTTGTGATGATGCTGGTCGGCTATGTCATGCTGCTCACGGTGCCGTTTTTCTACATGACCCTTTTTTCGCCCCAGCCCCAATCTCTGCCGGTGACGTCGAAGGTGGTCGTGATTTTTGGACTAACCGGGACCGGCTTTATTCTCATCACCTGGAGAATACTGGAATTTGCCATTCGGCTTGCCGAGAAAGTGAATGGTGCCAATGAGTTGTCGGAAAACCTGGATTTGGCAATGCGGGTATCGGGCATGGGGAGATTCCGGCGGAACAGAGGCGACCAGCGCCCCTTTTTTGATGCTGGTATGCTGGCAATGTATGGGCTGGAAAAATCCACCCTTCCCGCGCAGGAGCAGGGGCTGGTGCCAATCTCGGACTGGGAATCCCTGGTCTTTCCGAAAGACTTTCCCAAGGTAAAAGCCGAAGCAGATCGGGTTTGGCGCGGGGAGCAACTGGTGGGGCGGGGGGAGTTCCGCGTGCGCCGCCCCGATGGGGCGCTGCGAAATATTCGCGCGGTTTGGATTTCGGATTCCAAAAATGGCAGCATTCCAACCCGTGTGACCGGTATGCACATGGATCTTACCGATACACGCGAGGCGGAAAAACAGCATCGCTCTTCGCTGGGGCGCTTGGCGATGGTTGCCGAAGAATTGCCAGGCATCGTGATGGAGCTTGACCTGACAGAGGACAAGAACCCGTCACTTTTGTATATCAGCCCCAAATGTAAGGAGATCTGGGGCGTTACGGATCAGGAGTTCTATGAGAACCCCGGACTGATCGCCAAGATGCACGATCCAGATGACATCAAAGAGTTCACGGGTCTTATTGAGCGCTGCCGCAAAACCGGCGCTCCCTGTTCTCACCAGTATAAGATCACCGCGCGGGATGGATCGACCCGCTGGTTAGATTTTCACGGCAGTTTTTCATTTGAAGAGGACGGCCGGACATTGCTGCGCGCGGTGCAACTGGATGCAACAAAACAGGTCGAAGCGCAAAGGCAGATACAGCAGGAGCGCGAGATTGCCCGGCGGGCGCAGAAGTTTGAAAGCATTGGCCAGCTGACCGGGGGCGTGGCCCATGACTTTAACAATCTGCTGGCTGTTATCCTGGGCAATCTGGAGCTTTTGCGGGATGGCGAGGAGCCGGAAAACCAAATCAAGCTGATCGACGCAGCTATTGCCGCCTCCCTGCGTGGCGCGGATCTGACCAGAAATATGCTGGCCTTTGCGCGCAAAGCGCCGCTCACGCCGGTAAAACTGGATATCAATGATGTGTTGCGAGAGGCGAAAAACTGGATAGGCCGCACGCTGCCAGAAAGCGTGAGGGTGGAAACCTCTCTGCTGGCAGGGCTTTGGGCGGTAGATGTGGACCGGGCCTCGCTTGAAAGTGCGCTTCTCAATCTGACGCTCAACGCGCGGGATGCGATGGGGGGCAGGGGGCACCTGACAATCGAAACCGCAAATGTACGGATCGACGAGGATTATATCGACCTGCGGCAAGAAGAGCTTACACCTGGGCGCTACGTGATGGTGGCGGTCAGTGACACCGGGCCGGGGATAGCCAAGGAGATCCTGCCCTCTATTTTTGAGCCCTTCTTTACCACCAAGCCACCGGGGGTTGGCTCTGGGCTGGGTCTGTCGATGACCCTTGGCTTTATGCGCCAGTCAGGCGGCACCGTGCAGGTCTATTCCGAGGTCGGCGAGGGCACAACTTTCAAGCTGTATTTCCCTGCGGCAAAGGATCAGCCAGAGCCCGCGATGCGACCGCAGTCGGCTGAAACAGCTTCTGAAGGGGCAGGGCGCCGGCTGTTGCTGGCCGAAGACGAGGACGACGTGCGCAATACGCTGGTCACGATCCTGGAGCGCGCAGGCTATCAGGTCACAGCAACCGCCTCAGGCGATGAGGCCTATGACACCTTTGTCGCCAATCCCAGCTTTGATCTGCTGCTGACAGATATTGTCATGCCAGGCGAATTGCAGGGGACCAGCCTGGCCAAGAAATTGCGACAGAAATGGCCGGAGCTGCCGATTGTGTTCATGTCTGGCTATGCCAGCGAGGCGACGGTGCATGGCAATGGTCTGCGACCCGAAGACATCCGCCTGATGAAACCGGTTCAGCGTAGCGATCTGTTGGCGGCTATGGTCAAGGCCTCGTCCCAAATCAAAGAGAGTTGACCCGGTACTCCCCCAGAGCCCAAGAGACCTGGCCCAGTCTGCTCGCCGCCAGTCTGCTTGCCCTCCTGTTAATCCGCACCCCTGTTCAGCCCTCCTGCCAGCCGCCCTGATAGATTGTGGGGGGCAGGACGACGCAACAGGATACACATGAGTGGGGGGCAGAAATGGGCTGCAAAGAAAAGAGGCGCAATGTTTCCATTGCGCCTCTTTCTTGCGGTGATCTGCCAGCGTTGAAGTGCCAGCGTTGAAGTGCCTGGTCAGCCCTTAGAAATGGGCCGATTTGGCCGCCGCAGGGACGGCCAGTGGCGGCGAGAACTTGGTGAGGTCAATGCCTTCCACAGCGGCCTTATACTCTTCCAGTGTGGGGGTCCGGCCCAGGATCGCTGAGAGGACAACAACCGGGGTAGAGGCCAGCAGTGACTCGCCCTTCTTCTCGGAGGCATCTTCCACAACACGGCCCTGGAACAGGCGGGTGGAGGTTGCCAGAACCGTATCCCCCTTGGCGGCTTTTTCCTGGTTCCCCATGCAGAGGTTACAACCGGGGCGTTCGAGGTAGAGAATGTTCTCATACTCGGTGCGGGCTTTGCTCTTGGGCATGAAATCATCAAATTCAAAGCCCGAGTAGCGCTCAAGAACTTCCCAGTCGCCTTCTTCTTTCAGCTCATCAATGATGTTGTAGGTTGGCGCGGCAACCACCAGAGGTGCCTTGAATTCCACCTTGCCGTTGGCTTTTTCAACGTTTTTGAGCATCTGAGCGACAATTTTCATATCCCCCTTATGCACCATGCAGGAGCCAACAAAGCCCAGATCGACGTGCTTTTCACCGCCGTAATAGGACACAGGGCGAATGGTGTCATGGGTGTACCGCTTGGAGACATCGGCGTTGTTCACATCCGGATCTGCGATCATCGGCTCGTCGATCTCGTCAAGATCCACAACAACTTCAGCAAAATACTTGGCGTTGTCATCCGGTTTCAGGGCAGGGTTTTCACCCGACTTGATTTCGGCGATCCGTTTGTCTGCCTTGTCGATCAGCCCCTGCAGCGTCTGGCCCGGGTTATCCATGCCCTTGTCGATCATGATCTGGATACGGCCCTTGGCCAGTTCCAGCGACCCGATCAGGGTTTCATCGTTGGAAATACAGATGGAGGCCTTGGCCTTCATCTCGGCGGTCCAGTCGGTGAAGGTAAAGGCCTGATCCGCCAGCAGGGTGCCGATGTGGACTTCGATGATACGGCCCTGGAAGACGTTGTCGCCGAACTGTTTCAACATCTGCGACTGGGTGGCGTGAACCACATCGCGGAAATCCATGTAGCTCTTCATGGCGCCCTTGAAGGTCACCTTGACGGATTCAGGGATCGGCATGGTGGCTTCGCCGGTGGCCAGCGCCAGGGCAACGGTGCCGGAGTCGGCACCAAAGGCAACACCTTTGGACATCCGGGTGTGGCTGTCGCCGCCGATGGTGATGTCCCAGTCATCCACAGTCAGGTCGTTCAGCACCTTGTGGATCACGTCGGTCATCGCGTGGTATTCGCCCTTGGGGTCACGCGCGGTGATCAGGCCGAATTTGTTCATAAAGCTCATCAGCTTGGGAATATTGGCCTGGGCCTTGAGATCCCACACAGAGGCGGTGTGACAGCCGGATTGATAGGCGCCATCAACCGAAGGTGAAATCACCGTGGCGGCCATGGCTTCGAGCTCCTGGCTGGTCATCAGGCCGGTGGTGTCCTGCGAGCCAACGATATTGACCTTGACGCGCACATCCGAACCAGCGTGCAGATCGGCGGTGGTGGCCACGCCACGGGCATTTTTGTTGAAGATCTTTTCAACCGCGGTCAGGCCCTGACCCTCATGGGTGATCTCTTTGGACGGGGCAAAGGCAGATTTCAGCTCCTGGCCAAGCGCCTCGGCGGCGAATGTCTGCAGCTTTTTGCCAAAGACCACAGCATAGGAGCCGCCGGCCTTCATGAACTCGGCTTTTTGCGGCGTGAAGGCAGAGGACACATCCACCAGCTCGGTGTCGCCATCATATAGCTTTTTGGTCTTGGTGTTGATGGTCAGCACCTTGCCGGTCTCAACCGAATAGGCCTGCTCCAGAACCGGATCGCCGTTTTCGTCCAGCACGGTGTTGCCATCTGCATCGGTCTTTTTGACCCAGTTCTTCAGATCCAGACCAATCCCGCCGGTCACACCAACGGTGGTCAGAAAGATCGGCGAAATGCCGTTGGTGCCTGCCACAACAGGGGCAAAGTTCACAAAGGGAACATAGGGGCTGGCCTGTTTGCCGGTCCAAAGCGCGACGTTGTTGACGCCGGACATCCGCGAAGAGCCCACACCCATGGTGCCTTTTTCTGCAATCAGCATGACGCGCGCATCGGGGTGTGCTTGTTGCAGCGCCTGGATTTCCGCCTGCGCTTCGGGGGTGATCATGCACTGGCCATGCAGCTCCCGGTCAGAGCGCGAATGGGCCTGGTTGCCGGGAGACAGAAGATCCGTGGAAATGTCGCCGATGCCTGCGATATAGGTGACAACCTTGATTTCTTCTTCGATCTCGGGAAGCTTGGTGAAGAATTCAGCCTGGGCGTAGCTTTCCAGAATCTCCGTTGCGATCGCCTTGCCCTCGGCGTGGGCGGCGGCCAGACGATCAGTGTCTGCCTCATAGAGGAAGAATTGGGTTTTCAGAACCTCGGCGGCCTGGGCTGCAATTGCGGCATCATCGCCAAGCGCCAGATCCAGCAGCATTTCAATCGAAGGGCCACCCTTCATGTGCGACAGCAGTTCAAAGGCAAAGGTGGGGGTGATTTCCGCAACAACTTCCTGACCAAGAATGATCTCTTTCAGGAACTGAGCCTTTACGCCGGCGGCGCTGGTTGTGCCGGGAAGTGTGTTGTAAATGAAGAAGTTGAGGGAGTCCTCGCGATATGCGTTGCCTGTATCTTTGATCTGCGCGATGAGCTCTGCAACCAGGTCTGCCCCGTCGATGGGCTTGGGGTGCAGGCCCTGCTCTTTGCGCGTTTCAATCTCTGCTAGGTAGTCAGTGTACAAGGTCATGGTTTTCCCGCCGATATAGTGTTGCACGTGAGCTTGAACGACGGGTGTCAGAAAGGGTCTGGCGAGTCGGAACAAGCTGGTTGTATGCGGTGGTATACTTATTGGGGTTGATATGCAATATGCCCCCCGGTGAGTTTGATGTTTTGACTGCTTTCGTCTGGTCTCGTCTGTGAAACGTTCCAGCCTGCGCTGCGACCCAAAGGTGTCGCGGCGCAGGCTAGCCCATCAAGGTTACTGCCGGACTAAACATGGTTTTACCGCGCTGGCAACAAAAGCCGCGCCGAAACAGGCTGCGGCACTTTGTTTGGGGTGGGAAGAGCGGGCAGTCTGGCGCGGGTGGGGCCTCTGCCAGCCCTGTGGCTTGGTTTGGGTCCTGACCCTAGTCGCTTGCCACCACATTTTGTTTTTGCACGCCCAGCCCCTCGACCCCCAGCTCCATGCGGTCGCCAGGCTTTAGGTAGACCTCGGGGCGTTGTCCCATACCAACACCCGGAGGTGTCCCGGTTGAAATCACATCCCCCGGCTGCAGGCTCATGAACTGAGACAGATGCGAGATGACAGTGGCCACGTCAAAATGCATCGTCCGGGTGGAGCCATCCTGATAACGATGGCCGTTCACCTCTAGATACATGGCCAGGTCCTGCGGATCGGGCACCTCGTCGCGGGTCACCAGCCAGGGGCCGATGGGCCCAAATGTATCGCAGGATTTGCCCTTGACCCACTGTCCCGAGCGATGGATCTGAAAATCGCGCTCCGACAGGTCATTGACCACGCAATAGCCCGCAACATGGGACAGGGCCGCGTCAGCAGAGACATATTTTGTGGGCTTGCCGATTACCACGCCCAGTTCGACCTCCCAGTCAGTTTTGACCGAGTTCCGGGGGATTTCGGTGTCATCATTGGGGCCGCAAATGGCTGAGGTGGCTTTGAAAAAGACCACCGGTTCCTCTGGCAGCTGCATGCCTGCTTCGGCGGCGTGATCGGCGTAGTTGAGACCAATACAGATGAATTTGCCCACCTGTCCGACGCAGGCACCAATCCGTGGGGTCTCTTCCACCAGAGGCAGGCTGGCTGGATCAATCGCCCGCAGCGCCTGCAACTGGCTGTCGCCCAGTACCTCGCCAGCGATATCCTCCACCACGCCAGACAGATCGCGGATCCTGCCCTCGGCATCCAACAGACCCGGTTTTTCACTGCCCAACGGACCAAATCGCAAAAGTTTCATGTGGTATCTGTCTCCCTGACATTCAAACTGACATTCAAATCGACCCATCACCGCCAAGCGCGTGGGCCGGATCAGTGGTGAATGTGCTGTCGTCGCAGGCAAGATACAATGCGAAATACACAGCGCATGCTGCGACCTCTTGTGGCCTACCTAATCCGGTTGGTACATCCGAGCAAAGCTGCCATGATAGGCCCCAAATAGAAACTGGAGACGATTCAAATGCTCATTGTCGGCTGGCGAGAGCGTGTTGATCTGCCGCTTCTGGGGCTCAAGAACCTCAAAGCAAAAATCGATACCGGCGCGCGAACCTCTGCATTACATGCGACAAATATTGTAACCTTTGAGCGCGATAACGTGCCTTGGGTTAAGTTTCACACCAGGTTTGATGATGATGCGCTTGATACGGATGTGGAATGCCCGATCCATGACCTGCGGGATATCAAGAACACAAGTGGTATACCGCAGTCCCGCATTATCATTCGAACCAAGTTTCGGATTGGCACCCGTCTGTGGAAGATCGACCTGTCGCTCACCGAGCGTTCAGACATGAAGTTCCGCATGATTGTCGGGCGCACCGCTTTGCGCCGCCACCATATTCTTGTCGATCCGAGCAAAAGCAATTTGACGATGCCAGTTTCGGCCCAACACTCTGATGAAATGAGCTCTCCTTCATGAAAATTGTAATGCTTGCCCGAAATCCAAATCTCTATTCCCATAAGCGTCTTGTCGAAGCCGCCGAGGCCCGCGGCCATGAAATCAGAATTGTCGATACCCTGCGGTGCTACATGAACATCGTGTCGCGGCGTCCCGAAATCTACTACAACGGCGAAAAGCTGACAGGCTATGACGCGGTGATCCCCCGGATTGGCGCATCCATTACCTTTTATGGCATGGCTGTGTTGCGGCAGTTCGAAATGATGGGCGTTTACCCATTGAACGAAAGCGTCGGCATCGGCCGCTCACGTGACAAACTGCGCTCGATGCAGCTGTTGGCGCGCGATGGTATCGGCCTGCCGGCAACCACATTTGCCCATGATCCCAAACAAACGGAAGAAGTCCTGAAAGTGGCAGGCAGTGCCCCCTTGGTCATCAAACTGCTGGAAGGCACCCAGGGCATGGGGGTGGTTCTGGCGGATACTGATCGCTCCGCCAAATCCGTGATCGAGGCCTTTCGCGCAACAAAAACCAATATCCTGGTGCAGGAGTTTATCAAAGAGGCCGGCGGCACGGATATCCGCGCGATTGTTGTTGGCGGCAAGGTGGTCGCGGCCATGAAGCGGAAAGGGGCCGAGGGCGAATTCCGCTCCAACCTGCATCTCGGGGGCACAGCCGAGGTGATCAAGCTGTCGCCTGCCGAACGCGCCACAGCCGTTGGCGCCGCAAAGTCGATGGGATTGAATGCCTGTGGCGTTGATATGTTGCGCTCTGATAATGGGCCGCTGGTGATGGAAGTGAACTCCTCTCCCGGTCTGGAGGGTGTCGAAAAGGCCACCGGCCTTGATATCGCGGGCAAGATGATTGAGTTCATCGAGAAGAGCGCGAAGCCCGGTGCCACCAAGACCAAGGGCAAAGGGTAATGCCCAAACGACCTGCGTTTGAAATCGGCGGTCAAGTGGTTGCCGCTGGTAGCCGCCAGACCATTGATTTGCCTGTCAGTTCCCTGTCTGATCACACACCGGTCATGATGTCGGTTCATGTGATCCATGGCAAATTAGACGGGCCCACGGTGTTTATCAGCGCAGGCATTCACGGCGACGAAGTGATCGGCATCGAGATCGTGCGCCGATTGCTCAAATCGTCGACATTGCGCGGGATGCGCGGCACTTTGATTGTCGTGCCGATTGTGAACTCTTTTGGGTTTATCAACAAATCTCGCTACTTGCCCGACAGGCGGGACCTTAACCGGTCCTTTCCCGGCAGCGAAGGCGGATCGCTTGCCGCGCGGCTCGCCAATCAGTTTTTATCCCAGATTGTATCGCGTGCAGACGTCGGTATTGATTTGCATTCAGCAGCCATCCACCGAACCAACTACCCGCAGGTACGGGTGTCACCCGGTGATCCCGAGATCCGGAAACTGGCGGATGCCTTTGGCGCGCCAATCATCATGGAATCGCCAATCCGCGAAGGGTCTTTGCGGCAGGCAGCCCAAGATCTGGGCACACCTGTTCTGCTCTATGAAGCTGGCGAGGGCTTGCGCTTTGACGAGGTCTCGGTGCGGGCGGGGCAGGTCGGCATTCTGCGGGTGCTGAAATCGCTCAATATGATATCAGGGCGCGGCGTTGCCGTGACCAAAGGTCAACCGCAGTTTTGCGCCTCCAGCAAATGGCTGCGTGCCCCGATGGGGGGATTGTTCCGCAGTCTGAAAGCCGACGGCGAACTTGTCCACCGAGATGACCTGCTTGGCGTGGTGTCGGATCCCTTTGGAGAACTTGAAACAGAGATAGCGGCGCCTTTTGGCGGTATCATCGTTGGTCGCGCCGTGTTGCCAATTGTAAACGAAGGCGATGCGGTGTTTCATCTCGCCCGGGTCCAGTCCGTCAAAAAGGCGGAGGATGCCATGGATGATCACTCAACACAGTTGGCTGACGATCCGATGTTCGATGAAGATGAAATTATCTGATCACAGATGAGTTCAGGATAGACGGCAGGTGCCCGCTGCAGTGACCGGCCAGGGCGCCAAAATCGTGGAGCACTCCACCCAAGAGGTTCGGCACAAAATTCATGCCACGCTGTCTACAGATTTTTGGGATTTATTGTCGCTTTGCCCCTTGCGAACAAAAGGGAACAGAAATAGAAGATGTGCCAGACTGTGTGGCAGGACACCACGTGCCACAGCTAAGTCATTGAAAAGGCGAGTTGGCGGAGTGGTGACGCAGCGGATTGCAAATCCGCGTACAGGAGTTCGATTCTCCTACTCGCCTCCAAACAAATCAGATACTTAGCCGAGTTCAGGCAGTCGCAACCATCGGCGTTCAAATGAACGTCTAAACATTCTGTTTTTGTTCTGTTCCAATTTGCGAGCGTCAAGGACATGCCGACTAGCAAGATGAATAGCCACACTGTGAAATAGATTATGGCGATTGCCGCAACTATTCCAACAAGCTCCCCAATCAGTTCGACAATAGACACCAGATCCTGAATTCAAAATTCGTTCCAGTATCTATCTGGTCATTACGCGCTGCGTTTTCCGGTTGGCTTTTTCTGATCCTGACGCGCTTGCATCTTTTGCCGCATTTTCTTTGTGGAATGCAGCAGCATTGCCGGACTTTGGCCGGTAACCGAGGCCACTAGCTCATCGCTACAGCTCGCCCAGTGCTCGCCCAGTGCTCACCCTGTGCCCATCCGGTGCCCCGACTGGTGGTGAACTCCGTCGCCGGTCCGATCTCGGCCCGGATCGAACAGAGCCGGGGCAGGTGGCGCTGGCCGGGGGCAGAGTGGCCCCCAACGTCGTTGTGGCAGGGCCGTCAGCGCTGATGGGTGATCCTTCCGTCGAACAGGGTCAGATCCACCTCCATTTCGCCAATCCGGTCGGCTGCTGTTTTCTCGATATCGCCCGATAGCAGGGCGAGGTCCGCTTTCATGCCGGTTCTGAGTGTCCCGGTCATCCCTTCAGAGTAGCCGACGTAGGCGCCGTTGCGGGTGTAGGCCGCCAGCACGGTGTGCAGATCCAGCCTTTGATCGGGCAGGCCCTCGACCCAGTTCCGCCGGGTCATCGCTGCCTGGATCCCGGCCAGCGGTGAGATCGGCACGATCGGCCAGTCCGAGGAAAAGGCAAGCGTCGCGCCGGTCTCGGCGATGTCGCGCCAGGCGTAGGCGTATCGTGCCCGGTCCGGGCCGATCCCAACAGTGGTTTCGTCCTCCCGCACCGGCGCGTGGGGCGGCTGCATGGAGGCCACAACCCCCAGTTCGGCAAAGCGCGCCAGGTCGTCCGGATGCAGCATTTCGATATGTTCAACCCGGTGCCGGCGGTCGCGCGGAGCGTTGGCTTTTGCCGCCGCCTCGTAGCCGTCCAGCGCCAGCCGCACCGCCGCATCGCCGATGGCATGGATCGCGATCTGCATCCCACGCCGGTCGATCTCGACCGCCGCCGCGATGAAATCCTCGCGGGTGAACAGCATGTCGCCCCGGTGGCCGGGCCGGTTGGTATAGGGATCTATCATCGCCGCCGTACCGCTGGCGATTACCCCGTCCAGGAAGATTTTCACCACCCCCGAACAGAGGGTGTCGCTGGTGAAATCCCGCGTCATCGCGCTGGCGCGGTCCAGTTCGGACAGGTCCATTTCCGGGGTAAGATGGAATGGCACGCGCAACCGCGAGATCAGCTCTCCCTCTTCTTCGATCTCGCGCAGGATCTCCAGCATGTAGCGGTTGCCGTCCATGTTGTGCATAGAGGTGATACCGTGACGCGCCGCATGGCGCAGGCCGACCTTCAGGGTCTCGCGGTCCTCAAGGCGGTCTTTTTCGGTCGGGGAAACCGGTGGTTCTATCCCGGACATGCCCAGTGATTCTCGGCCGCCGACGTTGCGCAGCTCCAGCACTGGCAGTATCGCCAATTTTTCCTGCAGCTCGCCCGTTGCCTTGCCGTCCGGGCCCATCACAACGGCATTGCCGCGCGGCAGGTCGCGCCCCTGCAAAAGCCCCGCTGCCGTCAGCGCGGCGGTATTGGCCCAGGCGGTGTGAAAGTCGTAGGCCATGATCGCCAGCGGCCGGTCCGGGCAGAGCGCGTCCAGTATATGCCGGTCCAGCGGCTGGTCTGGTGCGATGATTGCGTAATCGGCGCCCTGTCCCAGCAACAGACTGTGGTCGGGGTGGGCGTGCGCATAGTCCGTGACCGCCGCGCGCAGCGCCTCCATGCCGCTGACCCGGTCGGCCCTGATCACGGTTTCATTATAGCCGCCCATGAAGAGATGCACGTGCGATTCCACGAAGCCTGGCAGCAGCGTGCGGCCCTTGGCGTCAATCCTGCGCGTTTCCGGTCCTGCCAGAGCCTCGATCTCGGCGTTGGTGCCGACGGCAGTGACCCGGTCGCCGCTGACCGCAACCGCCGTTGCGCGCGGGGCCTTGGGGTCCATGGTCAGCACACTTGCATTTGTGAAAACGAAGGTGGGGGTCATGCGGTCTCTCCTGTCGGGCGCAGGCGCGTAGCGGCTAGCGTGGTGTCGTCGAAAACGTAGCTCAGAAGTGGCGTGATCCGCTCTGACAGCTGCGCGTTGTGAGCGTCCATGGTGGTCTGCGGGTCGGTGATCAGGGTCAGGTAGCAGGGCATCCACAGGTCGTGCAGCAGCACCGCGAGATAGCGGGGGTCCATCGGCGGGCCGGTGCGCGTGCGCAGCTCATAAATCTCCAGCCGCTCCTCGATGGCGTCTATCAGCAGGCGCGAGTTGTTTCGAAACCGCTCGGACAGGTCTGTTTCGGGCCGCCGGATGACCGAGGCTTCGGCATACCGCCAGACCCGGCGCGACGCGATATCCAGCGTCTCCTCTGAAATTTCCAGAAATAGGTCCAGCACGATGCTGACCAGCGGAACCCCCTCCAGGCGCGGTCGGCGCGATCCGCTCTCGCGCTTGCGCTGGGTGCCCTCCTCGATGATGGCCACCAGAATACCGTCCTTGGATCCGAAGTAGTTGAACACCGTTGGCGCAGAAACGTCGCAGGCTTCAGCGATGTCCGCGACCGTTGTTGCATCGATACCCTTCTTCTCGAACAGCCCGATAGCTGCTGCAAGAATGTCCTCGCGCCGCTGGGCTTTCTTTCGGTCCCGCAAGCCGGGTGCTGCATTTTTAGGCATCTGAATCTCTTTTCTGCGCATGAAAATTTTTGTGCATGTAAAATTTTTTATTGACTAAAAAAATAATGTCAATAACTTTTGGGAAATTAACAAGGTTGGTACACATGCTCGACATACGCTCTCTTTCGAAAAAATTCGGCTTAGGTGCCAGTGCCTTTCATGCGCTGAGGTCGATTGACATCATGATCGAGGAAGGCGAGTTCTTCACCCTGCTTGGCCCCTCGGGGTGTGGCAAGACAACCCTGCTGCGGATGATTGCCGGGTTCGAACAGCCCAGCAGCGGCCAGTTGGTACTGGACGGCAAGGACATCGCGGCGATCCCGCCAAATCATCGCCCGGTGAACACCGTGTTTCAAAGCTACGCGCTGTTTCCGCATATGACCGTGGCCGAGAACGTTGCCTTTGGGCTGGAGGCGCGGGGCGCCAAGCCGGAAGAGGTGGCACCGCGCGTGGATGAGATCCTCGAGATTGTGCAGATGGCGCATCTGCGCGACCGCAAGAGCAGCCAGATGTCTGGTGGTCAGCAACAGCGGGTGGCCCTGGCGCGGGCCCTGGCGCCCCGGCCGCGTATTTTGTTGTTGGATGAACCGCTCTCGGCGCTCGACCTCAAACTGCGCAAACAGATGCAGCTTGAGCTCAAGCGTCTTCAGCGTGAGATGGGCCTGACCTTCATCTTCGTCACCCACGACCAGGAAGAGGCGCTGACCATGTCGGATCGCATCGCGGTGATGGAAGGCGGGCGGCTGCAGCAGGTGGCTGACCCCCGGTCGCTCTACGACCACCCGGCGAACCGCTTTGTGGCCGAGTTTATCGGTGAAGCCAATTTTCTTCCTGGCTCTGTGGCAGAGGGCAAACTGACTCTGGCCGGGCATCCGCCCGTCCCGCTGCCAAACCAAGATGCTGCCAGTGGCCCGGTCACAGTGATGATCCGCCCGGAACAGGTTGTCGCCGGCGCGGCGGTCCGTGACGCCATCACGCTTGATGGTCGGGTCGAGGCCCTGGTGTTTTCCGGCACTGACACCCAGGTTACCCTGCGCCTGACCAACGGCGAAACGGTCAGGCTGCGCACGCCGAATAATTCGCACGCGGAAACAACTTTCCAAGAGGGGCAGGGCCTGCAGGTCTCCCTTCCCATCGACGCGCTGCGCATCCTGCCAGAGGAGATCGCCAATGCCGCCTGAGGCCATCGTCAGCGAAAGCGCCCTTTACCGCGCCGAAACCCGGCGGCGCTGGTCGCTGGCCTTGCCCGCACTGATCGTGATCGTGCTCTGTTCGGTCTTGCCGCTGGCCATCATGGCCACCTATTCCTTCATGGAGGCAGGCCAGTATGGCAATGTAGAGCCCGGGTTCTCGATCGAGGGCTGGAGGTCGGTGTTTCTGGATCGTGACTTCTTTGACGACAGCTACATCCCGGCCACCGCACATCTGACGATCCTGGGCCGCTCCGTCGGCCTGGCGCTGGCGACCACCGCGCTCACCGTGGTGTTTGGTATCCCCACGGCCTGGTTCATCGCGACCCGTCCGGTCTATTCGCGGGCCTACTGGATGTTTCTCATCACGGTGCCGTTCTGGACCAACCTGCTGGTGCGCACCATTGCAATACAGGAGGTGATCCGCGCCGACGGCACACTCAACCGGCTGCTGCTGGCAACGGGGATCATAGACGCGCCGTTGCAGATGATGTTCACCAATGGCGCCGTGCTGGTGGGGATGACCTATGTCTATCTGCCGCTGATGGTGCTGCCGGTCTATGCCGCGATCGAAAAGTTTGACTTCCGTCTGGCCGAAGCCGCCTACGACCTGCATGCCTCAAGGCTCTATTGCCTGCGCCGCGTGGTGCTGCCGCTGATGTGGCCGGGCATCATTGCCGGGTCGATCCTGGTCTTTATCCCCGCCCTTGGTGCCTATGTCACGCCACGCCTGATGGGCGGTGGCCGGGCGATGATGTGGGGCAACCTGATTGACCTGCAATTTGGTCAGGGCCGCAACTGGCCCCTGGGCGCGGCGCTGTCGATTACCCTCACCCTCGTCGTGCTGGGCGCGATGGTCTGGTACGCCCGCCGCGCGGCAAAAGGAGACGAAACCAATGGCTGAAAAACGCTTTGACGTTACCCATGTTCCCGGTGCCGCAACCATTGCGATCTTCACCTTCCTGGCGCTCTATATCCCGGTGCTGATACTGGTGGTGAACGCTTTCAACGGCGGGGAAACCGCAGGCCAGTGGGAGGGGGCCTCGTTGCGATGGTTCGCCGCAGCGCTGGACAATGCCGCCTTTCGCAGCGCCGCGTTCAACTCTGTGATCCTGGCCCTGGTGGCGGCCACGGTCTCCACCGGCCTGGCCACCGCAGCGGCCCTTGCCGTCACCCGTGGCAGACCTGTGAAAGGGCAGGGTGGTATCTTTGTTGTCCTGAACCTGCCGCTATTGGTGCCTGAAATTGTCTTTGCCATCGCCCTTATGGTGGTGCTGGCGCAGGTCAAGAAGGTGACCGGATACCAGGGCATTGGCTACATGCTCGCGGCCCATACCACCTTTTGCATCCCCTTTGCCTTTTTGCCGATCCGCGCCCGCCTGTCGGGTATGGACATGACGCTGGAAACCGCATCGATGGATCTTTATGCCAGCCGGTTCTACACCTTCCGGCGGGTCACGCTGCCGCTGCTGCTGCCAGGTATCCTGGCCGGTTTCATGCTGGCTTTTGTCATTTCGCTCGACAATGTGGTGGTCAGCAGCTTCCTCAAGTCGCCGGGCCAGGAAACCCTGCCCACCTACCTGATGGGCGAGTTGCGCCGGAACCTTTCATCGGAAATCTACGCAATTTCGGCGCTGTTGCTTTTTGCCAGCATTTCCATCGTCACCGCATCGTGGGTGATCACCCGCACCAAGGAATAACCAAGAAGAAACTGCCAACCCCTAGTCCAACATCGGAGCCCTCCCATGAAACGTACCACCACCAGCACTGCACTCGCCGCTGGCCTGGCCCTGCTCGCGCAGTCCGCCGCGGCCGAAGGCAACCTGAACCTCTATAACTTCGGGCTCTACACCCCGCCGGAGCTGCTCGAGAAATTCTCGAAGGAATACGACGTCGAGGTCACCCTGACCGATTTTGTCGCCAACGAAGAGGCCATCGCCCGCGTTCAGGCCGGCGGTCACGGCATGGACGTGATCATCGTCAGCGGCTACTTCATTCCTGCCTTTGTTGAGCAGGGCCTGCTGATGGAAAGCAGCCCCAGTGAGATGGAGAATTTCAACAACATCGCAGAGCAGTGGAAATCCATCCCCACCGATCCCGAGCGCAGCTACACCGTGCCATGGGTCTGGGGCACCACCGGCGTCATGGTGAACACGAAGGTCTATGATGGCGACATCAACACGGCCGCGATCTTCCTCGACCCACCCGAAGAGCTCAAGGGCAGCATCAACGTCGTGCCCTCTATGAACGACATGATCGACATGACCCTCAGCTACATCGGCGCCGAACCCTGCACCACCGACCGCGAAAGCCTGAGCAAGGCGCGCGATCTGCTGCTTTCGGCCAAGGAAAACTGGGCCTCGGTCGATTACCCTTCCTTTGAAAAGTTCATCAACGAGGATCTCAACGCCTCGGTCTTTTGGAGCGGCGCTTCCGCCCGTATCCACGGCATGAACGACGGCTTCGAATATGGTTGGCCCGCAACCGGCTACATGAAGTGGATGGACAACGCCGCCATCCTGTCTGATGCCACCAATGTCGAAAACGCCCGCCTGTTCCTGAACTTCATCATGGCGCCCGAGAATGCCGCGATGATCTCGAATTACACGATGTACAGCAATGGCATTGTAGGGTCCGAGGAATTTATGACCCCCGAACTGGTGAACGCGCGGGAACTCAGCGTGCCTGATGAGCTGAAGGGCGCGGCCATCGAGCAGAAACTTTGCGGCCGCGAAGCCCAAGACCTCTACACCCGGATCTGGACCGAACTGACGCGGTGATCCTCAACAGGGACCGGCGGCCTGCTTGCAGACAGCAATTTGTTCAGATCTCAGACCTTGCCCCATAGATGATCAGATGGTTGCTTTCATGGATCTTCAGGGGGCGGGCATAAAAATACCGCCCCCCAGTGAAATGGGAGGCGGTTTTGGTGTCGTCAGCTCGGGTGTGGGCCTCAGGCCGCCGAGGCGGCGTCCGGGTTGAAGCGGCCGTAGAAGGTCTGGCCTTTGGCAGCCATCTCACGCAGCAGATCCGGGCAGGCAAAACGCTCGCCGTAGGCTGCGGTCAGCTGGTCGCAGCGTTCGGCCGCATAGGGCGTGCCGATGATGTCCAGCCAGCTGAGCGGGCCGCCGGACCAGGGCGCAAAGCCCCAGGCCAGAACCGCGCCCACGTCACCTTCGCGGATGTCTTCCAATACGCCTTCTTCCAGCGCCCGCACAGCCTCAAGAACCTGCGAGAACATCAGGCGTTCCTGCACTTCGATGAGATCAGGCTGGTCTTCCAGCAGCGGGTATTTGTCCTGCATGCCTTTCCAATAGCCGATGCGCTTGCCCTTTTCGTCATAGTCAAAGAAGCCAGCGTTGGCCTTGCGCCCCAGACGGCCCAGATCTTCCATCCAGAAGATCATGTCATCGGCAGGGTTGTCGGGATATTCGTTGCCCATCGCCGCCTTGGTGGCGCGGGCAATCTTGGCGCCCAGATCGATCGAGGTCTCATCCGTCAGCTGAATGGGACCAACCGGGAAGCCAAGCTGACGCGCGGCATTGTCGATCAGCACCGGCGAGACACCTTCGGTGATCATCCGCGCGCCTTCGTTCACGTAGGGAATGATGCAGCGGTTGGCATAGAAGAAGCGCGCGTCATTGACGACGATGGGCGTCTTCTTGATCTGGCGCACATAGTCCAGCGCCTTGGCCACGGCCCGGTCGCCGGTCTCTTTGCCCTTGATGATTTCCACCAGCAGCATCTTCTCGACAGGTGAGAAGAAGTGGATGCCGATGAACTGCTCGGGCCGGACCGAGGCCTTGGCCAGATCGGTGATCGGCAGGGTCGAGGTATTGGAGGCAAAGATGCAATCCTCTGGAATGATCGCCTCGACCTTCTTGGTCATCTCGGCCTTGACCGCTGGATCCTCAAAGACCGCCTCGATGATCAGATCGCAGCCTTTCAGCGCCTCCAGATCAGGGGTAGCGGTGATGCGGGCCAGCATCGCCTCTTTCTTCTCGGCGGTGACCTTGCCGCGCTTCATGCCCTTGTCGAGGTAGCCTTCGGTATAGGCCTTGCCCTTGTCGGCGGCAGCCTGATCGCGGTCTACCAGGACCACCTCGATCCCGGCCTGGGCCGAGACCAGCGCAATGCCGGCGCCCATCATGCCAGCCCCCAGCACGCCCAGTTTCTGCACCCGCTGATCAGGGACATCCTTGGGACGGACCGCGCCTTTTTCCAGCGCTTCCTTGTTGATGAAGAGCGAGCGGATCATTGCCCCGGAAGAGGGGTTCATCAGCACCGAGGTAAACCAGCGGGCTTCGATCTTGAGCGCAGTGTCAAAATCCACCAGCGCGCCCTCGTAGACGGCCGACAGCAGCGCCTTGGCGGCTGGAAATGCGCCCTGGGTTTTGCCGTGCACCATGGCGGAGGCGCCAACAAAGTTCATGAAACCAGCAGGGTGATAGGGCGCGCCACCGGGCATCTTGTAGCCCTTGGCATCCCAGGGTTTCACCAGATCCGCCGCGGATGCATTCAGCACCCAGTCCTTGGCGGCGGCAACGGGATCAGCGGCGATCTCGTCAACATAGCCAGCAGCCTTGGCCTTTTTCACGTCCAGCATCTTGCCTTCCAGCAAGAGCGGCGCGGCGGCGATGGCGCCAACCTTGCGCACCATGCGGGTGGTGCCGCCGGCGCCGGGGAAGATGCCAACCATGATTTCTGGCAGGCCGTATTTGGCCTTTGGGTTCTCAGCGGCAAAGATGCGATGGGTTGCCAGCGGCAGCTCCATCCCGATACCAGCAGCGGTGCCGGGCAGGGCAGCCGCAATTGGCTTGCCACCTTTTTTGGTTTTCAGATCCATGCCGGCCAGCTCGATCTTGCGCAGGAGGGCATGCATTTTCATGGTGCCTTCAAACAGGCCGCGGGCGGGCTCATCGCCGGCCTCGTCCTTCATCACCGCCAGCAGGTTCAGGTCCATGCCGCCGGCAAATGTACCCTCTTTGCCCGAGGTGATCACCACGCCCTTGATGGCATCATCCGCCAGGGCCTCGTCAATGCAGGCCTCCAACTGGGTGAGCCCGTCAAAGGACATCACGTTCATGGTCTTGCCGGGAACATCCCAGGTGATTGTTGCGACGCCGTTTGCGTCCTTGGAAAGCGTAAACTCACTCATGTCTCGTCTCCGATCTGGTCAGCCGTCAGCGGGCTGCCGTCTTTACGGGTAAAGGAGGATCCATCGGCATCCAACTCTACCATCATGTCGATATCGCTGTAGTAAGCGGTTTCAGTCGGGGTCCGCGTGCCCACCACCAGGAAGGTGGCCGGCGCGTCGGTGTTATTTTTCAGGTGATGGCCATTGGCCTCACCGGCTGGAAAGGCGGCGCAATCACCGGGGTGCATCGCGTGTTCGCCCTGATCGTCGATCAGGAGGCAGGCGCCGCTCAGCATCACCAGGAATTCATCCTGCTGCATGTGATAGTGGCGCAACGAGGACAGGGCACCGGGTTCCAGCCGCACGATATTGACGCCAAACTGGCTCAAACCGCTGGCATCCCCGATGCGCTGGCTAGAGCGGCCTGCGACCGCCTCAGCCAGCTTTCCCGGGTAGCCCGAGCCGCCTTGATAGGGGATTTGTGCCAGATCCAACTTGGGCATCAGACGCGCTCGATGATGGTGGCGGCCCCCATGCCAGAGGCAATACAGAGCGTCGCCAGACCCATTTCCTTATCCTGACGCTCCAGCTCATCCAGCAATGTGCCGATGATCATCGCACCTGTGGCCCCCAGCGGGTGGCCCATGGCGATGGAGCCGCCATTGGGGTTGACCACGGCCGGATCCAGATCAAAGGCCTGCTGGAAGCGCAAGACAACAGCAGCAAAGGCTTCATTGACTTCAAACAGATCCAGATCGGAAATCACCATGCCGTTGTCAGCAAGGATCTTTTGCGTCACAGGCACCGGGCCTGTCAGCATGATGGTGGGGTCGGTACCAATCTTGGCAGTGGCCTTGATGCGGGCACGTGGCTTCAGGCCATATTGCTCGCCAAACTCCTTGTTGCCGATCAACACGGCAGCAGAGCCATCAACAATACCAGAGGAGTTGCCCGCGTGGTGGATGTGGTTGATCCGCTCCAGATGCGGGTATTTCAGCATCGCCACCTTGTCAAAACCGGGCATCTGCTCGCCCATCATCTGGAACGAGGCATTTAGCGCGCCAAGCGACTGCATGTCGGTGCCGGGGCGCATGTATTCGTCATGGTCCAGAATGGCGATGCCGTTCTGATCGCGCACGGTGATCACTGATTTGGCAAACCGGTTGTCATCCCAGGCCGCTTTGGCACGGCGCTGGCTTTCCACCGCCAGGGCATCGGCCTGCTCGCGGGTGAAGCCATATTCGGTGGCGATAATATCGGCGGAAATGCCCTGAGGCACAAAATAGGTCTCAAAGGCCAGGGAGGGATCCACCGCGATGGCAGCCCCGTCAGAGCCCATGGCGACGCGGCCCATCATCTCGACTCCACCCGCGATATAGGCCTGGCCGGCGCCGCCCTTGACCTGGTTGGCGGCCAGGTTGACGGCCTCCATGCCGGAGGCGCAGAACCGGTTGATGGCAAGACCGGGAATAGACTGGTCCAGATCCGAGGCCAGCACCGCCGAGCGCGCCAGGCAGCCGCCCTGTTCCATCACCTGGGTGACATTGCCCCAGATCACGTCTTCAACGGCATGGCCTTCAAGATTGTTGCGCTCTTTCAGCGCGTTCAGCGTCAAAGCTGACAGGCGCACCGAGGTGACCTCGTGCAAGGCGCCGTCCTTGCGGCCCTTGCCACGCGGGGTGCGAATGGCGTCGTAAATATAAGCTTCGGTCATGAGTCTCTCCTCAAGCGCGGTCCGACGGATTGCCGGGCATTAGATCATAGGGGTGTTTCCAACCTGGCGTTGCGCTGATGCGCGTCAGCCAGGCGTCGATATTGGGGTGGTCTTTGCGGTCAAAGCCAAAAGGCTCATCATAGAACAGGTAGCCGCAGCAGGTGAGATCGGCATTTGTCATGCCGTCACCCACCAGCCAGTCGCGCCCCCTGAGCTGGTTTTCCAAGGTGGCAAAGGCAGCTTTCAGGCGTCCCTGCATAAAGCCGATCACCTCTTTGGGGCGTTTGTCTTCAGGCAGGAAGTTCATCAGAAACCTGGTCATTCCAACCTGGCTGGAGAGCTTGTGGTTATCCCAGAGAACCCAGCGCAGGACCTCATATTTCTCGTCAGGCGCGCCGCCAAACTTTCCGGTCTTATCGGTGATATACTGCTGGATGACCCCGGACTGTGACAGGCGGATATCACCGTCAATCAGCACCGGAGCCTCTGCCATGACATTTAGGTTGCGATAGTCCTCACCGCGATGCTGCCCGGCAAAAAAGTCAACAAATACTGGCTCCCAGTCCAAACCCGACAGCTCTAGCGTCAGCGCCGCTTTGTAGGAATGCCCCGACTCGCCAAAACAATGCAGTTTAATCGTCACGCTGTTCTCCCTGTCGCCAATGTGGTGCCGGGGGTTTCACACCCCCGGACCCCCGTGAGGTATTTTGAGTAAGATGAAAGAGAATTAACACTCTTTCTATGGTTGTGTGTTATTGTCGTGGCGCGGTACAGGCTGAGGAGCCGATGACCGCGTAAGGTGAAGTCGTCCCTGCCCATTTGGCGAAGGCTTGGGGGCAGGGACGCGCCGTTGATTTCATCTTGCCTTAAATACCTCCGCCGGAGGCATCCATCAGGTCCTGTTGAGCGAAACCGGTGTTGTGTCACAATGACCTGCCAATCAATTCCTTCATGATTTCGTTGGTGCCGCCATAGATCCGTTGCACCCGGGCGTCAGTCCACATTTCCGCGACCGCATATTCCTGCATGAAGCCATAGCCGCCGTGCATCTGCAGACATTCGTCGAGGACTTCGCCCTGCGTGTCGGTGGTCCAATATTTGGCCATCGCGGCTTTTTCGACCGTCAGCGCGCCTTTCAGGTGCTCCACCATGCATTCATCAAGGAAGGCACGGGCGACCTTGGTTTTTGTCAGGCATTCCACCAGTTTGAAACGGGTGTTCTGGAATTGGGTCAGGGGACCGCCAAAAGCTTCGCGTTCCTTGCAATAGGCGATGGTGCGCGCAACTGCCCCCTCCATGGCGCCAACCGCGCCGCATGCGATGATCAGACGTTCCTGCGGCAGTTGCTGCATCATCTGATAAAAGCCCTTGCCCTCTTCCTGGCCCAGGATGTTTTCTGGTGGGATTTCGACATTGTCAAAAAACAGCTCTGATGTATCGGCCGCGTGCAGCCCGATTTTGTCGAGATTGCGGCCGCGGGCAAAGCCTTCGGCGCCATCGGTTTCCAGCGCCACCAGTGAGACCCCTTTGGACCCGAGGCTGGGGTCGGTCTTGGCGGCCACCAGGATGAGGTTGGCATGCTGGCCATTGGTGATGAAGGTCTTTTGACCCGACAGGCGATAGGCATTGCCGTCGCGGATTGCCTTGGTCTTGATCCGTTGCACGTCGGACCCGGTGGAGGGTTCGGTCATCGCCAGGGCTCCGACCAGCTCGCCGCTGATCATCTTGGGCAGCCAACGTTTTTTCTGCTCTTCGGTGCCGTATTTCAGGATGTAATGCGCCACGATACCGGAATGGATGCCATGACCCCAGCTGGCCAGATTGGCGCGGCTGCCTTCGATCAGGATGGCGGCCTCATGGCCAAAATCACCGCCGACGCCGCCGTATTCTTCGGGAATGGAGGGGCAGAGCAGGCCCAACTCACCCGCCTGGGTCCAGGTCTCGCGGTCCATCATGCCCTGTTTGCGCCAGGTCTCGTATTTGGGCATCCATTCATTGGTGATGAACTGCGCTGTCATATCAGCAAGCATCTGGTGCTCGTCAGTCATCCAGGCGGAACGCGTCTCGATCGTCATGTTGCTCCCTTTGGCCCGTCTTGGCGCGCCACGCGCCGGACCCTTATCTTTTGCGGTCTTCCAGCGCGCTGTTGAACAGTCGCAGCCGGTGCCCGAGGTTTTCTTGATCCGTCACGCTGTCGAAATTCTCGAACAGAAATGACAGGGCTTCGCCTTCGTCCAGTCCGGCCTCGGCGGCAAAGCGTTTCAGCCTGCGGTAGCCATCCTCTGTCATGGCGACGGGAAAGCGGCGGGTGAGGCGGAAACGTTTTGGCATCGGAGGCTCCTTGCAGGCAGTTGGTCAAAGCCCCGGACCGGGTCGGGCACCCCCTGAGGCTGTGCAGGGGAGGCCCGGTCTTTCATATGGATCAGAAACTTGCCGCATCCAGGGCCATCACCGTATCGGCGCCGGTCTCGATGCGGGCCAGATGCAGTTTGGTGGCGGGCAGCCTCCGTGCCATATAGTACCGGCCAGTGGCGATTTTTGTCTCATAGAACGCCGCGTCAGAGGCCCCGGCGTCAAGCGCTTCGATGGCGGCTTTGCCCATCTGCGCCCACATCAGCCCCAGGCAGACATGGCCAAACATATGCATGAAATCATACGAGCCCGACAGGGCGTTGTTGGGGTTTTTCATGCCGTTTTGCATAAAATACATCGAGGCGGCCTGCAGGTCTTTGGAGGCTGCTTTCAGCGGAGCGATGTAGCTCTTGGCGTAGTCTTCGTTCAGCTCGGCGTTGTCCTTGCAGAAGGATTTGACCAGTTCAAAGAAACCCATCAGGTGTTTGCCGCCATCAACCGCCAGCTTGCGGCCCACCAGGTCCAGCGCCTGAACACCGTTGGCGCCTTCATAGATCTGCGCAATGCGGGCGTCACGGGTGTACTGGCTCATGCCGTGTTCTTCGATATAGCCGTGGCCGCCAAAGACCTGCTGCGCCTTGACGGTCATGTCGTAGCCCTCATCCGTGAGGAAGCCCTTGATTACCGGGGTCAGCAGGGAGACGAGGCCGTCGGCGTCTTTGTTGCCGTCGCGGTGCGCCTGGTCGATCAGGGTGGCGCCCCAAAGCAGGAAGGCACGACCGCCCTCAATAAAGCTTTTCTGGTCCATCAGCGAGCGGCGGATATCTGGGTGCACGATCAGCGGATCGGCGGGGCCATCGGGGTTTTTGACGCCGGTCACATCGCGGCCCTGCAGGCGGTCCTTGGCGTATGCCACCGCGTTCTGATAGGCGGCTTCGGCCTGGGAGACGCCCTGCATGCCAACGCCGAGACGGGCCTCGTTCATCATGGTGAACATGGCGCGCATGCCCTTGTGGGTATCGCCCAGCAGATAGCCGGTGGCTTCGTCATAGTTCATCACACAGGTGGAATTGCCGTGGATGCCCATCTTTTTCTCGATATTGCCCACGGAAACGCCATTGCGTGCCCCCGGTGTGCCATCTTCATTGACCACAAATTTGGGCACGATAAACAGCGAAACACCCTTGATGCCCTCTGGTCCGCCGGGGATCTTGGCCAGCACCAGATGGATGATATTGTCGGCCAGGTCGTGATCCCCCGCCGAGATAAAGATCTTCTGGCCCGAGACCTTGTAGCTGCCGTCATCCTGTGGCTCTGCCTTGGTGCGCATCAGGCCCAGATCGGTGCCGCAATGGGGTTCGGTCAGGTTCATGGTGCCGGTCCACTCACACGAGACCATCTTGGGCAGATAGGTGTCTTTTTGCTGGTCGGTGCCATGGGCCAGGATCGCCGCTGCCGCGCCATGGGTCAGGCCCTGGTACATCACAAAGGCCTGGTTGGCAGAGGAGAACATCTCGCCGACGGCGGTGCCCAGCACATAGGGCATGTTCTGGCCACCATATTGTTCGGGCATGTCCAGCCCGGTCCAGCCGCCTTCTTTGACTTGTTCAAACGCAGCTTTGAACCCGGTTGGGGTCGAGACCAGGCCGTTTTCCAGTTTGCAGCCCTCTTGGTCGCCAACAGTGTTCAAAGGGTGCAGCACCTCGGAGCTGATCTTGCCGGCCTCTTCCAGAATGGCGGCGGTAAAGTCGCGCTCCAGATCGTCATAGCCGGGGGTGGCGGCCTCAGAGACTTTCAAAACGTCATGCAGGATGAACTGGGTGTCTTTGGTGGGGGCTGTATAGACTGGCATCTGGGTCCTCGTTGGTAGCGACATCTGTTTTAGGGTGGTCCTCGGCCCGTTGCGGCAGAGGATAAAGCGGGCAGGGCGCTATTCGGCGGCCTTTTGTTCTGATTTCATTGAGGCGATGACTTTCTCTCCCCATTTCAGCTGGTCCTGAAGCTCTTCGATAGCCTCGTTCAGCTCATCGCGCTGGCGCACCATGTCGGCCAGGCGGTCACAGGCGATCTCATAGGTGCGCGACAGCTGGGTCACCTGCTGGTCGCCAATATGATAGAGATCCAGAAGCTGACGGATCTCTTCCAGGCTAAAGCCAAAGCGTTTGCCGCGCAGGATCAGCTTGAGCCGGGCACCATCGCGTTTTGTGAACAGTCGTTTCTGACCGTCGCGCTGGGGAAACAGCAGCTCCTTTGCCTCGTAAAAGCGCAGGGTGCGGGGGGTGACGCCAAAGGCATCACACATCTCACGGATCGATTTTGTCTCTTCTTCTGTCATCGTCGTCACTCTTTGTCGGTCCTGGGTCAGCATCCGTCAGGTTGCCCCCCCAAGCTGGGACGGTCTCGGGGGTTTTACAACATCATCTTGACGTTTACGTAAGCTGAACGCCACGTCATTTTTGGAGATGACGTAGCTGTCACTGGTTTTGACGCCAAGTTGTACTGAACAATCCGCATTCACGTTGTTCTCACCGCGCATAGGGGTCTGGCTATTGCGGCAGGCCTGTCACCGGGGGCTTGGGGGTGCGCGGCTTTGCAGGGCCGGTCCTGTTGGCCCCACTGCAGGCCATCGCAGCCTCTGCAGCCCAGACTGTATTGCAGACCTGACAGCATTGCAAAAATGATGTGGCCCACCCCGCGCAGGCAGGATGGGCCACATAAATGTCTTCAGAGTGTTTCTTGTCTATTTCAAAAGGCTCTGTGTCGTTGCGCGCAGGCTGCCCAATTCATCCAGTGCCTCGTCCAGCTGTTCGCGCTGCTGTTGCAGCTCTCCCATCTGACGATCGGCCATCTCGATAAAGGCCTGCATCTGGGCCTGGTTGCCCTCATTTTCATATATCAAAAGCCACTGCCGGATTTCTTCCAGCTGAAACCCAAACCTGCGACCGCGCAGAATCAGCTTCATGCGGGCGCGCTCGCGGGCGCCGTAAAACCGGGACCGGCCTTCGCGATCTGGTTTCAGCAGTTCGATATACTCATAATAACGCAAGGTTCGCGGCGTAACGTCGAACGCTGCGCACATTTCCTTGAATGACAATCGTGCTTCGGTCATCCATCATCTCCCTCGCGCGCAACCTATGCACTTGAATTGGCCAGTGCAACCTCCCTGCGTCTTGTGGGCTTGCTCTTTGTTCCGAGCAGGGCCACAAATAGGCCCAAGCCAAGACAGGAAACAGCCATATGGCAGACAAGACCAAACTCGCCCGTCAGTTCATTCAGGCCATTCCCCATGCCCAGGAACTGGGCCTGGTGCTAGAGGATATTGGCGATGGAATTGCCCGTATTTCCATGCCTTACAACACAAAGCTCATCGGTGATCCGCAAAGCGGTGTGGTGGCGGGAGGGGCGGTATCTGCCATGATGGATACCTGTTGCGGCGCAGCGGTGATGTGTCACCCTGACGCGCCCGGCGGCACCGCGACAATTGATCTGCGGATTGATTACATGCGCGCCGCCACCCCCGGCCAGACCATCACCACCCGCGCCACCTGCCATCATATCACCCGCAATGTGGCCTTTGTGCGGGCGGTGGCGAAGGACGATGATACCGACCGCCCGGTGGCCACGGCCTCTGGCGCCTTTACAGTGGAGTCCGGATTTTGAACCGCCCTCGTCCAGAACATGTCCAGGTGGTGAAACAGCGTCGCGACGCGGCACTGAATGCGCTGCTCGATTCGGTGCCCTATATTCAGTTTCTCAATGTCAGCTTTGACCGCCGCGGCGATGAGCTGACGGCGCAGCTGAACTTTAGCGAGAAACATATCGGCAATCCCTTTCTGCCCGCCATCCACGGGGGGGTGACAGCGGCCTTCCTGGAGATCACCGCGATGATTTCGCTGAACTGGTCGCATCTGTGGGAGCGGATTGAGAGCGGTGCACTGGATCCGGATGAGATGGCCAGGGGCGTTCTGCCACGCCAGCCCAAGACCATTGATTTTACAGTTGATTACCTGCGCTCCGGCCTGCCGCGTGACGCCTATGCCCGCGCCACGATCAGCCGCGCCGGGCGGCGCTATGCTTCGGTCCATGTCGAGGCCTGGCAGGATCACAAGGATAAGCTCTTTGCCCAGGGCACGGGCCATTTCCTGATGCCGCAGGACAAGGACAAGAGCTGACCCAAAGGCCCCCGCGCTGACGCGCTGGCTATTGGGTCCCATTCGCACCCGAGGCTGCAGAGAAAGAGACCCCCCAATGGCCAAGCCGCAGACTGAGATCACCCACGCAAGGGTGCTAAAGATTGCTGTGCCGATTGTGCTGTCAAATGCCACGGTGCCAATTCTGGGAGCGGTGGATACCGGGGTGGTCGGCCAGATGGGCACGGCGGCGCCCATCGGCGCGGTTGGTCTTGGCGCGGTGATCCTGGCGACGCTCTATTTCATCTTTGGCTTTTTGCGCATGGGTACCACCGGGCTGGTGGCGCAGGCGCGCGGCGCTGGGGATGTGGCCGAAAGTGGTGCGTTGTTGATGCGGGGCGTGCTGCTGGCCGCTGCGGCCGGGGTGAGTTTCATCCTGCTGCAAAAGCTGCTGTTTGGGGGCGCTTTTCTTTTGGCACCCAGCAGCGCCGAGGTCGAAGGACTGGCGCGCGACTATCTGCAAATCCGCATCTGGGGCGCCCCCGCCACCATCGCGCTTTATGCGGTGACCGGCTGGTTGATCGCGGTTGAAAACACCCGTGGCGTGTTTGTGCTGCAGATATGGATGAATGGGCTCAATATCATTCTGGATCTGTGGTTTGTGCTGGGGCTGGGCTGGGGCGTGGAAGGCGTAGCCATCGCCACCTTGATTGCCGAATGGACCGGAGTCTTGCTGGGGCTCTGGCTGTGCCGCGCCGCCTTTACGGGCAGGCAGTGGTGCGATTGGCCCCGGGTGTTTGACCCGGTGCGTATCCGCCGCATGGCGCAGGTGAATGGCGATATCATGGTGCGCTCGGTGCTGCTGACGGGCTCGTTTACCACCTTTTTGTTTGTGGGGGCCAAATTTGGCGATGTCACCCTGGCCGCCAATCAGGTCTTGCTGCAATTTGTTGAAATCACCGCTTTTGCGCTGGATGGTTTTGCCTTTTCCGCCGAGGCCCTGGTGGGCGCAGCCATCGGGGCAAAACACCGGGGCAACCTGCGCCGGGCGGCCTGGATATCCTCCCAATGGGGGATGGGCTGCGCCGTGCTGCTGGCCCTTGGCTTTGCCCTTGGTGGGCCCTTTCTGATTGATCTGATGGCCAAGGCGCCCGAGGTCAGGGTCGCGGCGCGCAGCTATCTGATCTGGGCGGCCCTGCTGCCCATCATTTCGGTGGCCAGCTACATGTATGACGGCATCTATATCGGCGCCACCTGGACCGGCTATATGCGCCGCGCCATGGTGCAATCCGTGGCGCTATATGTGGTGGTGCTGATTGCCCTGGTGCCGATCTTTGGCAATCACGGGCTTTGGGCGGCGCTGGTCATTTTGAACCTGGCACGGGGCATGACGCTGGGGCTGCGCTACCCCCGGTTGGAAGCAGAGGTCGCCCCCTGATCAGATCAGCGCGTCAAGCGCCTCGGTTGGGCGGCCAATCACGGCCTCGTCGCCTTTGATTGCATCTTTTTTGATCGCAATGGGGCGTTCAATCAGGATGGGATGGGCCACCATGGCATCCAGCAGCTCGGCTTCGGGGCTGTCCTCATGCAGGTCCAGCTCCTTGAAAATCTTTTCGCCCCTGCGCATCATTTTGATTGCCGACAACCCAAGCGCGGCCTGCAGTGCTTTTAGCTCGTCGAGGCTTGGGCCGTCTTGCAGATAAAGCCGCACCTGGGGCGCCAGGCCCTTAGCCTCAAACAGCGCCAGGCCGGCGCGGGATTTTGAGCAACGTGGATTGTGCCAATAGGTGATCATAGCCAGTCTCCGCGTTTTGTCCCAACCGCAGCAGCAACGCTGTCAAACCCGTCGCGGGCCAGCAAGTGGTCCAGCTCCTGCGCGATCTCAGCCGCCAGCGACAGACCCCCATAGACCATGGCGGTATAAAGCTGCACTGCCGAAGCCCCGGCGCAGATCTTGGCATAGGCCTGCTCTGCGGTTGCGATGCCACCAACGCCAATCAGCGGCAATTTGCCCTCCAGCAGCTCAGAAAGCTGCGCCAGAACCCGGGTGGATTTTTCAAACAGCGGGGCGCCGGACAGCCCGCCGGCCTCATCGCGGTGGGCGCTTTGCAAGCCCTCGCGCGACAGGGTGGTATTGGTGGCAATCACCCCGTCAATGCCGGTTTCAACCGCAACAGCGGCAATATCTTCGATCCCGGCGCGATCCAGATCGGGCGCGATTTTCAGGAAGATCGGCACCCGGCGCTCCAGGCTGTCGCGGGTTTCAATGACGCCATTCAGCAGCGCCGACAGCGCCGCCTTGCCCTGAAGATCGCGCAGTTTTTCGGTATTGGGAGAGGACACATTGACGGTGGCAAAATCCAGGTAGGCACCACAATGGGCCAGCACCCGGGCAAAATCTTTTGCGCGATCATCGCTGTCCTTGTTGGCGCCCAGGTTCAATCCGATGACGGCCTGTTTGGGGCGTTTGGCCAGACGGGAGGCAATCACCTCCATGCCGTCGTTGTTAAAGCCAAAGCGGTTGATCGCGGCGCGGTCTTCGGTCAGGCGAAACAGGCGTGGCTTGGGGTTGCCGGGCTGGGGGCGCGGGGTGGCGGCGCCAACCTCGATAAAGCCAAACCCGGCCTGCGACAGCGGCGCCAGGGCCTCGGCATTTTTGTCAAAGCCAGCCGCCAGACCAACAGGGTTGGGCAGGGGGATACCGGCGATTTCACATGTCAGACGGGCAGAGGTCACAGGGCCAGGGGCTGGGGTCAATCCGGCGGTGAGCGCCTTGATCGACAGGCCATGGGCCACCTCTGGATCTACCCTGTGTAGGGCTTTCAGCGCCAGTTTCTCAGTCAGTTTCATCCAAAGGTCGCTCCGCTGTCGCCGGGTTTTGTGCGGATCAGCCGCGAGGTGGCAACGGCGGCCTGTCGGTGCACTACGGCTTTTTGATAGTCAGGATTGGTCACCATCGCCAAAAAGGCATGGGCGTCGGGGTAGCGGGCGACAAACACCTGGTCCCAGGCCTCATCCGAGGGGCCGATCAATGTGGTTTGAAATCCGCCGCGCCAGACGATCTTGCCCCCCAGCCCGGCAAAGATTGGGCCAGATTCGGCGCCGTAGTTCTTGTAGGCTTCAGCCCCGCTGAGACCTGCATTGGCCAGCGCGTGACCTTCGGGGTAGTCGGCCTGGGCCTTGAAACGCACCAGATTGAGCATCTCGATGGGAGCTCCGCGCTCCAGCGCTTTGAAGGCTGCAAACTGCGTAGGGGTCGGATCGACATAAGCGCTCATCCCCTCTCCTCTGGCCATCTCCTCGGGGAATTGATGCAGGCCCTGGACCAGCGGCAGCGGCTTGGCCCAAAGCACCTCTGAGAGCTGCATCTTGCGATAGAGATGCGGGAACTTGGCCCCCCCACGGGAGACCTCCCATTTCAGCGCCTCGCCCAGGGCCTCAGCCTGCAAGGCCAATAGCCACAGGCCGTCCACATTGGCAAAATGCTTGGCTGCGGTCTCGGCGGCCTGCGCGGCGGTGGAGAAATGAATAAACCCGTCACTCAGGTCGATGGGCGCGCCAAGGGTGTCGCCTTGGGACTGGAGGGCCGACCATTCGTCGGCGCGAAAGATTTTATAGATCAGCATATGGGTCTGATGCCTCGTTGCCGCGTTGGAATCAAGCCCGAAGCAGCGCCATCTGCTGCCGAATGCCAGGGCAGGTGGGCACAGCAGGCGCGGGGGGATGCTGAAATTGTGGCGCTGCACCTGATGTTTCCCCAGGGGAACCCGGCAGAGTTGTTTTTCCCCTTTGACTGGCACCGGCTTTGGTCGCACCATTGCGGGCAAAGAAAAGGCAAAATGGGAGTGATTATGATGTTTACGCGTTTCCTGACCTCGGTTGCGGCATTGGGGCTGACGGCTGGCATGGCGGCGGCTGATTTCAAGCTGACGATCCTGCACACCAATGATTTCCACGCGCGGTTTGAACCGATCAGCAAATATGACAGCGGCTGCCGCGACGGCGACAATGCCGAGGGCAAGTGTTTTGGCGGCTCTGCCCGTCTGGTGACGGCGCTGGCCGATGCCCGGGCGCGGGCTGAAAACTCCATTCTGGTCGATGGTGGCGACCAGTTCCAGGGCTCGCTGTTTTACACCTATTACAAGGGTAAAGTTGCGGCTGAGATGATGAACAAGCTCGGCTATGATGGCATGACCGTTGGCAACCACGAATTTGACGATGGCCCCGAGGTGCTGCGCGGCTTTATGGATGCGGTGGGCTTCCCGGTTCTGATGTCCAATGCCGATGTCTCGGGCGAGCCGCATCTGGCAGATGTGCTGCAAAAATCCACGGTGATTGAGCGCGGTGGCGAACAGATCGGCCTTATTGGTCTCACCCCCGAAGACACCCATGATCTGGCCAGCCCCGGCAAGAACATTTCCTTCTCTGATCCGGTAGCGGCCGTGCAGGGCGAGGTGGACCGGCTGACCGAGATGGGCGTCAACAAGATCGTGGTGCTGAGCCACTCGGGCTATGCGGTTGACAAGCGGGTGGCGGCAGAAACCACCGGCGTGGATGTGATCGTTGGCGGCCATTCCAACACCTACCTGTCGAATGTCTCTGACAAGGCGGCAGGTCCCTATCCCACTATGGTCAATGATGTGGCCATCGTGCAGGCCTATGCCTATGGCAAGTTCCTGGGGGAGCTGAATGTCACTTTTGACGATGCCGGCACTGTGACCATGGCCGCTGGTGAGCCGCTGATCATGGATGGCTCGGTGGCGGAGGACAGCGACACGGTTGCGCGTATCGCGGAACTGGCGCTGCCGCTGGATGAGATCCGCAACAAGGTGGTGGCCGAGGCCGCAAGCGCCGTAGACGGGGATCGCACGGTCTGCCGTATCCAGGAATGTGAGATGGGCAATCTGATTGCCGATGCCATGTTGTCGCGGGTCAAGGACCAGGGGGTGAGCATTGCCATCGCCAATTCCGGCGGCATTCGCGCCAGTTTTGAACCCGGTGCGGTCACCATGGGCGAGGTGCTGACGGTGCTGCCGTTCCAGAACACGCTCTCCACCTTTGAAATCACGGGCGAAGGCCTGGTTGCTGCGCTGGAAAATGGCGTCAGTCAGGTCGAAGAGGTCAAGGGGCGTTTCCCGCAGGTGGCGGGTCTGAAATTCACCTGGGATGGCACCGTGGCCGCCAATGAAGGCCGGGTGCAGCAGGTTCTGGTGCAGGAGGCTGACGGTTTTGCCCCGATCGACCCGGCCAAGACCTATCTGGTTGTGACCAACAACTACGTGCGCAATGGCGGTGACGGCTACAAGATCTTCGCCGGCGACGACAAAAACGCCTATGATTTTGGCCCGGATCTGGCCGATGTTCTGGCGGAATACCTGGCGGCTCAGGGGGCCTATCAGGCCTATACCGATGGGCGTATTGCGCAGAAATAGTGTTTCGCGCGCGAAACAGGTGACTGAAATCTTTAGGCCCCGCCCGCAGTGGTGGGGCTTTTTTGCGCGATGCCTGCCTCTCCGGTACTGGCCCCCCGATGCTTGCCCGCCCCCCAAAAATGCCCGACCAAGAAAAGACAAACCCCAAGGCCTCTGCCCCCAGATGGCATCTGGCTGGCGGTTGGCCGCCAAAACCGCTAGCCTGCCTGCATGTGTGGACGCTTTGCCCTGACCCTGCCCAATGACGCCATGGCGCATCTGTTTGCCGCCAGCCCGGCCAATGATCTGCCGGTGCTGCCCAACTATAATATCTGCCCCACCAACCCGGTGCATGTGATCAAGGCTGAAGGCGGGGGGCGCCAGCTCGTCGCCATGCGCTGGGGGTTTTTGCCGCAGTGGTACCAAAGTGAGACCGCCGGGCCGCTGTTGATCAATGCCCGCGCCGAAACCCTGGCGCAAAAGCCCGCCTTTGCCGAGGCCTGCCGGGCGCGTCGTTGTCTGATCCCGGCAACGGGGTTTTATGAGTGGGTCAAGGGGAGCGACGGCAATCGCCTGCCCTGGTATATCCATGCCACCGAGCCTGCACCGCTGGCCTTTGCCGGGATCTGGCAGAGCTGGGGGGGAGAGGCGCAGAAAACCTGTGCCATCGTCACCACCGCCGCCAATCAGACGATTTCTGCAATCCACCACCGGATGCCCTTGGTGCTGGAACCGCACCACTGGCCGCTGTGGCTGGGGGAGGCAGGCAAGGGCGCGGCGGCGCTGATGCAGCCAGGGCGCGAAGGACAGCTGCAGATGCACCGGGTTGCGCCGCAGGTGAACAGCAATCGCGCCGCGGGGCCAGAGCTGATCGAGCCCTTTTTTGAGGACCCAAGTCACGCGGATGCAGGAGCGGACGCTGCCCAGACCCAAGATTCGGCCTCGCCAGCAAAGACGATCCGCGCGCCCGAGCCCCGTCTGATCTGAACAGGTGATTTGCCCTCGCGGCACCGCCGGGGGCGCGGAGGTGAGATCTTTCTTTTATTCAGCGCTGGCGCAGAGTAAGCAAACCCTATGCCCAATCGCTATGAAACCCTGCATGACCTGATGGCCCATGGCTACGACACCGTCATAGATGTGCGCAGCCCCGCCGAATTTGCCGAAGACCACATCCCCGGTGCCATCAATCTGCCGGTTCTGAACAACGAAGAACGGGCCGAAGTCGGCACCATCTATGTGCAGGGCAGCCCTTTTAAGGCGCGCAAACTGGGCGCCGCGCTGGTGTTTCGCAATGCCGCCAACAATATTGAAACCAGCCTCAGCCACCATGAGGGCGGCTGGCGGCCCCTGGTCTATTGCTGGCGCGGCGGCCAGCGCTCTGGCAGTTTCTCCTGGATGCTGAGCCAGATCGGCTGGCGGGCTGGCCTGGTCGAGGGCGGCTATCAAAGCTACCGGCGGCTGGTGCATTCCTATCTTTACGATCAAAAGCTGCCGTTTCACCTGATGGCACTGGACGGCTATACCGGCAGCGCCAAGACCGAGCTGTTGCAGCGGGTGCGGGCCATGGGCGGGCAGGTGATTGATCTGGAGGCCTTGGCCAATCATCGCGGCTCGCTGCTGGGAGGGATGGCGCAACCGCAACCCTGCCAAAAGGGCTTTGAAAGCGCTTTGGCGCAGGCGCTGCTGCAGATGGATCCGGCCCGTCCGGTTCTGGTTGAGGCCGAGTCCAGCAAGGTGGGCGCGCGGATCCTGCCGCCCAGCCTGTGGCGGGCGATGAAACAGGCGCCCCGCATCGAGGTGCGCGCACCCGTCGCGGCGCGCTGTCGCTACCTGACGCAGGCCTATGACGATATCCTGTCCGATGGCGAGAGGCTGCGCCAGAAACTGGGCTATCTGCGCGGTCATCGCTCGAATGCGGTGATTGACCACTGGTTCGAACTGATCGCCACGGGCGATAAAGCGGCGCTGACCCTGGCTTTGATGCAGGATCACTACGATCCGTCCTATCAGAAATCCCGGCGTCTCAGCAGGGCTGCCGTGGGGGCTGGCGTGGTGGCCGAAATGGATCTGGGGCAGATGTCCGAGACGGATCTGGACCGGGTGGCGCAGCAGATCTTCGCTGTGCTGCAGGCCCCACAGGAGAAGCCGCTTTAGATCAGGCAAAGCTCCGCCGCGCCAGAGGTGAGGCTGCCAATTCTGGCCGCGTTGTAGCCCGCGCCCTGCAACTGTTTCAGCACCTCCTCCGCCGTCTCGGGCGCGACAGCCGCCAGCAGGCCGCCGGCGGTTTGCGGGTCAAACAGCAGATCTGCCTTGGACCCGCGCGGCAGCGCGGGCGCTATGGCGCGGTTTTCCTCAAACAGCGAGGAGCGGATGCCCCGCGCGCTGAGCTCCGCCGCCCCCTGCATCAGGGGCACCGCTGCAAGATCCAGCCGCGCGGCCAGACCAGAGGCCTCGCAGAGCCCCAGGAGATGCCCGGCCAGACCAAAGCCGGTGACATCGGTCATCGCATGGGCCGCGGCGAGAATACGGGCGGCCGCGCCCTGGGGCTGGCACATCTGGGTCAGGGCCGCCGCCACCCAGTCGCCTTTGGCCTCGCCGGCCATTTCTGCCGCCATGATCACGCCGGAGCCCAGCGGCTTGGTCAGGATCAGCACATCCCCCGGCTGCGCCCCAGCCAGGGTCACAGGCGCCGCGCTGCACAGCCCGGTGACGGTAAAGCCAATCGACAGCTCATCCCCGATCGAGGTGTGGCCGCCGACAATATCCGCCCCGGCGGCGTGAAAGATCTCGCCTGCGCTGGACATGATTTCAGCCAATGTCCGCTGTTGCAGGGCGGGGGACAGGCGGGGCAGGATCAGATTGGCTGTTGCCACCTGCGGGTCAGCCGCCATGGCCCAGATATCGCCCAGAGCATGCACCGCCGCAATGCGCGCCATCACCACCGGATCCAGGACCGAGCCGCGCAGATGATCGGTGGTGATCACCTGTTGCACCCCCCCCGTCTGCACCACTGCGGCGTCATCGCCGGGCAGGGCGGTGACGTCGTGGCGCTGCAGTGGCGCCATGGCAGAAAGCGCCGCCCGCAAAGCGCCGCGCCCGGCCTTGGCGCCACAGCCGCCGCACATGGGTTTGTCGCCCAGGGCCTCAGGCAGATCATAGGTATGTTCAGCGGGCAGTTTCATCTGCTCCATCTGGGGCAGGTGGCGGAACTGCTCCATAAAGGCCTGGTCAATCCGGTTCTTCCAGCCCCAGACCATGGCGCCGGAAAACTGCAGGCCAAAGCGATCCCCCAAAGCCTCTTTGCGGCCCATCGAGATCAGCTTGAGGTAGTCCTTTTGCGGCCTGTAGCGGCGCAGCGGATCGGCGGTCAGACGGGCGCGTAGGTTGTGATACAGGATCGGGGCCTGGCGCACCGCATAGACACCTGCCTTGGGGCGGGGGGAAAACCCGAGATGGGCGCAGTCGCCCACGGCAAAGACATTGGCGTCAGAGCTTTGCAGGGTCTCATCCACGGTGACAAAACCCTGATGCAGGCTGAGGCCAGAGCCGGCGATCCAGTCATGCGGGCGGGCGCCGGCGGCGCCGGTGGTGAAATCGGACAGTACCATACGCCCGTCCGCCAGATGGA
Source organism: Pseudophaeobacter arcticus DSM 23566 (assembly GCF_000473205.1). NCBI lineage: Bacteria > Pseudomonadati > Pseudomonadota > Alphaproteobacteria > Rhodobacterales > Roseobacteraceae > Pseudophaeobacter > Pseudophaeobacter arcticus. Next base: position 1,213,418 of record NZ_KI421507.1, read on the forward strand.
TCAGGCCCGGCTCGACCCGGTTGATGGCGGTATTTTCCACCAACGAGACCCGGTGTTCGCTAAAGGCGCGGCGCAGGCGTTTGGCGACCTCCGGGCTGGCCTGGCCCAGCACCGGGCCGCTGTCGATCAGGGTTGCCTGTCCCAATCGCCCCTGCTGCGACAGGGCATGGGCCATGGCCAGCACCAGCTCGGCACCGGCAACTCCGCCACCGATGACGGCGACATGCGCCGGCCCGCTGCCGCGGCGAAACACCTCCCAGGCGCTGGCAAAGGCCCCCAGCGGCTTGGCCGGGATGCCATGCGCGGCAAAGCCGGGAAGATCCGGCATTTCAGAGGTGATGCCAATGTCGATTGAGGCAAAATCATAGGCGATTGGTGCCCGGTCCGGCACATGGACCATGCGGGCCAGCGGATCAATCCCTTTGGCGGCCCCCAGCACCAGACGAGCACCCGAGAACCTTGCGAGTTTGACCAGATCAATATCAAGATCCTGGCGCTGGTAATGGCCGGCCACAAACCCTGGCAACATGCCGGAATAGGGCGCGGTGGGACCGGGGTTGATCAGGGTCAGCCGCGCCCCTGGCAGCGGGCGCATGCCCCATTTCAGCAAAACCAGCGCATGGGCATGGCCACCGCCTATCAGAACCACATCTTTGGTTGCCGGAAGAGGAGGGCTATACATGGGGCTGCGCCTTTGTGTCAGTCATTTTGTCAGTCCAGACCTTTTTAGGGTCGCCGGGGGGCAATGCCTTGAGCCAGAACAAAGTGACAGACCGTGGCTGGCGAAACAGCTGGTACACTGCGGGTAAAACCTGGCCAGATCAGACCAGAGGCGACCGGGGGTTGCCCCCCACTGCCGCCGCGCCAGGTCTCAGCCCTGTGCAGAATCTGCTTCGCTCTCGGTCTCGGGTTCGGTCACATCATGGGTGGCCCAGATACCATCTTCGCCAGCCTTTGGCAGGCTGGCCTTTGTTTCATGTCGGTGAATATGGACCTTGGCAATAAACAAGGCCGTGACCGGGGCGGTGAGAAACAAAAACAGGGTGATCATCAATTCGTGCAGCGACAGATGCCCCTCAACCACCGCGCCGTGCAACATCGAGGCCAGCAGCACACCACCAACGCCTAAGGTGGTGGCCTTGGTCGGGGCATGCAGCCGCGACATCGGATCGTTGAGCTTGAGCAGGCCATAGGAGCCGACAAAGCCAAAGATGCCCGACATGATCAAAAAGCCTGCAACCAGGTAGTCATATACCATCTCTCCGCCTCCCATCACTCGATAATATTGCCGCGCAGAATAAAGCGCGCATAGGCCACGGTTGAGACAAAGCCCAGCATGGCGATGATCAGCGAGGCTTCGAAATAGATCTCGCTGCCCAGAGCAAGCCCATAAAGCACCATCAGCGCCAGCCCATTGATGAACATGGAATCCAGCGCCAGGATCCTGTCGGCGATCTCGGCGGCAAAGATGATCTTCCACAGGTTCATCAGGATCGCGAGGGAAAAGCAGGTAAAGGCAAAGAGCGTGGCATAGGTAATAATCATTCAAAGATCTCCTTCAGGCGGCGCTCGTAACGCTGTTTGATCTCATCGCGAACCGCCCCCGGGTCTGGCGCATGCAGACAATGGACCAACAGGGCGTGCCCCTCGGCCGAGACATCCGCCGACACCGTCCCCGGCGTCATGGTGATGGTGCCGGCCAGAACCGAGATTGCCTCGGGGGTGAGCAGATCCAGCGGCACGGCGATCCAGGCGGGCTGGCGTTTGGCATTGGATTTAAACACCACGATGCGGGCCACAACCACGTTGGCAACAACGATATCATAGATCACAATCAGGATGTATTCGATGATCTTCAGCGGCTTTTTCAACCGCATCTGATGCGGCCAGTAGGGCTGAGTCAAAAAGGGGATCAGAAACCCCAGCAAAAAGCCAAAAACCAAAGAGTTCAGCGTCCAGGTGCTGGTCAGCAGCACCCAGACAAGTGTCAGCAGCAGGGTCAGGATCGGATGCGGCAGCAGCCGCCGTAGCAGTCTCATGGTGTGACCTTTCCGAGCACGGCTTTGATATAGATCTCGGGCGCAAAGAGCTGCGCGGCTGTCGCCTCGGCGTAGTGGCTGGCGGGGCCGGCAAAGACGGTCAGCAGGATCAGGCCGCTGAGCAGGGCAAAACAGGCGACAAAGGGCAGGGCCGCAGGGCGCTGGCTGGTGTTGTCGTCGTCCTGCTCGTTGGCCTCTTCCTCAAAGGGCTGGGGATCATCGGGGTGGTTTTGCGCGGTGATACTATGGCTCTTCCAGAACAACAGACTGCCGGCACGGGCCATGCCAAGGATGGTGATCAAAGATCCGATCAGGATTATGCCCCAGATCCACCAGACCAGATCGTGATCTCGCGCCGCATCCAGCACCAGCAGCTTGCCCAGGAAGCCGGACAAGGGCGGCATGCCCGCCATGGCAATGGCACCGGCAAAGAACAGCACCGCGATCAGCCCGCTTTGTGGCATCAGGCGCTGAGCGGTGATCTCGATCCCCTGGCGCTCGGCCACCAGATCGGCAACCAGAAACAGGAAGGCGGCGGCAAGGGTGGAATGAACCGTGTAATACAGCGCGGCGGCCACCCCGTCGGGGGAGAACAGCGCAATAGCCGTGAGCAGCGTGCCCATCGAAGTGATGGCGCCAAAGGCCACCAGGCGGCCAATGCGGTACGAGCCAAGGATACCCACGGCGCCAATCATCAGGGTGACCAGCGCGGCCGGCATCAGCCAGGCTCCGGCCAGCCCCTGGGTGATCGCCAGATCAGGACCAAAGACCAGCGTATACATCCGCAGGATGGCATAGGCGCCGACCTTGGTCATAATGGCAAAAAGCGCTGCAATGGGCAGCGGCGCATTGGCGTAAGAGGCCGGCAGCCAGAAATGCAGCGGAATGACAGCCGCCTTGATGGCAAAGACCAGCAAAAGCATCACCGCACCAACGCGCAGCAGGGCGGTGTCCGTCGCCGGGATCTCAGCCACCCGCAGCGCCAGATCCGCCATGTTGAGCGTGCCAGTGACGGAATAAAGCGTCCCCAGCGCAAACAGGAACAGGGTCGAGCCCAGGAGGTTATAGACCACATATTGCACCCCCGCCTGAAACCGGCGGGTGCCGCCCGAATGGATCATCAACCCGTAGGAGGCAATCAACAGAACCTCAAAGAAAACAAACAGATTAAAGGCGTCTCCGGTGAGGAAGGCGCCGATGATGCCCATCAGCTGAAACTGAAACAGAGCATGGAAATTGGCGCCGCGTTTGTCCCAGTCCGAGCCGATGACATAGAGGTTGATCACCAGCGCCAGCACCGAGGTCAGCAGCACCATCATCGCCGACAGGCGGTCCAGCACCAGCACGATACCAAAGGGCGCCGACCAGTTGCCCAGCTCATAGACCTGCACCTCTCCGGTGCTGGCCTGCGCCGCCAAGACCAGCGAGATGGCCACCAGCAAGACCGTGCTGGCCAGCGAGAAGATCCGCGCCAGATCCATATGGTGGCGCACCACCATGATGATGAAGGGGGCCACCAGCGCCGGCAGGACAACCGGTGCAATCAGGAAATGGTTCATGCGTCTTCCCCTTCGTCTTCGGGATGATGGGGCATATCAATCTTGTCATCGCGGGCCGACAGATAGGCGGCCAGGGCGATCATCACCACCACCGCCGTCATGCCAAAAGAAATCACGATGGCGGTCAGCACCAGCGCCTGTGGCAGCGGATCGGTATAGGGCACCTCGGCGTATTTATTCAGGATCGGCGGTGCATTGACCATCAGCCTGCCGGTGGCAAACAGAAAGATGTTCACCCCATAGGTCAGCAGCGACAGCCCCAGGATCACCGGAAAGGTGCGCCGCCGCAGGATCAGATAGATCCCCGCCGCAGTCAGCAGACCCACAGCTGAGGCCACCAGAAATTCGATATTCACAAACGCCATGGTCATGCCTCGCCTTTTGCTGTTGCCGGCTCACCTGCAGCCGCCTCAGCCGCGTGGTCGCGGGCCGGGTTGATATCCATCGCATGTTCCGAGGAAATCCCCGGCTGCCAGGCAAAGCGCGCCAGGCTTTCCAGCGCCAGCAGCACGGCACCAACCACAGCCAGGAAGACCCCGAGGTCAAACAGCGCAGCCGTTGCCCATTCGAACTCTTCCAGCGGTGCCCAGTGCAGATAGCCAAAGGCGCTGGTCAGGAAGGGCAGGCCACCAAACCAGGAGCCAAGCCCGGTGGCGGCGGCAATCAGCACCCCCGATCCGATGGTGCCGTGGTAGAACATCCGCTGGCGCTCGGAGGCCCAGCTAAAGCCAGAGGCCATATATTGCATCAACAGCGCGATGGCGGCGATCAGCCCGGCAATAAAGCCGCCGCCCGGCAGGTTGTGGCCGCGGAAAAAGATATAGGCCGCCACCATCAGCGCCAGCGGCATCATCACCCGGGTGGCGACAACCATCATCATCGGATGGGCATCGCCCGCCTGTGGCATATCGGGTTTGCGGTTCAGCAGATAGGCGCGCACCCGGGTTCCCAGCACCGCTTCGGTCAGGGCGTAGATCACCAGGGCGGCAATGCCCAGCACGATGATCTCGCCAAAGGTGTCATAGCCCCGGAAGTCCACCAGGATCACGTTGACCACATTGGTACCGCCGCCGCCTTTGTAGGAATTGGCCAGGTGGAACTCTGAAATGCTTGGCATCGCAAAGTCGCGCAGCATCAGCATATAGATCAGCGTCGCAGCCCCCAGCCCGGCAATCATCGCAATCCCGCCGTCGCGCAGCCGCACCCACAGCGGGGATTCGATGGGGCTGTCCTTGGGCATGAAGTTCAGCGCCAGCAGCAACAGCACCATGGTCACCACTTCAACCGACAGCTGGGTCAGTGCCAGATCCGGCGCCGAAAGATAGTTGAAGCCAAGCGAGACAACCAGGCCAACCACACCAATCAACACCAATGATAGCTGGCGCTGGCGGTGCTTTGCCACCACGGCAAGGGTGGCAACCATCAGGCTGAACCAGGCGATCACGGTGATCGGCCCGACGCCCTGCACCGCGCGGCTGGGGGCGCTCAGGGTGCCAGTTGCATAGGCATAGTAGCTGAGGCCGATGATGAAGAGCATCATCACAAAGGCATAGCGGGTTATGGCGCCATTATGCAGACCATCGGTGATCAGCTGTGACAGCCGGGTCAGGGCGCGCATCAGAGTGTCAAAAATCCGCTTGGCCTCGGGGCGTGGTGCCCGGTTCCAGGCGGCCATCAGCGGCGCGTGCAGTGTCAGCAAAAGCAAACCGCCGGCAACGGCCACCGCCGACATATACAGCGCCGGAGTCACACCGTGCCACAGCTTGAGCGAATAATGGGGCAGATCAGCGCCGCCAATGACCGCGCCAGCCGCAACCGCCACCAGCGGCCCGGCCAGATTGGCCGAAAACAGCCCGATCAGGATCACCAGCGTCATCAGCAGGCCCGGACCGGCCCACATGCCAAACCCCGGATCATGCGGCTGCGCCGGATAGTCTTCGCGGGGTTTGCCCAGAAACACATGGCCAATAAAGCGAAAGGAATAGGCGGCGGAGAACAGCGCCGCCAGCAGCGCCAGGCCCGGCACCACATAGTGTGAGCCACCCCAAAGCGTGTGCACGGTCTCTTCCAGCATCATCTCCTTGGACAGGAACCCGTTGAAGGGAGGAATGCCTGCCATCGACAGGGCCGCGACAATGGCAATGGTTGCGGTGACCGGCATCAGATGGCGCAGGCCCCCCAGACGTTTGATGTCGCGGGTATGGGCCTCGTGGTCGACAATGCCGGCCGACATGAACAGCGCCGCCTTGAATGTGGCGTGGTTGATGATGTGAAACACCGCCGTTACCGCCGCGATCTTGGTGCCAAAGCCCAGCAGCATGGTGATCAGCCCCAGATGCGACACGGTGGAAAAGGCCAAAAGCGCCTTTAAATCATCCTTGAACAGGGCAATCACCGCGCCCAGCAACATGGTGATCAGCCCGGTTGTCGCCACGATATAGAACCACTCGGGCGTGCCTGCCAGCACCGGCCAGAGCCGCGCCATCAGGAACAGCCCGGCTTTGACCATGGTGGCGGAATGCAGATAGGCCGAAACCGGCGTTGGTGCCGCCATGGCATGGGGCAGCCAGAAATGAAACGGGAACTGCGCCGATTTGGTGAAACAGCCCAAGAGGATCAGGATCAGGGCAGGCAGATAGAGCGGCGAGGCCTGTATCATGTCTTTGTGCTGCAAAATCACGCTCAGATCATAAGAGTCTGCGATATTGCCCAGGATCATCATGCCACCAATCATCGCCAGGCCACCAGACCCGGTGACCGCCAGGGCCATCCGCGCGCCCTGACGGCCCTCGGGCAGGTGCTTCCAATAGCCAATCAACAAAAAGGAAGACAGCGAGGTGAGCTCCCAGAAGACCAGCAAAAGCAATATGTTATCTGACAAAACGATGCCGACCATGGCGCCCTGAAACAGCAGCAGGTAGGTATAGAACTGCCCCATGGGATCTTCGCGTGACAGGTAAAACCGCGCATAAAGAATGATCAGCAATCCAATGCCAAGGATCATCGAGGCAAAAAGAAAGCCAAGCCCATCAAGAAAGAAATTGGCATTGAGGCCAAGGCCGGGCAGCCAGTCAACGCCGACCTGGATCACCTCGCCGCGAAACACCGCAGGGGCGTGCAGCAACAGGCCAACAAAGGCAAGAAATGTGGTGAGACCCGCAGCGGAGGCCGAGGCATTGCGCCCGGCACGGATCAAAAGAGCGGGGAAGACCGCCCCAAGAAACGGCAGGGCCGCAATCAAAAACAGGGACACGTGCAGTTCTCCTGGTTGGGCTTAGGCATGAGTCAAAGGCTTAGGCAATTTCTTGCAACTGTTCCAGCCCTGCGACCGCGTAAGTGTCTCATGAGTGAGGTTTTATTGTCGATTTGGGGGCATTTAGTCCTGCGGAGGCGCTTTTTGTAGGCCGGGGCCGCAATTTTTCGCCTGTGGCGTGTTTTTTCGACCCCGGTGGCGCAGGCGGTGGCTCAGGCGGCGGCTTTGCTTGGTGACGAGAAGTTGAAGAGCCGCAGCCAAGCCAGAGCTGAACAGCGCGGCAAAAAGCTGCTAAAAGCGATCAAGCCTGCTGTGGCACGACACCGGGGCAGCGCCACTTACCGTCACTCAGTTGCAGGGCAATATGGCACGACATGAACAGATGCAGGGAGCTCACCCTGAGGCAATGGGCGTTTCGCTGAGGTCACGGCGCCAGCTGCTGCTTGGCCTGGGGGGGATTGGCCTGGGGGGTATCGGGCTGGCTGCGGGCTTGGGCGCCTATTGGTGGCGCAGTCAACCAGTGGACCACGACCATCCGCGGCTGACACCTGCGGCGGCCTTTGCGGCAGCCAAGGCACAGGAGATCACTTTGATTGATATTCGCACGCCGCGCGAATGGCGCCAAACCGGTCTGCCGGTGGGGGCCATTGCAATCGACATGCGGCGCGATGATTTCTTGCAGGCTTTGAGTGTGGCGGTCGCCGGGGATCTTGCCAGGCCGGTTGCACTGATCTGCGCGCGGGGCGTGCGCTCGGCGCGGATGACGCGGGTGCTGGCGGCGGCGGGCTATAGCCGGATTATCGATGTGCCCGAGGGCATGTTGGGATCCGCAAGCGGCCCAGGCTGGATTGCAGCAGATCTGCCGGTGACCCAATGGCAGGGTTAGGGAGAGGGCTGGAGCTGGGGCGCAGGGTGGCCGGGCATTGCCGTTCAGCGCTGGCCCTGGCGACGCTGTCGCTGGGGGGGGCTCTCGGCGGCGTAGTGGGCGGCGTGCTGTCAGGCGTTCTGGTAGGCATACTGGGCGGTGCGCGCCCGGCTGAGGCGGGCTGTGGCCCGACCGTTGCGCAGGCCTGCGCCGTGTCGCAGGGCAGCTATCATATTGCACTGCCGGGGCCGGAACACAGGACGCCCATTGCGGCCGGCCAATCAGCGGCGATGCCCGCAGTGGTGTTTCTGCATGGCTACGGGGGATCAGGCCGTGCCGCGCTCAACCAGCGCGCCATGGTTCAGGGGCTGAAGGCGCGGGGCTATGCGGTGATCGCGCCAGATGCCTTGTCCCAGGACGGCGGTCCGCGCTCCTGGAACTTTTTTCCGGGCTGGCAGGGCCGCGACGAGGTTGAATTCCTGCAGGAGGTGGCGGCGGATGCGGCGGCGCGCTTTGACCTGGATCGCCAGACCATGATCCTGGCGGGGTTTTCTGCGGGTGGCTTTATGGTCAATTACCTGGCCTGCAGCGCGCCGGGGGCCTTTGCCGGCTATGCGCCCATTGCCGGTGGTTTCTGGCGCCCGCAGCCGGCGGCCTGCGCCGGAGAGATACGGCTGTTTCACAGCCACGGCTGGAACGATGGGGTGGTGCCGCTTGAAGGGCGTTTCCTGGGCGGTGGGAGGTTCCAGCAGGGCGATATTTTTGCCGGGCTGGAGCTGTGGCGCGCCACCAATCACTGTGCAGAAGAGGCCCCGGACAGGCGCTGGCAGGAGGGGGAGGTCTTGCGGCGTCGCTGGGACTGTGGTCCGGGAGCGGATATCGAGTTTCTGTTGTTCCCTCAAGGCCATCAGGTGCCGGACTGGTGGTCCGGCGCGGTGTTGGACTGGTTTGAAACGCCGCAACAGGAGGCCGGGTGAGGGGCGAAGTATGGCGCTGTGAGCTGCGCGGGTAATCCGCAGCGATCTGGCCTAGCGATCAGGCCCAGCGTGAAGGCCCAGCGTAAAGATCCAGATTGCGGGTCGGCCCTGCCGTCAGGGCAGGCAGGATGAGTGTCCTCAACGGTTTGCACAAAAACAGGGGGCGGGGCTCCCGCGCCTTTGCCTCTCATCTCAGATGAGAGACAAAGCCTTGGGCCGGGCCTCCGTCGCCCGGGGGGGCAACGGAGGCGGTTGCGCCTGTTTCACCTGCACAGAGCCAAGGGGAGGACGGCGCGAGGTTACTGCGCCGGATGTTGGTTGACCACATCGAGGTAGCGCTTTAGCTGCGCCCGGTAGCGGTGGGCGGCCTGGGTTATCTTGGGTTCCGAATAGACCACCGGGGTGGCCATCCAGCCGGCTTTTGATTTGCCCGCGCGCCGCCCGGAGAGCGCCGACAGGGGCACCGCGAGCACCAGTGACAGGGCAATGGGAACCAGCCAGAGCGACACCAGGCCGCTGCCAATCCCGCCCCACAGAGCCAGGCCGCTGAGGGTTTCAAGCGCGTGGCAGCTGAGCAGGGTTACAAGACCATATTGGCCGCCCGCCCGTGCCTGCGGCGACCAGCCGCGCTGCAAACCAAAGGTGGTGCGAAACACCGCGATCATCTGCTGCACCATGAGGATTGGCGCATATAGCACTGCCAGCAGGATCTCGACCCCTACGGAGGCGGCAAACCGCAGAGGCCCGCCATAGTCGGACAGACGTCCGCCGGTAAAGAACAGTGCCAGCACCGCCAGCAGCTTGGGCGCCAGAAGCATGGCATAGATCAACAGGATCACCAGCACATGGCGCGGCTCTGACATATCGGGCCAGGAGGGGCGCGAGGGGTTGGCGGCGCTGAAGTAATGGATCACCGAGCTCTCCTCGCCGCGGCCAATCAGCGCCCAGATCACCAGGAGCGCAAACCAGATCGGCGCCATCAGATAGCCAATGGCCCCGTGCAGCAGGTGAAACCGCGAGATGGCAAAAAAGCCGCGGGCGCCCAGCAGGTTGAGATGCTGCAGATTGCCCTGACACCAGCGCCGGTCGCGCAGAATGTGATCAATCAGCGTCGGTGGTGTTTCCTCGTAAGAGCCGCCCAGACGCGGCAGAAACCGCACCCGCCAACCGGCGCGGCGCAACAGGCCGGCCTCGACAAAATCATGGCTCATGATCAGCTTGTCACGGCCCCAAAAGCGCGACCGCAGCAGTGGCAGGCCGGCGCAGGCGGCAAAGGCCTGGGTCCGCATAATGGCATTGTGCCCCCAATAGTTGCCCTCAAACCCGGTCCAGCGGGCCAGACCTTCGGCCAGTGCCAGCCCATAGACGCCATTGGCAAACTGCTGCATGCGACCAAAAACAGATTGCGCACCAATGAGTTGCGGGAAGCTTTGGATCAGGCCGGCGCTGGGATCGCGCGACAGCGCATCCGTGAGCCGGGCGATGGCCCGTCCGGTCATCAGGCTGTCGGCATCCAGCACCAACATGGCCTCGTAGCCTGCGCCCCAGCGGCGCAGCCAGTCGCTGATATTGCCCACCTTGCGCCCGGTGTTCAAAGCGCGGCGGCGATAATACAGCGCCACGCCCGCAGGCAGGTCGGCGCGCAGGGCCTCGATGCTCAACCGCTCTTGGTCGGCGAGGGTCTCATCGCGGGTGTCGGACAGCACAAACATGTCATAGCTGTGCTGGCCGCCGCGCTGGTGCAGCTCTTCCAGCATGGATTGCACATTGCCCAGCACATACCAGGGGGTCTCATTATAGACCGGGACCAGCAGGGCAACCCGCATCGGCGCCGGCCTGGCTTCGGGGCGGTCGCGGTTGCGTTTGGACAGCGAATACAGCCCCAGGACCACTGTGGAGACCGAAAAGCAGATCCAGAAAAAGTTGAAGGCAATCAGCGCCAGCAGCACCAACTCCAGCGCCATAAAACCGCCCTTGGCAAACCAGCCCTGCATCACCCAGGTCAGCACCGCCGTGGCCAGCATGGCGGGGGAGAAGGCCAGCAGACGCCAGAGCGCGAGATGCTGTGGCGGCTCAAACCCCGGGGCGTTGTGGTCGTGAAACGGCCTGGCAAAATCCTGCTCGGGCATCTCCAGCGGTTGCAGCGGCGGCATCAGGGCTTCGCTGAGCGGCAGGGGCAGCGGCCGGGGAGGGGTCTGCAGCGGCGCCATCACGCGGTCCACCGATAAAGCCAGACTTCGCTGGCGGCGGCGCCATCCCGGCGCAGCTGCAAGCGCAGCTCAACATGGTTTTCCGCATTGGGGGCAAAGCTGAAGGCCAGCCGCAGCCCGCCGGTGGCGGGGTTGCGTTGCAGCACCCCTTCGCTGGTTTCCACATGGGGGGAGGAGAGATGCACTTCGATGTCTTCGGGATCGCCGTCCAGCAATGGGTGGGCCTCAAAATCCACCGTCATCAACCGGCCTGGTTCGCCAAAGATGCGCGCGCCTGCGGCGGTATCAATCACCCGTGCCAGATCCATCTGTGGGTCCTCGCCCCAGCTGAGCCGATAGGACAGCGGCAGTTCTGCGCCCGCAGGCAGGGTGTCCTGAGGCCGCCAATAGGCCACGATATTGTCGTAGATTTCCTTGTCGGCAGGGATTTCAACCAGGGTGACCGCGCCGTTGCCCCAATTGCCCTTTGGCTCCACCCAGAGACTGGGACGGCGGTGATAATTGGCCTCGAGGTCTTCAAAATCCTGCAGATCGCGCGAGCGCTGCATCAGGCCAAAGCCACGCGGGTTTTCATCCACAAAGGAGGAGACTTGCAAATGTACCGGGTTTGCCAGGGGCCGCCACAGCAGCTCGCCGTTGCCGTTGTGGATCAACAGCCCGTCACTGTCGTGCACATTGGGGCGGAAATCGTCAAACCGGTTGCGGTTGGTGCGGTCAAACAGGAACATCGAAGTGAGCGGGGCCAGCCCGGCGTGGGTCAGATCTTCGCGGGCAAACAGATGCGCCTCGACATCCATTACCGTGGTGGCGCCGGGGGTGACGGTAAAGCGGTAGGCGCCAGTGACCGAGGGCGAATCCATCAGCGCATGGACCACCATGCTGCGCTGATTGGGGCCGGGGGCTTCCAGCCAGAATTCAATAAAATCGGGGAATTCCTCGCCCATGGGGTCGCCGGTTTTCAGCGCCAGTCCGCGCGCCGACAGACCATAGGTCTGGCCGAGGCCGATGGCCCGGAAATAGCTGGCCCCCTGAAAGACGCAGAATTCGGTTTTCTTGTTCGGCAGATCCAACTGGGTGCGCAGGCGCAGGCCGCTATATCCCAATGCCCCCGTGGTGCTGAGAGGCGGCGCGATCTCGCCGCGATCAAACAGCGCCATGTCAAAGCCAAAGGCGCGGGTCATGCCGTCTTGAACGGTGTTCACCTGCACCGCATTGCGAAAATACAGGCCCGGCAGGAACAGATCGACGTTGTAGCTGCTATCGGTTTTGGACCAGATTGCATCCTCGGTGCGGAACCGGTGTGCCTTGTACTGATCATAAGACATATCCAACCAATCCTGTGGCACCTCTTGCCGTGGCTGGTAGTCCTGGCTGGCCAGGGCGCGGGCGCGGGCGATCACCTGGGCATGGTCAAAAGGCACAGGCTGAGGCGTATCTGCGGCGCGCGCCGGCAGCGTGGTGAGCAGGGTGCTGGAGAGCGCGGAAGCAACAAAGGCGCGGCGGCTGAGCGGGCTCATGCTTTGGCCCTCCAGGGGTGGGATTTGAACCAGCCTGCCGCATAGGCGCAGGCGATGATCAGGGCAAAGCCCAGGAGATTGGCCAGGGCGGTGATCGCGATACCGCGCTCGGTCTGATCCAGGGCAAACCCGATGAGCCGGGCCAGCGCCATGGAAAACACAAAGACGGCAAGGCTTTGCTGGCCGACCTTGGTGATGATCCCCAGCAGCCGTGCCCAGATCCGGGCGCCAAGGCTGTGACCAGAGGCAATCAGGCGCTTGCCACCCGTCCCGGCAATCAGCCAGCCAAGATAGGCCAGCGCCAGGAAATGCGCATAGCGCAGCAGGCCAAAATCGGTTTTTTCACGCCACTGGGCCGTGGTCTCCCACCAGGGGCGGATCATGTCGCCAAGATCGCCATTGGCCGCATCCACCCAGAGAAAGACCTTCCACGAGCCAAAGGGCGCCGACAGCACCAGAAAGGCAGCTGCGGCACCGCCCAGCATGGCCGAGACAGGCGGCCTGGGCAGCCAGCCCTTCATGAAGGCAAAGCCGGTAAAGAACAAAAGCTGCCAGCCAAAGGGGTTAAAGAACCATTCGCGCTGCGACCAGGGCTCCGCCGGGAGCGAGACACCATTGGGGCCAAGCCCGATCAGATAGGGGTTGGCGGCGAGCCAGATCAGCGCCGAGGTCAGCGCCACGGCCCAGAGGCCAATGCGTTCAACCCCCATCATCAGCGGCATCAGCGCCAGAACCACCAGATACATCGGCAGGATGTCAAAATAGTTCGGCACATAAGTCAGGGTGAACAGACCCACTATCTGTGGCGCGGGGTCGTTGAAGAAATGCTGCAGGTTCAAAGAGTTGATATATGACGTGTCAAAGCCGCCATAGGTATCCAACGCGGCCATGGTCATGGCGACAAAGAAGAACAGGCCGATGTGGGCCCAGAACACCTGCCAGCAGCGAAACACCACGCGCGCCGTGCCCAAAGCCCAGCCCTGCCGCGCGTAGGAACTGCCAAAGGCAATCGCCGAGGCCATGCCAGAGCAGAAGACAAAGATCTCGGTTGCGTCTGAAAAGCCAAACCGCGCCGGGATCCAGCCGGTCCAGCGGTTGCCGGGAATATGGGCCGCCAGAATGATGAACATGGCAATGCCGCGGTAAAAATCGAGCCGGGGATCGCGTTGACGCTTGGGGGGCGCTTGGTTCAGATCGGCAGAACCGGGGGAGGCCGTCTGGTTGGCCGCAGGACCCGGATCCTGGTGCAGCGTAGGGAAGGGCGAAATCTTCGCCATGGGGAATTCCTTATTGGTCTTTTGAAGCCAGTTCTGAAGCCGGTTTTGACCCCGATTCTAAATCGAAACTATGGGGTTTTGGGTCCAGCATCTGTCTGTGCTCTCTGAGCTGTTTTTCAGATCTTTACCAGCGGTTATTCTGCAGGCACGCTATGGGCATCCGGCGTGCCACGGGCCTGGGAAATCAAGCTGCGCCGGGCCAGGGCATAGTTGTCTTCGCCACCGGCGCGTTTGGCACGGCGATCATCCAGGATGGCTTCGACCGCGTCAAATTCTCCGGCCCGCAGACCGGCGTCGATGGTCATACGTTCAAATACATCGCGCTGGGCATGGCTGCCGCCCGCCAATTGCATGGTGCTGCGGGCGCGCGACAGATGGGTAAAGGCCTGGGCGTAATTGCCATCGCCAAAGGCCTCCAGCCCATTGGCAGCGTCGCAGCCCGGGGTGGCCATGCGGTCCTGAGCCTCGGTTTTGCGGGCCTTGGCATCGGCGTGAATGCGGCTGACCAGGCGGCGGGTTTCCGCCTGTCGGTTGTGACCGGCCAGGGCCAGCAGGTAGTGCAAATCGGCAAAGATCAGGCTGCCGTCCTCGGTGCGATTGGCGCAGAGCTCGGAGAGCTCTTCCCAGCGATTGCCAACGCAGACCCCTTCCAGTTCCAGCCGCATCAACAGCGAGGTGGCATTGGAGATGTCGCGGTAGTCGTCGGTCTTGTCCTTGCGCACCTCGGTGTCATAGAGCATCAAAGCCTGATCTATCTGGCCAAGATCCAGATGCATCAGCGCCTTGTGCCACCAGACGTGAAAGCGAAAGTTGTTGCAATGGGCCCAGGCCTCTTCGCGCCCTGTCAGCCATTCCAGCCCCTGGGCAGCATTGCCGGTCATTTCGTGCACATGGGCGACGGCATGCAGCCCCCAGGCATCATCGGGGGCCATCCACAGCGCCTGACGCCCGGCAATCCCTGCCTTCTCGTAAGACCCGGTTTCCTCCAGCGCAAAGGAGTGACAGCCCAACAGGTAGCCGCGCGCGGCGTGATCCGGCGCATAGGCGGGCATCACCCGCTCCACCGAGGCGCGCATGCCGGTACAGTCACCAAGGATAAAGCGGATCCCATGGCTGAGCTTCATCGCCAGGGCATCCGCAGGATCCACATCGAGGATCTGTTCCATCAGCGCCACCGCCCGCGAGGGACGCCCCGCCAGCCAGGCCTCAAGCGCATCGACATATTTGCGTTCACGCGGCAGGGCGGCCTCATATCCCAACTGGGCGGCCTGTTGGGCCTCCTGGGCCATGGGCAACAGCTCGGAGCGGCCCAGCATCAGCACCGACAGCCCCTTGATGGCCTGGGCCTGGGCAAAGTCCGGCGCGGCGGCAAGAACGGCGCCCAGGTGATCTGCGGTGGCTGCGGAATGGGCCAGAACCCCCATCTGTGCTGCGTCCCAGCTTGCTCGGGTGGTGGCACTGCTGAGGCTGGTGTCTTGTCCAAAAATATCTTGCGTCATTGAGAGTCCAATCGCTGCCGGTGTTCACAAAATCACTGTTGTTGCTCAAAGACTAAACCAGTGCGCAGGCGCGCGCGACGGCGCTCGCGGTTTGGTGATGACGCGTGTGGGCTTCGTGCGGAAAGGCGCGGATTCCAGCGCCTGAACAGGCGGTTTTTTGCGCCTTTTGACCATTGCGTGACCAATAGCAGGCCAGCCGCCGCCGGGGAAGCGGGGGCTGGCGAGGTTTTGTAACATAAATCCGTCAGCCGTTTGAGATCCGGTTTGAGAGGTCTGGACAGATCAGGCCAGGTTAAGCCAAGTCTGGACAGGTCAGATCAGGTCTCGGCAAAGGGATCTTCGGCCAGAAGAATTTCCTCCGTCGCCGCGCCGCATTGGGGCGGGGCGTGGCGATAGGTCACCGGAGTGCGGGAGAAATTCAGCGGATTGCCCAAGAGCTGCACCGGCCCTGCGGTAGACTGCATTTCAATCGCCATGTCGCGGGCGGCAACCTGATCGGAGGCAAAGACCCGGTCCAGGGTCTGCACCGGACCAGCAGGCACCTTGCGGGCTTCCATTCCGGCGATGACCGCATCCATGGTAAAGCGTTTCAGTGCCGGCTGCAGGATATCATTCAGCGCGCCGCGATGCTGCAGGCGGGCCGGATTGGTGGCAAAACGCGGATCCTCGGCCAATCCTTCCAGCCCGAGAAACTCCATAAAGCGGCGGAACTGGCTGTCATTGCCCACCGCCAGGATCACATGGGCATCGGAGGTTTCATACAGGCCATAGGGCACGATGCTGGGATGTTCATTGCCGCGTCGCTGGGGCAGCTCGCCGGTATTGAGATAGGCAACGCCCTCGTTGATCAGCCAGGCCACCTGGGCATCCACCAGCGCCAGATCAATCTGCTGGCCTTCGCCGGTCAGGGTCTTGTGGTGCAGGGCGGCAAGAACGCCGATGGTGGCATACATGCCGCACATCACATCGGCGATGCCAACGCCGGCTTTCACCGGCTGGCCCTGTGGTTCTCCGGTCAGGGACATCAGGCCGCCATAGCCCTGGGCCATCAGGTCATAGCCGGGTTTCGAGCTGTTGGGGCCGGTCTGGCCATAGCCGGAAATGGAGCAATAGATCAGGCCGGGAAACTCGGCGCGCAGGCTGGCGTAATCCAGCCCGTATTTGGCCAGCCCGCCGGGTTTGAAATTTTCCACCAGAATATCGGCCTCTGCCGCAAGGCGACGGATCACGGCCTGACCTTCGGGGCTGGCGATATCCAGGGCAATGGAGCGCTTGTTGCGGTTGGCGGCCATAAAATAGGCCGACAGATCAGAGCGTTTGCCCGCCTCGTCTACCACATAGGGGGGGCCCCATTGGCGGGTGTCATCACCGCCTGTCTTGGGGTTTTCCACCTTGACCACGATGGCGCCGAGATCGCCCAGCATCTGGGTGCAGGTGGGGCCTGCCAGAATGCGGGACAGGTCCAGCACCTTGATGCCTTTCAGGGCGCCATGGGTGAGGCAGCTCTGGGGCGAGCTTGACTGTGGTTTACTTGGCTGTGGTTTGCTCGACTGTGGTTTAGATGCGTCCATCATATCCTCCGGGGGTGATTTCGGCAGAAATGACAGTGAAGCGCTCCGAGGCCAAGGCCTGTTGCAGGGCCTGGTTCAATTCCGTGCGGTTCCGCACCGTTACGCCATTGCCACCAAAGGCGCGGCCGATGGCGGCAAAATCATGGCGGCCCAGATCAACACCGACATTGGCCAGCTGGCGGCCCCGCTGTTTCAGCTCGATCAGCGCCAGGCTGGCATCGACAAAGACCACAAAGATCGGCGCAACGCCCAGCTCGGCGGCGGTGGCCAGGTCCCCGGCAACCATCAAAAAGCCGGCATCCCCGGAGAAGCTGACAACCGGACGATCGGGCTCTGCCAGTTTGCGGCCAATGGCCATGGGCAGGGCGCAGCCCATGGTGCACAGGCCAGAGGATTGGATCAGGGCGCGCGGCGCGCTGCAGGTCCACATCTGGCTGAGCAAAATGCGATGGGCACCGCTGTCTGCGCAGGCCAGGGTGGTTTGGGGCAGGGTGGCGCGGCATTCGGCAATCACGCCGGCAGGCCCCCAGTCATCGCTGGTGGGAAAGGCCGCTGCAAGATCTTGGCGCACCTGCGCCGGGGTGGCGCAGGGCCATTTGGGCAGGTCTTTGGTTTCCCCTGACGGGAGCAGCGCCGCAAGCGTGGGTTTCAGGGCTGCGACCAGCGCCAGGCTGGCCTGGTGCATATAGTGGCTATTGGGTTCAGGCGTGATGTCGATCATCCGCTGCACCGCAGGATCCCAGATATTGCGCCAGCCCGGGCGCATCTCGATCGGGTCATAGCCCAGGGCCAGGATCAGATCGGATTGTTGCACCAGGGGCAGCAGGTATGTGTCCGCCAGTGGTGACAGCCCGGCGGCGCCCAGACACAGCGGGTGGGTTTCCGGCAGAATGCCCTTGGCCTTGTAGGTGGTGACAAAGGGGATCTGGTGTTGCTCGAGGAAGGTCTTGATCTCGGGGGCGGCTTGTTCTTGCAGGGCGTCGAGACCGATGATGGCGATGGGACGCTCGGCGGCGCTGAGCCAGGACAGCGCCTGCGCCAGCGTGGCATCTTCTGGCCGGGTCAGGGCTGCAGGCGCGCGGCGGGAGCCGCGATCTCTGGCGGGGGCGTCTGCAACCGAGATCGGCACGTCAATATGCACCGGACCATTGCGCGGCTGGGTGGCGATGGCGATGGCCTTGTCGGCGATCAGGTCCGCAGCCTCGGCATTCAGCCGGAAGGTGGCCTTGGTTATCGGGGAAAATACCGCCCGGTGATCCAGAACCTGATGGGTATAGCTTTGTTCCTCGGCGGCATCGACGCAGCCGGTGAGCACCAGCATCGGCACCCGGTCCTGATGCGCATTGGCCACCACATTGACACCGTTGAGCGCGCCGGGGCCGAGGGTGGCAACCAGAATGACCGGGGCGCCGTCGCTGTGGTGCAGGCCTTCGCCCATAAAGCCGGCGGCGTTTTCATGTTTGGCCAGGTGAAAGGCGATGCCGGCCTTGACCAGCGCATCCACCAGGGTCAGCACCTCGCCACCGGGCATGCCAAAGGCGTGACGGCAGCCAGCCTCGTAGAGGCGGCGGGCCAGGACGTCTGCGGCGCGAAGGGTCTGTGTCATGTTTTGATTTCCCACTATGTCGGTGGCTAGAATTCGCGGGTTGCGCGCCTGGGCGCAAGCCATATCACGGCTCTGTGACGGGCTGTGAGGCGATGAATGACCCCGGCAGCGCCAAAGGACACCGAGACCACGGTCCGTGTGGGATTGTCCATGTGGGATGATCCAAGTGTTGCACCGCCTAGCGCAGGGCCTTGCGCGCAATGGCGGCAAAGCGGCGGTCCAGTTCGGCAGAGATCCGCAGCAGCGGACCGCCGCCTTCGTTGACATAGGGGGCAAAGACAAAGCTTGGCCTCTTATAGGCGAGATGTGAGTGATCTGCGCCTGCCTCGGTAACATAGAAGCGGATCGGAGCCTCGATCATTGCGGCGGTGGAGAGGGCCAGAACGCGCACTGCGTAGTCGTTGTTGAAGACCCCCACCACCCGGTTGCCGGGGATGGAAATGCCGCGGGCGGCTGCTGCCTGTGTTGGGCCGGCCTGGGTCACCACCACAAGCCCCTCGGCCTTTACTGCAGTGCTCAGATCCCGCAGCAGGGTTTCATATGATTTCTCGCTTTCAAAGATCACCCAGCCTTCGCGTTTGCCAATTTCGGTAGCCCGGGCGGGCTGGGGCAAAGAACTGAAGATGAGGATCACGGCCAGAATCACAGCCGGTGTCAAAGCCAGTGTCACGGCCAAGCGGGCGGCCATCAACGAGGCTGGGGAAATAGCCTGTGACAGCGAGAGGCGCAGGGGCTTGCGTATCCGGGACAAGGGAGAGCGTGATTGGCACAGAGCGCGCATATGAAAGACCACCTGGAAAGACCCCCTGGATTAAACTGGCCGCAGATTAGCAGAGATCTGCAGACCATCTTTTCACATTGCAGTGTATTTTTTTGGGCCGTCAAGTTGGGCCGTCAAGGGGGCCATCAGGTGGGGCGGGAGTGGGCGGCAGGATGGCGCCGCGAGGACAGGCAGATCAGGCCCGGAAAGGATCCGGGCCTGTCTCTTGCAACCTGTGTCTTGCAGCCTATGCGGTTGCAGCCTGTGCAGTTGCCGCTTGTAGCGGGATCTAACGGTAGACGATCCGGCTATACAGCAATCCGGCCACCGCCTGTTTTGGTGACCACAACCACCGAGGGACGTGGTGGCATCTTTGGATCAAAGTCGGGCCAGCGGGTGGCCGGATCTTCGAAAGTAGAGGCGCGCTCAAACCCTTTGAGCGCCTTGGTGCCATCGGTGCCGGGGTGTTGCACCGCAAGGAAGAGCGTTTCGCTATCCTCGGTGAAATATGGCCCGCAGAGTTCCCCACCGACGGGGCAGCGGAAGAACAGTTTTGAGTGGCCCCGCAGCTCCCCTTCGGTTTCCAGCGCATAGAGCCCGTCGGATTTGCCGGTCTTGTCCCATTTGCTGCCCTGATCAGTGGAGATCCACAGGCGGCCATCGGCGTCAAAGGCGCAGTTGTCGGGCGAGCCAAACCAGCCGTTTTTGCTGGTCTCGGGGTTCCACTGGGCGCCAACTGCGGAAATCTCTGGATCGCCGCATTTCACCAGGATCGACCAGCTGCCCGTGGTGGCCGCATGATCGCCTGCCTCTTCCTTGATTTCGATGATATGACCAAAGTTGGATTTGGCACGCGGGTTTGCCGCGTTGACCTGCTCGTCCTTGCGCTTGGAGTTGTTGGTCAACATGATGTAGGCGGTGCCGTCGCCGCGTGGCTGGGCATCCTCGGGGCGGTCCATTGGTGTGGCGCCAAGCGCATCTGCCGCCAGACGGGTATCAATCAGCACGTCAGCCTGGCTGGCAAAACCGTTTGCAGCGGTCAGCGGCCCCTCGCCATGCACCAGTGGCAGCCAGTGCACGGTGCCATCGGCATCAAAGCGGGCAACATAGAGGATACCGTCGCTCAGCAGGGTGGAATTGGCACCATTGGTGTCGGAGACAGACCCGTTGGAGACATATTTATACTGATAATCAAAGCGGTTATCATCCCCCATATAGACAACCAGCTTCCCGGCGGAGGAAACTGTGGTTTCGCAGCCCTCATGGCGGAAACGGCCCAGGGCAGTGTGTTTCACCGGCTTGGCCTCGGGATTGCGGGGGTCGACCTCAACCACCCAGCCAAAGCGGTTTGGCTCGTTGGGTTCCTTGTCGATGTTGAACCGGTCATAGTGCTGCCCCCAGGCGTACCAGCCGCCGGGCACGCCATAGCGTTTCTTGCTGGCGGCATCCTCGTGGGCGGTGAGATCCGGATTGCCGTCGCTGTCCTGCACATCGGTCCAGAAATAGCCGTGGAAGTTCTCTTCGGCCATCAACCAGGTGCCCCAGGGGGTCATGCCGCCGGCACAGTTGTTGAGCGTGCCGATTACGGCTTTGCCGGAAGGGTCGGCCTTGGTCTGCATCCGGCGATGGCCTGCTGCGGCACCGTCAATGGTCATCTCGGTGTTCAGTGGTGTGATGCGGCGGTTAAAGGCACCATCGCGGACAACGGCCCATTTGCCGCTGGCGTCGCGCATGATCTCAACCACGGTGCCGCCATGAGCGGCCATCTCGATGTCGATCAGCTCTTTGGTCATGCCGGCAAAGCCCTGATTGTCCTGGCGGCCAAGGCCGGGGAACATGACTTCTTCGTTGGTATATTCGTGGTTCACACAGAGCAGCCCACGGGTGCCTTCGGCATTCAGGGGGGTGAAGCCGACATAGTCGTTGTTGTAGCCAAACTGCTGCAGCTGAGCCTGGGCGCTTTGGTTCATCACGTCAAATTCGGGGGCCTCTGCGGTGATCGGGTCGCCCCAGCGCAGCAGCACATCGGCCTCGTAGCCCTTGGCGATGTGATGGGTCTCATCATTGCCCCAGGTCAGTTCATCAAAGCGATAGCGGCTTTCGGTCTGGCGCGCCGCTGTGGCGCGGTTGGGGGCGATCAGGGCAGAGGTGCCAAACAGGCTGGCCGCAGCCGAGACCCCCAGCATGCCGCGCAGCATATCGCGGCGGCCATAGCGGGTATTGATCACATCACCAATGGTCGCTTCCAGATTGGGGTTTGTCGGGATGTCGTCAAAGGCCTCATAGGCTTCGGCCTTGTTGCCGATTTCTGGATCGTTGATGATTTGCTTGCGGTCCATGGCTTGCTCTCTTTGTCAAAACGGTCTGCGCAGGAAACATCTGGCAGTTGCCCGCAGATTGGGGCAGGTTTGTAACAGCTAGGTTATGATTGGTCGCGCATTATTCAAATGTCACAAAGCCTTTGATCGGCGCCGGGCAATTTGACTGGCGCTGGGCTAAGCGGGGGAGTGGCGGGGCCTGACCCCGGGCTAGGCGGCGCTGCGAAAGCCTTCGATCAATTGGCGCAGCCCCAGGGCGGCTCCGGCAAAGATCGCCAGAAAGGTCACCGGCGCAGAAAGCGACAGCAGGGAAAAGGCGCTGAGCCCTTGGCCCACGGTGCAGCCCATGGCGATGACGGCGCCGGCCCCCATGATGGCGGCCCCAAAGATCTGGCGCCGCAGCTCCCGAGGGTCGTCGCAGGCCTCCCAGCGAAAATGGCCCTTGATCAGCGAGCCAATAAAGGCGCCCAGCCAGACCCCGGTGATCGACCCCACCGCAAACGAGAGCGGTCGCAGGCTGCCGGTCATGGTCCAGAGGATGGTTTCCCCCAGGGGGGCGGAAAAGGAATGCGACACCACCGGCAGGGCTTCAAAGCCATGGGTGTTGATATAGCTGGTCCCCGCCCATCCCGACACCACTGCCAGCCCCACGACACAGGACCAGAACAGGCTTTTGCCATCGCGACGGAATTCAATATCCCAAAGGCTGACGACAGTCAGCACAGCCCCGGCAAGGATGCCGATGCCGGAAAGCGGCAAAGTGGTCAGCGCCGCCAGATGATGGGCCAGCCCCGGCGGCAGTTCGCTGGTGACATCCTGCTGCTCAAACACCAGGTTGCGCAGCGGCGCCAGGGGGCCAGAGAGCACCACATAGGTGGAGATCCCCATCACCAGGACAATGACAAAACTGCGCAGATCCCCACCGCCAAGCCGGGCAATGGCGCCGTAGCCACAGTTGCCGCTCAGCGCCATGCCATAGCCGAACATCAGACCGCCGATGATCGAGGCCATGGGCATCCAGCGCACCGAAAGATAAAAGGATTGCGAGGCATCAAACAGCCCCAACCCGATGAGGGCGAAACTGCCCATGATCGCGGTGCCAATGGCCAGCCCCCACATGCGCATCCGGTGGGAAGAGCCGCCATAGAGCAGATCTTCGATGGCGCCCAGGGTACAGAACCGACCCAACCGGGCCGCCAGTCCCAGCAATATGCCGCCGAATAGCCCGATGCCGGTGACCAACTGGTGATCGCTGAACAGATCAAACATGGGCAACTCTCCTCCTGGGCTGGCGATGGGGGGCGATCTGCAGCGCGGCGCAGCTCCGTTGGAGCCGCTGGCCTCCGCTGCGCTGGCCTCCGCTGCGGCAGCGCCGCTGATGCCTCGGTGGGCTCAGTGAAGCGTCATTGGAGGACCCATTGCAATGGGTTTTGCATCCATGCCAGCGCGCTGGGCGTCAATTTCAGGTGATGTGGCCCTAGCTGGCGTCGTCGGCGCAGAACAGATCGTAGACCACTTCGAGAATGCGGCGTGGGCGGTCATCCGCAAGACGGTAATAAATCGCCTTGCCGTCCCGGCGTGGCACCACCAGCCCTTCGAGCCGCAACCGCGACAGCTGCTGCGAGACCGCCGCCTGACGTGCGGCCAGCAGGTCTTCCAGCTCGGTGACCGATTTTTCACCGGTGACCAGGTGGCACAGGATCATCAATCGCCCCTCATGGCTGATCGCCTTGAGGAAGTTTGATGCCTTGGTGGCATTGTCCACCATGTTGTCCAGCTCTTCCGGGGCCATATCGGCCGAAAATTGCGGTAGTGCCATAGTTTTGTCTCCTGTGGTGGCGGCGCAACCCAGCGCCGCAACTCCCAATTCGGTCTTGTGTCGGCTAGCTCTCGGGCAGGTCAGCCCCTTCGGCGGGTAACCCCAGATGCCGGCTCATCAGCTGGGCGATCAGAGGCCAGAAAAAGTCTTCCCCTGGATAGCCTTCCAGCCGGGCCATCTCATGACCGTCGTTCACAATCAAGAAGGTCGGGGTGAAAGTGACCCGACGTGTGACCTTCAGGTCATCCGGTATCGCCCGCAGGTCCACCCGGCGCAGGGGGGCAAAAGCGCCCTCGCGGGTCTTGGGGTAGATGGGGCCGATTTCATCGTTCCAGCGTTTGCACCATTCACAGCCGGCCTGTTCGACCATGATCAGCTCGCGGCCCGTAGCGGCCTCTGTTACAGTCCCCCCGGCAAGCGCGGGCTGCGGCGCGGCGAGGGCCAGGCCAACAGAGACCAGGCCAACAGAGACGAGGCCCACAGCGACCAGGCCTGCGGTGAACAGGCCTGCCACGCCGGACCAAACCGTGGCTGCAATACTGCGGCGCGTTGCAAAAGGCGAAACGTGATTATTCATGACCTCAACCGTTGACGGCATCCGCAATTTGCGGCTTGATACTACATAATTTGAATATGTGAATAACACAAGTCTTGCGCCAAGACAGCCTGAGGCGCGGAGGATCATAAAACCGTGATGCTGGAAATTTCATACCTAGGCGCTGCCTTTGCCGGATTGTTGAGCTTTTTCACCCCCTGTATCCTGCCGATGGTGCCGTTTTACCTGTCCTATCTGGGGGGGCTCTCGATGGCTGAACTGCGCAGCGACGGCGAGATAGCTGCGGGGGCGCAGCGGCGCATGGTCCTGGCCGCCCTGTGCTTTGCTGCCGGGGTGACCTCGGTCTTTATGCTGATGGGCATGGGGGCCACGGCGCTGGGGCAGCTGTTCGGGCAGTATATGGAGATCCTGTCCTACGCGGCGGCGGCGATTCTGGTGGTCTTTGGCCTGCACTTTCTGGGGGTGATTCGTATCGCTTTGTTGTACCGTGAGGCACGGGTGGAAAGTTCCGCCGATCCATCGAGCCTGGCCGGGGCCTATCTGATGGGGCTGGCCTTTGGCTTTGGCTGGACGCCCTGCGTGGGGCCGGCCCTGGCCTCGATCCTGATGGTGGCCTCGGGGCTGGGCGATATCTGGCGCGGCGGCGCCTTGTTGTTTGTCTATGGCGCGGCCATGACCTTTCCCTTTGTGGTGGCGGCGCTGTTTGCCAAGCCGTTTTTGGCCTGGGTGGCGCGTCACCGGGCGGCCTTTCACTGGGTCGAAAAGATCATGGGCGCCATGCTGATCCTGTTTGCCTTCCTGATCGTTACCGGAGGCGTGCGCTGGATTGCCGAAGTGATGATCCGCTGGATGCCAAGCTTTGCCACAATTGGATAGTGACCAAGACTGAATGCGAGATTTTGGGAGAGAAACATGAAGAACTGGATGTTGAAACTTGCCGCTCTGGCGCTGGCGCTGCCGCTGGTTGCAACGGATGTTGCGGCGGTGGAGCTGGGCGATGACGGGCTGCATAAAACGCCCTGGATGCGCGAGACCTTCAAGGATCTGCGCGAGGATCTGGCAGAGGCCAACAGCGAAGGCAAGCGTCTGGTGCTGTTCTTTGAGCAGCGTGGCTGCATCTACTGCACCAAGATGCACACCGAAGTTTTCCCCCGTCCCGAGGTGAGCGGCTATATTGCCGAGCACTACTTTGTGGTGCAGATGAACCTCTACGGCGATGTGGAGGTCACCGATTTTGATGGCGAGGTGTTGTCGGAAAAGGACATGGCACGCAAATGGGGCGTCTTGTTCACTCCGACGATTCTGTTCCTGCCAGAAGAGGTAGAGCAGGGGCAGACGGCGCCCCAGGCTGCGGTGGCGACAATGCCCGGCGCCTTTGGTCCGGGAACAACACTGGACATGTTCACCTGGGTGAACGAAAAGCGGTATCTTCTTGACAATGGGGAAGATTTTCAACGTTATCACGCGCGCCGTATCTCGGAGCGCAACAATGGGTCCGCAGACTGAACGCAGGTGAACAGCTATAATAATTCACACTATTGAATTTGTTGTTGCGTTTTGCGGGGCGGGTGCCCTACGGTATACAACAGCTAAGCCCGCGCAGCACGCGGGTGGCAGCCAACGGGAGGAACCATGAAGAGACTATCTCTGACACTGGCCGTGAGCCTGATCGGGAGTGCAACCCTGGCGGCAGAGGTCGCGCCAAAGGATGTGCAATTTGACGAGGATGGCGCCGTTGCGACCTCCTTGACCGGCAAACCAGGTGATGCGGCAAGCGGTGCTGTCATCGCAGGCACCAAATCGCTGGGTAACTGTGTTGCCTGTCATCAGCTGACAGCCCTTGCGGATGTGCCGTTTCACGGCGAAATCGGCCCCTCGCTGGATGGCGCCGGGGATCGCTGGACCGAAGCAGAGCTTCGCGGCTTGATGACCAATGCCAAAATGACTTTTGAAGGCACGATGATGCCGGCCTTTTACAAGGTCGACGGCTTTCTGCGTCCTGGTGATGCCTATACCGGCAAGGCTCCAACCGAGGCGCTGACGCCCATCCTGTCTGCACAGGAAATCGAAGATGTGATCGCGTTTATCGCGACCCTAAAAGAAGAGTAAAGCGCGGGCGACAGCCCAGCCGCTTTGCGAAACGTCAAAGGAGACATATGATGGAGTTCTCACGCCGTGAGACCCTGGGCCTGGCCCTGGGTGCTGCTGTGATGACGGTGCTGCCGCTGCGGGTCAGCGCCAGCGCCGAGGATCGGATTGCCGAATTTACGGGTGGTGCCGACATGGCCGACACCGGAATTGAACTGATTGCGCCGGAGATTGCTGAAAACGGCAATACCGTGCCAATCGAAGTGAACGCCCCGGGCGCCACTGCGATCATGGTTCTGGCCACTGGTAACCCAACGCCGGGTGTTGCAACCTTCACCTTTGGCCCCCTGGCCGGCAGCCAGGCTGCTGCGACCCGGATCCGCCTTGCGGGGACCCAGGATGTTGTGGCCATCGCCAAATTGGCCGACGGCAGCTTTGCCAAGGCCAGCGCATCTGTAAAAGTGACCATCGGCGGTTGCGGCGGCTAAGCATTCTGCCCCGCTGATACCCGATTGCGGCCTGCAATATGGCCTGAATACGAAGGAGTTAAAGACATGGCATCCGGTGTAAAACCCCGCGTCAAAGTCCCCAAGACGGCAAGTGCTGGTGAGGCGATCACCATCAAGACCCTGATCAGCCACCAGATGGAAAGCGGTCAGCGCAAGGATAAAGAGGGCAACGTCATTCCGCGCTCGATCATCAATCGCTTTACCTGTGAATTCAACGGCCAGCTGGTCGTGGATGTTGCGATTGAACCTGCGGTTTCAACCAACCCCTATTTCCAGTTCGAGGCTCTGGTGCCAGAGGCCGGCGACTTTGCCTTTACCTGGTATGACGACGATGGCTCCGTTTATGAGACATCCAAATCGATCGCTATCGCCTGATCCCTTCCGGATCTCAAAGGCACGGCATCCTGGCCGCATATGTGGCCAGGGTGGATACCCAAGGGAGGACAAGGAATGAACTATAAGGCGCTTACCGCCATTGCTGTCGCACTAAGCCTGCC
Source organism: Pseudophaeobacter arcticus DSM 23566 (assembly GCF_000473205.1). NCBI lineage: Bacteria > Pseudomonadati > Pseudomonadota > Alphaproteobacteria > Rhodobacterales > Roseobacteraceae > Pseudophaeobacter > Pseudophaeobacter arcticus. The sequence continues at coordinate 1,240,338 of NZ_KI421507.1, forward strand.
GCTTTCCGCCAATGCGGATGCGGATAACGACACGCTGGTGCTCAACGATGAACAAACTCTGGTGACCAAGACCGCGGCACCGGCCCATGTGGCCGATGTTCTGGACGAGGTGATGTCAGGGTGGCACTTCCGTTCGGATGAGACCCAGGCCCTGCAGATGGACGATTTTGAAAATCCCGCCATGGTCTTTGTCGATAAGGCCTTTGATGCCTGGAACACCGTCGATGGCTCTGAGGGCAAATCCTGCGCCTCCTGTCATGACGACGTGGAGGAAAGCATGGCAGGGGTGCGTGCGGTCTATCCTAAATGGAACGAAGAGGCCGGCGAAGTCCGTACTCTGGCGATGCAGATCAATGACTGCCGCGAGAACCAGATGGGCGCCAAGGCGTGGAAATACACCGGCGGCGATATGACCGCGATGGAGGCGCTGATTTCGGTGCAATCGCGCGGTATGCCGGTCAATGTTGCCATCGACGGCCCGGTCCAGTCGGTTTGGGAGCAGGGCAAAGAGATGTATTATGCCCGCACTGGCCAGCTGGAACTGTCCTGTGCAAATTGCCACGAGGACAGCTATGGCAAGATGATCCGCGCGGATCACCTGAGCCAGGGCCACATCAACGGCTTTCCGACCTACCGTCTGAAAAACGCCAAGCTCAACAACGTGCAGGCCCGCTTCAAAGGCTGCGTGCGCGATACCCGCGCCGAGACCTACAAGCCCGGCTCGTCCGAGTTTGTCGCGCTTGAGCTCTATGTCGCGTCGCGCGGCAATGGCCTGTCCGTCGAAGGTCCCTCGGTCCGTAACTAATCAAACCAACACCCCGCGTCTTTGCAGGCGCGGGGTGTTTTGCTTCAAATAAATTCATAGATGCGAATATGAATCATATTTGCCGCTCATGATCGCACAGGATGACAGATAGACATGATCTCGCGCCGTGACTTTTTGCAGGTATCGATGGCCGCTTCCGCCCTGGTTGGCGCATCCGGTTTTGGCAACTGGGGCCGTCTGGCCGCGCAGCAAAGCCTGACCCAGGATCAGCTGCTGCAGTTTGACACCTTTGGCAATATCAGCCTGATCCACATCACCGATATTCACGCGCAGCTGAAACCGATCTATTTCCGCGAGCCTTCGATCAATCTTGGGGTTGGGGGCAACAAGGGCCATGTGCCCCATATCACCGGCGCTGACTTTCGCCGCGCCTATGGCATCACCGATGGCAGCCCTATGGCCTATGCGCTGACCCATGATGACTTTTCTTCACTGGCGCAGGGCTATGGCCGGGTTGGCGGCATGGACCGGGTGGCCACGGTGATCAATGCCATCCGGGCTGATCGCCCCGATGCGCTGTTGCTGGACGGTGGCGACACCTGGCATGGCTCCTACACCTGTCACCACACCGCCGGGCAAGATATGGTCAATGTGATGAACGCGCTCAAGCCCGATGCGATGACCTTCCACTGGGAGTTCACCCTGGGCTCTGACCGGGTGAATGAGATCGTCGAGGGCCTGCCGTTTGCGGCGCTTGGCCAGAACATCTTTGATTCCGAGTGGGACGAGCCGGCGGAACTGTTCAAACCTTACAAATTCTTTGACCGTGGCGGCGCCAAGGTGGCGGTGATTGGTCAGGCCTTCCCCTATATGCCCATTGCCAACCCCGGCTGGATGTTCCCCGAGTATTCCTTTGGGATCCGCGATGAACACATGCAGGAAATGGTCGATGAGGTCCGCGCCGCCGGGGCTGATCTGGTTGTTTTGCTGTCGCACAATGGCTTTGACGTGGATAAAAAGATGGCCAGCGTTGTCACCGGCATTGATGTGATCCTGTCGGGCCACACCCATGATGCGCTGCCAGAGCCGGTTTTGGTTGGCAAAACCCATATCATCGCCTCCGGCTCCAACGGTAAATTTGTCAGCCGCATTGATCTGGATGTGCGCGACGGCCAGATGATGGGCATCCGCCACAAGCTGATCCCGATCTTCTCGGATGTGATTGCGCCGGATCCGGTGATTACCCAGCTGATCGACGCGCAGCGCGCGCCCTATGCGGATCAGCTGTCAGAGGTGATCGGCAAGACCGACTCGCTGCTGTATCGGCGCGGCAATTTTAACGGCACCTGGGATGATCTGATCTGCGATGCGCTGCTCAGCGAGCGTGAGGCGGATATCGCCATGTCGCCCGGTGTGCGCTGGGGGCCGTCGCTGGTGCCTGGGGATGACATCACCCGCGAAGACATCTGGAATGTCACCTCGATGAGCTACGGCGCTGCCTACCGGTCGGAAATGACAGGGGAATTCATCAAGGTGATCCTGGAAGATGTGGCCGATAACATCTTTAACCCCGATCCCTATTACCAGCAGGGCGGCGACATGGTGCGCATTGGTGGCATGGGCTACCGGATTGATATCACCAAGCCACAGGGCGAACGCATCAGCGAAATGACCCTGTTGAAGACCGGTGAGACAATCGAGGCCAGCAAATCCTACATGGTTTCCGGCTGGGCCAGCGTCAACGAGGGCACCGAAGGTCCAATGATCTGGGATGTGGTCGAAGATCACATCCGCAAACAGGGGACGGTCTCCGTCACCCCCAACACATCGGTCAATGTGGTCGGCGCCTAGGCCCGATCTGGAGGTGCTGCCGGAGATCCCCCTCTCGCAGCATCTCTTCCTGATCAAAAATTTTTGCGCTGATGAATTCATTAACATGAATTTATCGATGTAAGGAGAAAAGAAAATGAGCGATAAAGCAGATGATTTTGCGCCATCGCGCCGCCAGTTTCTGGCCGGTGCAGCCGCAACCGGAGTAGGGGCTGCCGCCGTTGCCGCCGGACAGGTGGCCCAGGCCGCGACGCCGGATCCCCTGATCACCGAAGTGCAGGACTGGGCCAGCGGATTGGGCGATGGTGTTGATGCCACCCCCTATGGGTTGCCGATCCAGTTTGAACAGGACGTGGTGCGCCGCAATGTGGAATGGCTGACGGCGGATACAATTTCCTCGATCAACTTCACGCCAATTCACGCGCTGGATGGCACCATCACCCCGCAGGGCTGCGCCTTTGAGCGTCACCACTCGGGGGCGATTGAGTTGCGCAAGGAAGATTACCGGCTGATGATCAACGGGCTGGTGGATACACCGCTGGTGTTCTCTTACGCCGATCTGGAGCGCTTCCCGCGCGAAAACCGGGTGTATTTCTGCGAATGCGCCGCAAATTCGGGGATGGAATGGGCGGGCGCCCAGCTGAATGGTGCCCAGTTCACCCATGGCATGATCCACAACATGGAATATTCTGGCGTCTCGCTACGCACCTTGCTGCAAGAGGCGGGCCTGGGGGCCGCAGGCGATTTCAAGGATAAATGGGTCTATGTCGAAGGCGCTGATGCCTCGTCGAATGGCCGCTCGATCCCGCTGGAAAAGGCGCTGGACGATGTGCTGGTGGCCTTCAAGGCCAATGGCGAGGCCCTGCGCAAAGAGCACGGCTATCCGGTGCGTCTGGTTGTGCCCGGCTGGGAAGGCAACATGTGGATCAAGTGGCTGCGCCGCATCGAGGTCATGGATGGCCCGGTGGAAAGCCGCGAAGAGACCTCAAAATACACCGACACCATGGCAGATGGCTCGGCCCGGAAATGGACCTGGGAGATGGATGCGAAATCCGTCGTCACCAGCCCCAGCCCGCAGTCGCCCATCACCCATGGCACCGGTCCGCTGGTGATCACCGGTCTGGCCTGGTCGGGGCGTGGCGCCATCACCGGGGTGGATGTCTCGGTTGATGGCGGCAAGAACTGGAGCAAGGCCCGTCTGGGCGCGCCGGGTGTCGATAAGGCGCTGACGCGGTTTTACCTCGATATCAACTGGGACGGCTCGGAAATGCTGTTGCAGTCCCGTGCGCGGGACAGCTCGGGCTATGTGCAGCCGACAAAGACAGAGCTGCGCGCAGTGCGCGGTCTGAACTCGATCTATCACAACAACGCCATCCAGACCTGGTGGGTCAAAGCCGATGGGGAGGCAGAAAATGTCGAAGTTTCCTAAAGTTATCGCCGGAGCGGCGATCGCATTCGCGCTCACCCTGCCGGCCTATGCCGGGACATATGGCCTGGGTCGTGTGGCCCTGCCGGAAGAAATTGCCGCCTGGGATCATGACGTGTCACCAGATGGCACCGGCTTGCCCGTGGGATCGGGCGATGTGCTGGCTGGCGAGGAAATCTTTGCCGAAAAATGCGCCGTCTGCCACGGCGATTTTGCCGAGGGCGTCGACAACTGGCCCAAACTGGCCGGGGGGCAGGGCACCCTGGACCATGAGGATCCGCTGAAAACAGTGGGCTCTTACTGGCCCTATCTGTCGACCACCTGGGACTATGTGAACCGCTCGATGCCCTTTGGCGCGGCGCAGACGCTGGAACCAGATGAGGTCTATGCCATCGTGGCCTATATTCTCTATTCCAACGATCTGGTGGATGACGATTTTGTGCTCTCGAACGAGACATTCACCGATGTCACCCTGCCCAATGCCGAAGGCTTTTTTGTCGATGACCGGCTACAGAGCGAGGCCCATTTCTGGAAAGCTGAGCCTTGCATGTCCGACTGCAAAGACAGCGTCGAAATCACCATGCGGGCGCGGGTTCTGGATGTGACACCCGAAGAGACTGCGACCGCTGAGGCCACTGTTGAAGAAGCCGCTGCGGAGCCTGATGCTGCGGAACCTGTTGCGGCAGAGCCTGTTGTAGCAGAGGCAGCCGAGCCCGTGGTTGAAGAGGTGGCGCTGGACCCGGAACTGGTGGCCCAAGGCGCCAAGGTGTTCAAAAAGTGCAAAGCCTGTCACAAAATCGGCGAGGGGGCCAAGAACAGCACGGGCCCCATCCTGAACGGTATCTTTGGCTCCACGGCAGGCATGGTGGAGGGGTTCAAATACTCCAAGCCGATGCTGGCCGCGCGCGAAGAGGGGCTGGTCTGGAACGAAGAGGCCCTGGCAGCCTTTCTGACCAAGCCCAGGGCGTTCATGAAGGGCACCAAGATGTCATTTGCCGGGCTGCGCAAGGAAGGCGATATCGAAGCGGTTGTGGCCTACCTCAGAAGCTTTGACTAACCTCCCTGGGATCATGACCTGAACAGGCGGGGACAAAACCCGCCAATATGCGAACAGCCCACCAAAATGGGAACACCCCACCAAAATGGGAACAGGGGGCGGATCAGTCCGCCCCTTTGCTGTTGTCCGCCGCCGCTGTTGTCCGCTGCGGACCCTCTACGCTGGATGGGGGCAAGGCGGGGAGTCGTGAGGGAATTTCCACCTATCAAAGCGCCGGTTCGGGGCGGGTTTGGCCCCGAACCAACGACATAGGGCGCGGTGTTTTGCCTCCTCGGCGCCGGTGCAGGAGATCTGGAAAAATTGAATAGAAATGTCGCGAGCTTAACCTCTTGATCACCAATTTTGGACAGGTTGCCCAGACGCGCCCGTTCCAAGCAGACCAAGAGGTAGTATATGAGCGACTGGACTTCCGGCTATGTAGCCGAGGTTGACTATACACATGATTTTTTTCATGAAATGACACCGGCAGTCATGGCCCTGGCTGCAACTTCAAAGGGTCAGAAACACAATCTGGCGCAGACAGATCTCAGCTATTGCGAACTGGGCTGTGGTCAGGGGTTCACCGCCAATCTCTTGGCAGCCGCCAACCCGCATATTCAGTTTCACGCAATGGATTTCAACCCGGCCCATATTGCAGGCGCCCGGGATCTGGCTGCTGAGACTGATTTGGACAATGTTCATTTCTACGAGCGCTCCTTTGCTGATTTTGAGCAAGAAGAGAGCCTGCCCAAGCAGTTTGACATCATTGCCCTGCACGGGGTGATGAGCTGGGTCTCGCAGGAAAACCAGCAGCATATCGTTGCCTTTATCCGCCGCCGTTTGAAACCTGGCGGCATGGTCTATGTCAGCTACAATTCCCTGTCGGGCTGGGCCGCGATGATGCCGCTGCGGCGTATTCTGCTGGACCGCGCCACCCAGGGCACTGGTCCCCTGGAGGACAGGATTGCAGAGGCGCTGCGCTTTGCCGGGCAGCTGGAAGGGGCAGGAGCCAGGTTTTTTAAAGCCAATCCCATCGCTGGCAGCCGATTGGAAAAATCCAGAAAAATGTCCCGCAACTATCTGGCGCATGAGATGTTCAATGCCGACTGGACACCGTTTCATTTTGCCGATCTTGCCGGTGATCTGTCAGCGGCCAAGCTGAACTTCCTTAGCTCGACCAGTCTTCTGGACCATGTCGACGACATTTGCCTGACGCCGCAACAACGCGCGATGCTGGAGGCCGAAAGCGACCCGGTGCACCGCGAAAGCCTGCGGGATGTTTTGGTGAATGAGCAGTTTCGCTCGGATTTGTTTGTAAAGGGCGGGCGCAGCCATACCGAACGCGGTGCCATTGGGGCCTGGTTTGCGACCCCGCTGGCGCTGACGCAGCGCTATAATGGCGGCGCTTTGAGGCTCAGCTGGCGCTTGGGGGAGATCGCTTTGGACCCGGCGCAATATGGGCCCATTCTGGAGGCCCTGCAGGCGGGGCCAGCCACTGTGCGCCGCCTTTTGGACCAAGGCGCCTTTGGCCAGATGACCTGGGGCGAAATCTCGCGGCTGCTGCGGCTGCTGATCGGGTCGGGAACCCTGTCACCCTGTCTGCCACTGGAGGGCATCAAGGCGCGCGAGGCGCGCTGTCAGGCCTTTAATCTGGCGGTCTGCAAACGGGCCGAAGACAGCGACACACTGCGTTTTCTGGCCTCTCCGGTCACCGGTGGCGGGCTGGAACTTGACCGGTTCGAACAGCTGTTCCTATTGGCCTATAGCGAAGGCAAGGCGGCGCCGGTTGACTGGGCTGCCCTGGCCTGGAGCATCCTCTCTGCGCAGGGGCAGCGGCTGCATCATGACGGGCAGGTGCTGGAGCAGGCGGAGGAAAACCTGGCGGTATTGCAGGCCCGCGCCAGTGCCTTTGCGGCACGGCGGCTGCCCCTGTGTAAAGCGCTGGGGCTGATCCCGGCGTCGGCTGAGGGGGCAATTGCCGCAACCACAGCAGAGCCAACCCGTGAGGCCGCCGCCTAGCGCTGGAGGCCACTATGGGATAACAGGCTGAATGGGATAACAGGCTGAATATGCAAAAACCGCAGCGAACAGGCTGCGGTTTTTTGCGTTTTGCGCTCTGGCCAAGAGGCCTGCGACTTAGGGTCCTGACCCTAGCTCCAGCCCTTGCGGAAAAAATGCGGCGAGGCGCCAAATTTTCGTTTGAACTGGCGCGAGAAATGCGTCGAGCTGTTAAAGCCAGAGGCCAGCGCTATTTCGGTGACGCTCATCGAGGTTTCGTTCATCAGGGCAAAGGCATGGGCAAGGCGCATGTCGAAATAGACATGCATCGGGCTTTGATCCAGATAGCGCGAGAACAGGCGTTCGAGCTGGCGCCGCGAGATGTCGAGCTGTGTACAAAGTTCACCAATGGACAGCGGGTCCTCGATGGCGGATTGCATCAGTTGCAGCGCATTCAAAAGCCGTTGGTTGCGGCTGCCGATGGCCACGGCATAGTTGGATTTCTGCGGTGTGGCCAGACCACCAGAGCGCACATGCAGGCACATGTCAGCAACGATGATCGCCAGCTGTTTGCCATGGCGCGCTTCGATCAGGTTGAGCATCAGATCGGTGGCCGCATTGCCGCCGCCACATGTCATCAGGGGGCCGCTGATCTCAAAGCTGTTGGCCGAGGGGGTCAGGTCGGGAAAACTCTCCTGAAACCCCGGTTGGTTTTCCCAGTGCAGGGTAAAGGCCTGATCGCGGATCAATCCGGCCTGGGCCAGGGCAAAGGCGCCGGTGCAGATGCCGCCGATCGAGCGGCCAAACCGGCTCTCGCGGCGCAGCCAGTTCAGGGTGGCATCGCCTGCGGTCGACTGCGGCTCGACCCCGGCACAGACAAACCCCAAAGCATCCGAGGGCAGCGGCTGGAGCGCCATATCCGGTGTCACCATCATCCCGTTGGAACAGCGGATTGGGGTGCCGTCCTCGGTGAGGATAAACCAGCGATACAGTTTGGAATTGGTGACCTGATTGGCGATGCGCAGAGGTTCGATTGCAGCGGCAACCGGCAGCATTGTGGCCTTGGGCAACAACAGGAAATAAAAATCCTGCGGCGCGCCGGAATGGGGAACTGCCAGAGTGGCCGAGGCACCTTTTTGAACAAAATTATCTTCTGTCATGGCTATGTCCTGGTTCAAAAGGCGGAAAGACCCGTTACGGCAACAGGGGATCTGGTAAAAGCATCTCCAGGCTGCGCGATTTGCGACATCTGCGTCATCGTGGAAGGATCCCGGCTTTCACCTGTCCTGCATTGCGTTTACTGTGCCTTTGCGCCTGTCTGCCCTGAAATTGCGACTGCGTTCCGATGTTTTGCGACGCCTGTGCCACAGGTCCCGCCTCATTGGGGGGCGGAGAGGGGATAGGGGGGTAAAAACAAAAGCCACCTCTTGCAGGCCCAAGAGGGCGATACTAAGACTCAGGTAATACTCTGTCTGGTATGGTGCCGGACAATACACAACGCAGGCAGGTTCGCATGATTGATCCCAGAGAAACTTATATGAATACCCTCGTGCCCATGGTGGTCGAGCAGACCAGTCGGGGTGAGCGGGCCTATGATATCTTTTCCCGCCTGCTGAAAGAGCGGATTATCTTTCTGAATGGTCCGGTCCATGATGGCATGTCCTCGCTGATCGTGGCGCAGCTCTTGCACCTTGAGGCCGAGAATCCTTCCAAGGAAATCTCGATGTACATCAACTCCCCCGGCGGTGTTGTGACCTCGGGGCTGTCGATCTACGACACAATGCAGTATATCAAACCCAAGGTTTCGACTTTGGTCATCGGTCAGGCGGCCTCGATGGGGTCGCTGCTGCTGACCGCTGGTGAGGCTGGCATGCGGTTCTCGCTGCCCAACTCCCGCGTTATGGTGCACCAGCCCTCGGGTGGGTTCCAGGGCCAGGCCACCGACATCATGATCCATGCCGAAGAGACCCTGAAGCTGAAGCGTCGTCTGAACGAGATCTACGTCAAGCACACCGGCCAGGAGCTGGCAAAGGTGGAAGCGGCGCTGGAGCGTGACAACTTTATGGACCCCGAAGAGGCCAAGGCCTTTGGCTTGATCGACGAGATCGTCGAAAACCGCGCCAAGGATGACGACGAAGAAAGCTAAGGCGCGCCGTTACGAGACAACATGTGCCCCGGTTTTTGTGGGGCACATATTTTGACATTGTGGCCGCCGAAGGGCTGTCATAAGCTGACTGATAGGCGCGGCACCCGGAGAAACCGGCGCTGCGAGCGGACTGAAAGGTAGACCATGGCGACGAATTCGAGTGGCGACAGCAAGAACACGCTTTACTGCAGCTTCTGTGGCAAAAGCCAACATGAGGTACGTAAACTGATTGCGGGTCCCACCGTGTTCATCTGCGACGAATGCGTTGAGCTGTGCATGGATATCATCCGTGAAGAAACCAAGGCCTCTGGCCTGAAGGCCACCGATGGTGTGCCCAGCCCCAAAGATATCTGCGAAGTTCTGGATGACTATGTGATTGGTCAGGCGATGGCAAAAAAGGTTCTGTCGGTGGCGGTGCATAACCACTACAAGCGTCTGAACCATGCGCAAAAGGCCGGCAATGATATCGAGCTGGCAAAATCCAACATCCTGCTGATCGGCCCCACCGGCTGCGGCAAGACGCTGCTGGCCCAGACCCTGGCGCGGATCCTGGATGTGCCCTTTACCATGGCGGATGCCACCACATTGACCGAAGCCGGTTATGTGGGTGAGGACGTCGAGAACATCATCCTGAAGCTGTTGCAGTCCTCTGAATACAATGTGGAACGCGCCCAGCGTGGCATCGTCTATATTGACGAAGTCGACAAGATTACCCGCAAGTCGGAAAACCCGTCGATCACCCGCGATGTGAGTGGTGAAGGCGTGCAGCAGGCGCTGCTGAAGCTGATGGAAGGCACGGTGGCCTCGGTGCCGCCGCAGGGCGGGCGCAAGCATCCACAGCAGGAATTCCTGCAGGTGGATACCACCAATATCCTGTTCATCTGCGGTGGCGCCTTTGCCGGTCTTGACCGGATCATCGCGCAGCGCGGCAAGGGCTCTGCCATGGGCTTTGGCGCTGATGTGCGCAACAATGATGACCGCGGCGTTGGTGAGATCTTCCAGGAGCTGGAGCCAGAAGATCTGCTGAAATTTGGTCTGATCCCGGAATTTGTCGGCCGTCTGCCGGTTCTGGCGACGCTGGAAGATCTGGATGAAGACGCGCTTGTCACCATCCTGACCAAGCCAAAAAATGCTTTGGTGAAACAATATCAGCGTCTGTTCGAGCTGGAAGATACCGAGCTGGACTTTACCGATGAGGCGCTCAGCGCCATCGCCAAACGTGCGATTCAACGTAAAACCGGTGCCCGTGGTCTGCGCTCTATCCTGGAAGATCTGCTGCTGGAAACCATGTTCGAGCTGCCCGGGATGGATAGCGTTACCAAGGTGGTGGTCAATGAGGAGGCTGTGACCTCTGATGCGCAGCCTTTGATGATCCATACGGATGCTGAAAAAGAGCCGGCCTCGGCGAGTTAAGCAATTGAGACCGGGGTGTTGATGCAGCCCAATTGGAATGGCCGATGTTTAACGACATTGGCCATTTTTATTTTGTAGAGTGTGGATGAGAAGGGGCTTTGCCCCCTCGTGCCCGATGGGCACTCACCCCCAGGATATTTTGGGCCAAATGAAAGGATCACAGATGGCTAGGATTACGCGAATTTCGTCCGGTGGCGAATTTGAAAAGACGGTTGGCTATTGCCGCGCCGTGGTTGCGGGCGGATTTGTGCATGTGGCCGGCACCGTGGGCCAGGGCGAGGATGTGGTGAGCCAGTGTCGCTCGGCCCTGGAGATTATCCGCAAGGCTCTGGGCGAGGCGGGGGCCGGGTTTGCCGATGTGGTACGGGTGAATTATTACCTGCCGGACCGGCAGGAGTTTGAGGCCTGCTGGCCGATACTGGCAGAGGCTTTTGGCGCCAACCCGCCTGCGGCCACCATGATTGAGGCTGGGTTGATTGATCCAAAATACCGGATCGAGATCGAGCTGACCGCTTTGGCGCCAGCGGCGTGATGTAGCCCTGCCCGTTCTGACTGGGTGAACATACCCAAATTACGACAGAACAAGCCTTTCTACACAGGGAAGACCCTGAGGGAAGGCGCGCTGATATCTGGTTCTCGCGTTGCACAAGAACAGGCGCAATGCGCGACTTGAGCGATGCCAAGGTGATGGCAAGGTCTCTGCCAGCAGTTTTCCCCAGGGCCGGTCGCTGGAGCTTGTGGCCCGGCACTGTGATCAGCCCGGTGATCCGGTGATCCGGGGCTTTGATGCGGTCAAGGCCGATGAATTCCATATCGATCATCTTGCTCACCCGCTTTGCAAACCGGCTGACCTGATGCGAGCAGCGGGCCGAGGCTACCAAACCTTAAGGCATAGGCTGTAGTTCTGCTAAAACCCGCCGGGGCCGCGGCATGCCGCGCGCAAGCCACTGGACCTTGGCGGGAAACTGCGTCATACGGTTAGGGAAATCTTCGGAGGCATTCATGGGAATTCTGAACACTCTTTTACGCGCTGTGACCTGGTGGAATGGTCAGACGCTGAATACCCAGATCTTTACCGCCCGCAAGGGGATCAAGGTGGGAGAGGATGACCAGGGCAATGTGTTCTACCACAACGCCGATGACAGCCGTCGCTGGGTCATCTTCAACGGCGAAATCGAAGCCTCGCGCATTGGTGCGGATTGGCATGGCTGGCTGCACCGTACCTTTGACGAGTTGCCCAGCAAAAAACCTCTGGTTCACAAGGTCTGGGAAAAGCCGCATCAGGAAAACCTGACAGGCACCCTGAAGGCCTATGCGCCGGTGGGCTCGATCCGCAGTGGGACCAGCCCAGAGCCGCGCAGCGACTACGAGGCCTGGGCCCCGGAATAGGACCTGACCGCAGGACCACAGGGCGCATATATCACTGGACCCAAGGGCGGAATGCTCTTTGGTCCTTTCCTCTTTTTGACCCATAGATCTAGGCAGACACGCAATGTCGCATAACACAACTGAAGTTCTGACAGGCGGGCTGGTTCTGGCTGCGGCCATCGGATTTGCCGTCTATGCCGGGCAGGTCGCCGGGCTGTCGACAGCCCGCAGCGGCTATGAGCTCACGGCGTCTTTCCGGTCCCTGGAAGGCGTGGGCGTCGGCACCGATGTCCGCCTTGCCGGGGTCAAGATCGGGACCGTCACCGGGGTGGATCTGAACGCGGAAACCTTCCGGGCGGATACCCGATTTTCGGTTCTTGAGGGCATTCAGGTGCCAGATGACAGTTCGGTGATCATCTCATCCGAAGGTCTGTTGGGCGGGAATTTTGTCGAGGTGATGCCCGGGGGATCACCGTTCAATTTTGAACCAGGAGACGAGGTTCTGGACACCCAGGGGGCAGTCAGTCTGATTTCGCTCTTGGTTAAGTTTGTCTCCGGCAGCGGGGGTGACTCGTGATGTCTTGGCGTGGGGGTTCCGGCCTGCCTGGCAGCCTGTCTCGCGGCCTGCCTGGCAGCCTGCGGGCCATGGCCCTGGGTGTCGTCGCCCTTGGCCTGAGCGCCGCTGTGGCCCCGCAGCCGCTCTTTGCGCAGGAGCCTGCGGAACGCGGAGTGGCAGCAATTCTGCGCGGGCTGGATAAGGTCAACGGGCATCATACCGACGTTGAAATCCAAGTTGGTGGCAGCGCCGAGATCTACGGGTTGATCGTCACTCTGAGGGAGTGCCGCTATCCGGTGTCCAACCCGACCGGGGATGCCTATGCCTATTTGACCATCCGGGATCCGTTGAGTGGTGAAGTGTTTTTTGACGGCTGGATGATTGCCTCCAGTCCGGCGCTGTCGGCGCTGGATCACGCCCGCTATGACGTCTGGGCCATCCGCTGCAACAGCAGCGCGGGCGAGGGCAGCTGAGGCGCGGTGAAATCCGCCTCTTTCTCTAACGCCTGTTGCAAGCGCGCCTTATAGGCGGCGCGGCTGATTTCGATGGCCCCCAGCGAGGCAAGGTGCGGCGTCAGGAACTGGGTGTCGCAGAGCTGAAACCCGGCTTGGCGCAGCCGGTCGATCAGATAGGCCAGGGCAATTTTGGACGTATCGCGCTGGCGCGAGAACATGCTTTCGCCAAAAAATCCCGCCCCCAAAGAGACGCCATAGACCCCGCCGACCAGCCTGTCCTGATCCCAGACCTCAAGCGAATGTGCATGTCCCAGGGCATGAAGGTCCTGATAACGTGCATATATCTCATCGTTGATCCAGGTCTCCTCGCGGTCGGCGCAGGCCGCGACCACGTCGCCAAAGGCACGGTTCACCGATATCTCATAGGCGCCCTGACGGATGGTCTTTGCCAGAGAGCGCGAGATGTGGAAACCATCAATGGGAAAGATGCCACGACGTTTGGGGTCAACCCAAAACACCTCGTCATCTTCGCGGTGCTCGGCCATCGGGAAAACTCCGATGGAATAGGCATGCAGCAAGAGTTCCGGGGTTAGGCGCATCAATTTTCCTAAAAAAGGAAAGGGGAGGTGGGGTCCCTGGTCATTGCATCAGGAGGGCGCGCCAGGGGGGAATTGCAAAGGGGGCGCTCCGGTAAGAACGCCCCCATCCACCGGGGGTTAGCCCCCGAGGTTTTCTTCCAGCCAGCGTTCCAGCCAGTGAATGCCATAGTTGCCCGACTGTATATCAGGCTCTTGCAGCAGGGCGTCGAACAGCGGCACGGTGGTGTCGATACCATCGACGATCAGCTCCCCCAGGGCGCGGCTGAGCCGTGCCAGGGCTTCGGGGCGGTCGCGGCCATGCACGATCAGCTTGCCAATCAGGCTGTCGTAATAGGGCGGGATCGAATAGCCGTCATAAAGCGCCGAATCCATCCGCACCCCCAGCCCGCCTGGCGCATGAAAGGCGGTGATCTTACCGGGGCAGGGAGAGAAGTTTGGCAGTTTTTCCGCGTTGATGCGGACCTCGATGGCATGGCCGTTGATCTGCAGCTCGTCCTGGGTGAAGGAGAGCGGCAGCCCTTCGGCAACGCGGATTTGTTCGCGCACCAGATCAACACCAAAGATCGCCTCGGTCACCGGGTGTTCCACCTGCAGGCGGGTGTTCATCTCGATGAAATAGAACTCGCCGTCCTCATAGAGGAATTCGATGGTGCCAGCACCGGAATAGCCCATCTTGCCGATGGCATCGGCGCAGATCCCGCCGATGCGGGCGCGTTCTTCGGCGCTGATGCAGGGGCCGGGGGCCTCCTCAAACACCTTTTGGTGGCGGCGTTGCAGCGAACAGTCGCGTTCGGCCAGATGCACACCGTTGCCCTGACCATCGCCAAAAACCTGAATTTCGATGTGACGCGGCTTCTGGAGGTATTTCTCCATATAGACTTCGTCATTGCCAAAGGCGGCCTTGGATTCAGAGCGCGCGGTCTGGAACGCCTGCACCAGATCAGCAGCGGTTTCGGCAACTTTCATGCCGCGACCGCCGCCACCAGCTGTGGCCTTGATGATCACCGGATAGCCCATGTCGGCGGCAACCGTCTTGGCGGTTTCCACGTCGGGCACACCACCGGCAGAACCGGGCACGCAGGGGATGCCTAGCATCTTTGCGGTGTCCTTGGCGGTGATCTTGTCGCCCATCTGGCGGATGTGTTCCGCCGAAGGACCGATAAAGGTGATACCGTGGTCTTCCAGAATTTGCACAAAATTGGCGTTTTCCGACAGGAAGCCATAGCCCGGGTGGATTGCCTGAGCGCCGGTGATCTCGCAGGCCGAGATAATGGCCGGGATCGACAGGTAGCTTTGAGCGCCCGAGGGCGGGCCGATACAGACGGATTCGTCAGCCATACGCACATGCATCGCATCGGCATCTGCGGTGGAATGCACCGCAACCGATTTGATGCCCATCTCGCGGCAGGCCCGGATCACGCGCAGCGCAATCTCTCCGCGGTTGGCAATCAGGATCTTGTCAAACATGGGCTGCCCTTACTCGATGATGGCCAGCGGAGATCCGAATTCGACGGCGGCGCCATCTTCAACCAGGATGCGCTTGACGGTACCGGATTTTGGCGCCGGGATATGGTTCATGGTTTTCATCGCTTCGACGATCAAAAGGGTATCGCCCTCATTGACCTGTTTGCCAACAGCGATAAAGGCCGGCGCACCGGGCTCGGCCTGCAAATATACGGTGCCAACCATGGGGGAGGTGACGGCGCCGGGGTGGCTGGCCGGATCATCTGCCGGGGCTGCGGCGGCGGGAGCTGCTGCTGCAGCAACCGGTGCGGCGGCCACAGGCGCGGCCACCTGTACAGGGGCTGCGGCTGCGACGATGGCCTGGCGCGATACGCGCACATTCAGGCTGTCGTCTTCGCTATAGTCGCGCTTGACCTCCAGTTCGGTCAGGTCGTTGTCCCGCAGCAATTCGGCCAGTGCCTTGATGAATGCCACATCTGCTTCGTGCGTTTTGTTTGTCATTGTGTCCTCAGCCGGTTCCGACAGATCTGCCACAGGTTTGCCACGTGGGCAGCCTGGAAATTAACAGCGCTTATAGGGGAAGCGTTACCACAAGGAAAGCACTGTCGAATACGGTCATAAAATGGGCAGGCTTGGCGGGATTCGCAATCTCTGAGCCAAAGTTTTCATCATGGATCGCCAATTATAGCGGCATGCCGCTCAGCTTGGCGACCAGTTCCGGCAGCTTGCGGGCGTTGAATTTCTGCAAAAGGCGGGCGCGATGGGTTTCGATCGTGCGATAGGACAGATCCAGCTTTAGCCCGATTTCCTTGGCCGAGAGCCCCTTGCAGGTCAGGATCGCCACCTCGCGTTCGCGCGGGGTGAGGCTGACCACCGGGCGATCTTCGGAGATATCGGCAAAGGACCAGATGCCAGTGCGAAATGGGTCATCCGGCGTGATTGAGCGTCCCCGGACCCGACACCAGAACAATTCACCCGAGTGACGGCGCATGATGCGTTCATCATTATAGAGCCCGGTCTTGGCGCCTTCGTCCTGTTGCAGCAATTGCCCGATACGGTGGTAATCTTCCCGGCTGGGGTAAAGTTCGGCGATCAGCACATCAGCGTGATCCGCAGGGGTGCCGCCAAAGGTGATGGCAAACTGCTGGTTACACCGTTTGATCACACGGTTCTCCAAAACGGCGAGGCCCACAGGGGCGTGGTCAAAGGCAATATCGCTCATGGCTTCTATTAACCGGGTATTTTTGCGGAATTGAAGGGAAAGCGACACCGTGGAAGGGTGTTTTTTGACAGGCTCTGTGTTGCGTGGCTCCGGGGAGGGGCCCAAGAGCCGACCAATCAGGAGGAGAACAGGCGATGAATATCGCGCAATGGCTGTATCGGCAGGCGCAGGCAGAGGGCGCCCGCCCGGCGCTTTACCTGGGGCAGGAGCTGGTGGCCGATTATCAAAGCTTTCATCACAAAGCCGCCGCGCTGGCGGGGTGGTTGCTGGCGCAGGGGGTGCAGCCCGGCGACCGGATCGCCCTGTTTCTGAAGAATTGCCCGGACTATCTGATCACGCTTTATGGCATCTGGTATGCCGGCGCTGCCGCGGTGCCAATCAACGCCAAGCTGCATGGGCGCGAGGCGCAGTTCATCCTGCAGGATGCCGCCGCGCGGATGGTTTTTACCTCTCCGGGACTGGATCGCTCTTTGGCGGCGGCCGGGGTTGAAACACCAGTGGTTTCCATCACGGCAGAGGCCTATCGGCAGGCCATGGGCTCTGCGCCCATAGCCGAGCCTGTGTTGCGGGATCCGCAGGATCTGGCCTGGCTGTTTTATACCTCTGGCACCACCGGCCAGCCCAAGGGGGTGCAGATCACGCATCGCATGCTTGTGGCGGTCTCGTTGAGCTACTTTGCGGATGTGGATGCGGCGACTGGCGCTGATCAGATCCTCTATGCTGCCCCGATGAGCCACGGGGCGGGGCTGTACAATATGCTGCATGTGCTGGTGGGGGCGGCGCATGTCTGCCCGGTGTCAGGTGGCTTTGACGAGATGGAGATCTTTGATCTGGCAGCGCATTTTGGCCGGGTGCAGATCTTTGCCGCCCCCACCATGGTGACGCGGATGACAGCGGTGGCAAAGGCGCAGGGCAGGTCGGGCGCGGGGCTGCGCAGTGTGATCTATGCGGGCGGGCCGATGTATCTGGCCGATATCATCGAGGCCGAGGCGCATTTTGGCCCGATCTTCATCCAGATCTACGGCCAGGGCGAATGCCCGATGGGCATTACCGCGCTGAAACGGGCCGAGGTCAGCGACCGCAGCCATCCCGACTGGAAATCCCGGCTCACTGGCGTTGGCCGCGCCCAAAGCGGTGTCGAGTTGCGCATTGGCACGCCAGAGGGGCAGCCCCTGCCTGCGGGGGAGCTGGGAGAGATCATGGTGCGTGGTGATGCGGTGATGCCGGGCTATTGGAACAACCCGGCGGCAACAGCGCAGACCCTGAAGGATGGCTGGCTGATGACCGGCGATATGGGGGTTCTGGACGCGGCTGGCTATCTGACGTTGCAAGACCGCTCCAAGGATCTGATCATTTCCGGTGGCTCCAATATCTACCCCCGCGAGGTCGAGGAGGTGCTGTTGATGCACGGCCAGGTGCAGGAGGTTTCTGTGGTGGGGCGGCCCCATGCGGATTGGGGCGAAGAGGTGGTGGCCTTTGTGGTGGGAGAGGCCACAGAGGCCGAGCTGGACGCCCTGTGCCGCGACCAGATTGCCCGCTTCAAATGCCCCAAGGCCTATGTCTTTGTTCAGGAGCTGCCCAAGAACAACTACGGCAAGGTGTTGAAGACCGAATTGCGGGCACGTCTCGTCGCTGAGGCCCCCTAGGTCTTTGACTATTGGAAAAAAAAGACCGGCTTCCCACAGAGAAGCCGGTCAGGGAGGTTGCATCTGCTAGGGACCAGAGCAACGGGGAGTAAACTGTTGTCTGGCGATCAGATCGCCAGATATTCTGCGCGCAGATCGGCGTTTTCCAGAACCTCGGCGGCGGTGCCGTCAAAGACAATGCCGCCGGTGTCGAGGATCACCGCACGATCCGCCAGTTCCAGCGCCCGGACGGCGTTTTGTTCCACCAGAATGGTGGTCATGCCCTGTTCCTTGACGTGGATGAGGGTCTTTTCGATCTCATCCACGATGACCGGCGCCAGGCCCTCATAGGGTTCGTCCAGCAGCAGCACCTTGATATCCCGGGCCAGGGCGCGGGCGATGGCCAGCATCTGCTGTTCGCCGCCCGACAGGGTGACGCCCTCTTGCTTGCGACGCTCACCAAGACGCGGGAACAGATCATAGAGCCGCTCGATCGACCAGCCGATGGGGGGCGCGATCTGTGCCAGCTGCAGGTTTTCCTCAACCGTAAGACCGGCAATGATGCGGCGATCTTCGGGCACCAGGCCCAGACCTGCGGCTGCGGCTTCGTGGCTTTCCATCAGGTGCAGCGGCTGGTGGTCCAGCCAGATCTCGCCCTGGGTCACCATGGGGGAGCCGGTGCGCGCGATGGAGCGCAGGGTTGAGGTCTTGCCGGCACCGTTGCGGCCCAGCAGTGCCAGGATTTCGCCCTCATGGACGTTAAAGTTGATGCCCTGCACGATATAGCTTTCGCCATAATAGGCATGCATGTCCCAGACCGACAGAAAGGCCGGGGCGGTGGTCGCCGCATTGGCGTTCTTGGAAAAGTCGGGTTTGACGTTCATCTGTCTTGTCCTTTCTTACCCTGACCCATCCTGACGCGGGATTGCCGCGCACCAGGATAGGGTGGGAGTGTCCGTTTTTACGCCGACTCGCCGAGATAGGCTTCGCGCACTTTTGGATTGCCACGGATGTTTTGTGGATCATCCTCGACCAGAGGTGTGCCCTGGGCCAGAACGGTGATCCGATCCGCAAGAGAGAACACCACATGCATGTCGTGTTCGATGATGGCGATGGTGATGTCGCGCTGTTCCTTGATCTCTTTCAGCAGATCAATGGTGTTGTTGGTATCCGCCCGCGCCATCCCGGCGGTGGGTTCATCCAACAACAGCAGACGTGGCTCTTGTGACAGGCACATGCCGATCTCAAGGCGCCGTTTGTCCCCCCGCGACAGCGAGGCAGAATGCATATGGCGCTTGTCTGCCATGTTCATCTCCACCAGCATGGCTTCGGCCTTTTCCAGTACGTCCGTTTCACTGGGAACCGAGGTGATTGCATTCAGGGAAAATGCGCCGTCCCGTTTGGCAAAGCAGGGGATCAGCATGTTTTCCATTACCGTGAGATCGCCAAAGATCTCGGGGGTTTGAAAGACGCGGCTGATGCCCATCTGGTTGATCTCAAAGGGCTTGCGCCCCAGCACCGACTGGCCGTCGAACATTACCGACCCGGTATCCGGGATCAGCTTGCCCACCAGACAGTTCAGCAGGGTGGATTTGCCCGCGCCATTGGGTCCGATAATGGCGTGGACGGTGTTTTCCTTGACGCTGAGATTGACATCTCCCAGCGCTTGCAGGCCACCAAAGCGTTTGCCTACGTTTTTGACTTCAAGAATACCCATCAATCCGTCTCCTTATTCCGCAGGGGTTTTTGTGGCAGAGGTGGAGTCGTCTTTGTTCTTGCGACCCTTCACCCATTTGCCGATGCGTTGACCACCTTCGACCAGACCTCCGGGGAGGAAGACCACAACCAGCATGAACAGGATACCCAAAGTCAGATGCCAGCCTTTGCCGATGAAAGGATGCACGATGAAGACGACAGAATCTTCCAGCCCGTCGGGCATAAAGGCGAACCAGTTATGCAACACGGTGTCATTGATCTTGGAGAAGATGTTCTCAAAGTATTTGATGAAACCAGCGCCCAGAACCGGGCCGATCAGAGTGCCCGCACCGCCGAGGATGGTCATCAGAACAACCTCGCCCGAGGCGGTCCACTGCATGCGCTCGGCACCAGCCAGAGGATCCATCGAGGCCATCAGACCACCGGCCAGACCCGCATACATGCCAGAGATCACAAAGGCGGCAAGTGTGTAGGGTTTGGTGTTGAGACCAGTGTAGTTCATCCGCTGCTGGTTGGACTTCACAGCCCGCAGCATCATGCCAAAGGGCGAGCGGAAGATGCGGATCGACAGGTAGAAGGCCGCCAGCAGAACCAAGGCACAGAGGTAGTATCCGGCGTTGAACTGGAAGGTCCAGGGGCCAACAACCATTTCAAAGGTTGAACGCATTTCCAGACCAAACAGGCTGGTCACCGGAATTGATCCGTCAGCGGTGGCCGAAACGCCCAGGATACGGGGATCATCCAGCGTCAGCTGCAGACCGGTTTCCCCATTGGTGATGGGGGTCAGAACCGAATAGGCCAGGTTAAAGGACATCTGCGCAAAGGCCAGCGTCAGGATTGAGAAGTAGATGCCCGAGCGCCGCAGCGAGACAAAGCCAATGAGCAGCGCAAACAGCCCCGAAATTGCCACCGACAGCAGGATGGCAGGCACCACGTTCATGGATAGCAGTTTGAACATCCAAACGGCAGAGTAGGAGCCGACCCCCAGAAAGGCCGCGTGACCAAAGGAGAGATAGCCGGTGAGGCCAAAGAGAATATTGAAACCGATGGCAAAGATGCCAAAGATCACAAAGCGTTGCATCAGATCCGGGTAGCCCGCATTGAACTGCGCCATGGCGCTGCCCGTGGGGAATGGATTGAGGATGAAGGGAGCACAAAGCGTCAGTACAGCGACGACCAGGAGCATCCGCGTGTCTTTATTATCAAGTCCGAACATGTGTTATTCCTCCATCACGCCTTTGCGGCCCATGAGACCCCGCGGACGGGTGAGCAGAATAATGATCGCGACGACATAGATGATGATTTGGTCGATACCGGGAAGGAAGGATTTGATCTCGTTCATCGAGGCAAAGCTTTCCAGAATGCCGAGCAAAAAGCCCGCCAGCACAGCGCCGGGCAGCGAGCCCATGCCGCCGACAACCACAACCACAAAGCTCAGCACCAGAAAGTCCATGCCCATATGGTAGTTGGGGGAATTGATCGGGGTATACATCACCCCGGCAAGGCCCGCGACAGCGGCAGCAATGCCAAACATGATGGTAAAGCGGCGGTCGATATTGATGCCCAGCAGACCAACGGTTTCACGGTCTGCCATGCCGGCACGCACAACCATCCCAAAGGTGGTGAATTGCAGGAAGGAGAAGATGCCGCCGATGATGACAACCGAGAAGAAGAAGTAGACGATACGCCAGACCGGATAGACAATATCCATGCCAATCAGGGCGCCAACATTGGCAACGCCGCTCAGCGCCTCGGGCGAGGGGGTTTGGATTGGGTTGGCACCGTAGAAATACTTGATCACTTCCTGCAACACGATGGCGAGGCCAAAGGTCACCAGGATCTGATCCGCATGTTCGCGCTTGTAGAAGTGCTTGATCAGCCCGCGTTCCATCACATAGCCAACGCCGATCATGATCGGAATGGCAAAGAGGATCGCGAAGGGCACCGCCCAGTCTATTATGGCGCTGCCGATTTCGGGACCGAACCAACTTTCCACATAGGGTGTCTTTACTTTCAGTGCGTTACCGAGGAAATCCTTTTGGCTTTCGTCGACAACCTCATAGCTGAGGCTCAGCAAACGCTGCA
Organism: Pseudophaeobacter arcticus DSM 23566; assembly: GCF_000473205.1. Lineage (NCBI taxonomy): Bacteria > Pseudomonadati > Pseudomonadota > Alphaproteobacteria > Rhodobacterales > Roseobacteraceae > Pseudophaeobacter > Pseudophaeobacter arcticus. The sequence continues at coordinate 1,262,043 of NZ_KI421507.1, forward strand.
CGGTCACGGCGCAGAAGGCACCAATCATGAACAGGGCGCCATGCGCAAAGTTCACCACGCCCAGCGTGCCAAAAATGAGTGTCAGGCCCAGCGCGATCAGCGCATAGGCAGAGCCTTTGTCCAGCCCGTTTAAAATTTGCAATAGGATTGCGTCCATAGTCCCCACCCTTGGGTTCTTCGATGTGGAAGTGGTGGATTCCGACCCTGCGAGGCCTCATGCCCCGTCTTAACGGCACGCCCACACGGCCAAGGCCGCGTCAGGTGAAACCGGGATGTCAGAATGAAGATAATGCGCCGGGCGCTATAGCAAGCGCCCGGCTATGAGTACCTGAATTAGGCGCCCGGGTTACAGCTGCCCAATGCACCACCGGCAAACATCGGGTGATCCGCAGGATAGGTAACCTGTGCTGCAGGTGTGACTTCAACCACTTCAAGAAGGTCAAACTCGGACGTGGGGTTTTCTTTACCACGTACAACCAGAACGTCTTTGAAGCACTGGTGATCTTCGGCGCGATAAAGCGTCTTACCGTTGCCCAGACCGTCGAATTCAAAGCCTTCCAGGGCTTCGACAACAGCGCAGGGGTTGAACGAACCCGCGCGCGAAACGGCATCTGCATAGAGCATGGTCTGGCAATAAACAGTATGTGCCGCCTGGCTGGGTGGGAAGCCGTATTTGGTGCCAAAGGAGCGCACAAAGGCCTGGCTGCCTTCGTCCTGCAGCGACCAGTGCCAGTTGGTGGAGCCGTGGATGCCTTTAACGTTGGCACCAGCACCTTTGGCCATCAGGCGCGAATAGAGCGGAACAACAATTTCAAACTGTTTGCCGTTTACGATCTTTTCACGCAGGCCAAACTGAACCGCGTTGGTCAGCGAGTTCACCATGTTGCCGCCGTAGTGGTTCAGAACCAGCACATCGGCGCCAGAGTTCAGAACTGGGGCGATATAGGAAGAGAAGTCAGTGGCCGCCAGCGGCGTACGTACTTTTTCCACGGTGTTCCAGCCGAGCGCTTCGGTCGCGGCCGCGATGCTTTCTTCCTGGGTCCAGCCCCAGGTGTAGTCAGCGGTCAGGTGATAGGCGTTCCGGTCGGTGCCATAGAGGTTCTTCAGCACTGGCGCCAGCGCCGCTGCCGACATGTAACCGTTAAAGAAGTGACGGAAGCCATTGGCTTTCTTGTCTTTACCGGTGGTGTCGTTGGAATGTGTCAGACCAGCCATGAAGATCACGCCAGCTTCCTGGCACAGGCCCTGAACGGCGACAGCCACACCGGAGGACGAGCCACCAGTGATCATCACGGCGCCGTCTTTTTCGATCATCGACTTGGCCGAGGCACGGGCCGCATCAGATTTTGTCTGGGTGTCGCCGGTGACGAACTTGACTTCTTTGCCCAGGATGCCGTCGCCCTGCAACACCTTGGACGAGAAGGTGTTCATCATGCCGCCGTCGCCGCCGCCATTCAGGTGCTCAACCGCCAGCTGATAAGCGCGCAGCTCGTCGGCGCCCTCATCGGCGTAGGGGCCGGTCTGTGGAACGTTGAAACCCAAAGTAACCGAGCTGCCGGTTGGGTCGTTGGTGAACGCGGCTGCAGAAGACGCGGTAAAAATTGTTGGAAGCGCAAGGCCAGTGCCTGCGAGGGCGCCTGACTTCAGGACCCCGCGACGCGAGAATGCTGACTTGGACATAAAATCCTCCCTTATGTGTAAAACGTCGAACAGCTCCTCACTTCTGCGCAACGTCTGCACGTTTTGTGCAAAATCAGTATGGGAGCGAGTTGTAAAATTGCGCAATAAAACCCTTGAAATGATCATCTATTCTGTAAACAAATGCACAGTATTCACTGGTATTCTGTAAAGTTTATTATACTGCAGTGCAGAAAGCCTTTGAAATGGTAGGGTTTTGACAAGGAGCCAGCGGATGGCGCGTGACACGCTGACAGGCAGCCGTATTCGGGAGCGGCGTTTGATCCTGGGTATTCGACAGGCTGAGCTGGCGCGCAAGGCTGGAATCTCGGCCTCCTACCTCAATTTGATCGAACACAACCGCCGTAGAATCGGCGGTAAACTTTTGGTGGGCTTGGCGCAGGTTCTGGGGGTGGAACCCTCGATGCTGACCGAAGGTGCCGAAGCGGCATTGCTCTCGTCTCTGCGGGAGGCGGCAGCGGATGCCGGCCCCAAGGTGGCAGAGCTGGACCGCACCGATGAGTTTGCCGGCCGCTTTCCGGGCTGGGCCGAGGTCCTGGCCAGCAATCATCAGCGCATCGCCCGGCTGGAACGCACGGTCGAAACCCTGTCGGATCGGCTGACCCATGACCCGCAGCTTGCGGCCTCGTTGCACGAGGTGTTGTCAACGGCGGCGGCGATCCGCTCGACGGCCTCGATCCTGGCCGAAACCGGAGAGCTGGAGCCGGAGTGGCGGGATCGGTTTCACAATAACCTCAATGAGGATTCGCGGCGTCTGGCCGAAAGCAGCCGTGCGCTGGTGAACTTTCTTGATGAAAGCGACAGCAGCGCAGAGCGTCGCGGGATGCCACAGGAAGAGGCCGAAGAGTTCCTGCTGTCCAATGGCTATCACTTCCCTGACCTGGAGCAAGGGCGCACCGACCCCAAGTCGCTGGTTGCGGCGGCCCCGGAGCTGATCAGCGACTCGGCCCGGATGATCGCCCGTAGCGCCTTGGAGCAATATCACAGTGATGCCCAGCAGATGCCGCTCGACGCGGTGGCGCAGATCATCCAGGCCGAGGGGCTGGATCCCTCTGCGCTGGCGCTGCGGTTTAATGTCGCCCTGCCGGTGGTCTTGCGCCGTCTGGGTGTCTTGCCAGTTGATGTGCTGGGGCAGGAGGCAGGGCTGGTGGTCTGCGATGGCTCGGGGTCGATCCTGTTTCGCAAACCGGTGGCTGGTTTTGCTCTGCCGCGCTTTGGCGCCTCCTGTCCGCTTTGGCCGATCTATACGGCGCTGCAGCGACCGGACGTTCCATTGCGGCGCAATGTGGTGCAGCAGGGGCGCAGTGCGCTGGGATTCGAATGCCTGGCGGTGGCCTGGAACCATGTGCCCAGCTCGTTTGACCGGGATCCGCTTTATCACGCGGTGATGCTGATCCTGCCGCGCCGCGAGGTGCCGGCGCAGGCGCAGCCGGTGGGCAGCAGCTGCCGGATCTGCCCGCGCCAGGCCTGTGAAGCACGCCGTGAGCCGTCGATCCTGAAGGAAGAGTTTTGACTTGTGCCCGGCGGCAAGGCTAGTCTGCCTTGGGATGAGAACGTGGCCTTGGGCAAAAATGTCCGAAGCAGCCGCGCTGGGAGGAACTTCTGCCAATGAGCAGACATGTGGTTTTAATTGAAGATGAGCCAAATATCGCGGAAGCCATTCGGTTTCTGCTGACCCGCGACAAGTGGACGGTGGATGTGCATGGAAATGGCAGTGACGCGGCTGCGGTCATCCAGGCAGCCAGCCCCGATCTGGTGATCCTGGATCTCATGCTACCGGGGAAAAGCGGCCTCGAAGTGATTCAAGAGCTACGCCTTGTCGACGGGATGCAGGCGCTGCCGGTGTTGATGCTGACCGCACGCGGCCAGCTGAAAGATCGTGAAATGGCGGAAAAAGCCGGGGTAACCAGGTTTATGACCAAGCCGTTTTCCAATTCCGAGGTGCTGACGGCGGTGCGCGACCTTTATGCGCAGGCCTATCAGGCGCCGCAGACCGTGACAGCACAGGACGCCGCCCAGTGAGGGGGCTTTTATAATGCGTGGCGACGGGGCCGGACGCCAGGATGAGCCCAACAGCCCCTTTGTGGAGCGGCGCACCTATCGCCGCCGCCGCCTGATGGATATCGCCCGCTTGCTGCCGATCCTGGGTGCATTGCTGTTGACGGTGCCCCTGATGTGGCCAAACCCAGATCCCTATCCCGCCCCTGGCAATCACGGCGGCATGGCGACCTCTGCTGCGATCACCTATATCTTTGCGGTCTGGGGCGGATTGATCGCTGCCAGCTTTGTCTTTGGACTGGCGGTGCGGCTGTGGGCCGGGCACTGGACAGAGGGCGGAGCCCAGGACGACCAGAGCTGATGGCCTCGCTCAATGTTCTGGCGCTGGTCTGTCTGGCCTATGTGGCGCTGTTGTTCCTGGTGGCCTTTCTGGCGGATCGTCGCGCCGCGCGCGGCCACAGCTCTGCCTGGATCCGCTCGCCGCTGATTTATACCTTGTCGCTGTCAATCTACTGTACCGCCTGGACCTTCTACGGGGCGGTGGGCTACGCGGTGCGCTCGGGGCTGGAATTCCTGACCATCTATCTGGGGCCGACGCTAGTTATGGTTGGATGGTGGTGGGGCCTGCGCAAGCTGGTTCGGATAGGGCGCAGTCAGCGGGTGACCTCGATCGCGGATCTGCTGTCGGCGCGCTATGGCAAGTCAAATGCGCTGGCCATTGGTGTCACTGTCTTGGCGGTAATTGGCATAACCCCGTATATTTCGCTGCAACTTCAATCTATTACCCTGTCTTTCTCAATCTTTGCCGAGGCCGATCCGCTGCGCAGCTACCACGATACCACGACGGTGTTCTGGGTGACGGCGGGGCTGGCGGTTTTTGCGATTTTGTTTGGCACCCGCAATCTAAACGCAAATGAACGCCACCACGGCGTGGTCACGGCGGTGGCGCTGGAGGCGGTGGTCAAGCTGGTGGCGCTGCTGGCGGTTGGCATCTTTGTGGTCTGGGGCCTGTCGGATGGGATCTCAGATACACTGGCCCGGATTGATGCCTCGCAAATTGGCGATTGGCGGGTGGATGGCGGCCGCTGGGCCACCATCACCTTTTTGTCGGCGGCCGCCTTTGTCTGCCTGCCACGGATGTTTCAGGTCATGGTGGTCGAGAACGAGGATGAGCGGCATCTGCGGGTCGCGGCCTGGGCCTTTCCGCTCTATCTTTTTCTGATCTCGATGTTCGTGGTGCCGATTGCTGCCATCGGCTTGGAGCTGCTGCCGCCGGGATCAAACCCGGATCTGTTTGTTCTGGCCCTGCCTCTGTCGCAGGGACAACAGGGGCTGGCGATGTTGTCTTTCCTGGGAGGGTTTTCTTCGGCCACATCAATGGTGATCGTGGCGGCCATGGCGCTTTCGACCATGGTGTCGAACCATATGGTGATGCCGATCTGGCTACATCTGCAAGGGGGCGAGGGGGCCTCGGTTTCTGGCGATGTGCGCAATGTGGTGCTGTTTGCCCGCCGGATTTCCATCGCGGTCATTCTTGGCTTGGGGTATTTCTACTACAAACTCTCTGGCGGAGGCGCGGCGCTGGCAGCCGTGGGGTTGATCTCCTTTGCCGGAATTTCCCAGATGTTGCCGCCGCTTGTCGGCGGGTTGTTCTGGCGCGGCGCCACCCGGACCGGCGCCCTGAGCGGCCTGTCCGTGGGCTTTGCCATCTGGGTCTATACCATGTTGCTGCCCGCCTTGGGCGGTGGCCTGTTGCCGGATCACGTCCTGGCCGAAGGGCTGTTTGGCCAGTCCTGGCTGCGGCCGCAGGCCCTGTTTGACATCGAAGGGCTGGATCCGACGGTGCATGCGGTGCTCTGGTCCATGAGCCTCAATGCGGCGGTGTTCTGCCTGGTCTCGCTGGTGACCTTCCCCAGCCCAATCGAGCGGCTGCAGGGGGCGCAGTTTGTCAATGTGTTTGAACATTCCTCGGGGCCACGCGGCTGGACCGGCTCGGTGGCGCAGAGCGAAGACCTGATGGTGATGTCGCAACGTATCCTGGGCGCCACCGAGGCCCAGGCGTTTTTCCAACGGGAGCTGGCCCGGCAAGGCGTGCGCGGCACCCTGCCGGAGCCAACTCCGGCCTTTCTGGAACGGTTGGAGCGTGAATTGGGGGCCTCGATCGGGGCGGCAGCGGCCCATGCGATGATTGGCCAAATCGTGGGTGGCTCTTCGGTTTCGGTGCAGGATCTGCTGGCGGTTGCGGATGAAACGGCGCAGATGCTGGAATATTCCAACCAATTGGAAGAACAGTCAGCGGAACTGTCGCGTACGGCGCGCCAATTGCGGGTCTCAAATGAAAAGCTGACCCAGATTTCCCAACAAAAAGATGCCTTTCTCAGCCAGGTGAGCCATGAGCTGCGCACCCCGATGACCTCAATCCGGGCCTTCTCTGAGATCCTGCGTGATGACGGCGATATGCCCCTGCCGGACAAAACCCGGTACGCCACCATCATCCATGATGAGGCCCTGCGCCTGACCCGGCTGTTGAATGATCTCCTGGATCTGAGCGTGCTGGAAAGCGGTCAGGTCAGTTTGAATATGTCGGTGGGCACCCTGAGCGACGTGATGGACCATGCGGTATCCACTGCATTGGCGGGCTCGGATCATCCAATTCAGGTCCAGCGTGATCCAAAATCAGAGGACATCCGCATTTCCTCTGACCTGGATCGGCTGGCGCAGGTTTTTATCAACCTGATTGCCAATGCACAGAAGTATTGTGACGCTGACCCGGCGGAATTGACCATTCGGGTGACCCGCAGCTTGGGGGAAGTCTGGATTGATTTTACCGACAATGGCAGCGGCGTTCCCGCCGACCACCAACAGCTAATTTTTGAGAAATTCTCGCGTGTTAGCCCGGAACGCGCAGGCGGAGCCGGGCTTGGTTTGGCGATTTGCCGTGAGATTATGCAGCGCCTGGATGGCGACATTTCCTACCTTCCCGGAGCGACGGGAGGCAGTTTCAGAATTTCCCTGCCATTTGAGCGGAAAATCCCCCCCGAGAGACCGTTTTAAAGGTCTTGGTAACGAACCGGCGTTAAGACAATTAAAAAGGGAGCGCAAAACGTGCAGGTTGATGGCTGATGTCTGAAGCGGAAAAACAGCAAGCTGGTAACGGCGGGTCCGGTGGACTCGCGCGTAAACTTGCGGCGTCAAAGGATGGGGGGGCGGCTCAAAAAGGGTCTCTAACTCTCAAAGCCCTGCGTCGCTCGCTTGCCCGCGCGGCGTCAGAGCAATGCGATCTGCCACTGGCCGTTTTGGCGGCACGCCAGGTCAATCGTGCCCCCGAAGACCTGGTCGAGGTGCTTTCTGACAAGGATCTTCTGGTGGTTCTGGACGGTCCCGACGGCCGTATTGGCGCGGCCACCATGGATGCGGCTTTGGTTACGGCCTTGATCCAGAAACAGACCATTGGCCAGATCATGGGCAAGGCCCCGTCTGAGCGGAATTACACCCCAACCGATGCGGCAATGACTGCTGAGTTCCTGGAAAAGTCCTTTTCCAAGGTGCAGGCCTTGTTGCAGGGGGAAAGAGATCAGCTGATCTTTTCTGGGTATCGCTACGGGGCCCAGATCGAAGACGTGCGCTCGCTGATCCTGGGGATGGAGCGGGAAAACTACCGTCTGATCACGATGACGGTGGATTTGGCCATTGGGGCAATGCAGGGCGAGCTGAAGCTGATCCTGCCGGAACCCACCCTGGAGGAGCTAGGCCTGAGTGGTGCAAAACCCGGGCCTACTTTGGCTGGCGGCATGGGCGCCATGCGGGCGGAGCTTTCTGCGATTCTGTGTAAGGTCCGGGTGCCACTCAATGAATTCTCGGCCCTGAGGGTGGGTGAAGTTCTGCCACTGGATCAGGCCTTTTTGTATGAAACTGATTTGATCGACATTGGCGGCCAGTCAATTGCCAAGGGACGTCTGGGCCAGTTGAACGGCGCCCGCGCGGTGCGGTTGAGCACAGGGCGCCGGCAGCAGGCGGACCCTGCTCAAATGGGCGATGCGTTTGCCGATAGAATTGGGTCTGACGCGCCACCGGCTCTGCCTATGATCGAAGAGCCCGCGACGCTGGATCTGGGAATTGCGGCGCAGGATTTGCAAGATCCATTGGATGATCCGATGGGCTTTGCTGCGCCGGCCGGGGGGCTTGCCCTGGGCGGGATGGACTCCGATCCAGCTGGGATGGAGGATGACCTGAGTGATCTAGGTGCAGATTTCGGCGCGGACTTTGGGGGCGGCTTGGGTGGTGATCTGGGCGCGGATCTCGGCGCGGATCTGGCCGCATCCCCAATGGGGGAGTTCGCCGGGCTTGGCGACAGCATGAACCAGTTCAACCCGGATGACGCGGCCGCAGAAATCTCAAAACTCGCAGGCCTGGAAGGGGATTCCGCGCCTGGGCTTTGATGCCGCGCGGTGGCGCCTTTTGCAGGGGGATCCCGATCTGGGAGAGCGGTGCTTGGCGCCGTTTCATGTGTTGGAACATTGCCCCGCCTGCGAAATGGATTTGACAGTCGGCTTTTGCATGAATTTTTGCAGTGAACTTAAATCGTGGGCTTTCGCTGGCGGCTTTAGCGGTGGGCGGCGGCGGTGTCCTTGCAACAGGACATCAGACCAGAAACACAACAGGCCCGGCCAGAAATACAACAGGCCCGGCCAAAATGGCCGGGCCTGTTGCGGATAGAGAGAAGGTCAGGAGGCGCCGCGATTTTACACAACGGCAAAACGCTGCGAAAAAACAAGCGCTCCCATGTTCTTATGCGGTGGCGATTGATTCCAGCGTTGGCCGCAGACCATCCAACTGATAGCCCGCAGCGCTGGTTTTTTCCAGAATCTCGTCGGGGCTCATCTCGGTGGCAACCCCCAGCGACCAGATCACCGAACAGCGGGTTCCAGAGGCACAATAGGCCAGAACCGGACCTGGGCTTTCCTCATAAAAGGCACGCTGTTGCGCGACATTTTCAGGTGTCATGGTCTGATGGGTGAGCGGCAGTTCCCGAAAGACCAGCCCCGCTGCCTCGGCAGCGGCCCGAATGGCAGCGGCCTGATGGCTGGGCGGCACTTCGGAATCCGGGCGATTGCAAATCACCGTCTTGTATCCGTTGGCAACAATTTCAGGCATGTCTTCAGCCGAAATTTGCGGCGAGACGGAGTAGCGGGGGGTGATTACACGTGCATCCATATTGATTCCCTTAAACCTTCGCTGCCAGTCCGTCCAGTTGCCTGCCAAAAAATGGTGCAGCCGCCATGCCCAAAAGCATCGCTCCCATGAAGATAAGACCGCCAGAGCCATTGTAGCTGAGCGAGGCAACCGCCGGTCCGGGGCAGAGCCCGGCCAGACCCCAGCCCATGCCAAACAAGATTGATCCGATGATCAGCCGGTGATCCATTTCGGGGCGGGGGGGCGCTGGGAACTCGCCGCCGACCAGGGGGCGTCGCCCCTTGGTCAGGCGCCAGGCGACAAACATCGGTATAATGGCGCCGCCCATGACAAAGGCAAGGGTGGGGTCCCAGCTGCCAAAGACGTCAAGCCAGCCCTGCACCTTGGTGGTATCGGTCATACCGGACACAAAGAGCCCTGCGCCAAACAATGCGCCGGACAGAAGGGCGAGAAACAAACGCTGCATCAGATTACTCCCAATACGTGGCGGAACAGGACAATGGTGCCCCCCCCGGCCAGGATATAAAATACGGTGGCAACAATGCCGCGCAGGGACAGGCGGGAAATCCCACAGACCCCATGGCCCGAGGTGCAGCCATTGGCAATTCTGGTGCCAATCCCAACCAACAGGCCCGCAGCTATGATCACCGCGATATTGCTGGTCAGATGGGTGTCTACACCGCCTTTGTAGAAGGGCAAAAGCAGCATTGGGGTGCCCAGCACCGCAATCAAAAAGACCAGCCGTTCTGCTGCATTGCTACGGCCCGAGCCGTCAACCAGGCCACCAATGATGCCACTGGCGCCCATGATGCGGCCATTGCCAAGCAGGAAGACTGCGCCTCCCAGCCCGATGAGGCCGCCTCCGACGAGCCCCCAGATCCAATCCATTTCCATTTTCGCGCGTTCCTATTTTGTCAACTTGGATAGCGGGGTATAGGCAACCACTGGGGCAACCACTGGATAGCCATTTCCGCCGCGACGGGGAGGTCAGCCATGCCAGGATAGGCCCACATGGCCCAACTCACCTGACCTTATACGCCTCGCCTCGTACACCTGGTCCCGCATTCAGCCCCGACATAGGGGCAATGTTCTGGCGGAATGTCTCAGCGCCGCCAGAGCAATCTTCAGCGGCCTAAATCTTGTTTACCGGCAGTTTCAGGAAGATGTCTCCCTGTTCGTCCGGTTCCGGCATCTGTCCGGCCCGCATATTGACCTGCAATGAGGGCAGGATCAGCCGGGGCATCGCCAAGGTGGCATCGCGGGCGTCGCGCATTGCAGTGAACTCTTCCAGCGGGCGGCCCTCCCCGATATGCACGTTGAGCGCTTTTTGCTCTCCGACTGTGGTCTCCCAGGCATAGTCATCACGCCCCGGTGCCTTGTAGTCATGGCCAACAAAGATGCGGGTTTCGTCGGGCAGGGCCAGGATCTTTTGGATCGACTGGTACAGCATCTCGGACGAGCCGCCGGGGAAGTCACAGCGGGCGGTGCCAAAATCTGGCATGAACAGGGTGTCGCCAACAAAGGCGGCATCGCCAATCACATAGGTTAGGCAGGCAGGGGTATGGCCCGGCGTATGCAGCACCTCGCCGCGCAACTGGCCAACCATAAAGTGATCGCCCTCTTCGAACAAAGCGTCAAACTGGCTGCCATCGCGCTGAAAGGCGGTGCCTTCGTTGAAAACCTTGCCAAAGGTATCCTGCACCACGGTGATATTGGCCCCAATGCCAATCTTGCCGCCCAGGTGCTCTTGCAGATAGGGGGCCGCCGATAGATGGTCCGCATGCACGTGGCTTTCCAGGATCCACTCACATTTGAGCCCTTCCTGTTTGATCCAGGCAATGATCTGATCTGCCGAGGCCGTGTCAGTACGTCCCGAGGCATGGTCAAAATCCAAAACGGAATCGACAACAGCACAGGCAGGCCCCGCTGGATCCCGCAGAACATAGGATACTGTGTTGGTGGCCTCGTCGAAAAAGGCTTTGACGGTGGGGTTCATTATCTGGGCACTCCCTTTCGTTTCGATAGATATATACAAAATAAGGAATATGTTTCAAGTGCTGCGATAGCCTTGCATGGAGATTAGTCTAGAGACGCTGCAGGTCAGGGTCTTGAAAAAATCTGCTCAGGATGAATTTTGACCGTTTTGACTTGTCTCAATGACAGCAAAGCTGCGGTGGGCTAGGCAGACCCCCATGAGGGACAGGCTGAGGCCTTTTTACGGGGGTTTCAAGCCTCTTGGGATCTGACTTGGCTACACTGCCCTCACGGCCTGCCTGCAGGGGCGCCAGATCGTCCTGCATACAGGAGTTGGCGCCAGTGACTGCGCAGAGGAGCTGCTTGCGACAGAGGTTTTGCGACAGGGGTTTATGGCGAGGCCAGACTTGGGACAATTTTGGAGGAGATGAGATATCATGACACGCGCGTTGCTGAACCAAGCCGAGGAAATGGCAAAAACAATTCGTCAACAACCGCCACAGGACCGGCTGGCCCTGCGGCCTGAGTTTTCACGCCTCCTCAGCAATTTACGAATCGAAGGCGTCTCTGTGCCGCGTCACTTGCAGCAATTGGATACAGATCTGTCTGAAGAAGAGGCTGAGACCCAATTTGACAATATGCCCGTCTAAACAGATCGGCCATTTTGCCCAGCGTCTTTCCCGCTAGGTTGTCGCCTGTTCAGCGCGACAAGCCGGGTTGGGTGTGCAGCGCAGGGTTGGTCAGTACGGGTTTGGTCAGTACAGGTTTGGTCTGTGCGGGCACGGGACTCTTGGGTCGCGTGACGTGGCCCGCTGGCTTCCTGGCTTGGGGGGGGCTCAGACGGTTAGCCCAGAAAAATTCCCACCATGACAAGCATCAATCCAATAACCGACAGAAACAATGCGCCCAGATTATAGGGCAGAACTTTTTGCACAACAGCGCGCAGCGCCTCGTCGTCCAGGTTTTTCCCACGTGCGCGGACAACGTGCACGATGCACCACATCAGGCCAATCAGACCAGCAACCGACAGGGCGGCTCCGGCCCAGACGAGGATTTCAAACATAGCGCAGCTCCTGCATCACTTGCACAGCTGTGCGATTAGCGGATTGCCAGTGCAGACACAAGCCGCAGCGCCTTGGATCTCGATGCCGCTGCGGGGACCGGGGCAGGGCAGCAAAGCTGATATCTGGCTTGCACCCTTGCGGATGGCTCGTCCTGGTTGAGGAAGACACCGGGGCAGACTTGGGGGTAGGCCTGGGTGTAGACAGAAGCATCGGCCGGGGACAGACCGGCCCAGGGGCAAAGGCGAGAAATCGCGGCAGGCCGTTTCCTGTCTTGCGATAGGGCTGTTGTGTCGCTATCCCCTTGCCCCAATCCCTATCTCATGACAGCAGTAAAATGAGGCACCCATGACAGATCATGAAGACGCGAGCGACTCCTACAAAGTGACCGCAGGAGAGCTGCGCCAGTTCGTTGAACGTATCGAGCGGCTGGAGAGCGAAAAGAAAGACATCGCCGAACAAGTCCGCGAAGTCTACGCCGAGAGCAAATCCCGTGGCTATGACCAAAAAGCCCTGCGGGCCATTGTCAGCCTTCGCAAGCGCGACAAGGATGAGATCGCAGAACAGGAAGCCGTTCTGGAGATGTACAAAGAAGCTTTGGGGATGACCTGAAGACAAAGACCCATTCTGCCGCGACCCCTCATCGGTCGCTGCAGGGGGGCGCAATCGCCTAAATCCACCAGCCAAAGGCGGCTGGTCTGCGCGTTGCATGGCAGGCAGGCGATTGCGCAAGACCCTGAATTTACGCATCAAACCGGCGTGCGGATCACCTGATTAGCCTATCTTGCGCGGGTAAATGTCTGGCAAATGTCTTATGAATGCAGCACATCCCATCGGGGCTGTGGAGCGTGCCTCTCCTGCTGCAGGGCTGGGACTGAAATTGCTTCAGGGTTATAAATTTTAAGCTTGAAATATCCGCCGCGCTGCTTGATATTGCGGTAACAGCTGCTGCAGCCGCCAGTTTACCAGTGCCAAGTGACCAAAAGGAGAGCTCCATGCCTGCCATTTCTGTACATCCCGAAGGGTGGAAACCGGCCAAAGGCTATGCCAACGGTATGGTCGCCGAGGGAAAGCTGCTGTTTGTTGGTGGCCAGATTGGCTGGACTGCGGATCAGGTCTTTGAAGAGCATGGCTTTATTGGCCAAATGAGCCAGGCGCTGCGCAATATTCTGGATGTGGTAGAGACAGCAGGCGGGCAGGCGCGCGATATTACCCGCCTCACCTGGTATGTGACAGACAAGGCCGAATATCTGGCGCATCAAGCCGAGGTTGGCGCCGCATACCGCGCGGTCATGGGGTATCATTTTCCCGCGATGACCATGGTTGTTGTCTCGGCGCTGGTCGAAGATGAAGCCAAGATCGAGATCGAGGCAACGGCAGTTCTCCCCTCCTGAGCCCCCCACTAGACAACAGATTTTCTTAGAAGGCCGGTAGGGAAACCTCCGGCCTTTTGTGATGTTTCGGGGTCTTTTTCGCGGGCAAAGCAGCCGAGTTGCTGGGATCAAAGCAGCCGCTGAAAGTTCCATTTTGGTGCTGCAGGCGGGAAGGTCGAGAGTCTTTTGCTTTGTATTGTCCTGCGCCCAAGAAATGGGCGAGTGATAAGGTTTATATATTTCAATATGTTGGCCCTGATTGTTGTGATTTGGGTCTGTGTTTTTGCATTTTTCAAAATTTTACCAGTTGATAAAAAATCAAACTGTGGCACTCTTTGAGTCGAAGAAGAACACAGTCAGGGAGACACCCAATGGCGAGTAGCCATCAGGCATCAGGCATTCAGGCAGGGCGATTGGCCGCTGCTGATATCGCCGACAACTTTGGGGATCTGCACCCCGCTTATGACGCACATGAGGCCGCAGTGGCCGCGGATCGTTGCTATTTCTGCTATGATGCGCCCTGTATGACCGCATGTCCCACCAGCATTGATATTCCGCAGTTCATCCGCGAGATTCAGGCCGGGCATCCGTCTTCTGCTGCCAAGACCATTCTGGACCAGAATATCCTGGGTGGCATGTGTGCACGGGTCTGCCCCACAGAAACGCTCTGTGAAGAGGCCTGCGTCCGTGAAGCCGCCGAGGGCAAGCCGGTCGAGATAGGCCGGTTGCAGCGCTATGCCACCGACACAGTGATGGAAAAAGGCGTGCATCCCTTTAGCCGTGCCGCCAGCACGGGCAAGCGGGTGGCGGTTGTCGGCGCCGGTCCTGCGGGTCTGTCAGCAGCTCACCGTCTGGCGATGCTGGGCCATGACGTGGTCATCTATGACGCCAAGTCCAAGGCCGGTGGCCTGAACGAATTTGGCATCGCCGCCTATAAATCCACCGAAGATTTTGCCGCCCGCGAGGTCGACTGGCTGCTGAAAATCGGCGGTATCACCGTCGACTACGGCAAAAAGCTGGGCGCGGATCTATCGCTGGAGGCGCTGAAAGGCGATTTCGACGCTGTCTTCCTGTCAATCGGTCTGGCAGGGGTCAATGCCCTGCGCGCCGAAGGTGAAGACTTGAGCGGCGTGCGCGATGCTGTTGATTTCATCGAAGAGCTGCGCCAGGCTGAGGATCTTACCAAACTACCTGTTGGCCGCAATGTTGTGGTCATCGGTGGCGGCATGACAGCTGTTGACGCCGCCGTGCAGTCAAAACTGTTGGGCGCCGAAAACGTGACTATCGCCTATCGCCGCGACCGCGACGCGATGGGGGCCAGCCGGTTCGAACAAGATCTTGCGGCCTCCAAGGGGGTGACATTGATGTTCAACGTGATGCCCAAGGCGATCCATGGCAATGGCGCCGCCGCCGAGATCGAGCTGGAATATACCCAGGTCGAAGACGGTCGCGTTCGTGGCACTGGTGAGACAGTGCGCCTGGCCGCAGAGCAGGTCTACAAGGCCATCGGCCAAAGCCTGCAAGGTCAGCCCGACGCGGTTGCGCTGGAGGGTGGCAAGATCATGGTCGATGCCACAGGGCGCACCTCGGTGGCGAATGTCTGGGCCGGGGGCGACTGTGCCTCTGGTGGCGAAGATCTCACCGTGACTGCCGTGGCCGAAGGCCGCGACGCTGCAATGGACATCCATACAAGCCTGATGGGCTGAGCAAGCCAGGGTCGTTGCTGGTCAACGGCCCTAAGCGAGCATGAAAAGGGACAGACAAATGGCTGATCTGACAACAGAATTCCTGGGTATCAAATCCCCAAACCCGTTCTGGCTGGCCTCGGCGCCACCAACGGACAAAGAATATAACGTACGCCGCGCCTTTGAAGCAGGCTGGGGCGGTGTGGTCTGGAAGACCCTCGGCTCCGAAGGCCCCCCCGTGGTCAACGTCAACGGCCCGCGCTATGGCGCTATCTTTGGCGCCGACCGCCGGCTGCTGGGGTTGAACAACATCGAGCTGATCACGGATCGCTCGCTGGAGATCAACCTGGAAGAAATCACCCGCGTCAAAAAGGACTATCCGGACCGCGCCGTGATCGTGTCGATTATGGTGCCCTGCGAAGAGGAAGCCTGGAAGGCGATCCTGCCCAAGGTTGAGGCTACCGGTGCCGATGGGATCGAGCTGAACTTTGGCTGCCCGCACGGCATGGCCGAACGCGGCATGGGTGCGGCTGTGGGTCAGGTGCCTGAATACATCCAGATGGTCACCGAATGGTGCAAGAAATACTACTCCAAGCCCGTCATCGTAAAGCTGACGCCCAATATCACCGATGTGCGTTTCCCCGCACGTGCGGCCAAGGCCGGCGGCGGTGATGCGGTCAGCCTGATCAATACCATCAACTCGATTGTCTCAGTTGATCTGGACCAGATGGCGCCCGAGCCAACCGTTGGCGGTAAGGGCACCCATGGGGGCTATTGTGGCCCTGCGGTAAAACCAATTGCGATGAATATGGTTGCGGAAATCGCCCGCTGCCCCGAAACCCATGATCTGCCGATCTCGGCCATTGGCGGTGTCACCACCTGGAAAGACGCGGCAGAATTCATGGCGCTGGGGGCGGGCAATGTGCAGGTCTGCACCGCCGCCATGACCTATGGGTTCAACGTGGTGAAAGAGATGATTTCCGGCCTGTCCAACTGGATGGATGAAAAGGGCTATACCTCGACCGAAGACTTCATCGGCATGGCGGTTCCAAATGTCACCGACTGGCAGTATCTGGATCTGAACTTCATCGCCAAGGCCAAGATCAATCAGGAAGACTGCATCAGCTGTGGCCGTTGTTTTGCCGCCTGCGAAGACACCTCGCACCAGGCCATCGAGATGAGCGCCGACCGTGTCTTTACCGTTAAAGATGATGAATGTGTGGCCTGTAACCTCTGCGTGAATGTTTGCCCGATTGAGGGCTGCATCACCATGGAAGAGGTTCCCGCTGGCCAGATTGATGAGCGCACCGGAAAAGTGGTGTCGGGTGAATATGCCAACTGGACAACCCATCCCAATAACCCCTCTGCCACCGCTGCAGAGTGAGGTAACCGGCCCAAGGGGCTGATTTAAATGAAAAAGGCAGCGTTTTGACGCTGCCTTTTTTGGTTTGGCTATATTGTTGTATGGCGCAGAGACCTGGGCGAGCTATTGGAGTTAACCAATGTTAACTTGTTGGCGTAAGCATCCGGCGATACAGGGTTTCCAGGAATTCTGGGGCCGCATCAAAGGGGTCTTCCGGCCCCATCAGCATCCGCACCTGAACGTCAAAATCCGCATAGTGCTGGGTCAGGGCCCAGATCGAAAACATCAGATGTTTGGGGTGGGTGGTGTTGATTTTTCCCGCCGCCATCCAGCCGGTCAGGACGGCTTCCTTTTCTGCCAGAAGATCCCGCAGATCGGTGGATAATGCGTCCAGCATACGCGGCGCCCCCTGCACGATTTCATTGGCAAACAGGCGGCTTTCGCGCGGGTAATCCCGGCTCATCTGCAGCTTGCGCTGCACATAGGCGAGGATCTCTTCCAGCGGTTCACCCGCAGCGTCGATCTCGCGCATCGGGTCAAGCCAGGTATCCAATAGTTCAGACAGCAGGGCGGTGAACATCGCCTCCTTGGAGGGGAAATAATACAGCAGATTCGGCTTGGACAGCCCGGCCTGACTGGCAATTTGATCCACCGTGGCACCGCGAAACCCATGGGTCGAGAAGACCTCAAGCGCGGCCTCCAGGATGGCGGCGCGATTCTTTTTCTGGATACGGGTGGGTGATCGGTCCTTGGGCATAGTGGATAAGCGATCCTTAACGTCCGTTGTGCGGGTTTGAGCGCCCGCAATTTGCGCATTGCCCCGGTTTTCATGGGGATTCCAGAGCCAAAATGACTCAATTTCTTGACTGGTGGTCTCTCCGTGATAGCGTGAGTTTGACCAGTTGGTCAAATCCATCTCTTTGGGTGCAGGCCAACGATTCAAAGCCACCGATTGGTGCCAAGCCAAGAATAACCCGCAAGATCAGCGGGGGGAACAGGAAGGAAGCTGCGATGACGTCTTTGGGACAGAATCTAAAAATCAACGGCGATCGGCTCTGGGAGAGCCTGATGGAGATGGCCAAGGTCGGCCCCGGTGTCGCAGGGGGCAACAATCGCCAGACCTTGACCGATGAAGATGCCGAAGGGCGCGCCTTGTTCCAGAAATGGTGCGAAGAGGCGGGCTGCACCATGGGGCTGGATCAGATGGGCAATATGTTTGCCCGCCGCGAAGGCACCGATCCGGAGGCGTTGCCGGTCTATGTGGGCTCGCACTTGGATACCCAGCCAACCGGCGGCAAATACGATGGTGTGCTTGGGGTTCTTGCTGGGCTGGAGCTGATCCGTTCGCTCAATGACATGGGCATCAAGACCAAACATCCCATTGTGGCTACGAATTTTACCAACGAGGAAGGCACCCGTTATGCTCCGGCCATGCTGTCGTCAGGGGTTTTTGCGGGCATTCACACCCAGGACTGGGCCTATGACCGGGTTGACGCCGAGGGCAAGTCATTTGGCGATGAGTTGAAGCGGATCGGCTGGCGTGGCGAGGAAGAGGTTGGCGCGCGCAAAATGCATGCCTTTTTTGAGCTGCACATCGAGCAGGGCCCCATTCTGGAAGCCGAGGGCAAGGATATTGGCGTGGTCACCCATGGCCAGGGCCTGAGCTGGACCGAAGTGACCATTACCGGCAAGGATGCCCATACCGGGTCGACCCCGATGCCGATGCGCCGCAACGCGGGCCTCGCCATGGCGCGGGTGCTGGAAGCGGTGGATGAAATTGCCTGGTCCCATGCGCCAAGCGCCGTTGGCGCGGCAGGTCATATTGACGTCTATCCAAACTCGCGCAATGTGATCCCTGGCAAGGTGGTCTTTACCGTCGATTTCCGCTCGCCCGAGTTGGAAGTCATCGAGGATATGGAGCTGCGGCTGCGCGAAGAGGGCAAGGATATCGTCGAGGCCTTGGATATGCAGATCACCTTTGAAAAGGTCGGCGGCTTTGACCCGGTGAAATTTGATGAGACCTGTGTGGCGGCGGTGCGCAATGCGGCCGAGCGTCTGGGCTATTCGCATCTGGATATCATTTCCGGCGCCGGCCATGATGCCTGCTGGATCAACCGGGTGGCGCCAACTGCGATGATCATGTGCCCCTGTGTGGATGGTCTGAGCCACAACGAGGCGGAAGAGATCAGCAAGGACTGGGCCGAGGCTGGCGGCAATGTGTTGTTTCACGCGGTTGTCGAAACGGCTGAGATCGTTTCCTGATAGAGTAGCAAGGGGACGGGGCGCTGCTCTCAAAAAGGGAAGGGGCGCGCCTCTCAAAGGACGGAGCGCTGCCCCTAAAAGGAGGGGGCGCTGCCCCCGCGGCCCTGGCGGGCCGCTCCCCCGGGATATTTTTGGCCAACTGAAGAGGGGCCAAGAGAACACTGAAGAGGGGCCAAGAGAACAGGGAACTGGTCCCAAAACCAGATAAAAGTGGCGCAAAATGCGCCCGAGACAGGGAGTTTTACCATGACTAAAGTCATCAAGAACGGGACAATTGTCACCGCGGATCTCACCTATAAGTCGGATGTTTTGATTGAAGGTGGGGTGATCACCGCAATCGGGCCGGATCTTAAGGGCGATGAAGAGTTGGATGCCACTGGCTGTTATGTCATGCCGGGCGGGATTGACCCGCATACCCATCTGGAAATGCCCTTTATGGGCACCTATTCGACGGATGATTTTGAAAGCGGTACGCGGGCTGGTCTGGCGGGGGGCACCACCATGGTGGTGGATTTTGCGCTGCCAAATCCGGGTGAGAGCCTGCTGGATGCCTTGAAGCGTTGGGATAATAAATCCACCCGGGCGAACTGTGATTATTCCTTCCACATGGCGGTGACCTGGTGGGGCGAGCAGGTCTTTGACGACATGAAGACCGTGATCGAGACCCGTGGTATCAATACCTTCAAGCATTTCATGGCCTATAAGGGCGCTTTGATGGTCAATGATGACGAGATGTATTCCAGCTTTCAGCGTCTGGCGGAACTGGGCGGTATTGCCATGGTGCATGCGGAAAACGGTGATGTGGTGGCGGAGCTGTCGGCGAAGCTGCTCGCCGAGGGCAATACCGGCCCCGAGGCGCATGCCTATTCGCGCCCGCCCCAGGTGGAAGGCGAGGCCACCAACCGGGCCATCATGATTGCGGATATGGCGGGGGTGCCGCTTTATGTGGTGCATACCTCCTGTGAGGACAGCCACGAGGCCATTCGCCGGGCGCGGATGCAGGGCAAACGGGTCTGGGGCGAGCCGCTGATCCAGCATCTGACGCTGGATGAGAGCGAATATTTCAATCCCGATTGGGATCATGCCGCGCGCCGGGTGATGTCGCCGCCGTTCCGCAACAAGAAACATCAGGACAGCCTTTGGGCGGGTCTTCAGTCTGGCTCGCTTTCGGTTGTGGCCACCGATCACTGTGCGTTCTCGACTGAGCAGAAACGCTATGGGGTGGGGGATTTCACCAAGATCCCCAATGGCACGGGTGGGTTGGAAGACCGGAT
This sequence comes from Pseudophaeobacter arcticus DSM 23566, assembly GCF_000473205.1. Lineage (NCBI taxonomy): Bacteria > Pseudomonadati > Pseudomonadota > Alphaproteobacteria > Rhodobacterales > Roseobacteraceae > Pseudophaeobacter > Pseudophaeobacter arcticus. Next base: position 1,281,924 of record NZ_KI421507.1, read on the forward strand.
GCCGATGCTGTGGACCCAAGGCGTTGCCACGGGTCGGATCACGCCAAATGAATTTGTTGCCGTGACCTCGACCAATATTGCCAAGATCCTGAATTGTTATCCCCAAAAGGGTGCGGTTCTGGTTGGCGCCGATGCCGATCTGGTGGTCTGGGATCCGGAAAAGTCAAAAACCATTGCCGCCAGCACCCAGCAGTCTGCCATCGATTATAATGTCTTTGAGGGCCATGAGGTGAAAGGTCTGCCGCGCTTTACCCTGAGCCGAGGCCAGGTGGCTGTGCAGGACGGCGAAATCCGCACCCAGGAAGGCCATGGCCGGTTTGTTGAGCGCCAGGCCAATACAACCGTGAACAAGGCGCTGTCGACCTGGAAAGAGCTGACTTCTCCGCGTCCCGTTGAACGCTCTGGCATTCCCGCAACTGGCGTTTAATCAAAGAGCAGGGCTGCGCCGGGGGAGCCCCCCTCGTGTGCGGCCCGCTTATAGTCTGAACAAGGCGAAGACATGAATACTCAAACGACTACCCAGGCCGATGCTCCCCAGGCCGATTCTCTCCGGGCCCATGCCCCAGAGGGTGCCCCCGAGGCCGTCGTCGAAGCAAAAAACCTGGATCTGGTTTTTCCGACAAATGACGGTCCCGTACAGGCGCTGAAGGATGTGAACCTCACCATCAACAAGGGGGATTTTGTCTCCTTTATTGGCCCCTCGGGCTGCGGCAAAACCACCTTTCTGCGGGTGATGGCGGCGCTGGAACATCCCACTGGTGGATCTATCACCGTAAATGGCATGACCCCGGATGAGGCGCGCAGGCAGCGCGCCTATGGCTATGTGTTTCAGGCGGCCGGCCTGTACCCCTGGCGCAGCATTGCCAAGAACATCAAGCTGCCGCTTGAAATCATGGGCTATTCCAGGGCCGAACAGGACAAGCGGGTCGAACAGGTGCTGGAGCTGGTGGAGCTTACGGGCTTTGGCGGCAAATATCCCTGGCAATTGTCGGGGGGGATGCAGCAGCGCGCCAGCATCGCCCGGGCGCTGGCCTTTGATGCGGATATCCTGCTGATGGATGAGCCCTTTGGGGCGCTGGACGAGATTGTGCGCGATCACCTGAATGAGCAGCTCTTGAAACTTTGGGCGCGTACCAACAAGACCATCGGCTTTGTCACCCATTCGATCCCGGAGGCGGTCTATCTGTCGACCAAGATCGTGGTGATGAGCCCGCGCCCCGGTCGCATTACCGATGTGATCGAGAGTACCTTGCCGCGCGAGCGCCCGCTGGATATTCGCGACAGTCAGGAATTCATCGATATCGCCCATCGGGTACGCGAAGGTCTGCGGGCAGGGCATGGCGATGATTGATGCTCTGGTTTTGACAACAGCCGGGGAGGGGGCAGTATGAAAACCTTTTTTTCCGTTCTGACGGTGCTCGCGGCGATTGTGGCCTTTTGGTATGCGGCCTGCGTGCCGATGAACATCAAGGGCGTGTTGGATGCGGCGGAACGGGGCGGGGCCGAAGTCATGCCTGCGACCTCGAAAGCGCGGCGCGATATGGGGGCCTTTGGTCTGGTGGCTGGCAATTCCTTTGCCATTGCCGATACCTTTGCCCAGGACCGCCCGCGCCTGCCGGCGCCGCATCAGGTGATATCTGAGCTGTGGGAGACCACGGTGATGAAAAAACTCACCTCAAAACGCTCGCTTGTCTATCACGCGCAGGTGACGCTCACGGCGACCCTTTTGGGGTTTGTCATTGGCACCGGTCTGGGAATTCTGCTGGCCGTGGGCATCGTGCATTCACGGGTGATGGATATGTCGGTGATGCCCTGGGCCATTGTCAGCCAGACCATCCCGATTATTGCGCTGGCGCCGATGATCATTGTGGTGCTCTACTCGATCGGGGTGCAGGGGATCCTGCCCAAGGCGATCATATCGGCCTATCTCAGCTTCTTTCCTGTGGTGGTTGGCATGGTGAAGGGCCTGCGCAGCCCGGATGCGATGCAGCTGGATCTGCTGAAAACCTATAGTGCCAATACCGCGCAGGGGTTTTGGAAGCTGCGTTTGCCCTCGTCGATGCCCTATCTGTTTACCTCGCTGAAAATTGGCATCGCGGCCTCGCTGCTGGGGGCCATCGTGGGGGAGTTGCCAACCGGGGCTGTTTCGGGTCTGGGCGCGCGTCTGTTGGCGGGCAGCTATTATGGTCAGACGGTGCAGATCTGGTCAGCGCTGTTTGCGGCGGCCATTCTGGCGGGGCTTTTGGTGGCGCTGCTGGAGCTGATCGAGAAGATCGTGTTGAAACGGATGGGAATGCAGCCATGATGAGACAGCGCATGATGAGACTGTGCCTGATGAGACTGTGGCAGTGGGGCGCTGCCCCCGCCGCAAAAATGCGGCTCCCCCGGGATATTTTGGGCCAAATGAAGCCCGTGGTGTCGGCGCCGATCAGGCCCCGGCTGGGCAGCGGAGGTGTCAGATGATTTTGGTGTTTCTTGCGGTTTTGGTCTGGTGTCTGGGGTGGTGGTTGAACAGCCGTTTGGCCAATGGGCACCGCGCGGATACCCGGGCTGTGAAGCTTTTGGTGCCGGTGATCTTTGGTGTCACGGTGTTACTGGTCTGGGAACTTATGGTGCGCGGGCTTGCGGTTTCGATGGTGATCCTGCCAGCACCGAGCCTTATTGCCGAGCGCTTGGTATCGTCGTTGCCGATCCTGTGGAAGGATCTGGCGCAGACCTTTTTGAAAGGGGCCTTGTCTGGCTATATCATGGGCTGCGGTGCGGCCTTGCTGATGGCAGTGGCGGTGGATCGCAGCGATTTCCTGCGTCGCGGGCTGCTGCCTGTGGGCAATTTTGTCGCCGCTCTTCCCATTGTTGGCACCGCGCCCATTTTGGTGATGTGGTTTGGCTTTGATTGGCAGTCCAAGGCGGCTGTGGTTGTGGTCATGGTGTTCTTTCCGATGCTGGTGAACACGGTGGCTGGTCTGCGCGAGACCTCTGCCATGCAGCGGGATCTGATGCAGACCTATGCGGCCAGCTATTGGCAGAGCTTTTTCAAACTGCGCCTGCCGGCGGCTTTGCCCTTTATCTTCAACGGTTTGAAAATCTCGACCACCCTGGCGCTGGTGGGCGCAATTGTGGCGGAGTTCTTTGGCTCTCCCACCGTGGGCATGGGGTTTCGGATCTCGACCAGCGTCGGGCAACTGGCCCTGGATATGGTCTGGGCCGAGATTGTCATGGCGGCTTTGGCGGGGTCGTTTTTCTACGGGGCGATTGCCCTGATGGAGAAAAGCCTGACCTTCTGGCACCCCTCGCAACGGGGATAAACGAACAATCCATCGCGTGAGATGAATTGCGCGGTGGATTTTCCAGAGGAGCGCTCTGGCAGAGGCCCATGAGAGTGGTGAAAAATCAGTCATTGGCCGAAAAGAAACGCTCAATTGCTGCGCGAAGAGGCAGAATGCCTAACAACAACTTAAGAATAATATTTGATCGAAGGGTCAAATTCGCGCTAGCGTTCATCATAACCAACGGGAGAACGATCTCATGAAACACATTTTGACAGCCGCCGGTCTGGCGCTTGCATCTGTCGGCGCGGCCCAGGCTGCGGATGACGTGAAACTGCAGCTGAAATGGGTTACACAGGCACAGTTCGCTGGCTACTATGTGGCACTGGACAAGGGCTTTTATAGCGCTGAAGACCTGAATGTAACCATCCTGCCAGGTGGCCCGGACATTGCCCCAACTCAGGTGATTGCAGGCGGTGGCGCCGATGTCACGGTGGAGTGGATGCCTGCGGCCCTGGCGGCGCGTGAAAAGGGCCTGCCGCTGGTCAATATCGCCCAGCCTTACAAAAGTTCCGGCATGCAGCTGACCTGCTGGAATGACACCGGCATCGCGGCACCTGAAGACCTGTCCAACCGCACCCTGGGTGTTTGGTTTTTTGGCAATGAATTCCCCTTCATGAGCTGGATGGGCAAGCTGGGCATCTCGACCGAAGCCAAGGGTGAGATGGGCGTCGAAGTTCTGAAACAGGGCTTTAACGTTGATCCGCTGTTGCAGCGTCAGGCCGATTGCATTTCCACCATGACCTACAATGAATACTGGCAGGTGATTGATGCCGGGGTTTCCGAAGATGAGCTGATCACCTTCAAATATGAGGATCAGGGCGTCGCCACGCTGGAAGATGGTCTGTATGTTCTGGAAGAGAACCTGAACGATCCTGCCTTTGTCTCCAAGATGGAGCGCTTTGTGCGCGCCTCGATGCAGGGGTGGAAATATGCCGAAGCCCATCCTGATGAGGCTGCGGAAATCATCCTTGAAAACGATGCCTCTGGCGCACAGACCGAAGTTCACCAGCAGCGCATGATGCGCGAAGTGGCCAAGCTCACAGCGGGCAGCAATGGCGCGCTTGATGTGGCGGACTATGAGCGCACAGTGCGGACCCTGCTGGAAGGTGGCTCATCGCCAGTGATCACCAAGATGCCCGAGGGTGCCTGGACCCATTTGATTTCTGACGCGGCTTTGAAATAAGTCTTTTGCGTCCTGCTCCAGACCGTGGCGTGGGACGCTGGGAAACATAATGAAACCCGCTTAACCTGATGGTTTGGCGGGTTTTTTTGCTCGATCTTTGTGGTCCTGATGGCAGGTGCAGCGGTCTAAATCTGTTCCAGAAAGCCGCCGTATTGACCGCGCTTAAAGACCAGGCCGTTGCCCGGGCAGGTGGTGACCTGGGTGACTTGGCCCAGAATAATGGTGTGATCCCCGGCGGGGTAGCTGTCAAAATGCTGGCACTCGAACCGGGCGATAAAGCCGGGCAGGGCCGGGGTTCCGGCGTCGCTTTGGCGCCAGTTTCCAGCGGTGAAACCCTTACCGTTGCGGGCAAAATGCTGTGCCTGGCTGAGCTGGTCTTCGGCCAGCACGTGAATGGCAAAGCGCTGTGCGGTGACAAAGGCATCGTGGCGCAGTGAGCTGCGATCGGGACACCAGAGCAAGAGAGGCGGTTGCATCGAGACGGAGGTGAAACTGTTGACCGTAATTGCCAGCGGGCCGCTGTCCGTCTGGGTGGTCACCACGGTGACTCCGGTGGCAAAGCAGCCCAGAGCATCCCGATAAGCCCGGGCCGTATCGGCGCCGGGAATAAAACTGGTTTGTGGCATCGCGCGCCTCGCTTCAGGTCTTTTTGCCTGCCTGCCATGTGCTGCCGTGATTGTCCACAGGGTTCAGGTCTTCCAGCAACCGACCATGGCGGCGGGTCTGTTCAATCACCTGTGCCAGGCTGTTAAGCCCGCGGGCCTGCAACATGGGGATCATCTGCACCAGTGCGCGGGCGGTTGCATCGGCGTCGCCCAGGGCCGTGTGGCGCAGGGCGGGGGGAATGATGATGTCCAGCCGTTTGCAAAGCGCGTCCAGCGTATGCGGTACCGAGGCACCAAACAGCACCGCGCTCAGCAGGACCGTATCCAGAATAGGTTGGTCCCAGGCCAGCCCGGTTGCCTTGGCGTGACGCCGCAGGAAGGCCATGTCAAACGGCGCGTTATGGGCCACGATGACCGCATCAGTGGCAAAGAGGTGAAACTTGGCCGCCGCAGTGGAGATCTTTGGGGCGCCCTGCACCATGGCGGTGCTTACCCCATGCACTCGGGTCGAAGCCTCGGGGATCGGGCGCCCCGGGTCAACCAGGGTGTCAAACTGCTCGCTCTCGATCAGGCGCCCATTCAATACCCTGACTGCACCAATCTGTACGATTTCGTCCTTATGCGGCAAAAGCCCGGTGGTTTCAGTGTCAAACACCGTAAAACACAGCTCATTCAGCGGCCGCTCCCCGATGTCCTGCAGGGGGCGGTCCAGCAGGTCAAAATCATAGACGATGGGGCGCGCAGCCTCTGGCGCAATTCTGGCAACAGAGGCATCAAAGATCAGCACGTAGCCCTCGCCCTGGCCCAGCGGTTTCAGGCTGACGGAATAGCGCTGCGCCTGATCGCGGCCGCAGACCTGCGCTTGCACCTCTGTGCCGGACTTGTTCATCTGATCATAGGCCGCTTCCAAAGCCACCCGGTCCAGATAGTCAAACAGGCGGGCATTCAGGCGCGGATGGGCGATCTGCGCCAGGACCGTTGCCGCCTGGGCATCATACAAGACGATGCGATGATCGGGCCCCAGCATCACCGTGGCCACCGGCAGCTCGCTCAACAGGGCCGTCAAGCGACGCTTGTCTGCCTCCAACCGGGCCGTTTCCTTGGCGATATTGCGGGCTGTAAGCTGGGTGGTGTCGCCCACCTGTCCCGCCAGCCCGGCAGCCGCCGGCGCCAGATCGCCCAAGTAACGCGCGGTCTTTGCGTCGATGCCGCGCGACACGCCGCCATGGGCGCGCAGCCGCATTTCAGCGGCGAGGATCTCGATTGGTTTGGCAACATTTTCGTCAAACAGCAGCCAGATACCAGCGCAAAGCCCAAGGATTGCAAAGGTGCCCAACAGGCCGGCAAAGATAAAGGGATCCAACAGGGCAGGCGTCGCCGCCCGTTCAAAGCTGAGCCAGAGACTGCCGAGGCTGACAGCAATCGCGCCAAGGGCCAGCAGGCAAAAGAACAGAAAAATCCGCAGGCGCAGGCTCAGATGGGTCAACATGAGTTAACTTCCGCAGATACTTAGCAAGAGGTGATCTTCTGCAGGCGGCGAGACCCAGTTGACGCCATGAATGCCGCCATCCTGCGCAAGGTTTGTCTCGGCCTCCACCGCAGCGCGTCGCCAGCTGGCGCAATCGGCGGCGATGCTAAGCTGGCTGATCGGGGCCCAGCGGCCAAAAAAGAACACCTCAGCCAGATGTTGATCGGGCTGCTTGGGGTGGCTGCGCATGGTGGCAAGATCAACCGCGACAAAGCGTTCGTTCAGCGGCACAATATAGGTCCAGGGCCGATAAAAACTGCGGCTCTCAACCGTGTCAGCCACCACCAGTCCTGCGGGCAGGCTGGTCAGGGTGCGGCTGTACCAACTGTACTCTGACGTCACGGTGACAGCGATCATCGCCAGGCCAGCAGCGACCGGGGCCAGCCAGCGCGGCAGCCGGGTTCCGGTGACACTGTTGATCAGCATCACCACCCCGGCGACAGCGATGCCGGCAAAAATCACAGCAATCAGTTCCAGAAACATAAATTACCCTCGCGATTGCCCGGTGGTTTTGTCAAACCGCCGGTTTTATCTTTCCCATAATAGCCCCGCCCAAGGCTCCTGCAGAAGCAACAGGCGGGTTCGCTAGCTCAGCAGTCCAGTACCGTGACCCAGCGCGGATTGCATGGTCTTTACCACCACAAAGGCATCGCGTAGATGACTTCGCTCAAAGTCGGACAAATTTGATGGCGCCAGATAGTTGTCCGGGGCGGCTCCCTGGCGCACCAGGGCGGCCTGGTGTTCCAGCCGGGTTTGGGCAATCAGATCATAGGCATCCAGAAGATCACGGGCCCCACTGGCGCTGATCACCCCACTGGCGGCTGCTGCCTCCAGACGCGCGCGGGTATTGACCGGCGAAATTTTTCCCTGCAGCGCGTAGATACGGCCCAGGTCGGTGACCGGCACCACGCCATTGTGCTTCATATCCAGGGTGTTGCGGTGCTCGCCGGACCGAATGGTGGCAAACCCCTGAGCAGCCCCAGCGGCGGCGTATGTTTCAGCGCATTGGAGGTCATATGGGCTACAAAGATTGAATTGGCGCAGGCCGAAGCCAGAACGCTGCTTTGCAAACCCTCAAACAGCGCGACATCGCCGCCAATAGGACGCAGATCAAACATCACCGAGGCCAGCATCTGGGCTTCGGGGGCGGGTTTGTTGATCCAGCCGCCAAAATAGTCGCGCCAGACGTGCAATGGCTGACGCCAGCGGGGATTGGTCGCCATCATATCGCCCGGACAATAGACATAGCCGCAGGTATTGAGCCCCTCGCAGACAAAGGCGGCGAGGGCGGCAAAATAGGCGTCGTCCTGGGGCTGGGCCTCATCCGACAGGATCAGGCAATTGTCCTGATCCGACACGCCTGTCTGCTCTTGGCGCCCCTGGCTGCCACAGGCGAGCCACAGATAGGGGACGGGAGAGGGCCCAAGCGTTTCTTGTGCAAGGGTGAGCAACCGCCGGGTCACGGTGTCGGCAATATCGGTGATCAGCCGCGTCACCACCTCATGGCGATTGCCGCCTGCCACCAGCTGCACCAGCAGCCGGGGGATTTCAGCGGTAACCTTGGCCATTTCCTCGGCGCTGTTGGCGCGGGCGATGCTGGAGACCAGCTCGGCTGAGCTGACCGCCTGAAACCGGGTGAGGTCGGTCTGGGTGATGATGCCCAACAGCTGGTCGTTTTGCACCACCGGGATATGGCCAATGTGATGTTCCATCATCGCATGCAGCACATCCGAGCCAATAGCCGAAGGCGGCAGGCTGCGGGGATTTTTGGTCATGATCTGCGACACCGGGGTGGAGAAGGGCAGCCCCTCGGCCAGCAGCTTTTCGGTCAGGTCACGGGTGGTCAGGATGCCCAGCAGGCGGTCGCCCTCGCTGATGCAGACACAGGAGATATGATGCGCGCGCATCAGCTGCGCCGCCCCCTGGCAGGTCAGACCAGGCGAGCAGGTCACCGGTGGCGCCGCCATAAAGCTTTCGGCGCGGGTGGTGGTGAGACCATTTTGAATGGGAGTATCGGGACGGCGGCGATCAAAAAAACGGGTGACCGACGGTTCTGCCTGCATCAACAGGGCAAAATCTTTGCGCGGGAGCAGCAGCAGCACCGTTGCAGTACTGGCCCGCGCCGAGGTAGCCGCGCGACCGCCGCGCGTCAGCCCGCGCTCGCCAAAGGAATTGCGCGGCCCCAGGATCGAGATCGCCATATGGTTTTCGTCAAAGACCTCGACTTCGCCGTGATACACCAGATACAGCCCGGCAAGATCGGCGCCCAGCTCATAAATCATCTCACCTGGATTGACCGACAGGATTTGAAACTTTGGAGCCAGATCCCGCAATGTGCTCTGCTTCAGGCTGTCATAGGGATGTACAGAGGTGAGAAAGCGGATCCGGTCGGTTTCGGAAATTGGCATCAAAGCACCTCTATGAATAAGGGCAACTTGGGACGACGGGGAGACCCGCCCGGGCGATAACCGGGGCGGGCATCAGGATGGGCTGGACGGACCATATGGGGGATACCCCGAGGGAGGAGTGACCCGTCCAGCTACCGATCCGGTGAGGGATCAGTGATCCTGTGCCGTACCGGCGCCACGGGGGATACGCACGCTTTCGACCAGATCTTTGATCTCTTGCGGGGTTTCCCTGGTGATGCTGGCCACCAGATAGGCCGTGGCAAAGTTGATCGCAGCGCCAATGGCTCCAAAGGAGGTTGACTTGATCGTGCCCAGCAGCGGATCTGCATCGGTAAAGGAGTTGGTGTCCGGAATGAACAGCCAGCCCTTGTGCAGGAAGATGTAGATCAGGGTAACGCCCAGACCCGCCAGCATACCGGCCACAGCCCCGGTGTTGTTGATCTTCTTGGAGAAGATCCCCATCATCAGCGCCGGGAAGATCGAGGCCGCCGCCAGACCAAAGGCCAGCGCAACAGTCTGCGCCGCAAAGCCGGGAGGGTTGAGGCCAAGATAGGTGGCAACCGCGATGGCCACGGCCATGGCAATACGCGCCGACATCAGCTCGCCTTTTTCCGAGATATTCGGATTGATCGAGCCTTTGATCAGATCGTGCGACACAGCGGAAGAGATCGCCAGCAGCAGACCAGCCGCCGTTGACAGCGCCGCCGCCAGACCACCCGCCGCCACCAGACCAATGACCCAAGAGGGCAGGTTGGCGATTTCAGGGTTGGCCAGCACCAGGATATCGCGGTTGAAGTTGGTCAGCTCGTTGCCTTCCCAGCCCATGTCAGCCGCCTTGGCCTGCATATCCGCATTTTTATCGTTGTAATACTGGATATGGCCATCGCCGTTCTTGTCTTCCCAGGCCAAGAGCCCGGTTTTTTCCCAGGTGGCCATCCAGTCGTAGCGGGCATCGTTTTCGATCTGCTCGACGGAAACCGCCTGCGCATCGGTGCCATTGGGCCACATCATATCGGTGATATTCAGGCGCGCCATGGCGCCAACCGCAGGCGCGGTGAGGTAGAGCAACGCAATGAACACCAGCGCCCAGCCAGCCGACCAACGGGCATCAGCGACGCGCGGTACGGTGAAGAAGCGCATGATCACATGGGGCAGGCCGGCGGTGCCGATCATCAGCGACAGGGTAAACAGCACCATGTTGAAGGTATCGGCATGGTGAGCGGTATATTCATTAAAGCCAAGCTCACGCACAATGGCGTCGAGTTTCGCCAGCAAAGGCTCACCGCTTGCAACGTGATCGCCAAACAGACCCAGTGCGGGGATTGGGTTGCCGGTCAGTTGCAGCGAGATGAAGATGGCCGGGATGGTATAGGCCATGATCAACACGCAGTACTGCGCAACCTGGGTATAGGTCACGCCCTTCATGCCGCCGAACACCGCGTAGGCGAATACAACACAGGCGCCGATCAGCAGGCCAGTGGTATTGGAGACCTCCAGAAAGCGGCCAAAGGCGACGCCAACGCCGGTCATCTGGCCGATCACATAGGTGGTAGAGGCGACGATCAGGCAGATCACCGCCACGATACGCGCGGTTGGGCTGTAGAACCGATCACCGATGAACTCGGACACGGTGAACTTGCCGAACTTGCGCAGATAGGGGGCGAGCAGCAGGGCCAGCAGAACATAGCCACCGGTCCAGCCCATCAGGAAGGAGGAGTTGTCATAGCCGGTAAAGGCGATGAGACCCGCCATCGAGATGAACGAGGCCGCCGACATCCAGTCGGCCGCTGTCGCCATACCGTTGGTGACAGGGTGCACGCCGCGCCCCGCCGCGTAGAATTCAGACGTGGAGCCCGCACGGGCCCAGATCGCGATGCCGATGTAGAGCGCAAAAGACGTGCCTACAAACAGCAGGTTGATGGTAAACTGATCCATGATTACTCCTCCTCGACGCCGAATTCACGGTCCAGCTTGTTCATGCGGAAGGCGTAGAAAAAGATCAGGGCCAAAAAGACCAGGATTGATCCCTGCTGGGCAAACCAAAAGCCCAGGTCAGTGCCGCCGACAGCGATGCCGGACAGCATCGGACGCAGCAGAATGCCAAAGCCAAATGAAACGACAGCCCAGATCACCAGGCTGACAAGAATGATCCGCACATTGGCCTGCCAATACCCCTTATCGGCATCGGCTGTCTGTGCAGCATTTGTTGTGTGATCCGCCATGGCGGCTTCTCCTTTTTTCTCCAGGACCTGATTGGGGGGTCAATCAGGCAAACGCTCTCTGTTTGCCCGCGCCACTGTCTTGAGAAGACAGGGCATCGGGCATGGCTCCGCCGATGTGCTGGCCCGAGGGGCAGCAGAGGTCGTTGGATTTTCCGGTTTGTTGGGTGGGGGCTGGCAGAGCAGGCCAGCCCCCTGGAAATTCAGATCTTACGTGGTCGCTTGGGTCACGATCTTGGCCAGACCATCGGAGATGGTGTTGATGTCTCCCATGGCATCAATTGTCTTCAGCGCGCCTTTGCCGTCGTAATAGGCAATGAGCGGCGCTGTCTGTTCGTGATAGGCCGCCAGACGGCTGGCAACGGTTTCGGCGTTGTCATCGGCGCGGCGGGTCATGTTTTCACTGCCACATTTGTCGCATTTTCCGGCAACTGCGGGCTGCTTGAAGCTGTCGTGATAGCCCTCACCGCAGCCGCCACAGGTGTAGCGGCCAGAGACCCGGGCCACCATGGCGCTGTCGTCCACTTCCAGGCTGATGGCGGCGTTGATCTTTTGCCCGGTTTCAGCCAGCAGAACATCCAGGGCTTCGGCCTGAACCGTGGTGCGCGGGAAGCCATCCAGGATGACCCCCTTGGCACAATCTGGTTCTGCCAGACGGTCACGCAGAATGTTGATGACAATCTCATCCGAGACCAGACCACCGGATTCCATCACCGCCTTGGCGGCATTGCCAGCGGTGGTGCCTGCGGCGACAGCTGCCCGCAACAGATCCCCGGTTGAGAGTTGGACGAGGCCAAACTTCTCTTCCAGAACACGAGCTTGTGTTCCCTTCCCGGCGCCAGGAGGGCCGAGAAGGATCAAAACAGCAGGGCGGGTCATTACATCTGTTGTCATGCTGCCTTACCCCTTGTTTGCCCGGTTTGCGATCAGGTCATCCACCACCGACGGATCCGCCAGTGTCGAGGTGTCGCCAAGCGCGCCAAAGTCGTTTTCGGCGATCTTGCGCAGGATGCGGCGCATGATCTTGCCGGACCGGGTCTTTGGCAGGCCCGGCGCCCATTGGATCACATCCGGGCTGGCGATGGGGCCAATCTCGGTGCGCACCCAGGTGCGCAGCTCTTTCAGCAGTTCATCCGACGGTTCGCGGTCGTTCATCAGGGTGACATAGCAATAGATGCCCTGACCCTTGATCTCATGTGGGTAGCCCACCACGGCGGCCTCGGCGACGGCGGCATGGGCGACCAGCGCGCTTTCGACCTCGGCGGTGCCCATGCGGTGACCCGAGACATTGATCACGTCATCGACGCGGCCAGTGATCCAATAGTCGCCATCGGCATCCCGGCGACAGCCGTCACCGGTGAAGTAATAGCCTTTGTAATCAGAGAAATAGGTCTTCTGGAAGCGCTCGTGATCGCCCCAGACGGTGCGCATCTGGCCAGGCCAGCTGTCCTTGATGCACAGGACACCCTCAACACCATTGCCCGAGATTTCCTCTCCGGACTGCGGATCCAGAACCACGGGCTGGATGCCAAAGAAAGGCTTCATGGCAGAGCCGGGCTTGGTGGCATGGGCGCCGGGCAGTGGCGTCATCAGATGACCGCCGGTTTCGGTCTGCCACCAGGTGTCGACAATGGGGCAACGGCCGCCGCCAACAACTTCGTTGTACCAGTTCCAGGCCTCGGGGTTGATGGGCTCCCCCACGGTGCCCAGCAGACGCAGGGAGGACAGGTCACATTTTTCAACCCATTCGTTGCCCTGACCCATCAAGGCGCGCAGTGCGGTGGGGGCGGTATAAAACTGGTTGACCTTGTGCTTTTCGCAGACCTGCCAGAAGCGGCTGGCGTCTGGGTAGGTTGGCACACCTTCAAACATCAAGGTGGTGGCGCCATTGGCCAGCGGGCCATAGACGATATAGCTGTGGCCGGTGACCCAGCCCACGTCAGCGGTACACCAGTAGATGTCTCCGTCGTGGTAATCAAAGGTGATCTCATGGGTCATCGCCGCATAGGCGAGATAACCACCGGAGGTATGAACCACACCTTTGGGCTGGCCGGTGGAGCCCGAGGTATAAAGCACAAAGAGCGGGTCTTCGGCGTTCATCTCTGCGGGTTTGCAGTAGTCGTTCGCCTCCAGTGCCATCTCGTTGTAGTCATAGTCGCGATCGGCAACCCAGGTGGTTTGGCCACCGGTGCGCTTGACCACCAGGCATTTCACCGTGTCCTTGCAGTGCAGCAGAGCGGCGTCCGCGTTGGACTTCAGCGGTGTCTTGCGACCGCCACGGGGGGCCTCGTCGGCGGTGATCACCACCTTGGCGTCAGAGCCGTTTACCCGCGCCGCCAGGGCGTCAGGGCTGAAGCCGGCAAAAACAATCGAATGGATGGCACCGATACGGGCACAGGCCAGCATCGCATAGGCGGCTTCGGGGATCATTGGCAGATAGATCACCACCCGGTCACCTTTGCGCACCCCCATGGTTTCCAGAATATTGGCCATGCGGCAGGTGCGGCGGTGCAGCTCACTATAGGTGATGTGCTGCGCGGCCTCGTTTGGATCATCGGGTTCAAAGATGATCGCGGTCTGGTCGCCACGGGTGTCCAGATGGCGGTCGATGCAGTTGGCCGAGACATTCAATGTGCCGTCGGCAAACCAGTTGATCGAGACTTCGCCAAAATTGTAGTTCACATCCTTCACCGTGGTGAAGGGTTTGATCCAGTCGATGCGCTTGCCGTGCTCTCCCCAGAAGGCCTCTGGATCGTTAAGCGAGGCGGCATACATTTCCTCATATTTGGCACTGTCCACATGGGCGCGGGCAACGGTTTCCACGGATGGCGCGTGCGTCTTACCTTCGGGCTGCGGTGACATGCTGTTCTCCTCCCAGATATCTAGTCGGTTCGACACCACAACTGCTAGGCGTGAGTGTCAAACCGTTTCCTTCCCTGCCGGTGATCATAGGGCGAGAAGAAAATAAGTGAATAAGATACGGGGAAATAACGATTTGCTTGTAAATGAATTTCCTTTCCAAGTCCAAATCTGAAAATTTGGCACCAAGTCACAAATGAATTCCCTTGTGATTATGGGGGTTATGAGTCAACGATTTGCAGGTGGATTTTTTGTAAAGCATTGAAAATGCCAGGCCCCAATGGGGGTAAAGGGCGTTTCCAATCTGTTTTGACCTGCGGCATTTTGTGCAGCAGGCGCCGGATCAGGCAAAAAACCAGGCTGTTTTGCGCAATTTTATTGCGCCGAGGTGGGTGGCCGAGGTGAGTGTCGAGGTGTGCGATTATGTGCGGCAACCGAACATGGCCCGGCCCTGATCAGCTCTGGGTCCACTCAGTTTCCGCCAGAGCTGCAAACTCTTTGTTTCGGGGGATCTGTGGGCTTGGCAGCTGTGTGTCTTGTCGTTAGCTTACCCGCCAAGCGCCTGCCAAAAAGGTTGCCCCACTGGGCGATTGGGCCACTGTCTGCAGGGCCTTGGGCTACTGGGTCACTGTGCAAGGATTGGCGCAACTAAGGGAGAAGAACACAATGAAGACGATTTTGACTGCCGCTGTGACGGTTGCCGCTGGTTTTGCGCTTGTTGGCGAGGCCGCCGCGACGGAATGGAATGTATCGGTTTGGGGCAAGCGTCGCGCCTTTACCGAGCATGTAGAGAAACTGGCCGAGCTGGTCAGCGCCAAGACCAATGGCGAATTCACCCTGAACATCAGCTATGGTGGCCTGTCCAAGAACAAAGAGAACCTTGACGGGATTTCGATTGGCGCTTTTGAAATGGCGCAGTTTTGTGCCGGCTACCACCGTGACAAAAACCCTTCGATCACCGTGCTGGAACTGCCCTTCCTGGGGGTGAATACCCTGGAAGAAGAGGTTGCCGTCAGCCATGCGGTCTATGCCCATGAAGCGGCACAAAAGGATCTGGCGCGCTGGAACGCCAAGCTGCTGATGACCAGCCCCATGCCACAGTACAATATTGTTGGCACCGGCGAGCCCCGCGATACGGTTGCCGATTTCAAAGACATGCGCGTGCGTGCCACCGGCGGTATCGGCAAAGCTTTTGCGGCGGTTGGCGCGGTTCCGACCTCGGTCACCGCGACCGAAGCCTATAACGCGATGGAATCCGGTGTTGTAGACACCGTCGCCTTTGCCCAGCACGCTCACCTGGCCTTTGGCACCATCAACCGCGCTGAGTGGTGGACGGCCAACCTGAACCCAGGCACCGTGAACTGCCCTGTTGTGGTCAACACGGATGCCTATGACGCGCTGTCTGACGCAGAGCGCACAGCCCTGGACAGCTCGGTTGATGAGGCGATTGATCACTACCTGGCCAACTATGGTGCGCTGCTCGAAAAATGGGACGCGGTGCTGGAAGAAAAGGGCGTGACCAAGGTCATGCTGCCCGAGGCAGAACTGGCCGCCTTCCGCGCCATTGCAGCCGATCCGATCCGTGAACAGTGGATCAAGGACATGGAAGCCCAGGGCATTCCTGGCCAGGAGCTGTATGATCTGGTGGTCAAAACACTGGCAGACACCCGCGCAGGTAACTAAGACCCGCTGCGACGGATCGGGGCTGAGAGGAACCTCTCGGCCCCGTTTTCTATTTCTTGGAACCCTCTAACGAAAGGTGGGCCCCATGGCGGGAAACGCCGCGGTGCTGGAAGACGGCAGCCTGATCAGTCGTCTTGACCGTAAATTACTAAAGCTGGAGCAGGTGCTTGCGCTGGTCAGCGGCTTGGCAGTCTTTTCTCTTATGCTCTTGGCCGTTGTCTCGGTTGGGGGGCGCAACGCGATGAATGCGCCGCTGCCGGGCTATGTGGATTGGATCGAGCAGGCCATGCCGCTTATTGCTTTTATGGGGATCGCCTATGTGCAGCGTGACGGTGGCCATATCCGGATGGATATTGTTATCGGGGCGCTGCGGGGGCGGGCGCTCTGGCTGTTTGAACTGGTCTCGGTCTTGCTCATCCTGGTGCTGATGCTGGCCCTTGTCTGGGGCAGCTGGTCGCATTTCTCCCGCTCGTTTGATTTTGCAGCTCCGTTGTGGAGCCGGGACAGTTCCATCGACATCGGCCTGCCAATCTGGCCGGCCAAGCTCTTGGCGCCGGTGGCCTTTTCGGTCCTGTGCCTGCGGCTGCTGTTGCAGGCCTGGGGATATGGACGGGCCATGGTGCTGGGGCTGGACACCCCGGCTGCGGTTCCCTTGATCCAGGACGCGGCCGAACAGGCTGCGGCTGAGGCAGAAGCATTAAGCGGACATGACAATGACGCCATCGGCGGGCAGGGGTAACGGGCATGGAACCTATTGAAATTGGCCTCTGGGTCACGTGTTTTTTGCTGGTGCTGGTTGTTGTTGGCATGCGGGTGGCCTTTGCCGCTGGTCTGGCCGGGCTTGTTGGTCTGATCTGGATTTTCTGGGCCAAATTTGGCTACAGCCCCGACAAATTCGGCAAGGCGGTGACTGTTTCGGTCAAAATTGCCGGCCAGGTGCCCCATTCCAAGGTCTCCAGCCAGGCGCTGAGCCTGATCCCGACCTTTATCCTGATTGGTTATCTGGCCTATTACGCTGGCCTGACCCGCGCCCTGTTTGAAGCCGCCAAGCGCTGGATTGCCTGGCTGCCGGGTGGGCTTGCGGTCTCGACCGTTTTTGCCACCGCAGGCTTTGCGGCGGTGTCGGGTGCATCTGTCGCGACCTCGGCCGTGTTTGCCCGTATCGCCATCCCCGAGATGCTGGCGATTGGCTACAACAAGCGCTTTGCTGCCGGGGTGGTTGCCGCTGCCGGTACGCTGGCCTCGCTGATCCCGCCTTCGGCCATTCTGGTGATCTATGCCATTATCGTGGAGCAGGACGTGGGCAAGCTGCTGCTGGCGGGCTTTATTCCCGGCGCCTTTAGCGCCGTGATCTATGTGTTGCTGATTGTTGGCATCGCGATGGTGTTCAAAAACGTCGGCCCCCCGGTCAAGGGCTTTACCTGGCGCCAGCGCTTTGAAGCGCTGCCCGGGGCGCTGCCGATTGTCTTTGTCGTCGTGATCATCATCTGCTTTGTCTACAACCCCTTTGGCGGTGATGCATGGGGCACCCCGACCGAGGGCGGCGCGCTGGGGGCCTTTGTGGTCTTTTGCATGGCGCTGTGGCGCGGCATGCGCTGGGGCGAGTTAAAATCGGCCCTGCTGGAAACCGCCAAGCTCACGGTGATGATCTTTACCATCATCTGGGGCGTGTTGATCTACGTGCGCTTCCTTGGTTTTGCTGATTTGCCGGGTGCCTTTTCGGACTGGATCACCAGCCTTGAGATGTCGCCGATGGTCATTTTGGTCTGTATCCTGCTGGCCTATGCGGTGCTGGGCATGTTCATGGATGCCATTGGCATGCTCTTGCTGACCCTGCCGGTGGTCTATCCTGCGGTGATGGCATTGAACGGCGGCGAAAGCGTTGCGGCCGCTGACAGTGCCTTTGGCATGTCGGGGCCGATGTGTGCGATCTGGTTTGGCATTCTGGTCGTGAAAATGGCCGAGTTCTGCCTGATCACCCCGCCAATCGGCCTCAACTGCTTTGTGGTGGCCGGGGTGCGCGACGATCTGAGCGTACAGGATGTGTTCCGTGGGGTGATGCCCTTCTTTATCGCCGATGGTGTAACCATCGCGCTCTTGGTGGCCTTCCCCTCGATCGTGCTCTATCTGCCCAGCCTGGCGCAGTAGCGATCGTTTCGCCCATAAGGGCACTCAGGCGTACTCTAGATAGGGGCGGAAAGACGCAGGTCTTCCGCCCCTTTTCTTTGTCGCGCGGCCGGCTGGGGAGGGAGGTCTCCCGCGCCCCTGCGGGTCTGAAAGCCTGGCCGCAAGTGCAAAAACGGAAAGCGGGTTGAAGGAATCACCCAAAGGTTGAACAATTGGTGCAGTTGCGTTGCTTAAAGAATTTGAGCAAGGAGACCAGTTGCATCATGTTATTGGATGCCCGACCAGATCGAATTGATTTTAGAGACCGAGAGTTCCGCTCGCAGCTTGTTTCGCTGCCAGCCCAATACCCCTCCGACCAGCAAATTGGCTTGTTTCTGGAACAGTACCAGAAATCGGGCATGGTGCTTGATCAGGGGGTAGACGGGGCCTGCACCGGATATGGGCTGGCGGCGGTGGTGAACTATCTGTCCTGGTACCGCAAGGCGCTGGAATTCTGGCAGGCGGAACAGATCAGAGACCCTGTTGACCTGCCGCCCTCGCCTGAAAAGGTGAGCGAATGGATGCTGTATAGCGCCGCCCGGCTGTATGACGAATGGGAGGGCGAGGACTATTCCGGGTCCAGCTGCCGCGGCGCGATGAAGGGCTGGCACAAGCATGGGGTTTGCAAGCAGCTGTACTGGCCCCGATCCGGCCCCGCCGATGAGGTCTGGGCGCAGGATGCCGCGCGGCGTCCCTTGGGGGCCTATTACCGGGTCAATGTGCAGTCAATTGCCGATCTGCAGGCGGCAATCTACGAGGTCGGCGCCGTCTATTGTTCGGCGCGGGTGCATGAGGGTTGGTTTTTTGACGAGCTCGATACAGCGCCGGCGCTGACCCGGTTTCAGCTGACAGGGGGAAATGTTCCGGATCATCTCGCGGTGCCGATCATTCCGCTCAAGCCGCAGTCGCGCGGAGGCCATGCCTTTGCGGTTGTTGGCTATACCTCGCGCGGTTTTATCGTGCAGAACTCCTGGGGGCCGGGCTGGGGCAAGACCTGGGGGCGCGGGGCAAGTAGTCTGCCTGATGCCGCTGGGGGCTTTGCGCTGATCACCTATGAGGACTGGGTGTTGAACGGCCACGACGCCTGGGTTGCCGCCCTTGCGGCCCCCATGCTGGTGGAAGAAAAGGTGACCGTCCTGAAAACCCCCAGCGAGCTGAGCCTGCTGGAACAGGTGGCCCAGGGCCGTGCCGAAAGCCATCTGCGGGCCAGTGCGCAGCCGGGGGCCGCCCGGCGCTGGCCCATCGCCAAGGCCCAGCAGCACTGCATCAGCATGGGCAATGACGGCAAACTGACCAATGGGCGCATTGATGCCAGCAGCGCCAGAGAAGGGCTGCGCAAATCAATAAAGGATTTGCTGAACAGCTACCCGGGCCGCGACCTCATGATCTTTGCGCATGGCGGGCTCAACACCAAAGAGGATGCCCTGCGCCGGGCGCAGGTGCTGGGGCCATGGTTCGAAGACAACAAGATTCTGCCGATCTTTGTGCTGTGGCGCACCGGCTTTGGCGAGACGCTGGCAAATATCGGCGCGGATTTTCTCAACAGCATTTTCCCCAGCCTTGAACAGCAGCGCTCAGGCGTTGAAGAGCTTGTGCACAGGCTGTCCAAACAGGTGGAAAAGCGGGTGGATCGGGGCTTTGAAGCCCTGGCCGAAAAGGTCATGGGCAAGGCCGTCTGGTCGCAGATGAAACAAAATGCGCAGGCGGCCAACCAACATTCTGCAACGCGCAACCTGACAGGCGGCATGCGTGAGCTTGCGGATTTCCTCAAATCCTATCAGGCCAGCGCCGATAGGCCGCTGCGGCTGCACCTGTTGGGGCATTCAGCCGGTGCAATCCTGCTGGGGCATTTTGCCCGCGATCTGGCGCGATTTAGCGATATTGCTTCGCTTGGGCTGCTGGCCCCGGCCTGCACATTGAAATTTGCCAATGCACATTTTGCGCCGCTGGTCGCGGCCGGGCGGCTTGCGAGTGACAAGCTGTATATCGTCAACCTGAGCCGCAAAAATGAGCGCGCAGACCGGGTTGGCCCCTATAATAAGTCGCTGCTGTATCTTGTCAGCCGCGCCTTTGAAATGCCCCGCAAAACGCCACTTCTGGGGCTTGATGACAGCTGGATCCTGGATTGTGAGGCGCCGGGGGGACGCAGGCCTTCGCCGCAGGTGTCCGGCGCCTTTGGCGATGAGAATGACCCGCTGCATCAGGCCATGGTGCTGGCAAAACTTGCTCCTTACTACGCGCTAACCGGCCAGAAGGCGCTGCCAGATTTTGGCGCAATGGCCAGTCTCCAGATCCTGCAAAAGGCCAATACGCTCAGCGATCTTGACCCGCTGCGGCAGGCCACAGAGGCTTTGACGCTGGATCTGCTGACCAAGCAGGACGGTATCCACGATGTTCTGCAATGGCGGAGTTTCACCGCGAAACATAATATCCCCTACCTGCTGCACGGCGCCGCCAACGCAAGGGTGCGCCGTACCGAAGGCGCCAGCGCCTACCAGCCAATTTCCCACGGCAGTATTGATAACGATGTTGAGGTGATGGACTGGGCGATTTCAAAAATGATCGGCACGCCCATCCGCCCTGCGACCGACCTGACAGAGAGTTGAGATCAAGCTTATTTTAGCCCCCATAAGGAGACCGTGATGACGACACCTAGAGCACAGTTGGAACGCCTCAGGGCGATGCTTTCAAAGGATGATTTGGTGCAGATGCGGGATGATCCGGCTGGGTTTGCGACTGTTCCTGCCGATGCAGATATTGCCGCGCCCCCGGTGGAAGCCCTGCGCATGGGGGCGGCGGCAGGGCAGGGCCCGGCGGATGATATGGATCTTGTGGTCGCGGTGATGCAGAAATTTGAGGCCGGCGAGGAGGTGACGCAAGAAGAGGTCATGCGCACTGAGGCCATTATCCTGCCGCGTCAGCGGCCTGCGGTTCTGGTGCGGCAGGATTCATTTGAGACGGTGCATCCGGAGTGGCTGCATCTGAATGACACAGAGCACGACGCGCGCGGCCATATCTTGGCAAGCCTGCCTTCTGTCGGCCGTATCAACGTGCCCAGCGACTGGTCGGTGCCCTATGCCGGAACCGGCTTTGTGGTCGGGAAAAATCTGTTGATGACCAATCGCCACGTGGCAGAGATTTTTGCAAATGGTCTGGGCCAACGCAATATTGCGCTCAAGCCCGGGGCCACGGTGAATATGGATTTCAAGGCCGAGCACGGTTCTTTCAAGCGCAGCCGGATCCAGATCATTGGCGTTCGGATGATTCATCCGTTCTGGGATATGGCCCTGCTTGAAGTCGACGAGCTGAAACAGGCGGGTGTTTTAAGCCTGTCTCAAACCCCGCCGGCAGAGTTGTTGGGGAAACAAATTGCGGTATTGGGATATCCGGCGTTTGACTCGCGCAATGACACAGCGGTGCAACACAGGCTGTTCAAGCGCATTTATAACGTCAAACGAATGCAGCCGGGGTTTTATACCGGACAAAACACCGTGCGCAGTTTTGACAACACTGTGCAGGCCTCCAGCCATGATGCCTCGACGCTTGGGGGCAATTCAGGCAGCGTTGTGGTGAACTTGGAGACCGGCCATGTGGTTGGGCTGCATTTTGGCGGCATCTATGGGCGCAACAACTACGCTGTGCCCGCATCGGAACTGGCCCGTGACCCCTATGTGATCAAGGCGGGCGTCGAATTTGCACCTGCCGCCCCAACACCGCGCCGCAATCCCTGGCAGCAGCAATGGGCTGCGGCAGATGGCTCAGAGGCGCCACAGTCTGCACTGGCGCAGTCAAATACTCAGGGCGATACCTCTCTCGACACACCGGCCAGTGCGGACCCCCGGAATGGGGTTTCCACCACCACCATGGTTCAGGTTGCTGCGGGCAGCGGAGCCAATGGGGCAGAGCTGTCGATCAATGTACCCATCAAGCTCACTCTGGGCTTTGATCTGGAGGCGGGGGGGGCGGGTACTGGCAGCAGCATCGCAGCCGCCGGGCCAATCACCGAACGCAGGGTCGAGCCGCGTCACGACGGCGATTACAGCGCGCGCGGCGGCTATGATCGCGCCTTCCTGGGGCTGCCTGTGCCGATGCCGATTGCGACCAACCCAGAGGATCTGTCGCGGCAGGAAGATGGAGAGACAGAGCTGCGGTACAATAATTTCTCCATTGTCATGAATGCAAAGCGCCGCCTTGCCCAGATCGTGGCAAGCAATCTGGACGCCAGTGACGCGGCCAAGGAACCAGAGCCCGGCTTTACCTATAGCCGCCATGAGCTGAACGGGTTTACCAGCAAGAACGACCGCGAAAAGTGGTTTCTCGACCCGCGGATCCCCGCGCGGGATCAACTGCCGGACAGGTTTTACAACCAGGATCGCACGGCCTTTGACAAGGGGCATCTGGTGCGGCGCGAGTCGGTTGCCTTTGGCTCCACTTTTGACGAGGTGCAGCTGGCCAATGGCGATAGTTTTCATGCGACCAATTGCTCGCCGCAGGTGAAAGGGTTCAACCGGTCAAACCTGGGGGGGCTTTGGGGAAAGCTGGAAAACGATGTGCTGGAAAGCGCCAAAACCAGCCGCTGCGTGGTGTTTTGTGGGCCGGTTTTTGCCTCCAGTGACAGGGCGTTTCACGGCCGCGATCTTGCGGGCGACACGGTGGTGCAGATCCCTGCACGATACTGGAAAATGATTGTCTGCCGTGACGGTGATGCGCTTAAAACCCATGCCTATCTGCTGCAGCAAGATCTGGGGGAGGTCAATTTTGAATTTGCCAAGGCAGGAGAGTGGCGGCAGCAGGAAATTGATCCGGCTGCGTTGGAACAGCTGCTGGGCAATGTGACCTTCCCGCATCTTCTGGCCGGCGGCGAAAAAATGAGCGCAGAGGAATGGCGCGACCTTGTTGCGGACCCGTTGACCAGCGAGGAGGAAATTCAGGAGGTTTCCCTGATCCTGCCCGGCGCCGGCGCCTTTGATTTTTGCATCGCGCCCAACCCGGATTTTGTCTATCTGCCACCGGGCAGCGCTGAAACGGAAAACGCCATGGCGGTGGCAAATGACCTGGCGCGCAGCCGCAGGGCAGCCTCCTTTGATATGCGCACCCGGTTGGGGAACAAGGACCCGGTGCTGGTGTCGGAAATGGACAGCTGGGGGCAGTTTCCTGTGTTGATCCGAGAAATTGTCGACCACCTGAACAAAGACTACCGGGTATGGTCCGTTGGGGCTGCAGGCGATACGGCCCGCAACATGGTGCAGGGACCAAAGGAGCCCGGTAAAACCGAATATATGCTGGCGCTAAATGAAAAGCGTAAGGATGTGAAAGGCTTTGTGTTTTCCGCTGCGGGCAATGATATCATCGGTGCAGATCCCGACACGGGCAGGCCGGTCCTGACCGATCTTCTGCTGCCGTTCAACGGCGATCCAACAGATGTGTTGGGCCATATCAACCAGGCCTTGCTGGCGGAAAAGCTGGCTTTCCTGCAAGAGATATATACCAAGGTTATCAGCGATATTCGCGCCGATCCTGATTTTTCCCAGCTGCCGATCTTTATTCACGGCTACGACTATCCCTTTCCCTATCCCTGGGTGAATGACCACCGCAATCCGGTCTACGCAGCCAAGGATAAATGGCTTGGTCGGCCCTTCTCAGAGCGGGACATACAGGACAAGACCCTGCGACGTGAGATTTTGAAGGAGCTGATAAATCGGCTCTATACCATGCTGTCAGGATTTTCAGGTGATCCAAAACAGTCGCGGGTCTGGCTGGTGGATTGCCGCAATGCAATGCCCAATCTTGCCGATTGGAAAGACGAAATTCACGGCACGTCAAACGGATTTCGCAGGGTTGCCAATAGGTTCAAGGCGGCTCTGAAAGAGGCTGGGATCTAGCGGGCAGGATGACAAAGGGGAGCATCGCATTTGCTTTTGCAAGTCCGGTGTTTCCTGAGCGCGTGTTTTTCACCAAGTGTTTTCTGATTGTTTGCGTCTCTCAGAATTTTGTTGGCGGGGACATGACCAAAACAGAAGTGATCGCTTGAAAATGTCACCCGTCTGCCTGTCTTGAAACGGCGGGGCAAAGCTGGTGATCCGTTGGGCGTTTGTCTGGTTCACGATAACCAAAAAAGCCCTCAACCTGTTGAGGTCAAGGGCTTTTTATGGCTCCGGCGGTAGGGATCGAACCTACGACCAATTGATTAACAGTCAACTGCTCTACCGCTGAGCTACGCCGGAATATGGGGTCCGTATAGCTTTGGTGTTTTTGCGCGTCCAGAAGAAAAATGGGTTGAACCGGAATTTTTTTCCCCTCCTACCAGCTGTCATGTGAAGCGAGTTTGACAGGCAGGCTTTGGCAGTTCTCTTGGAGATAAGGGGGGCAAGGGGGCATTGGCTCAGATACCCCCCATATTCATTCCACCGCACGAATGGGCTGCACCTGGGGGTGGTTTTGGGCGTCCAGGGTAATCTTGGCCTCGATGCCATACATGGTGCGCAGGTTCTGTGCGGTCAGAACCTCCACAGCCGGACCAGAGGCGGTTTTTTTCCCGCCGCTGAGCCCGACAATGCGGTCGGCATATTGGGCTGCGAGGTTTAGATCATGCATGGCCAAGCCGATAATGGTGCCGTTTTGGCGCGCCACCTTCCGCAACCGGTCAAGCACCAGCAGTTGATGGCGCAGATCCAGCGCGGCGGTTGGTTCATCCAGCAGCAGAACGCGAGGCTGGCGAAACAGGGCCTGGGTCAAAAACACCAGCTGGCGTTGCCCGCCGCTGATTTCGTCCAGTTGCCGGGCCTGCAGTGCCGCAAGTCCAAAGGTGTCGAGCGCGGCCATGGCTTGCTCGGCAAGGCCTGCTGGCAGGCGCAGACCAAGGCTGCCCAGACGCCCCAGGAGCACAACTTCCAGCACGGTCAGCGACGACTGCGCACTGGTGTCCTGCGGCATATAGGCGATCTGGCGGCGCTGCTCTTCTGGCGAGAGCACGCCTCCGGACACAGAGATCACCCCCTGCATCGGACTGAGCCCGGCAAGGGCGCGCAGCAGGGTTGATTTGCCCGCGCCGTTGCATCCGATCAAGGCAGTGATTTGCCCTTGAGGCCAAAGATCATCAAAGCCGCAGATTACCGGCGTGTTGCCGTAGGCCACGTTCAGGTTTTTGATATGGAAACTCACCAATGTCTCCTTTGTCCACGCAGGATGAGAAGGAACAGGAAGGGCACGCCAATCAGGGCGGTGACGATGCCAATTGGGATCACGCCACCGGGAGAGACCAGTTTGGACAGGACAGAGGCGCCGGTCATGACAATTGCACCAACCATCGCCGCCATAGGCAGCAATACACGCTGATCCTCACCCACCAGCATCCGTGCGATATGTGGTGCGACAAGGCCAACAAAACCAATGGTGCCAACAAAGGCGACCGCTGCCGCCGTCAGAAAGGCAACCATCGCAAAGAGCTTGATGCGCAGTGCATGCACATTGACGCCAATGGCTGCCGCCCGCGCATCACCAAGGCGCAGGGCGGTCAATTGCCAGAGGTTGGGCAGGACGGCGATGGTGCTGACAGCAAAGACAATGGCCACGATTGGCACGTTGTTCCAACTGGCCTTGAGAAGCGAGCCAAACAGCCAGAACACTATGGCCTGAAGCACTTCGGGAGCGGCAAGATATTGTACAAGCGATTGTGCAGATTGGAACATGAACAGGGTGGCGATCCCTGCCAGCACCATGACCTCGGGACGCATGCCGCGCATTTTTGAGAAGGAAAACACCAGGGCTGCGGCCAGAACGCACATGACAAAGGCTGACAGGGGCACGGTCAGCCATGGCAGCAAAGGCAGGCTAACGCCGGTCAGAATTGCCAGCGCCGCGCCAAACCCGGCTGCTGCCGAAAATCCCAGCGTATAGGGGCTGGCGAGCGGATTGCCGAGGATCGTTTGCATATGCACGCCCGCAGTGCCCAGAGACATGCCCACCAGAATGGCCATCAGGGTCATCGGCAGGCGGATGTCCTGAACAATCACCCGTGTTGTGGGATCCGCCGTGGCCGGGGTGAACAGCCCGGTCAGAACTTCGGTCAGCCCCAACATCGCGGGGCCGGTCAGAATGTCTGCGATGATCAGCGCAGCCAGAACGGCAGCGCCCCCAACAAGCCGGGTCAGGCGTCGCAGGATCAATGTGCGGTAAGCCGTTGAAATTGCAGTGTCAGGGGCGGCATAAACCGCCCCTTTCTGCTGTGCGGGGGATGCGGGTATCACTCGTCGCTACCTGGCAATTGAGTCATATAGGTGCCTTTGAATTCTACCGGCATATAGGTGGCAAAGAACCGGTCAAGCGAGGCCTGCGGGTCCAGATCCGCGAACTGTTCCGGGTACATCGCCTTGGCGAGGAACTGCAGGAAGGCATAGTCATAAAGCGTGCGATTGCCGCCATGATAGATGCCAAAGACCTGGCCGTTCTTTACCGCGTCCAACCCCTGCCAACCGGGGCGATCCATATAGGCCTGCATGCGCTCATGGGTCAGCTTGGGGTCCACGCCTGGCCCCATGATGACAGCCTCATCACGTCCGGCCCAGCCGGACCCGGCCAGCAGGATTGCCTGTGGGTTTTGAGCCAGCACATATTCGGGGCTCAGCTTGCCCCAGTTGCTGATCTGGCCATTGGCAATATTGGTGGCGCGCAGCTGGTCGATCACGGACCCCCATTGTGTCCCCGAGTAGGAGTTGTCGATCGTGTCTTTGCCTTTGCGGGCCAGTTCCACGTAGACCTTGGGATGGATGTCGTCGGGCAGTTGCGCGAGGCGGGCTTCGATCTCGCCTACGGCGGCGGCATATTCACTGGCCAGCGCATGGGCGCGGTCTTCGGTGCCCATGATCTTGCCCAGAATTTTGGTGGACTGGACATGTTTTTCCACGGTCTGCGCGTTGTAGTCCAACACAACGATTGGAATACCTGCGGCTTCCATGCGGTTGGCGACGTCTCCGAGGCTACGATACTGCCAGGCGGCCAGAACGGCCAGGTCAGGCTGTGCCGCTATTGCCGCTTCCAGCGAGAAGGAACCGGAATCGACTTCCCCGACGTCTGTGAGCTCTTCCAGACGCGGGATCGCGGCGGCATAGGTCTGCCATTGCAGATTGCGCCAACCTTCCCAGGTGTCTTTGGAAATCGCAACAACCCGGTCATAGGATTCGGCGCCGGCGATGGCCATGAAGTCTTCAAAGTAGAAGCCCAGCAGGATGCGCTGTGGATCTTCCGGCACCTCGACGGTGCGGCCCATGGTATCGGTTACGGTGATCGTGTCAGCCCAGGCGGGCATGGCGAAAGAGGCTGCAAAAGCAGCTGCGGCAACGCCGCTTGCAAGTGTTTTGAACATTGA
The DNA here is from genome assembly GCF_000473205.1 of Pseudophaeobacter arcticus DSM 23566. Classification (NCBI taxonomy): domain Bacteria; kingdom Pseudomonadati; phylum Pseudomonadota; class Alphaproteobacteria; order Rhodobacterales; family Roseobacteraceae; genus Pseudophaeobacter; species Pseudophaeobacter arcticus. The sequence goes on from NZ_KI421507.1 coordinate 1,309,268, forward strand.
TTTTCCTTTGAGTCACAAGAATTCCTCGAACAGCTCCGCAGGGGGGCTTTCGGGTTTTCATTCAGGTTTTGTGAAAGCTCAAAGGAGAGGCGGCGCCCGGCTGTGGTAATCCGCGATAAGCCGCAAAGGTTTGTGCAGGGGGGGCGTCAAAGCCAGGTTCTGTTGATAGCTCAGCTTCAGAACAACCCAAGTCAGGTCGTCGCGTGCCGAGGTGTCGATAAAATGCCCAAAAGACTGACACCAATCACAGCCCCCGCCTTCGATGGTGGGTTCACTTGGCTCGCCGGTGTTTGGATCAATGGTGATCAACTGGATGCCAGAAGGCGAACAGATTTCAATCTGCATCGCGTTTGCCGAGGACCCAAGCACAAGGCCCGACATGGTGAACTGAACGAACAGCCATGTGAGTGCCGGGAAGAGCAATCCAAATTTATGAAGGAAACCGTGCTTCAAGAAGGGGCCATTTCATGCGGATAGTGAGGTCGTGATCGCTGACGTGGTGATCGCAGACTTGTTACCAAGGTGCAAGCTTCCGTGATGGGGGTGATGGGACTATCTGCAGCCCATGGTCAATCTGACTGGACAACCAAACTGGACAACCAAACCGGGCAACCGGACTGATAAATTGACTGACAAATCGACTGACAAATCGACTGGCCACCACATCCAGAGGACCCTGGCCTGTATCTTTCAGAGTCCTATCCCGGCTGCCACCGCCGAGACCGGTTTCGAAGAAGTGCGAAAGTGCGTCCTGGCGTAGATCATGAAAGTGTAGATCGTCGATCTCCAAGATCTTGCAGGCGTCAGTGAACAGGTGGTTGATCGTATCGGAATGGTACGGGAAAATACGCGCATCGGATCGCGGCATTGATGCGATGATTTTCATTCCTTCTTCGGCGATCCAACGCTTTGCGGATCGCACACTGGGAGAGGTTTCGGTCAGTGTCAAAATAACCGTGCCCTTTTGCTTCTTTCTAACGGTAGCGGTATAGCTCTGTGATCCGTCGGTCTTTGTGCGCGTCACACTGGGTCCCATGGGGATTGAGCTGCCCCCCGAAATTCGGACACTGACATAAGCTACGATTTGCAGTCTGCTGATCTTCGACGAAGAGGAGATCAGAAATGTCGAAACGGAAGAACCATTTGCCCGAGTTCAAGGCCAAAGTTGCGCTTGAGGCTTTGAAGGGCGAGCGGACTGTTGCTGAGCTGGCGAGTCAGTTTGGCGTTCACCCGACGATGATCCACAGCTGGAAACGGGCGCTTCTGGAAGGCGCGTCCGGCGTGTTCGAGCGTGGCGGAAAGAAGCCCCCAGAGATCGACGAGGAGCAGGTCAAAGAACTGCACGCGAAGATCGGGGAGCTGGCCGTCGCCAACGATTTTTTGTCACGAAAGCTCAAGCCGTGGATCGGCAAGTGAGGCGCAAGATGGTCGAGCCTGGCAATACCAACCTGTCAATTGGCAAACAGTGCAAGCTGTTGTCGATCTCGCGGTCATCGTTTTACTACATGCCCAAGGGCGAGACGGCGATGAACCTGATGTTGATGCGGCAGATCGACGAGCAGTTTCTGGAAACACTGTTCTTTGGCGTCCGGCAAATGACTTGGCATCTGCGAAACGAAGGTCATCTGGTGAACGAGAAGCGCATCCGACGCTTGATGCGGCTGATGGGCTTGATGCCGATCTATCAGAAACCAAACACCAGTAAAGCGGCGAAAGGGCACAAGACCTATCCCTATCTGCTGCGTGGCCTACGGGTGGAGCGCCCCAATCAGGTCTGGTGCGCCGACATCACGTATCTGCCAATGCGCAGGGGCTTTCTGTATCTGGTCGCCATCATGGATTGGCGCACCCGCAAGGTGCTGGCCTGGCGGATATCAAACACGCTGGAAGCTGAATTCTGCGTCGAGGCGTTGAACGAGGCCATCGCCAGGTTCGGCCCACCCGAAATCATGAATACCGATCAGGGCAGCCAGTTTACGTCCTTTGCCTGGACGGATCGGCTGCGCCGAACCGGCGTGCGCATCTCGATGGATGGCAAGGGCCGGTTCCTTGACAACATCTTTGTCGAGCGGCTCTGGCGGAGCCTGAAATACGAATGCGTCTACCTGCATGCTTGGGAGACCGGATCGGAAGCCAAAGCGGGTGTCGGCAAATGGATAGAGTTCTACAACCGAAAGCGTCCTCATTCCGCCCTTGGCGGCAAACCACCTGCCGTGGTCTATTGGCTGAGAAAAGAAGAAAACCAAACCGATCAGCAGGAGCAAAAAGTAGCCTAATCTACGCCGGAAACTGTCCAATGATTGGGGAGTAGCTCAGTGACGAGCGGCGGCAACAGACCTTCGAACCGTTCTCCCGTCTCGGGGAGTTCGGCGGAAATACGCGGTGCAGCAGCGTGAACCTCAGCTCCGACATGATGCGCGACGAGCCGGATGATCCGTTCGCCATCGACAGCCGTTACGCGGTCACTCGTTGCACACAATCCTTCGGATAGGCGATCAGCCCATAGACGCCCAACGGGGGTGAGCATGACTTCGACGATCTGCTCATCATCGAGATATTGGACAATTGCTGGACCAAGCGCGCTACGCAGCATGCGGCTGCCGCGAAAAAATGCTTCGGAGTGTCGATGCAAAGCGGTCATGCCTGTCCCCATGCGGCGGGACGGCGCGGAACGGCCCTCATCTGGAGTTGATCAAGAAGACCTGAAATGGAGGCGAAGCAACAACTTCAATGGCGTAGAAGTAGTTTGAGCGCAAAAAAAACAGGGAAACGGCGGTGCGACCGGAAAGAGCAGGACGGCAACAACAGAGTAAGCGCGCTTAAGTTTCAATTGTTGCTAGAAATGGCGGTGGCTAAACTACCGAGAATGCGAACTTCAGGCAGTTCAAACCCGAGATCGGTAAATGACATGTCGCGCGCTCCGCGCCCTTTCAGATAGAAAAGCTCCAGCAAGTTCGAGATCGCGTTGCCGCTTGCGCCCGCAAGCCCTGCGATCTTGTCCGGAACTTTTTCCTTCGCAACGGATCGCATGGCAAGCACGTCATAAAAGGAAAGCGCGAAAAAGCTGACCACAGGCCAGAGCAGCGCGATACCGAGGGCTTTTTTTGAACTTCCGGCGATATCGGTTTTCACATGCGCCCAGTGAACTTGGCTCGCAAACTTGTGCAAGACGTAAACAGCGACACCGGTGACCAGGATTGGAACAGCCTTCCGGACAACAGGCTGTTCTAGGACGCGAACAATGTGCGGCGGTGGACGTGCCTGTTCAGGGACGATCAATCAAACGTTCCTCCAGAAGTTCGATCTGGATTTGTTGCAATTCCGCAAGCTTGTCCCACTGCTGCGCCAATTGGTGGTCCATCTTTTCGTGCAGTTGCCTGATTTCGAGTTCTGCCTTCAAATTGACGCGGTAATCATTTTCAGCCTGTATCCGGTCTCTGGTATCCTGACGCCTTTGGCTCATCATGATGATTGGGGCCTGAAGGGCCGCAAGACTGGACAGGACGAGATTCAGCAAAATGAAAGGATAGGGATCGAATGGCCGCACCATCAGCCCGATTGCATTGACAGTGATCCAGATGACCAAGATTGCGGTGAATGAAATGATGAATGGCCAACTACCGCCAAACGCGGCGACGTGATCGGCCATTCGTTCCCCGAATGACGTTGATTCCTCGATCGCATCTGACAGGTTCTGCGAAACCAATTGGCCAGACTGAAGGCTTTCGATAACTTGGCGGTCCAGATCGCTCAATTCGCCGCGTTCTCTCTCAAGCAGCGCTTCGACATAGGCACCGCGGAACGTTGCGAGATCGGAGCGACAGATGTGCTTGCCTGCGTTCCAGCCGGGATAGGCTGCGTTGACCAGTTCGGAAACGCCGGGTCTGACGGAAACCCAAGGCCGAATGCGAGACGGCGGGAAAGCCTTCTGACAAACATGGCAATGGAACTTTGTGGTCGAGATCTTGGGCTCGGTCACCGGGCCAGTTTTCCTGCGGAACGCGACATCAGGAGCATCGAAATGCCAGTTGATAAGAAATTCAGACCGATCAAAAAGCCCAGAACCCATGTGGAGGTTGTCGGCCACTGCACCAAAATGACAGCTCCAAGAATGACCGCTGAAGCCCCGCTTGCTATGATCCAGCGCCAGCTTGATATCTGATTGCGCAATCTCAGCCCAAAAGTGATCGAGAGAGCGCCATCGAGCAGAAATGCAATGACGATGAACCCAGTGATGAATGCCGCGCCGCGATCAGGGAAAAAGACGAATGAGAGCCCTATAATTAACACAGCGGCGAAAAACAGCGTTACGATGCGCCAGTCAAAGATCACACGGAAACTGTTGGCAAAGGCCAGACCGGCGAGGCCCCAGAACACAAAGAGCCAAGCGACCAGTTGTTCAACTACAAGCGTTGCCACCACAGGGGCAAAGATCGCAGCCACACCCAGTGCCGCAAAGCCGAGCCCGAGGTTTCGGAAACTGTTTCTGATGTTCGCGTGCCTTCTGAGTGTTTGGTATCGAAATGGTTGCGCAGATGGTTTTCTGCAACTGAATCTAGGTTCGTGCGCAGAATGTGTCCACCCTTCTTGCTCAGGCGTTCAATGACGCGGTCCGACGCGTCAGACCGCATCATCATGAACAGCGCTGCCTGACCCGGTTGCAGGGCACCTGATACGTCTTTCATGAAATCGTCGTCTATCCCGTAGTCGGAAAGACCGCCTGAAATTGCACCTGCTCCGGCCCCAACGGCCAAGCCCAATAAGGGATTGAAGAAGATAAGACCCGCCAAAAGGCCCCAAAACGCACCACCGGTTGCACCAACGGTCCACATATTGACCATTTGATCCAGCTTGATGTTCCGATCCTTGTCCGCTGTCGCGATTACGGCATCCGCAATCTCCACAAGGTATTCCTTTGCCATTCCAAAGAGTTCATAACGCGCAGCCTCGGCTTTGGCGGGCGTGTCATATGCAACGACAATGAGTTCAGACATTCGATGTTCCTTTGTGAAACTGCGATCATTTCAGGTACTAAACGCGACTGAGGATGAGTGAGTGTTGGCCCAATACGGCGGTGGCCAGGGACTGCGCGCGGGCGACACCAATCCGTTTGGGCCGCCACCCTGCCGGAAAGGGCTTGAACGCCTCGATTAACTTCTGCGGACAGAATTTCCGCCAGCGATGATCTTGTTTATCAGCGTAGCGACCGCGTTATGTTCCTCGATCTCTCTGTCGGACCCTCCCGCATTTTCATGTGTGGCGGCGGCATCCTTGAGAACACCCATAATCTCGTTTTCTGGTAGGACCTTTGCATCATTCAGCGCGAGAAGCAGCGCTTCGCAGATTGATAAGGCGGCCACACCAGCACTCGTGCTATGGTCAGACATACTGTGTTTGCCTTTCAGGATTGTTGCACGCGCGCAGCGAACCTGTGCGGCGGTAACTGCAGTGTTTCAAAGATCACGTCTCTTTGGGCTGATCCATGTCAGTCGCGGCGGATTTCTCTTTGATAGGTAACCAGTATTTGTGTGGAAAGGAGCCTATGATGCAGAGCAAGCCGCTTGTACTCAAACTGAGCGCTTTTGTAGCCTTATCAGAGGCTGAACTGTCCATCCTGGAAGGTTTGCACAAGCGCCGCCGTACCTTTGCCGCTGGGCGCGGTCTGGTGCATCAGGGCCAAACGGATCATGCCGCATACATTCTCAATTCTGGGTGGGCTTGTTCCTACAAACTGCTTCGCGATGGGCAGCGGCAGATTGTTGATTTCCAGATACCAGGCGATTTTCTTGGGCTACGGAGTGTGGTGTTGCACATCTCAGATCATAGTATCGAGCCTGTCACTGATATCGAAGTGACGGAAGTTCATGTTGCTGACCTTCTGGAGGCGTTTTCGCACACGCCGCGGCTGGCGACAGCGGTCTTTTGGGCGGCGTCCCGCGACGAGGCGATGGTGGTGGAGCATCTGGTAGATATCGGGCGTCGTGATGCGGCTGAACGCATGGCACATTTTCTGCTCGAACTTGGGGCCAGATTGTCCCTTGTCGGCTTGGGAAGCAGGGCGGGATACGCCTGTCCTCTGACACAGTATCTTTTGGCCGATGCCCTTGGGTTAAGTGCCGTCCACGTCAACCGGGTTCTGCGGCAATTGCGCGAACAAGGACTGGTCACATTCCGCGATGATTTTGTCACGTTTGATGACTATGATCGGCTGGTTGAATTTGCGGACTTTGAGATGACCTATCTGGATCAGGTTGGGCCGCTCCTTTCATAAAGTGACGGTTTAAGTAGGCAGGGTTCAGATGCGTCCAAGTAGCACTAGAATAAGCACGATGATCAGCACGGTGCCAAGCACACCGGTCCCCGCATGACCAAAGCCGTAGCCATAGCCACCAAAGCGTCCGCTAACTCCACCAAGCAGAAAAATGACAAGAATGATGATCAGGATTGTACCAAGTGACATAGCGTTTCCTAAACTGTTGTGCAGTATGCGGCCACTCATCGACCCAGACGGTCAGTAGCGTTATGCGGTTCGAATTCGATGTGGACTGATGTTAGAAGTTAGTTTCCATCGATGGAAATGCCCTGCTCGTTGATCTGGATATCGACGCCGCTTTGGCTTTCACGGTAGTAAAAATAGATTGCAGTAAGGGCGACGACGGCGAGACCTGCGATCAAGACGAACAAGACGTTGCGGCTCATTATGGTCTTCCTTTCAGTTTTCTTTTGTCATTCGTGCCCGAGGGAAAGTGGCTCAAGCACAGACGCCAAGGAGCTATAACTCTCTATTCGTTCCGGCAGCCGGGCACATTCAGGTCTCTGCAAAAATATCCCGCAGCGCCGCCAATAACAGCGCCTGTCACAGGGCTTCCGCCCGTCGCACCGGAAATCACAGCGCCGCCGGCTGCACCGGCGATGCCGCGTTCTGTATCGTTTCCGAGACATCCAGTGAGGCCAAAAAAGACCGGTACAAGAAGAATGGATCTGAGGTGCATTTGACTATCCTTTGGTCCGATATGGTTGGAAATCTGTTCGAAGGGTCGAATTGAAAACAGATCAAACGCGGTCGCCAAACAAGGGTTGCAAGGCGACCGCGCATTTAACTCAGGCGGGCAGCGTTACGCGAGTGCGTGTGTTGCCGCGTCGAGTGCTTTGTGCGTGTCCGCATCGTTCTTTGCGGTGTGCGCCTTTTCAGCGGCCTGGTAGTGTTTGTGTGCCGCGTCCTTTTTCGGACCAGACGGGGCTTTGTCCCAGGCGGCCTTCACGGTTTTCATCTTGTCGGCAGCGTTGGTCGATTTATTGGTTTCGGGTGTCATTAACTTGTCCTTTCGTGGACGGTCCGGAAAAGGGAAACACGCGGGACATCGGACGAGGTGACAGATTGCCCCGCGTGTCTCCGGCTCACTCGGACTGGTACATGTCCACCGATATCCAGTGAACCTTCAGACTATCGCGCCGCCCTCGTTCTCCCACACTGATGCAGGTTGGTCTGGGGCATTGATTTCCGAAAATTCCGGGTGGAAGTTCACAAACTGGCGGAGTTTGGCCGACGTCCGGTTGATGATTGCCCGAACGGCTCCCCCCCGTGTTTCGCGGTTGTCAGCAGATGACTTGGGAACATGCACAGAAATGGTAGAAACCGGAAATGTAACCTCAATATCTTCACCGCCAAGTGCTGTTTGCACTCCACCGAATTGATCAAGAAGCCCCAGCATTGCTGTATTCTCGCTGTGGATCAGGGCATTGAACTCGGTAATTCGGCCTTGCCTCGCGAATTTCGCCAGCGCGCCAAGGAGAAGACCGCCCAGCCCCTGATGCTGATACTGATCGGCAATGGAAATGGCGATCTCAGCGACATGTTTTTGATCGGGTAGCCGTATATATCGCGCGATGCCAATCGGTTCCGGTATTGTTCTACATCTGAGCAAAGCGCCTGCCGCGACGTGGTCGGGGTCGTTTGCGGCTGTGATCCTGTCCAGTTCTTTCTCGGTGAGGGGGGTGTGCGCCCCCAGAAACCGAAAATATCTCGCACGACCAGACAAATGCGCGAAACCAATCTCCAACAGATGGCGATCTGTCGATGTCACGTCCCTCACGAGAACGGATACGCCGTTTTTGAGGGGTGTTGGGAAGGGTGTGAGTTTCACTGCGTGCCTCGAAGGTCAGATACGCCTGGTTGTCGTGCTGACGTTTCATCCACCCGGCGTTGGCGCGCTTTGGGATGGTCTGCAAGCACTCGTGTTCCGGCACGACCCTCGATGATGGCGCGGGCATCGGTCAGCTGTCCTATTCCGGCGAGTTTGCCACTGGCTGTTGCGAAGGCCACCGCAGCGGCGACCTTTGGACCCATCGAGCCGGGCGGAAGGTCAAGGCTCCCAAGTTTCGCTGGCGTCGTCGTGCTGATGGCGGTCTGATTGGGAGCGCCAAAATCTTGGTAGACGGCTGGTACGTCAGTCAGCAGCAAAAGCGCGTCTGCGTCGAGGCCGAGGGCCAAAAGGGCTGACGTTCGGTCCTTGTCGATGACCGCCTCGACGCCCTCCATGTCACCGCTCGCGTTTCGAATGACGGGAATGCCTCCACCGCCTGCGCAGATGACGATATGCTCAGCGTGCAAAAGAACCTTTATGGCCTCCAAACCGATGACGCGAAGGGGCATTGGCGACGGAACGATCCGGCGCATGCCACCGGTTGCTTCCTGCACCATCTGCCAGCCGTGATCGCTTGCAGCCAACGCGGCCTCTTTATCCGTATAGACAGGACCGATGGGCTTGCTGGGGGTGTCAAAGGCAGGGTCTTTCGGGTCCACCTCCACACGGCTGAGGAGAGATGCACAACGCGATCCCTTGGGGAGCGCGTTCATCAATTCCTGTTCGATCAAGTAGCCAATCATGCCGTCTGTCTCAGCGCCCAGCACATCCAGCGGCCATGGTTTTTGAGGATCATAGGACGCACCTTGGAGGGCCAGCAAACCAACCTGTGGTCCGTTGCCATGGGCCACGATGATTTCATGGTCACGCGCCAGATCAGCCAGCGCAAGTGCCGCAAGCCTTACGTTCGTCCGCTGAACGGCTGCGGTCAGCGGCTCACCTCTGCGCAATAATGCATTTCCGCCAAGAGCCACAACGATGCGCATGTCAGGCCCCCATTGTGGCGACGAGGACCGCCTTGATCGAATGCATCCGGTTTTCTGCCTGATCGAATACGACGGAGGCGGCGCTTTCGAACACCTCTTCGGTCACTTCCATGCAATCGATTCCGAACTTTTGAAACGTCGCTTCGCCGACTTCGGTGTCGCGGTTGTGAAAGGCGGGCAGGCAATGGAGGAATTTGGCATAGGGATTTTTCGTCTTTTCCATCACCTCGGTTGTCACGCGGTAAGGTTGTAGCAGCGCGATCCGCTCTTCCCAGACGTCATCAGGTTCGCCCATGGAGACCCAGACATCGGTGTAGACGAAATCGGCCCCTTCCAACCCTTCGGCATGCTTCTCGGTCAGGGTGATCCGCGCACCCGTGGTCTCGGCCAGGTGTCGACATCGCGTGACAAGGTCTGCATCGGGCCAGCAACTTTGTGGGCCGCACAGGCGAATATCCATGCCGATCAGGGCGGCACCGACCATCAGGCTTGACCCCATGTTATTGCCTGCATCCCCCATGAAGCAAAATGCGATATCTGAAAGATGCTTGTGCGTGATTTCCTTCATGGTCATCAGGTCGGCAAGGATCTGGGTGGGGTGAAATTCATCCGTCAGCCCGTTGAATACCGGCACACCAGAGAATTTGGCCAGCACCTCTGCGTCTTTCTGGCCAAAGCCGCGATACTCAATGCCATCATAGAATCGGCCCAGTACGCGCGCGGTGTCCTTCATGGTTTCCTTGTGCCCGATATGGCTGCCTGACGGACCCAGATAGGTGACATGGGCGCCCTGATCATAGGCGGCGACCTCAAACCCGCTGCGGGTGCGGGTGCTGTCCTTTTCAAATATCAGGGCGATGTTCTTGCCTTCGAGCATGGGGCGTTCATATCCGCCTGCCTTGGCCATTTTGAGGGAGGCTGCGAGTTGCAGCAGGTGTCGGATTTGGTCCGGTGTGAAATCGAGTAGCTTAATGAAACTGTGTCCGCGAAGGTTCTGTGGCATTTGTTATTCCTTTAAATGGCGTCGCGGATCAGTGGGCAGGTCATGCAATGTGATCCACCGCGTCCACGGCCAAGTTCTGATCCGGGGATAGTGATGACCTCGACACCCGCCTTGCGAAGAAGGGTGTTAGAGTAGACGTTGCGTTCGTATCCGACGACAACGCCGGGCTCGAGACACAGAAGGTTGTTGGCATCGTCCCATTGCTCGCGTGCGGCCTCATAGGCGTCGCCGCCTGTTGGCACGGTGCGAAGTTTCTTGATATTCAAAGCATCCGCGACCACATCGAGGAAGGGTTTTGTTTCAACCTCAACTGCAATGGTTTTGTGGTCCGTTTGGCGCAGGCTTGTGCAGCGGATTGCATCTGTCACTTCGGAAAAGACCGTGACCAGATCACGGTCACAGAAGGTGAAGACCGTATCTAAATGCATCGCACTGCGGGATTTAGGGAACTGGCAGGCAATAACGCGGGTAGCACCGCCGCCTGCAAAAAGCCCACGCGCGATCTGGCCCACGGCCTGAGGTGTCGTCCGCTCGCCCATGCCAATGAGGACGCATCCATTGCCGATCGGCATGACATCGCCACCCTCGACTGTTGCGGGGCCGTGATCTGCCAGTGGGTCACCCCACCAGATAGGAAACCCGGCATTCTTGAAATCCGGATGAAACCGATAGATCGCAGCAAGGTTCAGCGTCTCTAACTGCCGTGCAGGCCAGTGCATTGGGTTGAGCGTAACACCACCATAGATCCAGCAGGTCGTATCGCGGGTGAAGATGTGGTTGGGCAAGGGCGGCAGGATGAAATCAGCCGGATCCAGCATAGGGGCAAGTACGCCCTTTTCGGCAATCGGTAACTCTGCCTTGCTCATCCCGCCGATCAGAATGGTGGACAGCAAATCAGCTGAGATTTCCATCAGATGCGCCATCAGATCGTCGGCAAGGCCGATGCCCACGGTATCGTCGGTAATCCGTGCCTCCAAAATCCAGCGGCGGGCTTCCATGTCAGCCAATGTCTCGGCCAAGAGTTGGCGCAGGAACACGACCTCGACCCCGCGATTGCGCATCGCATCAACAAAGGTCATGTGCTCGATCCGCGCCTGTTTGACCCAGATTACATCATCAAACAGCAGCTCGGCGCAGTTGGCGGGTGTCAGCCGCGCCATCGCTGCACCGGGTTTATGCACCAGAACGCGGCGCAGTTTGCCCGCCTCGGAGCGGACGCCGTAGGCCAATGAAGCATCGTGTGTCATGTTGGGGTTCCTTGCAGCAGCACGCCAAGACTGAGGGCGGCCATGATGATGACAGTGAGGCCCAGCAGCACGGGCCAGACAAAGCGAAGCCAGCGCTCATAAGGGACGCGCGCAATGGCGAGGCCGCCCATGACCACGGCGGAGGTGGGTGTGACGAGGTTTACGACGCCGGTCGCAGATTGGAATGCTGTGACAATCAGGCTGCGCTCGACCCCGGCAAAGTCGCCAACCGGCGCGAGGATCGGCATCGACAGAACGGCAAGGCCCGAAGTCGAGGGCACGAAGAACGCCATCACCACTTCGATCCAGTACATCACGTTGATGAACACGACCCGGTTGAGGCCCGCGACTGTACCTTCCCCCCAATGCAGGATGGTGTCGGTCATATGACCGGCGTCCATAATGACGACGATACCGCGTGCAAGCCCGATAATGAGCGCGACACCCAGAAGGTCGCGCGCGCCGCCGACAAAGGCCTCGACCATACCTTTCTCGCCCAGACGTCCGACAAGGCCGATGGCGATGCCCGCGAACAGGAACAGCCCGCTCATCTCGGCCATCCACCATCCGCCCAGCGACACGCCCCAGATCATGACGGCGAAGGTGGCCCCAAAAAGCAGCAGGACGATTTTATGCAGACCGGTAAAGTCCGTGGTGACCGCCTCGACCGTGCCAAAATGCGTCTCGTTCGAAGCCTTCAGATCATAGACAAACGACTTGGAAGGATCGGCTTTGACCCGTGCGGCATAGCGCATGACATAGGCCACGGTGGCCGCAAAAGTGATGCCAAGGATGACAAAGCGCAGCATCAACCCGTCGGTAAAGGCAACACCTGCCGCGTCCGACGCAATGACGGTAGAGAAGGCGTTCACAGTCGAGCCAAGCACACCGATGCCAGCGCCCAACAGGATCACCGCCACGGCTGTCATGGAGTCATAGCCTGCGGCGATCATGACGGGGGTCAGCAGCACGTAAAAGGCCAGTGTTTCCTCGGCCATGCCTTCGGTCGTGCCGCCGAGTGCGAAAAGCCCCATCAGGATCGGGATCATCCACTTTTCGCGCCCTTTGAGCCGCGTCATGGCGCGCTTGATGCCCGCATCGATGGCCCCCGTGGCCGTCACCACACCGATGAACCCGCCGATCATCAGCACGAACAACGCCACGTCGATCGCGTTCGCGGTATAGCTGCCAGGATCGTAAAAGCCTGCGATAGGGGCAAGGATGACATCGAAGACGCCCTGCGGGTTGGCCTCGGTGGGGGCATAGGTCCCCGCCACGGGGAGTTCCTTGCCAAGCGCCTCGGAGGCCACGCGCGCGTATTGGCCCGCCGGGATCACCCATGTCAGGGCCGCGATGATCACGATCAGCGCGAAGAGGATGGTATAGGCAGAGGGAAAGCTGAACCGTTTGGTGGGCTCAGCCGGGGGCGCTGCGGGGTTTGCCATTGGGTGTCCTTTGCCAGCAAGGGCCGCGATTTGATGCGCGACCGTTCAGGCAAGGCTAGGCGATGATGGCGGACGGCGGACTGACGGAGGTTAGCGGGGAGGTTTGAGGCTGAGGAGTCTGCTATGCGGACAATCCGGACTTTGAGGATTTCCGGACAAATGTCCGTTTCGGCGCTGACACTTATTCCGTGGCGGGAAACTTCAAATAGTATTCGATGTGTTTTGATACATGGGCTTCGAGCGCTGTTACCAAGCTTTTGTCTGCATCAGAAGTTAAGAGGTCCATTTCATCAAGTTCGTCAGTCCAAAGCCGTTCCAGTTTTTCCCACCTTTCCTCTTCAGTGGCGGTCGGAAGGTGTTCGCCCAACGCTGCTAGGATGCCTCTAAACTGGGCGGCCGCAGGATTTGCGCCAATTTTTTGAAGCGATTGAAGCACCTCTTGACCATCCAAGTCCGAGTAATTCGTTAGAAATGCGTTTACGCCGCCATTGTTTGCCCCTCCCATGTAGAGGCAGGCTATTGCGGCGTTTCGTCGTTCGTCACCGATTTCATACAACTCCGGATCGGCATTCATCACTAGGTTGTTCCATGCGGTTTCCTTGTTCGCGTCGCCCATTGCTTACAAACCTCTAGTCGTATCCTGCATTGATTCTACTAGCAGACATTCACGCACTGTGCAGCATCAGTTACTTCGGGCTCAATCCAGACCTTCCCGCGTTCACGCTCCCTGCCCATCCCCCACCGGCGTCTGCTGGTGCGCTAACCGCAACCATGTGCCGTCATCATTCAGGTAGGTCGAGGTGCAAAGCGCCTCATAGATCGGCAGGTCGCCCCGCTCAGCGGACACGCGGTACGCCAGAACCGCAATGTTGTCCTGCCGTGAAACCTGACGCTCACTCATCACGACCGTGCGCCATCTCTGCGCGACATCAGCCTCTCGCCACAGCGCATCGCCGCGCAGGATCCCGACGGGGTAGGGGAACACAAAGACGGCGTCTTTTGCGGTCATATGGCGGGCGCTGTCAGCACCTTCCGTCCAGAAACGCTCTTCGAGAGTCCATAAGGTGTCATCCGGTGTCATGCCGCGCCCTCGTCAATGTCCGACATCTCGCGGAGTTTCTTGATATTTGTAGGTATTTGCATCTCAGTTCCCTTGAGCCAGCGTTACGATCCAGCCAAGAAAAAGGGCTGCTGCGATGATCCAATAGAGGGGCGCGCCGGTTGGCAGTTTCACAGATTGAGCGACCGAGCCATTTCCGGAGGGTCCCGCGGTTTTTGCTCGATTTGGCAGAAAGGCCAGAAGTCCCGACGCAACGCGGCCCTGATCCGCTAGCAGTGTGGGCACGTCCTCGAAACGGGCCAATAACGCTTCCAGTCTTTGCCGTGCCGGGGCCTCTTGCATCTTGGCCAGATCAGACGCCTCATTCCACGGATCGACGTTCAGTCGGGCAAGCATCGACAGGACAGACACGCTGGTGCCTGTTCGGTCTTCACCGACCGGTGCCCCAAGAAAACGCGCGTAAGCCGGATCTTGGCCCAACTGGGTCATGGACATCGCCATTGTAGTCTCCTGTCCTGTGATTGGCAGAAATGGTGTCGTCGCGCGATTGTCTGTACACTTTGTGACAGGGTAAGCCTTGATGTGCCATGCTGCGCTGATGCAGATCAGGGCTTAAGCCGCGTAGGAGCAGGTTTGGCGCTGGTCAACGCATGGGTTGCCCGCGCGACGATGATCTCTTCGTCAGTTGGGATGATCAGTACGTCAACTTTGGAACTCAGCGAGCCGAAGCGGGTGGCATGTCTGTCGTTTGCGTCGGTGTCGATCTCCACACCCATCCAGAGCAGACGATCGCAGATGCGACGACGCACGAGGGCAGAATTTTCGCCGATCCCAGCGGTAAAGACGATGGCGTCGAGCCCACCAATGGCGGTTGCGAGCCGGGCCAATTCACCTGCTGCACGATAACAGAATAGGTCGATCGCTTCCTGTGCCGGGACTGCGGCATTTGCCTCTAGTGCCGCCATGTCATTGCTGATGCCTGACACACCGAGAAGGCCGGATTTCGTATAGAGCAACGATGTGACGTCCTGTGCAGTCAGGCCTTTTTCCTGCATCAAATACAACACGACGCCCGGATCGATCGCGCCGCAGCGACGGCCCATCATCAGCCCGTCAAGTGCGGTGAACCCCATGCTGGTTGCAACACTGCGTCGGTTCAACATCGCGCACATGCTGGCTCCGCTGCCCAGATGGGCGACAATCACACGCCCATTGGCACGGCCGCCAAGATGGGTCGGTAGGGTGCCCGCGATGTAATCATAGGACAGACCGTGGAAGCCATAACGCACTATTCCCTCGTCAGTCATTGCACGGGGCAGAGCAAAGAGTTGCGACAGGCGGTTTTGCGTCCGGTGAAAGCTGGTGTCGAAGCAGACGATCTGCGGCAGACCCGGCAGGGCGGCGGCGACACAGCGGATTGCCGCAAGGTTATGCGGCTGGTGCAGTGGCGCAAGCGGCACCAGCGCCTCAAGTTCAGTCAGCAGCACATCGGTGACCCGCGCCGGTTCGGCGTGCGTGCGCCCGCCATGCACCACGCGATGCCCGGCGGCCCGGATCGCGACACCGCTACGGTTGGAGTTCAGCCAGTCCAATAATTTTGGAATGAGAACGTCTAGCCCTGCCGACGGCTCAAGCGGCATCGGACTGGCCTTTGGCTCTGCAACCCCTACATTTTTACGTACCGAAAAGACCGGGTTTGTGCCGATCCCTGCGATCTTGCCGCGTAGTATCGGGGGTGGGCTGCCCGGTGCATAGGGATACACTGCGAACTTTATGCTGGAAGAGCCTGCGTTCAGCACAAGGATTGCATCTGTCATGGCAGTGTTGATGGCTGGTGGTTGATGACAAGCTGTGCCAACGCGCAAGAGGCAAGCCGCGACACCGTGCTGTCGGCCCGGCTGGTCAAGATGATCGGCACCCGTGCGCCCAGCACGATACCTGCGGCATCGGCACCGGCCAGATAGATCAACTGCTTGGCAATCATGTTCGCGGCCTCAAGATCCGGGGCGACGAGGATGTCTGCGATGCCCGCCACATCCGACACGATCCCTTTGGCAGCGACCGCTACCGGAGAGATGGCATTGTCAAAAGCCAACGGACCATCCAGCAACCCGCCGGTGATCTGGCCCCGATCCGCCATTTTGCACAGGGCGGCGGCGTCCAACGTCGAGGTTATCCGGGGGTTTACAGTCTCAACTGCTGAAAGGATTGCGACCTTTGGCAGGGACGTCCCTAGCGCGCGTGCCAGATCGATGGCGTTTTGGACAATGTCGCGTTTAACGCCAAGATCAGGATAGATGTTGATCGCGGCATCTGTGATCAGCAGGGGTTTGGGATAGGTCGGCACGTCCAGCACATAGACATGGCTCATCCGCCGCTCGGTACGAAGGCCAAGGGTGGTATCGACGATCGCTTCCATCAACTCATCAGTGTGCAGCGCGCCTTTCATGAGGGCATCCACTGTGCCCGCCCTGACAAGGGCCACCGCCGCCTCGGCTGCGGCATGGCTATGGGGTGTGTCGATCACCTCAAATCCCTTAAGGCTAAGCCCAGCCTCTTGTGCTGCAGCTTCGATCTTTGCCTTTGGTCCGACCAGAACGGGAAGGATTATCCCTTGCCGAGTGGCATCCAGCGCGCCGCTCAGGGACAGCGCATCGCAGGGATGCACAACTGCGGTCCGAACCGGTTCCAGTTCCTCGGTTGCTGCGATCAGTCTGGCATATTGCGCGCCTTGGACATGCAGATGGACCTCGGGCAGGACGACGCGCGGGCGGCGCACCTTGTCGCGTGGGGCGATGACACGTGCGACACCTTCGATGACTGAAATGCCGTCTTGGTTGAGGCAGGTGCAAGCAAGTAGCACGCGCCCTTTCTCAAGCTTTTCCGTCACTTCAACCCGTACGGTCACCGTATCGCCAAGCCCGACCGGAGCCTCGAATGTCAGGCTCTGGTTCAGGAAAATCGTGCCGGGGCCGGGCAACTCTGTGCCCAGCACGGCCGAAATGAGCGCGCCACCCCACATGCCATGGGCAATCACACCGTGGAACATGTCTGTCTTTGCGTATTCGGCGTCGACATGCGCCGGGTTCACGTCGCCGGACATAACGGCGAACAATTCGATATCCTGCGGTTTCAATGTCCGCGTCAGCTCCGCGTGGTCGCCCACTGCGATCTCGGCGTAGGTCTTGTTCTCGATATACTGCATCGGTTCAGGCGCGGACATGCAGGCCTCCGTCGACATAAGTGACATCACCAGTGACGCGGCCCATGCCGTCGCTTGCCAGCATGACTGCGACATCCCCCACATCCTTGATCGTCACAAGAGTCTGCTCGGGTGCGCGACTTCGTGCGGCGTCGATCAACTGGTCAAAATGGGCGATGCCGGACCCGGCGCGTGTTTGCAGCGGCCCCGGCGAGATCGCGTTCACACGGATGCCTTTGGGGCCAAGCTCAACCGCAAGGGCGCGCATCGTGCCATCTAGGGCCGCCTTGACCGGCCCCATGATATTGTAGTGATCAACGACTTTTTCGCCGCCGTAATACGTCATGGTCAGGATCGTGCCACCCTTTGTCATCAACGGCTCGGCGCGCTGTGCCATGCGGATCAGCGAGTGGACCGAAATGTCCATTGCCTGTGCAAAGCCCGCGCGGGAGCAATCAACAACCCGACCGTGCAAGTCCTTTGCCACGCAAAAGGCGATGGAGTGGACAATAACATCGAGCCGCCCCCAGCGCGCGTCGATCGCCGCAAAAACGGCGTCCATCTGCCCCTCGGCTTCGACGTCGAGTGGCAGTAACAGCTTTGCCCCCACGGCGTCGGCAACTGGCTGCACATAGGGTTTGGCCGTCTCGTTCACATAGGTCATTGAGATCTCGGCCCCCGCATCAGCGAAGGCCTGCGCACATCCGGCTGCGATGGAATGGGCGTTCGCAACCCCAACCACCAGCACGGTTTTGCCCTCCAGCGACGTCATCGCTGCATGACATAAGAGCCGGGCGCATCGCACAGCGCTGTGTACGCGCCGGAATGTGCGCCCATCGCTGGCGGTGCGGCAAGCGCGCTGGATCGCGCGGCAAGCCAGTTGGCAAAGCCAGTCCACCATGAACCGTCCTGGGCCGCGTTTTTCTCAAGCCATTCGGAGGGATCGCGGTAGGTGGCATTAGCTTTGGTCTCAGCGATCCGGAAATGCCGTCCTGCATGGCCGGGCTCTGAGACAATGCCTGCATTGTGTCCGCCGCTTGTGAGCACGAAAGTCACATCCGTATCAGCCAGAAGCTGCATCTTGTAGACAGATTGCCAAGGGGCGACATGGTCATCCTCGGTGCCGACGGCAAAGATCGGCGCGCGGATATCAGAGACGGCAATCGCTTTGCCCTCGACATGATATCGGCCTTCGGCCAAGTCATTATTGAGAAACAGCTTACGCAAATATTCGGAATGCATCCGCGCGGGCATCCGTGTGGCGTCGGCGTTCCACGCCATCAGATCGAAGGCATCGCTGCGCTGTCCCAGCAGATAATTGTGGATCGCAGGCGCCCAGATCAGATCACGGGCGCGCAGCAGCGCGAAGGCGCCGACCATCTGATCAGAGGAGAGATAGCCCTTTTCGGCCATCATGTCCTCGATCAGCGTGACCTCACTGTCATTGATGAACAAGCGCAGCGGTCCGGCCTCGGTGAAATCGACCTGTGCTGCAAGGAAGCTGGCCGAGGCCAGACGCGCGTCACCGTCCCGGCCCATCGCCGCCGCTGCGATCGAGAGCAGGGTGCCACCAAGACAATAGCCGACAGCGTGCAGCTTGGGCGCTTTTGTGATGGCGAGGGCGGCATCAATGGACTCCATCACGCCAAGCTGGCGGTAGTCTTCCATGCCCAGATCGCGGTCTTCCGCGCCCGGATTTTTCCAGGACACGATGAATACGGTAAAGCCTTGGGCCACAAGAAACGCGACCAGCGAATTCTGTGCCGACAGGTCGAGGATGTAGTATTTCATGATCCAGGCAGGCACGATCAGGATCGGCTCTGGCCGAACTGTGTCGGTCGCAGGCGAATATTGAATCAACTCGATCAGGTCGTTGCGAAACACCACCTTGCCGGGCGTGGTCGCCAGATTGCGCCCCACCTCAAAGACTTGCGGTCCAGCGGGCGGTGCGGTTCCGGTTTTCGCGATCAGGTCTTCGGTCAGATTCTTCACACCGCGCACAAGGTTCTGACCATGCTCAGTAAGAGTGGCCGAGATCACGTCCGCGTTGGTCATGGCAAAGTTCGACGGTGCGGCCGTGTCGGTCATCAGACCGGCCACAAAACCCATGAGGTTTTCATGTTCGGGCGTCACGCCGTGCACGCCGCCCGTGGCGTCCTGCCACCAAGCCCAGGACTGCTGATGTGCCTGAGACCAGACGTTGAAGGGGTATTTCTGCCAGGCTTCACCGGCGAACCGACGGTCGGGGTTCAGGGCCTGCGATGTGTCTGGCGCAGCCTCTGGCTTACCGATACCAAGGCTGGCCATCCAAACGGTCTGAGCGTCTCGGAAGGCCTGCTCCATCAGGTGCAACTGCTTGCCCGGCGAGACGGCGAGGTGGGTTGCCCAGTCCATCCACGCCTCGGCCAGCACCGAAGGTGAGAGCCCTGAGGTTGCCTT
Organism: Pseudophaeobacter arcticus DSM 23566; assembly: GCF_000473205.1. Lineage (NCBI taxonomy): Bacteria > Pseudomonadati > Pseudomonadota > Alphaproteobacteria > Rhodobacterales > Roseobacteraceae > Pseudophaeobacter > Pseudophaeobacter arcticus. The sequence continues at coordinate 1,328,794 of NZ_KI421507.1, forward strand.
TGCGACGCTTGCGTGGGCCATCCGGTCAAGCGTTTCAAAGGGCGCGAGGAGAGGCGTTTTTTTAAGGTCAGGGCTGGGTCTTTTGATCTCCGAAGTCTGAGTCGATGGGGCCGGTTTATCGGCGCGAGACGCGATCGATTTGGGCTGTGTTGACATAGCTTGTCCTCTGGGTAACGACGCGGTTGGCGCATCCTTTTCCGGAGATCTAATGCGTTTGCTGCACTGCGGCGTTGATCTGGGTTAGTGTCTGGGCAGAATTGATCACCATCTTCGGCTATGATTGGCCCATAGGTTTTGGGGTGTCGATATTAACGCCTGTCACGCGCGTTGACGGCACCGGTGCCAAGTTCGATAATCTCCGCCGTAATCGCCTCCTGCCGCACACGGCGCAGGGTCGCTTGAAACGTCTCCAGTTCACGTGCGATTTGAGTCCCTGCGGACGACATGGCTTCCATCCGCGCTTCGTTCTCGGCGGCAAAGGCGTGGAGCGCTGCTTTGCAGACCTGCGCGTTGAAGTAATCCTGACCGAGCGAAGCGATCAGGGTGCTTGGCGATAACTGCATCAGGGGGCGGTCGCGCGATGCAGGCGGAAGATTGGCCAGATCGATTGGAAACAGATGTTGCCGAACAAGGGCAGGGCGGCCTGCTTGCCAGCCGGTGAAGATGACATCGAGACAGTCAATGCGCCGCGCGGTGACCGCCGCGTAGATTGCCGTTGTGATCTCGCCTGCCAATTTGGGAATGCCGGGCGTGTGCGAGGGCAGGGGTGCGCTCCAATGCGGTTTCAGACCGCGTGCTGTCGCAATAGATAGCCCCCTCTTGCCGATGAGGAACAAGGTTTCGGCTCCCGATGCCCCGCTGATGCTGTCGAGAACACGTTCGCTGAACGCGCCTGCGAAACCTTGCTCGGCACAAAAGACCAGCAGGCCCATTTGGTTGCCCGCGTCCTGCTGCTTGTCTTTGTCGGGGTCAGTCTTGGCGATATCAGGCCCCAGAACACGCGACATCGCCACAGCAATGGTTGCGGCGTAACTGTCCACGGCGTCAACTTGCCCTCGGGCGACATGCGCGCGGGCCGCGGCGATACCTTTCATGGCATTCACCACCGCGCCCAACTCGCGAATACCTTCGATCCGGGCGCTGATATCGGCCAGTCGTTCGGTCATGGGCCGTCTGCTGCGGCTGTGTCCGTCTTCACCGCTGTTTGCTCTCCGCCCAGTGACGTGGCGAGTTCGGCGAGCGTTTCCATCAGGCGCTCGCGAACTTTATCGTCAAGGTCTCCTGTCTCGGTCAGAGTTCTGAGTATCTCGGGCGCGTTCTTGTCCAGGTGGGCTGGTAGGCCTGTCCGATAGGCGGCCACCGCCGCAAGCGGCAAGGGATCCAGCAGCCCGGCCTGCACTGCGAGCATCAGTGCGACTTCATCCACCAAACGGAACGGCATATGCTGGGATTGACGCAGCGCTTCGCGGATCCGCGCGCCACGGGTCAGCTTCTCGCGGACGCGGCCATCGGGCATGCCGCCGAAGCGGGTAAAGACCTCAAGTTCCAGAAACTGCGCATAGTCCAGACGCAGCGTGCCTGCGGCTTTGCGAAGGATTGGTGCCTGTGTCTTGCCGCCGACGCGGCTGACGCTCAGGCCCACATCCACGGCCGGTTTCTGACCCTGATGGAACAGGGCGGCGTCCAGAACGATTTGCCCATCGGTGATCGAGATCAGGTTGGTCGGGATATAGGCCGACAGGTTGCCCGAGTCCGTCTCTGCAATCGGCAGGGCAGTGAGTGAGCCACCGCCGCGGTCCTTGGACAGTTTAGCCGCGCGTTCCAGAAGGCGTGCATGGATGTAGAAGACATCACCGGGATAGGCCTCGCGACCCGGCGACTGACGGGTCAGAAGTGCGATTTCACGGTGGGTGGCGGCGTGTTTGGACAAATCATCAATCACGATCAGCGCGTGCTGGCCTTTGTCGCGGAAGTATTCGGCCATGGTCATGCCTGCATAGGGCGCGATCCATTGCAGACCCGGCGCCTCAGACGCGCCCGCCACGACGACGATACAGCGCGCAAAGTTACCGCGCTCTGCAAGCGCATCGATGGCGCGGCGGACGCTGGATGTCTTCTGCCCCACGGCGACGTAGATGCAGATCATGTCGCTGCCACGTTGCGCGATCAGCGCGTCTATGGCCAGCGTCGTCTTACCCGTCGAATGATCGCCGACGATCAATTCACGCTGCCCCCGGCCAAGCGCAAACAGCGTGTCCACCACCACGATGCCGGTCTGGACGGGTTCGGTTACAAGATCACGTTCGATAATGGAGGGCGCAGGTTGTTCAATTGGCAGATGCGTCTTGGACTCTATCGGTCCTTTGCCGTCCAGGGCGCGTCCCAGCGGGTCCACGATCCGACCCAGCAGCGCCTCGCCGACGGGCACGCGCGCAACCTCGCCGGTGCCGAAAACCGCGTCGCCCGCTTCCACGTCCCAAGCGGCGTCCAGAAGAACGCAGCCGATCAGGTCGGGGTCGAGCACGCGGGCGAAACCAGTTTGACCGCCCTCAAAACGCAAGACCTCGTCAAGCCGCACATCGCGCAGTCCGGAGATCATGGCAACGCCGTCGCCGATCTCTTCGACCCGCCCCTTGTGCTCGGTGCGAGGGCCAAGGGCCGTGCTCTTCAATGCGTCTGCTGTTTTCGCGACCCAGTTTGACGTGTCAGGCGGCATCTTTCACCGCCTTCCGGACCTGTATTAAGTCCGCAGCCCACGAGTTGTGGAGGGTGAAGTGCGGGCTGCGCAGCTCCAGACCGGCAATCAGGTTGGGATCGGTGGTGAAACGTATTTCTGTGGTTCCGCCTAAAGCGGTCTGAATTTCCTTTTTGATCTTCCCTTGTTCTGCTCCTGTCTCGGTCGCCGAAACGATCTCGATGCCTTTTGGATCACTGGCCAGCGCTTTGCGGTCGGCGGCGGGCATATCTGCGATGGCGTTCACCAGTTGCGACAGAAAGGCGGATTGCACAGTGGGACCATTCAGGCGTTCCAGCAGCCGGGCGGCAATCTTGAGCGACAACTCCAAGGCCTGGGCGTCATTGGCTTTGGCTGCGGCTACCCTATCATGGCTTTTAGTGTCTTTTGCTGTGGCCAATATCGCCTCGGCCTGTGTGCGGGCCTCGGCGAGGGTGGATTTTGCGGCGGATTCAGCTTCTGCCCTTGCCGCATCACGCATCGCGGCGCGTTCTTCTGCGATGCCGGCGCGGGCCTTGGTGGCTTCGGCCAGTGCGGTGTCGGCCTTGGCCTGCGTCGCCGTTGCCGCTCCGATCACCGCCTGTGCGGTTTTTTGACGCTTGGCAATGGCCGCCGCGACAGGACGCCAGAAGACCCGTGACAATAGCCAGACGAGTATCAGGACGTTGACCGCCTGCAGGCCGAGGCCCCAGAAATCAATTGTCATCGGCCTAAGCCAGCAGCGGGTTGGCGAAGATCAACAAGAGCGCGATCACCAGACAATAGATCGCGGTCGTCTCGATCATGGCTAGGCCTACGAAAAGCGTACGCGAAATCGTGTTCGCGGCTTCCGGCTGGCGCGCGATGGCGTCCATCGCGGCGGCCACGGCGCGGCCTTCTGCGAGTGCGGGTCCAAGTGCGCCAAAGGCCACGGCAAAAGCCGCACCGATGATGCTGGCAAGAGCGAGGTAATCCATTAAGTGTCCTTTTGGTTTGGGGGAGGGCGCGGCGCGGCATCGCGCTTGGCGCTTTGGCCGTCCTCTACCGTGGATGTGATGAAGACCATTGCCAGGACGGCAAAGATGTAGGCCTGCACCAATCCGGTCAGCAGATCGAGCGCCATCAGCGGGATCGGCACCAGAAGGCCCGCCAGCGAGGCGACGATGCCGATGACGAAAACGCCGCTCATGACATTTCCGAATAGGCGCACAAACATGGAAAATACGCGTGTCAGGCTTTGCAGTATGTTGAGCGGGATCATGACCGGGTTGGGTGCTGCGAAGGATTTGAGATAGCCACCAATGCCGTCGCCGCGCACACCAAACCAGATCACCGACATAAAGACGAGTACGGCCAAAGCGGCGTCGGTTTCCAGCCCAGCGGTTGGCGGCTCGACCCCCGGGATCAGCGACGACCAGTTGGCTACAAGAATGAACATGAACAGCGTGCCGATGAAAGCGCGGTAAGGGGCAGGGTTTGCGCCGCTCGTCTCGACGATCTGGGTGTCCATCGTGGTGACGATCAGCTCTAAGGCGGCCTGCCGTTTGCCGGGCACAAGGTCCATCCGCCTCGTCAGCAGAAAGGACCCGAGAACCAGTATCGCCATGATCGCCCAGGTCGTCAGCACGGCCTGTGTGATGGGCAGAGGGCCGAGGTAGAAGAGTGCGATTGAGTCCAGTGGCGAATTCAAACCTCGTCCCTCCGCACCTTGTAGAGCATCAGAGCTCTGGCGCAGAGGACCCCTGCAAAAGTCGCCAGCAAGGCCAGCCCGCCAATCAGGACTGCGATGAAAAAGCCCGTGACCAAAAGGGACAGACGCCCGAGGGTCAGGGCCAATCCCATCAGCGGTTGACCGTCGTGCACGATCAGATCAGCCGTCGCGCGCAGGGCGCGGAAATAACCATATCCGATAAAAAGCCCAGCCAGAAAACAGCTTGGCAGGAGGATGAACAGCGGCAGGCCTGAGAGATCAATCATTCCGCATTCATCCATTTCCATGCGGTCCAGCCGCCAAGGCAAACACCCAAAAACATTAAAGGGGCGCTCCAGAAAATGCCTGAGGCGAAGCGGGCATCAAGCCAGCGCCCCAAAAACAGGCCCGCCAGCGTCGGGACAACAAAGATCCAGCCCAACACCCCAATTTGCGCCAGACGGCGGCCCACGGACATATCACCGTCGCGCAGCCAGCGGTCACGCCGGTCCCGGCGCAGACGGGTTTGCGTCACCAGCGGATCATCGTCGGGCCCATCTTGTTGAGGCGTGGGGGTCATCGGAACTCACCCGCGTTTGCACCGGGCTTCAGGCGACTGACCATGTGGCGGATGGCGTTGAACTGCAGGCGCATCGTCTCGACATGCTCGGTCCGCTCAATGTCTGCATCGGATTGGAATCGGGCCAGCACATCGGCGTCGAGGGTGGAAAGGTCATCGCCCGTCACGGCCTCGCGTGTTGCAATATGAATGTCAGAGGTATCCCCAACAGTCATGACCCCACCGCGCAGGGCGCAAAACTGCTCGAGGTCGGCTTTGCGCCAACTGACGATTGAGACCGCCAGTGCTGTGACGAAGGGCGCGTGGCTTGCGAGGATGCCGAAACTCCCGCTCGCGTCCTCGGCGCGCAATCCGTCGATGTCTTCGTCCACAACGACCGAAAGGGGTGTAATAATCCGCAACCTCATGCCGCGGCCTCTTTGGCGTTGGCGGCGTCTTCTTTCTTGCGTGCATCCTCCAATGTGCCGACCATATAGAGAGCGCTTTCGGCCCAATCGTCAGCGGCACCGTCCAGGATCGCGCGGCACCCTTTGAGAGTGTCAGCCAGCGGGACGCTGGCACCGGGCGTTCCGGTAAAGGCTTCGGTCACCATAAAGGGTTGGGTCAGGAACCGCTGCAGCCGCCGGGCGCGTTTCACGATGAGACGGTCGGCTGTTCCCAACTCTTCGACCCCCAGCAAGGAGATGATATCGGTCAACTCCCGGAAGCGGGCCAGGGCTTGCCGGACAGCTTCGGCGGTCTTGTAGTGCTCCTCTCCGACCACGAGTGGATCGAGCAACATCGAGGATGAGGCCAATGGGTCAATCGCCGGATAGAAACCTTCGGCGGCTTGGGCGCGCGACAGAACGATAACACAATCCATATGGCTGGAGATCGTGGTGACTGCTGGGTCGGTGAAATCGTCGGCGGGTACATAAACCGCCTGAATCGCCGTCACGGCTGACCCCGCGACTGATGCGATCCGTTCCTGAAGTCCTGCGACTTCGGTCGCAAGTGTGGGCTGATAGCCAACGCGCGAGGGCAAGCGACCCAGCAGGCTCGACACCTCTGCGCCCGCCTGCACAAAGCGAAAGACGTTGTCCATCAGCAAAAGCACGTTTTTATGCTTTTGATCGCGGAAATATTCTGAGATTGTCAGCGCGGTCAGCGGCGCGCGCCAGCGCGCGCCGGGTGGCTCATTCATCTGCCCGTAGACCAGCACCGTGCGTTCCAGCACGCCGGACTCGCTCATCTCTGTGAGCAATTCGTGCCCTTCGCGGGACCGCTCGCCGACACCGGCAAAAACTGAGATGCCTTCGTATTTCTCGACCATGGCCCGGATCAGTTCCATCACCAAAACGGTCTTGCCAACGCCTGCTCCGCCGAACATCGCGGCCTTGCCGCCCTGGGCCATCGGAGTCAGCAGGTCGATCACCTTGATACCGGTCTCGAATACGTCCGTCGTGCGGGTTTGGGTGCTCAAAACGGGTGGCAGCGCATGGATTGATCGGCGTGGCGTATCCTTTGGCAGCGGTGGGCCATCGTCTTTGGGAGAGCCAACGACATCCAACAATCTGCCAAGCACAGCTTCGCCAACCGGCACGGCAACTGGCCCGCCGCTTGCATGCACTGCGACGCCGCGCGCGAGGCCCGCGGTTGATTGGAACGCCACTGCACGTAACGTGGTCAAATCAAGATGGCTGTGAACTTCCAGGATAAGTGGGCTTGGCACATCCCATTCGACATTCAACGCGGCGTTAATTGGCGGCAGGTCCGCGCTGGCAAAAAGCACATCCACAACTGCACCTCGTACAGCAAGCACAGTCCCAATGTTCTGCTGAGATGGATCTGTGGATTTGTGGTGGTTTTGCATCGGGGCGCGGTCTTTCTGAAGGGGCCATCTGTCTCAACTTAACCGGAGCGTCGGGGGACCGTGCTGATCGGTGTTAGCGTGGCGCCGGTAGCCGCGCAGGCGTACTATACAAATCGGGCACCTTTCATTGAAAACCATGGCCGCTAACCCTGATCAGTGCGGAAGGGGCTATCTCCAGGCAAACATGAACGCACCGCTGCGTCATGTGGCGCAACCTTTGGGAGGTTTGTCGTGATTGGATACTTTGGAAACATCGAAGAATTGGCCGAAGAAAACACGGACTTCCGGCGGGTGCTTTATACTGGAGCCAAGCTTCAGCTGGTTTTGATGTCGATTGATCCAGGCTCCGAGATAGGCGGTGAGCTTCATTCCGACACGGATCAGTTCTTTCGTATCGAGGACGGCAAAGGGCGCGCGGTGATCGACGGCGTCACCCATAAGTTGGGACCCGGCGACGGTATCGTTGTGCCTGCAGGTGCGCATCATAATGTGATTTGCACAGGGCATGAGCCGCTCAAATTTTTTACGATCTATGGCCCGGCACATCATCGCGATCAGCTTGTGCAGAAGACAAAGGCAGAAGCGGATGCCTCGGACGAAACCTTTGAGGGACAGACCACCGAAAACAAATCTGACGTGGTCCGGATCTAGTGACCTGGTCCTGTTGCCGTTCTGAGCACAGTCAAAATGGGCGCATAATGTGCCGTCAAATCATCTTCACGCAAAAAAAACATGGGGTTTTTAATGTCACAAAATAGCAAAGCAACCACAGAGGCAGCGACCGATTTCGAAGCTGTAAGCCACCAGCTCGCCGCCTTGCGGACAGATTTGTCGCGCCTTGCCGAGACAGTCAGCGGGATTGCTGGAAAACGCGGTAGCCATATGGCGACTGATATCGTCGAAGGCTTTGGCGAAGCAAAACATTACGTCGAAAGAACAGGGAAATCTGCCGAACATCAGCTTGAGGCATCGGTTGCCGATCATCCGTTACTGGCCATTGGCCTTGCGGCGAGCGCTGGTCTTTTGGTCGGGGCCATGTCGCGCCGGTGAACCAGTTTCTGACAGATGCGATGCGCGGCGTTGAAGGCAGTGCGCGAGACGCCGCGCAAAAAGTGCTTTGGCGCTTGTTTTTGGAAATATCAGTCGGCCTGATTGGGCTTGCGGGCTTTGGGTTCATCACTGCGTCTGCCTTCCTCGCACTCAGCGCGTCTTTCGGCGCTGCATGGGCGGCCCTATCGACGGGGCTTGGTTTGCTTTTGGCAGCAGGAGGGTGTGTGGCGATCGTCAAAAAACCGTGGTCAAAACAGCATCTTTCAAACGCACCCAACGCCCCACCCATTCCCACGGCAACGGACCCCGCAGGCGTCGCGGCTACAGTTGCTTTTACTGCAGCCTTTGTCCTTGCCAGATATTTGGGCGACGACAAGCCGGACTGATTTGATCGGGAAAAGTGCTGCGAAGGCATCCTTTTCCTGATCAACTTACTTGGGCCTGAGAAGGCTTTTATTTCAGGCCCCGGCGCTTGTTTTGGGAGTGATGGGTCAAAGTCACTCGATCAATTGCGCTAGGGAAGCTTAGGTCTGCTGTGCGGAAAAACCGGACACTGGCTGACTGTGTGCCGGTGTCCGGTTTATTGTTTTACAGTTTAGTTATGGAGTTCCCCCCATCGACAACCATGGCACTGCCGGTCACGAAAGACGCCTGATCAGAAAGCAAGAACAAAGCTGCGTTGGCGATTTCGGACGGCTCAGCCATGCGCTTGAGCGCGTGGAAACTGCGCACGACTTCATGAGTCCCCACGTCATCACCGGCCATGGGCGTCATCGTGCCTCCCGGGAGGAGCGCGTTTACGCGGATGTTTTCCGGCCCGTGTTCTGTCGCCAGAACCTGTGTCATCCCGATGAGTCCCGCCTTGGAAGCGGCGTAGGCCGCCATGCCAGGCAAGCCGATTGTGTGTCCCACGAATGTGGATGTGAACACAATTGAACCACCACCGCGTTTACGCATCGCAGGGATCTGGAACTTGGCCGCATAGAACCCGCTATTCAGATTTACCGCCATCACTTTATGCCAGTTGCTGTCTGCCATGTCGGGGACTGGTCCCATGTCTCCAATGATACCTGCATTGTTGAAAGCGCCGTCGAGGCTGCCAAAGCGCGATTCCGCGAGCGCCACCAACGCCTCGGCGTAGCTCGCGTCCTCGACGTTCCCCGCGAGGAAAGCCGCCTCGCCTCCCGTGGCAGAAATATCCTTTGTGATCTCCTCAAGCAGTTCGGCGCGACGCGCTCCGAGCACCAGTTTCGCACCTTCAGCTGCGAAAATTCTGGCGGCGGCGGCTCCTATGCCACTGCTCGCGCCGGTGATGATAATTGTCTTTCCGTTGAGAAGCATTCCTATCTCCTTATATTGAGGACTGGGAGATGCTTAGTCAGATCGAGGCTGCTGACCGACCCGTTTCTTGCGTAAATACCATTTGTCTGCTGCGAAAGGTCGCCATTTATTGCGGATGCAGCGTCGGTCGCTCTGGGCTCAAAGTCGACCTTGGGCTGGCTTGAGCACCCCTAGCGAACGCGCGGCGGCGTGGCGTTTCTCTGCGTCAGGACAAATCAATTTGTTGCTGAGGTGTGGCCGACAACTTGCAAGTCTTCACACTCAAAGCCATGGCGTTCCAAGTCGAGGGTGATGTGAGACAGCCCGAACCTATCGCGAAGGGCGATCTTCACGGCCTCTTTCACGCGATCAGCCTCGTTCCAGCGGCCTTCTTTGATCACAATATGGGCGTTCAATGCGGATTGGTGTTCCTGCATCTGCCACAGATGCAGGTGGTGCACATCCCCAACGCCTGACACGCCGCGCATCGCCGCTAGCACAGCTTGCGTATCCATATCCGGCGGACTGCCCAGCATCAGGATGCGCACTGACCCGCCAATTTCGGTGATGGATTGCCACAGGATGTAACCGGCGATCAACAATGTGATCAGTGGATCAATCAGCCGCCAATCATAGAGAATAATGACAGTGCCTGCCACAATGACAGCAACGGAACCAAGTGCATCCGCAACATTATGCAGGAACGCCGCGCGAATATTCATGCTGCTTTTGGAGAGTGCATAGGTCAGAAATGCGGTGAGCGTATCTACCCCAAGCGCGAATGCTGCAATGATAACAACTGACCATCCGTCCACGTCTGTGGGGGCGAACAGTCGCAAAACCGCCTCATACGTCAAAAAGAGGCCCAGCAGGATCAGCGTTGTGTAGTTTATCAACGCCGCAACGATCTCTGCACGGCCATATCCAAACGTCATGGTGTCGTCTGCGGGTCGCCTTGCGATAATACGTGCAAACAGGGCCAGACCAAGCGAAAGCGCATCTGACAGATTGTGGATCGCATCGGCGATTAAAGCGAGGCTACCCGATAGAATTCCGCCGACGATCTGCACCACAGTCAACATGATATTGATCATAACGGCCCAAACTATCCGCGTGTTTCCGGCTTTGGGGTCGATATGTTGGTGATGTCCGGGTTTGCTGAGGACGTTCCCGGTTTTGATCCTATGCCCCAATTCAGACGGGCATATTATTGAACATGTCGTCCTCATATTTGGGTCCGACGGCCCGCTTCTCGTCTGGTGGTGCCGTTTGTTCCTTCGGCGTCTTGCCATCGTTCTTGGTGGCAGGTGCAGTCTTCGCCTCGGCGGGGGCTGTGGAGCCAAGCGCCTTTTTGTCTAGATCCTTGAAAGTCATTTGAAGCTCGCTTTCTGTGTTGTATGTTGGGTCCAACAACTGTCCCTCGAACGGGCACCCGGTTGCACTAATCCAAGTTAGGAGCGGCGGTCGTTCCCACGATGCATCGACGTGGTCAGCGGTAAGATCCTTTTCGCAGGTGAGCCTGCTAACCGGTGACACGTCCGTCTCCGACAACAAGTTGTCTCCGACACAGACCTGCGATCTTTTCGTCATGGGTCGAGATCAGAAACGTCGTGCCTTCCTCTCGATTGATTTGACCGATCAACTCCATGACGCGGGCAGCAGAGGCGCGGTCAAGGTTGCCGGTCGGCTCGTCTGCGAGCACCAGTTCGGGGCCGTTCATCAGGGCGCGGGCGACGGCGACACGTTGTTTCTGTCCGCCTGACAGTTTGGTCGAGGGGAAGTTGGTCCGTTCCTCTAGCCCCATGCGCACCAGCAAGTCGCGGCCACGGTCGCGGGCGGCGGATGTCTCGCGGCCCATTCGGACAGCTGTCGGAAAGATGACGTTTTCCAGTGCGGTGAAATCGGGCAACAAGTTATGAAACTGGAAGACAAAGCCGATGTGGAGGTTACGAAACACCGTCAGCTGCTTGTCGTCCGCCGCGATCAGATCCTGCCCCAACATGTTGTAGCTGCCCGATGTGGGCTTCATCAACGTACCAAGGATTGTCAGCAGCGTGCTTTTGCCCGAACCGGACGGACCCAGCAGGGCGGCCATTTCACCCTTTGCAAGGGAGAGTGACAAGCCGCGCAACACGCGTGTTGCCACGTCCCCGGTTCCGAAGGTCTTGACCAGATCGTTCACCTCAAGAAGGGCGCTTTGCGAAATCGTCATTGTCCGATTGCCGTGACTGGATCGACCCGGGCGGCCGACCTCGCAGGCAGGATAGAAGCGAGTATCGAGCCGGTGAGCGTCAGGGCAATGGCCAGTCCATACGATCCCTGGGTAATGTCCAACGGCAGAGTCCCTGCCTGAAACGCATCGCGCGATGGGAATGGCAGCAGGGCAAGATACCCCAGGGCCGCCCCCGTGACCCCGCCCATCAGTCCGATCATGGCACCTTGAGTGACGAACACGAAAACAACGAAGCCACGACTTGCCCCCATCGCCCGCATGATCCCGATCTCGGGGCGGCGGCGGTAGGTGGAGAGCAAGAGCGCTGAGGCGACCCCGATGACGATGGTGATGAGCGCGAAGGTTTTCAGGAAATACCCGGTCTGCGCCTGTGCGTTCAGCGCCTCCATCAACTGTTCGGCTCCGTCCGTCCACGGCACAGCATCCAGACCCGTGAGCCCACTGATCCGAAGGGCGGTGGTATTGGCGGCATTCAGATCGTTCAGCTTGATCTCGATCTGTGTCACGCCTTGGGGCATGGCAAAGAGGGTTCGCGCAGTCGAGAGGCTGACAAAGGCGCGCGCGCCGTCCATCCCACCATTGCCCGTATCAAAGATGCCGCTCAGTGTGAGTGTCGCCGTGACCCCGTTTGAGCTTTGCAACCGTAGTGTCTGGCCGAGCGATAGGGCCAGATCATCTGTCAATCTATTGCCCAGCACGATGAGACCCGAGCCGAGCCGTACGGTTCCCGCGACCATGTAGCCCTCAAGGTCCAGGATCGCGGATTCTTTCCCAGGCTCCAAACCTGTCACGCTGACTTGGGCGACTTGAGCGCCGCGTGTCAGAAATCCGGCACCGGTGATCTGCGGCGAGACGGCACGCACACCGGGTACGGCCTGGATCAGGGGAAGCCATGTCGCCGCATCACTCAGTGTGGCGGTCCGGTCGCGGCCCCGTTCGGTGACGAACAAGACATGCCCGCCATCCAAGTCATTTGGTGAAATCAAAACGGCAGGGTCATCGATCTCGGCCTCGATCGTGATATGCGAGATATCGCCCACGGTGCGCGACAGGATGAATTCGGCCAGCCCCCCGATCAGGGCCGACATGAAAATGAAGATAAACACGCCCACCGCGACCCCGACGACGAGGAGCGCTGTTTGCGCCTTGCTCGCCGTTAGGTATCGGCCCGCGATCTTGAGCGCGTAAAGCATCAGGGTTGGTCCGACACGACGGCCTGCCCAACTTCGATGTTGGTGGGGTCGATGATCACGGCGTCACCCTCGGCAAGGCCTCCTGTCACGATCAGCCGTGCGGCCGGCCAATCGACGACTGAGACGGGTTGGAACATGGCGGTCCCGTCTCTGACCACAAAAACGCCGGTGCCATCCGCGCCTGTTTGCAGGGCGGTGCGCGGTAGGGTCAGCGCCGCATCGCGTCTCTCCACGATGATGTTCGTCGCAACCGTCAGACCGATGGGAGCCATGACCGGGGCCTCAAAGGCAATCTTGACCGCCAGACCACCGGTTGCCGCATCCACAAGGGCAGACACGAAACTGACGTGTCCGTCTCGATTGCGTGCCTCACCCGCCAGTTGCAGCAGCGCAGGTTGTCCTAATGCAATCTGTGTCGCATAGGCTTCGTCCACATCGGCTTCGACCACCAGATCGCTCAAATCTGCCAGTGTCAGCAAGGGAATTGTGGGTCCGGTAAGTTGGCCCAGCTCGGCGTCAAGCGCCACAACAGTGCCGCTGCGCGGCGCGCGGATGGTGTGATTGCCAAGCACGACTTGGGCTTGATCAAGAGCGGCGGTTTGGCGCGCAACCTCCTGCACCGCCGTTTGGACGACATGGGCATCGGTTTCGAGCACGCTCCTGGCGATATTTGGGCCAAGGGACAGCGCGCGCTCGTAGCTTTCGGTTGCCTGAGCTTGGTTAACGAGGGCTACATCCAGGCCAGCCATGGCTTGCCGCACAATTGCATTTTGCGCGGCGGCGTCCACTTGTGCAAGGATCTGGTCTGCCTCAACCACATCACCTTCGGTAACGGCAATTGCTATCAGGGTGCCTGTAGCAACGGGCCGGATGGCGACGGAATTGACTGCAGCAATACGTCCGTTGACGGCGAGAAGGCGTGTGACGGGCGCCGCTTGGGCCATTTCGACCGCGACCACCGACGGCCCGGCCATCCACTGTTGTGAATATGCGAGAGCCGCCAGCGCGAGCCCCATGACGCTTGCACTGATCCAGAGCCAAATCCTTCGGTTTGGTGAAGCGACTGGGGCCGGATGACATAGGGCAGGGACGGGTGCTGGACTCAAAGCGAGCAGATCGGTCGTGCCGTTCTCATTGGAAGTGTTGTCAGTTTCCGTCAATGTAACTCCCTTTTCGAACTGAGTTTGCGACCGCTGGTGCGTCAGTCCCCAACCCTGTGTCTGCTAGGTCAGAATAGGTGGCCCGGACACCTTTGGTGCTGACATGGATCAGGGCGGCCCCCTAACTGACATGGCATAATAAGCGGACAGAAGCACCGGACGGTTGGATGGTCCGCTTACTGCGTTTTAGTCAGAAATAAGGGAGTCTGAATGCCCGACGATCCATACGAAGCGCTTGGCTTGCCCAAGTCGGCCACGGCAGACGAAATCAAGAAAGCATATCGCAAACTGGTGCGCACCAGCCATCCGGATCTAAATCCCGACGACGCGGGCGCAGAAGCACGGTTCAAGGCCATTGCCGCCGCCTATGAAGTGTTGAAAGATCCCGAGACCCGTGCGCGCTTTGATGCCGGCGAGATTGACGGACTAGGTGCGGAACGCCCTCAGCGCCAGTATTACCGCGATTTCGCACATGCACCTGACAACGCTTACCAGCAAGGTCATGGTTTCGGCGCAAATGCCGATCCCGCGGATATCTTTGCTGAGATTTTGCGAAACCGCGGGCGCGGCCATGGTGCCGACGACTTTGGCGCACGTGATTTTCAGGCCGCCGGTGCGGACGCGCGCTATACATTGGAAGTGCCTTTCCTTGATGCCGTGCGGGGCAGTAAAACGAAGATAACTCTGCCGGGCGGCCAAAGCCTTGAGGTCAAGATCCCGCGCGGCACGGAAGATGGTCAGACCCTACGACTGCGCGGCAAGGGCAGCCCCGGCTTTGGCGGCGGACCACCCGGTGATGCATTGATCACAGTTCTTGTGCGACCCCATCCGGTGTTCCGCCGGGATGGCGACGACATCTTGCTGATTTTGCCGATTACAATAGACGAGGCCGTTCTGGGCGGCAAAGTCACCGCACCAACTATCGACGGACCAGTCGGTCTGATAGTGCCACCTGGGGCAAGCACCGGCAGGGTCCTGCGTTTGAAGGGCCGCGGCGTTGCGCGAGCGGGGCGAAAGTTGAGCGGCGATCAGAAGGTCGAATTGAAGGTCGTTGTGCCGCCTGATCCTGATGAGAGCCTGCGCGAATTTCTGTCTGAATGGCGCCAAAATCACGGGTTTGATCCGCGCATTGATTTGATGAAGAGGGCAGAGACATGACAGACCTTTTCTCAGAGGATGAAGTCGTCGTTACGGTAACACGATTGACCCGCGTACAGCTTGCGCGCTTCATTGAAGGCGATTTCATCAAGCCGCAGCGCCATACCGACGGATATGTTTTCCGTCCCATTGACATCGCGCGGTTGGAGCTCTTGTGCGATCTGTCTCAGGATCTCGATCTTGAAGAAACAGCGCTTGGCATTGTGATCTCGCTTATCGATCAATTGCACGCCGCGCGACAGGATCTTGCGGCAATGGCCCAGGTGATTGACGCCCTGCCTGTGGATCTGCGCAGCCAGATCGACACCACGTTGAAACAGGGCTGAACAAGGTGTGCGAAGGATCAACGGATGACTTTAGATGCTCAATGATCGCATAAAGACCGCGCTGCTGGCCATTGCTTTGCTGGGCCTGATATCCGGTGCGGGCCTTTGGATGGCCGGTTTGCCGGAGTTCACTGCCTTGGCCTGGTCGGCTGGTGTTGTGCCGGTTCTTGCCGCCCTTGTAATCGAGATTATACGAAGTCTCGCGCAGGGGCGGGTCGGGCTCGATATTGTCGCCGCTTTGTCGATGTCGGCGGCGTTGGTTTTTGGCGAAGCGCTCGCAGCCGCAGTGGTCGCACTGATGTATTCGGGCGGCACCTTTCTGGAAAGCTTTGCCGAGGGTCGTGCCCGGCGCGAGATGCGCGATCTTCTGTCCCGGGTCGCGCGGACAGCGACGCGGCATCGCGGTGGACGGCTGGAAGAGGTCGCACTGGACGCCATCGTGCCGGGGGATCTGTTGTTGATCCGGCAAGGCGACGTTGCTCCGGTTGACGGCGCTTTGGAAAGTGCGCAGGCCATGTTGGATCAATCTGCCTTGACGGGTGAAGCGATGCCGGTACGCTTGGCGCGCGGTATGGACGTTATGAGTGGCGTTACCAACGCGGGCGAGGCTTTCGATTTGCGCGCAACCCGTGCGGCGTCTGAGAGCACCTATGCCGGTATCGTGCGGCTTGTAGAGGCGGCACAGAAATCCCGCGCGCCCATGGCGCGACTGGCAGATAGATACTCACTGCTTTTTCTAGGGGTGACGGTCGCGCTGGCGACCGGGGCCTGGTGGTTTACCGGCGATCCGATCCGGGCGGTCGCTGTCTTGGTCGTTGCGACCCCATGCCCGTTGATCCTGGCCGTGCCAGTGGCCCTTGTTGCGGGTATGTCACGGGCGGCGCATTTTGGCGTCCTGATAAAAGGTGCACAGGCGCTTGAGGCCATGGCACGAACCCGAACGCTGATCTTTGACAAGACGGGAACGCTGACGGACGGGCGCCCGAAGATTGTGGCGGTCACGTCGACCGGCGATCTGAGCGAAGAGGACATCCTTTATTTTGCAGCGTCCCTTGATCAGGGCTCCAAGCACCCGGTGGCACAGGCTGTTGTCGCGGCAGCTCAGGCGCGCGGCGTTGAATTGCCGGTGCCCGCAAACGTTGTTGAGACACCAGGCGAAGGTGTCACCGGAATTGTGGATGGTCGGGCGATCGTGGTCGGCGGAACCGGATTTATTGCGGCACAAACAGGAACGCCTCTCGATCCGAAACCTTTGGCACCGGGAGCTGTTCTGGTGTCGCTTGCCGTCGACGGCAGCCCTGCAGGGTGGATCGAGATGGCCGATACGTTGCGCAGTGGGACACCTACATTGCTGTCCGAAATACGCCGAAACGGGGTTGCACGCCTCTTGCTGGCGACTGGCGACAGGCACGCCGTTGCAGATGCGGTGACAGAGGGACTGGGCCTTGATGCTGTTCATGCGGATCTGACACCGGATCAAAAGGTGCTTTTGGTCCTATCCGAGCGCAAACACGGCCCGGTTATGATGGTGGGCGATGGTGTAAACGATGCACCCGCACTTGCCGCGGCGGATGTTGGCGTGGCGATGGGTACACGTGGTGCCGCGGCGTCAGCCGAGACTGCGGATGTGGTTCTTTTGGTGGACGACCTTGGGCGGCTTTTGCCGGGTCTGGTGATTGCCCGCAGCGCACGCTTTATCGCGTGGCAGAGCGTCGTTGCAGGGATTGGCCTGTCAGTCGCGGGCATGTTTGCTGCGGCCTTTGGCTACCTGACTCCGGTGCAGGGCGCATTGCTGCAAGAGGTGATCGACGTCGCGGTCATCCTCAATGCACTCCGGGCGCTGAGGATCGAACCGGGCGAAATTGCAAAAGGCTCTTCGGTTACAGTTTCAGGATCGGCACCCCGCCTGCCTTCAGAAAAGAAAGCGGAGCGAATTACGCGCTAACTGACGCGGAGTTCGTTCACGACCGACGTTGTGCCAGGTGCACGCCACGCTGTCGTTGCGACCAGGTTCCGGTCATTCCAGGTTTAAACGCTCCCAGTCAAATGAACCTCGCCGCCTTTTGCCGTCACTTTGACATGATCGTCAGAAAACCATGCTCGGTGCAGCGCATGACCGATGTCACCTTGAATTTTCGAGGTGTCAGGGCGCTTCTTCACGCTGATCTGGTTGGAACCCCCCGTGATACCCGTCAGCGAGCGGATAGCCTTCCATAGCCTGCGCTTAGTGGAAAGCCCCAACCGGTCTGGCGATGGAGAACACCGCGCCGAGATGCGAAAGGTGGTTGGCGACGGTTTGAGGCTGGACGCCGCTGTTCAGCTTTTCTTGCGTAAATTCGATGATGTCGGCGCTGGTTATCGCGTCACAGTGTTGGTCCGCGATATCAAACGTCTTGATGCTCTTCAGAACTTGGGTCTTGGTCCGACCGATCTGTTTGTTGCTTTCTTGGACATACCTGTCGATGGCATCGGCCAAGGTCGGTGTCTTCTTGCTTTTCGGTTGAGTTTTGAGCGCATCAAGGGCACCGGGTCTCGCAAGGCTTTCTTCGCGGTTTTCAATCCACGCCGCAGCGGTTGATCTGCGCTCGAATGTCTGACTTTCGCGAAGTAATACTTTACCTTGCCGCATCACTGAGATTTGTGCGAGCCAAGCCATGGTGCCATTCTTGCGACGACGCCTTATGATGGTTCCCATGATTTACAACATGGCCTTTCATTCTACATCACGTGTTGTAAATGTAGCGGATAATGGGCCTAAATGGCAAGATATCGAACATAGACAAACCTGAGCAACCGGAGCTAAGTGTTGGAAAAGGCGATAAAATCACAGATTGGCGTAAGTGGCAGGTTATCTGTGGCTCCGATGATGGAATGGACCGATCGCCATTGTCGCTATTTGCACCGTTTGCTCAGTCAGCAGACGCTGCTTTATACGGAAATGGTAACGGCGCCGGCTCTGGTGCGGGGCGGGGCTTTGCATTTGCTGGACTACAGCCCGGAGGAACACCCGGTTGCCTTGCAGCTTGGTGGCTCTGACCCGGTTGAACTGGGGCTGGCGGCTCAGCTGGGCGCGCGCGCGGGCTATGATGAAATCAATCTCAACTGCGGCTGTCCCAGTGATCGGGTGCAATCTGGTGCCTTTGGTGCGGTGTTGATGCAAAGCCCTGATCTCGTGGCAGAGTGTGTTGCTGAGATGCGGGCCAAGGTGGCGGTGGAGATCACGGTGAAATGCCGTATTGGAGTGGATGAGCAGGAACCGCGCGACATCTTGCCGGTGTTTTTGGAGAAAATTCGCGCCGCAGGTTGTCAGCGGGTGACCATTCATGCGCGCAAGGCCTGGCTCAAAGGGCTGTCCCCAAAGGAAAACCGCGACATCCCGCCACTGGAGTATGACCTGGTGCACGAGATGAAGCGCGCCTTTGGCGATATGCACATCTCGCTGAATGGCGGCATTGCCACTTTGGACGCGGCGCTTGACCATCTTGATCGGGGCCTTGACGGTGTCATGGTGGGGCGTGCGGCCTATCATCAGCCCAGCGATATCCTGGCCGCTGCGGATGCGCGGGTCTATGGTCGTGGCGAAGTGCGCGATCCCTTTGACGTGGTGCTGCAGATGCTGCCCTATATCGAAGAACAGATGGGGCAGGGCGCGCGGCTGCATCAGATCAGCCGCCACATGCTGGGGCTTTTTTCCGGTCGCCCCGGTGCGCGGGCCTGGCGGCGCCTCTTGTCGGAAGGCGCAAGCCGGGCAGGCGCTGGCCCCGAGTTGGTGCTGCAAGCCATGCAACAGGTGCAAAACCCGCCAATCGCGGTCTGAGGGGGGGCAACGATAAAGCGTCAGGCCAGCAGCCTAGCGTTTGAGCCGGGCCGTGCGTCCGCCCCGCCGTTTGGTCAGATTTTTTGCACGGGCAGGGAGCGCCTCCATGATTTCGGCGCGGGCCTCGTTAGACAGCTTGGACCATTGGCTGATTTCGTCGATCGAGCGATAACAGCCGGTACAGATGCGGGCCTCTGGGTGGACGACGCAGATATTGATGCAGGGCGATTGGATTTCATCCCGCTGCCAGACCTCTTTGCCGTTGCTCTTAGTCATTCTTCAGGTGCCTCATGCGGTCAAGTGCTCCCTGTAGGATATAGGACGCGGCCACGTGGTCGATAACCTCTGCGCGACGTTTGCGTGACGTATCTGCCTCTAACAGCGCTCTTTCAGCGGCGACGGTGCTCAATCTTTCATCCCAAAACCCGATGGGCAGCTCTGTCAGGCGCGACAGATTGCGGGCAAAAGCGCGGGTTTTTTGGCAGCGTGGCCCTTCCGAGCCGTCCATATTACGCGGCAGGCCAAGCACCAGCCCGCCGATCTCGCGCTTTTTGACGATCTCAAACAGGCGTTCTGCATCCAGGGTGAATTTTTTGCGCCGGATGGTTTCCAGCGGTGTCGCCACCGTGCCCATCCGATCAGAGATGGCGACACCCACGGTTTTGTCGCCAAAATCGAGACCCGCCAGCGAGGTGAAGCCAGGGGCGGCGGCGGCAAACTCTTCGAAGTCGTCGTAGATCATGGCTCCAGTCCTGCCATGGAGGCGGCCGATTCAAGCTGCGCCAGCGCCTCGGTATCGTCGGCAAAGCGGGTTTTGGCCTCGGCATAGATGGCCTTGGCACGGTCCTGTTCGCCCAGCACCCCCAGGGCGCCGATCAGCTGTGCCCATTCCGGCGCGGAGCCACCTTCGGTGGCCAGACGGTCAGAGAGGCGTGCAACCATGCCTCGGATCATCTCCTGGCGGCCCTCTGCGGTCATCTCCTGTGCCGCCTCTAGATCCTCGGCGTTGGGGCCGGCAAGGGCGGGGGCCTGTGCACCGGCAGCGCCAGGCGGAGAAATCGGGCTGTACTCAATACCGGCGCGGAAGGCCATGTCTTCGATCTGGGCTTCAATCCCATTGATCCAGGGCGCACCTTTGGGGCCTTGACGCAGGGTGTCGACCCAGACCCTAAAGGCGATATCGGGGCGGTCCAGCTGCCCCTGGAGCAAGCCATAGTAATACCGGGCGGGGCCATTGCGGGGATCCAGCCGGAGCGTGTCGTCCAGCAGCTCTTCGGCTTCGGGGGAGACATATCCGCCCGCCGCCATGATCATCAGCTCCGCCAGCTCGCCATAGTCCTGGGGCTCTAGATCGCCGCTCATGATGCGGATGTAGTTCTGCTTGGCCTGATAGGCGGCAATGAAATTGCCCAGATTAGCCTCATGCTGCGCCAAAAGCGCCTGTCCCTGCGCGTCATCCGGGCGCTCACCTGCGGTTTGGCGCAGCTGCGCCACCAGATCGGCATAGCCCGGCTCCAGATTGGGGTTGGGCTGGGGCGGCACCTTGCTTTCGGCTTCGGCCTGTTTGGGGCGGGTCTGGGCGTAGTTGTCTGAGGCCTCAATGCGGGAGGCCAGCCCCATATCGCCGTATCCCGGCGCGCCAAGAAGGTTATAAAGCGCCAAAGTCCCGCCGATCAGCAGCGCCGCTGCCAGCACCACCGTGAGACGGCTCATCCCCTTGGGCTGGGGGCTGCCCGAGCTTTGCTTTTGCAACTGGGCGTCCGCAGCCAGAATACGGCGCGACACCTCGGTGCGCACACGCTGGGCATCGGAGTCGTTGATCACGCCACGCAGCAGATCCTTGTCGACGTCGCTCAGTTGTTGGCGATAGACCCGCAGGTCATAGGCCGCCGGGGGTTCTGCCATGGAATGGGCCCGCAGCAGGATAAGCCCCAACAGAGCAGCCATTGCCAGGGCGACAAAGGAAATCAGGATCCAGAATACCATAGTGAAGCTGCCTCTTTGGTCTCAGATATTGGGCCGGGTCGCCGCTAGCCCCCGTCTACAGGGGCGGGGCACAGGAAAAAAGACCTATCTGGCCGATTGCGGGCGCCTGCCCGTCGCTGGTGCGATTGGTCGCATGTCGCAAGAGTGCAAAAATGCGACGATAAACGGCGCCGGGCAGGCCGGGCTCTGGGGCATACCTGTTAACAGTCTCGAACCATCGGATTCGCACATGAAACGCTATTCAGCCTTTGCTGTCGCGCGGGAAGCCCTGCGCTATCATACCGGATGGGAGCGCGCCTGGCGCTCGCCGGAACCCAAACGCCACTACGATGTGATCATCGTCGGGGCCGGGGGCCATGGTCTGGCCACCGCCTACTATCTTGGCAAGAATTTCGGCATCACCAATGTCGCGATTATTGAAAAGGGTTGGCTGGGCGGCGGCAATACCGGTCGGAATACCACCATCATCCGCTCGAACTATTTGCAGGATCCGTCGGCTGCGATCTATGAAAAGGCGCGTAGCCTTTATGAAACCATGTCGCAGGATCTGAACTACAACGTGATGTTCAGCCCCCGTGGCGTCATCATGCTGGCGCAGACCGAGCATGAGATCCGTGGTTACAAGCGCACCGCCCATGCCAATGCGCTGCAGGGGGTTCAGACCGAATGGATCTCGCCGGAGCGGGTCAAGGAAATTGTGCCGATCATCAACCTGCATGGTCCGCGCTACCCTGTCCTGGGTGGACTGTTTCAGGAACGCGGCGGCACCGCCCGTCACGATGCGGTGGCCTGGGGCTATGCGCGTGCCTGTTCCGACATGGGCATGGACATCATCCAGCAATGCGAAGTCACTGGTGTGCGGGTTGAAAACGGCCGTGTTGCCGGGGTCGAGACCTCCAAAGGTCCGATTGATTGCGACAAGATGGGTATGGTTGTTGCCGGCAATGCCTCGCATCTCTCTGAGATGGCAGGCTTCCGTCTGCCAATGGAATCTGTGGCGCTGCAGGCGCTGGTCTCTGAGCCGATCAAACCCTGCATGGATGTGGTTGTGATGGCCAATACCGTGCATGGCTACATGTCCCAGTCCGACAAGGGCGAGATGGTGATTGGCGGCGGTACCGATGCCGCCAACAACTACACCCAGCGTGGCAGCTTCCACCATATCGAGGAAACCGTGCGCGCCCTGGTCGAGACCTTCCCGATGGTCAGCCGCCTGAAGATGCTGCGCCAGTGGGGCGGTATCGTCGATGTGACCGGTGACCGCTCGCCGCTGATCTCCAAAACCCCGGTGGACAATTGCTTTATCAACTGTGGTTGGGGCACCGGTGGTTTCAAGTCGATCCCTGGATCCGGCTGGGCCATGGCCGAGCTGATGGCCACGGGCCATTCGCCGCTGACCGAGGAATTCTCGATCAACCGCTTCAAAGAAGGCAAGTTCATCGACGAGAGCGTCGCCGCTGGTGTGGCACACTGATGAAGAAACTGTGCGGTTACACATTTTGCCTACTAGGGGGGCTAGTAATGTTGTTCGCTTTCGGAGACTGGCTAACCGCCGACTATCCGGAAATGAACCCATTTCGCTTTCTGGGGCAGTTTGAAGGTGGAGTAATCGCGATTTTGCAAACTCAGTTGATCTGGCTTCGAGTAGCCATTGTCGGGACTTTGGGGATGTTGCTTTTCCAAATCGGACGGTCGCTGATCAACAATGAAACGGGAGAGCAATAATGCTGATCCTTGAATGCCCTTATTGTGGCGTCAAAGCTGAAGAAACCGAACTGGGCGCCGGTGGCGAAGCGCATCTGAAGCGTTTTGGCCCTGGCTCGGACGATGACCAGTTCCATGATTATCTGTTCATGCGCGAAAACCCCAAGGGGGTGCATTTTGAACGCTGGCGCCATGCCAATGGCTGCGGCAAGTGGTTCCATGCCGCGCGCTGCACCATGACCATGGAGGTCTTTGGCACCTATAGCGCCCAGACCTATGAGCCGCCGCAGGAGATCAAGGACAAGATCACCGCAAAACGTCCCGGCTGGAGCTGGCGCGAATTCTCGGATGCCTCCGAATGATCCGCCTTGCTGAAACATTTGCCTTTACTTTGAGAGGTCTGACCACATGAGCACGCGTCTCGCCAAACAGGGCCGGCTGATTGACCGGTCAAAACAGATCGAGTTTACCTTCAACGGCAAACGTATGCAGGGCTATGCGGGCGACAGTCTTGCCTCGGCGCTGCTGGCCAATGATCAGGTGATGATGGGTCGGTCGTTCAAATACCACCGCCCGCGCGGCGTTATCGCGGCGGGTTCGGAAGAGCCCAATGCGCTGATGCAGCTGGGCACTGGTGATCGCTACGAGCCCAACCAGCGCGCCACCACCACCGAGCTGTTCTCGGGTCTGACGGCGCAGTCGCAGAACCACTGGCCCAGCCTGGAATTTGACGTTCTGTCGATCAACAACAAGCTGTCGCGCTTTTTGACGGCAGGTTTCTACTACAAGATGTTCATCCACCCGCGTCCGCTGTGGAAACATGTCTACGAGCCGATCATTCGCAAATCTGCCGGTCTGGGCGCCGCGCCTGAGGCAGAGCTGAAAGACGCAGACACCTACGAGCATTTTTACTTTTTTGCCGATGTGGTTGTGGTTGGCGGCGGTGTCGCCGGCTTGCAGGCTGCCAAGGCGGCGGCGGCCAGCGGTGCCAAGGTGCTGGTGCTGGAACAAAACAGCTATTGGGGCGGACGTGCGCCAGTGGATGGCGGAACCATTGATGGGGATGCGCCGGAAGCCTGGGTTGAAAAGACCCTGGCCGAGCTGCGGGCGATGGAAAACGTCACCCTGCGCGACCGCTGCATGGCCTCTGGCGTCTATGACCACGGCTATGTGCTGGGCTATGAGCGTCTGACCGATCACGTGCCCGGACAGGGTGGCCCGCGCCACCGTCTGTGGCGGATCCGTGCCAAACAGATCATCACCGCCTCTGGCGCCATTGAACGCCCGCTGTCCTTTGCCGGCAACGATGTGCCCGGCGTGATGCTGGCGGCCTCGATGCGCGACTATGTGGTGAACTGGGGCGTGAACCCAGGCCAGAAGGTCGTGGTTGCCACCAATAATGACGATGCCTATCGCACCGCGCTGGTCCTGCATGAGGCAGGTGTCGAAGTGGTGCGGGTGGTTGATGCCCGCGATACCGGCGGCGGCGCCCTGATGGAGGCCGTGCGCGAAAAAGGTATCCGGGTTGAACTGGGCCGCGCCATTGCCCGCGTCAAGGATGGCCCCCGGGTCACCAAGGTCGCCATCTGTGCTCAAAACGGCGAAGGCGGCGCTCAGGAAGAGATCGAGGCCGATGCCGTTGCCATGTCCGGTGGTTGGTCGCCTGTGGTGCACCTGTGGTCGCACTGCGGTGGCAAGCTGACCTGGGACAAGGAAAACGCTTTCTTCCGTCCCGATCCCACCCGTCCGCCGCTTGGCGACAATGGTGCAGGCTTTGTGATTGCCGCAGGCTCCGCCAATGGCAATCTGGGCCTTGGCGCCACGTTGGAAGATGCAGCAGCCGCTGGCGCGCAGGCGGGGGAAGCCGCTGGCTTCCCAGCCAAAACAGTCGCCGCCTCCAAGGGGATCTCGGAAGATGAGAGCCTGATGGAGCCGGTCTGGCTGATGCCCGCCAAGGCGGATATCAAGCTGCGGATGAAAACCTGGCTCGACTATCAGAACGACGTCAAGGTTTCCGACGTGCAGCTGGCGGCCCGTGAAGGCTATGAAAGCGTTGAACACACCAAGCGCTACACCACGCTGGGCATGGCAACCGATCAGGGTAAGCTGTCCAATATCAATGGGCTGGCCATTCTGGCGGATAGCCTGAATGCAGAAATCCCGCAGGTTGGCACCACCACCTTCCGTCCGCCCTATCACCCCATCTCGATGGGCGCGATTGGCGGCGAGGCCCGTGGCGAGATCTTCCAGCCGGTGCGCAAGACACCGATCTATGACTGGAACGATGCCAATGGCGCGGATTGGGAGCCGGTGGGTCAGTGGCGCCGTCCATTTGCCTATACCCGCAGCGGTGAAAGCCGCCATGACGCGGTCAATCGCGAGGTCAAGAACACCCGTGAGAACCTTGGTGTGCTGGACGCGTCAACCCTGGGCAAGCTGATTGTCAAAGGCCCGGATGCAGGCAAGTTCCTGGACATGATGTATACCAACATGATGTCGACCCTGAAGGTGGGCAAATGCCGCTATGGCTTGATGTGTTCGGAAAATGGCTTCCTGTCTGATGATGGCGTTGTTGCCCGCATCGACGAGGACACATGGCTGTGCCACACCACCACTGGCGGCGCCGAAAGCATCCATGGCCACATGGAAGAATGGCTGCAGACTGAATGGTGGGACTGGAAAGTCTATGTCGCCAATGTGACCGAGCAATACGCCCAGGTTGCGGTTGTTGGCCCCAACGCCCGCAAGGTACTGGAAAAGCTGAACGCTCAGGCTGGTGGCGGCATGGATCTCAGCAAGGAAGCACTGCCCTTCATGGAGTGGCGTGACGGCCAGATCGGTGGCTTTAATGCCCGCGCCTATCGGATCTCATTCTCGGGTGAGCTGTCCTATGAGATCGCGGTTGCAGCCTCTGAGGGGCAGGCGTTCTGGGACGCGCTGATGGAGGCCGGCAAGGAATTCAATGTCATGCCCTATGGCACGGAAACCCTGCACATCCTGCGGGCCGAGAAGGGCTTTATCATGATCGGGGATGAGACCGACGGAACTGTTATTCCGCAGGATCTCAACTTGCAGTGGGCCTTGTCCAAGAAGAAGGAAGACTACCTGGGCAAACGCGCCCATCTGCGCTCGCATATGGCAGATCCTGACCGCTGGAAATTGGTTGGTCTGGAGACTGTTGATGGCTCGGTGCTGCCCGATGGCGCCTATGCCCGGGGCAATGGCATCAACGCCAATGGACAGCAGATCGTGATTGGCCGGGTGACCTCGACCTATTATTCCGCAACGCTGGAGCGTGGCATTGCCATGGGTCTGGTCAAGCACGGACCAAAACGCATGGGCGAAGTGATCGAGTTCCCCGGAACCGATGGCAAGATCTACAAAGCCAAGATTGTTGACCCGGTCTTCTATGACAAGGAAGGGGAAAAGCAGAATGTCTAATCCTGTCACCGCCACTAATGGGGCGCAATTCACCGGTCTCGCCACAGTCGAGGACGCAGGTTTGCAGGGGATGATCACCCTGCGCGGCGATCTGTCTTCCAAAACTCTGAAGGCGGCGGTCAAGGCGGCCACCGGTGCCGAGGTGCCAGAGCAGCGCAAGATCTCGGTGGTTGAGGGCGGCGCAGCGGCCTGGATGTCTCCGGATGAGCTGCTGCTGTTGGTGCCCTATGGCGATGCCGTGGCCAAAACCGCCGAGCTGGCACAGGCCTTGAAAGGCGAACATGCGCTGGCGGCCAATGTGTCGGATGCGCGGAGCTATTTCAGCATTTCCGGTGCAGGCGCGCGCGAAACGCTGGCCAAGATCAGCCCGGTGGATCTCTCGCCTGAGGCCTTTGGCGCAGGCGACTTCCGTCGCAGCCGGACAGCACAGGTTGCGGCAGCCTTTTGGCTGCAAGATGACGACAGCTTCCGCCTTGTCTGTTTCCGCTCGGTTGGTGCCTATATGTTCAACCTCTTGTCCGCGTCTGCCCATCCACAATCCTCGGTGGGTGTGTACTGAGTAGACCCCTCCCTTTTGGGTTGAAATTCTAAAACTGTAAATCTAAAGTGCCCTCAAAGTGATTTTGAGGGCACTTTTTTGTTTGGAATTTGTGTTTGGCAAAACTGAAATTGGGGCACGTTACGCCGTGAAGGGAGATGGTTTTGCAATTTTGCAGACCGCTGTATCTGGCCACTATTCGCGATGACCGTCCTCATGGCAATGCCGCCGCCTGTGTTACCGGTAAGTGTCGCCGGGGCTGAGCGGGTTAAGTAAGAGAGAACAAGGAGTTTGAATGAAACAGCTTAAAAAGATGAGCCTCGCGCTTCTGGCTGGCCTTTGTATCGCTAGCCAGGCCCAGGCTGCGGACCGCATCATGTGCGAATTGACTGCGCATACCAGATTTGGTCTGGTGCCCCCGAAAGTGCTGATCGAGTTTAACGATAACCGGGGATCCGCGCTGGCCTATGATGCGCATATTCATGAGGTCTACGGCAAGCCAATCGCAGCCGAGTTAGAAGAAACCAGGGCGTCTCGTTACACAATTTCCTGGAGGATTGAAAACTTGCCAATTCGGGGCAATACCACGTCTAGCGCACAGAGCATGCTGCGGTTGAACCTTAAGACAATGACAGCGAGTTTTACCGGCTATCTGGGCGGCTATGCCAATCACGCACGTGGCAGCGGGAAATGTCGGCCAGTTTCCTAGGGTCTGGCACAAACCCTTGGGGGATGTGAGCAGATTCTGACCTCTGGGGCTTGCAGAAGCAAGCTCTATCACTTTTCACTTTTGTGAAGTTAGTTGTCATGGTAATTAACCATAACCTAGATGGATTGTAATCGCCCCCGTTTAGGGAGGGGCATCAGAGTGCCGAGATCTTTTTAGAGTTGTGTGTCTGTTCCTGAGGGTTGAATGACAGGATATTTAAACAGTTTGTTGTTTGCGACGTTAACCCTGTTTGGCGGCAGTGCTTATGCGGCCGATACCTTCACCTGCACTCTCACACCGGTGACCAAGTCTGGCTGGATACCCTCTCGGGTTTTGGTGGAGTTCTTGGAAAGTGGCGAAGATGCGCGGATCTGGGCCTCTGAGGGAGGGGGATCGGTTCATGCGGTTTTGAAACAGCGCAGCGAGACTTCGTATCTGTTGGACTGGACGCCAAGCCGTGCGCTGGTGGCAAAAGCCACGGAGTTGAGCAACGACCGCTACAGGGCAATTTTGAACCTTGGAAATTTGAAAGTTTCGCTTCAGGTTCTGTCCAACTTCGCTTCTGGAGCGCGGTCACCGCGAGGGGTCGGAAGCTGTATGAGGGTCGGGGACTCGTGAGCCAACCACATGGAACATTCGCGATAAGTGATTGCAGCCAAAACGATAATTTTTGAAATGAAGATAACGAATAGCTAAAAGATATGATGTGAAGGTACTACTTCCTGCAGCACGCGTTCTGGCTGCCTCTGGGTCAGTTGTTCAGGCAGCTGAGGAGCCCAAATTCGACTATACCTGCCGTATAAAAGCAAAGCGAACGAGGGGCTGGACCCCCTATCAGATAAAGTTCTCCATTAACGAAGAGGACATGACGGTTCTGGTTGACCACGGCATGAGCACGCCTGGCGAGGAGAGGCCTGTAACGGCCAAGCTCAAACGCAGAGATGATGAGACTCTCCGCTTCAAGTGGAGGATTGGCCTCAGAACTTCGGAATGGGACATCATGTCCATCGGCTACAAGGTGGATTTTAAACCTGAAACAAAAACCGGAATGATGTGGCTTGCCATCCCATCTGGGGGCGCCCGAGACGGTCCTGGAACCCTATCTTGCAAATAGCCCGGCTTGTGACGCCTGCCTGTCTATTTGTTGTCGCTGAACAAAAAGGTTGGGAACCGGGTTAAGGCGCGCTCTTGTGTGAGCGTTTCAAATCCGGTGGCCCGCCCGTTGTCTTCGTTGCAGTTGCTATAAAACGACAACTGGTCTGCCAGCTGCTGCATGCGCTGTTTTCGAATCTCTGCATCCAGAAAGGGTGCATGGGTCGACAGGTAGAGGGCAGGGCGGTGCTCTTTCAGCCAGGGGATCAGGCTGGGCAGCACATCAAATTCGGCGCCTTCAATATCCATTTTTACCAGCGAGACACGGCTCAGGTCTGCAGATTTGGCAAAGTCTTTCCAGCCCAGGGTGATCACGTCAGAACCGTGCTCCCCATCGTTGAGCAGGCTGGTCATACTGTCGCCAGCCTCGCCGCCAAAAGAGGCCATCCGGGCAATGCCGACGTCTTGGCTCAGCGCTGCGGAAAAGGCCGAGACATTCTGCACAGAATTCAGTTCCAGGTTCCAGGCGAGATAGCGAAAGGCCACCGGGTCCGGCTCAAAGCAATAGACCCGCCGGGCCAGGCTGGCGCCATATAATACCGTGGGGCCAATCCAGGCGCCAATGTCGAGATAGTCGTGATCCGCGTCCAGATGCGCCTCCAGCACGGCAAAGGTTTCAGGCTCCCAGGTGCCTGCGCTTGCTTTGCGCCAGAATTTGGAATGATAGGGATCCAGCCGAAAGGCAGTGCCGTTCAGAGAGCCGGCATAGTGCCCCCGGGCGCGGTAAAACATTTTGCGCGCGGCGATCCAAGTCTGCATGACCTTCTGTGCGATCATCTCAAGTTTCCTTATTATTGCACATAGGCCATGCGCGGTTTTATTGTCTTGGCACTTGACCTGCTGCCCCCCGCGCCGCATGTATCAGCTCAGGAACGCAACAAAAATTGACAGGTGTCCACTATGGCTTTTGAACTTCCCGATCTTCCTTATGCACATGACGCGCTGGCCGCCAAGGGCATGTCGGCAGAAACCCTGGAATACCACCACGACCTGCACCACAAGGCCTATGTCGACAACGGCAACAAGCTGATTGCAGGCACCGAGTGGGACGGTAAATCTCTGGAAGAGATCATCATCGGCACCTACGACGCGTCTTCTGTGGCGCAAAACGGTATCTTCAACAACATCTCGCAGCTGTGGAACCACAACCAGTTCTGGGAAATGATGGGCCCTGGCGCCGCCGCCATGCCTGGTGAGCTGGAAAAAGCTCTGGTTGAAAGCTTTGGTTCGGTTGACGAGTTCAAGTCGCAGTTCTCTGCTGCTGGCGCTGGTCAGTTTGGCTCTGGCTGGGCTTGGCTGGTGAAAAACGCTGACGGCTCGCTGGCTGTGACCAAGACCGAAAACGGCGTCAACCCGCTGTGCTTTAACCAGACCGCGCTGCTGGGCTGTGACGTTTGGGAACACTCCTACTACATTGATTTCCGCAACAAGCGCCCCGCCTACCTGTCGAACTTCCTCGACAACCTGGTGAACTGGGAAAACGTCGCTTCGCGTCTCGGCTAAGCCTCTTTAGTTTTCAAAACCTTGAAGCCCTGCCAGCAATGGCGGGGCTTTTTATTTGGAAAAAATGTTGCCGTATGAGATGATTTCAATCAAATTTGAAAAATCAACCTTTGATTGAGGTACTTTTATGCGCTTCTCTTTTTGCCTGATCTTGTTTTTTTCTTTGACGTCCTGCTCGGTTATTGAACGCGAGGTTGGATATCCTGGCGGTAATCTGGGCTATCTGGCGGATCGCAACACCCTGTTTGCCAAAGGGCAGGAGCAGCGCGTGAACCGATATCTGGTCAGTCTGGCGCTGATTGCGCCGCTGGTTGCGGAAACGGCCCGCACCGGCACCGAGGCAAAGCTATCTTCGTCTGCAATTGAGCTTCTCTATGGCAATATCGCCAAGCTGAAAGCGGCCTCCTCTCTGTGCAAATTTCCTACCCTGCCGGTTGCAGCCGATGCCAAGCCTGGTGACGTCGCGATCAAGTGTGATGCTGCAAAGCTGAAGGGCAACGTTAACACGGCCCTGAATTTTGAATCTCTGTCTTATGAAGTGGCAAAGTCCCTGGGGGATGCGCTGAAGCAGGCCTTTGACAATCTGGAAATCAAGGCAAATGTGACACGCATTATTGCCCTGGATCCTTCGGAAATCCTGCGGGCGGTGCTGGGGGCGCGTCGACTTATTCCAATCTTGATGGACTATCTTGCCACTTTTCGGGATGTCTCAATTATTTTTGGACAGTCCGTCGTGACCTCGTGTGAGCAGCAAGAAATTGCCTCCTGCGCCGCTGTAACCCAAAGCTTTGCCAGCTTGATCAACCGGCCCGCAGGCGAGAGCCTGGAACAGGTGACGGCGCAAAGACCGATCTACGACATCTATTCCACGTCAAAAGCGGCGATTACTGCCGGGCTCGACTGGAAGCTGCAGCAATGGCAGGTGGTGGCGCTGTTGCAGAACGTAAACCGTGCCTGCAGAAAGCTAGAGGCCATTGCCCGGGTCGATGATGCTGACTACCAGGGTTGCGCGGTGAAATGGGATAAGGTCGTCGTGAACCAAACAGCGCCACGCGCTGGAAAAACCGTTCAGGAAGTTGACGAATCAACCGCCGCCTTGCCCAAGGTCAATGCGTTGATCGCAGCCCATGGCGCGCAACAGGGCTAGGGACGGCTTGCCTGCTTCACCAGGCGGCGTTTTACTGCTGCGCAACTGGTTTTGTGGGGAGGGGCTTAGGTCGCCAGAGCGTTCAACGCCTGCTCTGGGGTTTCGACCCAGATCAGGAAATCGCTGAGCGAAGTATCGGCAAAGCCCTGAGCCACCATATGGGTCATCAGGTCGTGCAGCTTGTCCCAGTAGCCTTCGACGTTCAGGATCACGATGGGTTTGTCGTGCAGCCCCAGCTGGCGCCAGGTCAGGGCCTCAAACAGCTCATCCAGCGAGCCCGGACCGCCCGGCAATACCACCACCGCATCGGCATTATACAGCATCACCTTTTTGCGCTCATGCATGGTCTCGGTGACCACATAGGTGTTGAGGTCGGATTTTCCGACCTCTCGCTTGACCAGATGCTCGGGAATAACCCCAAAGGTCTCCCCTCCGGCCTCTTGTGTGGCGCGCGCCACAACCCCCATCAGGCCAACGTCTCCGGCGCCATAAACCAGCCGCAACCCGCGCGCTGCAAGCATCACTCCCAGGCTTTTGGCGGCGCTTTCATAGGCGGGCATTGCCCCAGACCGTGATCCGCAATACACACAGACCGATTTTATAGGCATGAGAAAGGCCTTTCTTTGAGTTTTCAAGGGGAAACATAACTGGTGTTTTGACCCTTGATAGCGTGATTGATAGGCTGCCTCAACCGGGTGCATGGCGCGGTTTCAGCGGGAAACCCGTTTGGCACTGAAGGAAGGAAGAAGATGGCTGGAACAGGTGTAACAGGTGGGCTGAGTAGCATGGCTCTGGGTGGAGCTGTTGCGACGGTTGTTGTCGTCGGGGGGGCAACCATGGTCTGGCTCGGAGTGTTTGACAGCAGCGATGGCACGCGCAGCACCCGCGATGAGGCTTCAAACCCGGTTGTCATCTCGCCCTCGGCCACTCCGCCGGTGGTGATCGAAGGTGTTTCGCAACAGCCGGAGCCAGTGGTGAGCGAAACTGCAACCGTCGCCCAACAGGCTGCAACCCAACAGGCAGAACAGCAAGACAGTGGGCAAGCAGAGCAACAGCTCGCATCGCCGCAAGAGGTGGCAGCGGTCGACACCACTTCGCAGGCCTCCACTGGCTCTGTGAGTGATGCGCCTGCGGTGGAAACCAGTGCCGATGGTGGCAAAGCTGTGATCGAGACTGAAAACCTTGCCGAAGATACCAGCGCCGCAGAGAGCAGTGATGCCGCGCGGGTTGCGGCTCTCGCCCTCCCAGAGGGAAACACGGCCGAGACCCCCTTGTTTGAAGCGCCGCTGCTGGATCTGGTTCGGGTTGGCCCAAATGGCGAAACCGTAATTGCCGGCCGCGCCCCGGCGGGTGTGCGGGTCGAAGTCCTGCTGGACGGCGAAGTTGTCGAACAGGTTGAGAGTGAGGCCGGCGGTGATTTTGTCGCTTTTGCGGATCTGCCCCCGAGCACCCAGGCGCGGGTGATTTCTTTGCGGGCCAGTGCCCAAGGGCAGGAGCGTCTGTCGGACAGCAGCTTTATTGTCGCGCCCGCGACCCCTGTGCCAGCCGGTCCTGCGCCGACCTCAACCGCTGAGGCTGCGCCGGTGTCGGAGCAGGTCGCCACAGAGACGGGTGACGCCCCATCTGATGAGGCCGCGCAGCGTGCCGAAGCATCTCAGGTCACCGAAACAGTGGCCACCGAAACACTGGCCACCGAAACACTGGCCGAGGCCACAAAAACGCCAGAGGATACAGTGGTGTCCAAGGTGCCACAGGGGCTGGACACAGGGACGCCGAATGCGCCCAAGGCTACAGAACTCGCTGCGGATGTTGCCTCTCCCGAAGCCAAGCAGATGGCGGATGCCACAACGGCGGGTGCACAGCCGGATGCAACCAGCCCTGGCCGCGGCGAGGAAGCCGTTGTCGCAGAGACCGATCCGGCCCCCCAGCCCGAAGCCACCCAGGTTGCTGTCCTGCGGGCCAATGCCGAAGGTGTCACCCTGGTGCAGCCGATCGCGCAAAAACCGCAGGGTAAGGTGGTTCTGGACACCATCAGCTATTCTGACAATGGCGAGGTGCAATTGGCCGGCCGTGCCGGGGCTGCGTCCAATGTGCTGGTCTATCTGGACAACACGCCTGCGGGGCAGTTTGCTGCCGCCGAGAATGGCAGCTGGGGCGGCGGGCTAGAGGCGGTAGACCCAGGTGTCTATATCCTGCGCCTGGATGAGGTGAACGACGCGGGCAAGGTCCTGAGCCGGTTGGAAACTCCCTTCAAACGCGAGGCGCCCGAGGTGTTGCAGCCGCCCGTTGCCGAGGGGGCAACAGGGGATACCGCGCCATTGGTGCGGGCTGTGACTGTGCAAGAGGGCGACACGCTCTGGGCGATTTCGCAGCAGCGCTATGGCAGCGGGTTTCTCTATGTGCGGGTCTTTGAGGCCAATAACACTGCCATCCGCGACCCGGATCTGATCTACCCAGGCCAGGTCTTTACCCTTCCGGAATAATCTCTGGCCAGCAACGAAAAACGCGCCTGATCTGGGCGCGTTTTTGCGGCTGCTACTGGTGGGATCGCCACCGGCAGCCTATCTGTCATACATTGAGCCAGGATATCACGCCCTATGCCCCCAGCCGAGACTTCTATCGCCAGCGACGAGCGTCGCTCTGGCCTGCGGACCCTGCGTCGGATGGGGCCCTATCTGTGGCCGAGCAAGCATCTCTGGGTAAAGCAACGGGTGGTGCTTGCCATTGCGGTTCTGGTCCTGGCCAAGCTGATCGCGGTCTATACGCCGATGCTCTATAAAGGCGCGGTGGACAGTCTGGCGGCAGAGGGTGTTCCGCCGCTGGCGCTGGGGGCTGTTGGCCTGACCATCGCCTATGGTGTTGCGCGGGTCTTTACCACCGGGTTCCAGCAACTGCGGGATGTGATCTTTGCCCCTGTTGGCCAGCGCGCCCTGCGGCATCTGGCACTGGAGACCTTCACGCATATTCACCGCCTGTCGATGCGCTACCACATCACCCGCAAAACCGGCGGCCTGTCGCGGATCATCGAGCGTGGCGTCAAGGGGGTTGAGTTCCTGCTGCGGTTCATGCTGTTCTCCATCGGCCCCCTGGTGTTGGAGCTGACCCTGGTGGCGGTGGTGCTGACGGTGCTGTTTGACGCCTGGTATCTGCTGGCAGTTGTCGTCACCATCGGGCTCTATGTCTGGTTTACCTTTGCCATCACCGAATGGCGGGTGAAACTGCGCCGCGAGATGAACAAGCAGGACACGGACGCCAATCAAAAGGCCATCGACAGTCTGCTCAACTATGAAACCGTCAAGTATTTTGGCGCCGAGGCACGCGAAGCCAAGCGCTATGACGGGGCGATGCGGGCCTATGCCAATGCGGCGCTGAAAACCGCCTATTCACTGGCCTTTCTGAACTTTGGCCAAAGCCTGTTTATCACTGCCGGGCTGGTGGCGGTGATGGTTATGGCGGCGATGGGGGTTCAGAGTGGCGAGCTGACGGTTGGCGATTTTGTCATGGTCAATGCCTATATGATCCAGATCACCGTGCCACTGAACTTCCTGGGCACAGTCTACCGTGAAATCCGCCAGAGCCTGGTGGATATGGGAGAGATGTTTGACCTGTTGGAACAACCGGCTGATGTCGCGGATGCGGCTGACGCCAAGGTGCTAAAGGTCTCTGGCGGTGAGATCCGGCTAACGGATGTGCGTTTTGGCTATGACAGCGGCCGGGAGATCCTCAAGGGGGTTGATCTGGTGGCCGGGGCCGGTCAGACGGTTGCCATCGTTGGCTCCACCGGGTCGGGAAAATCCACCGTTGGTCGGCTGCTGTTTCGCTTTTACGATGTCACCGGTGGCGCACTGACCATTGATGGTCAGGATGTGCGGCAGGTGACCCAGGAAAGCCTGCATGCCGCCATTGGCGTGGTGCCGCAGGACACTGTGCTGTTCAACGATACCATCCGCTACAATATCGCCTATGGTCGCGATGGCGCGGATCAGGCAGCGGTCGAGCAGGCCGCGCGGGATGCCCAGATCCATGACTTCATCACCAGCCTTCCCGAAGGCTATGACACCCAGGTTGGCGAGCGTGGGCTAAAGCTGTCGGGCGGAGAAAAGCAACGGGTTGGCATCGCCCGGACCCTGTTGAAAAACCCGCCGATCCTGCTGCTGGACGAGGCAACCTCGGCGCTGGACACCGACACCGAGCAAGAGATCAAGGATGCCCTGGAACGCGCAGCACAGGGCCGCACGGTTCTGACCATTGCCCACCGCCTGTCTACCGTGGCCGAGGCGGATATCATTGTGGTTCTTGAGCAGGGCGAGGTGGTCGAGCAGGGCAGCCACGAGGATCTGTTGGCCCGGGAAGGCCGCTATGCGCATCTGTGGCAGCGACAGCAAGCGGAGCAGGACGTAGCTTAGAACGGTTGGTGGACAAGACAAAAGGGATGGCGGCAAAATGGACCTGAGCTGGGCCCTTTATCTGGCATTCTGCGCGGTTCCGCTGATGACGCTGCTGCCGCTCTTGCGGCACGAGGGCTGGTGGGTGCGTGGGTTCGAATTCCCGGCCATGCAGATCACGGTTGTGACGGCTTTGGCGCTGGTCGCCTGTCTTTGGGTTAATGGCTGGCCGGGGGGCTGGGGCCTTGGGCTGGCTGCCGTGCTGCTTGGCTGCACCCTGTTCCAGCTGGGCCGGATCCTGCCCTATACGCGGCTGTTTCCCCATCAGATCCAAACCGCGCGGCAGGCGCGGCCGAAAGATCGGTTGAATATCATTGTCGCCAATGTCCTGATGACCAATCGCAACGCAGGCCCGCTCCTTGATGTGATCCACACAGAGGCGCCGGATCTGATCCTGACGCTCGAGACGGACGACTGGTGGCAGGAGCAACTGGCAGGGATCGAGGTGGATTATCCGTTCACTGTAAAACAGCCACTCGACAACCTGTATGGGATGCATCTTTATTCTCGGTTACAGCTGCTCGACGCACGGATTGCATATCTGGTGGACGACGAGGTTCCCTCGATCCATGCAGATGTGGTGTTGCGCTCTGGCACCAGGGTGCGGCTCCATTGCCTGCATCCAGCGCCGCCCAGCCCCACCGAGAATCCAACCTCTGCCGAGCGGGATGGAGAGCTGTTGCTGGTCGCACGCGAGCTGGACGTCTGCGCCGGGCCTGTGGTGGTCATGGGCGATCTGAACGATGTGGCCTGGTCCGCCTCAACCCGGCTTTTCCAAAAGATAAGTGGCCTTCTGGATCTGCGCATCGGGCGCGGGCTGTTCAGTACATTTCACGCCGACTACCTGTTCATGCGATGGCCGCTGGATCATATCTTTTGCTCAGGCGATTTCACGCTGGCCCGGATCCGGCGGCTGGGGCACATAGGGTCGGATCATTTTCCGATCCAGGCAGTGCTGCAGCATACCCCGCGTGCGCTCGACCTGCACCCAGAGCCTACAGCCAGCCTTCGCGAGGCCGAACGCGCCGAGGAAAAGATCGCGCAAGTGGATGCAGATCAGACTGCACTGCCCTGATTTTTTGGGGGGGCTTTTTTTGAGGGGCCTTGAATGAACGAAGGCCCCGCCTGAGCGGGGCCTTTGGGGGTCTTTCAGAGACTTATTCTGCTGCCCGCAGGGCGCTGCTGTCGCCGGGGTCTTGGGGGGCGGCTGTGTCGCTGGCCTTCTGGTCCGTGGATTTTGCAAGCGGTGTGCGGCTGATCAGGTCATCCCAGAGGATTTCACTGGTGGGCAACTTGCGGGCCTTTTTGGCAAGGCGCATGTCCTGGGCAATGCGGCTAGAGCGTCCCCCGGTGAGACGCGCCATCAACTGTCCCATCCAGCCAAGGTAGGTGGACAGCCAGACCCGAATTGCCAGCAGCGAAGGGGTCACCACCAGCGTCAGAACCGTGGCAATACCCAGCCCAAAGACCACAGCCGTTGCCAGTTGTTTCCACCACAGGGCTGTGGGGCTGTCGATGGAATAGCCACCGCCGATAAAGTCCAGGCTGATGCCAAACATCATCGGTGCAAGCCCCGCCATGGTGGTGACGGTGGTCAGCAGAACCGGACGGATCCGGGCCTCGGCGGTGCGAATGATCGCTTCGATCCGCGGCATTTGCTGGCTGAACTCCTGATAGGTGTCGATCAGAACAATATTGTTGTTCACCACGATCCCCGCCAGAGCCACAATGCCGGTGCCGGTCATGATGATCGAAAACGGCTGCTGCATCACCATCATGCCAATCAGCACCCCGGTGGTGGACAGTACCACCGCCAGCAGTACCAGAACCGCATTGTAGAACGAGTTGAACTGCGCCAGCAGGATTACAAACATCAAGGCCAAGGCCCCGGCAAAGGCCTTGGACAGGAAAGCGCCTGATTCCGCCTGCTCGTCCTGGTCGCCGGTCCATTCCCAGCTCACCCGAGGATCCAGCGGACCTGTTTCGAGCCATTCCGTGAGCTTTGCGATGCGCTCATTTGCGTTGACCAAGGCGATCTTGGCACCGCCATCTATGGCCTGCTGCACGGCCTCCACGTTCTCAAATGCAACATATTGGTAGATGGTATAGTTGGTGCCTTTAGGGTCGGTGACAACCTCGCCGCGCGGGGACAGCCCGTCGGGAACGGTCTTGATCATGGCAAGGTTGAGCTGCCCGTCGCCATTGGGGTTGTCAATCGAGACACTATGCAGGCCGCTCTCAACATCAGCTTTGACGTCATAATAGCGTTCCTGGTCGACGCGGCTGATCTGCGCCAATTTGGGCACCGGTTTGCGGGTGATGAAGTTCGACAGCGGCACCAGCCCATCGGCGGTGCGTACCTTCAGCGTATCCAACGTGGCCAATACACGATTTTCATCGGGCAGGCGGACACGGATTTCGATCTCCTCGTCCGAGCTGTCGACCCGCATGGTGTCCAGCAGGATACCACGCGTCACCAGCTGTACCATGGCCCCCACGGTGGCGACATCGGCGCCAAAACGCCCCGCCTTTTCAACATCAACGTCGATCTGCCAGTCGATGCCGGGCAGCGGCAGGCTGTCCTCAACCAGGGTGAGGCCGGGGGTGGATTCGAACTGGGCGCGGGCGGCGCGGGTGGATGCGGTCAGCGCTTCCCAGCTGTCGCCGCGAATGCGCAGATGCAGCGGTTTTCCTGATCCAGGCCCCTGTTCCAGCGCTTTGATTTCAACAAAGAAACCAGGGATTTTAGCCAGCTCGGCATTCAGTTCTTCGATCACCGTATTGCCGTCAAACTTGGTCGCTGTGACCTCACGGGTGAGCAGGTCAAAGAACCAGGTCTCGGTCTGGGTTGGACGGTCCTCCCAGGGGATGATTTCGAATTGTACCTGACCGACAGTATCAACCGGCCCCTGGTTATTGCCGGGGCCACCTGTGGCCAGGCCACCTTCGCCGGCAAAGGAGAAGACATTGATCACCGCAGGATGCGCCAGGATTGTCTGTTCGGCCCGTTGCACCATCAGGTCCTGCTCTTTCAGGCTGAGGTTGCCACGGGCGCGCACATAGGCCGTGGCCTGTTCCGGCTCGGATTCGACAAAGAATTCCACGCCGTAGTTGTTGTCGCCAAACATGGTGAAAACCGTGCTGATACCAAAGGCAACAGCGGCCAGGGTGACCAGCGGCATCACCGGGTTACCAGCAATGAATTTGATTGCATAGCCAAAGGTGGTGTGATGATAGCCGGCCTGAACGCTGCTCTCTTTGCGGCTGATTTTTGTCGCCCCCAGGGTAATAGAGGCGGCAAAGGCAGAGGCGATAAAGACCAGCCCGCCAAAGCCAAGCCCCGCCAAGGGGGTCGTGCCATCGGGCAACAGATATGTGGGGTTGAGCATCTGCATGGCACCGGCAAACATTCCCCATAGGGCAGGGGGCACCAACAGCGCCCGCAGCCACCAGGGCGCAATGGCGCGCAGACCATTGGAGGTTTGCTCAAAGATCCGGCTGATGCGGCCAGACAGCCCGCCCATGACAGGCAGGTAAATCAGCGCCACCACCAAAGAGGCCGACAGAACAAAGATCAGGGTGACTGGCAACATGCCCATGAACTGGCCGGGAACACCGGGCCAGAACAGCATTGGCAAGAAGGCACAGAGTGTGGTCGCGGTGGAGGACACGATGGGCCAGAACATCCGCTGCGCCGCCTCAACATAGGCATGCATCGGACCGGTGCCTTCGCTGATGCGTTTATCGGCATATTCCACCACCACAATAGCCCCGTCCACCAGCATGCCAACGGCCAGGATCAGGCCAAACATCACGATGTTTGAGATCGAAACCCCCATCACTGCCAGGAAGGCAAAGCACAGCAGGAAGGAGGTGGGGATGGCAAAGCCCACCAGCAGCGCCGCGCGGCTGCCCAAAGAGGCCAGAACCACAATCATCACCAGCGCAACAGCCGTCAGAACCGAGCCTTCCAGCTGGTCCACCATGGAGCCGACAACCCGGCTTTGGTCATTGGAGGTGCCAAGGGTAACAGAGCCCTTGAGCTCCGCTGGCCATTTGGCCTGGGCCTTGGCCAGGGTTGCCTTCACCAGATCAACGGTATCAATCAGGTTAAAGCCTTTGCGCTTTACCACCTGCAGCGCGATGGTGTCAGCGCCATCAAACCGGGCGGTACCGGCGCGGTCCTCAAAGGTGAAATTGATCTCGGCCAGCTCTCCCAGTGTGACGATACGGTCACCATTGGTTTTGACCGGCAGCCCGTAGATGTCGTTCACGTCATCAAAAGACGACGGGATCTTGACCGAGAAGGTCCCTTGATCGGTCTCGACTTCACCGGCGGCAATCAACTGGTTGTTGTTGCGCACCACATTGATCAGCTCAACCGCTGTGATGTTGTAGGATTCCAGACGCAGAGGGTCGATGATGACCTCGACCATTTCGTCGCGATTGCCGGCAATGCCGGCCTCCAACACCGCGTCCAGTGCCTCGATATCGTCCTGCAGATCCTTGGCGATACGGGCCATGGTGCGTTCCGGCACCGCGCCGGTCAGGTTGACGATAACGATGGGGAATTCTGAAAAGTTGATTTCCGTAAGCGAATAGGTCTCGGCGCCGTCGGGGAACTCGGCCTCAGCCCGGGTCATGGCATCGCGCACATCCGCCATCACGGCTGTTTTGTCCCAGCCAAAGTCGAATTCCAGCGCCACACCAGCGTAGTTTTCCGCCGCTGTCGCGCTCATCTTGTCGAGCCCGTCGAGATCGGCCAATTCGGTTTCCATGACCTTGACCAGCAGGCTTTCAGCGTCTTCGGCGGAAATACCCGGGAACTGGACCGAGATGAACAGGGCCGGAATTTCAATATCCGGCTCACCCTCTTTGGGCAGGCTGGAATAGGCAAAGCCACCCACCAGGATCGAGATCAGAATAAAGGCGATAACCATGCGGGCCCGGTCAGCGGCCCAGGAGACG
Source organism: Pseudophaeobacter arcticus DSM 23566 (assembly GCF_000473205.1). Classification (NCBI taxonomy): domain Bacteria; kingdom Pseudomonadati; phylum Pseudomonadota; class Alphaproteobacteria; order Rhodobacterales; family Roseobacteraceae; genus Pseudophaeobacter; species Pseudophaeobacter arcticus. The sequence goes on from NZ_KI421507.1 coordinate 1,369,479, forward strand.
ACACCGATCATTGGGAGGCCTCATTCTGGTAGCTGGGGACAACGGCAACGCCACTGATGACAAAATCCTGCCCTGTGATGATCACGTCTGCCTGCTCTGGCAGGCCATCAACCCAAATGCCATCTGCTTCGTCGCGCAGCAGCTCTACCGGGATGAATCCGACGGTCTGGTCGGCCTTAACGGTTCTGACGCCCAGTTGCCCGTCCTTGTTCAGGGTGAGGGCGGACTGTGGCAATTTATGCGCTGTCGCCCCCGGAGCCGCAATTGCGATATCTGCGGTCTGCCCGTCGCGGATGGCCAGGTCAGGGTTGGCAACGGTGATCTCGACTTCAAAGGTGCGGGTGGCCTGATCGGCAGAGCGGCTGACAAAGGTCACCACACCCTCGACCAGGTCTCCGGTGGCCAGTTTGGCCCGCGCCAGCGCGCCAAGAGCAACGCGATTGACCTGGGTCTCAGGCACAAAGCCAATCACCTTGATGGTGTCGAGCTGGATCACTGTTGCACAAAGATCGCCGGGCAGAACCAGACTGCCGAGCTCAGCACTGTCGCTTTCCAGCAGCCCGTCAAAGGGCGCCAGAATGGTCAGGCGTTCGATTTCTTTTTGCGCAGCACCAACGGCGGCGATGGCAGATTCGATGCCCGCTTTTGCGGTTTCCAGCCCGCCCTTGGCGCTGGCCACCCCTGCAACAGCAGTGCGTTCCGCCGCTTTTGACGCCGCCAGATTTGTCTCCGAGGTATATCCGCCCTGTGACAGTTTCTCAGAGGCGGTGAGTTTGATAATGGCTTCGCTCAGTTTTGCGTTTGCCTCATCAAGACGCGCTTCTGAGACGGGCATATTGGCGCGGGCTTCGCTCAGGCGTGCCTGAGCTTCCAGCAGCGCTGCCGGGCGGGTGCCGGGGTCTAGCTCGCACAGAACATCGCCCTCGTGAACCTGTACGCCCTTGCGCAGGGGTTCAGAGATCACGGTAGAAGAGGTTTCAGCGCGAAGATTGACCTCACGCACCGCCTGGGTCATGCCACGCAGGATCACCGCCCGGTCAAAAACCTGGGCCTGACTGTGCAGGGCAACCACGGCTATGCGGTGTTCTGCCACCGGCTCACGGGTTTCTGCCTCGGCAGTTTCCTCAGCACTGGGGCTGGCGGATGAGGATGTGGTTTGGGCCGCTTCACCTCGGGCAAAGGCCAGCAGGGCGTCACGTTCGATGACCAGAAAATACAGGCCTAGGGATACCAAAATGGCAGTAATAAGGGGGATCAGTTTCATCTCGGGCCTTTCAAAAGCATTTTCGCTTGGTAAAAGCTGGTGACCAAGCACACCGGAGATCCCGCCAGATCTGCTGATAAGTGATAGTTGTGATCTATGCGTTGTCCATACTAAACGGAACAGTTCAGCCCACATTTATTGGAAAAAAGTAGTGGTTTCCCTAAATTTCCCCTGCAATGGAGTACTTGGCTTGCTGCAACAGGCAGGATATGAGGGGCGAAAGAGGATAAAACATTCCCTGCCGTTTTTGCAGAGGGGATGGCACTTCGGGGGCAAATACCATGAGCGACACTGACAGCTTTATTGACGAAGTTACGGAAGAGGTACGCCGCGACCGTTTGTTCGTTATGCTAAAGCGCTATGGCTGGATTGGCGGCCTGGCGGTTGTGCTGATCGTCGGCGGCGCGGCCTACCGCGAGTATAACAAAGCGCAGAACCTTGCGGCCTCCCAGAGGCTGGGCGATGACATGATCGCCGCGCTCTCTTTGGATGAGGATCTGGCACGGGCAGAATCCCTGTCACAGATCTCTGCGGAGACCCCTGGCGGGGCGGCTGTTCTGGCGATGTTGCAGGCGGGAGCCCTGGCAGACGCGGGGCAACAGGATGAGGCCGTAACGCGGCTGCAGGCGGTTGCTCTGGATGCAGAGCTGCCGCTGATCTATCGTCATATTGCCAGCTTTAAGGCCCTGGGGTTGCAGCAGGACAGCCTGAGCATCGCGGAGCGGCGGTTGCAATTTGAGGCGCTGGCCCAGCCGGGGGCGCCTTTGGCGCTGCTGGCATCAGAGCAAATGGCGCTTTTGGATATTGAAGCGGGTGACCCGGATGCAGCAATTGACCGCCTGAAGGCAATTGTTGAGGATGCGAGTGTCACAGCGGACTTGAAAGAGCGGGCCACGCAAGTGATTGTGGCCCTGGGGGGCGCGCTGGACGAGGCTGCTGTCTCTGAAGGTTAACAACAACCGCAGTGTCAACTTGCGGAAAACTACAACGGGTACGAGGCAGGGTCATGACGGCAGCTAACTCCTTTTCTTTGGTACGGATCTTGCTTTGTAGCACCGCCCTGGCAGTGGGGCTTAGCGCCTGCTCTGAGCCGGAGGTGATTCTGCCAGGCAAGCGAGAGTCGATCCGGCCGGATGCCGAAATAGAGACGGTAAACCAGTCGGTGGCGATTACGTTGCCTAAACAGGTTGCCAATGCGACCTGGGCCCAAAGCCACGGCAATCCGGCTTACCGGACCGCCCATCCCGCCTTGAGCTCGACGCCACGGCTGGCCTGGTCGGTTCCAATTGGTGCCGGTGACGGGCGCAAGCAACGGATCAACACGCGGCCCGTTGTTGCCGCTGGCCGGATCTACACGCTGGACAGCGCAGCGCGGGTCTCGGCGGTTTCTCCTGCAGGGCAGCTGCTGTGGCAAAGTAACCTGCTGCCGGCGCGCGACGACGAGGGCCAGGCCACTGGCGGTGGCATGGCCTTTGCTGATGGGGTGCTCTATGTCTCCTCTGGCTTTGGTGTGCTGACCGCGCTGGATGCGGCCACTGGCAAACAGGTCTGGCGCCAGGAATTGGATGCAACAGGATCCGGCGTGCCGACAGTGCGCGACGGGCTGATCTATCTGGTCGCCGGAGATGACACCGGCTGGGCAATCCACGCAAAAGATGGCCGCATTGCATGGCAGGTGGAAAGCGCACCAAGTGCGTCAAACGTGCTGGGCGCACCGGCCCCTGTCCTGACCAAAGATCTGGTGATTTTTGCCTTTGGTTCTGGTGATTTGGTGGCGTCATTCCGCCGTGGCGGGCTGCGCCGTTGGAGCGCCTCGGTGGCGGGGCAACGTGTTGGATCTACCCTGGCGCGGATCAGCGATGTAACGGGCGAGCCGGTGCTTGTGGGGCAACGCGCCTATGTGGGCAACCATTCCGGACGCACCGTGGCCTTTGACACCGCAAGTGGTGAGCGTATCTGGACCGCGCAAGAGGGCGCGATTGGTCCGGTTTGGCCCGCAGGCAACAGCCTGTTTCAAATCAGTGACCGCAATCAGCTTTTGCGGCTCGATGCCGGGAGCGGTGAAGTGCTCTGGGCGGTTGATCTGCCGGGATACCTGAAGGACAAACCGGGCAAGCGCGGTGCCATCGTTGCGCATTATGGCCCGATCCTGGCCGGTGGGCAGCTTTTGGTTGCCTCCAATGACGGGCTGCTGCGGCAGTTTGATCCGCGCGATGGCAGCCTGTCGCAGAGCATCGAAATTCCGGGGGGCGCGACGGCCGCGCCGGTGGTTGCAGGCAATACTCTTTACGTGGTGTCGAGCAAGGGCAACCTGCTCGCCTTCCGCTAATGCGCAATCGGCTCTGGCCGTGGCCGCATAGATGCGCTATTGGGCGCGTCTCAAACGCTGAAAGTTGGGTCCGATGTCTTTTACCCTCGCTATTGTGGGCCGCCCGAATGTGGGCAAGTCCACGCTGTTCAATCGCCTTGTAGGCAAAAAGCTGGCGCTGGTTGATGACCAGCCCGGTGTGACGCGCGATCTGCGCGAAGGCGAGGCGCGTCTTGGCGATCTGCGCTTTACCGTGATTGACACGGCCGGTCTGGAAGATGTCACCGATAACTCGCTGGAAGGCCGGATGCGGCGACTGACCGAACGCGCGGTGGATATGGCCGATATCTGCCTGTTCATGATTGATGCGCGTACCGGGGTCACCCCGGTTGATGAAATGTTTGCCGAAATCCTGCGTCGTAAATCCGCGCATGTCATTCTGGCCGCCAACAAGGCCGAGGGCAACGCCGCCGAGGCAGGTGTTCTTGAAGCCTATGGTCTGGGTCTGGGCGAGCCGCTGCGGCTGTCTGGTGAACACGGGGAAGGTATCACCGATCTCTATGCAGAGCTTGTTCCCCTCGCAGATCAGTTTGAGGCCGATGCGGTGGATCATTCTCCTGTTGTTGACCTCGATCTGGATGAGGATGACGACTGGGACGAAGAAAACGCGCCACCCGTGCCAGTGCCAACCCGTGAAAAACCGCTGCAGGTGGCCGTGGTTGGCCGCCCCAATGCCGGTAAATCGACCCTGATCAACAAGATCCTCGGCGAGGATCGTCTGCTCACCGGGCCCGAGGCGGGTATTACCCGTGATGCGATCTCATTGCAGATCGACTGGTCTGGCACCCCCATGCGGATCTTTGACACTGCCGGCATGCGTAAAAAGGCCAAGGTGCAGGAAAAGCTCGAAAAGCTTTCGGTTTCTGACGGGCTGCGTGCGGTGAAATTTGCCGAGGTCGTGGTTATCCTTCTGGATGCCGAGATCCCCTTTGAACAGCAGGATCTGCGGATTGCCGACCTGGCTGAACGTGAGGGCCGGGCTGTGGTTGTCGCGGTCAACAAATGGGATGTCGAAGACAACAAACAGGAAAAGCTGGCGGCCCTGAAAGAGAGCTTCACCCGGCTGTTGCCACAGCTGCGTGGCGCCCCCTTGGTGACGGTTTCGGCCAAAACCGGTAAGGGGCTCGATCGTCTGCATGCGGCCGTGATGCGTGCCTATGATGTCTGGAACCGCCGCATTCCAACAGCGGCGCTGAACCGTTGGCTGACGGGCATGCTGGAGCAGCACCCGCCCCCCGCACCGCAGGGCAAGCGGATCAAGCTGCGCTATATGACCCAGGCCAAAACACGTCCGCCAGGATTTGTGGTGATGTGTTCGCACCCGGATAAAATTCCGGCCAGCTATACACGCTATCTGGTCAATGGGCTGCGTCAGGATTTTGACATGCCCGGCTCACCGATCCGCCTGACCATGCGGGGGCAAAATGACCAGAACCCCTTCAAAGGGCGTAAGAAAGCTCCGCCCTCCAAGCTGCGCAAACACCTGTCCGGGCGCCGCGCCTAGCTTGGGTATTTAGGGTCCGCCTTCTTCAGGCGTGTTGAATTTTCACGTTCCAAACACCTCAGAGCTGTATGCTCTGGGGTGTTTTTGTTTGAAGAGAGAGCGCAGTTGGGTCAAGATCGGGAAAGAAGGCGGGGGCTGCGCTGGCAGATTGAGTGAAACATCCGTTTTTGAACGATCCAGAGCTTTCAAACCCGCGTTACACTTGGCATTTATTTGAATCCCCATGGACCTAAGAAACTATACCCGCAGTTACGCTCAGCAAGACAACAAATTGGCTTTGTTGAGCTATTTTGGCACCTTTGCCACCTATTTCTGTGCGCTCTATCTGGCGGTCAGCCAGGCTGATAAACTGTATATTTTGATCCCCTGTGGCCTGGTTTTTGCTTTCGCCTCGGTGCGGCTATACGTGTTGCAACACGATACCGGCCATCACTCCCTGTTTGAAACACGGCTTCAAAACGAGCTGGCCGGCCATGTGCTTTCGCCCTTCACCTTTGCGCCTTTTGAGGTGATGAAGCAAAATCACAACCTGCATCACGCAAATATTGGCAATCTTGACCATCGCGAAACCGGCGAGATCCACACGATGACCCTGCAAGAGTGGCAGCAGGCGGGGTTTTGGCAGCGGCTTTATTATCGCCTGTATCGTAACCCGCTCCTGTTTGTGCCACTGGGCGCGGCCTTCACCTATTTCATCCGCTATCGCTGGCCCAAGAACAGCACGCGCTTTGGCGCGCTTGGGGTGATCCTGCACAATATCGCCATCCTGTGTTTGCTGTGGCTCTTGTATCAGATCACAGGCTGGCAGGGTGTGTTGATCTGGTTGGGCTTTTCCTTTCTGGGCGGCATGATCGGGGTGTTTTTGGTCTATCTGCAACATAATTTTGAAGACACCTATTGGGATCGCCGCCCGGATCTTAATCCTGCCGAGGCTGCATTGCAGGGCTCTTCCTGCCTGGATTTTGGCTGGCTCTTTGATTTTGCCGTTGCCAATATCACGCTGCATGACATTCACCACTTTAACGCGCGTATCCCCAGCTATCGGCTGCGTCAGTGCCACTATAACCTGCCTGCCGAATTTGCGTTGCGGCGTATCAAATTTGCCGAAGCCTTGGGCGCGCTGTCGCTAAAGCTCTGGGATGAAGAGAAAAAGAGGCTTGTGCCCTTTCCGGGGTAACTCTTGGCGTGCAATAATTGCGCAGTACAAGCCGACGCGCAGCAGGGAAATTCAGAGGAGTAAGGCAGGAATGACCGACATAATTGAATTGAGTGGCGTTGGTCCGGCGCTGGCAAAAACGCTCAAAGAGCACAGGTTGCACACGGTTGAGGCCGTCGCTGCGGCCTCCCTGGAGGATTTGAAAGCCATCCCCGGTATCGGTGCCGCCCGCGCCATGCGGTTGAAGCGGGCCGCAGAGGCAGAGGGCTCCGCTGAGGCCAAACCAGCCGCAGCGCCCGCCAAACCAGCTACTGCAGGCGCGGTCAAATCTGGCGGTGCAGGGGCGGCAAAGACAAATTTACCGGCAAAAGCAAAAGCTAAACCCGTGGAGATAACACAAGGCAGCACGGCGGCTGGGTCCGATGTGGTCTCGGTTTCCGAGATTGAAGAGGCCTTGAGCATAGCTCTGGCGGCCGCAGAGGCGGCGCGCGAGGCGGCTGAGCAAAAGGCAGCCAAGGCCAAGGCCAAAGCCAAAAAATCCGCGCGCAAGGCCGAAGCTCTGATGGAAGAATTTGGCAAGGCAAAAGAAAAAGCCCGTACCAAGGCAAAAAAAATGAAGGCCGAAGCGCACCGGGCAATTGAAGATGAAAAGGCCAAGGCCAAGGCAATTTTGGAAGGTCTGGCTCAAAAATCCAAAGACATGGGCAAAGAGAAAGACAAGAACAAGAAGCCTAAAGCCAGCTCCAAATCGTCTGGCAAAAAGAAACCCAAGAAGCTCGACCTTTGATTCTGGGGTAATACTGCCCGGGGACGATTGGAAAAAGGAGCGGCGCTCGGGAATGAGTGCCGCCCCTTTTTTCTAACTTGCTATCAGGTCCGGATTGGACCCTTTAGACCAGATCCCCATTGGCGGTGAGGGTCAGTTTGTTTTTCAGATAGGGGCCCAGAACCTCAGGCAAGATGACCGATCCATCGGCCTGTTGGCCATTTTCCAGAACCGCAATCAGGCAACGGCCAACTGCCAGACCAGATCCGTTGAGGCTGTGGACAAACTCAGGCTTGCCACCATCCGCCGGGCGGAACCTGGCGTTCATGCGGCGCGCCTGAAAGGCGCCGGTGGTGGAGACAGAGGAAATCTCGCGGTAGGTGTTTTGCCCCGGCAGCCAGGCCTCGATATCAAAGGTGCGCCGGGCGCCAAAGCCCATATCGCCAGTGCAAAGCACCACGGTGCGGTAGGGGACACCCAATTTCTCCAGCAGCCCCTCGGCGCAGCGCAGCATGCGCTTTTGCTCGGCATCAGACTCATCCGGATGGGTGATCGAGACCATCTCGACCTTTTCAAACTGGTGCTGGCGCAGCATGCCAGAGGTGTCGCGCCCGGCCGAACCCGCCTCGGAGCGGAAGCACTGGGTATGGGCGGTCATGCGGATGGGCAGCTCAGCCGCCTCCAGCACGTCGCCAGCAACGGAATAGGTCAGCGTCACCTCAGAAGTGGGCACCAGCCACCAGCCATTGGTGGTCTGGTAGCTGTCATCGCCAAATTTTGGCAGCTTATCAGTGCCATACATGGCTTCATCACGAACCAGAACCGGGGTCTGCACCTCGGTGAGGCCATTTTCATCCACATGGGTGTCAACCATGAACTGCGCCAGGGCGCGGTGGATACGGGCGACGCCGCCCTTGAGGAAGACAAACCGCGCCCCCGAGGTCTTGGCGGCGGTTTCAAAATCCATCGCCTGGGCCACGCCTGCGATCTCAAAGTGTTCTTTGGCAGCAAAATCCAATTCCCGCGGGGTGCCCCAGCGGTTGACCTCGACGTTGTCGTTTTCATCGGCGCCATCAGGCACATCATCGGCGGGCAGGTTGGCAATACGCGCCAGCATGTCGGTCTGTTTGGCGTCCAGCTCTTTGGCCTCGGTCTGCAGTGCAGCCACTTGCGCCTTCTTCTCGGCCACCTCAGAACGCAGACGTTCAAAGGTCTCAGTGTCGCCCTTGGCCTTGGCGGCGCCAATTTCCTTGGCAGCTTTGTTCTGCGCGGCCTGCGCGGCCTCGGCTTCCTGGATCTTGGCGCGGCGCGCCTCGTCCAGCGCCAGAATGTCTGAGGACACGCCCGCATCCCCACGCCGCGCCAAAGCAGCGTCAAAAGCAGCAGGGTTTTCGCGGATTGCACGGATGTCATGCATGGTGTCGTCTCCTCGACGGTTTTTGAATCAATAGGCAACCTATGCCGCAAGGGTTACCAAAGAGGAAGGGGGCAGGGGCAAAAGCTGGCAAATGTTGTAGCGCCGCACGGGAAGGGGCGGCAGCTGCCGGGGCCACTTTGCCTATGTGCGGTGTGCCCTTGCTGGGGGGCGGGTTTGCCTTGGTCGCCTTGATGGCTTCGGTAGCATCAGCCGAGATCGCATTTCCCCCAGCTTTTCAGGGCCAAACAGCGGGCCTGCCTTGCAATGCTTGGGTGCAGCGCATAGGTTCGCCGCAAATTCACGGCACCTCGCCAAGAGGGTGCCGTATAGACAGAAGGAAGACCCCCTTGGATATGAACCAAATTGGCCAGTTTCTACCGCTTATTCTGATCTTTGCGATCATGTATTTCCTGCTGATCCGTCCGCAGCAAAAAAAGATGAAAGAGCACCAGACCATGGTCTCGAATGTGCGTCGCGGCGATCAGGTGGTCACCCAGGGTGGTTTGATTGGCAAGATTGCCAAGGTCAAAGATGACAACGAAGTCGAAGTTGAACTGGCCGAAGGTGTCAAGGTGCGGGTGGTGAAATCCACCATTGCCCAGGTTCTGACCAAGACCGAACCGGCAGCTTAATTGCCCCCTTTAACAAACTGAAAAGGCAGGGCAATGCTTCAAATTGATCTCTGGAAAAGGGTTCTCATCTGGCTGGTCTGCGTGACCGGCCTTTTGCTTGCCCTGCCAAATGGGTTTTACACCCGGGTGGAGCAGTCTAACGATGCTGCCGCCGAAATTATCGCCCAAGGCGACACCCCCGAACGACAGGCCTTGGTCGCGCAATGGCCCAGCTATCTGCCGTCCTCGCTGGTCAATCTTGGTCTCGATCTGCGCGGTGGCGCACATCTTCTGGCCGAAGTGAAGGTCGAGGAGGTTTACGCTGCCCGCATGGATGCGCTTTGGCCCGAGGTGCGCGATGCACTGCGGCCCGAACGCGCCACGGTTGGCAGCTTTCGCCGTCAGCAAGCGCCCGAGGGGCAGATTCGCCTGAAGATCTCCAAACCCGAAGGCATGCCTCGCGCGCTGGAGTTGGTGCGCGGCCTTGCCAATCCGATCACCAGCCTGACGGGCGCCGGCGGCAATGACATCGACGTATCGGGGCAGGGTGATATAATCACCGTGGAACTCTCCGAGGCGGAAAAACTCGCCTCCGATGATCGCACCGTGCGCCAGTCGCTGGAAATCGTGCGTCGCCGGATTGATGAGGTCGGCACCCGTGAGCCGACCATTCAACGCCAGGGCGCGGATCGGATCCTGATCCAGGTGCCGGGCATTGGGTCTGCGTCTGAGCTGAAAGCCATCATCGGCACCACCGCGCAGCTGACCTTCAACCCGGTTGTCGGTCGCGGATCTGACGCGGATGCGCCTGCAGGCGTGGGCAACAAGGTCATCCCATCGCTGGATGAACCTGGCACCTATTACACGGTCGAAGCAGCACCTGTGGTCACCGGCGAACAACTGGTTGATGCCCAGCCTGCCTTTGACCAGAACGGCCGCCCGGCGGTGAACTTCCGGTTCAACACCTCTGGTGCGCGCAAGTTTGGCGACTATACGGCGGATAACATTGGCTCTCCCTTTGCCATTGTGCTGGATGATGAGGTGGTCTCGGCCCCGACCATCCAGTCGCATATCCCCGGTGGCTCCGGCATTATCACCGGCAATTTCACCATCGAGGAAAGTACCCATCTGGCCATCCTGCTGCGCGCCGGTGCCCTGCCTGCAGGGCTGGAATTCCTGGAAGAGCGCACCATTGGCCCAGAACTGGGCCAGGACAGCATTGATGCCGGCAAGGTCGCCACCATTGTGGCCTTTATCGGCGTGCTGGTCTTTATGGCGCTGAGCTATGGGCTGTTTGGGATTTTTGCCAATGTGGCCTTGATCCTGAACGTGGCGCTGATTTTTGGCTTCCTCAGCCTGATTGGCGCAACGCTGACACTGCCGGGGATTGCCGGTATCGTGTTGACGGTTGGTATGGCGGTGGATGCCAATGTGCTGATCTTTGAGCGGATCCGGGAAGAGCTGAAAGCTGGCCGTGGCCCTGCGCGGGCCATCGACGAGGGCTACTCCAAGGCGCTGAGCGCCATTCTGGACGCCAATATCACCACCTTCATCACCGCTGTGATCCTGTTTGCCATGGGCTCGGGTCCGGTGCGGGGCTTTGCAATCACGTTGGGACTGGGCATTTTGACCTCGGTCTTTACCGCGATCTTTGTCACCCGGTTGATTGTCGTGATGTGGTTTGAGCGTCGCCGTCCCAAAACGATTGAGGTGTAATCATGCGGTTAAGACTTGTTCCCCAGGAAACCTCTTTCGATTTCTTCAGCAAGTGGAAGATCTGGCTGGGTATTTCCGCCCTTATGATGATTGTCGGACTGGCGTCCTTTGGTCTGCAGGGGTTGAACTTTGGCATCGACTTTCGCGGTGGCACAACCGTGCGGACCGAAAGCACCACGCCGATTGACGTAGGCCAGTACCGAGAGGCCATTGCGCCACTGGAGTTGGGCGATATCTCGATTACCGAGGTGTTTGACCCAACGTTTGAGGACGACCAGCATGTTGCCATGCTTCGTATTCAGGCGCAGGCAAATGGTGAGGCGATGTCCGCTGAGGTGATCCATACCTTGCAAACCACGCTGGACGCGGTGGCGCCGGGCATCAAATTTGTCTCAGTTGAATCCGTGGGCCCCAAGGTCTCGGGGGAACTGGTGCAAACCGCCATGCTCTCTGTGGTGCTGGCCATTGGTGCGGTGCTTATCTACATCTGGCTGCGCTTTGAGTGGCAGTTTGCGCTGGGTGCGGTTGTGGCCCTGGTGCATGACGTGGTGCTGACCATCGGGATCTTTTCCGAGCTTCAGATCAAATTTGATCTCGCCATCATCGCGGCGCTGCTGACGATTGTAGGGTATTCGCTCAACGACACCGTGGTGGTGTTTGACCGGGTGCGCGAAAACCTGCGTCGCTATAAACAAAAAGACCTGTCGGAGGTGCTGAACCTGTCGATCAATGAAACCCTCAGCCGTACCATGATGACCTCGGTCACCACTCTGCTGGCGCTGATCTCGCTGTATGTGCTGGGCGGCGATGTGATTCGCGGATTTGTCTTTGCGATGATCTGGGGCGTGATTGTCGGGACCTATTCCTCGGTCTTTGTTGCCTCCACCATTCTGCTGTGGCTGGGCGTGAAACGCGACTGGAGCAAGCAGGCCAATACCGCCGGCAACCAGTTTGGCAATATTGATGCCTGATTGCTTCGATCCGAAGCACTGAGGATACAAAAAGACGAAGCTGCGGGGACTCTCCGCAGCTTCGTTTTGTTTTGACAAGCCGATTGCGGACATGGCAGGGATTGCTCCGGTTTGAGTTCCGCGCCGCACAAGAGAGATTGGACAGCCCATGCAGCTCAATGAGGTGACATTTACGGAGGCCCGGCCTGTTGATGGCTATGGGCCCGGGTTCTTTCGTGTCGGCGGAGAGGTGCATGACGGCGCCTTGTTGATCACCGCAACGGGGTTGAGCGCCTGGGGAGGCTATGACGATGATGCGGGCCTTTTGGCGCTGGCCGGGCAGGTGGACGTCTTGTTTATCGGAACCGGGGCGGAAATCGCCCATATCCCTGCAGAGCTGCGCAACAGACTCGAAGGGGCGGGGCTGGGGGTGGAAGTGATGAACTCTCCGGCGGCCTGCCGAACCTATAATGTGCTGCTGTCTGAGGGGCGCCGGGTCGCGCTGGCAGTCCTACCAGTCTGACGCCGGTTGACTGGATCCAGCGGCAATGGGGCTGCAAAGGTGAACATCCCCGGTGAGATTTGACCTGCCGCAAGGCGTGACCCTGGGCTTTCGTTCTTTTGTGCAACCAAACAATGAGATAAGCCTGTATTCATGTCACTGAATGTATCAGATCTGAGTATTGCCCGTGGGGGGGTGCCGGTGCTGGAGGGGATCAGTTTTGAGCTGAAGCCCGGACAGGCTTTGATTTTGCGTGGCCCCAATGGAATTGGCAAAACCACCCTGTTGCGCAGCATCGCAGGGCTGCAACCGCCGCTTGCTGGCACGGTCAGCGGTGGCGAGGATCAGATTGCCTATGCGGCACATTCCGATGGGTTGAAATCCGCTTTGACCGTGACCGAGAACCTTACCTTTTGGGCCAGTGTTTTTGGCACGCGCAGCATCGAACCGGCGCTGCAGGCCTATGATCTGACCACGCTGCGGGATCGTCCGGCAGGGGCGCTCTCGGCGGGGCAGAAACGGCGGCTGGGTCTGTCGCGGATGATGGTAACGGGGCGGCCGATCTGGGTGATGGATGAACCCACGGTGAGCTTGGATCAGGCCTCGGTCAGCCTGTTTGCCACTGCGGTGCGTAGCCATTTGGGCGCCGGGGGATCGGCGCTGATTGCCACCCATATCGACCTTGGGTTGGATGCCACTGTGCTGGATGTCGGCCCCTATAAGGCGGCGCCGCTGGATATTGATGACTTTGACGGAGGCTTCCTGTGATTGCGCTGCTGATGCGGGATCTGCGCCTGGCGGTGCGGGCCGGGGGCGGATTTGGCCTGGGGCTGGCCTTTTTCCTGATTGTCACCGTTATGGTGCCCTTCTCGGTTGGCCCTGAGTCCGATCTTTTGGCGCGGATTGCGCCGGGGGTTCTGTGGCTGGGGGCGCTGTTGTCCTGCCTGTTGTCCCTGGACCGGCTGCTGGCGCTGGACTGGGAAGATGGCTCGTTGGATCTGCTGGCCACAGCACCGCTGCCGCTGGAGGCTGTGGTCAGTATCAAAGCGCTGGCCCATTGGATCACCACCGGCCTGCCGCTGGTTCTGGCCGCGCCTATGTTGGGGGTATTGCTGAACCTGCCGCTTGAGGGCTTTAAATGGGTGTTGATCTCGCTGTTGCTGGGTACCCCTGCCTTGTCGGTGATCGGAACCTTTGGTGCTGCGCTGACAGTGGGGCTGAAACGGGGCGGGCTATTGCTGTCGCTGCTGGTGATGCCGCTTTATGTGCCGACGCTGATCTTTGGCGCCGAGGCAGCCCGGCGCGGCGCAATGGGCATGGTGGTGGAAACGCCTTTGCTGATGCTGGCCGGCATTTCCGCCGGCGTTATCGCGCTGATGCCCTTTGCCAGCGCAGCCGTATTGCGTATCAATCTGCGCTAACTATGTAATCAACCGAAATCACGGGAACGAGAGAGCCAAAATGTCGATCTGGGAATATGCCAATCCACGAAAGTTCCTGCACACCTCGGAACGGGTGATGCCGGTGCTATGGGTGAGCGCGGGCCTGTTGATGGCCATAGGGCTGATCTGGGGGTTCTTTTTCACACCCGATGATTACCGCCAGGGCTCAACCGTCAAGATCATCTTTTTGCACGTGCCGGCAGCCCTGATGGCGATCAACGCCTGGTTCATGATGCTGGTGGCCTCGCTGATCTGGGTGGTGCGGCGTCACCATGTCAGTGCATTGGCCGCCAAGGCCGCAGCCCCTGTCGGGATTGTGATGACGCTGATTGCCCTGGCGACAGGTGCGATCTGGGGGCAGCCGATGTGGGGCACCTGGTGGGCCTGGGATCCGCGACTGACCTCTTTCCTGGTCTTGGCGCTGTTTTATCTGGGCTATATCGCCCTCTGGGAAGCCATTGATAATCCTGACACTGCTGCGGATCTGACGGCGATCCTGTGTCTTGTTGGGACGGTTTTTGCGGTGCTCAGCCGCTATGCTGTGAACTTCTGGAACCAGGGGCTGCATCAGGGCGCCTCGCTGAGCCTGGATGAAAAGGAAAACGTGGCGGATGCCTTTTCCAACCCGCTCTATGTTTGCATGATTGGCTTTGGATTGTTCTTCCTTGCCATGGTGTTTTACCGCACCGGGACAGAAATTCGCGCCCGGCGCATCAAGGCGCTAATGGCGCGTCAACGGCAGGAGGCGTGACCATGTTGCCAGATCTGGGAAAATACAGCGATACGGTGCTGTCGGCCTATGCAGCGTCCCTGCTGCTACTGGCGCTTTTGGTGGTGCTGACCCTGTGGCGCGGCCGTCGGGTCCGGCGCGAAATGGATGCTCTGGAACAAAGGATGCGCCGGGATGGCTAAGTTCTCTCCGCTGATGGCGGTTCCGATTGTGGTGTTTGCCAGCTTTGTGGGCCTCGCGGTCACCGGCATGTACCGGGAGGATCCCGAAAGCCTGCCGTCGGCCCGCGAAGGCCAGCCAGCCCCTCCGGTGGTGCTGAGTGAATTTGCCGGTAAAGAACTGTTTAACGATGCGGCTCTGCGCGACGGTGAGGTCAAGCTGGTCAACTATTGGGCCAGCTGGTGCGCGCCCTGTCGGGTGGAACACCCGAATCTTGAGGCGCTGTCGCAGGAGGGGCTGACGATCTACGGGGTGAACTACAAGGACCAGCTGGACAATGCTGCGTCATTTCTGGATGAGCTGGGCGATCCCTATACGGCCATTGGTCGCGACGAAAAGGGCCGCATGGCCCTGGATTGGGGCGTCTATGGCGTGCCGGAAACCTATGTGGTTGACGGAAACGGCAAGATCATCCTGCGCTTTGCCGGACCAATAACGCAGCGGGTGATCAAAAACACCCTGCGCCCGGCCATTGAAAAGGCCCGCGGCAACTAAGCCTGTCTTTCCCCCAAGACAATTGCTTGGGGAGCAGGGGCTGCGGGCCCTGTTGCTCAGGCAGCGTCAGTCAAAGATCGAAAGGTCGAGATCAAGGCCGCAGCCCAGCCAAATGCTGTGGTCGCGGTGGTCTTCCAAGGCGTTTCCGGTTTCGGGATGGGCAAAAACAATCAGATCCCCCCGGTTCAGGGCCAGCCATGGCAACAGTTCGGAAAACTGTGCAGGAGTGGCGGCCAGTTGGCAGGACCACATTGGATGTGGTCCGACGGGTTTTTCGTGGATGCGGCCCATTTGAACCCCAAAGCGCGCGGCGGCGGTGTCGCAAAGGATTATTGCCGCTTGCAGGCTGTCGGCGTCAAAATAGACATGGGCGTGGTAGCCCTGGATGCTGGAGATTTGTTTCATTTTACCAGCCTATGCGCAGCGGGTGCCCGTTCATACCTCTAGCGCTTCACAGGGCCTGTGCGATTCTACGCGTGATACTGGACGCGCCTGCGAAAGACGATAGCCACCTGATACAGTCAGGACTTCGTCGGCGTTGTTTACGATGACATCCATCCGGCCAAAGCGCGCCATGGTGGCCTTTATCACCTGCTCAGTGCTGCCATCCTGAGTGAGATCTGCCTGCAGAAACAACTAGTTGTCATTCGGATCGGTGACAGGTTCGCGGTGGCGCCAGGTCAGCGCGGCATTGTTTCCTTGTTGAAACAGCACAGCGATGGCGCGCCCAATACCATAGGTGCCGCCGGTGATCAGAACAGGTTTGACCAACCTGTGACCTCCTCAAAACCTCGGACCCCGACAAACGCTCCACCAGAGCGCCGGCCAGGATCGAGGGCTTTCACGGCCTCAGGATTTGGCGAGGTTGCGCAGCACATAGTGCAGCACGCCGCCATTTTCGACATATTCGATTTCTGGTGCGGTATCTATGCGGCACTTCAGGGTGATGTCCTTGACCGTGCCATCAGCAAAGGTGATGGCGCAGGGCACATCTTGCAGCGGCTGGATGGTGTCGAGACCAAAGATTGAAACCGTTTCATCCCCGGTGAGGCCGAGGCTTTTGCGGCTGTCGCCATTGGTGAATTCAAAGGGGATCACCCCCATGCCCACCAGATTGGACCGGTGGATGCGTTCAAAGCTTTCAGCGATCACCGCCTTGACACCCAAGAGCGCGGTGCCTTTGGCAGCCCAGTCCCGCGAGGAGCCGGCGCCATATTGTTCACCGCCAAAGATCACCAGCGGAGTGCCTGCCGCCTGATAGGCCATCGAGGCCTCATAGATCGAGGTCTGCTGCCCATCTGGCCCTTTGGTATAGCCGCCTTCAACCGGGCTGCCGTCTGCCTGGGCCAGCATTTCGTTCTTGATGCGGATATTGGCAAAGGTGCCGCGCATCATGATCTCGTGGTTGCCCCGGCGGGAGCCGTAGGAGTTGAACTCACGGGGCTGCACCTGGCGCTCCAGAAGATGCTGGCCGGCAGGAGTGGTGGTTGCAAAAGAGCCCGCCGGAGAGATGTGGTCGGTGGTGACCATATCGCCAAGCAGCGCCAGCACCTTGGCACCGGTGATATTGGTGATGGTGCCGGGGGTCGGCCCCATACCCTGGAAATAGGGCGGGTTCTGAATATAGGTGGACTGGGGCGGCCAGTCATAGGTCTCGGCATTGGTGGTTTCTACCGCTTGCCATTTCTCGTCGCCTTTGAAGACATCGGCATATTTGGACAAAAACGCCTCGCGGGTGACGGTTTGATCGACCAGATCCGCGATCTCCTTGGTGGAGGGCCAGATATCCTTGAGGTAGACATCCTGGCCGTCCTGGTCCTGACCAATGGCATCGCGGCTGAGGTCGATATCCATGGTGCCAGCCAAGGCATAGGCCACCACCAGCGGCGGCGAGGCGAGGTAGTTGGCGCGCACATCGGGGCTGATGCGGCCCTCAAAGTTGCGGTTGCCCGATAGAACCGAGGTTGCCACCAGATCGCCCGTTGCAATCGCTTCGGACAATTCCGCCTGGATCGGGCCGGAATTGCCGATGCAGGTGGTGCAGCCATAGCCCACCAGATTAAAGCCAATCTTGTCGAGATCCGCTTGCAGCCCTGCGGCCTCAAGATAGGCAGAAACCACCTGGCTGCCCGGCGCCAGCGAGGTCTTGACCCAGGGCTTGCGGTCCAGCCCCAGGGCGGCGGCCTTGCGGGCCACCAGGCCAGCCCCGATCATCACATAGGGATTGGAGGTATTGGTGCAGGAGGTGATCGAGGCAATCACCACCTTGCCGCTTTCCAGCGTGTAATCTTCGCCCTTGACGGCAACTTGCTTGCCCATGGGGCGCTTGAATGTCTCTTCCATTTCGCGGCGGAAGGCGCTTTGCCCCTCGCTGAGCGCCACATAGTCCTGTGGCCGTTTGGGGCCGGAAATCGCGGGCACGATGGTGCCCATATCCAGGCTGAGCCTATCGGTATAGATCGGCGCATAATCAGCACCGCGCCAGAGCCCGTTTTCTTTGGCATATGCTTCGACCAGCGCCAGACGATCCTCATCGCGGCCGGTATTGCGCAGGTAGCGCAGGGTCTCACCATCAATTGGGAAAAAGCCGCAGGTGGCCCCATATTCGGGTGCCATATTGGCGATGGTGGCGCGATCGGCCAGGGGCAGGTGATCAAGACCGGCGCCAAAGAATTCGACAAACTTCCCAACCACGCCCTTGGCACGCAGCATTTCCACAACCTTGAGCACCAGGTCGGTGCCGGTGGTGCCCTCGACCATTGCGCCAGTAAGCTCAAAGCCAATGACCTCGGGGATCAGCATCGAGATCGGTTGACCCAGCATGGCCGCTTCGGCCTCGATGCCGCCAACGCCCCAGCCCAGAACGGCGACGCCATTGACCATGGTGGTATGGCTGTCGGTGCCAACCAAGGTGTCAGGATAGGCAATTTCCTCGCCATTTTGATCGGTGTCCGACCAGATGGTCTGCGACAGGTATTCCAGGTTTACCTGATGGCAGATACCAGTGCCGGGGGGCACGACGCGAAAATTGTCAAAGGCGCCCTGACCCCATTTCAGGAACTGATAGCGCTCCATGTTGCGCTCATACTCGCGGTCCACATTCATCTGAAAGGCGCGGGGATTGCCAAATTCATCAATCATCACCGAGTGGTCAATGACCAGATCGACGGGCACCAGCGGGTTGATCTTCTTGGCGTCGCCCCCCAGGGCCTTGATGCCGTCGCGCATGGCGGCAAGATCGACCACAGCGGGCACGCCGGTGAAATCCTGCATCAGTACGCGGGCAGGGCGGTAGGCAATCTCACGCGGGTTCTTGCCCCCCTTGGTGCCCCATTCTGCAAAGGCCCTGATGTCATCGGTGGAGACCGAAAAGCCGCCATCCTCAAACCGCAGCATGTTTTCCAGCACCACCTTCAGGGCGGCGGGCAGTTTGGAGAAATCTCCCAGCCCGGCTTCTGTGGCGGCCGGGATTGAATAGTAAGAGATCGACCGGTCGCCGGAGCGGAGCTTGCGGCGGGTTTTGGCGGTATCTTGTCCAACGGTAATGGGCATCTTGGCCTCCCTTTGGGGCATGTAACAGGGAACTCGCTGTTGATTTTGTGCCATTGCATTGGATTTCACACAATAGCGGAGGTGGCGCAAACTGGTGACAAAGCCATCAAATCACCAAATCCCCGAGTTGCCAATGTCGGGCTCAAGACGGGCTCAAGAATGATTGATTGGCGTTACACTGCGCGGCGCAGTAAACCAGACAGGCCAGCAGGCCAGAAAAGTAAATCAGAGAGGCCAGTAGACCAGACGATGGGCCAGACGCGGAAAGTACCAGCCATGAGACGTAAAACAGCCCTTGCCACCGCCCTCTCTGCGGTCCTTTCCGCTGTCTTGGGTCTTGCCTTGCCAAGTGGCGCGCTGGCGCAGCAGGGGGAGGAGGCTTCGCCGCAGCCGGTGGTGGTGGAGCTATTTACCTCGCAGGGCTGCTCTTCCTGTCCGCCCGCTGACGCGCTGTTGAAACAGCTGGCTCAGCGACCAGGGGTAATCGCGCTGGCGCTGCATGTGGATTACTGGGACTACATCGGCTGGAAAGACTTCTTTGCCAGCCCGTCAAATACCAACAGACAAAAGGGCTATGCGCAGGTCAACGGGCGCAAGATGATCTATACGCCGCAAATGATTGTCATGGGACAACAGGATATCCCGGGGAGCGATGTCATGGGGCTTTCTGAAGCGATTTCAGCCTATCAGGCCCGCCCACGCCCTGTGGCGCTTGAACTGCAGCGACAGGGCGGGCGCCTCACGGTGACGGTTGCGCCACGCGGCGCTTTGCCGGAGGGCCCTATTGCAATTCAGCTGGTGCGCTACACCGCATTGGAAACCGTGGAAATAACCCGTGGAGAACTGGCAGGCCATCAGATTGACTATGCCAATATTGTCAATGATTTTCAGCAGGTCGCGATCTGGGATGGGCAGAGGGCCAGCGCCTTTACAGTTGATTATGATGGGGCGCAGCCCGCCGCCATTTTGGTACAACTGGGCCCCTTTGGGGCAGTCTTGGCCGCCGCACAAGTTGAGTAAGATACATGGGAGGACCGGCAGCCTTAGTGGCTCAGGTTTTTCATGTATACATCTGATTTATAATGAAAATAGCACAGGTCTCTACCTGGATTCTATTTTGTCTTCCGGAGGATGTTCTGGCGCCGGGAGGAAGCCAAGTGGCTTCCAGCGCCGGTGGATCCAGAACCATTGGCCCATATGGCGGCGCACCATACTCTCCAAATCATCGCAAATGGCCCGCGTCATAGTGACAGGATCCGAGGCAGGGATTTCGCCATTCAGGACGACCTCAAAATCCAGGCCGTTCCCCTGACGGATGCCGTAGACCGGGATCAGGGCCGCGTTGTATTTCAAGGCCAGCTCAGCCGGTACGGTTGAGGTGACAGCGGGTTTGCCAAAGAAATCTATCAGCACGCCATCATGAACGTGGAGATCGGCAACAATTGCGATAATACCCCCTTTTTTCAGGTGTCGCACCATTTCCACCATGCCACGCCTGCCCTGTTCGAACATCGGGGTGCCAATATGGCTGATGGTGCGTACATAGTGGGTGTTGAAAAAGGGGTTGGCCATACGCCGATACAATGCGCCCATGGAAAACCCGCGAGAAATCAACCCGGCGCGGGCGGCGTCGTAATTGCCAAAATGACCGGTGACCAGAATGACAGGCCGCCCTGCGGCGCGCGCCTCTTCCAGGGCTTTCAGCCCGTCGCCGGTGATGGGGGCTGCCTTGGCACGGTCGACAAATGGCGCCCCGGCGTAGAGCTCGGCAATGGTGCGACCAGCATTGTTGCTGACCTCACGGCACAGGTGATCGACCTCGGGCTTTGTCAGTTCGGGGCAGGTCAGGGCCAGATTGTCCCGAATTCTGCGATCAAAGCCTACCAAGGGTCCAAAGGCGCTCACCAGCTTGCCGATCAGAGGAATACGCCAACGATAGGGCACAAATCCGGCCAATCCCAGGATCCCGCGCAGAGCGATATTTTCGACAAAATAGGAGGCACGTTGTTTGGCCGTCAGTTGCGATGGATCTAGGGGCATAGAGCGGATTGCCTGCAGGGACATGGAACAGAAACGAACCATAACCTTTGGTGAACAAAGGCACAACCGAAGACCATAATCGCTGCCCGAGGGCCTGTTGCAACGCTGACCCTATGGCCGGATCGTTGCGATTGGCAGAAGGCTTACTCTTCGTCCTCTTCGGAGATCAGCTCAATCTCACCGGTAGTGATGAGGTCGCGCATCGCCGAAACGATCAGACCAAAGGCTGCTTCGCCATCATTGCGCTTGACCTTGCCGCGCTCTGCCACTTCTTCCCGAATATTGGTGGCCATGCGACTGGACATGTTGTCGAGCAGGAATTCATTGGTGGCAATATCGTCTTCTTCGGTGGCAAAGGCGATGGCGGTCACCAGTTCTGGAAGCGCCAGCACGCGCATCAGTTTGGGCACGTCTAGCGGCTGCATCCGCTGCGCCAATAGACCATAGGTAAAGATGGCTTTGCGCACATCAGTGGCAAATGCCTCGTCTTCTTCTTCCAGCGCGATGAGAACCTCTTCCCGCTTGGCGGCTGCAGCTTCGGTCAGAATTGCACCGACACGTTGGCCGGGCGTGGTTTCAAAGGCAAGATCGGGCCGTGCCTCGACCTGACCCGCAAGAGAAAGGCCAATGCGATCAACGGTTTCTGGGGTGACATTGCTGGTATGGCTTACGGCATAGGTAATTTGGCGCGCCACATTCCCCGGCAAATGCATCAGCATCTTTGCCGCTTTTGCGGTATCAAGTTTTGACAAAAGAACCGCTGCAACTTCGATGCTTTCGGCTTCGGCGAGGGCGGCAAGGTCTTCGGGGGGCAGGGCTTTGAGGCGCTCCCAAGGATCGCCAAACTGGCGCACGCCGGCCTCTTTGCGCAACCGGCTGGCGGTTTGGCGGCTGATCCGCCCATCCATTGCAGTCAGGGCACCGGCCAGACCATTTGGAAAGGTGAGGCCAACATTGTCCAACATTTCCGCAAATTCAGAGGCAACAGCATAGAGCGTTTCGCGGTCGATAAGACGCATCTTTCCCATCTGCTGAGTCAATTCCATTTGTAACTCATCAGGCAGATCTTCGATTGGAATATCAGCACCTTCATTGAGCAGCAGGCGCACAACAATGGCAGCTTTGGCCTTCCCGCTGAGCTTTGGGGCAGACAGAGAGCTTCCGCCCATTCCGCCCATTCCGCCCATTCCAGCCGGAGCCGGAGCGGAAAAATCGCCCATCCCACCACCATTGGTGGTCATTGGTAGCGCCAACATATCGTCTTGCAGCATTCTAGCACCCTAGCCAAAAAGATTCTTTTTCGGTCAGGTACAAACTAGCCCACAAGCGGTAAAGAAAAGCTGAAGCTCAGTAGCTTGTTGTGGCACCGGTCTCCAGAGCCAGACGCAGAGAGGTTTCCGGCCAGGTTCCAGCGCCGCCGCGTGCCCGAATTTCCTTCCACTCCGCCAGGGCCAAGCCAAATTGACCTTCCTCGACAAAGCCTTGACCCATGTAGGACCGGGCCAGAAGATTGTTGGGATCGGCAGCAATTGCTTGGTCGTAATAGTTTTGGGCGAGGGCGCGATTGCCCAGCTTGCGGTGGGTGAATCCCCAGTAGGTCAGCACCCGTGGGGCGTCTTGATCATGCATCGCTGACAGCACCGCCTGGGCGTCTTTGTTGCGCCCGGCATAGGCAAGCTCGCGCGCGGCCTCAAACAACCCGTCCTGATCGAGCGAGGACTCTTTTGGCGCGACACAGCGGCCCTTTACCTCATCCCAGACCTGTTGGCCTTTGCAGGTCTTGGTTGTTTCGCTGGGTGTCGGCGGGGTCATTGTGTCGCCCCCGGCTGAGAGTGCGGGGAGAGGCAAGACCAGGGCGGCAGCAAGCAAGAGATAACGCATCAAACAACTCCGAAAACAAATAAGGGCTTTGCACCACTATAGCGCAAAATATGCCTTTGGTGGCAAGCACCTCTGGTCGTTCGGTCACGTTGATGTGAAGCCCGGCTGTTCTGGGCCTATCTTGCAGCGCAAGGGCGACAGGGAGGGAGCAAATGCCAGGTGAAGCCGTTTTGCAGGCTGTTGAGTTTTTTATCGTCCGCGATACGCGTAGATCGCCTGTTGGCTACGCGCCCCGGTGACGTCCAAACCAGAGGTTTTGGCCAGGGGTGCAGTCACGAAACAGGCGCGCCTCCCCTCGGAGACGCGCCTGTTTGTTGTTGTCGTCACCTTTGGCAATTAGGCGCCAAAGACCCGTTTGAAAATCGTATCAACATGTTTGGTATGGTAGTCCATGTTGAACTTTTCCTCGACACCTTCTGTGCCCAACGCGGCGACCACATCGGCATCAGCCAGCAGCAGTTCGCGGAAATCAAGCCGTTCTTCCCAGACCTTCAACGCATTGCGCTGCACCATGGAATAGGCGTCTTCGCGGGATACACCTGCCTGTGTCAGCGCCAGAAGCACCCGCTGGCTCATCACCAGTCCGGGGAACTTGTTCATATTGTCCAGCATGTTTTCGGGGAAAACCAGCATCTTGTCGATGACACCGGTCAGGCGGGCCAGGGCAAAATCAAGGGTGACGCAGCAGTCGGGGCCAATCGCGCGCTCAACCGAGGAGTGCGAGATATCACGCTCGTGCCACAGGGCGACATTCTCTAGTGCCGGGATCACAGCCGAGCGCACCAGACGGGCGAGGCCGGTGAGGTTTTCGGTCAGGACCGGGTTTTTCTTGTGCGGCATCGCCGAGGAGCCTTTCTGGCCCATCGAGAAGAACTCCGCGCCTTCCAGCACCTCGGTACGTTGCATGTGACGGATTTCAGTCGCGACGTTTTCGATCGACGAGGCAATCACGCCCAGGGTGGCAAAGAACATTGCATGGCGGTCACGCGGGATTACCTGAGTCGAGATCGGCTCGGGGGTCAGGCCCAGTTCGGCGCAGACATGTTCTTCGATTGCGGGGTCGATATTCGCAAAGGTGCCCACCGCGCCAGAGATTGCGCCGGTGGCAATTTCTGCCCGCGCCAGCTTGAGGCGCGCCATGTTGCGGTCCATCTCAGCGTAGAAACGCGCAAATGTCAGACCCATGGTTGTGGGTTCGGCGTGGATCCCGTGGGAGCGGCCAACACGTACGGTGTCCTTGTGCTCCAGCGCGCGCTTCTTAAGCGCTGCCAGCAGGGCTTCCATGTCCTTGATCAGAATATCAGCAGAGCGCACCAGCTGCACGTTGAGGCAGGTATCCAGCACGTCGGAAGAGGTCATGCCCTGGTGGACAAAGCGGGCCTCTTCTGATCCCACATGTTCGGCCAGATGGGTCAGGAAGGCGATGACGTCATGTTTGGTCACGGCCTCGATTTCGTCGATGCGGGCGACGTCGAATTCCACATCCTTGGCTTTCCAGACCGCATCGGCGTTTTCGCGGGGGATGACACCGATATTGGCCATGGCTTCGCAGGCATGGGCCTCGATCTCGTACCAGATCTTGAACTTGGTCTCGGGCGACCAAATGGCGACCATTTCGGGGCGGGAATAACGAGGGATCATTGGCGAAAGCACCTTTATGGGATTGTCCAGTTGATAGGGCGGGTCATAAGGGAGGCGCGCCAATTGGGCAAGACCGGGCAGGTGGATATGAAAAATGTCGCATCTCCCAAGTCGCTTTGCCACTTGGGGCGCGCCTGCGGGTCAGTTGCCTTGCCGTTCTGTCAGCGGAGCCCTGATCAAAAAAAGCGGCGCCTGTTACAAGGCGCCGCCGAATAAAACGGGACTGTTGTCCACCTGAGCTAGGTTTTGGGCCTATGCGCCAGCATATCGCGGTTGCGGCAATAGCCCGGCGCTTCTTCCAGATGGCTGTGTGATGCCTGCAGGTCGGCGCAGCCCGCTTGATTGGTGCAATGGCTGCAATTCATAACCGCACGTCTGAACTTGCGGCCCTCGGCCTCTGGGTCTGCAACGATGCTTTTGCCAAAATCAACGCCCAGGCGATCAGCCATACCCTCTACCAGGTCGGTGCTTTGCCCGAGTTTTGAAAAAAGTCCCATGCGCGTCTCCTCAGTGTGGACCTGTGTCCAGATTACTGAGAGCAAGATGACAGGGATCCAGCAGGGGGACTTTGATATGTATCAATATCAATTTCCGATCCGGGTTGATCACTGTCCGGCGAGGGCCCCAGGCCCCCGGGAATGGGGGGGATCAATAATCACCGCTCGACATCATTGAATGCTCTTCCTCCAATGTTGTCAGAACTTTGGAGTTGTGCTCCAGGGTTCGGTGCACCGGACATTTGTCGGCTATCTCCAGCAGCTTGTCACGTTGGTCTTCGCTCAAGGGGCCGCAAATTCGAATGGTGCGGATAAACTGGTCGATCTTGGCCGGTCCCGAAGGCAGAACATCCTGCGCGTGGACCTTGTCATGCGAGATATCAACGCTGACGCTTTCGAGCGGCCAGCCTTTGCGACGGGCATACATGCGAATGGTCATCGAGGTACAGGCGCCCAAGCCAGCCGAGACAAAGCCATAGGGCGACATGCCGCGATTGGTGCCGCCATAGGCCAGGGGTTCATCCGCATGGGCATGATGATGAGGACCAGATTGGATATCCTGCAAAAACCCTGTGGGATCCGCCTCGGTGATCCGCAAGACGCCTTCGGGCGCGCCGGGGGGCGGTGCGGGAGGTGTTAGATCAATGTAGCGCCCGGCCCAGGCTGCGATCACCTCGGCGGCATATTCCGCATCCCGCGCTTTGCTGATCAGATGGTCGGCCTCATCCAGGGTGACAAAGCTTTTGGGATGTTTGGCAGCGGTGAAGATCTCTGCGGCATTTTCCACGCTCACGGTGTCATCCCGCGGCGCATGCATCACCAAGAGGGCGGCATTCAGCTCCTGGATGGCTGGGGTCAGAACTTCGGCCTGGATATCTTCGACAAAATCACGACCAATTACAAAGGGGCGCCCGCCGAGGCAGACTTCGGCCCGATCCTTGGACCGGATCTCGGGCAGGGCCGCGTCAAAGTGATGTGAGACATGGCCCGGATCAAAGGGTGCGCCCAGGGTGACAACGCCCTTGATCGTCGCGATGCCCGCCCGCGCGCGCAAAACGGCAGCGCCGCCCAGGGAATGCCCGATCAGCAGCGATGGCGACATGTCGCGCCCGGCAAGGTACTGCGCGGCAGCAATGAGATCAGCAACATTCGAGCTGAAGGTGGTATTGGCAAACTCCCCGTCAGAATGTCCAAGCCCGGTGAAATCAAAGCGCAGCACGGCAATGCCCATGGAGGCCAGCCGTCCCGCAATACGCCGCGCCGCGGGAATATCCTTGGAACAGGTGAAACAATGGGCAAATAGCGCGGTTGCCAGCACGGGCCCGGCAGGCAGATCAAGCCGGGCGGAGAGGGGCTCACCGGAGTGGCCGGGAAAGGTGATGCGTTCGGTTGCCATGAGGAAAGGCCTTGTTGCTAGGGCTGTCTTAGATTGGGCAAGGCGGCGGCACAGGGCAAGGCGACTGCGGGAAACGTCACGGGAAGGTGAAGGAAAGAGACCGCGAAGGCCTCTCATTGGCTGCGAGCGAGACCTGGGCGACGAGCGAGACCTGGGCGACCTGTTTTGACTGACGTGTTTGGAACTGACTTGCCTGCTCAGCATGAAACGGCCGATCCTGCGCAACTATCTGCGGTGGAGCAATTGCAGCGGGCTGTCGCTGGCCGTAAGGTCCAGGTTATGAAACCTCTGTTGCTTCTTCCTGCCCTGATCTCTGGCCTGATGCTTCCGGCATTGGGGTCGGCGCATCCTCATGTCTTTGTGGACACTGGCTTTGCCCTTGAGTTTGATGATGACAACCAATTGGTTGGGATTAAGGTCACCTGGCAATATGATGAATTTTATTCGCTTTTGATCACCGAAGATCTGTTTCTCGACAAGGATGGAGACGGCAAGCTCACCCCGGATGAACGCCAGCGTCTGATTGGATTTGATACCAATTGGGATGAAGGCTTTAACGGCGATCTGGAAATTCGCGCAGCGGGCCAGCTCTTGGCGCTGTCCGGCCCGATGCAGGCCACCACAGACCTGCGTGAGGGGCGGATCGTCAGCTCCCATGTTCGGCAACTGGAGCCCCCGGTGGCCATGCAGGATGGGCCGTTTTCGATCAAGGCTTTTGATCCGTCCTATTACACAGCCTATGAGATCAATCTGCCGGTGACCCTGTCGGACCAGCTGCAGGGGCTGTGCCTGCTGGAGCGGATCGAGCCGGATATCGCTGGCGGATTGGCTTTGATGCAGGCCCAGCTGCTGCGGCTGAACGCCGATGCCGATCTGGAAGAGAATGATATTCCGCTGATGGGCGGAGAATTTGCCACGGAGATCCTGGTTACATGCCCCGCATCATAAAAGCCCTGGCCCTGGGCCTGGGCTGCATTGCCCTGTGTCTGTGTATCTGGTGGCTGTCGCGAGGGGCCTTGGCACCTTTGGGCGATTGGGCGGCGGGGCATCAACGCGAATTTCAAAATCGGATTGCCGGATCTTTGCGGGCGCTGCGGGCTGGGGAGCCCGGGGCGATTATGGCGCTGATGCTGCTGTGTTTTGCCTATGGGTTTTTCCACGCCATTGGGCCGGGCCACGGGAAAATCCTGGTTGGCGGCTATGGGTTGGCGCGCAAAACGCCCTGGCTGCGCCTGGGCGGTGTGGCGCTTTTGTCCAGCCTCGGCCAGGCGGTCACGGCAATTGTCTTGGTCTATGGTGCCATTTCGCTGTTGCAGCTGGGCCGCGACAGCCTGATCGGGCTGGCAGAAAAGACAATGGCACCAATCAGCTATGGGGCTATTGGTACGATTGGCCTGTGGTTGCTGCTACGGGGCCTTCGCAAGCTCTGGCGCAGCGCCGCTGAGACTTCGCATGCCGCTCATGATCAGGGCTCTACGTCTGAAACAACGCAGGGCCAAGGTCATGGGGCTCATCACGCGCATGGCCACGATCACAGCCATCAGCATGACCCCAGCCACGACCACAACCATGGCGCATCAGAGGTCTGTAGCGATTGCGGTCATCGCCATGGCCCCAGCCTGGAAGAGGTCAGCGGTCTGCAGTCCTGGCGCGAGGCCTTGGTTTTGATTGGAGGAATCGCGATAAGGCCCTGCACCGGAGCGTTGTTTGTTCTGGTCATCACCTGGCAGATGGGGATCGCTATGGCTGGCATCGCCGGGGCCTTTGCAATGGCGCTTGGTACCGCCTTGGTGACGATCACGGTGGGGCTTGCGGCGCTTGGTCTGCGCGGTGGGGCCCTGGCGGTTTTTGCCCGTACAGGCCGTGCGGCGCAGATGGTGCCTATTCTTGAGATCGGCGCTGGCTTTCTGGTTGTGCTGGTTGCTTCTGGGCTTTTGCTGCGCAGCCTTGCCTAGGAGGTTTGAAAACCAAAGGTCCGGCGCGATTTTACATTCAGCCATGGTCTGAAATCTTGAGCCTGAAATCCTGAGGCTGCTAACTTGGGCCTGCTACCCTGGGCCTGCAATTTGATTGTCCCGAAAAACGACCCTGAAAGCCTCGCATGATTCTGCAAAAATCCATCCCGTATAACCCGCTTGAAGAGGTACCGCTGCCTGGGATCAAGCCGATGAACCTTGCCGATTGGCTGCGCCCGGATGAGGCCTTTGCCGCGCAGGTGGCCTATCGGGCCGAGCTGTTGTCCAACAGCCGCGACAAGGTGCTGATGATGCATCCCGATGCGCAGATCGCTGCACAAGAGCTGCTGGAACTGGTGCTTGACCATCGCTATGACGGCGCGCGGGATCATGTGGTCCTTCCGGATGGGACCAGGGTCACGCTTGACTGGCAGCAGCCTTTGGCGACTCTGGGGCAGATCTGCCAGGAAGATTTCTGTATTCTTGAACGCGCCGAAGGCAGCCCAGAGCACGTATTGACCGGCGCGGTGCTGTGTTTCCCTGCCAGTTGGACGCTGGCAGAAAAGTTCATGCGCCCGCTTGTCGGGGTTCATGATACCGTCGACAGCTACGATAGCAAAATGGCATCGCGGGTTCAGCGTCTGTTTGACGGGGTGCAGGTGGGGCGGCCGCTGTGGCGGTTCAATGCGCTTTGGTATCAATCGCCTGAGCTGCACGCGCCGCGTGCAGAGCATGACCCCCGAGACCAAAGCCACGGCGAGGATGCGCCCTATCTGCGCAGCGAGCAGCAGGTCATTTTACGTCTCCCCAAATGCAGCTCGGTGGTGTTTTCGATCCATACCTACATGGTGCATCGCGATGACGTCATGGCGGAGTGGGGGCAAGATGTCGCTGCCAGCTAGTTAGCCCTTGTCTGCTGCGGGGCAGGTAGGTGGGGCGCTCTGGCAGTGGTCATCACCAGGGGCGGCCATCGGTATCGTCTGACCCGTATATACCACCAAGACTAGGGCGGAATTATTGTGGCAGCAAAACCCGTGCTGCGGCCTGCACCATGCCAGAGCCGTGCAGGAACAGGATAACCATCCCTGTCAGCAATGCGCGCACTGAAAGCACCAGATCGACACTTCGAATGCCATTTCCCATCATTGAAAGAACCGCACGGGGCAGGGCAAAGAGCCAGCTCAGGCGGCTTTTGCCAAACACCGTCTGATAAGAGGCATGAGAGGCGACCGAGGGAACTCTGCGCCCTGATTTGGCGCGCGGTGTTCGGCGCCTGGGGCTGCCTTGGATCTCGTTGCAATGTTGTTCCAGACCTGCTGTTGCCTCATCGGCAGATCCAAACCGGGCTTGCCCCCGGGCGCGTTCGGCCTCGGCTTCGGCGCGGGCCTGATCCGCCATCCAAAGGCGCGACGCGGCGGCAGACATTTTTTTTGGTTTTTCCATGGCTGGAGCTGCCGCCACCAAAGTCCGGGCCAAATGGGGGGCGGGCTCTGGAGACTTTTGGACAGAGGAGGCATCAGCCATAACCTGTTCCAACAGCGCATCCGCCGCCATAACCGCAGCCTCTGTATCGTTGACGACCATGGCAGGGGAGGCACAAAGCTCCACCGTGAGAGGCTCGTCCGCCGGGGTGAAAGCTCCAAGAAACTGTTTTGGCGTCAGAGGCCGGTTGGTCTCTTGCCAGAAAATGACCACAGGATCTAATGTTTCTGTCAGCCGTTTCAGGATCATGGCGAGCAGAATTTCCGAGATTTCCTGATCGCAGACCTCGGGAAAACAAGGGGTCATTGCCAGCTCGATATAGGCCGCCGGTGCCGGAATGCCGGGCGGGGTGCGTACGCCAAGCCGTAGTGGAATACGGCGCAGTCGCAGGCTGATCTTGTATTGATCGCCATCCAAGCCGATCCGATGCGGATCACGGGCATTGATCTGAAGTGCGGGATGGCCGAATTCTTCCAGTGTATCCAGCAGCTCTGTCAGCGCGAGTGTCAGTTTTTCTTCGCTGCGGTGTTCAAACCCCAGCTTGCCTTTATATTGCTCTACCTGTGCCACCGTCAGGGTCCTCCGTTCGGGGTGCTCTGCAGCAACAATAAGAGGGGATCTGGTTCAAAAGTGAGGCGGAGAGAGACAATAGATGAAGACGAATTCAGATTTTACTTTGCTGTTGTGATGTTTTGAATTCTTGTTTTATTACGGATGTTTATAGGGCGGATTTGTTCCGGGTATTGATGGAATTGGGCAAGAAAAGGGCGCTCTGCGGCCACTTTGATGCCGCATACCCTACAATCAGCCCCAAACGGCGGGATTGTTCCAGCCACAAAACACAAGGGTCAACAGCGGCGGAGTTGGGGGCGCAGTCGCAGGATTGTTTCCCCCCATGAGATGTCCCCAAAGACCTCCCTGATCTGTCGGCCTGTTAGTTGTCGATCTGACGCCCCATGATGGCGAGCGACTGTTGATAGACTGTTGCGGCGTTCCACTCTTTTAGGACGCGGTAATTGGGTTGGCCCTCCTGGTAGCCCTTGCCACGCTTCCAGCCCCGTTTTTGCAAATAGCGCGCGGTTGAGGCGAGGGCGTCCTCCATATCATAAAAATTGACCCGCCCGTCGCGGTTCCAATCGACGCCGTATTCCAGCGCATTGCCGGGCAAAAACTGGGTATGTCCCAGTTCGCCGTGTTTCGCCCCCAGAGTGGCAGGGGTGATGGCGCCCTGGTCCACCAGTTTCAAGGCTCCCAAAGCATGGGGTTCAAAGAAATCAGAGCGGCGGCAATCATAGGTCAGGGTGACAATGGCCGAGACAATCTGGCTATCGCCCATGTAGTTTCCAAAGGCGGTTTCCATCCCGTGGATGGCGATCAAGACCCCGGCCGGGACGCCGTATTTGCGTTCCAGGGCGGCGTAGAAATCTGCATGGCGCGCCCTGCGCTTGCGGCCCTGGGCCACAATGGTGGCAGAGCCGCGGATCTGCATGAATTTTTCCAGACTGTAGCGAAAGCTCTTTTGGTTGCGGTCTGCGGCGATGGTACGGGTGGCGTATTGGGCCTGCGCCAGGGCCTGCAGCCCCGCTGATTTCACCCCTGCACGGCGCGCGACCTTGGCAAAATCAGCTTTCCAGGCGTCAAACCCGGCAGCGCGATTGCCACAGGGGGCGGCGGCTGCGGGCAGGGCAAAACTGCTGACACCAAGGGTCAGGGCGAGGGCGGCAAAGGCAATGAGGCGCATAAAATTGATCCTGAAAACAATTGAAACAAGTGCAATCAAAGTCTAACGGGCTGGCGGGGGGAGTCTAACGGGAAAACTGCGATCTGTTTCTCATTTCTGACGCAGGGCTTTAGCCAAAGGCACTGGCCGCAGACAGCGCCAACCCATCGGCCACCGCCGTCATGGCATTGCGGTTTTCGACCCTGGCATTGGGGCAGAGCTGACGCAGTCCTGCTTCAAGCGAAGAGAGCAGCGAGGAGCCACCGACCATGACCAGCCGATCAATCCGCACCGGAGCCACATCTGCCGTCTCTAATGTTTCAGCGGCGCTATGCGCAATCTGCGCCATCATTGTGGCCAGGCTTTCCTGCATCAGGGCTTGCGAGAGCGGGGCAGAGAGGCCGCGTTCCAGGATGCGCAGGTCGATCCGTGGATCGGTCGCCATCGCACCATTGGCCCCATTGGCCTGGATCTTGCCGCGCTCCACCGCAAAGGCCAGATCATGCCCCAGCTCGTCTTCCAGTACAGAAACCAGCCGGTTCAACTTGACAGGTTCAACCGCATATTTTGCCAGATCACGGGCGGCACGGCGGCTGTCAGCAGCATAGAGAAAAGGGATCATCTGCCAGGTGGCCAGATCGTTGAACAACCGGTTGGGGGCGGGCAGGGTCTCTTTGCCAAAGGCATTGCGGATCTGGCTGCCGCGCCCCAACAGCGGCATCACATGGTCAATGCTGATCTGGCGGTCAAAATCGGTGCCGCCCAGGCGTATCCCGTGAGAGCCCAAAATGCGGGTCTCACCGCTGCTGTCCTGCTCAAAAAGGGTGAAATCCGATGTGCCACCGCCGATATCCACAATCAGCCCCAGCCCCGCCGAGGGCGTTGCAGAGCGCACTGCGGCCTCGGGCTCATAGAGAAAGCGCACATCTTCAAACCCGGCTGCCAGGTAACAATCGCGCAGATCAACCTCGGCCTGGGCATCGCGGGCGGGATCATTGCTGTGGAAATGCACCGGTCGCCCCGACAGCGCATGGGTGAATGTCTGATGTGTCGCGGCCTCGGCACGGGATTTCACCTCGGCCAGGAAGCGCGCAATGATCTGGATAAAATCGGTAACCTCGCCGTTGATGCGGCGCTCTTCGCGCAACAGCGGCGTGCCCAGCAGGCTTTTGAGCGCCCGCATGAACCGGCCTTCGTCGCCATTAATCAGCGCCCGGGTGGCCGAGCGCCCAATGCGCATCGGGCGCTTGGGCTCAAAAAACACCGCTGTGGGCAGGGTGGTCTCCCCCGGTTCCATCTCAACCAGAAACGGCGCGTTGCCAACCGCAATTCCGGCGGCGGAATTGGAGGTGCCAAAGTCGATGCCCAGGGTCATCGGCGTGGTGGTCGCGGGTGCGGTTGCAGGCATGAGTTGGCTCCTCATCAGGGGACTGGAACGCGCCTTCCTACAGAAGCCAAGCAGGTGCTTCAAGAGACAAGCGCGCCAATGCCCATCTTGCGCAACGCAGGGCGCAAACCCGGCAATAAAAAAGGGCACCCGGTTGGGGCGCCCTTCCTTATTCAGTCTAACCGTGAAGGATTAGCAGCTGTAGTACATGCCATACTCAACAGGGTGAGGCGTGTGCTCATAGGTCTGAACTTCTTCCATTTTCAGAGCGATATAGCCTTCGATCTGATCCTTGGTGAAGACGTCGCCCTGGATCAGGAAGTCGTGATCGGCTTCCAGTGATTCCAGCGCTTCACGCAGGGAGCCACAGACGGTTGGGATATCGGCCAGCTCTTCGGCGGGCAGGTCATAGAGGTTCTTGTCCATGGCCTCACCGGGGTCGATCTTGTTCTTGATACCGTCAAGACCAGCCATCAGCAGAGCAGCAAAGCACAGGTAGGGGTTGGCGGCCGGATCGGGGAAACGGGCCTCAACGCGCTTGGCTTTGGGGGATTCAGTCCATGGGATCCGCACACAGCCGGACCGGTTACGCGCAGAATAGGCGCGCAGAACGGGGGCCTCGAAACCAGGGATCAGGCGCTTGTAGCTGTTGGTCGCTGGGTTGGTGAAGGCGTTCAGGGTCTTGGCGTGCTTGAGGATGCCACCGATGAAGTACAGGGCTTCATCCGAGAGATCCGCGTATTTGTCGCCCGCAAACAGTGGCTTGCCGTCTTTCCAGATCGACATGTTCACGTGCATGCCGGTGCCGTTGTCGCCATAGATCGGCTTGGGCATGAAGGTGGCGGATTTGCCGTAGGCGTGGGCCACGTTGTGGATCACATATTTGTATTTCTGCAGCTCGTCGGCCTGTTTGGTCAGGCTGTCAAAGATCAGGCCCAGTTCGTGCTGGCAGGAGGCAACCTCGTGGTGGTGCTTGTCCACTTTCATGCCCAGACGCTTCATGGTCGACAGCATTTCGGAACGCAGGTCCTGCGCTTCATCGGTGGGGTTCACCGGGAAGTAGCCGCCTTTGAGGCCAGGGCGGTGGCCCATGTTGCCCATTTCATACTCGGTGTCGGTGTTCCAGGAGGCGTCTGTCGCGTCGACCTCGTAGGAAACCTTGTTGATCGAGTTGGAGTAGCGCACGTCGTCGAACAGGAAGAACTCGGCTTCGGGACCCATGTAGGCCACATCACCAATGCCGGATGCCTTCAGATAGGCCTCGGCTTTCTGCGCAGTGCCGCGGGGATCACGCTCGTAGGCTTCGCCGGTGTCGGGCTCGACGATGGAGCAGTGGATGCAGATGGTCTTTTCGGCGTAGAAAGGATCTACATAGGCGGACGTGGTGTCTGCCATCAGTTTCATGTCGGAGTTTTCGATCGACTTCCAGCCAGCGATCGAAGAGCCGTCGAACATGAAGCCTTCTTCGAGGAAGTCTTCGTCAACCAGGTCCACGTCCACGGTGACGTGCTGCAGCTTACCGCGCACATCTGTAAAGCGGATGTCGACATAGGCGGCATCTTCGTCTTTGATCATCTGGAGAACTGCGTCTGTGCTCATTCCCTTGGTCCTTCTGATTTTGATGTCAGGTAGTATTGTTTACAGTGCGTCCGTGCCGGACTCGCCGGTACGAATACGGATGGCCTGTTCGACGGGCGAAACAAAAATCTTGCCGTCGCCAATCTTGTCGGTTTTAGCAGCGTCAATGATGGCTTCAATGGCGGCTTCGACCTGATCGGCCTCGAGCACAACCTCGATCTTCACTTTGGGCAGGAAGTCGACAACATATTCTGCACCGCGGTAAAGTTCGGTATGGCCTTTTTGGCGGCCAAAGCCTTTGACTTCGATGACGGAGAGGCCCTGCACGCCTACATCCTGTAGCGCTTCCTTCACCTCGTCCAGTTTGAACGGCTTGATGATGGCTTCGATCTTTTTCATGCCTTGGACTCCTCACAACCTTGTCGAAGCTCGTCAGATCATTTCTTATTGGTGACGACAATGCGCTGTGCTGTCTCAGGGGGAGCAAGCTGGCAGATTTGAGTGCATCTGATTAAAAAATAGGCGATGCGCCCTAAATTTGTGCAAAAGTGAATCGCCAGGTCTTTGGGAGAAGGAGAGCCCTCATGATGGAACTGCTAACGGCCGCCCAGATGCGTGCCATAGAACAGGCCGCCATCGAGTCGGGGGAGGTCACGGGGCTGGAGCTGATGGAGCGCGCGGGCACCGGCGTGGTGGAGGCCATCTTTGAGGAATGGCCGGAACTGGAATTGGTCGGACAGGAGGGGGGCGCTGCCCCCGATCCTGCGGATCCCCCCCGAGGTATTTTGGGCAAGATGAAAGCCCTGGTGCTTTGTGGTCCCGGAAACAATGGTGGTGATGGCTTTGTTGTGGCGCGATTGTTGCGGGCGCGTGGCTGTGAGGTGGAGGTGTTTTTCTTTGGAGAGGCTGCGCACCTGCCGGCGGATGCGCGGGTCAATTTTGACCGGTGGTCAGAAATTGGGGCGGTGAAGCCGTTACAGGATGATGTATTTGATGGATGGCCGGATGAGACTTCGGGGGTTCACATTGTCATCGACGCCCTGTTTGGTACCGGATTGGCACGCCCGTTTTTGCAATGCCGCCATTTGTCGAGGAGGATGAACAGCTGTTCCGAGTTGGCCAGAACGAGAGATCTGTTTCCCAGGGTTGTTGCCGTGGATATTCCCAGTGGGCTTTGTGCGGATTCCGGGGCGTGGCTCGGGGATGATCAACCGCTTGATTTTGCGGGGCTGGCAAACCTGACCGTGACCTTTCACAGTTTGAAGCCAGGGCATTTCTTGGCTGATGGGCCTGCAAGCTGCGGCAAAGTGGTCTGTACGGATATCGGGTTGACTGCGCCATCAAAGCTGGGGTCGTTGTCGCGCAACGCTTTGATTGAGATGTATAATGACAATCGCCCTGGGCGGCATATTGTGTCTTTGGTTGGCGGTGGAGGGGAGCCCCACCTGTCGGCAAAACAGGGGCCGCATAAGTTCTCCCATGGTCATGCTCTGGTTTTGTCGGGGGGGCATGGCCGGACAGGGGCGGCGCGATTGGCGGCGCGCGGAGCGTTGCGGATTGGTGCCGGGCTGGTGACACTGGGGTCGCCCCGTTCGGCGATGTTTGAAAATGCAGCACAGCTGACAGCGATCATGCTGCACCAGATTGATGGTGCCCATGGGGTAAGTGAGCTGTTGGAAGACAAGCGGTTCAATGCCCTGTGTCTTGGCCCTGGGCTGGGCCGGGGGATGGATACCCAGGCGGTGGTGATTGCCGCCTTGAAAGCGCGGCGCGCGACTGTTTTGGATGCTGATGCGCTCACTCGATTTGAGCGCGATCCGCAGGTGCTGTTTGATTTGCTGCATGAAGATTGTGTGCTCACGCCACATGGGGGGGAGTTTGCAATACTGTTCCCGGATCTGGCGGCAAATCTTGCCGCGAGACCGCAAACAGGCCCGGCCTATTCCAAGGTGGATGCCACCCGCGAGGCCGCCGCGCGGTCGGGTTGCGTGGTGCTGTTCAAGGGGGCTGATACGGTGATTGCTGATCCAACAGGGCGCTGTTCGGTGAATTCAGCGCAGTATGAAAGGGCAGCGCCGTGGTTGGCCACTGCCGGGGCAGGGGATGTGTTGGCCGGGTTTATTACCGGGCTTCTGGCGCGCGGGTTGTCGCCAATGGCAGCGGCAGAGGTTGGGGCCTGGCTGCATGTGGAATGTGCCCGACAATATGGCCCCGGCCTGATTTCTGAAGATCTGCCAGAGCAACTGCCAGCCGTGTTGAACCGGCTGGAGCAGGGGGCTAGGCGCATGGGGCTGTGATGCGGGATTGGGTTGTGATGCGGGATTGGGCGCTGAGAGCTGCCCTGGCCGCTGCAACCTCTAGCCCGCTGGCATAGATGATATGGGGGCGGCTAAAGCGCAGAACTGTCAGCGTCATCTGGCGCAGCCCAAGATCGCAGATGAACTCCCCATCGACCAATGAGGCGGCCCGCGCCAGAGCCTGTGGTTTGCCAAAAATGGCTTTGGCCCGCCAATCACGAAGCAAGACCTGCTGGTCGGCAGGCAGGATCACATCACAGTCCGGGCGGCTGTCCCCCAGAGAGCCGGGCGCAAACCAAATGGCTTTGGTCGTGCTGAGATGCTGCTCTACCGCGAGACAGCTCACCAGTCCCAGATCGCGCGAGATGATGCTGTCGCCGGGCCTGAGTGTCTCGACCTTGCAGTCGCCGCGCCGCGTGAGCAACAGGGTGCCGGGTAGAAACCCGATAGAGATGGTCTGCGTGTCATTGACCTCGGGAGGGGGATGGTGCGGGCGCTTTGCCGGAGTCGCAAGCAACGACCCCGCAGGCCAAGGGGCTTGCGATTTCACGGTTTTGTACTCTTTTTGCCTCAAGTGTTTTTTGACCAGCCTAGGAGAGATCAAGGATCTGGTCGCGTCAATTTTTCCAGGCGGCTGCATAATGCGTTAATTTTTTCAGGATTGTTGCGCTCCTGCATTGTTCTGATTTTGGTGAAATTAGCGCTCGCATCCGATTGCAACCTTTGCTATCCACCGCGGCACGCGAAGAGTGATTTGCGAAACGTGCGGGTGTGGCGGAATTGGTAGACGCACCAGATTTAGGTTCTGGCGCCGCGAGGCGTGGGGGTTCGAGTCCCTTCACCCGCACCAACATCTAAACCGACGTGAACGGTTTAGAACATTTATCCTTATAAAATAAGAGTGTTGCGGGTTTTTCTGAATTGAGTGACTACCCATGATGTGCAGGAATGTGTGATGTGCAGGAATGTGTATTCGTTTACGCATATTTTCCGCACGGCGCGCAATTCATGGCGTCTATTCGTAAGCTCAAATCAGGATACCGGCCAGAGATTGCCCGCAGGGGTGTCCCCGTTCGCCGGGCAGTGAGAAATCCACTTCAATCGCTGGACACTCGCGTGTGCAATCATCCTTGAGGTTCGCTGTACGGAATTTGCGCCCGTTCGCCAGCGCATCACTGGTGAAGTCAAGCGACCAACGTTGATTGGCCGCAATCGGGCACCAGCCACGCTCACGGCCTTCCTTGGGGATCTTTTTGCGTTTGGTTCGGCGCAGCCATAGCCGTTCTTCGCGGTAAATCCGCTCGACAACTTTGACGTTCACCTTGAAACCCTCGCGCACCAGTCTTGCGTGGAGCATGCGATAGCCATACCTTCTGTGCTTTCCTGACAAGGTGATCAGGCGTTCCCGGAGCCGCACGTGGCGATCCGGGCGCGCCAGATACGTCAGGCTTGATCTGGATATCCCAACAAGCCTGCATGCCCGCCGCTCGGTGAATTGGTGATCGCGCACCAGAGTTCTCACGGCATCCCGGCGGGCAGCAGGCGCCAGGAGGGTCCGCAGGCTCACTCGAACGCATGGCGTTTGCCTGCTTCCATTGCCAACAGCCCCTTGAGACCGGCGTTATCAAGCATGGCGTCGGCCAGGAGGCGCTTCCGTTCCGTGTTCTCTGCCTCAAGATCCTTCAACCGCCGCAGCTCGGATACTGTCATGCCGCCATACTTGGCTTTCCACTTGCACAAGGTGGCGTCCGACATTCCGTTCGGCGCGACAAACGATCCCCCGGATCGTTTGCTTTACGCTTGAACTGCGGCACAGCTCCGAGACTTTGGCTCCCGCCGCATACTCCTGCAAAATCCCGACAATTTGTTCCTCTGTGAACCGTGACTTGCGCAGTCTTCGTTCTCCTCGTTGCTTTGAACGTTACGAGAACAAACTCTCAATTTGAATGGCCCAAAATCTTGGGGACACGTCAGAATCAGCCCAACCATGACGTTCGCGCCAAGCATGGCCACGCATATATTGTGAACGCGAAACTGTTGAGTGATTTCCCGAATGGGCCTCAGGGTATTCACAAAATGGTCCACGATATTTCCGGCGCGGTCTAATCGAAAAGCCCTGCGAAATCAGCTACGTCACGCTCAGTCTTGATCAAGCGCAGACTCTTCGCATACGACCTTCACTATCTGCGCCATTTCCGTTTCAAAGGTGTCGGTTGAATGCGTGGTTTTCTGCGCTTTAACATCTTCGATGGATTTGGTGTCCACACTGTGCGTAAACCACTTCAAAAACGTGCGCATCACATGCGAAACACCTTCCTCACGGACGCTCCTCAGGTCTTCGGCGAAATAAGAGTTGCCGGCGTGGTGTCCAGTGATGATTTCGTATGACGGGAAATAGGCGACCCCATCGTTGCCTTCCGACAGCTCTTCAGCCGCGACCCGAAGAACTGATTTGGAATAAATAGTCGCGGACAGTGCACTTTTGCCTGTTGCTGTAGCGACCAAAGGAACAGGTGAAACTGTTAGTATGACTTTCACCGTCGGATTTATATTTCTCAGCTTAGAAATAAATAAGTTCAAGTCGTCAATAACTTCCGACACGCGCCAATTCTTAAACGTGTATTTTTCTTCCGAAAATTCGCCACCCGATACTCCGGGGCACAATGGGAAAACCGTGCCGTCGTCGCGCGACATCCAGCTTTCAGTGAGACCTAGCGTGAAAACGAAAACATCCATAGTTTCGAACATCTGTCGCACTGCAAGTAGATGCTGCGCTCTGTCGAATAGAGCCTCATCAGAACTAACAAATCCATTTGGCTGGATCTGGGGTCGCAGCGGATCAACAAAACTGTCCCTGTAGCGCCAGATCGGCTCTGACGACTCGAATGTACGAAATGCTCGATCAAAAAGCTGAAGGAGTTGACGGGCCGTATAGATGTTGCCGTATCGGCAACTGAAGGTACCGTAATTGAAGTCACGCAGGATGCTTTCGGAAAGCAAAGGGTGACCTGTCTCTTCGACGTAGTAGTTGAAACCCGTCGCTTGC
Source organism: Pseudophaeobacter arcticus DSM 23566 (assembly GCF_000473205.1). Taxonomy (NCBI): domain Bacteria; kingdom Pseudomonadati; phylum Pseudomonadota; class Alphaproteobacteria; order Rhodobacterales; family Roseobacteraceae; genus Pseudophaeobacter; species Pseudophaeobacter arcticus. The sequence continues at coordinate 1,409,091 of NZ_KI421507.1, forward strand.
AGATGACGCGCAATATGTTGGGAAAAACAGCTTCCTGCAGTTGCTACTTTGTCCGATTTTTCAATAAGAAACGGTACAGAAGTGACCGGGTCACATTCATCTCGGTCAACGCTTGCTACTGAGCGTCGCCAAAAGGCCGAATCGGGAAGTGTTTTGTATGGATTGTTTCCCATCTTTCTCAAGCTTCCCTTCTTTTTCTGGGGGTTTTTAGGTAGTCTGACAACTGATCCAAAACCTTCGACCCAAAATCAATGTTTCCGTGTGTAGGGTCCGCAAATCGCGCCATTTCTTCCGTAAGGTAGCCATCTTTATCTACCGTTTGCGCAGGAACTTCTAAATATGGAACATCCAGATCATCACAGGCTTCACGTATCAATTCATCATATGCCCGCCATAAAACAAGCGGGAAGTGATCGGCACATATTCCGTAATTCTTCACCCGCTCCAGATAGGGTCCTTCGAGCTTCAATGTTCCATGCTCATCAAATAGATGCGTGCTATACCGCGGTGGCGGCGGCGCTTGCAGATACACCACATCATCACCAAGCCGGCACTTAAGTTCACGCAGCAGGCGAATGCCGAAATCGCTCTTTTCGGCCATCTTTTCGGCCATAAAGGCTTTCGTTAGAGGCTCTGTGAAGTAGAACTTTTCACCATTGTTTTCTTCACAAAATCTGTCACCGAAGAAAGCAAAATCGAAAGGCTCTGGATGACTAAATAAACCAAAATGAGTGTGGATGGCGCCCAAAAGGGAAAACGCAAAACTAGTATTTTCGTTCTCACTTCGACAGGAGTCAATTTGTTTTAAAATTTCCACATTTGGTTTATTGTCAAGAAACAGCGGCTTAAACTGGTCGTTATGCAGGTTGATAAAGGAAGCACCCATTCCCCATTCACCAGGAGTTTTTTTTGAATACGCGGCTGAAAGAGTTCCTACGTGACTTTGCCCCAAAATAATACAGTTGCTCAAAGCAGAACCTCACTCGAATTTTTCTGACCTGCGATTAGACTGGTGAATCTAATCCATTAAGCTCAAGCGGCGCTACCATATATCACTCTTCTCAATAGGACCAATGCTAGCGCGCGCCCGTCCGATACCCCAACTCATCACGTTGTTCGGGGCTAACAGCGGGTGTGGTATTTGGCAAGAACTTTGATGCTGTCAACTGGGCCTGTCGTCGTAGGCCTATTCGCTCACCCGAGGTCAGCGAATAGACAGCGCGGTAGGTCGTAGCCTCCTCGATGCTGGAACCCCGATCATGTGGCGCGTCCGGGCGGATGATCAATGCATCTCCGGATCTGGCAGGGCGCTGCATTCCGGGATAGGCAAAGCTTTGAACGCCCCAATCGGTCATTCCCACTACGTCGCAATCGTGCGGAGGGAGGCAGAATGCTTCCGTCAAGCCACTTGCACGGACAAGCTCCAGTCCCAGGGGGACTTTGCCTTCGTAGGCACTTGGGCAAATAACGACCTCAGTAGCCCAATCAGCGCAGTGGTCTGCCGCTGGGGCATCTCTACGCAGGTCTGGAATGTGGTGCAGTTGCAATCGCAACTGCCTCAGGCCGCCTGGGCGCCTACGCCTGCCAATGTCACGGCCAGATCATGGGTACGCTGCTCGGCGGCTTCAAAGGACGCCTTATAACGGTCGTCCTTGAATTCCTGATATTCAATTGCGATTGTATCGATATCCTCCGCTGCGACGCCAAGGTAATGCGCACAGGCCGCCAGTGCCGGGTCCAAAGCATTGAGATCCGCGCCTACACCACCAGTCGCAAAGCCAAACTCCCCGCGTGCCGACAAAACAACCAACCGTTTTCCCGATAGGACCGGCTCGATTGGCGTATCGCCACGCGCAAGGTCAAAGGAAAAGGTCTTGCCAATCCGCGCGACATGATCGATCCACCCCTTCAAGGCCGCCGGCATACCGTAGTTGTACATCGGCGCGCCCATCACGATGATATCCGCAGCAGTCACTTCCTCAATCAGCTCATCAGACAGTGCGAGCCGCTCATGCATCCACGGCTCACGCTCCTGTGTTGGGGGAAACGCGGCATGGATGAACCGGTGATTAATGGATGAACTGGTGATCAATGGCCGGAATGGGGTTCATTCCGACATCCCGGACGATCACTTTCGTGTCTGGTGCATCGGTCCGAAACCTTTAGGCAAAAATTTCGGTCAGATGGCGTGTCAAAGACCGGTCTTCCAATTGGGCACTGGCCTCAATCCGCAGCAAGCTGGGCATGGGACATCTCCTTGGATTTTGCATGCCCCGTCTTGTTTACCAACCCACCAAACAACTGGAGAAATCGCATTTATCAGGGCATAGATGAATGAAATTCATCTCAACTGTAATCCGAAGGCAGAAATCCGATGCGGCGTCTTCCCCCCCTACATGCTCTCAGGGCCTTTGAAGCCGCCGCGCGGCATCTACATTTTGGCCATGCCGCCGCAGAACTTCACTTGACGCCGACCGCGATCAGCCACCAGGTGCGCCAACTGGAAGAGATTTTGGGCGTGAAGCTCTTTCAGCGTTATCCGCGCCCCATTTGCCTGACTGCCGAGGGCGCGGCCTTGTATCCAGTGCTGCGCGAGAGCTTCGACCGCATGGCTCACGCCATCGTTGAACTTGCGCCGCAAGACAAAGACCGTCCCTTGACGGTGTCTGTCACTGTGGCTTTCGCCAGCCTCTGGCTGATGCGCCGCCTGCCGGACCTGAACCGTCAGACCGGGTTGACCCTGAAGATTGAAGCCGACAACTGCCCCGTGGACCTTTCCGCAAGCAACGTCGATTGTGCCGTGCGCTATGCTCGCCAGGCGGGTGCAGAAGACCATTGGTTGCCGCTCTTCAAAGACCGCCTCGTACCGCTCTGTGCACCGGATCTGGTGCACAGCAATTCTATCGAGGGCGATGCCGATATCCTGCGGTTGCCGTTGATCCAATACCGATGGGCCTCTGAAACGGATGCACCGCCAAGCTGGCAGAGTTGGTCGCAAGCCGCTGGCTTAGCTGGAGAAAATCCAGAAATCTCGCAGCATTATTCCGAGGAAATTAATGCCATCGACGCTGCACTCGCGGGTCAGGGTGCAGTATTGGCATCCAGTGTCTTGGCTTCCTCCGCGGTGGCAGCCGGGCATCTGGTGTGCTTATCTAAAACCGCATTGTCGGGGCGAATGTTCTGGGCCGTGGCCCGCAACGGACACCCGCGGCTCAGCGAGGTGGAGAGCTTTTCGATTTGGGCGCGATCTACCAGTTGAGCCAGATAAAAGCAACGCGGCTTGTTTCCGCATGCCTCCTCTCAGACAGGGTTCCATATCTGCACGTGCAGCGAAAGGCAGCATTCGGAGGCGGCAGTGCGACCAGCGTGTCCGGGTTTGCAGGCAGAAGGTTGAGTTGGCTAGGTGTATTTCTGCACGTCTCTGACAACGGTGCCGAGCGCAACATCGCCCTGGTCAGCTCTCGGGAAGCATTTTGCTCTTGCAGCAGAGTCTTCGCTGCGACTTGCGTGAATGTCGAGCTTGGGCTGGAAGCGGTCGGTTCAGCTGATCCCAAGAAAACTGCCAGAGGCAGGGCTATAACATAGCTGCGATTTTCACCTCACGCCAACGGGCGCGCGCTACTGCCGCCGGTTAGCGGCGAGGTCAGAGTTGCATGACGCAGCCCACAATCACCAAGACCATTTCGCTGGGCACAATCCTTAACCTCGCCACAATCCTCACCTCCCTGGCTTTTGCCTGGGGGCAACTCAATACGCGCATATCTGTGACCGAGGAAACGATCAGCCGTCTCGATGGCCGGGTGGTGACGCTGGATGACTTTCAGCGCCGTGAGGATCAAATCGACCGTAGCCGTCTCGCTAGGTGTCAGTGATCAGGGTTGGCAGTCAGGCTTCAGTCATCTCGGTCTCCAGGACTTGAAGGGGCCGCCCCGCGGAGGGGGCGGCATTTGGTGGATCAGTTGAGGGCGCCGGGCAGGCTGAGATCGCCCGAAGCGATGTCGAAGACATCCGTCACGCAGAGCAGCGGCGCATGGATGTTTGTGTTCACCCGCAAGGCCGAGGTCACACCGTCATAGGCGGCACCGCTGACAGCGTCCGGTTTGGCGAAGGGCACGGTGAGAGAGATTTCCGGCCCGTCGAACAGTGGTGCATAGCCTGGGCTGTCGATGAAGATCGGGAGCCCAGGCCATGTCGCGGGCATGGCGGGCGTTGCACCTTCGGGAATGTCCCGCACGCCGAGAGCGCCTTCGCCGCAGGCCTCGGTCGGCGTCAAGACAACCCAATGGCTGTGCCACAAAAGCCCGTCATTGGCCGGATTGCCGTCGTTGTTTTCGTCAAAGAGCGGCGTGTCGTCGAAGTCCGGATGGCTGGTCGCGGCCAGAGCCAGGATGCCTGTGCCGCCTTCGAACCCGACCACCGCAGGGTCCAGCGAGGTGGGCCAGACATAGGACAGCACGGGGGCACCGGCGAGGGCGCCGCTCGGGTCTGGTTGCTCTGATCCTGCGACACCGTTCGTTGTCATGTGGAACGTCACGAGACGGCTATCACGATGGGCATGGGCGGCGAGGATATCAAAGGCCGCGGTTTTGAAAGCGTCAGCTGGCGAGGGGATGGCCCCGTCTTGGTGGATGGCATGGTTTTCATCGGCGAAGGCACCGCTGGCCAGAGCCAGGGCGCAAAGGGATGTCAGAAGGATGCGGGTCATGATGGTCTCCATTCATTAAAGATAGCGAGTCGATATCATTTGGTGAAAGTTATTGCAATGATGATTTCGACTCGCTACTTTGCGCGTATGAAAATAGCCAACCACATCCGCGCACTTGTTAGTCGCCTCACCCGCCTCGACGCCTCGGATACCTGGGGCGATGATCTGAACCCGGCGCAGATCTCCGCCTTGGAGTATCTGTCCTGTGCCAACCGCTTCTCGCGCGCACCCTCGCACGTGGCCGAGTATCTGGGCACGACGCGGGGAACGATGTCGCAGACGCTCAAGGCGCTGATGCGCAAAGGCTATGTGTCCGAAGCGAGATCCGAGGCGGACAAGAGGTCGATCCGGTATGATCTCACTGAAACAGGTTTCGCCGTGGCGGGGCGAACAGCCGCCTTGACTGAGGCCATTGCAGCGCTGCCCGCGGACCGCCAAACGGATCTTGCCGAAACCCTCTCGACAGTTCTGAAATCCCGTCTTGCAGCGCGCGGCGGGCGCGCCTTTGGTATGTGCCGCAGCTGCGCCTATCATCGCACGACCGGTGATGGCGCGTTTTGCGCCCTGCTGTCGCTGCCCCTCGCAGCGGAAGAGGGCGATCAGATCTGCCACGAACAGGTGGCAGCATGACGACCCGCGTCACCATTGAAGGCCTGTTCGCGGGCGTCGTTGAAGTGCACTGGCCTGGCAAACCACCATCGGCGATCAGAAAGCGGCCGCTCTCGCAGACTGTTTCGGTAACAGAAGGCGGCCTCGACGGAGATATGCAGGCAGACCTGACGGTGCATGGCGGTCGGGACAAGGCCCTACATCACTATCCCGGGGAGCATTATGCGGTCTGGTGCCATGAGTTGGCTCGCGATGATCTCGTGCCCGGCGGGTTTGGCGAAAACATCACGACCACCGGTCTGACGGAAGAAACGGTGTGCATCGGTGACGTGTTCGCGCTCGGAACGGCAAGGGTGCAGATCAGCCAGGGTCGGCAACCCTGTTGGAAACTGAATTCCTACACGGCCGACGACCGGATGGCATGGCGCTTTCAGAAAACGGGACGGACAGGGTGGTATTACAGGATTTTGGCACCCGGCGAGGTCGGCGTCGGGGCGACCCTGACGCTGATCGACAGGCCCTGTCCGGAGTGGAGCGTCGCTCGCGTCACGCGCGCACGATTGACCCGACGCATCTCACGTCAGGACGCGGGGACCCTGGCAGACCTTGCCGAACTCGCCAACGGCTGGCGTGACGCGTTCGCCAGACTGGCGCAAGGCAATAGGCAGGAAGATACCGCAAAGCGGTTGCAAGGCTCATGACCTAGGCGTTTTTCGTGACAGCATTTGATGGCCCGAACCTTGTCGTGCTCAGCCTCGAAGAGCGGGGGAAGGGAGATCTCGCCAGCGTCGCGTTGCGGGTTCAAAACCCCGGTGCTCTTGGGGTCTTGATCGATCACATGGCAGTTCATACTATTTTCTCAGTCCGGTGTTGGAAAATATCCGACCTTCACGTTGGCGGCTCAAATCTGCTGGTCCATCGAATGGGATGGCATCTGTGCCGCGTCGTGCCATCGGACAACTTTTGCGGGAACGCCTGCAACGGTGCAGTTTGGCGGCACCTCTTTCAGGACCACGCTGCCCGCTGCAACTTTGCTCATCGCTCCGATTGTTACATTCCCCAAAACTTTGGCGCCGGCGCCAATCATGACGCCCTGTGCGATCTTGGGGTGTCGGTCTCCGATCTCATTGCCGGTGCCGCCCAGAGTTACATTCTGCATAACCGAGACATTATCATTGATCACTGTCGTTTCTCCGATCACGACACCGGCCCCGTGGTCAACCAGAATGCCGCGCCCTATGCTGGCAGCGGGGTGAATATCAGGCCCCAGCACCAGAGACACCCGGTTGGCCAGCCAGGCGGCAATGTCTGTACGCCCGTCCTTCAAGAGCTGATGCGCGATACGATGTGCCTGAACCGCTTGGAATCCTTTGAAGTTCAGAAGGGCATGAAGGTAACTGGTGCAGGCGGGATCGCGGTTGTAGGCGGCTTGGAGGTCCGCAACGGTGGCATTCGGCACGGACGGATGTGAATGCAAAATCTCGGCAAACAAATCCCCCAAGGCGCTGACATCAACTCCAGTTGCATGAAGAACCGCTGAGAGGTGACGTGCCAGCATCCACTCCAACGAAGATGCCTGCGCAAGGGGGGCAAGAACTGTGTTCAGGATCGGCTCCTGCCTGCGCAGCTGATTGACCTCGCTCACACATATCTCGAACATTGACTGCCGCGTATGTCCATCGGTCTTTTGCAAGTTCACAAGCATGTTTGCCCTAATACCGGATGTTTGATCCACCTTGGGGCGCCTTTGTGTTTCTTGGTGTTTTGACAAGGTTCAGAAGGTTTCGACATTGGGCCGCAGCTCGATTTCATAGGTCCAGGCGCTCTTGTGCTGTCGAGACAGCTCAAGATAAGTTCGGGCAACTTCATCGGGGTGAAGCGTGGTGTCCGGGTTTGCGTAGGGCCCTCCACGATCAGGCCAAAGGATCACGCCATCCAGAACAACATGGGCGACGTGGATGTTCTTTGGCGCCAGTTCGCGTGCCAGGCTTTGGCATAGACCGCGCAGCGCAAATTTTCCCATCGCAAAGGGGGCGGATTGTGCAAACCCTTTCAGCCCTGCGGACGCGCCAGTGAACAGCATTGTTCCACTGCCCCGCGCGATCATTCGCCGTGCTGCCGCCTGTGCTACAACCAAAGCCCCCCAGCCATTCACCGACAAAGTTGCGCGCACGAGATCCAGGTCAAGGTCGGCAATCGGGCCACGCATATAGGCCCCGGCGTTATATACAACGAGGTCCGGTGGTCCCAAATCGGTATCCACCTGATGAAACAGGGTTTTCACATTCTCAACCTCCGACGCGTCGCAAACATAGTGCTTTGCGCCAATCTCTGCGCAGAGTTCCGGCAGTGATCCCGAGCGGCGCGATGCAAGCGCCACATCATATCCGGCCTGCGCAAATGTCCTGGCCAGTGAGGCCCCGAGACCGGGGCCTGCACCAACAATCAGTGCCACTTTATCCATGGAACTGCTCCCAACTCACGCGAGAGCTTGCAGACATCTTGGTCACTTCGACAGGCGCGCTCAGCCATGTTTCGTATTTTTTGAAAACGCGTGTGGTGTAGTCTTGCGCGTAGTGGGCGTTCAGTGCCGCCTCATCTTCAAAGCATTCAAACAGATGCAACGTGTTGCTGCGATCTTGGCTGACAAATGCCGCAAAGACGTGACACCCAGGCTCTTTCAGAGTGGGCGGAATGATCGCATCCAGGGCGGCCTTGGCCGCGTCGAAATACTCGGGCTTTATCTGGATTACCGCGAACAGGAACAGTTTGGGTTGATCGCCAGCCATTTACAGGCCTCCCATGTAGACAGGTTTCAGGCCTTTGATGAGCTCAGCTTGTATTGGCATGACTGCATCGTTAACGGCGGTAACCCCCATGTCCTGGCCAATTTGTGTCCGGATCGGGCGCGGAGCGTCCATGTCCACAAGATCCGCAATGCGATTTGCGACGTTGACGGCATCCGTGCTCGCATCCCCTTGCTCAAACATGCCCTGAAACATCCCAAGAAGACGGTCCCGGCCATTGGCCAAATCCCCATAATCCTGAACGCGCGGCAAATCAGCAGGTGCGGGGGCTGTTGTGACCAGATCGGTTCCGTGGCCGCTGGGCTCGACCAGAATTGACTCGATGCCGAGAGGTTCAAGTTCATAGTGCAGCGATTCACAATAGGCTTCCATCGCCCATTTGCTGGCACAGTACAGTCCGAAGAACGGCATCCCGAAGCGACCTGCAGAAGAGCTTAGGCTGATGATAAGGCCAGACTTTCTGGCGCGCATCGCCCCAAGAACGGCGCGGCTCATCCGCATGATGCCGTACACGTTCACGTCAAACAGATCTTGAGCCTGCTTGACCGTAAATGCCTCGGTCAGGCCAACAGGCATAACGCCTGCGTTATTGATCAGCACATCAATCGGGGCCTCTGCTTCGATTTTTGCAACTGCTGCAGTGCAGACAGCTTCGTCCGCGACATCCAATTCGATTGGCACAATGCGGCCGTCAGAACTGTCAGAAAACGCGGTCAATTCAATCGCGGCACCTTTGTTGCGCCCACTCAGATTGCGCATTCCCGCGTAAACAGTATGCCCGCGCGACGCGAGGGATTTGGCTGTGAGCAGACCGATTCCCCGGCTTGCACCGGTAATGAGGATTGTTTTTGCAGATGTCATTGTTGTTGTTCCTTCATTTTGAAGACTGTGCGCATAAAGAGCGCAAGCGGTTCGTCATTCCCGCTGGCTTTCATGCGTGTTAGGGCTCCGCTCCAGGCGTTCATCAACCAGTCAGCTGCTTGTGCCGAAGTGAGATGTTCAAGTCCAAGTTCGGACAGTTCGACCTTGCTCAAGCACTCTGCCACCACGGCGGTCATGTCCCGCCAGTGAGTGTCCAACACAGCCTGAAACGCAGGTCTTTCGTCAGCAAGCTCCGTCGAGAGATTGCACATCAGGCATCCCTGTTGGAATTTGCGGTTCCTCATATCCTCGCGGGCTTGTTCAAAGAATAAGCGCAGGCGGTCGATATGGGGGTGTGATGGGTCTTCCAGACATTTCTTTGCCGAGGCAATCTGCGCCTCGTTGTAGCGATTGGCCACCGCTATCCCGAAGGCTTCTTTGGACGGGAAGTGGTGATAAAAGGAGCCTTTGGGCACGCCTGAGCTTGCCAGGATGTCATTGATCCCGCTTTCGGAAAAACTGGACTCTCGAAAGGCATGTTCGCCGGCATCCAAGAGTTTCTCACGGTTTAACATCTGTGTGTTCTGGTCTCTTGGGCGTGCCAATTTTGTTATCTCCTGCTGTTTTCCAGATTTTAAATAGACCAGTCTCTTATTAATTAAAAGCACGTCCCATTCACACTATCGTTATTATCCTTCGCGCAGGGGCGCCCAGATGGATCCTGAACTGTTGATCGACAAAACCAATGGCGCTGCAGGCCCTTTTGAAAGGTGGCTTGATCCGTTGAAATCGCTGCCCAAAGTTTCCTTTGTAAAATCGTTGCTGCCTGACTGGCATGGTGCATAGCAATCGATTCAAACTTGCAGCGAAGGCCTGTCTGCCAGGCTTTTGAAACCTACTGGATGCCAGTTTGCCAGGCCTTGCCAATAGCCAAACGCGGTTCCATTTTGACGCCCTGGGACTGGAAAGGGGGAGGGTGATTTTGTGTTGTTTTCGCTATTGGATGGAATCACATGAGACCCTATAAGCCACGCGACGACGACACAGGGCAAAATCACTAGGGGTGTTGGGTTATGGATTGGTTATGGGAGCACGCTTCAAGTTCCAGTCGAAAAATCTGAACTTTCCTCCCCTTTAGACTCTGTTTCCGCTACTGTTTTCTTACCCCTATTTACAAAGGCGAACTGGCTTGAATCAGGACCACACGTGCCCAGAGAATATTTACGGAGTTGACCGGTGGGGCAAAGGCCTGATCACCATTTCGTCAGATGGTGAGATCGCTCTTTGCAATCCAGCCCATAAGGCGGCAGCTCCAATCAGCCTGCCTGGCATCCTGAGCGATCTGGAGCAGCGTGGCATCGCCACACCGCTCTTGCTGCGTATTAGCTCATTTTTGGAAAACGAAATCCGCCACATCAACCAGAGTTTTTCTAGCGCAATCCAGCGGGTTGGGTACAAAGCACCCTATCGCGGTGTTTTTCCTATCAAGGTGAACCAGCAAGCGCAGGTTATTGACCGTATCGTCGAATTTGGAAGCAAATATGACTTTGGGCTTGAGGCAGGATCAAAACCCGAGCTGGTGATCGCCCTGGCACATCGCCTGTCCAAAGACGCTCTGATCGTTTGCAACGGTGTCAAAGACGCCGAATTCATTCGCTTGGCGATCCTGTCACGGCGGCTTGGCTTTAATACCATCATTGTGCTGGAAAGCCCCAAAGAGGCCGAGACCGTTATCCAGGTCACCCGTGAACTTGGCATTGAGCCGCTTTTGGGGGTCAGGGTGAAACTGACCAACCAAATCGGCGGCAAATGGCAGGAGAGCTCAGGCGATCGGTCGGCCTTTGGCATGAACACCGATCAGCTGCTGCGCGTTGTGGACCGGCTAAAGGACGTGGGCCTGCTTCATTGCTTGAAACTGCAACACTCCCATTTGGGCAGTCAGGTGCCGGATGTGAATGATGTCCGCCGCGCCACTGCGGAGGCCTGTCGTTATTTCATCGAGCTGACCGGCGAAGGCGTGCCGCTGACCCACCTTGATCTGGGCGGTGGTTTGGGGATCGACTATACCGGCGAGAAACGGGCCGCAGAAAACTCGATCAACTATTCCATCGAGGAATATGCCGCCAATGTGGTGGAAACCGTGGCCTACGCCATGGACGAAGCCGAGATTAAGCATCCGGTTCTGGTCACGGAAAGTGGCCGCGCCGTGGTTGCCACCTCGTCGATGCTGATTTTCGATGTGCTGGAAACCACGCTGTATGACGCCCCGGACGCCCCGGAAGTCCAGCCGGAGGATCATCACCTGGTGACCGATCTGGCCGCAATCCGCGGCTATCTGGTGGCTGGCCGGGTGCAGGAGTGCTGGAACGATGCTACGTTTTATCGCGATGAGCTGCGCGGGTTGTTCCGCCGCGGCATGGTTGATCTGCGTCAGATGGCGCGGGCAGAGCGCATCTATTTGTCCCTCGTAGCCCAAATCAAAGTGCTTGTCGCGGCTTCAGACGAAGTGAACGAACTGGGTGAAAAGCTGAAAGAGGTTGCAGATGTCTATCACTGCAATTTTTCGCTGTTCCAATCCCTGCCTGATGTCTGGGCCATTGATCAGCTCCATCCGATTGTTCCGCTGCAAATGCTGAACCAGAAACCGGACCGTCGCGCGGTGTTGTCTGACATAACCTGTGATAGCGACGGTAAGGTGGACCGCTTTATTCTGGCCGATGGCATTTCGCCCTCTCTGCCCGTGCATTCCTTGGAACCGGATCAACGCTATTATATTGGGGTTTTCTTTGTCGGAGCCTATCAGGAAACCCTGGGCGATTTGCATAATCTGTTTGGCGACACAAATGTTGTCACAGTCGATCTGCGGCCGGATGGCGGTTTTGACCTGTTGCACGAACAGGAAGGCGACACGATCGCCGAGGTCCTGTCCTATGTTGAATTCGACCCGGCTGACTGCGTGGCGGCCTTTCGCAAAATGGTTGACGAAGCAATTTCAAACGGGTCGGTAAAGGTAAGCGAACGCAAGATATTGATCGGGGCCTATCGGGACTCGATCAACGGCTATACCTACTATGAATAACCCCGGGAAGGAGAAAACCACCATGGGTAAGACACTTGTTGTTGGTGCCGGCGGCGTGAGCCACGCCTCGGTCCATAAGATGGCGATGAACGCCGATATTTTCACCGAAATTACATTGGCCAGTCGCACCAAATCCAAATGTGATGCGATCGCGACCAGTGTGAAGGAACGCACCGGGGTTGATATCAAGACGGCTGCGCTGGACGCCTATGACGTTGCTGCCACGGTTGCCCTGATCCGCGAAACCGGTGCCGAGATTCTGGTGAACCTTGCCTTGCCCTATCAGGACCTTGTGCTGATGGATGCCTGCCTTGAGGCCGGATGTCACTACATAGATACAGCAAACTACGAACCCGAGGACGTGGCCAAATTCGAATACCACTGGCAATGGGCCTATCAGGACAAGTTCAAAGAGGCGGGGCTGACCGCCATCTTGGGGTCCGGCTTTGATCCGGGTGTGACCAGCGTTTTTGCCACCTGGTTGCGGAAACATAAGTTGGACACCATTCGCCAGATTGATATTTTGGATGCCAACGGTGGGTCTAACGATCAGGAATTTGCCACCAACTTCAATCCCGAAATCAACCTGCGTGAAGTTCTGGCAGAGGCTCGTCATTGGGAAAACGGTGCATGGCACGGCACCCCGGCGATGACCCACAAAGTCGAATTCGACTTCCCTGCCATTGGGTCCAAGAACATGTACCTGATGTATCACGAAGAGCTGGAAAGCCTGTCGACCCATTTCCCGGAAATCGAACGGGCCCGGTTCTGGATGACCTTTGGCGATGCCTACATCATGCATGCCAAAGTGCTGGAGAATGTCGGTATGACCCGGATTGACCCGGTGATGCACGATGGTCAGGAAATCATCCCGATCCAATTCCTGAAGACCCTGCTTCCCGATCCCGGTGACCTGGGCCCGGAAACCAAGGGCAAGGCCTGTATCGGCGATATCGCGACGGGGCAGGCCAAAGATGGGTCTGGCGAAAAGACATTCTACATCTACAACATCTGCGACCATGAGGAGTGCTATGCCGAAGTTGGCAGCCAGGCCGTCAGCTATACCACCGGTGTGCCTGCGATGATTGGTGCTGCTCAGGTGCTGAAAGGCAACTGGACCAATCCCGGCGTCTGGAACATGGAGCAGTTGGACCCCGATGACTTCATGGACATGCTGAATGTCCACGGGCTGCCCTGGCAGGTCCACGAACTGGATGGGCCTGTCGACTTTTAACAGTCGCGTGCCCCCCTTTGGCCCGGCAGCAATGCCGGGCCTTATCTTCGTTCCAAGGATGGATAATGCAATGTCCGACATGATGGCCACCCAGGCAGGGGATGCAGGGGCTTTCCACGATTTTGACCTGTCCCGCGTTCCAACGCCGTCTTTCGTCGTGGATGAAATAGCCATCGCGCAGAACCTGATGGTCTTGGCCGATGTTGCAGACCGGTCCGGGGCGCATATTCTGGCAGCGCTCAAGGCGTTTTCAATGTTCGCTCTGGCGCCAATGGTGCGGCAATACCTGCGTGGCACCTGTGCCAGCGGCTTGTATGAAGCACGGCTTGCACGGGAAGAATACGGTGGTGAAGTGGCCACCTTCTGCGCTGGGTACAAGGATAGCGAAATAGATGAAATCATCTCGCTGTCCGACCATATGATCTTTAACAGCCCCGCGCAAAAAGACCGTTTCCTGGCCAAATGTCAGGCGGCTGGAAAGCAGGTCGGGCTCCGTATCAATCCGGAACACTCCGAAGGCGAAATTGCCAAATATGACCCCTGTGCGCCTTGTTCGCGGCTGGGCACCCCTATCAGCCAGCTGACCTCAGAGGTGATAAACGGGGTGGACGGGTTGCACATGCATACCCTTTGTGAACAAGGGTTTGCCCCTCTCGAACGGACCTGGGTCGCGATCGAGCCCAAGCTCAAGCCGTATCTCAGCCAGCTGAAATGGTTGAATTTTGGGGGCGGCCACCACATTACCCGTGATGATTATGACCGCGACGCTTTGGTGAATTTCATCCAGGATATCCGCAGCAGATATGATGTCGATGTCTACCTGGAACCGGGCGAGGCCGTTGCGCTGGATGCGGGGATTCTGATCGGCGAGGTGCTGGACCTGCCGCAAAACGGTATGGACCTAGCCATCACCGATATTTCAGCCACCTGTCATATGCCGGATGTGATCGAAGCCCCTTACCGACCCGCGATGATGGGGGAGACCGACACGGGCCATATCTACCGCTTTGGGGGACCCTCCTGTCTTGCCGGGGATGTCATCGGCGACTACGGCGTGGCGCGACCGCTAAACGTCGGCGACCGTTTTGCCTTTCTGGATCAGGCACATTATTCGATGGTCAAAACGAACACCTTCAACGGCGTTGCCTTGCCGACCATTGTTCTGTGGAATAGCCAGACGGATGATCTAAGGATTGTGAAACAATTCGGATATGACGATTTCAAGGACAGACTGTCATGAAGGGAACGCTATGAACATCTTTCTGGATAGCGAATTAACGGCCGGTGAGCGTAGCGAAACCTCCCACTTTCGGGTCATTCCCGTGCCTTTGGAACGCACTGTGTCCTATGGTGCTGGCACCGCATTGGGGCCGCAGGCAATCATCGACGCCTCCAACGAGCTGGAGCGCTTGTGTCAGGGGATAGAGCCCTGTGCCAAAGGCATCTTCACCGAACCAGCGCTTGATTGTGACGGGCCTCTCGCCGAGGTGATGGAGCGTCTGGCCCAGCGTACCGAAGCCTGTGTGCGTGCAGGTCAACTGCCGGTCACCCTCGGCGGGGAACACTCCCTAAGCTATGGCGCCGTGACGGGGGTCGCCAGAGCGCTGAACCAACCGGTTGGCATCGTGCAAATTGATGCACATGCTGATTTACGCGTCGCCTACCAGGGGGAAAAACACTCTCATGCCTCCGTCATGCATCTGCTGGTCAATGAGGGCCACAGCTTGGCCCAATTTGGTGTGCGTGCCCTTTGCACACAAGAGGCCGAAAGCCGCGCTGCAAACGGGGTCTTTCATGTGGATGCGGAAGAGCTGGTCACCGGTAATCTCCATGCGATCGACCTGCCCACAGATTTCCCGGAACTTGTCTACGTCAGTTTCGACGTGGATGGTCTGGATCCCTCACAGATGCCTGCCACCGGCACACCGGTTCCCGGAGGCCTGGGCTACTATCAGGCGCTACACCTTGTGGAACACGCCTTAAAGGGCCGGCGCTGCGTGGGGGTGGATGTTGTTGAACTTGCCCCCGATGGCAATGCGGCCTGGGACTTTACCGCAGCGCAGATCGTATATCGCTTAATGGCTGGCTGCCTTGGAAATACGGGGGCATGACCACAGGGTATTATGCCTAGCTGTTCTCACCTTCGTTTGTTCTCGTCGGCCCGTGCCTGAATTGCAGGTCTCCCCAG
Source organism: Pseudophaeobacter arcticus DSM 23566 (assembly GCF_000473205.1). Classification (NCBI taxonomy): domain Bacteria; kingdom Pseudomonadati; phylum Pseudomonadota; class Alphaproteobacteria; order Rhodobacterales; family Roseobacteraceae; genus Pseudophaeobacter; species Pseudophaeobacter arcticus. The sequence goes on from NZ_KI421507.1 coordinate 1,424,574, forward strand.
GGGATGTGCGCAGCTGGACCTATAGCAAACATCCTGCGCGCCAAGGGGGCTAGAGAGCCGAGCCAATGTCTGCGCCTGGTGTCTGCGGCTTCAGCTATTTGCGAATGCAGCTAGCGCGCTGACAGTGCTTCAGCGAAAGGCGGGACCATGCGCCCAGACAGTCATGGAGTGACGGACCCCATGTTTGACCGGGGTGACTTGATGCAGCCAAAAACTGGGGAAAACGCTGGCACATCCTTGGACACGACTGGCGGCAAGAACCTGCGCGCCAGGCATGATTTCTAGGTCACCGCCCTCGTAGGTGCTGGGTTTGCTCAGTTGCAATACCAGGGTAAGTTTGCGTTTTCCCGCTGCGGGACCATCGCCAATATCTGAATGCCACGAAAAATGGCCGCTGTCAGTGGCCTTGTATGTCGCCACCTGAGGGCTTTCCGCAAATTCCCGCAGATCAAAATCGAACTTAACATTGGCCCTGCGCACGAGCTCAATAAGGCGCTCCATGACCCAGCCCATACCCGCAACCTCATCTATCCAAACCAACTTGGCTTTGCGAAGGTTGTGGTTCTGGTTTTGACCAACCAGTAAGGCATCACTGGCTGGCGACCTGGCCAGCGCAGCAATAATTTGTTCGCATTCTCCGACGCTAAACGCATCTGGAATCGTATGGACTGCCATCATTGTATGAACCTTTTCGAGCATTCGACTAAGCGTCCCGAAAAGCGCCGCTTTGCATTGCGCGGCCCACAAGAAGGGTCATCTTGGACAGAGATCAAGCGAGAGCCGCAGCGCCTGCGCCGGGGGGAGTGCCCCCTGTGACATGCAGGTGAGAACCACTTGAGGTTTACATCAGTTAGGTTTTCCGGGGGCCTGAAACTGCGCCAGAACCATTTGCTTGATTTTTGTAGAAGAGGTTCGCGGATTGTAGCGAACTTGGGCGATCTCTTTCCCCATTTCTTTCAAATAGGCATTCACATCAAGGTTGTGGGGGTTGCTGCCCCAATCCTCCCCGATCACAAAGATATCCGCGTTCACAGCTTTGCAGCCCGAAACATACTCCAGCTCGTGGTAGGGGCGGACAATGTCGACACAGCTTAAAGCCTGCAACATCTCCACGCGCTGCTCCAACGGGACAACCGGAATATTTGGTTTGTAAAGATTGACGACCTCATCTGAAGCAACGCCAACAGCAAGAACCTTGCCCAGTGATTTGCAATGGTTCAACAGAGCAAGGTGGCCGACATGAAGTAAGTCAAAAGTTCCAACTGTATAAACGATCATTCTTCGCTTTATCCTTTTACCTACCCATAAACAGTGATACCCAGCGGCATCTGAATGCACGCCGACGTGATATTTCTTCAGTAGTTTCAAACAATTAAATAGATAAACCTCCAGACCTTCAGATGTCTGGAGTCGGCTCGTGTTTTGAAAACTACACGTTTCAAAGGCACACAGAATGGGAAGCAGAGATTGCCTGTCAACATTGACTAGGGTCCTGTCCCTTAACTTAAAGGACCTGCTATGACAACCAAAAACGCTGTGACCGGCGCGCTGCCGACAAGACCGATCCTTTCATATATCAAGGATCTTCCCAATATCTGCTCTCTGGCGGGCCTGGGCTGCACGCTGCTAGCGATCTATTTCTTGATCGTGGGGGTTTATCCTGCCGCAATGATTGGCATGATCTGGGCTGTTGCATTTGATTGGGCGGATGGGCTCATCGCGCGCCGAATGGCAGGACGAACAGGCGCGGATCGAAAATTTGGCGGCCAACTTGATCTACTCATTGATATCGTAAGTTATGGCGTCACGCCCGCCATTTTGATTTTGAGCTATGCAAATTTCAGCGCAAGCTTTTTACCCGTCGTTTTCACAATGCTGGTTTTTGGCGCCATACGGTTGAGCTATTTTAGTACTTTTGGGCTGTCGGGTGACTCTAAATACACAGGCTTAGCTATTGATAATAATAGTATTATTCTCGTTTTTGTTTTCATGTTTGCAGGGTATTTTGAACGCCCGGTATTTGCCATTGTTCTTGCTGCCAGTGGTCTTTGCCTCGCGGTCTTGAATGTCTCGCAGATAAAGACTCCAAAGCTCTCGGGAAATCCTGTCAACGTCGCCCTTCTTGCGCTTTATACGCTGGCCGTCTCCTGTATCTATGGTTGGAAGTTAATGTGAATTTGACCTGGAATAGAAGGGGCCTGTTCCGCGCGCGGCGTTTGTCTTCCTTCCGGACCAGGCCGGTCGCAATCGGAGCCTTTCTGATCTCAGCGACGGACAGCGTTCACTCATCTACATTGCTCTGACGGCAGCGATGTTGGGAACAGATCAGAGCGCGCTCGCGCTTGGCCACGGGTGACAGCGGAGTTGAGCGCGCCGTCTGTTGTTTCACCAAGGAAAGCCTACGTGTCACACGTCACGTTAAACGCAATTATGCTGCGAGCTGCTCTTTTCGCAATGCCATTGCTTCCTTACACACTTGGGGTCCGACAGCAAATGCGCGCTCGATCATGCGGTTTTCACCGATGGGATCACATATACAATGAGCCGCTCTGGCAACGGCTGTGACACTTCCGCATGCAGTTCTTCGACACGAGCCAAAAGCGGCGAAAGATCGAAGCCGTAAAGGCCCCATGACTCGACAGGTGTCGTGGGTGAGAAGTTTGGGGTCCGCGTGGCTTGCCGATCCGATACTCCCCACCTCCCAAAGGCGGGTAAACTTCTCATCAGATGATGTCGTTCATTGGTCAGTGATGGTCATTCCCGCTCTGGCAGTTTGAGCATGTGCTGCGCAACGCCGATCCATTCACGAATGAGATTCTCGCGTTTTATCGCGTCTTTCCGCAGGATCGTGGTCAGGGTCAGGCCACGAATGAACTCAGTGCTGAGCTCGGCGACACGCGTCATCCGCGGATTGGCTGCAAGTGGCGAGAACAGTTTTTGCACAACACGATCCCGGCTTTCCCGCGCGCGTCTTTCCGCAACGCGCAGAGAGTCTCGAAGTGCGCCATCCGTGCGCGCCACGGCCCAGAGTTCAAGTTCGGTGGCAAAAGAAGGATGTGCAAATGCGTTGGCGAGCGTCCGGATGATCCGCTCCACCGGGTCAGGCATGTCAGACAGTGCCTTGGCTTCTTCCCACACCGCCGCTTCGTTCATCTGGACAAGCCGGGCAACGGTCGCCGACAGCAGCTCGGCATGCGTCGGGAAATGGTGAAGCAAAGCGCCTCTGCTTACACCTGCGCGCTTCTGCACTTCCAATGTCGTCGTGCGCGCCACGCCCTCATCGACAAGGACCTGAACGGCGGCTTCGAGCAACTTTTCATGTGTTGCAGCGTGTTTCTGCGCGCGGGTCATGGGAGTGTCGGGTTTTGCAGGGGATGGTCTGGAGGCCATGCGTGGTCCTAACTTGGGCTTGGTGGCCGCGGCAGGCGCGGCATGGGCTGCGCGGAAGACCATCGTATATGGTTTTCCATTTTCGTGATCATGTCGGGATCGCCCGCCCACCGGATAGGCGATCCACGGTTCTGAGCCGTCCAGTTTATGTTTCCTGATCTGCCAGCCATCGGGACCGCGCGGTCGTATCGAAGACCGTCATGTCGGCTTCTGATCGCGTTTGCGACGCTGTGATCGCGCGAGGCTGCGGGCAGGCATTTCCTTCCACCCATCCCGGTGGCAATTCCGCTCGCATATTCAGCAATGTGGGGCGGCATGACATTGCGCACTTGATCTCGTAGCCGCAGCTGACCGCTGGTCAGTCGGAAAGCCATCTCGACACTCTTTCTTTGTTGGTCCCCTTGGGGGCAGTACACTCGGGCGTTCTGGCTTAGCTCTGTTTGCCCGACGCCCGTTCCATGTCTCGGATCATGCGTCTTGCTTCATCGCCCTCTGGAATGGGCCGTCCGCTGTCGCGCCATTCGATCGCTGCCTTGAAGCCTTCGCTCTGGGCGTATCTTCTGAACCACAGCCCTTCGGGATTGTGGCGGGTTATCCCGTCAAAAACCGTGGCGCTCATTTGTGCTTGCTCAAGGCCCTGCGCCAGCATCACCTGATTGACGACAATTTTATGCATTGCGAGGTGTCCCCGAGGCACGCCAGCGATGCGCTTGGCCAGCCTCATCGTCTCGCTTTCCAGCTCCTCGACAGGGCAGCTCAGATTTGCAAGCCCCCAGTCTGCGGCCTGAGTTCCGGTGATCATGTTGCCGGTAAACATCATCTGTTTTGCGCGTGCCGGCCCCAGACGGAAGGTCCACATTGCGGTCGTGGGGCAGCCCCAGACCCGTGTGGGCATGTAACCGATCCGCGCGTCATCAGCCATGACGAGCAAATCGCAGCACAGCGCGATATCGCTGCCACCCGCCACAGCTGCACCATGAACCTTCGCAATAGTCGGCTTGGTGCAACGCCATAAGCTCATGAAGTTTTCCGTGTTTCTTTTCATGGCCCGATAATCGACCATCGGGTCCCAAGGATCACTTTCCTGCTGGCAGGGGTGCTCGATATCACTTTCGGCGTAGTCCACGAGATCATATCCGCCGCAGAACCCCTTACCGGCACCCTCAAGGACGATGACATGGACCTCGTCGTTGTCCTCGGCCCATTCGACAGCAGTGCGCAGCTCCCCCGGCAGATCGTCGTTGATGGCGTTAAATCGCTCTGGCCGGTTCAAGACGAGGCGCGCGATGCTTGGCGTATCGGCGTCCTGCGAAATTGTGAGCGTGCTGAAGTCTGGCATTGTTTGATCTCCTCTTCCTTATGCCTCCGTATACTGGATCTGTGCTTCACAGTCAAAGCTGACTGTGAAAAACTTGGGCGGCACATAATTCAGATTGACCTGAGCCTGCCTGCGCCCCCTTTATGGAGGGCCGGTTGGGCACCGTGAGTGGATTGGCGGGCGTTCCTGCGGATCCATAATCCGCCACGCTGCACCAGCCGCAGGGAAATTGCTTGGACTATCCGACAATCCCAACATGTCCCAATGAGCGTCTGCGCGATTGGCAGAGCCATGATCTATGGTTTTTCCTAAAAACTAGAAATCGAGCCGCCATACTCATCCGTGATTTTTGCTGATGACTACCGACTGTCTCCAGAGCTGACAAACTGTGCGGATGCCAAACTTGCATGGAGATCGCATCACGCGACTTGCGGATTTTCAGGCTTCTTACGACCGCAATCCTCTTGCGTGTGAAATGATCCTAAAGTGGCTCGATATCGCTAGACGACAAATGCCTCGTAGCCGCGAAATCTGAAACTAGATCTCTTTCATTCACGGTTCCCAAAGCGTCAAGTGAGGGCGTGCCGACATGGTGCTGAGGGATGGTACTCCGTGCAGATCCAATGCGCAGAACACCAGTGAAAACAGAGTGGTACAACAATCTGGCAAGCCATCGTCGTTCGCTAGCGAGTTAAATCGTTCGCCCGTGGAAAAATGACACTGCGTTGTGTTAGCACGCGATCCTCAACCAACCAAAATATACACTTTTGATTGGTTGAGGCATTACAGCTTGCTGTCAGCCTTATGACTCGACAGTTCTTTGGTTCGTTGTAATTAGAACGGGATCTCGTCGTCGTCGATGTTGTGCGAGGGGCCGCTGCTGCCGCCACCAAAGCCGCCACCCTGCTGCGCACCGCTGTCGTAGCCACCGCCACCGCCATAACCGCTGTCCTGGCCGCCGCCGTAGCTGGCGCCGCCACCGCCGCCTGCGCCACCACCTTCGCCACGCCCGTCGAGCATTGTCAGTGTCGAGCCAAAGCCCTGCAACACCACTTCGGTGGAATAGCGGTCATTGCCGCTTTGATCCTGCCATTTGCGGGTTTGCAGCTGACCCTCGATATAGACTTTGGAGCCTTTGCGCAGGTATTGCTCGGCGACGCGGACAAGGCCCTCGTTGAAGATCGCAACCGAATGCCATTCGGTACGCTCGCGGCGCTCACCAGTGTTGCGATCTTTCCAGTTTTCCGAGGTTGCAATGCGCAGATTGCAGACTTTGCCACCGTTCTGAAACGACCGCACTTCCGGGTCGCGCCCCAGGTTACCGATGAGGATGACTTTGTTGACTGAGCCGGCCATAGGGGTCCGTCCTTATTCTTTTCTTAGGTTGTGTTACGCGCGGGAGAGGGGGCTTGCCGAATCCCAACCGCTGGGTTGCAGCTACAGTATAGACCTGGGCGCGGCTAGGAAAGCTCTCCTCTGGCCGCATTGCTCTTGGACATTTGAGGAGAGGGTAGGGGGGCTCTGTTACGGGTGGTTTTGGGTGAATTTGCCCCTGCATTTTGTCCCGTGTGAACCTGTTTGCTTTCATTTGATGAAAATCCGGCTATAATCCGGCCTGAACTCAGCAGGGCAACAAGATGATAAGCGGGATGCGGTCACTGACATTTGGGGTTTTTAGTGCCGGTCTTGGCCTTGGTTTCACCTGTGCCACACTGGCGCAGGCGGATATGTTCAGCACCAAAAGCAGGCGTGATCTTTTTTCTGCCCATACCCGCATTCTGGATACACGGGCGGCGCAGCAATACGAGGATTCGGCACGCCTGCGCCCGGATACTGTCCCGTCGGTCTCGTCTATCAGCCCGCGCTACACCGGTAATTATCGTGGTGAATACCTGGCCATGGCGCGACAAGCTGCGCGCAAACACGGGGTGCCTGAGGATCTATTCCTGCGCCTGGTGCAACAAGAGAGCAACTGGAATCCTAACGCAGAATCCCACAAGGGTGCGTTGGGGCTGGCGCAGTTGATGCCGGCCACGGCGCGTCGCTTGGGGGTGGATCCTTCCATTCCAAAACAAAACCTCGAAGGCGGCGCCCGCTACCTGTCCAAACAGTTCAGGAAATTCGGATCCTGGCGCCTGGCGCTGGCGGCGTATAATGCCGGGCCGCAAGCGGTTCAAAAATACGGTGGGGTGCCCCCCTATAAGGAAACTCAAAACTACGTGGCCAAAATCTGGGGCAGCTGATCTAGGGGCTTTTGTCTTTGAGCGTTCGGCAAGTAGCTGTTTGTAATACATAAATTTTGGAACTTCAGGGGGGCTTTGCAACGCAGCTCGCTTCTGGGACTGGCTTTGGCGCGCGTGACTCAGAGCAAAAGGTCACCGGTGGAAGGGGATGTTAAAGAGTTGATAATTTTACTTAATGCCTTGTTAACTTCCCCGGTTTGCCATTAATCAGCCGTATTATTTTATGACGTTGCCTGTGATTTCAGGAGGAATTCAAGTGACCAGCAGAAGCTTTGACGACCGGCTCGAACGCATTCAATGGGTACCCGGAGCGGTCCCGTCACAAGACGTGATTGATAGCGTCCTGGGGGGGCAGCGTGGCCTGGCAAAGGCCCGCAGCGTTGGGGCTACTCTGTTGGGAGCTATCCTGGGCATTTGTATCGGCTTTGGCCTCAAGGGAATGACGCTTGTTGGCTCTCCCTGGGGGCCGGATACTGGTCTGGTGGGGGTGATTGGGGGCGGCTTGTCTCTTTCTGGCCTCGCGGTTTCGGTAACTCTGGCGATCTATGCTGCGCTGCGCAGCCGTAGACATCCCTGGCTGATGCAATTTGCCTCAATGAACCTTCTGATGATCGTGGTCCTGCTGCTCAGTTGACCACAAATACCTTTGTGTAGCACTGCAATTTCATCTGCTGTGGGAGTGGGATGAGATACTTGATTTTTTTAATCAGGAATTGCGCTACATCAAAGTTTTCATTATGGGTTCCGGAGAATACAGGCACAACCGCTATTCCCGGAGCCCATGATGCAGCGACCTAACCCGATCCGATTGACACTCTCCAGCCTTTGCGCTTTGGCCGTTTTCACCTCTGTGGGGGCCGTGCAGGCAGAGACCCTGGCGCGGGACCGTCTGCTGGAACAACTGGGTGAGGCGCTGTTTCACGACGGAAACCTGTCGCTGAATCGCAGTCAGTCCTGCGCCAGCTGCCATGACCCGGAGCGGGGGTTCAGTGATGCCCGTCGCTCTGCCGATGGGGCGTTTTCCCTTGGCGATGACGGTAGATCATTGGGCAACCGCAATGCGCCAACCGCGTCATATGCCGCCTTCATTCCCCCCTTTCACCAGAATGAGGATGGCAAATGGATCGGCGGTCTGTTCTGGGATGGGCGTGCAGCCGATCTGGAAGAACAGGCCGGTGGCCCGCCATTGAACCCAGTCGAGATGGGGCTGCCAGACAAGGCGGTTTTGGTGCAGCGCCTGCGCGAAAACCCGGCCTACGCAGAGCAATTTTCCACGCTTTTCACTCCGACGGTTCTGCAGCAAGATGAGACTGGTTTTACCGCCATGACCCAGGCGATTGCGGCCTTTGAACGCCGCGATGAATTTGCCCCCTTTAGCAGTAAGTATGACCGCTACCTGGCTGGAAAGGCCGCGTTTTCAAAGGAAGAGGAGCTGGGGCGCACGCTGTTCTTCTCAGACCAGTTTACCAATTGTAATCAATGCCATCAGCTGCGGGGCAGCCCAATAGGCGCGCAAGAGACCTTTACCGATTACAGCTATCACAACATCGGCGTGCCACGTAATCCTGCGGGTATCCAAGAGGCGGGCATGGCCGTGGATTTTGTCGATGATGGCCTCTTGGCCAATCCACAGGTGACTGATCCAGGCCAGCGCGGAAAGTTCCGCACGCCAACCCTGCGCAATGTCGCTGTGACTGGCCCCTATATGCACAACGGGGTGTTTCAGGATCTGCGCACGGTGGTGCTGTTCTACAATCGCTACAACAGCAAGGCAGAGGCCGCGCAAATGAACCCCGAAACCGGCCAACCCTGGGGCGAGGCTCCGGTGCCTGGGACACTGTCCGTCAAGGAGCTCACCCACGGGCCGGCTTTGGATGCACAGCGAGTGGACGCGCTGGTGGCTTTCTTAAAAACCCTGACGGATCAGCGCTACGAAGACCTTCTGGACGCCGCGGAATAAGATCACAGGCGTTCATCACAGGCCTCCATCACAGGAGCCCATTGCTGGCGGCCCGCACCCGTCTTTGGGCGGGGCCACCCGAGGAATCATTCCGCGGCCAGCTTGATGACCGGCTGCATCCGTTCCAGCACCTCATCGCTCAGGTGGCATTTGATCTGGTGCCCCGCCTGCAGAACGCGGGTGGGCGGTACCTCTCTATCACAAAGCCCACCCGGCACCTCGCCTTTCCAGCGGCATCGCGTTTGAAATGGGCAGCCCGAGGGCGGATCCATCGCCGAAGGAATATCGCCCTCCAGGACGATATGTTGCTTTTGGATTGATGTATCGGCAATCGGCACCGCACTGAGCAGGGCTTCGGTATAGGGGTGGTAGGGCGGCGAAAAGACCTGATCGGTATCGCCCAGCTCCACCACATGGCCCAGATACATCACCATCACCCGATCACTGAGATAGCGCACGATGGACAGATCGTGGCTGATAAACAGCAGGGTGGTTTTTTCGGTGCGCTGGATCTCCATCAAAAGGTCTGTCACGGCGGCCTGAACCGAAACATCCAGTGCCGATACCGGCTCATCCGCCACCACAATCCGCGCCCCGCCCGAAAAGGCCCGCGCAATGCCCACCCGCTGCTTCTGCCCGCCCGAAAGCTGGCGTGGCATCCGATCCGCAAAGGCCCGTGGCAGTTTGACCAGATCCAGAAGTTCAAGCATGCGCTGTCGGCGCTCCAGGTCGCTGTCACCTATGTCAAACACCTCCAGTGCCCGGATGATCTGGCGCCCCACAGTCATGGATGGGTTGAGCGTGTCAAATGGGTTTTGGAACACCATCTGTACATCCGAGATGGTTCTGGTGTCACGGTCCTCAATAGGGGTTTGTTCAATGTTTTGACCATCCAGCAGGATTTCACCCTCGGTGGCGGTCTCCAGCCCCATCAACACCTTGGCAAAGGTGGACTTGCCACAGCCGGATTCCCCAACAATGGCGAGCGTTTCAGACTCCCTCGCCTCAAAGCTCAGGGTTTCATTGGCTTTGACCACCCTTTTGGCCCCCCCACCAAACAGCGCATTGGCTGCCACCTCATAATATTTCTTGAGATTGTCGATCTTGAGAACAACCGCGCCGGGTTTGGTCTTTTCCTTCTGCGCCGCAACGGCAATGGGCGCGTTCCAGTCGATCTCCTGGTGGCGCAGACAGCGGGTGGCATGGCGGTCGTTCCCCGTCACATCTGCCATATCGATCTGTCCGACATCGCAGCGGCCCGCTTCAAAGTAGTCGCACCTGGGGCCAAAATTGCAGCCTGTCGGCCGCTCATGCGGCAGCGGAAAGTTGCCGGGGATCGCCACCAGCGGATGGGCGTTCTTGTCGGCACCAGGCAGCGGGATTGAGCGGAACAGGGCCTGAGTATAGGGGTGCTGCATCTCATCAAACACCTCCGCGATCGAGCCCCGCTCGACCGCCTCGCCCGAATACATCACGCAAAGTCGGTCACAGGTCTCCAGGATCAACCCCAGGTTATGGCTGATGAACAGCATCGAGGTGCCGTATTTCTTACCCAGCTCCTTGACCAGCTCGACCACGGCGGCTTCAACCGTCACATCCAACGCAGTCGTCGGCTCATCCAGGATCAGCAGCGCCGGTTTTGACATCAAGGCCATGGCAATGACAATACGCTGCTGTTGCCCCCCAGACAGCTGATGCGGATAAGAGTTCAGCATTCGCTCCGGATCGGGCAAGCGGACATCCGTGACAACCTCCAGCGCACGTTCATAGGCTTGGCTTTCACTGATGCCCTCATGGATCATGGGCACTTCCATCAGTTGGCGCCCAATTTTCATCGCCGGGTTGAGGCTGGCCATAGGTTCCTGATAGATCATTGCAATCTCATTGCCGCGGATATCCCGCAACTCCTCGGCACTCATCTGCGCCAGATCGCGGCCCTTGAACTTGATCGAGCCGCCAACAATGCGGCCGTTCTTGCCCAGATCCTGCATCACCCCCAGCGCCACGGTGGATTTGCCACAGCCGGATTCGCCAACCAGCCCCACCGCTTCACCGGGGTGTACCGAGACAGAAAAATCCATCACCGCAGGGATTTCCCGCAACCGGGTAAAAAAGGAAATCGACAGCTTGTCGATCTCAAGCACCGGCCCATCAGTCTCTGACAGTTTGTTCATCATCGTGTCTCCCTGCTGAGCCCAAAAGGATTACCCTTTCATTTGGCCTCAAATATCCCGGGGGTCCGGGGGCTGGCCCCCGGCGCTGCCAGGTTTGGATTAATCCTTCAGGCTCTCTTCACGCAGCCCATCCGCCAGTAGATTGAGGCCCAGAACCATGCTCAACAGTGCAATTGCTGGTGGCAGGGCGGGGTGCAGATAGATCGCCAGTAGCTTGCGCCCCTCATTGATGGTCGATCCCCAGTCGGGGCTTTCCGGTGGCAACCCGAGGCCAAAAAAACCTAATGTTCCTAACAGGATGGTCGTGTACCCAATGCGCAGGCAAAAATCGACAATCAGCGGCCCACGCGCATTGGGCAGCACTTCCCACAGCATGATGTACCAGGGGCGCTCGCCGCGGGTTTGGGCTGCTGCCACATAGTCGCGGGTTTTGATATCCATGGCGAGGCCACGCACAATACGAAACACCGTGGGCGAGTTCACAAAGACCACCGACACAAAAACCACGAGGATGCCGCCGGGAATGTTTATTCTGTCCAGAACCGCAGGCAGGATATCGACCTTGGAACCGGGGGCGTTCACCACCATCAGATAAAGGGCCAGCATCGGCAGCAAAACGACCCCAAGGTAGAGACGGTTTTGCGCCGGTTGGGTGCGATACCGCGCATTGATCAGCACGTAGAAAAAGATCAGCGGAAAGGCAAAAAGCACAATGGCCATATACTGCGGCAGCCCTGTGAGCACAATTTCCGGCGTGACCAGCAGGTAAAACAGCAAGATCACCGGGAAGGCCAGGATCAGATTGGCAAGGAAGGACAAAACAGTGTCGAGCCGCCCACCAAAATACCCTGCAGGCAGGCCAAGTGTGATGCCAACCATAAAGGCAAACAGCGTCGCCAGCGGCGCAATCTTGACCACCTCCCAGGCGCCCTTGACCATGCGGCTAAAGACATCGCGGGCCAGGTTGTCGCCGCCCAGAAGATACCACTGAAAATCACCCTCTTCGGGGCTGCGCAGCGGTGTCCCTGGCACTTTGTTTTTCAGGCCGGATAGCTGCGCCAGTGGATCATGGGTGACAATCAGGTCAAAGGCGCCAAAGAAACCAGTGAACACCCAAAACATCACCAGCGCAAAACCGATCATGCCGATTGGGCTGTCAAACAGCTTGCCATAGAGACCAAGCCTGCGTTTGTAGCGGATCGACAGGGTGAACAGCAGCACCAGGGCGATCCAGACGGGTAAGAACCGCTGCGCCATTGCGCCGATAATACCGGCACCTGTTCCCATGATAATGCCCAGAACCAGATAGCAGACAAGCAGGGCGGTTGTGGCCCATAGCGCCGCCTTGACGGCCCAACTGGCCAGCGCACGCGGTTCAGTGCTGAGGCCGGTGCTGCCATTGCCGGTATTGATGACCCGCTGTTCTGGCAACACTGCGCTGAGCAGGATCCAGACCAGGACCGAGATGGCAAGAAGCCCAAGGGCGAAAAAGAGAACGGGGTCGAGGAAGGCGATCTTGCCGGTCCAGCTGAGAGGGTCCATGTCTGTCTCCTTCCGTTATGAAATGCGAATGCGGGGATTAAGGAAGACATAGCCAATGTCAGAAATCAGCTGGGTCACCAGGACGACAAAGACCGAAACAACCGAAATCGCCAGTAACAGCTCAATGTCGTTATTGCCTGCGGCCTGCACAAGTATCCATCCGAAGCCTTTGTAGTTAAATAGGGTTTCCACAATGACGACGCCATTGAGCAACCAGGGAAACTGCAACATGATCACGGTGAACGGCGCAATCAGCGCATTGCGCAGGGCGTGTTTCAAAACAATCTTGGGAAAGCTGACACCTTTGAGCCGGGCTGTGCGAATATACTGCGCTGTCATCACCTCGGTCATCGAGGCGCGTGTCATGCGGGCGATATAGCCCATGCCATAAAGCGCAATTGTCAGAACCGGCAGAAAGAAATTTTCAAAGGTGGGATTCTCGGTGGCGGCGGTGGCAGAGCCTTTGAACCATTTTAATCCAACGGTGGAAGAGGTGAAGATCGCGATAAAAACCACGCCAGAGACGTATTCCGGGGTGGCGGTGGTCAGAATGGAGACGGTGGAAAGACTGCGGTCCGTAACCGATCCTTCGCGCATGCCGGCCAGAACACCAATGATCAACGCCGAGGGGATCATCAGCAGCAACACCCAGCCCATCAGTCGCAGAGTATTGCCCAGGCGTTCCGTGACCACACTGGCGACATCTTTCTGCAATACCGTTGAATGGCCCCAGTGGCCTTGCAGAATGCCGCAGAACCTTGGCGCCTCAGCGGCTTGGACCTGGGCCGCAACGCCGGTTATGCAGCGGCCGGTTGTTCCGTCGTCACTCTCCAGTGTCCAGCCGGGCAATACTCCCAGCCACTGGCCATATTTGACAGCCATCGGCTGACTATAGCCGTTTTTGTCAAGCCAGCTGGCCACGGCCTCGTCGGTCATCCGAAAATTGCCCTGGGTCTTGGCGAGCTTTTCCAGATTTGGATACAAATTGGTGAGCGTAAAAACGATGAACGTCAGGCATAGCGCCGTCAGGAGCATCACGCCTGAACGGCGTAAAATGAACAATCCCATAGGTTTCCCTGTTGGTCTGGCGTCAAAACCGGGGCAGCCTCGGAGGCGCAGCCTTGGTTTTCTTGGCTGCCCTGAGCCGCAGTACAGATCTGCGGCTCAGGGGGAGGGACATGCTGGAGGCCGGTATCTAGGCCGACCACCCCCATTTGTAGTGGTGATGTTCAAAGGTCACATGCATATCGGCATTGGCAACGCCCTCGCGCATGTGCCGATAGAGTGAACGCCAGTAGGGCTGGATGGTGACGCCTTCGTCCTGAATGATCATTTCCATCTTCTTCATCACTTCGCGGCGCTTATCCGCGTCTGCAATGGCCAGGGCCTGGGTCAGCAGGGCATCGAACTCTTCATTGGACCAGCCAAACTCGTTCCAGGCCTCGCCCGAGCGATAGGCCAGCGCGTGGATTTGCACACCCAGCGGGCGTGGATTCCAGTTGGTAGAGCTGAAGGGGTATTTCACCCAGTCATTCCAGAAGGTCGAGCCAGGCAGCACTGTGCGCTTTACCTTGAAACCGGCATCGCGCAGCTGTGCGGCAACCGCATCGGTGGTGTTTTTGCGCCAGTCGTCATCAATCGAAATGATTTCATGCTCGAAATCCAGCATGCCCGCCTCGTCCATCAGGGCGCGGGCCGCTTCGGGATCATATTTCTGCGGTGGCAGTTTGGCATACTCGGGATGGATTGGACCCACATGGTGGTTCTCGGCCGCCTGGCCACGGTTGCCATAGCCCAGCTCAAGACAGACCGCGTTATCAACGGCCATCTGGATTGCCTGGCGCACCCGTTTATCCGCATAGGGACGTTTGCCGTCCACTTCAGCCAGCTGATTGGGGCGCACCACGATGGTGGCCATGGTGACAACCTCGGATTTGGGGTAGCCCAGCGCATCCATCACATCGATGAATTCACCAACCGATTCATAGAGCATATCAACTTCGTCTGATTCCAATGCAGCCAGCCAGGAGGAGGGGTCGGTGCCAAAATCGGTGTATTCGATGCGATCCAGGGCAGGTGTGCCGTAGACCTCTTCGCCCCACCATTTATGCGCGGTATTGCGGTCCAACACGGCTTTGACACCCACCTCCAGCGAGCTGAGAAGATAGGGGCCGGTGCCGACGTTTTTAGTGAAGTCAGTGGTCTGGAAGCTGGAATGGGTAATGGCGGCAGGATAATCCGCCATGCCGGCAATCAGTGAAATATCCGGGCCAGGCAAGTTCAGGCGGAGGGTGTGTTCGTCCACAATCTCGATACCGCCCTCAACGGCGGCGTTTGTCTCGGGGTCAATCAGGGTGGAGAAACGCCCGGCCATCGAGTTGCCTTCCAGCCCCTTGTCACACCAGCCGGCGATATTGCGCGCCACATCTTCGGCGGTGAAGGCGTCGCCATTGTTCCAGGTCGCGCCCTTGCGCAGGTTCAACGTATAGACGGTGGCGTCTTCATTGACCTCCCAGCTTTCCAGCAACATGCCCCGGATCGAGCCGTCATTGTTGTATTCCACCAGGTATTCGAGTGTCCCCCGCGTCTGGTTCGCCATCTGGGACCAGTCATAGGTGCGTGGGTCTTTGAGAGGGCGGACCTCCATTTGCACCCTCAGGGTGCCACCGGATTTCATTTCGGTCGCTGCCTGGGCCGCAGGGGCCGTCAACCCAAGAAGGCCGTAGGCCGCAGCAGCGCTCACCCCCAGACCGGTGGCGCGGGTCAGAAATTCGCGGCGGTCCAGTTTACCGTCGATGACTTCCTGGGCATGCATTTGTGCGGCCCAGTGTGGCGTCACATCTGTTGTGGAATTATGGGTCATTTGGATCTCCCTTTGGTGCACCGCGGGGAAATGTTCCCCCTCTGGACATTGCCAATGTGTTTCTGGACCTGTGGTCAGAAATGGTGCTGTTGTGGCTTGCTGCCATTTGATGACCTCATTCGGCCCTAGTTCTGGGGGCAGGTCAATGCTCAGAATCGATCTTTAAGTGGTTAAAAGCGACATTGTTGGTGTCGATTTTGAATTATCTCACTCAGTCCATCAGATGACTGGGCACCTGTGCCCAGTTCTTCGGGTCCGAAAGCTGTGTCACCTTGTTGAGTCGATGCGAAAGAATCGCAAAAGCTGTCACCGCCCAGGCAGGCAGAATCACGGGCAGAATCACTGGCGGGATCGCAGGCGGAATCACAGGCGTTTGCGGGATGATTTTCGCAGGGTGCTGGGGGTTTGGCCGGTATGCTGGGTAATAAAGCGGGTGAAATAGGCGGGGCTGCCAAATCCAATCTGATCAGCGATATCCCGCATGGTCATATCGGAAAAGGCCAACAGGCAGCGCGCAGCATAGAGCTGGCGTTCGGTCAGCAAAGCCGCAGCAGTTTTACCGGTTTCTGACTTGCAGACACGAGTGAGATGGGTCGGGGTCACATTCAGGGCGGCGGCATGATCGGCCATTGTCGTGCGGGCGTCATAATATTCGCTGACGCGTTGGCAATAGGCCTGTGACAGGCGCCGGGCGGCGGATGGCCGTTCTGGGGGCAGGGGCCCCGAGGGCGGCAGGCGCCGCAATTGAATGCTGATCAGCTCGCTATAAGATTGCAGGGCGCGGCGCCACAGCGCCGGGTGGCCTGTTTGTTCCTGCACCATGGCTTCGAGCAGAGCATTCAGCCGTGCCTGTTCGCGGGCGTCAGAGATTTTCAGATGCAGGGGTTTGTCAGGTGTGGCAACCGGGGCCGAGACCGGAATTTTGAGTGCCTGCCCCAGGCACTGGCGGCCAAATTCAACGGACCAAAGCGACCTGGCGGGAAAAAACAAGGCGCTATGTGTGCTGAACCCACGTTGGTTGCCATCCATCAGCATACGCCCCTGACCACGGGTGACCCAGATCAGCAGATGCTCACCGCGATCATGCGGGAGCTCGGTTTGCCATGCGCCAGACGATACCAGTTGGGAAAGTGGAATAACCTGGATTTCTTCGTTTGGGGTCGGATCAAAAGGCATTAAGTGGCAAACACTTCGCTACTAGGTTCAATTTAATACAAGCAGGGCATGAATTTTTGATTCGGGCAAGTTCTCCCGGAAAATGTGTTTACCTTAAGGTGTTCGTTTTCTAGGTGCGCAATCAGAGGCCTGTGCCTCAGATGGCAATTCTTGCAGCCATATTGCGGCGGTTATTTCCCGCAACCATCTGAAACTGTGGTGCTTTTTGGTGTTTTGCCAGGGGGCACCCTGGGCGGATCTGGGCCGTGCGGAGGCCTGAGGTCAGATCACACCGCGCTGGAAGGGACGACCGTCCAGTCTTTCATTCTAGAGCGAAACCAGCTGCGTTGCCGTTTGGCATAGCGGCGCGTGGCGATGGCTGCCTGTTCCCGCGCGGCCTCCAGTGTCAGCTCACCACGGATATAGCCCATCAATTCCGGCACACCGATGGCCTTGCACGAGGGGAGCCTGGGATCGTAGCGGTCACGCATCGCCTCCACCTCTTCCAAGGCACCTTGCTCTAACATCTGATCAAAGCGTTGACGGATGCGGGGCTCCAGCCAGTCTTTGGGACTATCCATAACCAGGGCGGAACAGGTGCCAATTGGCAAAACAGGTGCGGGGGTGTCGTCTTGCCAATCTGCCAGGGATCGTCCTGAGGCCTGCAAGACCTCCCAGGCGCGCTGTACCCTGGCCCGATTGTTTAGATCTATACGCGCGGCGGTTTGCCGGTCGAGCTGCGCTAGCAGCGCGTCAAGCGTGAGGGAATCACCACGTGCACGAATCTCGTCGGGTGTTGGCGGGATTTCTGCCAGCCCTTCGGTGAGGGTGGAAAAATATAGCCCGGTGCCGCCAACGATAATGGGACGCTCAGAGCCCTCCAGCAGGGATTTGACCTCTCGCAGCCAGTGGCCTGCGGAATATTGCGCATCATATGCGACATGACCGTACAGACGGTGCGGCAGGCGCTGCTCATCCGCGCGCGAGGGGCGGGCGGTAACCACGCGCCAGCAATCGTAGATCTGGCTCGCATCCGCGTTGACGATCACACCGCCTTGTTTTTGCGCGATTTCCATCGCCAGGGAAGATTTCCCGGAGGCCGTGGGGCCGGCCAGAAGCACGGGTTTGTCCGGGTCAAGATCGGGCAGCAGCATGAGGGGTCCGTCCAGAGGTTTGCGAGTTTAGGTCAGCGGCAGGTTGGAAACAGATCAGAAACAGAGAGGAAAGCGGCTTACCCGCATTGAAACTCGTCGCATTTTGCTTCATTTTGCCGCGCAAACTAACCCCCTCATCTGCCGGAGCGCAACATGCCCCTTGATCTCGAAACGCTGGATACTGTTCCAGACGCTACCTATAACCGTGTCATGCTGAAAATCTCCGGCGAGGCGCTGATGGGCGATCAGGGGTTCGGCCTGCACCCCCCCACCGTTCAGCGCATCGCGCGGGAAGTCAAAACCGTGCACGACATGGGCGTCGAGATTTGCATGGTGATTGGCGGTGGCAATATTTTCCGCGGCCTGTCCGGTGCCGCCCAGGGGATGGAGCGCACCACTGCCGATTATATGGGCATGCTGGCCACGGTCATGAACGCCCTGGCCATGCAAAGCGCCCTCGAGGATCTGGGGGTATTCTGCCGGGTGATCTCTGCCATCCCGATGGATCAGGTCTGCGAGCCCTATATTCGCCGCCGTGCGGTGCGCCACCTGGAAAAAAAGCGGGTCTGCATCTTTGCTGCCGGCACCGGCAACCCCTATTTCACCACCGACACCGCTGCGACGCTGCGCGCCAACGAGATGGGCTGTGAAGTGATCTTTAAAGGCACCAAGGTGGATGGTGTCTATGACAAAGACCCTGAAAAACACGCCGATGCCAAACGCTATGACATGGTCACTTTTGACGATGTTCTGGCCAAGCGCCTTGGGGTGATGGATGCCTCGGCGATTGCCCTGGCGCGGGACAACAACCTGCCCATCATTGTGTTCTCGCTGGATGAGCCCGGCGGGTTTCGCGGAATTCTGGCAGGTGAGGGAACCTATACCAAGGTGCAGGGGTAACCTTTACTTGTCTGCGCGTTTTTGAGTTTTAGGAAAGTTTTGCGCTGTCATACGCCTGATACTTTTTGCGCCTAAGTCAGAGCCAGGCATCATTTACAGAACGTGAAGGCCGGGGGAATTGATCTATCCCGGCGATGCCACGGTCCCCCCTGGACCCCATTTTTCTGCGCGTGATGGCCTGCCATCGCGCGCAATTTCGTTCCGGGAACCGGGGCAACCCGCAGGCGGTGGGCTGTGATTTCATAGCGAGGCTGCGCAGAAAACGAGGTCATGATCGCTATACATTGACGGACCAATGGCTTATGAGCGGATCAAAGACTGCCTCAAGTCAGGGGAGAGAAGAGATGTCTGACGATTTCGAACTGGATACCGACGATCTGAAACGCCGTATGGACGGCGCGATGGCGAATTTGAAAACCGAATTTGCCTCGTTGCGCACGGGACGTGCGTCTGGCTCCATGCTGGAACCAATCATGGTCGAGGCCTATGGCTCGATGACACCGATCAATCAGGTTGGTACGGTAAACGTACCTGAGCCGCGCATGGTTACCATCAATGTCTGGGACAAGGGCCTGGTGGGGCCGGTGGAAAAAGCGATCCGTAATTCTGGCTTGGGCATCAACCCGCAGCTCAACGGCACCATCATCATGCTGCCGATCCCAGAGCTGAACGAAGAACGCCGTCGCGAGCTTGGCAAGGTTGCTGGCCAATATGCCGAACACTGCCGGGTTTCGATCCGCAATGTGCGCCGCGATGGCATGGATCAGATCAAAAAGGCCAAGGCCGACGGCATGTCTGAGGATGACCAGAAATTCTGGGAATCCGAAGTGCAGGATCTGACCGATGCGATGATCAAGGCTGTGGATGACGCGCTTGAGCACAAGCAGGCAGAAATCATGCAGGTCTGACCCGCTATATGCCCAGTGTTTCCAATACGAGTACGACCAGCACGGCGTCAGGGGGACAGAGTTCCACTGGCCCGCGCCATGTTGCAATTATCATGGATGGCAATGGCCGGTGGGCGCAGGCGCGCGGACGTCCCCGCCTGTTTGGTCATCACGCTGGCGCCCGCCGTGTGCGTGAGATTGTTGAGTGTTGCCCGCGCTTTGGGGTCAAATATCTGACCATTTTTGCCTTCTCTACCGAAAACTGGAAGCGGACCCAGGTTGAAATTTCGGGATTGATGAGCCTGTTTCGCCGCTACATCTCAAAAGAAATGAAGGCCCTGGCGGCGCAAAATGTGCGGGTGCGGTTTATCGGCGACCGTTTGCGTCTGGACGCCAAGCTGGTGCAGCTGATGGATGAGCTGGAGCATGAAACGACGCAAAATGATGGCATCAATCTGACCATCGCCCTGAACTATGGGGGGCGGGACGAAGTTGCCCGCGCCACCAAAAGACTGGCGCAAGACGTGGCATCAGGGCAGCTGTTGCCCGAGGATGTCAACGAAGAAACACTGCCGCGCTACCTGGACACCCATGTTTTGCCCGACCCGGATCTGGTGATCCGCACCAGCGGCGAAGCACGGATCTCCAATTTCCTGCTGTGGCAGTCCGCCTATGCGGAATATGAATTCATCGATACGCTCTGGCCGGATTTCACCGCCGATGAGCTGGGCCGTCTGTGCCAAAAATTTGGTGCCCGAGACCGCCGGTTTGGCGCGGTTACCTCATGAGTACACCCATTCCAAATGGTGCAGGCCCCACTGGCCCGACTGGCCGCTGGGGCGATCTGATGCCTCGGATTATATCCGCTTTGGTGATGGTTGTGGTGGCCCTGGGGGCGATCTGGGCCGGGGGGCTGGTCTTTATTCTGGTGATTGCACTGTGTTGTGGCGGCATGGTCTGGGAGCTGACCCAGATGTTGGCGCCACGTCGGTCTGGCACAGCGCTCCAGCTGGGAGCCGCGGCTTTTGGCGCCGTGTGTCTTGCCGGGGTGCTGCCAGTGCCCTTGGGGTTGGCGCTATTGCTGCTGCCCGTTGTTCTGGGCTGGCTGAAGGTTGCTGAAGCCGCCAAAACCCGATTTGCGATCTTTGCGCTGTGGGTCGTCTTTGCTGGATATAGTTTTATCTGGATGCGGGGCACTTTGGGCGCGGATTGGCTGATCTGGTTGGCCCTGGTGGTGATTGCCACGGATGTTGCCGGGTATTTTGCTGGAAAAATCTTTGGCGGGCCAAAATTCTGGCCACGTATCAGCCCGAAAAAGACCTGGTCCGGCACCTCTGCCGGCTGGGTCGCGGCTGCATTGGTGGGCCTGGGCGCGGCCCCTTTGTTCGACATGGGCTTTGCGCTGGTCCTAGCCTCCGTGCTGGTCTCGATGGCCAGTCAGGCCGGAGATGTCGCCGAAAGCGCCTTGAAGCGCCAGACAGGGGTCAAGGATTCCAGCGGGCTTATTCCGGGCCACGGCGGGTTGCTTGATCGCTTTGATGGAATGCTGGGCGCTGCGGCCATGTTCCTGCTTCTCTTCACCTTTCTGGGATAGCCTGAGAGGGAAATAAATGCGGAAAATCTCTATTTTTGGCGCCACCGGCTCCATCGGTCAAAGCACCATTGATCTCATCAAACGCGCACCTCAATCCTATGAGGTGGTGGCGCTGACGGGGGGGCGCAATATTGCCCAGCTGGCGCGCGATGCCATCGACCTGCGCGCCGATCTGGCGGTCACCGCCTTTGAGGATCAGCTCCCCGACCTGCGTGCCGCCCTTGCTGGCAGCGGAGTCGCGGCGGCAGCGGGGCAGGCGGCCCTGATTGAGGCTGCGACGCGGCCAGCAGATTGGATCATGTCGGCCATCGTCGGGGTTGCGGGACTGGCGCCGGGGCTCAAGGCGCTGGAACAGGGGACAACGCTGGCGCTGGCCAACAAGGAATCACTGGTCTGCGCCGGAGAACTGTTGCTGGACACAGCCAAGCAGCACGGCGCCCGCCTGCTGCCCGTCGATAGCGAGCATTCAGCGGTGTTTCAGGGGCTGGTGGGTGAAGAAATTTCAGCGGTGGAGCGTATCGTCATCACTGCGTCCGGCGGCGCGTTTCGCGACTGGCCTCTGGCAGATCTGCAGCAGGCCACGCTGGCCCAGGCCTCGTCGCATCCCAATTGGGACATGGGTCAACGGATCACCATTGACAGCGCTTCTATGTTCAATAAGGCGCTGGAGGTCATTGAAACGCGTGAATACTTTGGCGTGGAGCCAGATCAGATCGAGGTGCTGGTACACCCCGAATCCCTGGTACATGCACTGGTTGGATTTCGCGATGGTGCCTTGATGGCGCATCTCGGCGCACCTGATATGCGTCACGCCATTGGCTATGCACTGCACTGGCCCGAGAGGCGTGATCTGCCTGTCGCCAGGCTGGATCTGGCCAGCATCGGCCAGCTGAATTTCCGCCAGCCGGATCTTGCCCGCTATCCGGCGCTGGCGCAGGCGCGCGATGTCATGCAGCGCCGCGGCCTGATGGGCGCCGTGTTCAATGCCGCCAAGGAGCGCGCGCTGGATCATTTTATCGCCGGCGCCATCCGGTTTACCGATATAGCCGAGATCACCGCCAGGGTGCTGGATCAGATTGAGACGCAAAGCGGCCTCATTGAGTCCGCAATGACCCTTGATAACGTCACACAGATTGACCACATCGCCCGCAAGGCTGCGGATGTGGCCGCAGCTCAAAGCATAGGGTAAATTTTGGACCTACTCGCACTTCTCCCGCAGCTCAGCGGGCTCGTTTACACGGTTGTCAGTTTTGTCGTCGCGCTTTCGGTGATCGTGGCGGTGCATGAATATGGCCACTACATCGTTGGGCGCTGGTCCGGGATCCATGCCGAGGTCTTCTCGCTTGGCTTTGGTCCGGTGCTGTGGAGCCGTCACGACAAACGCGGCACCAAATGGCAAATCGCGGCCCTGCCTTTTGGCGGCTATGTGAAGTTCCTGGGCGATGCCGATGCGGCCTCTGGCAAGGATACAGAGGTCATCGAAGCCGCAGCGGCGGATCCGGTGCAGTTGCGGCGGACCATGCATGGCGCGCCGCTCTGGGCGCGTGCCGCAACGGTTGTTGCGGGTCCTATGTTCAATTTTGTCATGTCGATTGCCGTCTTTTCGTCGCTTGCGCTGTATTTTGGCGCGGTGCGTGATCCGCTGACTGTTGGCTCATTGGTGCCGGTTCCTGGCGTGGAAAACACCCTGCTCCCTGGTGATGAGCTGCTTGAAGTTGCCGGCCAGCCTGTTCCTGCTCTCAGCGATACTGCGGCCTGGTCTGATTTTCGCGATACCTTGCCGATGTCCCCCAGCCTGGAATATCTGGTCCGTCGTGACGGTGTTGAACACAGGGTTGTGGATACCAATTTTGCCCCGGCCTATGTGTCTTCTGTGACGCCGCGCAGTGCCGCCGCGGATGCAGGGCTGCAAACTGGCGATTTTATCACCGCAGTGGACGGCGAGCCGGTTTTTGCCTTTGGTCAACTGGTAGACAAGGTTGCGCAGACCGAGGGGGCGGAGCTTTCTCTTGAGATCTGGCGCAATGGGACAACGCTTGAAATGTCGCTGTCGCCGCGCCACGTGGACCTGCCCAATGCTGATGGTGGCTTCAGCAGCCGTTGGCTGATTGGAGTGAGTGGCGGCAATCTGATAGAATATGAGACCGAGCCGACGACTTTGGGGCGCGCGCTGACAACCGGGGTAGAGCAGGTCTGGACTGTGGTCAGCTCTTCGATCTCGGGGCTTGGCCATATTATCACCGGGGCGATCAGCAGCTGTAACCTGTCAGGGCCGATTGGCATTGCAAAGGCATCCAGCGACACCGCAAGCCAGGGGGCTGCCAGCTTTATCCGCTTTATTGCGGTCCTGTCGACCGCCGTTGGTCTGCTCAACCTGTTTCCCATCCCGGCACTGGATGGCGGCCACCTGGTGTTTTATGCCTATGAGGCAGTGGTCGGACGTCCGCCCAGTGATCGCGCGGTGCAAATCCTGATGACTGCTGGTATCGCCATGATCCTGTCTTTGATGGTCTTTGCGCTGAGTAACGATATCTTCTGCTGATACGGTGGTCTGCCCCTCCTATCGGCGCTTGTTGCTCAAGAGGGGGCAGTGCGGCCTGTACCCAAACCGGCCTGTATCCAAACCGGCCTGCATTCAATCCGGCCTGTATCCAAACTGGCCTGTACCAAAATCAGGCTGTGCCAAACTGATGCCACATTCCGGGGTTAATGCTTTGCTAATCTGCATTAACGCGCAGGGTTTGACCAAGGATACTTGAGGAGCGGGCTGAAGCGAGCCCCCGGGGTATCGCGTCAGATTTTGCGCCTTTCCTGGGGGAACTTGTCATGCAAAACCAGATGCCAAAACCGGCTGAAACTGAAAATGGATTTGCGCTTTTACTGCGCCTGAATTGGGATCGAGCGCTTTCGGCAACCTTCATCCTGCTGTCGCTGTGCTTCGGGAGTTGGCTGGCCGCTTTGTAATCTCATCACACGTTTGAAATTTCATTGCCAGTAAACACGTGGGTTTTAGCCTGCGTGTTTTTTTTGTTGGTTTTGACAAGCGCTCACAAACCCGGTACGCACAGTGATAAGGTGCTATTAATTTCGGGTAAATACTGATGGTCTGGGGCAAGAACGTGGGCATATCCTGCGGTGAGCGCGTAAAGCGTACCAATATTTTGTATCGGGGCGTATCTGTGATCGCCTTAACAGTTACCTTTGGGCTTGGGCTGTCACCCAATTTTGCCGAAGCACAGAACTACCGGTTCAACAGTGTTCAAGTTGAGGGTAACCAACGTATCCAAAGCTCAACTATCGTTGCCTATACGGGTATCGAACGGGGCAAGACTGTTTCCGCCGGTAAACTGAATGACGCCTATCAGAACATCATCGACAGCGGTGTGTTTGAGAGTGTCGAGCTGGTTCCCAAGGGAAATACTCTGGTCATCAAGGTGACCGAATTCCCGACCATCAATAAAATCAACTTTGAAGGCAACCGCCGGA
This sequence comes from Pseudophaeobacter arcticus DSM 23566, assembly GCF_000473205.1. Taxonomy (NCBI): domain Bacteria; kingdom Pseudomonadati; phylum Pseudomonadota; class Alphaproteobacteria; order Rhodobacterales; family Roseobacteraceae; genus Pseudophaeobacter; species Pseudophaeobacter arcticus. The sequence continues at coordinate 1,449,240 of NZ_KI421507.1, forward strand.
TCAAGGATGAGAACCTCTCTGAAATTATCGAATCGTCTCCGCGCCGGGTGTTTAATCCTGCCGTTGCGGAACAGGATGCGGCAGCCATTGCCGAAGCCTACGGTGTGCAGGGGCGGCTGGCATCGCGGGTGACCCCGCGGATCATTCGTCGCAGCGACAACCGTGTCGATCTGGTGTTTGAAATCTCCGAAGGCGACACCACCGAAGTTGAACGCGTGTCCTTCCTTGGCAACCAGGTCTATTCGGATCGCAGGCTGCGCCGGGTTCTGGAAACCAAACAGGCCGGCTTGCTGCGTGCCTTTATCAATAAGGACACCCTGATCGAAGACCGGATCGACTTTGACAAACAGGTCTTGCGCGATTTCTACCTGTCGCGCGGCTATGTCGATTTCCGGGTCAATAGTGCCAATGCCGAAGTCACCCGCGAGCGCGACGCGGTCTTCTTGGTGGTGGATGTTTCCGAGGGGCAGCAGTTCTCCTTTGGGGAAATCTCGGTAACCAGCGAGGTTTCTGAGGCGGACGCGGATGTGTTCCGCTCAGTGCTCAAATCCAAGCCGGGTATCATCTATTCGCCAACGGTGGTTGAAACCGAGATCGAACGCCTGGAAAACCTTGCATTGCGCCAGGGTATTGATTTCCTGCGGATCGAGCCTCGGGTGACGCGCAATGATCGTGACCTGACGCTTGATGTTGAATATGTCCTGACCCGCGGTCCGCGGATCTTTGTTGAGCGTATCGATATTGAGGGCAACACAACAACGCTGGACCGGGTCATCCGCCAGCAGTTCCGTACCGTTGAAGGCGATCCTTTTAATCCGCGTGAGATCCGACGCACGGCGGAACGGATTCGCGCACTGGGTTTCTTTTCTGAATCGGAGGTCGATGTCCGCGAGGGAAGTTCCCCCAGCCAGGTCGTGGTGGACGTCAATGTTGCGGAACAGCCAACCGGTTCGCTGAGCCTTGGTGGCTCATATTCGATAAATGATGGCTTTGGCGTCGCTGTGGGATTGACCGAAAACAACTTCCTGGGCCGTGGTCAGCGTCTTTCGTTTTCGATTAAAACAGCAACTGAAACAGACGAATATGTCCTTGGATTTGTTGAGCCGCATTTGTTGGGCCGAGATCTTCGCTTCAGTTTTGACCTCGGGGTTTCTGAATCGGACTCGAGCTTTTCGGAGTACGATACCAAACGTGCGTTCCTGTCTCCGGCGCTTTCCTTCAAGCTGAGCGAGAGTTCAGCCCTGCGGGTGAGCTACACTTGGGACTCTTCCGAAATGGTTGCGCGGGCTGATAAAACCTACACGGGCGGTACTTACCCAGCTGCGGCGCCGACAATTGTAAATGAAATTGCCCAAGGGAAACGTACAAATAGCGTTTTGGGCCTGAAATACACCTATGACAGCCGGTTGAATGGCCTGGACCCCAATGCAGGATTTCTGTTTGAAGTCGGCGCGGATTATGCGGGTCTTGGTGGTGACAATGAGTTCCTGAAGACGAGCACAAAATTTGTGGCTCAAAGGACGATCCTCAACGAAGAGGTAACTCTGCGCGCCACCTTGGAAACTGGGGCTCTCCACTGGATGGGGAACAACAACAGCCGGTCGCTGGATAGATATGTTCTGTCCCCTTCCATCATGCGCGGGTTTGAACCCGGTGGTATTGGTCCTCGGGACCGCTCGGCGCGGGCAGATGGCGGCACTTATGATGACTTCCTGGGCGGCAACCTTTTTGCTGTTGCGCGATTTGATGCGGAATTCCCGCTGGGCCTGCCTGATGAACTGGGGCTGCGTGGGGCGTTGTTCTATGACGTTGGCAACCTCTGGGGATTGAACGATGTTAATACCTCAGGCAGCACAAACATTGTTGGGCGTGAAGGATCTTTCCGTCATGTGGTTGGCTTCTCGGTGCTCTGGACAACTGGTCTTGGGCCGCTGCGGTTCAACTTCTCCAAGGCGCTCAAGAAAGAAGACTATGACAAGGAACAGAGCTTCGATCTGACCCTGCAGGCGCGGTTCTAAACCCGTGATTGGGCAATTGCTGACATATCTGCCCTTCCGAAAATACCAAGCGCTGGCCCTAGGGTCGGCGCTTGTTGCCCTGACAACAGCGGCAGCACCCGCTTTGGCGCAACAGGGCCTGCCGCTTGGCGGGTTTGAGCTGGGGCAGAACGTTCAGCTTGGAACGCCACAAAGCGGTTTGCTGACCATTCAACCCGACAGGCTGTTTTCCGAAAGCCTATTTGGCAAGCGCGTGGCTCAGGAAATCGAAGCCGAAGGCGCTGTATTGACGGCCGAAAATCGAAACATCGAGGCTGATTTACGGGCTGAAGAGCAGGAATTGACCCAGCGGCGTAGTGATATGGAGGCTGAAGCCTTTCGTACTCTCGCCGATGCCTTTGACCGCAAGGTGCAAGAGACCCGTAGCACCCAGGACCGCAAACTCCGCGAAATCAGTCAGCTGGGAGAGACCGCCCGGCGGGAGTTTTTTGCCGCCTCTCTGCCCGTGCTGGAAGGGATCATGCGCGAAACCGGGGCCGGGGCAATTCTCGACCATTCCACAGTTTTTCTAAGCGCAGATGTGGTGGATATCACCGATCTGGCCATTGCCCGCATCGACAAGGTTCTAGGGGACGGGCTGAGCCAGCCCGAAGGGGCCCGGGACCAGTAGGGCGCTAGAACCTTGCTCAAAATGGGCCTAGTTGATAGGGACGTTTCAAACATACCAAAGACAGGATACTTGCCATGACCGCTGAGCTACAGAGCGCCGATATTCACCTGATCCAGCGGATCCTGCCGCATCGCTACCCCTTCCTTCTGGTGGATAAGGTGCTGGACATCAACGGAATTAACTCGGCGCGTGGCATCAAGAACGTGACCATGAACGAGCCGCATTTCCAGGGGCATTTCCCGGGAACGCCGATCATGCCAGGGGTCACCATCGTCGAGGCCATGGCGCAGACCGCCGGTGTCATGCTGGGGGTGGCCTTGGATATGGTCGACCGCGATCTGTTGATCTACTTCATGAATATCGACAAGTGCAAATTCCGCCGCAAAGTCATCCCAGGTGACGTGCTGGAAATGAATGTTGAGATTCTGCGCGGCAAGGCTGGCGGCAAAGTCTTCAAATTCAAAGGCCTTGCCACGGTTGAGGGCGAAACCGCTGCCGAAGCAGAGTTCACCGCCATGGTGGATATTCAAAAGGATTGAATGAGATGAGCCAAATTCATCCCAGTGCCGTGATCGAAGAGGGCGCCAGGATTGGCGAGGGCTGCCAGATTGGTCCTTTTTGCCATATTGGCGCAGAGGTGGTTCTGGGCGCGCGTGTGACGCTGAAATCCCATGTGGTTGTCACCGGAGATTGTGAAATTGGCGATGACACCGTGGTGTTCTCTTTTGCGGTGCTTGGCGAGATTCCGCAGGATCTCAAATTTCAGGGCGAAAAAAGCCGCACGGTCATTGGCAAGCGCAACCGCATTCGCGAGCATGTTACGGTCAATGCCGGCACCGAAGGCGGTGGCGGGATAACCCAAATTGGCGATGATGGGCTGTTTATGGCCGGCTGCCATATTGCCCATGATGCCATTGTGGGTGACCGGGTGATTGTGGTGAATTCCGCTGCGGTGGCCGGGCATTGTGTTCTCGAAGATGATGTGATCATCGGCGGACTTTCTGGTATTCACCAATGGGTCCGTATTGGCCGTGGCGCCATCATTGGTGCTGTAACCATGGTGACCAATGATGTGATCCCCTACGGCCTGGTTCAGGCGCCGCGCGGCGGGTTGGATGGGCTCAATCTGGTTGGTCTGAAACGCCGGGGCGTGACGCGCTCTGATATTACCGCATTGCGGGCAGCGTTTCAGATGTTGGCACAGGGCGAAGGTACCTTTCAGGAACGCGCCCGGCGTTTGGGCGAAGAGACCGAGAGCCCTTATGTTGAAGAAATTGTTGCCTTTATTACGGGTCAGACGGATCGCTCCTTCCTGACACCCGGAGCTTGACGCGATGCTTGCAGTTATTGCCGGAACCGGGCTTTTGCCCAAAGAAGTATGTGACCGTCAGACCCGTCGACCGCTGATCTGCGCCATGGAGGGATCTGAGCCGGACTGTGTCGATGCTGAGATTTCCTTTCGCATTGAACATCTCGGCAGCTTTTTTGCGCGGCTGAAATCGGCAGGCGTGACTGAGGTCTGTCTGGCCGGAGCGGTGCGGCGCCCGCCCGTTGATCCTAGCGCCATTGATGCCGCAACCCTGCCGATGGTGCCGGTTATCCAGGCGGCTTTGGGGGCCGGCGATGACGGGGCTTTGCGCGCCGTCATGGGGCTGATCGAGGCGGCAGGCTTTGCCCTGCGGGCAGCGCATGAGGTCGCACCAGAACTGTTGATGGCAGAGGGTGTGCCCAGTCAGGTTCAGCCCGGCGCAATCGACAAGGTGGATGCGGAGCGCGGCGCCGAGGTGGTTGGCGCGATGTCGGCAGCGGATATTGGCCAGTGCTGCGCCATTCGCGCAGGCCAGGCGATTGCTGTGGAAGGTAGCTTTGGCACCAACTGGATGCTGCAAAGCCTAAGCCAGCGCCCCGATGGCCAGGGGGGGATCTTGTTCAAGGCCCCCAAACCGGGACAGGACCGCCGCGCCGACCTGCCAGCCATTGGGCCGCAGACGGTTGAGCTGGCAGCTAAGGCCGGATTGTCGGGAATCGTGTTGGAGGCAGGTGGCGTCATTGTGCTGGAGCAGGACGAGGTGATCGCGGCCTGTGATCGCCTGGGCCTGTTTCTCTGGCTGCGCGACTCGTGAGCCTCAGGGTCTTTATCCTGGCGGGGGAGCCCTCGGGCGACAGGCTGGGGGGGGCTTTGATGGCAGGGCTCAAGGTGTTGCGCCCGGATGTCAGTTTTGCGGGCATCGGCGGGGCGCTGATGCAAGCGCAGGGGCTGCGCTCGCGCTTTCCCATGGAAGAGCTGTCGGTCATGGGGTTGGCAGAGGTGCTGCCAAAATACCGGCATCTCAAACGGCGTATCCGCGAGACGGCCGAGGCGGTGATTGCCCAGAAACCTGACGTTTTGATCACCATCGACAGCCCGGATTTTTCGCTGCGGGTTGCCAGCCTGGTCAAGGCAGGCAGTGACATTCGCACCGTGCATTATGTTGCCCCTTCGGTCTGGGCCTGGCGGCCCAAGCGGGCGGTAAAGATGGCCAGGTGCATAGATCAGGTTTTGGCCCTGCTGCCGTTTGAGCCGCCCTTGATGGAAGCGGCGGGGATGGACTGCGACTTTGTCGGCCATCCGGTTGTGGCAGAGCCGCTGGCAACAGATCCCGAGATTTCTAATTTTCGCGCAAGATTTGATCTTGGCGACGCGCCGCTGGTGCTGGCTTTGCCGGGCTCCAGACGGTCCGAGGTCACGCGGCTAGGGCCTGTGTTTGGGGAGGCTTTGAAAGCCTTTGCGCATTTCCATCCTGGATACAGGGTGGTGGTTCCCTGTGCGGCGCCAGTGGCCGATCTGGTGCGCGCCCAGGCTGAGGAATGGCCCCAAAACACCCTGTTTCTGGACCCCAATGCCCATGATGCGCAGATCTTTGCGGCGATCAAGCGCGCGGCCTTTGCGACGTCAGATCTGGCGCTTGCGGCCTCGGGCACCGTCTCGCTGGAGCTGGCTGCCAATGCAACACCCATGGTGATTGCCTACCGGTTTCAGTGGCTCACCTGGCAGTTGATGAAACGTATGGCCCTGGTGGACACTGTCACCCTGGTCAATCTGGTGAGTGAGACCCGCGTGGTGCCAGAATGCCTAGGCCCCGATTGCACTGCCGAAAACATTGCCGCCCAGTTGGACGCGCTGGCCAAGGCTCCCGCGCTGCAAAAGGCGGCGATGGCGGTGACCATGCAGCGTTTGGGGCAGGGCGGTGAGGCACCGGGGCTGCGGGCTGCCAGGGCGGTGCTCGGTCGCTTACCCTAAGGGGGGCGCTATTTGTTGTTGGCCCGCAGGCCTGCTTGCAACAGCGCAACCAGCTGCGAGGTCGGGGCCTCGGGCGCGGAGTCAAAGCCAATACTGTCTGGCGATAGCAAAGCGGACAGATCCGAGAGGGTGATCCCCTCCAGCAACTTCAGATCCCCCTGATCGGCAAGGATGCGAAGCGCCTGAGCGCGGGCCTGATAAAAGCTGGCAAGCCGCTGCAGATAGCGGTAGCGATTAACGACAATCTGGACCAGGTAGATAAGCATGCCGATAACGGCCACCCGTGTCGCGGTTTGGGTGATCTGGCGGGTCAGTTCATTGTTGCGCAGCGACTGATCCAAAGCGACCCGGACCTTTTCATATTCGTCGATGGAGGTGCGCAATACATTTGAGGATGCACTTTCCCGGTTCACCAGCTCTTCCTGGTCTTTGAGAAGAGGTTGCAGCGTAGTGATACGTCTGGACAGGTTCTCGAGAGTGTCCAGAATTTGGTTTGTGCCCGGGGGAACAAGTGAAGAGTAGGGCACCAAACGCCCGTCCTCTTGATCTCGTCCGGTGGTATCAACAAAAATACCCTTTGCAGGGAAGCTGAGTAAATTTGCCTGTGGGTTGCTGCCCAGGATTTCGCCAGATGGCAATGATGTGAGCAGCGTAAAAGGCGCATCAATTTTTGACCCAAACCGTTCATACTCTTGGGTGTGCCACAAAACGCCGTCCTGGGAATGTGAAATCTGCGGGATCTTGCCACCTCTGGTCGTTGCGATGCCTGCGGCAACAAATCCATATTTTTCACTATAGGTCAGCGCGCTGATCTCGGTCGATGTTTGTCCAGGTGGTCGCTTCCAGGCCAGCCCGTTGGAGGACGACAGCAATAGCCCTGGCCCTCGAAAGTTTGTTGCAATGGCCAGAAACAGAGGGCGTTTCTCTCCTTCAGATAATTCAGTGCCCGCAACCAGTTGCGTGAGAAGGTGACCGGCAAAAAGAGGGGAGTTTTCGGCAATCGAGAAACCATCAGCAAGGCCCCATGCTCCCGTGGCACTGCGCATGAGCGCGAAGCTATCACTTGACGTTGTGAGAGCCAGGAGGCTGGCCCCATATACCAGCAGCGAGCCATCGTCGCGCTGCAACAGCGCAGAAATCGTGCTGTTCGGGGGCATCAGGGCAAGCGCCTCCGCCAGAGGTTGGGGTGCCTTCGGGTCTGTCAGATCAAGGAGTAGAGGCGCAACAGAGGTCTCGGAAATCTTTCTGGAACCAAAGGCAATAACCTCCCCGGATTTCAGAACCTTTATATCGCGCAGAGTGCCGGGCCCTGCATGGACCTCTTGCCACCCATCGCTGGTTTGCTGTGTGATGTGATAGAAAGGTTTGCCGCTCTTGAAGCCTGAGTTGTGCCCAACCAGGAGATCGCCAGTGCCTAGACGTATGATGGCCGCAAACCGGATGTCTTCATCGCCAGAACTGGGAAAGGGAGACGTATTTGTCCCATCCTCAAGCCATTCAATAAGAACGGCTTGGGCCGGGCTGTTGGTTCCATCCCAAGCCAGGCCAACAATTGTATCATCCCGCAGGCGGCGGTGGAGAGCGACCCTGATGTCTTCGTATTGGTAGGGTCCGGTTTCATCCCATACCGTCAGCGGGTTCAATAGTGTTTCTTCCAGTTTTGTTTTTTGCTGGTCGTTCTCCAAACCGGCCTCATCTAGCTGCGATGATATTTCAACAAATCTGCTGCGGACCGCGTCTTCGCCGACCTGCTGTTCACGTTGAATGGCGTGTAGCGAGGCGCCAATCGCCTTTGCGTCTTCCATGATGGCCGGATCGAGTTTCCGATCCGTCGAAAGCAGGTCGTCAATTTTCTGAATGATGAAGGGAAGAACCAGAACCAGGACAAGCCCGCCCAACAGCAATATCCAAATGGTTTGGAATTGCCCCTGGGCCAAACGATGGTTTGCTTTTGCCGTTCCCTCACATTCATCAGCGATACGTCGAATGATTGTGCCCGTTATCTGGCCACTTATCTGGCCTGTTATCTGGCCAGAAGGCAGGAGGTCTGCGGTGTCATGCGAAGGCGCGGTCATAACTCTACTCTTTACAGTGCTGAGATAGAGCAACTGTAGCATGTAGAATAGTTGTGCCTAGCACCTTCCTGTTGAAAGCTTAGTAGCCGCGCCAGATCCAACCGCCGCCCAGGATACGGCTGCTTCCGGATTGGTAAAAGACACAGGCCTGCCCCGGAGAGACGCCTTCCTCGGGTGTCAGCAGTTCTACTTCGGCGGTGGTGGCGCTGAGCGGGCGAATGATTGCTTCGCGCGGAGGACGGGTCGAGCGCACCTTGACCATGACCTGCCACTCTGTGCGGCTGTCAAAGGGCTCATCTCCCAGCCAGTTGATTTCGCGCACCGGGATGGTGCGGGTTGCCAACAGCTCTTTGGGGCCGACAATCACCTGTTTTTTGTCCACATCCAGCCGCACCACATAGAGCGGCTCGGTCAGGCCACCGATGCCCAGCCCGCGCCGCTGGCCGATTGTGTAGTGGATAACGCCGGTATGGCTGCCCAGGACGCGACCATCTGCGTGCAGGATCTCGCCGGGCTCTGCTGCGCCGGGGCGTAGTTTCTCGATAACGGAGGTATAATTTCCATCCGGCACAAAACAAATGTCCTGGCTGTCCGGCTTATCCGCCACCGCCAGGCCATATTTTGCCGCCATCGCGCGCGTTGCGTCCTTTGAGGGCAGATGGCCCAGGGGGAATCGCAGATAGTCCAGCTGTTCGGGGGTGGTGGAAAACAGAAAATAGCTCTGATCGCGATTCGCATCTTCTGCGCTGTGCAACTCGGCCCCCTTGTCGCCCATCTTGCGCTGAATATAATGCCCGGTGGCCATGCAATCAGCCTCCAGATCGCGGGCGGTTTCCAACAGATCCTTGAACTTCACCCGCTCATTGCAGCGGATACAGGGCACAGGCGTTGCCCCGGCCAGGTAGCTGTCGGCAAATTCGTCGATCACCGCGTCTTTGAAAATGTTTTCATAATCAAGAACATAGTGGGGAAATCCGCGTTCTTCGGCGACCCGGCGTGCATCATGAATATCAATGCCAGCGCAGCAGGCCCCTTTTTTGGCCAGGGCCGCACCGTGATCGTAGAGCTGCAATGTCACCCCAATCACATCGTAGCCCTGATCAGCAAGGTCGGCGGCAACAACGGAACTGTCGACACCCCCGGACATGGCCACAACCACACGGGTTTCAGAGGGCGGTTTGGCAAAGCCAAGTGAATTCAGCGGTGTATCGATATCCAGTGCCATCAGGCAAATCCTTAGATCAAGGGGGCAAGCATCGCAGAATATATGAAAATCCTACAGACTCTCAAGGGGGCAGGTTCATGGCTCCTTAAGTAGACTGGGCAGAAACTACAGCTGAACAAAATACTGATGCACCGAATAAGGGTAGAGGCATGTTCCTGAAGAAAGTTGAGGGTCCGCGCGCTGTGACGTTGCCTGATGGCAGCACGATGACACGAGCTGATTTGCCACCGGAAAATACCAGACGATGGGTGGCCTCCCGCAAAGCTGCAGTTGTGCGCGGCGTGCTATATGGGTTGCTCCCACAGACCGAAGCCCTGCGCCGATATGGGCTGAGCGAGGAGGAGTTTCGCAGCTGGATTTCCGCCGTCGCAGACCATGGGGAAGAGGGCCTGAAGACCACCCGACTAAAAGAGTACCGTAAACATTGAGGACATTATCAAGTGAAGACTTGAGTAAAAGTTGAAAATTTAGGATTGTAGTAACGGGCCATTAACCTTTTTCGATCAGGGTTAACGTAACCTAAGGGAAACAGTTACAGGCGGAGACTTTCAACATGCGCATTCTACTGGTCGAAGACGATCCAACGACAGCAAAGAGCATCGAGTTGATGCTGACCCATGCCAACCTCAACGTGTATTCAACGGACCTGGGGGAGGAAGGGATCGATCTGGCGAAGCTTTATGACTACGACCTGATCCTGCTGGATCTTGGCCTGCCAGATATGAATGGTCACGAAGTCCTGCGTCAGCTGCGTATGGCCCGTATCGAAACGCCGATACTAATCCTGTCTGGCGCCGACGATACGGACAACAAAATCAAAGGCTTCGGCTTTGGCGCGGATGATTACCTCACCAAGCCATTCCACCGCGAAGAGCTGGTGGCCCGGATCCACGCGATTATCCGCCGCTCCAAAGGTCACTCCCAGTCCATCATCAAAACCGGCAAGATTGCGGTTAACCTGGATGCCAAAACCGTGGAGGTGGACAGCAAGACCGTGCATCTCACCGGTAAGGAATACCAGATGCTGGAACTACTTAGCCTGCGTAAGGGGACCACTCTGACCAAGGAGATGTTCCTTAACCATCTTTATGGTGGCATGGACGAACCTGAGCTGAAAATCATCGACGTCTTTATCTGCAAACTGCGCAAAAAGCTGAGCACTGCAACAGGTGGTGACAATTATATCGAAACAGTTTGGGGCCGGGGCTATGTTTTGCGGGACCCGCAGGATGATCAGATGTCCGGTGGTCACCGCATGGCCGTAGGGGCCTGAGGCGACAATTTCTGATCGCGGCGGTTACAGCCCGGAAATGGCATGTCGAAATGGCACAGTGGTGAACTCTGTCTGCGTGTGTCGGTCTTTTTGAAATGTCCGTATAGTGATATTCAGGTTAACGCAGTTGTTTTTGCATTGCGAAGAAGAACCCGCCTCGGCGGGTTTTTTGCTGTCTTGGGATCAGGACCTTTGCCGGGGCATTTTCTTGCGCTGTGGTCACTGGACCTGAGACCAACTGCGTTTTATCACCTAGGGCAAACCAGGACGACGGGGACAGCGCGTGAAACAGTTCGAAACAAAAGATCCCGCAGGGCTTTCGCCAGATCAGGCCGAGGCGGAGTTTCTGCAGCTGCAAACTCAGCTCATCGCCGCAGACCAGGCCTACCACCAGAATGATGCGCCAATCCTGAGCGATGCCGCCTATGACGCAGCCAAAAGACGCTATCAGAACCTCGCGGAGGCTTTCCCGCAGCTGAAAGAGATTGCGACCCAGCTTGATGTCGTTGGCGCGCCGACAAGCTCGGGTTTTGGCAAGATCCAGCACGTGGTGCGGATGTTGTCGCTGGGCAATGCCTTTGAGGACGGGGACGTCGCGGATTTTGACCGCAGCATTCGCAGCTACCTGGGGCTGGAACCCGCTGCACCGCTGGCTTTTACGGCCGAGCCCAAAATTGACGGGCTATCCCTGTCGCTTCGCTATGAAAAAGGCGTTTTGATTCAGGCCGCGACCCGGGGCGATGGCGCCACGGGGGAGAATGTCACCGCCAATGCCCGCACCATTTCGGATATCCCGCAACAGCTGACCGGCGCGCCGGATGTGCTGGAGGTGCGTGGCGAAGTCTATATGAGCCACGAAGATTTTGCCGCACTGAACGCCCGTCACGCAGAGCGCGGCGGCAAGGTCTTTGCCAATCCACGCAATGCGGCGGCGGGGTCTTTGCGGCAGCTGGACGCCGAAATAACCCGCGCCCGGCCTTTGCGTTTCTTTGCCTATAGCTGGGGCGAACTCTCTGCTCCCCTTGGGGATACGCAAATCAGCGCAATCGAGCGCCTGGCCGAGCTTGGGTTTCAGACCAACCCACTGACAAAGACCTGCGATACCGTTGCTGATCTGATCGCGCATTACCGTTTGATCGAAGAACAACGCGCCACGCTGGGCTACGATATCGACGGGGTGGTCTACAAGGTGAACGAGTTGGCGCTGCAGGATCGGCTTGGGTTTCGCTCGACGACACCACGTTGGGCGATCGCCCATAAATTCCCGGCTGAGCTGGCCTGGACCTGGCTGGAGGCAATTGACATTCAGGTGGGGCGCACCGGCGCGCTCAGCCCGGTTGCTCGTCTTGCTCCGGTCACAGTGGGCGGCGTGGTGGTCTCAAATGCCACCCTGCACAATGAGGACTATATCCGGGGGCGGGATTCCAAAGGTGCGGTGATCCGGGGCGGCAAGGATATCCGCATTGGCGATTGGGTACAGATTTACCGTGCCGGGGATGTGATCCCCAAGGTGGCGGATGTCGATCTTGCAAAACGGCCCGCTGACGCTATTGAATTTACCTTTCCCGACCGCTGCCCTGAATGTGGTTCCGAGGCGGTGCGCGAAGAAGGCGACGCGGTCAGGCGCTGCACGGGCGGCATTATTTGTCCCGCGCAAGCCATTGAAAAACTAAAGCATTTTGTGTCCCGCAAAGCCTTTGACATCGAAGGTCTGGGGGCCAAGCAGCTGGAGGCGTTCTACAATGATGCAGATCTGGCGATCCGCACGCCGGTTGATATCTATACCCTGGCAGATCGGGACGCGGACCAGTTGGCAAAGCTGAAGAACCGGCCAGGTTGGGGCGATCAAAGTGCTGCCAATCTTTTTGCTGCGATCAATGAAAAACGCAATATTCCGCTCGGGCGCATGATCTTTGCGCTTGGCATTCGACATGTGGGGGAGGTCGCAGCCAAGGATCTGGCGCTGCATTTTGGCAGCTGGGAGGAGCTGGCAAAGGCCGTGGATGAGGCCCGTGCGGCCGCGCTGGCCCATCGTGCGGCGGATCAGGCTGAGGATCAGGAGCGGGAGCTGGCCAGTACCGAAGGCCGCCGCGCCAAGATCAAGGAAACCCGCGAGGCGGTACTGGCAGATTTGCAGGTGCCCGCGTCAGCGCGGGAGGCCTGGGTGGATTTGATTGGCATTGACGGGATCGGCGCAACAGTTGGCCTGTCTTTGTCCGACGCGCTGGCCAATAGCCAGGAGCGCGCAGTGATCAATGATCTGGTGGCTCATCTGAACATCTCGGCCCCGGCAGTGCCATCGCAGGCAAGCCCGGTTGCGGGGCTGACAGTGGTCTTTACCGGCAAGCTGGAAAAGATGACCCGCGACGAGGCCAAGGCGCGCGCCGAATCTCTGGGGGCCAAGGTCTCTGGCTCGGTGTCGAAGAAAACCGATATCCTGGTGGCCGGGCCGGGGGCTGGATCAAAGGAGAAAAAGGCGCGCGAGCTTGGCATTCGTATCTTGGATGAGGATGGCTGGTTGGCGGAGATTGCAGCCACATGAGTGGCCGCCCGGAAATCCTGTTTCCGCTCTTTGCCGGAGCCGAAACCCTTAAAGGGGTTGGCCCAAAAACGGCACAGAGCCTGGCTCAGATCGGGGTGGAAACGCCGCGGGATCTGGCTTTTTCTCTGCCGCATTCGATACTGGATCGTCGTCGGCGCGACAGCATCAAGGGGCTGGAGCTGCCCGCCATTGCAACGGTGGAGGTCGAGGTGGGAAGCCACCAGCCGGCGCGCAATCGCGGCGGTGCCTATAGGATTAATGTCAGCGACCAAGAGATTGAATTTCAACTGGTATTCTTTCACGGACGCAGCCGGTACCTCGAGGCGCAATGCCCCGAAGGTTCGCGGCGTCTGGTGTCGGGCAAGGTGGAACTGTTTGACGGAGTTGCCCAGATGGTGCACCCGGATCATATGGTTCCCCTGGCCGAGGCCGAGGATATCCCAGAGTATGAGCCGGTCTATCCGCTGACCCATGGGGTAACCCAGAAAACCATGACCAAGGCGGCGCTCAGCGCTTTGGAGCGTCTGCCGGAGCTTGCCGAATGGATAGATGCTGAGCAGGTCAAACGCGAGGGCTGGCCCACCTGGAAAGAGGCGCTGATTGCTGCCCATCATCCGCAGGGGCTGGGTGACCTGTCGCCAGAGGCACCAGCCCGAACCCGGCTTGCCTATGATGAATTGTTTGCCCATCAATTGACACTGGCCCTGGCACGGCAGGCAGAACGTAAATCCCATGGCATCGTCAGCCGGGCCACAGGGCGCTTGCAAGGGCCGGTGCTGGCCTCGCTGCCCTATCGTCCGACCGCGGCGCAGACCCGTGCCATCGCAGAAATATCGGCAGATATGGCGAGCGACCGCCGGATGAACAGATTGCTGCAAGGGGATGTCGGATCAGGGAAAACCCTGGTGGCCTTTATGGCATTATTGGTCGCGGTTGAGGCCGGTGGGCAGGGCGTGATGATGGCACCAACCGGCATCCTTGCACAGCAGCACTATGCGGGGCTGCGGCCGCTTGCTGAACAGGCCGGGGTGGTGCTTGAGCTGCTGACCGGCCGCGACAAGGGCGCTGAACGGCGTGCCAAGCTGGCGGCGTTGAAAGCTGGCGATATCCAGATCCTGGTTGGCACCCATGCGGTGTTTCAACAGGATGTGGTGTTCCGTCGGCTGCATCTGGCAATTGTCGATGAACAACACCGGTTTGGTGTGCGTCAACGGATGGAGCTGGCGGAAAAGGGCAAAGGTGCCGATGTTCTGGTGATGACGGCCACGCCAATCCCGCGCTCGCTGGCGCTGGCGCAATATGGCGATATGGATGTCTCGGTGCTGGATGAAAAACCGCCCGGGCGTAAACCGGTTAAAACTGCGGTGTTGAGCACCGAACGCATGCAGGAGGTGGTGAACCATCTGCAGCGGGCAATCGACGAAGGTCGCCAATGCTATTGGGTCTGTCCACTGGTGGGCGAGTCCGAGGTGATGGACCTGATCGCCGCTGAAGAACGCTTTAAACATCTGCGCGCCACTCTGGGCGAGGGCATTGTCGGTCTGGTACATGGCCAGATGCCCCCAGCCGAAAAAGACGCGGCCATGGCGGCCTTCCAACGGGGAGAGACCAAGGTTCTGGTGGCAACCACCGTGATTGAGGTGGGGGTGAACGTGCCCAATGCCTCGATCATGGTGATTGAGCGCGCCGAGATTTTTGGGCTGGCGCAATTGCACCAACTGCGGGGGCGGGTTGGACGTGGAAGCGCGGAATCAACCTGTCTTTTGATGTATCAACCGCCCCTGTCCGAAGGCGGGCGGCGCCGGTTGGAGGTCCTGCGCGAGAGCGAAGATGGCTTCAAAATCTCTGAAACGGATCTGCAGATGCGCGGCGCGGGCGATGTGATTGGCACCGCCCAATCTGGATTGCCGCGCTTTCACATCGCCGACCTTGAACGCCAAGCGCCCTTGATGGCCGTTGCGCAGAGCGATGCCCGGTCTTTGTTGGCGATGGATCCCGGTCTGGACAGCGCCCGAGGCCGTGCCGCGCGTGTTCTCCTTTGGCTGATGAAGCAGGATCAGGCTATTCGTTTAATTTCAGTCGGTTAGGCTGGATTTATCGAAACCTCCACTCTGAAGTTCCAAAAAAGTTCGCAAATGTTCTCAAAAAGTTCTTTACAGGATGGGCGTAAAGTGAGAACAAAAGGGCAACAAGACCGACAAAGAGCGGCGCGGTGAAAACCTGGACCCCGACAGAGAGTAGTGGAGATAAATCTGATGATGACCCAACTGAAGACAACCCTGCACAATGCCCAATCCACCCTGCTACAGGATGCTATTGGCGCTGTTGCCCTGATTGTTATGCTTGTTGTTGCCCTTCACCTGCCGGGATTTATGTAGTCGCGCTGTCGTGATCGAGGAGACCTTTTTACCTGGCCCTGAACCCCTATCTAATTTCTGCCTGCTGTCTTTATGTCATGTGCGCTGGCATCCATCCCGATGCCTTTGGATCCCCGCCTGATCTTTCCGCCCGGTTGCGCCTAACAACCGGTTTGCGTGCCTGAACCCCGCATGAAGACGCATCTCCTGCCGCCACCATCTGCCCGGATGAGTGGCGGCTTTTTTTTCCAGATGCCTTTTTACCAGATTTCCGGGGTCGCTTAGGATTTAAACCCCATGCGCAGGCCGCCCCAGTGCCGGGTGCCGACAAAGACAGGCACGGACAGATCCTTCATCATGACAAAATGCCCACCCCCCATATCCCGGCGGTAGACCTGCATCAGGAATGGCTCAGAATTTCGCCCGGCTTTGAGCCCCACACGGTCGTCAAAGATCCGTCGGTTGCGGCAATTGGCAGTGTTCCAGTCGGGATCGGGGCCTTGGGGATGGGAAAAGACCTTATTGTGGGTTGGTAGATAGCCGTTGGTGTCAATCGCGGCACAAAAAACCACGCGCGGATCAAAATCCAAGGCAGCCTCTAGCAGGGGCGGCAGCGTGGCATCGGTGAGGGCCAGAAAACCTGTGGTGTATTGTTCTGGATTGGTGCCTGGGATCAGCCGGTAGTTTTTGTCGAACAATGCATTTGACGAGATTTTTCCGGCCGCCAAGGCCGTTTCAAAAATCTCGCTGACCTTGTGACTAAGCTCGGTCACATAAGAAATGAACCTCTTGTCGGTGGACTGGCCGCCCAGGGCGACGGTGCCCTGTACCAGCTGTTCGGAAGAGGAAATCAAATTCTCAACCCGGGTATGGGTGTCATGAATGCCCGTGGTGGTCTCCTTCACGGATTTCCCTATGCGGTTGATATTTGGCGCAAAACTACTCACGGCGTTTTTAACCAGAGCCGCCTCGCTGAGGATCCGGGCGGTCTGTGTGTTTACCTCGGTGGCCTTTTCTTCAATGCTCTGCAGAGAGCTGTCTGTCTCTCTGGCCTGGCCCAGAATTTTTTCGGCGGACCGTGCAACCTTGACCGTTTCATCGTGCAGGAGCGTCACCCAGTTGGACAGGTTTTCGATATTATTGCCAATCTCCCGCGCCGCCGTCTGGGTGCGTTTGGACAGATCATTGATCGCCTCCGCGACCACGGCAAATCCGCGCCCGGCATCCCCCGCCCGGCTGGCCTCGATCTTGGCGTTGATGGCCAGGATGTTCACCTGCGCGGCAATATTGGTGATCATCTCGTTGTTTTTGCGGACCGCATCCACGGTATCGCCAATCTGATCCGTGCGTTGCTCCAGATCGTTCACCCATTCGGCGACTTCCTGACTGCGGCCGCTGTTGTCGCGCACAAATTTCACCGAGGCCTGAACGGACTGGAGTGTTTGTTCGGTGGTGATCGATACCGTCTGGATGGTATCAAGAACCTGACCATTTGAGGTGACAACCTGATCAGCCTCTTGGGTGAGTTGCTGCAGAGCGGCTAGTTGGCGCTGCGATTTTTGATCCATCAGGTCCAGAAAACCGGCAATATCCACGATCTCAAAGCCAAGCTGCGAGGAGATCTGGGTCAGGTGATTGAGTTGCGGATTGTCAGCCGCATGATCCTGACCGGCGATGAGCGCAGCACCAGGACCTGGCGCTGGGGCATTGGTTGCCATTTGAGAGACATTTGACTGCATGTTCTGGGCCCGTGTTAGATTAACGGGCCCATCGTATTTGAATAAAATAAAGGTGTGGTTAAGCGCAGTTTTTCTGCAAAGCGACTTTAAACGCGTCCAGGCTGGCCTCAAGGCAGAGCAGGATCGAGGCGTGGCGGTTTTTGAATTCGCGTGCCGGAATAAGGACTTCCAGTTCCGCAAAGGGGGCTTTGGGGGCTGGCTGGTTGTCGGTTAGCATGGCTTTCAGCGCATCCCGCGCGGTTTCCACCTCGGCAAGAGAGCGTCCAATTATGTTTCGTCCAACAACCGAGGCAGAGGCCTGACCCAGAGCGCAGGCTTTGACATCCTGACCAAATTCGGCAATCCGTCCGTCTTCTATGTTGAGGTCAACCGTGACGGTTGATCCACAAAGCGGCGCGCGCTTTTTGGCCGTGGCATCGGGGTTTTCCAACCGCTCCAGAAATGGAATATCGGCGGCCAGCGCCAGAATGCGGGACGAATAGAGTTTGATCAGATCTGTTTCGCTGGACATTGGCTGCCTTGGGCTTTCCCTTGGTGTTTCTTCCCCATACATAGGGAGGCAGATGCAAGATGCAAAAGGTTTTTATAATGTCCTTTGATCACAATAGCCTGAAGTATGACGCTGCCGGGTTGATCCCCTGTATCGCCCAGGATGAGCAAAGCGGTGAAGTGCTGATGATGGCCTGGATGAACGCGCAAAGCGTTGCCAAAACGCTGGAAACCGGCAAGGTGACCTATTGGTCGCGCTCACGCCAGGCCTTTTGGGTCAAGGGGGAAAGTTCGGGCCATGTGCAAACCCTGGTGGACCTGCGCCTGGATTGCGACCGTGATTGTCTGTTGGCCCTGGTGCATCAGGTGGGGCCTGCCTGTCACACCAACCGGCGCAGCTGTTTTTACACGGCTGTTCGTGACGGCGCGGAACAGGAGTTGATGGCGCCGATGATCTAGGGCGCACCAAGGGAAAAGGGCGGCGCTGGCGCGCCGCTGTCTCCGGCGGAGGTATTTGGGGCAAGATGAAAGAGGGGCTGGAGGTTAGTCCAGGCCCACCAATTGGCGGATGTCTTTGGGGCTGGCGCCGTCGCGCCGGTATTTGGCGATGGCACGGGCATCATCGCGTTTGGCGAGCCGTTTGCCCGCCTCATCGCGGATCAGGCGGTGGTGGTGATAGGTTGGATGGGGAAGGTTCAACAGGGCCTGAAGCAATATATGTATTCGCGTTGCTTCAAAGAGATCCTGACCCCGAATGACGTGGTTCACGCCCTGGGCCGCATCGTCCAACACCACTGATAGATGGTATGAGGTTCCCATGCCGCGCCTGGAAAGAACAACGTCGCCGATAGTCTTAACCATGTTATCTGGGGTGAATTCAACGAGACCCCGTTCGCCATTCGATCCGTTTCCAGTCTCCAGAAAACTGCCAAAGCTAGCAAAAGACTTTCCGGGCACTATGCGATTCTGAAACAGGCCGGGCACCATGCCGATCGCTTTTTCCATATCGAGCCTAAGGGGAACATTTTGAGGGCGTTGGTGCTGATCAGAAAAGACCTGTTCCCATGGCCCCCGGCATGTTCCGGGGTAGATTACCCCGTCTGGCCCCAGCAGAGGCGAACCTTCCTGCGGGGCGGCAGCTGCGGCGGCGATGTCTTTACGATTGCAGGTGCAGGGGTAGAGGAGACCCAACTGCCACAGACGATCCAGAGCCTCATCGTAGATTGACTGGCGCTCTGACTGGCGCATTACCGGTTTGGGCCACCACAATCCAAGCCATTCCAGATCTTCATAGATCTGTGCTTCCCACTGGGGGCGTGCACGAGATTGGTCAATGTCTTCGATCCGTAGCAGAAATTTGCCCCCCTCAGCCATGGCCATGTCATGGGCCAGTAGGGCGGAGTAGGCGTGGCCCAGGTGCAAGGGGCCAGTGGGCGAGGGGGCAAAGCGGGTGATGAAGGTCACGGGATCTGCCCCCATTGGGTTTGTTCAGGCAAAGGTGTTCAGGCGAAGTTTTCCAGCCAGGTGGTCCAGGCCGCTTTGGCGCGATCCGTATAGGCCTTGTAGCGGTCCTTGCGACCACGGCGCCCCCCTTTCAGGCCCTCGACCGGTTGGAACAGGCCAAAGTTCACATTCATCGGCTGAAAGGTCTTGGCCTCGGCACCGCCGGTGATGTGATGGATCAGCGCGCCCATGGCACTGTCTTGTGGTACTTCTGGCAGCTCAAGGCCGAGGATCTCGGCGGCGGCCATGCGACCGGCCAGCAGACCCATGGCCGCACTTTCCACATAGCCCTCGACCCCGGTGATCTGGCCGGCAAAGCGCAGGTGGGGTTTGGATTTCAGCCGCATCTGGGCATCGAGCAGGGTCGGAGAGTTGAGGAAGGTATTGCGGTGGATGCCGCCAAGCCGGGCAAAATTGGCTTCTTCCAGACCGGGAATCATCCGCAGCACCTCGGTTTGGGCGCCATATTTCATCTTGGTCTGGAAGCCGACGATATTGAACAGGGTGCCAAGCGCGTTGTCGCGGCGCAGCTGTACCACGGCATGGGCTTTGACATCCGGCTGATGTGGATTGGTCAGGCCAACGGGTTTCATCGGGCCAAAGCGCAGGGTCTCGCGGCCGCGCTCCGCCATGACCTCGATCGGCAGGCAGCCATCAAAATAGCCGGCGGTTTCACCCTCGTGGAATTCGGTCTTATCAGCGGAGAGCAGCGCGTCGATAAAGGCCTCATATTGGTCTTTGGTCATCGGGCAGTTGAGATAGGCGGTGCGCTCTGCCTCTGTCTCGCCCTTGTCATAGCGGGACTGCATCCAGGCCTGTGACATATCAATGCTGTCTGCATAGATGATTGGCGCGATGGCATCAAAGAAAGCAAGGGCCTCGGCGCCGGTTTCGGCCTGGATGGCCTGGCCAAGGTTGCCGGAGGTCAAAGGCCCGGTGGCAAAGATCCAGTGGCCGTCCTCGGGCAGGGCGGTGATTTCCTCGTAGGAGACCGCGATATTGGGATGGGATTTCAGCTTGGCTGTCACCGTTTCGGCAAAGGGTTCGCGATCAACCGCCAATGCACCACCGGCGGGCAGGCGGTGTTCCTCGGCTGTGGCCATGATCACGCCATTTGCGGCGCGCATTTCCCAATGCAGCAGGCCCACGGCGTTTTGCTCATCGTCATCCGAGCGGAAGGAATTGGAGCAGACCATTTCGCCCAGATTGCCGGTCTGATGGGCAAAGGTTTCCACTTTGGGCCGCATCTCGTGGATCACCACTTTGACGCCCATGTTCGCAGCCTGCCAGGCTGCCTCGGACCCGGCCATGCCGCCGCCCACGATATGTAATGTCTCTGTCATGTGGAGCAAATAGGGCAGTGCGCGCCCTTAAGCAATATTGCGCAGGCCCAAATGTGGCAGCAAAGGGGCACAATCAGGCACAATGGGGCAAAGAAGGGAGAGGCAGGTTTCCAGCGCCCTGTCTGGGGCAAATGGCATGAGTTTTTCGGAGGGGAAACAGTCAGTCCAGAGGTGAGCCATTGTTTCGGCTTTCTGCACCAAACGACAAGGCTTGGGGGGAAATAGTCCAAAGTATAGGCGCGAGATCTTTGGGAGAGGGGGTATTTGGGGCCGCTGAGCGGGAATGTCGCCCGGGGAGAGAGATTCCCGGTTGGAGGGACCTTCCGCTACAGCGGCCCAAATTGTGTCCGGGGCAGAACCTGTGTCATACCCCGTGCCCAATCTTTGCCATTATCTTGCCCCGATTAAAAGGCCCGATATAGAAACAATAAATCCTGAATGGTAAACAAAGACTAAAATTTTCAGAAAAATTGTCTCTATTTCCAATCGGGGCTGCGTTTTTCGATAAAGGCCTGCATGCCCTCAATGGTATCGGGTTGCATCAGATTGGTGACAATGACCTTGCTGGTATAGGCGTAGGCCTCTTCAATCGGCATCTGCAGTTGTTGGTAGTAGGCCTCTTTGCCGACTTTGACGGCGGCGCCAAGTTTTGCGGCGATCTTATCCGCCAGGGCACGGGTCTCGGCCTCCAGCTGCTCGGCTGGGACGGCGCGGTTGATCAGCCCCAGCTCAGCAGCGCGGGGGGCTGACATGAATTCGCCGGTGGTGAGCAGTTCAAAGGCGTGTTTACGGGGGATATTGCGGGATAGGGCGACCATGGGGGTAGAACAAAACAACCCGATGTTGACGCCATTGACGCCAAAGCGGCAATCGTCAGTTGCAACCGCCAGATCACAGGAGGCAACCAGTTGGCAGCCCGCTGCTGTGGCAATGCCATGGACCTGGGCGATGACCGGCTGCGGCAGGTTTTGCAGCCCCAGCATCACCGAGGTGCAGCGGGCAAAAAGCCCCTCAAAATAGGACTGTCCCTTGTCCTCTGCTGCGCGCCCAGCGGTCATCTGGCGAATATCATGGCCGGCACAAAAGGCTTTGCCGATACCAGACAGGATCACGGCCTTGATGCTGGTGTCGTCTTTCAGGGCATCAATCTGCGCCTGCAGCGCCGCCAGCATTTCATCCGAAAGCGCATTCAGGCGCTCGGGTGCATTCATCTGTAAATGGGCCACTGCATTTTTGTCGTGACGTTCCAGAATTGCCATCTTGCTCTCCTCCTAGGTTCCGGGTGAACTCTAGGGCGCAAAGAGGGAGAGGAAAAGCATGGGTTTGGCATTTGAGGCGAGAGAGTTGGAAGCCTATATGGCAGAGATCTTTCCGCAGGTCGCAGATGATTTTGCGATCGACGCACTGTCCTGGGAGGGGATTACCATGCGGCTGAAAGTGGCAGAACGCCATCTGCGCCCTGGTGGCACGGTGTCTGGCCCGTCGATGTTTGCGCTGGCCGATGTCACTGTCTATGCGCTGGTGCTGTCGCGTCTGGGCCGCAAGGCGCTGGCGGTGACCACCAATTGCTCGCTTGATTTTATGCGCAAGCCCGAGGCGGGGCTAGATATTATTGCCAAAGGCCAGTTGCTGAAACTGGGGCGCAGCCTGGCGGTAGGGGATGTTCATATGTTCTCTGCAGGATCGGATAAGATGGTGGCGCGGTCCACCATGACCTATTCGATCCCACCAGAGCGCTGAGCAGTGAAGCTTGAGCGTTACAGGATCGCAGTTGCCAGCGGCTGGCCAACCTTGACCAGGGTTTCCCGGCCTTTGGCGCTGTTTTCTACCAGATCAGGGCTAAAGCTGACCCGGCCGGGCTGAAAGACCACCACAACAGTGGAGCCACCGAACTTGAAATAGCCCTTTTCCTGCATCTTGTTGACGGGGCCGGAGGCCAGGGTGTTGATGATTGATCCCACCCCAAAGGCGCCAATTTCGCTAAAGCAATAGGTGTCAATCTTATCGTTTTTTATCAAGGTGTTGCAGCGCTTGTTTTCCCCAAAAACATCCGGGCCAGCGCCCAGGGCAATAGGGTTTACCGAATGCAGCGCTCCGGCAATCTCTTGGGTGGTTTCAATCTGGCCAGAGGCGGGGAAATGATAGCGGTGGTAGTCCGCAGGGCAGAGACGCACGATGGCCAGCGCCCCGCCCAGAAACTGCTCTGACAGACCTGGCAGCATTGATGTGATCGACATCGGATGGCCTTTGACCGGGACAAAGACATCTTTGTCCAGTTTGGGAAAGACCAGAACCCGTCCATCCGCCGGGGCGACAATCTCGCGCGGGTCATCGGAATAGGGGCGCGCTTCGGGCTTGAGGTGGCGGGCAAAGAAATCGTTGAACGAGCTGTAGGCCTGCGCGGGTCGCACCGCTTCCTCCATGTCGATGGAGAGCTCTTCAATGACCGAGGCGATTTTGCCGCGCGACAGCGGGCTGTCATACCACAGACCAAACAAGCGGCTTATTAGGGAGCTGCGAAACAACAGGCGCTCTATCAGGCTGGAACTGGCATCCTGATAGGCCCAGCGGATCCATTTTTCGCCCAGGATGACTTCGTCAAATACCCTGCCGCTGTCCCGGTCGACCACTTGAATTGGGGTGTTCTGCATGTGATCCGCCTTGCTGTGCCTTGGTCCTCGCCGCCTAGCAGAAGCGGGCGCAAGCGCCAAGAGGGGCTGGCAGGGCGGCGCCGTCAAAAAGGGCAGGGATGGATTGGTTATAGTTTTTAACTATAATAATCATTCCCGTTATCTGTTTGTCCAATGAGGGTAAGCTGTGCAAGCGTCACCGCACAGATGCCAAGGGGCACAGGCCTGCGCCGTTACGCCCTGAGAGAGCAATTCAGAACCGACAAAGGAGTGACACATGACATCGCGTAGAACGCTTTTAAAAACCACATTGGCTGCAGGTTTTGCCCTGGCTGCCAGCTTCACCACTGCCAGCTTTGCAATGGCAGAAGAGCTTGATAAAATTAAGGAAGACGGAGTAATCCGCATCGCCATGAGCGGCGCTTACCCTCCCTTTAACTTTGTCAACGACAGCAACGAGGTTGTCGGTTTTGATCCGGCCGTTGGTGCCGAGATCGCCAAACGCATGGGAGTCGAAGTTGAAATCGTCACCACCGCCTGGGACGGCATCATCGGCGGTTTGCTGGCCAATAAATATGACGCCATCGTCGGATCCATGTCGATCACCGAGGAACGTCAGCAAGTGGTTGATTTTGTTGGCCCCTATTACACCACCAAACGCGCTATCTTTGCCAAGCCGGGGGGCATCAGCTCGGCTGCTGAACTGGGCGACGCCAAGGTTGGCCTGACGCTGGGCGAAACCCATGAGGCCTGGGCCCGCGAAATGGGCTATGACGTGCGCACCTACAAGGGCCTGCCCGAGCTGCTGCTTGAGCTGGAACATGGCCGTGTTGACGTCATCGTCAATGACTCGATTGCTGCCATCCTGGCGATGAAGGAAACTGGTCAGGACTATGTCATGATCACAGATTTTGAGACCGAAGAATTTGGCGCCGGTATCGCCATCCGCAAGGGCAACCCAGAGCTGGCCGCCGCCATGCAGGGCGCGCTGGATGCGATGATGGAAGATGGCACCTATCTTGAAATCGCCAATAAATGGGTTGGCGGCGACATTCGCTAACCCCTAAAGACGCGGCCCCGTTTGGTTGTCTCTTTTGATCACCATCGGGGCCGTGCTATGCGCGACTGCCGTGCTGTTACGCAGGGCAGCAAAGACATAAGCGCGGTTTGAGGAGACAGACGACAGTGGACTATGCCTTGATGCAACGGGTCTTTCCCTTCTTTCTGGAGGCGGCCTGGATAACCATACTGCTGTCGGTGCTGACCGCCCTGTTGGGGGTGACCTGCGCCATGCTTGGCACTGCGGCCCGGCTGTCGCGGTTCCCGGTGCTTCGGTTTTTTGGGGCTGCTTATGTCAGCGTGTTTCGCGGTACTCCGGCGCTGATCCAACTGTTTATCCTCTATTTTGGCGGTCCGCAGATCGGTATCCAGCTGGATGCTTTTGAGGCCGGTGTTATTGGTTTGGGGGTCAATGTCGGCGCCTATATGACCGAGACCATGCGTGGCGCCATTATCTCGGTTGACAAAGGCCAGGGCGAGGCCGCCCGGACCCTGGGCATGAGCAAATGGCAGGCGATGCGCAATGTGATCCTGCCGCAGGCCATGCGCCTGATGATCCGCCCGCTGGGGGTGAATCTCAACACGCTGATCAAAAGCACCGCGCTGGTCGCCGCGATTTCGGTGGTTGAGCTGACCTATACAGCGCAGCGCTACATTGGCTCTACCTACAAACCCTTCGAGATGTTCCTGATTGCAGGCCTTTTGTACATGATCATCATCTATGTTGTCGGGCTGGCCGTGACCTGGGCCGACCGCAAAGCCCGCCTGAATTGATCGGGGAAAGGAAACCGCATGGGACTCGATTTTAGCGTCATTCCAAAATACCTCGACATCGTCCTCCTGGGGGCGCTCTGGACCATTGCCATTACCGTGGGGGCTGCGGTTGTCAGCTTTTTCGGCGGCATTTTTCTGGCTGTGGTCGCGCTCTATGCCCCTGCAGTGGTGCGTTGGCCCTTTCGGGTCTTTTCCTTCCTGTTTCTGGGCACGCCGCTGTTGTTGCAGTTGTTCCTGATCTACTTTGGCCTGGTGCAGGTTGGCGTAGACGTACCGGCCTTTGTTGCCGGGGTGATTGGCCTGGGGCTGCATTTTGCCGTCTATAACTCGGAACTGTTTCAAACCAGCATTCTGGCCGTCGACAAAGGCCAGGTCGAGGCCGCCCGCACCCTGGGCCTGTCGCGGATGCAGGCGCTGCGCAAGGTGGTGGTGCCGCAGGCCGTGCGCGACGTGATCCCGCCGATTGGCAACAATATGATCGCGCTTTTGAAGGATTCCGCCCTGGTCTCGGTGATTGGTGTCTCTGAGCTGACCCTGTCTGCGCAACGCGCCATTGGCAGCACCTATCGGCCCTTTGAATTCTACGTCCTGGTGGCGGCAATCTACTATATTATCAACCTCGGCATGGAGGCCGTCTTGCGCCGCGTGGAACGCCGCATTCAGGCCTCGAAATGAACCGGCAGGAGAAAGACATGAGCGAGCAGAAACCTTTCATCGATATCCGTCACGCCAAAAAGAACTTTGGCACATTGGAAGTTTTGAAAGATATCAACCTGCAGGTGGAGCGGGGGCAGATCGTTGCCATTATCGGCCCGTCGGGCTCTGGCAAAAGCACCCTGCTGCGGGCGATCAATGACCTGGATCCGCTGACCGGCGGTGAGATTTGGCTGGAGGACAAGCAGATCAATATGGATCTGCCCCATCGTCAATATGAACGTCATATCAATGAGGTGCGCCAGGAAATTGGCATGGTTTTCCAGCACTTCAACCTGTTTCCGCATCTGAAAGTGCGCGAAAACGTGACCCTGGCGCCAAAGATGCTCAAAGGTCTGTCCGAGGCAGAGGCAAACGCCCTGGCGGAGGAGCAGCTGACCAAGGTCGGCATGATTGAACGGATCGACTACTACCCCTCGCAGCTTTCGGGTGGACAGAAACAGCGGGTGGCAATTGCGCGGGCTTTGGCGATGAAGCCCAAGGTGATGCTGTTTGACGAGGCGACATCGGCGCTGGACCCAGAGCTGGTCGAAGAGGTGAACCTGGTGATGAAACAGCTCGCCGAAGAGCACATGACCATGATCATTGTCACCCATGAGATGGGCTTTGCCGAAAGCGTTTGTGATCGGGTTTTGTTTATGGATCAGGGGGTTGTAGTTGAAGAAGGCCCACCAGAGGTGATCTTTCGCAATCCCAAGAGCGCGCGCACACAGAATTTCCTGCGCAAACATCTGGCTGGCCAGAACGCCTAGCGATAACTACGCTGTTCAATCGGGGTCTTGTCGATTTCAGCAATCAGCCGATCAATCAGGATCTGTTCGGCGCGGTTCTTGGTCGCGTTTTCGCTCCAGACCAGATAGACGTCGATGGCGGGCAGATCCTTGTAGGGGGGCACCTGCCACAGTTGTCCGTCCTGCACATCGCGTTCGGCCACGTGAATGGGCAGCGGGCCAACGCCTAGGCCCGAAAAGATCATCCGGCGCACCTCTTCCAGATGGCTTGAGACGCCGGTGATTTTCTGCCCCAGGGCGGCCTGCGCCCGCATCACCGTGATGGGTTTCAAAACATCCTGTAGCCGGTCGGTCTCAAAACTGACCGAAGAATGCCCCTCCAGGTCCGCGATGGTCAGATCGTCGCGGCCAAACAGCGGATGCGGCGGGCCGCAGAACAGACCAAAATATTCGCGAAAGACCCGCCGGTATTCCAGATTCGGATGGTGATCCCCAACCAGGCAGATGGCAAAGGAGGCGCGTTTTGCGGCGACCTCGGCAATGGCCTTGGAGCTGGACAGCACCTCGATCTTGAGCGTGGCCAGCGGGTGGTCGCGGTGAAATCCTGTGAGAGCCTGGTTGATCAATGGGCTCACCACATGGCTGGCCATGGCAATCCGGACATGGCCGCGGACATCATCGGTCATTTCGCGCATCAGGGTCGACAACCGCAGCACCGAACCATTGATCTCCACCGCCTCACGGTACAGCAATCGCCCCGCTTCCGTCAGCGCATAATGGCCGGGAGAGCGGTTTATCAGCTTGCGGCCAACCCGGTCCTCCAACCGTTTTAACGCCGTAGAAACAGAGGGTTGTTTGAGCCGTAGCTGGCTTGCGGCATCGGTGACAGAGTGGCTTTCAGCCAGAACAACAAAGGTGCGCAACAGGTTCCAGTCCAGCTCGCGGGCGATCCGTTCCGGTTGGTAGTGAGGGTCATCTTCGCGCATAGCTCGTCTCTATATCAAGAATTCCAATTATCTATTTGATCTATACTAAGGGCTCTCGCATGGTTCCTTCAAGCCCGCATTCCGGCTGCCCGCATCTTTGCCGCACTTCTATAGCGCGACGATGTCAGGGCTGGACACCACAGCGGCAGGCACATGGAAAGCAAAGAATGAGCAATCTATTTTATCAGGCGCAGGGGCGCAGGCCGGTTCTGGATCAGGCGCGCGGCGTTTATATGTGGGACAAGGATGGCAAGCGCTATCTGGATGGTTCGTCGGGGGCGATGGTCTGCAATATCGGCCACTCCAACCAGGAGGTGCTGACCGCGATGCGCCGCCAGATGGAAAAGTCCACCTTTGGCTATCGGCTGCATTTTGAGACCGAAGCCTCCGAACAATTGGCGCAGAAGCTTGCCGGGTTGATGCCGGGCGATCTGAACCGGGTGTTCTTTGTGTCTGGCGGCTCTGAAGCGGTGGAAAGCGCCACCAAGCTGGCCCGGCAATATGCCTTGGCCAGTGATCAGGGCAGCCGCTGGAAAGTCATCTCGCGTGCGCCCAGCTATCATGGCTGCACATTGGGTGCCCTGGCCCTGACCGGTTATCGCCCGCTGACCGCACCCTTTGCGCCAATGATGCAGGACATGCCGAAAATCCCCGCGCCCCGGGCCTATCTGGACGGGCTCAACCCCGAGGATCCGACCACCGGCCACCACTATGCCGATATGCTGGAGGCAAAGATCATTGCCGAAGGCCCCGAAACTGTTCTTGCGTTTATCATCGAACCTGTCGGTGGCGCCTCCACTGGCGCGCTGGTGCCGCCCGAGGGCTATATGGAGCGGATCCGTGAGATCTGCACCCGCTATGGCATCTTGTTGATCATGGATGAGGTGATGACCGGGGCCGGCCGTACCGGCAGCTTTCTCGGCTCGGATCACTGGCAGGCGCAGCCCGACATTGTGGTGATGTCCAAGGGGCTGGGCGCGGGCTATATGCCCCTGGGGGCGGTGATTGCCGATGAGCGCCTGGTTGAGCCGATACTGGCGCAGGGCGGCTTTGCTCATGGTTTTACCTATGCTGGCAACCCGCTGGCCTGCGCCGCCGGGCTGGCGGTGGTGAATACCATCGAAATAAGCGGGCTTTGTGCCAATGCCGCCAAAATGGGCGAGAGCCTGTTGGCACGGCTCAATGGATTGATGCAAAAGCATGAATTGATTGGCGATGTGCGCGGCAAGGGGCTGCTGACGGCCTTTGAATTTATGGCCGACCGGGACAGCAAGGCGCCGCTCCCGGCTAGGCTGAATGCCCATCAGCGCTTTGTCGATCTGGCCTATGCAAAGGGGCTGATTGTCTATTCGCGACGCACGCGCGATGGCACCGAGGGGGATCACATCCTGGTTTGCCCACCGCTGATCGTGAACGCGGAGCATATCGACGAAATCATCGAGGGTCTTGATGCCAGCCTGGTTCAGTTCAGCCAGGACATCCATTCCGAACTAAAGGCAGGCTGACCCATGCGCAAAATTCTGATTACCTGTGCCGTCACCGGCTCTATCCATACGCCGTCGATGTCGCCCTATCTGCCTGTGACGCCTGCGGAAATATCTGATCAGGCGCAGGGCGCAGCCGCGGCAGGTGCAGCGATCCTGCATCTTCATGCGCGCAATCCCGTGACCGGCCAGCCTTCGGCCCGCGCAGAGGATTTTATGAGTTTCCTGCCGCAATTGAAACAATCCTGTGATGCGGTGTTGAACCTTTCAACCGGGGGCAGCGCGGTGATGACCCTGGATGACCGCCTGGCCGCCCCCAAACGGGTCGAACCGGAGATGTGCAGCCTCAATATGGGCAGCATGAACTTTGCGCTCTATCCGGCGGCGGCGCGGATTTCCGACTGGAAACACGACTGGGAACAGCCATTTCTGGAGAACTCGGATGATCTGGTGTTCAAGAACACCCCGCGCGACATTGCCCGTATCCTGACCGAGCTGGGGGTCGAGCGGGGCGCCCGGTTTGAGTTTGAATGTTACGACGTTGGGCATCTTTATATGCTCAAACATTTTGTCGATCGCGGATTGGTGCGAAAGCCCCTGTTCATTCAGTTTGTCTTTGGGGTGTTGGGCGGCATGGGGACGGATCCGGAAAACCTGATGCATATGAAGGTGATCGCGGACAAGCTGTTTGGCGATGATTACATGTTTTCGGTGCTGGCAGCGGGGCGTCAGCAGATGCCGCTAATCACCATGGCCGCCGCCATGGGCGGGCATGTGCGGGTTGGGCTGGAGGACAGTCTGATGATCTCGCGCGGGGTTCTGGCCAAGGATAACGCCGAACAGGTGCGCAAAATTCGCCGCATCGTCGAAGACCTTGGCCGTGAGGTGGCAAGCCCAGATGAGGCCCGCGATATGCTGGGCCTCAAAGGCGCTGACCGCACCGCGATTTAAAGTGATACAGAAGGACAGGCAGATGAAAGCGATCTTTGACGCGCGCCAATGGCACCACGACCCCAAGCATTTTATGGCCAACGGCAAGGCGCAG
Organism: Pseudophaeobacter arcticus DSM 23566; assembly: GCF_000473205.1. NCBI lineage: Bacteria > Pseudomonadati > Pseudomonadota > Alphaproteobacteria > Rhodobacterales > Roseobacteraceae > Pseudophaeobacter > Pseudophaeobacter arcticus. The sequence continues at coordinate 1,479,156 of NZ_KI421507.1, forward strand.
CCAAACCCGGAACAGCCCAAACGCATTGAGGTTCTTCAAAACGGAGCACTGGCGGCGGGCTGCACATTCTCGGAGCCGCAGGATGCGGGTCTCGGCCCGATTGCTGCGGTGCATACGGCGGAATATCTGACCTTTCTCAAGAATATCTACCGCCGTTGGCAATATATCAAAGATGCAGGCGAAGAGGTGATCCCCAATATTCACCCTGCCAACCGCAGCGACAGCTACCCCAAATCGGCCACCGGCCAGTCGGGTTACCATCAGGCAGATACCGCCTGTCCAATCGCCAAGGGCACCTGGGAGGCGGCCTATTGGTCGGCGCAATCGGCCATTTCAGGTGCCGATCACCTGCGCGAAGGCGGCCAATCCGCCTATGTTCTGGCCCGTCCACCGGGGCATCACGCCTTTGCCGATATGGCCGGGGGATTTTGCTTTCTGAACAATTCCGGCATCGCGGCCCAACGGCTGGCCGCAGCCGGGCTGCGGCCGGCGATTGTCGATGTGGATGTGCATCACGGCAACGGCACCCAAGGCATATTCTACAATCGTGATGACGTGTTGACCGTCTCACTTCATGCAGACCCCGACCGGTTTTACCCGTTCTTCTGGGGCCACGCCCAGGAGCGTGGCGCGGGCGCGGGGCTGGGCTATAACCTCAATCTGCCGCTGGCGCGCGGCACCGATGATGAGGGCTTTCTCAAGGCGCTTGATGTTGCGCTGGAACGGGTGACCCTGTTTGGCGCCGATGTCGTGGTGGTGGCTCTGGGGCTGGATGCCTCTATTGATGATCCGTTTCAGGGGCTTGCCGTGACGAAAGAGGGGTTCTCTCGTATTGGCGCGGCCTTTGCAAATCTTGGCCTGCCGGTGCTGTTTGTCCAGGAGGGCGGATACCTGAGCGCCAGTCTTGGCGAAAACCTGACCCGCTGCCTGACAGGCTATCAAAGCGCCACTTGACGGAAAGCGGCCTGCCCAAGGTCGCGACAATGAAAGAAGCTGACATGACAACCGCACTCTCCAACACTCAGTTGGCATATCTCCAGTCCCTGCGCCGGGAGCTGCACCAAAGCCCCGAGATCTCGGGCGAGGAGGCTGAAACCGCGGCGCGTATCACTCAGGAGCTGACGCGCGCCGGGGCGGACCGGATCTGGACCGGGCTTGGCGGCCATGGCGTCGCGGCGGAATTCCGGGGTCGGCAGGACGGGCCGACAGTCATGATCCGCTGCGAGCTGGACGCTTTGCCGATCCCTGAAATCTCGCAGGCGCCCTATCGCTCGCGGGTGGATGGCAAGGGGCATCTGTGTGGCCATGATGGCCATATGGTGATGGTGCTGGGGGTGGCGCTGGCGCTAAAAACCCGCCCTGCCTTGGGCCGGGTGATCCTGCTGTTCCAACCGGCAGAAGAGACCGGCGCCGGGGCCGCTGCGGTGATAAATGACCCGCGCTGGCCGGAGCTGAGACCTGATTTTGCCTTTGCCTATCATAATGTTCCGGGTCGACCTTTAGGTGAAATTGGTCTGTGCCAGGGGGTGAGTAACTGTGCCTCTCGTGGGATGAAGATCCGCTTTGACGGCAAAACCTCCCATGCGGCAGCGCCCGAAGATGGGGTCTCGCCGGGCTTGGTGATCGCAGATCTGATGCAGCGCCTGCCACTGCTGGGTCCAGGTGGTGAAATGGGGGATGATTTTGCCCTGGCGACACTGACCCATGCGCAGCTTGGCGAGGCAAGTTTTGGCATCGCACCGGGCGCCGGGGAGCTGCGCATGACCCTGCGCAGCCAGACCGATGCCAGGATGGCGCGCCTGGTGCAGGAGGCAGAGGCGCAGCTGGCGCGGGCCTTGGCAAAGGCTGCAAAGCAGGCCGGGGATGTGTCTGGCAGTGTGACTTGGCACGATGTGTTTTTGGCCACCGTAAATGAGGACAGCGCTCTCGCTATTGCCACCAGGGCCGCCTCCAGCCTTGGCCTGTCCACAGTGGCAATGCGCCATCCGATGCGCTGGTCAGAAGACTTTGGCCGTTTTGGCCTGGATGGCGCCAAGGCGGCGATGGTGTTTATCGGATCCGGCGAAGCACAGCCACAGTTGCATAACCCGAACTACGACTTCCCGGATGGCTTGACCCCAATCGGCGTGGCCCTGTTGGTTGAAATTGTCGACCAGCTGCTGGCGGAGCAAGGCGATGCTCATCCCGCGCCCAAAATCCTCCAGCTGTCAGATGTGCCCAATGACTGACCACCCAAACGACAGCGCCTGGTGCGAGATCTCCCCGGTGCAGATCTCGCAGAACCTGCGCCATACTCTGGATCGGCTGCCTGCGCAGACCCGGCTTTGTGCCGTTATCAAGGCGGATGCCTATGGGCATGGCATTGAAAACGTGGTGCCTGTGTTGATGGCCCAGGGGGTGCGCCATATCGGGATCTCTTCCAACGCCGAGGCCCGCGCGGTGCGGGTGGCTGGTTTTAGCGGGGCGATCCTGCGCCTGCGCACGGCCACACCAGATGAGGTCGAAAGCGCCCTGGGGGATGATGTCGAAGAGCTGGTAGGATCAGAAGAGGGGCTGCGGGCGATCCGGGACAGGCTGGGGGGGAGAGCCCTGCCAAAGCTGCATATCTCATTGAATGCCAATGGTATGTCGCGCGATGGGCTGGAGTTGTCGACACAGCAGGGGCGGCGTGCCTGTGGCAATATTCTGAAACTGGGGGCCGGGCGCATTGTCGGGCTCTGCACCCATTTTCCGTCAAATCATAGCGATGAGCTGGCGGAAAATATTGCAAGATTTCAACAGGATATTGCCTGGGTTTTTGCCAATAGCAGCCTGCGGCGTCAGGATGTTTTGACCCATGCCGGCAGTACATTGACCCTGGCTTCTGGATGCGATCCGCAGGTCGATATGATGCGCTGTGGCGCCATCCTGTTTGGCATCGCTGGTCCCAGCGCAGAGTTCCATCCCGCATTGACCTTGAAATCCCAGGTGATCAGCGTCGGATCCTACCCCAAAGGCAGCACAATCGGCTATGATCGAACCGCCGTTTTGCGCCGGGACAGGCGGCTTGCCAGCGTTGCTTTGGGCTATGCCAATGGTTACAGCCGTCAGCTTGCACAGGGGGCCGAGGTGCTGATCCGGGGACAGAACTGCCCGGTGATGGGGGCGATCTCGATGAATACCATCGTGGCCGATGTGACTGAGCTGCCCGAGGTTGCGATCAGTGATGAGGTGGTCGCCTTTGGCCAGCAGGGGGGGCGAGAGATCGGATCCCAGACGATTGAACGGCTTAGCGGCACCATCATGGCCGATCTCTTTTCCGATTGGGGGCAACGCAATCCACGTTTTATTTGTGACCGCGCTGCCCCAAATGTCTAGGGCGCGGCGGTCGTGGGGGCAGCTGCGAGGGCGCGATTGCAAGCGCCGGGTTAAGCGCCGGGACCTGACAGCAGCTCGGCGCCGCGCAACAGCTCGCGTACCGCGACCTCCTCTGTGTCAAAGGTGTCTTTGAACACCTCAACCGCCTTCCAGGGGTCGGCATCGCCGCACATGAACACATCAAAGGCGCCATAGCCGATCTCTGGCCAAGTGTGGACGGTGATATGGCTTTCCCCGAGAACCGCAACGCCCGAAACACCCTGCGGAGAGAATTTGTGGGTATGGATATGCAGCAGGGTTGCGCCACATAGGGCGGCTGCCCGACGAAAAGCGTCCTGAATGCGGGCTTCGCAGTCCAGCCCGGTCCCTTCCATCACCTCGATGATGAGATGGGTGCCGGCAAAGACCTTATTGTCACGGCAGATAAAGTGATCTGTGCGATCGGCCTGCGCCAGCGCCACCAAGGTTGCCGCAGTGGCCTGGCGGGGGCGGCCTGTGTCCGCCGGGCCTGTGTCTGCCTGGCCTGTGTGTGATGGGGCTGGCTGTGACGTCAACCCGGGGGGGAGGTCAGTGGTATCACTCACGTCTGCCACCTTGGGTATCCGTGCCGAGCAATCCGGTTGATCCAACGCGCACCTCTGGGCTTGACGGGGTCCTGTTGGTGGGCGGAACAGCAGCGCAACAAGATCGGGTGATAGGGTTTGGGCGGTGTCCCAAAATCGTGGTTCCATCTAGCATGAGCCACAGGCGCGCTGCAAGCCAGCCAGGCGTGACGGGCTTGGGTAGCAGGTCGTCAAAGATGTGAGGGGCAGAGCCGTGATGAAGGGGCTGACATAATAAAAAGGGCCGGGGACATGCCCCGGCCGTCAGTTGGTTCCTTTGCCCAGGGGATCAAGGGCGCCAGAACGGAAGAGTCGCTTGATAATGGGCTTCTGCGCGGGAGATCCCAATGTCATTCAGTTGCTCTGCGCTAAGATGGCGCAGCTCTGTTCGCGTCTTGTGACGGATGGACCATTTGGTGACGAGGACTGCAAAGGCAACGGCGACCTGTGCCAGCACCGGCAAAGCAGGGCGGCTGTTCAGGTAGGAGGTGTGCGAGGGGCTCTGGGTTGCAGAAGAAGTCATGGTCGTTTTCCTTTATTGTGTTGATACAATCCCAATTGTCTGTTATGTAAACTTGATACAATGAATAAAAGTGGCTGTCTAAGGATGGATTGTAATGGGTACAATTTGGTCGCCAGACCTCGACGGTAAATCGGGACCCAAATACCAGCGGGTCGCGGATACCATCCGCGCGGCGGTTGATGATGGCATATTGCAATGCGGCACAAAGTTGCCGCCAGTGCGGGAATTGGCCTATCAGCTCAGGATCACGCCGGGCACCGTGGCTCGCGCCTATACGCTGCTGACGGATGAGGGGCTGTTGCAGGCGGAAGTTGGCCGCGGCACCTTTGTCGCGGAAAAGCAAAACCGCGTCATGGATGATGTCTGGTCGCGCGAATTGCACCTGCAAGAAGCCAAAGATCCGCATCATGTCAGCCTGTTTAGTCCACGTATGGTGGATGTTGGCCAGGTTTCCGCCCTGCGGGAGGCGATGGAGAAAGTCTCCAGGGCGGATCCCTTGCTGTTTTTGAACTACCCAACGCGGGATGCCTATCTGCCGGTACGGCAGGCTGTGCTGCAGTGGCTGGAAGGGCATGCCTTGGGGCCATTGGGGGAGGCGGATGTGGTTCTGACCCATGGGGGGCAAAATGGTATCCTGACCGTGTTGCAGACGCTGCTGCGGGATCCGCAGCCGGTGATCCTGGTGGAGGATCTCTCCTATGCAGGGTTCCGACGGGCGGCAGAGCTGTTGCGGGCCAAAGTTGTCGGTGTGGCGATGGATGAGCAGGGAATTGTACCAGACTCGCTAGAGCTTGCGATTCGAAAGTCTGGCGCGCAGGTACTTTGTACCAGTCCAGAAGTGCACAATCCGACCGGCCTGTTTACCCCTCTGAAACGACGTCAAGAGATCGTCGAAGTTGCGCGGCGCCATGGGGTGCAGATCGTCGAGGATGATTGCTATCGCATGGGAGAGGCCAAGGCGCCAAGCTACCGGGCGCTGGCGCCGGATATGACCTGGCATGTGTTTTCGATTTCCAAGAACCTGACACCGGCGCTGCGGGTTGGCTTTGCTCTGGCGCCAACGGGGCGGTCGCAGGATCTGCGCCGGGCTGCGGAGTATAGCTATTTTGGTCTGGCGCAGCCTCTGGCGGAAGTCACCCGGATCCTGCTGTCAGATCCCCGTACCAAGGAGCTGGCGCGGGAGGTGCGCAAGGAAATGGCCAAATACGTCCGTGTTGCGGTGAATACACTGGGCGGTTTTGAGCTGGTCTGGAACGATGAGGTGCCATTTTTATGGCTGAAACTCCCGGCAGGCTGGCGTTCAGCCGCCTTTACCCGTGCAGCCGAGGCCAAGGGGGTTCAGATCCGGTCGGCAGATGAATTTGCCCTGCGTGATGGGCGCGCGCCCAATGCCGTGCGCATCTGCGTCAATGGCCATGTCAGTCTCAAACGGTTTGAAGAGGCCATGCAGCGGCTGCGCGCGCTGCTGGATAACCCGCCCGAACAAATCAGCGTGTGACCCGTCGGACGGGTGGGGTGTTTTGCGTTTCTTAATCTCTTCTGGCGAGCGGAAAAAGTCTACTTGGGGAGATAGAGGGGGGCGATAGTGTTTAGATGTCACGGGTGCGGCGGCGCTGGCCTTGGATTGGTAAATCGTTTTGGGGTATTATTATACCTATTTTTTAAACACTTGAAAACAAACAATTTAAACATGTTTGACGGCATTGACGCGGGGCGGGGAACTCCGTAAACCCTGTCCATCAAATCGGGCGCTGGACCTTTGTTCTGCGTCGTCACGACAAACAGGATTGACCTGCCATGAAAACCTTCTCTGCTACACCGGCAGATATCGACAAGAAATGGATCATCATTGACGCCGAAGGCGTCGTGCTGGGCCGTCTCGCATCGATTATTGCCATGCGCCTGCGTGGTAAGCACAAAGCAACCTTCACTCCGCATATGGACATGGGTGACAACGTCATCGTGATCAATGCCGAGAAAATCCAGATGACCGGCAAGAAGCGCGAAGAGCACTTCTACTGGCACACCGGCCACCCCGGTGGCATCAAGTCCCGCACCAAGCAGGAAATCCTGGAAGGCAAGCACCCCGAGCGTGTTGTCTATCAGGCCGTCAAACGCATGCTGCCAGGCAACCGCCTGTCGCGTCAGCAGATGACAAACCTGCGCATCTATGCTGGCACCGATCACGGGCATGAAGCCCAGGCGCCCGAAGTTCTGGACGTGAAGTCCATGAACAAGAAAAACACGCGGAGCTGATATCGATGACTGATCAGATCAACACTCTCGAAGAGCTGAGCGCCGTTGCAGGCGTTGAGGTTGTCGCCGAAGACATCATCGCCCGTGAACCTGTTCGTGACGAACTGGGCCGCTCTTACGCCACTGGTAAGCGTAAAGATGCGGTTGCGCGCGTCTGGATCAAGCCTGGCTCCGGCAAGGTCGTGGTGAACGGCAAAGAAATGAAAGCTTACTTTGCCCGTCCGGTTCTGCAGATGATCCTGCGTCAGCCGTTCACGGTTGCCGGTGTCGAAGACCAGTTTGACGTCTTCGCGACCGTCAAAGGTGGTGGTCTTTCCGGCCAGGCCGGTGCGGTTAAGCACGGTGTTTCCAAAGCACTGCAGCTGTATGACCCCTCCCTGCGCGGTGCTCTGAAAGCCGCTGGCTTCCTGACACGCGACAGCCGTGTTGTTGAACGTAAGAAGTTTGGCCGCCGCAAAGCGCGTCGTTCCTTCCAGTTCTCCAAGCGTTAAATTTACCGCATATGTGGTTTTGGGGGCTGCCTTCGGGCGGCCCTTTTCTTTTTGAACTCTCTGCCGATTTGATCCCAACCGGCTTGGGCCGTTTTGGTAAAACTCTACAGCTCGCTGGGGTGCTGGTGACCACGCGACCCAGTGACAGGCAATATGCGGGTAACACTATTGAGGGGACCCCTGCGGTGTTGGCTGAATTTGGGCTCTTGCTTTGTTGGACCGCGCCTTTGCAAAAGGCTGCCAACGCGGTCTTGAACTGCTGGCCCTGACCTGACCCAAGCCCAATGCGCGAAGATTTACGGTTGGCTTTGACCACGTTTGCCTGCGCCTTGAGGGGCGGCAATTGGGAGGCGAGCGTTTAAACAATGTTCAAACATTTTGTGTTTAAGAGGAGCCATGCCTCAGAACGAGTACCCCTATAGGAGAACCCAATGCTGAATGTCTCGAGCAGTAAAGAAGCACCGCTTGGCAACGGGAGAGTTGAAATTGGCCGTTTCACCTATGGTTATGACGGCATCAGTTTCCGAAATACAGAAGAAGGGGCCAATGTTGTGATTGGTTCGTTTTGCTCGATCGCGGAAGATGTGACAATCATCCTTGGGGGGCAGCACAAGATTAACCGGATTGCCACATTTCCTGTGGCGCAGGTCTTTCAGGATGAGCAACTGGCGGAGGGGGATCAGGGGCTGATGGATGTCACGATCGGCAACGACGTCTGGATTGGTCACGGGGTGACCATCATGCCGGGGGTCAACATTGGTGACGGTGCAGTCATTGCTGCCACGGCCACTGTGTTCAAGGATGTTGGTCCCTATGAAATTTGGGGCGGCAATCCAGCGACATTCCAGTGCAAGCGTTTTGAAGACGATATGATCGCGGCGCTTCGAAAGCTTGCTTGGTGGACCCTGCCTGAGGAACTCATCGAGGAAATGGCGCCGCTATTGTCGACCGTGCCAAATCCCGAATTGATCGAAGGGTTGCAAGCAATCGTGACGGACCTGGTGGTCTTTGCGGATGGGAGTGATGCCGCCGCCTAGCAGCGGGTTCGCCGCAAGAGGATTAAGAAGCGCCCCGGATCTGCGGGGCCTTTTTTCTGAGCAGAGACACCTTGCGGCTATGGCCGCGTCAGTTGTCTGGCTCGATCAGGCCCAGACCGCGCAGGTAGATGCCGATGCCGGTTTCCAGCAGATCCTCCGGGGGAAAGGGCGAGGTCGCACCGGGAGTGTTGCGGGCATAGAGCTCGACCACGCCGTGGCTCATCGCCAGGATATGGGCGGAAAACATCGAGGCAGGGGGGCGCCTGTCCGCCGGGATTTGCTGGCTGAGATCATCTGCGGCGCGTTCCAGGATATTGCGGGCGCGATTCGCGGCAGCGGCCAGTTCCGGGGAGCGGTTACTGGCAATCCCGCTTTCGAACATGGCGATGTAGTGGCCGGGATGTTTGCGCGCAAAGGCGAGATAGGCACGGCCTGTGGCCTCAAAGGCGGCCAGGGGCGACGGCTGATATTTGTCATAGGCGTGCTGCATCAGGTCGGCAAACATCAAAAACCCCTGACGCGCCGCCTCTGCGATCAGATCTTCGCGGCCTTCAAAATGGCGATAGACCGCCGCCGGGGTAACCCCGGCCTGTTTTGCAGCCTCAGAGAGGGTAAAGCCAGTGGGGCCTTTCTGTTCGATCAGACGCAGCGCCGCCTCAACCAGGGCCTGACGCAGATTGCCGTGATGATACCCACGTTTAGGCATCCCAGTTTTCCGGTCCGATGCAGATGTTTTCATTTATGGGTCCGATGGCTTTCTCATCTTTGTTTTTATAATCAATAGCATGCAGGACTGTGCGAATGGCAGAAAGACGCGCACGCCGTTTGTCATCAGAGCGGATCACACACCAGGGCGCATGGGTGCTGTGGCTTTTATTGAGGGTCTCGCCGATGGCGGCGGAATACTCCTCCCATTTCTCCAGCCCTTTGACATCAATCGGGCTGAGCTTCCATTGCTTCAGCGGATCGCTTTCGCGGGCCAAAAAGCGGCGTAGCTGCTCGGGGCGGCTGACGTTCAGCCAGAACTTGAACAGGATAATTCCATCGTCAACCAGGGCCTCTTCAAAACCGCCGACCTGATGAAAGAACCGTTTGCGCTGCTCTGGAGTGCAAAAGCCAAAAACATGTTCGACCACGCCGCGATTGTACCAGCTGCGGTCAAAAAACGTGATTTCACCGCCAGAGGGCAGGTGATCGACGTAGCGCTGAAAATACCACTGGCTTTGTTCGGGCTCGCTGGGTTTGGACAGGGCCACGACGCGGGCGCCCCTTGGGTTGAGGTTCTCGCGAAACCGTTTGATTGTACCGCCTTTGCCGGCCGCATCGCGGCCCTCAAACACAATCGCGACCCGCGCGCCACTCTCTTTGACCCAGGACTGCAGCTTGACCAGTTCGACCTGCAAGGATTTGATTTCTTTCTCATAGTCCTTGCGGGGCATGCGCTCCGAATAGGGGAAATTTGGTGCCAGAATGTCGTCCTTGTCACTGTCTTTGATACAGTTGGCCAGGTCTGTTGGAGCTTGGTTCTTGAAATAGCTGCTGATGGCGCCGTCAAATGGCAGTTTCATTGGCGAACTCCTCTTTGGTCAGGCCTTTATAGGGCAAGACCGGGGGGGATGTGAATCGCTTTCACTCAGATCAGGGGCCAGCCCAGGCGATATCCAGGTCCCGTGGCCGCAAACCGCCAGAGGCCTGCGCGCACAACGCAACACCAGGCGGCGCCGGACAGGATATCCTCTGGGCTAACGCTGCCTCTGTTGCTTAACGCTGGCGTCCGATATCTGCCATATCAAAGGGCGTCGATTGGTAGATCTCGTTGATCCAGTTGCCATAAAGCAGATGCGCATGGCTGCGCCAGCGGTTCAGCGGCGGGCGGCTGGGATCGTCATTTGGGTAGTAGTTTTGCGGAACATTGATTTCCGTGCCATTGGCGACATCGCGGTCATATTCCTGTTTCAGGGTGTCGCTGTCATATTCAAAATGGTTAAAAATATACAGCGCCTGATGTGCGGGGTCCTGCACCAGACAGGGGCCGGCCTCTTCGCTGCCCAGCAGGGTTGTCAGGCCGGGGGTCGCGTCGATTTCATTCTGGCGTATTTCTGTCCAGCGGGAGACCGGTATGACGCAGTCATCCGAAAACCCACGCAGATAGGGAGAGGAGGCGGCAAGGTTCTGATGGCGAAAGCAGCCAAAGGCCTTGTGGTCCAGCAGGTGTTTTTTCACACCATTGAAGTAGTTGATCATCGCCATGCCGCCCCAGCAGACGCCAAAGGTCGAGTGCACATTGGTCTGTGTCCACTCAAAAACCTCGCAAAGCTCGTCCCAGTAGGTGACCTCTTGAAACGGCATATGTTCAATCGGCGCGCCGGTGATCAGCAAACCGTCAAATTTCTGATCCTTCACCTCCTGAAAGGAGTGATAAAACTCTTCCATATGGGCGGCGGCGGTGTTGCGGGTCTGGTGCTCGGTCATCCGGATGAGCGACAGATCAATCTGCAAAGGGGTGGCGCCAATCAGACGGGCAAACTGGTTTTCCGTCTGGATTTTCTTGGGCATCAGATTCAGCAACCCGATGCGCAGGGGGCGAATGTCCTGACGCGCCGCTTGATCCGGCGACATGACCATGACGCCTTCGTTCGTCAGAACGTCATAGGCGGGCAGGTCAGAAGGGATCTTGATAGGCATGTCAGGTCCTCAATGTGGGGAAAATGTAGCGGCGTTCTGCTAGATAGGCCGGTTTGGTTTAGGGCTCAAGTGTCTGGGCGATCAACTCATTGAAATCAGCCTCAGTTTTGATCGCCGATATTTGATCCGCAGTGACGGTAACACCCCAGTTCTTTGCCATCGCTGCATAGCGCGGCTGGCGATGAGCCAGGGCCTGGGCATAGGTCCAGCGAATAAAAGCATCAGGGTCGACATCGCTCTCTGATAGACCCATTTGGTTGAGATAGTCTTCCCAGGTTTTTTGCAGGAAATCCGGTTGATAAGACATTGGTTTTGGGGCGCGGTCAAAGCGGCGGATCAGCTCTTCGGTATGGGCGTCATCGCCTTTGATCCAGACCAGAAGGCACTGTTTGGAGAGCTCTGTCAGGACGGGGTCCTTGGGGTCATCTGCATCGACCCATTCGCAGATTGACCCGCCCGTGTCGCAGATGAAATTTGGATAGTCATACAGCCGGGTAGCGCGGTCGGCAAAATACTGGGTGTCCAGCAGGGCGTGGATTTCGGCCATGCGGAACTGATCCTGACGGCGCTGATATTCTGCCATATCCAGCCCGCCCTTGGCAGGGTCGCCGGGTTTACCCAAATAGGAGGATACCGGGGTCAGGTTCTCAAAGGTGATATTGGAGCCAATATAGATCGAATCTGACAGCAGCAGATCCCGCAGGAAAGGGTTTTTCATCGCTTCGGATTTTGCATTGTCGGCGATATATTCGCCCATGTAGCGGGTGCCGATGCGGTAATCTACCGAGTAGTGAAACCAACTGCCTGCGTTGCGTAGGATGTTGCTGATATAGGTCTTGCCAAGACCGGACATCCCAAAGAACAAAATGCGTTTTTGCGGCGCATCGCGCCAGTCTTGTGCACTCTTATATAGCATTGACCCGTCTTCCCTATTTTCGTCTGGTCTTGCTAATCGGCTCTGGCAGGTTGGTCAATTCTACTGTGATGCCGCAGTTCTCAGGAAAGGCGGGTCTTGTTCAGGCCGATCCGCCCTGCGGCCTCGAGGATATTGAGGTAATTGGCGGCAAAGATCAGCCCGGCGCCGATGAATGTCCAGACCACGACGGCCTCGCCATAGATGACCATGGCCAGCACAGCGATCACCGGCAGGCGGGCAAAGTCAAAGGGGACCACCACTGTTGCCGGTGCGATGGACAGCGCATTGGTAAAGCAGAAATGTGCAGCCAGACCGGCCAACCCGATAAGCAGAACCCAGGGCAGGACCTCCAGGCTGGGCAGGGCAATGTCCCCATCCCATCCGGCCATGATCAGCCCCATGACCAGCTGCATGGAGGTGAGCCAAAACAGGATTGAGGCAATGCTCTCATGGCGGGTCAGCCGCTTGGTGAAAATAACGGTCAGAGCAAAAAAGACGGCACAGCTGGCGGCGGCGATAACCCCGGCGTTGAGCGTTTCCGGGGAGGGGCGGGCGACAATCAGGATACCCATGAACCCGAGCAGAACCGAAAATCCGCGGATCATGGTCAAGCGCTCCCCAAGCAGCAGGGGCGATAGCACCACCACCCAAAGCGGTGAGGTGAATTCAAGCGCAAAGACCTGCGCCAGAGGGATCAGGGTCACGGCAAAAAACCAGAGGTTTTGCCCAGTAAAATGCGCCATGTTTCGAAACAGGTGGCTGCTCAGGCGATCCGTTTTTACACTGCCCCAGTTGCCCCTTACCGTGATCAGCAGGGCCACGATGACCACCCCAACCAAACTGCGATAGCTCATGATTTCAAAGGTATCGAGCGTCTGACCCGCTTCGCGACCTGCAATCGCCATGGCCGAAAAAGAGGCGATAGCCCCCAACATCCACAAAGCCGCTGGCAGAATTTTGATCTCAGCAGTCATGGGGGATTCCTTTGGGTTCTGGGGCTCGCCATCACAGGAACCCGTATTTCTCGGTCGCGTCAATGGGGGGGGAACCATGGGGTAAAAGAAAGCCCCGGCACCGGGCCGGGGCTGATGGTTTTTAATAGCCGACGCGTGGGATTATTCCCACTCGATGGTGCCCGGAGGTTTCGAGGTGATGTCGTAGGTGCAGCGGTTGATGCCCTTCACTTCGTTGATGATCCGCGTCGCGGTCTCGCCAAGGAATTCATGGCTGAAGGGGTAGTAATCCGCCGTCATACCATCAACGGAGGTGACGGCGCGCAGGGCACAGGCAAAATCATACGTCCGCCCATCGCCCATCACACCCACGGTGCGGACCGGCAGAATGGCAACAAAGGCCTGCCAGATTTCGTCATAGAGACCATGTTTGCGGATTTGGTCGATATAGACGGCATCGGCCTCGCGCAGGATCTCCAGCTTTTCGCGGGTGATCTCGCCGGGGCAGCGGATTGCAAGACCGGGCCCAGGGAAGGGGTGGCGGCCAATAAAGCTGGCAGGCAGACCCAGTTCGCGGCCCAAGGCGCGGACTTCGTCCTTGAACAATTCGCGCAGCGGCTCAACCAGCTTCAGGCCCATCTTTTCGGGCAGCCCGCCCACATTGTGGTGGCTTTTGATGGTGACCGAAGGACCGCCAGAGAAGCTGACGGATTCGATGACATCGGGGTAAAGCGTGCCCTGTGCCAGGAACTCGGCGCCCTCAATCGAATTGGCGTGTTTCTGAAACACATCAATGAACAGTTTGCCGATGATTTTGCGTTTGGTCTCAGGGTCGCTTTGACCTTCCAGCTCGCCCAGGAACAGGTCCTGCTCGTCCGCGTGGATGAACTGCATGTTGTAATTGTCGCGGAACATGGTGACGACCTCATCAGCCTCACCCTTGCGCAGCAGGCCGTGGTCAACAAAGACACAGGTGAGCTGATCACCAATGGCCTCGTGCAGCAAAACGGCGGTGACCGAGCTGTCAACGCCACCGGACAGACCGCAGATCACCTTTTTGTCGCCAACCTGTTCGCGGATCGCGGCAATGGCCTGCTCGCGGTACAGACCCATGGTCCAGTCACCGCTAAAACCTGCGAGGCGCACAAAGTTTTCATAAAGCTTGGCGCCATTGGGCGTGTGGTGCACTTCGGGGTGGAACTGCACCGCGTAGAAATTGCGGCTGATATCAGCGGTGATGGCATATGGCGCATTGGGCGAGGTGCCGTAGACCTCGAACCCTGGTGCAATCTTGCTCACGTGGTCACCGTGGGACATCCAGACCTGCTCGCGGTCTGCGTCATCTTGGAACCAGCCCTCCAGCAGCGGCAGCGAGGCAATGGTGGGTTTGACATAGGCTCGACCAAACTCGGCGGTGCCATGGCCGCTTTCGACCATGCCCCCAAGTTGATGCATCATCACTTGCTGGCCGTAGCAGATCCCGAGAATCGGTACGCCTATGTCAAAGATCTCCTGTGGCACGCGGGGGCTACCCTCGCGGGTCACGCTGTCTGGGCCACCGGAAAAGATCACGGCCTTGGGCGCCAATTGGCGCACAAAATCCATTGTGACGTTCTGGTAGGGGTGAATTTCGCAATAGACATTCAGCTCACGCAGGCGGCGCGCAATAAGCTGCGTAACCTGGCTGCCAAAGTCTATGATAAGAAGGCGGTCATGGGATGTCTGGCTCATGTTTGGCTCATAGGCCCTGTGTTCCTGTCTGGCAAGAGGACAGATGTGCCACAGGGGCTGGTTGATGCAAAACTTTGCCAATCTTGGCCGCGGTTGCGGGTGTTTTTGCGCAGAAGCAGACGCAGGGGCGGAAAAAATGCTGATCAGATGTCGCTTTCCAACCGGATAGGCCGTTATCCTTCGGCGCGGACGGTGGTTGGCGGTCTAAATATCTCCTAACGAAATTCCTTCAAGAGGGCTGACCATGGCTGAAGAAGCACCACGTCGTCGGAGCAGAGGTGGCGGCGGCGCCGCCCGCCGCGCAGAACGTACCAGCATCAAAATTGAAACTGCAAAGTACATTCAGCGCAATATCCCCAACTTCGAGGTTCTGACCCAAGAAGCGCTGGAGATCATCGAAGCCAATGCGGATATCATCCTTGAAGAGGTTGGCGTCAACTTTGTGGACAATCCGGCAGCGCTGCAGCGTTGGCGTGATGCTGGTGCAGATGTTCAGGGCGAACGGGTGCGTATTCCCCGTGGCCTGGCCCGCAAGCTCTGCGCAACGGCGCCGTCTGAGTTCACCCAGCACGCCCGCAACCCGGAAAAATCCGTGGTCATCGGCGGCAAAAACATGGTTCTGGCACCTGTTTATGGCCCGCCCTTTGTGCGCGATGCCAAGGGCGGACGTCGCTATGCGACCATGGAAGATTTCAACAAGTTTGTGAAACTCGCCTATATGTCCAAATGGCTGCACCATTCAGGTGGCACCGTTTGTGAGCCCACGGATATCCCGGTGAACAAACGTCACCTGGATATGCTGCTGGCCCATATGACTCTGTCCGACAAGCCCTTTATGGGCTCGGTGACCGAGCCAAGCCGGGCGCAGGATTCGGTCGATATGTGTGAGATCCTCTTTGGGAAGGAGTTCGTACAGAACAATACCGTCATGACCTCGCTGACCAATATCAACTCGCCAATGACATTTGACGATGTAATGATGGGGTCGCTGGAGGTCTATGCGGCCAATAACCAGGCCTGCATCATCTCTCCCTTTATCGTGGGCGGTGCCATGGCGCCGGTTTCGGTTGCAGGTACCCTGACGCAGGTTCTGGCCGAGGTCATGGCCGGTGTGGCCTATAGCCAACTGGTCCGTCCCGGTGCGCCGGCGATCTTTGGTGCCTTTGTTTCCTCGATTGACATGAACTCTGGTGCGCCAACCTTTGGCACGCCCGAGGCCTCTCTTATTACCTATGGCGCCGGTCAGCTGGCGCGCCGTTTGAACCTGCCGTTCCGCTCTGCCGGGTCCTTCTGCGGCTCCAAACTGCCCGACGCCCAGGCCGCGTATGAAACCGCCAACTCGCTCAACATGGGGCTGTTGTCAGGCGTGAACTTCATGCTGCACGCCTGTGGCTGGCTCGAAGGCGGGCTGGTGGCTGACTTTGAAAAGTTTGTCATGGATGCCGACCAACTTGGCACCTTGCATGGCCTGGCCAAAGGTGTACCAGTGAGCGAAGACGATCAGGCAATGGATGCGATCCGCGAAGTTGGCCCCGGTGGCCACTACCTGGGCTGTGCCCATACTCAGGCAAACTTCAAAACCGCCTTCTGGAAGTCCGAACTGCTGGACTACAAACCCTTTGAAACCTGGGAAGAAGAGGGCGCCCGCGACACCTATGCTTTGGCAACCAACCGCGTGGATTATCTTCTGTCGAACTATCAGGCTCCCGAGTTGGATCCGGAAATCAGAGCGGCACTGGAAGCCTTTGTTGCTGAGAAAAAATCCGCGTCTCCGGATACTTTCATGTAGATTTTATGGTGTCCTGATCGGGGAGCTATTTTCCCGTATAAGGCGAGACTTTGCAGGCAGTGGCTGGAATAGCCACTGCCTGTTTTAGTTTGGCAAAGGGCTGGTGTTATTCGCTTCTGCCGCTGCAGGTCGGTCCGGTTGGGCCGGGGGCGCCAGATACTCTGCTTCCCCAAGCAGGGCTATCAAGATCTCGACATGACGGCTGATGGCATAGCCCGCATCTCCACTCAGTCGCTGTTGGTTCACCTCATGTTCAAGGTCCAGCAACCGCATGATCGCTGCGGCGGGTCTTGCAGGCTTTTCAGTGCCAAGAATCCTGCGCAAATCCCGTTCCCTGCTGTAGTTGCCAGCGCCAATACGGGCGGTTCTAACCAGAAGCCTGGGGCGGTGAAGGGTTTTTAGACGGCTCAGTAGGTCCTGCATTGAAGTGTCCCTTTTGCTGTGCGTGTGGTCTAGGCCATAACACAACTCAAGCGGGTGTTGCCGCGAGAGGCTGTTCGCCGCGCGGTCTATTGTTTGTTGATTGGTGAGTTTTTGGAAACAATGATGGATAACTCGAAGTTCTGTTCAAAATCAGGCGGGTAAACTCTCTGTCTCTGTGGGAAACCTTGGGGGCGGAATGTGGACTATTTGCCTGGCTGACGACTGGAGATCAGTATTCATGCAAAGACAGTCAGCACAAACACTCCCGGAATGGGTCCCCACCGAGGTACAGAGATATCTGGACCACACCGAAGGCGGACGTTCGATCCGTCAATTGGCAAGAGATCTAAAATGCCATCCGTCAACCGTGTTGCGGCAAATACGCCGGGTCGAAAACCGCCGCGATGATCCTTTGATCGACTGCGCATTATGCGAATTGGCGACGGCTCATTTTAATCGCCAGGTCTCACCGAAATTCCAGTATTTTTCCGATTCAATGACGTTACAAACCGCCGCCCTTGAGGTCCTGGCCCGGCTTTGCCAAAGCGGTGCAGTTTTGGCGGTGGCGGAGGGTATGGAAAAGGCCGTGGTTGTGCGGGAAGGCGAAGGCGCGATGAGCAAGCTCGCGGTGGATCAGGGGCTGGCAGGGAATATGGCGCTTTTGGGCTGGATCAGCTGCACCCGGCCCGGTCGCCTGCGTCGCTATCATATCACCCCAATGGGGCGAACGGTGTACAGTCGTTTGATGGCAGAGCGGGAAAATCGGGCGCGGGCCAAACTGGAGCAGGGATTCAGTGAAACGCAGCAAAGCTATCTGCCAAGACGGGGCGATAAAACCAAAGAGCGCCGTACGCGCTATGGTCTGGGGGAAACCCCTCTGGATATGCTGGCGCGCTTGCAGGACAAAAGCGGTGAGCCCTTTCTGGCCCGAGAGCTGGTCGATGCGGGAAAACGCCTGCGGGAGGATTTTGAATTGGCGCAGGTCGGCGATCACCTGGCGCAGAGCAGGGACTACTTTGCGGCGTCAGAGAGTTGTGGGCGCACCAAGCCGCCAAAGCGGAGCGCTGCGTCTACAGCGGCAAAAAAGCGGGCTGCTGAAGCAATGGCGGCTCTGGGCTCTGGTCTGAACGATATTGCGCTGCGGTGTTGTTGTCACCTGGAGGGGCTGGAAGCCGCAGAGCGCCATCTGGGATGGTCGGCGCGTTCTGGCAAAATTGTCCTGCGGATTGCCCTGGGGCAGCTAAAGGTCTTTTATGATGAAATGGACGAGCGCCTTGGAGAGGCCCGTTGCAATCAGTTGATTGGCTGACGGTTCACTCTATTGGCGGCAATCGCGCAGCCAGGGGGAAGGCGGCGATTTTGACCCTTTCTGCTCCTTTAAGTGATAATCGCATCTTGTAGCTAGCGGCTGTTTTGATAGGGTGCTCTTATGAGATTTACCCTTCGACAGCTTGGATATTTCAAGGCGCTGTGTGAGCATCGCAATTTTGGCCGTGCGGCCCAGGCCTGCCATGTCTCTCAGCCGGCTTTGTCTGTTCAGATCAAGGCATTGGAAGACCAAATGGGGGGAATTCTGGTCGAACGCCGGGCGCGTGAGGTGATCCTTACGCCTTTGGGGCGTGAGGTCCTGGCGCAGAGTGACGAAATCCTGCTCTCCGCTGGACGGTTGGAACGTCTGGCGCAGGATCAGAGCAGCGGTCGGCGCAGCCTGTCATTGGGGGTGATCCCAACCATTGCGCCCTATTTGCTTCCGGGGTTTCTGGCTGATCTGCGGGCGCAGGATCTGCAATTGGACATTCAGGTGCGTGAGGCGAGAACCGAGCGCCTGCTGGAGGCCCTGCAAAGCGGCGCATTGGATCTGGCCATTATGGCGCTGCCCAGCGGTGGTGCCGGGCTGGTTGAAGTAGATCTGTTTGAAGACCACTTTTTGCTGGCGGGCTCCGCCAATCGTCTGGCGCAGGTCAATGCCGGGCACCCAAAGGTTGAACCCTCGGATCTGGAGGCAAATCAGTTGATGCTGCTTGAGGATGGCCATTGCCTGACGGATCAGGCGCTGGAGGCCTGTGGTGTTGCGCGCTCTGCCTCGGGGATCAACATGGGGGCAGGGTCGCTGGCCACGCTGTCACGTCTGGTTGCCGCTGGTTTTGGCCTGACCTTGATGCCCGAGCTTGCATTGGCTGCGGAATGTAACGCAGCGCAGGGGCTTTGTGTTCAACGCTTTGGCGCGCCGCAACCAAAGCGCAGGATTGGCTTGATCCGCCGCGCCAGCACCGCAGAATCAGAATGGTTTCAGGATCTGGCCCGCGTGGCGCGGCAAACCGGGCAGGCTATTCTGGAGCAGGCTCAAAAAGACTACGGGCCCGCCACTGGCGAGCCCGAGTCTTAAACAGGTTTTGCAAAATCGCAGGGATTAGGCTGCAGCAGTTTCTTTTGCGGCCTGTAGGTGCTTCATCACGTTTTCCGGGGAGGAGACGCCATAAGGGTCTTCGCCGTGGTTGTCGCAGAGGCCGGGCTCTTCGAACCAGGCTTCAACAACACCATTGTTGACGATGGCGGCATAGCGCCAGGAGCGGGCACCAAAGCCCAGGTTGTCCTTGGCGACGAGCATGCCCATTTTGCGGGTGAACTCACCAGAGCCATCAGGGATGACAGTGACGTTTTCCAGGTTCTGCGATTCGGCCCATTTGTTCATCACAAAGCTGTCGTTGACCGACATGCAGTAGATGGCGTCGATGCCTTCGGCCTGAAAATCGGCAAAGCCTTTTTCAAAGCCGGGCAGCTGGTACGTGGAGCATGTGGGGGTGAAGGCGCCGGGCAGGGAGAACAGCACAACGCGCTTGCCTGCAAAGTAATCCGCAGTGGTTTTGTCTTCCCAGCGGAACGGATTGGGACCGCCCACAGCTTCGTCGCGTACGCGGGTTTTAAAGGTCACGTCGGGCAGTTTTACGCCAGCTTTCATCTTACAACTCCATGGATGATGAACCAGTTTGGCAGCCAGTTATAAGAGTTCTAAATTGAGCGCAACCATCTCTGGGCCTTGTCGTGAAACAGTCATGGAATGGCTGGGGAATGAGTTGAAAATAAGCACAAATGCCCGAAATTTTAGCCCTGTCGCGCTGCGGGAGGGGCCTGGGGTTGTGCAAGGGTGTGCTGAGTCAAATAGCGCCAGAACTTGCGGCTATGCATCACTTGCATTGCCGATATCTCAATGTCGCGGTGACGCCAAGGAATGAACGTGCTAAGTCACCTGGGAACACAGGCCAGAAGCGGACCCACCATGCGTGATCTAAAAATTCCCGAGCAACGGCACCCCGAAAAGGCAAATCGCCCGGACAATGCCCAGCCAAAGAAACCCAGCTGGATCCGGGTAAAGGCCCCGGGCGGCAAGGGCTATGCGGAAACGCATAAGATCATGCGCGACAATGGGCTGGTCACGGTCTGCGAAGAAGCGGGCTGCCCGAATGTGGGCGAATGCTGGAGCCAGGGGCACGCCACCATGATGATCATGGGCGAGGTCTGCACCCGTGCCTGTACCTTCTGCAATATCGCCACCGGAAAACCGCCCGAAGATCTGGACGCCTTTGAGCCTGGCCGGGTGGCCCATGCAGTGCAAAAACTTGGTTTGAATCACGTGGTCATCACCTCGGTGGATCGCGACGATATCAGCGATGGCGGAGCAGAGCATTTTGCCCAGACAATCCGCGCCGTGCGCCACCGCAGCCCCGCGACCACCATCGAGACCCTGACGCCCGACTTTATCAAATGTGACATGGCGGTGATTGAACAGATCATCGAGGCGCGTCCCGATGTGTTCAACCACAACCTGGAAACGGTGCCGGGCCTCTACCCCGAGGTGCGCCCCGGCGCGCGCTATTTCCACTCCCTGCGCTTGTTGCAGCGGGTCAAGGAGCTGGATCCGTCGATGTTCACCAAATCCGGCATCATGGTTGGCCTGGGCGAGGACGAACAAGCGGTGCGTCAGGTGATGGACGACATGCGGGCCGCCGATATCGATTTCCTCACCATTGGTCAGTACCTGCAGCCAACGCCAAAACACCACGCGGTGGATCGTTTTGTAACACCTGAGGAGTTCAAATCATATGAGAAGGCCGCCTATGGCAAGGGCTTCCATATGGTGTCGGCCACACCGTTGACGCGGTCTTCTTATCATGCGGGAGATGATTTTGCCCGGCTGCGGGCTGCGCGGAATGCCAAACTCGGCTTGGCCTAATCAAAACGCCCCAGACGGCAGGCATCACATCAGGTGGAGACCTGCAACGTTGTGATGCCTGTCATGGGATTTCTTTCTCCCCCTCGCGCCCGTCCTTACGCCCGTCCTCGCACCTGTTGTCACTCTCCCTATCTTGCTCATATTGCGTGGTATTTGCAAAATCGGGCAGGCAGGATTCCCGGCGGATGGTCCACAGCTCGTAGGTCGGCGTGAGCTGGTTCGGCTGGTCCAGTATCCCGAGGTGAACTTCGATCTCATCTTCGCTGCGAGAAAAAACCGAAGAGCCACATTTGGGGCAGAAGAAACGCCCCGCATAGCTGTGGGTTGGACCTGTGATGGTCACGGAGCCTTCTGGGAAAACGGCGGAGGCGTGAAACAGCGCTCCGTGGTGTTTGCGGCAGTCAAGGCAGTGACAAATACCAACCCGGTAGGGTTGGCCTTTTGCAGTCACCCTAACGCTGCCACATAAACAGCCACCAAGGAATTCCGTCATGGGGCGCTCCCTCTTAAGTGTGGCGCGGGACAATGGGGGCCCGTCAGCCACCGCCTGTCAGTCACCGCCAGTCAGTCAGCTTTCGTCAGTAAAACGCACTTTGCCAATATAGGGCAGGTTGCGATTGCGCTGCGCAAAGTCGATGCCATAGCCCACGACAAATTCATCGGGAATTTCAAAGCCAATCCAATCGGAGCGGAAATCCACTTCGCGGCGCGACGGTTTGTCCAGCAGGGCGATGGATTTCAGCCGCGCCGGTTTGCGGCTTTCCAGCAGATGCGTGACATGGTTCAGGGTGTGGCCGGTATCGACGATATCTTCAACCACCAGCACATCACGCCCTTCAATTGCGCCGCGCAAGTCTTTGAGAATGCGCACTTCCCGGCTGCTTTCCATGGCGTCTCCATAGGAGGAAGCCTCCAGGAAATCGACCTCGATCGGCAGGTCCAGCTCACGCACCAGATCGGCAATAAAGACAAAGCTGCCGCGCAGCAGGCCAACAACAACCAGCTTATCCGTGTCGCCAAATTCCTGGGTGATATCGTCACACAGCTCTTCGATGCGCGCTGCAATAGTTTTGGCTGAAATCATCACATCGATGACATATGGACGCTGTGGCATGGCTGACCCCTTGAAATTCCCGCGCGTTCATAGGACATGACGCGGCACGATCATAGCAAGAAAATTGATGTCGCTCATGCCAGTTCACTCAGAAAACCGCCAGATGCCCTATACCGCACAGCAGATGTACGGGCTTGTGGCGGATGTGGCGCAATATCCAAAATTCCTGCCCTGGTGCGCCGCCGCGCGCATTCGCAGCCGCAGCCAGCAGGGCCCGGCCGAGGTGATGGAGGCGGATCTGGTGATCTCTTTCAAGGTATTTCGCGAGCGTTTTGGCAGCCGGGTGACGCTATTTGCTGATGATATGAAGATTGATACCGAATATCTGGATGGCCCCTTTCGCCACATGAAGTCGAACTGGAGCTTTGCGCCACGCGAAGATGGCACCTGTGATGTCACCTTCTTTGTTGATTTTGAGTTCAAAAATGCGGTGTTGCAAGGCATCATCGGGGTTGTCTTCAACGAGGCAATGCAGCGTATTGTGAAGGCATTCGAGCGTCGCGCGGCTGAGCTATATGGCTAGGCTGCCCTGAACACAGGAAGCCTGAACGATGAATACCCCCTTCGCGGGCCAATTGGCCGCTTTTGCAACGTCACAGATAAAGCCCTCCGTATTGGCCCGCCAGATGGCGCGGCTCTCGGCGCTGGACTGGCTGGCCTGTGGCTGTGCCGGAACCGCAGAACCAGTGTCGCGGATTCTGCGTGATCAGGCCCTGTCCGAGGCCGGGGCGGCGCAGGCAACCCTGTTTGGCGGCACCCAGGTGCCCGCGCGGATGGCGGCGCTTGCCAATGGCACCATCTCGCATGCGCTGGACTATGACGACACCCATTTTGCCCATATCGGCCACCCCTCGGTGGCGGTGTTCTCTGCAGCTTTTGCGCTTGGCGAACTTCAGGGCAACAGCCTGCAACAGGTGATCGAGGCGGCGCTGTTTGGCATGGAGCTGTCTATCCGGGTGGGGCTGTGGTTGGGGCGCTCGCATTACCAAAAGGGCTATCACCAGACGGCAACGGCTGGGGCCTTTGGTGCCACGGTGGCCGCGGGTCGGCTGTTGGGGCTGAACACCGATCAGATGGAAATGGCGCTGGGGCTTTGCGCCACCCGCGCGGCGGGGCTGAAGGCGCAATTTGGCACCATGGGTAAGCCCTATAATGCCGGACTGGCTGCCACCGCCGGGGTTGAAGTCGCCCAGTTGATCAAAGCGGGGTTTGAGGCAAACCCCGGGGCCATGGAGGGCACCTTGGGGTTTGGGGCAACCCATCACGGTGAAGGTAACCTGGAGGCGGCGCTGCAGGATCTGGGGCAGGTCTGGCTGTTTGAAACCATCAGCCATAAATTCCACGCCTGTTGTCACGGGCTGCATGCGGCATTGGAGGCCTCTCGTAGCCTGGATCTGGCCGCGCCCGAGATCGCCAGCCTGACGGTGCGCACCCATCCGCGCTGGATGACCGTGTGCAACCAGCCCGCGCCGGATACAGGCCTGGGGGCAAAGTTTTCCTACCGGACGGTTCTGGCCCTGCAGGCGCTTGGCAAAGACACCGCGCGGCTGGACAGTTACAGCGATGCGCTGTGCCGGGATCCACGGCTGGTTGCCCTGCGTGATCAGATCCATGTGCAGGCAGATGACAGCCTCGCCGAGACAGCGGCGCATGTGACGCTGGTGCGGCGCGACGGCAAGCGCCTGGAGGCCAGCCATGACCTGCAGGCGCCGGTGGGTTATGAGGCACGCGAAGCGCGGCTGCTGGCCAAGGCTGCGGCCTTGTTGGGTCCCTCGCGCAGTGCGGCACTGTGGTCGGTGCTTCAGGGGGCAGGATCTGCGGCGGATGTCACCCCGTTTTTCTAATCTGGTGGTGAAATGAAAAACGGGCTCCCCAAAATCTGGGAAGCCCGCCAGTAGCACAGTCTGCAAGCTGCTGCATCCATGCCGCGTGAGTGGTGGCATTTGCCGCGAGAGAACAGGCCCCAAGAGGGGCACGCTCGCTTTGTTAGCTGGTCATGTCGTAGGCGCGTTCGCCGTGCACAGAGATATCTAGCCCGTTTGTTTCGGTTTCAACGTCAACGCGCAAAGATGTGAAGGCGCCGACGATCTTGATCAGGGCAATGGTGACAACGGTGGTGAAGATGCCGACCACCGCCAGCGCGCCCAGCTGAGCACCCCAGGCACCCTGTCCAAAGACCGCGATCATGATGGTGCCAAAGATGCCGCCAACGCCGTGTACGGCAAACACATCCAGCGTGTCGTCGATATGCAGCTTGTTGCGCACCAGATTGACCAGCTCCTGACAGAGAATACCGGCGATACCGCCAATGATCAGCGCCTCAATGGGGCCAACAAAACCGCTGGCCGGGGTGATCGAAGCAAGGCCTGCAATGGTGCCTGTCACCAGACCCACAACCGAGGCCTTGCCGTATTTGATCTTCTCCCACAGCGCCCAGGTGAGCGAGGCCGCAGCGGCGGAAATATGGGTGACGGTCAGCGCCATGGCCGCGCCACCATCTGCCGCCAGCTGCGAGCCGCCGTTAAAGCCAAACCAGCCAACCCAGAGCATCGCAGCGCCAATGACCACATAGCCGGGGTTATGGGGCGGGGTGGTACGGTTTTTGCGGGGGCCGAGGAAGATCGCGATGATCAGCGCCGCCAGACCGGCGGTTTCATGCACCACGATGCCACCGGCAAAGTCCCTGACGCCGATCTCTCCAAAGATGCCGCCATCCGCCATGATGCCGCCACCCCAGATCCAGTGCACCACAGGCGCATAGCACAACAGCATCCACAGCCCCGAAAAGGTCAGCACAAAGGCAAAGCCAACCCGTTCCACATAGGCGCCCACAATCAGCGCCGGGGTGATGATGGCAAAGGTCATCTGAAAGGCAAAGAACAGAACCTCGGGCAGGGTGCCGCTGAGGCTCTCAGCGGTGACGCCATTGAGGAACATTTTGTCCAAACCGCCCCAATAGCCGCTCTCCCCGGGTCCAAAGGCAATTGTGTAGCCAAAGGCGAGCCAGAGAATGCTCATCAAACAGGCAATTGCGTAGCATTGCATAAAGACGCTGAGCACATTTCGTGCACGCACCAAGCCGCCATAAAACAGGGCAAGCCCCGGCAAAGTCATAAACAGCACCAGGGCCGTTGCTACAATGATCCAAGCTGTATCAGCTCCATTCATGGGGTCGTCCTTCCATCCCGCTTGCGTGGTTGGTGGCTCACAGACCTGATCTGAAGTGAGGAAAAAAGCATCACGTGGATCAAAAGCGCCAAAAACATGGGCTTTTTTGAAAGTGATCAAAAATAAGGCGGAATTTAAGAGCTCTTGCCTAAATCGCGTTCAATTTGCAAAACAGCGCGCTGCAGGAGAAAAAGCGCATATGCGCAGCTTTTTGCCCGGACATTTTCGCGGCCAAGGGCACCAAATTCGATGGTCTCCACCATGACCTTTTGGCCGGTTCTGGCGAGGCCAAAGCAAACACGGCCTTCGGGCTTATGTTCGGATCCGCCAGGGCCTGCAATGCCGGTGATCGAGACCGCCAGATCCACGCCCGCCCGGTGCAGCGCGCCCTCGCACATTTCCTGCGCCACTTCTTCGCTGACGGCGCCAAAGGCTGCCAGCGTCGACTCATTCACCCCCAGCATGTCTTGCTTGGCACGGTTGGAATAGGTGACAAAGCCGCGATCCAGCACGGCAGAGGAACCGGGCACATCCGTCAGGGCCGCCGCCACCATGCCGCCGGTGCAGCTTTCGGCGGTTGCCACGGTCAGGCCCAGTTGCGCGGCCAAAGCAATAAGCCCGGCAACATCGGGTTGGGTCGCTGGAACTGCCTTCTCTGGCGCTGCCTTGGGGAGGGATTGGCTCATAGCCCCAAAACTCCGTGGCTGAATCCGGCAAGCACCATCACCCCAAGGGCGGCCAGGAACCCGGCTATGATGTCATCCATCATCACCCCAACAGGGCCTTCTTTGCGATCTGCCCAGCCCACGGGGCCAGGTTTCCAGATGTCGAACAGGCGAAACAGAACAAAGGCGGTGACCCAGCCGGGCCACAGCGCGGTGATCGAGATATCATGCGCCCAGGCCGGGTAGGAAATCGCCCAGATCGCCAGCCATTGCCCGGCAACCTCGTCGATGACAATTTCAGACGGGTCATGATTTGCCTGCCCCCTTGTCATTGCAGCCGTGGCCCAGATGCCAATCACGGTACAGATGAGGGTGGCAAGGGCCAGCAGAGGAAAGCCGCCCCACTGATGCAACCCGTAGGCCAGCGGCAGCGCCGCCAGTGAGCCCCAGGTGCCGGGGGCGGGGCGCAAATAGCCAATGCCGCCAACAGTTGCCATTACAGAGGCCAGGGTCATGGTTTCACCAGTGCGGCAGTGGCAAGAGAGGCAATGCCTTCGCTGCGTCCGGTAAAGCCCAAGCGCTCAGATGTAGTGGCCTTGATCGACACGCGGTTGGCATCAATCCCGAGGATTTCGGCCATGACGGCGCGCATCTTTGGCGCATGGGGGCCAATCTTTGGGTATTCACAGACCAGGGTGCAATCGACATTGGAGATCTGAAACCCCATGTCGCGTGCCAGATCGGCGGCATGGCGCAGGAAGATCTCGCTTGCGGCGCCTTTCCACTGGGGATCAGAGGGCGGGAAATGCTGGCCGATATCGCCCTGTGCCAAAGCACCATAGATCGCATCCGTCACCGCATGCATGCCGACATCGGCATCGGAATGGCCCTGAAGGCTGCGATCATGCGGGATCTCGACACCGCAGAGGATGACGCTGTCACCGGGGCCAAAGCGATGTACATCGTAGCCATTGCCCAGTCTGACATCCGGTCTGATATTCATTTTCTCTTCCGTTTCCAAAATTCTGGCGGCGCGGGCAAAATCCTCGGGCCGGGTGATCTTAATATTGTCTGGCTCGCCGGCGATGATTGCAACCTCCAGCCCGGCGGCGCGGGCAACCTCGACATCGTCAGCGGCACCGCCGGGATGGCTGGCATGGGCGGCAAGGATCGCCTCCAGCCGGAACCCCTGCGGGGTCTGCGCCGCAAACAGCCCGGTGCGATCCTGCGTGCCGGTGACCTGCCCCTCAGCACCGGTCCACAGCGCGTCGGTGATCGCAAGGGCAGGGGCGGCGGCGGGGCCGTGGTCCAGGGCTGCAATGACCGATGCGATCAGCGCCTGACTGGTGCAGGGGCGGGCAGCATCATGGATCAATACCTTGGAAATCGGCAGGCCCTGCGCAGATCCTGCCCGAGCAAGATTGAGATCCCGCAGCGCAATCAATCCGTTTTGCACCGAGATCGCCCGCTCGGCGCCACCCGCTGTCAAAACAAGGTCGCTGTCGGTTGCAAAACTGTCCCAGGCGCTGCGGTCCTCAGGAGAGAGCACCAGCACAATTGTGCTGATCCCGGCGTCACGAAAAGCCTGCAGGGTCCAGTCGATGACCCGCTGACCTTTGAGAGCGCGCCATTGCTTGGGCAGGCCGCCACCGGCCCGGGTGCCGCGTCCTGCCGCGACGATCAAGGCTGCAGTGGTCATAAAACCCTCTCTCTTCTGGTTCCGTCGTGCCAAATCTGGTGTCTCGGCGCTTTGGCCCGGCTTCGATCTGTGCTGTGGAATGTTTAGGTTCTGCCAGTTCCAGAGGCAATCACCTGCGGTGAAGTGCTTAAAATTTAGGCAAGTGGTGGGAGTTGTGCCCTTGCAAGGGGCGGATTCATTGTCCAATACCGCGGGCTTCGGCTACAAAACACTCACTCGCACAAGGATTAGGCAATTGTCCTTCACCCTCGGAACCACCTCTATGACCCCACCAATCGCGCTGGCCCCCATGGCTGGAATCACCGATCGCCCGTTCCGCGATCTGGTGCGCTCTTTTGGTGTGGGGCTGATGGTCAGCGAGATGGTGGCGAGCCAGGAAATGGTGCAGTCAAAGCCCGGTGTGCGTGAACGCGCCGAGCTGAGCGCCGATGTGGAGAATACTGCGGTGCAACTGGCCGGGCGCGAAGCCAGCTGGATGGCGGAGGCCGCCCGACAGGTGGCAGATCGCGGCGCGCGGATGATTGACATCAACATGGGCTGCCCGGCCAAGAAGGTGACCAGCGGCTATTCCGGCTCGGCCTTGCTGAAAACGCCGGATCACGCGCTCTCATTGATCGAGGCAGTGGTGGCGGCGGTGGATATTCCGGTGACCCTGAAAACCCGTCTGGGTTGGGACGACAACTGCCTGAACGCAGCATCCGTTGCGGCCCGTGCCGAAGCGGCAGGGGTTCAGATGGTCACCATCCATGGTCGCACCCGCTGCCAGTTTTACAAAGGCCGCGCCGATTGGGCTGCCATCCGGGCGGTCAAGGATGCGGTGAGCCTGCCGGTTCTGGCCAATGGAGACATTGTCGACAGCCAGACCGCCACGGCAGCCCTGGACCGCTCCGGGGCCGATGGGGTGATGATCGGGCGCGGCATCCAGGGCAAGCCCTGGCTCTTGGCTCAGGTTGCCAGTGACCTATGGGGAAACGCGGCTCCGCAGGTGCCTGAAGGTGCCGAGCTTATCCAAATGGTTTCAGCGCATTATGAGGCGATGTTGTCCTTTTACGGCTCTGATCTGGGGCTGCGCGTCGCGCGCAAGCACCTGGGCTGGTACATGGATCTTGCCCAGACCCCAGCGCCGCTGCGGCGCGCGGTTTTGATTGAAAAAGATCCGGCTGAGGTGCTTCGGCTTTTGCCGGATGCCTTGTCCCAGCCGCAACGAGAGGGAGCAGCATGATTTCGGACGCCGCACTTTGGGCCTCACTTCCGGTCCCGGCCTTTTTGATCGGGGCTGACAATTGCATTCTTGATGTAAACGCTGCCGCCGAGGGTTTTTTGAATACCTCACGCCGGGGGCTGCTGAACCAGCCGGTCTGGCAACAGATCGCCATAGATGCCCCCATTGAGGCCTCATTCGAGCGCGCCCGGGCCCAGGGGACGCCATTGTTTGTCAATGATATTGATGTGGGCTCGCGCAGCCGGGCACCGTTGCAATGCGGGGTGCAGATTGCCCCGGTTCAGGGGCGGAAAGGCGAGATGCTGCTGTTGCTCTCCCCGCGCGAGCTGGCGGCGCGGATGACGCAGAACCATTCCGCAAAATCGGCGGCGCAATCTGCCATCGGCATGGCGGAAATGCTGGCCCATGAGATCAAAAATCCACTTGCGGGCATCACCGGTGCGGCGCAGTTGCTGAGCATGAACCTCTCTGGGGAAGATGTTGAACTTACGGATCTAATTGTCAGCGAGAGCCGCCGTATCGTCAAGCTTCTGGATCAGGTGGAACAGTTCGGAAATCTGAGCGAACCACAGTTCAAGCCGGTCAATCTACATGATGTTCTTGACCGGGCGCGGCGGTCGGCCTTGCTGGGGTTTGGCGCCAATATGACCATCACCGAGGACTATGACCCATCACTGCCCCTTGCCTGGGGCGATGCGGATCAGCTGCTGCAGGTGGTGCTGAACCTGCTGAAAAACGCCTCAGAGGCGGCAGGTCCAAGCGGCGGCACCATCCGCATTCACAGCTACTACGAGCATTCCTTCAGAATGCGCCGCAGCGATGGCACCGGCAAGCTGCTGCCTTTGCAGATCGAAGTAATAGATGACGGCCCCGGCCTGCCAGAGGCAATCCGGGAGGATGTCTTTGATCCCTTTGTGTCGGGACGTGAAAACGGCACCGGCCTGGGGCTCGCCCTGGTGAGCAAGATCATCGCTGAACACAATGGCTGGATCTCAGTTGACTCGGTGCCGGGACGCACCGTGTTCCGGCTTTCCCTGTCCCGCATACCAAAAGACGCAGAACCGCAGGAGATTTAACCCATGGACGGCACCGTTCTTGTTGCAGATGACGACCGCACTATTCGTACCGTGCTGACGCAGGCGCTGACCCGGGCTGGCTGCCGGGTGCATGCGACCTCTTCGCTGACCACCCTGATGCGCTGGGTTGCGGAAGGGAAAGGTGACGTGGTGATTTCAGACGTGGTCATGCCGGATGGCAACGGTTTGGAAATGCTGCCAAAGATTGCGCAGGACCGTCCAGGTCTGCCGGTCATCGTGATCTCGGCGCAAAATACCATCATGACCGCGATCAAGGCTGCCGAGGCAGAGGCCTATGACTATTTGCCAAAGCCCTTTGATTTGCCGGAACTGATGAAACGAACCGCCAAAGCCTTGGCGGAAACGCAAAAATCCCCCAGCAGCAGCACCGTTGTCGAACAGGATCGCCCCGAAGATCTGCCATTGGTGGGGCGGACCGAGGTCATGCAGGCGCTGTACCGGCTGATCGCGCGGGTGATGAACACGGATATGCCGCTGATGATCACCGGTGAAAGCGGCACTGGAAAATCGCTGATTGCCCGCGCCGTGCATGATTTTTCTGATCGCAGAACCCTGCCGTTTGTCACCGCCTCTGAAAGCGACCTGATGGCGCTGGAGGGGCCCGCCCGGCTGCTGGCCGAGGTCAAGGGCGGCACCCTGCTGATTGATGAGCTGGTTGATCTGCCGGATGAGGCCCAGGCGCGGCTGGTGCGGATGATGGATTCTCCGGGGACCCATGCGCCGCGCATCATGGCGACCAGTCAAAAAGACCCGGCTGCGGCGATGGAAAGCGGCGCGCTGCGCCAGGATCTGTACTACCGGATCTCGGGGACCGAATTGCGGGTGCCCAGTCTGCGCGAAAGGGTCGAGGACATCGCGTTGCTGTCGGCGCATTTCCTGATAAAGGCCGAAAATGACGGGGCGCTACATCGGCGGTTCAGCGAAGAGGCCAGCGAGATGATGCGCCATTGCGCCTGGCCGGGCAACGTCCGCCAGTTGGAAAACCTGGTGCGGCGGCTGGCTCTGACGGCGCGCAGCGAGGAGATCTCGCGGTCAGAGGTTGCAGCGGCTTTGGGACCGCAAACCGAGGCCGGGCCAATCATCGGCGGCACCGTCAACGAGAAGCTGGCAGATTCGGTTGCCCGTCATCTGCAGCGCTATTTTGACCTGCATGGCGATATCCTGCCGCCTCCGGGGCTTTATGCGCGAATCCTACGGGAAGTAGAGGCTCCGTTGATCGAAATTGCGCTCACGGCGACCGGCGGAAACCAGGCAAAATGCGCTGAGCTTTTGGGCATCAACCGTAATACGTTGAGAAAGAAAATCACCGACTTGGATATTGAGGTGACACGCCGTCGCAAACTGATGTAATATCGCCACATGACTGTGGTCGTCGCCGGTTTTTACTGGTGATGACCGCGATATATGGCGGTTGGCCGATGTGGTCATACATCAGAATGAGGGTATCGAGTGGCTCAAAAGTCACAATTTTGGATTGGTCAGGGCGCATTTATGGCCTTGGACCATTGGCGTAAAACACGTCAGGCCCGCAATATCGGTACCCTTGGAATGGTGGTGCTCGGCCCGCTTCTGGCGCTGCTGACCTTCCTGATTTTTGGTCCGCTTGGCCATGGCGCCTCGTCCAGACCGCTGCGTCTGATTCTGCTGGCGGATATGGTCTATGTCATGGCGGTCGCCGCCCTGGTCCTGACGCAGATCGCCCGGTTGTTTGCGGCGCGGCGCTCCAAGTCGGCGGGATCCCGCCTACACCTGCGCCTGATTGGCGCCTTTGGCTTTCTGGCGCTGGGGCCGACGGTGATCGTCGCGGTGTTTGCAGTGCTCACGGTGAATGTCGGGCTGGAGGGCTGGTTCTCGCAGCGGGTGCGTCAGGTGATTGGCACCTCGCTGTCCGCGGCAGAGGCTTACCAGGAAGAACACCGTCGCGGTATTGCCACCGATGGCGAGGCCCTGGCGCGATTTCTGGATCAAAGTCGCAGCCGCAGCTACTACATCAACGATGCGGAGTTGCGCCAGGTTTTGACCCAGGGACAATTGCAGATCCAACGCGGGCTGCGCGAGGCCTATGTCATTGATGGCACTGGACGTATTCGCGCTCGGGGCGAACGCTCTTACGAGTTTGATTTTGAGCGCCCCAGCCCTGAGGACATTGCCAAGGCCAGCTCTGAAGGGCTGAGGATTATCCAGGATTGGGACAACAATGAGTTTCGCGCCCTGGTGCGGCTGAATGCCTTTGTGGACCGGTTTTTGTATATCAGCCGCGACGTTGACGGCGCCCTGTTGAACCTGCTGGACGAGACCAAGGAAACCGCGCTGCTGTATCAACAGCTCGAGAACGAACGTGGCCGGGTTCTGTTTGAATTTGGCCTTTTGTATATCGGCTTTGCGCTGATCCTGATCCTGGCGGCCATGTGGCTGGGGATCTGGTTCGCGGAACGGCTGTCGCGCCCGGTTGGGCGCTTGACGGTGGCGGCCCAGCGGGTTGGGGGCGGCGATCTGAACGCGCGGGTTCCCGAAGAAGATGGTGGTGATGAGATTTCCCAATTGGGGCATTATTTCAACCAAATGACCCATGAATTGCGGGCGCAGCGCGCCACCCTGCTGGAGAATACCAATCAGATCGAACGGCGGCGACGGTTGTTTGACTCGGTGCTGTCTTCGGTCACCTCGGGGGTTGTTGGCCTGGATCATGAGGGCAAGATCACCTTTGTGAACCGCTCGGCTGAGCGGCTTTTGGATTGGAAAGAGGACCAGCAATCCCTGTCTCTGTCGGTGGCGATCCCGGAATTTGGTCCGCTGTTTGAAACGCTGGTCGCCGGCGGTGGCGAGGCGGAGCAGGGCGAAGTCAAAGTGACCCGTCAGGGGCAGTTGGAAAACCTGCTGGTGCGGATGTCACGACGGCGCGGCGATGATGGCAAACTCGAAGGCTATGTGGTGGCCTTTGATGACGTGACCGATCTGGTCAGTGCCCAACGGATGGCGGCCTGGGGCGATGTGGCCCGACGGATTGCCCATGAGATCAAAAACCCGCTGACGCCTATTCAGCTCAGCGCTGAGCGGATCAAGCGTAAATTTGCCCCGATGCTGGGGGAGGAGAACAGCGACAAGCTGCAGTCCATGACCGATGTGATTGTGCGTCAAACCAATGATTTGCGTCGTATTGTCAATGAATTCTCCAAGTTCGCGCGGATGCCGGAACCCGAACGCCGCGAAGAAGATCTGGTGAGCCTGGTGCAGGATGCCGTGACCCTGCAACAGACCGGCCAGCCCGGGGTTATCATCTCGGCGGAACTTCCAGACCAGCCACTTTGGGCGGATCTGGATTCCACCATGATTGGGCAGGCGCTGACCAATCTGATCAAGAATGCGGGGGAAGCGATTGAAACGCTTCGCAAAAAGCAGCCAGATACCAGGGTGGAGCCACAGATCCGTATCGCGCTTTGCGTGGCGCCGACCGGCGGCTATGAGATCACCATTGCCGACAATGGCATCGGTCTGCCAGAGGACCGAGCCCGGTTGTTTGAACCCTATGTGACCACCCGAAACGAGGGCACGGGTCTGGGGCTTCCGATCGTGAAAAAGATTATCGAGGAACATGGCGGGGCGCTCTCGCTTGAGGATGCGCCGATTTTTGAAGGGCACCAACATGCTGGTGCCATGGCAGTGATACGTCTGCCCGCAGCTGCCAGCGCGGAGCAGGGGAACCGGAATACAGTGAAAGCAGGTCTGACATGAGTGACATTCTGATTGTTGATGATGAACGTGACATTCGCGAGTTGATTTCTGACATCCTGGAGGATGAGGGATATGCAACCCGCAAGGCCGGTAATTCAGAAGAGTGTATGGCGCAGCTCAACCAGGAGCTGCCCGCGCTGCTCATTCTGGATATCTGGCTTAAGGACAGTCAGATGGACGGCATCGATATTCTCAAAACGGTGAAACGCGACACCCCCGAAGTGCCGGTGGTGATCATCTCTGGCCATGGTAATATTGAAATCGCCGTGGCTGCGATCAAACAGGGCGCCTATGACTTTATTGAAAAGCCCTTCAATATTGATCAGCTGATGGTGGTCATCCGCCGCGCCATGGAGGCGTCGCAGCTGCGGCGGGAAAACACCGATCTGCGGCGCAAGGAAACCGGCGGCTCTGAAATGATCGGCTCTTCTGCGGCCTTCCGTGGGCTGGTTGGACAGCTGGACAAGGTCACCAAATCCAATGGTCGGGTGATGCTCAGCGGTCCGGCTGGCAGCGGCAAAGAGATTGCAGCGCGCTATATTCATGTCAATTCGGCGCGCGCCTCTGCGCCCTTTGTCACGGTCAGCTGTGCCGGTATCGAACCCGACCGGATGGAGGAAGTCCTGTTTGGCCGGGAAAGCACCGAGCGCGGCGTAGAGCCGGGGCTGTTGGAGCAGGCACATGGTGGCGTGATCTTCTTCGATGAGGTGGCGGATATGCCGCTGGGCACCCAGTCAAAGATCCTGCGCGTTTTGGTTGATCAACAATTCCAACGGGTTGGAGGCAATGACAAGGTGCGGGTTGATCTGCGCGTCATCTCAGCCACCAATAAGGACCTTGAGGCAGAGATCAATGCAGATCGATTTCGTCAGGAGCTGTATCACCGCTTGAATGTGGTGCCGATCAATGTGCCCTCATTGGCGGACCGACGCGAGGATATCCCGCAGTTGGCGGAGTATTTTATCGCTCAGTTCAATGAGAACCAGGGACTGCCACTGCGCGCCTTGGCGGATGAAGCGGTGGCGCTGATGCAGACCATGACCTGGCCCGGCAATGTGCGCCAGTTGAAGAACATGGTGGAACGGGTGCTGATTCTTGGCGATGGCACCGGTCCTATCGAGGCAAAGGATCTGCCGCGCGAAGAGGAAAAAGTGGTGGAAGAGGGCCGGGTTGTTTTGTCCGGTGCCCTGGCGACCCTGCCGCTGCGCGAAGCCCGCGAAGCATTTGAACGGGAATACCTGCTGACCCAGATCAACCGCTTTGGTGGCAATATCAGCCGCACCGCCTCCTTTGTCGGGATGGAACGCTCCGCTTTGCACCGTAAGCTGAAATCGCTGGGGGTTGTGACCTCCAACAAGACCGGTGCGCGCATTGCCCATGTGGAAAAGGAGGACGACATGGTCTGAGGCTTGGTGGGGGCCGGTCAGATCGAGGCCAGTGCAATCGAGACTGCTCAGACCGAGACTGATTGCAACACTGTCCCAAGCTCATTCCCCGCTACCGCCCCGCTACCGCCCCGCTACCGCCGAGGGTATTGGGGACTGGACCTCGTGGGGGATCTTTTGCGACCTGGGACAGGGCTGCAAAA
This sequence comes from Pseudophaeobacter arcticus DSM 23566, assembly GCF_000473205.1. Taxonomy (NCBI): domain Bacteria; kingdom Pseudomonadati; phylum Pseudomonadota; class Alphaproteobacteria; order Rhodobacterales; family Roseobacteraceae; genus Pseudophaeobacter; species Pseudophaeobacter arcticus. The sequence goes on from NZ_KI421507.1 coordinate 1,514,435, forward strand.
GGACAGGGCTGCAAAGCGACAGGGCCGTAAAGAGATGGTTCTTTAAAGCGGTGGCAAAATAACGGTGGTGCCATTGCTTTGCAGGACTGCACAGGATTCTTGCGATAGGCCAGCGTCACGTCGATTGCGTCCCGGCAAGGATTGCAGCTTGGCGATTTGCTCTTTGGTGCAGCGTGGCAATTCCAGGTGCTGGTAGCCTTTTTGCGCCATGCAGCGTTGCTCTAGCTGGCTGCGCAGGCCCTGGTTCACATCCACTGTATAGGTGCCGCCATCCACCCAGTAGCCGGGTCCGGTCCAGCAACCGCCAGCGTTACAATACTGCCGTCCCGGATAATAGACTGGTGGGCGTTGGCGGATCTGATTGGCCACGGGGGCATCTTTCAGGGCCGCGACCTTGCAGGTCAGGGTATCGCTGTTGGTCCGCGTCTGATCATTGCCGGGGCGGTAATAAACCGGCAGGGGGCCGCAGGAAGCAAGCCCTAGTACGACAAAAGAAAATGCAGTGGCCAGGTGAAATCGGGACATAGGGGCGGGGTGCCGTATTTGGGCAAGAGTTACAATTGATTTGACCCTCTAGATGGCTTCTGGCATTCAAAACTGGCGAAATGGCGCCAAGGGACAGTGGCATGAAAGTTATTATCTGTGGTGCAGGTCAGGTTGGCTGGCAGATTGCGCGCCACCTCTCTGCGGAACAAAACGATGTCACCGTTGTCGACAATAACCCGGAGCTGGTGCGCCGGGCGACGGATACGCTGGATGTGCAGGGGGTGGCTGGGTTTGCCTCTTATCCGGATGTGTTGGACCGGGCCGGGGCCCGTGACGCTGATATGATTATCGCCGCCACCCATTCCGATGAGGTCAATATGGTCACCTGTCAGGTGGCCCATTCGGTTTTTTCGATCCAGCGCAAAATTGCGCGGCTTCGGGCGCGCAGCTATCTGACTGCGATCTATTCGGATCTGTATCGCCGCGAACATCTGCCGATTGATGTGGTGATCAGCCCGGAACGCGAAGTGGCGGCTGCGGCGATGCAGCGGCTTCAGGCGCCGGCCGCCTTTGATACCGAGATCTTTATGGAGGGCGACGCCCAGCTGCTGGGCATTCAAATCGACGAAGACTGCCCGGTGGTGAATACACCGCTGCGCCAGCTCACCGATCTGTTCTCGACGCTGCGGGCCATCGTTGTTGGTGTGCGTCGCGACGGGACGCTGTTTGCTCCGGATCCGGGCGATCAGTTGTTTGTCGGCGATAGCTGCTATGTGTTTGCCCATGCCGAAGATGTTGACCGTACCATCGAAATCTTTGGCAAGGTTGAGAAACGCCAGGACCGGGTGGTGATTGTTGGCGGCGGCAATGTCGGCCTGGAGGTGGCCAAGGCACTGGAAAGTGGCACCAGTCGCATTCGCGCCAAGATGATCGAGAAAAGCCGCAAATGTGCAGAACATGCAGCCGAGGCGCTGGAGCGGACCATCGTGCTGAACGGCGATGGTTTGGACCGCTCACTGATGATCGAGGCGGGCATTGACCGCGCTGATGCCATGCTGGCCGTCACCGATGACGACAAGACCAATATGCTGGCCGCGGTACGGGCCAAGGCCGAGGGCTGTCCCTTTGTGATTGCTCTGATCAACGACCCAACGCTGTTGCCCCTGTTGAAACCCCTGGGCATTGACGCTTTCATCAACCCGCGCGCCACCACGGTGAGCTCGATCCTGCGCCATATTCGTTATGGCCGGGTGCGTCAGGTCTATAGCATTGGCGATGCCGAGGCCGAAGTCATCGAGGCTGAGGTAATGGGCACCTCTCCCATGGCCGGTAAGGCAATCCGGGATATTGATTTCCCCGAGGGGGTATTGGTATGCGCCGTGCGTAAAAACGGCAAGGTGCTGCGCCCAACTGGCGGGCTGAAGATCGAGACCGGCGATGTGATCGCACTTTTTGCCATGGCGGATGACGTGCCCGAAGTGGAGCGTCTGATGCAGGTCTCCATCGACTACTTCTAGGATGGGGCGCCGCAACAAGACACCCAACCGGATCCTGCGACTGCCGCTGTTTTTGTTGATCTGGAGCGTGGCCTCGCTGGCCATGTGGGTTCCGGCGGCCCATGCGCTGGCGCTGAATGACCACCAGACCTCGCGGGCGTTTTTCTACACCGGTATTTTGGGGCTGTTTCTGGTCACCCTGGCGGGGCTGTCGCTGGGCAACCGGGTGCCGCGCTATGGCATGCCGGGGCAGCTGCTGTCACTGCTCGCGACGTTTGTTATTTTACCGCTGTTTCTGGCGGTTCCGGTGCAGGAATCGCTGCGCAACACCAGTTTCCTGAACGCCTATTTTGACATGGTCAGCGCGGTGACCACCACCGGGGCTGATATCTACGCAGATCCCGGCAGGCTGCCCCCCAGTGTCCATCTGTGGCGCGCCATGGTGGCCTGGCTGGGCGGGTTGCTGATGTGGATCTCGGCCTCTGCGGTTCTGGCGCCCTTGTCGCTGGGCGGCTTTGAGGTGACAGCCCGCGGTGAACCCGGCGGTGGGAGCGCGGCGCACTCGCAGATCCAGGATGTCGATCCCAAAAGACGCCTGATCGAGATCGCCCTGACGCTTGGTCCGGTCTATGCCGGGCTTACGACCGTGCTGTGGATTTTGCTGATGATCACCGGCGAGACGCCTCTGGTTGGGATGGGGCATGCGATGTCGATCCTGGCCACCTCCGGTATTTCCGCCGTCGGCGGTGTTGAAAATGCTGCCAGTGGCATTGGTGGCGAAATGGTAATGTTCCTTTTTATGTTCTTTGCCCTCTCCCGCCTGACCTTTTCTGATGACACCGTCACGGTTGGTTCTGGTCGATTGGACAAGGACCCCGAATTCAGAACCGGGTTGCTGATTATTGTTGGGATGCCGCTTTTGCTGATCCTGTGGCATTGGTTCAGAACCTTCGAGGTTGGTGCCCATAGCGAGCCGGTTCAGGCGCTCAGATCCTTTTGGGGCGGGCTTTTTACCGTCATGTCCTTTTTGTCGACCACCGGTTTTGAAAGCGCCGATTGGCAAACCACGCGGGAATGGTCCGGGCTGCAAACCCCAGGCATGATCCTGCTGGGGCTTTCGGTGATTGGCGGCGGCGTGGCGACCACAGCCGGCGGTGTGAAACTGCTGCGTGTCTATGCGCTTTACCTGAATGGCATGCGCGAAATGGAGCGTCTGGTCCATCCTTCATCGGTCAGCGGAGAGGGCAGTGGCAATAAGCGGATACAAAGGAATGGCGCCTTTGTTGCTTGGATATTTTTTATGCTGTTTGCCCTGTCTCTGGCGCTGATCTCGATTGCGCTGTCGGCCGTCGGGAGCGATTTTGAACATTCCCTGATCCTGGCCATTGCAGCGCTGTCAACCACCGGGCCACTGACCGAAATTGCCGGCAATGCGCCTATTGTGCTGACCAGCCTGGCACCTGCGGCAAAACTGATCCTCTGCTTTGCCATGGTGCTGGGGCGGCTTGAGACATTGGCGATTATCGCGCTTTTGTCTCCAAATTTCTGGCGCAGCTAGGCAATCGTGGCAAACCTCTGTGTGTGTTGGGTGTTTTTCGGCTGGAAACTGTCAAAATCTGCGTCCATAGTCGTAAGTAATATGGGACGCTGGTCCGCAGCGTGCCGCAAGAACAAAGGCGAGAGATATTAATATGGCTTCGGACAGACAGAATTTGCAGGATGCATTCCTCAATCACGTTCGCAAAACCAAGGTTCCAGTGACAATTTTCCTGATTAACGGGGTCAAACTGCAGGGTGTCATCACCTGGTTTGATAATTTCTGTGTGCTGTTGCGTCGTGATGGCCAGTCCCAACTGGTCTATAAACATGCGATCTCCACTATCATGCCGGCGCAGCCGATCAGCCTTTACGAGGGTGAAGACGCCTCTTGATGGAGCACGACAGGATCCGCACCCGCGCCTGGGTGTTACATCCGGACATTAAATCTGATCAGGGGCGCCGCCCTGCTGAACCCGCTTTGGCGGAAGGTGTTGCCTTGGCCGAGGCGCTGCCTGATCTTGACGTCATTGGCTCTACCGTTGTGCGCCTGCCAAAGGCCCATGCGGGGATGCTGTTTGGCTCGGGGAAAATCGAAGAGCTAAAAACGCTGTTGCACGCGAGCGAGATTGATCTGGTTCTGATTGATGGGCCGGTTTCGCCGGTGCAGCAACGCAACCTGGAAAAGGCCTGGTCGGTCAAAATCCTTGATCGCACCGGGCTGATCCTAGAAATCTTCTCGGATCGCGCTCGAACCCGCGAGGGTGTCTTGCAGGTCGAGATGGCGGCGCTGAGCTATCAGCGCACCCGTCTGGTACGGGCCTGGACCCACCTGGAGCGTCAGCGTGGCGGCTTGGGATTTGTCGGCGGACCCGGCGAAACCCAGATCGAGGCGGACAGGCGTGCAATTGATGACCAGTTGGTCAATCTGCGCCGTCAATTGGCAAAGGTGGTCAAAACCCGTACTCTGCACCGCGCAGCCAGGGCAAAGATCCCGTTCCCGATTGTGGCACTGGTCGGCTATACCAATGCTGGTAAATCCACCCTGTTCAATCGTTTGACCGGGGCTGATGTCATGGCCAAGGACATGCTCTTTGCCACGCTGGACCCAACCATGCGCCGGGTTGAGATGCCGGATGGGCCCGAGATCATTCTCTCGGATACCGTTGGCTTCATCTCGGATCTGCCCACCGAACTGGTGGCGGCCTTCCGGGCGACGCTGGAGGAAGTGCTGGCGGCGGATGTGATCCTGCATGTGCGTGATATCAGCCATGAAGACAGCCAGAACCAGGCCAATGATGTCGCGGCTATTCTGGCGACGCTTGGGGTCGATGAAAACCGCGCCCAGATCGAGGTCTGGAACAAGCTGGACCAATTGCCCGATGACGTGGCCGAGGCGCGCCGCCAGCGGGCTGCGCGCGAAGAGGGGATCCATGCGATATCCGCCCTCACCGGGGAGGGTATCGAGGCACTTCTGGAGGATGTCGCTCTTAAATTGGAAGGCGTGCGCCACGTTGAGGAGTTTACGCTCTCCTTTGCCCAGGGCAAACAGCGTGCTTGGCTGTTTCGACAGGACGTGGTGATCAGTGAAGAACAGGGCGAGGAGGGCTTTGCCCTGACGGTGCGCTGGACGGATAAACAAAAAGCCCAGTTCAACGCGCTGTAAACGGCGCGTCAGATGGGGCAACAGGTCGAGCGCGGGGGAAGCCTCCCTGCGCTCGATTGCATTTGGGCGCTCGTTTGCATTTGAGCGGCTCAGTCGGGCTTGGCTGCTTTGCCTTGCCGGGACAGCACATAGGCGGTGACGACGGGGCCAATCAGTTCAAAGCCGGCGGTTGTGCCAATGGCCAGAGCGGTGATCTGATCGCCATAGGCGGGCAGTTGCTCTGAGGCGGCCAGTGCCATACCGATGGCAACACCCGCCTGGGGCAGCATTGCGGCGCCGTAGTAGCGTTGTTCCTGTTTCGGGGCCCGCGCCGCCGCGCCACCGATCCAGCCGCCAATAGTCCGCCCCAGAATGCGAAGCAGCGCATAGACAAAGCCCGCGCCGCCCGCCAGCACCAGGGCCTTGGCGTCTAATGTGGCGCCGGCTAACACAAAGAAAACAATCAGAAAGGGCCATTCAAAGCTGCGGACCTCGGCAAAGGCGCGGCTGTTGTGGCGGGTGTGATTGACGATAACGGCGCCGACGGTCATGCCCGCAATCAGATAGGACAGGTCCAGCATCAGCGACAGACCGGCAGTGAGGAAAATCAGGCCCAGCGCTTCGATCCTGAGCGGTTCACCGTCGGAAAACCGACCAATCAGGAAGGCACCTGGCCAGCCGATGGCAACGCCCAAAGCGATCGAGCCACCGAGTTCATAGGCGGCGACGACCAGCGGGGATGACCCCTCGCTGGTTCCGGTGGTATCCCCAAACAGGCGCAGTGCGAGCATCGTCAGGCTAAAGGTCAAAAGCCCCCAGGCATCGTCAATGGCCACAATGCCCTTGAGCCTTTTGGTGAAGGAGCTGTCCTGACCGGATTGATCAATGACATCGTAGGTGGCCGCAGGATCGGTGGCCGTGGCCAGGGCTCCCAGCACCAGCGCCAGGGCCAGCGGCAACCCAAAGCCCCATAGCCCAAGGCTCACCACGGCCTGGGTCACCAGCACGACGCAGAGCGAGACGATAATGACGATCCGCCCATGACCCCGCAGGGTCTCCAGCGAAAGCGAGCTGCCCAGCAAAACCGCGACAGCACTGAGGGCGACAATCGCAACTACCTGATACAGATCGGTAATTGCGTCAGGCAACAGGTCAAACCCAGCCTGACCCACCACCAGGCCAAACCCCAGCAACAGCGTTACCCGCGGCAAGCGCAGCTGCCGTCCTATGCGGTCTGCGGCCAAACCGACAAAGAACAATAGGCCCATCACAATGAGTGGGGTGGCGAGGTCCTGCATGGCTGGTCAGTTCCTAGGGTTAATGGTGGTCACACCAACTGCCGCTGCGCGGGCGAGATCTTCGTCCAGCGACATCGGCACATATTCACCGCGTCGCCACAGCTGGGCCATGTCATCATAGTTGCGGGACAGGAAATGCCCTGATTGTCCGGTTGCCAGAATGAACAAGGAGCTGTCCGGGTCAGCAAAATCATATACGCCACGATAGCCCGCAGCGTGAATATTCTGAAACGGGTTGGGACCGCGGCCCGAGGTCAGCCCTCGTTGCAGGGTATTATCACCGCCGCTGGTCGACTGGCGGATATTCACAAAGAACCGCAAGACCGGAACTTTGCCCAGGGTCGCGTGGTCCTGGGTGGCCTGATGCGCATCCCCCCAGCGCAGGGATTCCAGGGCTGGACCATAGCGCTCTTCGATCCAAATCAGGGCATCATCCAGCGCCAGGCGGGCCATATCGGTGCATGTTTCCAGCGGCGCGCTTTGGCGCACGTCACACCAGCTGCTGGCCCCGTCTACATCCCGGTAGACACGTTCGATAAACAAAGGGTCCACCTGGGTGAATTCACTTGCCAGCGGTCCCAGATCATCGGTGATCAGGCGGGACTGAAGCGCCCGTAGCCAGGCGGCATAGATCAGGGGTTCAGGCAGATGTTCATTCATCTCGCCGTTCCATTCGGACAGCAGTGACAGCGCGGTCTGGCGCTGCTTGTCCCGGCTGCCATCCTCTGCGGCGCTGCCGGTGAACCACAGGTCGGCTCCAATCAGCGGCAGCAGGGAGCGCGCAGTGTAAGACACCGTATCGAGCTGGGCCTCCATGAAGCTGTCGCGGGTGTGCACTTCGCGGCTCTGCATCAGACGGCGCCAACGGTTGATCCTCTGGGTATCGCCCCAGGTATAGGATACATGGCTGGGGAACGGGCGTTCCAGGATTTTGTTGTTGGTATTGCCCAGTATTCCGCCGCGCGGGCTGATGAATTCAGGATTGGCGGCATAGGGCGCGCGCCCCAGCCAGCGGTTCACCCGCTGCCAGCCCTGGCTGGGCAGGCGGCCCTTGCTGTGATGTCGGGCGTCGCGGGCCGGAAAGGCGCCGACGGTTTTTTGGGCGATGGTCTGGCGATCTGCCAGAACCAGATTCTGCGAGGGGGCAATGAAGCCTTCCCCGGCAATAATGGCCTCGGCGACATTTGTGCTGCGCATCAGCTCTATCGCCGCCGTGAGCGATGTGTCCTGCGGGTCAAGCGCTGTCCAGCCCAGGCTGACCACATGCCCTGGCGGGGTAATGGCGGCAAGCCCAAACAGGGATCCGGGCAGAATGGGGCCGTTTTCGCTCCAGCGCAGGGTCAATGTCACTGGCGGCTCATCCTTGATTTTGATAATCGAGGGGCGCCCGGTAAACCTCTGATAGCCCTGCGGCGTGAGGTATTCCTCTGGGTTGTCCGGGTTCAGCCTTTCGATGAACAGATCCTGATCATCCAGAAAAGACGCGGTAATCCCCCAGCCCAGCTGCTCTGAACGTCCGGTCAGGATGGCTGGAATGCCGGGAATAGTACCGCCGATGACACCGCCGGTTGCCAGCTCCATGCGGGCCAAATACCAGCTGCCCGGTGCCGAAAGCGCCAGATGTGGGTCATTGGCCAAAAGGCTGCCGCCCGCAGCCGAGCGATTGGGGGCGGCAGCCCAGGCGTTGGAGGCGCCGCCAAAACCGCGGGCCGATACTGGAAACAGGCTGTCCCTGGGGGGCAGCGGCTCGGTGCTGGCATAGCGGGGCAGATCTGGGAAAAGACTGGCATATTCGGGCAGGGTGGTGATGCCCTTGCCGGGGGCGTCCGGCAGAATATCCTGCAGACGTGCAGGATCGGCAAGCGCCAGCGAGGTCCGCGCCCGCAAAACCTCATCCTGTAGGTGGTTCGATGACCGCAGCGCCATGAGTTTCATCACTGCGATGCTATCGGCTGGCTGCCAGGGGGCCATCGGCATGTTGAACAGGAACATCTCGGGGGCACCACGTCCCAGGGCGTCTTCGTTGATTTCCAGAATGCGCGCATTCACCCCGGCAGAATAGGCTTTGAGCGATCGCAGTGTCTCTTCTGACTGGGCCGAGACTGACTGCTGGGACAGCCCGTAAAGATCAAGGCGGCGCACAAGCAGATCACTGTCAATGGTGCGTCTGCCAAAGACTTCGGAAAGCCGCCCCTGGGCCGTGCGCCGCAGCACTGCCATCTGCCATAACCGGTCCTGGGCATGGGCATAGCCGAGGCCAAAATAGACGTCTTCGTCACTGGCACCAAAGCTGCCAAAAATATGCGGAACATTGGCGTTGTCGCGGATAATTTCCACCGGCGCCGAAAGACCAGGAAGAGAGATCTCTTTGTCGTATTCGGGCAAAGACTGGGCCGCGAGGTAATAGGCCAGGCCGCTGGCAATCAGGGTCAGCAGAATCAGTGTCGCAGCCAGCCGCAAGAGCCAGCGAAAAAGACGTGCCATCAAGTGCCTGTTTCCTATTATTTTATGGTTTAGCCGCCCTGTGTGCAATTGCACCCTGCCGGACCGGTGGTATGTTGTCGCCAACATAAGCCAGTTCAGAACAGGGGAAAAGCAAATGGCAAAAATCGCATTTTTGGGGTTGGGGGTTATGGGCTACCCGATGGCTGGCCATCTGAAATCCGCAGGCCATGAGGTTTGCGTTTACAACCGCACAACCGCCAAGGCCGAGACCTGGGCGCAGGCCCATGAGGGCAGCTTTGCGGCTACGCCCCGCGCCGCCGCCGAGGGGGCGGAATTTGTGCTGTCCTGCGTTGGCAATGATGATGATCTGCGGGCGGTCTGTCTGGGTCCGGATGGGGCCTTTGCCGGAATGGCGAAGGGAAGTGTGTTTGTCGATCACACAACGGTGTCGGCCAAGGTCACGCGTGGGCTATATGCTGAGGCAGGCAAAAGCGGCATTTCGTTTGTGGATGCACCGATCTCTGGTGGGCAGGCGGGCGCGGAGAACGGCGTTTTGTCGGTGATGTGTGGCGGTGATGTCGAGGCCTTTGAACAGGCAGAGCCGGTGATCCAGGCCTATGCCCGCATTTGCCGCCGTATCGGCGACAGCGGCGCAGGCCAAATGACCAAGATGTGCAACCAGATTGCCATTGCCGGCCTGGTTCAAGGGTTGAGCGAAGCGCTTCATTTTGCAGAAAAAGCCGGTCTGGACGGCCGATCCGTGGTCGAGGTGATCAGCCAGGGCGCCGCCGGCAGCTGGCAGATGGCAAACCGCTATGAAACCATGTTGGATGACCAGTTCGAACATGGCTTTGCGGTGGATTGGATGCGCAAGGATCTGGGGATCTGTCTGGACGCGGCGAATGAAACCGGAGCCAGCCTGCCGGTCACGGCCCTGGTGGATCAATTTTACAAAGAGGTGCAAAAACTCGGCGGTGGCCGTTGGGATACATCGTCTTTGCTCAAACGTCTGCGGGCCTTGGACTAATCCCTGCGCAGGCCAAAGTGGGCCCCAACGGGTGGCACAGGGACGTAGGCAAGACCTGAATACCAAAAGAGGCCGTGCAAGATGATTTGCACGGCCTCTTGTATTTCTGCCTTGGCGTATCGGCTGCCCGGAAGGGGCGGGATTGGCGCCTAGGGGATAATACGGGTGTATTTTGTGCCTTCCAGCGTCGCGCCAATGCGCAGCCCGGCCTGACCAAAGACAGCCGCAAGAACCGGTGAGGTCAGCGTGTTTGTATCTGCAGTGATGGAATTGCCGTCGTCCCGTACAACATATTCAAGATCCGCGCCCGCGGCCCAGCCAGAGGACCGGCGGAAACTGCTGAGTGCGTCCTGGGTCATGAAGAACAGAACGTGGGCATATTGCTGGGCGCCAATTTGCAGCCCGGCGTTGCCTTTTACGGTCGAATAATAGTCCACGGTGGCGCCATTGATCAGAAGGGCACCGCGGCCATAGGCCCCGCCAACAATAAACCCGGCCTCGGTCACCAGCGGCATGACAAGCATACCGGTGGATTTTTCTGCCAGGGTCCGGGTGTTGGGATAGAGATTATACATCTGATTCAGAGTTGAATCGACGCGGGCATCAATGGTGGCCCCATTGTTGCTGCCAATGCCATTGCCGCAGGCTGCGGTGACGCCTGCTCCGGCCAGAAGGCTTAGGGTGAATCCGCGACGTGACATGCGGTCAAAAGATTTGCTGCTCATATATCCAGTTGCCTGTCCTGCTGCTCAAAACGGCCCAATGAGGGTGAGAGATCCTCAGCCAGCTGGCCCGAGCGGGTGTCGTTGCAATAGGCCGGTTCTCCGGCTCTGCTTCAATGTATAGGCGTATTCTGGCCGTCTGTCATCACTTGGCCAACAGCAATTGCAGCCAATGGGCGGCATATTGCTGTTTTGCACTCATCTTATGGTGATCAGGGCGATGCAACAGGCCAATGAAACAGGCCGGTGAAACAGGTTGGAACGCGCCGAAGAACGGGCCGGTTGGCAGGCTGGTTGGGGACCCGCGGCCCCTAACCGTTAAGAATCCGGGCGGTTTGTGGTGCGAAATAGCTAAGAATTCCGTCACATCCAGCACGCTTGAAGGCCATCAGGCTTTCAAGCATGACCTTTTCACCGTCGATCCAGCCATTTAGTGCGGCGGCCTGGATCATCGCGTATTCACCAGAGACCTGATAGGCAAAGGTTGGTGTGCCAAAGGTGGATTTCACCCGGTAGCAGATGTCCAGATAGGCAATCCCCGGCTTCACCATCACCATATCCGCGCCTTCCTGCAGGTCGCGTTCGATCAGGCGCATGGCCTCATCCGAGTTGCCGGGATCCATCTGGTAGGTCTTTTTATCGCCCTGCAACGCCCCCGAGGCGCCAACCGCATCCCGGAAGGGACCGTAGTAGCCCGAGGCGTATTTTGCTGAATAGGACAGGATCGAGACATTGCGATGCCCGGCTTTTTCAAGCGCCTGGCGGATGGCCCCAATGCGGCCATCCATCATATCCGAGGGTCCAATGATATCGGCCCCGGCCTCGGCCTGGGCCAGGCTCATCTTGACCAGGGCCTCAACGGTTTCATCATTGAGGATCTCGCCCTCAACCACATAGCCGTCATGGCCGTTGATATTATAGGGGTCCAGCGCCACATCGGTCATCACCGCCATGTCCGGCGCCACGGATTTGATTGCGCGGATGGCGCGGTTACACAGATTGTCCGGGCTCCAGGCTTCGGCGCAGTCCTCGGTTTTGAGTGCCGCATCGGTGTAGGGAAACAGGCAGATCGCCGGAATGCCCAGCGCCTGTGCCTCCACTGCGGCCTCGGCTATCTTGTCAACCGAGCGGCGCAGCACCCCCGGCATCGAGCTCACCGGCTCCTCAATACCTTCGCCATCGCGCACAAACACCGGCCAGATCAGATCATCTGTGGTCAGGGTGTTTTCACGCACCAGGCCACGGATCGCGGGGCTCATTCGGGTACGGCGCAAGCGGCTGGCGGGAAAGGGAGCGACGGTCGGCTTCATCTGGAACTCATCTGTTTTGTTGCAGGTTGCCTTTGGGTCGCATGGAAGCCCGGCCCAAGGCAAGTGGCACAATCGCCGCGCTTTTCTCTACCTGCGGGCCTGGCCGCGCGTGGGGGGCTTGTTTAACCCAATGTGACAGAGGATATAGGGCCGGTTCGCACCCGCCGGATATTGCCTTTTGTTCGCAAAAGAGCCAGTTGCGTCGGCAGCGTGATCCTGCGTGATAAGAGGCATTGACGTTTTGAGTTTGTTTGAAACCCTGTCCGAGATGATTGATCTGCGGTCTTTTTCCAATCTTTGGTATTGGATTGCCCTGGCAGTTATGTGGTCGACTCTCAGCCATCGCATCCTGGGCGCGCCTTTTGACATGGTACATCGGGCCCGCAAATACGGTGGACAACAGGCACAGGACCTGGACGATTTGGTGCGCATCAACGTGAACCGGATGATGTTTGTGGTGCAATCCGCCGGTGTCTGGTTGCTTGGGCTGGCCTGTTTTGTCCTGTCCGTTTTGGCGACGCTGGGCTTTGGTCTGAGTGTCGAAATTGCTCAGGCGGTCTTTTTGCTGGTGTTTCCGATGTCGCTGGTTGTTTTGATCAACCTGATGACGGCGCAGAAGATCCTCAAAACTGCGGCGCAGGGCGAAGATCTCTACAAAGCCATGACCACATGTCGGCTTTTGATTCAGCTTTTGGGCATGGTCTGCATCTTTTTGACCTGCCTTTGGGGGATGTTTCAGAACTTGCATATTGGTCCTTTAGGCGGTTAGGCGCGGATCACTTGCCTGTGTGGCGTGATTGAAACTGGACGCCCTGTCTGACAGCGTCCAAAACTGTCCGCCAAAAGCACCGACCCCAGAGTGACCTCCGGGAGCAGAAGTTTGAGAGGAGAGGCGCGATATGGCGCAACGAGCGATTACCATGGGCGGCGCCCCCGAAGGGTTTGATGCCCGGCTGATCCTGGATGAGCTGGCCAAATCCGGCCAACCGGTTTTGCATATCGCCCGCGATGACAAGCGGATGGAGGCCATGCGGGCCGCGCTTGCGTTTTTTGCGCCACAGATGCCGGTGATCATCTTCCCCGGTTGGGACTGTCTGCCCTATGATCGGGTCTCGCCCAATGCGGATGTGGCGGCGACGCGCATGGCCTGTCTGGCGGCGCTGGTGCATCAGATGCCAAAACAGTTCATCCTGTTGACCACCCTGAATGCTGCCAGCCAGCGGGTGCCAGCGCGCGCCATCCTGCGCGATGCGGCCTTTTCGGCGCGGGTGGACCAGCGGGTGGATGAAAAATCCCTGCGGGAATTCCTGGTGCGCATGGGCTTTGTGCAAAGCCCCACAGTGATGGAGCCGGGGGACTATGCCATTCGCGGCGGCATCATTGACATATTCCCCCCAGGTGACAGTGGTCCGGTGCGGCTGGATTTCTTTGGCGATGTGCTGGACGGTATCCGCCGGTTTGACCCGGCCAGCCAACGCACCACCCAAACCCTGGATCTGATCGAACTGGCTCCGGTTTCCGAAGTGATCCTGGACGAGGCTGCCATCACCCGGTTCCGGCAGAATTACCGGATCGAGTTTGGCGCTGCCGGCACCGATGATCCGCTCTACGAGGCGGTAAGTGCCGGGCGCAAGCATCAGGGCATTGAGCATTGGTTGCCGTTCTTTCATGAAAAACTGGAAACGCTGTTTGACTATCTGCCACCAAAGGCCACGATCACGGTCGACGATCAGGTCACCCCGGCACGTCTGGCGCGCTGGGACAGCATCGAAGACCAGTACGAGACCCGCAAGATCGCCATGAGCCAGAAGGGGCGCATGGATACAGTCTACAAGCCAACCCCGCCGGGGCTGCTCTATCTGGATGATGCCGCCTGGGAGGAAGCCGTGGCGCCACTGCGGCGCATTCAGCTGCATCCCCTGGCGCAGGCGTCGGGGCCAGGCGTGGTGGATGCTGGCGGGCGTATCGGTCGCAACTTCTCGCCTGAGCGACAGCAGGAAAACGTCAGTCTTTTTGGTGCCTTGGCCGATCACATTAAGGCGCGCCTGCAGGAGGGGCCAGTGGTTGTTGCCTCCTATTCCGAGGGCGCGCGTGAACGGCTGACCGGGCTGATCGAGGACGAAGGTCTTGCCGAGATCATTCCGGTGATGGATGGCACAAGGATTGGAAAATCCGGGCTTCATCTGGCGGTTTGGGCGCTGGAGCACGGATTCCAGTCTGACAAGATGACGGTAATCTCAGAGCAGGATGTGCTGGGAGACCGGCTGATCCGGGCCCCCAAGAAACGCCGCAAGGCAGAGAATTTCCTGACCGAAACACAGTCGCTTAGTCCGGGCGATCTGGTGGTGCATGTGGACCACGGCATTGGCCGCTATCAGGGCATGGAGGTGGTCCGCGCCGCCGGTGCCGCCCATGAATGCCTGCTGCTGGAATATGCCGAGGAATCCAAGCTTTACCTGCCGGTCGAGAATATCGAACTGCTGTCCAAATACGGTCACGACGAGGCCTTTCTGGATCGCCTTGGCGGGGGGGCGTGGCAAGCGAAAAAGGCCAGGCTCAAGGAACGCATCCGCGAGATGGCGGATAAACTTATTCGGATTGCTGCCGAACGGGCCCTGCGCCGGGCCCCGACAATGGATCCGCCGCCGCATGCCTGGGAGGAATTCTCGGCCCGCTTCCCCTATCAGGAAACCGACGATCAACTGCGCGCGATTGAGGATGTGATGGCGGATTTGACCTCGGGCCAGCCGATGGACCGGTTGATCTGTGGCGATGTGGGCTTTGGCAAAACCGAAGTGGCAATGCGGGCCGCCTTTGTGGCGGCAATGTCCGGGGTGCAGGTGGCCGTGATCGCCCCAACAACCCTGTTGGCGCGGCAGCACGCGGCATCCTTTGTTGAGCGTTTTCGGGGATTTCCCTTGGAGGTCAGGCAGTTGTCGCGCTTTGTTACGGCAAAAGACGCCGCCAAGACGCGCGAAGGCATGGCCAAGGGCACGGTTGATATCGTCATCGGCACCCATGCCTTGCTGGCCAAAAACATCCGTTTTAACAACCTTGGCCTGTTGATCATCGACGAGGAACAGCATTTTGGCGTCGGACATAAAGAACGGCTGAAACAGCTGCGGTCTGACATTCATGTGCTGACCCTGACGGCGACGCCCATCCCGCGCACCCTGCAGCTCAGCCTCACCGGGGTGCGCGATCTGTCGATCATCGGCACGCCGCCAGTGGATCGCCTGGCGATCCGCACCTATGTCAGCGAATTTGACGCCGTTACATTGCGCGAGGCGCTGCTGCGTGAGCATTATCGTGGTGGCCAAAGCTTTTACGTGGTGCCCCGCATCTCGGACCTGCCCGAGATCGAGGCTTTCCTGAAAGAGCAATTGCCGGAACTCAGCTATATGGTGGCCCATGGGCAAATGGCCCCGGGTGAGCTGGATGACCGGATGAATGCCTTTTACGACGGCAAATATGACGTGCTGCTGGCGACAACAATTGTTGAAAGTGGTCTCGACATTCCAACCGCCAATACCATGGTGGTGCACCGAGCGGATATGTTCGGCCTGTCGCAGCTCTACCAGATCCGCGGACGTGTCGGCCGCTCCAAAATCCGCGCCTATGCCTATCTCACCACCAAACCGCGCCAGCGCCTGACGCCCGCCGCAGAAAAGCGCCTGCGGGTGCTGGGCTCGCTTGATACCCTGGGGGCGGGCTTTACCCTTGCCAGCCAGGATCTTGATATTCGCGGCGCTGGCAATCTGCTGGGAGAGGAACAATCCGGCCAGATGCGCGACGTGGGATACGAGCTGTACCAGTCGATGCTGGAGGAGGCGATTGCCAAGATCCGTTCCGGTGAGCTGGAGGGCCTGAGCGACGGGGACGAGCAATGGGCGCCACAGATTAACCTGGGCGTGCCGGTGCTGATCCCAGAGGCCTATGTGCCGGACCTTGATGTGCGCCTTGGGCTGTATCGCCGTCTTTCGTCGCTGACCACCAAGGTGGAGCTGGAAGGTTTTGCTGCCGAATTGATTGACCGATTTGGCACATTGCCAAAAGAAGTCAATACCTTGATGCTCGTTGTTCGCATCAAGGCAATGTGCAAACGCGCCGGGATTTCCAAACTGGACGCTGGTCCCAAAGGGGCGACCATTCAGTTCCACAATGACAAATTTGCCTCGCCGCAGGGGCTGGTTGATTTCATTCAGGGGCAGAACGGTCTGGCCAAGGTCAAGGACAACAAGATCGTGGTACGTCGCGACTGGAAGAAAGACAGCGACAAGATCAAAGGCGCCTTTGCCATCGCTCGCGATCTGGCCGAACGGCTGGTTGCCGAGCGGAAAAAGGCAAAGGCCAAGTAGTCCTTGATGACACCTCGTCACCTTAACCGGGTGTCATTTTCTTTTAGGCGCTGCAGCAGCTTGAGGGCTGCATAGCCACCTGGGCGCAGCCGCAGGAGGCAAAGACGCCATCCGAGCGCGCCTGGGCAAGGTCGAGCTTTTGTTTGATGTGATGGATCTCAACCGTCTCGCCACGCGCTTGCAGACAATCGTATAGGCCCTTGAGACTCCAGACATTATCTGGATGAACGGAGGCGCGCGACAGGGTGTCGTCAAGCCCGAGATCCGCGCGGTAGACCGCTTCGGCCTCCGCCACGTGGCCCTGTTCCAGCAAGAGCGCCCCCAGCGCGTGACGCGTCGGCTGCATCCAGCCCCAGGGCTCATCATAGGGCAGAGTGTCGTCCAGAGCGACCGAGCGGCGCAGGTGGTCATAGGCCGTGGCGTAGTTTTCTTTGCGGTATTCAATCTCGCCGCGCAGCATTTCGCGGGCAATTTCTAGCAGATCCACCACCCGATTATTGTGCATCAGGCGGCTTTCCGGCACCCGCGCCTTGGCCGCAAGAAAGTGCTGCTCTTCTGCTTCGGCCTCTGCCACCCGGCCGGTGGCCGCATAGCCGATGGCACGGGCGTAATGGGTTGTGGCCGTCAGGGTGCAATACAGCTCTGGGTCTTGCGGCAGCTCTAGGGCAATGCAGTCCTGCCAGCGGCCAAAGCGGATCAGGATATGGGGATGCATCGCCATATAGGATTCAAAATAATCCGCCATGGGCGGGCTTTCAATACGGAGCATCTCTTCGGGGGTGGTCTGCCACAAACCGGCATTGGCCCGCAGAGCGGGTTCCATTTGTCCAAGGAAAAGAGCACCATAGATGACAAAGTGATAGTCGTGCTGGCGGTAGCCTGTGTAGATATTATAGGCGCCTTCGCGGGCGTAATATTTCAGATCCGCCTTGATCGCTTCTTCGTTCCACAGCACCACGTCATGATAGTTGCCGCAAAGCACATCGATATGGGTGGGCATATGCACCAAATGGCCGGCATCTGGCACCAGACGGCGCAATACATCCGCAGCCTTGAGAGCCTTTTCCGGGCTGGGCGACATCTCCATCAGATGGACATAGATGTGTAAAAGCCCCGGATGTGACATTGCTCCGGGGGCGGTTTCCATGGCGGATTCAAGCACCTGTTGCGCCTCTAGCGTGGCGGCGCCCTTGGCCGGGGAACCGGATTTTAGATCCCACATTTTCCAGGGCGTGAGGTTGAGCAGGCTCTCGGCGTAAACAGTGCGCAGGTCGAGATGGCTGTCACAGCTGGCAAAGGCCGCGCGCATGGCATCGGCAAAGTCAAAATCCCAGGCATGCATGTCTTCTGCCAGTGCGCGCTGTGGATAGCGGGCCTGCAGGGCCGTGATCAGCAGGGTTTCGGCTTGGGTGCAGCCTGCTGTATGCTGCAGGGCCGCCTGGCTGGCATCATAGGCGATGGCCAGGGCTTCGGCGCGACCGGGCTGGTCATGCAGCGCCCAGGGCATGTTGTAATTGGGGCCAGCGGCATAGGCGAGCCCCCAATGGGCCATGGCGCAGTTGGGATCATGAGTAAGCGCCTGTCTGAAACAGGCGACGGCCTCTTGATGGTTGTAGCCATAGGTCCAGATCAATCCGCGATCAAACCACAGCTGCGCCTGTGGGGATGTGGTGGTGATTGGGCTAGAATAGCTGCCCAGATCATACGGATATTCCATGAAAAACCTCTCCAGATATCTGGCCCAAACATCTGGGGAGGTTAGGAGTTTCGCCGCCCTTCGACAAGACAGTGATGTGGGCCAGTGATGCCGTTCAGTGGCTAGAGCACATAGCGCGCCTCAACCCGTGCTATGTGCAGCATGATCAGGTAACCAAGGCCGGACATCACCAGAATTCCCAGCGTGACGGGGAAGAGCGTGCCGTTAAACAACAGCCCGATAGGCGCCGCGATGATGGCTCCACAGACCGTAGAAATCGCACCAATGACCGAAGCGGCCATGCCGGCGATATGGCCCATAGGTTCCATCGCCATTGCATTGAGATTGCCCATTGTGGTGCCGGCCATAAAGAAGACGCTGGTCTGCCAGGCCACAAATAGCCCAAAGGCCACTGCGCCGGGGAGCGGGACGTTTGCGAGGCTGAACATGATGGCCGAGAGGACAATTTGCCCCGCCAGGGACCAGGTCACAATGCGACGCATGCCGATGCGCACGACAACGGCGGCATTCAGCAGGCTGGCACTGCCCGACATCAGCGCCACCAGGCTGAACCAGAAGGGGAAACTGTCGGCACGATCAAAAATGATGTCATAGATCTGCTGAACCATGGTGATCATGGTGAAGAGGATGGCCAGGCAGAGGGTTTGCACCAAGATGGACAGGCGCACTGTTGGATGCTGGACCATCTCCTTGACCGCCGCCAACATCAGCGGAATCCGAAAGGGGCGCCGGTTTTCAACCGCCAGTGGCTCGGGCAGGCGCAGCATGGTCCAGACCGAGATGATGATCGCAAACAGCGCAAATGCAGCAAAAATGCCGCGCCAGCCCGCGATCAGGATAACAAACTGACCCAGCATCGGCGCAACTGCGGGAACCAGGGTAAAGATCATCATGGCAATGGACATCATACGCGCCATCTCGCGCCCGGAATAGAGGTCGCGCACAATGGCCAGGGCAACAACCCGTGGGCCGGCGGCGCCCAGCCCCATGGTCACCCGCGCAAAAAGAACCAGCTCCAGCGAGGAGGAGGCCCAGGCCACACCTGCAGAGAGCACGTAAACCAGCGCGCCGGCGATGATGACCGGCTTGCGCCCAAAGGCATCAGACAGGGGGCCGGTAAAAAAGGTGCCAATGCCCATACCCAGGACAAATGAGGTCAGGATCAACTGCGCCTGGTTTACGTCATTGGGGCTCAGTTGAGCGCCAATTTCCGGCAGGGCCGGCAGCATGGCATCGATGGAAAAGGCAATCGTCGCCATCATCATAGCAACCAGAGAAATGAACTCGGCCTTTGACATGGCTTGGGCGGGTCTAGTCGTCATTGGGATCCTCATAAGAGACTTCGGGGATCCTGAAATTGAATCCTGACCGGGCCTCAACGGTGTTCGGCTATCATGGTCAGAACCGAGAGGCCATGGTTCAATAATGCACAGACTTCTGTGCATTGTTGTCTTGTGAACTACCTGAAGACGCAAGTGGCAGCCAGAGGCGAGACAGGAGGGGGCTGGAAGGCGTTTACCAAATAGTCAGCCGAGGCGGCACTGCTTTGGCTATTCGCCAGAATCCGGCTTCTGTGGACTGGCGGGGAGCCTGTCCTGGCTCAGGCTATGGGGTTGATCATCCATATTGGCGACCTGCTCTTCCTCGCCCTCATCGTTGCGCCCGAGGCGGGCAAAAAGCCATTCGTTGTGCTCTTGCCGTTTGAGCAGTTGGATCTTGGCAAATTCATGGATGGCCAGAGCAAAAACGCCCAAGCCGCCAAAAATCAAAAAGGTCGTGGCCAGCTTGCCTGCCGTGGTGACCGGCACCAGGCTGCCATAGCCAACGGTCGAGATGGTCACGATGGTAAAGAAATAGGCATCCAACCAGCTCCAGCCTTCGACAATGCGAAAAAACACCGTGCTGCCGGAAATGATAGACAGCAGCGAAACAAAGATTGTCATGCGCCTGAGTTGGCTCATGCTTCCCCCTCAGTGGATTGAAGTTGCTGCATAATGTCCGTGATAATCTGTTTCCACATTTCGGGCTGCTGGGCGCCTGGAACCGCATGTTGATTGGCAATGATGAAGGTTGGAACCGAAGACACCCCCATCTTGCGTGAATGGGCGTCGCGGTTGCGGATGTCGTCGATATCATTGGATCCAGACAGAAGCTGACGCACGACATCGGCTTCCATGCCCACATTTGCGGCGATTTCGGCCAGCACATCCCTATCGCCAATATCACGGGCCTGGGCAAAATAGGCGTCAAACAGGGCATCAACCATGGCGGCCTGTTTGCCTTCGATCCCGGCCCAGTGGATCAGACGGTGGGCGTCAATAGTGTTGGGCGTGCGCTGCATGCCTTCAAAATCAATGCGCAGGCCTGCTTTTTCGGCGTGTTCCACCACCGGTGCATAGGCCCGGACTGCGGCCTCTTTGCCGCCAAATTTGCCTTCCAGATATTCCCGGCGCCCCATGCCCTCGGAGGGCATATCGGGGTTCAGCTGAAAGGGGTGCCATTCAATCACAAAGGGATGATCGGGGATTTCGGCCAGTGCTTTGTCCAGATGCGTCTTGCCGATATAGCACCAGGGGCAGATCGGGTCGGAAATGATGTCGAGCTTGACGGTGGGCAGGGCGGCGGTCAGATCAGCGGTCATGGGCTATCCTTTGAAATAGGCGGGCAGGGCGCGGCGCAGCAATTTGCCGTTGGCGCCGCTGGGCAGCATGTCGAGATGCACATAGGCACGCGGCTGTTTATAGCGGGCCAGATGGGCGGCTGCAAAAGCCTCTAGCTCTGGCACATCCAATTTGGTTGGACCGGTGTAGAAGGCGACAATGATATGGCTGTCGGTTTTGACTTCAACCGTGGCAACCCCCACTTGGGTAATGCCGGGATGGGCAGAAAGCTGGGTTTCCACCTCAATCGGGGAGACCCGAAAGCCTCCGGCATTCATCATGTCGTCCACGCGGCCAAGATAGCTCACCTGACCGTCAACGGCCATGGCGCCTTGATCGCCGGTCAGGAACCAGCCGTCCTGTATCCGTGCTGCGGTCTCTTCCGGGGCATTCAGGTATCCCAGCATCAATCCAGGATCGCTGTCGGCAATGGCAATCGTGCCCTCCTGGCCTTGGGGCACCGGGCCCTCGGCCCCCAGGATGGCGATCCTGCGCCCCTGTTGCGGCCGCCCCAGCGCGTCGCCCCGCGCCGGATGGGCCGGGCTGGAGGAGATGAAGGTGGAGCATTCGGACATGCCGTAGGCCTCATATAGCTCGGTGCCGGTGGTGCTGTTCCAGGCGCCGTGCAGATGTGACGAGAGCTTCTCTCCGGCGCACAATCCATGACGCAAATCCGGAAGCTCCATGGCAGTTTCGCCCTTCAGGATCTTACGATAAACACCTGGAGCCGCGGCGAAAATTGTTGCCTTATGTTGGCGCAACAGGCCTGGCAGATCACCAGGGTCTGTGCCGGGGTGCGGGATCAATGCGGTGGCGCCAATGGCCCAGGGGTCCATCAGGCCCGTGCCCAGGGTAAAGGTCCAGTTGAAGGCCCCGGCATGCAGCAGCCGGTCAGTGGGTTTAAGATCATACCAGCCCGTCACCATCATCTGGCGGGCCCAGATTGCGCGGTGGGCATGGGCCACGGCGCGCGCCTTGCCGCTGGTGCCTGAGGTATAGACCGCATAGGCCATCCGGTTTGGGTCTCCCATGTCATAGGCGCAGGGAGGGAGCGCATGCATCGCCTGCAGCTCTGCCAGCAGGATCTGTTTGTCATGGGGCGCGCAGGCGACCTGCGGGTCACGCAGCACGGCTGCGGGCTGCAGATCGGCAATCATCTTTGCCGTCTCCTCCTCGGTGAGCTGCGAGGAGGTCGGCACGGGCACCAAACCGGCGGCAATTGCGCCAAGATAGGCAATGGGGAAATCAACCGTATTTCCCAGACGCATCAGCACGATCTGGCCAGGCGTGAACCCCGCCTGCAGCAGCCCGGTGCCGGTGCCGCGCACTGCGGCTTCCAACTGGGCATAGCTCCAGATCTGCGAGTCGTTGGGGCCGACAACTTCCAGACCTGGTTTATCGGCCAGGTCAACAGCATGGCGGAGCACAAAGGCTGCCAGATTGAAGGGGGCGGGGCAGGGCGCAAAGGCGCCTTGATCAAACAAGGATAACATTTCCATTGGCTAGCGTGACAAGGTCTGCGTTGCAAGCACCCACCGGGCGGCATATAGAAGCCCTATGACAGGAAACGACCCAAAATCTTTGATTACCATTGCCCGCGCCAATGGCGATGAACGCGAAGCAGAGCCCCTGGACCTGGGTGCCCGTGTGCGCGAGTTGCGCAAGGCGCGCGACTGGACATTGGAGCACGCCGCCAATCAGGCCGGTCTGGCGCGCTCGACCCTGTCTAAAATCGAAAACGGCCAGATGTCGCCGACCTATGAAGCCCTGAAAAAGCTTGCGGTTGGGTTGCAGATCTCGGTGCCACAGCTGTTCACGCCGCCGCAACGGGATCAGGTCAATGGTCGGATGACGGTGACCAAGTTGAACGAAGGCTCAGCCCAGGCCACCGCGACCTATGAGCATGAGCTGCTGGCCGAGGGGCTGCGCCGCAAACAGATGTTGCCCTACCGGGCCCGGGTGCGGGCGCGGTCGATGGAAGAGTTTGATGGCTGGGTGCGCCATGACGGCGAAGAGTTCATGTATGTGCTGACCGGAGTGGTGACGCTGTTTACCGAGTTTTATGAACCGGTTGAGATGCGTCGTGGTGACAGCGCCTACTACGACGCGGCAATGGGGCATAATGTGGTGTCGCAAAGTCAGGAAGATGCGACCATCCTCTGGGTGACCTCGCTCAGCTAAGGCCCTGCGTTCTGCGGAACCTAGATCCCCACAGTCATTTAGTGTTGTGGATCTTTCAGTGTTGCGGATTTGCTCCTGGCCGGTTCTGGTCTGGGTCAGATCAGGTTTCTGCTCAGGCTGGATTTTGTTCGGGCTGGACTTTGTTCGGGCTGGACTTTGTTCGGGTAGACTTTGGCTTGGGCAGGCTTTGGCTTAGGCCGAGTAAGATTTCAGCTCCGCATGCAGGCTTTCGGTAAAGAGAAAATCCTCGATCTCTTCACGGGCTTCGCGCAGAGTCAGCTGATGGCTGTCTGCAAGGTAGCTGACAAAACCATCGTGATCCCCTTTCAAGCTGGAGACCGTATCGAACTGCAAATGTGGAAACCGCTGTTTGGCCCGGGGGTACATTGCCTCCCAGCACAGCGGGGGAGGACGGAGTGTCATGATTGGTGCCCCTCTTTAACCGTTACCATTTATACAAGCACAGTATAGCAAAAATGGGCCAAAATGGAATGATCGAGTTTCCTGAGGCAGTTTTACGCCGACCATGGGAAAAAGAGGGTACGCTCACATGGCCCCGGCGTCAGAGGTATGCCTGGCCCCATGGGGGGCCAGACGGCCTGTCAATCTTCCTGATACCACCAGACATCTGGCATAAACCCGGTGCGGTCTCCGTAGATCGGCAGGGTTTGCGGGAACTTCAGCGCCCGTTTATGGGCGATACGACCCTTATCAAAGGTCCAGATCGGGATCACATAGCGCCCCGCCGTGAGCAGGCGGTCCAGGGCACGGGTGGCGGCGACAAAATCTTCTGGGGCCTCCACGCTGAGCATGGTGTCAATCATCGCGTCCACCGCAGGTGAGGCGATGCCCATCAGGTTGCGGCTACCGGGTTGTTCGGCACCGGCTGAACCCCAGTAGAGTTTCTGTTCGTTTCCCGGGCTGAGGGAGAGTTCGCGGCGCACCTTGGTGAGGTCAAAGTCAAAGCTGCTTTGACGGCCAACATATTGCGCGTTGTCAACAGGTTCTGGGGTCAAGGTGATCCCCAGGCGTTCCAGCGCGCGGGCATAGATCTCGACCACGGTTTTCATTTCGCTGTCGCCCTGGCGCAGCAAGACGTTAAAGGCAACCTGGTTGCCCTCCGCATCGCGCAGGACGCCGTCTTGCACCGTCAGGTCGGCTTCTTCCAGCAGGGCCATCGCTTTGCGAAGGTTCGTGCGATTGCGCTTGGTGCCGTCACTTTGCGGCAGGCTATAGCCGTCAACTGTGCCGGGGGGCAGGTCCTCCGCAAAGGGCATCAGGTATTCGGCAACCCGGCCGCTGGCTGCCCCGGGACGCAGCCCGAGATGCGAGTTGGAGAAATACGAGGTGATACGCGGTTGGGCGCTGCCGGTTATTGTCTCGTTGATGTATTCAAAGTTGAAGGCAAGCAGCAACGCCTCGCGCACCCGCCAATCGTCCAGGGGCGCGCGGCGGGTATTGAAGGCAAGCCCGGTCATGCCCGAGGGGCGTTTGTGGGGAATCTCACTTTTGACAATCCGGCCATCGGTCACCGCAGAAAACCCATAGGCGCTGGCCCATTTATCGGCATTGAATTCCCGGTAACTGCTTAGCTCGCCGGCTTTGAAGGCTTCAAACAACACGGTTTGGTCGCCAAAGAAGTCTATCCGGAGCTCATCAAAGTTTTGCGTTCCCACCCGAAAGGGCAAATCCTTGCCCCAATACTCGGGATTGCGTTTCAGGGTGATTTGCCGACCGGCTTCAAAACTCTCGATCACATAGGCCCCGGTTCCAATTGGCGCCTCTGTCAGGCCGGAGGCGGCAAAATCTTTGTCCTCCCATTGGGATTTTTGCAAAATCGGACGCATGCCTGCAATCAGAGCGAGTTCTCTGTCGGCGGTGTTAAAGGTGATGCGCAGGCTCAAAGGGCCGGTCTGGCGGATCTCGGCAATCTTGTTCCAAAAGCCGCGATAGCGCAGATGCCCCTGGGTGCCGAGGGTCTCATAGGACCAGATCACATCTTCGACCGTGACCGGGCTGCCATCGGAAAAACGCGCCTCAGGTCTGAGGGTGAATTCGACCCAGGATCGGTCCTCGGGTACTTCAACTGATTCGGCCAACAGCCCGTAAAGAGAGAAAGCTTCGTCCCAGGATCGCCCCATCAGGCTTTCATATCCCCAGAATCTGAGCTGCCAGGGAGGGGTGCCTTTTTGGGCAAACGGATTAAGCGTATCAAATCCGCCGGTGTTCCCAACCACCACTTTCCCACCCTTTGGCGCATTGGGGTTTACATAGGGTAGAGATACAAAATCCTGTGGTAGAGCGGGGGTCCCATACATAGCTATGCCATGTGATGATTCTGCGACTGCAAAATCGGCAGCGCAAAACAGCAGGATTCCAGAGGTTGTAACTTTGAGTTTTTGGAAAAAATCTGGAGTCACTTTGGCAACAATCCCCTTCAGCCCTTATTTCCTTGGCTCTATACCCCAGCGGCCGCGCATCGTCATTTAAAACTTTTAGCTTGGATGCACAGGGGAAATTGCTTATAAAGGTGTCACTGCTCGATAGGTTTCTTGCCTGTATGAAACCTGCCTCAATAACTTCACGCCCGCTTCGCGCGGGCGTTTTTTTTTGGGGATTTCAAATATCCTATTGTGAACTGATTGGCCAGATCCGGCGATTTTAACGCTGGTTTGACCTCCGTGCCTGGCTGTTCTGGCTGGCCACCAGGGGGCGAGGCTACGTAGTCCTACGCGTTTCCTTTGCCTTCACGGCATGGCAAGAAGGGGCACCAAATCTTGTCAGGATCCAAGGAAGGAACAACAGATGACGCTCCAGGGGAAAACCGCTGTGATCACCGGATCAAACTCAGGCATCGGGCTGGGCATTGCGCGCGAATTGGCACGGGCTGGGGCAGATGTGGTGTTGAACTCCTTTACCGACCGCGAAGAGGATCACGCGCTTGCGGCGCAGATCGCAGCTGAGTTTGGCGTCCAGGCCCGCTACATCCAGGCCGATATGTCCAACGGCGACGCCTGCCGTGGCTTGATCAAAGAGTCCGGGCGTTGCGATATCCTGGTCAATAATGCCGGCATCCAGCATGTGGCGCCAGTGGATGAATTCCCGGCCGAAACCTGGGATGCCATTCTGGCGATCAACCTCAGCTCTGCCTTTCATACCACAGCGGTGGCTCTGCCGATGATGCGGGCGGCCGGCTGGGGGCGGGTGGTGAATATCGCCTCAGCGCATGGGCTCACCGCTTCGCCGTTCAAATCGGCCTATGTCGCGGCCAAACATGGCGTTGTTGGCCTGACCAAAACCGTGGCGCTGGAAACCGCAGAAGAACCGATCACCTGCAATGCCATCTGCCCCGGATATGTTTTGACTCCGCTGGTTGAGGCACAGATCCCGGATACCATGGCGAAATACAACATGTCGCGCGAAGAGGTGATCAAAAAGGTAATGTTGGAGCGCCAACCCTCGCGGGAGTTTGCCACGGTGGAGCAACTGGGCGGATCCACTGTCTTTTTCTGTTCTGATGCTGCGGCGCAGATCACGGGCACCACGCTGAGCGTTGATGGGGGCTGGACCGCACTTTAGACAGGACCTGCAAAAGACAGGGCCTGCAAAGCGGTTACCGCGCAACAAAAAAAGAAAAGGGAAGGCGCGGCGCCTTCCCTTTTTTGTTGCTGCAAACCCTATGGGTCTGGGATGGGTCGCCCGCGCTGGGGTACAGGCTACTCAGGAGGTCTCTTCTGGCTGCTCTGGGGTGCTGGGATCCTTGGGGTTGGGATAGACCAGCCCGGCTGAGATCACCAGTTTAGCCGCATCCTCCACGCTCATTTCCAATTCGATCACATCATCCTGCGGGACAAAGAGCAAAAAGCCCGAGGTTGGGTTGGGGGTTGTTGGCAGAAAGACACTCATCATCGGGCTGCCGGTATTGGCATGTGCCGAAATTTCGCCTTTTGCCGTGGTCGAGATGAAGCCGATGGCCCAGATCCCACGACGGGGGTACTGGATCAGGCAGGCTTTTTCAAAACTGCGTTCCGACTGGGCAAAAACGGTTTCCGAAATCTGCTTGATGCCGGAATAGATGGTGCGCACCACGGGCATGCGATTGACCAGGTTTTCGGCAAACCCGATCAGCGAGCGGCCAATGATCCCCTTGGCGACCCAGCCAATGACAATGGTAAAGACCAAAAAGAAGATCAGCCCGATACCACGCAGGTTGATGCCGATATATTGCTCGGGCGAGATGGTATGCGGCACCAGAGGCAGCACCACGGAATCGACCCAGCCGACAACCGTCCACAGCAGCCAAATGGTCAGGCTGACCGGAGCAATGACCACAATCCCGGTAAAAAACGAGGAGCGGAGCCGCGCAAATACGCCGGGACGGTGGCGAATGGGGTCTTCGTCAAAGGGTGTGGTCATTGGAAACAATCAGGTATGAGGAACAGTCACGTCCGTTGCGTTGATCAGAACCTAGGTACTGATCACGCCATGGGCAATGCCAGAGTCAAAGGAAAGTCACTCAAGAGTTAAGCGCGACCATTTCTTTGGCAATTTCCGCGGCAAGCCGTGCATTATTTCGCACCAAAGCAATATTTGCCGTTAGCGAGCGCCCCTCGGTGAGCTCAAAAATCCGTTGTAGCAGGAACGGCGTGACGGCTTTGCCGCAAACCCCTTGCGCATCGGCTTCGCTTTGCGCCTGGGCGATCACCGGAGCGAGCAGCTCGGCAGCAATTTCTGCCTCGCGCGGGATCGGGTTGGCAATCAGCTGACCACCGGGCAGGCCCATGGCGCTGCGCATGATCTGCGCGCGGGCGATATCCCTGGCGCTGTCCATACGCAGCGGCGCGGTCAGATCTGACTGGGACGACCAGAAGGCGGGGAAACTGTCCTGACCATAGGAGATGACCGGAACCCCCTGAGTTTCAAGGATCTCCAGGGTTTTGGGGATGTCCAGAATGGCCTTGGCTCCGGCGGCGACAACGGTCACGGGGGTTTGCGCCAGCTCCATCAGGTCGGCGGAGATGTCAAAGCTGGTCTCGGCCCCCTTGTGGACACCGCCAATACCACCGGTGGCAAAGACCGAAATTCCGGCAAGCCGGGCTGCGATCATGGTGGCGGCCACTGTGGTGGCTCCGGTTTTACCCATGGCAATACAGGCAGGCATATCGGCGCGCGATACCTTGGCCACATCTTTGGCCTGGCCCAGCGATTGCAGCTGATCGGGCTCCAGCCCGACATGCAAGACCCCCTGCATCACCGCAATGGTCGCCGGTGTTGCGCCTGCATCGCGGATATCCTGTTCGACCTGGGCCGCCACTTCGACATTTTGTGGGAAGGGCATGCCATGGGTGATGATGGTGCTTTCCAGCGCCACAATGGCGCTGCCTGCGGCTTTGGCAGCCTGGACTTCGGCGGAATACTGGATGTCGATCACAGCGGGGTATCTCCTGAAACATAGGTGGCGGCGGTCTGCAGGGCAGTCTCCAGCGCCAAGTGTCGGTCTGCGCCACGCGCTTCGGCGGCGATATGCGCCGCCATGAAGGTATCACCGGCGCCGGTGACACGGGCAACGGTCACCTGCGGCGGGTGTTTGGTTATCACGGTCTGTGAACCGTCTATGGTATGGGGCTCACCGGTGGCGGCATCACTGGCAGAGGCGTCACTGGCAGAGGCATCCCCATCGGTGACCAGAACCCGCGCCGCGCCATGAGCGATCAACGCCTGTGCCGCCTCGGCGCTATTGGTAAAGCTGGCCTGGCACAGCAGCCCGGCCTCTTCGAGGTTCACATAAAGCGTGCCACGGGTGGCGGTCAAAAACGGACGCAGCCGCTCTGCCTTGCCGGGAGAGGCCGGAGCCACATGCAGCTTGGCCTGGGCAAAGGCCGGGTCGGTGGCAATTTCGGCCAGCAAGGCCTGAGTGAGATTGCCGTCCAACGCAATGGCGCCCTGATAGGGGGCCTGGGGCGAACCCAGCGTGCCATCCAGCAGCGGGCGCAGGATCTTATCCCCGGCGGCCTCCAGGGAGTGGGCATCTGCGATGGCGGCAATCAAGCCATTGCCCCCCTCAACCGCCATGTAGCGATCTGTCGGCAAATCCCCGCAGCGGTACAGATGCTGAGTGCCGCAACCCAGACGGGCGCAGGCGGCAATCAACTCTTCGCCCTCGGGGTCGGTTCCTACCGCGCTCAGCAGATCGGGTTTGAGCCCAAAGCGCGCCAGTGTCATGGCAATATTCAAAGCAACACCGCCGGGCAGGCGGGTAATACGACCCGGCATATCAGAGCCGCGGCGCATATCCGTTGGGCAGCGGCCAATGATGTCCCATAGAACAGACCCGATGCAAAGCACCTGTAGAGCGGGAGCAGAAGCGGTGGCGGGCGTGGTGATATCCTGTGTCATGGCAACTCTATTGCGCCTTTTTCCGCGCCCCGCAAGCGACAAGCGGAAAAAGCCGCGAGGTGATCACCCGGGCACTAGGGAGTGGCAAAAACCAAGGAGGCCCAGAGCGTTTGCCAAACCGCTTTTGCGTCCTCTTGTGCGGGGGGCAGTGGTTGCGCAGCTGTCACGGGGCGCAGCACCACAGCGTTCAGCAGGTAGCGCCGCTGGGCCCGCACAGGAACCTGAACAATGCCGCTGTCATTGGTCTGCAACAGCTGGCGCTGAACACTGTCATCTGGTGCGCGTTCAAACAGCTCGACCTGGGCATGCACCCTGGGCGCCCCCTGATACAGCAGTTGTACCGGCATCATTGTCGGGCTGCCGTCACCAGGCAGCGTAAGGGTGTAGGGGTTTTGCAAAGCCACAAACTCGGTCTCCAGGCCAAAGGCCCGGTCTGCGCCGGCGCCATGGTCGACGGCGACCAGCAGTTTTGCGTGGCGGGTGTAGTATTCGCCAAAACCGGCCTCCGGCAGACCACGGGCCTGATGGCGGGCCAGAATGTCGTCAAATCCCTGGGCCTCGGCAAAAGCGGCAAATTTCTCCCAGCTCTTGTAGGTGATCAGATCGGGAGAGGTTTCGTGCAGGGCGATCAACAATCCGGGCGCCAGGTTGTTCAGCACCAGGGCGGGCATATCCCCCATCCGCCCCGTATAGGGTGTGACCTCGCCCCCCTGGACGATGTCAAACCGGCGGATGCGATGATCAAAATAGGGCAGGCGGGCGCCTTTGAACAATTGGCCGTTTCTGAGCCCCGCAGTGAGGGATTCGTCGGAATTCACTTGATATTTCTCAGGCTCAATCCAAAACTCATGGGCAAGCGCCAGAGGCGTCGACGCCAGAAGGGCGGCAAGGCAGAGACCAGGCAGAAAAACAGAGCGGACCACGGGTTTGAGCATTTTCAGAACTTTTCACTTGGGTGGCTTCAGGGTGGGTATCCTCTCGCTTCTGTCAAGCCTTATGCTCTGCCTGCCGATGTCGGGGGGGGCACATGAGATCACGCCGACGATCGCAGACTTTGACGTTTCTGACGGCCAGCTCAGGCTGCTGTTGCGGCTGAACATCGAAGCCTTTGTTGCCGGAATTGATCTGGATGATCGCAGCGACACCAATAGCAGCGAGAGATCCGCCGACTATGATTTGCTGCGCAACATGTCCGAGGACGAATTGGAGCCCATGGTGCGGCTGTTTGTCGAGGACTGGCTGCCCACGGTGCAAGTCGAAGCTGGCGATCCGGTGCTTTTGCAGCTGCAGAAGATCACCATCCCGCAGGTGGGAGATGCCAGCCTGCCGCGCAGCTCGGTACTGGAACTTTCGGGGAGCCTGCCGGGATCTGCGCTTTATCTGAACGTTACCTGGCCAGAGCGCTCCGGGGCGGTGGTCCTGCGGCAGAATGCTGTGCCAGAGCCCTATACCGGTTATCTTCTGGGCGGGGTGCGCTCTCCTGCCATCAGTCTGAATGGCGGTGCAGTGCAAAGTGGCTGGGAGGTGTTTCAAAGCTACCTGCCAGTCGGGTTTGATCACATCCTGCCCAAGGGGTTGGATCATATCCTGTTTGTGCTGGGGCTGTTCTTCCTCAGCACCCGGTTGCGGCCGCTGCTGTGGCAGGTCACCACCTTTACCCTGGCGCATAGCATAACCCTGGCGCTGGGCGCTTTGGGCCTGGTCAGTGTAAATACTGCCCTTGTCGAGCCCCTGATTGCGGCCTCGATTGTATTTGTCGCGGTGGAGAATATCTTTTCCCGCCGTCTGCACCTTTGGCGTCCGGTGGTGGTGTTTGCCTTTGGGCTGTTGCATGGGCTTGGCTTTGCCACGGTACTGGGAGAGTTTGGCCTGCCGCAAAATCAGGTCGTACCGGCGCTGCTTGGCTTTAACGTCGGGGTGGAACTGGGACAGTTGGCCGTGATCGCCCTGGCCTATGGCACGCTGGGCTATTGGTTTGGCACCCATCCCAAATACCGCGGGCGGGTGGCCATCCCGGCCTCTGTGACCATTGCGCTGATTGGCAGCTATTGGTTTTATGAACGTGTGTTCCTGTAAAGCCTGACCTGCTTTGACCAACTGGCTATGACCAACTTGCCTTGACCAAAAGAAAAGGCGCAGGAGTTGCCTCCTACGCCCTGTCGTCCGGTGCCGAACTGGTGTCAAAACTGACGTGCCCGGTCGCCCGGTGGGTCTAGCGCATAGCCGCCATAAAGCGGCTGAGGGTGGCAACGGGATCTTCGGTGTTCCAGATCTCCTCACCCAGGCCAAAGAAATCGGTAAAGGGTGACACCGTGCGGATCAGATCTTCGGTCAGCCCACCCTCGGCCACCACAGGCACCTCGATCATCTGCGACCACCACTGAAACAGCTCTGTTTCGGCCACGGCGCCATCGCCCAGCCCAGAGGTGCCAACAGGACCAAAGCTCACGTAATCCGCTCCGGCTTCCCCGGCGCTGATCCCGTCATGACGCGAGGCGCCGCAGAAACTGCCGACAATGGCATCCGGCCCCAGCGCCTTGCGGGCGGTGCGCACGGACTTGGAGGCATCGTTCAGATGCACACCATCCAGCCCCAGGCGCTCTGCCAGGATTTGGTGGTCGCTGATCACAATGGCAACGTCGCGGGCATGGCACACCTCGCGCAGGGCATCGCCCGCACGGCTCAGCGTGTCTTCGTCCCGGCTGGCCATATTCAGCCGCAGGCAGGAAATCTCGGCGCTGTCCAAGACACGGCCCAGAATATCAGGGTAGCGACCCAGCTCAAAACTCGGGGGGGAGATCAGGTAGATCTGCGGGGCTTCGGTGGCTTCTGAGGCGTTATCCATGCAGGTCACTCCTGTTGATCTTGAAGCACGGGTTTTAGCGGTTTTGTAGCCGAGTGCAAGGTTTTGGCGGGCCAGGGACAGGAATTCCACCATTGCACTCCGGTTGGTGGGCCGCAGCCCTGTCATATGGGTTGCTCATTGGCGATGTGACGACTACAGCAAGGCGGTCTTAAGCGGAGAGAAGAATGCCCAGCCATATGCCACAACCTGCCTTTGTCCTGGTGCGCCCGCAGATGGGGGAAAACATCGGTGCGGCGGCCCGTGCCATGTGGAACTTTGGGCTTGACCGGATGCATATTGTGGCGCCGCGCGATGGCTGGCCCAACCCCAAGTCCGTGGCCATGGCCTCGGGCGCTGGGCGGCTGCTGGATGAGGCGGTCCTGTCTGATGATCTGCCCTCCGCCCTGGAAGACTGCTCCTTTGTTTTTGCCACCACGGCGCGCCCGCGCGAGCTGGTCAAACCGGTCTACAGCCCCGAAGCGGCGATGAAACTGGCAGCGCAAAAGATCAAAGCCGGCGAAAAGGTCGCGGTGCTGTTTGGTCCTGAACGCGCTGGGCTGGAAAACGATGATATTTCCCGCGCCAATGCAATTATTTCGGTCCCGGTGAACCCGGATTTTGCCTCGTTGAACCTGGGCCAATGTGTGTTGTTGACGGCCTATGAATGGCAGCGCCAAACCCAAGAGATCGCGGATGAGGTCATTGAACTGGGTAAAACCGATTGGGCAACGGGGCGCGATGTTGAGGCCCTGGTCAGCCACTATGAGGACCGTCTGGACGAAGCTGGCTTTTTCTTTCCAGTGACCAAGGCGGCGGGCATGAAGGTGGTGTTTCGCAATATGTTCAGCCGCATGCCTTTGACACGCGCCGATGTGCAGATGTTGCATGGAATCATGCGGCAGATGGTACGTTGGCGACACAAAGACGATCCAGCCCAGGACGCGCCGGGCAACGCACCAGAAAAATGACATCTCGGGGCTGCAAAGGCCGCGCATGCTCTGGACCTTCGCTGCAAGCCTGCCTAGCTTGGCCCCAGTTCTAAAAGAGGCAAGCATGAGCAAGCGCAGCATTTTTGAAGAGGTCGCGGGCGACAAACCCGACGCCGCCCCAGCAGTCACTCCGGGCATGATAGATCGCGGCCGTCGCGGCGCGCGCGGCGCCATTCGGGCCTGGTTGATGGTGCTGTTTGCCCTGGTGGTCGCGATGATTGTGGTGGGCGGGCTGACTCGGCTTACAGATTCAGGCCTGTCGATCACCGAATGGCGTCCGGTGACCGGGGCTGTGCCGCCCCTGACAGAGCTGGACTGGCAGGCCGAGTTCGACAGATACAAACAGATTGACCAGTGGCGCATCGCCAACCAATGGATGGAGCTGGCGGATTTCAAGGCGATCTATTGGTGGGAATGGGGCCATCGTCAGCTTGGCCGCGTCATGGGGCTGATCTGGGCCCTTGGCTTTCTGGGCTTTCTGGTCACCAGAAAAATCCCCACTGGCTGGACCATACGGCTTGCGCTGCCGGGGCTGCTGGGCGGTGTACAGGGCGCTATTGGCTGGTGGATGGTGTCCTCGGGCGTGACCCAGGGCGAGGGCATGACCTCGGTGGCCTCCTATCGGCTTGCCACGCACCTGGGGCTGGCCTTTGTCATTCTGGGCGTCATCGCCTGGTCTATCCTGCAGCTGGGACGCAGTGAACGCGATCTGATGCAGGCGCGCCGCGCCAAAGAGGCAAAGATCTTTGGCCTCTCCACCGGCTTGCTTCATTTTGCCTTTCTGCAAATCCTACTGGGCGCCTTGGTGGCGGGGATTGATGCTGGGCGATCCTATACCGATTGGCCATTGATGGGCGGGCAGGTGATCCCACCAAACCCGCTGATGTTTGAGCCAATTTGGCGGAACTTCTTTGAAAACCCTGGACTTGTTCAGTTTATTCACCGGGTCAGTGGTTATCTTTTGTTTGCCTTTGCCGTTGTTGTCTGGCTCAAAGGGCGCGCTTCGGCGCATCCGCATACCCGCAGCGCCTTTTCCTTGAGTTTTGCAATTTTGTGCCTGCAGATCCTTTTGGGTGTGATCACCGTGATCTACGGCGCGCCCTGGCAGGCCGCGATCCTGCACCAGCTCGTGGCCGTCGCCCTTTGGGTCGCAATCCTGCGGGCCCGGTTTCTGGCGGGCTATCCCATTTCAACTTCGATCAAGGACCATTGAACCATGAGCATTTTTGACACTTTGATGGCCTATGAGCGCGATACGCAGGCGCTTGGGCAGATCGCCGGACGGCTGGGCTGGGATCAGGAAACCATGATGCCGCGCGGCGCAGGCCCGCAGCGCGGTGAAGAAATGGCCGCGATCGAGGCGGTTCTGCATGCGCGCCGCTCCTCTCCACAAGTGGCAGAGTGGCTGGCAGCGGCGGAGGTGCCGGATGCGGTGGGCGCGGCGCAACTGCGCGAGATCAAGCGCAGCTACGAGCGCAGCGTCAAGGTCCCCGCCGATCTGGCGCGCCGTATTGCCCGTGTCACCTCTGAAGCACAGGGCAAATGGGCTGCTGCCCGCGCAGATGAAGATGTCGCAGCCTTTCTGCCGGTGCTGGAAGAGGTTGTGGCCCTGAAGCGCGAGGAGGGTCAGGCCCTGGCGGCGGGCGGTGACGTCTATGACGCCATGATCGAAGACTATGAGCACGGCACCAGCGCCGCAGAAATTGCTGCGATCTTTGACACCATGCGTCCCGGGCTGGTGGACCTGCGGGCGCGGGTGCTGGACAAGCCAGCCCCACAGGCGCTGCAGGGCAGCTTTCCCGAAGGCGCGCAGATGAAGCTGACCCGCAAACTGGCCAAGGCCTTTGGTTATGACATGAGCCACGGTCGGGTCGACAAGGCGGTGCATCCCTTCAGCTCGGGCAGTGGGCTGGATGTGCGTATCACCACCCGCACCAGCGAAGAGGATCCCTTTAATTGCTTCTACTCTACCATTCACGAGGTCGGCCATGCCGCCTATGAACAGGGGATCAGCCGTGACTATCTGCTGACGCCACTGGGGCGGGGGGTGTCGATGGGCGTGCATGAAAGCCAAAGCCGGATTTATGAAAACCAGATCGGACGTGGTGCCGCCTTTACCAGCTGGCTTTATGGTGAGATGCGCGACAGCTTTGGTGATTTTGGCATCTCGGATGCGGATGCATTCTACAAGGCGGTGAACAGGGTTCACAAAGGCTATATCCGCACCGAAGCCGACGAGCTGCAATACAATCTGCATATCATGCTGCGTTTTGATCTGGAGCGGGCCCTGATGGCTGGTGATCTGGAGGTTGGCGATCTGGAAGCCGCCTGGAATGATCGCTTTGAGGCGGATTTTGGCTATGGCGTCGACAAGCCGTCAAACGGCTGTTTGCAGGATGTGCACTGGTCCGTTGGTCTGTTCGGGTATTTCCCGACCTATTCCCTGGGCAATGTCTATGCGGGCTGCCTGAACAAAAAAATGCGGGCGGATCTACCAAAGCTGGATGCGGAACTGGCAACCGGCAATACGGCGTCTGCAACCAACTGGCTGCGTCAAAACCTGCAACAGCACGGCGGATTGCGTAGCCCACAAGAGACGATCACCCTGGCCGCTGGCACCACTCCCAGCCCGGCACCCCTGATGCAGTATCTGGAGGAAAAATTCACCGGTCTCTACGATCTGTAACTGTGGATGTCTCTGCAAGACATAAGGCCAGGCAATTGCCTGGCCTTTTCTGGTTTGGAGAATGGACTGGTTTGGGACTGGCCTAGACCAGGGCCATGCGCTCGGCCCGCTCGGGATCCGGGAAGGGGCGGAACAGGCCAAATTCTGCATGTGCAATCAAGGCATTTACGTTGCGATAGAGGCGGGCAACCTCTTCGTCGTCTTCCCCCAGAACCCGAAAGGCTTCATCCAGCTGGGCCAGGTTCTCGAATTCGATCTCCAGCAGGAAATCCCGGCAATTGTCGCTGGCAAGGTTCAGCTTGCGTCGCAGCAACCGGTGCCCCTTCACAACCCCGCGCTGTTTCAGATAGTCCATCCATTGATCAACCGCCCCGGCAAAGGCCAGAGCTTTGGCTTCGTTGTGGATGTCGATGGAGCAGTGATAAAGGTTCATGAGCAGATCCTGGCGAGTACTGTGGGGCTTTTGATCTCCTTGCTATGAGAAAAAACCTTCGCTTTCGTTAAAACCCAGCCATTCACATCCAGATGCCATAATTTTGCTCTCCTTTAGGGAGAGCTTACCCGCATGATGTGCAGCCATTTTGAGAGAGATATTTGGAATGAAGAGGTTTTTGGCCACCGCGATCCTGTCGTTATTGGCATTTCAACCCACGGTGAGCGCGGCGGAACTGACCCGCAGTGAAGCCCGGCAACTGGCCTATGCAGGCGATTTTACCAGTTTGGAAAGCAGGCTCAGCCAGGAACGAGAACGCCCCCTGATCGAGAGTGAGGATTTTTTCAAACTGCGGCGGCTGATGTCGGTTTTTGAGGCCTCTGATCCGCGGATGGTCTCTTTTGTTGAGAGCTGGGTCGACGCGGTGCCAATGTCGAGCTTTGCCCATTCGGCGCGCAGCTTTTCGCTGAGCCGGGGCGCCTGGGATATTCGGGGGGAGCGCTATGCCAAATATGTGCATCCTCAGGCCCTGGCGGTGCACCACAACATGATCCAGCAGGCCATTGCCCACGCGCGTCGCGCCCTGGAGCTGGACGCAGATTTTATTCCCGCCTCCGACGCGCTGCTGAACCAAAGCGCCACTTCGCGCGACAAGAGCGAGATTCTTGAGACCCTCGACAGGGTTATGACACAGCAGCCGAACTGGGGCAGCCTGCGCAGGTCGCTTGATATGGCCCATCAGGGCTATGGCGGCACTGCGGCAATGCTGGAGCAACTATGCCAAACCTACGCGCCGCTGATCCCCAGCGATGGTCCGGATATGCTGTTCCGCTGCCGTTACTCCGGGCTAAAGCGGTACTACTTTTCTGAAAGTTACGATCTGCGCCAGACAATGCAGGCAGCGGTGGCAAAAGACCCTGAGTTTGATCTGAGCCGGGCCATTCGCATGACGGATCGAAGCGAAAGCCATAATCGCACAGAAGATGAAATCGAGTTTGCGCGCAAAACCATTCTGGAGCAGGCCTGGTGGAGGCCTCGGGTTGTTCAGAACTTTGACGCTGCCTTTAAAACCCGGTTGGGAGGGCGGTCTCTAAAGGACGAAATCGCGGTATTGAAGATTGATGAGGTGAAGGA
This sequence comes from Pseudophaeobacter arcticus DSM 23566, assembly GCF_000473205.1. Classification (NCBI taxonomy): domain Bacteria; kingdom Pseudomonadati; phylum Pseudomonadota; class Alphaproteobacteria; order Rhodobacterales; family Roseobacteraceae; genus Pseudophaeobacter; species Pseudophaeobacter arcticus. The sequence continues at coordinate 1,551,799 of NZ_KI421507.1, forward strand.
GGGGTTGCGGCATGATCCGTTTGATCAGTCCTTAATGAAACTTGCTGAGAACTGGATCTGGTATCAAATCAAAAACAGATCAACTGAATATGCTCCTGCAGCGCTTTATGATCTCCAGGAACAGGTTGCAGAGGATTTTGCTTTCCGACGTCTTATTGCTTCCCCCTTTTCTGGACAAAACTGGGAACAGGTTGCAAAGCTCAAATTCGGCAACGATAGCCCTCTCAATATTTTCTTAGGCGATCAGTTTCTTGTTAACGGTATCGTCTATTCTGGTTTTGAAGATCAGGCTCTCTATAGGTTCATGGCCCGTAAAGCGGAGCAATGGTACCGGTTCCGCGGGGTCGTAAGACTGGTCGATCACAAGGGGGCCCGGCCTGAAAAGGGCGATGCACCCCATTGGGATCGTAGCGCACTTTTGCATTGCCCATTCCTGCGCGCCTATCTCTTGCTGGAGCAGGTCTGTGCGGAAAACGGGGGCCGGGGATATTGCGCAGAGGAGGATTTTGCATCCTTTGCACCACAGTTGGAAATGGCGCGGGCGGATCAAAATTGTGACTATCTCAACGGATTAAGCCCAGAAGAGCTGGCCTTCAAACCGGTCAAGGTGGATCTGTCTTATGATCCGCAGGATCATTGGCCGGCAGTTGAATAACGCCGGCCAATGATCTGTTTATATTAGGATATTACTCTTCGGTCGCCACGACTGTTTCGTCTTCTTCGCTGTTTTCGGCAATCCAGGCGACCGAAACCACCTCTTCGCCTTTGCCGGTATTAAAGACGCGCACACCGCCAGCAGACCGGGAGCGGAATGAGATGCCATCAACCGGAACCCGGATCGACTGGCCTTTGGAGGTGGCCAGCATGATCTGGTCGCCCAGCTCAACAGGGAAGGTTGCGACAATCTCGCCGCCCTTCATGGCGCCAACACCCTGGCCGCCACGGCCACTCACCCGGTAATCATGGGCCGAGGTCAGATTTCCCGCGCCGGGTTTGTTGATGGTGACAAGCAGATCATTGGCTGCCAGCATTTGCTGATAGCGATCATCACTCAGCGCACCGTCTTCGACCTCTTCCGCGACTTCAGCTGTGACATCGTCCTCGGAAATGTCAGTGCCGAGTTCAGAGCGGAAGCGCTTGATAAAGGCGCTGCGTTCCCAGGGTTCGGCGTCAAAGTGGCGGATCACCGACATGGAGACAACTTCCGCCCCTTGGCTGAGTTTGATCCCGCGCACCCCAACAGAATTGCGGCTGTTAAAGACCCGAACATCAGTGGTGGGGAAGCGGATGGCGCGACCGGTGCTGGTGACCAGCATCACATCGTCGTCTTCGGAACAGATGCGGGCATTGATCAGTTTGGTGTCGGCATGTTCGTCTTCGAACTTCATCGCGATTTTGCCGTTGGATTTCACATTTGTGAAGTCCGACAGTCGGTTACGGCGCACAGTTCCGGCAGACGTGGCAAAGACAATCTGCAGATCTGCCCATTCATCATCGGGTCGATCCACCGGCATGATGGCGGCAATCGACACCCCAACCGGGATCGGCAGGATATTGACGATGGCCTTGCCTTTGGCGGTGCGTCCGCCCTGGGGCAGACGCCAGGTTTTCAGCTTGTAAACCATGCCATCGGTGGTGAAGAACAACAGCTGGGTATGGGTATTGGCCACAAAGAGGTTGGTGACAACATCCTCTTCCTTGGTCTGCATCCCCGAAATACCCTTGCCGCCACGCTTTTGGGCGCGGAAATCCCCCAGTGGCGTGCGCTTGATGTAGCCGCCAGAGGTCACGGTAACGACCATGTCTTCGCGCTCGATCAGGTCTTCGTCATCCATATCACCGGACCAATCGACGATCTCGGTGCGGCGGGGCACGGCAAACTGCTCGCGCACTTCCCGCAGCTCATCGCAGATGATCCCCATGATCCGTTCCCGCGAGGACAGGATTTCAAGGTATTCCTTGATCTTGCTGGCCAGGTCTTCCAACTCGTCGGTGACTTCTTTGACGCCGATCTGAGTCAGCCGTTGCAGACGCAGTTCCAGAATGGCGCGGGCCTGGGTTTCCGACAGGTTATAGGTGCCGTCTTCGTTGGCGGTATGGGTCGGATCGTCAATCAGCGCGATGTATTCCAGGATCGGCTGGGCTGGCCAGCGTCGCGTCATCAGTTTCAGACGCGCTTCAGCGGCATCGGCGGATTGGCGAATGGTGGCGACGATCTCGTCGATATTGGTAACGGCCACGGCCAGACCACACAGCACATGGCTGCGCTCGCGGGCCTTGCGCAGCAGATAGGCGGTGCGGCGCGCCACCACGTCTTCGCGGAAATCAATAAAGGACGTCAGGAAACGGCGCAGGGTCAGCTGCTCGGGGCGGCCGCCGTTCAGCGCCAGCATGTTGCAGCCAAAATAGGTCTGCATCGGGGTGAAACGGAACAGCTGGTTCAGCACCACCTCTGGTGTGGCATCGCGTTTCAGTTCGACCACGACACGTACGCCGTTACGGTCGGATTCATCCTGAACGTGGGCGACGCCCTCGATCTTCTTCTCGCGCACCTGCTCGGCAATCTTTTCGATCATCGCGGCCTTGTTGACCTGATAGGGGATTTCATCCACCACGATGGCATAGCGGTCCTTGCGAATTTCCTCGACGCGGGTCTTGGAGCGGATGATAACGCTGCCGCGCCCCTCAAGGTAGGCTTTGCGCGCGCCCGAGCGGCCCAGCATGATGGCGCCAGTAGGGAAGTCGGGGCCGGGCACATAGTCAATCAGCTGTTCACTGGTGAGATCGGGATCATCAATCAGCGCCAGCGTGGCGTCGATCACTTCGCCCAGGTTATGGGGGGGGATATTGGTGGCCATGCCAACCGCAATACCGCCGGCACCATTGACCAGCATGTTCGGAAAACGTGCCGGCAAAACTGTGGGTTCTTTGTCTTTGCCGTCGTAGTTATCCTGAAAATCGACCGTATCTTTTTCGATGTCTGCCAGCATAAAGGCCGAAGGCTTGTCCATGCGCACTTCGGTATAGCGCATTGCGGCGGCATTATCGCCATCCATCGAACCAAAGTTGCCCTGACCGTCCAGCAACGGCAGCGACATGGAGAAATCCTGTGCCATCCGAACCAGGGCATCATAGATCGCGCTGTCACCATGCGGGTGGTATTTACCCATGACATCGCCCACGGGACGGGCAGATTTACGGTAGCTTTTGTCATGGGTATTGCCGGTCTCATGCATCGCATAAAGAATACGGCGATGCACCGGTTTCAGCCCATCGCGCAGGTCGGGAATGGCCCGGCTGACGATGACGGACATGGCATAGTCCAGATAGGAAGTCTTCATCTCCGCTTCGATGGAGACCGTGGGGCCGTCATAAGTGGCGCGCTGAGGAAGGTTTTCTTCTGCGTTTTCAGGAATATCCGGCGTATCTGTCACGTTTGCTGCCCGTTCTTTTCTATGGGTCTATATCTTGTTGGTGCACCCTATCAGAGAGGGCCTATAGGGTGCAAGCAAACTGCCGGTTTTGCTCCGGTTTTGCACCGACTTCGTACTAACTACCTACCGACTTCGTACTGGCTTCGCACTGGCTTTGCGGGGCTTTTGAGGAGGGGGGCAGCGGATGAAACCAGAATTTGCACGCGGTTAACCTATTTCGCGCTAGTTTATATCTTGGGGGGCTTTCAAAAGGAGGTCACAGATGGAGATGAGCAGTACCGAAATGATGCTCAAGGGCTATGGGCTCACCACTGCCGAGTTCACCTATCACATGCCCGACTATGCCCATGTTCTGAATACCTATGTCTGGCAAGACTATGACATGGCGCCGGACCACGAGCGCCTGTTCAAATTTATCGAATTCTGGCAGCGTGAGCTGGACGGGCCGTTGCATTCAGTGCGGTTCAGTCATCGCAAGATGATCAGCCCGGGCGAATGGCGCAATGTCAAAGGTATCTTGAACCTGCACTGACCTTGCCACTGGCCTGACCCTGATCTGTCACTGGCTAAATACTGGCCTGTATTTAGCCTGAAGCTAGGCTGGCCGCTGGTGTTTTCTTGGTCGGGGGCGGTTCAGGCTGAGCAACTGGCGCCGCCCAGAACGCAAAACTTGGCGCAATGGGCGTGGTTCAGCCGCACTGGCGCCTCTGCTTGTGCAAGTGTCTCTCCCAGTTCGAACTCTGGCGAATAGGGTAGCAGGGTACAGGCGAGAACCACAGGGGCCTTGGCGCCTTTGCGTTTGACCACCATGCGGGAGGAAGAGCACATCACGTCATTTGGGGATTTATCCAGAATGCCCCAACAGGCCGTGGTGATCTCAGGCACCTCGACGCTTTCGTCCATTTCGGGAAACAGCACGGTTGCACCAGGGTTCTGGGCATCAATGTCAAAGCCGTGCCTCTGGTAGAGTGCTGCAAAACCGGCACGGCTTTCTGCCGCGCTTTCGCCCCAAAGACTGCGGCCTGCGACAGCCATTTTAATGCCCGCATCCCGCAACCAGCACATGCCTTCGATGGTTTTGGCAAAACTGCCAAGCCCGCGCTCTTGGTCATGGTGCCGGGGTGAGAAATGATCCAGTGAGACCCGCAGTGTCATCTTGCCGGGGTAGGCGGCTTCCAGCTCTTGCAGGCCTGCGCGCATGGATTTGCGCATCATCGGCAGCATTGCATTGGTCAGGATCAAAACCTCAAAACCCCGCGCCAGGGCGGTTCTGGCCATGGCGATCATCTGTGGGTTCATAAAGGGCTCGCCGCCGGTAAACCCGATCTCGCGGATTGGCCAGGCGCGCTCGGTGACCTGATCGAGATACTGCCGCACCTCGGGTTCGCTCAGATAGACCAGCGCATCATTGGTCGGCGAGCTGAGGATATAGCAGTTTTCACATTCGATATTGCACAGCGTACCGGTGTTGAACCACAGGGTTTCAGGATTGCTCAGCGCTACGGAGGCGCGTTCGGATCCGTCCGCTGTCACATGACTGTCTTTGAATTTCCCGATATTGGCGGCTGGGCCAGATAGATCTTTCACACTTAAGCTCTCTCGGACAGTTTCTTTCGCTGGACGCTAGCCTATAATGGTGGAAAATGAAAAGCCGCCACAGGTCTTTATGACAGGGAAGTGATGGTGTGGGCCCGGAAACGGAAACAAATCATTGTCGTTGCAGGAAGTTGGAAAACAAGATGGTATCTCGTGTCATTCCGGTCGAACCTTTTGATCTGGTGGTGTTTGGAGCAACAGGCGATCTTGCGCGGCGCAAGATATTGCCGGCCTTGTTTCGCAGGTTTTGCGCCGGGCAAATCCCTGGCGGAACACGGATTATCGGCGCTGCGCGATCTGAATTTTCAATCACGGGGTATCGCGACAAACTGGCGGCAGACCTGAAGCAGAACACCAGCGAAAAGATCTGCGACGCCGATGTTCTGGCTGCGTTTTTGCAACTGGTGACCTATGTGCCGCTGGACGGCAGCGGCGAGACCGGCTGGCCTGCGCTCTGTGAGAGCCTGTCCGCGAGCGGGGCAGAGCGGGTGAAGGTGTTCTATTTCTCGGTAGGTCCGGCCCTGTTTGAACCCCTGGCAGAGCGTTTGCACAGCTATGGATTGACCAATGCGGCGACGCGTATTGTGGTGGAAAAACCCTTTGGCCACGATCTGGCCTCGGCGCGGGATCTGAACCGGACCCTGGCCAGCCATTTTGACGAGGGGCAGATTTACCGGATTGATCACTATCTGGGCAAGGAGACGGTGCAAAATCTGATGGCGGTGCGGTTTGGCAATATGCTGTTCGAGCCGCTTTGGAACAGCCAGTATGTTGACCATATCCAGATCACCGTGGCTGAAACCGTCGGGGTGCTGGGGCGAGAAGATTATTACGAACGCGCCGGCGCGATGCGGGACATGACGCAGAACCATCTGATGCAGCTTTTGTGCCTGATCGCCATGGAGCCGCCGGCAAAATTTGATCCCGACGCAGTCCGCGATGAAAAGCTCAAGGTGATCCGCGCCCTGGATCCGGTGGAGCCCTATCACATTGTGCGGGGGCAATACGCACCGGCTGCGGGGGCGGTTGGCCGCGATTTAAATTACCGGGAAACGGTTGATAATCAACGTAGTAGCACCGAAAGCTACATCGCTCTCAAGACACATATCAGCAACTGGCGGTGGGCTGGAACACCGTTTTACCTGCGGACTGGCAAGCGGCTCAAGGCGCGTTCATCGGTGATCAATGTGATGTTCAAGGATGCACCGCATTCCATCTTTGGCGAAGAGGCCGGACGCCATGCCAACCATCTGAAAATCCGCCTGCAACCCAATGAGGGCATCACCCTCAGCGTGACCATCAAAGAGCCGGGACCGGGGGGGATGCGCCTGATGGATGTGCCGCTGGATATGAGCTTTGCTGAGGCGCTGGGGCCTGAGGGGAGCGAACCGGCAGACGCCTATGAGCGGTTGATTATGGATGTGGTGCGCGGCAACCAGACCCTGTTCATGCGCGGCGATGAGGTCGAAGCCGCCTGGGGCTGGACCGACCCGATCATTGCCGACTGGCAGGCCCGGGGGGATGTGCCAAAACCATATGAAAGCGGCAGCACCGGTCCAGGGGATGCGGATCTTTTACTGCGCCGCGATCAACGTGAATGGAGAGGGATAAACCCATGAAGATTAGTGAATACCCAGACAGGGAGATGTTGGCGATTGCTGTGGCCAACGCGATTGCCGGGGAATTGAAAATGCATCTTCTGCATCACGATACCGCCGCGCTTGCCGTGGCTGGCGGCACCTCTCCGGCACCCATCTTTGACGACCTCTGCGCTGCGGATCTGGACTGGAGCCGGGTGCATGTCATGGCTACGGATGAGCGCTGGGTTGCACTGGAAAGCGATCGCTCCAATGCCCGCCTGATCCGCAAACACCTGCTGACGGACCGGGCAACAGCGGCGCATTTTTTGCCCTTTCATGTCCCCGCCAGAAAGCCAGAAGAGGTTCTGGCAGAGATCGAGGCACAGATTGCACCCAACCTGCCGCTCTCGGTTGTGCTGCTGGGAATGGGCGAGGACATGCATACCGCCTCGCTGTTTCCCGGCGTGGCGGGGCTGGAACAGGCGCTGGCCGCCGATGCGCCAATCCTGTCTGTCCTGCGTCCCGACAGCCAGCCGGAACCCCGCGTCAGCTTGTCAGCGTCGGTGTTGAACGGGGCGCTTTCCAAACACCTGGTGATCTACGGAGAGGCCAAGAGAAAGGCGCTGGAAATGGCGCTTTCGTTGCCGCCTGAACAGGCCCCCATTCAGGCCGTCTTGACCGAAATTACGGTGCACTGGGCTCCGTAATTGCAGGTGACTCTCAGCCGTTATTGAGCGCGCCTGGGCAGGTTATCCCGCTGCCGGGGCCGCACCATCAAGGTTGATGAACTGCTGCTTCAAGCTGTCGGGCAGGGGGTAACCCGCGCTGCCATCGGGGCTGCGCAGCACCATCACCGCCTCAAGGCTCGCCCGCAGCCCATCGGACCAGATCTGCTGTTCCATGACATATGAGGTGTTGCGAAACGAGAGGCAGCGCGCGGTGGTGATATAGGGCTCATCCAGCACCATTTCCCGCATGTAGTGCACATTGGCATTGCGTAAAACCGAGCGCGGCGCCGGTCTGCCTTCAAAATGCTTGGCGCAGAAATTGTCAAAATAGGTGACCCGGGCGGTTTCAAACCACCCCAAATAGGCCTTGTTGTTGACGTGCCGCAGAATATCAAGCTCGGAAAATCGAACCCGATCCGCCAGGGCCATCGGTTTGGGCTGATCCAAGCCCTGCGCGCGTTGTTCATCCGCGCTGAGCGGTGTGAGAAATCGTAAATCCATATCCCTGCGCTAAACTGCGGAAGGGGTAAAAGGCAAGAGCCCCATTTTGTGCCGCCGCGTCGTCGCCGCCCTCAACAGAACAGCTTTCCAACGCGCAGTGGTTTTCCTGTGCAGCACCACCTAAAGGGGCGTGCTACAATGGTCGAACAAACTAGCTACGCCTAGATCAAGGCAAAATAACAGATAAATCTGGAGCGGGTAACGAGAATCGAACTCGTAACTAAAGCTTGGGAAGCTGCCGTGATACCTTTTCACCATACCCGCCCTTGTAGCCTTGCTATCCAATGAGGCTGGCGAGGTCAATATGCTCAAACCGGGTTTTCGAGTTCCTCTTTCGATGGTGCGAAACCGCGAAGATTTTTTGGGTTGTAGTGCAAAGTGGGATCCGCGCGTCGAATGAATGCCGATGGGTGAATTTGGGCATCGTCGGGGATATGGCGGTACTGAGCCAGTGGCAGGTAATAGCCAAGCACTCCCTTTTGTCCGGGCCAATTGCTGCGTCGCACCAGGCGGGGGAAAAGCTCGAGAATGGGCCAGAGTTTGCGTAGTTTCATCTGACTGTGCAGTGGGGTTTTGGCGCTGGGTTGCGAGACTTTTAAGTTCATGCGTTCAGTCACTTTGTCTTTTTGACCAAGCACATAGCGGTTATAGTAAAGCTCGCGGAATTCGAGACTGTCGACGCTCAGAGCGTCAAGCTCCTGTCGCATCCATTGCATGGTTTGTTTGGCAAGACCGGCCTCAGCCTCTGGCACACTGCCTGCGACATCGGTATGGGTGCCGGGAAACCAAACCTGTTTTACATCCTGAGGTTCCGGGTGCTTTTTGCTGCGAAACCGGGTGCCGTGATATTCTTGTCCTTCTTGCCACATCTGTTGGCGGAAAAAGCAGCGGGTCTCATCAATTGAAAGCACATGGCGGACGGCTTTGACCGATGGGTTTTCATCGACGCTTGAGTGGGTGCCAAATTCAATAAAGGTGTCTTTTTGCAGCCGAATGCGGATCATTGAACTGACCGTATCCCAAAGCCCGAGAAAGCGGATGGGAACCCGGCGCAGGTGGAAAAACTGTTCAGAAATCCGCAAGGGTGCGAACTGTTCATTGGGGCCATCCTGGCGCAGTTTTCGCCAGGCTTTGAATACCGGACCGATCAGGTGCAGCTCATGCGGGGCGACGAGGCCAAAATCATTGATGAAACCAGCCAGAACACGAGCGGTATAGGCGCCTCGTGAATACCCAAAAAAATACAGCCTGTCGCCTTCGCGATAGTTTTCGCAGAGGAAGGAATAGGCATGCAGGACATTGGTGTGCAGTCCCCAACCAAAGGCCAGGCCAGCCACCAACTTGGTCTTGGCAAAAAGACTGTTGGCGAAGGGGCGGGTCGAAAGCGTGCCAACGCCCGGTTCATAATAGACAAGTTGATTTTCGTTGTGTTTCAAGCATTTGTAGAGGCGTAGAATGTTGCTTTCGTTCTGTTCGACCTCGTTTCCGGTACCATCCAGGCAGATAATCAATTTGCGTGACATGAAAAAGCTTTCCGAGAAAAATCCTCGGAAAGCTATCATGTTTCAGGTATTGCAACAACCTTGACGTGTCAGCCGCGACGGCGACGGCGGCGTCCGCCTGCAGGGCCATCTCCGCCACCGGTGTTGAAGTTGACCTCCGGCAGGGTCAAAATCGACGCCAGAATTGGGAAAGGCTCTTTCGAGTTGGGGATTGCCGAGGCATTGACAAAATGTTCCTGGAACCGCGGCTCGACAGCGGTTTCGATTTTCTCGATCTTGCGCACGGTTTGTTCGATTTCACTGCGGGCCTTGGTGTTGAGCAGGGCAATGCGGGCGCCGGTGCCGGCGGCATTGCCGGCGCTGGTGACCTTGTCGATGGGGCAGTCGGGGATCATCCCCAGAACCATGGCGTGTTTGGCGGAGATATGCGCGCCAAAGGCACCGGCCAGAACCACCCGGTCGACGGTGTCGACACCAAATTTGTCCATCAGCAGTCGCGCGCCGGAATAGAGCGCCGCCTTGGCCATCTGAATGGCGCGAATATCGGGGTTGGTGATGGTAATCTTCGGCCCACCTTCGGCGCTGCCATCCCAGACCAGATAGGCATTGGTGCGGCCATCGGCAATACAGCGGGCCGTGCCGGTCTGCTCTGCCGAGCCAATCAGGCCGGAAGCGTCCAGCACCCCGGCCATACGCATTTCTGCGATGGCCTCGATGATGCCAGAGCCACAGATGCCGGTGATACCAGTGGTGGCAATGGCGGCATCAAAGCCCTCTTCATCGGACCAGATATCAGACCCGATGACCCGAAAGCGCGGCTCTTTGGTCTCAGGGTTGATTTCCAGCCGCTCTATGGCACCGGGAGCGGCCCGCTGGCCGCTGGAAATCTGTGCGCCCTCAAAGGCGGGACCCGTGGGAGAGGAACAGGCGAGGACCTTGGTCTTGTTGCCCAGCAGGATTTCGGCATTGGTGCCGACATCAACCACCAGGACCAGATCTTCGGATTTATCCGGCGCTTCAGAAAGCGCAACCGCAGCCGCATCGGCGCCAACATGGCCGGCAATGCAGGGCAGCAGGTAGACGCGGGCCGCCGGGTGGATGTTGAGGTCCAATTCAGCGGCGCGCAGGGCCAGAGAATCCGAGGTGGCCAGGGCAAAAGGTGCCTGACCCAATTCAAAGGGATCAATGCCTAGGAACAGGTGGTGCATCACCGGGTTGCAGACAAAAACCGCATCCACGATCAGGTTCTTGTCGATCTCGGCCTCGGCTGCAATCTGGGTGAACAGGGCGTTCATGCCCTCGCGCACTGCGCGGGTCATCTCCTGATCGCCGCCCTTATTCATCATCGAATAAGAGACCCGGCTCATCAGATCCTCACCAAAGCGGATCTGTGGGTTCATAATGCCGGATGAGGCAACGACCTCGCCGCTGATCAGGTCGCACAGATGTGCGGCAATGGTGGTGGAGCCAAGATCAACCGCCAGCCCGTAGAGGGTGCCTTCGTAATAGCCGGGCCAGATATTCATGATCTTGGGCGGGTGATTTGCGTCGCCCAGGTGCACCGCCACAGTGACCTTCCATTGGCCTTTGCGCAGGGCAGGCTGCAGGCATTGCAGGATATGCAGGTCCGTTTTGACATTCTTGAGCTGCCATTGATTGTCGAGCGCCTCTATCAGCCGCTCCATATCGCCCGAGGGCTTGTGCATGTCGGGTTCTTCCACCTCGACATAGAACAGCCGGGTCGAGGGATTCATGGTGATATCGCGGGCCTCGGCACGTTTGCGCACCACCTGGCGGTGCACCTGGCTTTCGGGGGGGACGTCAATCACCACATCGCCCTGGACCTGAGCCTGACAACCCAGGCGGCGGCCATCAATCAAGCCACGCTTGTCTTTATAGCGCTGTTCGACCTTGTTCCACTCGCTCAGGGCATCATTGGCAACGGTCACCCCATGTTTGGAGAACTCACCATAAGAAGGGGTGATCTGGCATTTTGAGCAGATACCGCGTCCGCCGCAGACAGAATCGAGATCTACTCCCAATTGCCGTGCGGCCGTCAATACCGGCGTCCCAACCGGAAAATGACCGCGCTTGCCCGATGGCGTAAAGATGACGAGAGGATCGCTGCTCATAAAGGCACCCTATGGATTCATGTATTTTCACCGGACCATAGGGGCTTGGCGGCGCAATCAAAAGTCTCAGACCGCCACAATCTGGTCCAGTGGCGTCATTTTTCCGCCGCGGGCCCGTCATTGGCTTGGCTACGGCTGACTGGCGAGATCGCAAATGTGCCTTCCAGGGCTTTAACTTTGGCGGGCTCGCCTGTGCTTTAGCGCGGCGCGACGTCCTCCAGCCAGTCCAGAATGGCTTGCCGGTTGCCATCCAGGCGCGGCGCCGGGGCGCGGGTCTTGGGATCCTTCAGGCCTGACATCTTGATCGGATTGCCCGCAGCCACATAGGCCGGGGCGCCGTCTTCGTCCAATACGTCAACCACCATATTGCGCGCCAGGATTTGCGGATCCTTCAGGACCTGTGCCACATCCTGGATTGGCCCGGTTGGAATGCCGGCCTCGGTGAGGTGCGCAATCCAGTGGTCAGCCGGTCGATCAATGGTAACTGCCTCGATTAAGCGTTTCAAAAGGCGGGCATTTTCACACCTGGCTGGATTTGTCGCAAAGCGCTTGTCCTGTGCCAATGGCAGCTCCAGGGCGGTGCAGAGTTTGGCAAAGAGGGCGTCATTGCCGGCGGCGATGACAAACAGACGGTCCTCGGCGTGAAAGGTCTCAAATGGTGTGATCGACGGATGACGGGCGCCAGAGGGGCGCGGTGCTTCGCCAGTGACCGAGGTGATGGCAATGGCATGTTCCAGCAGCGCCAGTTGGCTGTCGAGCATGGCAATATCAACTTTCTGCCCCAGCCCGGTTTTTTGGACCTCCAACAGGGAGGCAAGAACGCCCTGCGCAAGAAACATGCCAGCGGCAATATCACCAATTGAGGCGCCAACCCGTACTGGGTCGCGGTTGCGCTCTCCTGTGATCGACATCACCCCGCCGCGCGCCTGAACCACCATATCATAGGCGGGGCGCTGTGAATCCGGGCCGCTATGGCCAAAGCCGGACACCGCGCCGTAGATCAGCTTTGGAAAGCGCTTGTGGAGATCCTCCCAGCCAAAGCCAAGACGCTCCATCACGCCGGGGCGGTAGTTTTCCAGAACCACATCCGCCTGCGACAGAAGTTTATTGAAAACAACGCGGTCCTCGAGGGACTTAAGGTCCAGCGCGATGCTTTCCTTGCCGTGGTTGATGGTGGCAAAATAGGCGCTGTCCTGGCCCTTGAACGGTGGGAACGAACGGGTGTCATCGCCGCTGCCGGGGCGTTCCACCTTGATCACGCGGGCGCCCAGATCCGCCAGGGTCATCGAGGCATAGGGGCCGGCAAGCACATGGGTGAGATCGACGATAAGAATCCCGGTCAATGGTCCAGTATTTGGGGAGGCTGAAGTTGCGGACACAGGGAAATCTGGCGTTGTCATTGAAGGTTCCTCTTGGTTCTGTTCGCTCAAACACAGGGCATAACGGCTTTGTATGAAACAGCTTTGACGTAGATCAGGTCGGCCAGAACTTCGCCAGACCTCTGCCAGACCTTGGCCAGAATGAAGTCCTCAGTCACGGGTGACAAATGCTGCGCTGCAGGATTTCTTGGTCCGGCCTCTTTTCTATCCTGATCTTCTGTGCAATAGGGTCACCGTCAAACGGGGTTTTGCATAGGGGTAGCAAATGCAGATTCGTGAGGCACTCACCTTTGATGATGTTCTACTGGTTCCAGGCGCGTCCGACGTCCTGCCCAGCACTGCTGATACGCGCACACGCGTGACGCAGAAAATTGATCTCAATATTCCGCTGATGAGCTCGGCCATGGATACGGTGACCGAAGCCCGCATGGCTATTGCCATGGCGCAGGCCGGCGGTATGGGTGTCATTCACAAAAACCTGGATGCCGAAGAGCAGTCGCGTCAGGTGCGGCGGGTCAAACGCTTTGAAAGCGGTATTGTTTATAATCCGATCACGCTGCTGGCCAGCCAGACGCTGGCGGATGCCAAGGCGCTGCAGGAACGCTATCGCGTCACCGGCTTTCCGGTGGTGGATGAAGCGGGCCGGGTGGTCGGCATCGTCACCAATCGCGATATGCGCTTTGCCAACGACGACGCAACGCCTGTCTCGGTGATGATGACCTCGGATAATCTGGCGATGCTGCAAGAGCCCGCCGATCTGGACGAGGCCAAATCAATGATGCGCGCCCGTCGCATTGAAAAGCTGCTGGTCACCGATGGCAGCGGTAAACTCACCGGTCTTTTGACCCTGAAAGATACCGAACAGGCCGTGTTGAACCCAACCGCCTGCAAGGATGAGCTGGGCCGTCTGCGGGTTGCCGCTGCCAGCTCGGTTGGCGATAGCGGTTTTGCCCGTTCAGAGCAGCTGATTGATGCCGGTGTTGATATTGTGGTGGTGGATACCGCCCATGGTCACTCGGCGGGCGTTCTGGACGCGGTGAAACGGATCAAGGCGCAGTACCCCAATGTGCAGGTCATTGCCGGCAACGTGGCCACCGGGGCGGCGACTTCGGCGCTGATCGACGCAGGCGCCGACGCCATCAAAGTGGGCATCGGGCCTGGCTCGATCTGTACGACACGGATGGTGGCGGGGGTTGGCGTGCCTCAGCTCACGGCCATCATGGACTGCGCCGCAGCGGCTGGCGACACGCCGGTTATTGCCGATGGCGGCATTAAATTCTCTGGTGACTTTGCCAAGGCAATTGCAGCTGGCGCGTCTTGTGCCATGGTGGGCTCGATGATTGCCGGCACAGACGAAAGCCCCGGTGAGGTGATCCTCTATCAGGGGCGGTCGTTCAAATCATACCGTGGTATGGGCTCGTTGGGCGCCATGGCGCGGGGCTCTGCCGATCGCTATTTCCAGAAAGACGCCGCCAGCGACAAACTGGTGCCCGAAGGCATCGAAGGTCAGGTGCCCTATAAAGGCAGCGCCAATGCGGTTATTCATCAGCTGGTGGGGGGGCTTCGCGCCGCCATGGGCTATACTGGCAGCGCCACGGTTGAGGCGATGCGCAAGGACTGCTCTTTTGTGCGCATTACCGGTGCCGGCCTGAAAGAAAGCCACGTGCATGATGTCCAAATCACCCGTGAAAGCCCGAACTACCGTATCGGCTAAATAGATTGGAAAGATGACGATGACCCTTTGTAGCTTTGGAGCCTGGGCGTGACCCCGGCTGCCCGCCAGCAGGCGGCCATCGAAATTCTTGACCTGATCCTCGATGGGGAAGCGGCTGAAAAGGCGCTTACCTCTTGGGGGCGGCGCAATCGTTATGCCGGCTCCAAGGATCGCGCCGCCGTGCGCGATCATGTGTTTACCGCCCTGCGCCGGCGCCGCTCTTTTGCGGTGCTGGGCGGGACGCAGACCGGTCGCGGTCTGGTCCTGGGGGCGTTGCGCGCCACAGATACCGATCCCGCGACCGTGTTCAGCGGCCAGGGCTACGGGCCCGCGCCCCTGACCGAGGCCGAGAGCGCCGCGCCTGCCGCCTTTGCCTCTGATGCTGAGCGTCTGGATATTCCTGATTGGATCTGGCCCTCCTTTAGCGACAGTCTGGGCGAGGCCGCAGAAGCCGCAGCGCAGGCCCTGCAGTCGCGGGCGCCCGTGTATTTGCGGGTCAATCTGCTGCGCAGCAACCAGGCCGATGCAATCGAGGCCCTGGCAGAAGAGGGCATTATCTGTGTGCCGCACCCTGCCAGCGATACGGCCCTGGAGGTGACCCAGGGGGGACGCAAGATCCGCAACAGCGATTGTTTTGCAGATGGCCTGGTAGAGCTGCAGGATGCCGCCAGTCAGGCGGTAGTCGACAAGCTGCCTCTGCAGGACGGCATGCGGGTGCTGGATTTCTGTGCCGGCGGCGGTGGCAAAAGTCTTGCCATGGCGGCGCGCGCCAAAGTTGATCTTTTTGCCCATGATGCCAATACCAGCCGGATGAACGACCTGCCGCTGCGGGCTCAGCGGGCGGGGGCAGATATCACCTGCCTGTCCGAGGATGAGCTGGAGAAGGCTGCACTCTTTGATCTGGTGCTGTGTGATGTGCCCTGTTCCGGTTCTGGATCCTGGCGACGGGCGCCAGAAGGTAAATGGCGCCTTACCCGGGAGATGCTGGACGAGATCCGGTTGTCTCAACGTCAAATCCTAGAGGATGCCTGCCAGCTGGTGCGCCCAGGTGGCCATCTCGCCTATGCAACCTGTTCCATGCTGGACGAGGAAAACAGCGCACAAATTCAAGGTTTTCTTGACAATCATGAGGGCTGGTCGCGGAAGGATCAGGCCAGCTGGCAGGTTCAGGACGGCACGGATGGGTTTTTTGTCACTGTGTTGACGCATATCGGCTAGGGTTGTTAGGTAATTCGTCAGGAAAGCTACATATACCTTAAGGTGGCTTTAAGACTTTAGCCGCGTTATGGCGGCTACCAATCCTGAAGATGGAGCCGAAATGTCCGGTCGCCAAAATTCCTCCGTGCCTGTGCTGCGGACTTACCACCCTGAACATCTTCGCTTGGGGGCGACTTTGCTGTTGTCGATTGGGCTGATGGTGGTGCCAAGCTTTTTTGCCTGGCCCGATTGGATCATGCGCGGTCTTTTGGCGGTTGGGCTAACGCTGCTGGCGGTTGGGGTTCTGATGCTGTTTCAGGCGCGGCTGCGGAGCAATGCGCGGTCCATGGCGGTTGAACTGCTCACCGGTTTTATTGAAAAAGATGCCACCCCCAGCTTTGTGACCGATGATGACGGCACTATACACGCCTGTAACCAAGCGGCACAGAATCGGTTTCATGAAAATGATCGCACGACCCTGGCAGGGGCCCTGCGCTCGGTATTGGCCAATCCATCGGCGGTGCTGTTCCGGCTGCAAAGCCGCGCAAGGTTTGAAGGATCCGCACGCGAAGACATCGTGACCCGCCGGGGTCATGTGCGCCTGGCTGTCCATCAGATGCATGGCGGCAGCTTCCTGTGGCGTGTCGAAGATATCGCCGAGCGCCAGTCCGGGCGGGGCTCGGAAGCGGTGCCAATCCCGATGATCACCGTCGGGCGCACCGGTGCGGTCTTGTTCATGAATGAGGCGGCCCGAAAATTGGTTGGCGAGCGGGTGAAATCCACCGACCGGTTGTTCGTGACGCTGCCGGTGAGCAGCGGTGAGGTGAATACCATCACCACCAAAAGCGGCCCGATTGACGTGTTGGTTACCGAATTGAACCGAACCCAGGGGCGCAGTGAGCTGTTCTTGATGGAGGTCAACAGCGCTGAGCTGCAGACCCAGCAAACCAGCTTTGAACATATGCCGGTTCCCTTTATCAAACTGGCGCCCTCTGGCGATGTTCTTTCGCTTAACAAGATGGCGATGGGAATGCTTGGTGTCGAGGGCCGGGACAATCTGAAGCTGGCGCAACTGATGGAGGGCCTGGGGCGACCGATGTCGGATTGGCTGCGTGACACTGCGGATGGGCTGGCCTCCAACAAATCCGAATTTCTGCGGCTGTCGCGACCTGACAAGGAGGTCTTTGTCCAGGTGACGCTGACCCGCGCGGTGGAAGAGGGCAACACCATCCTTATTGCGGTGTTGAATGACGCGACCGAATTGAAAACGCTGGAGGCGCAGTTTGTCCAGAGCCAGAAGATGCAGGCGATTGGTCAGCTGGCCGGGGGCGTGGCCCATGATTTCAACAATCTTCTGACCGCTATTTCAGGCCATTGCGACCTGCTGCTGCTGCGGCATGATCAGGGGGATCAGGACTTTGGCGATCTCATCCAGATCCACGAGAATGCCAACCGCGCCGCCTCGCTGGTGAGCCAGCTTCTGGCCTTTTCACGCAAGCAAACCTTGCTGCCCGAAGTGCTGGATGTCCGCGATACCCTGTCGGACCTGACCCATCTGCTGAACCGTCTGGTTGGGGAAAAAGTCACCCTGACCCTAAGCCACGATCCGGTCATGCGCTCGATCCGGGCTGACAAACGCCAGTTGGAACAGGTGTTGATGAACCTGGTGGTGAATGCCCGCGACGCGATGCCCAACGGTGGTGAGATCCGCGTGCGGACCGAAGCCGTCACCCTGGATGCCCCGCTGAAACGGGACCGTGCCGCGGTTCCCGAGGGCAATTGGATCACGGTAAAGGTCAGTGATGAAGGTGTTGGTATTCCAGCGGATCAATTGCAAAAAGTTTTTGAACCCTTCTATACCACCAAGCGCACCGGTGAGGGGACCGGTCTGGGCCTGTCCACGGCCTATGGGATCGTCAAACAGACAGGTGGCTATATCTTTGTCGACTCGGTGCCCAACAAAGGCACCCAATTCACCCTGTACTTCCCGGTCTACCAAGAGGGCAAAGACGACAAGGTCGAGGTTGCCGAAGCGCCAGCGCCCAAGGCAGCGCCCGCTCCGCAGCATGGCGAAGGCGTGGTGCTATTGGTCGAGGATGAGGCGCCGGTCCGGGCCTTTGCGTCGCGCGCCCTGCGCATGCGGGGCTATACGGTTCTTGAGGCCGAGTCCGCAGAGGACGCGCTGCGCACACTTGAAGACCCCGGTCTGACGGTGGATGTGTTTGTGACGGATGTGATCATGCCGGGAATGGACGGCCCCACCTGGGTGCGTCAGGCCCTGAAAACACGCCCTGACACCCGGGTTGTCTTTGTTTCGGGCTATGCCGAAGGGGCTTTTGGCGAATCTGAACCGGATGTGCCTAATTCAGTATTCCTGCCAAAACCATTCTCGCTCAACCAGTTGACGGAAACGGTTCACGCCCAGCTTCACTAAGCCCTAAGCCCTAAGCCCTAAGCCCTAAGCCCTAAGCCCTGGCACCGAGAGGCTGGATTCCCTCGGTGCTCAGCCTCACTGAATGCTGTCGTACAGCTCAAATTCCTCGGGCTTTTTGCGCCGGTACAGCGCCTCAATCTCGGGGCTGAGTGTTAAATCCATGACGGGGCTGACATTGCGTTGTTGCAAAGTGATCTTCACATCCAGCCGCTGTTCCAGGAATGACTGAATGGCTGGCTGATCTTCATAGCGGAACAGATGGGTGACGTGACAGCCGTTCTTTTGCGGTTCCAGGAATTTTGCCTGACTGCCGACGTTGGCATAGTCGGGTTGCTGGCCCTTGCAATAGCCACGTACAAATTGATCAAAACTAATGCCATGGGTCGCATTGGCTTTGCCCTCCATAAAAGGGCGCTGGCGAAACCGATACCAGCTTCCCAGCCAGCTCACCGGCTCACGCATGACAGCTGCCACCTCCAGTTCCACATTACAGACACGCTCAAACATCGGGCGAATCCAGCGGTTGTAGCGATAAAGTGGCGCATGCTTTAATTCGGGAGGGTTGGTAATTGCCAGATCCGCACGCGTTTGCAGCGCTTCCTGGTAGGCAGATGTGCCCGTTTTTGGCACCGAGAGTAGCACCAGTTTTTCGTCATAAAATACCAACATAAACCGCGTCAAATCCTTTGAAACAAGATGGATAGAGGTTGTACCTCACTGTCTAACACCTGGCTTGTCGTCTGAATAGATGAAGTTTGTATTTGCTTTGTTCTCTTTTTGGTCTCATAAGGAACAAGAGGCGAACACAGCAGGGATTGCCGCAAGCGCAGCTCTATGACACATAGAAGAGGACAAGGGACTATGGCGGATCTGTTGACCATGAAAAATAAAGTAAGCGGTGACAAGCAGAAGGCGCTCGATAGCGCGCTTGCACAGATCGAACGACAGTTCGGCAAAGGCTCCATCATGAAGATGAGCGACGGTGCCATTCAGGAAATCGAGGCCAGCTCTACTGGATCTCTCGGCCTGGATATTGCCCTGGGCATCGGTGGCCTGCCAATGGGGCGCATCATTGAAATTTATGGTCCGGAAAGTTCTGGTAAGACCACGCTGACCCTGCATTGTGCGGCGGAGCAGCAAAAAAAGGGTGGCGTTGTAGCCTTTGTTGACGCGGAACATGCGCTGGACCCGCAATATGCGGCCAAGCTGGGGGTTGATCTTGATGAGCTGCTGATCTCGCAGCCCGACACCGGCGAACAGGCACTGGAAATCACCGATACCCTGGTGCGCTCTGGCGCGGTCAATATGGTCATCGTCGACTCGGTGGCGGCGCTGACGCCAAAATCAGAACTCGAAGGCGATATGGGCGATTCCAGTGTGGGTGTTCAGGCCCGCCTGATGAGCCAGGCCATGCGCAAGCTTACCGGCTCGATCAGCCGGTCCAAATGTATGGTTATTTTCATCAACCAGATCCGGATGAAAATCGGCGTGATGTTTGGCTCGCCCGAGACCACAACCGGCGGCAACGCCCTGAAATTCTATTCCTCTGTGCGTCTGGACATCCGCCGTATCGGCGCGGTCAAAGACCGGGATGAAATTGTCGGCAATGCCACCCGCGTTAAAGTGGTGAAAAACAAGGTGGCGCCGCCCTTCAAGCAGGTTGAATTCGACATCATTTATGGCGAAGGCATCTCCAAAATGGGCGAACTGCTGGATCTGGGCGTCGCTGCGGGCGTGGTGAACAAATCCGGTTCCTGGTTCTCCTATGGGGATGAACGGATCGGGCAGGGGCGTGAGAACGCCAAACAGTTCCTGCGTGATCATCAGCCCATCGCCTATGACATTGAGGACAAGATCCGCGCGGCCCACGGGTTGGAGTTTGATCGCGCTGACAGCGCTGATGAGGATGATATTCTCGAAGGGTAATACCCCTGGGAATTTGATCAAAATGATCTTTCAAAAGGACGTGGTGGATGCTGCGTCCTTTTTACGTTCTTTGGTGGGATGCGGGCTGTGGACAGGGACAGATTGGGGGGATAAACCTCTCTCCAACCTTGAACATTGCCCGCAAAGGGATCCCTATCCATGGCGACGCTGAACGACATCCGCTCAACCTTTCTGAACTACTTTGCCAAACAGGGGCATGAGATCGTCGACTCCAGCCCACTGGTGCCGCGCAATGATCCTACCCTGATGTTTGTCAACTCAGGCATGGTACAGTTCAAGAACCTCTTTACCGGGGTTGAAACCCGCGACTATAAACGCGCGACGACCTCGCAGAAATGTGTGCGCGCCGGTGGTAAGCACAATGATCTCGACAATGTAGGCTATACTGCGCGTCACCATACCTTCTTTGAAATGCTGGGGAACTTCTCCTTTGGCGACTATTTCAAGGAAGAGGCGATTCCCTTTGCCTGGGAGCTGATCACCAAGGAATTTGGCATCGACAAGAACCGTCTGTTAACCACGGTTTATCACACCGATGACGAAGCCTTTGCGATCTGGAAAAAGCTGGGTGTGCCTGAGGATCGCATTATTCGCATCGATACTGCGGATAACTTTTGGCAGATGGGCCCCACTGGTCCCTGCGGCCCCTGCACCGAGATCTTTTATGACCACGGCGATCATATCTGGGGCGGCCCTCCCGGCTCGGCTGATGAAGATGGCGACCGTTTCATCGAGATCTGGAACGTGGTCTTCATGCAGAACGAAAAGTTCGAAGATGGCTCGCTGAAACCACTGGACATGCAGTCGATTGACACCGGCATGGGGCTGGAACGTATCGGGGCGCTGTTGCAGGGCAGTCACGACAACTATGAGACCGATCTGTTCAAATCCCTGATCGAGGCCTCGGCGGATGTCACCAATTCCGACCCCTACGGCGACCAGAACGTGCATCACCGGGTGATTGCCGATCACCTGCGCTCGACCTCTTTCCTGATGGCCGATGGGGTGATGCCGTCCAATGTTGGCCGTGGCTTTGTGCTGCGCCGCATTATGCGCCGGGCCATGCGTCACGCCCATCTTCTGGGCGCCAAAGATCCAGTAATGCACCGGCTGGTGCCAGCGCTGGTGCAGCAGATGGGCGCCGCCTATCCAGAGTTGGGCCAGGCCCAGTCGATGATCGAGGAAACGCTGCAGCAGGAAGAAACCCGTTTTAAGCAGACGCTGGAACGCGGCCTTAAGCTGTTGGACGATGAGGTCTCCGCACTGGAAGACAAAGCGCCGCTGCCTGGTGCCACCGCCTTCAAACTTTATGATACCTATGGGTTCCCGCTGGATCTGACCCAGGATGCGCTGCGTGAAAAGGGCCGCGAGGTCGATACCGATGGCTTTGACAGCGCCATGGCTGAGCAGAAAGCCAAGGCGCGCGCTGCCTGGTCGGGATCCGGCGACAGCGCCGACAGCACCATCTGGTTCGATATCGCCGACAAGCACGGCGCCACGGATTTCCTCGGCTATGACACCGAGCAGGCGGAAGGCCAGGTTGTTGCCCTGGTCAAGGACGGCGGCGAAGTCAGCGAGGCCGGGCAGGGCGACAAGGTGCAACTGGTTCTGAACCAGACGCCGTTTTATGCTGAATCCGGTGGCCAGGTTGGCGATAGCGGTGAGATCCGCGTTGACGGCGGGGTTATCCGTGTGACGGATACCAAAAAATCCGCCGGTGTCTTTATTCACATGTGTGACGTGGTTGAGGGGCTGGTCACCGCCGGCGCCCCGGCGCAGTTGCGGGTTGATCCCACACGTCGCGCCGCCATTCGCGCCAACCACTCGGCGACCCACCTGCTGCACGAGGCCCTGCGCGAGGCGCTTGGCGATCATGTGGCGCAGCGCGGGTCGTTGAATGCGGATGATCGGTTGCGGTTCGACTTTAGCCACAGCAAGGCGCTGAGCGATGCCGAACTCAGCAAGGTGGCCGCGGATGTGAATAGCTATATCCGTCAGAACACCGCTGTTGAAACCCGCATCATGACACCAGATGACGCGCGCGCCTTGGGGGCGCAGGCGCTGTTTGGCGAAAAATACGGCGATGAGGTTCGGGTTGTCTCGATGGGACGGGCCGCGACCGGCAAGGGCAACGACGGCGAGACCTATTCGATCGAGCTGTGTGGCGGCACCCATGTACGCCAGACCGGCGACATCGGGACCTTTGTCATTCTTGGCGACAGCGCCTCATCCGCTGGGGTACGTCGGATCGAGGCCTTGACCGGCGCTGCGGCCTTTGATCATCTGCAGCGGACTGCGGGCCAGATGGCAGAGATTGCCGGCACGCTCAAGGCGCAGCCGGGTGAGGTGATGGATCGCCTGAAATCCATGATGGATGAGCGTAAATCGCTGCAAAATGAGATCTCCAACCTGAAACAGCAACTTGCCATGGGCGGTGGTGCCGGTGGCGGTGCGCAAACAAAAGATGTTGGCGGCAAGACGTTCCTGGCCCAGGCCCTGCAAGGTGTCTCTGGCAAGGATCTGCGCGGGTTGATTGACGCCCATAAACAGAGCATCGGGTCTGGTGTGATCTTGCTGATCGCCGAAGAGGGCGGCAAGGTGGCCGTTGCGGCGGGTGTCACAGATGATCTGACCGCAGATGTCTCGGCGGTTGACGTGTTGCGCGCTGCAGTTCCGGCAGTTGGTGGCAAAGGCGGCGGTGGCCGTCCTGACATGGCCCAGGGCGGTGGCAAGGATTTTGCTGGTGCAGAAGAGGCGATTGCAGCAGCGGAGGCCTTTTTGGCGGGCTGACCGTAAATTGCGGTTAACTTGCCAGCATGGCCGAGATTAAGAAACGCCCGCAGTCATCCGACTGACGGGCGTTTTTATTGAATTGGACCATATGGTCAAAAAACTAATCGACGCGGCGATGCAATTGCCTATGCTGAGCCAAAGCCAGGCAGATTACCGGAGGTTCCCCATGCCCGCACTTTGGATTGCTCATGTTACCGTCACCGATGAAGAGGCCTATGGAAAATATGCCAAATTGGCCGGCCCAGCCATCGCCAAGGCCGGGGGAGAGTTCATCGCCCGTGGCGGTCGCTTTGTTCAGCTCGAAGGCAAGGAGCGCCCCCGCAATGTGGTTGCAACTTTCCCCAGTGTAGAGGCGGCAGTGGAGTGTTATCACAGTCCTGAGTACCAGGAAGCGCTAAGCCATGCCCGCGGCGCCTCTGAGCGGGAGTTGATGGTGGTCGAAACCAGCGCCTGAAGGTGATGGAATTTGTAAGCTCGCGCACCAGGGCATCCATTTTGGGTGCCCTTTTTCATGGTCATTTTGTTTGGCGGCTGCGGCATCGTCAAACAGAAAGGGGCGCCCCGAGGCGCCCCTGTTTTGGCTGTGTAGTGTAAGGTTTTAGGCGTTACGCGCCATCCGTTTACGCTCATGCGGGTCAAGATAGCGCTTGCGCAGACGGATGTTGTTTGGCGTCACTTCCACCAGTTCGTCGTCGTTGATATAGGCAATGGCCTCTTCCAGCGACAGCGTGATTGGCGTGGTCAGGCGAACCGCTTCGTCGGTGCCAGAGGCCCGCACGTTGGTCAGCTTTTTGCCTTTCAGCGGGTTCACTTCCAGATCGTTTTCACGCGAATGCTCACCAATGATCATACCGGTGTAGATATCCACCTGCGAACCGATGAACATTTTGCCGCGATCTTCCAGGTTCCACAGCGCATAGGCCACGGATTGGCCGCTTTCCATTGACAGCAGAACGCCAGCGCGACGGCCGGGAATAGGCCCTTTGTGCGGGGCCCAGCCGTGGAATACGCGGTTCAACACGCCAGTACCACGCGTATCGGTCAGGAACTCGCCGTGATAGCCAATCAGGCCTCGCGACGGCACATGGGCGATGATGCGGGTCTTGCCTGCGCCGGCTGGTTTCATCTCGACCAGCTCACCTTTGCGGGCGCCAGTGATTTTTTCAATCACGGCACCAGAGTATTCGTCATCAACGTCGATGGTGGCTTCTTCGATTGGCTCCATGCGGACGCCGTCAATTTCTTTCATCAGAACCTGAGGACGCGAAATCGACAGCTCAAAGCCTTCGCGGCGCATGTTTTCGATCAGGACACCCATCTGGAGTTCGCCTCGCCCGGCAACTTCAAAGGCATCGCCGCCAGGGGTGTCGGTGACTTTGATCGCGACATTGCCTTCGGCTTCTTTCATCAGGCGGTCGCGGATAACCCGCGACTGAACCTTTTTGCCGTCACGACCGGCCAGCGGGCTGTCGTTGATGCCAAAGGTCACAGTGATGGTTGGCGGGTCAATCGGCTGGGCATCCAGGGCTTCATCCACTGCCAGGGCGCAGATGGTATCTGCCACGGTGGCCTTGGTCATGCCGGCCAGAGAGACGATATCGCCAGCTTGGGCTTCTTCGATGTCCTGCTGTGCCAGACCACGGAAGGCCTGAATGCGGGTGACGCGGAACTGTTCGATCTTTTGGCCAATGCGCGACAGGGCCTGCACGGTGGCGCCCACTTTCAGCGAACCACTTTCCACACGACCTGTCAGCAGACGGCCAACAAAGGGGTCAGAACCCAGGGTGGTGGCCAGCATGCGGAAATCTTCACCCTGGCGTTTGATCTGCTTTGGCTCGGGCACGTGGTTTACAA
This sequence comes from Pseudophaeobacter arcticus DSM 23566, assembly GCF_000473205.1. Lineage (NCBI taxonomy): Bacteria > Pseudomonadati > Pseudomonadota > Alphaproteobacteria > Rhodobacterales > Roseobacteraceae > Pseudophaeobacter > Pseudophaeobacter arcticus. Next base: position 1,576,590 of record NZ_KI421507.1, read on the forward strand.
TCAGATTGTACAGCGCGTGCAGATCCTTGCGGGGACCGTTGAGTTCTGCATCGGCCCAACCATTACGGCCAGAGGCATACATATGCGGGAAATCAAGCTGATCTTCGGTTGCATCCAGTGATGCAAAAAGGTCAAAACATTCGTCCAGAGCGCGATCCGGCTCGGCGTCGGGCTTGTCGACCTTGTTCAGCACCACGATGGGGCGCAGGCCCAGGGCCAGGGCCTTAGAGGTCACAAATTTGGTCTGCGGCATGGGGCCTTCGGCGGCATCCACCAGCAGGACAACACCGTCAACCATCGACAGGATCCGCTCAACCTCACCGCCGAAATCGGCGTGACCGGGGGTATCAACGATGTTGATACGGGTGCCATTCCACTCCACCGAAGTGGGTTTTGCAAAAATGGTAATGCCCCGCTCGCGTTCCAGGTCGTTGCTATCCATGGCACGTTCAGCCACAGCCTGGTTTTCGCGGAAGGCGCCGGATTGTTTCAGAAGCTCATCAACCAGGGTCGTTTTACCGTGGTCCACGTGAGCAATGATCGCAATGTTGCGCATGTCCATGACGTCAGCCTTTGTAAGGAAGTTGCGCCGCCCATAGCCCGATCCCACGCCAAAGGCCAGAAGAAATACGTCCAATCCGGCCTGTGAGGCAAAACCTGCAACAATACTGCGTATTTGATTGCAAATTATTTCGGTTCAACACCGCGTCAAGGCCGGGACCAAGCTGCGGCAAGGCTGGCGAAAGACCGGGAAGGACTGGGAAAGACCGGGCGCTGTCACGAGGCGTCTTTGGAGCAGGGGGGCTGCGCTGCCAAAGCAGGCACAGCTAATGACCGGAAGAGGAGGAAAACAGGTGAATGACCAACACGCCGGCGATGATCAAGCCGATGCCAAAGATTGCGGGCAGGTCCAGACGCTGGCCAAACATGACCAACCCGATAAAGGCAATGAGCACAATGCCAAGCCCGGCCCAGATGGCATAGACCAGACCAACCGGCATGTATTTCAACGTCTGCCCCAACATGAAAAACGAAAACCCATAGGCAACAATGACCACCAGCGACGGGCCAAGGCGGGTGAACTGTTGGCTCGCCTGCAGCGCGGTGGTGCCGATGGTCTCTGCCGAGATGGCAAGGACAAGATAGAGGTAGTGAATGGGCATGTCCGGATCCTCTGCAGTGCTGAACTTTGGGGCTCTTCCTTGGCCATACCCGAAGGTTTTGATCTGCGACAGTCCGGAAACGGCAGGGCGCGAATATTTGCAGGTGGATTGTCTAGGTGGATTGTCTAGAAGGTGAGAATGGGAGGTTTGAGTACGAGGTTTAACTGCCGAGTCGGCTGGGAGCCATTGAGCCAAAAAAGCCGCATCTTTGAACAGGTACCTGTGCAATCGAGATAATCGACGTCGGCTATGTGGCGCTGTATCAAGCCGCAAATCTTACAGACCAAACCGACTGGTCCTTCCCCCACTACAAGCCGCTAGGAAATCAGACCAATGTGCCGCTGGGCCGCTTATCTTGGATCCCCCATCTTTCTTGAAGACATTATTTCCCGCCCCGGTCACTCGCTTGTGGCGCAAAGCCAGGAGGCGACCGAGTGCAAGACCAGCACCAATGGAGATGGCTTTGGTGTCGCCTGGTACGACCAAAAGGCAGAGCCCGGGCTGTACCGCGACGTCTATCCGGCCTGGTCCGATACCAACCTGCGCGCATTGGCCCATCAGGTGCAGTCCGGACTGTTCCTGTCGCATGTGCGGGCCTCAACCGGGTCTGCCATCAGCCGCAATAACTGCCACCCCTTTGCCGTTGGTCGCTGGTCCTTTATGCACAACGGCCAGGTCGGCGGATTTGAACAGTTTCGCCGCTACGCCGATATGTGTATCCCCGATGAGCTGTACCCCCATCGGAAAGGCGCCACCGATAGTGAGGTGTTGTTTCTCCTGGCCCTGAAAGAAGGGCTGGATCAGGATCCATTGCAGGCCCTGGAGCGGGCAGTGGCAAAACTGGAGGCACTGTCGCGCAATCGGGGCACCACGCCGCATATGCGGCTGTCGGTGGCTCTGTCGGATGGGGAGAGGCTTTATGCAGCGCGCTACTCCTCCGATCATGTCGCACCTTCGCTTTACTACAGATGGAGCAATACGCGGCAGGGCTGGGCCGTGGTGTCGGAACCGCTGGAACAAAAACAGGATGGCTGGCAGCTGTTGCCACCGGGCGGTTTCCTGACCCTGTCAAACAGCGGGAGTGAGGTGACGGATTTCACCCCAGGCAGGCATGATATTGACCTGAGCTGCCCGGGGTAAGTATTTATAACCGTTCGTTTTCTTCAAACCATGGGGAGATACGGTCACGCACATAGGTCCAGACCTCGGGGGCGCCGCGGCTGACTTTGACGCCAACGCGGGACTCGACCTGCTGCAGGCTGACATCATACTCCAGCCAGCTGCCGCCACCGTTGAGAAGGTTCAGCAAAACCGGCTGCACCCGGTCAATGGCCTTGGCATAGACCGCATCGGCGCTTGCTGCTGCTTCGAACTCATCCCAAAGCACCCGAAACTCTGTCGCCTGTGGCGCGGGCAGCAGGCCAAATAGACGATCGGCGGCCTGTTGTTCCTCAGCTTCCTGTGCAGCCTGAGCCTGAGCCGAGACCGCGCCGTGAATTGGCGTATCTCCCGCGTCTACTTCAACAATATCATGCAGCAGCAACATGTTGATAACGCGGGATATATCGATGTCAGTGGCGGCATATTCCCCCAGAATCCAGCCATAGAGCATGATATGCCAGCTGTGCTCGGCTGAGTTTTCCGCCCGTGACCCATCGCCAATCCAAGTGGCGCGCAAAACGGTCTTCAGCGCGTCGGCCTCGTTGAGGAAGGGCAGTCGCCGGGTCAATGGGCTGACGTCTTGAGTGGTCGTTTTTCCCAGTAGGGACAGCGCGTGATGATAGGCCTGCGGGAAATTCTGTTCGAGCGCTGCCGCGCGCCCACCGTGAAGATTGCCCCGGACCACATCAATATGATCCGGCAGAGGCGCAGATCCGTATAGCGTTTGAAAAATGGGCTGGCAGTGGTCCAGATGTTTGGCAAAGCGGGCATCTGGCGATTCGGCTTGCTCAAATTCAAGCCAAAGGCCGTGTAGGGCCGCACCTTGATCGCCGGGCAAAAGCCCAAACAGCCGGGTTGCGGCTGCCTTTTCGGCGATTGCTACGGCCTGCCAATCGACCTTTTCTCCAATCGGGTGATCTCCGGCGTCGATCTCGACGAGATCATGCAGCAACAGCATTTGAATGACGCGGGTGATCGAGACCTCTGGCCCGGCAAAGGGCGCCAGAACCAAGGCGTAAAGCGCCAGATGCCAGCTGTGTTCGGCAGAGTTTTCGCGGCGCGAGCAGTCCAGGATCAGGTTTTGACGCTCAATCCCGCGCAGCCTGTCTGCCTCCAGCAGAAAGGCAAATTGCGCCTGGATACGCGGGTTCATTTTTGCACTCTCTCTTCCAGGTCGCGTTGAACCTGGGCCAGTTTGGCGGAAATGAAGTCGCGGGCTTTGCGTTCCGCAAGACGCACCCGAATTTCAGTCAGAAAGGCTTCTTCCAAAGACTGAGAGGCTGCCCCAAGAACCTGGGCAACCTCCATATAAAACCGATCTTCGCCGATGGCATCCTGGACTTTGAGCGTATCGATTGCCAGCTTTTCACCCAGCTTTTCGATGGTTCCCATTAGCGGGTATTCTCCGTCAGGCGGCGCTTCACATAGTCAGTGGTGTGGCCCATCAAGGTGTCCATATGCTCCCCCTGGAAGAAGTGGTCAGCGCCCTCAACTTCGGTATGGGTGACTGTGATGCCTTTTTGCTCGTGCAGCTTGTTCACCAGATTGACGGTATCCGCAGGCGGTGCCACGCGGTCGGCGCTGCCGTTGATGATCAACCCAGACGAGGGGCAGGGCGCCAGAAAGGAGAAATCATACATATTGGCGGGCGGTGCCACCGAGATAAAGCCGGTGATTTCGGGGCGGCGCATCAAAAGCTGCATACCGATCCAGGCGCCAAAAGAGAACCCGGCAACCCAGCAATGCTTGGAGTTGTTGTTCATCGACTGCAGATAATCCAGCGCCGATGCCGCATCTGACAGCTCACCAATACCCTGATCGTATTCGCCCTGCGACCGGCCTACACCACGGAAATTAAACCGCAAAACGGTAAAACCCATGTTGTAGAATGCATAGTGCAGGTTGTAGACGACCTTATTGTTCATGGTGCCGCCAAACTGCGGGTGCGGATGCAGAACAATGGCGATAGGTGCGTCTTTTTCTTTTTGCGGGTGATAGCGGCCTTCCAGGCGGCCTTCGGGTCCGGGAAAAATGACCTCAGGCATGTGTGGGTTAATCCTATTCTCATTTTCTGCAGATGCTGTTCCAGGAATACTTGACGAATTCCATCAGTCATCTTAGAACAATTCTAATTGCTGGCGCAGGCCATTGCATTGCACCGTCACGCTGAGATACGCACTCACGCGGTTAAGGTCAATGTTTTCGCGCCTAAACTGATGTTTGGAGAGATGGAAAGATGAAGCTTTCTACCAAAGGGCGCTATGCCATGGTCGCACTGGCTGATATTGCGTTGCAGCCGCAGGGCGCGCTGGTTGTGCTTGGTGATATCTCCAAACGGCAAAATATCTCACTTCCCTACCTGGAGCAGCTTTTTGTCAAACTGCGCCGGGCAGAGTTGGTTGCTTCGGTGCGCGGACCCGGTGGCGGCTATCGCCTGGCCCGTCCGCCGTCAGAAATTCGGGTTGTCGATATCCTGAGCGCCGTGGATGAAACCGTTGATGCAATGCACAAGGGGGCGGGGGCTTCGGGGGCCACCAGCGGTAGTCGGGCGCAATCGCTCACCAACCGTCTGTGGGAAAGCCTCAGCGCCCATGTCTATGTGTTTTTGCACCAGACCAGGCTGTCGGACATCATTCAGAACGACCTGGCGCCATGCCCTGCGGTTCCGGGTTTGTTTTCAGTTGTTGACGCAGAATAATCCGGACATGAAGAGGGTAAATGCATCCAATCCTGTCCGACTTGAACGAGAAAAGATGATTCTATGACACGGGTTTATCTCGATCATAACGCCACCACCCCCCTGGCCCCTGCGGCCCGGACCGCGATGATTGCGGCGATGGATCAATGTGGCAATCCCTCATCGGTGCATGCCGAGGGTCGCGCCGCCAAGGCGGTGATCGAACGCGCCCGTGCCCAGATTGCTGCTGCCTTTGGTGCTGACGGGGCGGATATCGTCTTTACCTCGGGCTCCACCGAGGGCGCCTCGCTGGCTTTGGCGGGACGCGATCTGCATGGGGCGGCGATTGAACATGATGCCGTAAGGGCCTGGACATGCGAGGATATTTCGGTTTCTCCCGCCGGGCTGGTTGCCGTAGAGACCCCCGCAGAAACAACCCTGCAACTGGCCAATTCCGAAACCGGAGTAGTGCAGGAACTGCCGCAGGGGCTTGCGGTCAGCGATGTGACCCAGGGCTTTGGCAAGCTGCCGATCGCCTTTAACTGGATGGGTGTCGGCATGGCGCTGATTTCGGCGCATAAGCTGGGCGGACCCAAGGGCATTGGCGCCCTGGTGATGCCGCGTGGCACCGATCTGGCGGCGCAAATTCGCGGTGGCGGTCAGGAAATGGGCCGTCGCTCCGGTACGGAAAACGTGATCGGTATTGCCGGTTTTGGCGCCGCCGCCGAAGCCGCAGCTGCCCAGCTGGCTGATGGCACCTGGGAACGGGTGCAACAGCTGCGCGATCTGATGGAAGAAGCCCTTGTGGCCGGCGCTCCAGGGCTTATTTGTGTCGGCAAAGATGTGGCGCGTTTGCCCAACACCTCCTGCTTTGCGGTGCCGGGCTGGAAGGGGGAGACCCAGGTGATGCAGATGGATCTGTCCGGCTTTGCCATCAGCGCCGGCTCTGCCTGTTCCAGTGGCAAGGTGCGTGCCAGTGCGGTGCTGACCGCGATGGGATTTGACGAAGATACCGCCCAGGGCGCCGTGCGCGTCTCACTTGGGCCGACAACAACAAAAGACGAGGTGCTGCGCTTTGCGCAGACCTGGCTTCAGAAACACAAGAAACATTGCGCCCGCGTGGCGTGAATGCAGGAGAAGAACATGGCCGCTTTGGACCAGACCCAAGTCAAGGAAGGTGTCGACCAGGAAACCGTGGATGCGGTGGCCGAGGTCAGCACGTATAAATACGGCTGGGAAACCGATATCGAGATGGAATATGCCCCCAAGGGCCTGACCACCGACATTGTTCGCCTGATCTCGGAAAAGAACGAAGAGCCCGAGTGGATGCTGAACTGGCGCCTGGAGGCCTATGATCGCTGGCTGCAAAAGGAAGAGCCAACCTGGGCCATGGTCGACTATCCTGAAATCGATTTTCAGGACCAGTATTACTATGCCCGCCCCAAATCCATGGAAGTAAAGCCAAAATCCCTGGATGACGTCGATCCCAAGCTGCTGGACACCTACAAAAAGCTGGGTATCCCGCTGAAAGAGCAGATGATCCTGGCCGGCGTTGAAGGCGCTGAGAATGCTCCCGCCGAAGGTCGCAAGGTTGCCGTGGACGCGGTGTTTGACTCGGTTTCTGTTGGCACCACCTTCCAGGCTGAGCTGAAAAAGGCCGGGGTAATCTTCTGCTCCATCTCGGAAGCGATCCGCGAACACCCCGAGCTGGTGAAGAAATACCTCGGCACCGTGGTTCCGGTTTCGGATAACTTTTATGCGACGCTGAACTCGGCCGTATTCTCGGATGGCTCCTTTGTCTATATCCCGCCGGGCGTGCGCTGCCCGATGGAGCTGAGCACCTATTTCCGTATCAACGCGGAAAACACCGGTCAGTTTGAACGTACCCTGATCATCGCCGACAAGGGCTCCTATGTGAGCTACCTTGAGGGCTGTACCGCACCGGCCCGTGATATCGCCCAGCTGCACGCCGCTGTGGTTGAGATCATCATCGAAGAAGACGCCGAGGTGAAATACTCCACCGTGCAGAACTGGTACCCCGGTGATGAAAACGGCAAGGGCGGCATCTACAACTTTGTCACCAAACGCGCCGACTGCCGCGGTGATCGCGCCAAGGTCATGTGGACCCAGGTGGAAACCGGCTCTGCCGTGACCTGGAAATACCCCTCCTGCATTCTGCGCGGCAACGAGAGCCAGGGCGAGTTCTACTCCATCGCCATCGCCAACAACATGCAGCAGGCCGACACCGGCACCAAGATGGTGCATCTGGGGCGCGATACCAAATCGCGGATCGTCTCCAAAGGGATTTCCGCCGGCAAGGCGCAGAACACCTATCGTGGTCTGGTCTCGATGCATCCCAAGGCAAAGAACAGCCGCAATTTCACCCAATGTGACAGCTTGTTGATCGGCGACAAATGTGGCGCCCACACCGTGCCTTACATTGAGGTGAAGAATAACTCATCCCGGGTTGAGCACGAGGCGACAACCTCAAAAGTGGACGATGACCAGCTGTTCTACTGCCGCCAGCGCGGCATTGGCGAAGAAGACGCGGTGGCCCTGGTGGTCAACGGCTTCTGCAAGGACGTGCTGCAGGCCCTGCCGATGGAATTCGCCATGGAAGCCCAGCAATTGGTGGCGATCTCCTTGGAAGGTTCGGTGGGGTAAAATGACCGAAGCTCAGCTCGCCGAGATTTTGAAAGAACGATACACGTCCGCCGAAAAGCGAGAGATGGTCACGGCCATTCATGTATTCGGAGTTGAATTCGCAGATCTTCTGGATGGAGTTTCAATCAACGACGTAGCTGAGCTTGGAACCGGTCATCGCTCCTATGGAACCGAAATCCGTAAGGGCATCCGACTGTCTAAATTTGTGACTCTGAAGAGGTGAGTAGCATGATCGTCACAACCACCCCCTCTGTTGAGGGCTACCAAATAGCTGAATACAAGGGCATCGTCGTGGGCGAGGCCATCATGGGGGCCAATGTGGTGCGGGATGTCTTTGCCTCGATCACCGATATCGTCGGTGGCCGCTCTGGCGCCTATGAAAGCAAACTGCAGGACGCGCGTGAAACCGCGCTGGCAGAGCTGGAAGACCGCGCCCGTGAAAAAGGCGCCAATGCGGTTGTGGGCGTTGATCTTGATTACGAGGTCGTTGGCAATTCGATGTTGATGGTCTCTGCCAGCGGCACAGCGGTGGTGATCGGCTGACATGACCTTGACGGCTCCTCATATCGCGCCTTTACGCCTGTTCTGGTGGAAAGCGGTGCCAAACTTTGGCGACGTGCTCTCCAGCCTTGTGGTGGCGCATCTGAGTGGCCGTGACGTGGTGCATTGTGGTCCCGGCAAGGCGGATCTTTTTGCCATTGGCTCGATCCTGCAAATTGCCCGGCGCAAGTATTCCGAGGCAAAGACCTATGCCCAAAAGCCGGAGATCTGGGGGGCTGGGCTGCTGCATGCAGTGTCGTCACTTGATTTTTTATCCAATGTAAACATTGCCTTGCTGCGCGGTCCTATCACGGCTTCGCTGTTGGGGGTGAAAACACAACGCTTTGGAGACCCTGGACTGCTGGTGGCAGATGTCTTTGCGCCCGCGTCATCAAAAACCCACCGGATCGGCCTGGTTCCCCATCACAGCCAGATGGAAGACCCGCAAATTCAGGCGCTTGCGAATAGCAGTGAGGAGATCTTGCTGATTGATCCGCGTCAGGATCCCGCCACCGTCTGTCGCCAGATCAGCGCCTGTGGACATATCTATGCTGCCTCGCTGCATGGGTTGATCACCGCGGACGCCTACGGCGTGGCCTCGACCTGGGTCGCACCCGGGGATCAGGGGCATCTGAAATACTACGACTATGCCGCCTCGATCGGGCGGGTCCTTATTTCTCCGCTGGCCTGGGAGCAGATCCCTGGCCACGCGCGAAACACCGACCAACCGGCAGAGCTGACCTACGGCGCGGGCATTGCGCGCGCCCAGGCAGATCTGCGTAACAGTTTTCCTGCGCGCCTGCGCGCTGAACAGAACACAGGGACCGCCTGAGGGCGCGACCAAGAGAAAAGAGACGAGGAAAAAATGCTCGAAATCAAAAACCTGCACGTCAAACTTGAAGACGAGGACAAGCAGATCCTGAAAGGTCTGAACCTGACTGTTGAAGCCGGCAAGGTGCATGCGATCATGGGGCCAAATGGCTCTGGCAAGTCGACACTTTCTTATGTTCTGTCGGGCCGCGACGGCTATGAAGTCACCGAAGGCAGCGCCACCCTGGCGGGCCAGGATCTGCTGGAGCTGGAGCCGGAAGAGCGCGCCGCACTGGGTGTGTTTCTGGCCTTTCAATACCCGGTTGAAATTCCCGGCGTCGGCAACATGACCTTCCTGCGCACCGCGGTGAATTCCCAGCGCAAAGCCCGCGGCGAAGAAGAGCTGTCTGCGGCAGAGTTCCTCAAATCCATCCGCGCCAAGGCCAAAGAGCTGAAGATCGACGCCGATATGCTGAAGCGTCCGGTCAATGTGGGCTTCTCTGGTGGTGAGAAAAAGCGGAATGAAATCCTGCAGATGGCCATGCTTGAGCCCAAGATGTGCATCCTGGATGAAACCGACTCGGGCCTTGATGTCGACGCGATGAAACTGGTCGCCGAAGGCGTCAACGCCCTGCGCGACGAGGGCCGTGGCTTTCTGGTGATCACCCACTACCAGCGTTTGCTGGACCATATCAAACCGGATGTTGTGCATATTCTGGCGGGCGGCAAAATTGTAAAAACCGGTGGGCCGGAGCTGGCAATGGAAGTCGAAAACAACGGCTATGCTGGTATCCTGGCGGAGGTTTCCTGAGATGGCGCTTGCTGATGTGAAACAAAGTGCCACCGAGGCACGGTTGGCGGCGCTGAGCCTGCCGCAGGGCGGTTGCCTTGCGGCGGCACGTCAGGCGGCGCTGTCGCGGGTGCAGACCATGGGATTGCCGGGGCGCCGTGATGAATACTGGAAATACACCCGTCCCGATACGCTGATCTCAGCTGACGTCGAAAAGGCAGCAGTTTTTGCCATGGACGAAGCACCAATGTTCAATGAATTTGACCGTTTGAAGGTCGTTTTTGTGGATGGCGTTTATGATACCGAGGCTTCGGATGATCTGAGCCTGGAAGGTGTCCGGATCGACCGGATTGCGGATATCTGCAGTCAGGACATTCATTGGGCCAAAGACCTATACGGGGTTCTGGAGGCACGCGGCCAGGCGCCGGTGGAACGTCCGCTGGCAGCCTTGAACACCGCCTTTGCCCAGGATGGTGTTGCCATTCATGTGACCGGCAAGCCCAGCAAGCCAATCAACCTGGTCTATGTGCATTCGGATGAGGGATCAGATGCCATCCTGCATCACGTGATCCGGGTTGAGCCCGGCGCTGAGGCCACGATCCTGGAAAACGGCCCGGCTGCCTCGCGGTTCAACAAATGTACCGAGATCGACATTGCCGACACCGGCAAGCTGCATCTGGTGCGCGCCCAGGGGCGGGATCATGAACGTCGGGCTGCGACCCATCTGTTTGCCCGTCTGGGCGCTGAATCCGTGTTCAAAAGCTTCACCCTCACGGTGAATGGCATTTTGACCCGCAACGAGGCGGTGATTGAGCTGTTGGGCGATGACGCCATTGCGCATATTGCCGGCGCCTGTGTTGGCGACGGGGAATTCCATCATGATGACACGGTGTTCATCACCCATGATGCGGTAAACTGCGAAAGCCGTCAGGTTTTCAAAAAGGTGCTGCGCAATGGGGCCACCGGTGTGTTTCAGGGTAAAATCCTCGTCAAAGAGGGGGCTCAGAAAACCGATGGGTATCAGATCAGCCAATCGCTGCTTTTGGATGGTGACAGCCAGTTTCTGGCCAAGCCTGAGCTGGAAATCTATGCCGATGATGTGATCTGTTCCCATGGCTCCACCACCGGCGCCATCGACGAAGAGGCGCTGTTCTACCTGCGCTCGCGTGGGGTTCCGGTTGCCGAGGCGACGGATCTTTTGACTCTGGCTTTCCTGGCGGAAGCGGTGGAAGAGGTCGAAGACGCCGATATTTCTGCTTCCCTTGTTGCCCGCCTGGAAGGCTGGCTGTCGCGGCGCCGCTAAATGGCGGTCACCGGCGATATTCTGGCAACCTATCGAGGGCCGCGCAGGGTGTTTGCGCGGCTCTTGACCATGGGCCCGCGCGAGGACCGGCTGTTGGCAATCCTTATGGCAAGCTGCGCTTTGATGTTCATCTCGCGGATGCCCAGCCTGGCACGCGAGGCGCATCTGACCGGACAGGAACAGACAATGTTGCTCAGCAACGCGTTGTTTGGCATCATTTTTATCGCTCCTCTGGGCCTGTATACCCTGGCGCTGATTGCCCATTTCATCGCCCGTGTTATGCGCGGCAGTGGCGAAAGCCATGCGGCGCGTCTGGCGCTGTTCTGGAGCCTTCTTGCCGCCAGCCCGCTGATGCTGCTGAATGGGCTTGTGGCGGGTCTGATTGGCCCCGGAACTGAGCTGAACCTGGTTGGCGGACTTTGGTTCACGGCCTTTTTGTGGTTCTGGATCAGCGGTATGTATCAGGGCTATTGGGCCAAACCCCAGGTGCACGCATGAGGTTTCTGTGGTCTTTTTTGATACTGACCCTGCGCCAGCCCGGCGTGGCGGCCCGTACCATTTTGTTGCGGCAATGGCCACCCGAGGCCGTTTGGACCGGATTTTTTCTGGGGATTATCCTTGGAACCTTTTTTAATACCCTGCTGAATTACTGGTATCCGCTGGTAGATGAACTGGCGTTCCTGAACCTTTCAAGCGGGACCTATTTGGGGGTCTCTGCGCTGATGAGCCTTGGATTTGCATCCACGCTGGCCATTGCCGGGCGCTGGCTGGGTGGTATCGGGCGGTTCATGCCAGTGCTGACGCTGCTGGTCTGGTTGCAATTGGTGCATATGGTGGTGCAGGCGATACTGATCATGGTGATGCTTCTGTCACCTGCGCTTGGCAACCTGCTCGGCCTTGTCGCCAATGTCTTTTTGTTCTTTGTCTTGTTGAACTTTATCAATGAAGCGCATGGCTTTGCCTCGCTTTGGCGGAGCCTTGCAGTGGTTGTCATGGCGGCCATTCTGGTGTTCTTTGCCTTTATCTCTGTCGTTGGCCTGATCGGCCCTGATACCATTGGACTGCCTGAAAATGTATGATGTAGAAAAAATCCGTGGCGACTTTCCCATTCTGTCCCGGCAGGTGAACGGAAAGCCGCTCACCTATCTGGACAATGGCGCCTCGGCGCAGAAACCGCAGGTGGTGATTGATGCAATCAATCAAGCCTATTCTCAGGAATATTCCAATGTTCACAGGGGGCTGCACTATCTGTCCAATCTCGCCACCGAGAAATACGAAGGCGTGCGCGGCATTATTGCCAAGTTCCTGAATGCGGCGAGCGAAGACAGTATCATTCTGAATTCCGGCACCACTGAAGGCATCAATATGGTGGCCTACAGCTGGGCCATGCCGCGGCTTCAGGCCGGGGATGAGATCCTGTTGTCGGTGATGGAGCATCACGCCAATATCGTGCCCTGGCATTTCCTGCGTGAACGTCAGGGGGTGGTGATCAAATGGGTGGATACCGCCGCTGACGGCAGCCTTGATCCGCAGGCGGTGCTGGACGCGATCACACCAAAAACCAAACTGATTGCAATCACCCAATGTTCCAATGTGTTGGGTACTGTTGTTGACGTCAAAACCATCACTGCGGGGGCCCATGCGCAGGGGATTCCGGTATTGGTCGATGGCTCGCAAAGTGCCGTGCACATGCCGGTGGATGTTCAGGATCTCGGCTGTGATTTCTTTGCCATTACCGGGCATAAGCTGTATGGGCCCTCTGGCTCTGGGGCGATCTATGTACACCCTGACCGGATGGCCGAGATGCGCCCCTTCCTGGGCGGTGGGGATATGATCCGCGAGGTCTCCAAGGAGGCGGTGATCTATAATGATCCGCCAATGATGTTTGAGGCCGGAACACCGGGCATTGTCCAGACCATCGGCTTGGGCGTTGCGCTGACCTACATGATGGATCTGGGGATGGAGAATATTGCCGCCCATGAAGCCGAACTGCGGGACTATGCCATGGCCCGACTGCAGGGGTTGAACTGGATTAATATCCAGGGGCAGGCCACTGGCAAGGCTGCGATTTTCAGCTTTACCATGGAGGGGCCGGCCCATGCCCATGACATCTCCACCATTCTTGATAAAAAGGGCGTCGCGGTACGGGCCGGTCATCACTGCGCCGGCCCGCTGATGGACCATTTGGGCGTTACCGCCACCTGCCGCGCGTCTTTTGGCGCCTATAATACCAAGGCTGAGGTCGATACTCTGATCGAGGCGCTTGAACTGGCGCATGAGTTGTTCGCCTAAGACGACTAGGGCGTACAGGCAGATTTGGCACAGGCGAGGAGGGATCCTCGCCTGTGCTTTTTTGGATCACGTTCCCAGGTGGATGTTGAACCGGGCGCGTATTTTGGCGTCCAGGGTGGGATCAAAACGGGCGGCAGAGCGCTCTGACAGGATTTGCTCCTTGCGGGCTGTTGCCTTATGCAACAGGTCTGGTTTACCCAGCTCAACCCATTCTTTTGGTGAGGTGCGGTCCCCCAGTGACGGGTAGACATAGTCAGCCTGCATGCGGCCCAGGGTCTGGCTGGTTCCCAGATAGTGACCAGGGCCATTCAAACAAACCTCGGCCATCTGATCCAGCGCCAGGGTCTCGTCGGTGACTTCGATGCCGCGCACACAACGCAGCGCCTGACCAATAAGATCGTCGCCCAAGATCAGGGATTCATGGCAAAATCCCAATAGTGAAGCATGCATGCCGGCGGCTTCATAGACCATGTTGAGGCCCGAGAGCCCGGCCATGACATTGGAACACATCTGCTCCCAGCCAGCCTGCATGTCGGGCAGTTTGGAATCTCCGATGCCGGCAGCGGCGCCGCCTGGCAGGTCGTAGAACTTGTGCATCTGGGCGCAGCCTGCTGTCAGCAGGGCCTGTTCACCGGATCCCCCAGTCATGGCGCCAGTGCGCAGATCCAGACCAAAGGGCCAGGTGCCAAAAATCGCCGGGGCACCGGGTTTCACCGCGTTGACATAGACCAGTCCGGCCAGGCACTCGGCCACCGCCTGGGTGATGGCACCGGCGATGGTTGAGGGCGCCGTGGCCCCGGCCATACCAGCCGAGAGCAGCAACACTGGCATCCCATATTTGATGCATTCCTCCATGACCTGGCAGCTTTCGGTGGCAAATTTCATCGGCGGCACGACAAAACAGTTGGAGTTGGAGACAAAGGGACGTTCGCGCCATTTGTCTTCTCCACCTGCTATGAGGTGCAGCATCTCCATTGCCGGGGCGACAAACCCCGGTTCGGAAAAGGAGACACCGATATGTTTGGTAGTGCCCGAGGTGGTGGCATAGATCGAATTCAGGTCCATCTCCAGATTGTCCGCGATGTCGCGACAAACCATAGGGCGTTGAACAAAATGGATATTGTCGAGCTTGTCACAGATCCGGGAGGCATCGTGCAGATCCTGAACGGTTGAATCGCGGTAGTGGCGCCCTTCGACATCGACCATATGAACCGCTGCGCCGGCGGTGCCGTAATGTACGCGGTTACCTGACAGTTCGAGATCGTGTTTGCCGTCCCGGCTGAACAGGGTGATGGAGCGGTTGGCCTTGGCCAGCATGTCCTCCACCAGGGCGCGGGGAAAGCGGATGCGACCATCCTCGCCCAGAATACAGCCCGCCTTTGTCAGGTGGTCGATCCCACTTGGGGGGGCATCTGCCAGGCCGATGTGTTCCAGCGCATCCAGGGCGGCGCGGTGAATTCTCTCCATTCCCTCCTGGGTCAGAGGTTTGAAGGTGCCGCCCTCCATGCCTGGGCGAATGGGGCGCAGATGGTCGGGCAGGGCACTGGCACGGGCGTTTCGACGTGCTGTGCGGCCTCCGCTGCGCGAGGATGCACGGGGGGAGCTGGCAGTTTGATCAGTCATAGCGAGGGTCCTTGATGCAGGAAAAGGGCAGTTGTTTCAAAGTGGTGAAGACAACACCCAGCCAGGGCGCCCACGGGCTGCAAGGCCCCTGGTGGCACCAATGGTGCGCCATACTAGATTTATGACACAGCGTTCCGCCAGCATATTGGATCCCTCCTGCTCCCCCTTGCAGCCTTGGCGGTTTTGAGGGCCGATTCTAACATGTTTGCGACCTTTGTGAAAAATGCGACCTCTTTTTCACGACACCTTTTGAGAAGGGGGCTGTGATCTGGCCGTTTTTCTGTGGGACCCAGAAAAACGCAGTCTCCTTTCAAGATCTCTTTTGGGGGCAGTTAATTTTCTTTCATCTACGCGGCCCTTTCCTGAAAAATGGAACAGCTCGTTAAGGTATTTCTCCGAAAATGGAGGCTCAGGATATATCGCGCTGTGAATGGCGCTAGAACAGGCAAGAAATCATGCCAGCTGCTCAGATGAACTGGAACAAAATTGGACTATTGCTCGCCGTTGGCACGTTTTCGGCTGTTGCCATTCCAGCCTTGTCTGGGGATTGGCAATCCACCAGTTTTTTCTCCCCTCAACACAATCTTGTAGGCGCCAGTATTCAAGGTTTTGACCAGCCTCGCGACAGTTTGGAATTTTCCGCCGACAGGGACTATGGGCGACTTGTTTTGGGCGGCAGCTACAGTCGCGGCAGCGGGTCTTTGTTTTCCGGACTGGGCGGCGCAGCTGGGACGGAGCGGGTGAGCCTGCGGGCTGGATATGATTTTGGCCAAAGTCTGGGCTATGTTTCATTGGGGCGCCAGCAGGCGCTGGCACTGCGCGGCGAGGACGCGACGGATACCTTGGGCATCGGCATTCGGGTTTCCCTGAACCGCGCCCTGCAGCTCACCGGGGAATATCTGCATCGCGCTCCTTCGGAGCCGGGCGCATATCAAGGTCAATCCCCCAGCCGGATTTCTATTGGTGCTGCGTTTCGTTTCTAGATATCGCCCTTGGCGGACCAAAAAAGACATGCTAGGACTTCGGGCATGACCAAAACCTGCACCCTGATTATTTGCTGCATTCCCTGCTGAATTCCTCAGCGGGCTGGTTTCTGTCGTTTTCTTCACCTTGACAAGTTGCTATGCCCGCGCTGCGCGCCTAGCCCATCCGTGTCCGTCCAAGGAGCTGTCATGATGACCACGAACACCGTGATTAAACTGCACAATACCAAGACCCGCAAAAAGTCGGAGTTTATTCCGATAGATGCCAATAATGTGCGGATGTATCTCTGCGGTCCCACGGTTTATGACCGGGCGCATCTGGGCAATGCACGCCCCGTGGTGGTGTTTGATGTGCTCTATCGGCTGCTGCGGCAGGTTTTTGGCCCGGCTCACGTGACCTATGTGCGCAACTTCACTGATGTTGACGACAAGATCAACGCCACAGCCCTGGCGCGCAAAGAAGCGGGCGCCACCGGAACGCTGGAGCAGCTGATTGCCGAGCGCACCGAAGAGACCATCGGCTGGTATCTGAGCGACATGGGCAAGCTGGGTGCGCTGGAGCCTGATCACATGCCACGGGCGACGCAGTATATTGGCCAGATGGTGGCGATGATCGAGGATCTGATCGCCAAGGGCCATGCCTATGCGGCTGAGGGCCATGTGCTTTTTGCGGTGGACAGCTGGAAGCAGCATTATGGTGCGCTGTCCGGGCGATCGGTGGATGACATGATTGCCGGCGCCCGCGTCGAAGTTGCCCCCTATAAAAAGAACCCGATGGATTTTGTGCTCTGGAAGCCCTCCACGGATGACATGCCGGGGTGGGACAGCCCCTGGGGGCGTGGCCGTCCGGGCTGGCATATCGAGTGCTCGGCGATGTCGCAGGAACTGCTGGGGGCGGATTTTGATATTCACGGTGGCGGCAATGATCTGATGTTTCCGCATCATGAAAACGAAATAGCGCAAAGCTGCTGCGCCAATGGCGATGATAGTTTTGCACGCTACTGGCTGCACAATGAGATGCTGCAGGTCGAGGGCAAGAAGATGTCCAAGTCGCTGGGCAATTTCTTCACCGTGCACGATCTGCTGGCCGGCCACGACGGCGAACCGGGCGTGCCGGGTGAGGTGATCCGCTTCGTCTTCCTGTCGACGCATTACCGCAAACCGATGGACTGGACCGCGAAAAAGGCTGCAGAAGCTGCGGCCACGCTGCGCAAGTGGCGTGCGCTGACGGCGGGTATTCAGGCTGATACAAATCCGCATCAGATGGTGGTGAATGCACTGGCAGATGACCTCAATACCCCTTTGGCAATCTCTGCGCTGCACACACTTTTTAAAGACTTTGAAATGAATGGCCGTGGCGGGGCAGTGTTCAAGGCGTCCGCTCAATCTTTGGGACTTCTGACAGAAGAAATAGGTGGATGGGAAACAATTCCGGAAATTGATCTCTCGGCCCATGAGGGACGCCTATTTGCGGCCCGTCAGGCGGCGATGGAGACGAAGGACTTCGCCGAGGTCGACCGGCTGAAAGCGGCTTATCAGGCGGCCGGGCTGGAAGTGCGTATGTCCAAGACCGGGGTGGAACTGCTTCCGGGCGCCGGTTTCGATCCGGCCAAACTGGAGGCGCTGTGATGAGCAAATCTCGCCTGTATCTTTATGACACCACCCTGCGCGATGGCCAGCAGACCCAGGGGGTGCAATTCTCCACCGCCGAAAAAAAGCGGATCACCCAGGCGCTTGATGATCTTGGGATCGACTATATCGAAGGCGGCTGGCCAGGTGCCAACCCCACCGACAGCGCCTTTTTTGATGAGGCGCCCAAGACCCGCGCCACCATGACCGCCTTTGGCATGACCAAACGGGCAGGGCGCTCGGCTGAGAATGACGATGTGCTGGCAGCGGTGGTGAATGCGGGGACCTCTGCCGTTTGTCTGGTGGGCAAGGCGCATGACTATCATGTGACCGCAGCGCTTGGCATTAGCCTTGAGGAAAACCTGGAAAACATCCGCGCATCTATTGCACATCTGGTGGGGCTGGGCCGTGAGGCGCTGTATGATGCCGAGCATTTCTTTGATGGCTATAAGGCCAATCCCGAATACGCGCTGGCCGCTTGCCGTACAGCCCTGGAGGCCGGGGCGCGCTGGGTGGTGTTATGTGACACCAATGGCGGGGCCATGCCCAGCGAAGTGCGCCGTATCGTGGCCGAGGTCATAGAGGCGGGCATTCCGGGCGAAAGCCTTGGTATTCACACCCATAACGATACCGAGAATGCAGTGGCCTGTTCTCTGGCCGCAATTGAGGCCGGGGCACGACAGGTACAGGGCACGTTAAACGGGCTGGGGGAGCGCTGTGGCAATGCCAATCTGACCACCTTGATCCCGACCCTGCTGCTGAAACAGCCCTACGCCGATCAATTCGACATTGGCGTCACCCGGCAGGGACTTGCCGGGCTGACCCAACTGAGCCGGATGTTGGACGAGATCCTGAACCGTGTCCCAACCAAACAGGCGCCCTATGTTGGCGCCTCGGCCTTTGCCCATAAGGCCGGGCTGCATGCCAGTGCGATCCTCAAGGATCCCACAACCTATGAACATATCGCGCCCGAACTGGTTGGCAATGCGCGGGTCATTCCAATGTCGAACCAGGCCGGTCAGTCCAACCTGCGCAAACGTCTGATGGACGCCGGGCTGGAGGTCGCCAAGGGAGATCCGGCACTGGCGCGTATTCTTGATCGCATCAAGGACCGTGAGGCAGAGGGCTATTCCTATGACACGGCGCAGGCGTCGTTTGAGCTGCTCGCCCGCGAAGAGCTGGGACAAGGCACTGATTTCTTTGAGGTCAAGCGCTACAAGGTCACCGTTGAACGCCGCAAGAACAAACATAACCGCATGATCAGCCTGTCGGAGGCGGTTGTGGTGGTCAAGGTTGACGGTGAAAAGCGTCTTTCGGTCAGCGAGTCGATGGATGAAACCGGCAGCGACCGGGGCCCGGTGAACGCGCTGGCCAAGGCGCTGGCCAAGGATCTGGGGCGCTACTCGGCGATTATCAACGATATGCATCTGGTGGATTTCAAAGTGCGCATCACCCAGGGCGGCACCGAGGCCGTGACCCGTGTTATCATTGACAGCGAGGATGCCCAGGGGCGGCGTTGGTCCACTGTTGGTGTCAGCGCCAATATAATAGATGCCTCTTTTGAGGCTTTGCTGGATGCTATGCGGTGGAAACTGTTGCGTGACAGCAAAGAGCTGCAATGATCACCCAAGCGATAAAATTTATCGCGGTTTCCGGAGCTATTACTGCGCTTGTTCCGCTGGTCCTGATCCTGTCCCAGCCGCTCAAACCAATCGCCCCCTCAGCGCCGACGCTGGATTTTGACAAAATTCTGCAGGGTCGCCCGCAGGTGGATTCCCAGTCCGCAGCGGTGGAAAATGTGTATATGCGCGATGGGTACGGACTACAGGTAAGGTCGTATTCCAATGGGGATGGGCCGTTGATTGTGCTGGTACATGGCTCTGGCTGGAATGGATTGCAGTTTGCAGGCCTTGCGCAGCAGCTCGATGGTACCGTGCTGGTGCCGGATTTGCGCGGCCATGGTGCGCAGCCCGGCAGACGTGGGGACGTCGACTATATTGGCCAGCTAGAGGATGATCTGGCGGATCTGATCACAGCCAGGGGTGCCCCGGGTCAAAAGGTTGTTCTGATCGGCCATTCATCGGGCGGGGGGCTGGTGGTGCGCTTTGCCGCGGGGGCGCAGGGCGATCTGCTGGATGGGGCGGTGCTGTTGGCGCCTTTCCTACACCACAGCGCCCCCACGATGCGTGCCAATTCCGGTGGTTGGGCGCGGCCCCTGCCGCGTCGCCTCATTGCCCTGTCGATGCTCAATGCCGTTGGGATTACCGCCTGGAACCACCTGCCGGTTATTCAATTCAATATGCCGACAGAGGTTCTGCAGGGGCCGCTGGGGCATCTGGCAACACCCTCCTACAGTTATCGGCTCAATCAATCCTACGCGCCGAGAGCGGACTATTTGAGTGATATCAGATCCCTGCCGGAGTTCCTTCTGCTTGTCGGCGCACAGGATGAAGCCTTTGTTGCTGAGGCCTATCGCCCAGTGATGGAGGCCGAAACTGCCAAAGGTGCCTATCAGGTTCTGGTGGGTACCGGGCATCTTGACCTGGTTGATGCGCCGGAAACTCTGGCGGCAATTCGGGGGTATTTGGATGCGTTTTGATGATGACCTCTCCAGCTGTGCTGAGCTGGTCCAGAAGGGGGACCCGGACCGGTTCCTGGCAACCATGGCGGCCCCTGTTGCTGCGCGGCCGCTGCTGTTTGCGCTGTATGCTTTTAATCTCGAACTGGCGCGCGCCCCCTGGGCCAGTCAGGAAAGCATGATTGCCGAGATGCGGGTGCAATGGTGGCGTGATATTGGCGCTGAAATCGCCCAGGGCGGTGCGGTGCGACGCCACCATGTGGCGACGCCCCTGGGGCGGCTGCTGCGCGCGGATCTGGCCATATATATTGACCCCATGGCCGAGGCCCGCCGTTGGGATATCTACAAGGATCCCTTTGAAGATGAGGCGGGTTTTGACCGCTATATTGACGCCACTGCGGGCGGGTTGATGTGGATGGCCGCGGCCTCCCTTGGCCAGGCGGACGAAGCAGTGGTGCGCAAATTTGCCTATGGGGTAGGGATCGCCAATTGGTTCAAGGCAGTCCCGGAGCTGGTGAAACACAGCCGTATCCCGCTGCTGGATGGCACCCCCGAGGGGCTGCGCCAATTGGCCCGCAAAGGCCTGGAGCATATCCAGCAGGCGGAAAAGCAGCGTGCCCTTGTTTCCAAAGAAGCCGGCCATGCCCTGTTATCCGGCTGGCAGGCCAAAGCGATCCTGAAACAGGCGCTACGCCAGCCATACCGCATTGCCGAGGGCAGCCTGGGACACAGCGAGTTCCGCCGCCGGGCCGGTCTGATTTGGCGGGCTGGGCTTAGGCGTTGGTAGCCTGAACTTTCTGTGTATCTTATCGATTAAATGAAAAAAGGCGCCTCAATCGGGCGCCTTTTTTGTTTGAAATCTCCCTTGGAGATCAGGCCTCTTTGGGCCGCATGGCCAGCCAGACCAGGGCACCACCGGCCAGAACCAGGAAGGGCGCCATCGCCATGTTGACGGCATTCCAGCCCTCAACCGGGTTGCCACCAGAGCAGTTCATCAAGCCACCAGAGGCCAGCGAGGCCATGGTTACACCGCCAAAGACCAAGAGGTCATTGAGGCCCTGCATCCGTCCGCGCTCTTCTGGAGTATGCGAGGCGGTCAGCATGGTGGTGGCGCCAATAAAGCCAAAGTTCCAGCCCAGGCCCAGCAGGATCAGCGCGATAAAGAAGTTCTCGAGCTCAACCCCCTGCAGCGCCACTGCGCCGGCACCGGCAAGGATCACCAGGCCGGCAGCGACAACTTTATGGACGCCAAAGCGCGCAATCAGGTGGCCGGTAAAGAAAGAGGGCACATACATCGCCAGAACATGCAATGACACAACATCTGCCGCGTTGCCCTCGGTAAACCCACATCCCACAACCGCCAGGGGCGTCGAGGTCATCACCAGGTTCATCAGCGCGTAAGAGACCATGGAACAAATCACCGCCACCGCAATAGCCGGGGTTTTCAGCAGCTCCATTCGGCTGCGCCCGGCGGGAAGATCTTCGTGGGGCGCTTCGGGCTTGGGGATGTCCAGGAACAAAAACAGGCCGGATCCCAACAGGTTGATGGCAATCACTGTCAGATATGTGCCGAGAAAGGGAATAACAAAGACCTGGCTTGTCGCCTTGACCAACTGTGGCCCCAGCAAAGCCGAGAGCAATCCGCCCGCCATGACATAGGAAATCGCCTTGGGCCGAAAACTCTCAGAAGCGGTATCCGCTGCGGCAAAGCGGTAAAACCCATGGGCGCTCATGTAGACGCCGGTCAAAAGACTACCCAGCAGGAAGACCGGGAAAGACCCGAGGTAGAGCCCATAGGCGCCAACCAACCCGCCAAGCGCACCAAACATCGCTCCGGTAAAAAAGCCAGCGCGACGTCCCCATTTTTGCATGATCGACGAGATCGGTGTCGCGGCAACCATCGAACCCGCAACAATCAAAGAGATCGGCAGGGTGGCAAAACAGGGGTTGGAGGCCAGGGACTGGCCAGCAAGCCCGCCAATGATAAAAATCATCGGCATTTGTGAGCCGAGGATTGCCTGGGCCAATACCAGGATGGCGACGTTTTTCTTGGCGACGAGGTCGCTTGGGGTGGTCATATGAACTGTCATATGGGATGCGTAGCGATCAATATTCAAAGGAACAAGCGGCAACAAACGTTTTGGTACAATGTCGCAGGAAAAAGAGAACGCTTTGAGGAATTTGGATGTGAGCCCCTTTGTGACCGACTGCGGGCCGGAGGCGGGCCGCATTATTTGCACCGATGCCTGTGTCAGCGAGGGGGCCGACTGGCTTGCCAAGCGTGATCCGCGCTTTGCCACGGCTTTGGCCCACTGTGGCCCGCTGCCGCTGCGGCGCAAACCGGATGGCTTTGGTCAACTGCTGAGCGCAATTGTCAGTCAACAGGTGAGTGTGGCCTCTGCCAATGCGATCTGGCAGCGTCTGACAGAGGCGCGTCTCACCACGCAGGCAGAGATCCTGGCAGCAACCGAGGACGACCTGCGCGCAGCCGGGTTAAGCCGACAAAAAGTCAGGTATTCTATGGCCTTGGCCGAGGAAGGTATCAACTTTGACGCGCTCCGCGACATGCCGACAGACAGGGTTATCAAGACCCTGACAAAGGTCGTCGGCGTTGGCGTCTGGACCGCTGAAATCTATGCCATGTTTTCGCTGGGGCGGGCGGATGTCTTTGCCCCCGGCGATCTGGCCCTGCAGGAGGCGGCCAAAGTCCTGTTTGACTTGCCGCAGCGGCCAAAGGAGCGCGAGCTCAGGACATTGGCTGAGGCCTGGTCGCCCTGGCGGTCGGTTGCGGCCCGCATTCTGTGGGCCTATTACCATGTAGCGAAGGACAGGGAAGGGATCCGATGACTCGTGTACTAAAAGCTGAGCGCAGAGAGCCGCTCTCCGGGGTGACCCGGTCTATTGTGGTGTTTCTGCATGGCTACGGCGCCAATGGGGCGGATCTTCTGGGTCTTGCCGACCCGCTGGCCGAGCATCTGCCGGACACACTGTTTGTCGCCCCAGACGCGCCAGAGAATTGTCCGGGTGCGCCAATGGGATATCAGTGGTTTCCGATCCCCTGGATTGATGGCTCCTCGGAAGAGGAAAGCATGCGGGGGATGAATGCCTCGATCGAGGATTTGAACGCCTTTTTGGACGCGCTGATGGTCGATGAAGATGTGCTGCCCGAACAGGTTGTGCTCTTTGGGTTCTCGCAGGGCACCATGATGAGCCTGCATGTGGCACCGCGCCGCGAAGATGCGATTGCCGGCATTGTTGCCTTCTCGGGTCGCCTGCTGTCGCCCGACTCGCTCAAAGACGAGGTGGTGAGCCGGATGCCGGTCATGCTGGTACATGGTGATGCCGATGATATGGTGCCGCCACAATCCCTGCCAGAAGCCGCCGAAGCCCTGGGTCAGGCCGGGTTCAAGGATGTCTTTGCCCATATCATGAAGGGTACCGGCCACGGGATCGCCCCCGATGGGCTGAGCGTGGCCCTGGCCTTTATGCGGGATAAGTTGGGCCTGTAAGGGGCGGGTATTATGTGGGGTGCGGGTTTTGGACCTGCATCTCGCTGGCGTTAAATTCGCCAAAACGAGTGCTTGATCAGGGTTTCCTAGCGTGGTTTCTCCGGCTTGAGCGGGCAGTCGGATCCTTGCGGTCCTGTTTGGGTTTGGACTGTGTCTTGGTCTGAGCCTTGTCCGGTGTCTTGGGCGGCGTCTTCGCCTGTGCCTGACCTTTAGACTGCACCTGAGCTTTAGACTGTACCTTGGCCTTTTGCGCTCTGCGATTGGGCAGCTGCGACGGTTTTGCGGGCCCAGGAATGTTTGGGATTTCAAGATCTTCCCAAGCGCCCTGCGACAGCCCATCCAGCGTCCAGGCGCCAATACTATAGCGAATTAGCCGCAGGGTGGGGAAACCAAGCGCAGCTGTCATGCGGCGTATCTGCCGGTTTTTGCCTTCCCGAAGGGTGAGAGAAATCCAGCTGGTCGGAATGGATTTGCGCGCGCGAATGGGCGGGGTCCGCGCCCAGAGTTGAGCAGGTTCCGCCATCAGACGCGCCTTGGCGGGCCGGGTCAGGCCATCCTTTAGCGCGACGCCTTTTTCCAGCGCCGAGATTGCCGCTGCATCCGGCTGACCCTCGACCTGTACCCAGTAGGTTTTGGCCATCTTATGCTTTGGGTCGCTGATCCAGGCCTGCAATCGGCCGGTATCTGTCAGCAGCATCAAGCCTTCGCTGTCACGGTCCAACCGCCCTGCGGCATAGACGCCGGGGCAGTCAATAAAGGCGCTCAAGGTTTGACGGGGGCTGCCCTGGCTGCCGGAATCCGTGAATTGCGGCAGCACGTCATAGGGTTTGTTAAAGCGAATAAGGCGGGTCATGGGAATTCCATAGGCAGTGGCCCGGTGGCTTGCAAGCAGGCTTTGGCAGCCGGCGGAATCCCCGCGTCACAAGCCTGTCACAGACGAATGCTAGCGATGAAGCGAAATCTTGTAGCTGGCAAGGGCTTGTCAGACAATAACCACGATATATAGTTAAACATATGCTGGGGCGGGTTCCCCGCTCTGGTGCCGGTAACGGGCAGACAGGGTGAGGAAGACGTAGCATCATGGATGGCGATTTCAGAACTGATTTTGTGAGGGACCCTAGCGCATTGCGGAATCACCCTGCGCTGGTGCTGAATGCGGACTATCGGCCGCTGTCATATTACCCGCTGTCCCTGTGGAGCTGGCAAGACGCGGTCAAGGCAGCCTGGCTGGACCGGGTGGATATCTTGGCGGAATATGACGAAGTGGTGCATAGCCCCAGCACCCAGATCCGAATACCTTCGGTTGTGGTTCTGAAAGACTATGTGAAACCTCAAAAGCGCGTGGCCTTCACGCGCTTTAATTTATTTCTGAGAGACGAATTTTGCTGCCAGTATTGCGGTGCCCGTGGCGATCTGACCTTTGATCATGTGGTTCCGCGGGCGGCAGGTGGGATCACCAGCTGGGAAAATGTCGTGGCCGCCTGTTCATCCTGCAATTTAAAAAAGGGCTCCAAGCCCTTGCATATGCTAGGTATGTCACTGCAAAAAGCGCCAAGACGCCCCGGAGCAGAAGAGTTGCGCAACACCGGGCGAAAGTTCCCACCCAACCATCTGCACGACAGTTGGATGGATTTTCTCTATTGGGACACCGAGCTTGATGCCTGACGCCTGATGGCTTCAGCTCAGATCTGACTGATCCTAAGGTATTGATTTATTTGTGGACTACGCGTCTGAGCGTTGCAGCATGCCAAACAGATCGCGCGGATCATCCGGGTCGGCCAACATATCTAGCTCAATAAAGAACTCGGTATCTTTGATGTGGTCGCGGATGTAACGCAGAGCGCTGAAATCTTCGATGGCAAAACCGACGCTGTCGAACAGAGTGATCTGCTTGTCGTCGCGCCGCCCCTGTTTCTGGCCGGTGATCACTTCCCAAAGCTCAGTCACCGCAAAATCTTCTGGCATCTGCTGAATTTCGCCCTCGATCCGGGTTTGCGGCGGGAACTCCACAAAGACATCAGACCGGTTCAAGATGCCGGCGGCCAATTCGGTCTTGCCGGGGCAGTCGCCGCCGATGGCATTGATATGCACGCCGGCGCCGATCATGTTGTCGGTCAGGATGGTGGCGTTTTGCTTGTCGGCGGTGCAGGTGGTCAGGATCTGCGCGCCTTCAATGGCTTCCTCGGGGGAGCTGCAGCGCACCACCTCCAGGCCAAAAGGGGCCAGGTTACGGGCGCATTTTTCTGTGGCCGCCGGATCCTTGTCAAACAGGCGTACGGTTTTTAGCCCGCAGATCGCCTTCATCGCCAGGGTCTGGAATTCCGACTGAGCCCCATTGCCAATCATCGCCATGGTATCCGCTCCCTTTGGCGCGAGATACTTAGCCGCCATAGCTGAGGTCGCGGCGGTGCGCAGGGCGGTGAGCATTGTCATCTCGGTCAGCAGCATCGGGTAGCCGGTGTAGACATCCGCCAACAGCCCAAAGGCGGTTACCGTTTGCAGGCCCTCGCTGGTGTTTTTGGGATGGCCATTGACGTATTTGAACCCATAGGCCTCCCCATCCGAGGTCGGCATCAGCTCGATCACGCCGACATCGGAATGGCTGGCAACACGCGGAGTTTTGTCAAACAATTCCCAGCGCTTAAAGTCCGCTTCGACATATTCCGCCAGATCGCGCAGCATGGTTTCAATGCCAATGCTGTGGACCAGACGCATCATGTTGTCGACGCTGACAAAGGGAACGAGGGCTTTATGCGAAGGCGTGGTCATGTCGTGGTCCTTTCGCGGGGGCTGAGATGGATACCTGCCAACATGCAGCGCACCGAGCCTCCGGCTGTTTCGATGGTTGGAATAGAAAGTGGCAACAGGCTTGTGCTGCGCTCGATGATACGGATTTGATCGGGGCGCAGCGCCGTCAGGGCGCGGGTGGACAGGGCCAGCAGCGGCTTTGATCCGGTCAGCGCAAAGACATTGCCGGCAAAGTTCTGGATCTGGTCTTCGGAGAGGTCGATGACCTCATGGCCGGTTTCCGCCAGGCGCGTGGCAATTTCCCTGCGCCGGTCTGGATCGCTGATCATCGACAGACTGATCATGGCAAAATCAGTGCCGATCCCCATCAGCACATTGCTGTGATAAACTTCGCGTCCCGCGGCGTCGCGGGCCTCAAAGGCCATGGGTTCATAATTGAAGTGGGTGCAAAACCGCTCCAGCAACACCGGATCGGCCCGGTTTGATGTCACCGTATAGGCAATCCGGCCAATATGATCGAGCACCATAGCGCCCGTGCCCTCCAGTGTCAGCCCGTCTTCTTCCAGTCCGGAAAAATCAATGACATCCTGCACCCGGTAGCTGCGCTTTAGCGCCTCGATAACATCCCAGCGCCGTTCCAGCCGTCGATTGGGAGCATGCATCGGATAGATGGCAATATGGCCGCCGGAATGTGTCGAGAACCAGTTGTTGGGAAAAACGCTGTCAGGTGTCGCGGTGCCGGTGTCGTCAAAGACATGCACGCGCACCCCGGCATATCGCAGAGTTTCCACTGCGGTATCAAACTCTTGCAGAGCCTTCATGCGGGTAACCTCAGGGTTACCGGCAGGGGTTTGAAAGGCATTGTCCGCCTGGGTGTCCGGGTTTGAACAAAAATTGTGCGGCCGGATCATCACCACGGCAGTGGGGGCTTGCAGGGTGTTCAATTGTAGCTCCTGGTGGGCCGGTCAAAGACACGGCGCCCAAGCGCAGAGGCGCAGAGATCAACCATCAGATGGGCTGTGCGGCCGCGTTCATCCAGAAACGGGTTCAGCTCTACCAGATCCAAAGAGGTCATCAGACCGGAATCATGCAGCATTTCGCAAACCAGATGGGCCTCGCGCACCGTTGCGCCACCTGGAACCGTGGTGCCAACAGCTGGCGCCACAGATGGGTCAAGGAAATCCACATCCAGCGACACATGCAGCAGACCATTGGCCTTTGCGACCCGATTGAGGAACCGCGCCAGCGGTCCGGCGATACCATTTTCATCAATGTCACGCATGTCATGGCGGTAAATTTTGCTGGCTTCCAGCGCCTGCCGCTCAGCGCTGTCAACAGAGCGCAACCCAATCATACAGAGGTTTTCCTGTGGCACCGGGTTGGTCACCTCGGGGAAGCCATCAAACCCACTGCGCCCGGTAAAATAGCCAACGGGCGTGCCATGCAGGTTGCCGCTGTCCGAGCTTTGCGGGGTGTGAAAATCCGTATGGGCATCCAGCCACAAAACATAAAGCGGGCGCTTTACCGAGGCGGCATAGGTTGCCACCCCAGAGACGGATCCCAGCGACAAAGAGTGATCGCCGCCAAGGAAGATCGGCAGACCTTCGGCCATTGTATGCTGGGCAATTTCGACCAGCGCGGTTGTCCAGCCAATGGTCTGATTGGGTGCAAAAATCACGCCATCTTTGACATCGGGATCATGTGGAGCAGGGGAGAGATTGCCCAGATCGGTGACCTGATGGCCAAGCCCGGACAGGGCCTCAGCCAGGCCCGCCGTGCGATAGGCATCCGGTCCCATAAGGCAGCCAGCCCGGCGTTTGCCGCTGTCCACCGGGGCTCCAATCAGGAAACAGGTCTTATGAGTCATGGTGAAACGCTCCGCGTCTATATCGATAACTTGTAGAAACCTCCGAAATGGGGTGATTGAAACCAACCAAATTGGTCGGTATGTAATGCAAACCATCAAATCGGAGGCGCATGATGGATAAAACGGACGAAAGACTAATTGCAGCCTTGCGGCACAATGCCCGCGCCAGCCTGTCAGACCTTGCTTTGCAGCTGGATTTGTCCCGTACCACTGTGCGCGCCCGGATCGAGCGGCTGCAACTGCGCGGAGACGTTCTGGGCTTTACGGTTGTCCTGAAAGAGGATGTGCTGCGCGACCCGGTGCGGGGGTTGATGATGATCGGCATCGAAGGCCGCGGTGCCAGCCGCATTGTTCGCCAGCTTCAGGGCCTGCCAGAGGTGCGTGCCATCCATACCACCAATGGGCGTTGGGATCTGATTGTTGAACTGGGCACCGAAACGCTGGAAACCCTGGATGCAGCGCTTGCAAAGATACGCACCTTTGACGGGGTGGTCAGCAGTGAAACAAATCTGCTTTTGGCGACCAAAAAGGACTCCTGAAACCACAATGGGCGCATTGGACGCGGGCGCTGTTGGGCGTTTTGTGGTGTCGGTCCGTGTGCCGAGAGGCGGTTTAGGACTTGCTGCGCGCCGCTGCGATCCACAGACCGGCCAGGGCAAAGGAGAGGATTGCGTTCCAACTGGCCATTGAGAGAGTGAACAGCTCCCATGGCACCTCATCGCAGCGCACCAGCGGGGCCCCCATGATCTGTTCCATCAGCTGTTCAGGGGTCAACCCACCAATCGGACCCGAGGTGCAGGATGTCGGTCCCTCCCAATAGCCGCGCTCAACCCCTGTGTGATAGACGCCAATCCCGCCAGTGATCAGGGTGGCCAAGGCGCCAAGGTACAACAGCGCCGTGAGACCTGCGCCAGGCAACAGAAAAGCCAGGATGCCGATGCCGACCGCGGCGACATGCGGGTAGCGCTGCCAGTAGCACATCTTGCAGGGGGCCAACTCACCAATATACTGAAAACCAAGCGCTCCCAGCATCATCGCCGCTGAGCCCAAGGTCGCGGCAAGGATCAGAATTCGTCGCATATCACAGGTACCTCAGCACTAAAAATCCGCCAAACAGGAGCATGGAAAAGACGGTAAAGACAAGTCCCAAACGCTGCTCGATAAAGTCACGAATTGGTGCACCAAAGGCGCGCAGCAGCCCGGCCACGATAAAGAAGCGCAGCGCACGGGCCAAAATGGAGGTCGCCAGGAAGGTCATCAGCGGCATGCCGGTCCAGCCCGACATGATTGTAATGACTTTATAGGGGAAAGGTGTAATCCCAGCCACCAGAACCGCCCAAAATCCGAAGTCATTGAATTTATGATTGAATTCTTCAATTGCTGTGGCTTTTCCCATGGCTTCGAGGATCGGCTGTCCCAGGCTGTCATAGAAAAATGCGCCAATGGCATAGCCCAACATGCCACCGGCAACAGAGGTCCCTAGCGCAACCGAAGCAATCAGCCAGGCCCGGGAGGGGCGCGCCAGTATCATCGGAATCATCAAGACATCCGGGGGAATGGGAAAGATCGAGCTTTCGACAAAGGAGACCGCAGCGAGCCACCATAGGGCGTGGCGATGATCCGCGAGGGACATGGTTCGATCATATAGCCTGCGTAGCACTTGAAATACCTTTGCTTTTTCCCTGCTTCCGTGGCCTCGCACGGGGGCGAGATGAGGTCAATAACAGCGCGGTATCTGCGGTGGATTTTTGCCAATTTTCTGCATTCTATTTGGCATTTTCCTCTGGACCTCCGGTTCGGGCTTGGGTAGGAACGGGACGTTGCCCAAGTGGCGGAATGGTAGACGCAGGGGATTCAAAATCCCCCGCTGGTGACAGCGTGCCGGTTCGAGTCCGGCCTTGGGTACCATTAAAATCAAGGCCTTGCGTGAGTAACTTCATGCAAGGCCTTGTTTGTTTTCCAGAACACTCACACACACGAGTCACACAGGCTTCTTTTGTTCTCTCTTTGGTCGCTTAGGTGCGACGATGTTGTGCTGCCTTTGATAGGGCTTTTCGACTTGCCTTCTTTCGGTAGTAGGCAACCATCTCAGGGCTTTGGTTTGTCACGGCTTGGATTTCTGCATCGGTACAGCCTGCCTCGGCCAACCGAATGATTGCCAATTTTCGCAACCCATGCAGAACGTATGGTTTAGCTGCTTCCCCCAAGTTATTGCGCCAGCGTCGAAAAGATTTCTCTACAGCGTCGTACCCAAGTGGTTCTGTTAGGTTCTTTGCGAGCACATGCTTCCCCTTTAGCTCTCGGCTAGACAGATAGTCCCTAAGGTCTTTGGGGCAGTAGGTTTCAAAGTACTCTCCGCCTTTTTCGTCCAATACTTCCATCCAATCCCCGGAGAAGCGCCTATGCTCCATGGAAATTGCTGCATTGGGGCGTTGACCTGTCCCCAATATCAACTCTGCAGCTGTTCGAACTGTATCGGGTGCCTCGGATAGTTTGCCTATCATCCAATCTGGCCAAGGCTCGAATTCTCGCTGCTTTCCGTAGTGATCGATACCTTTTGTTGGATTGTCACCAATGGGCCAGTCCAATTTGTCCTTTGCATAGTTCCAAAGAAGGCTAATCACTTGCAGCCGCTTGTCAGCCTTTCGGGGCTTTCCTGCCATTTTCGCATGAATGGAGCGAAGGTTTTGTTTGCCAGTGTTTCGAACGGCCTTGTTCGCATTCTTTATTAGAATTTCTTCCATGTCGCGTGAGTATGATTTCTTGGTGCCCGCTGATAGGCGCCCCTGGATACGCGGATCGGATCGCCAGGCCCTAATGAGGTCTCCCCAAGTGTGTTTTACTTCCGGTTTTTGCCGCTCATGCCGTCCTGCTTCGCATTGCCAATACAGTGCGTCTAAGGTCTGCGCATCCCCCTCCCATTTGAGAAGAATGGCCTTCTGCCTGCGTCTACTGCCTTCTGTCCATGTCACACGGTGATATGGCTCCCAGGCTTGCAGCCGCACGGACCACTTCCAGACGAGGCGTGGCTTTTCAATACGCGGTTTCAGAGGGCGTTTCACAGCTCGAATTCCTCAATGTTTTTTGCGGCGGTTCCGTCGATGATGGCCTTAAGGTCAGTCACCCGCCAGCGCTTGAGGCCGCCACCAAGTGAAACTGGCTTTGGGAAAGCGCCGAAATTGACAAGTTCTCGGAACTTCGTCGCGGACATGTCCATCATCTTAGCGGCTGTTTTCTCCGTAACCGCAATCCTTTCAACTTGTCCCATGCGGTTCTCCATCTGATGGGTTTGGGTGAGGTTCACTCAAGGCGCTGCGCGCCACACTTGAGCTAATCTGTTTATGATTGCTCTGCCGCATAGTTGCCCCACTGATCTGCCATGGCATTGGCAATGCCTGGGAATGTTTTGCTGCGGATCTGCCAGCGCAGTTCGCCCGGTGGGGCGCGGTGGATGGCGGACCAGCGTTTGTGGGTCTCTGTGCCTTTCTCAGGCGGTGTCAGCTTGTTTGTGGGGGTGAGCTTGGGCAACCCGCGCAGGTAAAGCCCTGTGGCCTTGAAGGCGGGCTCCCCAAACCACCAGGGCTGCACATGCTGGGCGGCGGGCTGAAAGTTCTCGATCCGCTGTTTTGCGTGTTTGTGCATCACCGGGTTTTCCACCGCGACGCGCGCGATCGGCGCATTCCAGCAGGCTGAAAACAGCGCGGCGCCTGCATTGAGGTCAGCCCACATTTCCGACAGGCTGCGTCCCTTTGGGGGCTGGTGCAGCCAGCGCACGCCGCTGTTGCACAGCCGGGTGCAGGGCGGATGCATTACGGCCAGCAGATCCCAGCCCAGACCCAGCACCTCGCGCACATCGCATTGCATGTGGCGGTTGCTGCGATCTTGCGCGGGCAACAGATCACAGGACCAGGCGTCATGGCCGCGATCGAGAAACGCCCGGCGCACCGCGCCGCTGGTTTCGCAGCCGATCAGAACTTTCAACTGTTTCATGGTGGTCCTAGTCTTTTCCTGCGGCACGGCGCATGCGGCGGATACTGCGTCGCATGATGCCGGCGCGTTCCTGCCGCAGGGCTGCAAGCGCCAGTTCTTTACGCAAGATCCTGTTGTGCAGCCGTGCAAGGCGTTCAAATTCTTCCGGGGTGGCGTGATGCGTCCAGGGCGCGCCAAGCCCGAACGGCTTTTCTGAGCGAGGGGCTGGCATCTCAGCCTGTACAGCAGCGGCAAGTGCACGGATGAAATCTGTCGGGGCGTGGTTTGTCGGCATTTATCCATGCTTTCTGGGGACTTGGATGCGGCCAGACCAGATCAGGAAATCGGTATGCATATTCTCAAACCGCTGGCGCGCAGCGGTGTCGGTTGCAAGCTGGCGGCGGCTAGTGACCTGGCAGACGGTGCGCAGATGTTCCGTGGCGGCTGTCGGGCTGAACTGGCCACCGGGAAAGCCATTGCGAGTGGCGGCGTAGCGCTGAAAGGCCACGTCATTGGCCAGCATTGCGGCGCGCATGGGGGCCTTGTCTTGGGTGATCTGCTGCATGGGGCCTCCTGTTGTCTTGATGGGGCGCGGCTGTTGTTCGTGAGTGGTGGGCTTGCAGCGCTCACGCTGCTGGTGTTGCGGGGGCCTGCCCTTGGCCGTTGTAGGGGCAATCCGGGCGACCATCAGTGGCGCGGCGATTGCGGTTGCCAGCTTGATGGGCGGCTTTGGCCCAGGCAGTGATGGCGTCAAAGAAGTTGTCTGCGCTTGCCGTGATGCCGTGCAATTCGGCGCGATGCGTCAGGTTTTCCGGTTCCCACCAGTCCTGTGGATCATCGCTGGGCGGGGTCAGGTTGCCGCCCAGATCCTGAAATTTCAGAATTTTGCAAAGGCCCTGCTGGGCGGTGATTTCCGCCGCGGCTGCGGCCAGGCTATTTGGGGGCATGGTATGACCTCGGTGGATTAGTGTGCGGGCGGTGGGTTCTTTGGAGGAGGACTGAAACCGCCCGCACTATCCCGCACATCAGAAGGAAATGCGCGGAAACTGGGTAAAACAAGACTTGCGATGTCCTCCTTGTCGCAGGCCTGGTGTTGCTAGTGGGGCGGGGGTGGTGCCCGCTGTGATGCGGGCGTCAAGGTGCCGTGCCGGATGATGGGGCAGGCAACGTGGCGGGGCAGGTTCAGATCACGCGGCATGGCGGCGCTGAACCCGGTACCCCTGTTTCTCGGCATAGCAGCGCACGGTTTCGCCCACCCGGATCAGGGTCTGGTCGATCGGTTCCGGCGAGGGTTCGGGCCTTTCGATCAGGTGCTGCGGCCGCAGGCGCTGCGGATCAAAGCCCTGACCGCGCGCGGCCTTCATCGTGGCCCAGGCAGCGGCAAAGAGGGTGGTGTCGTGCAGGTAATCGTGGGGAGCGCTGACAATCTGCCGCGCGGTTTGGGTAATGTTACTCATTCAATCCTCCATCGGTTGATGAGGAGGCGATACAGGGTAAGTTTACCCAAGTCAAATCATAAATGGGTAAACAAACCCATTTATGATTTAACGATGGCAATGAAAAACCCCGCTGTTGAAGGCGGGGGTCACCAGTTTGGAATGATGTTCAGTGAGTTATGATTGCAAGTTGCTGCTGTCGTCATCGTCGGAGCCAACAGCCATCTCAAGGTCAGCTATGCCAAACACTACCTTGTAGATGTCGTGCATACACAAGATAAATAGGAATAGAGTCCAAACCACGATGCCGTTGGAGATGGCGACAATAAGGGTGTCTTCTGCATTGAGGCCTTTAACGAGTAAGACGGCAATTGTTAGAGTGAAGCCCCAAAAAATATACCAGGCGTTGTCTTTCAGTTCACCTTTCACGTCGGCCGCTGCGGTTTTCAGCTTTACATTGTTGTTGAACCGCCGGGCCACAATTCGATTAAGGGTCATGTGAATATTGGCCACGGATGCCAGTGTTACGGTGAGTATTACAGCCATCAGCGCAAGCACCTCATGGTTCGCAAAACCCACCAAGAATGCGTTTTCTGCAAGCCATTCTGGTTTGCAAATCACCGTGACTGCGATCACAGTCGCAAGCGCGATTAGTGATATAACCTTAACCATCTCGTTTTCCGAACAGGTATGAAATCAAACCTAGTATTTTTGTGGGCTCGCTTTGATGTGGCATAAGGCTCTCATGGGCATCTTTTGTCCGCCTTGCCTGCCTGCTACTGAATAGAGTCTTGCGGCCAGATTTCATCGTGATTTTGCCAGGGCCTTCAGATGCGTATTCCACTGCGCTTTCAACAAATCCACCCTCCGGTGCTACTGCGCCATCTGGGTTTTTGATGCTGTACTCGCTGCTTTGGCCATTGGCTTGCTGCTTTGCGATTCTATCGAACTCCTTGAATTTATCAAACCCTTTCAGCCCATTTGGCGGGTAGAACTCAAAAGAGATTTCCGTGATTTGTCCCCGATATTCCTTTGCAGCCATCCAAAAGTCTTTCTCGGTCGAAAGGTATTCGACGTCAGTGTGCCAGGAAAAGCCTTTCCGCCGGGCCACATGGCTCTCAAGTAAGGCCGCTGTGATCCTCTGCGATGACCCGACGTCCTGGCGCTTCTCGAAGGTCATTACTTGTTGGTCCGGTGACACGTCAATGGCTAGGAAAGAGGCCTTGTAGTGCTTGGACTTTGTAAGTGCGAACAATTCTTCTGGACCAGCGTTCACCAGTTCTTCAACAGGCTTTCCGACAAATCCTGCGTAGATGTTGGGCCCTTGGCAGCTCTCGGGGAAGGGAACGTATGTGTATAGTCTTCCTGAGTAGAAGAAATCGTGTCTGCTCGAGAATACTTCTGTCAGAAACTCTCGTCTCGTAGCGTCTGGCTCATTTCTCTGGGCCTCTCGGGCAAGGTCACCGATGGTCGGAACGCTTAAGGAAAGGCGTAAATATTCGAATGTGGGCATGAAATCTCTCGAGTTATTCTAGCGAACCATTTCAATCATGACGCGATTCTGCAAACAAAGATGCGTCGAGGGTGGGGTGGGCTCCCCAAAAGGGAGGCGGTTTGTAGAATATTAGAGGAGAGGGTCAGGTTTTCTGCGCCAAGTCGGCGGGCCAGTGCAGCCGCACGCGAGCAGCCCATTTGAGCCGGATGTTCCAAATGTTGCTGGCTCCGGGATTTAACGAGATCAAATGAAAGAGCCCTGGCTCGTCGCCTGGTTTTATCTGCTTGACCCAGCCCATGCCGTCTTCATCTTCACAGACACAGCGATGCCCGACGTCGTCAGAGGGCACGGCGTCATGCCCGTTGCGGGTGTAGAACAATAGATCGCCGTCAGAATAAACGGGCTCCATGCTGTCGCCTTCGACCTCGACCGCAACAATGCCATGAGGGGAAAGGCCGGGCGGGCATTCCACCTGAGGGCCGTCGCCTTTCTCATAGGCGTCAAACACGGGCACTTTTGCGCCTGCGCCGACTTTGCCGGCGATTGAGATGGTGAGGGTGTTACTTGGTTGCCCCTCGGCCCAGGCCATGACGTCTTCGACGGTCATCCCGAGAGCTTGGGCCAGGCGGACGGCAGAGGACAGCTTTGGTGATGCTGCCTTGCCTCGCTTAAGATCCCGTACAAAGGACTGATGTAGTCCGGCAGCTTCCGAGAGCGGCGCGTCCTTCAGATTGCGAGCCTCCATGACGTTCCGGAGGCCTTCGAGGAATTTTTCACTCTCATTCAACATTGGGGAAATATACCCAAAGAGTTGAAGATTTAATATTGGGAACTTTACCCTTGATAATTCGGGTAAACTTACCCAATAATGCCGCATGGAACAGTTTCTCGAAGATATGCAGGCTTACGCCGATGCGGTAGGCCGAAGCCCACAACACGTTTTGCGCCAAGCTGTTGGCGCAAGCTGGTTGCAATGGAAAGCTTGGGTGGATGGGCAATCGAGCCCGACACTGAACACTGTGGACAAGATCCGCCAATACATGGCTGACAACCCGCCCCCCGTTGTTGAACAGAGGGAGGACGCCGCATGAGCCGCCCGCGTCTAACCCTGATTGTGAGCAATGATCCGTCATGTGCCGAGGCTGGCACGCCCCAGGGGCAAAGCTCTTGGTCAAAACAGTTGGACCCGTACCGGCTGAAGGTCGAGGCGCCGGACCTGTGGTCCAGCTACTTCCGGGCGCGGTTCAACAGCCCGCGCGAGGTGGCGCTGTTTTGCGATGTCAGCTTCCAGACGGCGCTGAACTGGTGGGGGGCGGTAACGTCTCCGGCCAGCCACATCGCGCTGCTGATGATCCTGACCGATCCGCAGGCGCCGGAGTTCTTCCAGACACAGATGGGGCAGGCGGCATGAGTATCCGAATGCAACGCATTGCCTATCAGATCTGGTGGCTGACCCGCGCGACCGCAGGGGATTGCACCCTGGCGGATCTGGCAGAGTTCACGGGGGCTTCCGCGAATACCTGCCGCAACATCTGCATGCACCGGGGCTGGGGCAACCGCTACCGCCGCCGGGTGACGGATCGGCGGCAACGGGCGGGTGTTCGGCTATACCTCAGTGACAGGGCGCGGGATCTGACGGAGATTTTTGCATGAGCCCATCTCCCAACTTTCTGCGGCCCGTCGATATGGGTGACCTGCCGGAGTACCCGCTGTCATGCGATGACCGGCTGGACAGCCATTTCTTCATGGCCTGGGAGCGGCGCCGCTGGCTGGCCTCGGATATGCGGCTGAACGCAACGCCAGAATGTCGGGCGCTGTTCTTTGATCTGATCAATATCGCCTATGACAACAGCCCCGTCGGCACTCTGCCGATGGATCAGAATATTCTGGCCAAACTGCTGATGATTGATCCAGGGCATTTTGGCTCGCTGTGCAAGCTGGACTATGGCCCTCTGTACAAGTGGGAGGCCTGTCGCTGCGACAATGGCGATATCCGGCTGATGCACCCGATGGTGCTGCGCAGCCTGACCGAGGCCATGGCCCGGCGCCAGGACCACCGGGCGCGCAATGACGCTGCCAACTCGGCCAAGCGGTTGCAGCGGCTGCGCATCACGGTTTCCGGCTATCACGCGGATCTGGCCAAGAATGATGCGGCAGTGCGCTGGATGGATGAATGGCTGGTGAAAGAGGGCTGCGAATACCGCAGTGCTGCCTGGATTGAGCGCTCGATGCAGGCCTGGTCGAACCACATCTTTGACCTCGGGCGCTCCGGGGGCGCGTTTCAAAACAAAGGAAGCTGACACTGTCCGACAGTGTCCAAGACTGTCCGGCGGACAGTTCAAGACAGTCTCGGACAGTCTCAGACTGTCCTGCACGACATAGACATAGACAAAGACAAAACATGACAGCAGGACGGTTGCGCCCCAGATGCAGCGCCCCGCCTGTGGATAAGTCGGACTTGCTGAGAAAGAGGAAGGGCAGAGACATGGATGCCAAAGAACAGAGCGAAGGCGAAAAGCGGGTTGAAGCGGTTCTTATCGCCCCATTGGAGGCCCTGGGGCTTGCGAGACCAACAACGGCGACCCTTGCCAAGTTTGAGGGGCAGAAGAACGAGCTGCGCCAGAAGCTCGCCTATATGACAGAGCGGGGCTTGATTGAGCTGCGGGAATGGGTTGAGGCCCATCCGGCAGGCAAGGATGCGGATCGGTTCCCCATTCCGCTGAAGATCCTGAAAAAAGCGCGCGAGATCGAGGTGCCAGACACCGGGCCGTCTCCGTTGATGCTGAAAGTGTTTGCCCATGCGACTGGTCAGGAAGCGATCCAAAAGGGCTGGGCGCCAGAGTTGCTCAAGTTCATCAAGGTTGCGCGGGAATGGCCGGGGGCCTGGAGCCTGTCAAAACTCAGGGCAGAGGCAGATAATCCGACGCGCCGCCTTGAGGATATCGAGCTGCGGATGTCGCGCGGTGAGCAGATCCCGCCAGAGGAGCTGGCGTTTCGGGATCGGCGGCTGGCTGCCTTGCGCAGGTGTCAGGACATTGGTGATCAGGCTCGGGCGGGGCAGGCGGCATGAATATGGCTGCTGATCTGGCGGTCCCGCCTGAACCGGGCTGTGGATCTCGGCTGACCGCAGTGCGCGCCCCGCGCAGCGGCAAGCTTGAAGTGGGCGTGCTGGACCTGATCGAGTGGGCCTTCCAGCGCGAAAAGGTCAGCCTCGACTTTAACGAGATCGAGACAGAGACCGGCGCGCGGCCGGGCATTGGGGTGGAATATCTGATGATGCAGCAGGCGAAACTTGGCTGTCGGGTGCAGGGCGGCGGTTGCTCACCGCGTCACCACGATGCGGATATGGTTGCCGCCTCCCTTGCCAGTCTGCCGGACAGCCAGGGCGGGCGCCGCATGGCTGTTGAGATCGCCGAGCTGGCCCGTGTGGGGCAACGGCCTGACTGCATGATTGGTGTGCGGGCAAGCTGCGGTCCGGTTGCATGGCGGGGAAGTCGGCATGGCCGGTTTGCGGTGACAGAGCGGTGCACAGAACTTGGTGCGCGGTGGCCGGCCAGTCAGCTGGGCACCAAGGCAAACGGGTCCTGGTGCCGGGTGAGTTATGCCGGGTCGGCGCGTGATGTTGCGGCGGCACGGCGGCGCTATCTGGCGTGGTACGGGGCCTTGTTGCATCTGCGTTATGTGTTGCAGGTGGCTTGCCCTCTGACCTCGTTCACGGTGTCTCAGGCGATGCCTGCGCGCAATCCCTGGCGCGGGGCTTGACGGTCAGGATCTCAATCACTAGACAAGATGCCAACACCTTATTCATGCCCGAAGCGGAAACCCCGCCTCGGGCATTTTGCGTTCTGGGGGCCAGCGAATGACAGCCCGAAGCGAGTACCACCATCTTTACAATCTATCGGCATGGCGGCGTCGGTTGCGTCCGCAGCATCTGGAGCGGGAACCTCTGTGCCGGGCCTGTCTGCGGCGCGGCATCCTGAATGATGGCTCGCTGACCTCGGCGGGGGCGGAGCAGACCAATGCACGGCGGCGGTTTCTGGTGGTGGATCACCTGATCCCGCATCGCGGCGACCGGACCTTGTTTCTGGATCCGGGCAACCTGCAGACGCTGTGCCCGGATGACCATGACCAGAACAAGCAGCGGCTGGAAACACGGGGCTTCTCGCAGGAACGCGGCAGCGATGGCTGGCCCATCGACCCGCTGCATCCCGCCAACCAGTAGGCCAGCTGCCTGCCCCGTGATGGGGAGGGGGAGGGTCGGCAGGAAAATCCCTTTTGGTGGAAACCGGAGAGAGAACCTTTCTGTGCGCAAAGCCCTAATTGAATAGAAAAAACCACAGGTTATGGGAGGAGGTCACAACATGGCACGGGGCCGCAAGCCAACAGAGGAAAAGGTTGTTCCGCTCACCGATGAGGGGGTGCAGCCGCATAATCTGGCAGAGCGCGCCCGTGCCCGGCTTGAGGAACTGCGCCCCGAGGGGCTGACCGGCCAGCTGCGCTGGACCTTTGACCGGCTGGCGCTGCCGCTGTGTCATCCAACTGTTGATCGGCTGAAACCCCAGCACATGGAGCCGTTTTTGCAGCTGTGCAAGGCGGTGGTGCGCCATGACCGGATCGAGCTGGAGCTGGAAGAGCTGGGGGAGACCTATGTGAGCCAGACCCGCAACGGCACCCAGATCAAGGCGCGGCCAGAGGTGGCGCAGCTGAATGAAACCTTCCGNCAGATCCGGGGGCTGGCNAATGATTTTGGCATGACGCCNGCNGCNGANCGNGGNCTGTCNGGCGGTGGCCAGATGGGCTTTGACTTNCCNGATCCCAATAGCCCNGAGGGGTTTATGACGTGAGCGACACTGCGGCGCGGATCAGCTATGAGGAGGATCCGGTCACGGCCTGGGCGCAGGATGTTGTNGCNGGNGNNATCACCGCCGGGCCCTATGTGCGGGCGGCGGCNGAGCGGCACCTGCGCGATCTGATCGAGGGGCCAAAGCGCGGCCTCAAATGGGATCTGGTGGCGGCGCTGCGGGCGATCAGCTTCTTTCCCCAGGTGCTGCGGCTCAATGGCGGCCAGTTTGAGGGGCGGCCCTTTCATCTGCACCCCAGCCAGGCGTTCCGGATCGGCTCGCTGTTTGGCTGGAAGAAGTTCAGCGCCACTCACGGGGCCTGGCTGCGCCGCTTTACCCGGTTCTATGATGAGGAAGGCAAGGGCAACGGCAAGTCGCCGATGCTGGGTGGCATTGGTCTTTATATGATGGTGGCGGATGGTGAGCCGCGCGCCGAGATCTATGCGGCGGCTGCGAAAAAAGACCAGGCGGGCATTTTGTTCCAGGATGCGGTGGCGATGGTGGAACAGTCGCCGGTGCTGAAACGCCGGGTGAAACAGCTTGGGGAAAACCCGGTCTGGCAGCTGACCTATGTGGGCAAGTCGGGCGACAAGCGCAAGTTCAAGCCGCTGTCGGCGGAAAAGGCGCAGTCGGGGCCGCGCCCTCATTGTGCGCTGACGGATGAGGTGCATGAGCATCCCAACCGGGATGTGATCGATATGCTGGAGCGGGGCTTCAAGTTCCGCAAGCAGCCGCTTTTGTGCATGGCGACCAACTCGGGCACCGACAAGAAATCGATCTGCTGGGAAGAGCACCAGCACGGGGTCAATGTGGTGAGCGGGGTGCATGAGGATGACAGCACCTTTGCCTTTATCTGCGCGCTGGATGACGGGGATGATTGGGAGAATGACCCCAGCTGCTGGGTGAAGGTGAACCCGCTTTTGGGGGTGACGATTGAGGAAGACTATCTGCGGGGTGTTGTGAAACAGGCGCGGATGATGCCGGGCAAGCGCAATGGCATTGCGCGGCTGCATTTTTGCCAGTGGACGCAATCGGTAAAGGCGGCGATCAAGCGCGATGCCTGGGTGGCCTGCCATGGTGATGTGGATGCAGAGGCCTTGACCGAAAAGGGATACCGCTGTTTTGGCGGGCTGGATCTGAGCCAGGTGCGGGACTTCACCGCGCTCACCCTGACCTGGGTGCTGGATGCCACCAAGGACGCGGAACAACTGGTGTCAAAGACCTGGTTCTGGACGCCAAAGGATACGCTGCTGGAGCGCGCGGGCCGCGATCAGGCGCCCTATGATCTGTGGGCCGATCAGGGCCATATCGAGGCGATCCCCGGCGAGCGGTTGAAATACCCCTGGCTGGCGGATGCGCTGGCGGATCTGAATGCGCGCTATCTGCCAGAGGTGATTGCCTGCGACCAATATGGGCTGGAGCGGCTGAAGGACAGCCTGACGGAAAAGGGGCTGTTGTTGCCAAGCGAGGTGCATCCGCAGGGCTTCCAGAAGCGGATCCTGGACAAGGTGCCGGATCCGACCAAACCGGGTGAAGAGGTCGAGATCTATCTGTGGATGCCGGATTCGATCAACAAGCTGGAAAACGCAATTTACGATGGGCGGCTCATGGTTGCCAAGAACCCGCTGCTGGACAGCATGGCGGCCTCGGTGACTTACGCCGAGAATCGCACCGGGCACCGGATGTTTGACAAGGAAAAGGCCCATGGCCGGATTGACGGCATGGTGTCGCTTGCGATGTCGGCGGGCATGGCGCTGTGCCGGGACCGTGGCCTGCCGGAGCAGTCGCCCTGGGCCGATGATGGCTATTCAATGGAGGATGACCTGTGGGATTGATGGGCAGATTGCGCCGTGACCGGGCTGTGGCCGAGGCGGCGCCAGAGGATCGCGCCCAAGTGCTGGTGGACAGTGGGCAGGTGGACGGTAATGCGACCAGCATTGCGGATGTTCTGAATGGCGGCACCTCTGAGGGCGTGACCATGAAAGAGGCGCTGTCGCTGCCAGCGGTCTGGGACGCGATCAACTTTCTGTCGGCGGCGATGGCGGGATTGCCGATTGAGGTGTTTGAAAAGACCGACGAGACGGGCGGCGACAAGAAACTGACCGGCGGCGTGGCCGATGTGCTGGGGGCGGCGGTCAATGACAGCACCACCTCGTTCAGTTGGCGCGAGACGTTTTTTGCCCAGGTGTTTGGGCCGGGGCGGGCCTATAGCTACATTGAGCGCGACCGGCGCGGCGAGGTGATCAATCTCTTTGCCATGGAGTATGAGCGGGTCACGGTGCGCAGGGTGAAGGGGCGTCTGTTCTATGACTATATGGAGCCGTCGGGCCGGGTGAAAACCTATGCCGGCAAGGACGTGATTGATATCGCCTATATGCTGCAACCGGATCATGTGAACTGCCATAATCCGGTGATGACCTGCGCCAGCGCCATCCGTCAGGGGCTGAATGCCAACCGCTATGCGCTGACGGTTTTTGGCAAGAATGGCGTGCCGCCCTATGTGCTGAAAGGCCCATTTACGGCGGCCAGGGAAATGATGCGGGCGGCGGCGGATCTGATGAAGGTGACGCGCCGGTCGGCGGAGGATGGCAAGCCGATCCTGCCGATGCCAGCGGGGCATGATCTGGTGCGGCTGGGGGATGACCCGGAAAAAATGCAGCTGACGCCGGTGCAGATCTTTGCGGTGGGGCAGGTGGCGCGGATCTATCAGTTGCCGCCGGTGTTTTTGCAGGAGCTGAGCAAGGGCAATTACAACAATATCGAGCATCAGGATTTGCATCTGGTCAAACATACCCTGCGGCGCTGGGTTGAGAAGTTTGAGCAGGAGCTGACGCTGAAGATTTTTGGGCGCGGCTCCCGGCGCTATGTGAAGCTGGACCTGGACGGCATCATGCGGGGCGACTTCAAGACCCGGATCGAGGCGATTGTGAAGGCGGTTCAGAATGCGCTTTTGACCCCGAATGAGGGGCGCGAAATGATGAACAAACCACCGCTGGCGGGGGGTGAGACGCTGTTTATCCAGGGCGCCACGGTGCCGTTGGAAATGGCGGGCACGGCCTTCAACAAGAATGCGCCCCCGGCAGTTGGCGACAGGCCTGCCGAAGAGCCAGACGACACAACAGAGACAACCGAAACCGAGTAACAGGAGGTCGCGATGAGCGAGCTGCAACGTGAGGTGCGCTATTGCGCCCTCGCGCCCGTTGAGCTGCGTGAGGCTGCGGGTGATCAGATCAATGTGACCGGCTATGCCGCTGTCTTTGGCGAGGCGGCGGATATTGGCCCGCTGGACAGCTGGGGCTGGTCGGAGGTGGTGGAACGCGGTGCTTTCAGCGCGGCACTGCAGCGCGGTGATGATGTGACCTTTCTGATCAATCACCGGGATCTGCCGCTGGCGCGCACCACATCCGGCACGCTGACGCTGACTGAGGATGAACGCGGTTTGCGAGTGGATACGGCGCTGGATGCCAGTGATCCGGATGTGATGCGGATCCTGCCCAAGATGCGGCGGGGGGATCTGTCAAAGATGAGCTTTGCCTTTGTGGCCGAGAAAGAGACCTGGGACGAAACCGGCGATCACGCGGTGCGCAGCATCCAGTCGGTGCGGCTGTATGATGTCTCGATTGTGACGGACCCGGCCTATGAGGGCACCGAAATCGGCCTGCGCTCAAAACAGTTGGCACTTGGCGGCGGCGTGGATCTGCACCGCCGCCAGATGCAGATGCGGATGCGACTGACCTGCGGCGGCTGAACCCGCATTCCACCGCCCAGATAGATCGCGCGCCCCGGGCAGGCGCATCTTTCCACACCCAATCACCAAAACCCAATCTCAACATCAAAGGATGATCCTATGAGCAAGATCAAGGA
Source organism: Pseudophaeobacter arcticus DSM 23566 (assembly GCF_000473205.1). Lineage (NCBI taxonomy): Bacteria > Pseudomonadati > Pseudomonadota > Alphaproteobacteria > Rhodobacterales > Roseobacteraceae > Pseudophaeobacter > Pseudophaeobacter arcticus. The sequence goes on from NZ_KI421507.1 coordinate 1,620,532, forward strand.
ACTGCGCGAGCGCGCCAAGACAATCGAAACCGAAGCGCGCTCCATTCTGGACAGCGTGACGGACAAGACGCCCAAGGCGGAGGCTGAGGCGGCGCATCAGAAGTTTGACACCATGATGGATGAGCGCGACAGCGTGGTGGCGCAGGCTGATCGCGAAGAGCGCGCCTATAAGGCGGCCCAGCAGGAAGAGCGCCGCCGCGAGACCCAGGAACGCGAAGAGCGCGAAGCACAGCGCCCTGGGCAGGAAGAGCGCCAGCACAACCCGGCGCAGGCGGTTGGCGATGAATACCGCGAGGCCTTCCGCCAGTATCTTGCCAATGGGGCGGATATGTCCGAGCTGGACCGCGAGGCGCGCGAGGCTTTGCGGGCGGGTGCCCAGGAAATCCGGGCGCAGAATACTGGCACCGGGGCGCAGGGCGGCTTTCTGGTGCCAACCACGCTGGCCAACACCATCAATATCGCCGCTGCCGCCCATGGCCCGATGATGGATGGGACGATTGCGACCGAGATCAATCTGGCCAATGGCGCGCCCTTTGATATGCCGATGGTGGACGATACCGAGGCCGAAATGGATCCGCACGCGGAGGGCGAAGAGGGTGTGGATGATGACAGCGGCGACATCGTCATCGGCAAGACGCAGCTGCTGGCGCATGTGATGAAAACGCCCTGGATCAAATGGTCCTTTGAGCTGGCGCAGGATTCCAGTTTTGGCTTTGAGGCGCTGCTGGGTCAGCTGATCGGGGAGCGCATCGGGCGCACCGGCAACAAGTGGCTGACGGTGGGCAGTGGCGTCAATGAGCCGCTTGGGTTTGTGACTGGCGCGCCGGTTGGCCATGCGGCGGGATCGGCGGCGGCGCTGACCTTTGATGACATCATTGATCTGGAGCATTCGGTTGATCCGGCCTATCGCACCGGTCCCAAGGTGCGGTTCCAGATGCATGACCAGACAGTCAAGGCGCTGCGTAAGATCAAGGATGCCAATGGCCGCTATCTCTGGTCTGATGGGGACGTGACCAAGGGGGTGACGCCCTCGCTGAATGGCAAGCCGGTGTCGTTCAACCAGGCGATGGCCAAGATTGGCGCCTCGGCCAAGCCGATCTCCTTTGGCGACTTCTCGCAGTATTATGTGCGCAAGGTGGGCAACCCGCTGATTGGTGTGGCGCGCGAGAAGTTCTTTCCCAACCTTGGGATTATGGGGGTGCACCGCATTGACGGCGCGCCGGGTCAGACCAAGGCCATCAAGACGCTGCAGATGGCGGCCTGATCTGGCTGCATTTTAAGGCGGTCCCTTTGGGGGGCCGCTTTCCTGTTTCTTATTCCCGAGGGTGACCCCCATGAAAATCAAAATCCTTACCAGCTGCGGCGGTGTTGCCCGTAGCTTTACCGCCGGTACCGAGCCAACTGTCGCTGATGATGTCGGCCAGGATCTGGTCAATGCGGGCTACGCTGAATTGCTTGACGCCGAGGCGCAGCCGGTTGTGGCGGTTTCCGAGCCCACCGAGCCCACCGAGCCCACCGAGCCCACCGAGCCCACCGAGGAGTGATCCGATGGCTTTGACGCGGAGTGTTGCACCGGTTCTGGCGCCGGTGGATCTGGCCCGGCTGCAGGCGCATATGCGGCTGGAAGCCGGGGAAGATGATGACCATCTGCAGCACTGCCTTGATGTGGCGATTGCGCAGTTTGATGGCGCGGATGGCGAGCTGGGCCGCGCACTGATGGATCAGACCTGGCGGGAGACCTTCTCGGCAGTGCCGCCCGGTGGCCGGGGCGTTGTGCTCACGCTGTTGCCGGTGCGCGAGATCGTCCAGGCCGAGATCCGCGATGCCAATGGCGACTGGATCGCGGTTGAGGGCGTGACGTTAGAGGATCTTGAGGGGGATCGCAGCGCGGTGTTTGCGCCGTCCTGGGGGGCACCGGGGCGCCACCGCTGGCCCTTGCGGATTGATTATGTGGCGGGCTTTGGCGCTGAGCCAGGCGCGGTGCCCTTGCCGATCTGCCATGCCATCCTGTTGTTTGCGGCGCATCTTTATAAGGCGCGTGAGCCTGTGAGTTTTGAGGGCACACCGGTTGAGGTGCCGCTGTCGATCGCGCGGCTGGTGGCGCCGTTCAAAAGCTGGTGGATGTGATGCGGATTGCTGCGCGTGATCGGCGGATCATCATCCTGCAGGCCACCTTTGAGAAAAACGACGCCAGGGAAATGGTGGCAACGGGGTGGGAGGCATATGCGCGCCCCTGGGCTGCGTTTACGCCGGTGTCTGATGGCGAGCGGCTGCGTGCAGCGGCGGTGGAGCAGAAATCGGATGCCCGGTTTGTTGTGTCCTGGTCGGTGCGGCTTGCAGAAATCACCAGCGCCTTTCGATTGCGCTTTGACGGGGATGATTGGCGGATCACCGGCATCAAGGAATTGGGCTTTCGTAATGAGCTGGAGATCACCGCCTGGCGATTGAAGAAAGCAGGGGGCTGATATGGGTGCAAAACTGCGCATTGAAGGCTCGGGCGATATCGAGCGCGCCCTGGTGCAGCTCACGCGGGGGCAGTCGAAAGCCTCGGGGCGGCGGGCGCTGAAAAAGGTGCTGAAGCCGGTGGCGCAAGCGGCAGAAGGCATGGCGGGCGGCAAGTTCAAGGTTGCGGTGACCAGCAAGCTGGACAAGAGCCAGAAGCGGCGCGCGCGCGGCGATCAGGGCCGCAATCGGGTGGCGATGTATGTGGGGCCGGTGCAGTCGGATGGCAGTCATTCCCCGCATGCGCATCTTTATGAGGATGGCACCGCGCCGCGTTATCAGAACTCCACCGGCAAATTTACCGGCGAGATGCCGGCCAATCCCTTCCTGCGGCCTGCCTGGGATCTCTATGCGCCGGGGATGCTGGAGGCTCTGGGGCTGGAGATCCGCAAGGATATCGACAAGACGCTGGAGCGGGCACGGCGCAAGGCTTTGAGGGCTGGCAAATGAGCCTGGAACTTGAACTGGGGGTCTTGCTTGAAACCCTTGGGGTTCCCGTTGTCTGGGGCCTGTTTGGCAGTGACGTGGGCTTTCCCCGCATCAGCCTGCTCCGGGTTGGCACGGTGACGCGCTATGCGCTGCAGGGCCGGGCAGATGTGGAAACCGCGCGGGTGCAGGTGAACATCGATGCGCTCTCATATGGTGAGCTGATCTCGCTGGGGCCTGCAGTGTCCCACCTTTTGACAGGTTATCGCAGCGGGTCGGTGATCCGCTGCAAGGAACTCTCGCGCCGGGACGGATCCTCCGAGACCGGCGGGGAAGTGGTCCGGCGTCAAATGCTGGATCTCCAGGTGCGCTACCGCGCCTGAATACCCCAGGCGTGACTGCGCCTGGCCTATTACGCATGGCCGGGTAACCGGCTGAATACTCTGACAATCTGAAAGGAATAAGCCAATGGCAGAAAATGTCATTCCGGGCGATCTGTGCGATGTGCAGTGGTCTGAAGACGGGGTTGCCTGGGAGGTAATCAAGGGGTGCAAAACAGTTGGCATCCCCGAGGAAAGCCCGGAATACCGGGACCGCACCTCGCTGGACAGCCCTGGCCGCAACAAGGAATACGGCGTCGGCCTGACCGATACGGGCGAGCTGACGCTGAGCTGTTTCTACTCGGCAGATCTCTATGAGAAGGCGCTGGCGCGCAAAGGCAAGGTGATCTTCTTCAAGGTGGATCTGCCCGCTGTGGACGGCGAACAGCTCACTGGGGATGCCTTTGATTACAAGGCCTTTGTGAACCCCTCTATTCCGTCTGTGGACGTGGATGGCGATTTGATGACCGATCTCAAACTGCGCCCGACGGGTGTGGTTGGATGGACCAAAGGGGATCCAGTCGTATGATCCGCAGCGCAAGTATGAAGCTGGGGAAAAAGACCCTCAAGCTGAAGTTCTCGACCCGTGCCCTGATCCGCATTGAAGCGGAAAACGGCGGTCAGTCTTTTGACACCCTGCTGGATCAGCTGATCACCGGCGCCGGGGGCGTGACCCTTATGGCCTCGGCTTTGGGGGCGGGGCTCAATGATGGCAAGGGCATTGATCCCGACCAGGCCCTGGACCTGATCGACCAGGCGGGCGGGGTGCGCAAGTTGGTCCCGCTGGTTGCCCAGGCCATTGGCGCCGCCTTTGACGTCAAATCCGCGGCTGATGAGGACGGCCAGGTTGATGAGACCAGCGAGGCAGGCGAGGCGGCGCCAGGCGAGGCGGCGCCGGGAAAGGGCAGTGCCGCCGCAGAGGCGTAGACTGGGAGGCGATGTTCTCAACGTGGTGCGGGCTGGACCTGCACCACGGCGACTTCTGGGATGTCACCCTGCGGGAATACGATCTGATCACGGGCGGCAGGATCAAGGCCAAGGATCAGGAGTTCAAAGCCTGGCGGGTGCTCAATCAGGAACTGGGCATTCTGGTGCAGTTTGCCTTCCATGATCCCAAAAAAATGCCGGACTTCACCAAGGCGGCGGAGCCTGCAAAACCGGCAATCCGGGATAGAGCGCAGGATCTGGACAAGCTGCGCGCGGGTCTGATGGCGCTGCACTTTCAAAGCAAAAAGGGAAAATAGATGGCCATTATTGGTTCGCTCCGGGGGCTGTTGTCGCTGGAATCCACAGCCTTTGAAAGCGGTGCCAAGCGTGGCATTGCGGCCATGGGCAATGTCGAGCGGCGCATGGTGCGCTTAGGCAATACGGTTGAGCGCCAGGGGCGTCGGCTGGCGCTTGGCCTCACTGTGCCGATGGTTGGTGCGGCGGCACTTGCGGTGAAATCCAGTCTCAAAATTGTCGATGCCCAGGCCAAGATGGCGCAATCGCTGGGGACCACGGTGGCCTCGATGCAGGTGCTGGAGCGGGCGGCGGATCTGTCGGGGGTGTCAATTGGCGAGGTTGAGCAGGCCACCATCCAGCTGACCAAGCGGCTCAGCCAGGCGGCGGCGGGCAGTGGCCCTGCGGTAAAGGCGCTGGACCGGCTGCATCTGAGTGCCGAGGCGCTACAGCGCCTGCCGCTGGATGAACGTCTGGCAAAGATCCAGGATGCCATGGCGCAATTTGTGCCAGAGGCCGAGCGCGGCGCGGTGGCCTCTGAGCTGTTTGGCAGCCGGGCCGGGCTGATCTTTACCCGCATCGATAGCAGCGCCCTGCGTCTGGCGACTGAGGACGTGATGCGCTTTGGCGTTGCGGTCTCCGAGGTGGATGCGGACCAGATCGAGCGCACCAATGACGCGCTGTCGCGCATGGGTGTTGTCGGTCGTGGCATGGCCAATCAGCTGACGGTGGCGCTGGCGCCGTTTCTGGAAGAGCTGAGCGACAAGGCGGCCAGCGTGGCGGAGTGGTTTACCAATCTGTCTGATGGCACCAAGGGGCTGATTGCCAAGGGCGCAGTCCTGACGGCCACCCTTGGGCCTTTGGCGCTGGGGTTTGGCCTGGTGCTGAGACTGGCGATCCCGATGGGCGCGGCGGTTGCGGGGCTGGTGACCACTTTGGCCCTGGCGCCGGTCAGGTTCCTGGCCGCTGCCAAGGCCTCAGTTGCGCTGGAGTTGGCGCTTGGGGCCACCAGCACCAGGGCGGCGCTGGCCAGCCTTGCCATCAAGGGGCTGACGCGGGGGCTTGGCCTGTTGCGACTGGCGGCAATGGCGACCGGCATTGGCGCGCTGATTGGTGTGGCTGCCGGGATCTATCAGGGCTTCACCCAATCGGCACAGGCTGCTGAAGATTACGCGCTTGCAATTGAGGGGGCAGCGGCGGCGCATGACCTGTTGGAGCGTGCCACCGATCAGTTCTATCGCAATATGACGGCCAAGAATGCCGAGGCGATGCGCCGGGCGGCAGAGGCGGCGCGCGATGCCACCCGCCAGGCGCTGGAGGCGGCGAAGGCTGAATTGGAGGCCGCGTCTTTTACCACCAATTTCTTTGGTGCCAGTCTCTATGAGACGGATCGCATGGCCAAGGCCCGCGCGGATATCGACGCCCTGTCTGGTGCCTTGGCAGAGGCCGAGGCGCGGCTGGACGCGGCGGCTGTGGCGGCTGAGCGGACCGCAAAACATGCAGGCGATGCGGCGGATAATATCGACGCGGCAGCGCGGGCCACGGATCCGTTGATCCAGGGGCTTGGCGGCGCGGCGGGGCAGGCGGCGGCTCTGCGCGGCTATCTCTCTGGCCTGCCGGGGGCACTGGCCGGGGCGCAGGCCAATATTGCCGGGCTGAAGGCTGGCATGGCCGTCTTGGCAAGCGGTGGCGGCGAGGCGGCGGCCAATGTTGCCAAGTATCGCGCCGAGCTGGTCGCGGCCCTGCCGCCATTGGAAGAAATGCACGACGGCCAGCGCCGCAACGTGGAGGAGGGGATCAATCAGCAGGTGCGCCTGTTTGAGGAAAACCAGCGCCTGAGCGGCGAATACCGCGCGCAGATCAGCGCCCTGAACAAGGTGCGCTCTGCCGGGGGCGCGGCCAGCAAAAGCGCGCTGGCGGCGCTGCAAAAAGAGATCCGCGACCGGCGCGCCCTGGTGGGGCTGACCGATGAGCAGCGCAAGAAGCTGGAAGCGGTGCGCGCGGTTCAGCAAAAGCTGGGCAAGGAGGGCGCTGGCATCGGCAAGGCGCAGATCGAGGCGCTGGCGGATCAGGTGATTGAGCTGGACCGGGTGGATGCGGCGCTGGACCGGGTGCGGGATCAGCAGGAACGGTGGGCAGAAAACATCACCCGCACCGCCTTTGAGGGCGGCAACCTGGGCGACACCATCAAGGGCATGCTCAAGGACATTGCCTATCAGTTTGCCAATTCCAGGATTGTGCTGCCGGTGGTGGCCTCGGTCTCGGGCATTCTTGGGCTTGGCGGTCTGAACCTTGGCGGCGGTGGTGGTATTGGCGCGGCCCTTGGTGGCGGCGGTGGTGTTGGTGGTGGCCTGGGGGGCGGCCTGGGAGGTTTGCTGAATGGCGCCGGTGGCTTGCTGAAGCTGACCGGCGCAGGCAGTGCACTGTCGGGGGTTGGATCGGGCTTCTTGGGAGTCTTGTCTGGGGGTGGCCTTGGTTCCAGCTTTGCCAATATCGGCGGGTTGCTCTCGGGGGCCACGGGCGGCTGGGGCGCAATTGGTGCGGCTCTGCCGGCACTCGGGATTATTGTGGGCGTGATTGCGCTGCTGGCCAAGGGGTTGAGCCGCAAATACGCCGGCACCGGCATTCGCGGCCATTTTGACGCCGAGGGCTTTAATGGCAGCCAGTTTGATTTTTACAAAGGCGGCTTTCTGCGCTCCAACCGGACCTATTACAAACCGCTGGAGGCTGAGTTTGAAGCGATGCTGGATGACAGCATGGCGGGGCTGACCACGGGCCTGACGGATATGGCGGAAACCCTGGGGCTGAGCACGGATGCGCTGGAGGGCTTCACCGGCGAGGGCTTCACCATCTGGATCAATGGCAAAACCCAGGAAGAGATCCAGCAAGCGCTGCAGGAGCAGATCGAGGCCACCGGCAATGCCATGGCCGAGCTGATCCTGGGCACGGATGCGTTCAGCCGCGCCGGAGAAAACGCGCTGGAGACGCTGTCGCGACTGTCGGGCAGTCTGCTGGCCTTTAATGATGTGGCGGATCTGCTGGGGCATCAGGGCTTTGATATGTCCCTGACAGGCGGTGACAATGCCTCAACTCTGGTGGATCTCTTTGGCGGCGCCGAGGGGTTGAATGCGGCGGCCAATAGCTATTTTGCCGGGTTCTATTCCGAAGGCGAGCAGACCGAGACCATCCTGCGCCGGTTGCGGGAGCGCTTTGACGATATTGGCGTGGCAATGCCAGAAAGCCGGGCCGGGTTCCGGGAGCTGGTCGAGAGCCTGGATCTCACCACCGAACACGGGCGGAAACTTTACGCCAGCCTGCTGCAGATGTCGGGGGCAATGGATCAGGTGCTGCCGCAGGTGGACAGCTTCACCCTGTCGATGGCGGGCATGCTGGATGAGATTGGCGGCGAAATTGGCCTGCAGATCGAAACCGCGCGCGATATGGCGGCGGATGCACGGGCTGCGGCCACGCTCTGGGCGCGCACGGCGGAGAGCCTGCGGGACTATCTGTCTGGACTGGGCACCTCCGAGCTGGGCGGTGCCAGCCGCGATCAGGCGGCGGCAGCCCAGCGGCGCCGGTTTGAGGAAGCCTATGAGGCGGCGCGCGGTGGTGATCAGGAGGCGGCGGCGGGCCTGTCTGGTCTGGCGCGGGACTATCTGCAATCGGCNCTGGCCACGGCCAGATCCTCATTGGAGTATCGCCGTCTTGCCGCCCTGGTGCAGGGCAAGCTGAACTTTGTCGCCGGGGTCTCTGAGCTGGAAAGCGGCAATGAGGAGGTGCTGGAAGCGCTGTATAAACAGCAGATCGAGGTGCTGACCGATCTGGGCACCTTCCTGCAGCTCAAAGGCCTGACCAGTGATCAGGTTGGCGAGCTGAGCGACGGGGTGCAGGCGCTGCATGCGGATTGGGATGGCACGGTGGAGGCGTTCCAGTCGTCATTGGGGGCGCTGGAGGATGCGATCAAGGATGCGGAGGCCTTCTCCTATGATGATCTGGTGGGGCGTCTTGATGTGGCGGTGGCGCTGGATGACACTGCGCCGTTCTGGCTGCGCCACCTGGTGGAGAACGCCGGGACGGGGATCCAGACAACGCTGGATTTTGTCATTCGCCGCGATGATCTGACAGCGGCGGATCGCTGGATTGCCACCAATGCCCTGTCGGAACATGTGGCAACGCTGGATCTGATGTTGGGGCAGGATCTTGATGTCGAGACCCGGCGACTGGCGCTGAGCACGGATGCAGAGATCCGGCGCGATATGCGGCTGAAGCTGGTGCAGGATCTGGATGGGGAGACGCGTGCCCTGTTGCTGACACAGGCCGCCACGCTGTCGCGCCAGGTGAATGTTGCCCTGACCGAGGAGGGCAATGCCGCCATTGGCCGGCTGACCGCGCTGCAGGATCTGATCGGCAGCAATGGCGGCAATCTCACCTTTGATGGTGGCGTCACCCTGACCGCTGACAGCGTGTTCAGCGATCTGGTGGCCTCGACCAGCGGGCTGACGGCCCCCTTAAGCGCTTTGCAAGCCATGTTGAGCGCGCTGCGGGATGCGGTGCAGGAAGATGTGGATCATCGCAAAGGCCAGCTCAAACTTGTTGGGTTGCAGACCGAAGGGGTTGAGATCGCCGGACAACAGAAGAGCCAGTCAGAGGGCACCCTGGCCACCTTCGAGGCGCTGCGCCGCCAATACGGCATCTCTCTGGTGGGGCAGGATCAAAGCGTTGGCCTGGGGCCAAATGGCTATCTGACCTCCTCCTTTGACTATTATGGCGGCACCGCAGCCAATCTTGCGGCCTTCAAGGCGGCGCTGCAGGACCAGCTGGGATCGGCCTCCTATGGCGAGGTGATGCGGCGGGTGAATGCCTCGACAACCGAGAAGAAATCCAGACTGGCGCGCTTGCGCGAACAGATCCGCGATCTGGGCGGGGTGCCGCAGTTTGCCGCTGGCGGTGTGCATGCCGGGGGCTGGCGTGTGGTTGGGGAGCGCGGCTGGGAGCTGGAGAATACCGGATCCAGCCGGGTGATCAGCCATTCCGATTCCAGGGCCATGCTGGACAATCGCCGGGTGGTGGAGAGCGTTGATAACCTGGCGCGCCAGGCCGGGGTGCAGGGCCAGAAGGTGGAACTGCTGATCAAGACAATCGCCCGTGTGGTGGAAAACTGGAACGATGCGGGCTTGCCCAAAGAGGTGGCGTGATGGACTTCAATATTATTGCGCCGATGCCGGTCACGGATGTTGAGCTGGTGGGCTCCAATATTGCCGAGGATGATCATCCGGTCTGGGATGCGGGCGTCACCTATGCCCTGGGGGATCGGGTGATATCGCTGGTGACCCACCGCATCTATGAGAGCGTGCAGCCCGGCAATCTGGGTCATGACCCGGTCTCGGATGCTGGCAGCTGGTGGCTGGATCTGCGGCTTGCCACCCGGCGCTGGTCGGCCTTTGACAATCGCCGCTCAAACACGGCCAGCCGCGCCGATGAGATCACCTATTCCATTGTGCCAACACGGGACTGCGATGCGATCTCGCTGTTTGGCCTCACGGCGGGGGCGGTGCAGATCGCGGTGCGCGACGGCGGCACCCTGATTTATGATCAGACCTTTGTGCTGGCAGACACCGGCCATGTGGTCAGCATGTACACCTATTTCTTTGGCGGCATTTTTTATGCGCGCCAGAAGGTGTTGAACGGCTTTCCCGGCTATATCGGTCATCAGATCGATATCACCATCTCCGCACCGGGTGCGGTGGCCGAGGTTGGCCATATCGTGCTGGGCCGCAACCATATTCTGGGCCGTATCATGGATGGCGCCGAGGTCGGCCATGTCAGCCACAGCCGCAAGGAGTTTGATCAGTTTGGCGATGAGCTGCTGATCAAGCGCGGCTCCACCCGCAAGGTGACGGTGCCTTTGCGGGTGCCGACGGTGCAGGCGCCGCGAGTGATGGATCTGGTGGCTGAGGTGGATGGTCTGGTGACCGCCTTTTATGGCTCCAGCGAATACGCGCCAAACTACGGCATCGAGGGCCTTGGCTTTGTCGATGACCACACGCAGTCGCTGGATGCGGCTGGGGATTCAATCTTCACCCTTGTTCTCAAAACCATCAAATAGGAGTGCGCAACCATGGCAGCACCCATTGCCCCGGCTTTGCCGGCTATTCCGTCACGCTCTGCGCCAGAGGCAGATTTTGACGCCAAGATGTTTGCTCTGTTCAAATGGGCCACCGATGATTTTGTCGGCTTCATGGAAGACTGGCGCAGCTATCTGGACAGCGGCGCCGGGGTCATAAGGGGCAGCAATGCCAATGGCGCCTATGTGCGCTTCCCCGATGGCACCCAGATCTGCACCCATCTGGCCCAGCTGAGTTATTCGGTGCCGGATCTTATGTTTGGGATTTGGACATTCCCCGCCGCCTTTAGCACCGTCACTGGGCTGGTTTTGGAGGGGAGTGTCGATAACGACAGCGCGACTGCAAACCTGACGCCCACAAGAAATGAGCTTGGGCAGGTCTTCGTGGATGTTGCAACTGCCTCTGTGGGCCACCTGGGCCTGCGCAACCAGATCGGCGCCACGGGCTTTGGTGCCTCCGATACCGTTTTACTTCACATGACAGCCACTGGCCGCTGGTTCTAAAGGAGCGCTCCCATGCATATCACCTTTATCTGCAGCGCCGGTCTGCCCAGTCTTCCCGGCCAACCTGGTCTTCCCGGCCAACCTGGCCAGCCTGAAACTACAGCCCGCGTCGCGGGCGATACGATCACCGTCGATGGGGTGGATTATGATCTCTCCGCCGTGCCCGAGGGCGGCTTTGCTGAACCGAGTGGCGATCATCCTTTCTTGGGGCGCATCAGACGCAGTGGCGGGGTGCTGAGCCTGTCGCTGCGCTGGCGCTATGACGCAGCCACAGCCGAGGCGCACCAGCCCACCGTCGCGCCGGTTCTGATTGTCGCTGCCGGGGCCGTGCCCGATCCCATCATTCGCAAACCTGCCACGCCGGAGGCATAGGCCCATGACATTCTTGCTCACGATCACCACGGCAGAAACCCACGCTGCCGAGGGCCTGTCGCAGGCCAAGGCTGACGGCCTGGCGCGGGCGCTGCAGCAGCTCACAGCGGCGGCATCGGAAATCACCGGCCAGGTGCCCCAGGCGGAACGCGACAGCTGGGCCACCAAGGCCCTGGCGGCGCGGGCCTGTCTGGCGGATGCGGCCAGCGCCGATCAGCTGGCCATGCTGCAGGCCGAGGCGGCCATTACTGGCGAGGCGGTTGCGGATCTGGCAGCAGCGATTGTCACGATGGCCGAGAGTTACGCCGACATTGCCGCACAGCTGGCTGGACTGCGCCGCAAAACCCGCGCGGCAATTGAGGGGGCGACAACGCCTGCGCAGGTGCAGGTCGCCCTGGCGGCGCTTGATGCGGCGTTGAACACTCTGGGGGCGGGCTGATGCCTGAGCCGGGGTTGATCGACTGGATGTCGAACCTGTTGGGGGGTGCTGCCACCACGCTGGTTGGGGCCAGTATAGGCCGCTTGATGTGGCATTCCGGCGAGGTGCGCAAAGGCCAGCGCCGTTTCTTTGGCCCGGAGCTGCTCTGGGAAATCCCGGTGGCCATTGGCATGGCCATCATTGGAGAGGCCATTGCCAGCTATATGGGTGCCGGTCCAACCGTGACCACCGGCATTGTGGCGCTGGCGGCCTATATCGGCCCGCGCGGCGCTGAGGTGCTGCTGACCAAATGGCTGCTGCGCGCCAAGCCGTAAAACTACCACAAAACCCAAAACCTGAACCCAGCCCTGCCTCTGGCGGGGTCTTTTGCATTGGAGCAAACATCATGAAACTGATCTCAAACTGGCGCGCCACGCTTGGCAAGTCCTGGTCTGTCTGGCTCATTTTGGCGAGCCTGGTTCTGCTGGGCGGATACTTCCTGGCCCTGGTTCAACCCGGCATGCTGGGCTGGGATCCGCTGTATTTTGCCATGGCCTCGGCCACATGCCAGGCGCTGGCGATCCCGGCGCGGCTGGTGCTCCAGAACGGCTTGTCCAGCCTCGCTGCCTTCCGGCGCGATCAGTCTGGTGCGGTGCGTCGGCGCACGGTTGGGCTGATCGCGGGCAGCGGCATCGCCATGAGCACGGCCATTGGCTTCATCGGTCAGTGGGAGGGGCTGCGGACGCAAGCCTACCGCGATGTCGTGGGTGTCTGGACCGTCTGTTATGGCGAAACCAAGGGGGTGCAGCGCGGCGACAGCTACAGCAAGGCCGAGTGCGATGCCATGCTGGCGCGTGAGATCGTCGCCTATGAGGTGGCGCTGGATCGCTGCCTGAAGCATCCGGTGCCGGTCGGCATGAAGATCGCCCTGGTCAGCTGGACCTACAACGTCGGGGCAGGGGCCGCCTGCAAATCTACCCTGGTGCGCCGCGTCAATGCCGGGGATCTGATCGGCGCCTGCAATGAGCTGCCGCGCTGGAACAGGGCAGGCGGGCGGATCATACCAGGGCTGAGCAACCGGCGCGGCGCCGAGCGCGCAATGTGCCATCAGGCGCTGAAAGAGGCGGCATGATCCCGGTTCGGATATGGGGTTGGGTGCTGCGCAATCTGCCCGGAATTGCCCTGGTGGCGGTACTGGCTGGGGTGGTCTGGACCATTGGCGCGGCCTTCCAGGACCGCACCAGGTTGCGCGCCGAGCTGGCCGCCACGCAGGTGGATCTGGCAACGGCACAGTCCAGCCTGCAGCAAGCCGCCGAGACCGCCCGCATCCACCGCGCCCACCTGGATCGCGCCGCCGATGAGGCCCGCGCCTGGGTGGCGCTTTCTAATGATCTGCAACAGATGGAGGGCCGCGATGCGCCTTTATCCCCTTTGCTTGCCGCTACTGCTCGGCGCTTGTTCTCAACCAGCCAGTGAACTGGTCATACCACCGCCCAGAGTGCCGACCGATCTGCTGCAGCCCTGCGCCGGATACACCGGCCCGCTGCCGCTATCTGAGGGTCAGTTCTCAGATGCCCTGATTGCCGAGGCGCGGGGCAGGCGCTGTGCCAATGGCAAGCTGGCCACCGTAGCTGAGATCCTGGCCCTGCCCAATTTTGAAGACTGATCCCTCCGCGCCCTAGCGGGGGGATCGGGTGCGCAAACACCCGTTCCCACGCAGCCATCCGTTCAAAGCGGCTGCCCCGACATCACAAATCAGAAAATGTCGCCCGACTCTCGCGAGAGTGGGCACCCCATATTCTGGAATCAGCAATGACAACAATGACAAAGGTGCGCCCTGCCGCGCCCGTCGCCCCCTGGCTTGGGGGCAAAAAGGCCCTGAGTGCCCGTATCATCGCGCGCATCGAGGCCGTCGACCATGCCACCTATGCCGAACCCTTTGTCGGCATGGGGGGTGTTTTTCTGCGCCGCAGCTGGAAGCCGCAATGCGAGGTTGCCAATGACTTCAATGGTGAAATCACCAATCTGTTCCGCATCCTGCAGCAGCATTTGCCGCAGCTGATGGAGGTCATGCGCTATCAGATCGCCTCGCGCCGGGAGTTTGAGCGGCTGCGCAAAACCGATCCCGCCACCCTGACCGACCTGCAGCGCGCGGCCCGGTTTTTGTATCTGCAGCGCCAGGCCTTTGGCGGCAAGCTCGGTGGTGTCTTTGGCGTTGCCACCGACCGTCCGTCCAGGTTCAGCCTGTCCCGCCTGGAACCAATCCTCGAGGCCGCCCATGAACGGCTGGAAAGCGTCATTTTTGAAAACCTAGACTGGTCAGATCTGATCCGCCGCTATGATGGCAGCAAGACGCTGTTCTACCTCGACCCGCCCTATTGGGGTGGTGAAAGCGACTATGGCAAAGGCCTGTTTGAGCGCAGCGCTTTCCAGGCGATGGCGGAGCAACTGGCCGGGATCCGTGGCAAGTTCATCCTGTCAATCAACGACTGCCCCGAGATCCGCGAGCTGTTCGCCGGGTTCGAATTTGAAGAGGTGCGGTTGAAATATACCGTCGCTGCAGGTGGTGCGACGGATGCGGCCGAGCTGATCATATCCAACTTTGAACCGCGTATCGGGCTGATCTGATAAGGGGGGCATTGGCTGGCGGGGCGTAGTGGTCCCGCCAGGTCGAAAGTGGGCTAGGAGCAGTCCCGTCAGCAAGAAGGTGAAACGGGCGGATTCCGGAAGTTCGCCACACGCGCGAACGTCACCTTGCCAGATCACGGAAGCGGACACTCGGCCAGGATCGCACTGCGGAACCCTGGGTCACCTACAGGTAGCGCGGCAAGCGGCATTCACTGCCGTTGCGCAATTCGGTGGAGGCCGAAATAGAAGGGCACACGCATAAAATGGCGCAACGTTCACAGTTGACGGAAATACTTCAGAACGTTTCTAGGAGTGTCTGGAGAAACCGTGATGCCAGCCTCAACGCGGTTAAACACTTCAATAGCCATGTCAGGCTGTGGAATTAAGACATTAGTAACAAATCCGCGCTGAATTTGGTCCGCTTTGCTGATCTTGGCTTGGGCGTAAAAGACATAAGATAAGTGCTTCACAAACGGATGATCACCATCGTCCAATAGACATGTCTGATCGCAGCCATCATAGAATGAACTGATATTTACAAGCAGGTTCAGACCGTGCGGACACGTGTCATTGCACACAATGAACAGATGTTTGTCTGGCCCAGAGGGGACCAGCAGGGTTCCTCTCCGATAAACCAACTCTAAAGCGACGCCAGAATGTCTTGGGCATTCTGAAGGCTCTGATATTCACGAGCGCGTTTTTCAGCTTCGTCGACACCCACTGCCTTCATGATCTCTTGCAGACTGATTTTGCGGGATGATCCTTTAGGATCTTTCCATTCCGGCACGTTCTCGACCACATGTGTCCAGTCACGCAAAGCCCACTTATTCATGTTGCCAAACTGGGTCCAGATGTCCGCAAGGATAGCCAGTTCCGTTTGGCTGAGTTCGTCAAGGTCATCAACAGATATGTTGGTGTTGGCTAAGCCCACGTTGTGGTCTTCGCGGTCCTTGAGAAAATCAGCCCATCCCACGCCCTCGGGATCATATGCGCCACTAAGGTAGTCATAGGTGATAGAGTTTACCGGACCATGCGGCATGGATACCCGAGCTTCATCTTGAATCGGGTGCCCCCTGCGCTTCACGCTTTCACGATCAGCGAGATAAACTAACTTCACTGCCTTCAAGACCGACACAGCTGATCCACCCGACTGAAGGGCAAAATATGCAATTGTTTGCGCCGCTTTTCGTGGATTGTAAGTCACTGCTTCGGTTCCCTTGTGTCCACAAAATATGCACACGGAGATTACGTTAGACAAGAGAGGTCAGTAAAATGTGAATGTTCTTAGTAGAATCGAGCACACTTGGACTGGTAGAACTATTTTATAACCAGACGACTTCAACGAGCTGTTCGCACCTACAGTATTCCTCTCGGAGAGTCAACGGCAACTTCGAGCCGGGAAGGGCTTTACTCAAATCTCGTGGTGCAAGGGCATATAACCGCATCCAAGACAGATTTCTCCGGCGGGTCCACCCTGGTAGTGGATTCCACCAAAGCAACCACAAGAAGGACAAAGCTCCTCGACCTCTAGGTCCAACCATGCGGCTCCCCTCGCAAAGCATGGAACGCCAGAGCGGTCGTAGCTCTCGAATTCAAAGACGGCATCTTCAGGTGGAACGTATGCTGCAGCGCCCGCCTTTAACAGAAAGGGGATGACTTCCTCGGCTTCAATGTCAAACCATTCTCCAGACCGGCGCTTCTGGTGAAATTCTCGATGTAACCGGGCTTCAAGCGCAGCATCTTCCGAAGCTTCAATGTATCCAAGTAACCTGAGTTGAACGGGGTTACCGGTTTGTAGCTCGGACATCCTGCGTTGGATGGAATTTGTCCGCCCAATCTTGATCGGACTTAATTGCTCTTCTCCATTGGCTAAAAAGTAAACTGGCAAGATCCCGACTTTCCCTCATTGCTTGGCTCCCAGTGTTGCACTTGCGACGAATGGCGGCAATGGGGGCTGCAAAGGCAGCATTGGCAGCAACCGCCGGACGGCAGCTCTGGGCCGAGGCTGCGTGGAAGCGTCGACCGAGCGCCCAAGTTCAGTGCCTACTTTCTGATGCCTGGCCGACGATACACGCCGCAGCTGCGTCCTCTTGATCACGCTACCCACATCTCGGTTAGCGAGATGTCTGTCCGAGTGCCTTGGCTGAGGGTTGCTTGATCCGTGTCAGCGAAAGGTCACGCTGCAAGGCTATTGCCAACATACAGTCAGAGAACCTATCCTGAATTCATCCTCGAAAATCAGTAAATCGTTTTCAGAACCTTCGCTGTGCCGACAACCAAGTCTTCGATCTCTTCTTTGGTCGGCTCTCGGCCTTTGGCATGGTCGCAGACGTTTCGAATGTCGCCAAGGTATTGAATAAACCGCCATTGCGGCACTGCGATAATCGCAGCGCCTTTCAGAAGTTCGTTGAGGTCTGAGATTCCAGGGTTCTTCTTGCGTATCGTGATGCTGTGCACATCACACACATGATGAAGATGCTTCTCGATAACAACGCCGCAAACTGCTCCAGCTGCGCGTAGATGCCCAGCCTTGCCCAAGCTGGCGGCGGCCTCGACCTCGCTATCAAACAAGTCTGCCTGTAAGACAGCCGTCAGATCTACTAATTTCGATTTTAAAGCGTCTCGTGCAGCCTTTGCTATATATAATTGTTGTCGAAATTCTGGAATTGCTGCTGCGCCATTGACCACGGCGCCTGTCGCCTTAGTCACTCGTAAGTCCTGCAGGCAATCCTTGATCATATAGTTGTCATAAGTGATTGCCTTTCGAACCCTTGGGTACTCAAAGTGCGAGTTAAAGTCGTCCAGCCGGTCGGGGAGGACCTGTTTTACAACCGCTTGAGCCTTTGAGTACCAACTTTGATAGGAAGACAGAAAAGAAGGGAGAGAATCCAGAAATTTATCGAGTCTCGGCTCATCTCCATCAAAACTCTTGAGGTAAGCGTCATGGACCTCGTTCGGATGATAGACATACTCCAATGATAGGCAAAGCAGCTCACCCTCGGCGATCAACTCGTTCAGCTCATCTGAAAACTTCGCCACTCTATCAGACATAATTCTCCGATCCTCAAGCTGAACCACCTCGCCGGGTTGAGTGCACTTTCGCATTGGAGATAATGGCTTTACAATCTAAAAGGTCATTTCAACATGCAGATACTGGACGACTACGGAGAGCGCCGGGTGCTTGCTTCGTCCGCTGACCTGCCAATTACGACCGTGCCGATGCTACATAGCGCATGAACGGTCGCTTTGGTGATGCCGCGCCGCAGTGACCAGCTTGGGGGTGAAAGGCAGCTCTGGGCCGTTCTCGCCGATGAGGCCGACTGGACAGAGGGCGGGGGTCTAGCTTTGGTCGGACCAGCGGCGGATGTCGGTACAGCGCAGATTGCGTGCTTTGCAAAGTTAAGCAAATGCCCAAAGCCGACCTTCTGTCTTGCAAAGCACACCCTAGTGCAGTTTGCGTAGAACCGAGCTCATCTCTCGACTTGATCTGAAGCTCGCGCTTCCTAAATCTAGTTATGAAAAGAATTTTTATGGAAACCACTAGGGAAGTTCACTTCAGCGCTTAGGATGCAAGAACCCTCACTCCGCTAACTGTTCCAAGTATCGTTCAACGACTGGCCTACAAACAAAACTGTACTGCGCATTTGGCTCGCAGAGTTTTTTCAACGTTTCCAGACGAGCTTTCCGCAATAATGGGGAAGTTGCCGCCATAGCCGATTCTGCGGCTGACTTGATATGGTAGATTGCATCCATCCGTGCGGTTACTAGGTCATCCCTATTGAGCTTGATGACTTCAATAGTGGTTTCAGCTCGTTGATCTCCCAACTTTGGAAAGAGCACTTGACACAATGCATCAAAATGTTCAGTCGGCTCGTCAATATATGGGTCGATAAAAGGAAAGCTGTCATCGTATAGGTCGGATTTGTTGTTGTTACAGCGCCAGCAAACAAAACCCAAGTTTGACCAGGCAAATTCCAAATGTTTATATTTCGCTATTCCTTTGGGTTTGATGTGTTCTACGTCCCCGGGATACGTCGCACCGATATTTGTCTCGCAATACATACACTTGCCATGAGAGGCTTCTTGTAGCACGGCTTTGTTCGTTGGATGTTTGTAATTTTTTGCTTCAAGCGCCGCTGGATGGGGACACGCAGGTCTATTGATTTTGTGCATCAAGCCACTTTCCAAGAGCGGCGTGCATCAGTTCGCCAACTCCTTCGTTTTCAAGTTCTA
This sequence comes from Pseudophaeobacter arcticus DSM 23566, assembly GCF_000473205.1. Classification (NCBI taxonomy): domain Bacteria; kingdom Pseudomonadati; phylum Pseudomonadota; class Alphaproteobacteria; order Rhodobacterales; family Roseobacteraceae; genus Pseudophaeobacter; species Pseudophaeobacter arcticus. Next base: position 1,639,340 of record NZ_KI421507.1, read on the forward strand.
TCTGAAGTTTTTGTGCAACGTCTTGGTTAAACGGTTGTTCCAGGTATCGAGAGAGAATGCTGTCGATTTTACGTTCCGCCCATATCGGATAGGGCGCGCCAACGCCCAACACATCATCAAGAATGCGGTTTGCCGTTGCCAGCTTGTCCTTCAGCGGCAACTCCAATACCTCAATCCTATCGCGTTCGTTCGGCCTAAGAGCGTAGACCTTAGCGTTTTCAACGGAGTTCACCACCAAAGGACTGTGGGTGGTCACGATGATTTTGACTTTAGGAAAAGATCGATGAATCATTCCGAGAATTTCACGTTGTAAAGATGGATGCAGATGGTGCTCTATCTCATCCACTATTAAAGTAAAGCTAGGATTGTCTTGGCTGAAATTATACAGCAGCCATGCGAGGGAAATCAATGTTGTGACTCCCCCACTTGCCGTCTCAAGCAAGAATTGATCCCGTCCATCCTTACAAACAAAAACTAGCTCGTCGTCTTTAAACTCAAATCGGTCAAACCCGACTGTGGGAGGCAAAAAATTTCGCAGAAGGTTCATGAAGCCGATGTAGTTATTCTCGGATTCTGCATGCCTTGGCCGCGCCCAATGATCTCCTTGTTTTACCCCAGAACCATCTATAAGCCACTTCAACAATGTAGTTTTTATTTCAAGACCAATATAGCCACCTGTTTGAGCGGGCTGGGAGACCTTATTGTTAAACTCATGATATGCCTCATTGCGTGATTTTTTGTTGCCCGTATTTATATTGGAGACTTTTTGATACAAAAAGGAAGGCCTGTGTGAAGGTAAGAATATTCCTGGCACAGGCCTGCGCGGTAAATATTCCATTATATACTGCGCACTAACATTGTTAGGGGTTTTCAGCTTAGTTTCATTTCCATCTTCAAATTTGATGGTTCCAACGATATTGGGATCAGGTTTGTCAAATAGGCGTGAAAGAAAACCGCCAACGTGCCCCCAAAATCCGGATGTATAACTGACCTCTCCATCATCGGAAACCATTGGTGTTGCGTGGCTAACGAATCTAGCCCCAAATTGGGAACTGAGCAACGAAACCAATGTAGTTTTACCGGATCCGTTGGTGCCGGTGATAATTGTAACAGGGGCACTCAAATCCATTTTTATACTATCGAATTGTTGCCAATCGTTGAGCTCAAATGCAGAAAAAGTCAAAATAAGTCACTCCCAATTTCTCTCCATAGTAGTCAAGGTATTTCGGCTTTTCAACCAGTTAGAAGATACAGCGCAACTGTGAAAGGAAGACCGTTTCGGAACTTAAACTGTGATCCCGCAGCATCAGCCGCTGCCCCCTTCAGATCGTCTGCTCGTGCGTAACATGCTGTTGGCCATAATTTTTCCCGGCTTTATCTAGTAGTTAGAGGCTCTTCGCTGTCGTCATCCACAGTGACATGAATTTGTAGTGTCGAACGTACGCATCTTCTCGGGTTCTTCTGAAACTTCGCGCTGGCAGCGAAAGTCCGGTTTCGGTCTTCGTTGTGGATGGGCAAGTCTGCTTTGGGCTGAATAGCGCAAAAACTTTGCTTGGCGCGGGCGAATGGAGCTCGCCGTGCAAATTGACGCAGCACCAACTTAGGTGCTGCATCGGAGCGGAACTTCAGAAGCCCTGCAGTGAGCCGCCTAAGATCATGTCAGCCATTAATCCCAGGAAGTATCAATTCCTCTTCGATCCAATGACGCTCTTTCTCAAGCTTTGCGCATGTTTTCTGCGCGATCTCAGACGTGAACATCGTCTTCAGGTAGTTTATCAAACCAGGTGTGAGTGGGCTTTGGCCCGACTTCTGAGGCGGGTGCATGGAATCGAAGTCAACGGAGTAGATATACACTTCCTTACACCAATTGATCGCCAAATAGTACGCCAGTTGCGGCGAGGCGAATTCCAGCATTGGTAGCATGGAACGTACAATTTTCTTCTCGTCGTCGGCAAAAACTCTGTCGTTCTTCTTTAAGAGTGCACTGAGCATAAAGCCCCAAGACGAGAACCCCGCGGCGCGAGCAGCCTCTTCGAGAAAAAGGTTGTAAATTGGAACGAGGCTAGAACCGGCATTTTTTCGCGCCTTTATCTCCATTTTTGCCACGCGCTTTAGTTGTCGGGTAAAAGTTTCAACTGGAGTGCTTGTCGGGAAAATCAGGCCTCCAGCGAAGGAATAGTCGTAAGTCTTGTCCATCTCAGCTCCATATAGCGCGTCAATTATGGGCTTGATCTGCAAAGACTCCACGGAACACGCAGGGCTCGGATGGGAATTCAACGAAAATGGCTGTCTCAACTACGCAAAGCAGATCTGCTGGCGCGCCATAACGCCTAGCAGGAAGCTGGTATAGCGAGACGCTGCTGTCAACCCCCTTCCAGTAACAGTTGCCGCGACAATCAACGGTGCGTTTCTGGCCTCAGGCCTTGCACGCTGCACTAGTAGGAAATGTCTGCTTCGGGCTGGGAATCGCCATTCATCGGCGATTGGCCACCGACGTATTGGGCCAGTGAGACCCTACTGCGCGTCTGGGCAAAATGCGAAAAAGTGGAGTTTGGCAGGTCGCAAATTGCCACTCACACACCCCTTATTCGTTCTTGTAATGTCCGTGTGAGCTAAAATCGCCAAGTTATTGAACCATAAAGAAATCGATGTAATTCAAAATCCCCCGCTGGTGACAGCGTGCCGGTTCGAGTCCGGCCTTGGGTACCATATTCCTCAAGGGCTTGCAGAACGATGTTCATGCAAGCCCTTGAGAGCCTCCTATTAAGTTCCCCCGGCAGTTCCCCATTCCCTTTTTGTTATGGTCCGTCGCGTCGACTTTGCGCCGGTTTTGAGAGCCATCTTTGCGATGCTCGTTGTTGATACTTCTGGACCATGGCCTGTGTTTAGACTGCTTCAACCCAGCAGATTGTAGCTATTTGTTATTCTTGATTTATTTCAACAGGCTACGCGCAATGATACTGCGTTGAATTTCCGAGGATCCTTCATAGATGCGGAAAATTCGAAGGTCGCGTAGATAGCGCTCCAGGGGGAAATCGCGCGTGTAGCCATAGCCGCCATGAATTTGCAGCGCCCGGTCGGCAATGCGCCAGGCCGCCTCAGAGGCAAAAAGCTTGGCAATTGCGGACTCGGATGAATAGCGCGCGCCAGTGCCACGTTTGACGGCCGCCTGCATAGCCAAAGCCCGCGCCGCTGCCAGGTCGGTCACACTATCTGCCAGCATCCACTGTAGGCCTTGAAAATCAGCAATCGGATGGCCGCTAACCCTGCGGTCCTTGGCATAAGAAATCGCCGTTTCCAGGGCGGCACTTGCTATGCCGGTTGCCTGTGCCGCGACCTCGATCCGGCCGTTGTCGAGCACCTTCATTGCGGTGCGAAACCCTGTGCCTTCGGCACCAATGCGATTGTCAGCGGACACCCAGCAATCAAAGTTTATGCCAAACACGTGACCGCCGCGCAGGCCCATGGTCCTTTCGTTCGGACCGATGTCGACTCCCTTTGTTGTCTTTGGTTCAACCACAAAGGCGCTGACCCCGCGTGCACCAGCTTCCCGGTCGGTTTTGGCGTAAACCACGATGAAGTCGGCCCCACCAGCGTTGGAAATGAAACATTTTGAGCCTTTGATCCGATAGCCATCGCCCTCGCGGGTTGCATAGGTCGTCATATCCGCCGGGTTTGAGCCGGCTTGCGGTTCGGTCAGTGCAAATGCGCCTAGGGTTTTACCTGCGGCAGCATCGGGCAGCACGCGCGCCTGCAAGGCGTCGTCAGCCCCGAGCAAAAGCGAGTCCGTTGCCAAAAAGTGGGCGGTCAACATTGACGCGGTGGAACCGCAAGCACTGGCAACAGTTTCGACTGCTGCATAAAGCGCGGGACCAGAAAGGCCGATTCCCCCCAATGGTTCCGGTAAATTCATACCCAGAAGACCCATTTCGGCCATGGCAGGCAGGTGAAGGGTCGCAAAGAGCGCCTCTTCATCCAATTGCGCAGCCTGCGGTGCAAGCACCTCGGTGCAAAAGCGTTCGATCTGGGTTGTAATGGCGCGTTCTTCGTCTGTCAGCGGGTATATCATGGGGTGTTTCCTTTGGAGAGCTCTGCGAGAATGTCAGCCGCATCTGCGTTGAGTGCAGGCGCGGAAAGTCGATTGCCGCGCGGGACATCACTGAAATGAACTGGCTGTTCGGGAACGTTGAGGCGACCCAAGGTTGGATGATCAACATCAGAGGTCAGTTGCCTCTCAACGACCTGGGGGGAGTTCCAAGCCTCGGCAACCGACTGAAGCAAGGCGGCCGGAATTCCTGCACTGGACAGGCTTGCAACAATCTCGCCCGTGGATCGTGTGCTGGCCCATCTGGCAATATAATCAGCCAGCGCAGGTTCGTTTTGGCGCCGCAACGCGTCGGTGGAAAATCGAGTGTCCTGTACCAGCTCCGGCTGCCCGATGACCTGGCAGAAGGTCGCAAACAGCCTGTCGTTCAGAACCGCAACAGCGAAAAAACCATCCTGGGCAGGATAGGTCCCAAACGGGGCAGATAGCGGATGACGGTTGCCTGTGCGGGTTGGAGAAACCTTCTCCATCAAGGTCCGGCATGCCAAGATCGGCATCATGGACATCAATGAGTCAAACAGAGCCACATCCACATATCGCCCCCTGCCGGTACGGCTGCGATCAAACAGCGCGACCATGGTGCCCCAGGCGGCAAACAGGCCGCCTGCGACGTCAGCCAGGGCTTCGCCAACCATGGTAGGTGCGCCGCTCGCCTCGCCGGTTGCATCCATCAGCCCGCTCATGGCTTGAATGATAATGTCATAGGCGGGCTTGGACGCATTTGCCCCGGTTTGGCCAAAGCCAGAGACCGAAACGTAAATCAGCGCTGGGAATTGTTCTCGCAGGTGTTTTTCACCCAGCCCCAACTTGTCCATCACGCCGGGGCGATAATTTTCAACCAATACATCGGCATCGCGCAACAACGCATGTACGGTGGCGCGCCCCGCATCGGATTTCAAATCCAAAACAATTGAGCGTTTGCCCCGGTTCACTGCCTGAAACAGCAGGCTTTCCCCCTGATCGAAGGGCCCGATGTGGCGATAGTCATCCCCGTGAGAGGATTCTACTTTGATCACATCCGCGCCCAAATCGGCCATCATTGCGGTGCAATATGGGCCAGCGAGAACACGGGTGAAATCCAGTACCCGTACCCCGTCAAGGGGTTTTGCAGTCTGTGTGAGGGAGGTATCGTTCATTGCAATCTCCGGCATGTGTTGCTGGAAACTAGGCAAGAACTTGATATAGGGTGAAATATAGAGTTATCATATAGGAATAAATGAAACCTATACCTATCACCATGCGCCAGATAGATTATGTCGTTGCCACCGCAGATGGAGGCAGCACAGCTGCGGCTGCGCGCATATTGAATGTGTCACAGCCATCGGTGTCGCTTGCTATTGCGAAGGTCGAGCAACATTTACAGCGTGCCCTGTTTGCCCGCACCTCTGGCCAGGGGGTTGTATTAACGTCTTTTGGCCACCTAAAGCTTGGTGAATTCAGAAATTTGCAAACGCAGGCGCGACAGGTTCTGGTCGCGGATGACCCCAATCGGGCCACTCTTAATCTGGGCGTTTTCTCGACCCTTGGTCCGCGGTATGCGCCGTCGCTGGTTCGCGGATTTCAAAGCGAAAACCCAACAGCACGCATATGCTTGTTTGAAGGCGATCTCGAGACCCTGTCGGCCTGGCTCGAAAGCGGAAAAATTGATATCGCCCTTATGTATGATTTTGGCCTGCCCTCGACACTGGATGTCATCCCGTTGGCTGATGTGCGCCCCTATGGTCTTTTGCCGCAAGACCACCCGCTTGCCCACCGCAAGGAGGTTGCTGTCGCCGAGCTTCTTCAAGATCCGTTGATCTTGATGAACTTGCCGCACAGCCGCAGTTATTTCCTGACGCTGGCGCAGATGAACGGGATCACGCCAAAGATCGCCTATGAAACGAGCTCGGTTGAAATGCTACGCTCGATGGTCGCCAATCAGTTGGGCGTGGGCCTGTTGGCAACCGATATTCCGCATGAAACGGCCTATGACGGGCAAGCAGTTGTCCGAATGCCGCTGCAGGGAACCCTTGCCCCGCATCGTATTGCATTGGCCCGGTCTGGGCGGTTACGAACAAGTGCTCTGGCGAACAGGTTCTGCCACTTTTCAGCTCAATCGTTTGAGGTCTGAGCGAATTTTCTAAGGTTTCAGGCCATAACCCGCAAAGGCTTGTTTCACCTCAGCCATCTGTTCTGAGTTCAGGAGTTTTGGGCTGCCAATGCTTAGGGAGGTGACATATCCCTTGGCCAAAGTTTCCAGCTCGATCATTCGCCACAGAGCGCGCTCCAGGCTGTCGCCTGTGACCACGGCGCCGTGGTTGGCCATCAGGCAAGCGGATCGGGAACGCAGCGCCAGGAGCACCAGATCAGACAGTTCCTGGCTGCCAAAAAGTGCATAGCCCGCCACAGGGACATCATCGCCCCCAAAGGCCGCCACCATATAGTGACAGGCCGGGATCGGCTGGTGGTTCATTGCCAGCGCGGTGCAAAAGACGGGATGGGCGTGCACGACGGCCATCTCCGTTGGTTTGGCCACAAGAATGTCCCGGTGAAACTGCCACTCAGAGGAGGGCTTCATCTGACCCCTGCGCAGCCGAGAGCCATCCAGGGGCAGCAAAACCAGCATGTCGGGGCGCATCTTTTCATAGTCCACCCCAGAGGGGGTGATCAGCATGCCATCGGTGGTGCGCAGAGAAATATTGCCCGAAACACCCTGATTGACACCCGAGGCCTGCATCGCCAGGCAGGCATCAATGATGGATTGTCGGGTGGCGGTGTTATCGCAATAGGGGCCAGGCATCGGATCAGGCATCGGCTCTAGGCCTTTGCCGCGACAAAAGACTGCGCCATGTCCGGGAACAGAGCCGCCAACCCAGCCTCGGACGCGGCACAGACCCCGCGTTCGGTGATCAGGCCGGTCACCAGATGATTGGGGGTCACGTCAAAGGCCGGGTTGCTGACCGGGGTTCCATCCGGGGTCACCTGCACGGTTGAGATCTCGCCCTTGGAGGAGGAGCCGCCCTGAATATGGCTGACCTCTTCAGCGGCGCGGTCCTCGATTGGGATCTCCGTGATCCCGTCCAGGACCGTCCAGTCGATTGTGGGCGAGGGCAGGGCGACATAAAAGGGCACATTGTTGTCTTTTGCTGCCAGCGCTTTGAGGTAGGTCCCGATCTTGTTGCAGACATCGCCCTGCCGGGTTGTGCGGTCGGTTCCGGTGATGACCATATCAACCAACCCGTGTTGCATCAGATGCCCGCCGGCGTTGTCGGTGATATAGCTATGGCTGATCCCATGGCTGCCCAGCTCCCAGGCGGTCAGAGCGCCCTGGTTACGCGGGCGGGTTTCATCCACCCAGACATGTAGCGGGATGCCTGCATCATGGGCGTGGTACATCGGGCTGGTGGCGGTGCCCCAGTCAACCGTGGCGATCCAGCCGGCGTTGCAATGGGTCAACAGGCGCACGGGGCTACCGTCGCTTTTCCGCGCGGCGATCTCCTGGATCAGCTGCAACCCATGTTGGCCGATGCGGCGGTTGATCTCCACATCTTCGTCGGCGATCTCATGCGCCAGAGACAGCGCAGCCTGGCGACGTTGTTCCAGAGGCAGGCCCATCAGCAGATCGCGGCACCGGTTCAGGGCCCATCGCAGGTTGATGGCAGTGGGGCGGGTCTGGTGCAGGGTTTCCCAAGCCCTTTGCAGGGCCGCATCGCCTGGATCCAGGCGCATGGCCAGCGCCATGCCATAGGCGGCGGTCGCGCCAATAAGCGGCGCCCCGCGAACATGCATGTCCTTGATGGCGCTGGCAAAGCCCTGCAGGCTATCCAATTGTTCAATCCGAAAGTCATGGGGCAGCCATCTTTGATCAATGATCTGCAGGGCCTCGGCGTCAGCGTCCCACCACAGGGATCTATAGGGTGTGCCGTCAACTTTCATGAATGATCTCCGCAGGTGGCAACAGGGGGGTACAGCCTGGTTAGCTGGCTTTGATTGTACCTTTATGACAGATCAATGGGTGGGAGTGCGACCACTTCTTGGCAAAACAAAATACAGGCGATCATACTTGGCTTAGGTCCGGCGGCTTTGCCCCGTATATTTGCCCCGTATAGATGTGCGCTGTATAGATGTGTCCCGTATAGTTTTCACTGTATAGATGTCTGTCAGGGGCATTGACGTGGCGATCCGGCCCGGCGGTCTACGCGCCAGCGTTGCGGGCGCGCAGGCCTCTTTCATAGGCGGCAGTGAGAATAATCTGCCATTTTCGCGGGGTCGTGCGATATTCAGGTTCCACATCAATGCGCAGACAGGTATCGGAGGTTTCCAAACTATTGGGACCTTTGCGGGCTGCCGCTGAGACGCATCTTTCGAGGGACCAGAAGTCTTGTACCATCGGGTTGTCTGCGACCAGGTTGCTAAGTAGGATCAAACTGCGCTCCTTTTGAGGTATCACGTCACTCGCGTCAGGGTTGCGTTTTTGGATTGGAAATGTGTTTAAACCAACCTGCGGCCTAAGTCAGTATTTGATTTGAAAAAACGAATATTTCTTGCTGGTTTTCTGATCCCCCCCCGCAGAACCGGCCTGCAAGGGTCAATCAGGTTGAGATCCCCCTTGCACTCACCTGCGACATTCTGCCACACTGCCGCGACTCTTGAGGGGGAGGGTGCCGGGGAAAATTGGCGGGCTTTTGTCACATGCGAGAAAAGTGCCGTCTCATCCACTTCGCTTGATTTTGAAGCGCTTGACAGGTTGGGACCGCAAGGGGCTAGCTTGATGCGTGCAATCAGATCAGCCCTTATTCATCGCGTTGGCCCTTTGGCCCGGGGTGAAATTAGAGTGAGTGTGAGCCTATCGCCGTTCCAACGTAGAAGGGTGAAATTTCATGAAAAACATCGTGGGAGAAATCTAAACATGAAACATACAAAACTAACCGTCGGAGCCTTGGTGACTGCGGCCTTTATGGCACCAGCAGCACAGGCGCAGGAATATATTACAATCGGTACGGGCGGTGTGACCGGTGTGTATTACCCAACAGGTGGCGCGATTTGCCGCCTGGTAAACAAGAGCCGCAAAGAGCACGGGTTCAAATGCGCCGTGGAATCCACCGGTGGCTCTGTCTACAACATCAACACCATCCGCGAAGGCGAATTGCAGTTTGGCGTTGCCCAGTCCGATTGGCAGCACCATGCCTATCACGGCACCTCCAAATTCTCCGAAAACGGCCCCTTTGAAGGCCTGCGCGCGGTATTCTCGGTGCATCCTGAGCCCTTTACCGTTGTGGCACGTGCCGATGCCGGCATCACCACCTTTGACGATCTGAAAGGCAAGCGCGTCAACATTGGTAACCCCGGCTCCGGTCAGCGTGGCACCATGGAAGTTCTGATGAACGCCAAAGGCTGGGGCATGGAAGATTTTGCACTGGCAACCGAGCTGAAAGCGGCTGAACAGTCTGCAGCCCTGTGTGACAACCAGATCGACGCCATGGTCTACACCGTTGGTCACCCCTCTGGTTCGATCCAGGAAGCCACCACCGCCTGCGATTCCGTACTGGTAACCGTTGATGGCGACGCCGTGACCAAACTGGTTGAAGACAACGCCTTTTACCGCACCGCCACCATCCCCGGTGGCATGTATCGCGGCTCTGACGCGGACGTACAGACCTTTGGTGTGGGCGCGACCTTTGTCTCCTCCACCGATGTTCCGGACGAGGCGGTCTATGCGGTTGTGAAATCGGTGTTTGAAAACTTTGATGCCTTCCGCAAACTGCACCCTGCCTTTGCAAATCTGAAGCCTGAAGAGATGATCGCCGATGGTTTGTCTGCACCGCTGCATGACGGTGCGGCCAAATACTACCGTGAAAAAGGTTGGATCGAGTAATAAATCCAACGACATAGGGAGGGGCGCGATTTCGTGCCCCTTTCACCTTACGAGGGGGTACCCCCCAAAACCAATAATATCAGACAGGGTCCGCAACAGGGGGCTTTCCCCATAGGACGGATCACTTCTGTATGGGAGATTATCCATGACATCCGATGTTCAGGGAAATCGACCGCTTAGCGAAGATGAACTGCAGGAACTGGTCGCCTCCTCTGATGCGGGTGCGCGCAACCCGGTCGGAGCTGTGGGACTGTCCCTTGCCATCATCGCTGTGAGCTGGTCCGTTTTTCAAGTCATTCTCGCCTCACCGCTGGCAAATTACCTGCTACCGGGCGCGGTCAACAATAATTCGCGTCTGATCCATCTTGCCTTTGCGCTGATGCTGGGCTTCATGGCCTATCCGGCGATGGGCCGCGAAAGCCGCAATCTGATTTCCTTTGCGCTTGGACATCTTGGCACCGTTCTTGGGCTGGGCGCCTTTACGGTGGCGGTGATGGTTACGGTCTCGCCGGATATCTCCATGAATGTGGCCGTTGTGATTGGTGCCGTGGTTGCGCTGGCGCTGGTGGCTCCCACCTTCCTGAATGGCACTGGTGTCGCCACCGCAGTGGAACGCATCGTCAGTGCCTGTGGGGTGTTTGCGGCGATTGTGGTGCTGTTTTACAGCGCCTTTGCCATTCTGGGCCAATACCTGTTGGGCAGCTGGAACACCACCCTGCAGGGTGTGGCGCTGGTACTGGCACTGGCCATGGGCGCCTGGTTTGTGCTCACCTATGTTCGGCAATGGAAAACCCCCGAAAGCGGTTTTGTTCCGGTTCAGGACTGGGCCCTGGCCGGGGCCGGGGTCTTTGTCGCCATCTATGGCTATCTGAACTATCAAAAGATCGTCGACAGCGGCGGCCTGGCGGATGACATCGACAAGTTCTACGCCCTTGCAGGTCTCTTGATACTGTTCGAGGCGGCGCGCCGCGCGTTGGGGCCGGCCATGGCGATTATTGCCACGGTATTTCTGGCCTATGTTTTCTTTGGCGCCTCTGACTGGGTGCCCGAAGTCATTCGCTGGAAGGGCGCAAGCCTGAAAAAAGCGATGAGCCATATGTGGATCACCTCTGAAGGTGTCTTTGGTATCGCGCTTGGGGTTTCGACTAAATTTGTCTTTCTTTTTGTGCTCTTCGGCGCACTTCTTGATAAGGCCGGGGCAGGGAACTACTTTATCAAAATGGCCTTTGGTGCCCTGGGCCACCTGCGCGGTGGTCCGGCCAAGGCGGCTGTTGTGGGTTCTGCGGCAACCGGGCTTATCTCGGGTTCTTCGATTGCCAATGTGGTCACCACCGGCACCTTTACCATTCCGCTGATGAAGCGGGTCGGCTTCTCATCCGAGCAGGCCGGATCGGTCGAGGTTGCCTCATCCGTCAACGGCCAGATCATGCCACCCGTGATGGGGGCCGCGGCCTTTTTGATGGTTGAATATGTCGGCATTTCCTATGTCGAGGTGATCACCCACGCCTTTCTGCCGGCGGCGATTTCCTATATCGCACTGGTCTATATCGTGCATCTGGAGGCGGTGAAGCGCAATATGCCCACATTGGGCAACCGCGAAGTCCACATGACCCGCACCATTCTGGGCATGGCGAGCTTTTTTGCGGTCTTTGCCGGACTTTGCTACGGCAGCCAATTCCCGGTGGAGGCGGCCTATAGATGGGCGCCGAGTATTGCTGGATTCCTGATGTTTGGCGTGGTCTTTGCCATCTATCTGGCCCTGGTGGCTTTGGCGTCCGGCATCGATGATCTCGAGCCGGATGACCCCAATGCCGAAGAGATCGAACTGCCGGATATCTCCAAGATCTACAAAGCGGGTCTGCACTATATGCTGCCCATCGTGGTGCTGGTGTATTTCCTGATGATCGAGCAGAAATCTCCGGGGCTTTCGGCCTTCTGGGCCACGGCACTGCTGTTTGTCATCCTTCTGACCCAAAAACCCATCAAGGCGATTTTTCGCAAACAAAGCAACATGATGCCCACCTTTGTTGAGGGCTGTCATGACCTGTGGAGCGGCTTGATTGACGGCTCTCGCAACATGATCGGTATCGCCCTTGCAACGGCGACGGCCGGTGTGATCGTGGGCACGGTGACGCTGACAGGGGTTGGTCAGGTGATGGCCGAGCTGGTGGAAACCATGGCCTATGGGCTCACCTATCTGAGCGCAATGGCAGTTCACGCCATCAGCCCGCTGACCGATTTTGTTGGCATTACCAGCTTTCAGGGCACCGTGGCGGAACGCGCCGCAGACATGACCGGTACCATCCTGGTCTTTGTGCTGATTTGCGTTGGTCTGTTGTCGCTGGTGCTGGGCATGGGTCTGCCGACAACCGCCAACTATATCGTTGTCAGCTCGCTGATGGCGGGGGTTGTGGTGGAACTGGGGGCGCAGTCGGGTCTGATCGTGCCGCTGATCGCCGTGCATCTCTTTGTCTTCTACTTTGGGATCATGGCCGATGTGACCCCACCGGTGGGGCTGGCCAGCTTTGCTGCCGCCGCTGTGTCCGGCGGTGACGCCATCCGCACCGGCTTTGTCGCCTTCTTTTATAGTTTGCGAACAGTGGCTTTGCCCTTTGTCTTCATCTTCAACACCGATCTGTTGTTGATAGATGTCACCTGGGTTCAAGGCATTATGGTCGCCATATCTGCAACCATTGCCATCCTGGTCTTTACCGCCGGCACCATGGGCTATTTTGTCACCCGCAGTAGGCTGTATGAAAGCTTCCTCTTGGTCTTTGTCGCCTTTGCGCTGTTCCGTCCGGACTTCTTTATGAACCGGATCATGCCGCCCCACACGGAAGTTGCCCCAACCGAACTGGTGCAGGCACTTGGCGCGGCAGAGGCGGGACAGCAGCTGCGTCTCACCATTGAGGGGCCCGATTTTGACACCGGCGAAATTGCCTCGACAACGCTGATTGTCGAAGCGATCGAAGGGCTGGATGGTGCTGCCTTGGCTGAAAAGGCCGGGCTGATCCTGTTGCCCGAAGGCAGCCAGATGAACCTGGATGCACCGGGCTTTGGGACCCCGGCGGAACAAGATCTGGGCAGCTTTGACTTTTACGGGGATACACCTGTTTTTGTGAAGGAAATCCTGGCACCAGTTGATCAGCTGCCCAAGGAGTTGGTGTTCATTCCAGCGCTTTTGCTGCTGGGTCTGATTGCCATGATGCAACGCGGCCGCGTCCGCAGAGAAGGAGATCCAGCATGATCAAATCTGTCCTGTGTGCGGTGGAGTTAAGCGATAAGGCCACCGACAAAATGGTACTCGAACAGGCGGCCAGAATGGCCGACCTGGACGGGGCGCAATTGGATGTGGTGAATGTTCTGCCTGACTTTGGCGAAAGCTGGGTTTCGGGTTTTTTTGAAAGCCATCACCATGAAAAGGCAGTTGAGGAAACCACAACCAAGCTGAAAAGGATCTGCGCCGAGATCCTGGGGCAAGAGCGCAATGCCAAGATCCGCCATGTGGTGGCCACCGGGACGGCCTATCAGGAGATCCTGAAGGTGGCCGAGGCCGCCGGCAGCGACCTGATCGTGGTTGGGGCCCATAAGCCTGATCTAAAGGACTATTTGCTGGGGCCCAATGCGGCCCGGGTCATCCGGCATTCGGAGTGCTCGGTCTTTGTTGTTCGCGGTCCAAAGGCCTGAAGATCAAAAGGCCTGAAGACCCAACCTGAAGACCCTCACCTGAAAACCAAAAAAGGGGCGCTGTGATGTGCCCCTTTTTGCTGGCCATTATTACAGAGCACTAGTCATACCCGGTCATTTCCAAATAGCCGGTGCCGCTGTGGCTGCCAGATACAGTCACGGGACCCTCCCAATAGGCAAAGGCCACATCCATCCAGCTTTGGGGGTTAAGGGCTTCAACTATCAGGAAAACATTTCGCTCTGGCAGGTGAACCTCCCAGCGCACCGGGATCTGTCGTCCGGCAACCTCCACCTGCGCCAGGGGGACTGCCTGAAAGGAACCCGGTGCCAGCGGCGTGACCTTGCCGGAGGCGGAAATCCAGGTCCCTGATCGAAAGTCATCGGCTCCATCGGCGCCGCGCAACACAAACCCCATCAGCTTATCGCCACTGTCAAACCGCAGCGAAAACCAGTCCCAGCCATTTTGATCTTCTGACAGCGGCTGGCTGGACCATTCGCGATCCAGCCAGCCATCGCCGGTCACAGCAACAGGCCCGGAGGGCAGGGTGAGGGTGCCTTGGATTTGGTAATTTGGCTGCGAGTAATAATAGCTGGCCTGGCCTTCGGGGGATTTCACCGAATAGCCCTGCTCGCCCTGCAAAACCAATGGCGCCATGGTTTCGGCCGAGAGGTCATATGAAAAACTGTCACCCGCGGCGTAGAGATCAAGCTGGGACAGGTCATTTGCACCCGCCATCTGCCAGTCGTCAATCCAGGCCTGAAAGGGCGCTGTGGTGACCCCGGCCTGGCCAATGCCGCCGCGGGCCAGGCGCTCGGTTGAGAAATGCGCAGTGGCGCTGGTCAGGCCGGCATGGCCCATCCAGATCTGCGGGCTTTGCCAACCTTCTGCCTCGCCCGGCGCAAGGGCGCTGCGAAACAGCGTCCATTGAATGCCGTAGCTCTGGCCGTTTTCATCCTTAAGGTTGGCAGTCAAATACCACCATTCAATACGAAAATCCGGATGAGCCCCGTGGTCCCTGGGGAACTGCAAGCGGTGGTCGGGATGCGGAATGGCAAAGCCTTCAGCCGCACTCCCCAGACTGGCAAAGCCCTGGGACAATGCTGGGCTGGCGGCAAGCAGATTCAGACAGAGCAGCAGGCGGCTAACGTTCACTGGAAAACACCTTCAACAGAGCACTGGGCTGGAGACGAAACAGGCGCCAGGCCGGCAGCAGTGCCGCCAGCAGAGCGGCCAAAAGCGACAGTGTGACAAGCCACAGCCAGTCCAGAGGAAACAGATAAACCGGCAGTCGCCAGCCAAAGGCCTCGGTGTTGATCACCACCAACAAGGCCCAGGATAGCACCAATCCCAGCGGCAGGGCCAACAGGGCAGTCAGACCGGCCATCAACAGGCTGCGCAGGATGTCGATCTGCGCCAGCGTTCGGCGGCTGACCCCCATGGCCCAGACCGGGCCCAATTGCGGCAGGCGCTGGCTCCAGAGGGTTGCGAGACTGGTGAAAATCGCAAAACTTGCCACCCCCAATGTGAGCAGTTTCAGGCTGTCGGTCACCAGAAAGGTCTGATCAAAAACCCGTTTTGAGGCGGCTTTGATCTTGCCTTGTTCGACAAGACTTTCTCTATCCAAATCAAACCTGTCCTGGATCTTTTTGATCAAAGCAGGAACATCACTGGCTTCAAGACGCAGGCCAAAACGCTGGTTGGGCGCCTGTGGCGCATTGCGCAGCAGTTGTGCCATCGAGACAATGGCTTGCCCGTGGGGATTGCCATAGTCTGAGTAGATGCCCAAAACCGTGCTCGGCCAGCCCTGCGGCAGCGGTATTGTGTCGCCCAGGTTCAGCTTGCGGCGCCGTGCCAGTTGTTCGCTGACCAAAAGCCCCTTGCCCTGCGCCAGCAGATCCCAGACCTTGGGCTGGGCCTCCAGCATGGGCCAGTTGTCACGATATGTGGGATCGTCCAGCACGCCGTAAATGGTGATCTGTCCGGCCTGATCGCGCAGGATTTGAGAGCGGATGGGTAAGACCCGCAGGTCTTGTTGCGCCAACCATTGGTGCAGCGCGGCGCCTTGGGTATCATCGCGTGCAGTGACGTAGAGCTCTGAAGTCAGCCGTTGGTCCAACCAGTCAGAGAAGGTCAGCCTAAAGCTGGAAACCATTGTTCCAACGCCAATATTTGTCGCCAAAGCCAGCATAAGCGCCACCAGCGCCAGGGAAAGGCCGGGAAGCTGTGCCCGCGCATCCGCCCAGAGCCAATGCCCGAGCGGATGGCGCGTCAGCCTCTGGCCTGCCTGCAGAATATGCCAGAGGCAAAATGGCAGTGGCAGCGCCGTCCCCAGCAGCAGACAGCCCAGAAACACAAAACCACCGTTGAGACCGCCCCACAGCAGCAGGGACAGGGTGCCAATGCCCAGCAATCCTACCCCAGCCCGCGCCCAGCCGTTGAAATTGCGCAGAACCTGTTGGCCTCTGGCCTGGGTGGAGGGCGCTTGCAGGATGGGAAGATGCCAAAGGGTGAAAAACGAATAACAACTGGCGATCCCCGCCCCAAGCAGGGTCATGGCCAGGCCGGACAGCACCCATTGGGGCCGCAGGGTCAGGCCGTTGTCAACCTCAACACCGTAGAGCCCCGAGAGGGTCACAGCCACACCGGGCAACAGGGAGGCTGCAATAAAATACCCAATTATCAATCCGATAAAGGCCGATACACAGGCAATGATGGTGATCTCTATTGCCAAAATAAAGACCAGATTTTGGAACGGAAGCCCAAGGCAGCGCAGGGTACGAAACAGGCCGCGCCGCTGCTCCATCGCCAGACCAATGGTGCCCTGCACAATAAAAAGCCCAACAACAAAGGATAAAAACCCAAAGGCCGTCAGGTTGAGGTGAAAGCTCTCGGTGAGGGTTCCCGGTGCAATGCGGCTGGCGCCTGCGGCTTCAAATTGAATATGTTCTGGCAGCGCTTGTAGTGCACTTGGGGATGGTGGGGCTGGCGACTGATAGATGAGCCGTGTCAGCCTGTCAGGCGCATCAAGCAAGCGGCTGACGACCGAAATATCGCCAATGACTTGACCGGGCGGCAGCTCTGCTGAGAGGTGGAGCGTTATCTTTGGAAACTCTGCAGCAACCAGTTTGGCCGTTTGGGGATGCAGCCACAAACCACCAGGCGGGCGTAGCATCGCGATCAGCAGCGTCCCGTTCTGCGCTGTCGTTTCAGATGACGTGAGGCCAGGAATCTGTGGCGGAGACAGGAGATCAATACCAGTCATTTCAATGGCTTGATCTGCAACCTTGATGCGACCCTCCAGGATTGGAGCCAGTTTCCAGCCGCTGCGCCTAAGCCTGACATACTCAGACAGGGTCAAGCTGTTGTTGGAGGCGGGCACCAGGCTTGGCCGATCAATCTGGCGTGCATAGTTTTCTGCCCTGGCGTAGCTGGCTTTTGCCTGGTTGTTGATCGCCTGGACGGCCATCCACAGGGCTGTTGCCAGCGCCAGGCCGACAATCAGGGCTGCCAGCTGAAATCTGTGCTGACGCCAATGGGACAGCAGCGCAAAAAGGGCAGGCCCTGTCACGTCAGCCCCCCGTTGCTGAGATGCAGCCGCCGATCCAGGGCGGCAGCAATTGTCTGGGAGTGCGTGACGAGAAACAGCGCGGTTTGGCTTTCGGCGACCAGATCCAGCATCAGCGCCAGCACCGCCTCGCCGCTTTCCTCATCCAGGCTGCCGGTTGGTTCATCCGCCAGCAACAGCTTGGGCCGCATGGCAAGCGCGCGGGCAATGGCCACCCGTTGCTGCTGCCCCCCCGACAGCTGTTCTGGGTAGCGGGACAACAAAGCGGTCAAGCCCAGCCGCTGCGCCAAAAGAGCCTCCCAATCCGGATCATGGGCTTTGGCCAGCTTGGCATGCAGCGCGATATTTGCCGCGACATCAAGTGAGGGAATGATATTAAATTGCTGAAAAACAATGGAAACCTTGCTTCGGCGCAGCGCCGCCCGCCCGCTATCATCCAGGGTGCGCAGGGCAACGCCATCCACATGGATTTCGCCACTGTCAAACCCGTCCAAAGCCCCAACAAGGTGCAAAAGCGTGCTTTTGCCAGATCCGCTTTCACCCGTTAGCGCCAGGGAGGTTCCGGCCTGCAATTGCAAACTGACCCGATCCAGTATCGGCTTCTCCAGGTCGCTTTGGGGGATTGTTTTGGTGACATCTGTTACGGTTAAAACCATGTTTTGATCTGTTTCCCGGGAAATGGCCGTCAGCAGGGCAAATGGCAGGTTGATCGCTGTTTGGCAGTGAATACCCCTGGGCGGGAACTGTCCAGCAACTCGCTGTCTTGTTGGCGCGCTTTGTTTTAGTTTAGGGATGTTTGAGATATGGATATGGAAGCCTTGCGATATGAAAATTGGCGTTTTTTCAAATATTTGGGCAAGATCGCTCTGGCTTGCGATAAACCGGTTCAACAGCAAGAACGGCTGGGTGATGAGCAGCCATATTGCCATGTCGATGATGCTGGCACTCTTTCCCTTTGTTTTGTTCACTGTGGCCTTGGCCGGCACCGTGGCCAGCGTTTTTTCCCAGAGCGTCGAACTGGAGCGTCTGGTGGATCTGGTCTTTGGGGCCTGGCCTGAGCCTGTCTCAACCCCGATCCTGGCTGAGCTTGACGCGGTGCTGGCAAGTTCCAACACCGGATTGATCACGGTGGGGGGGATTTTTGCCCTCTATTTTGCCTCCAACGGCGTCAATGCCGTACGGCTGGCCATGGTGCAGGCCTATCACGACGAGGATCACCGTCCCTATTGGCTGTCCCGGCTGCTGTGTCTTGGCCTTGTGGTTCTGGGCGGCGTCGGCATCCTTATTGCGGCCCTGTTTGAGGTGGTCTTGCCGCTCTATCTACATTACCTGGCTGAATTTTTCCCGGATGTGGATCTGTCCGGCTATTTGACACCAGGCCTGCATGCTTTGGTGGTGGCTCTGTTGCCCTTTGGTGCTGTGTTTTGCTGTCATCTTTTGCTGCCAGGGAAAATACATCGCCTGTCCCATATCCTGCCCGGCACGGTTCTCACGGTGGCGCTCTGGTGGGGCGCCGGGATTGGCTTTGCCTTCTATGTTGGATCAATTGCACAATATTCTGCCACCTACGCCGGGTTGGCCGGGGCCATGGCTGCGATGATTTTCCTCTATGTGAACGCGGCAATTTTGATCCTGGGTGCGGAATTCAACAGCGCCCTTATTGATCTGCGATCCAAAAGGTAAGGGGTTAGCGGCACACAAGGCAGCCCAGTCACATCACGGGCTGTGCAAAAATATCACATGTTTCCGGATTGGAAACAATGGGGCAGCCTTGCCACATTTTGGCCCCGCTCGGATCCTACCCAGATCCTACCGTAACACCCCAGGAACACAGAGGTAGGAAGCGCAAGATGACAAGGTTTGGCAAAGAGCTGTTGGTCCCACAACTGGTAAAACAGGTTTTGCAAAAGTCAGGGCTTGCCAGCCAGATGTCGCAGAAGCTGCGCGTTTCTTTGCAAAGCGAAGGCGAGGGCGAAGAGGCCCTCAAACTGCGCGATCTGGCACACCAGTCGCTGATGGGCCAGCACTAAGGGCCCAAAGGCTTAGCCCTTGTATCCCATCGCCACGACAAATTTTTCCGAACTGTCTGACCGCGACGATGGCGGTTTGACATTGGCAACCTTGGTGAATTTGTTCTTCAGCAGTTTTTGCAGCTCACCCTCGGCACCGCCGGCCAGAACCTTGGCGACAAAGGTGCCGCCTTCTTCCAGAACATCAAAGGCAAAATAGGCTGCGGCCTCGCACAGCGCGATAATCTTGAGGTGGTCAGTCTGTTTGTGGCCTGAACTGGAAGCCGCCATATCGGACATGACCACATCGGCAGAGCCGCCCAGCCATTCTTTGACCTGATCATCGGCGCCTTCATCCATAAAATCGAGCTGGTGGAATTCAGCCCCCGCCATGGGTTCCATCTCCTGCAGGTCAACGCCAATGATACGGCCCTGGGCCTTGCCGCGTTTTTCGCCCATCACATTGATACGCTTGACGGCCACCTGCGCCCAGCCACCGGGGGCGCAGCCCAGGTCGACAACGCGGGCACCGGGCACCAGAAAGCGATATTTGTCGTCAACTTCCATGATCTTATAGGCGGCGCGCCCACGATAGCCTTCGGCCTGAGCGCGTTTGACATAGGGATCGTTCAGCTGGCGTTGCAGCCATCGGGTCGAGCTCAGCCGACGTCCGCGGGCGGATTTCACCTTGACCTTAAGATCCCGCTGACCACGGCCAGAGGTATTCTTGCCTGTGGGGGTTTTTCCGTTCGGCGTTTTTGCCATCATCTTCACCGTTTTGCCGCAGCCTCCAAACCGGAGGGCAGGGCGTCAATTACATTTTTCGCGCCTCAGAAGGGCCCGTCTTCCAAAACACCATCCGCGCTCATCTGCGCATAGAGCAGGCCTTCGCGCAGACCACGATCCGCCACCGACAGCCGATCCGTTGGCCAACACCTGAGCAGCGCCTGCAAAATGGCCGACCCGGACATGATCAGGGCCTGACGGTCTTCGCCAATTCGGGGGTCGCGACGACGCCCCTGAGGCCCAAGATCCAGATAGCCACGGATCACCTTGTCGATCTGGTCGCTGGTCATCCGCAACCCGTCTACCTTGGTGCGATCGTAGCGCTTTAACCCAAGATGGGAGGCAGCAACAGTGGTCACCGTACCCGAGGTGCCAACAATCTGAAAGCCATCGCGGGCCTGCTCATCCTTATAGGGGGCAAAATCCGCTAGATGTTCTTCAAAATACCAGCTCATCAGGGCAAAGCGGGCTGAATCATCTTCGACGTCGTTGAACTGATCCCGCAGGGTGGCCACGCCAAGCGGCACAGAAATCCAATCCACAACCTTGGCCGAGGGAAAGGGGCTGTAGGCAGGATGAAAGCCGGCATGCAGCCGCATGATCGCTGCCGGGCGATCACGCTTTGGCACCGACGAAAGATCAATCCAGACCAGCTCGGTCGAGCCGCCGCCAATATCCACCACCAACAGCTGCTCGGTTTTGGTCGAGACCAAAGGCGCGCAGGAAATGACCGCCAGGCGGGCCTCTTCTTCGGGTTGGATGATTTCCAGCAGCAGCCCGGTTTCCCGCTTTACCTGCCTGATGAACTCACGCGCGTTTTTTGCCCGTCGACAGGCTTCGGTGGTGACCAGCCGCATGCGCTTGACGCGGTTGCGTTTGAGTTTTTGCTGGCAAATCCGCAAGGCCTGAATGGTACGGGACATGGACGAACGGGACAGGCGTCCGGTCCGCTCAAGCCCGGTGCCCAATTGCACAGACTTGGAAAAGCTATCCACCACATGAAAGCCGCTGCCCTTTGGCTGGGCAATCAGCATGCGGCAACTGTTTGTGCCAAGATCCAGAGCCGCATAAAGCGCATCAGAATCCGGACGGGCTGGTACAGGGGTTTCAACCACCTTGGGAAACGCGCCCGCACCTTTGGAACGCCTGGGCGTCATGATTCACGCCCTCCGATTATCGTGTTGCCCCTAGACTATGGAGCCAGGCCCTGCTGCGCAAGGGGATCTGGCGTCTATAACACTGTGCGCCCGAGGCGGAGTCCGGGGGGTCGCTGCAGAGATTGCGACAAACTCATATGTTTGATGAGTATTTTGACACTCCCCAGCTGTGGCCAGGACCGGGGCAGCTTTGTATTCAAGAGAAAGGAAAAACGTCGCTCAAAACCCAAGTGGTGTCGAAATCCGGCGTACTCGGTGAAACGGGACGCACTAGAAACAAAAATTAACAGACGTCTCAGGAGAACAGGCTATGGTGGATGTTACGATCGTATACTGGCGCGATATCCCCGCGCAGGTCATTGTGGGCAAGGGGCGCCGCGGTTCAAAACGCCAATTGGAAGAACGTTTTGAACAGGCGATCGACCGGGCCGCAATGAAGGTCAACGCCAAAGACAGCGATGCCTACCTGGCAGAATGGCGCAAAGCAGCGCCCTATGCCCTGGAAGGTGAAGCTGGCGAAGTCGCCGAAGCTGAGGCCAAACGTTTGGAAGCGGAATACGATCAGGATCGTCTTAAGACCCTGATTGCAAATGACGGATGGGCGTGAGCCTGACACCACTATGGGAGGCCGTGATGGCTTTGTTGAACTTCAAAAAACGCGACTCTGGCGCTGAACAGCCCGTCACTCCTGAAATGGAGGCCTTTCTCAAGGGCTACTCCATCGAAGTAATGCCGCGCACAGCCACCAAGGTTGACGATTTCCGCGCTCTGCTGCCTGCCGGAACCCGCGTCTATATCGCCCATATCGATGGCACGCCAATCGAAGACATGGTTGCCACCGCCAAACGTATTGCCGATGAAGGCTTTGATGTCATGCCGCATTTCCCCGCGCGCATCATCAAGGATGAGGCCACTCTGGCCGACTGGATCGCCCGCTACCAGGGCGAAGCCGGCGTCAAGCAGGCCCTGTTGCTGGCCGGTGGTGTTTCAGAGCCACGGGGAGATTTCCACTCCTCGATGCAGCTGCTGGAAACCGGTCTGTTCGACAAGGCGGGCTTTACCCATCTGAACGTTGCGGGCCACCCAGAGCCAAACCTGGACATTGATCCCAAAGGCGGTCGTGCAAACACCTACGCAGCACTGGACTGGAAACAGGAATTCTCCAAGCGGACCGACGCCGAGATGGCCTTGGCCACGCAGTTCTGCTTTGAGGCGAAGCCGGTTATCGACTGGGTCAATGAGCTGAGCGAGCGCGGCATGAACCTGCCGGTGCATATCGGTATCGCGGGTCCTGCCAAACTGCAGACCATGATCAAGTTTGCCATTGCCTGTGGGGTTGGCCCCTCTTTGAAAGTGCTGCAAAAGCGCGCCAAAGATGTTACCAAACTGCTGCTGCCACATGAGCCCGGTGAGGTTCTGGCGGATCTGGCGGCCCACAAGGCTGCAAACCCGGATTTCAACATCACCAAAGTTCACTTTTTCCCACTTGGCGGCATCAAGACCAACGCCACCTGGGCCATCAACAACGGCGGCGCATCCGCGCAGCCCGTCAACCCGCAAGGATAAACAATGACCCGTACGGTTATAGAATCTAAAACAAAAACCGCTGTTATGGGCTTTGACGAGCCATTCTGTGTTATTGGCGAACGGATCAACCCCACCGGGCGTAAGAAACTGGCGGCGGAACTGGAAGCCGGAGATTTCTCCACGGTTGAAAAAGATGCTGTGGCGCAGGTTCTGGCCGGCGCAACTGTGCTCGATATCAATGCGGGTGTTGTCTATAATTCCAACCCCAACCCCAATGAGACAGAGCCACCGCTGATGCGGAAAATTGTTGAGCTGGTTCAAGGGCTTGTTGATGTGCCTTTGTGTATCGATTCCTCGGTTCCCGGCGCGCTTGAAGCCGGGCTGGAAATCTGCGAAGGCCGCCCGCTGCTGAACTCGGTCACCGGCGAAGAAGAGCGCCTGGAACAGATCCTGCCGCTGGTCAAAAAGTACAATGTGCCCGTTGTGGCGATCTCCAACGACGACACCGGGATTTCTGAAGATCCCGATGTACGCTTTGAAGTGGCCAAGAAGATCGTTCAGCGCGCCGCCGATTTTGGCATTCCCGCCCATGATATCGTGGTTGACCCGCTGGTGATGCCAGTTGGCGCCATGGGGACGGCCGGCCTGCAGGTCTTTGCCCTGGTGCGCCGTCTGCGCGAAGAGCTGGGCGTCAACACCACCTGCGGCGCCTCCAACATCTCCTTTGGCCTGCCAAACCGTCACGGCATCAACAATGCCTTCCTGCCAATGGCGATGGGGGCTGGCATGACTTCGGCGATCATGAACCCTGTTGGCCTGCCCGTGACGCAAACAGCCCTGGCTGCCAAAAAGGAAGAAGTTGCCGCCGCTGGCATCATTCTGCCCGAAGGCATGGATGATGAAACCTTTGTCACCATGTTTGGCCTTGGCTCGATGAAGCCCCGTGCTGGTAAGGAAATGGAAGCGATCCGCGCGGCCAACTTCCTGACCAACAATGACCCACACGGTAGCGAATGGATCAAGTTCAACAAGGCGCCTCTGAAAGAGGGCGAAGAAAGCCGCGGTCGTGGTGGCCGTTCTGGCGGACGTCGCCGCCGGGGCTGAGCCAGCCCAGCTGCCTAGCAACATTGGAACCAACAAATAAGGCCGGGGAAACCCGGCCTTTTCTTTTCTTTTTGATGGGGCCGCATCAGGGGGCCGCATCATCAGAGATCCCGCCGGTCTTCGGCTGCGGATCGTGTCCCTGGGCAATGAAACCCAAGTGAAAGCCCCAATTCAGACAATGGCCCGCTTGGCGTGCCGCGTCCTGGCAGGAGCGGCACAGCCCCCACCATACCATCGCGCGCGGCTTTGTCCTTGTCGGATCGGGCGATTAGGTGGCGGTGGACTGAAATTCGCGCTTCTGTACGGCACAGTCATCGCAGGCAGAGATGCAAAGCGGTCATCCAATGCCGTTTTTGCACGTACTTACGCAAGTTTCCATATTGGGAACACAGTTCGCAAAATACAACTTTATCGGAAAGTTAATGGCGGAGAGACAGGGATTCGAACCCTGGGAACCCGTGAAGGCTCAACGGTTTTCGAGACCGCCCCGTTCGACCACTCCGGCACCTCTCCGCGGGGGTCTGGTGGAGGAGCGTTTAAGGCTGAACGCGGCCCAGTGCAAGGGGGATTTTCAACTTCTTTTGAGAATGGCATTTTTTCATTGTTTTGGCGTAGTTTTTGCCTAGATTTCAACTATGAGACACTTTGCAAAACGCTTTTTTCATTTGGCGCTGGCCGCTGTTACCTTTGGATTTCTGGGGCTTCACCTGGCCCCTGCGGCACAGGCCGCTGAACGGGGCAAGGTTGCGGCTTTTCTTGAGGTGACGGGGTTTGATGTTGCCCTGGACAGTATTGCGCTCTCGGCCGGGAATGCGCCGCAGATGCTGGGGCTGTCCGCTGGCGACTTTGGCTCAAACTGGACGCGGCTGTCGCAATCGGTGTTTGACCAGGATGAAATGCGCGAGCTGGCTCTCGATATCCTGACCGAGACCCTGGAGGATGAGGCGTTGAGCCATGCGGCGGCCTTTTATGCCAGCGATCTTGGGCAGCGTCTGGTCCTGGCTGAAAACGCGTCGCATCTGGTTGAAGAGGGTGATACCAAACAGGTTGCCGGCCAGCGCATCATTGCGGATCTTGTCAAAACCGGCAGCAAGCGTGTGGCGCTGTATCACCGGATGAGCAAGGCGATTGATGCGGCCGGGGCAGGGCTGAAGGCGATCCAACAGATCCAGTTTCGCTTTCTGATGGCCGCCAATGCTGCTGGCGTCATTGAACTGAAATTGGATGCCGATGGGCTGCGCGCGCTTCAGCGTGCCCAGGAAGCAGAGATGCGCATGTCGCTGCGGGCCTCAAACCTGGCCGCCTCTGCCTATACCTATCAAAGCTTTAGCGAGGCAGAGGTCGAGGCCTATGTCGAGGCGCTGGAGACTCCGCTGATGCAGCAGGTCTATGAGCTGTTGAACGCGGTGCAGTTTGAAATCACCGCCAATCGGTTTGAAGCTTTGGCTTTCCGGATGAGCGAGCTGGGGCAAGGCGAAGATATCTAGCCCCGGGCTTGATGCCACCAACGCGCAGTTATCACCCGCCAAAGTGTCCTAAACCAGCGGGCGCGGCGATATCTGACGCCACAGCTATAATGGGTTGACAGCGACAGTGATTTTCGGGCAAATGCGCCATCCCGGCCCGGATTCTCTGTGCCGGGTTCATTTTGTAATACGGCCCCAAACCGGGGCGCGCTGTTCGAGGTGGCCACACGGCCAAAACGCCCGATAGGGGACCAAAGGACGCGGTTGATAAAGGAAACACGCATATGTTTGCGGTCCTCAAGACTGGCGGCAAGCAGTACAAAGTTCACGCGGGCGATATCCTCCGCATTGAAAAATTGGCTGCAGATGCTGGCGAAACAATCCAGTTCGACGAAATCCTGATGCTCGGTGGCGACGCCCCCGTCGTTGGTGCTCCTTTGGTAGATGGCGCTGCTGTTAAGGCAGAAGTGATCGACCAGATCAAAGGCGAAAAGCTCATTCACTTTGTGAAGCGTCGTCGTAAGCACTCTTCCAAGCGCACGAAGGGTCACCGTCAAAAGCTGACCCTGATCAAGATCACCGAGATTCTGACATCCGGCGCAACCAAAGCTGCTCCAAAAGCCGCCGCCAAAGCTGCTCCTGCTGCTGCTGCCGCCGGTTCTGACGATCTGACACAGCTGACTGGTGTAGGCCCTGCCGCCGCCAAAAAGCTGGTTGAAGCTGGTCTGACAAGCTTTGCCCAGATCGCAGCCTTGTCGGATGACGACATTGCTGGTATTGACGCGGTCAAAGTGAAACCCGAGTGGGTTGAACAGGCCAAAGATCTGGCTAAAGGCTAAGGAGAGACAGAATGGCACATAAAAAAGCTGGTGGTTCCTCCCGTAACGGCCGCGACTCAGCGGGTCGCCGCCTCGGCGTGAAACTCTATGGTGGCCAAGCGGCCATCGCAGGCAACATCATCATTCGTCAGCGCGGCACCAAGTTTTGGCCGGGCGAAGGCGTGGGCCTGGGCAAGGATCACACGATCTTTGCAACGGCAGACGGTGCTGTCACCTTCCACAAGGGCCTGAAAGGCCGCACCTTTGTATCGGTTCTCCCAGTGGCGGAGGCCGCTGAGTAAACCGAACCCATAAGGTTTTGAAAAATCAGGGGATCGGCGACAGCCGGTCCCCTTTTTCTATTTGGCGCAGCTGCGTCTGTATTGTTTTGTTTTGGCGTCTTGATGACAGACCGGCGACCCCACATCTTTTATGGGTAGAGATCACCCTTTGCCTGTGTGGGACAGGGCCTTTCAGGTCACAGGTCACGGGTCACTTGAAATCTACCTACCGCGCCGTGGTTACCGATTTCTTTGCAAAAAGGAGCAGAGATATGAGCTTGGATAATGTGAAAAATCAGCAGGTTATTGAAACCAGCCGGTTTGTGCTGCGCCCGCTTCGGGAGTCCGACAGCGGCCTTATTGCCCTCTATATGGGTGATGAACGCGTGGCCCGCATGACCCCCTCCATTCCCCATCCGATGCCCCCCGGCGCGGTTGAGGCCTATGTCTCCCGTGCGAGTTCTGGGACGCGGGAAGAGGATATCTGGGCAATCGACGGCACACCGGACGGCGGCGCGGAACTGAAGGGGATTATCAGCCTCAAGCAAATGGACCGCGACCAATCCGAGGTGAGCTTTTGGATTGCGCCCTTGTTTTGGAACACCGGCCTTGCCTCCGAAGCGCTGGAGACACTGGTGAAGGCCAATCCGCTGGGAAGTGTCGCCATGTTTGCCTCGGTCTTTCAGGACAATCCGGCCTCGGCGCGGGTGCTGATCCATTGCGGTTTTGACTATCTTGGCGATGCCGAGAACTTCTCGGTCAGCCGCAACGCAAATGTGCCCACCTGGACCTATAGCCGAAAACTGTGATTGGCGCGGCTGGCGCTTTCAGGTAAGGCACATCAAAGACAATAGGCGGGCCCCAGTAGGGGGCTCGTTGACCCAATCGTATATCCGCGCAGCACCTCGCAAAGGGGGCCGCGCAGCAAGGAGCCGCCATGAAATTCCTCGATCTGGCAAAGGTCTACATCCGCTCTGGTGGCGGCGGCAACGGCTGCGTGAGCTTTCGCCGCGAGAAATACATCGAATACGGTGGCCCTGATGGCGGTGATGGCGGCAAGGGCGGCTCGGTCTGGGCCGAGGCCGTGGATGGGCTGAACACGCTGATTGATTTTCGCTATCAGCAGCATTTCTTTGCCAACAACGGCCAGTCCGGCATGGGGCGTCAGCGCACCGGCAAAGATGGCGAAGAGATCACCCTGCGGGTTCCCGTCGGCACCGAGATCCTCGATGAGGATCAGGAGACCGTTCTGGCGGATATGACCGAGATCGGCCAACGGGTTCAGCTGGCCAAGGGCGGCAATGGTGGCTTTGGCAACCTGCACTTTAAATCCTCCACCAACCAGGCGCCACGGCGTGCCAATCCTGGCCAGGAAGGGGTGGAGCGGACCATCTGGCTGCGGCTGAAGCTGATTGCGGACTCCGGCCTGTTGGGGCTGCCCAATGCCGGCAAATCCACGTTCCTGGCCTCCAGCTCTAACGCGCGCCCCAAGATTGCCGACTATCCCTTCACCACGCTTCACCCGAACCTTGGCGTGGTTGGTATTGATAACACTGAATTTGTCATGGCTGACATCCCCGGCCTGATTGCCGGCGCACATGAGGGCAAGGGCATTGGTGATCGCTTTTTGGGCCATGTGGAGCGCTGCGCTGTCCTGCTGCATCTGGTCGATGGCACCTCTGATGATGTCGTCGGCGACTATCAGACCATTATTGACGAACTCGAAGCCTACGGCGGCGAGCTGGCCAATAAGCCGCGCGTGACCGCCCTGAACAAGATCGACGCCCTGGATGAGGACGAGCGCGCCGAGGCCCTAGCCGCCTTGGAAGCGGCTGTTGGCGGCAAGGTTTATATGATGTCTGGCGTCAGCCGCGAAGGCCTGAACGAGGTTCTGCGCGCGGTGCGTGCCGAGATTGACGATGATCGCATTCGTCAAAAACCCGTCGAGGAACAAGACCCTTGGCGGCCCTGATCGACGCGAGCCGCATTGTCGTAAAGATCGGCTCAGCCCTGCTGGTTGATCGCAGCACGGGCAAGCTGCGGTTGGGCTGGCTGCATTCGCTTGCCAATGATGTGGCCTGGCTTAAATCCCTGGGCAAGGATGTGATCCTGGTCTCTTCGGGATCTATCGCGCTGGGGCGCGAAGTGCTGGGGCTGCCGCGCGCGGACCTGCCGCTGGAAAAATCGCAAGCGGCTGCGGCTGTTGGGCAAATCCGACTGGCGCGCGCCTATGAAGAGGCCCTGGCGCCCCATGGTGTCACCACCGCCCAGGTGCTGGTGACGCTGGAAGATAGCGCTGATCGTCGCCGCTACTTGAACGCGCGGGCGACGCTTGAGACGCTGATTGGTCTGGGCGCGGTACCCATCGTCAATGAAAATGACACCATCGCCACCGACGAAATCCGCTATGGCGACAATGACCGGTTGGCGGCGCAGGTTGCGGTGACCGTCGGGGCCGATGCGCTGGTGCTGCTGTCGGATGTCGATGGGTTTTACAGTGCCAATCCGGCGCTGGACCCCAATGCCAAACGCTATGACACCATTGACCAGATCACCCCCGAGATCGCAGCCATGGCCGGCGATGGTGTGTCTGGCCTGTCAAAGGGCGGCATGATCACCAAGGTGCTGGCAGCCAAGATGGCGACAGCGGCCGGTTGCGCTATGGTGATTACCGAAGGATCGCCCCTGAACCCGTTGAAAACACTGATGGAGGGTGCGCCTTGCACCTGGTTCACCGCGCAGGATGACCCGCAGGTTGCCCGCAAGCGTTGGATTGCGGCGATGAAGCCGCGCGGGGTGGTTTCCATTGATGCCGGGGCCGCGCGCGCGCTGGCAAACGGCAACAGCCTATTGCCCGCAGGGGTCTGTCATGTGGAGGGTGACTTTGGCCGGGGGGATCCCCTGGCCATCCAGGGCCCGGAGGGGCGCATTTTGGGGCAGGGCCTGTCACGCTATACAGGCGACGAAGCCCGCGCCATTCAGGGGCGCCAATCTGCCGAAATCGAAGAGGTCCTAGGCTATCCCGGCCGGGCTGCTTTGATCCACCGGGACGATATGGCGCTCTGACCTCTCTACTTAGGGGCTGGAAACCCGCCTGTGTCTGCTCCTAATCTGGCAGCAATGGAACGGCGCCAGCCTCTCTCAGACAAGGCTTAGAAGAGACCGATGAAAGACACTCAAAATATCCCCGCGCTGATGATGGAACTTGGCATTCGTGCAAAGCGGGCGGCGCAGACCCTGGCCACAGCCAGCGCCGAACGCAAACATGCCGCCCTGATTGGCGCCGCCGATGCGGTCTGGGCGCGGCGCGGCGAGATCATTGCCGCCAACGCCAAAGACCTGGAATTTGGCGCCTCCAAGGGCCTGTCGCCCGCAATGATGGACCGGTTGATGCTGGATGAGCCCCGTATCCAATCCATCGTGGACGGGCTGCGCGCCGTGGCTGAACAGGCCGATCCTGTGGGCGAGATTCTGGCAGAGTGGGAGCAGCCCTCGGGGCTTAACATTCAACGCGTCAGAACGCCGCTTGGCGTCATTGGGGTGATCTATGAAAGCCGCCCCAATGTCACGGCGGATGCCGGGGCGCTGTGCCTGAAATCCGGCAATGCGGTGATCCTGCGTGGCGGCTCTGAGAGTTTTCATTCCAGCCAGGTCATTCATTCCTGCCTGGTCGAAGGCCTGCGCGGCGCCAACCTGCCCGAGGACGCGGTGCAACTGGTGCCAACGCGGGACCGCGCAGCGGTGCAGGAGCTGCTGACCATGACCGAATATGTCGATGTCATCGTGCCCCGGGGGGGCAAGGGGCTGGTGGGATTGGTGCAGCGCGAGGCGCGGGTGCCGGTTTTTGCCCACCTTGAGGGCATCGTGCATATCTATCTGGATAAATCTGCCGACCCGAAAAAGGCGCTCGATGTGGTGCTGAACGCAAAAACCCGCCGTACCGGTATTTGTGGCGCCGCAGAATGCCTGCTGATCCATCGCGATATCGTTGACACAATTGGCCGCGACGTGCTGACCGCGCTGGCCGCTGCCGGGGTGGAGATCCACGCCGCTGGTGGCTTGGTTGGCCCCAAGGGCATGGCGCCTGCAGAGGATGCAGACTGGGGCAAAGAATTCCTGGATAAGGTCATTGCCGCAAAGCCTGTGGCAGATATCGAGGATGCAATTGCGCATATCCGCAAATATCATTCCCAGCATACCGATTGCATCATTACCGAGGATGAGGCCGCCGTGGCCCAGTTTTTTGCAGAGCTCGACAGTGCGATCCTCATGCATAATGCATCGACCCAGTTTGCCGATGGCGGTGAATTTGGCATGGGGGCCGAAATTGGTATTGCCACCGGCAAGATGCATGCCCGTGGCCCAGTTGGGGCGGCCCAGTTGACCAGCTTTAAATATCTGGTGCGGGGCGACGGCACTGTCCGGGCCTAGGAGCGGCACAGGCCTGACCCTCTAACTCTTTGAAAGTACGGCAAGAAAGCCCCCAATATCTGATTGGGGGCTTTTGTTTTGTTCACGCTCGCGCAGGTCTGACATCAGGTGGTCTGAAACCAGGCCTGCTAAAACCAGAGGTTCTAGAACCAGACGGCGGCTTTTTCATCGCTATGGTCAAAGCCCAGCTGACGTTCGGCCTGTGTCGCGGCGGCCGGCAGCATGGCAAATTGCACCTGTGCCGGGGTCAGATTGGCCGAGGTGTCGCTACCGTCGAGATAGGCCCAAAGCGGCGCGTCAATATTGATCTTGCGGCCTTCGCCGGACACGGACCATTTCCCATCTGTGCAGGTCATGGTGATCATACCGCCATAGGGCAGGGCACTTTCCAGGCACAGCGCCGCCAGAAAGGCCATACGCACGTCGCTGCGGTTGCACCCTTCGGTGAAATCCCATTGGAACTTTAAGCGGCCCGCCTTGCTGATGTCATCCAGAACCGAGACGATCTCGGCCCGGCCCATCTGCTGATCGCCGGCGGCACCAAAGGCAATGCGGAAAAACCGGATGCGGGCATTGGCATTCAAAACACTGTCGGAAATCAGCTCCAGCTCGGGACCAGCCATGGCTCCGGACATTGCCAGCAGTTCCAATCCGTTGTTAATGGCGCCGACCGGGCTGATCAAATCGTGACAAATTCTGGACCCTATCAAAGCGGCCAAATTGGCGGTATCTACGGCCATATCTTTCCTCCGACTTGGGCCCATCACATGATCGACCTCAATGCTTTCCTTGCCCCCGGCATGCGTGTAAAACACCCGGAACATCCTGAATGGGGACCGGGAGAAGTCCAATCCAACGCAGGTGGCAAAATTACTGTCAATTTCCCAGACCAGGGGAAACTGGTCTTCGACGGGGCGCGCGTCCCCTTGATTCTAGTGAATGAGCCTTAACGGTTTACGAAAGGTTAAGAAACCCCGGAGAGTTTTACGAAAACCTTGCTTATCGCTGCCTTGGCGGTCTATCAGCTCTGCAAATTGATCTTGGAAAGCCCTGATACATGGCTGAAAGCCCAACAGAATTCACCGTCTCTCTGGCGAAAAACGACGCAGACCTGCGGGCGGCTCAGGCACTGCGGTACGAGGTTTTTGTGAATGAAATGGGCGCGGATGGCGCCCTGGTCGATCACTGCGAAGGGCTGGAAAAAGACAAATTTGATGCCTTTTGCGATCATATGATCATCCGCGAGACAGCAACGCAGCGTGTTGTCGGGGTTTACCGTCTGATGCGCAGCGATCAGGCCCGGCGCGCAGGAGGGTTCTATTCAGATGCCGAATACGACCTGGGGCCGCTGATCGGCTCTGGGCGGCGCCTGCTGGAATTGGGCCGATCCTGCCTGCATCCCGCCTTTCGCGGCGGCAAGGCGTTGTTTTACCTCTGGGTTGGTCTCAATGACTATGTGACTGAACATGATGTTGAAATCCTGTTTGGCACCGCAAGTTTTGCCGGCACAGACCTAGCGGCCCTGGCAGGCCCATTGTCGGTGCTGAACCGGGACTACCTGGCGCCAGAGCCGCTGCGGTGCAGATCCCGCAGCTACCAGTCTATGGACCTTTTGCCCCCCAGCGCCGTGGACCGTAAGCGCGCAATGATCGCATGCCCGGCTTTGATCAAAGCCTATCTGCGCCTTGGCGGAACCGTGGGCGAGGGCGCCTTTGTCGATCATGCGTTCAACACCACCGATGTGCTGATGATCCTGGATACTGCAGCTATGAGCGCACGGCAAAAACGCTTTTACAGCACGCCCAAGGCGCAGGGGTAAGAGATGTCTGCGACCTGGAATGAAGGCGACCCACCAGAGCCCCTGCGGATCCAGCCTTTTGGCTGGTTGCTGATTTTGCTGCGCGGCAGCCTGCTGGGAACGCTGGTTTTTGGCGGATTGCTGATCCTGCTGCTGGTCCGCCTGGTGGAGCGGCCGCTTTGTGGTCTGCACCGGCCTGTGACGCCCTTTATTACCCAGTTTGTTTGCCGAAATGCGTTTCGCATCTTGGGGATCGGCTTTTGCACCCATGGCAGCCTGATGCTGCAACGCGGCGCGGTGGTGGCCAATC
Organism: Pseudophaeobacter arcticus DSM 23566; assembly: GCF_000473205.1. Lineage (NCBI taxonomy): Bacteria > Pseudomonadati > Pseudomonadota > Alphaproteobacteria > Rhodobacterales > Roseobacteraceae > Pseudophaeobacter > Pseudophaeobacter arcticus. The sequence continues at coordinate 1,672,239 of NZ_KI421507.1, forward strand.
ACACCTCCTGGCTGGATATTTTTGCGCTCAATGCCAAAAAGCGGATCTATTTTGTCTCCAAGGCCGAAGTGGCCGCCTGGCCCGGCATCGGCTGGCTCGCCCGCTCCACTGGGACCGTCTTTATTGAACGCAACCGCGCCCGCGCAAAAGAACAGACCGAACTGTTCGAAGCGCGGCTGATGGCCGGGCATAAGCTGTTGTTCTTTCCAGAAGGCACCTCGACTGACGGGTTGCGGGTTTTGCCCTTTAAAACAACGCTTTTTGCCGCCTTCTTTGGCGATCATCTGCGCGATGTCTGCTATATCCAGCCAGTGTCGGCGGTGTTCCACGCGCCCCATGGGGCCGAGGAGCGGTTTTATGGCTGGTGGGGCGATATGGAGTTTGGACCACACCTGCTGAAAACCCTGGCCTCGCTGCGCCAGGGCCGGGTAGAGCTGACCTATCATGCGCCGCTCAAGGTCAGTGATTTTGCCAATCGCAAGGCGCTGGCGGCTGAATGTGAACGCCTCGTGCGACAGGGCCATGCCAAGATCCGCAAATAGCCCTTGCGGAGGCCGCGATCCTGGCCTATACGCGCGCCATCAAACCCGCAGGTGGGGTTTGGCCTGTCTGGGGGAGAAATCCCCAAATGGGCCGCCGGTTGGAGCATTTGCTCTGAACCCCCACCGAGGACTGAAACCGGAAACAAGGAATACTAGCATGGCTCTTCCCGAGTTCACCATGCGCCAGCTGCTGGAAGCAGGCGTACACTTTGGTCACCAGACACAGCGCTGGAACCCTCGCATGGCACCCTATATCTATGGTGCACGCAACGGCATCCACATCATGGACCTGACACAGACTGTTCCTATGCTGGACCAGGCGCTGCAGATCGTCCGTGACACCGTTGCCAAGGGCGGCCGCGTTCTTTTTGTTGGTACCAAGCGTCAGGCCGCAGGCCCCATCGCCGAAGCCGCTGAAAAATCCGCTCAGTACTTCATGAACCACCGCTGGCTCGGCGGCACCTTGACCAACTGGAAAACCGTTTCCCAGTCGATCAAGCGTCTGAACGAGATCGACGAGAAGCTCGAAGGTGGCGCCGAAGGCCTCACCAAGAAAGAGCGTCTGGGCATGGAACGTGACCAGCAGAAGCTGCAGGCGTCATTGGGCGGTATCGCCGAAATGGGCGGTGTTCCTGACCTGCTCTTCGTCATCGACGTGAAAAAAGAAGCGCTGGCCATCGCCGAAGCCAAAAAACTGGGCATCCCGGTTGTGGCGATCGTCGACACCAACTGCTCCCCTGATGGCGTTGATTTTGTGATCCCAGGCAACGATGATGCATCGCGCGCCATCTCCCTGTACTGTGACCTGATTGCACGTGCTGCACTGGACGGCATGTCCGCTCAGCTGGGCGCTGCCGGTGTTGACCTGGGCGCTCTGGAAGATGCGCCTGTAGAAGAAGCTGTTGCTGAATAAGCACCTGCCGACGCTACCTGTCACAGATTTGACATGCGGGGCAGGCTATCACCTGCCCCAATTCCGTTTTGATTTGAGGAGAGCCTAAAGATGGCAATCACAGCTGCACTCGTTAAAGAACTGCGCGACTCCACCGGCGCCGGCATGATGGACGCCAAAAAAGCGCTGACCGAAACCAATGGCGACATGGACGCCGCCGTTGACTGGCTGCGCACCAAAGGTCTGGCCAAAGCGGCCAAAAAATCCGGTCGTACCGCAGCAGAAGGCCTGGTGGCCGTTGTTGTTGAAGGCAGCAAAGGTGTTGCGGTTGAGGTGAACTCCGAAACCGACTTTGTTGGCAAGAACGCCGAATTCCAGGAAATGGTTGGCGGTATCGCCAAGGCAGCCCTGGGTGTTTCCGATGTTGACGCGCTGAAAGCCGCTGACATGGGCGGCAAGACCGTTGAATCCGTCATCACCGACAAGATCGCCACCATTGGTGAAAACATGTCCGTGCGCCGCATGGCCGTGCTGGAAGGTGAAACCGTGATTTCTTATGTCCACAATGCCGCAACTGCCGGCATGGGCAAAATCGGCGTCTTGGTTGCAATGACCGGTGGCAACGAAGCCTTTGGCAAACAGGTTGCAATGCACATTGCCGCCGTGAACCCTGCCGCACTTTCCGAAGCTGACCTGGACGCGTCGGTTGTTGAGAAAGAAAAGCAGGTTCAGATGGATATCGCTCGCGAATCCGGCAAGCCCGAAGCCGTCATCGAAAAGATGATCGTTGGTCGCATGAAGAAGTTTGTTGCTGAGTCCACTCTGCTCAACCAAGCCTTTGTTGTGAACCCCGACCTGACCGTTGAAGCCGCAGCAAAAGAAGCTGGCGCGACTATCACCGGTTTTGTCCGTCTGGAAGTTGGCGAAGGCATCGAAGTCGAAAAAGAAGACTTCGCAGCTGAAGTTGCAAAAGCCGCCAAAGGCTGAGCTTTTTCAAAACAACTCAGATTAGAGGGGCTGACGGTTTTCCGTCGGCCCTTTTTTGTTCTGCCACGCGACCAACAGGCCGTTCTGATGCGGTGCGCAAATAGACTGGGGCTGGAACCGCCGGGAATGGCAGTAAACCCCAGGAACCGAGCTGGAAAAAAGGCCAGAGTTCCAGGCGCCGGGGCTTCCCCGCAGCCTAAAGCCACGGCGCCAACGACGATGTTAGGGGCTAGTATCCGGGGGGCAGGGATGTCGAGAGGCCCCATTGATGGGGATGATGGGGCCCCTCTTTCAAACGGCACTGGCGTGGATAAATACACACCAGACACCGGACAGGTCTGAGAGCCTTGTTATCGCAAGGGTCGTTTCCCATAGTTCCCAGGCCAAAGCCACCACTCACGGAACTCCGACACATTGCCCCAGTTTGCAACACAAGTGTAGTAGTGTTTTCCATACCCGATAGACGGAAGCTGCCCTAGGGGAAGTCTCTCCTAAAGGGCGAGGATTATTTGGTTTTTAGCCAGCACCCCCCCGGTTGCGGGTAAGGTTTTTCAGGTTTCGAGGATATACATCTGATTTTGCAAGGCGGCTTTTAGCACCGCTTGGGCGCTGGTTTCCACCGACAGCGAGGCGCGCGCCAGTCGCAGGTGTTTTTCGACCGTGGCCGAGGTGAGCCCCATGAGCAGCGCAATATCCTGGGTGGTCTTGCCGTCCCCGACCCACTCCAGTGCTTCGCGCTGCCGGTTGGTCAGGCCGCGATTCGGCGGATCATAGGGCAAAGTCAGGATCTTGAGATGAACCACATTGTTCATCAAGACGATGTCTTCTCCGTGCTCTTTCCACATCTCGTCCAGTTCGCTTTGGCAGCTTCCAGGCTTGGCGGCCAGGGAGATTGCCCCTTTGTAGCGTTTGGAGGCAGAGAAAAAGCTGATCGTATATCCGGCTGTCAGCTGCATACGTTCGTTGAATTCAATCACCTGTTTAGAGGCCGGGCCCAACTGGCCATTGTTCAGCAGTTCGCGGATGATCTTCCAACTGCAAGCGCCTTCATTCTCCAGCGCCCAGAGCACCATCGGCGCCTGGCGGTAGAGGCCCTGATGCAGGAACCCCGAGATGTATTTCTGATCGTGATTGGTCAAAATGACAAAATCGTCGGGATCCCCCAACGAGGTTTCGGTTTTGAACCGGGTATAGCCGTAGATCAGGCGGTCAAACCCATATTCGGCCATCTTCACGACATGGGCATGCCACAGCTCCTCAAGGCTTTTTGCGCCAGAAACAAAATGAAGATATTCCAATATTGTCATCAGCTTACATCGCTTGATTGAGTCAGCTTTTGTACCAAAGCATCAATCGCCATCAAATAGCCCTGCGTGCCAAATCCACATATCTGGCCGATTGCGGCCCGGGCGATATAGGACTGGTGGCGAAACACCTCGCGGGCATGGATATTGGACAGATGCACCTCAACGGTTGGGATCTCAACCGAGTAGATGGCATCCATCAAGGCGACAGAAGTATGGGTATATGCGCCAGCATTCAGAACAATTCCCACATGTTGGCCACGGGCCGCATGAATGGCGTCCAGCAAAACCCCTTCGTGGTTCGATTGCAGACACTGCACCTGAAACCCCAATTTCTTTGCATGTTCAATGCAGCTGTTTTCCAGCATGTCCAGGGTTTCGGCCCCGTAGACTTCGGGTTGCCGGGTTCCAAGCAGGTTGAGATTTGGACCGTTCAGTATCAATAAGCTGTGCATTACATATCCCCCACTTTTCAGGTTTAAGATTAAACGGCAGCTTTGCACAGGGATAGCGAAACCGGAGAGCGCGGTTTTACGTGTAGTATGTTGCGAATATCGCACGAAAAAAGGCAAGCGCCCAAACTGGCCGCCTGCCTAAATCTCTGCCCGTCTGGCGGGCCTAGCTGTTGGTCAGCACAACTTTACCCATCACCCGTCTGTCCTGCATCATCTCCAGCGCCTTTGCCGCCTCTGTCATTGGCAAGACGTCACAGATCTGCGGCTTGATCTTTCCTGAACCATAAAGCGCCTGGAGCTCGGCCATATTCTCGGCATGGCCCTTGGGGTCACGAAAAACCGAAGCGCCCCAGAACACGCCACGAATGTCGCAGCCCTTGAGCAAAGGCAGGTTCAGCGGAATTTCGGGGATGCCCGCAGGGAAGCCGACAACCAGGTACCGGCCCAGCCAGGCCATGGTTCGCAGCGCCGGTTCCGCATAGTTTCCGCCCACCGCGTCATAGACGACATCGACTCCAGATTTGCCGGACAGCTCTTTGATATTATTTGAAAAATCCTTTTGCTCATCACGGCTCATATCGCGACTGTAGACCAGCGTTTCATCGGCACCGATCTTTTTGCAAAAGGCTGCTTTTTCGGCTGAGGACACAGCCGCAATGACCTTTGCGCCCATGGATTTACCCAGCTCAATGGCCGCAGCACCAACGCCGCCGGCAGCGCCCAAAATCAGCAGGGTTTCCCCCGGTTTCAGCTCTGCGCGGTCTTTGAGGGCATGATAGGAGGTGCCATAGGTGAAGACAAAGCCGGCAGCATCTTCAAACGGCATCGCTTCCGGAAATTTGACGGCCTGATTTGCCGCCATACAGATCTGCGTGGCAAAGCCCCCATGGCCGGTCAAGGCCAGCACCCGGTCGCCAATTTCATATCCGCTGACACCCTCGCCAAGGGCAGTCACCACGCCGGAAATCTCTCCACCTGGGGCAAAGGGGCGCGCAGGCTTCATCTGATAGAGATCGCGAATGATCAGCGTGTCAGGAAAGTTGACGCCGGCGGCGCGAATTTCAACCAGCAACTCGCCTTTGCCGGGGCTAAGGTCCGGCTGTTCAGTCCAGACAAGCGTTTGGGGTCCACCGGGGGTGGTGCTGAGCATAGATTTCATATTTTGTTCCTTCCGGCCGCCCGGTGGCTGACCCGTGTTTCTAAAATTACGTAAAGTCTTCTGTCCCTCAGCCGCGTTGTCAATGGCATAGCGAAATGTAATTCTACATTGTGAAACCGCCAGAGGCCACGGGAGGCTCTGGAAGGCGGGACTGAGGAGAAAGCACAACATGGGTCAAGGTGATGCGGGACGTGATCACGCCGAGTTTCGGCGCGAGGTCCGGGAATGGCTGGAGGCAAACTGCCCGCCAGAAATGCGTGATGGCGCAGGTGGTGAGGATGCGATCTGTTGGGGCGGGACCACTTGGGTCTTTACCTGCGAGGCGCAGAAGACCTGGCTGGACCGCTGTGCAGCACGTGGATTTACCGTGCCCACATGGCCAAAACCCTATGGCGGGGCGGGACTCAGCCGGGATGAAGACAAAATCCTGAAACAAGAGATGCAGGCCATTGGCGCGCGCTCTCCGCTGGATAGTTTTGGCATCTGGATGCTGGGCCCGGCGCTGTTGAAATTTGGCAGCGAAGAGCAGAAATTGCATTTTCTGCCCCCCATTGCCCGCGGCGAAATCCGCTGGTGCCAGGGCTATTCCGAGCCCGGCGCGGGCTCTGATCTGGCGGGGGTACAGACCCATGCGGCAGATCAGGGCGATACCTGGCTGGTCAATGGGCAAAAGATCTGGACCTCTTATGCGGATCGTGCCGATTGGATCTTTGCCCTGCTCAGAACCAATCGCGAGGCCAAGAAACATCTTGGTATTTCTTTTGTTCTTATGGATATGCGCAGCCCAGGAATTACCACACGTCCGATCCAATTGATCTCTGGTGCCTCGCCCTTTTGCGAGACCTTTTTTGAGGATGTCGAGGTGCCAAAACATCAGGTGGTTGGCACCATTGACCGGGGCTGGGATGTCGCCAAATACCTGCTGACCCATGAACGCGAGATGATCAGCAATGGCGGCAATGTCATGGGATCAGGCCGTGCCCTGGGGGCGGTTCTCGCTGAAAGCGAAACAGGACAAAGCGATCCTGTGCTGCGCGGCGAGGCCATGCGGGCCGAAGTCGACAGCCTGGCGCTGGAGATGACGCTGGAGCGCTACAAGGACCAGGCCGAAGGCGGCCAGGGCGTTGGCGATGCCTCTGCCATGCTGAAATACATGGGAACCGAGCTGAACAAGCAACGGCTTGAACTGATCATGGCCGCCGATGGGGCCGATGCCCTGACCTGGGGAGACACGCCAGCCTCGTCCTGGCTGCGCACCAAGGCCAACTCGATCGAGGGCGGCACCTCCGAGGTGATGCTCTCCATTATCAGCCGTCGCATTTTGAACCTTCCAGGATAAGAAACATGGCAAAACTCATTCAAACAGAGGAAGAAACCCTCTTGGCAGAGGCGGCCCATGGGTTCCTCTCCAAATCTGCCCCTGTGTCTCGTCTGCGCGAGATGCGCGATAGCGGTAAACACTCTGACCCAGAACTGTGGCAGGAAATGGTGGCGGCCGGCTGGGCCGGTGTGCTGGTTCCCGAAACCGCTGAGGGCTCTGACATGGGGCACGCGGCGGCTCATGTACTGGCCCGCGAGATGGGCCGCAACCTGACTGTCAGCCCGTTTCTGAGCACCGCCGTCATGGCCGCAACCCTGCTGCGCCAATTCGGCGATGACAGTGCCACCAATAAACTGAAACAGATTGCGGTCGGCGGGCTCACCTATGCGCTGGCGCTGGATGAGACAGCAAAATTTTCGCCCGACCGGGTTGAACTAACGGCGGAAAGCCGTGGCAACGGCTATGTGTTGAACGGTAAAAAGCGTTTTGTTGTCGATGGGTGTGATGCTGACCGCATTCTGGTGTTGGCCAAAAGTGATGCGGGCCTGTGCCTGTTTGATCTGGCCAACAAAGCAAAGGGCCTGACCCAGAGCCCGCTGAAGATGATCGACAGCCGCGATGCTGCAGACCTGATATTTGACAATGTCGAGGTCTCAGGCGAGGCGCTGCTGGGTGAGGCCGGCGCAGGCTATGAATTGCTGAAACCCGCGCTAGAGGCCGGACAGGCTGCACTGGCTGCCGAAACCACCGGGCTGGCCGAGGCGGCGTTTTCCCTGACCACCAATTACCTGAAAGAGCGCAAACAGTTTGGCATCACCATCGGCAGCTTTCAGGCGCTGCAGCACCGGGCGGCGCATCTGTGGTGCGAAATCGAGCTCACCCATTCCGCGGTGTTGAATGCCGGGCGTATTCTGGACGAAACTCCTGATCAGGCGACACTTGCGGTCTCGGTCGCCAAGGCGCGGGCAACGGATACGGCCCAGAAATCGGTTCAGGAAGGCGTGCAGATGCATGGCGGCATTGGCATGACGGATGAATTCGACATGGGATTTTATATGAAACGCGCCCGTGTCGCAGCCGAATGGCTGGGGGACTATGGCTATCACGCAGGGCTTGTTGCCCAATTGCGCGGCTTCTAAGGAGAGATTGAAATGCAGGATCTGTTTACACTCAACGGCAAGACCGCGCTGATCACTGGTGGAGCAACGGGCATTGGCCGGATGGCGGCTGAAGCCATGGTCCGGGCTGGCGCCCGGGTCTTGATCGCCTCGCGCAAGGGCCATGCCTGCGAAGCCGTGGCACAGGAGCTGAACGCATTGGATGCGCCAGGATCTGCCGAAGGCTTTGCCGGGGATGTCGGCACAGAAGAGGGTATCATCGCCCTGGTGGAAGAGGTTCAATCCCGCACAGAGCAACTTGATATTTTGATGAATAACTCAGGCATCACCTGGGGGGCAGAGCTAAAGGACTTCCCGCATCAGGCCTGGGAAAAGGTGATGAATGTCAATGTCACCGGCGTCTTTGACCTGACCCGCCGTTTGCTGCCAATGCTGATCAAAAGCGGTGAGCTGGGAGATCCGGCGCGGGTCATCAATGTGGGCTCTGTCATGGGGGAAATCCCCATGGGGGATGGTGCCTATAGCTATTCGGCCTCCAAGGCGGCTGTCATTCATATGTCCAAAGTTCTGGCCAAGGAACTGGCGCATAAGCAAGTCACGGTAAATGCACTGGCTCCTGGTCCCTTTGTGTCTAGGATGACCGCCTTTGCCACTGGCGACGAGGAGAAGCGGGAAAAGGTCGGCAAGGATGTTCCCCTTGGCCGGGTTGGCCGCTACGAAGATATCGCGGGCTCTGTTTTGTTTCTCAGCGGCAAGGGCGGCGCCTATGTAACCGGTTCGGTGGTGCCGATCTCTGGTGGTATCAACGTCATGTCCGGTCAGAATATTTTTGCCAGCGCAATGGAGTAATCAGGTTTGAAATGGCCTGCAATACTCTGAAATAAGGAAGAAAATATGTCTTCACCAAAACGACATCTCCCAAAGGCGCTGCAAAACCTGCGCATCCCGCTGATCGGCTCGCCTTTGTTTATCATCTCGGTGCCGGAGCTGGTGATTGCCCAGTGCAAAGCGGGCATCGTGGGGGCCTTTCCGGCGCTGAACGCCCGCGAAGGCGAGGGGGATCCGATCCTGCTGGAGGCCTGGCTCAAGCAGATCACCGAAGAGCTGGATCGCCACAATCAGGACAACCCCGATCAGCCAGCCGCGCCCTTTGCCGTCAACCAGATTGTACACCGCTCAAACGCACGGCTTGAGCGTGACCTGGAGATCTGCAACCGCTGGAAGGTGCCAATCTGGATCACCTCGCTGGGCGCGCGCCCTGAGGTGAACGAGGCGGCGCATTCCTGTGGCGGCGTGGTGCTGCATGACGTGATCAACAATACCTTCGCCAGGAAGGCGATCGAGAAGGGCGCTGACGGGCTGATTGCCGTGGCTGCCGGCGCTGGTGGTCATGCTGGCGAACAGTCTCCCTTTGCTTTGATCCGTGAAATCCGCAGCTGGTTTGATGGCCCCCTGGCGCTGTCTGGCGCGATTGCCAGCGGTGAAGCGCTGTTGGCGGCGCGCGCGTTGGGCGCTGATTTTGGCTATGCCGGCTCGCCATTTATTGCCACCCATGAGGCAAACGCCCAGCCGGGGTACAAGCAGATGATCGTCGATAGCACCGCCGAGGATATTGTCTATTCATCGCTGTTTACAGGCGTTTGGGGGAACTACCTGAAGAAATCCATTTCTCAGTCAGGGCTGGACCCTGACAATCTACCCGAAGCGGATTCTTCCTCGATGAACTTTGGCAGCGGCTCTTCGAAACCAAAAGCCTGGAAAGAGATCTGGGGCTCTGGTCAGGGCATTGGCGACGTGAAATCTATCTGCTCTGCCGGGGAACTGGTTGATCGCATTGCAGCAGAATATCAAGCCGCAGGAACCAGACTGGCAGCAGAGTTCAGCGGCTGACCAATGGCAGAGCTGATAATTGTCCGCCATGGGCAGGCCTCCTTTGGGGCCAGGAACTATGATGATCTGAGCGACCTGGGGCGGCAACAGTCGCGCGCCCTGGGCGATACGTTACGTGCCCTTGACTGGGTCCCGGATCGGATGATCACCGGCAGCCTGATGCGTCAAAAACAAACCCTGGAGGAAATGGGGTTTGCAGGGGCCGCCGAAGAACATGCCGGCTGGAACGAGTATGACTTTCACGACCTGCTCAACAGCCGCTATGGCGGTGTGGCCCCGGATGATGTGATTACTGATCGCAAGACCCATTTTCGCGCGCTGAGGGAAACCTTGGCAGATTGGCAGACCCAGGGCATTCCCGGCGCCGGCGAAACCTGGGGACAGTTTTGCGACCGGGTCGAAACATCGCGCCAATCCGCCGTGCGCGCTGGGGCTGAACGGGTATTGGTGGTAAGTTCTGGCGGTGCCATCGCGCGACTGGTTGCCGCCAGTCTGGGCCTGCAAAATGACCAGATGATTGCACTGAACCTGCAGATCAAGAACACATCCACCAGCCGGTTCGTGTTCTCAAAGGAGAAGTTTTTTCTCCATGAATTCAATTCTGTGCCGCATTTTCATAACCTGGAGCGTGCGGCTCTTATGACCTATAGTTGACAGGAGCAGAAGATGAGCACAAAGACCCAGACCCTGGATCAAGAGGCCGTTGCCGCCTATCTTCGTGGGCGCCTGCCGGGATTTGACAGCGAATTTGAGGTTGTGAAATTTGCCACCGGGCAATCAAACCCCACCTTCATGTTAAAAACCACCGCAGGCAATTATGTGCTGCGGCGCAAACCTCCGGGCGTTCTGCTGAAATCGGCCCATGCGGTTGATCGGGAATTCCGGGTGCAACAGGCCCTGGCGCAGAGCGATGTCCCGGTGGCAAAGATGCATCTGCTCTGCGAAGACGATGACGTTATTGGCTCGGCCTTTTACGTGATGGATCACGTGGCCGGGCGCAACATCACCGATCCGCGGATGCCGGACATGGATCCGCAGTCCCGCGCTGCGGTGATGGATGAGATGAACCGGGTTCTGGCCTCGCTGCATCAGGTGGACATCGATGCGGTTGGCTTGTCGGACTACGGTCCTCCCGGCAACTATTTTGAACGCCAGTTGGCCCGCTGGACCAAACAGTATCGTGCCTCGGAAACCGAAGTTATCCCCGAGATGAACGAGTTGATCCAAGCTCTTGAAACTGCAATGCCAAAAGAGGACGGGCAACGCGGCCTTGTGCACGGGGATTACCGGATCGACAATATGATCTTTGCCAGTGACGGCCCCAGTTGTCAGGCCGTGTTGGACTGGGAACTGTCGACCATTGGCCACCCCTATGCGGATCTGGCCGGTGTCATCATGCAGTGGCAAATGCCCCCCGGCGCCGAAGGGCGCGGCCTTGCCGGTGTGGATCGCGCCGCACTTGGTCTGCCCTCGGATCAGGCCTTTATTGAGAGCTATTGCACACGGCGGGGATTGGCCGGAATTGATAACTTTGGCTTCTACCTGTCCTTCAGCTTTTTCCGCATGGGGGGGATTTTGCAGGGCGTTTTGAAACGCGCGCTGGATGGCAATGCCTCAAACCCCGAACGCGCCGTCAAACTGGGTGGGTTTGTCTCACTCTTTGCCCGTAGCGGGTTGGATGCGCTCAAGAAATAAACTCTTGAACTGTCAAAAATGCGGGCGATTTCTGCCCGCATTTGTTTACCTCTCTTGGCTAGACAGGCCTTTCCATGCGGTACTGCGTGGTTCTACGTAGTCCTTTGCCCTCGACCAAAGCGGCCTGGACTGCGCAATATGTCAATCAAAGCCTTCGGCAACAGAAGGCGCATTCTGAACGAAGGAGAGCCTGGATGACAGAAAGTGACACCCTTAGCACACGTGATCTTGGGGATGGGATAGTTGAGCTGCAACTGGGGCGTGGTCCGGTCAATGCGCTGAGTGCCGATTTCCTGATGGGTTTTGCCGCATTGATCACCCGGCTGGGCGCGGATGACGCCGTGCGGTGCATTATTTTGAGCAGTCCTTTCAAGGTGTTCTCCGCCGGGCTTGACCTGAAGGAAGCGCAGCATTTCGACCTGGAGCAGCAGCAGGCGATTGTGCGTGGGCTGAACGAAGGTTTTCTGGCGCTTTATGCCTGCCCCAAGCCGGTTGTCGCCTCCATAGGCGGTGCGGCGATTGCGGGTGGGTTGTTCTTTGTTTTGGCCAGTGACCGCCGGGTTGCGATGACCAAATCCTCCTTTGGGCTTGCCGAAGTGCGCGTTGGGGCGGATTTCCCGGTTGGTCCATTGGAGATCGCCAAGGCCACTTTGGACGCGGATACTCTGCGGCGTCTGATGTTGACCGGTCAGCCCGTTGGCCCCGTCGCGGCGCGCAATTTTGGCTTTATTGATATCATCGCGGACGACCAGGAAGACCTGGCAGCCTATTCGCTCTCAGAGGCGCGCAAGCTGGCCGCGCTTCCGTCGATTGCCTATGGCTCGATCAAGCAGCAGCTCAGAGGCGAAACAATCATAAAGATCAAGACAGCATTGGCGGCAGGCGGTAACGCCCCCGAAGGCGGCTGGTTCAACAGCCAGACCATACCAGCAATGCAGCGCATGATAGATCAGGGATAGCCATTTAAAGGCGAATATAGGGGTGCAGGGCATGGATGAAATCCGGCTTGAAAACTTAAAGCAGTGGCAGCAACGCTATGTGGATCAACAGAAATATGCAGGTAGCTCGCTGCTGATCAAACAGGGCGGAGCGGAGAAGTTTTTCCACGCTGCGGGGCGGCGGAACCTGGAAGAAAACTTGGATTTCACCCGCGATACTCTGGTCCGGATTTATTCCATGACCAAACCTGTGACCTCTGTCGCGCTGATGATGCTGGCCGAAAAGGGGCTGTTTCACCTTGATGCGCCGGTGTCAGACTTTATTCCTGAATTTGCACAGATGCAGGCGCTGGTGCCCGGCGCCACCTCGATTGATCAAACAGAGCCCTCGCGGTCGCCAACCCTGCACGAGCTGCTGACCCATACAAGCGGGCTAAGCTATCCGTTCAACCCCGGCATTCTGTCCCAGGCCATGAACCAGGAACAGCTGATGTTCAAACCAAACCAGGGGGATCTGGGCAAGATGGTTGCGCATCTGACCAGCTATCCCCTGGCGTTCCAGCCGGGCAGCCGTTGGGAGTATTCCGTCGGTATTGATGTGCTGGGTCGGGTCGTCGAAATCGTTTCCGGTCAAACACTTGCTGAGTTCTTTGAAACAGAGATCTTCCAGCCTCTTGGGATGATAGAAACCGGGTTTCGTGTCCCGCGTCAGGCAGGCAACCGTTTTGCCTCGCTCTATACGCCGCTGTCCGGGGATGCCATGGCGCTCAATTCAGCAAAAACCGGCACTGAGACGCTGCGCCTGACGGATCTGTACGGAGGCTCCCCCTTTGAAACTGCGGACATGATGTCAGGTGGGGGCGGCCTGGTCGGGACCATTGATGACTATATGCTGTTTTCCGAGATGCTGCGTCTGCGTGGTCGCTGCAAGGATGGCTTTATTCTGTCTCCAAAAACCATTGATTTCATGATGCAAAACCATCTTCCTGGTGACATTGCCTCGATGGGCCCACAAAGCTTTGCCGAGCAGCCGATGGAGGGTATGGGCTTTGGTCTGGGCGGGGCTGTTGTGCTGGACCCGGCGCGGGCGCGCTGCCCCGGATCGGTTGGCGATTTCAGCTGGGGCGGAATGGCCTCGACCTTCTTTTGGGTGGATCCAAAACTGGACCTTTCGGTGGTCTTTTTTACGCAACTTTCTCCCTCCAGCTCGTATCCTGCGCGGGCTGAGCTCAAAGCCCTGGTGCACGGAGCCATTTTGAAATGACCAAAAATCCAATCCTTTGGACCCCGACCTGTGATCGCGCCGAGGCCAGCCAGATGGCGGCCTACCAGAACTGGCTAAAGCAGACCAAGGGCCTGGAATTTGACAGCTACAACGACCTCTGGACCTGGAGCACAACTGACCTGGAGGCATTCTGGCAATCAATTTGCGACTATTTTGAGCTGCAGTTTTCGCAATCCGCCAGCACTGTTCTGGCCGAGCGGAAAATGCCCGGTGCAAAATGGTTCCCCGGTGCACAGCTGAACTGGGCCGAAAACATCCTGACCGGCAGAGGCGTAGGTGAGGAAAATCAAGCGCTTATCACCCACTCTGAAACATTTGGCCGCACCGAGCTCAGCTGGGGTCAACTGCGCGCGCAGGTGGCAAGCCTGGCCGCGCATCTGCGGGATATGGGTGTCGGGCAGGGGGATCGGGTCGCCGCTATCCTGCCCAACACCGAAAGCGCCATTATCGCCTGTCTTGCGGCCACCAGCCTGGGCGCCATCTGGTCCCTTTGTGCGCCGGATATGGGCCATGTCGCCATTCTGGACAGGTTCCGCCAGATTAAACCCAAGGTGCTGATCTATCAGGACAATTACCTGCATGGTGGCAAACAGGTCAGCCGCAGGGACGAAATGGCCAGGGTTGTTGCTGACCTGCCAAGCCTGCAGAGCCATATCTATGTCGCCACAAATGACCAGCCGGGCCCCATGGGAGCGGTGGCCTGGGACAGCCTGCTGCATCGCCCGGCAGAGCTGACATTTGCGCAGGTTGATTTTGATCACCCCCTGTGGATCGTCTATTCCTCTGGCACCACGGGCAATCCAAAGCCGATTGTACATGGCCACGGCGGCATTCTGCTGGAAGGCTGCAAGCAATCGCTTCACCTTGATCTGAGCCCGGCAAGCCGGTTTTGCTGGCTGACCTCATCTGGCTGGATCATGTGGAATTTGCAACTTGGAGCTTTGGGGCAGGGTGCCACTGTGATGCTCTATGATCGTGCCCCTAACTATCCGGATATGCTGGATATTTGGCGGCGCGTCGCCGATGAAAAGATGACCTATTTTGGCGCAGGGGCGGCGTTTTTCACCGCCAGTGCCAAATCCGGGATCGAACCCGGCGCTGCTTTGGATCTATCATCCCTGGTCTCATTGGGGGCAACCGGATCGCCGATGACCTCAGATGGGTATGACTGGGTATATCGCTCGGTGAGCAACGATATCTGGTTGGCGCCAGTTTCCGGCGGCACCGATTTTGCCGGCGCCTTTGTTGGCGGCAATGTGATGTTGCCAGTGCGGGCCGGCGAAATGCAGGCCCGTGCGCTTGGCAATGCGGTGCGTGCCTTTGATCCTTTTGGCGCCGAGTTGACCGGAGAGGTCGGAGAATTGGTCTGTACCGAGCCCTTGCCCTCTATGCCGTTGTTTTTCTGGGGAGATGAGGACGGATCACGCCTGCGCGAAAGCTATTTTGAAACCTATCCCGGCATCTGGCGCCATGGGGACTGGATCTCATTCACCCCAGAGGGCGGATCGGTCATCTACGGCAGGTCAGATGCAACCATCAACCGGCGCGGATTGCGGCTGGGGTCATCCGAGATCTATCAGGCGGTTGAGGCCCTGACAGAGATCCAGGACAGTCTGGTGGTTGATCTTGAATTCCTCGGCAAAGACAGCTTCATGCCGCTCTTTGTGGTGCTCACACAGCCCGGAAGCCTGGATAACGATCTGAAAGATAAGATAAAGTCCTCTATACGCCAGTTTGTTTCCGCGCGTTTTGTTCCGGACGATATTGTAGAAGTTCCAGAAATTCCCCGTACACTTTCTGGCAAAAAGCTGGAAGTTCCGGTGAAAAAGCTGCTACTTGGTGGCGACCCTGCAAAGGTTGTGAACCGGGACTCGATGGTGAACCCTGACAGCTTTGATGTGTTCATTGCCTATGCCAATGACCGAAATACGTCTTAGAAAGAACTGCTAAATGACTGATGCTGGGAGTCTCCTTCTCAATCTTCTTGACCTGGAAGAGCTCGATACCAATCTCTATCGCGGGATTGGCTCCGGGGGGGAAACGCCGATGCGGATCTACGGCGGCCAGGTCATTGCTCAGGCCTTGGCCGCGGCCTATGCCAGTGTTCCCGAACGTCTGTGCCATTCGCTGCATGCCTATTTCATCCGTCCCGGTGATCCCAGCAGACCTGTCATCTACGAGGTGGATCCAGCCCGCGATGGCGGCAGTTTCACAACCCGTCGGGTCACTGCAATCCAAAATGGCCGACAAATCCTGAACCTGGCGGCCTCGTTCCATTTGGTGGAACAGGGCTGGGAACATCAGCATAAAATGCCCGACGTGCCGCCGCCTGACGGGCTGTTGTCCCGCGATGAATTGCATCGCCAGCATGCCCATCGCATCGCAGAAGATCAATATGACGAGTTCATCAAGGAGCGTCCCTTTGAGATCCGAGATATTGAGCCGCGCGATCCGCTGGACCCAGAAATAACCAGTGATATCAATCACATGTGGATCAGGATGGAGGCAGCAAAAGGGGCAGGGCCGCAGCTGCAACATGTGCTGATGGCCTATGCCTCCGACTTTGGTCTGCTGGGGTCAGCGCTGCGGCCACATGGGCTCACCTGGCACAAGCCCGAGGCCATGACCGCCAGTCTGGACCATGCCATGTGGTTCCATGCTCCGGTGCAGTTTGAAAACTGGCACCTTTATACGATGGATTCTCCCTTTGGTGGCGGCGGCCGCGGCTTTAACCGCGGCTCGATCTACACTCAGGACGGCCAATTGGTCGCCAGCGTCGCACAGGAAGGACTGATGCGGCCAATCAAACCACAAGGGTAAAACGAGAAACCGCCCTATTTACCGCTAAACCGGTCACGCAGTCTTTGCATGCCGGTAATCCAACGGCCATAGTTGGTGGCTTTTGCCTGCATGTAGTCTTTGACCTGTGGATGCGGAAGAACCAGGAACTCGTTGTTCTCAATGGCCTTTACACAACAGTCTGCAACCATATCCGGTTCCAGCAAGCCATCCAGGCTGGCCACGCTATCCTCAAGCCCGCGGGTCATTTCAGACCGGACAGCCTGCGGGCACAGCACAGAAACGCCGATACCCTGATCGCCGTAGGTGATGGCCAGCCACTCTGCAAACCCAACTGCCGCATGTTTGGTTACCCCGTAAGGCGCCGCACCAATCTGGTTCAACAGACCCGCCGCCGAGGCAGTGTTGAGCATATAGCCGCCACCACGTTTCAGCATTAGCGGCACCAGATGGCGTGAGGCCCAAACATGGGACATCACATTGATATCCCAAATCTTTTGCCATTCATCATTGGGAACTTCAAAGCCACCCATGGTAAGAATGCCTGCATTGGAACAGAACAGATCAATTGGGGCGATGCTGTCTTCGACGGTATCAATCAGAGTTTTGATGCTGTCCTCGCTGGCGGCGTCAAGATGTAGCGCGACACCGCCAATATGGGCTGCCGTCACTTTTGCTGCATCCAGATCAATATCGGCACAGATCACATGCGCAGCGCCCAGATCGGCAAATTTCTGTGCTAGCCCTTTGCCAATGCCATGTGCGGCGCCGGTCACAACTATGCAGCTACCCTTGATGTCCATGTCTGTCGCCTTGTCCCTGGTTTTGTTGGATAAAGGCTACCGTGCTTTCCCAGGTCTGCCAATCCGGTGTGACGGAACGGAACAAGTATATTTTACATAATACCAATTATGAGTTTATTATATGACCTTTGGAACGCCCCCCAAGATTGTGTCTTATCTGGTTACAGATCCTTCGTCAGTTTCTCAAAGGCGCAGTTCTGTGATAGAAAAACTTCGCCGGTGAGATCCTGCAGGAAATGGCTCCGCTTCAAACGGTCCATCACCGGTCCCTTGACCTCGGACAGATGCAGCTGCACCCCCAGATCGGCAAGCTGCTGATTGATCGCCTCAAGAGAGTCCAAGGCGCTCAGGTCAATTTCGTTGACAGCCGAACACATCAAAACAACATGGCGCAGCTTGCCTTCGCTGCGATGTACACGGTCCAGGATCAGCTCTTCCATGCGCCTGGCATTGGCAAAATACAGGCTCTCGTCAATTCTCAGCGTCACCAGCGAAGGATCGGTCAGCACCTGATGGCGGTCAATGTTTCTAAAATGCTGGCTTCCGGGCACCTGCCCGACCTCTGCCACATGTGGCCTGGAGGTCTTCCACAGGAACAGCGCGATCGAGGTCGCAACCCCGGCGCCGACACCGGTTTCGACCCCAACCAGCAATGTCAAAACAACGGTTACAAAGACGGCCGCAAAATCTGCGCGTGAATAGATCCAGGCGGTTTTTAGGAAGGAGAGATCAACAAGCGATAAGACCGCCACGATAATTGTCGCGGCCAGGGTCGCTTTTGGCAGGAAATATAAATACGGTGTCAGATAGATAGCTGCCAAAGTTAAACCAATTGCAGTCAAGGCGCCAGCCGCTGGGGTGCGCGCGCCGGCGTCAAAGTTCACCACCGATCTGGCAAAGCCTCCGGTGACAGCATAGCCGCCTGACAGACCGGATGCGATATTTGCGGCACCCAGGGCCGTCAGTTCCTGATTGGGGTCAATCTTCTGGCGACGCTTGGCGGCCAGGGTCTGGGCAACCGAGACGCTTTCGACATAGCCGATGATGGTGATCAACACGGCCGGCCCAATCAGCGCTGTCAAAACTGAACTGTCCAGTGTCGGCAGTCCCAAGGGTGGCAACCCAGTTGGGACAGTCCCAACAACCGAGACCCCAAGGGCTGGCAGATCAAAGCCCCAGGACAAGGCTATGGTGCCAAAGACGGCAAAGACCGGGCCTACACGCACAACAGTGCCAGCCACCTGCTTGGACAGGCCGAACTTGGCCTGCAAGAGGTCCGACAGCCCAAAGCGCAGCCAGAACAGAAAGACCAGCACAGCAAGCCCCAGCGCCAGCGTCACAAAATTGACCTGTCCCAGCCCCTGCCCCAGTGACGATAGAATCTCCAGCAAATTATGCCCCGAGGCGCTGATACCCAGGATATGTTTGGCCTGGCTGACCGCGATCAACAGGCCTGAGGCGGTGATAAACCCGGCAATGACAGGATGTGAGAGCAGATTGGCCACCACTCCCAATTTCATCGCCCCCATGGCGACCAGCAAAACGCCCGACATCAGGGCCAGTACAGCTGAGGCGGCGACATAGTCGGCAACAGTTTCCAGCCCCAGCGATGACAAGGCCGAGGCCGACATCAGGGAAACCACCGCGACCGGCCCCACCGCCAATACCCGTGAGGTGCCAAAGATGGCATAGGCGACCAGAGGCAGGATCGAGGCATAAAGCCCAACCTCTGCGGGTAGCCCGGCAAGCAAGGCATAGGCCAGGGATTGAGGGATCAGCATGATGGTGACAATCACCGCTGCGGTGACATCGCCGCCCAGGTCTTGTCGATTGTAGGCGGCGCCCCAGCTCAGGATCGGGAAAAGCCTTTTCCACTGCGGGTTGGCCGTGGCTGTTTTTGTCATTGCTGCTCTCATCCGTTTAACGCCCTCTGGGCCGGGACTGTTTACACATTCATTTATCTATATGTAAATAAGTGAGAGTAAACCCCTGGCGCCAATCAAAGCGAAAGAAAAGCCTTCACAGCCCCAAAGAAAGATGTTAACTTATTGTAAAGATGCAATTATGTTCAAGTCTCGGGTGGGTTCAGCCTGTTCGCCTTGCGTTTTTGTGGCGGCATTTGTGCAAATCGATAGATTTGTTTTTGCAAAGCTGTCCCGAGGCCGGCCTTGGCTCTCTTGCGGAGCGGGGTTTTCCATTGCATCGCTGCAAGATCACCCTGCCCTATGGCGCCGCTGAGCGCCCTCTGCAAAAATGCCTGCAACAGGCGCGCCGCGCCCCTCTGGTTTTGTATATTCCCGAGGTCGGCATCAGCGATGGTAACCAAATGGACCGGACTGCGACACAGTGCATCCCCGGTCGCCTTCGGTCCTGCCGCTCTCAAATCCCCTGTTTTCAAGATAAGATCAACAAAACTCCACCGCGGGGTGGGCTTTAGGTGGCAAAACAAGCTGTTAAGGCTTTTGGATCCTAACCACGTTCCGAAGAGGACAAACCTCCCCGTCTATCCCTTGCAGCTTTGGCGGGATGGGCTCCCAACCTCTGCGATATGCATAATTGCAATGCGATATTGCGCAAATGCAGGTCCGGAATGACAGTGGGCGAGGGATGGCTCTCCACCCCTCGCCCATTGTCAGGACAAATTTGCCCCGAACCGGCCTATGAAAGGCACGCTCTCCTTAGAAAAACGCCTGCAAACCGGTTTGAGCCCGGCCAAGGATCAGCGCATGAACGTCATGGGTGCCCTCATAGGTGTTAACGGTCTCAAGGTTGACCATGTGACGAATGACATTGAACTCCAGGCTGATGCCGTTGCCACCGTGCATGTCACGGGCATTGCGCGCGATTTCCAGCGCCTTGCCGCAGTTGTTGCGCTTGACGATGGAAATCATCTCTGGCGCGGCATTTGCCTCATCCATCAGGCGACCAACCCGCAGGGAGGCCTGCAGCCCAAGGGTGATTTCGGTCTGCATATTGGCGAGCTTCAGCTGGAACAACTGGGTGTTGGCCAGCGGGCGGCCAAACTGATGACGGTCCAGACCATACTGCCGTGCGGCGTGCCAGCAGGCCTCTGCCGCGCCCATGGCGCCCCAGCTGATGCCATAGCGGGCCCGGTTCAAACAGCCAAACGGACCTTTCAACCCCTGCACATGTGGCAGCAGCGCCTCGTCACCAACTTCCACGCCCTCCATGACGATCTCACCGGTGATCGAGGCCCGCAGCGAGGCCTTGTTGCGGATTTTTGGTGCCGAAAGGCCCTTCATGCCTTTTTCCAGCACAAAGCCACGGATCTTGCCGCCGTGTTCATCCGATTTGGCCCAGACAACAAAGACATCGGCGATTGGGGCGTTTGAAATCCACATCTTGGAGCCGGTCAGCTTATACCCTGTCGCGGTTTTTTCCGCGCGGGTTTTCATGCCAGCCGGGTCAGAGCCCGCGTCGGGCTCGGTCAGGCCAAAACAGCCGATCCACTCGCCAGAGGCCAGTTTTGGCAGGTATTTCTGCCGCTGCTCTTCGCTGCCGTAGGCATAGATCGGATACATCACCAGCGAGCTTTGTACCGACATCATCGAGCGATAACCGCTGTCGACGCGCTCAACCTCGCGGGCCACCAGACCATAAGACACATAACCGCCGCCCAGGCCGCCGTATTCTTCGGGAATGGTGGTACCGAGCAGGCCCATTTCGCCCATTTCGCGGAAGATCGCCGGGTCGGTTTCTTCGTTTTCAAAGGCTGCGGTGACCCGTGGCTGCAGTTTTTCCTGGGCATAGGCCCGCGCCGAGGCGGTGATCATCCGCTCATCTTCGCTCAGCTGGTCGTCCAAACGCAGCGGATCTTCCCAGGTAAAGCCTCCCAGATCCGGTGCATCTTTGGCGCGCAGGCTTGGTTTATCAGTCATTGAAAGACCCTCAATATTGGAATTATGGCGTGTGTTGACCAAGGATTAACAGCAGACCTGGCAAAAAAACAGCGAGACTTTGGCATTCAAACATGAGTAAACCTCATAGATGCAACATCCTCGACGATTCCTCCCCTCAATCTCGGCGCTGCGCGCCCTTGAAGCCTTGGACCGGCTTGGCAGCGCCTCTGCTGCGGCAGAAGAGCTGTGCCTGACCCAGGGCGCAGTGAGCCGCCAGTTACAAGCGCTTGAGGCGCAGCTTGGGGTCTCGCTTGTGCGGCGCGATCGCAAGAAACTGCACCTGTCACCAGAGGCGCAAACCTATGCGCGCGAAATCCGCGACGCGCTGGACAAGATCACCCAATCCACCCTGCGAGTGCAGACCGCGCCACTGACGGGAACCCTGAACCTGGCGATCCTGCCGGCCTTTGGTATGCGTTGGCTGATGCCCCGCTTGCCGGAATTTGCCCGTCGCCACCCTGATATTACCATCAATATGACCACACGGTTGCAGGAATTCAGCTTTGGCAGCGAACCCATTGATGCGGCAATACATTTTGGCAATGCCATATGGCCCGGAACGGAATCCCTCTTGTTGAAAAGCGAGCAGCTTTTGCCGGTTTGTAGCCCTGAGCTGGTGGCCAATGGCAGGTTTATCCCGCCGCAGCAGATCCTGGAGATGCCGCTTTTGCATATTCAAACCCGCCCCACGGCCTGGCTGGATTGGTTTGAACTGCAGGGGGTCACCGCCAGCCCCGAGGATCTGGGCGGCACGATGTATGATCAATTCTCAACCATTACACAGGCAGCCCAGCATGGCCTGGGGGTGGCCTTGATGCCAGATTATCTGGTGGAACAGGATATCGCCACCGGGCGACTGACCGCGCTGCAGCCGCAGGCAACCGAAGCCTCCGGCGCCTATTACCTTGTCTGGCCCAAAAGCAAAGCGCGTGATCCGGCGCTGACCAAGTTCCGGCACTGGCTGGAGGGACAGGCCCAGCCCGAAGACCCGCTGCCACGATAGGCGCCTCAGCTTTTGCAACTGCACAACAAACAACAAAATGGGCCCTCAAAAGGGGCCCATTTTTATTCGACAAACGATCCGGTCCAGTTTTCCAAGACCGATCTAGCCCAGAGCGTAACCAGCCCCGCGCACGGTGCGCACGGGATCCTCGCCACCATACTGGGTCAGTGCTTTGCGCAAACGGCCAATATGCACATCGACAGTCCGGGTATCGACATAGATGTCACGGCCCCAGACCCGATCCAGCAATTGCTCCCGGCTCCAAACCCGACCAGGTTTCTCCATAAAGGTGGAGAGCAGGCGAAACTCGGTTGGTCCCAGCTTCAGGGGATTTTCTGACCGGCTGACCTTATGGGTTTCGGCGTCCAGAATGATGTCATCAAATTCCAGCCGCACCCCAACGGTTGACGGGCGCACCCGACGCAGCTGCGTACGCACCCGCGCCATCAGCTCGATCACCGAATAGGGTTTGACCACATAGTCATCCGCACCGGTTTCCAGCCCGCGCACCTTGTCGACTTCTTCCGACCGGGCCGACAACATGATAATTGGAATACCGCGTGTCTCTGGCCGTGTTTTCAAACGACGACAAACCTCGATGCCGCTCAAATTTGGCATCATCCAATCCAGCACGATGATATCGGGCATGTCTTCTTCAACAAGCAGCAGGCCTTCTTCACCATTTTCAGCCCGGATAACGCGAAAGCCATCGGCCTCAAGATTATAGGCAAGGACTTCGCGTTGGGCCAATTCATCTTCGATGATCAGAACAGTGGGCTGATCGGCAGTCATCAATCAGTGCTCCCCGGTCGCGGTGGAGGTGGTGTCGGCTTTGGGCCGCTCATCCTCGGGGCGGTTGCCCGTCACCAGATAGATCAATTCCTCGGCAATTGAGGTCACGTGATCGCCCATGCGCTCAATGTTTTTGGCGATAAAATGCAGGTGCATACAGGCGGTAATGTTGCGCGGGTCTTCCATCATATGGGTCAGAATTTCGCGAAACAGCGCATTGTACATCTGATCAACTTCGCGGTCGCGGGTGATCACATCTGCAGCCAGTTCAACATCGCGCTGGATATAGGCGTCCAGCGCATCTTTCAGCATCAGCTCGACCTCGCGGGCCATTCTGCGCAGGGCCGCCGAGCTGTCGGTGCTGTCATGCCACTGGATCAGAACACCTGTGCGCTTGGCGATGTTTTTCGAATAGTCACCGATGCGTTCCAGGTTGCCGGCAATTTTCATCACCGACAGGACCACGCGCAGATCAACTGCGGCAGGCGCGCGGGTGGCAATCACGCGGGCGGATTCCTCGTTGATCAGTTCTTCCAGACCATCAATGGCCCGGTCTCCAAGGCGCACCTGCTGCGCCAGTTCTTCGTCACGGGTTTCCAGCGCCCGTGCAGAGGCGACGATTGCCGCTTCGACCAGGCCGCCCATCTTCATGATCTGGGCCTGAATCGCTTCGAGATCCCGATCAAAGGCGGAGGCAATATGTTGTTCTACCATGGTATTTTCCTTTGTGGGCTTAACCGATACGGCCAGTAATATAGCTTTCAGTGCGGGGATCTTCAGGGTTGGTGAAAATCTGCCCGGTGGCACCAAATTCTACCAGATTGCCCAGATGGAAAAAGGCGGTTTTCTGGCTGACCCGCGCCGCCTGTTGCATTGAGTGGGTCACGATCACCACGGAATAATTCGCCCGCAGCTCGTCGATCAGCTCTTCCACCTGTGCCGTGGCAATTGGATCCAGCGCCGAGCAGGGCTCATCCATCAGCAGGACTTCTGGTTCGGTGGCAATTGCGCGGGCGATGCACAGACGCTGTTGTTGGCCGCCAGACAGACCGGTGCCGGGTGCATCCAACCTGTCCTTCACCTCTTCCCAGATCGCGGCGCGACGCAGGGATTGTTCAACAATTTCATCCAATTCCGCTTTGTTTCGCGACAGGCCATGGATCCGTGGACCATAGGCGACATTGTCGTAGATCGATTTTGGGAAAGGGTTGGGTTTCTGAAACACCATTCCGACCTTGGCGCGCAGCTGTACCGGATCGACGCGTTTGTCGTAGATGTCTTCCCCATCCAGCAGAATGTCACCCTCCACCCGGCAGACATCAATTGTGTCGTTCATCCGGTTGATACAGCGCAGGAAAGTGGACTTTCCGCAGCCCGATGGGCCGATAAAGGCGGTGACCGTGTTGGCGTCGATTTCAACATTCACGTTCTTGATGGCATGCGTATCCCCATAATAGACGTTGACGTCCCGTGCGGAGATCTTGGTGGTCATTGTGTCCAAGCTTTTATCCAACATATTCATAATATTCATTTCCTCACCTCCGGCTACCAGCGACGCTCAAAGCGACGACGCAGTATCACAGCCACCGTGTTCATGGTTACAAGAAAGACCAGTAGGATGATAATGCCGCCCCAGGCGCGCTCATAAAAGGCCGGGTCGGCGCGTTTGGCCCATTCGTAGATCTGTGCAGGCATTGCAGAGTTCGGGGACAACAGACCTTCCCCGATGGTTCCAGGCGCGTTTGAGGCGATAAAGCCAACCATGCCGATCAGCAACAGCGGCGCGGTTTCCCCAAGTGCCTGCGCCAGGCCAATGATGGTCCCGGTCAGAATACCAGGCGCGGCCAGGGGCAGCACGTGGTGGAAAACCGATTGCATCTTGGAGGCCCCAACCCCCAGCGCCGCATCCCGGATCGAGGGCGGAACCGCCTTCAGGGCGGCGCGGGTTGAGATGATGATCGTCGGCAAAGTCATCAGCGTCAGGACCAGGCCACCAACCAGCGGCGCCGACATCGGCAGATGCATGTAGTTGATGAAAACCGCGAGGCCCAGGATACCATAGACAATCGACGGCACCGCCGCGAGGTTGGCGATATTGACCTCGATCACATCGGTGATCCAGTTCTTGGGGGCAAACTCTTCCAGATAGATTGAGGCGGCCACACCAATTGGCAGGGCCAGGGCCAGCACCACCAGCATCATGAACAGCGAGCCCATCATCGAAACCCCCATACCTGCGGCCTCTGGACGCTGATCCGAAGCATCAGACCCCAGGATGAAGTCCAGGTTGAAGGTCTTTTCAATCACCCCTGCCGCAATCAGCGCATCCGTCAGATCCAGTTGCGCAGGCGAGATGTTCTTGTCGTTTGCAATGCTCTCACGCGTGACCCGCCCCTTCAGATAGCCATCAACACGGCTTTGCGCCAGAAAGCGGAACGCGATGGTTTCACCAATCTGTTCAGGGTTGGCCAGCACAAAGGCCCGCAGTTGCGCCACGGCGTTCTTCGACAAAAGACCCGCCATCTCTTTGGATTTCAGGCTGGTCTCGATGCCCAGGTCTGAAATGGTTGTCTGCATCGCGGCTTTGATCAGGGGCGCATAGCCAAAGGTGGTGACGCGCTTGATGTCTTCGGGATTGCGTTCGGCGTTCTTGTCCAGCTTGCTTTCCAGCAGTTCGACATTCAGGGTGATAAAGGTCTGCTGAAAGGCACCAGTGCCGCGGCTGACAATTGTGGTCACCAGAACCAGCAGCATAATTAGTCCCACGGCGATGGCCGCAACACCATAGGTTTTGAACCGGGTTTCTGCCGCGTTGCGCTTGATGGTCCGTTGGGACAGGGTCAGCAAAGAACTTTGCGCTCCTGCAGACTGGCCCGGATTTGGGCTGAGATCGGTCATTAGTCGTACTGCTCCCGATATTTGCGCACAATATAAAGCGCCAGGACGTTTAGGCCCAGTGTGAGGACAAAGAGGGAAAGCCCGAGGGCAAAGGCTACCAGTGTTTCGGGGCTGGCAAAATCGGTGTCACCTGTCAGCTGACTGACAACACGGGTGGTTATTGTTGTCATCGATTCAAAGGGGTTGGCAGAGAACTTGGCAATTGCCCCTGCCCCCATCACAACAATCATCGTTTCACCAATGGCACGCGATGCCGCCAGCAGGATGGCGCCGACGATTCCCGGAAGCGCTGCCGGCAACACCACCTGGCGGATCGTTTCCGACGGGGTGGCGCCGAGGCCAAGCGAGCCATCGCGCAATGTTTGCGGAACGGCGTTGATGATGTCATCCGACAGCGAGGAGACAAAGGGGATCAGCATGATGCCCATCACCACCCCAGCGGTCAGAACCGAGGTCGCACCTGTCATCCAGCTAAGCCCAAGCACCCCGTCTTCGCCCTGGCCAAACAGCTTGAGCAGCAGCGGGCCAACCGTCAGCAGCGCAAAGAGACCATAAACGATGGTCGGGATCCCCGCGAGGATCTCCAGCAGCGGCTTGGCAAAGGAGCGCACAGTGGAACTGGCGTATTCAGACAGGTAGATGGCGGCAAACAGGCCAATGGGAACCGCAACCAGCAAGGCGATGGCAGAGATATAGAGCGTGCCCCAGAGCAGCGGCAGCATCGACAATTCACTGTCACCACGGAAGTTCGGCGCCCAGGTGGTGCCAAAGAAAAAGTCGGTCCAGGCATGTAAACCAAAGAAGTTTATGGTCTCAAACAGCATCGACAACACGATGCCAACCGTGGTGAGGATTGCCAGCGAGGCGGCCAGGATGAGCAGCGCCAGAACCCCGCGCTCAACAACGTTTCGCGCGCGAAACTCTTTGTTGGTGCGGCGTGCGGAAAGGCCAAAACCAACCAGCGCCAGGACCAGGCACACCAGCGTCATTGCGGTTGACCCCGTGCGGGACAGGCTGCGGTAGCTTTGGGCTGCCTGCAGCACTTCCGGGCGCACTTCGGACCCCAGGGCAACGCCAACAGTGCCAAGCACTGCGCGGATATCACTGGTTTCAGTGTTCAGCGTAAGGGCTTGGTCTTTGGTCATAACCCCTTGCAACACTGCCTCGTCCAGACCTTCGGCCAGGCGGCGCACATCACTCATCACCAGGCCAATGCTGGTGTTTTCGGGGATCAGCTCTGAGGGGATCGTTGCCGACACCCGGTTTTCAATCAGGAGAGGCTGCGCCAACAGCCAAACCATCAGCGTGATCAGGGCTGGAATGGCAACGCTCATGGCGACATTGGCACCATAATAAACGGGTAGTGAATGCAGTTCGCGCGGGTTTCCCTGCGCCGAGGTCAAGGCGCGGCGGCGCCCGAACCAAAAGCCAAGCGCAGTAAGCGTCAGCAGGACAATGACAAGCCAGAATGTTGGCATCTTATGCTCCGGTATGGCAGCGGCAGAAAATAGGAGCTGGATCTGGTCCAGAAATAAAACTGGGGCGGATTATCCGCCCCAGCCAATAACGATGTGCTGGGGGCGATTAGGAGTTGCCGCCCATGGTGGCTTCGTTGGCAACCGCATCCTGAGTCTCGCTCAGCTCGGGGTCAGCAACCAGGCCATATTCGGACAGGGGGCCATCAGGGCCGGCAACCTCATCAGAGATGAAGAACTCAGCATATTCTTTCAGGCCAGGGATCACGCCGATGTGGGCTTTCTTCACGTAGAAGAACAGCGGGCGCGATACAGGGTATTCGCCGGTTGAGATGCTTTCAGTCGAAGGCACGATACCGGACATGGTTGCAACCTGCAGCTTGTCGGTGTTGTTCTCATAAAACGCCAGACCAAAGACGCCGATACCGTCCTTGTTGCTTTCAATCCGCGCCAGGGTTTCGGTGTAGTCGCCGTCGATGTCGACAGAAACGCCATCGGTGCGCAGCGAGATACAGGCTTTTTCAGCGGCTTTTTTCTGTGCCTTGGCAGTGTCGCCTTCGGCATGGGCCAGCAGGTGCTCAAATGCGCCGGTGGCTTCGCAGCCCGCCAGGATCACTTTGTCTTCAAACACTTCACGGGTGCCGTGTTTGGTGCCTGGGATAAAGGCCTGGATATTCTGTGCCGGGAAGGCAGGGTTCACGTCGGCCCAGGTTTTGTTTGGGTTTGGAACCATCTTGCCGTCAACCAGGATCTCGTCAGAGAGCGCCAGGAACCAGTCTGTGGGGGTGTAGGCAAATTCGTTGCCGTTGATGTCGGAGGCAAAGACAATGCCATCATAACCGATGCGGACTTCGATGATGTCGGTGACGCCGGCTTCGGCGCAGGCCTTGATTTCTTTTTCCTTGATGGCGCGCGACGCATTGGCCACGTCGATGGTGTTTTCACCAACGCCTTCACAGAACCGCTTCAGACCGGCAGAGGAGCCACCGGATTCAACAACAGGTGTTGGAAAGTCGAAGTTTTCGCCAAAGGCTTCGGCAACGATGGAGGCATAGGGCAGAACGGTGGAGGAGCCTGCAACCTGAACCTGGTCACGCGCGGTGGCAGCTGTCGCGGTGGCGGCGGCGATGGTCAGGGCAGAAGCGGTCAGTTTCACAAAGGACATGAGAGTCTCCATGAGAGATTAAGATGTGTGACCATCCACACGATGATCATGGGCCCCTCCTAAAAGGCGCGTATGAGGCTTTTGTGACGGCTGTGTAACAGGCATATGACAAAACCCGACTTGAAGCGATTTTTGTCACAAAACCCGGCCTGCCCATTAACCTTTGATCCCGAGCAACCTTTGATCCCGAATGTCTGGCAGCTGCGCAGCCGCACGGGGGCACGGGGGCAATGGCAGGCGATGACGGCCGTGATCTATGCTGCACCGACAAGATCCGCATGTCAAAACCAAGCGCCCGCGCAGGCCGCGCGCCGGACTGCTGCCGGTTCAGTAAGGCCAAAAGGCCATGACGCTGAAACCGGGGACTGCGCTGTCAGGACAGTGGTAAAGTCACCGAAAAACAGCTTCCCGTCCCTAGCTCGCTTTCCACCCGCAACCGGCCACGGTGGCGGTTGACGATATGTTTGACGATGGCCAGCCCCAACCCGGTGCCACCCATTTCGCGGGAGCGGTGATTGTCGGCGCGATAAAACCGCTCTGTCAGCCGTGGCAGATGGATCGGGTCAATGCCCGCGCCATTGTCAATGACCTGCACCCGCACGGCCGGGGCGCGAAGCGATGGATCCCGCTCCAGCAACTCAAGGGTCACATTTACCTGATCGCCGCCATATTTAATGGCGTTCTCAACCAGGTTGATAAAGACCTGCAGCAACTGATCGGGATCGCCCATGATCATCACCGGATCCGCGGGAGGGGTAAAGCTGAGGCTGACATTCCCAGCCTCAGCAAGGGGCTGCATGGTCTTGAGCGTCGAGCTGAGATGCGCCACCAGGTCCATCTCCTCCTTGGGGCGAATGCGCTCTTTGCTCTCCACGCGGTTCAATGACAACAGATCGCCCACCAGACGGTTCATCCGGCTGGCTTCGCCTTCCATGATCGTCAGGAAGCGATCCCGCGCCGCCGCGTCATCGCGCGCCGCCCCGCGCAGGGTTTCGATAAACCCCATCAGGGCCGTCAGCGGGGTGCGCAACTCGTGGCTGACATTGGCGACAAAATCTCGCCGCATCTGGTTGGCCTGTTCGCGTTCGGTCACATCCAGGAAGGTGATCAGTACCGCGCCGCCTTCGACAGCGCCGATACCGGCAATATACCGCAGTTCAACCTCGTAGGTGGTGTCCTGCGCGCCATCGTTTGACAGATGCCTGGCGGTGCGATTGCCGCGATCCTCCAGACATTTCTCAATTGCTGCGTTGACACCTGGTTGTCGCAGGATTGTCGCAAAATGGCGGCCAAGGATCTGCTCCCCCAACAGGGCAAGCCCAGATTTATTGGCACCGATAAAGCGCTCGGTTTGATCAACCAAGACGCAAGGCATTGGAATTGCCTCCAGAAAACCTGCCATCACCTCTTGTTTCATTGCGAACCCCTGTTGCGATCCGGTTCCAATATCAGGCAAATGTAAAGCCTATGTGGCAGGTCATCGCCTGGCTTGGAACCGGGGTCTTTGGTTAGACGGGTCGCATTTCAGCGCGGAAGCGGCGCATGTTTTCCTGATAATGCAAGGCACTAAGGGTGAGCTTCTGCGCCTGTTCCTCAGAGACCTCGCGCACAACCTTGCCTGGTGCGCCCATCACCAGAGAGTTATCCGGAATCACCTTGTTTTCGGTGATCAAGGCCCCTGCCCCAATCAGACAGTTCTTGCCAATCCTGGCGCCGTTCAGAACAGTTGCGCCCATGCCGATCAGGCTGTTTTCGCCGATGGTGCAGCCATGCAGCATAACCTTATGGCCAATGGTGCAATTCTTGCCCACGGTCAGCGGAAAGCCCGCGTCAATGTGCATGACCACGTTTTCCTGCACATTTGCGCCTTCGCAGATGCGGATCTCTTCGTGGTCGGCGCGGATGGTACAGCCAAACCAAACCGAGGCCCCGGCCTCCAGCACCACCTGGCCAATCAGATTGGCATCGGGGGCAACCCAGGTATCGGGGTGCAGCTGTGGCTGGTGATCACCAAGAGCATAGAGTGTCATGACATGTCCTCAAATTCGCTTTGCAACAGGCGCACATGATCCGTGAGCTGCGGCTGCTGGATACGGCGCAGGCGGGTGGCGGTGATGATGGTTTTCAGCGCCTCTTCGGTGGTGTCCAGATCATCATTGATCAAGACGTGATCATAGCTGCCCCAGTGGCTGATTTCATCCCAGCTCTTCTCCATCCGACGCTTGATGGTTTCGGCATCGTCCTGCCCCCGGCTTTCCAGTCGGCGCCGCAACTCGGTGATCGAGGGCGGCAGCAAAAAGATCGACAGCGTGTGCTGACCCAGCTCTGAATTGCGGATCTGCTGCGCCCCCTGCCAGTCGATGTCAAACAACACATCCTGCCCGTTCTCGATAGCCTCCCGCACCGGCCCCTTGGGGGAACCGTAGAAATTGCCAAAGACATGGGCATGTTCCAGCATGTCATTTTCTGTCACGGCGGATTTGAAATCATCCACGGATACAAAATGATAGTCCTGCCCGTCGACCTCGCCGGGGCGCGGGTTGCGGGTGGTGGCCGAAACGGAAAACGAGATACAGTCGTCCCAGCTGCGCAACCGCTTTGCCAGAGTGGATTTGCCCGCGCCGGAGGGCGAGGACAGGATGATCAAAAGGCCGCGCCGATCTGCCATCAGGTCTTCTCCTTTGGAGTTATTCTATATTTTGCACTTGTTCGCGCATTTGGTCGATCACTGCTTTCAACTCTAGCCCCACCGAGGTCAAGTCACTGTTAAGCGCTTTTGAACAGAGCGTATTGGCCTCGCGGTTGAATTCCTGCATCAGGAAATCAAACTTGCGCCCCACCGAATCCCCGGTGGTCAGCAGATCTTCGGCGGCCAGGACATGGGCCGCAAGCCTGTCGATTTCTTCGGTAACGTCGGATTTTACGGCCAGCATCGCCAATTCCAGGGCAACCCGATTGGCATCTGCCCCGTCAGAGTTTTCCAATACCTTGGCCAGATTCGCCTTGAGCGCCTCGGCCACCAGGGGGCGGCGCGCTTCGGCACAGTTTGCCGCCAATTGGGTCAAACGCCGCACTTCGGCCAGTTGATTCCGCAAAACCCGCTCCAAGGCTGCCCCTTCGGCTTCACGCATTTGAACGAATTCGGCCAAAAGTCTTTCGAATTCCTTTTTTAACGCGGCAACCAGGGGCGCCGGATCATCCTCGGGTGCGGTGGTCTCCAGCACCCCGCGAATAGACAGCAGATCCGCGCCGGATGTGACCGACAGATCCACCCCCGCCGACTGGGCCAGCGCCTCGGCCTCGGCCAGGGCGGTGAGCACCGAGCTCAGCAAGGGTTTGTTCAGAGTGAGCGTTCCGGCAGCGTCTTCTCCCCGGTTAATACGCAGCCCGAGCGAGACATTGCCCCGCGCCAGTTTGTTGCCCATGACCCTGCGCAGGTGCACTTCCAGCCCATCCAGCCAGTCCGGCACCCGCAGCCGCAGATCAAGCCCCTTGGCGTTGACCGACCGCATCTCCCAGCTCCAGCTATGGGCCCCAAGTCGCCCCTGCCCCGAGGCAAACCCGGTCATGCTTCGTATGTTCATCAACTTGTCCTTATTCCATCAATTGGCAGCAAAACCGGGCCAAAACCTGTGTCGTCAGACCTGTCGACAAGCGCAAAAGGATAGGTGCTTATACAAAGGTGTTAACCATTGCTTCAAGTTTTAGTCCAAATTTGAATAATATTGTGGCATGTTAACTGCAAGGTAACCATCTAAACGGTACGAATGGGGCAGTCGACAGATTGTGTTGCGTACGAGATGGCAAGTGGACCGGACAACGTAAGGAAAAGCACATGTTTTTTGGCGGCAGAAAAAACTCTAGCCAGGACAAGGGTGACAACAAGGTGGTTCCCATGACGAATTTCCGTAACACCGTTCCGGTTTCCCCCATGCGTCAGGCAGAGGCCTATTGGACCGCACTGCGTCGCGGCGACGACATTCCCAGCCGGTCACAGATTGACCCGCGCGGGTTGGAGAACATTCTGTCCCAGACGTTCATTCTGGAACGTGTGGCCCCTGGTATCGCCCGTTTCCGTCTGGCTGGCCAAAAGGTCAACGAGATGGCAGGCATGGAGGTGCGCGGCATGCCGATCACCGCCTTTTTCACCCCGGATGCGCGCAAACAGATGAGCGCCGCACTAGAGCACATGTTTGAAGCCCCCGCCATTGTCGAGGTCGAGATGCAGACCGAAGGATCGCGTCTGCGTGGCCGTCGTGAGGCCCGCATGCTGCTGCTGCCACTGCGCAGTGACCTGGGCGATGTGAGCCGTGCGCTGGGTGTTTTTGTCTCCGAAGGCAACCCGACCAAAACATCGCAGCGTTTTGCAATCACCTCGATCGAAATGCGTGCCGTTGCCAAAAACACGGATGACACCGCGTTCAAGGCAAAGTCGCGCAGCTCGGATGATGTGAATGCGCCAAACCCCGCGTTTGCAGAATTGCAGTCCCGCCTCGCCTCTGAGACATCCATCCTGCAAGAGGCGCGTGATCTGGCCGATCGCAGGCTGAAAAAAGCGGCGCGTGATACCGCGCGGGCAGAGGCCAAAAGCAAATCAAAAGGGGCACATCTGCGGCTGGTCTCCAGCCGTGATGAAACGCCCGTTTCTTAAAATTTTAGCCTATTTCTAGTCTATTTGGTCATAGTCTAGTTAGCAACGCCCCGCGGAAGAACTCCCGGGGCGTTTCCCTTTTTGCGAAGGGAGCTAAGCCTTAAGCACCGTGACGCAACGCATTAACGCAACACCCTGCGATAAAACAAAAAACCGCCCCAGAAGACTGGAGCGGTTTTGATGTTTGCTGGCCTGAAAGCTGTGGCTTAGCTGGCTTCGGCGCTGCGCGACCGGCGCTTGTTGCGCAGGTCTGACAATTCTTCTGCAACCAGGAAGGCCAGTTCCAGGGATTGGCTGGCGTTGAGACGCGGATCACAGGCGGTGTGGTAACGATCACTCAGGTTTTCATCCGTCACCGCCCGAACACCACCGGTGCATTCGGTTACATCCTGCCCTGTCATCTCAAAATGTACGCCCCCCGGAATAGTGCCTTCGGCGGAATGGACCGCAAAGAAGTCCTGCACTTCGCGCAGAACGCTTTCAAAGGGACGGGTTTTGTAGCCGGTGGAGGATTTTATCGTGTTGCCATGCATTGGATCGCAGACCCAGGTGACCTTGGCGCCTTCTTCCTCAACCGCCTTGACCAGACGCGGCAGATGCTCTGCCACCTTGCCGGCACCAAAGCGGGCGATCAGCGTCAGACGGCCCTCTTCGTTTTCCGGGTTCAGGCGTTGCATCAGCACCTTCAGGTCTTCGGCGGATGTCGTTGGGCCACATTTCATGCCGATGGGGTTCAGCACCCCACGGCAGAATTCCACATGGGCGCCATCGGGCTGGCGGGTACGATCCCCGATCCAAAGCATATGACCGGAGCCCGCAAGCCATTTGCCAGAGGTCGAATCCAGACGGGTCAGCGCCTCTTCGTATTCCAGCAGCAGGCCTTCGTGGCTGGTGTAGAATTCTACAGTCTGCAGCGCATGCGAGGCATCATTGTTCACGCCCGCCGCCTTCATGAAGTCCAGCGTATCGGTGATGCGATTGGCCATGTCACGGTAGCTCTGGGCTTTTTCGCCCTCGGTAAAGCCCAAGGTCCAGGCGTGCACCTGGTTTACATCGGCATAGCCACCGGTGGAAAATGCCCGCAACAGGTTCAGGGTTGCCGCCGCCTGGGTGTAGGCTTGCAACATCCGCTTGGGATCCGGAATACGCGAGGCTTCGGTAAAGCCAAGATCGTTGATGATGTCACCGCGATAACTGGGCAGTTCCACCCCATCCAGGGTTTCCGTTGGCGCGCTGCGGGGTTTGGCAAACTGGCCGGCCATACGACCGACTTTGACCACCGGAACCTTGGCACCATAGGTCAGAACCATGGCCATCTGCAGCATCACCTTAAAGGTGTCGCGGATGGCATCCGCGCTGAACTGCTCAAAACTTTCGGCGCAGTCACCGCCCTGCAACAAAAACGCCTCGCCACGGCCCGCCGCTGCAAGATGTTGTTTCAAGCGACGTGCTTCGCCGGCAAAGACCAGTGGCGGATAATTTGAAAGCTGCGCTTCAACGGCACCGAGGGCCGCGGCGTCGGTATAGTCAGGCATCTGCACGCGGGGTTTGTTGCGCCAGGATGCTTTTTGCCACTCACTCATAGCTTTTCTCCGCATAAGAGGTCTTAATAATAGAACGGAAGCCACCTATACAAAAACGCACTCGTGCTGACCAGTTTAGATTTGCCCCTCTTGACCCGGCTCCGAACCTATGGTCACGGTTTTCTGGTCTCACGCGGGGCTGACTTTTTACTCGTCTCTCCCGGTGCATTCAAAATTTGCCAAGGATGTGCCCATGCAAACCCAAAGAAAACCGGTCGAAGCATCAAAAGAAGTTACGGCCGAAAAAAGATATGTATTTGTTTTATTAGAGAGATTTTCGATGCTCTCTTTTGCGTCGGCGATTGAATGCCTGCGCATCGCAAATCGCATGGCCGGTCAAGACCTCTATAGCTGGACATTGTTGGGTGAAGGTGGCGAAAGTGTTACCTGTTCTGCCGGGACCACCTTTGCGGTGGATGGTGATCTTGGTGAATTGCAGCGCGATGACATTATTCTGCTCTGCGCCGGGGTGAACGTTCAGGCCGCAGCCAGCAAAAAGCTGCTGGCCTGGCTGCGCCGCGAGGCCCGCAAAGGCGTGATGGTTGGCGGACTGTGCACCGCCTCTTATGTCCTGGCCAAAGCGGGATTGCTGGACGGGAAACGGGCAACCATCCACTGGGAAAACATCGACAGTTTTGCCGAAGAGTTCGAGGAAGTGACCCTCACCAAGTCTGTTTTTGTCATTGATAACAATCGCATGTCTACCGCTGGCGGGACCTCTTCTATTGACCTGTTGCTGAAACTCATTGCCAATGACCACGGCGAGGATCTGGCAAATGCCGTGGCCGACCAGTTGATCTATTCCTCTATCCGAACCGACCAGGACACCCAGCGCCTGTCGGTACCAACCCGCATCGGCGTGCGTCACCCTAAGCTGTCGCTGGTGATCCAAATGATGGAAGCCAATATCGAGGAGCCTATCAGCCCCTCCGTCTTGGCGCAGGATGTCGGGATGTCGACCCGGCAGCTCGAACGGCTGTTTCGTCGTTATCTAAACCGCAGTCCCAAACGCTATTATATGGAGCTGAGGTTGCAAAAGGCCCGTAATCTTTTGATGCAGACCGATATGAGCGTGATCAATGTGGCGCTGGCCTGCGGTTTTGCCTCTCCGTCGCATTTTTCCAAATGCTACCGGGCACATTACGACACCACCCCCTACCGCGAGCGCGGCAGCAAATCGGGCGCTCAGTGATTCGCGCCGGTTTGGCAGTTCCTGATTCTCTGACTTGATCGGCCGCCTCGCCCTCCCGGCGGGCACAGCCTGCCCCGGCACGTGGCATTTTCTTCGCGGGCCTGATCTCTGACATCAACTTTTGCTCCAGGCGTTCAGCCACAGTCGCAGGCTTTGCCTCAGCGGCTTTGTCCCTTTTGGTTTTATCAATAAAATCACGTGACGCCTCAAATGCTTGGCGCGCCGGTGGGGGTCTGGATCGCGAGGCTGGAATTCGCCCAAGGGGCGCCGTTTTGCTCCGTTCCAACGCGCTACGACAGGCGATCCCCGCCGGTGCCTGCGACAAAATCGACGTTGTTTTCTTTGACTTCGGTGCCGAACCCTGTAGAGCATCCGCCTCATCAGGCCAGCAAACCGCTACTGGTAAAAAAATACAGAGCAAGTGGACATCGGGAGGGTGTCGCTAGCCAAGGGGACTTTTCTTTTCAAAGCGCCTTGCCTAGGGTTCATTATGAACAGACTTGTTCCAATAAACTGGGAGAATTATGATGAAAAAATTGATGATGGCCACTGCGGCTCTCGCCCTGACTGCTGGCACGGCCTATGCAGGCAGCCACGCCAAGGAAGTGAAGCTTGGCGTTCTGATCGGTTTCACCGGACCTATTGAATCGCTGACCGCTGCCATGGCGGCTGGCTCTGAAATGGCGATGGACGAAGTCACCAAATCCGGCCTGCTGCTTGATGGTGCCACCGTGACCTCCGTGCGTGCTGACACCGGCTGCATCGACAACGGCCTGGCCGTGGCCAATGGTGAAAAACTGATCGCGGAAGGCGTCAACGGCATCATCGGCGGCGACTGCTCCGGTGTGACCGGTGCCATCCTGCAGAACGTTGCCATTCCAAACGGCATGGTCATGGTTTCCCCCTCGGCGACCTCGCCCGGCCTGTCCACCATGGAAGACAATGGCCTGTTTTTCCGCACCTCGCCCTCTGACGCCCGTGAAGGCCAGGTTATGGCCGAGATTCTGCAGGAAAAAGGCGTTGAATCCATCGCTCTGACCTACACCAACAATGACTATGGCAAAGGTCTGGCCGATGCGATCAAGACCTCCTTTGAGGCCGTTGGCGGTGAAGTGACAATCGTGGCAGCCCATGAAGACGGCAAGGGCGACTACTCTGCTGAAGTGGCCTCGCTGGCCTCTGCCGGTGGCGACATTCTGGTGGTTGCGGGGTATCTCGACCAGGGTGGTCTGGGCATCATTCAGTCCTCGCTCGACTCCGGCGCCTTTGACACCTTTGGTCTGCCTGGCGGCATGATCGGTGATAGCCTGCCCGAAAACGTCGGGTCCGACCTGGATGGCTCTTACGGCCAGATCGCGGGCTCCGACAGCCAGGGCGCGGTAATCTTTGCCGAGCAAGCCAAAGCCCTGGGCTTTGACGGCACCTCTGCCTATGCCTCCGAGTCCTATGACGCGGCGGCTTTGATCCTGCTGGCGATGCAGGCGGCAAATTCGACCGACCCTGCCGAATATGGCGCCAAGATCATGGAGGTGGCCAATGCCCCCGGTGAGGTGATCAATCCTGGTGAGCTGGGCAAGGCACTGGAACTGATTGCGGCTGGCAAAGACGTTGACTTCCAGGGTGCCACCGGCGTTGAGCTGATTGGCCCCGGTGAGAGCGCAGGCTCCTACCGTGAGATCCTGGTCAAAGACGGCATGAACACCACTGTAAAGTTCCGCTGATCTCTCTTGTAGGATCATAAAGACAACGAGCAGCCCGGGAATTTCCCGGGCTGTTCCAAATTTAGTAAGCCGAAAAATAACGGCAGGGGATAAAATGATATGATCGTCGTCGAGGATTTGCACAAGCACTTCGGCGGGTTCCACGCGGTTGACGGCGCCTCGCTTGAAATCGCCAAGGGCTCCATAACCGGTTTGATCGGGCCAAACGGCGCGGGAAAAACCACCCTTTTCAACGTGATAGCAGGTGTTCTTGAGCCCACATCCGGTCGGGTGACCATGGATGGCGAAGATATCACTGGTCTGCCGCCGCATGAGCTGTTCCACAAGGGCCTGCTGCGAACCTTTCAGATCGCGCATGAGTTTTCCTCGATGACCTGCCGCGAGAACCTGATGATGGTGCCCGGCGCGCAATCGGGGGAAAGCCTGTGGAACACCTGGTTTGGCCGCAAGCGCATTGCCGATGAAGAGCGCGCCCTGCGGGCCAAGGCCGATGAGGTGCTGGAATTTCTCACCATCAGCCATATCGCCGATCTGCGCGCAGGCGAGGTATCGGGCGGCCAGAAGAAGCTGTTGGAGCTGGGCCGCACCATGATGGTGGATGCCAAGATCGTTTTCCTGGACGAGGTTGGCGCCGGGGTGAACCGCACCCTGCTCTATACCATTGCCGATGCCATCAAGCGGCTCAATGAGGAGCGCGGTTATACCTTTGTGGTGATCGAACACGACATGGAATTTATCGACCGCCTCTGTGATCCGGTGATCTGCATGGCCGAGGGTAAAAAGCTGGCCGAGGGCACATTGGCCGAGATCAAGGCCAATGAGCAGGTGATCGAGGCCTATCTGGGCACCGGGCTGAAGAACAAAGACAAGTTGGAGAAGGCCTGATGGGGTATTTTAAAGAAAGCCGGGGCTCTGCCCCCGCCGCTTCGCGGCTCCCCCGAGGTATTTTTGGCAAGATGAAGAGGGGCGGCGCCCATGTCTGAACCTTTTTTGATTGGTGACAGCATGACTGGGGGATACGGCAAGGGGCCGGATATCCTGCATGACTGCACCATTGCTGTGAACCCCGGTGAAATTGCCGTGATTGTTGGCCCCAACGGGGCTGGCAAATCAACCGCGATGAAGGCGGTTTTTGGCATGCTGAATGTGCGCTCGGGCGCGGTGCGGTTGGGCGGTGAGGATATCACCAAGCTGAGCCCACAGGACCGGGTGATCAAAGGCATGGGCTTTGTGCCGCAAACCAGCAATATCTTTACCTCGATGACGGTGGAAGAGAACCTGGAGATGGGGGCGTTTATTCGCACCGATGACATCACAGGCACCCTGGAGCAGGTCTATGATCTGTTCCCGATCCTGCGCGACAAGCGCAACCAGCCCGCCGGTGAGCTGTCTGGTGGGCAACGCCAGCAGGTGGCTGTGGGGCGCGCGCTGATGACCCAGCCCAAGGTTTTGATGCTGGATGAGCCCACCGCCGGGGTGTCGCCCATCGTGATGGATGAGCTGTTTGACCGTATCATTGAGGTGGCCCGTACCGGATTGCCGATCCTGATGGTGGAACAAAACGCCAAGCAAGCGCTTGAGATCGCTGACAAAGGCTATGTTCTGGTGCAGGGGCGCAATGCCTATACCGGCACCGGGCAAGAGCTGCTGGCAGATCCCGAAGTACGCAAATCGTTTTTGGGGGGGTGACGCATGTCCTTGCTACATTCAAAAAGCGTCTTTGGTCTATCCTGCGCTGTTAGCCTGGCAACGGGATTGCTCTCTGCAGGCACACTCTCAGCAAAACCTTTACAGAAGGTCTGTTATTTTACCCATGTCGCCAAGGTCACAGACCAAGGGATGCAACGTGCTGATCTTTCCTTGCATGTCGATATTTCACACCCTGGGAGGTCAGGACGCGTGAACGTCGACGGAAGCGGCGTCTACAAAGCTAAAGCCATTTGCTTCGAAAGCGGTGCAACCGAGTACCGGTTCCGAACTGGCGCTTCAAAAGAAGAGATCATGATAAGCCCACAGGGTGATGCCCTTTGGGATATCCGATTTTTTAATGAGGATTACATGGTCTATGTCGGGACCTGTGACACAATAGAGGTGACTTCCTGATGGACTTCCTCAACGCCCTTGTGGCGCTTACCAACTTTGTGATGATCCCCGCCGTGGCCTATGGCAGCCAGCTGGCGTTGGGTGCGCTGGGCGTCACGCTGATCTACAGCATCCTGCGGTTTTCCAACTTTGCCCATGGCGATACCATGGCCTTTGGCACCATGATGACCATTCTGGTGACCTGGTTGCTGCAGTCCTGGGGCATCAGCTTTGGGCCGCTGCCCACCGCGCTCTTGGCCCTGCCCTTTGGCATTCTGGCCACCATGGTGCTGGTCTTGATCACGGATCGCACCGTCTATCGCTTTTACCGCGCGCAAAAAGCCAAGCCTGTGGTTTTTGTCATGGTCTCGCTGGGGGTGATGTTCATGATGAACGGCATTGTACGTTTTATCATTGGACCAGGTGATCAGCGCTTTGCCGATGGTGAACGCTTTATCATCAAGGCACGCGCCTTTAAGGACATGACAGGCCTGCGCGAAGGGCTGGCGATCAAGACCTCCCAAGGCATCACTGTGGTGACGGCCATTGTGGTTGTGGCGCTGCTGTTCTGGTTCCTCAACAAGACCCGCACCGGTAAATCCATGCGCGCCTATTCCGACAATGAAGATCTGGCGCTGTTGTCCGGCATCAACCCCGAACGGGTGGTGATGTATACCTGGCTGATCGTGGCCGCCTTGGCGACCATCGCCGGTGTGCTCTACGGGCTCGACAAGAGCTTTAAGCCCTTCACCTATTTCCAGCTGCTGCTGCCGATCTTTGCCTCTGCCATTGTCGGAGGGTTGGGCAGCCCCCAGGGCGCCATTGCAGGTGGGTTCATCATCGCCTTTTCCGAGGTAACCATAACCTACGCCTGGAAAAAGGTGCTTGGCTATCTGATGCCGGCACACCTGGAACCCGATGGGTTGGTGCAACTGCTGAGCACCGACTATAAATTTGCGGTCTCCTTTGCGATCCTGATCATCGTCCTGCTGTTCAAGCCAACAGGGCTCTTCAAAGGGAAATCGGTATGACTGATACTCTGAAACACAGTCTTTTGTTTGCGGTCGTCGCCGTGCTGATCCTGCTGGAAGGCCTGACGGATTGGAGCTTTTTCTCAGGCTCTTGGAACTCCTCTCTGGTGATCCTCAACATGGGGTTGATCTCGGCCATCATGGCGCTGGGGGTAAACCTGCAGTGGGGCTTTGCCGGCCTGTTCAATGTGGGCATCATGGGGTTCACTGCTCTGGGCGGTCTTGCAGTGGTGCTGACCTCAACGCCGCCAACCTCAAGCGCCTGGAGCGCCGGTGGTCCTGGCGTTGTCATGGCCCTGGTGATGGGGGCGCTGACGGTGATCTCGGCTGTTGCCGCAACCCGGATGCTGCCCAAGGGAGGCCTGCGCGCCGCGTTGATTGTGGCAATCCTGATTGTTGGTTTTGTCGTCTATCGCGCCCTGTTCGATCCGTCGATTGAGGCGATCGAAGCCATCAATCCGGCGCTGGCGGGCAATATCGGCGGGCTTGGCTGGCCGGTGCTGCTGTCCTGGCCCGTGGGTGGCCTGCTGGCGGCCGGAGCTGCCTGGCTGATTGGCAAGACAGCCCTGGGGCTGCGCTCGGACTATCTGGCGATTGCCACCCTGGGTATTGCCGAAATCATCATTGCCATCCTCAAAAACGAAGACTGGCTGTCGCGTGGGGTGAAAAACGTCGTCGGCCTGCCCCGTCCAGTGCCCTACGAGGTCGATCTGCAAAATGACCCCACCTATGTCGACTGGTTCGCCAGCCTTGGGCTGGATCCGGTTCTGGGCTCGACGCTTTATGTCAAGCTGGGCTATGCAGCACTGTTTTCCGTGGTTCTGATCGCGCTGCTCTGGATGGCCCAGATGGCGCTCAAAAGCCCCTGGGGGCGGATGATGCGCGCCATTCGCGACAATGAGGTCGCAGCGCAAGCCATGGGGAAAAACGTCACCAAGCGCCATTTGCAGATCTTTGTGCTTGGTTCGGCTATCTGCGGCATCGCAGGTGCGATGATGACCACCCTGGATGGCCAGCTGACTCCGGGCACCTATAATCCCCTGCGCTTTACCTTCCTGATCTGGGTGATGGTCATCGTTGGCGGCTCTGGAAACAACTTTGGTTCGGTCCTGGGCGGTTTTCTGATCTGGTTCCTCTGGATCAAGGTGGAACCCATGAGCCTGGAGCTGATCACCCTGCTCACCTCCGGTCTGGAC
This sequence comes from Pseudophaeobacter arcticus DSM 23566, assembly GCF_000473205.1. Lineage (NCBI taxonomy): Bacteria > Pseudomonadati > Pseudomonadota > Alphaproteobacteria > Rhodobacterales > Roseobacteraceae > Pseudophaeobacter > Pseudophaeobacter arcticus. The sequence goes on from NZ_KI421507.1 coordinate 1,714,136, forward strand.
GAAACCAACATGCTGCGGATACATCTGCTGGAAAATGCCGCCCATATGCGGCTGTTCACCATGGGATTGATCCTGCTCTTGGTGCTCCGCTTCAGCCCGCGCGGTTTGATCCCGGAGAAGTAGCAGAACAAAAGGGCAGCCCAACACCCCAACACACCGGGCGCCCCTGTCTTCCAGGCCCATATTTCATTTGGCCCAAAATATCCCCGCCGAAGGCGGAACCAAGAGGGGGCTGGCATTTGCCAGCCCCCTCTTCACTTTAGCGTCCTTTAAACAACCCCCCCAGGATGCCGCGTACCAGACGCCGACCGGTGGTGCCTTTCAGCTCTTTGATCACCGCTTCTGACATGGCAGAGGCAAAGCTATCCTTTGGTCGATGCCCGCGCGACGACGAGCGCGGAATACGGGAACCGGAAAACCGCCGTGCGGCATTGAACTCCCGCGCCATCGGTTCTGGCGCCGCCTCTGCCTTGGCTTCTGCGGTCTCGGCCTGCTCTGCCGCCTTGGAGCTGCGCGCCAGCAGGATTTCATAGGCAGAATGGCGATCCAGGGGTTTGTCGTATTTCCCCGCCATATCCGATTGCTTCAGCACCTCAGCACGCTCCGCTTTTGTCAGCGGCCCCAACTGGCTGCTGGGCGGCCGGATCAGGGTACGCTCGACAATGCCCGGCACCCCCTTCTTTTGCAGCATCGAGGTCACCGCCTCGCCAACGCCAACCTCGCGAATGGCATCCTCGGTCGAAAACCGCGGGTTCTCTCTGTAGGTCTCGGCGGCCAGTTTCAGGTTTTTGCGATCCCGCGCGGTAAAGGCGCGCAGCGCGTGCTGGATGCGATTGCCAAGCTGTCCCAGAATATCCTCTGGAACGTCGCCTGGGCTCTGGGTGATGAAATAGATGCCCACCCCCTTGGAGCGGATCAGCCGCGCCACCTGTTCGACCTTGTCGACCAGGGCCTTTGGCGCGTCCTCAAACAACAGATGCGCCTCGTCAAAGAAGAACACCAACCGGGGCTTGTCAGGATCGCCCACCTCGGGCAGCTCTTCAAACAGTTCGCTCAGCAGCCAGAGCAGAAAAGTGGCATAGAGCTTGGGCGCTGCCATCAGTTTGTCAGAGGCAAGGATATTGACCATGCCGCGCCCGGCGCTGTCCTGTCGCATCAGATCGCTCAACGCCAGCGCGGGTTCGCCAAACAGATCCGCCCCACCCTGGTTTTCCAGCACCAGCAGACGCCGCTGAATAGCCCCAACCGAGGCCGGGGAGACATTGCCATAGCGCAGCGATAGCGCGCCGCGGTTTTCACCAATCCAGACCAAAAGCGCCTGCAGGTCTTTCAGATCCAGCAGCGGCAGGGCCTGCTCATCCGCCAACCGAAAGGCGATGTTCAATATCCCCTCCTGGGCCTCGCTCAGCTCCAGCAGTTGCGCCAACAACAGGGGTCCCATCTCTGCCACCGTGGTGCGCACCGGATGGCCCTGCTGACCAAACAGATCCCAAAACGTGACCGGGCAGCTGTGGTAGTGATAGGATGAAAACCCAATTTTTTCGGCACGCGCGGTAAAGGCATCATGTAGTTTGTGGCTAGCCATTCCAGGCTTGGCCAGCCCCGAGAGATCCCCTTTTACATCCGCCAGGATCACCGGAACTCCGGCCTGGGAAAAACTTTCGGCGAGAATTTGCAGGGTTACCGTCTTACCGGTGCCCGTGGCCCCGGCGATCAGCCCGTGGCGGTTTGCATATTTGAAACTCATCTCTTGCGGCTCAGCGTAGCCTTCGCCGCCGCCGCCAATAAAAATCTTGTCCGTCATAGTCTTCCTTTGCCCGCCAATAGACGCCCCCAAAAGGACCTTTGAAGGCACGGACGGGAATCACCCCGGGCACGTGGATTTCAAGCACAGTCCCTTGAAAACTGATTATTAACTTATATATGCGATCAATGTCATGCTCGTCCTCTCTAATCGAGACCGCGACGGGCATTTCCTCCCTGTCAGACTGGCCGTGCCCTGGGCACGGCCCTTTTTTTTGCCGAGGCAAATCCCGGTCCAAATCGCGATGTTTTTTGTATCTGGCCTTCCCCTCGTCCGTTTTGCCCATCATTTAGGCAGCCAGGGCGGTCAACCCCTCTCGTTTGGGAGCTTCTTTGGCCAAAACACCAGGTAAAGCAGCTAAGCGTCACATTTTTTTGCTATTCCATGTTGACCAATGCACGGGCCTTTCGTAACGTCCTAATCAATAACTAAGTCGGCCAGTCCGACGGGGAGAACTACACAAAAAGGGGAGCCGGAGAGCTTCCTTTTTTGCTTTTGATCCAAGCCCTTCACTTGTTACTAAACTCGTTTACAAATCCTTGCCGATTTCTCATCTGTCGCGGGATTGAGACCTGACACCCCAGTTGCAACATGGTAAAGCCTTTGCAAACGACCTGAGAATAATGAGGCATTCATGATCAAGTCCCTTACGCCAATCACCCTGGCCGCCCTGTTGGCGGTGACAAGCACTGTGTCAGCCCAGGAAAGTGGAACAACCGCCACTGAAACAGCTGAACAGGCCGCGCCGGCCAGCGAAACAACCGCGGATCAGATGTTGGATCTTGGCCAGCCTGTTGACGATGGCACCCCAAAACTTGGGGATCGTTACGCCAAAGAGACCCATGGCGACTGGGATCTGGCCTGCGTGAAAACCGAAGCCGAAACAGATCCTTGTTCCTTGCTGCAAATTCTGACGGATCCAAACGGCAATCCCATGGCCGAAGTCTCGCTGTTCCGGATTGATCAGCCCGGTGGCCAGGCCGTTGCCGGCGCCACCATCATTGTTCCGCTGGAAACCTTGCTGCCTGCCGCATTGACCATCTCGGTGGATGGCGCCCCTGGCAAGCGGTATAACTATTCCTTCTGTAACCCGCTTGGCTGTGTTGCCCAGATCGGTTTGACCCAGGCGGATATCGACACCTTCAAAGGAGGCAGCGAAGCCACCCTGGCACTGCGGCCAGCGCCAGCACCAGACCAACTGGTTGAGATGAAGATGTCGCTCAAAGGCTTTACCGCCGGATACAATGTTGTGGACGTGGTGCAGCAGTAAGCGGTGCTATTCGGCGCATCGGGCGAGATCCGCCCCGCGCCGAACCCGTACCCCCCCCCCGGCCCCTGGACACTTGGCGGCCCCCGGACACTTGGCGGCCCCCGGACATACAAAACCACCGCAGGTCATCAGCCTGCGGTGGTTTTCTTTGTCTAGACCTGCGCGTTTTAGATCCGCCCCAGGGCCAATACAGCGTTCAAACCGCCAAAGGCAAAGGCATTGGACAGCGCCACATCAACCCGCGCTTCGCGGGCCTGATTTGGCACCACATCCAGGGCACATTCCGGATCTGGCTCTTCATAGCCAATTGTCGGCGCAATCACTCCGTCCTTCAACGCCATGATACAGGCCAACAGCTCTACCGCGCCGGTGCCGCCGATCAGATGGCCATGCATGGATTTGGTCGAAGACATCATCAACCGGTCCGCATGGGGGCCAAAAACATCCGCCACGGCGGCGCATTCGGTTTTGTCATTGGCTACCGTTCCGGTGCCATGGGCGTTGATATAGCCGACGCGCTCGCGGTTCACGCCGGCATCCTGCAGCGCACCGGCGATGGCCCGCGCCGCGCCCTGTTTGCTGGGCATGACGATATCTGAGGCATCCGACGACATGGCAAAGCCCAGAACTTCGCACAGGATCTCCGCCCCGCGCGCCTGGGCATGTTCATATTCTTCAAAGACAAAGATCCCTGCGCCTTCGCCCTGAACCATGCCATTGCGATTGGCACTAAAGGGACGACAGGCCTTTTTCGACATCACCCGCAGCCCTTCCCAGGCTTTGACACCGCCAAAGCAGAGCATGGATTCCGAACCGCCAGTGACCATCGCCGGGCTCATGCCGCTGCGCACCATCTGAAAGGCCTGCGCCATCGCGTGGTTAGAGGAGGCACAGGCGGTCGAGACGGTAAAGCTGGGGCCTTTGAGGTTGAATTCCATCGAGACATGGCTGGCAGCTGCGTTGTTCATCAGCTTGGGTACCACAAAGGGGTGTACCCGGTTCTTGCCGTCCTCATAGACAGAGCGGTAATTGTCGTCCCAGGTCGAAACCCCGCCGCCGGCGGTGCCCAGAACCACGCCGGATTTGGCAGAGAGCTCCCCGTGGAACTCGAGCCCGGATTGCAAAATGGCTTCTTTGGCGGCGATCAGCGTGAACTGGGTGAACCGGTCATAAAGGCTCATCTGCTGACGGTTGAACCGCCCTTCGGCCTCATAGCCGCGCACCTGACCGCCGATCCGTATGGAGAGGCGTTCTACGTCGCGGAACTCAAGCTTGCCGATGCCGCAACGGCCCTCGCGCATGGCTTCAAAGGTGGCAGCAACCGAATGCCCCAGGGCATTGATGGTCCCTGCTCCGGTAATGACAACGCGCTTCATGTCGTATTCCCCTAGGATTTGAGCGCTGATATCACGAGTTTTGTGACACTAACTTGTCAATCCCGGCAATGATGGCTGCGACATTTGAGATATCAAAATCGCTGTCTTCGGGTGTATTGGAGTTGAAGGGGATTGAAATATCAAATTCCTCTTCAATGGCAAAAATGCACTCCACCAGCCCCATGCTGTCGATCCCAAGATCTTCCAACGTGCTGGTCAGGGTTACATCCGATGGCTCAAGCAGCGCCTGTTCGGCGACAATTGCGATGACCGTGTCCTGAGTGCTCATTTTGGCCCCCTGATCTGTGATGTCCAAGCAGATGTAGCCGCTTCAATCCTATTTGAAAACAGCCTTTTTCAGGTTTTCGATATCCCGCATCAGCCGTGGCAAACGCCGCTGAGCCTTGTAGATTTCCGTATGGGTTTCCATCTTGACCGCCGGGTAGCCCATGACGACCCGCCCTGCAGGCACATTGGAGATGATTTTGGTCGCGCCACCGGCAATCACCCCATCGCCGATAAAGATATTATCCGCAGCGCCACATTGACCGCCCAAGACAACATTATTGCCCACCTCAACCGAGCCCGACAGGCCACATTGCCCACAGATCAGGCAATCCCGGCCAATCCGGGTATTGTGGCCCACATGAACCTGGTTGTCCAATTTGCTGCCCGAGCCAATCTCAGTGTCGCGAATGGTGCCATTGTCGATGGTACAATTGGCACCAACCTCCACATCGTCACCGATCGACACCGCCCCAAGGGAATGAATGCGCAGCCAGCTTTGGGATCTTGCATCGCCTTGATCGCCGACGGTTTTACGGACGTTTTCCACGCCTGACACTTCCGGCGTCACATAGGAGAACCCGTCACTGCCAATACGGGCACCGGGTTGGGCGCGGAAACGATCACCAATGCGGGCGCGCGCCCCAATCGAGACCATTTCCCGCAGCTGCGCCTGCGCGCCGATCTCAACCTCGGCACCAATATAGCAATGCGGCCCGATGACTGAGCCTGCACCAATTTTTGCCCCCGCAGCGATAATGCTCAGAGGTCCGACCGAGACATCCTCACCAAGCGAGGCGCTGGGGTCGATTACGGCAGAGGGATGAATGCCAGGGGCAAATCCCTGCCCTTTGTCCATAATCACCGAGACGCCCCCCAAAGCCAGGCGCGGGCGGGCGGCAAACAGCGCCGCCTTCAGCCCCAGGGCCTGCCAGTCGGCCCCCTCCCACAGCAAAGCCACCTGCGCAGTACCACGCGCCAATCCTTCAGCATATTTGGCTGAGGTGGCCATGGCCAGATCCTGCGGGCCGGCATCCTGTGGCTCTGCGGCGCGGTTAATCACCAGCTCCAGGTCGCCCTGTGCCTCAACGCCAATGGCCTCTGCGATTTCGCGAACTGTGTACATATCTAGGGGCCCTTTCCGGCTTAAGCTCCTGATCGGGCCCCAGATTTACCCCTGAACGTCTGTCAGTGACACCCCGGCCCGCTCGAGTGCAGCCCAGACTTTGGCATCACGCCCATAGACATCCCGGCGGAACTCGGCCCGGCCTTTGTTGGACACATATGCGGTTCGGTAGATAATGTGAACAGGCACCTGTTGTTCCAGTTCCACCTTGGTTTCCTTGCCGGATTTCAAAATGCGGTGGAAAAAGTCGTAGGGATCTTCGGTTTGCTTGGCCAATAGCGCATAGGCAAATTCAAAAGGCTGCGCCAAACGGATGCAGCCATGGGAGAAAGCACGCACCTCACGGTTGAACAGGCTCTTTTGTGGCGTGTCATGCAGGTAGATATTGTGCTTGTTGGGGAAGATGAACTTTACAAGCCCCAACGCATTGCGGGTGCTGGGCGGCTGGCTCATGGCGTAGGGAAAGTTCCGGGCGGTGAACTGCGAGAAATCCACCGCGCTGCGATCCACCACGCGGCCCCGGCTGTCGGTGATGCGGATATGGCCAACCGCATTTGGGTTGTTGCGCAGTTTGGGCAGGTATTCCTTGGTGATGATCGAGCGCGGCACATGCCAGCTGGGATTGATCACCATATGCTCCATCATATCAGAGAACTCGGGCGAGCGGCGACCTGACTGGTTCTTGCCAATGACCGAGCGGGTCTCGAAGGTGACATCGCCATTGTCGATGATCTTGGCAGTAAAATCGGTCTGATTGACCAGGATATGGCGCTCCCCACGGTCCGGCGTCAGCCAGCGTTCCCGCTCCATGGCGATGATCACCGATTTCAGGCGATCCCGCACCGGGCGGTTGATTTCTTCCAGGGTGCCGCCGCCGGCAACACCGTCCACCTCAAGCCCATGGTCCGACTGAAAGTTCTCGACGGCGCGTTCCATGTCCCGATCAAAACTGGCGGTGGCGCTGCGCTCCATATAGCCCAAGGCGATAAGGCGATTGCGCAGGGCAACAACGCTTGTTCCGGTATCGCCAGGCTCCAGCTTTTGCCCCGGAACGATTGGCCCCCAACCACCCGCGGCTTGCAATTGCTCCAGACGCAGCTTTTCGCGCATCAAGGCACGATACTGTGGCGAAGCCGGAACCAGGGTACGCATATAGGCAAAGGGCTGATGGTCCCGCATGCCCGCCAGTGCCGCAGCGCCGTCGTGTTCGCGCCGTTTCCGGACCATGTCGCTGTCGATGGTGGAAGGGTCCAGCAAGCCAGTTTGTATCATGGCAGCATAGTTAACAAATGCAGTGCTGAGCGCCGCTTCGACCTGGCCAAAATCACGTGCGGTACGGGCATTTTTCATCTGCTCCATCAGCGATGCAGCGGTGCCAGATTGATCAGGCAGCCCATGGGCCGAGGCCTCCTCCAGAGCGCGCAGCAAAGCCGCACGCCGCAGGTTTGACGCAGCGTCGCCGCCAGTCCAAAGGGCCGAATAGGTATTTTCCCGATAAAACTGCGCAACATCATCGTTAACGGAAGCGGTGGCCGCGACGGCTTGCCGAAAGGCCGTGGACTGCGCGGTTGCCATGGTGCCAAAACCAAAACTGCCGATGCTGCCCAAGGCCAGGGCAAAAAGCCCATACTTAAGACGTGCAGCGCGCCTCGGGGAGTTGATTTTGGTCATATTTTTAGGTCCTCAACAGCAATGAACGGTAACAATGGTAGCAGCTCTATGAATTATTGGTGAAAGACAGTCCAGAATGTCCATTCACGTTTCCGCAACCACGTTATGTCAGTGTGATTGTGGTGCGATGCTGTCGCATAAATAGGGGTAATCGACGCTACTCTTAGGGGAAAAATTTACCACTCGTCCCCTTTTGCGCAATTTATTGCCGAAAATCCGCGCCAAATGGTCAACTGGCAAAACGGACCTTGGTAATTGATTCTCTCTGTGGCATACCGACCACAGGAAAAAACACAGTCGGCTCGTAACATCGGGCATAGGCAGGATTAATCACGTTCGGGATGGCGTAGTTAAGATATGGCAGAACTTACCAAGACGGGCATGACCCGGCGGGCACTTCTGGGTGCATTTGCGGCTACAACAGTTGCGGCAGCTCCCACTTTCTCCAAGGCAGCAGGTTTCTTGCGTGGCGGGGGCGATATCCGCCGCATTCGCATGTTCTCTGGGCGTACTGGTGAACGGTTGGATATGATCTACTGGATCGATGGCGACTACATCACAGACGCCGTGAAAGAGATCAACTACTTCATGCGCGACTGGCGGACCGATCAGGTGAAAACCATGGATCTGCGCACCATCGACATCATGGCCGCATCGCATAACCTGCTTGATGTAACCGAACCCTATATGATGTTGTCCGGTTACCGCAGCCCGCAGACCAACGCGATGCTGCGCAGACGCTCACGCGGCGTGGCCAAGAACTCGCTGCATATGCGCGGTCAGGCCGCCGATCTGCGTCTGGCGTCTCGCTCGGTCACCCAAATGGCAAATGCCGCCAAGGCGTGCCATGCTGGTGGTGTTGGCAAATACCGCGGCTCGAACTTTGTCCATATGGACTGTGGTGTTGTGCGCAGCTGGAACGGCTAACACGGCTCTGTTTCGGTCGATACGGGTATCGGCCGGAAGCCCCCTTTTGCTGCTGTTAGATTTTTTTCACTCACGCCGTTTTGCCATTGCGGCTCAGTCTGTTGGCGTCTATACCGCCCCCTAATATAGGCACCTGTAGCTCAGCTGGATAGAGCGCTGCCCTCCGAAGGCAGAGGCCAGAGGTTCGAATCCTCTCAGGTGCGCCAGAATTCATAAGGCTCGATGCGTTTTGCATCGGGCCTTTTCACTTTTGGTTTGTTGTTCAGAGCCTTGCGCGGCAGTCGATACAGGGAAATGTTGGAAAATCTGTAGCCAGCCCCTGTCTTGGCTGCTTCATGGGAGCTTTGCCCCAGCAGCCCTATTGCCTCCCCGCCGAAACCTCATGACAGTCCTGCAGGTTTCTGCTGTGTTGAGGGGGGCTTGGCTGCGGCGCGCCTAAGCTCCCAGATCAAGGGCGCGCAGGTTGGAAATGTTTGACATAGTTCCAAGCAGAGCAAACGAGAGCGACAACAACGGCTCCAGAGCAGCTAGGCAAGCGTGGCGATCCAAACGCTATCAGTGGATGGGCCATCTGGTCACCGCTGCCGCAGCCAGAAAACCGGCTCTTTGCGGTGGCAAGGGTCCAGTCCCATCAGTGATCTGTCAGCGTTGTCCGCATCGCGGGGACTGACAAGCGCAGGTCAGGCTTTGTGCGGGGCCCTTTTGTGGCCCCTTAAATTGAAAACGGGTGCGTCGCCGCACCCGTTTCTCCGTTCCAGACAAATGGTTCAGAGATGTTTACGCTCTTGCAGGAGGCCTTTGAAGATGCACCAGCACATCACCAGCAACACAACCGTGAAGGGCAAACCGGTGGAGATCACCATTGCCTGCAACGACCCAAGGCCACCGCCAATCAATAGCGTGATGGCAACCAGACCTTCGAAGGTACACCAGAACACCCGCTGCGGGATTGGCGCATCGAGCTTACCACCAGCTGTGATCGTATCGATCACCAGGCTGCCGGAGTCGGATGATGTCACGAAGAACACGATCACCAGCACAATACCAACGGTCGAAGTGATCGAGGACAGCGGCAGGCTATCGAGCATCGCAAACAGCGACAGCTCCGGTTTGTAGGCATCGATCACATTGGCTTTCACGGCGCTGGCATCGACATTTGCGATCATGTCGTTGATCGCGGTACCGCCAAAGACAGCCATCCAGAAAATGCAGACCATAGACGGGATGATCAGCACGCAGACCAGGAATTCCCGAACAGTGCGGCCACGCGACACACGGGCAATGAACATTCCGACAAAAGGCGACCAGCTGATCCACCAGGCCCAATAGAATGCGGTCCAGCCTTCGCGGTAACCGTCATCCGAGCGACCAAATGGGTTGGACAGCGGCACGATCTCCTGCACGTAGGCCACAAGCGTATTGCCAAAATCCGTGAATATGCCGACGGTCCCAGCGGTAAAAAGCACAAAGAGCAGCAGAGCAATTGCCACCACCATGTTTATTTCGGACAGGACCTTGACCCCGCCATCAAGCCCGCGCACCACGGAAATCAGCGCCAAAAGGGTGATGCCGATGATCAGGATGACCTGAACCGTTAGGTTTGTCGGAATGCCATAGACAAACTCCAGACCGGCATTGGCCTGTTGCGCGCCCAGACCAAGCGAGGTCGCAAGGCCAAAGAGTGTGGCAAAGACCGCGACGATGTCGACTGTGTGACCCCACCACCCCCAGATGCGTTCGCCCAGGATCGGGTAAAAGGCCGAACGGATCGAGAGCGGCAGACCCTTGTTATAGCTAAACAATGCCAGCGCGAGCGCGACAACCGCATAGATCGCCCAGGGGTGCAGCGCCCAGTGATAAGAGGTCGCGGCAAGCGCCATGCGCTTGGCTTCCGCCACATTGGCCGCAATAAGCGTTCCGTCCTCGGCGAATGGGCGTATCGCGTCCAATGGCGCGTCGCCCCAGGGGGTGCCAAAATAATAGGCGGGCTCCAGAACGCCAAAGAACATCAGCCCGATGCCCATGCCGGCTGCAAAAAGCATCGAAAACCAGCCGACATATCCGTAGTCGGGTGTCGCCTCAGCCCCACCCAACCGGACGGATCCGTAGGGCGACACGATGAGAGCGAGACAGAAAACGACAAAGATATTCGCCGAGCTCAGGAAGAACCCGTCAAAGGTCGAGGTCAGAGCCGGGCGCAGCCATCCAAAGAACGTGGCGGCCTGCTCTGGTGCCAACAGCGCGTAGATCACAAAAACCACCACCGACAGTCCCGAGATCAGAAAGACCGGGTTGTGAACATCAAGCCCGAAGGGCCCAATCTGCGTTTCAATATTGTCCTGACCAATCTCGTAATCAGTGTCAATTATGCCAGCGGCGCCTTCCGGTGCCGGAATCCCTGCATTGACGTCTTCGTCGGCCATATTTTAGCCTCCCATTTCGTTTTTTGTATTTAATTAAAGGCCTTACGCGCGCACGACCATCACAGAGCACTTTGCGTGCTCGGCCAGTTTCCCGCCGTGAGACGGCCAGATATGGTCGATCACATTTGGAATATGGCTCGCCATAACAACCAAATCGGCGCCGATCTCATCAATTGCACGCATCAGTGCATCGTCGATCTCGGTCGTAGGATCATGTGCGATGGCAGCATGTGCCGAGGTTTCGACGCTGTGCTTGGAGGCCTCTGCCTCAGCAAAAGCGCCAAGTTTTTGGCCGAACTCTTCTGGGTTATGTGCCACCTGGCCAGGTGCGGTAGAGGTAACGCCAACGTAATAAATGGGCACGTTATATAGCTTGGCCAAGTCAGCAGCGCAGTCGAGCGCGGACCTCAGCCGTTCGATATGTGCCAGATCTACCGGCACCATTATTCGCTTGAACATTTTCCCTCCTTAATGAGCGTCGGCCCAACCATGTTTTTCAGATTTGGATGCGCCACACATACTCTCTTGAATTGCAGGACCGATTGCTCCCCGGTCATTGATACCTCTCTTTGGCCAAGGGTTCTTTTTTGGCCATTAGGTACGAGCGTAACGGTATGGAAGTGGAAATTGCAAACGGATGCGCTCATTTGGGTGACACCATGGCGCGTCGAACATGCCCCCAGCTAAAAACAATCAGGGGCCGGTTCGGGAAAATGGCCCAAGGATTCGGGGAAAAAAGCACCGAGGGTTGGGTGGCAACTATACGACACTGCCACGGGCCTCACGGTTGAGGCAATGCCCCTCTGCCACGGCCCTAGGTTACCGCCACATCCAACACAAAAATCTACAAAGGCTCAGCTCTCCGGGTCCATGACCTCGCGACAACGAGAGTGACAGGTTGGGCCAAAGCTCGACACTTATGCGACGATTCAGTTTCAGAATGCGGCAACCTTCGGTCGGATTCAGGCCAACAGGTTTTAACCAGCCCAAGTTGCAGCCAGGCAATGCAATCGCGCAAACCGCCGCTAATTGGGCCGCGAATTGGGGAGTATCAGACGGCTTTCATGTGATTTCAGCGTAGTGCGCGCTGTTGGGCCGTAGTCGTCACAATCCGACATAAACTCCAGTACTTCAGCCTGCGTTTCCGCATCAAAGGACCCCAGGGTTTCAGCTCCCGGATGATAGCTTTCACTTTGCAGGCCGTTGCCGCACAGAATTTCATGCTGATCAAACAACAGATGTACATAAGTGACCTGCTGGCCATCAGCCAACACGCGAATCGTTGTGTCGTTTATCAGGTGCTTGGCCTTGACCAGGACTTCGAACTGTCCAAAAAACAGCTCAGCCAGATCTGAAGAAATCAACACACGGTGATTTGGCGATACCGCGATGCGACCGTGACAGCCAAGCGCATTTTCAGCAAAAACCACTGGAGCATTTCGCCCGGTAGCACAGCGGGTGCTGCGCCCGATCCAGCGCAGGGGCTGCAGGCCGTGATCGCGGGTCACAACCCGGATGCCGACCTCAAGATCCTCGACCGAGACCAAGCCAAATTCGGTATCAATCTGCGTCCCCGCCACAAAACAAGGCGGGGTGCTCACGACGGTTTTGACCTGCACAGATCCGACGTCGCTATTCCCCTGATCATCCACCACCTTATACGAGAAGGTGCTTGTCTCATCCACGGTGCTGTCATTGCTGATCGAGAGCGTGCCGTCCGCGTTCAGGGTCACCACCTCTCCGCTGCTCAGCGTAACGGAGTCCCCTGGCGAAACCGCCTGCCCGTCAATATGGGTAATCGTCAGACTGCTGCCGTCGCTGTGAAGGTCATTGTCCAGAACGTTTAAGGTCTCGGACCCGTCGCCGGAAATTTCAAAGACGTCGCTGGTTGCGGCCAGATCCGGCTCAAATGGCCCGGTCAATGTGTCGATGTCGGAATTCCACACCAGATCACCGTTCAGGCCGCCCTCGGGGAGGCCTGAGAAATCAATGATCATGGTGGTATAGAGATCTCCGACGGCCTCGCTTCCGGTGAGGTTCACAATGCCCGTATAGGTCGCGGTAATGTTGCCGGACAGGTCTTGGTATTCAGGCGAAAGCTTGAAAGGGTAGCCATTTTTGGAGCTAGGCGTAGACCCTCCGAGAGGATCATCATCCATGGCAAAGGTGGTATCAAACACCGAGTTGGCCGGAGCCAGGTCAATCTGCAGCGAGGTCAACAGTTTGGTGGTCGTCAGTTGATGCCAGTCATAGCCAAAGTACATCTCGATATCGGCACCTGACGCCCCGCCAGCGGTATAGGGATCCAAGGCCTCCCAGGTCAGGACTTCGGTTGTGCCGTCGGCATAGGTCGCGGTGATTGTGGCGCCATCCAGATCAACACCACGAGAGGATGTGTCGGCGCGCACACCATAGGCGCTTTCATGCGGATCTTCATCAAGCCGGATAATGTCGATTGTGGGCATGACTTTTGACTGCTTTCGAATGGACACCGTTGGCGCCAGCGCGAGTGCTGTGCCGTTAGCATTTGGCTGGTTTAAATACCTGTTAGAGTTCTATGAAAGTAAACTGAGCGGTTACAGTGGCAAAAACGCAGCCGAAGTTGGGCATTCTTTTGGGCTTTCCGGATTGAGAGCCGCACATTCATCAGCCCCATCCGGAGGGACGAACAGGTGAGCGCATAGCGGCCTCACCCCGCTTGCCGTCGAACTGGGGTCCTCGGTGTGGCTCATATCCGTCCTCATTCAGCACTTCCGCTTGCACGACCGGATATCCGATCCAGTTGCTGACACAGTTTGGCGCATCCCGCACCCCCCCCGTCTTCGTCCAGAAGGATCATGATGTTGCCCCGACCATTGCCGCACTCGGCAGGGCGTTGGGCCATAGCCGGAGGTCTTTGATTATGGCGCTGCCCACCGGGAGGAGCTGCATTGGCGCCGCCAAAAGGGCAGCCATGCCGCCGTGGGCAGTCTGCCCGGTGGACACCCCGTTGTAAAAGCCTTCGATGTGGGTGGCGTCCAGGACAAAAGCCAGCGCAAAGGCTTCCTCAGAGCCAAGGGCCAGGGCGTCGTCTGCCCCCAGTACCTCGGTCAAAACGCCCCCGACCTTGCTGCGGAAACTTGGTTTGCCCGTATGCGCCCCGGCTGTTGAGACGCGAAGGTCAATAAAATTGTCAGCGTCACTCTCCCACTGCAAGGGGATAGCGTTGCTGGAGCTCTCAGGTTCCTTCGCCCGCGTCATTGTCCCCGTCATCAGAAAGGTCAGCGCCACGGGCATGGTGACTTTGCGGGCAGAAAACCGGCTTACAACTGCATTTGTCGGGGCAGTATCTGCATATACACCGATTGTGGAGGCGGCAGTGGTTGCCGGGATCAAGAACGAATATTTTCCCGCCGCCAAAGCGTAATTGTTTGCACCACCTATGGCGAACCTCAAAGCCCCGGAGGTCAAATCATCAACGTCAACTTCAAGAAGAATGGTATCCCCAGCCGTTGCCGGTGACCGGACGACAAACGAACGGTCATTCACCGCCACATCCTCAAAGATCAGTTTGCCATCGGCAGCAGAAATACCACCGTCGGCAGTATTCCACACAGTCGCAAAAGACGGATCAGGGTTCAACTCGGAACCAAACACGCCAACAGCCCTGGCCAGTTCCACAGGGGCAATCTGCAGGCTCTCAGCGGCGGTAGAGACCTGCGCCGCTTCGGTGCTGATGTAGTCTGTGGCAAAGGGCCCGGCCTCAAGCTGGGCGGTTTGAACATCGCCCGAGACCGTCAGGGTCAGCGGTCCTGCGCTGGGGGTGAAGGCCAGGCGAACGCTGTTCACCTCGCCAGTTCCCGCCCCGATCAGCGGCCCATCTGTTGCCGCACCAGAGAGGGTAACTGTTCCGGTCCCGGTGAAGCTCAGAACATGTTCCACCGCCGCCACCGTTACCACCTGCGTCGACAGGGCGTCACTGTTCAGCAGCAGGTTTGTCCGCACCTCAGAACAGACAGCCAGCCCGGCAGGCACCAGCTTGCCGCCCTGCCAGATGTGGTGCCCCCTGCGCGGCTCTCCCGCCAGCGCCTTGACCCAATGCCCCAGGGCGTTCAGCTTCCAGGCCGCTGACTGCCGCGCAAAGTCGAACAGCCCGTCAAAGGTGACAGCGCGGCCATCAAGCCCATAGACCCCGGCAGAATAATCCGCGACCACGGCGGGAGCCTTGCCGCCGATATTATAGCGCGCCAGCGGTAGTGCCTGCCCCGCGCCGATGCCCAAACCGAGCCCCAGCATCAGAGCCAGCCTGCAACTGTCGCGGTGGTCCCGGTGGCCTCGATGCCGACAGCCGAAATCTGCAGTGTTTCGCCTGCTGAAACCGCATAGGTGATCACCACGCCATTTACGTCCCGAATGGCGACATCGCCCGAGGTAAGAACCCGCAAGACGCGGGGCCGCAGCGGCAGGTCGACACCATCGGCCGGCACAATGGCAAAATGCTCTGTGGCGGGGCTGGTCAAGCTGCGGCTCAGCGCGGCAAAAGGATCGGTCTGGGGCATGGTTTGGCCTCATGTTTTTGGTTGAAATACGCGCCCCTGTTTGGGGCCGGCTGCAGGTCAGGATCTCGGCCAGGGCGGCTAGGCGCCCATTTGTACCAGGGCCATCCCCGCGCTTGGGACACCAATGCCTCCAAGATCCGCCCCTCAGTCAGTGTTGGCAGGTCAAGATAGCCCTGGCAGGGTTGCAAAAGATCTGCAGAGGCGTGCGACGCCCAGGCAACAGGATCAGCGTCACTGCGACCGGCAGCCAACCGCGCTACTCAGCACAGCAGGCAATCGTGGGGCAGATTGGCGTCAATACAGGAATGGCACGAACTTGGCGGTTTTGCCGGCATAGGCACGGAATTCCGCGCCATATCGGTCGGCCAGATAGCGATCCAGCGGTGGAATATGATAAAAGACAAACAGTGCAACCATCAGCATGGGGATGGAAAACGCCCAAACCGAAGCCGCCAGAATGGCCCATCCCGTGAACAGCAGGCTGTCGCCAAAATAGTTGATATGCACGGAATAAGAGAACAGCCCACCCGTATAGCAGTGCCCCTTTGAACCGGGCAGCCTCTTCCAGGCGCGACGTTGCAGTTCGGACCCGGTGTTCAGGCAGGACCCAGTGGCCAGCAATGTGCCCCCCAGCCAATCCCAGAGACCAAAGGGGGTGGAAACCCCGGACAAGGCCCCTGCCCCGAGTACCAAAAATCCAATTTCGACGATGCCAATAAAAAGGGTCAGCCCCAGCCCTTCGGACATCTCAACCCGGCGCTGCAGGATAACAAACAGGGTCACCGCGTGCCGCGCCCAGTACAGAACAGCACATAGCGCCAAAACCTTGGCCCGGGTTGGATCTGCCCACTCAAAGCCGCCAAAGGCCAGCCACAGGCACATCACAACCAGGGCACCGTGCAAGACAGCAAAGGTCAGTTTTGGGCCATAAGAGCGGGCATGGGCGCGATCAACACCACCGTATCTGGTTGTCATTGTCGTCTCCTGTGGTGTGCGACTGCCAAGGGGATTGCTGTTAAACTGTTATGCTGGGGCTGCCCCACCTGAACACATACACCCCGAATTTGCGGTCGCCTCAGGGAAACCCCCGCCTTTTTAGTCCAATCGGACGATAAAACTGCTCTAGACCTCTGCTTTGGTTCATGTCAACTGTATTTAGACCAAATGGACGAAAACAAATGCCAAAAATTGTCGATCACCAGGCCTATAGTCAGCAGCTCGCACAAGGCGCTGCCGGGTATTTTTCGGACCATGGTTATGCCGGGACCAGCATGCGCAAAGTTGCGCAGCATCTGGGCCTGTCAAAAAGCGCGCTGTATCACTACTTTGCAACCAAGGAGGATCTGTTTTTGACCTGTACCAAACAGGTCATGGGCGCATTTGACGCTGATTTTACCGACCCTCAGGCGACAGAACAGGAAAACCTGCAACGCCTGACAGATGCCTTGCGCCAGGATTTTGCCCGTGAAATGGCGCTGATTTTTGACTACCTGCGTGGCAAAACCCGGCCCCAAATAGCAGAGGACGAGGCCATGCAGGTGGCAATGAGCACCTATCGCAGGGTTGTCACTACCATTGTCGGGGACCAGCGGGCCGAGGAGGTCCTGGCCGGTTTGCTAGGTACGCTAATGTTGGATTATTTGACTGGCAAATGACCACGCGGGACGCCGCCTGGGAATCCAACCTGTGCATCCAAACTGGGCATCCAAACTGGCGATCCAACAACCTGGGAATCCACCTTCGGGGCGCGATCCGCGCCGTTCCAGACTGAATGTCCCGCTCTGCCACAATCGGGCTGACCCGAGTGTGGCAGAGGGGTCATCACAGGAGGGGGTCAGGAAAAGGTCGGCGCCCGTTTTTGCATCATGGCTGTGACAACTTCGGAAAACTCCGGGGATTTCAACTGGGCGACAAACAGGTCGGACTCGCGATCCATATGCGCCGCAACCAGATCGCGCTGATGACGGATCAGGGATTTTGACAGCTTCATGGCCTCAGGCGCCGATGCGGCGACGTGATTGGCAATCTCTGCCACCTGTTGCAGCAGCTCTGCATCGGAAAAGACCCGTGAAACCAGACCGTAGCTATGCGCCTCTTCTGCGGTGAGACTGCGCCCGGCCAGCAGAATATCATTGGCAACAGCCATCCCAACTGAGGCCGACAACAGCATTGACGAGGCGGCCTCTGGCACCAGGCCCAATTTGACAAAGGGCGCCGTGAAGGTGGCGCTGGCAGCGGCATAGACCAGATCACAATGCAGCAACATGGTCAGGCCAATGCCAATTGCGGGGCCATTCACGGCGGCAATCACCGGTTTTTTGCAGGTGGAAATCGCCTCGAGAAACCGGGCGACAGGGGGCAAATCACCGCTGTGGTCCGCCATCGAGAAATCCTGCAGGTCATTGCCGGCGGTGAAATAATCCTCAGCGCCCGTAATGACAAAGGCGCGCTGGGTGTCTGAGGCCTCATAGGCCTTGAGCGCATCCGCCATGACGCCATACATCTGTTGTGTGATTGCATTGCGCTTTTGCGGCCGGTTGATGGTCAGAAGGGTAACCCGATCATCGGTCTGAAGAGTAATTGTGTCGGTCATAACAGCAGTCCTAACATGTGAAATCTCAAAGGCATTCCTGCCAATTCAAGCGGTTACCTGGTCTTGTGAAAGCCAATCCCAGCATTCTGCCCAAAGCGCTTCGCGGCCTGGTCGAAAGGCGCCTTCGTGACCAATACGCGTCACACCAATGTCAGCGGGTGTTCTGATTTGCAACGATTTCGCTGCGTTGGGATAGCACTCCAGCAGATCACGCGCCGCCTGCGGGGTTGCAATCGGATCATCGGTAAAGACCCAGGATCGGATCGACGCCGTCACATCGCTGTAGTGCTGTGGCTTTAGCAGCCCCTCATAATCGGCGCGAAAGTAGCTGCGACGTTGGCTCCATTTGCGCCAGGTCTTGAACACGCGGGGCGGCAAGGGCTCGCCCTGCCAGCCGCCCACCGGTTTGATATAGCCCCAGCGCAGCAGGGAATAGGATCCCAAGAGCCACCAGAAGTAAAACTCAAGCGGCCAGTTCTTTACCTGGTGGCCACCAAAATACCCGGTCCCAACTGAAACAAGTGCATGGCGATCAATGGCTTGGTGGTTGGACATCACACCGATAAAATGGCCACCAACGCTATGGGCCAAATGGGTAATGCGCACCCCCGGTGCCGCCTGGGACAGCTGCTCCACGGCGGCAACCATATCGTATCGACCCCAATCCGGATATTCGATCTCGGACTGGGCCAGATCGCCCTGGCGCGACCCCGCAATACCGCGGTAGTCATAGGTCAGCACAATGGCCCCACGTTCGGCCATGAACTGCGCAATCCCGTGGTAAAACTGGCGCGGAAATCCGGTTCCTGCAGAGATCAGCACCGCCAGTTCAGGGGTCTCGCAGGTGGTCAAGTCGCCTTGCAGCGTAACCCCGTCACTGGTGGTAAAGCTGAGTGGTTCACGCTTTGTCAGTTGCATCATCGTCATCTCCGACAGGGGGTGAGACTGGGGCTGAGACTGGGGCTGAGACTGGGTTGATAATCTCATCGGCATGGTCCACCAGATGGGTGAGGAACCTCTGGATAACCAGCTGTTCTTTATCACTAAAAGGCGCAAGCAAAGCCCTGTTGAAATGCTTGGTTTCCTCTTTCACACGGGCCAGGATTTTGGCGCCACTGTCTTCAAGGTGGATATTGGTAATCCGGCCATCACTGGCCGAGGCAATACGGGCAACAAGGCCACGTTCAACCATGCGATCCACCAGACCGGTCAGGCTGGATTTCCCCATAGAGAGCCGTTTGGCGATTTCGGAAATGGGCTGTGCATCTGATTGTGACAAGACAAAGAGCACCGCAAACTGGCGTGTGGTCAGCCCCACCGCCTGGCGCGTGCGCCGGTCGGCTGCGCGAAACAGCGCACTATGGGCCACCTGCAATTGATGAAAGACGCGCAGTTTTACCGACAAAACAGGACTCCAAAACAGATCTTTATTTGGTTCGTATATGAACCAATTCCACCGGGCAATGATGACCAAACGGCAAGATGCCGCGTCATCGGCAGCCAAATGTAGCGAGTTCCGGTGCCAAAAATTCAGGTCCGCAGCCAACTCCGGATGAACCCGGCAGAGGCAATTACGTTTAAAATCAATGAACTGAAATACGTACTTTAGGTGGTTAAATCTGAAATTCAATTTTCTGATAAAAACACTTGGGTATCTGCTGGAAATTCTCTAAAAGGCCGAGTCACACGACCAACACACTGGAGACGCTTATGTCCTATGCGACATTTTTTGGCGGTTTCCTTGGTGCTGTTACAGCCAGTGCACTCGTGATTGCACAAGCCAGTGAAGCTCAAGCGGACGCCCTCACTGTAACAGATATTGCCGGCCGGCAAATTACCTTCACAGAACGCCCTGACAAGATCGTTCTTGGCGAAGGGCGCATGATATATTCAATCGCGCCGCTGACGACGGGCAATCCGTTTGAAAAAATTGTGGGCTGGAAAGACGATCTGATCACGTATGATCCCGATGCCTTTCGCCAGTATGAAAAAGCCTTTCCCGAAGACACCGCCCGGTTGATCAACTTTGGCAACCCCTACGCTGGTGATTTCAGTATTGAATCCGTACTGGAGGCGGGAACGGATCTTTTGTTGCTCGATGTGGGCAACCTGTTCAAAGCCGAAGAGACCGGCCTGATCGAAAAGATGGAAAGCGCAGGCGTCAACGTCGCCTTTGTTGATTTCCGCCGAAACGCTACTGAAAATACCGTGCCATCGCTGTTGATGATGGGCCGCATCCTGGGCGAAGAAAAACGTGCAGCGGAACTTATCGATTTCTATATCGGCCAAATGCGCAAGGTCACCAATATTGTCGACCAGATCCCGGCTGACGAACGCCCCCTGGTGGCGATTGAAAACGCAGCCGGATGGCAAGCTGATTTTTGCTGTTGGTCCTTTGGCCCTTACAACTTTGGCCGTTTTGTCGAATTGGCAGGCGGGGTGAACTACGCCTCGACCCTGGCCAATGCCTATTCTGTCGACATCAGTCTGGAAGGGCTGATTGAGGCAGATCCTGACCATATCATCGCCACCGGCGCCAACTGGATCGAATCGCGCCCAGAGGTCGCCTCGATCCTGTTGGGCTATGAAGGCGACCCTGCAGTGAATCACGCAAAGCTGCAGGCGCTGGCGGATCGCACCGGGTTTGCCCAGATGCGGGCGGTGAAAGAGGGCAATATGCACGCGATCTACCACCAGTTCTACAACTCGCCCTACCACTTTGTTGCGGTGCAACAGATTGCCAAATGGCTCCACCCGGACGAATTTGCAGATCTGGACCCCCAGGCCTCCCTTGAGGAACTGCACGACAAGTTCCTGCCGTTTGAGGCTTCCGGCCAGTTCTGGACCTCGCTCAAATAATTTCAACGGGTTCGCACCGCTGCTTTTGATGTGCGAACCTGACACTTGGAAATCCTATAATGACAGATCAAACGACCTCAGCCGGATTCGATGCGGCGGCTCTTGTGATGGCCTACAAACGGCGCAACCTGCGCCGTGTAGGGCTGGTTGCCGGAGCCGTGACAATAATGATGTGCCTTGTTGTTCTGGACATCATCACCGGGCCTGCAGACCTGAGTTTTGGCCGCACGCTTGCCGTGATCCTGGATCCATCACTTGCATCGCCAAAAGAACAGGTGATCATCTGGCAGCTGCGTTTGCCCGTTGCTTTGATGGCTGTGACGGTTGGCGCCATGCTGGGCGTTGCCGGTGCGGAAATGCAAACCATTTTGAACAACCCGCTTGCCGATCCCTTTACCCTGGGCCTGTCCTCGGCTGCCAGTTTTGGCGCGGCGCTGGCCATCGTGCTTGGCTGGTCGGTTGTGCCGGGTGTTGGCGGGTTGTTTGTCACCGCCAATGCCTTTGTGCTGGCGATGATCACCTCTGGGTGTTTGTTTCTTTTTACCCGTCTTCGCGGCGTCACACCTGAGGCGATGATCCTTGTCGGGATTGCGATGCTGTTTACTTTCAATGCCTTACTGGCATTTCTTCAATATGGAGCATCCGAGCTGCAATTGGCTCAGCTTATTTTCTGGCAACTTGGCTCGCTCGCCCGTGCCTCCTGGACCAAAGTTGGCGTCTGCATCGCCGTTCTGCTGATTGTCCTGCCCTATTTCATGTCACGTTCCTGGGCCTTGACCGCTTTGCGCATGGGCGAAGAAAAAGCCGCAGCGCTTGGGGTCAACGTGTCGCTGTTGCGCATGTCGGTCCTGGCCGGGGTCTCCCTGTTGTCTGCTGTCGCGGTGTCCTTTGTCGGGGCTGTGGCCTTTGTCGGACTTGTCGGCCCCCATATCGCCCGAATGATTGTCGGCGAAGATCAACGGGGCTTTCTGCCACTTTCGGCGCTCTGCGGTGCGCTGATCATGTCCGGCACATCCATCGCCTCCAAGGCCATCACACCGGGCATTGTCTACCCAATTGGCATGATCACATCGCTGATCGGCATCCCGTTTTTCATCCTGTTGATCCTTGGGCAACGTAAAAGGCATTGGCAATGACCAGACTAAGCGCGCAAAACCTGTCTTATTCCTATGGGGCACGGCCCGTCCTGAAGGAGCTGGATTTTGATGCCCTGCCGTCAGGCAAGCTAACCGCTTTGATCGGGCCCAATGCGGCGGGGAAATCCACCTTGTTTCGCCTGATCTCAGGGCTCGCAAAGCCGGCGACCGGGCAGATCACCCTGAATGACACCGATCTTGCCTCTCTGGGGTCTCGTGAACGGCTCAAACGCATCTGCTTCATGCCGCAATACTTTGCCGCAAACGCAGCCCTCACCGTTTTTGATGTGGTCATGATGGCGCATAAGCAATTGCGCGGATGGCGGGTAACTGCGGCAGATATGGCGGCAGTTGCCCAGGCTCTGGCAGAGGCCGGGATCGGCCATCTGTCAGAAGCCTATGTAAGCGAGCTGTCCGGCGGGCAATCCCAGATGGTTTCTGTGGCCCAGGCGCTCATCCGGCATTCTGACGTCTACCTGTTTGATGAGCCCACCTCGGCGCTGGATTTGCGTCACCAACTGGAGGTGCTGACCCGCATTCGCGCAACCGTTCAGGCACGTGACAGTATCGGCGTTGTCGCATTGCATGATTTGAACCTCGCAGCACGCTTTGCCGACCACCTTATTTTGCTGGGTCAGGGACGTATTCTTGCCCAGGGCTGCGCAAAAACCGTGCTGTGCTCACCGGCGATATCTGAAACCTACAAAGTGGATGTTGAAATCAGCACTGGCCCCAGAGAGGATCTGACCGTCCATGCCTACGCGTCGTGAATTTATCCTCTCTCGCAAGGGCGCTTTAACCTGGTAAACTCCAAATCAAAGAAAACCCGCGCCAAATCTGGCGCGGGTTTTTTAGGATGTTAGGGCGGGCATAGGCCGCACAAAGTCACATCTGACCTGTCTTGCCGCCGAAGCTTAGGAACAGCCGGAGGTGGAACCGCAGGTGTTGCATTTCATGCAGGTGCCGTTGCGCACCAAGGTGTAGTTGCCGCATTCGCCGCAGGCTTCGCCCTCATAGCCCTGCATCTTTGCCTTGGTCCGTGCATCCATGCCAGTAACGGGGCCAGATAGCGGAGCTGCTGTGACCTCTGGCACCAGAGAATGCAGGTCCGAAACAGGATCCGCTGCCGAAATCCCTGCATTCATCAGACCACTTGCCCCGCCCTGGAGCACCACCAGATCCTGTGGCAGGCGCTTGCGCAGATAGCCGGTAGAGGAAATCTGCTTCAGCACCTCCAACGACCGGCTTGCCGCGCTTTCGCTGAGTTCCGAAAGATTGGACACGCCTTCTTCTTCGCCGCGCCCGATATCGTCAAAGGCCGGGCCTTGGGGTTTTACATGCGCCAGATCCGTGCGATCCAGATAGCTGACCGCCAGTTCACGGAACACATAGTCGAGGATCGAGGTGGCATTCTTGATCGAGTCATTGCCCTGGACCATGCCTGCGGGTTCGAATTTGGTAAAGGTGAAGGCATCGACAAACTCTTCCAGTGGCACGCCGTATTGCAGACCGACTGAAACCGCGATGGCAAAGTTGTTCATCATCGCCCGGAATCCTGCACCCTCTTTGTGCATGTCGATAAAGATCTCACCCAGGGTGCCGCTCTCATATTCGCCGGTTCGCAGGTAGACCTTGTGACCGCCAACAACTGCCTTTTGAGTATAGCCTTTGCGCCGTTGCGGCATCTTGGTGCGGTGGGATTTGATCACCTCCTTGATGACGATCTTTTCGATAATTTTCTCTGCCAGAACAACGGCTTTTTCCTGATTGTTACCGGTTTCCAGCAGCTCTGCCGCCTCATCGTCATCCTCAACCAGCGCCGCCGCCAGTGGCTGGCTCAGCTTGGAGCCATCGCGGTACAGCGCATTGGCCTTGACGCCCAGGGACCAGCTCAGCTCATAGGCCTTTTGGCACTCTTCAATCTCGGCATCATTGGGCATGTTGATGGTTTTAGAAATCGCACCGGAAATAAAGCTCTGGGCAGCAGCCATCATGCGGATATGGCTTTCGACCCCAAGAAAGCGCTTGCCCTTTTTGCCGCAGGGGTTGGCGCAGTCAAAGATCTGATAATGCTCTTCTTTCAGATGTGGCGCGCCTTCCAGCGTCATGGTGCCACAGACATGATCATTGGCCGCGTCGATATCGGCTTTGGTAAAGCCAAGGTGGCGCAGCAGATCAAAGGTGGGATCATTCAGCTTTTTCGCCGGAATGCCCAACACTCCGGTGCAGAAATCCTCGCCCAATGTCCACTGGTTGAACACAAAGCGGATGTCAAAAGCGGATTCCAAGGCACTGTCGATCTTGGACAATTCATTGGGACCAAAGCCGTGACCGGTCAGCGAGGTGTGGTTGATCCCCGGCGCATTGCCAAGCGAAGCATGCCCCACCGCATAAGAGACGATCTCTTCGATCTGCGAGGAGCTATACCCCAGCCCTTCGAGAGCGGCCGGGACCGAACGGTTGATGATCTTGAAATAGCCGCCACCGGCCAGTTTTTTGAACTTCACCAGGGCAAAATCCGGCTCAATCCCGGTGGTGTCACAGTCCATCACCAGACCAATGGTGCCGGTGGGCGCAATGACAGTGGTTTGGGCATTGCGGTAGCCGTGCTTTTCGCCCAGCTCCAACGCCTCGTCCCAGGCCCCCATGGCAAGATCCGCAAGCCGCGCATCAGGGCAGCCGGAAATGTCCAGCGGCACCGGCGGAACCGAAAGACCTTCATACCCGGTGACCCGCCCCATGGCAGCAGTGCGGTGGTTGCGAATGACCCTGAGCATCGCATCGGCATTGCGCGCGTAGCCAGAGAAGGCGCCAAGTTCACCAGCCATCTCGGCCGAGGTGGCATAGGCAACACCGGTCATCAGCGCGGTCAGCGAGCCGCAAAGCGCCCGGCCCTCCTCGCTGTCATAGCCATAGCCCATGTTCATCAGCAAACCGCCGATATTGGCATAGCCCAGACCCAGGGTTCTAAAGTCATAAGACCGCTGCGCGATCTCCTTGGACGGGAACTGCGCCATGGTGACCGAAATCTCCAGGGTCACGGTCCACAGACGACAGGCATGCATGTAGTCTTCTGCCTGGAACTTGCCATCCTTGTAGAAGGTCAGCAGGTTCAGAGAGGCGAGGTTGCAGGCGGTATCGTCCAGGAACATATATTCGGAACAAGGGTTTGAACCACGAATCTCACCGTCTTGCGGGCAGGTGTGCCATTCGTTCACGGTGTCGTGGAACTGGATACCCGGATCGGCGCAGGCCCAGGCCGCATGGCCGACCTTTTCCCACAGATCCCGTGCTTTGACGGTTTTGGCCACCTTTCCGTCAGTCCGGTTGATCAGCTGCCAATCGGCATCCTTTTTAACCGCATGCAAAAACGCATTGGTAACCCGGATCGAGTTGTTGGAGTTCTGACCGGAGACAGAACTATAGGCCTCGGAATCCCAGTCGGTATCATAGATCGGGAACTCGATGCTGTCATAGCCCTGCTTTGCGTAGTCCAGCACGCGCTTGATATAGGTCTCGGGGATCGCAACCTTCTTGGCCTCGCGGACCGCCTTTTTCAGCGCCGGGTTGGCCGAGGGCTCATAGGCATCCTCAGAGGCGCCATCCCAGGACCGGATTGCCGCAAAGATGCTGTTCAGCATCTTTTCATGCATCTTGGAGCCCGCCACGATGGAGGCCACTTTCTGCTCTTCGATAACCTTCCACTGGATGAAATCTTCGATATCCGGATGGTCCGCGTCGACGATCACCATCTTGGCCGCGCGCCGGGTGGTGCCACCGGATTTGATCGCCCCTGCGGCGCGGTCGCCAATACGCAGAAAACCCATCAGACCAGAGGATTTACCGCCCCCCGACAGGGCCTCCCCTTCGCCGCGCAGATGGCTGAAATTGGTGCCGGTGCCAGACCCATATTTGAACAGGCGGGCCTCGCGCACCCAAAGGTCCATAATGCCGCCCTCGTTGACCAGATCATCGGCCACCGACTGGATAAAGCAGGCATGGGGCTGTGGGTGCTCATAGGAGCTGGTGGATTTGGTGAGCTTACCAGTTTTGTAATCGACATAATGGTGGCCCTGGGCCGGACCATCAATCCCATAGGCCCAGTGCAGACCGGTGTTGAACCACTGTGGGCTGTTGGGCGCCGCGCGCTGGGTCGCCAGCATGTGGCGCATCTCGTCAAAGTAAGAGCGCGCATCACCTTCGCTGGTGAAATAGCCGCCTTTCCAGCCCCAATAGGTCCAGGCCCCGGCCAGACGATCAAACACCTGCTTGGAGGAGGTTTCGCCCCCTGTAGGTACATCTTTGCCAGCAGGAACGGACCGCCAAAGGAATTCAGGAACGCCCTCTTCTTTGACCTTTTTCAGGCGCTCGGGCACGCCGGCCTTGCGAAAATACTTCTGCGCAATGACATCGCTGGCAACCTGGCTCCAGCTGGAAGGAACCTCAATATTCTCCTGACGGAACACAATGGTGCCATCCGGGTTTCGAATTTCGGAGGTGGCAGAAATGAAATCCAGAGATTTATAGGCGTCCTGCCCTGCCTTGGTGAATTTGCGCTCGATCTTCATGCTCTGCCCCTTGAGATGCTCTTGGTCTCATAACTTCATTGCCGCCACAGCAGCTGTGGCCCGTCCATCAGGAAAGCACATCATAGCCGACAGGCCTGTTTTATGGGCCAGCTACTTAAGGCCTTCGCCGGCCATTTTTGCGGATATGTCTAGTGTTTTTCCCATCGTCATGGCGCCGCCGATCTAACTAGATCTAGTAGTGCCGATCCGAGTTCCCACAATTTGGCGTATTGTACCCAAGGGGGTCAACGGAAATTTTACCAATTTTAAACCATCTTTTCTGTTGACGAAATTCCTCAGGACGCGGGGCTCGCGGGTCCGAGTGATTCACCCACAGGCGACGGCACCGCAAGTGACATATGTTACCAAACTCACGGCTGCGAAAACGCGGGTAACAGCAACAACTTGCCCCTCAAAGTTAAAACCTGCCCAGAGCAGGCCACCAAGATCGCCGCAAAAACTGGCACGCCCCCCGGCTTCAAATGCTTGGTTTTGCAGTTCAGGCCGCTTGTGGCTTGCTTGCACAGATTTTCAGCGAACCGGTCAGGATCGAACATTCGCCTTCTTAATACTCTGGCAACCAATTGCCACGCTTCGGCGTCACTTTCTTAAAGAAGTGTTAAAATCTGCACTTTTGTCGATCTGCACAAATTGTCCCTGAATCTGTGATTCTTCGACAGCATCATCAGGCTGGTGACTGGGACAGGCCTTTGGGAACCAAAACTGATGAGCTGGTATCAGATGGCTCAAAGCCGCCGCGCCTTGTGGCTGAACACTGGGAGAAAATTTCTATCGGGAAAAGAAAACGGGCAGTCGCATCTGAATGCGAACTGCCCGGTTTATGTCCAACCCTATGGGTTGTGCCTTCTATCCACCACCCAAAAGCTCAATGCTTTTAAGTGATTATGGTCGGGGCGGCGAGATTCGAACTCACGACCCCCTGTACCCAAAACAGGTGCGCTACCAGACTGCGCCACGCCCCGGACCGTGCGCTGTTCCTAACGCCAGTGAATTGATTTGAAAACCCCTAACATGGCCAAATTGGTGTAGTTTTTGAAAAAACTTTGTGACGCATCTCAGTACCGATCGAAATCCCATAGCGCGCGGCCAAACCGCCGTTAATTTCGAGCACCGCAAAGACGTTGTCGCCACCCGGCAGAGGTGTGAGATCACCCGGAATCGCATTGGCCTGCACGTGAATGACCCGGCCCGTCTGATCCAGAAAAATGATATCCAGTGGAATGAGGGTGTTTTTCATCCAAAAGGCCGCGCGCTGCGGCTTTGGATAGACAAAGAGCATCCCTGCTCCGCGCGCCAGGCTTTCGCGGAACATCAGCCCCTGGGCGCGCTCGGCTTCGTCATCGGCGATTTCAACATTAAAGGAGGTCTGCCCCCAGCTGCCACGCAGCTCCACCCGATCGGGGCGACAGTCAGCTGCAGGAGCAGCGGTGGAAAGGCCCAGGCCAAAGACAATGCCAAAGACAAGGGCCAAGGCCGGTGCGGCGAGAGAGGCTCTCAACCGCGCCATGTGATCAGGTGTCCTGATCGCTATCAAGCAGGGCTGATTCCCAGGCTTGAACTTCGGCGGCCATCTGGCCGCGTTTGCCATCAATCACCCGCAAGGCCAGTGCTTCGCCGGGCTGTAGATCCGCCAGACCGGATTGGCGCAGGACCTCAACATGCAGGAAGACATCTTCGCTGCGGCCAAAGATATTGGCAAAGCCAAATCCCTTACCTTTGTTGAACCACTTCACCCGCGCCGGTACCAGCGGTCTGGATTGCATATCACTTAGGTCAAAGTCGGCAAAGTCGCTCAGAACCGGGTTTTCCTCCCGCTCTGGCGGATGGATCGCCAGGACCTCGACCGCCTGCACACCTCTGTCGGTGCGGTGAGTCACGATTTCGACACGGGTACCATCCGCGACCGAACTCTGTCCAAAATTACGAAGTACATTTACGTGCAACAAAATGTCAGGGCCGCCCAGATCGGACACAACAAAACCAAATCCCTTGGTGGGATCAAACCATTTAACAAGGCCTTGGATTTGCTGCAGGCTGCTCAGATCTTCTGCCACTTATCTCATCCACTGCGTCTTTTTCATTTTCGTAGTGATGTGATGCGCGATTTCACTGCCGGAATTCAAGCAAAAAACCCTCCCATTTGTTAGGAAAGTGCTATTTTCCGCCGTTAGTGCTTAAGGATTGAGACGAGAAACCGACCATTTGTCCTGTTCGGTGGGTCGTACCCAAGCAAAACGGTCATGTAAACGAAACGCGCCATCGGCCCAGAACTCAATCTCAACAGGCGTTATCCGATAGCCGCCCCAAAATGGCGGTCTTGGAGGATTCGGTCCCTTGGTTGCTGTCACCTTTGCCACCTCAGCCATCAGGCTGGCGCGGCTATCCAATGGGCGGGACTGCTTTGAGGCCCAGGCACCAAGACGGCTTTTGAGCGACCGCGAAGCATAGTATTCATCCGCCTTTGGTCCCTCCTCCCGGCTAATAGTACCCCGCACGCGGATTTGCCGCCGCAGGGATTTCCAATGCATGACAAAAGAGGCCTTGCCAGCCTGGTCCAGCTCCTGCCCCTTGGCGCTCTCGTAGTTTGTATAAAAAACAAAGGCGTCCGCCTCGATCTCTTTCAACAAGACCATACGCGCGTTGGGCAAGCCATTGGCATCAACTGTCGCCAGAGCAATAGCATTGGGATCGTTGATTTCTGTCTTTTCGGCCTCTGCCAGCCAGGCGCGGGCAATTTCAAAAGGGTCATCGCCGGCAAAGAGCCCTGAACGTTCACTCATAAGAGCCTCCTGTCTGTTTTGCCGGTACACTAGGCAGCCGCTTTCGGAACGGCAAGGGCCGCAGAGAACAGATGTAGGGGAGACATGTTGGCGGGCAGGTATCGGAACAATCAAGGTCGCCCCTTGAAGCAGGCGCGCCAACATATTAAACGTGTTTAACTTTACGGATCACAGGCGGAGAACCTGAATGTCTAATCAACTGCTGACCGGCAAGCGCGGTCTGATCATGGGCCTGGCCAATGACAAATCGATTGCCTGGGGAATTGCCAAGGCCTGTGCCGATGCTGGCGCCGAGCTGGCCTTTTCCTTTCAGGGCGACGCTCTGAAAAAGCGCGTCGTGCCACTGGCCGAACAGCTGGGAAGCAATATCGTCCTGCCCTGCGACGTCTCGGACGAGGCCTCGATGGATGCGCTGTTTGCTTCATTGGAAGAAAAATGGGGCAAGCTGGACTTTGTGGTTCATGCCATCGGTTTCTCGGACAAGAGCGAGCTGCGCGGTCGCTATGTCGACACCAGCCGCGACAATTTCCAGATGACCATGGATATTTCGGTCTATTCCTTTACCGCCATTGCCAAGCGCGCGGAAAAGATGATGGCCGAGGGCGGCTCGATGCTGACGCTCACCTATTATGGGGCCGAGCAGGTCATGCCACATTATAATGTCATGGGTGTTGCCAAGGCAGCACTTGAGGCTTCGGTGAAATATCTCGCCGAGGATCTGGGCAAGGACGGTATTCGCGTCAACGCGATCTCTGCCGGTCCGATCAAAACCCTGGCGGCTTCGGGCATTGGCGATTTCCGCTACATCATGAAGTGGAACGAATACAACTCGCCGCTGCGTCGCAATGTGACGACGGATGACGTGGGCAAATCGGCCCTTTACCTTTTGTCTGATCTCAGCTCCGGCGTAACCGGTGAGAACCTGCACGTGGATGCGGGCTATCACGTGGTTGGCATGAAAGCTGTCGACGCGCCTGACATTACCAAATAGCCTGTACGCCTCCCTGCACCTTGGTCATCGCGCCCGGATTTCCGCAGCGAATGATCAAGGTGCAGGGGCGCCAACCTCAAAAGAACTGCTTTTTTGATCACTGCCCGACAGGGCCTCATCACCGAGGCTGGGCCGAGATCCGACAAGCACCATCACGCAGCCACCACCACCGCCGGAGCCATAAAGATGACAGACCGCCTGCCGCATGAAAAAGGCTTTCATATCAGCTGGGACCAGATCCACCGAGACAGCCGGGCACTGGCCTGGCGGCTGGACGGACAGGGGCCTGAAAATGGCGCCTGGCGTGCCGTGGTGGCGATCACCCGCGGCGGCATGGCACCTGCAATGATCATCGCCCGCGAGCTGGACATCCGCACGGTCGATACCATCAGCGTGAAATCTTATCATTCCGGCGGCGGCAAGGCCGACCAGCGGCGCGAGGCCGAAGTGCTGAAAAGACCCGACCCCGCGCTGATGGGCGATGGCGATGGTATTTTGATCATCGACGATCTGGTGGACAGCGGCAAAACGCTGGAACTGGTGCGCGCGCTCTACCCCAAGGCGCATGTTGCAACCGTCTATGCCAAACCCAAGGGACGCCCAATGGTGGATACCTTTATCACCGAGGTCAGCCAGGACACCTGGATCTTTTTCCCCTGGGATATGGCGCTGCAATATGTCGAGCCCTATCGCGGCACCGATTAAACCGCGCTCCGCCCTTGAAATCAGCAAACCAGCGCGCCCCTTTGGGCGCGTTTTTCTTTGTCAAAACCCCAGGCTGCATCCCGGCCGCGTTTTAATCCCAGTTTTTTTGTCCCGGCTTCAGGACGTTCTTCTGCCCCAGACCGCCGTGCAAAAGAGAGAGTGATTGCCATCGCGCGCCCAAGCCCCTACCAATTCTCAATCAGAAAACCGTCAACAGGAGCGGGCATGACCAAGTCGCGCACAGAGGCCACCTTTCTTTCACCAATTGTCGAATCCCGTCGCTGGCTCGAAGGTGTCTCTTTCCCTCCTGAGCGCGCGTTGCTCAATGTCAGCCAGGCCGCCCCGGCGGATCCACCACCGCTGGGGCTGCGTCAGGCCCTGGCAGAGGCGGCGCTCAACCAGGATGACGCACATCTATATGGGGCTGTCCTGGGACGTGACGGCCTGCGTCAGGCGCTCTCAGATCAGATGAGCAGGCATTATGCGGCCACCATCACGCCTGCTCAGGTCGGCATCACCTCGGGCTGCAATCAGGCCTTTGCCGCCACCATTGCGGCACTCTGCGGCGAAGGGGATGAGGTCATCATTCCGGTGCCCTGGTACTTTAACCACAAAATGTGGCTTGATCTCAGCGGCGTCACCGCCCGCCCGCTTCAGGTTGGCGATGATATGCTGCCTGATCTCAGCGCCGCGCAGGCGCTGATCTCGGCGCGCACCAAGGCCATTGTGCTGGTGACGCCAAACAATCCAACCGGAGCGGAATATCCTGCCGGCTTGCTGCGCGCCTATTTTGATCTGGCCAAATCCAATGGGCTTACCCTGATCGTGGATGAAACCTACCGCGACTTTGACAGCCGCTCGGGTCCACCCCATGGGCTGTTTCAGGATCCGGATTGGGATCAGACCCTGATCCATCTTTATTCCTTCTCCAAAGCCTATCGTTTGACCGGCCACCGGGTTGGCGCCATCGCCGCCGCGCCACAACGCCTGTTCGAAATGGAGAAGTTCTTGGATACGGTCACCATCTGCCCGTCGCAGCTGGGACAGATCGGCGCGCAATGGGGCATTCACAATTTACAAGACTGGCTGGCCGGGGAACGGGCTGAAATCCTGGCGCGCAAACAGGCCATCACCGACCACTTTCCCAGCCTGCAGGCCAGGGGCTGGAAACTGCTGGGATGTGGCGCCTATTTTGCCTATGTGGAACATCCTTTTGATGCCCCTGCCGAAGAGATCGCCAAGAAACTGGTCGCTCAGGCCTCGGTGCTGATGTTGCCGGGCACCATGTTTATGCCAGAGGGCAGCAAGATCGCCGAGCGCCAGTTTCGCATTGCCTTTGCCAATGTTGACGCCGCCGGAATTGCCGAGCTGTTCGACCGGTTGCGCAATTTCACCCCTTAGGCGACCAGGGCTGGCAGATATCGCAGCTATTTCCCGCATCCACAGGTGCAGATCCCGGTCAAAGCCTCTTATTCAAGTTGTTGAGAGGCCGCAGGATCTTGCTCCCCTTGGGGTGGCAGCGTATGCAAGGTGCGAATTCATTTGAAGAGGCGGCCCCCAGGCGAAAATCTCGCGGCGCCTTTCTGAACCGAAAACAAAGAGGGCAGCATGGCCACAAGCATTAAAAAATTATCCAATACCTTTGTTTGGATCCTTATGGGTTTGCTGATTGTTGGCCTTGCCGGCTTTGGCGCCGTCAACTTCAGCAGCTCAATGTCCGCCGTTGCCATTGTTGGCGAAGAAGAGGTCACCGTTGACGAATACCTGCGCGAGATGCAGCGCGAACAACGTGCGCTGCAGGCTCAGGGTGGGCAGAGCCTGACCTTTGCCCAGATGGCTGCCTTTGGTCTGGACCAGGCGGTTCTGGGCCGTCTGATCTCCATTGCCTCCATCGACAACGAGGTCAAAAACCTTGGCATTTCCGTTGGCGATGAGAACCTGCGCCAGGAGCTGGCCGAAATCCCTGCCTTTCAGGACGCCAGCGGCAAATTTGACAGGCAGGCCTATAGCTTTGCGCTGCAGAACGTCAATCTGAACGAAAGCGATTTTGAGGCCGACCTGCGCCGCGAATCCGCCCGTACCCTGGTGCAGGGCGCGATCGTGGTCGGAGCCAAGATGCCCCAGACCATGACCAAAACCATGACCGATTACATCGGTGCGCGCCGCAGCTTCTCTTATGTGGCGTTTAGCCCTGATCAGATCGCGCTGATCCAGGTGGTGCCAGAGGACGCGGTGCTGAAGGAATTTTATGACGCCAACACGGCACAGTTCACCCTGCCCGAAACCAAGCGCATCACCTATGCGCGCCTCAGCCCCGATATGATTCTGGACAGCGTCGATGTCGCAGATGAGGCCCTGCGCGCGCTTTATGCAGAACGCAGTGACCAGTACGAGGTTGCCGAGCGCCGCCTGGTGGAACGCCTGGTCTTTGCCGATGAGGCCAGCGCCGCCGATGCCAAGGCACAGATTGATGCCGCAAGCACAACCTTTGAAGCGCTGGTCCAAGCGCGTGGTCTGTCGCTGCAGGATATCGACCTTGGCGATGTGACACTGCCCGCCCTTGGCGAGGCCGGCAAAGCGGTTTTTGCCGCCGAAGTGAACGATGTTACCGGGCCTCTGCCCACGGATCTCGGCCCTGCCCTGTTCCGGATCAATGGCCGGCTTGAGGCCCATCTCACCACCTTTGAGGAAGCCCTGCCTGACCTGCGCGATGAGCTGGCAACCGATCATGCCCGCCGTCAGATCGAACAACAGGCCGAAGAGGTCAACGATCTGCTTGCCGGCGGAGCAACGCTGGAAGACCTGGCAAATGAAAGCAAAATGGAAGTGGCCAGCCTGGACTGGAGCGGCGAGACCGGCGAAGGCATCACCGCCTATGAAGGCTTCCGCACCGCTGCCAGCGTGGTGACACTGGAGGATTTCCCCGCCGCTGAATTCCTCGAAGACGGCAGCCTGTTTGCCTTGCGCCTTGATGAAATCCTGCCCGAACGTCCCGAAGCCTTTGAGGATGCCAAACAAAAGGTGCTGGCCGCCTGGGAAGCAGATCGCGTTGCAACAGCCCTTCAGGCACAAGCCGACGCACTGTTTGCCGTGGCCTCTGAAACTGGCGAATTCCCCGAAGGCACCCAGGTCCAAAGCGAAACCGGCCTCACCCGCACGGCTTACCTCGACAACACGCCGGCCGATATGATGAACCAGATCTTCACCATGGCGCCGGGTGATCTCAAGGTGATCCAGGGCGAGGCCAGCACCGTTGTGGTCCGACTGGATGAGGTTCTTGCCGCCGAGGAGAACGAGGAAATGCAACTCCTGGCAAAGGCGCTGAGCACCCAATTGGACCAGGCCGTATCAGAGGCACTGTTCTCCGCCTTTATCAACGACGCACAGCTGCGTGCCGCGCCCCGCGTTGATCAGCAGGCGCTGAACGCTGTTATGACGAACTATCAGTAAATAAGTGAGACCTGCCCGATGGCCTTGACCCCAGATTTTGCGAGCTTCGCCACGGCCTATGAGAGCGGTGAAAACCAGGTTGTCTATACGCGGCTTGCCGCAGACCTGGATACCCCCGTCTCTTTGATGCTCAAGCTCACAGGCGCCCAGAAGGACGCCTTTATGCTGGAATCCGTAACCGGTGGGGAGGTGCGCGGTCGCTACTCCATCATCGGTATGAAGCCCGATCTGGTCTGGCGCAGCCAGGGGGAGGCCTCGGCGCTCAATCGTTCGGCCCGGTTTGATCCGGATGCCTTTGAGGCACAGGACGGCAATCCGCTCGACAATCTGCGTGCGCTGCTGGCCGAAAGCAAAATCGACCTGCCCGAGGACATGCCCCAGGCCGCAGCAGGTCTGTTTGGCTATCTTGGCTATGACATGGTGCGCCATGTGGAATATCTGCCGGATGTGAACCCCGACCCGCTTGGCCTGCCGGATGCGGTGATGATGCGCCCCTCTGTGATTGCTGTGCTTGACGGCGTCAAAGGTGAGGTCACCGTGGTCTCTCCGGCCTGGGCCAGCGACGGCCAGACCGCGCGGGCAGCCTATGCACAGGCCGCTGAGCGGGTCATGGATGCGGTGCGCGATCTGGAACGGGCGATGCCTTCGGAAACCCGCGATCTGGGCGACGCCCGCGAGATCGCGCCACCGGTTTCGAATTTCACCAAATCCGGCTATATGGAAGCGGTGGAAAAGGCCAAGGACTACATCCGGGCAGGCGATATCTTTCAGGTGGTTCCAGCACAGCGCTGGAGTCAGGAATTCCCGCTGCCCCCCTTTGCGCTCTATCGCTCATTGCGGCGCACCAACCCCTCGCCCTTTATGTTCTATTTCAACTTTGGTGGCTTCCAGGTGATCGGTGCCAGCCCGGAAATTCTGGTGCGGGTCTTTGGCAATGAGATCACCATTCGCCCCATCGCAGGCACCCGCCCCCGTGGCGAGACCCCGGAACAGGACAAGGCAAACGAGCTGGATCTTCTGGCCGACAAAAAGGAGCTGGCAGAGCACCTGATGCTGCTGGACCTGGGGCGCAATGACACTGGCCGGGTGGCCAAGATTGGCACCGTCAAGCCCACCGAGCAGTTCATCATCGAACGCTACAGCCATGTAATGCATATCGTCTCCAATGTGGTGGGCGAGCTGCACGAAGACAAAGACGCGCTGGATGCGTTTTTTGCCGGCATGCCTGCGGGAACCGTGTCCGGCGCACCAAAAGTGCGGGCGATGGAGATCATCGACGAGTTGGAACCCGAAAAACGTGGCGTCTATGGCGGCGGTGTTGGCTATTTTTCAGCTGGGGGGGATATGGATATGTGCATCGCCCTGCGCACCGCCATCGTCAAGGATCAGACCCTCTATGTGCAGGCCGGTGGTGGCGTTGTCTATGACAGCGACCCTGAGGCCGAATATATGGAGACCGTGCATAAATCCAACGCCATCCGTCGTGCGGCAGCCGATGCAGCGCGCTTTGTCGGCAGTGGTAACAGCTGATCGCGACAGGCGCGCGTTTTAGCACTGACACGACAAAAGGGCCTCCACAGGGAGGCCCTTTTTTTATATTTTCTCATATTTTGCGGCTCTGTCCGGGCCTCATGTTGGGACAGGCCTCATGTTGGGACGGGCCTCATCTTGGGACGGGCCTCATCTTGGGAGGGGCCGCATCACGGAGATTCAGGCTTCTGATCAGGTCCGCATCATTCCGCCGCAGGAAGCATCGCCTTGAGCCCGGCTGAAATGGGGGCCAGACCAACCTGACTTGCGCGATCCTGCAATCCCCAAAGCAACAGCGCCGAGATAGTGTCTGGCCGCAACCGGCCCAGCATGATCACAGCACCTTCCTGACGGGCCCGAAAAGCCGCTTGGTCCAGGAACCGGCGAATGGCGCGGGGGTTTTGTCCGGCCCCGTCAAAATCGCGAAACACCACTCCGGATGGCATACCATCGCGCAGGGCCAGTTTTTGCACCGTGTTCAGCCCGCTATTCTGGGTCACCATGCCATAGCCCGTGGCCTTCATCACTGCCACCATCTGATCTGCCAGCGGCCGGTTTCCCTGAAACCCGGTGTCAACGCCTTCCAGGATCCCAACCGCCTGCGGCAATTGCTGCATCCAGACCCCCATTGTGGTTTCAGCGTCCTGCGGTGTGGCCTCACGCGGAAGATCCGCGAGGATCAGCACTTCAAACCCAGCGGCGCGGCGCGCCTGCATTTTTTCTGCGGCTTTTGGATCCTGTGGAGAGATTGCAAAGGTCAGCGGATAGGGGAAACCTTCCAAAGCTTCGACGCCAATGGCCCCCTCATCATCTATCAACACGATGGACATCAAGGGGTGGTTATTCAGCGCGGCAAAAGCCTCGGCGTTGGTCTCAAAGGGAATACCATCGGCAACCGCCGCATCTGAGGGCGCTGCCGCATCGTCACCAATCAAAGTCGGTGTGCTGCTGCGTTCGGTCAGCGGGACCACGCGGGTGCCCAGTCGCGCACCGGTCGCTTCGCTCTCGTCAGAGGCCAGCTGCTGTTGATCGGCCTGTTCATCAGACTGTTGATCAGACTGGGCCTGCGTTTCAGTCTCCCCAGGCGCAGCACCTGCGGCCTCCTGCTCAGCCGGATCCGCCTCGGCTTGCGCGCCGAGGCCGCCGGGCTGAGGCCTTGCCCCAGGCGTGACTGATATGCTGGGCAGTGCCGTGGCAACCGGCGCAGCGCCGATTTCGGGCCCGGTCAGGACCGGCACAACAGGCGATGTCACAACAGGCGTGGAGATCTCGGGGCTTGGGGGCGGGCCATCCGCGTTGGCCGTTTCCGCCCTCTCGGTATCGGTGGTTTCAGCATTGGAGCTGTCGGCCCCTATGCTGACGGCATCCGATATTTTAGTTCCGGAGCTGACAACACCAGTTGCATCAGTCGCGCCCCCGGCCCGCTCTGATGACACAGCTTGGTCGGAAAGGGGCGTGGTTTCTTCGGGATTCGATTCTGCCATGACCTGCGGGGCTGGCACAGCCGCAGTCTCGGTGGAGACCACTGGCTGCTCTTCCTGGCCGGGTGCATTTGGGGCCGCGCCACTCTCTGTCTCAGCAGAAACGGTGCTTGGCAGCTGTGGCAGGCTCTCAACCCCTGCCCCCTGGGTCATATCGCCTGGGCTGGCCCCCTCTGCGGTGGCCACCACGGGCCTGGAACCTGGATCGGTGTCGAGAACGGCAATGGGACTGGTATCCTCATTGCCGGAGCTTGTCGGAGTGCTGGGGGCTGCATCCACAAGATCGGCATCGCGGCGCTCATTGGCTTCAGGCGCCTGTATCGCTGATGTTTCAGGCTGGTTGGACTGATCCGGCATTGTTGCATCAACCTGCACCCGGCTCGGCAAGGGGGACGATAACGACCACATTGCTGCCCCCGCTACGGCCACCAACGCACCGACACTCACGCCTCCGAGAAACCCTTTCATCGCAGTCTTGCCTCTCAATCACCTGTTTCCACCCTGTCACCGGGCTGGTTTTACCTCAACGCCGCAGACAGAAACGGCGCATCTGCACCCCAATTTCTGCCTGTTTGGTCCCTAGTCAGGTCAGGGCATGCGCCAATTGAACGTCCTGCTCTTGACGCTGCCGCACAAGCCTGAACAAGTATACCAAAACCACTATACTGCGGCGCCCCCCTCGCCCGCCACCCATAAAAGAGCCCACCAAGATGCTGCTGCTAATCGACAACTACGACTCCTTCACCTACAACCTTGTGCACTATCTGGGCGAGCTCGGCGCTGAGATGGAAGTCCATCGCAACGATGCTCTTACCGTGCAGGAAGCCATGGCGTTGAAGCCAAAGGGCATCCTGCTTTCGCCTGGTCCCAAGGCGCCGGCACAAGCCGGGATTTGCCTGGCGCTGACCCTGGCCGCTGCAGAAACCAGAACGCCGCTGCTTGGGGTCTGCCTGGGGCATCAGACCATCGGCGAGGCCTTTGGCGGCAATGTGGTACGCTGCCACGAGATCGTGCATGGAAAGATGGGCAAGGTTCACCACAACAACACCGGGCTTTTTGCCGGGCTGCCCAGCCCGTTTGAGGCAACCCGCTATCATTCGCTGGTGGTGGACCGCGAAACCCTGCCCGAATGTCTGGAAATCACGGCCGAACTGGAAGATGGCACCATCATGGGGTTGCAACACAAGGGGTTGCCGATGCACGGGGTTCAGTTTCATCCCGAATCCATTGCATCCGAGCACGGCCATGCCCTGCTCAAGAACTTTCTTGATGACATGAAGGTGTCGGCATGAGCGATCTGATCAAACCGCTGATTGGTGCCGCCGCCGACCGCCCGCTCAGCCGTGATGAGGCCATCCAGGCCTTTACCCTGCTGTTTGAAGGCGAAGCCACCCCCAGCCAGATTGGCGGCATCCTGATGGCGCTGCGAACACGCGGCGAAACCGTTGACGAATACGCCGCAGCGGCCTCGGTCATGCGGTCCAAATGCAACCCAGTCAAAGCACCTGCGGGGGCCATGGATATCGTCGGCACCGGCGGTGATGGCAAACATACCCTGAATATCTCTACCGCCACCGCCTTTGTGACCGCAGGCGCCGGGGTCGTGGTCGCCAAACACGGCAACCGCAACCTGTCGTCGCGCTCGGGCACCGCGGATGTGCAGGCGCAGATGGGCATCAATGTCATGGTACCACCAAAGGTGGTCGAAGCGGCGCTGGCCAGCTGCGGTATCGCCTTCATGATGGCGCCGATGCATCACCCGGCGGTTGCCCATGTAATGCCGACGCGTCAGGAACTGGGTACAAGAACGATCTTTAACATCCTGGGTCCATTGACAAATCCCGCAGGTGTCACCCGGCAGCTCACTGGTGCCTTTAGCCGCGACTTGATCCGTCCAATGGCGGAAACCCTGGGCCAGCTCGGGTCTGAGCGCGCCTGGCTGGTGCATGGCTCGGACGGGACGGATGAGTTGACCATCACGGGGGTGAGCTGGGTTTCAGCGCTGGAGGAAGATGGTTCGATCCGTGATTTTGAGCTCCACCCGGAACAGGCCGGTCTGCCGGTGCATCCCTTTGAGGCCATCGTCGGCGGCAGCCCCGAGGATAACGCCGTGGCGTTCCGGGCGCTTTTGAACGGCGATCAGGGCGCGTACCGCGATGCTGTTCTGCTGAATGCCGCCGCCGCTCTGGTGGTTGCCAACGCTGCCAATTCCCTGCCAGAAGGTGTTGAAATGGCAAAAGAAAGCATAGACTCCGGGGCAGCCAAGGGAAAACTGGACGCGCTGGCAAAGATCACCACGGCTGCTGCCGTATGACCCAGACTGATGGCTTGGCCCCGCTAGGAGACAGCCACAACGCCCGCCCAGAACAAAACCTGGCGAACAGCCCGGCAGACCGTCTGACAGACCGCCTGGCAGACCGTCTGGGCGACTGGAGTGACCTGGCGTTTTTCTCCGAGAACTGGCCAGGCATCAAAGCGCGCCTGGATGCAGACACCCGGAGTATTCTGCCACCCGAGCCACTTCGGTTTGCGGCTTTTGAGCTGACACCGCTGGCGCAAACCCGCGTGGTCATTCTTGGTCAGGATCCCTATCCCACGCCGGGGCATGCCAATGGGCTGGCCTTTTCAGTCGCGCCGGACGTAAGGCCCCTGCCTCGGTCTCTTTCCAATATTTACAAAGAACTACAGGAAGACATTGGCCGTCACCCCGCCACAGGTGATTTGCAAAACTGGGCGCAACAGGGCATTCTGATGCTCAACACCGCGCTTTCCGTACCCGCAGGCGAAGCCAATGGGCACAGGGATCTGGGCTGGGCGCCGCTTGTGGAACAGGTGCTCGCCAAGACCTCCCAAAAGCCAACCGCCTATGTATTCTGGGGAAAACAGGCGCAGAGACTTGAAAAACATATCCATCCGGGCGATCACCTAATCCTGAAGAGCGCCCATCCTTCTCCGCTCTCTGCCCACCGCGGCTTCTTTGGCTCAGGGGTGTTTTCGGAGATCAACAGCTGGCTTGCCGCGCGTGGTTCCGTGCCAATCGACTGGTCAATCTGAGGGCAAGCAATGACAAACAGGAGGCAGGAGCATGGCTGAAAATGTTCTGGACAAGATCAAGGCCTATAAGCTGGAAGAAATAGCCGCTGACAAAATCGCCAAGCCATTGTCCGAGGTCGAAGCAGAAGCCCGCGACGCCTCTGCCCCCAGGGGCTTTGCCTCGGCGCTTTCCAGCGCCGCCCGCGACGGCTATGGGCTGATTGCGGAAATCAAAAAAGCCAGCCCCTCCAAGGGCCTGATCCGAGAAGATTTCAACCCTGCCGCGCTGGCACAGGCCTATGAACAGGGCGGCGCTGCCTGCCTTTCGGTTC
The DNA here is from genome assembly GCF_000473205.1 of Pseudophaeobacter arcticus DSM 23566. NCBI lineage: Bacteria > Pseudomonadati > Pseudomonadota > Alphaproteobacteria > Rhodobacterales > Roseobacteraceae > Pseudophaeobacter > Pseudophaeobacter arcticus. The sequence goes on from NZ_KI421507.1 coordinate 1,755,035, forward strand.
TGACCGATACGCCGAGCTTTCAGGGCGCCAAATCCTTCCTGGTGGAGGCCAGAGAGGCCTGCTCCCTGCCCGCCCTGCGCAAAGATTTCATGTATGATACCTATCAGGTTGCCGAGGCCCGCGCCCTGGGCGCCGATTGTATCCTGATCATTCTCGCTTCGGTGAGCGATGCACAGGCCGCCGAGCTGGAAGACTGCGCCGTGGGTTGGGGAATGGATGTGCTGCTGGAGGTCCATGACGAGGCCGAGCTGGAGCGCGCCAGCCTGCTGAAATCCCCCCTGATGGGGATCAACAACCGCAATCTGAAAACCTTTGAAACAACATTGGACACCACCCGTTATCTGTCGCGACTGGTGCCTGCCGGGCGCAGCATCGTCTGCGAAAGCGGCCTGTCCACTCCGCAGGACCTGGCGGATATGGCCCGCTATGGCGCCCGGGCCTTTTTGATCGGGGAATCCCTGATGCGACAAGAAGATGTGGCGCAAGCGACCCGCAGCCTGCTGGCGGACCCGCTGATCCCCGGGGCACTCTGAACATGGCTCTGACCCATTTTGACACCAAGGGCGACGCCCATATGGTTGATGTCTCCGACAAAGAGGTCACCGCGCGTGTGGCCGTTGCCGAGGGTCACATCACCATGGCCCCACAAACCTTTGAAATCATTTCCCAAGGCAAGGCCAAAAAAGGCGATGTGCTCAGCGTGGCGCGGCTGGCAGGTATTATGGGGGCGAAAAAGACGCCCGACCTGATCCCGCTGTGCCACCCGCTTGCCATTACCAAGGTCGCCGTTGATCTGTCGCTGGATCCCGATCTGCCCGGCGTCCGGGTGCAGGCCACCGTCAAGACCACCGGCCAAACCGGTGTAGAGATGGAGGCCCTGACGGCGGTGTCAGTGGCCTGTCTCACCGTCTATGACATGGCCAAAGCCGTGGATAAGGGAATGCAGATTGGCGGCACCAGGGTGGTGCTAAAAGATGGCGGAAAATCAGGGCGATACGAGGCGTAGATGATTTCAGTTTCCGAGGCCCGCGCGGCTCTTTTTCAGCTCAGCTCCGTGACCGAAGTTGAGCAGGTCCCCCTAGCCCAGGCCAATGGCCGGGTCTTGGCTCAGCCGGTCAGCGCCACGCGGGACCAGCCGCCCTTTTCCGCCTCGGCGATGGATGGCTACGCGCTAAAACGGCACGAAGTTGAACTGCATGCCATGTTTCAGGTCATCGGTGAGGCCGCCGCAGGGCATCGTTTTGATGGCACCCTAAAGGCCGGTCAGGCGGTGCGGATTTTCACCGGCGCGCCAGTTCCGGACGGCGCCGATTTTGTGGTTATTCAAGAGGATGTTGGCCGCAAGAAGGATCTGATCACCATCCTCAATCACCCCGGCGACTCGGACAATATCCGCCCCCGTGGCGGTGACTTCAGCATCGGCCAAACCGTCAATGCGCCGCGTCTCCTGCGGGCCTCTGATGTGGCGCTTTTGGCGGCGATGAATATCCCCGTGGTTCCTGTTTTCCGCCGCCCTGTGGTCGCCTTGATCTCAACCGGCGACGAATTGGTGATGCCTGGTGGCACCCCCGGTCCGGATCAAATCATCGCCTCAAATACCTTTGGTCTCAAGGCGATGCTGGAAGAGTTTGGCGCAGAGGTGCGGATTTTGCCCATTGCCAAAGACAATGAGCCCTCGCTGAAAATGGCCTTCTCTCTGGCGCGTGACGTCGATCTGGTTGTCACCATTGGCGGTGCTTCGGTTGGGGATCATGATCTGGTCGCCAAGGTCTCGGCTGATCTGGGAATGGAGCGCAGTTTTTACAAGGTTGCCATGCGCCCCGGAAAGCCGCTGATGGCCGGGCGCATGGGCAAGACCGCCATGGTCGGCCTGCCGGGAAACCCTGTTTCTGCAATGGTTTGCGGGCATATCTTCTTGCGACCTATGATCCAAAGCATGTTGGGATTGCAGCCAGGGGTCGAACCGCTGCAAACCGCAACCCTAACCCATGAACTGGCGGCGAACGGGCCGCGGGAACACTATATGCGTGCGACGGTTGCTGCAGGTAAGGTCACCGTTTCGCCCGCACAAGACAGCTCGTTGCTGACCGTTCTGGCCGATGCCAATGCCTTGCTTATCTTGCCGCCCAATGCGCCAGCGCAACGCCCCGGCGAGACCCTGCAATACCTGCCGATCTGAACCTGCCCAAGTGGGAAACTCCGGAATCCTCCAACAGTGAAAACCTCACAAAAGAGGCTGCGGTGTTCTTGTGTTGTTGACACAAAACGGGAACATGAATAGAACAAAGCGCAACAGATGTATTTGGAGGGACAGAAATGCTAACCAAGAAGCAGTTGGATTTATTGAACTTCATACATCGGCGCCTGCAAAAGGACGGTGTTCCTCCCAGTTTTGATGAAATGAAGGTTGCCCTTGATCTGCGCTCCAAATCGGGGATTCACCGGCTCATCACTGCGCTAGAAGAACGTGGATTTATCCGGCGTCTTGCCCACCGCGCGCGGGCGATCGAAATTTTGCGCCTGCCAGAAAACATCGGGGGCGCCGCAGGCCTCTCCAGGGACGATAGCGCCACCGGGACGCGCGAAACTGGGACGCGCGCAACCGGGACTGCAATCGACTTGGAAACGCACAGAAGCACCCGTGACGCCGCCCCGTCTACCACTTCTTCGGATTCTGTTATTGCCTCACTACAAATTCCGGTCATGGGCCGCATTGCTGCAGGGGTGCCAATCGAGGCGATCAACGAGATCACCCATCAGATCGCAATCCCTCAAACCATGTTGTCTACCAATGGCAAACACTACGCATTGGAGGTCCGCGGCGACTCGATGATCAATGCAGGGATCAACGATGGCGACATCGTGGTGATCCGCGAAGCCGACACTGCGGATGATGGGGATATCGTTGTTGCCCTAATTGCCGACGAAGAGGCGACGCTGAAGCGGCTGTTCCGCCGCAATGGTGCCATTGCGCTTGAGGCCGAAAACCCCGCCTATGAAACCCGTATCTTTGCAGAAGATCAGGTTAAGGTTCAGGGGCGGCTGGTTGGCTTGATCCGCAGCTACTGACCTTTGGGCTTACGGGCTGGCAAGCCACTGCCACCACCTGGAGTCGGGACAGGTCAGGGGCGCGACCAGGGGCGGTTTCCGGCCAGTTCATTTGCGGTGACCAATGTGCCATCTCGAGCCATTTTGATGCTGCCACTGCGCCGCAGGTGATCCGGCCCCAGAACCTGGCAGCTGCCTTCTGGCGCAAGGGCCGTGTTGGCAATGACCAAATCTGCCGCGTGGCAGTTTACAAATTCACCAGCCTGCCGCTTGCCGGTAATATGCACAATCCGGCGTCCAAACACCCAGATATCCCTGTCTTGGCTGAGGGCCGTCCACCGCTGCGCAGCCTCACTATGTGACACCAGCGTGCCATCCGCCGCCAACCAGCTTTTGGCCGTGTACCCCTGACTGTTTGCTCGGGACAAAGCTCTGCCCTGCGGGGTCAACACCCCGACCAGCGCCCCATTGGCCGAAACAAGTAGAATTGGCCTATTCGCCTGCCCCCAAACTGCGATGGAAAATCCAATCAAGCCCAGCCCAGCCCATCGCAGCCGCCCCTGCCAGAGCAGCACAACCAGCGCCCCCAGGGTGAAAAGTGGCAGCACCCAATGGCCGGGCATCACCACCCCACTCTGCGCATGTGGAAAGGCCGCGACCCAGGCCGCAACCCCCAATATCCATTCAAGACCAATCTGCAGAAAGAAAACTCCGATCTGTTCGGCACCAAAAGGCGCCAGACAGAGGGATAATACCGCAGCAGGAACAACAACCAATCCCATGATGGGAACCGCCAGCACATTGCCAATAAGCCCGTAATGGGACAGGACATGAAAGTGGGCAGCACCAAAGGGCGCGGTTGCGGCTCCGGCCACTGCCGAGGAAACAATCACCGTCAGGACCGGCCGTAGCCAGGCCGGACCCACTGCCAACTGCTGGGTTCTGATCCAGCCAAACACCGCGACCAAAGCGGTGGTTGCGGCAAAGCTCATCTGAAAGCCGGGGCTCATCAGTGTATCCGGCCTGCGCAACAATACAAGTGTCGCCGCCACGGAAACGGCTCTTAAGGATAGGGCGCGCCGGTCCAGTAAAACCGCCATGAACAGGACCAGAACCATAATAAAGGCCCGTTCCGTGGATATGCTTGCACCAGAGATCCCGAGGTAGATGGCCCCCACCGCAAGCGCCGCCCCTGCAGAGATCTTTTTGATGTTCAACCGCAGGGCAATTGACGGGATCAAGCAGAGCGAAAACCGCAGCACTGTAAACACAAACCCGGTCAACAACCCCATGTGAAGCCCAGAGATCGCCAGCAGATGGGCCAGGTTGCTTGCCCGCAACGCCTGCAGATCTTCCGGGGCGACCCCGCTTCTGTCTCCTGCGATGATTGCAGCGGCGAATCCACCGGTTTTGGGCCCCAAACGGCGTTGCACTGCCTGGGACAGGCGATAGCGGAACCTGTGCAGATACAGCCCGGATTGCGCAGGCTGCAGAACCACAACCGGCACACGGGTATAGCCATTGGCACCAATTTTGTTGAACCAGGCATATCGGCGAAAATCAAACCCTCCCGGCTCGCTTGGGCCCTGGGGAGGCATCAAATGGGCAGTGGTGGCCACGGTTGCCCCCACCGCCGGGCTGTTGCTGCCAGCGGCCAGCGTCAACCGCACCCGTGCGGGACGCTTCCCAGGTGCCACACGCGCCAGCCGCACATGATCCAGGGTCACTCTAACGGCGCCACTACTGGCGCGATCCATGGCGATGACCCGCCCCTCGACCGGGCCATAGTAGCGAAACGACAGCACCGGCGCCTGCACGAGAGAGGTCCGTAACTGGGCCGCAGAAAAGCCCAGGCCAATGAGGAGGATCGCCCAGGCAACAATCGCCCGGGCATCCCGGCAACGGGTCAGAGGCAGTGCCACGAGCAGGGTCAAAGCCAGCAGACACAAAGCAAAAATACCCGGGTCGCTGCGCAGCAGAAAGAACCACCCGATGCCAAGCCCGAGACAAACCGGGATCCAAGGCATCAACGATCCACGCTGCGCCAACAGGGCCTGATCAATGCGCAACAAGATCTGCAAGGTTGCTCCGGCTTCCGCGCCTCGGTACACAGGCAGAAAATCCGGCTCATTTTTGGTTTCCAAAGGCAGATCACCTCATGTCCAAACCCGTCGTCACACGCTTCGCCCCCTCTCCTACAGGCTATTTGCACATTGGTGGCGCCCGTACCGCCCTGTTTAACTGGCTTTTTGCGCGCGGCCGCGGTGGCAAGTTTCTTTTGCGTATCGAAGACACCGATCGTGCGCGCTCCACGCCCGAGGCAACGGCCGCTATCTTGCAAGGCATGAACTGGCTGGGTCTGGATCATGACGGCGAAATTGTCAGCCAGTTTGAAGGCGCTAAACGCCATGCCGAGGTCGCAGAACAGCTGCTGGCCGAGGGTAAGGCCTATAAATGTTTCGCCACCCAGGACGAAATTGCAGCTTTTCGGGATGCCGCAAAAACTGAGGGAAAATCAACGCTCTATCGCTCCCCCTGGCGGGACGCCAACGCCGAGAGCCACCCGGATGCCCCCTATGTGATCCGCATCAAGGCCCCGCAGGAGGGGGTCACGGTGATCCAGGATCAGGTGCAGGGCGATGTCACGATTCAGAACAACCAGCTGGATGACATGATTCTGCTGCGCTCAGACGGCACGCCGGTCTACATGCTGGCGGTGGTGGTTGATGATCACGATATGGGCGTGACCCATGTGATCCGGGGCGACGATCATTTGAACAATGCAGCCCGCCAGATGGTGATCTATGATGCGATGGGCTGGGATATTCCGGTCTGGGCCCATATTCCACTGATCCACGGGGCGGATGGCAAAAAGCTCTCCAAACGCCATGGCGCGCTTGGCGCCCAGGAATATCAGGCCATGGGCTACAGCGCTGCGGGGATGCGGAACTATCTGGCCCGCCTGGGCTGGAGCCATGGTGATGACGAATTTTTCACTGATGCCCAGGCACAGGAGTGGTTCGGGCTTGCGGCCATTGGCAAAAGCCCGGCCCGATTTGACACAAAAAAGCTGGAGAACCTGTCGGGACAACATATTGCTGTTAGCGATGACGCTGCACTGCGGCAAGAAATTCAGGAATACTTGATCGCTGCTGGAAAAACACCGCTAGATGACGTAAAGTCAGCAAATCTTGAACGTGCGATGTATTGCCTCAAGGACCGGGCCAAAACTTTCCCTGACCTGCTTGAAAAAGCTCATTTTGTTCTGACATCCCGGCCAGTTGAACCAGATGAAAAAGCCGCCAAGGCACTGGCAAATGTATCCGACGGTATACTGGCTCAATTGACGCCGCAGTTGCAAAGTGTTAGCTGGACCCGTGACGATCTTGAGGCGCTTTTCAATACATTTGCAGAAGCCCATGACACCAAGTTCGGCAAACTGGCCGCCCCCCTGCGGGCCGTGTTGGCCGGTCGCGCCGCAACACCGTCGGTGTTTGACATGATGCTGATCCTGGGCCGCGAAGAAACAATGGCCCGGCTCAACGACGCCACAGGCTACCCCTGTCCTTAACTGGTCAGTAAGCCTGTTTCTATACGACCTCACCTGCGCGATCCGCGCGCAGGTTCTGCCTGCACCGTGCCCGGGAGGAAATTCCGGGTATTCGTGCCTGATACAGGAAGGGACATCTATGACCGAGACACAGAAGACCGCAAAGCTCAGCCTGAATGGCCAAGACTATGAGCTTCCCATTTTCTCGCCAACCGCCGGCCCTGATGTTCTAGACATCCGCAAACTCTATGCCCAGGCCGGCGTTTTTACCTATGATCCGGGCTTCACCTCGACCGCCAGCTGCGACAGCACCATCACCTTTATTGATGGTGGCAAGGGCGAGCTGCTGCACCGAGGCTACCCGATTGATCAGCTGGCCTCGCAGTCGCACTACCTGGAAGTCTGTTATCTGCTGCTTTATGGTGAGCTACCAACTGCGACACAGCTGGAAGATTTTGAAGCCCGTGTGACCCGTCACACCATGGTGCATGAGCAAATGCACAATTTCTTCCGTGGGTTCCGCCGCGATGCGCATCCAATGGCAACCCTGGTTGGCGTTGTGGGGGCGATGTCTGCCTTCTATCACGATTCCACCGATATTTCCGATCCCTGGCAGCGCGAAGTGGCCTCGATCCGTCTGATCGCCAAACTGCCGACAATTGCAGCCATGGCCTATAAATATTCCATCGGTCAGCCTTTTGTGTACCCACGCAACGACCTGGATTATGCAGCCAACTTCCTGCACATGTGCTTCTCGGTGCCCGCCGAAGACTACAACGTGAACCCGATCCTGAGCCGCGCAATGGACCGGATCTTTACCCTGCACGCAGATCACGAGCAAAACGCCTCGACCTCGACCGTGCGCCTGGCCTCGTCTTCGGGTGCAAACCCATTTGCCTGTATCGCTGCGGGCATCGCCTGCCTTTGGGGCCCTGCCCATGGTGGCGCCAACCAGGCCTGCCTGGAGATGCTCAAGGAAATTGGGACCGTTGACCGCATTCCTGAATTCATCGCCCGCGCCAAAGACAAGGATGATCCCTTCCGTCTGATGGGCTTTGGTCACCGTGTTTACAAAAACACCGACCCGCGCGCCACGGTTCTGAAACAGTCCGCTGATGAGGTGCTCGAACTTCTGGGCGTCGAAGACAACCCGCTACTGCAGGTTGCCAAAGAGCTGGAACAGACGGCGCTGAATGATCCCTATTTCAAAGAGAAGAAGCTGTTCCCGAATGTGGACTTCTATTCCGGCATCATTCTCGAAGCGATGGGTTTCCCCACCTCGATGTTCACCCCAATCTTTGCTCTGTCGCGCACCGTTGGCTGGATCTCGCAGTGGAAAGAAATGATTGCAGATCCACAGAACAAAATTGGTCGTCCACGCCAGCTCTACCTTGGGCAAACCGCGCGCGACTACGTGGATATCGAAAACCGCTAAACGTTCTCGTTGTACAAAATAATAGCCTCGCCATTTTGGCGGGGCTTTTTTGTCGGCTGACCGCTCTCAAACAGGTCATCCACAAAATCACCCAGTGAGTCGCCAGCATCCAAGTCAGGTATTTTTGCGGCCACCAGCGCTCAAATAGGGGTCAACCCTGGCCCTCTTTGTGACCATTTTCAGCAATTGGTTCCCGGTGGGCGACAATCACCGCAGCGTTAAATCATTGTGGAAGCTCTGGTTCCGTTTTCCAGACAATCTGTCTCTTATTGTCTTGTTCCAATGCCCCAACCAGAGGTAATTTAAACAAAATATTGATCACTTTCTGGGGGACATTTCTATGATGTGGATGGCGCTTTTGGGTATCGGCCTGGTTGCCGGTATCGCCTTTATTATTGACGACGACGATGATGATGTACCTGCTGACACCGGCAGCGGCAGCGATTCCGGCGGGGACACGGGGGGCGGTTCTGATGTCGACTCCTTTATTGGTGCCAGCGGTGATGACGACATCGACGGGGACGCGGAAAACAACACGCTCCTGGGCAAGAATGGCGACGACAGTCTTGACGGCAAAGAAGGCGATGACCGCGTCTTTGGCGACGGCGGCCAGGACAGCGTCGATGGTGGCGAAGGCGACGATGAAGTCTTTGGCGGCAACGGCAAAGATCTGGTCCTGGGTGGTGAGGGCAATGACCTTCTCCGCGGCGGACGCGACGCAGATCTTTTGGTTGATACCTCAGGGGCTGACACCATCTATGGCGATACCGGCAATGACGTGATTGTCTCCAGTGGCAATCTTGACCCGGCCACTGAAAACGACATTGTCGCGGTTCTTGCGCAGCCGATGGACTTTATCTCCGATGCCGATACCGAAGGCGATGTTGTTGATGCTGGTAACGGCGATGACACCGTCATCTTTGGGGTAAATGATACCATCACCGGCGGCGCCGGCGAAGACACCTTCATGGCGCTGTCCTGGCTGGAAGGCGGTGAAGCGGCAACCATAACCGATTTTGATCCGGATGAAGACAACCTGATCTATTCCTATGACGCGTCACAAACAGAGCCAGTCATGACCGTAACCATGCAGGACAATGACAGCGGCTCCTCTGACGCGCTGATCTCTGCCAATGGTCATTTGGTTCTGCGGGTCGAAGATCAAGACCCCGCCACCTTTGATCTGACCAAACATCTGGTTCTGATCGAGGGCTCAGGCACAGCTGCAGCTGCCACTGCCTAGGTCTGATCACTGCTAAAAACATCCAGGGGAAAGCCGCGTTGGGATCTGCTCCTCACGCGGCTTTTCTGTATCCGCCAGCGCCTGCGGGACAAGGTAAACCACAAAAAAAGCAAAGCGAGGGGGCGCCCTAGGCGGCTGCCCCTTGCATCTGGGCGAGCACACTGGCCGGGCTGCCTGGCGCTGTCATAAAGGGCGCCATGTCTGCATCATTGGTGCAGGCCACCTCGCCAGACAAAATACGGCTGGACATTGAGCGCTGGCTGATACCATGGGCCCTCAGGAATTCGGCATCCTGATGCGGGCGAAACTCCCCCTGCGACTCGGGGTCGGAAAGATACTTGCCGATCACTTTTGGCACCCGGGTTTGCTTTAGGTTGTTGCCTTTCAATACCGACCAAAAGAACCCATCCCCCATGGAGCGGATCACTTCACCGTTGTTGAAATAGGATGGATACCATTTTCCGATCATATGGACATCCCACAGCGTTGCAGGGCCAAAGGTCCCGCGCTCTCCGGTGCCGCTGCCCAAGCGCAGGTTTTGATCCAGTACCGGGGGCCAGGTGGGTTTGAAATGGGTGTAGTCAATATCTGTCAGATCAAAGGGCTCTGCCATATCCTTTTCGTCAAAACAGATCTCCCATTCGCCACAGACCAGCGCCGAATTTGTCTCCAGCGCCGTTCCCGCCAACAGCCCCACCGCATCGCGTGCCAGGCGATCATCCATATTGAGGTTCATCACATAGGGCGTCGTCGACAGGGCGGTTCCGGCGGACCAGGCTTCATAGATGCTCAGTGGTTCATCAAAACTGTGCCAGGGCGCATCCAGCCAATCTGGTGCCGTATCGCCGTTGTCAAAGATGTAGCAGGGTTGAACATTTAACGTCTGGGACTTCAAATTCTCCCAATGAGCCCGCAGCAGGTCCAACTTGTTTTTCTGTTGATGCCACACCGCGCAAAAGACCGTGACGATGGGCTGTTGATCCTGCGCGAGGCTGGACAGATTATGGGAGGTGAATTTCACGACAATAAATCCTAAAACGTCTAATGCGCCGAGAGGACGATCCACCCAACGCATAGAGTCTTAGGGTTTCATACCTAATTGACCGTTAACGGCCCTCGAATGTGGCGGGGCGTTTTTCCAGAAAGGCGGTGACGCCCTCATTGAAATCACGGGTTTTGCCACATTCCCCCTGCAGGCTCGCCTCAACCGAGAGCTGTTCCGGCAGGCTGTTGCCATAGCTGGCGCGGATCGCGGTTTTGATGGCGCCAAAGGCCTTGGTTGGGCCATTGGCCAGATAGGCCGCGCGTGCGCGCCAATGGGCTTCAAAGTCATCATCCGGGATGGCCTCCCAGATCATCCCCCAGTCGCTAGCCTGTTTGGCAGAAATCTTATCCGCAAACAGCGCGGCCCCCATGGCCTTGGCCAGGCCCATTTGGCGCGGCAGGAACCAGGTGCCACCGGCATCCGGCATCAGGCCAATGCGGGCAAAAGCCTGCAGGAAATAGGCGCTTTCGGTCGCAATCACCACATCTGCCGCCAGGGCCAGATTGGCGCCTGCGCCAGCAACCGGACCGTTAATGACAGAGAGGGTCGGAACCGGGCAGTCATAGATGGCCTCCAGCATCGGGGTGTATTCATCCCGCAGGGTGCGTTCCATATCAATGTCGCCATTGCCAGAAGCATCGCTCAGATCCTGGCCCGAGCAAAACGCCCCCCCGGCCCCGGTGAGCACAACCGCGCGGGCCTCGGATGCCGCGCGTTTCATTGCATGCGTGATCTCTGCCCGCATCTGGCCTGTCAGCGCATTCATCTTGCCTGGGCGGTTCAGCGTGACAATCGCCAGATCATCCTCACAGGTGTACAGGATTTCCTTGTAGTCCATCAAAGCCTCATATTTCTCAAACGCGGGTCTCGTATACGCGGGGCCGGTTCTGCGACCGCACTGCCCCGGTTTACCCGCAACCGTGGCGCAAAGCACAAGCAGGCGAAAGCCAAACCCCGCGTCACCACATCCAAATTGTCACTCGTCGAGAATCTGGCTTAGCCGGGCCTGTTCCTCATCGCTCAGCGCCGGATCCGCATCCCCGGCAGCCCGCCCCCGGCCACGCATGTAGCCAGCAGCAACCATCAGTGCCAACAGCAGCATCAAAGGGCCAGCAGCCCACAGCAGCCAATTGGCACCCGAGGTGGTGGGCCGCAACAGCACGTATTCGCCGTAGCGCTCGACCACAAAGTCGATCACCTCGCCATTGCTGTCGCCTTCCACCAGGCGCTCGCGCACCAGAATGCGTAGATCACGGGCCAGTTCAGCATTGGACTCGTCGATGTTTTCATTTCGGCACACCAGACAGCGCAGACCTTTGGACAACTCCCGGGCGCGGGCCTCCAAAGCCGGATCCGACAGAACCTCATCCGGTTGCACCGCCATGGCGGGCGTCGGCAGGGCTGTCAAAGCGGCCAAGGCGCAAAACAGCGCCAGGACACAGGCTGACAGGGCGCGGGCTGACTGAGCGCGGGCTGACTGAGCGCGGGCTGTCAGGGCGCGGGCTGGCGTCCAGGTCTTTAGGATAGTCATTCTGCCGCCACCCCTGCTGGTGCGTTTGTGCCACCCTGGCCTTTGGTTGCACCCGCAGCCACCCGAAAGCGACGATCGCTCAGGCTCAGGAGGCCGCCAAGGGCCATCAACAGGCAGCCGCCCCAGATCCAGTTGGCCAGAGGTTTGATATAGGTGCGCACGGTCCAGCCGCCGCCCTCCTGTTGGTCGCCAATGACCACATAGAGGTCACGCAACAAACTAAAATCGATTGCCGCCTCGGTTGTGGGCATTTTGGCCACCGGATAGTTGCGCTTTTCAGGATGCATCACCGCGACATGACGCCCCGCACGGGTCACGCTGACAGTTGCCATGGTGGTAAAGTAATTTGGCCCCCGCGCGTTTTCGACCCCGTCCAGCGTCAGCTCATAGGCGCCAACCGTAAAGGGGGAGCCAATCTGCGCCACACGGATATCTTCGACATCCCAGGCAGTCAGCCCGGCAATGGCAAAGATCGTAACGCCCAGCCCGGCATGGGCCGTGGCTTTGCCCCAGTCAGCACGTGGCAGGCGCATCAGACGCGCCATGCTGCCGGTCCGCCCCCACAGGTCAACCAAGGCCCCAAACACCACCCAGGAGCCCAGGAACAACCCAATCGGCCCCAGAGCCGAACGCCCGGTCTGCATCGCCCAGGCCAGCACGCCCAGGGCCAGTGCCAAGGCAAAGACATAGCGCAGCTTTTTCAGGGTTCGCCCCAGATTGCCGCGCTTCCACGGCAACATCGACCCGATGGGCAGAACGGCCCCCAGAAGCACCATAAAGGGCGTGAAGGCTGCGTTGAAAAACGGCGGTCCAACCGAGAGCTTACGATCAAAGGCCATTTCCGCCACAATGGGCCAGAGGGTGCCAAAAAACACCACAAAACAGCCAACGGCCAGCAGGAGGTTATTGGCGACCAGGGCGCCTTCGCGGCTGACCAGTCCAAAGACCCCGCGCGCCTGCATCGCCTGGGCGCGGGCAGCAAACAGTGTCAACGCCCCCCCGGTAAAGAAGGCCAGGATGAACAGGATGAAAATCCCGCGCTCGGAGTCATTGGCAAAGGCATGTACCGAGGTCAAAAGCCCCGAGCGTACGATGAATGTCCCAACCAGCGAGAAGCCAAAGGCGAGGATTGCCAGCAGGATCGTCCAGCTTTTCAACGACTCACGTTTTTCCACGACAATTGCCGAATGCAGCAGCGCTGCCGCCAGCAGCCAGGGCATGAAGGAGGCGTTTTCAACGGGATCCCAGAACCAGAACCCTCCCCAGCCGAGTTCATAATAGGCCCACCAGCTGCCAAGCGCGATGCCAATGGTCAAAAAGATCCAGGCCGCCAGCGTCCAGGGGCGCACCCAGCGCGCCCAGGCGGCGTCGACGCGGCCTTCGATCAGGGCTGCCACCGCAAAGGAAAAGGCCATCGAGAGGCCCACATAGCCCAGGTACAAAAACGGCGGGTGAAAGGCGAGCCCGGGATCCTGCAGCAGCGGATTCAGATCCTGGCCATCAAAGGGCGGCACAGCGAGCCGCAAAAACGGGTTTGATGTGAACAGAATAAAGGCAAAAAACGCCACCCCGATCGAGGCCTGCACCGCCAGGACTCGGGCCTTCAGGGTCTGCGGCAAGCCGCCGCCAAACACCGAGGCCACCGCGCCAAACAAGGCGACGATCAACACCCAGAGCAGCATCGAGCCCTCATGGTTGCCCCAGGTTCCTGAGATTTTATACAGCATCGGTTTGGCGGAATGGCTGTTCAGCATCACCAGCCGCAGCGAGAAATCCGAGGTCACAAAGGCCCAGACAAGGGCCCCAAAGGCAAAGGCGGTAAAGAAGAACTGCGCCTGTGCTGCGGGCTCGGCCACGGCCATCCAGCCGGGCCAGCGTTTATGGGCGCCAATCATTGGAACCACCATTTGAACGATGGCAATCATGAAGGCGAGGATGAGGGCGAAATGTCCGAGCTCTGTAATCATGTATTTGTCTATAGTCGTTACCGCGAAGCGGGCCAATGGCAAAACCCGCGTCCAGCCGCCGCAGTCCCATCACTTTTGCCAAAAACCAGCCTCAAAAACAAAAGCCCCCTCTGAGCCGGGCTCAGAGGGGGTAATCAATCGGGCCTAGGGTATGAGATGATCTGACATTATGAGCTGCCAGAATGATCTGACAGAGGCCAGCAGATCACCCACCAGATCACAAAACGCCTTTAGCTGTCCGGCTCTTGGTAGACACCCTGTTCTTTCAAAGCATCGACAACCTCTTTTGGCATGTAGGTTTCATCATGTTTTGCAAGAATTTCAGAGGCTTCAAAGACACCGTTTACGTATCTTCCGGTGCCGACCATCCCCTGGTTTTCTGCAAACAGATCCGGCAGCACACCGGAAAAGGTCACCGGAACGGTGGCGCCACCATCTGTCACTGAAAAGCGGACCGCTTCGCCCTGCCCCCGCATCAGGCTGCCCTCTTCGACGAGGCCACCAATACGGAACACCTCGCTTGGCGACGGCGGCGCTTCGGCCACCTGGCTGGGCGAGCGAAAGTAGTTGATCCCATCCCGCATCGCATAGCCGATCAGCCCGGTCGCCACCACCAAAGCAATGGCCGCAAGGGCAATGACCTGGATCCGGCGCTGTTTCTTGAGATTCTTCATCCTGCGGGCCTTTCGGGTGGTGTCACGGGAACAGTGGGGCCATCATCAGCCCGGCTGTTTCCTCTTCACCTAACATCAGATTGGCGTTCTGCAAGGCCTGACCGCTGCTACCTTTTGTCAGGTTATCCAGCGCCGCAAAGACAATTGCACGGCCTTCGATCCGGTCAGCGGCAACGCCGATATGGCAAAAGTTCGAGCCGCGCACATGATGGGTGCTGGGCGCTTCACCAAATGGCAGCACCTCGAGGAAGGGCTCATCCTTGTAGGCTGCTTCGAACGCCTGATGCATCGCCCGGGCATCGCCTTTGACATAGACGGTGGCCAGAATGCCCCGGTTGGTTGGCACCAGATGCGGGGTGAACTGCACCTTCACCGGACGTCCCGCAAGCGCGGAAAACTCCTGATCAAATTCCCCCAGATGGCGATGGGTGCCACCAATGGCATAGGCGTTGTAGCCCTCGCTCAGCTCTGCATGCAGCAGGTTTTCCTTGAGCGCCCGACCCGCACCAGAGACAGCGCATTTCAGATCAAGAATGATCTCGTCCAGATCAATCAACCCACCCGAGATCAGCGGCCGCAGCGCAAACTGGCCCGTGGCCGCATTGCAGCCGGTGCCGGCGACCAGCCGCGCCGATTTGATCTCTTCGCGGTAAAACTCGCTGAGGCCATAGACAGCCTCTTCCTGCTGCTCCAGCGCGGCATGCGGATTGCCGTACCATTTTTCATACTCAGCCGGATCCCGCAGCCTGAAATCAGCCGACAGATCTACAATCTTAAGCGTTTTTGGCAACGCCGCGATCACCTCCTGGCTGGTTTTATGCGGCAGGGCACAGAAACACAGGTCGATGCCAGAAAAATCAATTTCACTGATTTTACAAAGCACTGGCAGCGACATGTGACGCAGATGCGGGAACACCTGAGCCATGGTCATCCCGGCCTTGCGCTCTGCTGCCAGGGCTGCAATTTCGATGTTTGGATGGTTCGCAATCAGCCGAACCAGCTCTGCGCCAGTGTAACCGCTGGCACCAAGAATTGCCACTTTATGGGTCATGTCAGACCTCGCATTTTGAATGTGTATTTGGGTTTCATGCCTCAGCGTGAAACGGGACCTAGAAGAAAAGTCGCGTGCCGTCCTTGCGCCAGATCATCGGGCGATGCTGCGGCATCCCCCTGATCCTGCAGGTATCAGGCCGCTTGAAAGCGGATTTCTCGTCGGAGAAACTGGGTGGCCCGGTCGCTGACACGCGCAGGGTCTCCGGTGGTGAAATAGCCGCCTGTCCCCGTCCCGATCATATTCGGGTGGCGCTCAAGATAATCCGCCAGACTGTCGGCCACCAGATTACCCTGGCTAAAGACCTTGACCTCAGCCCCCAGCGCCGCCTGAAACTCGTTTTCCATCAACGGGTAATGCGTGCAGCCCAGGATCGCAGCCTGCGGTTCCGGCATCTTGCGCTTCAGGGCATCCACATGGCTGCGCACCAGGGCCTCGGCCAGGATCATGTCGCCGTCTTCGATGGCGTCCACAATGCCGCCGCAGGCCTGGGCCTCCACATCGACACCAATGGCGCGAAAGGCCAGTTCCCGCTGAAAGGCCCGGCTGGACACGGTGGCAGGTGTGGCAAAAAGCGCCACATGTTTCACCGCAACCTCGCGCGGTGGGCTGTTGTCGCCCCATTGCCGCTCGGTCATGGCTTCGATCAAGGGAACAAAAACGCCAAGCACCCGCTTGCCCTGAGGCAGCCCCTCTTCCTGCATCCGGCGCAGCGCTGCGGCTGAGGCCGTGTTGCAGGCCAGGATGACAAGATCACAGCCCCTGGACCACATGTCCGCAACGGCGGCCTTGGTCAGGTTGTAAATATCCTCTGCGTCGCGCACCCCATAGGGCGCACGGGCGCTATCGGCATAGTACAGAAAATCCACATCCGGCAGACGGGATTGGGCAGCTTTCAGGACGGTGAGCCCGCCCAGTCCGGAATCAAAGATACCTACAGCCATGATCTCTCTTTCAGGCCTGCGCGTCAGGCGCGATGTTTCTCCTCAAACTCAAACCCATATTCGTAGGATTTGAGCGGCTTCGGAGACAGCTCATACGTGGCTTTGCGCAGGAAATCCATCATTCCTTTTGTATCCTTTGCCAAGGGTGTCAGGATATCGCGGCTGATCGGTTCACCAATCACCACTTTGACCGGGCTATCGACGCGTTTTTTGAACTCTTTGATCAACAGCCCCATCCGTAGGGTGGAATGCAAATGGCTGGCAATCTGGAACAGCCGCGAGGTATGGCCTTCAAAAAACACCGGCACCACCACCGCATCGGATTTGGCAATCATCCGGGCGGTAAAGCCCCGCCAACCGGGATCCATCGGCTGAGAAAAGGGTTTTGCAGCGGTCGAAACCGTACCGCCGGGAAAGATGCCTATGGCCCCACCCTGCCCCAGATACTCCAGCGCCTCGCGGCGGGTTTGCAGATTGTCGCGCAGCGCCTCTTTGGTGTTGTCAAAGGAGACCGGCAGGATGGCCTTGTTCAGATCCTCAGCCTTACGAAACACCTGATGCGCCAGGATGCGGAAATCGCCGCGGGTTTCGGCCAGAATATGCCCCATCATCAACCCATCAAGAATACCATAGGGGTGATTGGCAATCAGGATCACTGGCTTATCCCTGGGGATATTGTCCAGGCTGCCGCGGGTGATATCCAGGGTCAGCCCATAGCGTTCTGCCATCACGCTCCAGAAATTGCGCCCCTCTGCCAGCTCACGCTCATAGCCGTCGGCCCGTTTGATCAGCCGCAGCCGCCCCGTGCTGTTTTCCAGCAGGCGGATCAGCGTGCGCCCCGGCGCTGAGGTCGCAGAATGGGCATAAGAAATATCACGGGCGATATGACGGGTAAGATGACGGCCTAGATGACGGTTTGGGGGCAAGCTGAAACTCCCGAGAAGGCGCAGAACCGGAAAACTGATGTCTAAGACACTGACGTAACACAGAGGTGACAACACGCAATATTGCGCCAAAGGGAAAGGCCAAAACGAAAGGGGATGTAACCCTATTGGTCACATCCCCTTTGCAGCCGCGAACGACAAACCCCTTAGCGGGACTACTCGGCCGCGTCTTTTACCGGCGCGCCGGACTGCCGCAGGGCAATCAGCAGCTCTTCGCGGCGTTTGGCCGCTTTGGTTTCGCTCTCCAGTTTGACCGGCCCAAAGCCACGGATCTGCAAGGGCAGCTCTGCCAGTGCAATCAACGGCTCCAGGGTATTGGCATTTGCCTTGGGCAGCCATTCCTTCATGTCGCGCTCATACTGCTTGATCAGCGCCCGCTCCATTTTGCGCTCTGCGGTGTAGCCAAACACATCCAGCGGCGTATTGCGCAGCGGTTTCATCTTGGCCAGCAGGCGCAGCCAGCGGGTCATGCCGGGGCCGAACTTGCGCTTTTGCGGACGACCATTGACCATCTTGCCGCCAAAGATCGGCGGCGCCAGATTGTAAGAGACCTTCAGATCCCCCTCAAACTCAGCCGCCAGTTTTTCATGGCTCGACAGCAGCAGCCGGGCGACTTCGTATTCGTCCTTATACGCCAACAGCTTATGATAGCCCTTTGCCACAGCTTCCTTGAGCCGTTTGTCGCTGATACTCTCCAGCAGCTTGCCATAGCGCTTTGCCAGGCCCACCCCCTGATAAGCCACCAGCTGATCACTGCGGAAGGCAATGATCTCTTCCAGGGATTTTGGCAGCTGCGCCACATTGTCAGGCTTGGCGATTTTGGCAGCCTCGGCGGGGTGCACAATTGCCCAGCGACCAATTTCAAAGGCGCGCAGGTTCCGGTCTACCGCCGCCCCGTTCAGGGTAATCGCCTCGATAATTGCCTGGTGGCTCACCGGGATCAGGCCCTGCTGCCAGGCTGCACCAAAGACCATCATGTTTGAGAAAATCGAATCTCCCATGGTGGCACGGGCCAGCTCTGAGGCATCAAACAGGGACAGATTATCGCGCAGACGCGCCTGAAGAGCGACCTGCAAGCGGTCTGTTGGCAATTGGAAATTGGTGTCGCGGGTGAAATCACCGGTGATGATTTCATGGCTGTTGACCACGCCGCCGGTCTGGCCGGTTTTCATCAACCCAATGGTCTTGGCCCCGGCGCTCACTACCAGATCGCCGCCGATCAGCGCATGGGCCTCGCCGGTGGCGACGCGAATGGCGCTGATATCTTCGGGACGTTTGGCCAGACGGCAGTGGATATGCACGGCGCCGCCCTTTTGGGCGAGACCTGCCATTTCCATCATGCCCGCGCCCAAGCCATCAATCTGCGCGGCCTGGGCCAGCACCGCACCAATGGTCACAACGCCAGTGCCACCAACCCCGGTGATCACCACATTATGGGTGCCTTTGATTTCAGGCAGTTGGGGGTCAGGCAGGTTCGGCAGCTGCAAATCAGCGGTGGCTTCCTTGCGGATCTTGGCGCCCTCAACCGTCAGGAACGAGGGGCAAAACCCGTTGACGCAAGAAAAATCCTTGTTGCAGGAGCTTTGATCAATCGCCCGTTTGCGGCCCAGCTCGGTTTCCTTTGGAACAATGGAGACGCAGTTGGACTGGATGCCACAATCTCCGCAGCCTTCGCAGACATCCGGGTTGATAAAGACCCGCTGATCGGGATCCGGGAACAGGCCCCGCTTGCGACGGCGGCGCTTTTCTGCGGCACAGGTCTGGATATAGATGATGCCAGAGACACCCTCGATCTGTTCGAACTCTTTTTGCACCGCCATCAGTTCGGCGCGTTCGTGCATGCGCATGCCGGCCGGGAACAGCTTGGGGTCGACATCTTCCTTTTCGTCATAGACCACCGCGATGGTCTTCATGCCCATGGCCTTGAGCTCATGGGCGATCTGATGCGCTGTCAGCCCGCCTTCGGTCTGCTGACCGCCGGTCATGGCAACCGCATCATTATACAGGATTTTATAGGTGATATTGGTGCCCTCTGCGAGGGCAGCCCGTATGGCCTGAACGCCTGAGTGGTTATAGGTGCCATCGCCAAGGTTCTGGAACACATGGGGTCGATTGGAAAACGGCGCTTCGCCAATCCAGTTGGCGCCTTCACCGCCCATATGGGTAAAGCCCGTGGTCTCGCGGTCCATCCACTGCACCATGAAGTGACAGCCGATGCCGGCATAGGCGCGGCTGCCTTCGGGCAGTTTGGTGGATGTGTTATGCGGACAGCCCGAACAGAAATAGGGCAAGCGCGCGGCGATCTCTTCGGCATTGTCGGCGCGTTTGGCATCCTCCAGCGCCGCCAGACCGGCCTTGACCGCTTCCGTGTCGCGACCTTCCTCAATCAAAATACCGCCGAGCTTTTCGGCAATCATGATGGGATCAAGCGCATATTTGGTTGGGAAAAGCTCTGCGCGATCAGGGGTTCCAACGCCCCCCTTATACCAACCATAGACCCGGCGACCGCGACGATCATCAAAGATCGCTTCTTTGATCTGCACCTCGATCAGCTTGCGCTTTTCTTCAACAACCACAATCAAATCAAGACCTTCGGCCCAGGTGTTGAAGCCTTTCATATCCATTGGCCAGGTCTGACCCACCTTGTAGGTGGTGATGCCAAGGCGTTCTGCCATGGTCTCGTCGATGTTCAGCAGCGACATGGCATGGACTAGATCCAGCCAGTTTTTACCCGCCGCCACAAAGCCGATCTTGGCGCCGGGTTTGCCCCAGACGCGCTTGTCCATCTTGTTGGCATGGCTAAAGGCCTCGGCCGCAAAGCGCTTGTAGTCAATGATCCGGTCTTCCTGCTGGAAGCGATCATCCGCCAGACGAATATTCAGCCCCCCTTCTGGCACGTCAAACTCTGGCCGGACAAGCTGCACCCGATCCGGGTCGCCATCGACAACCGAAGTCACCTCGATGGTGTCCTTCATCGTCTTCAGCCCCACCCAAAGCCCGGAAAACCGGCTCAATTCATAGCCATAGATGCCATAGTCCAGGATCTCCTGCACGCCAGCTGGGCTGACGATAGGCAGATAGCAATCCAGCAGCGACCATTCGGACTGGTGCAGCACGGTGGAGCTTTCGCCGGTGTGGTCATCGCCCATGGCAACCAGGACACCGCCGTTTTTCGAGGTGCCGGCCATATTGGCGTGACGGAAGGCATCACCGGACCGGTCAACACCGGGGCCCTTGCCATACCACAGGCCAAAGACACCGTCATATTTGCCTTCTCCGCGGATTTCCGCCTGCTGCGCGCCCCAAAGCGCGGTGACAGCCAGATCTTCGTTGAGCCCAAATTGGAAGGTCACGTCAGAGGCCGTCAGGTGCTTTTCAGCGCGCTGCATCTGCATATCAACAGCGCCCAGCGGAGAACCGCGATAACCGGTCACCAGGCCAGCCGTGTTCAACCCTGCTGCGGTATCGCGGGCCTTTTGCATCATCATCAGACGCACCAAGGCCTGCGTTCCATTCAACATCACAGGTGACTTGCTCAGGTCATATTTGTCATTGAGCGAAATTTTTTGCGTGCTCATCCGGTCCTCCCAACCAAAAACTAGCTTGCAGTGCTTGACCCTGTGATAGGTCACAAATACTGACCTGTATAGGCAGTTTTTTTACTTTTCCCTCGCGTCGGCGTGGAAAATTGATAAAAAACTATGATTTCATGTAATCTATTCAAGACTGATCGAAAGAGACGGATATGGATTGGGATAAGCTCAGAATTTTTCATGCAGTGGCCGATGCAGGCAGCCTGACCCATGCCGGGGACAAACTGAACCTGTCCCAGTCCGCAGTCAGTCGGCAGGTTCGCGCGCTGGAGGAAAGCCTAAACGCAACGCTGTTCCACCGCCATGCCCGGGGGTTGATTCTGACCGAACAGGGCGAGTTGCTGTTTGATGCCACCAAATCCATGTCGGCCCGGCTGGAGGCGGCTTCGGCGCGCATTCGCGACAGCGAGGAAGAAGTCTTTGGCGAATTGCGTGTCACCACCACCTTTGGTTTTGGCACGCTTTGGCTGGCGCCGCGTCTTACCAAACTGTTTGAGCAATATCCCAACCTCAAGATTGACCTGATGCTCGAAGAGCGGGTTCTGGACCTGCCGATGCGCGAGGCTGACGTTGCCATTCGCATGAAAGAGCCAAGTCAGGCTGATCTGGTGCGCAAACGCTTGATGACCGTGCAGATGAAACTCTATGCCTCACGCAAGTATCTGGATCTGAATGGCACGCCCGAAAGTACAGAAGACATCAAAGATCATCGCCTGATCTGTCAAAACCAGCGCTCTGCCCAGGTGGGCTCGGCCTCAGTTCTGGTGCAGCGCCTGTTGACCCACAACCCAGGCTCCCTGCTCACCGTGAACAACTACTTTGGCGTCCTGCAGGGGGTTTTGCACGATCTCGGCATCGGGATTTTGCCGGATTACGTCACCGAGGATTTCCCCGATCTGGTGGAGGTTCTGCCCAATGAATATAACACCGGCGTGCCGGTCTACCTGGCCTACCCGGAAGAATTGCGCCATTCGCAGCGCGTTTCGGCCTTTCGGGACTTTGTCCAGACCGAAATCATGGCCCATCGCAAACATATGAAAGAGCTGGGCAAATTATAGCCTCTGTGGCGAAAGACAGAACCATGCCCGCAAGCCATGCAAAAATCGCATAGCGGAAATGCCGCTACACCTGCACTAAACATCTTGAAGGGTCAGCATCATAACCCTAAATGGGGCCTATGAAGACGAGGCGAGAGCCTTACTTCATACCTCCCTGTTGGACTTCGGCCGAGCTTAGTGCTCGGCCTTTTTTTTGCCCTTACACCTGTGAACAATGGCTCTGCCCCTTGCAAGCGCCGGGCTTTGCAAATTCGGTGATCGCTGCCGGACCGCCTGAAATTTCAACACTGCCCTTGGGGTCTGCGCAAACTCCGGGCGCCAACAGAACCATTGTTGTATTTTCCCACCCCAATCCTGCAAAAAACATCTCTGAGCCATTTCGACGCGATTGCCTCATGAGATACCCCCTTCCCCATCAGGCTGGCATGCTCTAAAAGCCGCCTCAGTAGCACCATGGGGGGCCATATCGCGCCATGCAAGAACCAGCCATCACATCCGAACTGATCGCAAGCCACGGCTTGAACGCCGAAGAATACGACATGATCCTCGAGATCATCGGGCGCGAACCCAGCTTCACCGAACTTGGCATCTTCTCGGCCATGTGGAACGAGCACTGCTCTTACAAATCCTCAAAAAAATGGCTGCGCACCCTGCCGACTGACGGCCCGCAGGTCATCTGTGGCCCCGGCGAAAATGCCGGCATCGTTGATATCGGCGATGGCGATGCGGTGGTTTTCAAAATGGAAAGCCACAACCACCCCTCTTATATCGAACCCTATCAGGGGGCGGCGACGGGTGTTGGCGGCATCCTGCGCGATGTCTTTACCATGGGCGCGCGTCCCGTGGCCTCGATGAACTCGCTGTCCTTTGGCGAGCCCTCCCACCACAAGACCCGTCAGCTGGTCAACGGTGTGGTTGAGGGCGTTGGCGGCTATGGCAACTGCTTTGGCGTGCCCTGCGTCGGCGGCGAAGTCCGGTTCCACCCAGCCTATAACGGCAACTGCCTGGTCAATGCCTTTGCGGCTGGTCTGGCAAAAACGGATGCGATTTTCTACTCCGCCGCTTCCGGCGTTGGCATGCCCGTTGTCTATCTCGGCGCCAAGACCGGCCGCGACGGCGTTGGCGGCGCCACCATGGCCTCTGCCGAATTTGACGACACGATCGAGGAAAAACGCCCCACCGTTCAGGTTGGCGACCCTTTCACCGAAAAACGCCTGATGGAGGCAACGCTGGAGCTGATGCAGACCGGCGCGGTGATCTCGATCCAGGATATGGGCGCGGCGGGTCTGACCTGCTCAGCGGTGGAAATGGGCGACAAGGGCAAGCTGGGGATCAAACTGAACCTCGAAGATGTCCCCCAGCGCGAAGAAAACATGACGGCTTATGAGATGATGCTCTCGGAAAGCCAGGAACGCATGCTGATGGTGCTGAAGCCCGAGCTTGAGGCCGACGCCCGTGCGGTGTTTGAAAAATGGGACCTGGACTTTGCCATTGTTGGTGAAACCATCGCCGAAGACCGCTTCCTCATCCTGCACAATGGTGAGGTCAAGGCGGATCTGGTCCTGTCAAAACTCGCCTCCACCGCGCCAGAATATGACCGCCCCTGGGTCCCTACGCCTGCGGCAGTGCCGCTCACCGATGCGGATGTGCCCACCATTGATCCCATCGATGGGTTGAAGGCGCTGCTGGCCTCGCCCAACTACGCCGGCAAACAGTGGGTCTACGAGCAATATGACACCACGGTCATGGGCGACACAGCCCGCCGCCCCGGCGTTGGGGCGGGTATCATCCGGGTGCATGGCACCGACAAACGTCTCGCCTTTACCTCGGATGTGACACCGCGCTACGTCAAGGCAAACCCGGTTGAGGGTGGCAAACAGGCCGTGGCCGAAGCCTATCGAAATCTGACAGCTGTTGGCGCCAAGCCATTGGCAACAACTGATAACCTGAATTTTGGCAACCCAGAGAAGCCCGAGATCATGGGCCAGTTTGTTGGCGCCATTCAGGGCATTGGTGAGGCCGTGGCGGCGCTGGATATGCCCATCGTGTCGGGCAATGTCTCGCTCTACAATGAAACCGACGGTCAGGGCATTCTGCCGACGCCGACCATTGGCGCCGTTGGTCTGATTGCTGCAGGCGAAGAGGCCATCATCGGCCAAGCCCGCGACGGTCATATTGCGCTGCTGATCGGCGAAACCCTGGGCCATCTGGGCCAATCTGCCCTGCTGGCAGAGGTGTTTAACCGCGAAGACGGCGATGCCCCTGCGGTTGATCTGGCGGCGGAAAAGCGCAACGGGGAATTCATCCGTGCCAACCGCGGCTTGATCAAGGCCTGTACTGATCTGAGCGATGGCGGTCTGGCACTGGCGGCGTTTGAGCTGGCCGAAGAAGCAGGTGTTGGCGTCCAGATCGACGCAGGCGACACCCCGACCCTGTTTGGGGAAGATCAGGCGCGCTATCTGGTGGCCTGCAACTTTGACCAGGCCGAAGGTCTGATGCTGGCAGCTGGCAAGGCAGGTGTCACCCTGACCACCGTAGGCAAATTTACCGGCGACAGCGTCAAAATTGGTGGCTCCGAGGCGCCGCTGGCTGAATTGCAAGCGGTCTTCCGGGCGGGCTTTGCTGACGCGGTGGCGTAAAACCGCGCCGCACTCGCTCTGTATCTCATCAAAGGCGCGCAAAACCAGCGCGCCTTTGCGCGTATTACTGACCACCCTCCGCCCTATTTGTGCTGATTACAGTGGCCTTGAGTGCTTGCACTACCCCCAAGGCCACCCTAAGTTTCAAGCAAGACCAAAGCCAAGGATCACCCCTATGCCAATGCAAGCTCAAGAAATCGAAGACCTCCTGCGCCAGTCCTTTCCGGATGCGGAAATCCAGGTCGCAGGCCAGGATGGGGTTCATATGTCCGCCATGGTGGTGGATGAGAGTTTTCGGGGCAAAAACCGGGTGCAGCAGCAGCGCGCAGTCTATGCCGCGCTCAAGGGCAAAATGGACGGCGCCAACGGAGAGTTGCACGCCCTGGCCCTGACCACCAAGGCGCCTGAGTGAACAAAATCTTGATCGTCATTGCTGCTCTGGCAGTGCTGGCGGTCTGGATTTATTTTGAACTCGAGCCATATATCGAACAAGACCGCGACAGGCGGAACCGCCGAAAGGAAAAGACAGATGAGCGACGCAAAGACCCGCATCGACGAAACCGTAAAAGCCAATGACGTTGTGCTCTTCATGAAGGGCAACAAGGACATGCCCCAGTGCGGGTTCTCCTCGCGCGTGGCTGGCGTGCTGAATTATATCGGCGTTGATTACACCGATGTAAACGTGCTGGCCGACGAAGAAATCCGCGCCGGCATCAAGGAATATTCCGACTGGCCCACCATTCCGCAGCTCTACATCAAGGGTGAGTTTGTCGGCGGTTGCGACATCATCACCGAGATGACGCTTTCGGGTGAACTGGACGGTCTGTTTGCCGATAACAAAATCGCCTTTGACAAGGACGCCGCAGACAAGATCCGCGAAGCCAACGGCTAAACATCCCCCCACCCGGCCCGCAGTTTCCATGTCACGCCGGGACCTGCACAGATACAAAAGCCCTTTCCGGCAGATACCGGAAGGGGCTTTTTGTTGCTTGCAAGAAACGTTCCCAGATCACCCAGGTTCACACAGATTTCACGCGGGATCGCCCCATGTTCACCTGATGCAGCCCAAGCCTATTCAGCTGCGGATTTTTCTTCGATCTGTTGCGCCAAGGATTCGGCGCGGGCCGCCAGTTCCGCCAGGGCTTCGGGCACTTGTGGTGGCACAACAGGCACCTCGATGCGCTCGGGCTCGGGGGCGGGCGTGTTTTTCAACGCTTCCAGCTCTGCCACGCGCTCTGCCAGTTCGGCCTCCACCTCTTTGATGCGATCCTCGACGGCTGCGGTTTTATCGGCCAGCATCAGACCCGCCATCAACAGCATCCGCGCCTCGGGCATCCGGCCAATCTGATCCGACAGGACCTGGGCTTCGTCATCCAGCATCTTGGCGGCGGAATGCAGATAGCTTTCTTCGCCCAACTGGCAGGAGACTTCAAATCCACGCCCACCGATATGAATAGTTACTTCTGGCATCAGACTTCTTCCCCTTCCGGCAGGTTTTGTTCTGGCAGGGTTTGTGCATTGGCCAACAGCGGTTCGAGCTTGGCCAGCACCGCATTCACCTGCGCCTGTTCGTTGGCCTGGGCCGCACGCAGGGCTTCGTTGGTGCTGTGCAACGCATCATTGGCAAGGCGCAGCTCATCCAGCTGAGCCTGGAACTCATGGTCCTTGGGCACCACAGCGGCCGCCGCCTGTGCCTCGGTCAGCTGCGCCTTCAGCGCGGAAATTTCCGCCTCCAGCGCCGCCTGATCCACCGCGCCCCCGACATCGCCTGCCATGTCCCCCGAAGAGGCTTCCTCGACCTGGGTCAGCAACTGCTGGTGAGCGTTTTTTAGATCGGTGAGTTCGGTTTCCAGAGCTTCCTTTTCAGCCGCCATACCGTTGCCTGCGCTTTCCAGCGCCCCTTTCAGCCGGGTAATTTCCAGCTTCAAAGCATCCTTTTCATCGGTATTGCCGACCTCATTGCGCAACAGTTCCAGCTCTGCCTGCAGCGCGGCCATGTCGCCATTGTCAGCAGCAGGTGCAGCCTGCTCTGCCTCTTTGAGACGGCTGTGCAGCACCTTCACCCGTTCCTCAAGCTGGGAATTGGCGGTTTTTTCTTCTTCCAGCGCGCGCTCCAGATCGGAATTATCCGCAGCAGCCCGGGCCTCTTCCTTGGCCTCGACGCGGGCCTGCTCCAGCTTTTCAACCCCCGAGCCAATCCGCTCCATGGCGGCTAGAATACGTCCCTGCAACTCTTCGATCTGCGTCATACCTGTCCCTCACCCCTCATCACTTCTGCTGGTGCCTGCCTCTGTGTCCTGTGCAGCACCTGCTGGCCGTCAGCGCGAATCGCTTTACACCAGCCGCGTTGCCAACAGCTTAACGAAGTCAGGAGTAAAACACCCCCTCTTTGCTTTCAAGCACTTGCAGCCATGACTTCGCCTTCCCGGCAGGGAATGGCGCAGAAAGCTTGATCTTTGGGCTGTCACTGCTATTGAGCGGCGGACCAGCCTGGTAACCCAAAGGAAAACTTCAGTGGATCTGACAGCCCTGCGCACCGCCAACCCCGAACATTGGAACAAGGCCGCCGCCATTCGCGCGCTTGCCCTTGACGCCGTCGCCGCCGCCAACTCCGGCCACACCGGTATGCCCGTCGGCATGGCCGATGTCGCCACCGTGCTGTTTGAAAAGCACCTGAAGTTTGATGTCGCGGCCCCCCAGTGGCCAGACCGGGACCGCTTCATCCTCTCTGCCGGTCACGGCTCGATGCTGATTTATTCCCTGTTGTACCTGTGCGGCGACAAACAGGTGACACTGGACCAGATCAAAAATTTCCGCCAGATGGGGGCGCTGACAGCGGGCCACCCGGAAAACTTCCTGCTCGACGCGGTTGAGACCACCACCGGCCCGCTGGGTCAGGGGATTTCTAACGCTGTTGGCTTTGCCATGGCCGAAGAAATGCAGCGCGCCCAATATGGCCGCAAGGTTGTCGATCACCACACCTATGTCATCGCCGGCGATGGCTGCCTGATGGAAGGCATCAGCCAAGAGGCCATCGGCCTGGCTGGCCGTCATTCGCTCGGCAAGCTGATTGTGCTGTGGGACAACAACAACATCACCATCGACGGCACTGTTGAGCTCTCGGACCGCACCAACCAGGTGCAGCGCTTCCGCGCCTCTGGTTGGCAAGTGATCGAGATCGACGGCCACGACCCCGTTGCCATCGACGAAGCGCTGACAGCCGCCAAGAAATCGAAGAAACCTTCGATGATTGCCTGCAAAACTCATATCGCTTTGGGCCATGCCGCACAGGACACCTCCAAGGGCCACGGCGCGCTCACGGATGCGGATCAGATGGCCGCCGCCAAGGCCGCCTATGGCTGGACAACCGGCCCCTTTGAGGTTCCCGCCGATATCAAATCCCAGTGGGAAGCCATCGGTGCCCGTGGCGCGACAGAACGCGCAGCCTGGGAGGCCCGCTTTGCCGAGGTCTCGCAGCAGAAACAGGACCGTTTCAACCGCGCCTATGCGCTGGACGCTCCCAAAAAGCTGTCGGCCACCATCAAGGCGCTGAAAAAGCAGGTGTCTGAAGCGCAACCAAAGGTTGCCACCCGCAAGGCCTCTGAAATGGCTTTGGAGGTGATCAACCCGATCATGCACGAAACCGTGGGTGGCTCGGCTGACCTCACTGGATCGAACAATACCAAAACCGGCGATCTGGGTGTGTTTGACACCGACAACCGCAAGGGCCGCTACGTCTATTGGGGCATCCGCGAGCACGGTATGGCCGCCGCGATGAACGGCATGGTGCTGCACGGCGGCATCCGCGCCTATGGCGGCACCTTCTTCTGCTTCACCGACTACGCCCGCCCCGCCATGCGTCTCGCGGCGCTGATGAAGATCCCGACAGTGTTTGTGATGACTCACGACAGCATCGGCGTTGGCGAAGATGGCCCAACCCACCAGCCGGTTGAGCATCTGGCAATCTGCCGCGCCACGCCCAACACCTATGTGTTCCGCCCTGCGGATGCGGTTGAGGCAGCTGAGGCCTGGGAAGTGGCCCTCACCGAGAAGGACACCCCTTCGGTGATGACCCTGACCCGTCAGAACCTGCCCACCCTGCGCACCGAGCACAAGCTGAGCAACCTCACCGCCAAGGGCGCCTATGTGCTGGCCGAGGCGACCGGCAAGCGTCAGGCCATCCTGATCGCCACCGGGTCCGAGGTGTCATTGGCGATGGAAGCCAAGGCCAAACTGGAAGCCGAAGGCATCGGCACCCGCGTGGTTTCCATGCCCTGCATGGAGCTGTTTGCCGCCCAGGACGAAGCCTACCGCCGCAAGGTCCTGCCCGCAGGCCCCGTGCGCGTCGGCATCGAGGCCGCAATGCGGGCCGGCGGCTGGGATCGCTGGTTGATGGGCGAACGTGGTCAGGACAAAAAGGCCGGATTTATCGGCATGGACCGCTTTGGTGCCTCGGCGCCCGCAGGTGAGTTGTTCGAAAAATTCGGCATCACCGCCGAGGCCACCGTTGCCAAGGTAAAAGAGCTGCTGGGGTAAAACCACAGTTTAGTAAGACCACAAAGGGCACCCAAATGGGTGCCCTTTTTTGTCATGTTTTTTGTCATGTAATGTCAGCTAGGCGGACAGTGCTGCTTTTGAACCCATTCAGAAAAACCATCGCGTCCGAACCGAGGGGTGGGAAGCAAAGCGCCCGCCCCGTGGGGGCGGTTCGGGCGCTGCCAAAGCGGCGCTTTGGCAATTGGCGAAACACCTGATTGTGGCAGCCATTGAAGGCTCGCTATGTGAACAAATCTACCAAATTGAGCGGCTCATACCACGCCAATTCACACCATAGAACTTTGACAGTTTTAGTGGCTTGCTTTCGCGCTTGTGAACATACCCATCACCGGCCCGATCACCTTGGTCGCTATGGGGATCAGCGCCAGCCCTAGGGTCACGCCAAAGATGCCGTCCATGGTGGCCTTGGCGCTCCATTCGACAAATCCGGCCCAGCCTGCAGGCACCGCGTGACCTGCGGCATAGGCGAGGTCATGGATATGATGGCCCAACCAGCCAAAGCCCAGAACCTCCAGCCCGTGGATGATGATGGATCCACCAACCCAGAGCATCGCGGCGGTGCCCACAACAGACAACAGCCACATCAGCACCGGCATGAATTTCACCATGCCGCGCCCCAGCCCACGACCAATGGGCGTTGGCGCATTCTGAGTGAGGAACAGGCCCACATCGTCCATCTTGACGATCAGCGCCACCGATCCATAGACCGCAAGCGTCACGCCGATGCCCACAACCGCCAGCGTCGCCGCCTGCATCCAGACATTGGGGGCCTCAATCGCCGCCAGGGCGATGGTCATGATCTCGGCCGAGAGGATAAAATCGGTCTTGATGGCGCCTTTGATCTTTTGCTCTTCCAGATGGCCTGGGTCCTTGATGCTCATGTCCTGCTCGATCTCATGGCTGGCATGGGGAAAGAACACATGAAAGATCTTTTCGGCGCCTTCAAAGCACAGATAGCTGCCGCCCAGCATCAACAGCGGGGTGATGGCCCAGGGGGCAAAATTTGCCAAGAGCATCGCCACTGGCATCAACAGCACCAGCTTGTTGAACAGCGATCCACGGGTGATGCGCCAGATGATCGGCAACTCGCGCGCGGGATCAAAGCCTTGCACATATTTTGGCGCCACAGCCGCGTCATCGATGATCACCCCGGCAGTTTTGGCTCCGGCCTTGCCCGCTGCCGCCGCCACATCATCAACCGAGGTCGCCGCCACTTTGGCAATGCCTGCCACATCATCCAGCAAAGCCAGCAAACCGCTCATGTCAAAAACCCTTATTTGTGCCGCGCATGTGTTTGCAACCTACCCTATCTGTGCCGGGTGACAAGCGTTAGCGCCACCGATCTACATGCCGCTATTTCCGTTAACGCCACCGGGTAAAATCGTTAACGCCACCGGCATGGTTTTGCGCTAACATGCTGTGTTTTCGCTATATTTGCCCCTTTAGCAGGAAACCAATGAGGTCTATACGCGACATCAAGATTTGCTCGCCTGGAGATATGCTCATGACCATCAAAGTCGGGATCAACGGTTTTGGCCGCATTGGCCGCTGCACCCTGTCACACATTGCGGCCTCGGGGCGCGATGATATCGAAGTTGTCAAAGTCAACGCTACCGGCCCGCTGGATACGGCGGCACATCTGATCAAATACGATTCCGTGCACGGCCGTTTCCCTGGCGAAGTCACCATCGGCGAAGGCACCATGAACCTGGGCCGGGGCGACATGCAGATGTTCTCCACCTACAACATGGATGAGCTGGACTGGTCCGGCTGTGATGTGGTTCTGGAATGCACCGGCAAGTTCAACGACGGTGAAAAAGCCAAGGCCCACCTTGCGCGCGGTGCCAAAAAGGTTCTGCTCTCGGCGCCCGGCAAAAATGTCGACAAGACCATCGTTTTTGGCGTCAACGATGCTGAACTCAAAGCCTCTGACACCATGATCTCCAATGGTTCATGCACCACCAACTGCCTGGCGCCGCTGGCCAAGGTGCTGGATGACTCCTTTGGCATCGAACATGGTATCATGACCACCATCCACGCCTATACCGGTGATCAGCCAACGCTGGACCGCCGTCACTCGGATCTGTATCGCGCCCGCGCGGCTGCCATGTCGATGATCCCCACCTCCACCGGTGCGGCCAAGGCCCTGGGCGAGGTTCTGCCCAACCTGAAGGGCCGTCTGGATGGCTCTGCCATTCGGGTGCCGACGCCAAATGTTTCGGCTGTTGATCTGACCTTCCGCGCCAGCCGCGATGTCACCGTTGAGCAGATCAACGCCGCCATGCAGGAAGCCGCCGCTGGTCCGATGAAGGGTGTCCTGGGCTATGAGCCCGCGCCGCTGGTGTCGATCGATTTCAACCATTCCTCCGAGAGCTCGATCTTTGCACCGGACCAGACCCGCGTGGTAGAGGGTCGCATGGTACGCGTTCTGTCCTGGTACGATAACGAATGGGGCTTTTCTGTCCGGATGGCCGATGTGGCCGTCGCCATGGGGCGTTTGGTCTAACCCGCCCGCTGATCGGCCTGATCGCCCTAACCGTAAAGGGCGGCAGGCTAACGGCGTGTCCCTCTTGAGATTTCTCGCCCGCTCAGGCATATCTGAGCGGGCGTTATTCATTCTGGCGGAGCCCCATGACCAATAAGATTGCCATCTGGCTTGGCCTGTTGCTACTTTCCGGCGTGATCGCTGATCTCTTCCTGTCTGGTGGAGACAATCTGCTTTTCCTGGGTAGAAAACTGTTTGAGCTCATCGACTGGGTCGCCTTCTGGCGCTGAACCACAGCCCTCCAGGGTGTTCCCCGGCTCTTCTGTTGACGCAGGCTCCCGCCGCAATTCTCCTGGCACAGAAACTAAAGGTGGCACAGATAAAAAGGGCGCGGCCCTTGTCTGGCCACGCCCCCGTGTCATCATTTTGTATCTGGGTCGCCCTGGTAAAGCTGTTATCTCACAAAACTGCCGGGCTCTGGCAGCGAACGCCCTACAGCGCCCGGCGGTGTCTCTGGTTTAGCCCTTGCCCAGCCGTTTGAGCAGCTCTTCAAAAACCAGCGGCGTGACAAAGCTGGAGACATCGCCATCCAAGCGGGCAATTTCCTTGACCAGCTTGGAGGCAATCGCCTGATGCCGGGCCTCGGCCATCAAGAACACCGTCTCAACCGAGCTGTCCAGCACGCGGTTCATACCAACCATTTGATATTCATACTCAAAATCAGCAACCGCCCGTAGCCCCCGGACAATGATCTGGGCGCCGACATCATGGGCGCAATCAATCAACAGGTTTTCAAAGGGGTGCACTACAATTTGGGTATCGGTCTGCTCGCTCAGTTTAGCGCATTCCGCCTCGATCATGGCCACGCGCTCTTCCAATGAGAACAACGGCCCCTTATCGCGGTTGATCGCAACCCCGATAACCAATTTGTCCACCAGCGCACTGGCCCGGCGGATGATGTCGATATGACCCAAAGTGATGGGATCAAATGTGCCTGGATACAAGCCGATACGCATAGGCCTCTCCTGCGCTAGTCTGGTTACAATCTAAGATCTTGGGCGGACCAAACAGCTAAACGCCCAAGGATGCAACAGGGTGAAAATACGCAGAGCAGAATTCCCGCGCGTCATCTGGTCGCGACCCAACGTTTCTCCAGCACTGACTGTTCACATCGACCACCTACAAGGGCCGCTCAGGCCGTACCCTGTCGGGGTGCAGATCCGGCGCTATCGGTCCCATCCGATCCGCGACAGGATCCCCACGACAGGGCACGGCCTGGGCAGCTGAATGCAGGGCGGCTGAATGGCAGTCAAAGAGACAGGGCATTTAAGACAGCGGGTTTAACAGTGCAAAAACCCGCAGGTCAGTGCCCCCTGATCATGCCTTCCAGCGCGTCTTTTTCCATGGCGATTTCTGTCAACTGTGCCTTGACCACATCCCCCAACGAGACCAGGCCAATCATTTTACCGTCCTCGACCACCGGCATGTGACGGAAGCGTCCTTCGGTCATCTGCTGCAATACATTCTCGACATTGGACTGGCTGGAGCAGGTCACAAGCTTGCTTGTCATATAGGCACTGACCGGTTTTTGCAGACAGCCTGCGCCACTTGTGCCCAGTTCCCGGACGATGTCGCGCTCGGACAGGATGCCCTCGGCGGTTTGCCCGTCGGAAGAGACCACCACCGTACCAATCTTTTTGTCCGAAAGCAGAGCCGCCGCATCGGCAACCGAGGCATCTGGGGACACAGTTACAACTGGAATACCCGCCTTGGACTTCAGAATAAATTGAACCAGCATATGCGCTCCTTTGGCAATTTTATTGCGTATTACCAAGCGTTGCCGCAACGCCGCGTCAAGTCAAGGCCTCCAGCCGGGCCACCTCATCGCGGATGCCTTTGGTCAGGGCGCGCGCAAAGCGGTTGAGCCGCTCGCTGCGCTGGTCTCCTTGATGGCGTACCAGGTAGAAACTACGGGTGAGACTGATCTCCTCGGTCAAAACCTTGCGCAGCATCCGGTGCGCGGGCAGCGAGAAATCATGCGCCACACACAGCGCCGTGCCCTGGGCTGCCAGCTTGATCTGAACCGAGACCGAATTGGAGGCCAGCGCCACCCGTTCGATCCCCAGATTGCTGATATAGTCCAGCTCCTGATCAAAGATCATGTCTGGAATATAGCCGATCATTTTGTGCCCCTTGAGGTCTGCGAGCGTTTTGATCGGCGGGTGTTTGCGCAGGTAGTGATGCGACCCCACCATGTGCAGCTTATAATCTGTCAGTTTTTGCACCAAGAGCTGGCCTGCGGTAGGGGCGCTGACGGTCACCGCCATATCGGCCTCACGGCGGCTGAGATTGATCACCCGGGGCAAGGCCAGGATCTGGATATCCAGATCCGGGTGCTCCTCACAGATCTGGGCGCAAACCTGGGGCAGGATGTAATTGGCGCTGCCATCGGGTGCCCCAATGCGGATCTGCCCTGACAGGGTATCGCTTGGCCCGGTGAGGGCCTCGGCCCCGGCCCGCATCGCCTGTTCTGCGGCCTCGGCATGAACCAAAAGCCGGTCCCCCGACGCACTGAGCGCATAGCCCTGGGGTGATTTGACAAAAAGAGGGGTTTCCAAAGCAGCTTCAAAACGCGCAATGCGACGCCCGACCGTCGCCGGATCCATTTTTAGGATACGCCCGGCGCCAGACAGGCTGGCCTCGCGGGCAACCGCCAAAAACACTTTCATATCATCCCATTGAGCATCCATCTGCGCGATCCCCTCAGTTTGATCGGGGCTTTACGCCCCCGTTAACCATTTGCGTTCCTGCAAACCCTGTTTGAAATCTTTCCCCTTTTCCGTTGTTTTTTGCAAGCCTAAGCTCGCGACAAGTCATCCATGAGGAGGTTTTTCTGATGCAAGAGCTCACCCACTATATCAACGGTGAACACGTCAAAGGCACGTCGGGTCGTTTTTCTGACGTCTTCAATCCCGCCACCGGCGAAGTGCAGGCCAAATGCCCACTGGCCAGCAAAGAAGAGATGGCTCAGGCCGTCGCCTGTGCCGCTGCCGCTCAGCCTGCTTGGGAAAAAGTGAACCCCCAGCGCCGCGCCCGGGTGATGATGAAATTTGTCGACCTGCTGAACCGCGACATGGACAAGCTGGCCGAAACCCTGTCGCGCGAACACGGCAAGACCTTCCCCGACGCCAAGGGCGACATCCAACGCGGTCTGGAAGTGGTGGAATATTGCATCGGCGCGCCACAGCTGCTGAAGGGTGAATTCACCGACAGCGCCGGCCCTGGCATTGACATGTATTCCATGCGTCAGGCCCTGGGCGTGACTGCGGGTATCACCCCGTTCAACTTCCCGGCGATGATCCCCATGTGGATGTTTGCCCCGGCCATCGCCTGCGGCAATGCCTTTATCCTGAAACCATCCGAGCGCGACCCATCGGTGCCTTTGATGCTGGCGGAACTGCTGGAAGAAGCAGGCCTGCCAAAAGGCATCATCCAGGTTGTGAACGGCGACAAAGAAGCCGTGGACGCGATCCTGTTTGACGACACCATCCAGTCGGTTGGCTTTGTCGGCTCCACCCCGATCGCCGAATATATCTACGGCACCGGCTGTGCCCAGGGTAAGCGCGTCCAGTGCTTTGGCGGCGCCAAGAACCACATGATCATCATGCCCGACGCAGATCTCGACCAGGCGGCTGACGCCCTGATCGGTGCCGGCTACGGCGCGGCTGGCGAGCGCTGCATGGCGATTTCGGTTGCGGTTCCCGTCGGCAAAGAGACCGCAGACCGGCTGATCGAAAAACTGATCCCCCGTGTCGAGACGCTGAAGGTTGGCCCCTACACAGCTGGCGACGATGTCGATTACGGCCCGGTTGTGACCGCAGCTGCCAAGGCCAATATCGAACGTCTGGTGCAGACCGGTGTTGATCAGGGCGCCGATCTGGTAGTCGATGGCCGTAACTTCAGCCTGCAGGGCTATGAGGATGGCTTCTTTGTTGGCCCCAGCCTGTTTGACAATGTCACCACCGACATGGACATCTACAAGCAGGAAATCTTTGGTCCCGTGCTGTCCACCGTACGCGCCGAAACTTATGAGGAAGCGCTGTCCTACGCGATGGATCACGAATACGGCAACGGCACCGCGATCTATACCCGCGATGGCGACACCGCCCGTGACTTTGCCAACCGGATCAACATCGGCATGATCGGCATCAACGTGCCAATTCCTGTGCCACTGGCCTACCACACCTTTGGCGGCTGGAAAAAATCCGCCTTTGGCGATTTGAACCAGCACGGTCCGGACGCATTCAAGTTCTACACCCGCACCAAAACCATCACCTCACGCTGGCCCTCGGGTATCCGTCAAGGCGGCGAGTTCAACTTCAAAGCAATGGACTAACCTCCAGCGCTTACTTTAAAAATGAAAAGAGCTCCGATGCATTTCGGAGCTCTTTTCTATTTCGCAGGTCTATTTCGCAGGCCAAACTTGCTATTCCCAGGCCAAACACAGTTGCAACAATTTGAATGAATACGCAAAAGTGAAGTGCATAGGTCTTTTCACCCCGGCACAAGATCCCATATGGATACGGCACCCCTCGAAACAATTACTGTGTGACCAATTCAATGTCTTCAAAACCTATCCATCGTCGTGCTGCCCTGCTGGGGCTTGGCGCATCTCTGGCCACTCCGGCATTGCTGCGGGCGCAATCCAGTGACGCATTTCCGCAGACTGAAGATCCAATTTCCAATCAACACACGGTTCAGCGCAATATTTCCTCGTTCCGGCAACAGAACTGGCAGGATCATTTTGACGAACTGGGCATTGGCTGTTTGCTGGCAGATGTCACATCGCGGGCGGTTCACTACTGGGGCAGCGACGGCGAAACCTATCGTCTCTACCCCTCCTCGGTGCCGATGTCGGAAGAGCTGACCAAACGCGGCTATACCAAGGTTGTCCGCAAGGC
Source organism: Pseudophaeobacter arcticus DSM 23566 (assembly GCF_000473205.1). NCBI lineage: Bacteria > Pseudomonadati > Pseudomonadota > Alphaproteobacteria > Rhodobacterales > Roseobacteraceae > Pseudophaeobacter > Pseudophaeobacter arcticus. The sequence goes on from NZ_KI421507.1 coordinate 1,791,760, forward strand.
CGAAAACCCCACCTGGACGCCAACGGCTTCGATGCGCGAACGCGATCCGACACTGCCCGACCGGCTGCCAGGTGGCCCCGGAAACCCGCTGGGCACCCGCGCCATGTATCTGACCTGGCCGGCCTATCTGGTGCATGGAACCCATGACACCCGCAAGATCGGACGGCAAAGCTCTTCCGGCTGCATTGGTCTATATAATCAGCATGTTGAACAGCTCTACCCGCTGGTCAAAGTTGGCACCCAGGTGCGTATTCTTTAACCCGCCAAGGCAATCAAAGTGTGCCGGGCCTGTTGCATGGCAGCAGGCCCGCCCCAAGGCTCAGACCTATGAGGCTTTAGTCTTGGGCTGGATGTCTTCTTCGTTCAAAAAAAGATGCGTCGGTGCCTGTCCAGCCCTTTGTCGCAGGACGGCCTTTTCCATCAAGTCCTGGAAATCCCGCAGATAGACCTCTGAATCATAAAGCGGCGTGTTCCAGAGATTGTCCTTCAGACGTTGTTTGATTTGCCCCAGGGCTTCTGGGTCCTGCGCCAGCTTTAGCGCCAGATCAAAATAGTCTTCTGCACTCTGGGTGATCAAATCCTCGCAGCCAATCGCGGTAAGCAGGCTGGCCGCCACACGCGAGGCAAACTGATCGCCAGGTTTGGTAATCAAGGGCACCCCAGACCACAGGGTCTCGCTGGCCGTGGTATGGGCGCAGCAGTTGAACGTGTCCAAAAACAGATCCGCCTGAGGCAACCGTGCAAGATGCGCCTCAATGCGCACCCGGCCTGCAAAAACCAAACGCTCTGGGCCAATCCCCCTGGCTGCCGCTTCGTCGGTGAGGTTCTTTTTCAGATGCTCGTTTGGCGCCAGAAGCCACAGAATGCTATCGGGAACCGCATGCAAAAGCCGCATCCAGATATCATATTCGACCGGTGTGACCTTGAAGGGGTTGTTCAGGCTGCAAAAAATAAACTTGTCTTCTGGCAGCCCAAGCTCGGCTTTGGCCGTAATCGCCTCCGGATGTGCACGCAAATTGTCGTTCGCCTGATAGCAGTGCGGCATATACATGATTTTTTCGCTAAAAAACTGGCGATTGCTGGCCGGAACCGTCACAGGATCACCAAGGAAATAGTCCATGGCAGCCATGCCGCTGGTGCCGGGATAGCCGAGATATGAGACCTGAACAGGCGCCGCCCGATGGGCAAAAATCAGCGGACGGCAGCCCTTGGTAAAGCCCTTCATATCGACCGCAATATCCAAGCCATCCGCGCAGGCCCGTTCCGCCGCTTCCTTGTCCGTCAGTCCCACCAAAGAGACATAGGATTCTGCGGCGGATCGGATTTGGCGGCCCAAAGCGGTATCTTCGAACTTTTGCAAATCATAGAGAAAGACTTCAAAGCGATCCCGGTCATGGTTTTCAAAGAACTTCCCCAACAAGAACATCGTGGCGTGATCATAAAAATCCGCAGAAAAATAGCCGATCCGAATTTTGTCACCAGGCGTCACGCGCGGCTTGAACTTGTGGTTCTTCAATACGTTTTTCTGCAGCAAGCGATCACGACCAACGAGGTGGCTTTTGTGCAGCATTGGATCATCGACAACCGACAGCAAATTAAACGGATTGCCCAGGGTTTTCCTCTTGTCCAGGACCTTCAGCATGTCCGGCAGTTTTGGGAAAAAACTCCAGTCGCTTTCCGCCATGCTGAGGTTGAGCAAATTGGAGATCGCCGGCACATTGGATGGTTCGACAGTCAGAGCCGCCTGAAAGAAACCTTTGGCATCATGGGGCTTTCCCCAGCTCTCCAATGTGTTTCCGATCGAGACAAGTATCTCTGAACTCTTGGGCTCCAGAGACAGGGCATGGGTCAGGTATTTCAAAGCCTCCAAATGGTTGCCAGTCTTCAAGAAAAAGCTTGCCAGGAGCGTGTAAAACCGGGTCTGCGTGGGGTATTTTTCCACCCCCTTTTGTGCCAGGAGGCCAACTTGGTTTAATTCATTGTTCACCTGCGCCAGCAAAATTTCCTTGTACAACAGATGCGAGTCCAATTCCCCGATGGCCGCCTGACCAACCAAGGGTTTCTTACCTCGCTTTTTGCCTGACCGAAGCGACGTCGATGCCCCCTTGTGGCGCAAAAACCCCTGCGATCCGCCCAAAGCAGTTTTGCCACGCGCATTTTTACCAAGATCCAGAGAGAAGGTATTATTGACCAACGTCTTGCCTCATTTGTGATATCCGCTATTGCCCACTGCGTATTTGCGCCGGTTGAACCAGGTGCAACCTTAGGGCAAAGCCAGTTAATGCCCTGTTACCAGCTCGAAATCTGTGCAATGGAACCTGTCCCGACAGCCACGCTACATGTCCCGCTACTTGATATTGCAGTAACCGGAGGACCCCGGATGATCCCGGAAGAAGCCATGTTAAAAGGGACTTTCAACGATGTATAAAGGGGGGTGAAACCCCAAAGAGTTTGTCTTTCAACCCTGGCCTGGATCGCTCAGACCGGGGTATCAGGTGATATTGAGGCACTTCGCCTTTCAAACGCCCCTCCCCTACTGCGGCCCCTAAAAATAGCGCCTGGCGGGCCCGAAGCGTCCAGCAGGCCGCGCAGCATATTGCTGAGCTGGGTCCGCTGCCGCACGACCAGATCGCGTGCACGATGGAGCAACAGCACGCCCTGCTGCTCTTCGGTCTTGATCGCCACGAAGCGCATTGTTGGGCGCGTGACAGCCTCGCAGATTGCTGCCGCGTCGATGACGTCCGACTTGCCACGTTTGACATAGGCCCTCACGTATATCGCAGGCATCAGGCGGACGTCATGGCCCGGCTTCCGGAATTGCCACGCCCAGTGGTGACCTGATCCACAGGCCTCCATGCCGATGAGGCATGGCTCAAGGCTCTCGAAGAACTGCAAAAGCTGTGCACGCCTAAGTGACTTGTTGAATGCAACGGCCCCGTCCGCTGTGATCCCATGCACCTGAAAGATGTTCTTGGCCAGATCCAGACCGACTGTTGTAACCTGCATTGGGTGGCTCCTCTCATAGCAGTGATGGACAACTGCAGTATGGTGCAGGAGCCATCCACCCCATCCGCGTCAACGCTCCATAGCCCCCTTGCCTGCGATGATCTTGTCGCGAAATTTCTCGATACGTTTGATGCGCGTCTCCAATTTCTTCGCGCCGTTGAGATTAATGACATAGCTCCGTTGGCGACCCGGAGTCAGGGCGTGAAACGCCTCGGCAAGCTCACCATCCGCATCCAGCGCTTCGGCAAGTTCATCGGGTAGGTCAGGTGCAACAGTGTTCTTAGGTGGTTTCTTACCCTCTTCGGCGTAACCTTTCGCTTCATCCAGATAGGCGCGGATCGTCGCTTCCATCATCGCGGCTTGCTGGCTTGCGGTGAAATTCAATGTATTTGCATGCTGTGTGTTCGGCCCCGGCTTTTCCAACACATCTTCCGGGTCTTTCATCAATGCGGCGTTGAAGAAGCCGACCACGAATTTGTTCTGATACGCCCCCATGATGGCGATGTTGCGGCCCGCATGCATGTAGCAGGGGTGCCCCCATTTCACGGTCTCTTCCAAACCTGCTGACAAACAGATTTCGCGCAGCTTTCCAAGCCCATCCGCCCAGAGCCTCGTGGAGCAATCGGGCGTATCAAAGCGGTCGCACCGTCCACAGCCCTTGGAGAAAAAATCTTCAATGTCGGTAATCATTCGCTGCCCTTTCGACCTGTGCTCGGGTGAAGAGATAAAGACCGCCGAGCAGCATCAAAGCCAGCGCCGGAAGCGGTATGTAGAGATCCCACTCCGGCGGCGCGGGGCGGGTGCTGGCGACAAATACGGCGATCACGAGCATGGTGAAGATAATCGACATCCTGCGACGAAAATGTCGGATTGATTGACTGATTTTCATGAAAGCGCCCCTCTATCTATCGAGTGCGCGTTGAAGGTTGTCGAAAAAGGTCGCCCAACCGCTCTTCGCACCACCAAGGGCCTGTTTCTGATCGGCATGGAAGCCGCTTTGCTCCATCCTGAGCCTGGTTCCGCGTGCGGTGGGCTCCAGCGTGAATGTCACAACCGTCTCAACGTCAAATGCGCTCCAACTGTAGGCTAGGCTTCGCTGCGGTTCGATCTCCACGACCTTGCAATCAATCTCCCCCCATTCCGCCTGAAAGCGGAACCGATGACCGACTTCCAAGCGGAAGTCACTTTGCATCAGCCAGTCGACCATAATTTCGGGCTGCGTCAATGCCCGCCAGACCTTTTCGGGCGGATGAGAAAACACGCGTTCAACAACGACCCTACGGGTTTCGCCCTGATCCCCGGTCATTGGTCCATCCGCTTCAACACATCGTCGAGGCGGTCGAACTTGACCTCCCAGAAGCGTGTCATCTGGTCAGCCCATTCCACAAGCGGACGCAGCGCATCGGATCGTGCCGCATAGTGCGTTTCGCGCCCACGTTGCTGCCCGGCCACCAATCCGGCGCCCTTTAGAACCACCAAATGCTTCGATACCGCCGGCTGCGAGATTCCTGAACGTTCCGTCAGCGCCCTGACGGTCTGTTCACCTTCGAGGCAAAGATGCTCAAACAGGCGACGCCGCGTTGGATCGCCAAGGGATTTGAATAGAGTGTCATTTGGTTGCATTAGGATTTCAATAGCCAGACAGTTATGATTTATTCATAACCCTGTAGCTATTGGATAGTCAAGAACTGACCTTCGCTGCACCCCGACGAATTAGAAAGCTGGACTCATAGCTGCCATGCGGTGTTGCAGAGCCATGGTTCTGCACCTGGTCGGCAATCGTTGCGGTTGCCCGTGACTGCCGTCAGCCCAACCACGACATTCATGCCAGAGGTGGCGATAACCTGCAGCAGGCGCGAACGATCTTCCCAAAAGCCGCCATTCAGCAGGCGGTGGCGGCCCTGGCTGATGCTGCATCAGGCACGAATGACCGCGAAGCGCAGTTTGTGTACTTTGCAAAACAGTCACTTTCAATGACCTACTAGAGAGCTCTCCCTTGAGTAATTCGAGTAGGAGCGGTACGAAGACCCCGACAGAGCGCGATGTCAAAGTACGATCTCGTTTCGATTTTGGGCAAAAGCGTTTGGGGCAAAAACATCTGTCGTCCCCTACAATCACTCCGTTACTAGGTGGGCTAAGTGTTTTCTGATTTACAAATAATAGAAGCGAGTATTTCGAATGACATCGCTGACAATGAATTAATCCTCTCGCTTGGCGTCCAAAACGTTATTCGTGCCATGATTGTGGCAGAGGACAGGCGATTTTTTTCTCATTGTGGTGTGGATTTCAGGGGAATTACGAGGGCGGTTCTTAAATATTTGTCGGGAGGTAGGCTTGAAGGAGCGAGCACAATTGAGCAACAATTTGTGCGCACAGCGCGCCGACGCTACGAAATCACCTTTGCTCGGAAATTTACCGAATGCGTATTGGCGGTTATTGTCTCCTCACGTCATAGCAAAGCGCATATTGCCTACTCATACTTAGAGGTTGCATATTTTGGATGGCGTGCAAACGGTGTTCAACAAGCCGCTCGGCGCTTGGGAATTGATCTTCTGCATGCGTCAGAGGCTGAGGCTGCTACGCTTGCAGCCATGTTAAAAGTGCCGATGCCACGCTTCCCGTCTCAACGCTATGTTACACGTCATGCCCAGCGTGTGGAGTATATTTTAACAAATTGGAATGAAGTAGGAACACGAAATGGCTTTACTTTCTAATTGGATCCGAGGGATGAGCTCTAGCTACCCTGATCCAACCTCATGGAAGGACCAAGGGGATTTGGCTAAGAAAGATGTCTTCCGGTTTACTCGCCTCTGGCTGTGTGAAGGAATTCCTTACGCGTTCCGAAACAATGCCGCAGCTTATGAGCTTGCACGTGAGAACTTCGGAAAAGTGCTGGGGGAACATCCGAGGAACGTTAGCATGACTGGCAGCGGTCGTCTAGGCTTCTCACTAGCGGGAACCAAATTTGGCGCTGCCTATAATCCTGATAAATCTGACGTCGATCTATTTTTAGTATCGGATACATGGTTTGAAAAAATGACCGAAGACGCGGAGCTTTTCATCGCCAGGTTATCCGGAGGTCTCGCGGTCCCTAGAAATGAATTCGAAAAGAAATATTGGCCTGAAAACGCCCAGCGCTTGAAGCAAGGAATAATCAGAGGGCACGTAAATCAGCACTATATACCGAATGTAGAGAGATATAAGGCTACACGTTCTTGCTACAAAGCTTGTCGAGCGTTTCAAGCCACCCTTGGTGGCGAGGAGGGAACAGCTGAGCCCAAAAAGGTAAGTGTTAGAATTTATCAAAATTGGGCTCGTGCAGAAAGCCAAATCGGTGGATCATTGCTCTTTGCCCTAAAGCAAACCGGCCATGATATAAGTTAGTACTAAGAGCAACTTTAAACCGAAACGCGGCGCTTACAAATATTCTTTCCTATCAGGGTCGGCTGATGTTGGTCGCGCTGGTCTGCCGATCTACGAACGAAGACTTTCCCTGCCAAATCAATGGCTGCTTCGGGCTGCGAGCAGCCGCTAGCGCCATTCGGGACTTAGAGGCTAACACTCGTCGTGAGCCCGACCAAAGAAGTATAGCGTGCCCATTTTGAAACCTGTCCGGGAGTGTGCCGTCCGCGTTCTGTGTAAACTGGAAGTCCTTGATCCAAACAATGGAGGGGCGGCCATGTGGCGCTCTTTCCTGCCGGAGGTCGGCGCAGCTCTGAGGGCAATGCTACGGCCCTGAAGTTGGGAAGAATTGAAAGGCGTGCCCTAAGAGCTCGGCTCCGAGCACTTTAAAGCCTCTTCAAACGACCTTTAAAGAACTCGGCAGACGGACATTTTAAACGGTTCGGGATGCGCTATAACCGAGTTTGAAATGGGAAGTGTCCCTTACTGCAATGCGAAGTGTCCCAAACTCACCTCGAAATTGGCACCAAAGGTGGGTGGCCTCGGGTCCAGTTCTGGCATAGAAAACAGGGCGTTCGTCTAGAAAAATTTGCTGCAATGGGAAGTGTCCCGCACTGCAAAACTAAGTGTCCCGCTACACCCGCTGTTAGGAGACACTTGATATTGCAGTAACCGGAAGACCCCGGATGAAGCCGGAAGATACCGGATAGAGCCATTTAAAACAGGCTTTAAGAGGAGTTTATGGGGTTTGAAAGCTAGGAGTGCGTTGTCTTTCAAAGATGGCCTAAATCGCTCTAACTGAAACGACAGACGATTTTGAGACACTTCCCCTTTCAAACTCCCTAACTTTCCTACAGCCCTTAAAAACAGCGCCTTGCGGGCCCGATGTGACCAGCAAGGTTCAATTTCTCTACTTCCGAACTAGGAACTAGACTGCGTTGAGGCGGTCCCGTTCCTAGAAAGGGATTTAGTTATAGGTGGCAATCTCTTGATGAACTTTGGCAAGGCAGAACCGCGCTGCGAACTAGGAACAGATTTTGCGGTGTGAACGGGGTCCCCTCTCCCCTGCCCTGCGGCACCAAATAGAACGGTAGTTCTGCAAATTTATGAATGCTGCCGTTCTGGGGCGAAATCAGATCAGAGCTACTGAGTTGCAATACGCCAAACCCTCGTTCGCTGCGGCAGCAAAGACAAAATCCGTGCGGACTCACGCATTGCGAACAAACCTGCCTTTCGCCTTAGCCACGCGACTCTTGCTGAATGTGAAAAGGCTTTGTAGGTTCACGGAGAGAACAAAGCCTCTCCACTGCATTGGAGCTCGTAGCCACGGGAGCGCACCGCCCGAAATGGAGCACATTTGGTTGGTTGAAAACCTGCCTGACGATTGTGGTCCACCGGAACCACTTCATATAGGTGGAGCGGCGGACATTGACTGTCGCTGATGGAATGCAGTTTCGTGCTCATGCCATCTTTCGTCTGACCGATCAGGCGTCAACGTCGCCCTCTCACACCAAAGCGAGTGTTAGCGTTCATTAAACGCATTGTTCATAGTTTGATATACCGGCTTAAGCATATAGGATAACAACGTTTTTTCTCCAGTCGTCATTTCTGCTACTACCGTCATACCAGCTTGCAGAGGGCGCATATATGCGCCGATCCCGATTGAGCGGTTGTCCAATTGGATCGATGCGCGGAAATATGTTTCGCCGGTCTGCTCATCAATCAAAGGCACAGGTGACAGTGCTGCAACCCGGCCTTGGATTTTTCCGAAACGCCGTACATCATAGGTATCAACGGTAAGATTAACTGGTTGTTTCAGCCCCACATGCCCGATTTCGTTGTTAGGGATGCGCGCCTCAACCATCAGATCCAATCGTGTTGGCAGCAACTCAAAGATTGTCTCGCCCGGAGCAATTACCTCACCTTCATTGGGGAAGGCAACGGATTGCACTATTCCTACGCTAGGCGCAGTAATCTGCAGCTCTTCAAGTTTGCGATCGACAATTCTCAATGACACTGCAAGTTCACTGCGCATATCGCTCATCTCTTCGACCACATTCAGCATTTCTTCGCGCAAGGTCAAAGTTTGTTCGGCCATTTCCGCCTGGACAAGTGTTAGAGCGCTGCGGGTTTGGGCTAGACGGACTTCTCCGTCGGATGCCGCTGTGCGTAACGCATCCAGCTGATCGGCCTCGCGTCCGAGATCACGCAAAGTGGTCAAACCTTGCTTATACAGATGGCGAGCACGCGCCAACTCTTCCTGCTTACGTTCAACCCGCTCTAGTGTGAAACCCTGAGAGGTCTGGAGTATGTCCAGCGTTTCCTGCTGCTGAGCGATTGACAGACTCTTCACACGCTGGCTCTCAGCGTAGATTTCTAAAGTTGCGGCCGCGCGGTGCTGGTTTTTCTGGCGCAGCGCTTGCAGTTCGTCTTCGTTGATCACAGTTCCGCTTTCCAGTGTACGCAAAACGGTCCGGGCGCGAGACAGCTTGCGATCAACGGTCGCTATCTGTTCACGTAGCCTTTGCTGTTCCTTATCCAGATCCGGATGGCGCAACTCGACCAGCACATCACCCTCTTTAACTTGGTCGCCGTCTTGCACATGCACATATTCGACGATACCGCCTTCCATCACCTCGATTTGAGTATAGTCGCCAAGCGGCACGATCGTGCCCGGTGCTCGGGTGATCTGAGGCACATCTGTGCGTCCGGCTAAGACCACCAGCGCAACCACCATGCCAGAAAAGATCAAAGAGATTAGCGCTGCAAATCGCGATTGACGGCTTTTTTCTTTCTGCTTGGCCTTTGCAATCGGGCCGTTTCCCTGCTGCTTCTTGGATGATGTGCGCATTTTTAGGTTCCCGTTGCTTTCATAACCGCCTGCACCTTTTTGATGGCCGCAGGTCCGGTATCATTGACGATGACACGATCCCCGTTCAGGTAAATCAGCCGGTCTGCCATTTGCATAAACGAACGATCAGCAGTGGTGATCAGAACGGTCTTTGCACCGCGCTGATTTTCCAACCAATTCTTAAATCGATCACGGCGGGTCTGTGATAGGCCGTTAGTCGGTTCTGAGAATAAGAATATTGATGACTGCCGTGCCATGCTCCGGGCCAGCGCAATTGACTTGATCAGCTCGCTAGGTAGGCCCGCCACAAATTGAGCGCTCAGGCGCGTATCACATCCTTCCGGCATGGCCTTGATTTCTTCAGAGATGCCAATGTGCTCCAATGCCGCAAGAATCTCCGCCTCACTCAGTGCCGGGGCAGCCAGGCGAAAATTTTGAGCCACGGTCCCGTGGAAGAGCTGAGGCGTGTAAGTTGAATAGGTTATTGATTTGCGCAGTTCATCCCGTGCGATCTGACGGATGTCGATACCATCATGCTCTATTACGCCGGAGGAGGGTGACGCAAACCCGGTGGCCAAATCCAGTACCGCTGTCCGGCTGGCGGTATCCCGCCCCATGATTACTACAAGCTCTCCCGGTGTGCAGTCGAAACCGGCTGCTGTGAGCAGCGCGGGATTCAGCGGATCTGGGCGATGGTTCACCCCCTGGAATGAAATTGCACCGCGCAGAGTTTTCTGATGAGACTGGTTCAAGCCCAGCTCTACTTCCTCTGTCAGCGATAACACCTGATCGGCCTGCTTCTGGCTCTTGCGAAATCCGGCAATCTGCCCAAGCGAAGATTGAAAGGCTTGAACTGGCGCGAGAACCTTGGAAACAAGGGCGATAGAGGCGATCAACGCACCAAAACTAATACTGCCTGCTACCGCGCCATGTGCACAAAGAATGATGGCTCCGACCGAACCAAGTGCAACAATACTCTGCGACACGGCCTGAATCAGGTTGCGCAGCTGACGAGCACGAGCGGTTGCTGTCTCCGATGCTTCCGCCAGCGGCATACAGCGGCGCAACCATTGTTCTTGCATGCCAAGATTGGCCATTGTGCGCTGATGCTCCACGGCATCCTGGATCACCGTTGAACTTGCTCTGCTGGCCTCTGCCGCGGCATGTTCCAGTCGCTTCTGGAATGGCATCGCAAGAGCCCCGATGCACATCAGAAGTACCGCAAGCCCAAGTGTAAAAAGTCCGACAGAAGGGGCCAGATAAGTCAGAACTGCAAAGAACATCAGCGCAAACGGCAAGTCGATCAAAGTTGTCATCACCTGGCCGACGAACAGCTCTCGCAAGGATTCGAATTGACGGAAACGCGCAATTTGCTGACTCACACTGGACTTTTGCAGCTGCGGCAGCGGCAGGCTCATCAGCTTTCCAAAAAGCGCTACCGCTAGGGCGCGCTCCCCTTGCTGACCGACATAGGCCAGCGCCCTGGTTCGGACACTGCGGAACAGGAAATCAGACGTTGCCAGAATAACTACACCCGCGACCAATGCCACCAGCAAGTCCACCGAACCGGAAGGAATCACGCGATCATAGATGGCCATGATCAAGAGCGGTGCCAGCAAGCCCAACAGGTTGGTCAGGAAACCCGCCAACAACAGGCCGGGTATCATCTGGTGCAGCGCCGCAAATGAAGCTCCAACCGTGCGATGCTCCCGGTGTGCAGGCTGATAACTGAATTTCTCGATCCGGATTACTGTGCAGGGATTGACCCGTGCTTCCAGAGTGCCAGGGTTTCCCCCATTCAATCCCGCAATTTGTAGCATAGCTCCTTTGCGGCGCAGAGCTACGAAGCAGCTACGATTGGCTGGGATAACCAGCGCGGGGCAATCTGCATCGGTGATCTCGCTCTCTAGACAGGCTACACGGGTATAGGGAACATCCAGATTCTCAAGAGTTTGGATCAAACCGTCAGGATCAAGCGTTTCAGTAAGATACGGGAATGCCTCTGCTATCGCTTCGTCGTTGCTCTGCCAGCCTCCGACAAGCAGCAGTTCCTTCAACAGTGCACCGGCGTTTTGAGTTGTGACCAGGCTCATGCCACGTCCTTTCGCTGCTCGGCTGCGGTTTGTTCGGCATGGGCGTCCGCGTCCCAATCTGCAACCTCATCCCCCACCAAACAGGTCAGTTTGCATTCCACATCAGCAAGACCCTTCATGCGGGGATCAGGGCTGTTCATCAAGATCGTCGGCTTTGGTGACAAGGAGGCCAAACACTCCGCCAAGTCCTCCCGCTCTGCGGTATCCAGTACCGCAGTCGGTTCGTTCAAGAGCAGGATGCGCGGACGTAACGCCAGCACACGTACCAGCGCAATCAACTGCCGGTTAACGGGATCGTTTTCAAAAGCGCTGCCAGAGCCTAGCTTTGTATTATACCCCATTGGCAGTCGATGAATCCGCTTTTCCAGCCCCAGCTTCGCCGCAAACTCTTTCGCCCGGGAAATATGCGTCTCATCGCCAAAAGCGCTTAGATTTTCTAATATCGTGCCCGACAGAATGGCTGGATCGTTTTCCAACACAACAATGGCATCCTGACCCCGCCTCGATACGAGTGACTGCGCTGAAACTCCGTCTATCAGCACTTCACCGGCTGCAGGACTACAATGCCCAGTTACAGCATCGTAAAGTGCCTGTATCTGCCAAATCGCATTGCTGCTGACCAAGCCGATCTGGCCTGGCGCCAATACCATGGAGCTTACTCCCGAGCGTTCGGAATCCCCGCTTCCTCCCTGGAGCCGGAGGTTGCGCAGGGTGATGTTTCCTTCGATCAGAGCTGCACACTTTGTTGAGACCGGGTCAATATCCAACGCATCAATTTCACGCAGCTTTCTCCAGGACAGAGCAACGCTCTCTGACTGCACCCATAGTGTCATCAATTTGGTCAACGGCTGTACAATCCGCCCGTTCAACAACATACATGCAGCCATTTCAGCGATCCCGATCTGCTGACGGATAACCAAGAAAGCGCCAAACAGTCCCATAGCAGCCACAGAAACCTGCCCAAAGACAGCCCCGAAATTCTGAGCGAAGCCGGAAAACCGGATCAACCGATGGCTGAGATCAACTGTTTGATCTTCCAGCAGCTCAAACCGCCGCTTCATCTGGCGCTCCATCCGGTTGGCTTTGACGGTTTCGTTGCTCGACAGCACCTCGGACAAAAAAGCGTACCGGCGGCTGTCTAGCGATTTTCTCCTGTCAAATAGCGCCCATTGAGCGCGTTTCATTAACAGGGAAAACACCAGCACCGCCACCAGGCCTGTGATTGGCACAAGAACCAGCCAGCCTCCGATCAATGCCACCATCACCGCGAAAACCAGCATGAATGGCAAGTCAATCAACAGGGCATGGTTCTGCCCTGCGTGATGGTCACGCAGCTGAGCAATGGCGGAAAATCGATCAATATATGCCGACGCTGAATCCCGCGAAAATGCCTGAGTGTTGGCGTGTAATATCCGGCTCGCAAAACGCCGATAATTCGAGACTGCTGCCTTTTCCGCAGCCGCGTTCAGTAATGTCAAACGGCTCCACCGTAGCACTAATTCAACTCCCGCGCTCACTAGGAGGAGGACAGTTAACATACGCAGTGTTTCAACTGACTGAAAGGGGATCACACGATCAAAAATCAAAAGAATAGAGATGGGAATAACTAATGCGACGACGTTAAGTGACAGCGATGCAGCCAGAAGAGGCAGCTTCACGGCCAGGGAACTGTCACGCCCTTTGAAAGTCTTTTGTTCCATACCGGCCCCATACCACACACTCTGGTGCACAAGACATTGAAACCCCTTAAGCCTTTATCAATTTAGCAGCATGCAGTGCGTAAGATTGAATTAAAATTCAAGCTATGCGTGTGAGATTGCATTAACCGTTTTGTGTTAATGAAAAAATCAAATGTATTTCCGGAGGTTCTGATGTCTGGCAAAGCCCATCATTCGATAAACCAGCCACACAATTTGATAAAAGATCAAAAAGATAAGGAGACTTTTGCAGAGGGGCTGTCAAAGGGCGCGCAAGCCACACCCGAAGACCAAAGCCGCAGCACTCTCCACACTGGAGAAATTCAAGAAGGCGATGCTTCCGAAAGAAGCGCTTTTGATGGGTACGCAAATTTCACTGTGCAAGATGAAGAAACCTTATCCACCCAAGAGGCGCCCGGTGACAGCAGTCAAGACGCAGCTTTGCTTCTTCCTCATGATGGCTCCCCCGTTTTTTTTGATGCAGAATCTCCTCAAGACACAGGAAGAGACGCTGATGATGGTCAGATTGTTGCCCGGTCTCACCAAATTCCCAATGAAGGGACCGAGCATGCGATTGACGTTGGCGGTGCTCAGGCGCCATCGGCCCAACAAACTACTCAGACCGCTAACCGTAGCGCTGGAGATGGATCTCCAGAACCACTCAAAGAAAATAACGCACCGGAAAGCCTTTCGCTCTCTAACAGCACCATTGCCGAGAACGCAGAAGGCGCAATCGTCGGCAACCTCTCCGCTGAGGATCAGGATGCGGGCGACAGCCACAGCTATTCTGTCTCCGATGACCGCTTCGAGGTTGTCGAGGGCCAGCTCAAGCTGAAGGACGGCGTATCGCTCGACCATGAGGCCGAAGCTGAGATCGATGTACAGGTCACCGTAATCGATAGTGCGGGCACATCGCACACGGAAGACTTCTCAATCGAGGTGACAGATCAGAATGACGCCGTGACCGGCGTCGAGCTGACCGGCAGCACCATTGCCGAGAACGCAGAAGGCGCAATCGTCGGCAACCTCTCCGCTGAGGATCAGGATGCGGGCGACAGCCACAGCTATTCTGTCTCCGATGACCGCTTCGAGGTTGTCGAGGGCCAGCTCAAGCTGAAGGACGGCGTATCGCTCGACCATGAGGCCGAAGCTGAGATCGATGTACAGGTCACCGTAACCGATAGTGCGGGCACATCGCACACGGAAGACTTCTCAATCGAGGTGACAGATCAGAATGAGGCTCCTGGCGGGTTAACACTTGAAGGGGAAAGTGAAAACCTTGTTGAAAATGGCAGCTTTGAAAACTTTAGTCTGGAAACCGGTCGTTGGCGCGCCTTCAAAGAGGACGATTCCGGCGGGTGGGATACTGATACCAGTATGGAAGTCTGGGACAATTTAGGCCGGACTGATGCTTCTGAGGGCGAGCAGCACCTAGAAATGGACTCTGGCCGCGGTGTCGATAGCATCAGTCAGACCATTCAGACCAACGAAGGGCAAGTTTATGATCTGGGCATCGATCTACGCGAACGTCTTACAAATGGCACCGACACTGTCGAAGTCTATTGGAACGATAATCTCGTTGGTGAATTGGATCCTGACAGCAAGGAGTGGACGACCTTTGAAATGCAGGTGATCGGCACCGGCGAAGATAGGCTGGAACTGCGAGAGGCAGCCGATCAGAATGACAGCTATGGAGCACTAGTCGATAACATTAGGGTTACTGCCGCGCAAAATGTTGTTGCTGAAAACGTCCGTGGTGCCATCGTCAATCGGGTTAACTTCGAAGATCCAGATGGCGATGACAGTCATATGTTCGAGGTATCGGATGATCGCTTTGAAGTTGCCAATGGCTTTTTGCGCTTGAAAGAAACTGAAGCGCTCGACTTTGAAGACGCTAGCGAGATCGTCGTATCCGTCACAGTGACAGACACCGGCGGCCTCAGTGCCTCTGAAACCTTTACTGTTGAGGTGGCTGATACCGCCGATCTGACTCTCTCGTCAGGGTTTCATGCCCAATACTTCGACATGAACCAACAGCTCAGTTCACTGGAGGACATTGATTGGGGTGCCGAGCCAACTCATCAGGAGCTAGTCACAGAGATAAACTATGAGAATGGCAGTGATTCCTTTTGGGAAGACGGCTCCAAAGATACATTCGCTGTAGAAATTTGCGGCGCCGTGCAGGTGGACGAAGGGGGAATATACCGGTTCGATCTTGGCGGTGACGATGGCGCTCAATTAGTAGTGAATGGGAAACTTATCGTCGAAAATGATGGTCTCCATGCCTATCAGACTAAATCGGGCGAAGTGCAGCTAGATCCTGGCACCCACCATATTGAAGTGCGGTATTTCGAGAATTATGGGCATGCGGGCCTGAAACTCGAATGGGAAGGCCCTGGCATGGACGGGCCTGAGCTTGTGACAGCGCCGGATATCTCCGAAGCTCAAACCGTATCAGGCATGCCGATTGCGATGAACGTCGCCCATCCGGAGATTGAACTAAGCGAGACTACAAACCTAGTGCTGGACGGGCTGCCTGCAGGTACGGTTGTGGAAGCGGGCGGCAAGACGCTGATGGTGGAAGGCGGCAGCGCTGACATCACTGGCTTCGACACAGAAATGCTTACAATTACGCCGCCTTATGATTATTCAGGTCAAGTCGATGCCACGCTCACCATGACCGATAGCAACGCTACGATAGGCAACACAGTCATTAGGCAGCCAATTACAATCAACGTGAACGAGGCCCAGATAACTGTGCCAACTGCAGAGTTGGTGACAGGATTCCGAGCTGACTACCTAGATGTGGACCAGCGGATCGGAAAGCTGGATGACGTGAACTGGGACGCTGACCCCACCCACCAGGACCATCAGGCAGAAATTGATTACAAAAACAGCAGTGAATCCTTTTGGGAAAGTGGTTCCAAAGATACGTTTGCAACCCGGATCCAAGGGCAGGTTACGGTTGAGGAAGGCGGTTCCTACACCTTTTTCACCTCCGCTGACGATGGTGTGGTTGTTTTTGCCAACGGGCAGGAGGTCGTCAAAGACGATGGCAATCACAGGTATCGTGAAGATTCCGGTCGGATCGAATTGGAACCCGGCACACACGACATTGAGATTCGATATTTCGAGAATTACGGGCATGCAGGTCTGAAACTTGAATGGGAAGGCCCGGATTCGAACGGCCGTGAGACGGTACAAGCCGATCAGGACATCGCCGTTGATGTGAACGGCACATTGGATGTGGGCATCGGGCTAGAAGGTGCGAGTGACAGTGCGACCGTAGGAATTGAAGGCCTGCCCCGTGATACGATCTTGACTAGTGGCGACAATGCTCTTGTAACAGACGGCGGGCCAGTGGATCTTTCGGGTTGGAACATAAGCGCGCTCGAGGTTTCTCCACCACCCGGTTACGAAGGGGAAATCAAGGGGGAGATAGTTGTTAGCGACACTGCCTTCAATGGCGCACCTGTCACCTTCAGCTCTGATTTCACAATACCGGTTGGAGACACAACGATTACGCCCGAACCTGTTTCTCAGGGTGAAGAGGGAATCGGTCCCGAAAGCAGCATGAGCTCTGGAGACGCTGCGTGGGATGCGTGGGATGCGTTTACAGAACTAAGCGAGGAAGGCGGCCAAGATTACGATACCTCACAGGAAGATGTTCTGGAAGATGTTCTGGCCGAGCCAGTTATTGTTCAAGAGTCGCAAGAGATTTCTCAGATCAGCACTGAAACCTATGAGCGAACAGATTGGTAACACTCTGCTCATTCAAAAGCTGGCAGCAGCCAAAAAGAACAACGCTGGTTGATTGTCGTGTCATGCGCACCCGATAAGGCCCGTTATGTTGAGCATGGGGAAGGCCGACAATAAACACGAGCTTGGAGAACAGATGCGACTAACCTGCCTTGACGGCAAGGTGCTGACGCAGCTCCTGAAGGGTTTTTCCCAAGGCAATTTCCATTGCAACCCCATCTGTGGGATCCGGCAACTGGGACATCATCTTATTGTATACCCACAATGTTTCTAGCAGGTGCGCCTCTTTAGACATCTCAATTCCGTTGTTCGCATATTCCTCGGTCACAACCCCACTACAGAACATCAAACGCATAGAGTCGGCAGGGATAACGTGACCTGGCGATCCAAGGCTTGATTCCGTTCGTCCACTTGGACCGCCTCCTTGCTCCGGCTCAATAGGCTGTGCGGGCTGTTCGCTACTAGGCAGCGGAATCGACATAGGCCCCTCACCTGTCAAAACCCAAGATGCCGAAATGCCCAAATGGGTACTTATGGCGGTTAGAAATTCACTTCCAACAGCCCTATCACCGCCAATATAGTTCTGAATCGTACGGTAACTGACACCCGTTCTTTTTGATAAATCTTTAATAGTCAAAGACTTACACTCACACACCTCGCGAATTCTCTCCGGTACACCCAATTGTTCACCCACCTTATTGACACTATACCCATTTGGGTGTAATGTGAGTATGCAACGACACGATACAAGGCCGCAATGCGAGGGCAGTATGACAAAACAAGATAAAATATTCCAGCCCGGGACCATCCTGCATGAGGTGATTGTGGGTGCATTTCGATCTTCGGGGTCAAGTTTCGAGGCTTGGTGCCGCACAAACGACGTCAAGCCAAGCACCGCCCGCACAGCCACCTACGGGCAGGCTGGAGGAGAAGTGGGCAGCGCTATGCTGGAACGCATCATTGATGCCGCTGGGCGGGAGATGATCGAAATGGCCTATTCCAAGCGAGTGATCCGTGAGGCCGCAAAGCTCGAAAATGCACGGGGTGGAGCATGAACCCCCTCCCGTCCCCCACAGCTCAACCCGTCCCCTGCGCCTGCTTGCAGTCGGTTGAGCCACTACCCCAGCGACACCGTGGATGGGTCGCTGGGGGCTTTTGCAACACAGTCGCCACTCGCGAAGTCGGGTCCCGGCTCCGTCCTATTTTGGGCGGGCTGGGGCCAATGGATCCGGACTGGTCCCTGACAGGTTCAGAACTCCTGGACGGCATCATCGGGGCGATCTGCGTCTTCGCCCTGCCCGTCCCCTCTTATTCATTGAGTTTCTGCAATGACCGATAACTTCACAAGCCAGCGCACCTCCCTCGCCCCTGTTGCCTCCGCACTAGCAAGCGCCACGGCCGAGTACGCAACAAACCGAGCTGCTTCGGAGGAAGCCCATTTCGCTTTGAGCGAGGCTCGCCTTACAGGCGCTCAGAATGTGAGCGCACTCGCGGATCAATCTGACGCAGCGATCGAAGCCATGAGCGCCGCCCAGGAACAGATCGCCAACCTTATGGCGGACCTCAAAGAGCAAGGTGTTCTCGACGGTTTCTACGCCTTCGCCGCAGCCCAAAACCGGCACCAGACCTGATGCCCGGCGCGCAGATCATACGAGGCCCCTTCTGGCCAGGTCCGCGCATCCAAACTCACAGCCATGTCGCACAGAACGACAGGCCACAAGCAACTGAACCCCATTTCACTGGAGCATCCACAATGACCCCTCCAAATTGGCAGAATACTCAATCGTTGCCGGTGGCAGACATCCAGGTGGAAGAGCGCCTGCGGATCGCCTCCAAGCCAGCGGTGGCCAGCATTGTGTCATCCATTCAGGAAGTCGGCAGCATCCTGCAACCCTTGTTGGTGCGCCGGATCAAAACCGGCTATCGCCTGATGGACGGGCTGCACCGCCTGACCGCCGCGAAGCAGGTCGGCCTGAAAGAAGTGCCGGTCAAGGTGAGCGAATGCACCAATGACCAGGCCATCCGAATTGAGGTTGACGCCAACGTGGCCGGCGCACCGCTCACGCCTTTGGATATGGCAGTGTTTTTGGCCGCCCACAAAGAGCTGTACGAGCGGGAAAACCCCGAAGCGGCGCAGGGAAAGGCCGGTGCCCATGGCCGGTGGAATGCAACGGACATAATGTCCGTTGCATCTTTCAGCGCCAATGCGGCGGAAGTTTTTGGCAAGGGCGACCGCCACATTCGCCGCCTGATCAGCGTCGGTGAGAAGCTGTCCAAAGCTGAGATCGACCTTTTACGCAAAGCACCAAACAGGGTGCAGTTCATAGACCTGGAACACATCGCCAAATGCGGCGCACAAGCCGACCGCAGTGCAATCTGCGCCGCGCTGGGAGCGGGTGAAGCGAAAACCGCCAAGGAAGTTCTGGACCGCAAAAAGGCCCCAGGCGCGGCGGTGCTGTCGCCGCTCGATCAGCAGATTGCGAAGCTCAAAGACGCCTATTCGCGCGCTCAGAAAAGCGCCCGCCGGGAGTTCGTCCGGCTTCATAGCGACGAGCTGATTGAGCTGATCCATGAAATCAGCGCCGAGGAAGAGGGTGCCGCCGAAGTGGTCTCGTTTGCCAGCAAACGGGAGGCGGTCCAATGAGCGACGACATAGCCCCCTCCCAAGAATGGTGGTCTGCAGAGCAGATTGCAGAGGCTTGCCTGCCCGGCCTTCCTGGGACGGCCCGAGGGGTAAACATCTTTGCTATGCGCGAAGGTTGGCGCGGTGCGCCAGGCGCGATTATGCGCAAGCCTGGGCGCGGCGGCGGTCTGTTCTATCACTGGTCCGTGCTGCCGTTTAACGCCCGTTTAAAGCTGATTGAACAGGACGCTGTGTCCCAAGCGGAGCACCCCGAAGCAAACCGCGACCGTAGCCAGGTCTGGGCAGGCTATGAGCAGCTCAATCAAAAATCCAAAGACGCCGCTGCAGAACGCCTGGACGCCCTCAACAAAGTTGAGCTGTTACATCTCAGCGGTGCGACCCATGTCGTGGCAGTTGAAGTGATCGCCAAGGAAAAAGACGTCAGTCCCCGCACTGTCTATAACTGGTTGGCCATGGTTGAGGGTATCGCGGATGTGGACCGCCTGGCCTATCTGGCACCCCGCGTGCCCAAAAAACGCACTGCGCCGGAGGACCGTGCGAAGTACCTCCCCTTTATGAATTGGCTTCAAAGCGCCTTTCTGCGCTTGGAACAGCCTACATTTGCGCAGAGCTATCGCGCCGCCACTCGAGAGGCCGGTCGGCAGGGCTGGGACTACCCCATCCTGAAGACCGCCAAACGCTGGGTGGACGCTGAGGTGCCACGCACTACACAGGTGTTCAAGCGCCAGGGTATGAATGGCCTCATGCGCTGTTTCCCAGCGCAAATCCGCGACCGGTCCTCCCTATCGGCCCTGGAAGCGGTCAATGCCGATTGTCACAAGATCGATGTCTTTGTGAAGTGGCCTGATGGCACGGTAAATCGCCCTCAGATCGTGGTGTTCCAGGACCTTTACTCAAACAAGTTCTTGTCCTGGCGGGTGGATCACGACCCCAACAAGGTCATGGTTATGGCCGCCTTTGGCGAGATGGTGGACAAGTGGGGCATTCCAAAACGCTGCCTATTTGATAATGGCCATGAGTTTGCCAACAAGTGGATGACCGCCGGAGCCCCTACCCGCTTTCGATTTAAAGTCCGTGAGACTGACCCAGTTGGCGTGCTGCCGCTCCTGGGCATCAAGATGCATTGGGCCACTCCTGCCCACGGACAGGCAAAGCCTATCGAGCGGGGCTTTCGTGATGTTGCCAGCGACGTGGCAAAGGATCCGCGCTTTGCCGGTGCTTACGTTGGCAACCGACCCGGCGCAAAACCAGAGAACTACGGCAGTCGTGCCATCCCGCTGGAAGAGTTTCTTGAGGTTCTGGAAGAGGGCTTTGAAGAGCACAATGCGCGCCCTGGGCGGCGGTCTGACACTGCAAACGGGCGATCCTTTGATGAGACATTTGCGGAGAGCTACGCCAAAACCACGCGCCCAAGGGCAACAGAAGAACAGCGTAATCTCTGGCTCATGGGGCAAGACACCAAGAAGCTGCACAAACAGAACGGCAGCCTCACCTTCCACAAGAACATCTATCACTGCGCCTGGATGAGCCAGGAGGCCAACAAGAATGTAGTTGTCCGCTTTGACCCTGAGGATCTGCACAGCGGCGTCCATATCTATGAGCCCACAGGCGAATACATGGGCTTTGCTGAATGTCAGCAGAAAATCGGTTTCTTCAGCCATGAAGATGCCAGGGCTACAGCCAAGAAAAAGCGCGCAATCGTCAAAGCTGAAAAGAAACTCGCAGAGCTGCACGCACCGTTTTCTCCGGACCAGCTTGCAGACGATCTGCGACAGACCCGCGCACAAACCAAAGTGACCCCCTTGGTAGAGGCCAAAGTCGTGTCACCAGTGTTTGCCAATCGCGTGTCCGCCTCAAACTTCCGGGACCACAACTCCCCTGCAGCCGAGGCCGCACAGGACGCCCTCATTTTTGAGATGAGCACGGCCAAACAGAGACGCAAACCCAAAGCAGCACCAACAGAGACGTTCGCAGTGGCGAAAGATCCGGATGCGCGGTTCCACCAGGCATTGGAAATCCAGGAACGGCAAAACGCAGGCGATCCGGTGGGCGAGCGGGAGGCGAGTTGGCTGGACGGGTATCAGACCCACCCGGAATTTGAGGCTCGCATTGAGCTTCACAAGAGCTTCGGCAGCAACGACGCCGGATAGATAATCAAAAAGAAGAAGCCGTCGCCTGGCTTGGACCCCGTGGCGACGGCAACCGATGGAATAGGAGCGAGCATGTCACAGCAGATGGAAATCGGCAACAGCGTCCAACCCCTGACCAATGTGGCGGCGATGGCCACTTTGGTGAAGGAGTTGCAGGGCCGGACCTTTGGAATGCCAGGTCTTGGGGTGTTTTATGGCTATCCCGGCTATGGCAAGACCTTCGGCGCGATTTACTGCGCCACCACTTTTGACGTCATTCACATCTCCATGCAGGGGGATTGGACCAAGAAGACCTTCCTGGAACGTCTCTTGATGGAGCTCGGTGTGCCACCAAAGCGCACTATCCCGGATATGGTGTCGCAGGCCTGCGAAGAGCTGGCCATCGACGGGCGCACCTTGATTGTCGACGAGTCTGATTATGCCTTCCGGCGCGGCATCATTGAGCTGATCCGCGATCTGCACGACGGCTCTGACACCCCCATTGTCATGATCGGCATGGAGGAGTTTCCACAGAAGCTCCAGAAGTACGAGCTGATCCATAGTCGCGTGATGTCCTGGGCGGCTGCTGAGCCTGCCATTCTGCGCGACGCCAAGCTTCTGGCCTCAGTCTACGCAGAAGGCGTGGAGATCAGCGAGGACCTATTGGACGCGATTATGGTCCGCAACACCGGCAATGTGCGCCGCATGGTGGTTGATATTGCTCAGGTGAAAAGCGAAGCCCTGGCACAGGGTGTCGATGCAATGTCGCTGGAGGATTGGGGCGGGCTACAGTTCCGCCGCAAGGATGCGCCGTCTCCACGCCGGGGGCTGAAGTAATGCCCCTTTTGCCGCGCACACCTCGCGATCCATCGGAACAGAAGATCCTGGAGTATATCTGCGCCCAAGACCGCTTCACCTACTCAGATGTGGCTGAGCATTGCGACACAAGCAGCTGGGCGCGTAGGGTTTTCCTGAAGGAGCTGCAACGCCAGGGAATGGTAAAGCCCTGCGCGCGTGAAGGTAAAGTCCAGTATTTTTCGGTTGTTCGAGGCAATGGCCAACCACCTCAGTCGCTCATTGAGCTTCCCCCGATCCAACCCAATGGCACAGAAGAAAAAGCCATTTGGGCCTATATCCACGGTCACGCCTACTTCACTTTTGAGGACATAGCTCGGGTCTGCACTGTCGGAGCCATCCGCACCCGGTTTATGGGACGGCTGCGTAAACATGGCATCATTCGTGAATGGAGCCGCAGCCAGGGCAAGATCTTCTACACGGCAAAACAGCCTGAAGACCTCAGGGACCAGGCCAAGGCCGAGCGTGCATCGGATGAAGGCGCGATCTGGACCGCCATTCGCCATCAAAAGAAGTTCCGCCCCGTTGATCTCTTTGCAGCTCTTTCCCCCGCCCGCCCTGACATCACCCAGGGTGACATCCTGAACTACTGCCGGATTTTGAGAACCTCCGGATATCTGCGCGCAAGTGCCCGCACCCGAAGCCGCAAGATGGGCCCGGATACTTCCCTTATTCTCACCCGAAACACCGGCCCCTTGCCGCCTCAGCAAAAGCGCATGACCGTCGTCATCGACAGCAATAAGGACAAGATCATCTACGCCTCCGGAGGTCGCCTTCAATGAGCAGCGATAGAGAAGTCATTGCCCTGGACGCCTGGGGCGACACTCTGCCCGACTGGATCACCGTGCTGGTGCAGGAATGCGACCGGTCTTCGCAGAACGCTGTTGCGGCGAAGATCGCCTTCAGCCCGGCCGTGGTCAGTCAAGCCATCCGCAACCGCTACAGCGGGAACATGCGCAGCATTGAAAGCCGGGTGCGGGAGGTCTTCATGAGTGCCCCGGTGCTCTGCCCCGCTCTAAAAACCAGGATCGAGAGTGCTGTCTGCCTGCAATATCGCCGCCGCGCTGAGACCTGGACCCATGGCAGTCCCTTCCGCGTCAAGATGATCCGCGCCTGCCGGGCCTGCCCCAAGTTCAACAAGAGTGATGAAGAATGAAACCAGATCTTTCGCTCAAAACCAAGTTTGCCATCTGGCTCCGCAGACTAGCCGACCGGCTGGATCCCACCGGAGCCTGACACCCCAGCGCCATTGAGCGCACAACCAACTACCAACTACCAACTAAAGGAAACACCCCATGTCAAAGAAGATCACCAAACAGGACCTGATCCGAAGCATTGCAGAAGAGCTGGGTCAGACCCAGGAAGCCGTTGGCGCAACAATCGAAGCCCTCATTGGTCAGATCACCAATGCCGCAATGGCCAGCCAGGAGGTCAGCTTGCATGGCTTTGGCACTTTCAAGCGGTCTGAACGCGCAGCGCGGGCCGGGCGCAACCCCGCAACAGGTGTCTCCATCCAGATCGAGGCGTCTTCGTCTCTTGGCTTCAAGCCTGCCAAGGCCGTGAAAGACAAGCTGAACTCCTGACCCAAGCGAAACCCGTTCGGCCTAGCCGGACGTGGTCACCAGGGCGCGGCGGCCCTGGTCTGATGAGCAGCCAATCCACTGGAAAGGACACAGACATGGCACCATTCATTCTCGGGGCAGTCCTCTTAGTTGTCGGCGCTGTTCTGACCGCTGCCGAGGCACGGGCCTGCGCCTATGAGCGCAAAAACATCGGCCCAATCCTTGCCCTTGTCGGCGTCGGTTTCCTGGTCGGCGCTGGTATCGACACTCTTTTCTAAAGCTTCCTCCCTCCCCCAATTTTGAAAGAAACCACCCATGACCAACGCCCAGAATCCGACTCCTGAAACGGCATTCATGCCCGCCAAGATCCCCGATGGGATTGTCGTAGTAGACGGCAAGAATTACCGTACCAACGCCAAAGGGTCTCTAGTGCCCGTTGAGCTGGTCAAAGCGCAAGACGCGCTCCAGGACGAAACCGTCCGCAAGATGATTGGCCATGGGAAGGCCTTGAGCGAGCAGATTGCCCGGTTCAAAGCCCATACCTTCAACGATATCGGCGCGTTTGAGGCACTACTAGCCCAGCAATACGAGGCCAAAATCGGTGGCAAGAAAGGCAACAAAACCCTGTTCAGCTATGACGGGTTGTACAAGGTCCAGGTGCAGATCGCTGAGGCCTTTGACTTTGGTCCCGAATTGCAGATCGCCAAAGAGCTGGTTGACGAGTGCCTGAACGAATGGGCAGCAGATTCCGGCCCAGAGCTGCGCGCCATCGTCACCAAAGCGTTCAACACCGACAAAGAAGGCCAGATCAACCGCTCTGAAATCTTCATGCTGCTGAACCTGGACATCTCTGATGAGCGCTGGAAACGGGCGATGCAGGCAATCCGCGACGCCATGCGCGTGGTCGGCTCCAAAACCTATGTTCGGTTTTATGAGCGCCCCTCCCAGACCGCAGCCTGGGAAGCCATCACCATTGATCTTTCAAAGGCATAGGAGGCGGTCGTCATGGCAATGTCAGAAGACGAGATCCGCGAGGCAATGCGGAAGAGCTTCAGCGCTTACACCACCAAGATGCGGCGGGCCTCCCTAGTGCTGGGCAGCAACTTGTCAGTGCTCAAGGGTGAAGCAAATCTGGCAAAGCTCGAGGGCGGTGCCTTTGGGCGGATTGCCCGCGAGGAAATGAGCGCCGCAGATCAACGCATGACAGCGGATGCGGCGACCTTCCACCCAACCGTCCCCTTTATCAACGAGGTGTCCGGATGAGCCGCGCCCTGCAACGCAAGATCCACGTGGGCTGTAAGGAGCTAGGCCTGGACAGCGACGCCCGCAAAGCGCTGCAGCTTGTCGTCACCGGTAAGGCTTCCATGACGGACATGAGTGAGGCAGACTTAAACGCTGTTTTAAAGCGCCTTAAACAGGACGGTTTCAAAGCCAGCTCGAGCGGGAAGAAACACGCCAAAGCCTCCCGGCCTGATCTGCGCCTGGTCCATGTTCTGTGGCGCAAGCTTGGCGAGGCTGGTGAACTGCGCGACACCAGCCGCGCGGGTCTGAACAAATTCATCCGCGCCCGGTTTGAAAACGCTTGGAGCAACGTGCCCGCAGACGTGGACATGATGCGGGATTACCAAGAGATCGACCAGGTCATTCAAGCTCTCAAGAATTGGGGCCAGCGCTCCGGCATCGACTTTGACTGGTCGGATCATCGCAGATGAGTGGTGAGTTCAAACCATATCTCCCAGGCGTTCTGGCGCTGATCGCTGATAACATCAGCGTTGAGCTCGCCGTGCGCCTTGCCAAACAGCGTGGCGGGCGCGAAGTCTATATTGCCAAGAACCCTGCCCCCGGCAGCTCTATTTCCAAAATTGTGGGGCAAGCCAATGCACAAAAGCTCTACAAGCTGCTGGGCAGTGGCAAGATGCTGGTGCCTGCCGGAAACATCAGCGGTCAAACCGGACGTCGCCAGCGGATCGCCATGCTTCTGGACCAGGGCCTGAGCCATTCGCGCATTGCCGCCGAAGTGGACGTCCACATCCGGACAGTGGAACGCGTATCCGCCGAGCTGCGCTCTCCTACGGAACAGCGGCAATCCGATCTGTTCCTCTAAACCCTGATCGACGAACTGGTGACAGGCAGCAAAAACACTCCTCACCTGGAACCTCATTGTTCATTTTTTTGGCTGAATTTTGCCCAATCCGCCCTCTTCACCCCCGCTGGGTGAAAATCGCAGGGAGGGAGTGCTCTGAGGATCGCCGTTAAATACCACTTAAACGGGGTACAGACGCGCTTGTGGAAATTTCCGACCCGGAGTAGCATTCAGGCGAAAACTGCGCTCAGCGGCCCGCAAATTGAGCCACACAGATCTCCCAAAAAAATCAATTGATGCGTTTTGGACGACCTCCCGACACGTGACAGGGAGTTATCTGCCGACTGATGTCGGCATCACAGTCACATGACAGATACACAAACAAACCTCCTCACCTGTGACGAAATGATCGATCTCGGGATGAACGTCTCAGAAATGCTGGAAGACCTGGAAGACCACCTCGGTCCGGAGGCCGTCTGGAAACTGACAAGCCTCTATGGCGGTGTTGAGGCCCACATCCCTCACCCACATAAGAAGGCGCAGTCACTTACAGCCCAGCAACTTGGTGACCCAATCACAGATTGGATCTACAAAACCTATGGCGCAGGCCGGATCAAAATCCCGATGGGGCCACATACAAGCCGGGCAGTGAAAATGGCAGCGTTCCGTGTGGCCCTGCTCAGCGGTCAATCGCAACGGATCATCGCTCAGTCTCTCGGATGCAGCATTCGCACCGTGGAGCGCGCAAAGCGCGAACTGGTCGACGCTGGGTTTCTGTAAAGAGCTTCGGGCTTAGGGACCTCTGCGGTCCCTTAAATCGCCCGGTGGGTGGGCGTCAGCAATCCTGGTCCCTTCTGTGCACTTACCGCGATCCCCATTCGCCAACGGCGGTATCCGTGGGACAATCTGACCCCGCACAAATCTGGGGTTTGCCAGTCTAAGAAGTTCCAGCCTACCTCTAGCGCAGGTCCTCTAACCTTTAAGCCAAACTGTGCATGAGCAACGTTACTCGCCCATCACTGACACAAACGGCCCAGAACCGACCTTGGGCCAGCTGATCAAATGCTGCGGTCGCAGCCCGCACAGCAGACATCTGTGCCAATTGGGTATTTTGTGACTTGTGCTCCAATTTCGGGAAGTCGACTTCACCTACAACTAATGTGTTGAACTTCCGGGTAGTTCGCCTCATCGTTCGTCCAAGAAGATGTGATGGAGGCGAACTTGGCAGTATCCCCTAAAGGTCTAAGTATTCAGACGATGTACCGTGACTATCGTGACGGTCGCTTGATTGTGAACAGGCAATATCAAAGAAAACTGGTGTGGACTGTCTCTGAGAAAGTGAAGCTGATCGACAGCATTATGCTTAACTACCCCATCCCGCTGATACTACTTGCGGAGAAACCAACCGTTGATGGTGCGGCGGCTACGCTTGAGGTCATTGACGGAATGCAGCGACTAAACGCCATTTTTAGCTTCATTGAGCACGGCTTTGAAGTCGATGGCAAATGTTTCGATTTGGACGAACTACCGCGCGCTCGCCAAGCTAGCGAACAAGGTCTATTTCCGTCTTTTGGCGAAGATATAGAAAGAATATCACCCGAGGCATGCGCTGATTTCTTGGACTATCAATTAGCCGTCACTGCCTTCTCCGGGGAAGATGAAGCTCGGATCACAGACATTTTCGGTCGGATCAATTCCGGAGGGAAGCAGCTGAGCGACCAAGAGCGGCGTCAAGCGGGTGTTCTCACGCCTTTTGCAAATATGGTTCGCGAAGTGTCGGCGGAGCTGAGGGGGGATGTCTCTAAGGAGCAACTGACCCTGTACGAGATGCCGGAAATTAGCATCGAAACTCAAAAAAATCCTCACGGTTACAAATTGAAAGCTGAGGACATTTTCTGGTGTCGGCAAGGCATCATGCGCACAAATGAACTGCGCGATAGCGACGATGAGGAAATGATGATCGACGTCTGTGCGTCGATACTTAATGGGAGTCCGGTCGACGGTTCACGAGCATATCGGGACAGCTTGTATGCTGCAGGGACCGATAACGCGAAAGAAATTAACAAGAAACTCAATGCCTACGGGACAGAAAAACTCCAAACCGAGGTTAAACTCGTATTTTCAGCGCTCCGTGCTGTCGTCGAGGGCAGTAGCGAAGCCGCAAACCACTTCCGAACTACGGTTTATGCCACTCCAACATCAAACTCGCAAAAATCACCATTCTATGCGGTATTCATGGCGTTTTTCGACCTCATCGTTAAAGAGACAAAATACCCTGATTTGTACGCGGAATTAATGGGTGACCTTGCAAATATTGCTCAGAAAATCTCTGTTGGTCAGAAGCAAACTAAGGCAAAAGACCGCAAAACCAATGTTAACCAAGTCAAAGGGCTGATACGTGATCGGTTCGTCGCAAGCGATGTGGCGGCTTTCTCACATGGCCCAGGGCTCATTCTTGAGTTCGAAAACTCAATCGCAAGATCCAAAACTGAAACGTCTCGTTATGAGTTCAAGCAAGGTATCTTGCGCTTGGACGATGGGCGAGGTGAAGATCCAAACATTTTCAAGGTAATGCTTGAGACGATTTGTGGCATAGCAAACTTGGGACCGGCTGCCGATGGCTACCTCTACGTTGGTATCGCGGATAGAGACGAGCATGCGAAACGGATCACGGCTCTCGATGCCGTGGAGCCGTTGAGGGTGCGTCACGTGAACGTGGTTGGTGTCGAGCGTGAAGCGAAAGTGCTTGGCATCGAAATGGACGCCTACCAGAAAAAATTTGAAGACTTCATATCTAACTCTGACCTTTCAGAGCCATTGAAAAATGATGTCTCCACTTGCATCGACACGGTGACCTACAAGGAACTCGAGATAATGCGCATTCGAATTCCTGCTCAGAAAACTATGAGCTTTGTGGGCGACGACGCGTTCTATCGGGTCGGGTCGTCTACAAAAAAGGCTACAGGGCCCGAGATTGCAGCTTTGGCGAATAAATTTTGAGGAATTTTTCCGCAGGCACTCATCTACTGTAGTCCGTTTCAACGACTAGAATATTCAGAATGATGCACAAGCCCTTTGTCTGAAATCTGTAGCTGTCTAGCTACCATGAATGACAGCTTTGACCAATAAAACGATTGCCGTTCGCGCATGCGGCGAAGTTCCGCTTCCCGCCCTTTGTGTCAGCAGTCGCGAGCGTCCCGAAGCGGCCTTTAGCCAACCATTTTTTGCTCCAAGATCTCGTCGCCAGTGCAGACATTTATGTATTGTATGACTGTACTGTAAGCGGTGCGCCGCTCCCACACTTACGGCATGGCGCGTGATCTGCGATTCAGAGGCTTCTTTGGTTTGTGGGGAGTTTCTCGATGGGAGCTATAAGCGAGTTTCTGGCAAGTGTGCCGCGTCGGGCGGATGGCAAGCGGAATTGGCCGTCGGAACTGAAGGCTCGGATCGTTGCGGAGACGTTGATTGAGGGCGAGACGGTCAAAGCTGTTGCGAGGCGATACGAGCTAATTCCGAGCACAGTGTCTGACTGGCGGCGGATGGCGCGGCAGGGCAAGCTGGTTCTGCCCAACTTGGAGGGCATCGATTTTGTGCCGGTTGAGATTGAGGTGCCTGTGCCCCAGCCTTTGGCGGTGACATCGTCCAGCACCATTGATGTGATCAAGGACGACGTCGCCGTTCGTCTTGATGCGGCAACGCCTGCACGCCGGATCGCCGAGATCGTGCGGGCCATAGCCACGTGATCACGCCATCCCACAAAGTCCGGATATTTGTTGCCAGTGATCCGGTGGACTTCCGTAAAGGCCATGATGGGCTGGCTGCTTTGGTGCAGAGCCAATTGCGCCAGAAGCCGTTTGATGGGTCGGTCTATGTGTTCCGTGCCAAGCGTGCGGATCGGCTGAAGCTCATCTATTGGGACGGCAGCGGGCTGGTGATGGCATACAAACGGCTGGAGGATAACAGCTTCACTTGGCCTGCGATCAAGAACGGTGTGATGCGCCTGGAACCGGCCCAGTTTGAGGCGCTGTTTGCGGGTTTGGATTGGCGGCGCGTGCGCCCTTTGGAGGTCGCGGTCCCGGCTGCGGCGGAGTGACTCACAGGGGCGTTTGCACGGGTCACTACGCCCTTGTTTTGTTATGGTATCGGGCATGACTGCACCCGATGAATTGCCAAATGACATTGCCGAACTGAAGGCGATCATCCTTGCGCAGCAGGATCAGAATGCGCGGCTTGAAGCCTTGGTTGCCTCTTTCAAAAAGGCTCTCTTTGGGGCCAAATCCGAGAAGATTGATCCAGCCCAATATGAGCTGGAATTGGAGGATATCGAAACGGCTCTCGCACAGGTCGAAGCCGAGATTGACGCCGACGAACGCACCGCGCTCGTACGGTCCCCAAAGCCGCGCCAGACCAACCGGGGCTCACTGCCCAAACATCTGGAACGGGTTGAAGTGGTCATCGAGCCAAAGCTGTCATGCCCGTGCGGAACCGAACGTCATGTGATTGGCGAGGATGTCAGCGAGCGGCTGGACATCATCCCGGCCCAGTTCCGGGTGATTGTCACCCGTCGTCCCAAATACGCCTGCCGGTCCTGTGAAGGCGGGGTGATCCAAGCTCCGGCCCCCGCTCACATCGTCGCGGGCGGCCTGCCAACCGAGGCCACGCTGGCCCATGTTCTGGTCTCCAAATACGCCGATCATTTACCCCTTTATCGGCAGGCGCAAATCTACAGTCGCCAGGGGATCGATCTGGATCGTTCGACCCTGGCCGCGTGGGTTGGCAAGTCAGCGTTCGAATTGACCCCGGTCTGTGAGGCGCTGATGGCCGATCTGAAGCGCTCCACCAAGCTCTTCATGGATGAAACGCCCGCACCGGTTCTGGCCCCGGGAAGGAAGCGGACCAAAACAGGCTACTTCTGGGCCCTGGCCCGGGATGACCGGCCATGGGGCGGTGAGGATCCGCCCGGCGTGGCCTTCACCTATGCGCCTGGACGATCCGGCCAGCATGCGGACAACATTTTGACGGGCTTCAGCGGCACCCTGCAGGTCGATGGCTATGCTGGCTATAACCGCCTGCTCAAACGGCCAGCACAGGATGTGAGGCTGGCGTATTGCTGGGCCCATGCCCGCCGCAAGTTGCATGATGTTACCCAGTCCAGCGCTGCCCCGATCGCGCAGGAGGGTTTGGCGCACATTCAGGCGCTCTACCGCATCGAAAAAGACCTGCGAGGCCTAACCGCAGACCAACGTCATGCTGCGCGGCAGGAGCGCTCAAAACCTATCATCGACGCCTTCGAAGTCTGGCTCACGGCGAACCGCACCCGCGTCTCGGCCAAGTCGCCAACCGGAGAGGCCCTGAAATATATCGCCAAATACTGGGACGGGCTGAGCCTGTTCCTTGATGATGGTCGCATCGAACTCGACAGCAACCCCGTGGAGCGCACCATCCGTCCCATCACCCTCAATCGCAAAAATGCGCTCTTCGCAGGCCATGATGCTGGAGCACAAAACTGGGCCGTCATCGCGTCCCTGATCGAGACCTGCAAACTCAACGGGATCGAGCCCCAAAGCTATCTGTACGCCATCCTGACAGCCATTGCTGGCGGGCACAAACAATCGGACATCAAAGAGTTGCTGCCCTGGAACTACGCCAAGCCCGTGTGACCGGCGCACCGCTTACACTGTACTACAAGTGTAGAAATCATATAGCGCTGCAAACTATGGGGCGGATCTGAGGTGTTACCATTTAGAGAACATACGGGGGAACAGAGGAACTGGCCGCAATTAGGCCAGATTTCATCAATGCTTTCACCAATAAACCAATAGTAACAGTTATACCACAAACGCGTTTTGCCAATTCAGAGGAAAAGAGATGAACGATGCCTCACAGCTTCGGATTGAAGCTGCCCACAAGAAGATCTCGGACGTTTTTTCCAAGGATTACGCCTTTACGATCCCCGCCTATCAGCGCCCCTACGCATGGGAAACGACGCAGGTTGAAGAGTTGTTGGCCGACCTAACTGATGCCATGACACCGACCTCAAAGTCAGGTGGGTTCTACTTTCTCGGCAGTATTGTTCTGGTTAAAAAACATGGCAGCCCGGACTCACGTGTTGTGGACGGACAGCAGCGTTTGACCACGCTGACGATCCTGTTCAGCGTGATCCGCGACTTGACCGAAGACGCTGTAAAGCAGGCCAACCGCGAAAAATATGTCAAGCAGGTGGCCAATGAAGATGAAGGCATCCCCGAAGCACTCCGACTTCAATTGCGTCAGAAGGATCAGGCATATTTTGAGAAACACGTTCAGGCTGGCGGCGCAACTGACAACCTTCCCGCGATTGACGGGCTGTCGGGTGCCAAGGCCCGTATCATTCAGAACGCAGGGACCGTCCGCCGCAAGCTGGAAGATATGGGGGAAGAGACGCGTAGCGCGCTTTTGAAGTTTCTTCTGCAGAGTTGTTATCTGGTTGTCGTTGAGGTGCCAACGCAAACAGCAGCCCGCCGAATTTTCACGGTCTTAAACGCGCGCGGCATGGATTTGTCTGCCACAGATATTTTGAAGGCTGACCTTCTGGAACGTGCTGGCGAGGACAAGGAAGACAACCTTTCTCAGCGGTGGGAAGACGTCGAAGTTAGCCTTGAACGCGGTAAGTTCAGCGATCTATTCACGCACATTCGGATGATTTTTGAGCGAGACAAGCCACGGTCTGCGCTCGAAAACGGATTCCCCGAACAAGTCTTAATTTTTCGTGATGATCCTGTGAGATTTATGGATACGGTTCTCGAACCGTTCGCGGACGCATTCTTGCTGTCTATGGACGATGCAGAGCTAAGGAGCCGTTTTAGCCACAAAACTGCTGACCTTGTGCGCTCTCTCGATCGCTTGGATAACAAGGATTGGCTGCCGCCACTTCTTCTTTGCCTTCAGCAGAGCAGTACCGGGAACAAAGACGATGTTGCAGACTTCGTCTTCGAGCTTGAGCGGCTGGCATATTACTTGTTCATGGTCCGCGCTGACGTAAATGCCCGGATGAGCCGCTATGCGGATGTTCTCGACATGCTGGAGCCGCCAGTCGACCGCAAACTCCGGGCAGGCGCAAAGGAGCGCTCGACAGGATTGGAATTGACCCAAGATGAAGTTTTTGCGCTGTTCAATGCGCTTGATGGGGATGTTTACTTGGCTACACGGGTCGTCAAACCCCTTCTATTGCGGCTCGAACAGGCATCTCACGATGGGTCTGCAAATTACGATTTCCCGACCATTTCAGTGGAACATGTTTGTCCACAAACCTTGGAAGAGGGCTCCCAGTGGGCAGAGTGGTATGCTGACGGGGAAGATCACAGCATTTGGCTGCATACCATTGGCAACCTTGTTCTTTTGAATTTCCGGAAAAACTCGGCTGCCAGAAATTACGATTTCGACAAGAAGAAGACCAAGTATTTTGCCGCCGATGACACAAGTCCATTCACTCTGACCAATGAAGTCCGTGAATTCGGTTCTTGGAAGCCAGAGGATATCGAAGGGCGCAGAAAAGCACTGTTGAAGCGCTTGGCTAAAGACTGGGGCCTGCAAGACACCTTCAAGAAGTGGTGGAAAAGCGAATGACAAAAAAATTCGCATCCAAAATCTTAAGTGTTGATGGGCCCCAAGGGGCATACTGCAGCGCTTCTATCCAACAGATCGCCAAGAGTAGTTCATAAAGCGTTTACATCCAGATGGAATGGGAATGGGGCAGAGGATGTCTCCCTTCTGCCCCTCACGTGGAAATGCGCATAGTGCAGAAATTGCGCCATTGCCGTCTCTATCTATCGATCAAGAGCCGCCATTTGTGCTGCTCGCAGCGAACTTCAGCTCTCCGCCCTTCGTGCTCGACATCACTTCCGGCCCAGAGCGGACTCTCGACCCGCCTTCCGGATGCTGCGGTCGCAGCCCGCTTAGCAGTCATTCGCTGCAAGCGCAAAATCTGGAAGAAACCGAACTCGCAGTTCGCGGACGATAGTCGCAAACTGTTCCTATCACGGAATGAAGGCCACCGGCCCCCGTGCCATCGCCGGACCGGCTCGCGGTCTGGCGATGTGTCTCCGCCCACGCCTAGCTTGGGCAGAAAAATGTGCTTGCCTGCAATTAAGCGCCGCACCGGAACGGTTCGATCACCACCCCTCGCTCCGGCGATGCCTCGGCTCAGAGCAAATGTCCGAGTTGGACTCGTTCTTGATGTTCCTTACGAACGTGTCTTGCTCCCAACGCCTGGTTCAAGCCTTACAGGCATGCGTGTTCTCGCGAGGCCTCAGCATGCGTCCACCTGTGCCAGAAACCATATTGGAGAAGCTTTAACAGGCTGCTGAAAAAGGTCTGACACGCGCCGCTCTCGCCTCGCTCGTCATGTCCCGACACGACGCGTTTTCATCAGCTTAACGAGAGAAGCCAAAAAGTGACGCGCCTTGGCGTCGAAATCGACTTCGCCGGAGTTTTTCAGCAGCCTGTTAATTGAGCGGCCTAGAACCACTGCTAGACAAAGCGAGATTGAACAGCCCTTTTCTGGATTTAGTTGATTTTGATGACAGGTGCGCAAAACCATCCCAAATGGCGGCCACGGCTTTCATTGTTCATCGCGGCACTTTTGTTTCTAGTGAGGCGTCACGGTAGGTTACAAAGCACTTTTTGCGGAAATGTGGTCAGCGACGGCTGACCGATACGATAAAATGGTTTGCCGCAAGCGGATCACCGTTGTCGCGGTTTACAATGGCGTTCTTGTCGGAATTCCATTCCCATTCGTCGAAATACCAGACATCGGCCATGGTTTGGGGCACTTGCAGGAACACATAGGACCCTTCGGCTAGGCGCGCTCCAGGCGCGCCGGGTTTTCGCGCATCGAGCCCGATATCGACCTGCTGTACCGCGCAATTGTCGGAACGACTGGCTGACCACTCGATAAATCCCCGAACCAGCGACGATACCTGTGCGACCGCCGACAGTGACGCTGTCACCAGTTTGAGACCTTGGTCGAACTCCTTCGACCCTAAAGCTTCGGCTAGTGCCTTGTCGAGCCGGCTGGACAGGTTGATGGTCTGGAACGCTAGTGTGATACCTCGTTCCGGAACAGTCATGTCGCTGAACAAGGGCCATCCTCCTATGGCTGCAGAGCCGCGTCCGACGGTAAGCTGGCGTGCAAAATGGGCCTTGGCGCCGTCCTTTTCACCGGTGTCCCATGCGAGTGTCGCCTCGAAAAGGATCTCGTGAGGACCAAAGCCAGGATAGCGATGCACATGCAACCGGTCCAATAGCATGCGCACGCTCACCCCGGGTTGCAGCGGGTCAGGCGCTTCAGACGCCGATCGCAAGGGGCCGGCGCCATCAAAGAAACCAACCAGATGCGTCACGTTGCGAAACGGGTATACGATCCATTCTACTAACCCAGATCCCGGTCCGAACGTGTCAGTCGCCACCCTGGGCGCGCCACCGCGCAATTGCGTAAGCACCTCATCTTCGTTCAAGACTTTGAGCTGCTCAATCAGCCGATCTTCAGGCAAATCCGACACTTGTTTAACCGAGCCGAAGAGCGAAGTTGATGATGTCATGACAAAACCCTTGCACGAACCTTTTTGCGACTTCACTCTAGTGGAGTTAGCGACATGTGGGAAGTGATCGTGGATCAGATCGAAGCCATTGACTTGACCGTCGTCCAGCGCGAGGGCCGCCTGACTGCCGACCTGCGTATGGGTGAAAACGTGACTTCCGGCGTCGCACTGCCGGACTTGCCCGACGGCGCCGTCGGCGATCTCAGGTGGTTGCTCGAGGATTACCCTCGTCTTCCACCCGGGGTGGCTAGGTTCGCTGCGGAAGACGCCGAGAACCGGCTGATCGCTTTTGGCCGGGAACTGGGCACCTGCCTAGACCCAGTTCTGAAGGTGGCGTTGGAACAGGGCGCATCGTATGATCAATTGCAACTCAGGATTTCTGACGACGCTGGTCACACACGCCATTGGCCGTGGGAGTTGATCTCTACCGAAGAAGGCGAGCTGGGCTTCTTACTTGGCGCGATCCTGCGCAACCCGGCGAAACAAGCCACGCAACCACCAGCGGCCCCGACTCCAAGGCCCATAGACGCTCAGCACCCGCTGCGGGTACTCTACGTCATCTCACGACCGCGATCGACCGAGGATGTACCGTTTCGCTGCGTTGCCAGCCGGGTGCTGAAGGCGATTGAGGGCACGGCGGTTCAACTAGACATCCTAAGGCCCCCGGCAATCGAGGCCCTCGAGGAAAGACTCGCCGCGGCACGTGAGGAAGGCACCCCTTATGATGTCGTTCACTTTGATGGCCATGGCGAACTGGTCGAGACCATGACAGGACCGCGTGGGGTCATCCTTTTCGAGGATAGCTCGCGCAAGAAAGCGCGCCACGTAGATGCCAGACGCATTGCGCGCATTCTCGAACGCGGCGCGGTGCGGGCGCTAATCCTCAATGCGTGCCACTCAGGTGGCACGCTGATGATCAAACCCGCAGTGGAAGAAGAGGCAAGTCAGATGCGCGCCGTGGCCTCCTTTGCGGAAAGCGTCGCCGCCCATGCCTCAGTCGACGTCGTCGCGATGTCTCATGCCGTCTTCGTAAACACAGCTGCGCATATTGTTGATGACATCTTCGGATGCCTTGCCAAAGGTGCGCCGGTATCGCAGGCGGTGCGCTACGCCCGGCGGCGGTGGTCGGCGGGTGCCGCCAGCCGCAGCCCCGGAATAGGCCACGCAATCATCCGTACTTTTGGCCAAGTGGCCTTGCATCCGTCGCCCGCAAGCCTTCCACCGTACAGGCCATTTCAGATCGACAATAGCGCGACACCAGCGCATCCTGATTTGCCTAGAGTCTTCCACGCACCTCAAAGGCTGCTCGGAACTGACGACACGGTCTTGTCGTTAGAAAAGGCGTTGGTGGAAGGCGGCCATGTCCTGTTGACCGGCCTCAAGGGATCGGGCCGAACGTCGACGCTGCTTGAATTCGGGCGCTGGCTGGCGGCAACGCGTTTTGTTCAGGCCGATCGTATCGGTTATGTCGACCTTGGCACAACGGAAAGCGCCGAACAGGCCCTGGACATACTCGCCTCCGACCGTTCCCGTGTTCTGCTTGTCGATCATGCCGAATGCATCCATGGCAGCCTGTTGATGAAGCAACCCGCATGGACATCGCAAATGCTAGCCCGTCTCGGCCAAGTTCTCGACGCCGCATCGGAAGAGAACCGGCAAGTGATCTTCGCCGCGCACGCGTCTATTGCCGATGTAGGAAATCTGACCACGGAGCCGATCCGGCCGCTTGAACTCGACGACATGCTGGGTTTGGCCGAGGATATTCTGGATCAGCCCGACGCTGGCGTCGCGCTTCTCTGGAGCGCAGGGCACCCGGGCAGCCTCGACGTTTTGCGCCGCTATGCTGCCGAAGACTGGTTCGCAAATGCCAAGCACACACTCGACCTGTTGAAAGAGCTTTCCAGTGGCCTTTTCATTGAAGTGACACCCCCGCTCGATGATATGACACCGCTGCTAATAAAGAACGGCATGGCGATTACCCCCAATGACATCGCGCCACTGTGGTTGATCTCCCAGTTTCAAGGCTGCTTCGTGTTTCCCCACCGAAGCTACGGTGTAGAGCACGCGGCGCGAAATTTTCGCGGTTCATACCTCGCGATCTTCGAGCCGGAAAATCGCCCGATGGAACTTCTGTCTAAGCTCCAAGACGCAGGGCTTGTCAATTGGCATGGAACGCAAAGCCTTTGGCTGCATCCGCTTCTTCCCTGCGTTGTACCAAGCCCCTATACGGCCGATGGCTACCGAACCGAAGACGGGCGCACTGCGCTCACCAACATCGCAACCTTCTTCTCCGGAATGCTAGTCTGGGCCGACCCAGAACGATCAAGTCCCGCGCCCGAACCGAAAGGCTGCTACCCGGCGGGACCTTGGGGCATACCGTCCCTTCTGCGGGGCTGGCACATCGTATCGGGCGAGCTGGGTATAAGCCACGAGCGGATGGTCGAACTGGTCAGGCGGTTACGGCTTCGGCTGCTCGAAATCGGTGCGGAAGGCGTTTGGCTCGAAGTGCTGACGCGCACTTTCGCGGTCTTCAGAGAATACCCTCCAGAAAACAGGGAACACGATCCGACAGCTTCGTTGGGATTCCTCGCATTGCTGGGCGACGAAGCCGAACGTACTGGCGACAACTCAATGCTTCGCGACGCAGCTTTTGCGCAGGCCGACCTCGCCGCCCAGGTCGATTGGAACGCCGCAGACGACGGTCAAAAAAGTCAAGAATACGCCGAAATGCTAAACCGTGCGACACGCTTGGATGCCGCGATGCGTACGGGCCGGGCACTCCTGCGGGGGGATCATGCCGCCGCGCGCACCGCGTTCGAACAGGCGCTCGAAATTGCGGATTACGATATGCTGAAACGGGTTCGTCCGCTTCTCGAGCTGACCAAGCTGTTGCGCACCAGCCAGAGCGAGTACGACTTGCCCCAGGCATTAGACTATGGTGAAGAAGCCGTAGAGATCACGACGGATCTGCTTCGCATGAGGATGATAGATCCGGGACTTCACAGCTATGCGGCGCTCAGCACCTCAAACGTGTATATCGATATCGTGACTGCGCCCGACGATGATTTTCCAGAGGGGAAGGACAGAGGAGAGTTTCTCGGCGAACAAAGCCTGAAATACGCCGCCTCTGATGGGCAGCGTGCCCGCTCCAGCCTGAACCTTTCGAACTGGCGACGAATGCGTAATCGCCCGGCTGAGGCGGCCGAGCTCTTGATTGAGTCGGCGTCACTGTTTGAAGCTTCAGGCGAACGATCTTTCGTAGGAGCCACTCTTCTCATGTATGCTAGAGCTTTGGCGGAAAGTGGAAAATCCGATGATGCCGTGGCTGCGACCAAGCGCGCCGAGAGCGTATTTCGCACGCTTGGCGACGATGTAAATGTCAGAGCCTCGGAGTTGCTCCGCGAAGAAATTCTGCAATCCGGAACAGACTGACTTGCAATGCACGGCTCTTTCAATTCGATTTACCAGCTCCCGTAAAGTTAGGTGGAAGTGAAGGTTTCGAAGTTGATCAAACGAACCACGCAAAGAGCTGACCTACCAAATGTTCGCAGCAAGCTGAAGTCTACACTAGTGGCTGCGACGGGAACGTTTACCGCGTTATGTTATTTCAGCGGCGAGCTACCCAGCACACTCGGCCCATAACTGCCAATTAGTCGCGTTCGTGCATATGTCTGCTTTGTATCAATTTCAGAGAATGCCTTTGCGGCGAACGGCACCCGCAAGATGTCATTCGCCGTCTTCCACGTCAGGGTTTGAAAAATGTATGGGCCAAGGGCGACCCGATGATAAGTCAGGATGGCGTGGTTCAGATTCTGGCGCACTATACCTGTCACGGGCTTTGTCGATCTCCGTAAGGCAACGAGCGGCTGGGTCGTTTTTGCCTCCTTCGACCGTGAGAGCTAGCAGCTCTTTACGCAGCAACGTCGATGGCACAGGCACGACTTCATAGGCGCCGCGCCAATCCTCAGATGGGACGCGGGTAGTCACGGCGACTTCGACAGACCGCCAGCCCAGGAAGGATCGCTTTGTCGCGATTTCACATTTGACAAGCAGCAGTATATCGTCCGGCGACGGATGCTGGGCCAAGCTGCGAGCGAGTAGAGCTTGTTCGTTGTTTCTTGGTCCATCCAAGAGCAGGTCATGCACGTAGGCACGCGTGTCGGGATTATCCCGGAGCAGGTCCGCGAGCTCATCTCGCAGTCGCATTTGGTCATGCGTCTTTTCGTTGAGGTTTCCTGATAAGACCAGATCAACTATTCTCCGGGCCGAGGCA
This sequence comes from Pseudophaeobacter arcticus DSM 23566, assembly GCF_000473205.1. Taxonomy (NCBI): domain Bacteria; kingdom Pseudomonadati; phylum Pseudomonadota; class Alphaproteobacteria; order Rhodobacterales; family Roseobacteraceae; genus Pseudophaeobacter; species Pseudophaeobacter arcticus. Next base: position 1,831,692 of record NZ_KI421507.1, read on the forward strand.
TCGCCTCCGAAGTTCATGGCAGACTTCCGCCACTGGTAGTCCTGAAACAGACGTGGATCGTTTTCGGCTAGCTTGAATAGCACGCTCTGGCCGCCCTCAGGCGAAGAGAGGCAGATGTTACGGATCATTTCTTCAAGCATCCGCGGACTTCTATGAGCGTCCGGCAGGCTTGAGATGATTTTAGGTATCTGCGCGATTGGAGTTGCGAAGGGCAATAAACGCAGCCAATCTCGGAGCTGATAACCGTCACCGTCCGTCAGAATCCAAGCCTTCGTATTCGCCTCGTCAATCGTTTCCTCGATTCCTGCCGCTATGAGGTCAATGGAGACTTCTTCTCCCGACAAGACAATGCTTAGGAGAAGCGCGGCGCGCGATTGACGCTCCGCAAGGGCAATCAGCTTTTCGAAAATTCCATTACAGTCGCCGTGTGGCAGGCGCGCGCCGACACAGCCGAGAACCACGGCGCGGTTCTGTTGCTCCTCCGTTGTGCCCTCTGCGATCAATGTTTCGACGGCAGTGAAAATCGCGTTCGCCTCAGGACAACTTTCTTCTGGCTTCGCCTGCCGCGCCGCACGTCGGGCGCTGACCCCTGAAAAATCCACGCCGCCTATAAGGCTGCGGTCTTCAGTCGGATCGTTCTCATTTATCCATTGGACGGCCAGGACGCGCGCGGCGTTTTTGCCGAAATGCTCGTCTGTCAGGTAGCTCGCCGCCACCTTGAATGTCTCTGGAGCGTGTATGGCGATCATTGCGGCTTGGTATTCGTGCGTGTGGGGATTCTGCGCTTCACGCACCGAATTACTATCTCGCCATTTGCTTGCCTTCGCGGCCTCACGAAATTCATGATAGCGGCGCAAATTGTCATCCAGCAAGCGCTGGAGCGTCGGAAGTAATGTTGCTGCCGGCGCTTGCTGGATCATGCTGGCAATTGCCGCCTTGTCATAACGGGGAATATCGTCGGCCGCTAAGAGCCGGTCCGCCCAAGTTTGCGCCAGCTTGCCGATCATGTCCAAGTCGTCTGCATCGAACGGGCGCTCGCGACGCTCATTGGATGCGGGTCTCCATGAGAAAAGGGCGGCGAGGTGCGCTAGCTCTACATCTTTCGCCGCGTCAGACTTGGTGACAACGGCAGCCACAAGGCTTTCGCCTCGGGTAAGAGATAAGCGTCGCCGCAAGATGGAGTAACGATCGCTGGCCGCTCTATTGAAACTTCCATTTCCGTCGCGCAACTTGGATCGCACGTCAAGGTAGGCGTCAATCATCGCGCCCACCGCTTTGGGACCGAGAACTGATGCCGCTGCATTGGCCTTGTCATCGTACGAATTGGTTTCGGACAATGCGATTTTCAGCAGGTCGTCCTCTTCTAGCACAAGATGGCTAGCCGCAAGAATGTCGTCCGCGCCATAAAACAGTTCGTGCCCGGCGCGCAGGCGATTAAGTACCGCCTCGGCAACTGCCTCGGGATAGCGCTCATTCAGTTCCCAAATCAATCCGCGATGATTGTCCTCGCGCCCGTCGATATCGAGGCTTGTCAGAAACGCGATAATCTCGCTCGAGATGTCCTCAGACGGTTCTGTCCATATAAGATTATTCAATCGCTCACCTGGCGATAGTCCAGCGGCCTTTTGCCTTTCACGGGCCATGGTTAGCCTTGCCTGGATTGCTGCATCGCCGATGCCCTCGATGTAAGATTTCCGGACAAGTGAATCGTAAACTGAGTCGTCGGCGTCGCATAGGAGGTCAGACAGATGACGGTCGGCGCGACGGAAGGACAGGGCGTCGGCGACGCTAACCTTAACCTTGAGATCGGCGTCGGCTTTTGCCACGGCAGTTACGAGGTCGAGACCGTCCATTCCGCTGTTGCTGGCTATCTCTGACAAGACGTGTCTGCGCACGGAGGCCGGCAGACCTGCGAGCCGTTCTGCTGCGTCGTTTCCTAGCACTGACGGCCGAAATTTATCGACAGCCCGAAGAGCGCTGAGATGGATCTGATCGCTTTCGTGCGTAAGTTGTGGCCAGAGAAGATCAATGAATTCGGGCCGACCGGTCGAGATCATGAAGCGGAAGGCGCGATCCAGCTTGCCCGGCGTATGCCAGCGCTGGAGACGCGATTGGACTTCACCAGCGACTGCGTTCCAGACTGCATCGTTGGCTCGGAAGATCATTTCCGCTGCGAGCATAGGGTCGACACCCAAGGCGGCCAATATAGCGGTGGTGCAGGCCTTTTGCTGTGCCTCGTCACCCCGTGCGGTGCGCTCCACCGCGAAGAGTATTGCTTCCGTCCAAGGGCGGCGATCCAGCATTTCCGCTCGCAGTCTGTCCAGAGCGACAGGATCGTCTACTGCCATCGCTATCAGGCGCTCGACTTCATGAGAGGCGAACCATTCCTGAAATTGTTGGTGCTGGAATGAAATACCGGCAGTATCACCCGAACGAACCAGAACGTGCGCGCTGACAAGCGTATTGAGCAACTCGTTCGGTTGGATCGACACAAAGGATAACTGATCCGTCTCAACAAGGTTGCGGGAGACACTGTTAACCACCCTCCGAGCTGCCGTGTCGGTAACTGACGTGTTGGCATCGGCAGTCATGGTGACTGCAAGGCGTTCGAGATATAGTTCTGGGAACCCCTCGGTCCCATCCATCAACGCCGCTCGACTTCCCGCGTCCTGCTCGAAAGCGGAAACGAAACGCCGTAGCACTTCTTCTTTCGTAGTGGGGAATGGCTGACCATCAGGCAATGCCAGCAGCGAAGTCAGATAGAGCGGGATGGACACAAGTTCCCGCACCCCTGGTGATCGCCAGGCCTGATCGACCAACCTCTCCCCGGTCTCGCCCCGAATCTCGCGGGCAATGGCCATCTGCTGTTCACCACCGAGTGACAGCAAGTCGACCCGCGTTCCGCCGAAGGGAATGTCGAGCGCTTGCCGTCTGGTGGAAATGACCAACCCGAGTTCCGGCAGCTCCGCTTTGAGCCGGGTAATCTCGACACGGGCGCGCTCCCGCGCCGCACCATTCAGTTCGTTCCAGCCATCGAGCAGCAGCACCACGCCGGGCGCGCCAGCGGCTCGGTGAAGGTCAGTTTCTGATATTCCGGAATAAGTTGCGCGCTTCAGGACCGACCCGAGCAAGCTGTCTTGTAATGTGGCCCATTCTCCAAGAGGAACTATGATTGGCGACCCGGCTTGGGCATTTACCACACCATTGGCGAGCTGGAAGATCGTGGTTGTCTTTCCCATGCCGGGAGCGGCAACAAGGATGAGGTCTTCAAACGTAGTGACCGCTTTTGCCAGTGCGTCGGTGCTGAGAGGGTCTCTGATCTGGTCGATTTTTAGCGTGAGCGGGATTGTACTCGATGGCCAAGTATCTGCCTTTCGAAACACCGCCAGATCAGCTGTTGCGGCCTGCTTCAACCGTGCGCGCAGCTCCTCATCGGTTGGTATAGTTGGAGCAGGCGGGAAGGGCACCTTTTCAACTATGCTGCGCCAAGTGGCCTCATTCGCTTGCCGCTTCCACTCGATGAGCAGCTTTTCAGTGAAATACGGGTCCTTCGAGTCTATCGCCTTGGCGCAATCCTTGCAGAGCCAGATGCCGTTGTTGAGCGACTTCCGTTCGTCACTCGTCAGACTTGCGTTATATCGCGGTCCACCGGGGGCGGCTGCGGTGATATGTGAAGCCTCACCTATGCTGATCGTGGTTTTTCCATCGGAACTGGCCGCGCTCGTGATCCCGCGACACGAAGGGTTCGAACAATGATGCCCCGATTGCTTTTCGAGAAGCCGCTTAGTCGGTGCGGAGAATTCGTCTCTGTTTGTGTTCTTAGCCATCGATCAGCACTTTTTATCGGTTTCGCAACCGCGGGAGGAATCACATTTCGTTAGCAACGTATCCTGCCGTCGCAGATTGTGCACGGGACGCGTCGTATCTGCCTTCGCCAATTCTCTCCATGTATTGAGACACGAGGCTTTGCAAACGTCCGCTTCCGCTTGAAGCACTAAAAACAGCCAAGCCGGAATCGGCGTCAAACCTGTCATTCGTCCTTGCCGCAGCGAACTTCTGCTTCCCGCCCCCCGTGTCGGTGCCTGGCGCCATGCTGCGCCTTACACGAATGTCGTGAAAGGGCTGACAGCAGCCGCTAGCGCCATTTGGGACTGAGCTGCTGACGCTCGTCGCGAGCCCGACCAAAGAAGTATAGCGATGCCCATTTTGAAACCTGTCCGGGAGCGCGCCGCCCGCGTTCTGTGTAAGTTGGAAGTCCTTGAACCAAAACACAATGGAGGGGCGCCCATGTGGCGCTCTTTCCTCCCCGAGGTCGGCGCAGCTCTGAGGGCAATGCTACGGCCCTAAAGTTGGGAAGAATTGAAGGGCGTACCCTAAGAGCTCGGCTCCGAGCACTTTAAAGCCTCTTTAAACGACCTTTAAAGAACTCGGCAGACGGACATTTCAAACGGTTCGGGATGCGCTATAACCGAGTTTGAAATAGGAAGTGTCCCGTACTGCAATGCGAAGTGTCCCAAAATCACCTCGAGATTGGCACCAAAGGTGGGCGGCCTCGGGTCCAGTTCTGGCATATAAAACAGGGCGTTCGTCTAGAAAAATTTGCTGCAATGGGTGTTAGGAGACACTTGATATTGCAGTAACCGGAAGAGCCCGGATGAAGCCGGAAGATACCGGATGAAGCCTTGTGTAAAAGGGCTTTTAAGAGGGATTAAAGGCGTTTGAAGACCTAGAGCGTTTGTCTTTCAAAGACGACCGAAATCGCTCAAACTGAGACAACAGGCGTTTTTGAGACACTTCACCTTTCAAACTCCCCTCCCCGACTACGGCCCCTAAAAATAGCGCCTCGCGGGCCCGAGGCGTCCAGCAAAGGTCATTTTCTCTACTTCCGAACTAGGAACTAAGCAGCGTTGAGGCGTTCCCCTTCCTAGAAAGGGATTTTGTTATTGGTGACAATCTCTTGATCAATTTTGGCAAGGCTGAACCGCGCTGCGAACTAGGAACAGATTCTGGCCGTGTGAACGGGGTACTCTTTCCCCTGCCCTGCAGCACCAAGTAGAACGGTAGTTCTGCAAATTTACGAATGCTGCCGTTCTGGGGCGAAATCAGATCAGAACCACTGAGGTGCAATGCGTCAAACCCAAATTCACTGCAGCAGCAAAGATACAGAACGTGCGAACTCACGCATTGCGGACAAAGCGCCAACGCGCTGCGGCTGCGCCAATGTCAGCTCAACTCTAGTTTCCAAATCTTCCGCCGAGCCTCGTCTCGGCGTTCGTATTCCTCAATCGCACCGTCCAAATCATCCGGTGAAAGCGCGTCGGCACCTTGCGCGTGCCGGGTGATCTGCATCGTATACCAAGCAGTCACGCCCCCTTCAGGCGGGTTCTTGAATCGAGGAAACGGCGGTTCGGCCCGCTGACCAGCCAGCCAGTATGACGGCAATTCAGGGTCCACCACTAAAGCACGAGCCAAGCCAACGAGGTCGGCCTTGCCCTCTGCAATAGCACCTTCGGCTTGAGTTAACGTTTTGAAGCCGCCAGTCACCATTAAAGGTACACTGGTCTTTGCACGCGCGCGTCCTGCAAAATCTAAGAAATAGGGACCAGAGCCTGCACGATCAGAAGAGGATGCAGCTCCTGGGAAATAAGTGCCGCCACTGATGTCGATCAGGTCGATGGCAAGTTTGTCCATCGCGGCGATAACCTCAAGGGCCTCATCCTCGGCGAAACCGCCCTCAAGCTGATCAGTGGCGTTCAATTTGATACCCACAGGAAATTCCGGCCCAACGCCGTCGCGCACAGCGTCGATCACATCCAGCAACAGACGCATCCGGTTTCGTAGCGAACCGCCATAGGCGTCGTCACGTCGATTGAACAACGGCGACAGAAACTGGTTTAATAGGAACCCGTGCGCCGCGTGGAGTTCCACGCCACCGAACCCGAGCTCTTTGGCGAGCTTGGCCGTGCGGGCAAACTCGGTTGGCAGTGCCTCAATTTCATCCAAAGTCAAAGCGCCGCAGGTCAAGCTGGGCAAGTCAAGCGCGCTCGGTCCTTTTGGTACGCTGATTTGAGCGTCCGCCATCGCGCCTGCATGGCCCAGCTGCAACCAAAGCTGAGCGCCATCGGTTGCGCCTGCCTTCGCTAGGCGCACGAACTGATCACGATCCGAACAGTGGTTCACGATCAGATTACCGGGTTTCTCGGGATAGCAGGGAGTGCCTTGAACCTCACCAATGATCGACAAACCAAGACCGCCTCTGGCCCAGTGTCCATAGAGATTGACTTGGTCCTCGGTCGGATTGCCAGCTCCGTCGCCCAAAGAGTCAGACATTGCGGATTTGGCGATGCGGTTCTTGAGCGTCACGCCACAGGGCAAGGTCAGTGGTTGGGCGAGAGCGGAAATATGAGATTGGGTCATGGGGTGTATCCTGTTCTTAGCCCTGACATACGTCAAAGTGGCCGCTCGTGCAAAACGTAGCATTCCCCCAGATGGGCTCAGAGCCGCCTTGCGGCGGTACAGCGGGCTGGGACGGTTGCCGTCGCCGTTGCAAGTGACCGCAGGCAGCCCAAACCAGCCCCAAGCATCATCGATGCCAATTTGTGTCAGCCGACCTTCGCTGCGCAGTTAGCGAACTCACACACTGCGGGACAAACCTGACCTACAGCGTACTTGTCTGAATGTCCGCTCCCGTTCAGCTTATCAACTGGAGAGGTGTCTGCTTGAATTCACTGGGCGGAGCCCTTGGCATTCAAAAGGAGATGGGGGATCATGCGCTCCCTCGGTCACGGATATGATCTAGGAAGACTCTCAACCGAGCTGGAACATAGTCCCGACTGGGAAATACCGTCCAAACGGCCGTGTCGAAGCCTGTCGCACTCCCTTCGTAGTCGGGGAAAAGGTCGATAAGTCGACCAGTCTCTAAGTCCTCCGCCACTGTCCAATCGGCCAGTAGGGCAACGCCAAGTCCCTCGAGCGCTGCGCGCCGGACCGCCAAGGCGCTGGAGATTGCGAGCGTCGGATTTGGTCGTACTTCAATCAAGGTATCGGTCGGTGTTTTTCTGAAGCGCCAAGCCGAACCGAAACGTGGCAGAGCAAAGAAAATACCATCCCTGGTGGCCAGGTCCGATGGACTGTCTGGTGGTCCAGCTACATCCAGGTAGGCTCGTGCTGCGACTGCGTGATAGTGAACGTCAAACAGTTTCGAGACAATGAATGACCCTTCAACCTGCGGGCCGAGGCGCAGGGCGAGGTCAATGCCTTCGGCTGCAATGTCTATCTCAGCGTCGGTTAGGATAAGTTCAACCTCGACCCGAGGGTAGGCGGATCGAAACGGGCCGAGACGGGGAGTGAGCCAGCGCTCCCCAAAAGCAACTGACGTTGTGATCCTGAGAAGACCGGACGGCTCTGTCACCGCATCGCGGGCGATGTCCGCCGCTTCTTCTATAGCTTCAATAATTGATCCGACTTGTGCGAGGTAGAGCCGTCCCGCCTCTGTAAGGGCGAGCCGTCGCGTGGTTCTTTCAAAGAGTGTGAGACTGAGCGCCTGTTCGAGCGCTGCAACACGTCGGGATACAGACGACGGATCGACCCCTTCATCTCGCGCGACTGCCGCGAATGAACCTCTCCGTGCGACATCGGCAAAGGTCTTGAGAAGGTTTAGGTCCAAAGCCAATTCATTCCTGCATTTGATGCACGACAGAATGTCATGAAAGCCTGTTTCCCGCAAGATGCGCGCGTATCATGTTGAAGCCATCCAAACAGGAGGCATTGCCATGAACCGTATTCTTCAAATCGACAGTTCATCCCGACCAACCGCTCCGTCCGAAAGTGCCATCGAGGGTTCATTCAGCAGAGCGTTGGCGGATCACATCACTGACCAACTGTCCAGTGTGACCCCGAACGCCGAGATTGTGAACCGCGACCTAGTCGCAGATCCAATCGCTCATATCGCCGACCAGACCATCAAAGGCTACTACACTCCGCCAGAGGCGATGACTGACGATCTTCGAAAGGCGACTGCGCAATCGGATACACTGATCGCTGAACTCCGCGACGCGGATATTGTTGTGCTATCCGCGCCCCTCTACAACTTCTCGGTTCCGTCCGCGCTGAAGGCCTGGATCGACCAGATCGTTCGTATCGGACACACCTTCGCTTATGAGGACGGCCAGTTTCGCGGTCTTCTAGCTGATCGTCCGACCTACCTCGCGTTGAGCTACGGCGCAGGCGGTTATGCGCCAGGCGGGCCGTTGGAGAGCTACGATTACCTGCGTCCTTACCTGACCGGCCTGATGAACTTTATCGGTCTGACTTCGGTCGAGGTTTTCACCATTGAGGCTACGACCGTGCCGGATGCCCACGACATCCTGCAAGCAGCATTGGCTGACATTGATGCCAAATTGCCCGGTTCAATCGCTGCCTGAACTCCACTTAATCCCCAATCCAAATCAGGAGACTAATCCATGCTGAAATCAGCCATTGCTACCTTTGCCACAATTCTCGCGACTACGCCCGCGTTCGCGGAACCTGTTGAGTGGACCCTCGACCTTGGCCATGCCCATGTCGGCTGGGAGATCGACCATATGAACATGGCCAATACGGTCGGTCGGTTTGACACTTTCGACGGAACGTTTCTCATTGATGAAGAAGTTCCCGCAAACAGCGAGATCACTTTCACTATCGACGCCGCTTCGATCAACTCGAACCATGTCGGGCGCGACAATCATGTGCGCAACGCCGATTACCTGAACGTCACAGACCACCCAACCATCGACTTCACCTCTACCGAGGNGCGGATGCTAACGCCGACCACAGGCAAACTGATCGGCGACCTTACAATACTGGGCGTGACGGCCCCAGTCGAACTCGACTTCCAAATGGTCAACCGTCGGACCTACCCGGATTTCATCCCGAATTACGATGAAGTCGAAGTCGTCGGCTTCCATGTCACGGGCGAGATCGCGCGGTTGGACCACGGGATGGACTTCATTGCCTTTCTTGGTTCGCCCACCGGCTTCGTGGTCGATCTCGACGCCCGTTTTGATTTGGTTCGCTGTGACGGCGCTCCCGACACGAACGTCCCTTGCAATTGGGGCCGGGTAGAGGGCTTCACAGGCCCGAATGAGAGCTGATCCAATGCGCCGCTCAGATATTCCGGCGCGCTGGCCAGTCGTCATCGTCCTTCTACACTGGACGATGACGGCGGCCCTCCTTGCCATGATTTTGGGTGGTTTCGCCATGTCGCGGGTCGCAGAAGCGGCAGCGGAGGCGGGAGATTTTTCTCTCACCGTTTTGGGGATTCCAGTCTTCGAGGCCTACCAGCTTCACAAGTCTATCGGGGTCCTGCTTTTTGGACTCGTCCTGATCCGCCTTCTATTCAGAGTCGCTTTGCCAGAGCCCGACCTGCCAGAGCACACGAAAACGCCCGAAAGGTTCGCCGCGCGAGCGGCGCATGTGGGGCTCTACATGCTCATGTTCGGGTTGCCGATCTCTGGGTGGTTGCTGGTCGCATCGTCCCCGCTCGGGATACCGACGCAGGTTTTTGGTCTCTTTACCTTCCCGCACCCCATCGGCCCCGACGCCGGGCGGGACGCATTGTTCCACACGGCGCATTGGGCAGGGGCCTGGGCTCTCTGCGGGCTTGCTTCGGTTCACACGGCGGCAGCTCTGAAACACCACGTCATCAACCGAGACAGCGTGCTGGAAGCGATGCTTCCTGTTCGCCGGTCAAAAGACGAGAGGAGTGACATCCATGCAGAATAGACCTTCCGCAATCGCCCTTTTCATCATCTTGGCAAGCGCGGCATATGGACAGGATGCTTGGACAGTCGATCACGCATCGAGCCANTTGACCTACAGTGTCGAGATAGCCGATCAGACCGCGCAAGGTGCCTTTGGTAGCTGGGTCGCAGATATTTTCTTCGATCCCGAGCGCCCTGAGACAGGGCAAGTGCGGGTCGAGATTGATATGCCGACCGTTTCCATCGCCGACCCACGTGCGACTGCCGTTGCAAATGAGGCGTGGCTTTCTGTCGACGATCATCCGTTGGCCGTTTTTGTCGCTGACCAGTTCGATCTTGCGACGAACGGCACTCTCGTCGTGGTTGGCACCCTCACTCTCAAGAACATCGACGCGCCGATGACCTTATCGGGAACGCTGATTGTCCAAGGCGATACCGCGCAGGCTGATCTGTCCGGAGTTATCCCACGCCTCACATACGATATCGGTGCAGGCCAGGACGTGGTTTCCACCNACGTCACGGTTAATGCCACCCTAACGGTCCATCGCAGCCCCGAAGAAAACTAAAGGAGTATACCAATGACACAGACCATCAATCTTAGCGGCAGAACCGCTCTCATCACTGGCGCGAGCCGGGGTATTGGCGAGGCAACCGCCCGTCATTTCGCAAGCCTTGGAGCGAATGTGGTGCTTGCCGCCCGCTCCACCGACACTGTTGCCACCATTGCTGATGACATTGGCGCAAACGCCCTCGGACTGACCTGCGATGTGTCGGATTGGGGGCAAGCGTCGAACACCGTGGAACGAGCAACCGAGGCGTTCGGTGGTGTCGATATTCTCGTGAACAACGCGGGACTGATCGACCCCATCGCACGGATAGAAGACGCCGACCCTTTTGCATGGGGCAAAGTTGTGGACGTGAATGTGAAAGGTGCTTTCCACATGCTACGCGCCGTCTTGCCGGGAATGATCTCCGGCAGGTCAGGTCTCGTCGTGAATATCTCTTCCGGAGCTGCAACGTCGACGCTCGAAGGATGGTCGCACTACTGCGCCACCAAGGCAGCACTCTTTAGTTTGACGGGCACTGCACAAAAAGAACTCGGCCCGAAAGGCGTAAATGTGATTGGCTTATCGCCCGGAACTGTCGCCACTGATATGCAGCGCAGCATCAAGGCATCCGGCATCAACCCGGTCAGCCAGCTCGATTGGGAGCGCCATATTCCGGCAGACTGGGTTGCGCAGGCAATCGCCTGGCTCACCACCGATGCGGCGCGGAAATACGATGGGACTGATTTTTCGCTAAAGACTGATGCAGGTCGCCTTGCGGTTGGCCTTCCGGCGGATTGATAGACGACTTACGGAAGTGCGAACATTCGTGCGCTGTGCAGCATTGGTGGGTGTGGGCTCTCACCCGGCTTTCGCTGCAGGCTACATGAAAGGCCGCTGTTGGGAAATGGATCAAACTTTGCAAAGCCCACTCCCTGCGCATAGCCGCAGTTGCCCATGCGCCGCGATGGTCACGTGATCCTTCAAAGGCGGTGGATGACTGCTGTCAGCCCGAATGAGGTGCCCCTAGCTACCGGTGCACTCAACTCCGATACGTTGTAAGTCTCCGAATGATCGCATCCAAGCCAGCATCAGCTTGTAGCCTTGCCGCGTTGTGGCAAAACTATGCGTTCCCAGCACCTGATCGTTCTGGTCAACAACAGCAGCGACGTGCAAATCTTTGTGAGTATCGACGCCACCGACGACGGGTGAGGTTTGTGAGGGTTTGGCCATGCTGTCATCCTTTCCAGCTTTCGATTGAACGAACTTCATCGGAAAGAGTGCACGGACAGGACAGTCACGAGACCAAGCGGTCAGGCCCTTCTTGGGTCACGCGGCATCTTCGAGACAAAGCCTCACCGCAAGGCGTTCCCGGGCGGTCGACAGGTCCATCTCCGCATCAAACCAGATCGACAGCGAACCACGCTGCTTCAGGGCTCTATTATAGTGTGACCAGTTTTTGGTCTTGTAATTCGTAGAGGGCCAGCTGCTCATGGACGCCAGCTATCACGCTGGATTCATGTGGTGCATCCTAGGGGCACGATTTGTGCAACAAAGCCCTACCAGGGGACATCGCAAATACTTGGTGGCTCAATTCGTATAATTCAGGCATTGTCGCCCACGTGGATGATAAAGTCGTGTGTACGATTGAGCTCTCCTTCCCAAACTATGATGACATACCAAGATGACCAACTTTTTGCTGAAGAGCCCACGCTTAGTTTTTGTCCATCTGCCAAAGACTGGAGGGACTTCAGTACGAAAGGCTTTGGGTGGGGGCGTCGAGAGAAGGTTCTTTGGACATCTCCCCGATAGCTTTAGACACTTGTCCAGCTTTGCGGTCACTCGAGAGCCTAGAGCCCGTTTCCTCTCCGCTTTTCGGATGTTCAAGTATGGCAACAAGTTGGAACGAGACTACTACTCAGAACCGCGCTGGCCGGATCTGACCGTAACTAAAGCGCTGGATGTGATGGAGGATTCTAAGGTCGGGTTCGACCGCAGTCAGAGAAGTTTAGCTTGGAATCTTAAGCATCATTTGCTTCCCCAAACTCACCCCTTCAATTGCCTGGAATTTGCCAAAACGATACTCCGTTTTGAAAGTCTTGATAGCGATTTTTCATGCTTGTGTTCGGATTTAGGTATCACTGCTGAACTTCCACAGCTTCGTCGTTCTAATGGGAAGCAGTTCCCGGAAGAGCCTTGGGTTCCTGAAGACATTGATCGCTTTTACAACCTGTTTCAGGAGGACTACCTCCAGTTGGACTACAAGCCTGTAGCAACACCTCGAAAAAGCACTCCCTTGGTGGCCAAAGCAAGTATGCAACGATCTACTGACCGGACTTTATATACCCTCTGGCCGACCTATTTTTCCGATCAATCAGTCTTTGCGAATAATGCTGCAGAATCTTTGCCTGCAGTCGACTGTGCCTTAGAGCCATTTGCTGCCGAAGTTATTCCTGGTGATCAGAACGGCACTTGGGCGGGACGGTCGAAGGATTTGATCGATCACTTTCATAAGTTGCAACCTGAGTTCTCAGGGATGTCACGCCTGTCACATTTGCTAGCTTGTACAATCGTTGTGCTTCGGAGGGACGAGGCCTGCGAACCAGCCAGAAAGCTGTTTTGGAGGATTTTGGATGAACGGTTTGATGATATCCGTTCCGAGCTCTCTCTCCGGTGGCTCGTTTCAATTTCCGATACTATGGCTGATTTTGGGAGATCTTCAGGCGAGCGGGCGGTTGGATTGAATGCGAGTGTCTTTGCAAATAGCACAAAACTACACGAAAGTGAACTTAAGGTCTTCTACCCAAAGAGACCATGGCCTCCTAAAAAAAGGATGACTCCAGGTGGCGAACTGTTTGATGGTATGATCACTTTTTGGACAGAAAAAGGCGATTTAATTGAGAATATGTTTGCTCGATCTTTGAAAGTTGCCGAGTTGGAACCCACGGCAGGAAAAATTCTGGTTGAAGTTATCGATCGGTTAAAAAGGGGGCCAACTGTCTACCGAAGGTTCACTCGCATCGCGGGCAAAGAAACCGTCCCGATTCTCGAAGAAGAGGTGAGAAACAGAATTCGGCGCATAATGTCGAAAAAGCTCTAAGAATTTCCCGGAGAGACAATCAAAGTGATTACTTACGAATATAAGTTTTACTTGGGACCACATTCGCCTTTGTCCCTTCAGTTGCAGCGACTTCTTGCTTCCAACTCGGATCGTTTGGTTGAAGTTGATTCAGAATACCCAGCCGCAAAAATGCATAGAGAAGTTCTTGCGGAGTTTTTGAAGCTGCCAGCAAGTCAGCTGGCAGACGAAAATACCCACCAGATGTACGTTGACACCGTTCTAGAACACGACCGCACTAGGCGGGTCATCTACAATTTCGATGCTTTCTTGGGGAGTCGAAAAAGCTCTCTAGAATACGCGACTGCATATCCCAGTCTCGAAAGAAAGGTTTTCCCTCTACGGCATCTAACAAGTGCACAAAACGTCACGATCTTCATATGTCTCCAGAGCTATGCACAGTTCGTTGATAAAGAGTTGGAAGGTCATCCTGAGTTGCGCGAGCGGCTGTATTCTGACCCATACAACCTTACGTTTTCTTGGGTTCCGTTTGTTTCCCGCCTCCAGGAAGCTTGGCCAGAAGCAAACATTGTAATCTTTGACAGTCAGGATCTGGCGCCTAAATGGGCTGCTATTGTTGCTATGATATCGGGACACCCATTGGCTCACTTCTTCGCAAATATCACCGATTTTCCCTCCACATGTATGAACAGGAAAGGTCGCATAGCGTATCGAAGGCATATGGCAGTGGCTCCCTCGCAATCTCTTAGGGACTGGGTCGAAGCAACTTCCTTTTTCTGTCAGAATTACGGTTCCGGAAGTCATGCTCCTGCTCACAGCTGGGAAGAGACTTGGACGCCGGATCAACTAGCTTATTCTCGACAAGTACTTGAACAAGACTTTGAGAAGTTGCGGGTCCTAAAGAATGTTTCTTTGGCCAACGAACTCATGGTGAACTTGAAATGACATCTAAGCGGACACCGGATATTGTTTGTATTGGCGCTCAAAAAGCTGGAACCTCGTGGTTGCACGAGGCTCTGTCCACGCGACCTGATGTGTGGGTGCCCCCTTTCAAGGAACTACACTTTTTCGACCATAAGTTTATCGAGGAGTGTCGGCAGTGGGCGCCTTGGCATGTGAAGAAGGGCGTGAAACAAGCGCGGGTTTACTATCAATCCCAATTGACCAGGCACGACGACTCTTACCTGGAGTACCTAGATCGACTGGTTGAAAAGCCTTTTCTGAATGGCACCTGGTACAAATTTGTATTCTCGCGGGCAGGAGTTCACCAAAAATGTTTGGATGTCACGCCAGAGTACTCTTGTATTCCAGAGGATGGGGTAGACTTCTTCAGACGGTTCCTACCCGGCGTCAAAATTGTCTACATCATTCGGCATCCTATGGACCGCCTTAAGTCGCAACTGAGAATGACAGCATTTCGTCGGAAAGCCCTCCCATCATCAAAGGCTGAGTGGCTTGATTTACTTGACTTTCCTGCCCTGCAAACAAGAGGGGACTATTTGAATATAGTTCCACGATGGGATAGTCACTTTTCAGACGATCAGCTGCTATACCTACCATTTGGCCAAATCGCAGCAGATCCAGTGGGTTTCTTACGGACTGTAGAAGAGCATTGCGGGTTGCCGCCCAGAGAGTACAAGAAGGCGCACCGCCGAGTTCACCAAACGCAGAGTCTGGAGCTTCCGGATTTTGTACTCAAGCATTTGGAAGACATGTCCGCTCCACAATCTGAGTTCATCCAGGAGCGTTTTGGCCAAAAATTTTATATGTCGACGACATAAATCCATAGGAAGGCAAGACCCATGAAGGTAGATACTTCGATCTCTTCAACAAACGTTACATTGGATGCATCCAATATACACGAGGAAGCAATACCTTCGGTCTCTGCGCTGGTGACTTGTTTCAGCTCAGCCATCCAGTCTCTTGGCAACGCTATAGAAGACCTCTACGAGGATAGTGAAATTGAGGACGGGCGCCGCAAAGCGATGATGGCTTTGGTTCTGAAAATGGAAATTCTTTCTGACACGCTTAGTTCTCAATCAACAATTCTCGAACAGCTGAGATGCAACGAAGTTTCTCCCCTGGAAGTTGGCTTCCCTGAGTTCGAACACACGAGTTACTAGTCGAAAGCTCCTTAGCCTGGGCGATCCAAGTCCTATGTCAGTTGCCTCAGAGCCTAGCTTTTGTCTGACATCCGCGCCGTGGAATTCACTCCCAGCAGCGATGGTGACAGTCCTATCTTGCCGGAACTGCTCAACCAGATCCCCGAGGGCGAAGAGATCGGCACCGTGACCGCCGATGGGGCGTATGACACACGCCGTTGCCACGCCGCCATCATCGACCGTCAGGCCACGCCGATCATCCCTATCCGCAAAAACGGGCGGCCGTGGAAAGATGTAAGCGGTGCGCCGATCACACGTCTGCGGTGTAACTCCAGGGCATCAGGCTGCTGATGTTGGACTGCTTATGCCCGTTTGCGATGGCGGTCAGTGTTCGAGTGAGCCAGGCGTGCGGATCGACGGCGTTCATCTTGCAGGTTTCGATCATCGACGCGAGGATTGCCCAGTTCTGGGCACCGGCGTCATGCCCGGCAAAAAGAGCGTTCTTCCTATTCAGAGCTATAGGTCGGATTGTCCGCTCGACGGAATTGGAGTCCATTTCCACGCGGCCGTCGTCGAGGAACTCGGTCAGGCCTGCCCAGTATTTGGAGATGTAGTTCAGGGCCTCGCCGATGGGGGATTTGGCGGAGACGCGGGCGCGGTTTTCCTTGAGCCAGTTCTCCATTTGACCGACCAGCGGTTTTGAGCGCTCCTGGCGTGCCGCTTTTCGATCCTCCGGACATTGGCCCCGGATGTCCTTTTCGATGCGGTAGAGGGCCTGGATCTGGATCAGGCCATCGTCAGCAATCGGAGTGGCTTTGCCGGATTTGGCAACCTCGAAGAGTTTGCGCCGGGCGTGTGCCCAGCAATGGGCTAATCGGATCGTGTTCCCCTGACGCTTGAGCAGGCGGTTGTAGCCTGCGTATCCGTCTACTTGCAGGGTGCCGGCGAAGCCTTTCAGAATGTCTTCCGCGTATTGGCCGGACCGCCCCGGCGCATAGGTGAAGGCCACACCCGGCGGGTCGTCCCCGCCCCATGACCGGTCATCGCGGGCAAGCGCCCAGAAGTAGCCGGTTTTGGTCTTCTTGCGACCGGGGTCGAGCACTGGGGCAACCGTTTCATCCATAAACAGCTTGCCCGAGCGTTTCAGGTCAGCCATCAGCGCGTCAAAGACGGGACGCAGCTCAAAGCCCGCACGACCCACCCAGGCCGCCAATGTGGAGCGATCCAGATCGATGCCCTGACGGCTGTAGATTTGTGCCTGGCGATACAATGGCAAGTGATCGGCGTATTTGCTGACGATCACATGGGCAATTGTCGCCTCGGTCGGCATGCCGCCGGGGATCAGGTGTGCCGGAGCGGGCGCCTGGGCAATCCCTTCCTCGCAGGACCGGCATGCATATTTCGGACGGCGGGTTACGACCACCCGGAACTGGGCCGGAATGACATCGAGCCGCTCGCTGACATCTTCGCCAATCACATGCCGTTCCGCACCGCAGCCGCAAACCGTGCTCTCTGGCTCGATCACCTCTTCGATACGCGGCAGGTGCTTGGGCAGCGCTCCACGATTGGCTTTGCGCGGACGGGGTTTGCCCGTTGCCTGCTGGTCGTCGGCTTCCTCTTCTGCCTGGATCGCCTCCGTTGCCGCTTCGATGTCTTCCAGCGCCAGCTCAAATTGTTCAGGATCAACCCGTTCGGATTTTGATCCGAAGAGCACGCGCCTGAAGTCGGCCACCAGCTTTTCCAACCGGACGATACGGTCCTGATGACGCTGCTCACGCCCGTCTGACGCGATGATCATCGCCTTCAGAGCTGCCACATCGTCGGGAAGATCAGCCGCATCAATCATGGGGGGAGTTTACCATTTCCACCCATTGAGCGCCCTCGCAAAGCGGGGTCCGAGTCACTCCGCCGCAGTTGGCGGGCGCGCCGCCAGAGCCTTCACCTTGCGCCAGTCGAGCCCGGCAAACAGCGCCTCAAACTGGGCGTGATTGAGCGACATCAGCCCGTCCCTGATCGCAGGCCAGGTGAATGTCGTTTCCTCCAGCCGCTTGTAGGTCATCACCAGCCCGGTGCCGTCCCAATAGAGCAGCTTCAACCGGTCGGCCCGCTTGGAGCGGAACACAAACACGGTCCCTGTGAACGGCTCTTTGCGCAACTCGTTTTTCACCAGCGCCGCCAGCCCGTCATGGCCTTTCCGGAAGTCCACCGGATTGGTCGCCACCACGATCCGCACCCGGTTCGACGGGAAGATCATGAGACTCCATTCAAGGCATGAACAATTTCTGCGATCCGGCCCGGTGGTGTCTCCGCATCCAGCCGCACCATGGTCGCCCCGTGCGTAATCTCGACAGCTTGAGCGGATGCAGTCACCGGTTTCGCCGCTTCCGGTTCGATCACCACAGGAGCAAATTCAACTCCCGCCAAATCCGGCACCACCAACTTGCCCTCCTTGGCCAGACGCCGCCACGACGACAGATGGTTGGGGCGCAGCTCGTGCCGCTCAGCCACCTCGTTCACGGTCACACCCGGAACCAGCGTCTCGGCAACAACGCGCCCCTTGTAAGCATCGCTCCAGCGCCGCTTGCCAGACGGACCGACAATGACCTCCAGTCGGCCAATGTCCTCCATATGGTGCTCAATATGTCCTACCAAAGCCGTCTCCATTCCAAATCTACATGTGGAAACGGAATCGCAGATCAAGCATCCATCAGGAAGGTGGGGTTAAAGCACCGGATACGGAAAGATGGCTGCCCGGCGGCAATCACCCGAAACGAAACCCTTCGCGCCACCCGGCACTATGGCAGGGCGTTCTGGAAGCGGTGGACCGGATACCATGTCCGGAGCCGGGTCGAGGCGAAAATGCGGTGCCTCAAGGCCTTCGGCGAGCGCATCGCCGCAAGAGACCCGGACCGACAAACCGCCGAAATCCAGATCCGCATCGCCCTCATCAACCGTTTCAATGCGCTCGGCACCGCTGAGATCGTCCGCGTGGCATGACGTTGACGGGGAAAGGGGCAATCATGCCTCAGGCATGAGTTGCGCAACAATGCCGCTGGTAGCCGTCATTGATGCGGACTGGCTAAATAGTCGGCAAACCTCAATATAGCGCTCCTTGCTCCCCTCTCGCCACAGGCGCCCTCCCCTCGTTTTGGGACAGGTGCTTCTCCTTCTACTTTGTTTAGAACTAGGACCAGACAAACAAGAGGCCGCTTACTGCCCAAGCTGCAACTGCGTGGCCATTGCACAGTAGGGCTTACCAGCATAGCTGCAGTCCGGCCCCAAGATTTTGGTCGCGTATCCCAAGCGATTGAGGATCCCTGCGAAGCTTTTCCTGGTAAAGGTTATTGTGGATCTTGCTCCAACGGACTTGAGATATCTATTGGCGACCTCAAAGAGAGCCTCAAGGTTACGGCGATCATTAGCCTCAACCCTCGTCATTTCCCAAACTTCTGATGATACTGGCGCAGCCACACCGCTCAGGATGCCTGTTGGAATGCCAGGCAAAAGACCCGCTTCGGCATCTTTGACCAAATAACTAAATCCCGCTGTTCCATATCGCGTTTGGGCGGTGGTCGGCAAAAGCCTCGCATAGCCGGAAAGAACTCCATCTTCCTCCAGAAGGATGTAGACCGTCTCAGCACGATCATACTGGTCCCTCTCAATTCTTGTGGACCGGGGGATATCCCACCCCAAGTTTTCAGCGAAGAGTTCATATCGCCTCTGAAACTGGGCCTGCAAAAGCCCTCCATAAAGACCAGAGTTCTTTTCATCGACGACAATTGCATTGATCATGTTCAGCTCCAACGTGTTTACGCGGCAGACTATGCGCGTTTCACGTAGGGTCTGTGAGTGATTTATTAGTCTATAATTCGGTACTTATATGCCGAGAGCAACGCTGTCGCTAAGGTCGGAGCGGAGAGCTTGGCCATGACCCTTTCACGCAGAGCGCTAACTGCGCGTTGGGAGACCCCCTGGCGCTCTGCAATCTCTTTGTCTGTCAACCCTTCAGAGACTAGCTGTAGATACCTGCGGCCCAGCTCTGAGATCTCGGGGCCAGCCTTCCTCTTTTCGCACTCAATACACATCTTAGCCAGTAACCCGAAGAGCTCAAGCCGGTCGGCCTCAGAAAGTGACCTTTCATAGTGGGTTATACCAATGATTGCTCGGGTTCTGTTTACCGATATCGAAAGCACAGAACCGTTCACCATCCCTGAGGACCTAGCTGCCGAAATCACATCAGGCATGTTAGCCGGATAGAGTTCTAGCAGCTCATCCCAATTTTTGAATCCCTCATACTGGCTCCCCCATATGACCACGGGATCGCTGAGAATGTAGCTATTGGCCTGATACTCTTCCAACCAACTGTTTGGGAATGTCGTGATGATCTCGCTTGGGATACCCTGAATGAAATCAAAGCCTGCGGTGAACCCATGACTATCTACACGTTGACCGTAGGAAGATAACTCTCCCTTGAGTTGTTGCCATGCTCCAGAATTCATGCAAATGTTCCAATATTATACAAATTTATCGAAAAAGTATCAAATATGAACAACGATCCACTCTATGACTTGGCCATCAAAATTCTAAATAGCAGCCCGCGAGACGCTGCTCGGGTCGTCATTATTTGTCAGATTCTTCGCCGCTCTCGGAAGACAAAGGCTGGGCCTGTAAATGCTTGTGGAGAAACTTCAGCTCCTCCTGGGTCAGCTTCGACATCTCGTTGATAACCCCATCATAAATGGGTTCCTCTCGACGCCCCGTTAGAACGTAAGATATTGAAATTCCAGCAGCTTTGCACAAGACAATCACGTCTTGCATACCTGGGTTGCTACCCGGCTTCGTCATCCGGGATACCCGATCCCGACTCCACCCTAGGTCCTCAGATAGCTGAGTCACATAGAAAGCCCCAGCCGCCTTCTTAGCGGCAAGTTCAGCTTTCAACCTAGTACGCCAGTCTTCTTCCATCGTTTCTCAAACCAAGCAGCATTAAGCGCGACAGTACGACTTATTAGTCGAATTGACAATGCGCTTTTAATCGCGATAATGCTCACTATAAGTCGAATACATGCGGTTTAGGAACGCCATGACAGAGCAAAAGAAAAACGAAGTCGAGCGCAAGCGCATGGTCGCATCTTGCGAAAAGCGCCGTCAGAATCTGGAAATTTCTTTGCGGGGTTTCTCTAAAGAGGCTGGGCTAGAACCCTCCTACTACGGCCACTGGGTTGCGGGGCAATTCATGTTTCCCTCAGCACAAAAGCTACGAAAAATCCACGCCGCATTTGAGCGCCTAGAACAACTCGAAGAGTTTCGAGCCAGATTGGCTGAAGGAACTTAAAATGGCGAGAAACTTGGACACTCCCACGCTCAACCGTGCTTCATCCGAGGCCTGTATGCGGTTGAGCCACTACCCCAGCGATGCCGTGGATGCGTCGCTGGGGGCTTTTGACACCCCACGCCCGCTCACGGCGAAGACCGGCCCCGGCGCAGCCCTATTTTGGCTGAACCGGGGCCACATTATCCACCTGCCCTGGGCAAACTTTTCTGAGTTTTGGGACGATCTCATTGGCGGTGTTTGCGTCTGCATCTTCCCCCTGCTTCTTTTGTTTCTGGAGTTTGTGAAGTGACCGAAGAATTTAAAACCCGGCGCACGTCCCTGGCCCCCATAGCCGCCGCACTAGCGGGTGCGACCTCTGAGTATGCGGAACGCCGCCAGGAGGTCCAAGACGTCCATATGGATCTGTGCAGTGCCCGCCTGTGGGGCGCCCCCAACCTAGGCGAAATTTCGGCAAAATCTGATGCCGCCGTCGAAGCCATGAGCGCGGCACAAGAGAAGGTCGCCGACCTGATGGCCACCCTGCAGTCCACAGGCGCCCTCGCCAATTTCTACGCCTTCGTCTCAACCCAAGACCGGGCTGCAACCTGATGCCCGGCGCGCAGATCATAGAGGGTCGTTTCCCGGCCCCAGAGCGCGCCGAATTTGCCGGTCACGCCGCACAGAACGGCGGGCCTTCTTCAACTGAACCCAAGTTAACTGGAGCATCCACAATGACCCCTCCAAATTGGCAGAATGTTCAATCCCTGCCGGTCGCAGATATTGAAATAGAAGAGCGCCTGCGCATCGCCTCCGACACGGCAGTCGCCAGTATCGTTTCATCCATTCAGGAAGTCGGCAGCATCCTGCAACCCTTGTTGGTGCGCCGGGTCAAAACCGGCTATCGCCTGATGGACGGGCTGCACCGCCTGACCGCCGCGAAGCAGGTCGGCCTGGAAGAAGTACCGGTCAAAGTGAGCGATTGTACCAATGACCAGGCCATCCGTATTGAGGTTGATGCCAATGTGGCTGGTGCCCCGCTTTCGGCACTGGATATGGCGGTATTTCTTGCTGCCCATAAGGAGCTCTATGAGCGCGAAAACCCCGAGACGAAGCGAGCTTTCAAAGCCAACCAGGCAAGGCGTGGCGATTGTACTGACATAATGTCAGTACAATCATTTGCCTCCAACGCTGCAGAGGTGTTTGGCAAGGGTGAACGCCAAATCTTCCGCCTGATCAGCGTGGGCGAGAAGCTCTCCAGAGAAGAAATCACCCTCCTCCGCAAAGCCCCAAAGAAGGTGCAGTTCAAAGACCTGGAACACATCGCCAAATGCGGCGAGCCAGAAGACCGGAGCGCGATCTGCATGGCCCTGGGCACCGGAGAAGCCAAATCAGCAAAAGAGGTGCTGGACCGCAAAAAGGCGGCAGGCGCGCAGGTACAATCCACCACGGGGCAGCAGGTCTCAAAGCTCAAAGACGCCTATTCCCGCGCCAAGAAGGCCGCCCGGAAAGAGTTTGTCAGACTGCATTGCGATGAGCTGATCGAGCTGATCCACGAGATTGCCTTTGAAGAAGACAAGGCGGCCGAGGTTGTCCCCTTCACCAGCACGCGTGAGGCGGGGCAATGAGCGTGGATATCACCCCTGATCAGGAATGGTGGTCTGCAGAGCAGATAGCCGAGGCGCGCTTTCCTGGTCTGCCTGGAACGGCGCGAGGCGTGAACATCTTCGCCATGCGCGAAGGCTGGCGCGGTGCACCAGGGGCGATCATGCGTAAGCCCGGGCGCGGCGGTGGTCTGTTTTATCACTGGTCCGTGCTGCCCTTTAACGCCCGTTTAAAGCTGATTGAACGGGACGCAGAACGTAAAATTGAGCACCCGGAAGAGAGCCTGGATCGCGGTCGGGCCTGGGCGGAATACGAGAGCACCAGCCAGAAGGCAAAAGACACGGCTGCTGAACGGCTGGATGCGCTCAACAAAGTAGAGCTCTTGCACCTGAGCGGTGCGACCCATGTCGTGGCTGTTGAAGTGATCGCAAAGGAAAAGGATGTCAGTGCCCGCACGGTCTACAACTGGTTGGCAATGGTTGAAGGCGTAGCAGATGCGGACCGCCTGGCCTATCTGGCACCTCGCGCGCCAAAGAAGCGGGTCAAGAAAGAAGACCGTGCGCAGTACCTCCCCTTTATGGACTGGCTGCAAAGCGCCTTTCTGCGGCTGGAACAGCCGACCTTCGCGCAAAGCTATCGCGCCGCCACTCGGGAAGCAAAGCGACAGGGCTGGGACTACCCGATCCTGAAGACCGCCAAACGCTGGGTGGACGCCGAGGTGCCGCGCACCACGCAGGTGTTCAAGCGCCAGGGTATGAATGGCCTCATGCGCTGCTTCCCGGCGCAGATCCGCGACCGGTCCTCTCTATCTGCCCTGGAAGCGGTCAACGCCGACTGTCACAAGATCGATGTCTTCGTGAAGTGGCCAGATGGCACGGTAAATCGCCCTCAGATCGTGGTGTTCCAGGACCTCTACTCAAACAAGTTCCTGTCCTGGCGGGTGGATCACGACCCCAACAAGGTCATGGTAATGGCAGCCTTTGGTGAGATGGTAGACAAATGGGGCATTCCCAAACGCTGCCTGTTTGATAATGGCCATGAGTTTGCCAACAAGTGGATGACAGCCGGGGCCCCTACGCGCTTTCGATTTAAAGTCCGTGAGACCGATCCAGTTGGCGTGCTGCCACTCCTGGGCATTAAGATGCATTGGGCGACGCCAGCGCATGGGCAGGCAAAGCCAATTGAGCGAGGCTTTCGTGACATTGCCAGCGACGTGGCAAAGGATCCGCGCTTTGCCGGTGCCTACGTTGGCAACCGACCCGAGGCCAAGCCGGAGAACTACGGCAGTCGTGCCATCCCGCTGGAAGAGTTTCTTGAGGTTCTGGAAGAGGGCTTTGAAGAGCACAACGCCCGCCTTGGGCGGCGGTCTGACACTGCAAATGGCCGTTCCTTTGATGAGACCTTTGCCGAGAGCTACGCCAAAACCACGCGCCCAAGGGCAACAGAAGAACAGCGCAATCTCTGGCTCATGGGACAAGACACCAAGAAGCTGCACAAACAAAACGGCAGCCTCACCTTCCACAAGAATATCTATCACTGTGCCTGGATGAGCCAGGAAGCGAACAAGAATGTAGTTGTCCGCTTTGACCCTGAGGATCTGCACAGCGGCGTCCATATCTACGCGCCCTCCGGCGAATACATGGGCTTTGCTGAGTGTCAGCAAAAGATCGGCTTCTTTAGCCATGAAGACGCCAGGGCGACCGCTAAGAAGAAGCGCGCGATTGTGAAGGCAGAGAAGAAACTGGCAGAGCTGCACGCACCCGTTTCTCCGGAACAGCTCGCAGAGGATCTGAGGCAGACCCGCGCCCAAACCAAGGTCACGCCCTTGGTAGAAGCCAAAGTCGTGTCCCCAGTCTTTGCCAATCGCGTATCCGCCTCCAACTTCCGGGACCACAACTCCCCGGCAGCCGAGGCCGCACAGGATGCCCTCATTTTTGAGATGAGCACGGCCAAACAGAGACGCAAACCCAAAGCAGCACCAACAGAGAAGTTCGCAGTGGCGAAAGATCCGGATGCGCGCTTCCACCAGGCGCTGGAAATCCAGGAACGGCAAAACGCGGGCGCTCCGGTGGGCGAGCGGGAGGCGAGCTGGCTGGACGGGTATCAGACCCACCCGGAATTTGAGGCTCGCATTGAGCTTCACAAGAGCTTCGGCAGCAACGACGCCGGATAGATAATCAAAAAGAAGAAGCCGTCGCCTGGCTTGGACCCCGTGGCGACGGCAACCGATGGAATAGGAGCGAGCATGTCACAGCAGATGGAAATCGGCAACAGCGTCCAACCCCTGACCAATGTGGCGGCGATGGCCACTTTGGTGAAGGAGTTGCAGGGCCGGACCTTTGGAATGCCAGGTCTTGGGGTGTTTTATGGCTATCCCGGCTATGGCAAGACCTTCGGCGCGATTTACTGCGCCACCACTTTTGACGTCATTCACATCTCCATGCAGGGGGATTGGACCAAGAAGACCTTCCTGGAACGTCTCTTGATGGAGCTCGGTGTGCCACCAAAGCGCACTATCCCGGATATGGTGTCGCAGGCCTGCGAAGAGCTGGCCATCGACGGGCGCACCTTGATTGTCGACGAGTCTGATTATGCCTTCCGGCGCGGCATCATTGAGCTGATCCGCGATCTGCACGACGGCTCTGACACCCCCATTGTCATGATCGGCATGGAGGAGTTTCCACAGAAGCTCCAGAAGTACGAGCTGATCCATAGTCGCGTGATGTCCTGGGCGGCTGCTGAGCCTGCCATTCTGCGCGACGCCAAGCTTCTGGCCTCAGTCTACGCAGAAGGCGTGGAGATCAGCGAGGACCTATTGGACGCGATTATGGTCCGCAACACCGGCAATGTGCGCCGCATGGTGGTTGATATTGCTCAGGTGAAAAGCGAAGCCCTGGCACAGGGTGTCGATGCAATGTCGCTGGAGGATTGGGGCGGGCTACAGTTCCGCCGCAAGGATGCGCCGTCTCCACGCCGGGGGCTGAAGTAATGCCCCTTTTGCCGCGCACACCTCGCGATCCATCGGAACAGAAGATCCTGGAGTATATCTGCGCCCAAGACCGCTTCACCTACTCAGATGTGGCTGAGCATTGCGACACAAGCAGCTGGGCGCGTAGGGTTTTCCTGAAGGAGCTGCAACGCCAGGGAATGGTAAAGCCCTGCGCGCGTGAAGGTAAAGTCCAGTATTTTTCGGTTGTTCGAGGCAATGGCCAACCACCTCAGTCGCTCATTGAGCTTCCCCCGATCCAACCCAATGGCACAGAAGAAAAAGCCATTTGGGCCTATATCCACGGTCACGCCTACTTCACTTTTGAGGACATAGCTCGGGTCTGCACTGTCGGAGCCATCCGCACCCGGTTTATGGGACGGCTGCGTAAACATGGCATCATTCGTGAATGGAGCCGCAGCCAGGGCAAGATCTTCTACACGGCAAAACAGCCTGAAGACCTCAGGGACCAGGCCAAGGCCGAGCGTGCATCGGATGAAGGCGCGATCTGGACCGCCATTCGCCATCAAAAGAAGTTCCGCCCCGTTGATCTCTTTGCAGCTCTTTCCCCCGCCCGCCCTGACATCACCCAGGGTGACATCCTGAACTACTGCCGGATTTTGAGAACCTCCGGATATCTGCGCGCAAGTGCCCGCACCCGAAGCCGCAAGATGGGCCCGGATACTTCCCTTATTCTCACCCGAAACACCGGCCCCTTGCCGCCTCAGCAAAAGCGCATGACCGTCGTCATCGACAGCAATAAGGACAAGATCATCTACGCCTCCGGAGGTCGCCTTCAATGAGCAGCGATAGAGAAGTCATTGCCCTGGACGCCTGGGGCGACACTCTGCCCGACTGGATCACCGTGCTGGTGCAGGAATGCGACCGGTCTTCGCAGAACGCTGTTGCGGCGAAGATCGCCTTCAGCCCGGCCGTGGTCAGTCAAGCCATCCGCAACCGCTACAGCGGGAACATGCGCAGCATTGAAAGCCGGGTGCGGGAGGTCTTCATGAGTGCCCCGGTGCTCTGCCCCGCTCTAAAAACCAGGATCGAGAGTGCTGTCTGCCTGCAATATCGCCGCCGCGCTGAGACCTGGACCCATGGCAGTCCCTTCCGCGTCAAGATGATCCGCGCCTGCCGGGCCTGCCCCAAGTTCAACAAGAGTGATGAAGAATGAAACCAGATCTTTCGCTCAAAACCAAGTTTGCCATCTGGCTCCGCAGACTAGCCGACCGGCTGGATCCCACCGGAGCCTGACACCCCAGCGCCATTGAGCGCACAACCAACTACCAACTACCAACTAAAGGAAACACCCCATGTCAAAGAAGATCACCAAACAGGACCTGATCCGAAGCATTGCAGAAGAGCTGGGTCAGACCCAGGAAGCCGTTGGCGCAACAATCGAAGCCCTCATTGGTCAGATCACCAATGCCGCAATGGCCAGCCAGGAGGTCAGCTTGCATGGCTTTGGCACTTTCAAGCGGTCTGAACGCGCAGCGCGGGCCGGGCGCAACCCCGCAACAGGTGTCTCCATCCAGATCGAGGCGTCTTCGTCTCTTGGCTTCAAGCCTGCCAAGGCCGTGAAAGACAAGCTGAACTCCTGACCCAAGCGAAACCCGTTCGGCCTAGCCGGACGTGGTCACCAGGGCGCGGCGGCCCTGGTCTGATGAGCAGCCAATCCACTGGAAAGGACACAGACATGGCACCATTCATTCTCGGGGCAGTCCTCTTAGTTGTCGGCGCTGTTCTGACCGCTGCCGAGGCACGGGCCTGCGCCTATGAGCGCAAAAACATCGGCCCAATCCTTGCCCTTGTCGGCGTCGGTTTCCTGGTCGGCGCTGGTATCGACACTCTTTTCTAAAGCTTCCTCCCTCCCCCAATTTTGAAAGAAACCACCCATGACCAACGCCCAGAATCCGACTCCTGAAACGGCATTCATGCCCGCCAAGATCCCCGATGGGATTGTCGTAGTAGACGGCAAGAATTACCGTACCAACGCCAAAGGGTCTCTAGTGCCCGTTGAGCTGGTCAAAGCGCAAGACGCGCTCCAGGACGAAACCGTCCGCAAGATGATTGGCCATGGGAAGGCCTTGAGCGAGCAGATTGCCCGGTTCAAAGCCCATACCTTCAACGATATCGGCGCGTTTGAGGCACTACTAGCCCAGCAATACGAGGCCAAAATCGGTGGCAAGAAAGGCAACAAAACCCTGTTCAGCTATGACGGGTTGTACAAGGTCCAGGTGCAGATCGCTGAGGCCTTTGACTTTGGTCCCGAATTGCAGATCGCCAAAGAGCTGGTTGACGAGTGCCTGAACGAATGGGCAGCAGATTCCGGCCCAGAGCTGCGCGCCATCGTCACCAAAGCGTTCAACACCGACAAAGAAGGCCAGATCAACCGCTCTGAAATCTTCATGCTGCTGAACCTGGACATCTCTGATGAGCGCTGGAAACGGGCGATGCAGGCAATCCGCGACGCCATGCGCGTGGTCGGCTCCAAAACCTATGTTCGGTTTTATGAGCGCCCCTCCCAGACCGCAGCCTGGGAAGCCATCACCATTGATCTTTCAAAGGCATAGGAGGCGGTCGTCATGGCAATGTCAGAAGACGAGATCCGCGAGGCAATGCGGAAGAGCTTCAGCGCTTACACCACCAAGATGCGGCGGGCCTCCCTAGTGCTGGGCAGCAACTTGTCAGTGCTCAAGGGTGAAGCAAATCTGGCAAAGCTCGAGGGCGGTGCCTTTGGGCGGATTGCCCGCGAGGAAATGAGCGCCGCAGATCAACGCATGACAGCGGATGCGGCGACCTTCCACCCAACCGTCCCCTTTATCAACGAGGTGTCCGGATGAGCCGCGCCCTGCAACGCAAGATCCACGTGGGCTGTAAGGAGCTAGGCCTGGACAGCGACGCCCGCAAAGCGCTGCAGCTTGTCGTCACCGGTAAGGCTTCCATGACGGACATGACAGAGGCCGATTTAAACGCAGTTTTAAAGCGCCTTAAACAGGACGGCTTCAAAGCCAGCGCCGGTGCGAAGAAACACGCCAAAGCCTCTCGTCCGGATCTGCGCCTGATTCATGTTCTTTGGCGCAAGCTTGGCGAGGCTGGTGAACTGCGCGATGCAAGCCGCGCCGGTCTGAACAAGTTCATCCGCGCCCGGTTTGAAAAGACCTGGCACAACGTGCCCGCTGATGTGGACATGATGCGAGACCACGCCGAGATCGACCAGGTCATTCAGGCCCTCAAAAGCTGGGGCAAGCGCGTCGATATCGACTTTGACTGGTCGGATCATCGCAGATGAGTGGTGAGTTTAAGCCATGTCTCCCCGGTGTTCTGGCCCTGATCGCTGATAACATCAGCGTTGAGCTCGCTGTGCGCCTTGCCAAGCAGCGTGGCGGGCGCGAAGTCTATATCGCCAAGAACCCTGCCCCCGGCAGCTCCATTTCTAAAATCGTCGGGCAAGCCAATGCACAAAAGCTCTACAAACTGCTGGGCAGCGGCAAGATGCTGGTGCCTGCCGGAAACATCAGCGGACAAACCGGACGCCGCCAGCGGATCGCCATGCTCCTGGACCAGGGCCTGAGCCATTCGCGTATTGCAGCCGAAGTGGACGTCCACGTCCGGACAGTGGAACGCGTATCCGCCGAGCTGCGCTCCCCTAGGGAACAGCGGCAATCCGATCTGTTCCTATAAATCCGGATCGGCCAATTGGTGGCAAACCGCAAAAACTCCCTCCACCTGGAACCTCATTGTTCATTTTTCTGGCTGGATTTTGCCCAATCCACCCTCTTTGCCCCCGCCAGCTGAAAATCGCAGGGAGCAAGTGTTCTGAGGATCGCCGTTAAATACCACTTAAACGGGGTACAGACGCGCTTGTGGAAATTTCCGACCCGGAGTAGCGTTCACGAGAAAACTGCGCTCAGCGGCCCGCAAATTGAGCCACGCAGATCTCCCCAAATTCCCAACTGATGCGTTTTGAGCGACCTCCCGACACGTGACAGGGAGTTATCGGCCGACCGATGTCGGCATCACAGTCACATGACAGATACACAAACAAAACCAAACCTCCTCACCTGTGACGAAATGATCGATCTCGGGATGAACGTACCAGAAATGCTGGAAGACCTGGAAGACCACCTTGGTCCGGAGGCCGTCTGGAAACTGACAAGCCTTTTTGGCGGTATTGAGGCCTACATCCCTCACCCGCATAAGAAGGCGCAATCACTTGCAGCCCAGCAACTTGGTGATCCAATCACTGATTGGATCTACAAAACCTATGGCGCAGGCCGGATCAACATCCCAATGGGGCCACAATCAAGCCGGGCAGTGAAAATGGCAGCGTTTCGGGTGGCCCTGCTCAGCGGCAAATCGCAACGGATCATCGCTCAGTCTCTCGGCTGCAGCATTCGCACCGTTGAGCGCGCCAAGCGCGAGCTGGTAGACGCTGGGTTTTTGTAAGGAGCTTGGGGTTTAGGTCTCTCTGTAGTCCTGAATCTCACCCGGTTGGTGGGCGTCAGAAGTTTGCAGGTCGTCCTGGCCCTCTCTGTATTAGTCACGGGCTCCGGCATCACTCAGAAGCATCTTGAAGAGCGCCTGCTGGGTCAGATTGAGGCCGCTGATAAATGCCCTTTGGCGGTCTTCCAAATTGCGTTTGCGCCTCGCGTCGGTTGCGCCATGCACGATCGCCGAGCGAACGTCATAGAACTGCTTGATTGCAGCTCGTATGTCGTCCTTATGTGTTTCATCGACACCCAGCAATTCAGCCATCCCATCTTGGAGTTTTTGGCTGATCCGACCGCCTTTAGGCCTAAACATCAATTCCAACGATTGCGAAATGTCCAGAATTTGATCGTTGGCACCAAAACGCCCCAAACGCGCCAGAGCTTCTGAGAGCCGATGAATGATTGGCGCAAGGCGTTCAAATTCCTCGTCTCTTCGTTTGATATAGGCTTGTTTGGCCAGATTGATCGAGCTGTTCTGAAGCTGTGGAGGGGCTCGAAAAGGGTCGTGCCGACGTCCGACTTGACGGATCGGTTGGGAACCACCTTGACTGTGAGCCAAGCCCAACAAGCTATGTGCGGATCGATGCACACACCCGTGCATCAACATGAAAGGTAAGATCGGCGTTTGGTTCGCAATGGACAGGATTTCCAGAAACGTGAGAGCGTCATCCTCAAATCTTGGCGGCCAACTGGGCCGCTCCTCCCGATAGTCAGTCTTCCTCCGAAACACCGGTCGCCAGTGGAACGGCCGCACCACAGCGCCAATCTGCCGCCAATCACGTCGATCCATCTCTTCTGGCACAAAATCCCGGATCCATTCGCGATCCAGATAATCAGAGAGGACGGCAGCAGGTTTGACGATTAAACCCTCCTGAATCTCAAATTCGTTGCGAATTTCGGGACCATGGAAGAGCAGTAGATCGTAGCCCAGACCGAGCCCGTTTGGAACATCGATTTCTAAGGTCGTCGAACTCAGGTCAAGGACCGATCCAAGTTCGTTCGCAGCTTTTTCAAACCCGCCGTCGCCATGGGCATGGGCGCGCTCCAGTAGACCGGCCACGATCTGTGTCAGCCAGGTGAGCGATGTCCCGTTCAAAATTTTGACGTGAAATTCGTCATTTCCGATACGCGTCCCAAGCGCCCTGGCGAGTGTTGGGTGTGACCTCAGGATACCTCTTACCGGGTCAAGCGCTTCGCGAAGCGGCTTGTAGTATTTCTTCTCAATAGATCGTGTTGCAGAGCGCGCGAGATCATAGAGATGGGCCAAATCATCCTTTGGAAAGGGCGTTTCATCTTTGCCGTTGAATGACAGGCGGGGCGGGTAAGAACTCGCCTTCCAATATGCTTCAAGAAATGGTTCTTGAACTTTGGCGAGATGGCCCAGTGATGGCGCCAGGCGGGCGCACCATGAATTCAATGAGTATGTCATCAGACCTATCTAACTGAAAATATAGGAGATGACATCGGCCCATAAGAGACATTCGTCTGGCCAGGCCGCTCCGCGATGCAGCTTCACCGAACCAGACTTTCGCCGCGTGTGCAAAATCCGACGGTGGACGAATTCCCGCTCTGCGGACAAAGCGCCATTTCGCTGCGGTTGCGCCAACGTCCGTAATGGACAGAGTATCCAACAAACTCACCATTTTAAGGAACGAAGCTTAGAAACGTTGGTCATCAGGTGGTGTCGGCCATCTTGTTCAGCCAGTTTCAGAAAATGTACAAGTTGACTTGAGCCTATGTTGCTTAGCGCATGTAGCGCCCCGATCCTTTGATATAATTGACCGGATTCCCATGCCAACACTGCCAATTTTTCAGTCTCTTGAGAACCAATAACAGACAGGGCATTGAGCGCGCGCCGACGAACATACTCATCGGAATCTTTGACAAAAGACAGTAGTAAAGGTTCAGCAACTTCAAGCTCAGCTACGCATCCTAGATATTCCGCAATCTGCCATTTCGCTTGGGTTTCGTCCGATTTTACAGCTTTTTGTGCAAGGCTTACCAGAACAGGCACATCTTCAGAAATTTTGTCGATGAAGTTTTCACACTCGTTGTCTCGTGCAACAGCGTAAAGCACATCATCCCAAGTTTGCCGATCCCAATTGGTGCTATCTGTCTCATTCAAGAACGCGAAAAATGAAACCTCAAAGCGAGGCCAATCTGGATACTGCAACTCCCATTCTGCGGTCTCGTGCAACGAGCGGCTTGCCCAGTCTTTGAAGCGCTTGATTTCATGTTGAAATTCCATGTGTCATATAATGCCTTGGTAATCCCCCCATTTTTAATGGGGTCCAGCCGTAGAATTCATGCGGCTGTTTTCAGTTTCATAGCGGGGGTCATCCCACCGATGCCCATGTTGGGTCGCTCGTTGTTGTAAGTCCAGAGCCATTCGGTTGCCTGGTCCTGTGCCTCCTCGATGGTTTCAAAGATGTATTGCCCCCCAGCCATTCGCCACGAACGGTGCGGTTGTAGCGCTCGATGTAAGCGTTCTGCTGCGGCTTGCCGGGCTGGATGTATTCGAGCCGAACGTTGCGTTTCTCGGCCCACTCCATCAGCTTTCCACTGACATATTCGGGCCCGTTGTCGACGCGAATTACCTGAGGTTGACCACGCCATTCAATGATCTGGTTCAAGCTACGCACGACCCGCTCTGCAGGAAGCGAGAAGTCCACTTCGATGCACAAACCTTCGCGGTTGAAGTCGTCCAGAACGTTCAGTGTTCTGATCGAACGACCATCCGCAAGCTGGTCTGCCATGAAATCCATCGACCAAGTCTCATTGGGCCTGTCAGGCACTGCCAGCGGTTCCGGCTTGTCGCGCTTCAGCCGTTTCTTGGGCTTGATCCGCAGGTTCAGCGCAAGCTCGCAGTAGATCCGGTAGACACGTTTGTGGTTCCATCCATAGCCCTGGACATTGCGCAGATACAAAAAGCACAGGCCAAAGCCCCAGCTACGTTTGTTGGTGGTCAGGCGTTCCAGCCAGTCCGCAATCTCTTCGTTCTCATCGCTCAAAACAGGGGTGTAACGATAACATGTCTCGCTAATCTGGAACGCCCGGCAGGCCAGAGCGATGCTGATCCCATATTGCGCAACCGCATTCATGGCCATCTCTCGCCTATGAGACGGCCTTAACGCTTTTTTCCAAGCGCTTCCTTCAGCAGGTCGTTTTGCATGCTCATCTCGGCATACATGCGCTTCAGACGACGGTTCTCTTCCGCCATATCCTTCATCTCAGAAATCAAAGACGCGTCCATGCCGCCAAACTTGGCCCGCCATTTGTAAAAACTCGCGCTGCTCATCCCGTGCTCGCGGCACAGCTCAGAGACCGGCACGCCACCCTCTGCCTGCTTCAACACGGCCATGATCTGTGCGTCGCTGTATCGTCCGTTCTTCATCGCAAATCTCCTCAGATATCTTGCCGAGAAAATTCTACTTTTGAACACCACTATTTTTAGGGGGGATTACCCCTTAAGCGCGCCGAGTTTCAATTGAAATGAAGGAGCAGACATTCGTGAACGATGCAGCATCGGGGAGTCTGGACTCAGAGCCGCCTTGCGGCGATGCGGCACCTCGATTCCGGCCCGGCAGATCCTTGCACGGGCCACGGGATGACCGCAGGCAGCCCAAAGCAGTCAATCAAAAATCCAGCATATCACCAGGGCAGCCTAAGCAATTTGGCGAAAAGCAAAAACTCTCTGTTCGATATTCCATGCTCAGCCCGAGCTACAAAACAGTCATCTGATGTAACTGTCGTACTTTTGATCGAAGCTAATGCAGTTAAGTTGGCAGCTTGCGACACCGAAACAACCGTTGCGATAGTTGCTCAGATGCACGTGCTCAAGCAATTGAATGCTGACTGAGGAAAAAATTTTGGCTCAAGTATGGCAGATGTGCGAGGCACTTTACGGTGTACTTTTGATCAGGGAAACAATGCGTAGAAATTTCAAAAACACTGTTCGTCAAGTCTTGCTGCTGTTTGCTGTCATTCGCGACCTCTTTCAGCCTGGTCTTGCAAAAATCGTTAGTGACATCGTCGCGCGGCACCTGGGAAGAAATCCTGAGTTCAGTGTGAACAGATATCCTCCGCTAGTTCGTGCAATGAGATGGGTAGTCAGCAATCCTTTTCGCGCTTTAGCACTCATAGCCTGTCCGTATCTCGGTATCCTGATCGCGACGCATTTAGGTTGGGTCGATGACATTGATCCTGCCGCAAACAACAATGTAACCGTCCGCGACTATTGGACCCTCAATTTGGGTGTATTTGCTGTTCAGGCAGCGCTTATTGGTGTGGTTTTTCCGCTGGTAATCGCTTTCGTAGGCTTGCTCAATCAGGGCCGCGCATCTTTCGCCTCACGCCTTACAATCTACATCGATTCTTCGGGTGCTTTGTTTGTGGGTCCTAGTTCGCTACTTTTATGCATAGCAATTGCAGTGCAGCTTCCGTTTGGAGAGAAGTTTGTCAATGTTAGTTTGGTAGTGACTCTTTTGAATATTGCGTGGTTTTCAGTGAATGCGCTCGCTCTGGGTTATTTCGTACTGCGTACAATTGCGTTTCTACATCCGGCACGAAGAGCGCCCATCATGCGCAATTACGTTGCAAACGTGATCTGGCCACGTGAGTTAATCGCTGCGGTCACTTCCAACCGTTGGGACAATGTCATTGAATACAAACATCTCCCTGGTGGCGACAAGGTTGACCCATTCGCAGCTGGCGCACGTTCAAGGGTGTGGTATTCTGCGCTCTGGGTCGGTGGAGAGCCACGCGTAAGCCGTCGTCTTCATGGGAAAAAGAGGCTGATAGATGTTCGCTTTGGGGTTCTAACGGCAGTTGTTAATTCTTGGTTGGAACAAGCACCCGAGCTGGATGAGGAGCAAGTCCGAGATTTCGTTACCCCCCTTCAACCAGGTTGGATCTATGAGGGAAATTGCGTGCTAGCGCGTGCGACGTCTTCTTTAAGTCCCATTGAATGCTTTGCGATCAAGAAGTCGTTCAAGTTCGGCACGGCGCCAGTCGAGAACGGCGCGATTAGTGCGACCAGCAAGATCTTAGAGGAGATGATTGCTGACCTGATCGCTCTCATCGACAGCAATCAAGCTAACGAGTTCGGGGACCAGCTTCGCGAAGTGATCAAGTTTCACGCATTCCTCTATCGATTGGCGCAAAACAAAGATGAAGGCTTTAATTATTCCCAGCTGGGGTCTGGGCAGTCCATTTTCAGCAACGCATTAAGTGAGGATTGGGCGAAAGCCTACCGCGACGTGATCCGCCGTATTATCAAACGTTTGCCGGATGAACCTCAATTCATGCGATCGATGGTTTATGCGCCCTCAAATCTATACCAGCGTGTATCAAGCGAGGTAACACCGGCAGCGCTCTCACCTATCCTGGGGTTGGCCGAGAGCCTCGCTTATGACATGACCGAATGGGCACTTGGAGAACATCGCGCTGAAAAAGATTCAGGTCTTGATGACGGCCGGGCATTTTCTCTAACGCGTCGAGGTGAAGTCTATGCCGGTGCTTGGCGCGAGCAAGTCGCGGGTTGGGAGAGCCTTCTAACAGCAATTGCCAGCGCGCCTGACCGACGCAATCGAGGAGATCGAACTTGGCAAGACTTCACTTGCATATCTGAAAATATCGCCAAACATCTGCGCGCTACGACAAAAATGACGGCTCGCGCCGTCTGGCTTGGCGACACCTTAGCAACGAGCTGGACAGGTGATTTACTGCTCCATTGGTTGCCCCAAGCCGAACGCGGATGGAATCCACGCAGTACTTTTCCGATTAGACGATCCGAAGCCCTGACACTTGAAGTGTTGCAGCTAGATTGGGAAGCGGTCGAGAAACTAATGCTCAAGCCGAGCGGAGAGGCCGCCAGCGCTTCAAGCATTTTCAGCGCAGTTATGAACAATGTATGGCGGGACCACGTGTTCATCCTCGCGAGCGTTTGCATTCACTGGGCGATCTACCACGGTGCCAGCGAAACGGCGCCTAAAGCGGCACACATGCTCCTTCACAGAAAGCCACATGATCGTGGAGACACAGGCCTCCGGGCAACTCGTGATTTTTCCGGAGTTGATTTCTTAATTTCAGCGCTAAGAATTGTCGGCTCTGGAGAACATTTCTCCGATCAGAGCTACGTTGGGAGTTTTGACCATTTGCTTGAAGGGCTCGGCCGACTTGAAGAAGAGGTCAAAGTGTCGATGCGGATCTACAGCTCGAGTGGGGGCCTTTCTTTCTCGTCACTACCAATAGCCCAAGCAATTGCGCTTATGGTTACGACTTCAAGCCCGCAGGGTATCAATAACGACTTCCGTCATTTTCTCACTCATTCCGTTGATGATATACTTCGTCGTCGTGAGGAATTTCTCACTAGGTTGATTGCCGCATTCGACGAAATCAGTGCTGACGAACATGAGGAACTGCTCACAAATTTGGTACGGCCGGGCGATGCACTTTCGTTTGATGCGCGGCGGGATCATTCGCGGCGGCTGGTTGAACAATCTCTCGACGAACTAAAAGGATACCGTGCAGCCGCCGTTGTAGATGCGCCAATCGACAACACGCGTATGGCAACCGTGACGGCTGCGGCGGCTTCCGAGGCTTTTTCGAAGGCCGGATTTCCGCGCCAACTCTTCGACGAAATTACAGAGACGGATCAAACCCTGAGCGAGTTCACCATGAGTCTTAGTGGAGTAAGTAAGGGGGAATTCACTGACCCTCCGATGGGGGCGCCCGTACTCAACGAGGAGGACTGGTGGCGACAAACAATGTCGAACCAAGTAGCCGTGGTGATTTGGTCGGACATCATAGGCAAAACAAAATTTTTAGACATCCAGAGCCAGACGCCAGACGATTTCTGGCAAGTGGTCCGCGAAGGCAGCGCCAAACTTCGCGACGCTGGTCTCGATCCACTCCTGGTGATTGGCAATACTTTCAATCCCGATTGGTGGTTCGACTGGGTATGGCCAGAATCTCACGGTGGCACGACACGTCCGTCAGACTTAGTCATCACCACCGAAGAAGGACAACTTGACTCCTATGAGTGTACGATGAACGACATACCAGTTTACAGGGCGCAGACTGAAGAAGGGGTAGCATACCTAATTCCTTCACAGCTCTTCAGTAAACTGCGCTTCCACGACTTTGGAGGCGGGTCCTCGGTGGCATTGCACTTTGAGTCCGATCCTGAAAACCCGTGGTCAGGGACAATGCATGCAACCTTCCAGAGAGAAGTTGAACTGGCCAACGTTGAGAGTTACCGCGTTAGATGGGCTCAGGTAAAAGATATGCCATTGGCGAGCGAAGACTAACTCAAGTCCTCATTGGAAATTCCATCGAAAATCGTTTCCGTGCATCCTAAGTAACGAAAACAGGTCAATCCGCCCTTAGGGTGCATAGCGGAGTTCGACTTTTCGGGAAGAAATCCGCACTTTGCAAAGCCCGCAACCTGCGCATAGCTGCCACTTGCCGATAGTGCAGCACCGACGCAGTGATCAAAGGGGCGATGAATGGCCGCTTTTTCCTGTCTGGCACGGAACCTTCGCAGCTGCAGCGAATTTCCGGTTTCCGCCCTTATCTGCATGTACTGGATGCCCGGCTGCTTACCTGGGATGAGTGCGCTTTGAGCTGAGAGCCGACCTTCCGGCACTTCTAGAGTTGATCACTGACCAGGCGGCCCGCCTTGGGTCGGCGTTAACGGCAGCTATGCGCAGAAAGCGAAGTTTGCAAAGTCGTGGTCAGCGGGTCACCTTGAAGCCGTGACGGCCCACACCGGATGAGGTGGGTGGCTCCTGCTCCACCGGCATCGAATGTGCCAAAGTGCAATTATCATCAACTGCTAGGAAAGGAGCCACCCAATGACAGTTAAGACAGTCGGCCTAGATTTGGCCAAGGATGTTTTTCAAGTTCACGGTATTTCCGAGAATGGTCGCGTGATCTTCAACAAGGCGATCAAGCGTGCGAAGCTATTGGCGTTCTTCGAGACGCTGCCGCCTTGTATGGTCGGAATGGAGGCCTGTGGATCAGCGCACCATTGGGGGCGCACACTGCGCAAACTTGGTCACGATGTCAGGTTGATGCCTGCGAACTATGTAAAGCCTTATGTCAAACGCGGAAAGACAGATGCGGTGGACGCGGAGGCAATTTGCGAAGCCGTCAGGCGCCCGACGATGCGCTTTGTCGAGATCAAGACCGAGGATCAACAGGCTATTCTATCGATCCACCGCACGCGGGATCTGGCAGTCCGGCAGCGCACCCAGCTGGCCAATATGATCCGCAGCCTGTTGCGCGAGTTCGGGCATATCTTGCCTATCGGGATCGAAGCGGTAACGGCCTTTGCGAAGCGCCACCTTGACGGTGATCACCCGGACATGCCTGAGATCGCGAACGGGATGCTCGGGATACAGTGCTACCAATTCATCGGCCTGAACGAACGCATCTCTGGCTATTCCAAGATGATCGAGCAACATGCTCTGCTAAATGCTAATGCGCGCAGATTGATGCGCATGCCAGGAATTGGGCCAATAACAGCATCGGCCATTGTCGCTACGATCGGGGACGCAAAACAATTCCGCACCGGGCGCGATCTAGCGGCTTGGCTGGGGCTGACCCCGCTCAACAAATCCAGCGGCGGCAAGGAGCGATTGGGCAAGATCACAAAGGCTGGCGACCGCTACATTCGCAAGCTTCTGGTCGTGGGCATGACGTCTCGCGCCGTAATGGCGAAGCGCTCACCTGAAAAAGTCGATCTGTGGACGGCGAAGATCATCGCGGAGAAACCGTTCCGGCTGGCAACCGTCGCGATGGCGAACAAGGCAGCGCGTTCCATCTGGGCGATGCTCACAAAGAAACAGGAATACAGGCAGCCCGCGTTCTAACCGCGCCGACTGCCTACCAGATGCAAGACGTTGAAGTAATGATGCGGACTTAAGTCAACCAAGAGCAAGGACACTCCGGGAATGGCTGCGGCCCTCTGAGGTCGATAAGCCGATTGGAACCTCGCTCGCGGAATTCATTAGGGCCAGTGGAGGCAATGCCAAAACATAAACAGGCCGGACAGACGACAGTACTGACGAAAATGACCGCAAATACCGACAGAAAACGCTTGCAATGCAGGAGCCACCCACAGAAGCCATTGGCCAGAGATCCAAGCGCTGCGTTGCAGCTTCCCCGAAGCAGCCGTTCAACACATTGTGCAGCATTTTTGTTGGCCATAGGCAGCAGTGCGGGACTTAGCAGCCCTTCTCTTTCTGCAAATCAGTACCTGCTTTGACAGTAAGATCGATAAGTTCTTTCCAATAAATCGTCACGAGAGGAGGGCGACTGAAACAGAAGAAATTTTTGACCTTCGGACAAAAGGCTTTGTTTAGGAGTAAGCGTCACGATGGCCAATAGATTGAAGGAAGAGGCTTCCTGTGCAAATGTGTCGGGTGAATAAGCTTGCCGTCAAACCGCGCAGATCCCTGATCTCGTTCCTGATGGACCAACGCTAACGAGGTGGACCGGACAGCGCCAGTCATGTTATTCCTTCAAGATCTGGACACAGCTGGAGCGAGGGACTGATGCATTTCTGACATGCCTGGCACCAGTACATTAAATATTGCATATTTCATTTACCTGCCCAGAAACACGCCATAAGAGCATCCCCCCCCGTTGGTGCAGCTTGTGAATGTTTGTTGAGATCAAAAGGTATATTTGAAGGACATCTTAGGGAGTTATTAAGCCCCTCAAGTGCTGAAATGCGTTGATTGACGATTTCGCTTTGGAGCTTTTAACGATGACACTACGCCGATATATTTTTGCGCTTATAGCGATTCCCTTTGTTGCCTTGCTAATAGAGGGAGGCGCGAAGGGGAAAGATGACTTGCTCCGCTATATAAATGCCGGGCACACGCAGGTCGAGATTGGCGAAGCGGTTTTCCTATCTGGCATGGCGCATTTGGTGCAGGAAGAACGGGGGCTCACCGCTGGATTTCTAGAATCAAAAGGCACAGATTTTCGCGACGAGCTGCAGGAAATCCGGCACGAACTGGATGAGGCCGTCAAAGCCATACCGACTGCGATCATTGAGATGCAAAAACAGTTTGCCGATCTGAAGGCAGTGCGGGGCACGGTTGACCAACAGAGCGTCGGTACCAAAGAGGTGAGCAGCTACTACACCAAGATCGTCACAACCATTTTGGACGCCGCGGATGAGGAAATGCTGCGGCAAAACAATGCGGAGATCGTCCAGATTGCCTCCGGTCTGGTCTCTCTGAGCGCCGCCAAGGAGGCGGCTGAGCTTCAGCGCTCGGCGGGTCTACATGGCTTTATTGAGGGCCATTTCGATTTGGCCGTTTACCGTGAGTTTTCAGAAGAATGGGCCTCAGAAACGCAGTTCCTGCATGTTGCCCATATTGTGCTGGCCAGTCACATGCCGGACCTCGATTTCGAACACCGGCTGAACGAAAGCGGATTGCTCCAGATCCGTGAGGCCGTGATCGCCGCAGAGCCGGGTGGTTCTGTGGCCGATGTGACTGCTGAGGACTGGTTCAGCCGGTCTTCAGACTGGATTTCCTATCTGCACAAGGTCGAATTAGAAGCCGCAACAGAAATGACTGACCTGGCAAAATCCGATGCCAGCAGCGCGCTGATCACCCTGTTGACAACGCTGGTTATTGTAACGATTTCGATCATAGCAACCGTCGGCATTGGGCTGCGCCTGATCCGCATCTTCGACACCCAGTTCGGTGCTTTGCAGGAAGATCTGGACCGGCTGTCGCATAAGGATTTTGATTTCGAGCCCGCCTTCATTGACTCGGAAACCGAAATAGGTGAGCTGAACCGCGCCATGGATAAAACCCGTGTTGCGCTTCAGGAGGCAGATGCCAATCTTGCCATGACAGAAGCAGACCGGACCTCGGTTATCAGTTCTCTGGACGCGCACCTAAAACGCCTGGCGGACCGGGATCTTGATTGCGCGATCACGACTGTTTTCCCCTCAGAATATGAACAATTGCGCAGCAGTTTCAATACAACTGTGGCAACGCTCAGCGCCACTGTTCAGCATGTGATTGATGCGACCCAGAGTATCCGTGCCGGCACTGTGGAAATCAGCCAGGCTGCGGATGACCTGTCGCACCGAACGGAAAGCCAGGCCGCGACGCTGGAAGAAACCGCCGCTGCCATGGATGAGTTGACCGCCAGCGTGAAAAACGCCGCCGAAAGTGCCCGCAGTGTTGAAAGCATCATGGCCGAGGCCAAGCAAGAAGCGCAAAACAGTGGAACTGTTGTTGCAAATGCGGTTTCGGCGATGACCGAGATCGAAAACTCCTCGACCCATATTGCGCAGATTATCGGCGTCATCGACGACATCGCGTTTCAGACCAACCTTCTGGCTTTGAACGCCGGGGTCGAGGCCGCCCGCGCGGGTGAATCCGGTCGCGGATTTGCGGTTGTTGCCTCCGAGGTGAGGTCCCTTGCACAACGGTCCTCCGATGCGGCAACGGAAATCAAAACGCTGATCAGCAAAAGCTCCACTCAGGTGGAGCGCGGCGTGGATCTTGTCGGCAAGGCCGGTGGGGCACTGCAAAACATTGTGGAACGGGTCAACCATATCTCTAAACTGGTGACCGATATCGCCGAGGGCGCCGTGGAGCAGTCTACCGGCCTGGGCGAAATCAATACCGGTGTTGTGCAACTGGACCAGGTAACCCAGCAAAACGCTGCCATGGTAGAGGAGACGACAGCGGCTGGGCATACGCTGAACAATGACGCCAACGTCCTTGCTGAGCTGGTCGCTGTCTTCAAGCTGGCTGGCGGGTCGGTGATGAAAATTTCGCCGCAGTCTCCAGCCCACAAGACTTCCGCCGAAGCGTCAAATGTTCCCCAGGCCCACGGAAACGACTGGGACCAAGAGGCCTTCACTCCGCCCCGCGCGGCTGCGAGCGGAGCTGGAGCCGGAACGTGGCAGGATTTTTAAATCAGAACTGGTTTTCAAACTGGTCCACACGTCTCCGTCGGCCGCTTGCTCTCAACCAAATCTGACCTGGCGGACCGGGCAAGGCCGGTCGTAAGCCGCACCCTCCACCAGAACTGTATGGCGCAACAATAGATCGCGGTTCACATCTGCGTCGCACAACCGTTTGTTGAAATCAAACTCAGGCCTGAGTGCAGGCGAGTATCGGCATCGTTTCAAGATAAATGCCCTGAAAATGGAGCAAAGTGCATACACGCAGCCACGCCTCTCACGGCTGCCTCGGCCCGCTACCAAAGCGGACCATTGCAGATAGTACAGTGAATGACCTGTTTCCTAAACAACTGCCCCAGAATAAGACCGGCCAGAATTTTTGGCCTTGAAGGTCCGCTTGGACGGCTTAGCCAAATATTTGCTGCAGACGCAGCTAACGGCAGCTCTCCGCCCGACATGCATGTACTTGGGGTCCGGCTGCCCTCCTGGCATGAGTCCGCTTTGGGCTGCGAGCAGCCGCTAGCACCATTTGGGACTGAGATGTCGACACTCGTCGCGAGCCCGTCCAAAGAAGTATAGCGATGCCCATTTTGAAACCTGTCCGGGAGAGCGCCGCCCGCGTTCTGTGTAAGTTGGAAGTCCTTGAACCAAAACACAATGGAGGGGGCGCCCATGTGGCGCTCTTTCCTCCCGGAGGTCGGCGCAGCTCT
Organism: Pseudophaeobacter arcticus DSM 23566; assembly: GCF_000473205.1. Lineage (NCBI taxonomy): Bacteria > Pseudomonadati > Pseudomonadota > Alphaproteobacteria > Rhodobacterales > Roseobacteraceae > Pseudophaeobacter > Pseudophaeobacter arcticus. Next base: position 1,874,213 of record NZ_KI421507.1, read on the forward strand.
GAGGGCAATGCTACGGCCCTGAAGTTGGGAAGAATTGAAGGGCGTGCCCTAAGAGCTCGGCTCCGAGCACTTTAAAGCCTCTTCAAACGACCTTTAAAGAACTCGGCAGACGGACATTTTAAACGGTTCGGGATGCGCTATAACCGAGTTTGAAATGGGAAGTGTCCCTTACTGCAATGCGAAGTGTCCCAAACTCACCTCGAAATTGACACCAAAGGTGGGTGGCCTCGGGTCCAGTTCTGGCATAGAAAACAGGGCGTTCGTCTAGAAAAATTTGCTGCAATGGGAAGTGTCCCGCACTGCAAAACGAAGTGTCCCGCTACAATGGGAAGTGTCCCGCACTGCAAAACGAAGTGTCCCGCTACACCCGCTACACTTATTCTTGCAACACCACTTTGCACCCGCGCTGCTTGCTCTTGGGGGCTGGGCGCGCTATTAAATAAACGACCGTTCAATTCATACACGCCAGGGAGGACAGGACGTGGATTTTGCTTTGACCGAGGAACAGACCGCGATTTTTGATATGGCTCATGCATTTGGCCAGGAAAACATTGCGCCGTTTGCACGCCAGTGGGAAGCCGAGGGCACCATCCCCAAAAAGCTGTGGCCACAAGTGGGCGAACTTGGCTTTGGCGGGCTTTATGTCAGCGAAGAAACCGGTGGCTCGGCGCTGACCCGGCTGGATGCCACTTTGGTGTTTGAGGCCCTGTCGATGGCCTGCCCTTCAGTGGCGGCCTTTTTGTCGATCCATAACATGTGCGCCAAGATGCTGGACAGCTTTGCCAGCGACGAAATGAAGGCGCGGATCATGCCGGATGTTTTGTCACTGAACACCGTGCTCAGCTACTGCCTGACCGAGCCGGGCTCTGGTTCTGATGCGGCAGCGCTGAAAACCCGCGCCGACAAGACAAATGAAGGCTACACGCTGAACGGCAACAAGGCCTTCATCTCGGGGGGGGGCTATTCCGACGCCTATGTCTGCATGGTGCGCACCGGTGAAGACGGTCCCAAGGGCATTTCCACCGTCTATGTCGAAGACGGCACCCCGGGCCTGTCCTTTGGCGGGCTGGAAGAAAAGATGGGCTGGAAAAGCCAACCCACCGCCCAGGTGCAGTTTGACGATTGCAAGATCCCGGCCAACAACCTGGTCGGCGAAGAGGGCAAGGGGTTCAAATACGCGATGATGGGCCTGGACGGCGGACGTCTGAATATCTCCTCCTGTTCGCTGGGCGCCGCGCAGACCGCGCTGAATCTGACGATGAAATACATGTCCGAGCGCAAGGCCTTTGGCAAATCCATCGACCAGTTCCAGGGGCTGCAGTTCCGCCTTGCGGATATGGAGATTGAACTGCAGGCGGCACGTGTCTTTTTGCGTCAGGCAGCCTGGAAGCTGGATCAGGGCGCACCCGATGCCAGCAAACACTGCGCCATGGCAAAGAAATTTGTGACCGAGGCGGGATCCAGGATCGTTGATCAATGCCTGCAGCTGCATGGTGGCTACGGCTACCTGGCAGATTACGGTATCGAAAAGCTGGTGCGGGATCTGCGCGTTCACCAGATCCTTGAGGGCACAAACGAGATCATGCGAGTGATTGTTGCGCGCCATTTGCTGGCCGAACACAGCTAAGCCCGGTACTATGCGCCTGTCGCAGCCGGTATCCCGTCCCCACTCCCAGGGCGACAGGGTGCCGGGTGTTTGACCCGCGCCAACAGCGAGGAACCTATGAGCGATATCAATATCCGTGTGATCGGTCAGGCCGGTCGCATCACCCTCAGCCGCGGCAAGGCCCTGAATGCGCTGTCTTATGATATGTGCATGGCCATTGACGCCGCCCTGCGCCAATGGGCAACCGATGATGCGGTCAAACTGGTGGTCATTGATGCCGAGGGCGAAAAAGCCTTTTGCGCCGGCGGCGACATTGCCGAGCTGTATGAGACCGGCACCGCAGGCGATTATGCCTATGGGCGCAAGTTCTGGAGCGACGAATACCGGCTGAACGCCCTCATTTTTGAATATCCCAAACCGGTGGTCAGCTTCCTGCAGGGGTTCACCATGGGGGGGGGCGTCGGCATTGGCTGTCATGGCACCCACCGGGTGGTTGGCGACAGCAGCCAGATCTCCATGCCCGAAGTTGGCATTGGCCTGTTGCCCGATGTGGGTGGCTCTTTGATGCTGGCCCTGGCGCCGGGGCGTCTGGGCGAATACCTCGGCCTTACCGCCACACGCATGAAGGCCGCAGACGCCATCTATGCGGGCTTTGCCGATTTCTACATCCCCGAAAGCTTTTGGCCCGTGTTGATCAACGGGCTGCAAAAAGATGGTGATCCAGCGCTTTTGGAGGTGGCGTCACAAAAGCCGCCAGCGGGCACATTGGAAACCCAGCAGGCTGAGATCGATCGCTATTTTGCCGGCGAAACCCTGACGGATATCCTGACAGTGCTAAAGGGAGAACCCAGCGATTTTGCTGAAAAGACCCTAAAGGTATTGGGCCGCAATGCGCCGCTCTCGATGGCCTGCACGGTCGAGCTGTTGCACCGGTTGCGCGCCAGCAGCCTGAGCATTCGCAAGGCGCTGGAGTATGAATACCGCTTTACCTATCGCGCCATGGACAAGGGTGATTTTCTCGAAGGTATTCGTGCCCAGATCATCGACAAGGACCGCCAGCCCAAATGGCAATATGCAGAGCAGGATGTTCCCGCTACCGCCGTCAGCCAGATGCTGATGCCGCTGGGCGCGGACGCCTTGGTTTTTGAGGAGGAGTAACACATGAAAATCGGATTTATTGGTCTTGGCAACATGGGTGGCCCGATGGCTGCCAATCTCGCCAAAGAGGGTCACGACGTTCTGGGCTTTGACATGGCCAGTGTCACAGTCGAGGGCGTCACCATGGTCAGGTCGGCCGCTGAGGCTGCAGCCGGGGCCGATGTGGTGATCACCATGCTGCCCAATGGTCAGATCCTGCGCACCGTTGCCGCTGAGCTGCTGCCCGCCATGCAGGCCGGAGCAGCCCTGGTGGATTGCTCCACCGTGGATGTGGACTCGGCCCGTGCGGTTGCAGAACAGGCCGCTGCGGCGGGTCTATTGTTTGTGGATGCGCCCGTGTCCGGCGGTATCGGCGGCGCTGCAGGCGGCACCTTGACCTTTATGGCCGGCGGTAGCGCCGAGGCCTTTGCCAAGGCAGAGCCCCTGTTTGACATCATGGGCCAGAAGGCCGTGCATTGTGGCGAGGCCGGCGCCGGCCAATCCGCCAAGATCTGCAACAACATGATCCTGGGCGTGACGATGATTGCCACCTGCGAAGCCTTTGCTCTGGCCGACAAACTGGGTCTGGACCGGCAGAAAATGTTCGACGTGGTTTCCACCTCTTCGGGCTATTCCTGGTCGATGAATGCCTATTGCCCGGCCCCCGGCGTTGGTCCGCAGTCGCCTGCCGACAACGATTACAAACCGGGGTTTGCCGCGGAACTGATGCTGAAGGATCTGCGGCTCAGCCAGCAGGCCGCCGTCAGTGCCGATGCCGACACCCCAATGGGCGAGCTGGCACAGGCGCTTTATGCCAAGTTTGTCGAAAACGAAGACGGGCTTGGCATGGACTTTTCCGCCATGCTGCCCCGCTTTGAAAAGCGCGGCCGCAGCTAAACCAAACCTCTGGCGCGCCCCTGCCGAACGCAAGGCTTGCCCGGCCCAGAGGTGTCTCTTTCGACCAAGAGACACCTCTGGGCCGGGCTTCTTTGTGCGCCAATGGCGCGATCCAACCAGCACTTCCGCCCCTGACCTGCTGCGTTGAAAAATTCGGAATTTGTTCAATTTGATTAAAATTCAGAAAATGGGCACCGGGTTTCCACATTTCAGTCCAAATTCGCAGCGACACCTGAGGTCGGGCCACAGAAAATTTGCGGCCTCCCACAGGGTGCAGGAACTCACATGGCTACGGCGACAGAACTCGATATCAACACCTCCGCCACCGCCGATCAGATGGCGCAGGAGATTTTTGGCGACGGAACCACCGTTGTCAGTGCCAGCTATTCCGGTGATGCTGCCTCCTCTGGTATTTACTCCGGTGCCGATACAACTGTGGCAGGCGTCGCCCCCGCCGATAGCGGCGTCATCCTGTCCACTGGCCACGTAGATGATTTCACCAATAGCTCTGGCACCAGCAATACCAACACCTCCGGCAATACCAGCACCAATACCAGCGGCATCAATGGCGACAGCGACTTTAACACCATTGCTGGTTCCGCCACCTATGACGCCGCCTTTATGGAGATTGACTTCATTCCCGACGGCGATGTGCTGACGCTGGACTTTGTGCTCTCCTCTGAGGAATACCCCGAGTTCTCCAGTTCCCAATACAACGACGTGGTTGGCGTTTGGGTCAATGGGGTACAAGCACAGGTCACCATTGGCGATGGCTCTGCCTCTATTGGTAACATCAACCAAAATGAAACCGAAAACATCTACGTCGACAACACCGGCGATCAGTACAACACCGAAATGGACGGGTTCACCATTACCCTGACCTTTACCGCCCCGGTGACTGCAGGTGAAGTGAACACGATCAAGATCGGCGTCGCAGATGTTTCTGACAGCAATTATGACACCAATCTGCTGGTGGCAGGCGGGTCGGTCCAGACCGCCTTTGTTGCCCAGGACGATCAGGTCGATCTGAGCTTTAACACCTCAAAAACATTGGATGTTCTGGAAAATGACACCAGTTCAGCTGGCGGCACGCTGACCGTCACCCACATCAATGACATTGCGGTCTCCCCTGGGGATACGGTGACCCTGGCAACCGGCCAGCAGATCACGCTGAACCCGGACGGGACGCTTGAGGTTCAGTCCGACGGCGATGATGAGACCGTCTATTTCAACTACACCACCGAAAACGACAGCGGCGACAGTGACACCGGACTGGTCGAGATCAATCAGGCCCAGGCCTGTTTCATGGGGGGAACCCGGATTGAGACCGATCAGGGCCCCATCGCAATCGAGAACCTGACGGCTGGCATGATGATCCAGACCTATGATCACGGGTTTCAGCCGCTGCGCTGGATTGGCCACAGCAGGGTTCCGGTGACCGCGATCACCGCACCGATCCGTATTGCCAAGGGCCAGTTTGGTGCTGAGGCGGATCTCTGGGTCTCCCCCAACCACCGAATACTGATCACCGGCCAATTTGCCGAACTGCTGTTTGGCGAAGACGAAGTGCTGGCCAAAGCCAAGGATCTGGTCAACGACGCGAGCATCCGCCCCGATCTCAGCCTTGAGACGGTCGATTACTATCACCTGCTGTTTGACCAGCACGAGATCCTCACCTCGCATGGGGTATTGAGCGAAAGCTACCACCCCGGCCCGCAGACAACTGCTGGTTTTGACGCCGAAACCCAGGCTGAACTTTTTGCCCTGTTTCCAGAGCTTTGCCCGCAGACAGGGGCTGGGTATGGCTTTGCCGCGCGCCTTGCCCTGCGCCAGTATGAGACCCAATTGCTAAACCACTGCCTGTCGTCCTAGGTACAGATGTCAAGCAGTGGGGCGGAACAGGGCCAACAGGGCTTGTTTGGTCTCATGATCAACCGGGAACATCATCTCCAACCTCAGCTCTGACATCGCCAGATCCCCGGTCGAGGTGAACTGCGTCAGGGTTGAAAACAGTTTCAGATCCAGTCCGTTAAACCGATAATGAGTTGGGATCACCGCTGGCATTTGCTCCAGAACGGGACGCGAATGTGCAGCCACCCGGCGCTGCAACTGCTGCATCGCCTGCTGCAAAACCGGCGCCTTGCCAAGATGGGACAGCTCATTGCGCAATCGCATCAAAGTCAGCGCTTCGACCTCTTCCAGATTGACCAAGGCACCGCGCAGAGCCTCGTTTGCGCACAGGGCATCAATCAGGCTGTCGTCGAGCTGCACTCCAACAGAGGTCAACAGGGCTGCGGCAGGGGGATTCATCGCTTTTAGAATCCAGTGATGATCAATCGCAATTGCCGGAAAAGGCGCGTGACGCTCCAGCATCCATTCAACCGCCTGCGCCAAGGGCGCGCGATCCTCGTCTTTCAGTTCACCGCCACCAAAGGCTGGGGCAAATCCGGCTGCAAGCAATAGCTGGTTGCGCGCCGCCAGTGGCATTTGCAGCTCTTCCCCCAGCCGCAGTGCCATATCACGACTGGCGCGGGCGCGTCCGGTCTCCAGAAAAGAGACATGCCGGGCAGAGACCTGTGCCGAAAGCGCCAGGTCAAGCTGGCTCATGCGGCGAATGCCCCGCCATTCTTTCAACAGCGCTCCAAAGCCACTCATCTTGCCCATCCTCATCTGCGGTTCTTCACCTGCGGTCTTGGCCAGCCTATTCGCTGTGTACAGGGATTTCACCTACCTCTGAGGTAATTGTTTTCCTGTCCTCCGCGCGGGATGCTCAGGACATCACGCAACAGGAGACCACTGATGACACATGACACCGCCACCAAGGCGCTCAAACTTGCAGCCCTCGGCACGGTTCTTTTTGGGCTGGGAATGGTTCTCGCCCTGGTATCGCCGCTTCGGGTTGCCCTGGAGCTGTTTCTGGACCTGGTGCATTTTCCGCTGGACGGCCAACAAGCACTGGACAGCGATAGCACCCATGTGCTGGCTGCGATTTCAGGCGGGCTGCTGGTCGGCACCGGCAGCCTGATCTGGGGCATCACAACAGAAGTCTATAGCAAGGCCCCAAAGATCGGCGGCCGCATCATCCTGACTGGTATCCTGGCCTGGTACCTGCCCGACAGCTTTGGCTCCTATATGGTCGGAGCCTGGTTCAACGTGGTTCTGAACACTGTGTTTCTGGCGATGTTTGCCGTGCCAATCCTGCTGTATCGCCCGGTCAAACAGCCCGTAACCGCCTGACCGGTGAGCCCCCTTTTGGAATAGGATTGGCCGGAACAACACCGGCCAACCGCTTATTCTGCCGCGACTTTCTTATTTGCCAGCATCTCTTTCAAATAGCGCCCTGTATGGCTGAGGGGTTCTTTGGCAATGGTTTCCGGCGTGCCGGTGGCGACGATCTCACCACCGCCATCGCCGCCTTCGGGGCCGATATCAATGATCCAGTCGGCTGTTTTGATCACATCAAGGTTGTGTTCAATCACCACCACGGAATTGCCCTGATCAACCAATTCATGCAGCACCTCGAGCAGCTTTTTCACATCCTCAAAATGCAGCCCCGTGGTGGGTTCATCCAAAATGTAAAGCGTCCGCCCGGTCGAGCGTTTGCTCAGCTCCTTGGAGAGTTTCACCCGCTGGGCCTCACCACCGGACAGGGTGGTGGCCTGCTGGCCGACCTTGATATAGCCCAGACCAACCCGCATCAGCGCGTCCATCTTGTCGCGGATAGTGGGCACGGCCTGAAAAAACGCCTGGGCGTCTTCGACTGTCATATCAAGCACATCTGCGATGCTCTTCCCCTTGAAACGCACCTCCAGTGTCTCGCGGTTATAGCGCGCGCCTTTGCAGGTTTCGCATTCCACATAGACGTCCGGCAGGAAATGCATCTCGATCTTGATGACCCCGTCCCCCTGGCAGGCCTCGCAGCGGCCCCCCTTGACGTTAAAGCTGAACCGCCCCGGTTTATAGCCGCGCGTCTTGGCCTCGGGCAGGCCGGCAAACCAGTCGCGGATCGGGGTAAAAGCGCCAGTATAGGTGGCGGGGTTTGATCGTGGCGTGCGGCCAATGGCGCGCTGGTCGATGTCGATCACCTTGTCCAGATGCTCAAGCCCCTTGATGCTTTCGCAGGGCGCTGGGGTCTGGCGGGCACCATTGAGCCGCATCGAGGCGGTTTTGAACAGGGTTTCAATGGTCAGGGTGGATTTACCCCCGCCCGAAACCCCGGTCACACACAAGAATGTGCCCAGTGGGAATTCCGCCGTGACATTTTTCAGGTTGTTGCCAGTGGCCTTGACCACCTTCAGCTTTTTCTTGTTGCCCTTACGCCGTTTCGCCGGAACCGGGATCTCGCGCACGCCAGCCAGATACTGGCCGGTAATTGACGCCGCATCGGCGGTGACCTGCGCCGCAGTGCCGTGGCTGACCACTTCGCCGCCATGCACACCGGCACCGGGGCCGATGTCAAAAACATAGTCGGCCTGACGGATCATATCCTCGTCATGTTCCACCACGATCACCGTATTGCCCTGATCGCGCAGGTTTTTCAGGGTGGTGATCAGCCGGTCATTGTCGCGCTGGTGCAAACCGATCGAGGGCTCATCCAGCACATATAGCACCCCTGTCAGGCCCGAGCCAATCTGGCTGGCCAAACGGATCCGCTGGCTTTCGCCCCCCGACAGGGTGCCACTGGCCCGCGACAGGCTCAGGTATTCCAGACCTACGTTGTTCAAAAAGCCAAGCCGCTCGCGGATCTCTTTGACAATGGCGCGGGCGATTTCTTGTTTCTGCTTGGTCAGATGGTTGGGCACATCCTCGATCCAGGCCAGCGCCTCGCGGATGGATTTCTGCACCACCTGCCCCGCATGTACCCCGGCAATCTTGACCGCCAGGGCCTCTTCGCGCAGACGATAGCCGCCGCAGGCGCCACAGGGGCGATTGTTCTGGTAGCGTTCAAACTCTTCACGGATCCAGTTGCTGTCGGTTTCGCGGTAGCGCCGTTCCATATTGGGAATGACGCCTTCAAAGACGCGGGTGACCTCATAAACCCGGCCACCTTCGTCATAGCGGAAGGGGATTTCTTCCTCACCAGAGCCGCGCAGGAACACCTGCTGCACCTTGGGGTCCAGGTCTTTCCACTGGGTGTTCTTGTTGAACCCATAGTGTTTGGCGATGGCCTCAATTGTCTGCAGGAAATAGGGCGATTTGCCTTTCCGCCAGGGCGCCAGGGCACCATCATAGATTTTCAGGCTTTGGTCCGGAACCACCAGACGTTCATCAAAGAACAGCTCGACCCCCAGCCCGTCGCAGACGGTGCAGGCGCCAAAGGGCGCATTGAACGAAAACAGCCGGGGTTCGATCTCGGGGATGGTAAAGCCGCTGACGGGGCAGGCAAAATTCTCGCTGAAGGTCAGCCGTTCAGGATCACCTTCGCGCGGTGCAGTTTCCAGAATGGCAATGCCATCGGCCAGATCCAGCGCGGTGCGCAGCGAATCTGCCAACCGGGTCTCCAGACCCTCGCGCACCACCAGACGATCCACCACAACATCAATGTCATGACGGAACTTCTTGTCCAGGGTCGGCGGCTCATCCAGTTCGTAAAATTCACCGTCGACCTTGACCCGCTGAAAGCCCTGTTTGCGCAGCTCCAGCATTTCCTTTTTGTACTCGCCCTTGCGGTCGCGCACGATGGGCGCAAGCAAAAAGCCACGGGTGCCCTCCTCCAGCGCCATCACCCGGTCGACCATATCCTGCACCTGCTGCGCCTCGATGGGCAGACCGGTGGCGGGGCTAAAGGGCGTGCCGGCCCGGGCAAACAGCAGCCGCAGATAGTCATAGATCTCGGTCACGGTGCCGACAGTGGAGCGCGGGTTTTTCGAGGTGGTCTTTTGTTCGATCGAAATTGCCGGGCTGAGGCCGGAGATATGATCCACATCCGGCTTTTCCATCATGTCGAGGAACTGCCGGGCATAGGCTGACAGGCTTTCGACGTAGCGGCGCTGGCCCTCGGCGTAGATGGTATCAAAGGCAAGCGAGGATTTCCCCGATCCAGACAGGCCGGTGATCACCACCAGCTCATCGCGAGGGATATCCACATCAATGTTTTTGAGATTATGTTCGCGTGCGCCGCGCACCTCGATGGATTTCAACTCAGCCATACTGCCCTCGTGCCAAATACTCTGGCCACCACGGGATCAATCCGCTGCCAGTCTTCGACCTACAGATAGGCAATGTGGCGCCAGACTCCAATAGAAAAGTGAGAACGTTAGTGGAACATTTTCCTGCATTTTGGCCAGGAAACGCCAAATATGGTGGCTTGGTCTATATCGTGGCGCGACCGCTCAATAGGACAGATGACGGCGCTTCAGGGCCAGAACCTGATGGACGAGAAAACCACCCAGAAACAGCAGCAGCAGAACCGCCATCAGCCCCGAAAACCCGGCAAGACCAAGCGAGAGCACCATCAGGGGCGTGCCAATGGTATTGCCGAGATTGCCGGCCTGGGCCAGGACACCGCCCGCCTGGGCGCGATCCTCATCTTCCAGGTTCAGCTGCGGCACCGAAGCAAAAGACCCCCCCTGTACCAGCCCCATGGCAGCAGCCAGGGCGATACAGGCCAGCGGGTCGCCGGGCTGCAGCCACAGCCAAAGCACCCCGCCGGCAGACAGCACAAAGCCCAGTTGCGCCACCTTCACGGCTGCAAAATGACGCAGCAAAAAGACCCCCAAGCTGAGGGAGGTGGCAATACTGGCCAGCGGCATGGCGCCCAGAACATAGCCGCGCTGCTCTGCCGCGATATAGGGCGGGATCACCGTCAGGATGGAGACAAAACAGCAGGTATAAAACAGCCAGCCCGCCGCTGGCGCCACCTTCCAGGCGGAACGATAGACCGGCACATGCAGCCCCGGCAGGCTGCGCAGGGCGGGAAATTCGGTGCGCGGCGGTACTGGCACATCCCGCAGCGCCCTGCCGAGCCACAGCGCCAACCCCACCATGATCAGCGCATGGGCGGCAAACAGCGACAACAGGCCAAAGCGCGCGACAAGCGGCAGCCCAAACCAGGCAAGCAGGGTAAAAGCGACGCCAAAAAATGTGCTCCACAGGGTCATGGCCAGCCCACGATCCCGGTTGGAGCAGAGCGCCGCAATCAGCGTTGGCCCGGCCACCACCACGCCCAGATGCGACAGCCCTTCGATCAGGCGACTGACAAGAAACAGGCCAAAGGGCAAATGCAGCGCCTGCAGGGCAGACATGCAGGCCCCAACCCAAAGCGCGCCAACCAGGCTACGCCGATAGCCAAAGGAGCTGACAAACAGCCCCGCCACCAGCCCAAAGAGGATGCCAACACTGCCGACCAGTGACACGGCAAAGCTGAGCGATGCCCCGGCATCCGGGTAAAGCTGATCCATACGGTCAAAAATCACGCTGATTTTACCGTATTGCGCCGCAACCCCCAGGCCAGCAGCCCAGATGGTAAAAATCAACGGCCAACGCGTTGTGATCGGGTCTGTGGCCATTGCTCCCTGCCCCTTTGGTTGAGAGCAGCTCTGTGCCCTGCCCCTGGACCTCACCTTTAGACTGGCCCACCTCAGAGTGCCAGCGTCGCAGCAGGGCCATTTTGTCGAAATGGGATCGCCTGGACAGGCCCAGAACCGCAAGAGCCCTGGACAGGGTCTTGTTCAACACTCGTTCCAGGCCAGCAGGCGCGCGCGGAAACCTGCCTCATTCACTGTCTCACTCCCCCGCATATTCCCGATGTTTTCCCAAAGGGTTGAGGTGGATTTTAACGCTGTCTTGATGCCACACAAAAACGCACGCCCCAGGGGGACGTGCGCGGTAGACAGTGCAGTGGACCATCAGGACGACTATCTGGCCAGTACTCAGGTCAGTAATTAGGTCAGTAATCAGGCCAGATGTACCAGGTTACATGTGAATGACACGATCAAAGGCGTCGAGCACGCTTTCATGCATCATCTCGCTGAGGGTGGGATGCGGGAAGACGGTATTCATCAGGTCTTCCTCGGTGGTTTCCAACTGGCGACCCACCACATAACCCTGGATCAGCTCGGTAACTTCGGCGCCAACCATATGGGCCCCCAGCAGCTCACCGGTTTTGGCGTCAAACACGGTTTTGATCAAGCCTTCGGGCTCGCCCAGAGCGATGGCTTTGCCATTGCCGATAAACGGAAAACGACCAACTTTGATGTCATAGCCCAGCTCTTTGGCCTTGGCTTCGGTATAGCCAACGCTGGCCACCTGCGGCTGGCAATAGGTACAGCCCGCGATGCTTTCGGGTTTCACCGGATGGGCGTGTTTGCCACCGATCAGATCCGCAACCATGACACCTTCGTGGCTCGCCTTATGGGCCAGCCAGGGCGCGCCGGCGATATCGCCGATGGCATACAGCCCCTCAACCCCGGTGCGGCAGAACTGATCCGTCACCACATGGGTGCGGTCAAGCTTGACGCCAAGCGCCTCCAGCCCCAGACCCTCGACATTGCCGACAATGCCGACGGCAGAGATCACGGTGTCGAACTCTTGCTTTTCGACCTTGCCGCCAACCTCGATATGGGCGGTGACCTTACCCGGCGCCCGGTCCAGCTGCTTGACCATGGCTTTTTCCATGATCTTCATGCCCTGTTTGACAAAGGCCTTCTTGGCAAAGGCGGAAATCTCGGCGTCTTCTACTGGCAACACCCGGTCCATGACCTCGACAACGGTCGTGTCAGCACCCAGCGTGTTGTAAAAACTTGCAAATTCGATGCCGATGGCACCGGAGCCAATGACCAGCAGCTTTTTGGGCATGCGTGGCGGCACCAGCGCGTCGCGGTAGGTCCAGACCAGATCGCCATCGCCTTCCAGCCCCGGCAGCTCCCGCGCCCGCGCGCCGGTGGCCAGGATGATGTTCTTGGCGCTCAGCTCCTGCACGCCCTTGTCGGTTTTGACACTGACCTTTCCCTTGGCGGGCAGTGTCGCTTCGCCCATCACCACTGTGATCTTGTTCTTCTTCATCAAATGACCAATGCCCGAGGACAGCTGTTTGGCCACCCCGCGTGAGCGTTTGACAACCGCATCAAGATCATAGGTGATGTTATCCGCGCTCAGGCCAAATTCCTTGGCCCGCTCCATCAGGTGGAACACCTCGGAAGAGCGCAGCAGCGCCTTGGTCGGGATACAGCCCCAGTTCAGACAGATGCCACCCAGGTTCTCGCGCTCGACAATCGCAGTCTTGAGCCCCAGTTGCGCCGCCCGAATGGCGGCCACATATCCGCCAGGGCCTGCGCCGATTACGATCACGTCATAGGATGCTGCGGCCATTGTGTTCCCTCATGAACAAATATCCAAAAACTAGTTTACCGTTAAACTAATTCCCAACGCACTGCAACAACCGAAGCCGTCCCGCCCTGAAACGGCACAAAAGCGCGTGCATAATTATCCCAAGACTAACAAGCAAAGACGACAGAACAACAGAAAAATCTCGCTGGAACATCTGGAGCCTTGGTTATCCTACGCCGCAACCAGCAGTTTCGGCTGATGATGATGCTTGCCGCGAAAATGTCGCGCCGATAGGCTGGCAGCTATCAGAGGTTTCAATTTCAAACAGGAAATTTCGTTAATGAGCCAAACACTTCAGCCACCTGAGGAACACGCCGTCCTATGCTGGCTGGCCACATCGGATGCCGACAACAGGCCCAATGTGTCCCCCAAGGAAATCTATGCCGAGCTGGACGCCGAGCGGCTGGTCATCGCCGATATCGCCTCTGCTCGCAGCGTGCGCAACATCCACGCCAACCCGGCGGTCTGTGTCAGCTTCGTCGACGTCTTTCTGCAGCGTGGTCACAAGGTTGAGGGCACCGCGAAAATCATCGCCCCTGATGCCACCGAATTTGCAGAGCTGGCGGCGCCCCTTCTGGCGATGACCGGAGAGGCCTTTCCTATCCGCAACGTGATCTTAGTGCACATTTCGCGCCGTTCGCCCATTTTGGCACCAAGCTACCTGTTCTACCCGGACCGCAGCGAGGCCGAGCTGCGCGCGGATGCATATGCCAGCTACGGCGTCGCCCCACGTAGCTGACCCCCCGTGCTGCCGACAAGACGGCAGGCAAGGCACAGCCTGTAGCAAGGCACCGCCTCTGCCCATAAGCCCTGCGGGCTGTTACCCAATGGCCCGCAGGCGGCGCAGCGTTTCGCCGTAGCCACCGGATTCGACATAGGTCTTCTCGGGTGCCGTGCTGTGGCGCGACAGCACGGCGTTGCGATAGGGAAAGCGGCCAAAATCGCGGATCACTTCACGGTGTGCACGGGCATGGAACAGATTAACCGCGCCGGTTTCGGGCATCCGCTGCAGCATCAGCCGCACACAGCGCTCCTGATCGCACAGGTTCTCGGAATGCATCAGTGGCATGTAAAAGAACTGTCGGCCTGGCTCGTCGATCTTCATGTCCCATTTTTTCTGGATCGCGTTCTTGGCAGCACTGAGCGCCATACGGTCCGAGTGAAAGGCCTCGCCTGTTCCCCGGAACATGTTGCGCGGGAACTGGTCCATCAGAATGATATAGGCCAGAGTACCGGAGGGATAGGTCAGCCACAGGGAAAACTTGCCCTCACAGGCTGCCTTCCAAGTGTCCAGAAAACGCGTGCGGATGGTGTCATCCAGCGCGTCATCGCTGAGATACCAGCCTTTTTCTCCAACCTCATCCAGCCAGAACTTAAGGATTTCTTCGGGCCCCTGCATTGGTCCATCTCCACGTATTAATACCGAAGTTTAGTTCAGACCATTTTACATAGCGTTTACAAGTGACGCGGGGTCACTATTTGCAACATTTTTGGCATTTCGATGAAATATTCCTCACAACCCCATTGGGTTAGCGCAATCACCCGGCCTCACTGGCGGCTTCCTGCTCCTCAATCTCGGTTTCAATGGCATATTCCTGGGCAAATTCCACCACCACAGGCGAACCGCTGGGCGTCATTGGCGACATAATCCCGGTTTCGTCAGCGGGAATCGATGCCCGCTGGGTGGTACGATAGAGCGCGTAGACGGCCAGGGCGATCAGCAATACCGCCATGAACAGAAAATACCCCGAAGGACCAAAGACTGCATCGCTCATGATCCAGCCGGTGATCAGCGGACCGGCAATGGCGCCCAGCCCGTTGATAAACACCAGCCCGCCAGAGGCTGCCGCCATATCATCGTGCTCCAGATAGTCATTGGTATGGGCGATCAGCAGGGAATAGAGCGGGTTGGACATGCCGCCGATAAAGAAGGCCGCCAGCAACAAAAAGCTATAGTCCCCGCCCATCACCATCCCCATGAGCGCAGCGCCGCCCCCCAGGGCAGAGACGGCCAGAACCAGAACCCGGCGATCCATCCAGTCTGACATCCAGCCCAGCGGAAACTGCAGGACAACCGCGCCAATGTAGAAGGTGGCAATAAAGATCGAGATCTGTGACAGGCTGAGCCCTGCCTCGGCGGCATAGACCGCGCTCATACCAAACTGAGCCGAAAACACCCCGCCCAGCAGAAACATGCCGACACAGCCAAGCGGCGAGACATTCATCAGCTCGCGCAGCGACATTGGCTTGGTGGTTGCAAAGGCCGGGGTGGGTGAAATCGACAGCAAAATTGGTGCAAAGGAGACCGAGACCACCACCGAGGCAATCACAAAGGTCTCATACCCTGCCGGATCCCCCACCAGCATCAGCGCTTGCGCCGCCACGATGCCAATGGTCTGCACAATCATATAAAGCGACAGCGCCTTGCCCCGGTTGGCATTGTCGGCCGCGTTGTTCAGCCAGCTTTCTGCCGTGACATACACCCCTGAAAAGCAAAAGCCGATCAGCGCCCGTCCCAGCATCCATGCAATTGGATTGGCCACCGCAGGATAGAGAATCATTACCGCCGAGATCAGCGAGGCAAGCGCCGCAAAAACCCGCACATGGCCGACACGTCGGATCATCTCGGGCGCCAGGCGCGATCCGCCCAGAAATCCGACAAAATAGGCCGACATCACAAAGGACATCTGCAGGGTCGAAAACCCCTCCAGCGCGCCCCGCACCCCCAAAATGGTGCCCTGCATGCCATTACCGATCATCAGCATGCCCATGCCCAAGAGTAGCGCCCAAGCGCTCGACAAAACCTGCAGCATCGCGATGGCTCCTTTGTCATCGGACAAGCGCCACTGTAACAGGTGTAACAGTGGCCCCTGCCCGTCTGGTGTTTTTGACGGGGGTGCCTCTGTCGCCAGAGGCAGGTGTCGGTTGAGATTGATTGCGAAGACGTCGTTTTCCGGCTCTCATCAGTGCGGAAATTACCCGCGCTTGTCTACCTTCATTTGCCGCCCTTCTGCCCCCTATTCGTCTCTTGGGGTAATAAAAGCGACCCGTCTCCATAAGAAAAGAAACGATAGCCGCTCTGTACCGCGTGATCATAAATCTCGCGCACCCGCTGTTGCCCCATGAGTGCAGAGATCAGCATCAACAGGGTGGATTTTGGCAGGTGAAAATTGGTCATCAAGGCATCGGCCACATGGAAGGTGAACCCAGGGTAGATAAAGATATCCGTCTCGCCCTCCCAGGGCTGCACAGTGCCGCTGCGCGCCGCGCTCTCAATCAGGCGCAGGGCCGTGGTGCCCACCGGAATGATCCGGCCACCGGCGGCTTTGGTTGCGGCGATATCCGCGGCGGCCTGTGGGCTGACCCGTCCCCATTCCGCATGCATTTTGTGGCTGGTCACATCTTCGACCTTGACCGGCAAAAAAGTTCCCGCGCCCACATGCAGGGTCACATAGGTGAACTCTACCCCCCTGGCCTTGAGCGCGGCCAGCAGTGGCGGGTCAAAATGCAAAGAGGCCGTCGGCGCGGCAACCGCCCCGGAATGGCGCGCCCAAACGGTTTGGTAGTCTTCTTTGTCCTGATCATCTGCGGCCCGTTTGGCGGCAATATAGGGCGGCAGCGGCATGGCGCCCGCCGCGTTGAGCGCCGCATCAAAATCATCGCCAGCCAGGTTAAACCGCAACTGCCCCTGCCCGTCAGCCACGCCAACCAGCTCAGCCGACAGGGCCTCGGAAAACACCACGACCTCGCCAAGTTTGACCTTCTTCAAAGGCTTCAACAGGGCGGACCAGCTGCCATCTGCCTTCGGCTCTAACAGCGTCACTTCGATCTTGGCGGCCATTTTGCCCTGAGCGGTGTCGCGATGGCGCAGGCCAGAGAGCCGCGCCGGGATGACCTTGGTGTCATTCAACACCAGTCGATCTCCGGGCTGCAACAGGTCCACGAGATCGCCCATATGGCCATCCGTCAGGGAATCAGGTGTGGCCACCAGCAACCGCGCCGCGCTGCGCGGCGAGGCCGGGCGGGTGGCAATCAGGTCGTCGGGCAGGTCAAAATCAAAATCGCTGAGTTTCATGCCGCCCCTTTAAGGGGTTTATCGCCGCTTGGCCATGGCTCTTGCAGGGGGCAGGTGTGACCAAGCCCCGGGCCTCCTCACCGCTCGCCGCCGGTGTTACTGTGCAGATGGGCGGGAGGCGGTTGTGTCTCTTCCTCCGGCGCACCTGGAACAGTGGGGGCCTTGCCGCGAAAAATCTCCCTGAACATGCCAGGAGCCAAGGCCGACAGGGGATTGACGCTGACCTTTGGATCATCCGCCGAGCCCCTGAGCCTGAAGGCAAAGCCAAACAACCCCTCCCCCTTGCGGGAAACCACCCGGCCAATGGCATTGATAATATAGATGGGCGAGATCACCCCGCGCATGTTCAGCGTGCCGGAGTCCAGTTCATAAATCCCGTCCATCGACAGCCCCATCGAAGGCCCGACAGCGCTGCTTTCATGCAGGGTCAGATGGGTAGAGCCAAGCCGGAATTTTGCCTCGACCCCGGTAAACAGAATGCCGCCACCGGACAATTCATCCACCAGACCAATGACGCTGATCGCATTCAGCAGCGCCGCCATGGAGGGCGCATTTTTGATACGGGTGTTTTTGATCTGGATCTCACCGTCGTATTCACCCGGTTCCTTCGCCGGAATTAATGTCATGTCAAAGCTGCCGCCCTCACCATGACGCAAAATACCGGCGGCCTTAAAAACACCGCCCGCATCATCGGCGCGGATCCGGGTGGCTATGCCCCCCGGTTTTGGCACCACAACCCCAGAGACCGGCGTGGCTCCATTGAGATTACCGGTGAACTGGCCATTTAGCCCGCCCTGTGTGGAGAACCGTCCCTCGAACCCGGTCAAGGCAATGCTTTCGGTGACACGCAGACGCTCCAGCTGCATGGTGATCGGGCCGGACGGAGCGCTGCCCCCAGAGCCATTCCCCGTGCTGCTGCCACTTTCACCAGAAAAGGGCGCCTTTTGCAGATCAAGCGTGCCGCTGGTCACCTGGATCTCCGCCAGCCCATTGCGCAGGCCAATGAAATTCACAGCGCCCTGCATCCAATTGCCAACACTCACCGCGCTCAGATGGGCCTGCTGCAACCCGCCGCTCTCCTTGGTGGTCACCCAGCCCTCAGCCTGCAACCCCGGCGCCTGCAGCCGCAGCCTGTCGACCTTGACCGGCGTGGCCAGGGTGACATCCATATCCAGCTGACCGCGGCTCGCCGGGGGTTTGCGCCAACTGATCTGCGGGATGCGCAGATCCACCCCTGCCAGATCGGATGTAAACTGCAACTGCGGTGGCTGCTCTGGCACGATATCCAGCTGATAGCTCCCCTGCCCCTGGCCAGCGACAGTGCCCTTGGGCAGGCCAATTTGCAGGGTGTCTATGGCCTTTGGGCTGATCTCGATCTCGCCGGTCACCCGACTGGCCGGGCTGGCCTGCCGCCCCACGGCCTGGCTCCAGTTGGCAGTTACGGGGATACCCGACAGGCTGCCTGCACCTGACAGCGCCACCCGCCCCTGATCACCGCGCAGCGCCAGTACCGGCGCTGCGACCACGTGGTTGGGAACCAAAGTGGCGCTCCGCACCTCGCTGACGGTGCCCCGGTAGTGATACTTGATATCTTCGGGAGCCACCTGGGGCTTTAGCGGCAGCGCCAAAGTGCCAACCACATGCACCCGCCCCTGGGCCAGATCAACAGGCAGATGTGCCTTGTCCAGAATGGAAAGCGGCGGGCGATTGAGCAGCGACAGCCCCGCCGTGACAGATCCCTCCGCCACCACCCGAGCAATCCCCGGCGCGCCATCGCGCACCGAGGTATCCGGAATAATAAAGGAGGTCCCGGCGACCTGCACCGCGCCGCCCTCATCGGCGGTCACCGTTCCCGCAGCAGCAACAACAACCATCCTTGTATTGTAGAGACTAAAATGACCGGCACCGCCCGTCACCCGTGGCATGTGTTTTTGGAATTTGACTTCGGCGTTGGTGAAATTGGCATCCAACGCATAAAACGGCTTTGCCCGCCCCTTGCCGCGCAGGGCAAAATTCACGTCCTGGGCCTGGGCCTGAAAGACGTTTTGCAACACCCACTGGCGTGGTTTTTCCGCCGCCCCGGTCGGCCACAGCGATTTCACTTGCGCCAGATCCAGGTGGTCAGAGCGCGCATCCAGGGCATATTCCCAGCCCTCGGGGCCGGTTTCAAACTTGCCGTTCAAACGGATTTGACGGCCCTCATGCTCGACCAGCATCTCGCCAAGCTGAAAGCGGAAGGGATTGGGCTGCAGGCGAAAATCAACCGTCACACCGGCAAAGACCTGCGGTTGCGAATACAGCCCGCGCGGATTGAGGGTGAGATCGGTGAACCGCAATTGCCCCACCAGATCGGTCAAACGGCCATCTGAGATCCCTGCCAGCTCAGCACTGCCCTCCATGGTGCCCGAGCCCCAGCCGCTGTTGATCTTCAGCTCATCAAACTGCAGGCGCTGCTCCAGCGGCAAGAAGGTGAAATAGCTATGGGCGCCGTGAATGGGGATTGGCAGGGTTTCCGGCGAGGGCTGGATCACCCCTTCGCCAATTTGCAGGCTTGCCGACAGCGGCAACAAAGTGCCCTCGCTGGTGATCCCGCCGCGTAAAGATCCCGAAATAGAGGCGCGCAGCACCTGCAACCAGCCAAGAGCCGGCGCCTGCACCGCAATGTCTTCGCTGGCGATATCGCTGACCAGTATCCCAAATTCTGCTGCGGAATCGCCAATATCGGATTTGTAGCTCGCCTCAACCGCGCCCACATCCTGACGCCCGCTCAGCACCGAAAAGCCCGAGGAAATGGTCAAGGCCTGGTCCTGCCGGGTAAAGCGCACATTGCCCCCATCCAGGATCCAGACCCGGCCAAGCCGCGCGTCTTCATAGCGCAGGGTCACCCCATTGGTGGAAATCTCGGTCAAAGAAGACAGCACCGGCAATTCAAACTGACTGTCCCATTGCTCGATCAGCTGCGGCAGATTGGCCGCCTGGCGCAGCGGCGAGCCCCCCTGGGAGAGGCTAAGCGCGATACTATCGGATTCGCGACGCAGACTGGCATATAGCCCACTGAGCGAAATCCGCTTGGGCTGTATCTTGCCCCGCAGCAAGGGCCGCATTGCCATGGAAATTTCGGCATCAGCCAGTTGCACAATCGGCGTTCCATCTGCTGCGCGCAGGGTGACATCGCGCATCCCGATCCGCGGTCTCCAACCGTGATTGACCACAAAGTTGAGATCGCCAAACTCAAGCTGCAGCCCATTCAAATCCCGCTCGATGCGGGTCTCCAGACGCTGACGCAACCACTGGGGCGCATCCATTTTGGTGCCGATACCAAAATAGACCACCCCGGCCCCCAGAAAGCACAACAAGGCCAGCAACCGGATGGTCCAGCGCAGGGCACGCAGAGACCGGCGCCGGCGCCGTTGCGCGGGCCGCCCCACAAGCTCATCGACTTGACGCGCGACGAGATCCTCATTTTCCCCAACTGGTTCGATCAGTGTTTATCCTTTGGCCACGATGGCCTAACTATATCAGACAGCCCTTGCCAAACAGTTCGAGTTCAAACCATTTGGAGCCAACCGTTTGCGACCCACAGGTTCAGGAGACCACATAAATGCTCGATGCAACTGATCAGGCCCCTCTGTTTTGCCTGCCCCGTGATGGCGGCGGTGAAGTCTCTCTTGCAGAGCTGAAAGGCCAAGCCGTTGTTCTGTTTTTCTATCCCCGCGATGATACCCCGGGCTGCACCAAAGAATCCATCGGGTTTTCTGCCCATCTGCAAGGCTTTGCCGATGCTGGCGCCTTGGTTTTTGGAATTTCCAAGGACACGGTGTCAAAGCACGATAAATTCATCGCAAAACACGAGCTGACCACGCCGCTATTGTCCGATGCCGAGGGCAGCACCTGTGAAGATTACGGGGTCTGGAAAGAGAAGAACTTGTACGGCAAAAAGCACTGGGGGATTGAGCGTTCGACCTTCTTGATCGACGCTGAAGGCCGCATTGCCCGTATCTGGCGCCGGGTCAAGGTTCCCGGCCATGTGGAAGAGGTGCTGGAGGCGGCCCAGTCACTCTAACCCTGTCTCTCTAGCCCAGTCTCTACAGCTCTGGCCCATTAGCCTGCGTCTGGAACCTCTGGGTCTGGAACGTCTGGATCTGGGGTTGGCTCTTGTTCTGTGCGGGCTTTGGCGGGGCGCAAGCCTGCACTAAGCGCCTGTGAGGCCCCGCTGCGCAGCCCTGGTAGGTGCCCTGCTTTTTTGCCCTTTGTCTTTTTAGGAACTCATATGACCGCTCCCCTCACCCTCGCACAGATGGCCAATGACGTGTTGACCACCGCTGATGGCGCGGCAAAGGCCGCCCTGTCGCGCCGCCATGCCGCCGCTTGGTTTGCCGCCCGCGAACAGGACCCCTGTGCAATCGAGATTGGCACCGCCAATCCGCCACTGCACCCGGCCCGCCCGGACAAACCTGAATTGCTCAATCCGCGCGATGTGCCAAAGCGCAAGCCCGGTTCCGAGGCAGGCCGCATCGCCCTGTTGCATGCGGTTGCCCATATCGAGCTCAACGCGGTGGACCTGCACTGGGATATCATAGCGCGCTTTTCCCATGTGCCCCTGCCGATTGGCTTCTTTGATGACTGGGTCAAGGCCGCTGATGAGGAATCCAAACATTTTGGCCTGATGTGCGAGTGTCTGGAAAGCCTTGGCAGTTTCTACGGCGCCCTGCCGGCCCACCGGGGAATGTGGCAGGCCGCCGAAGATACCGCAGAGGATCTGATGGGGCGCCTGGCCGTGGTGCCGATGGTACTGGAGGCCCGTGGGCTTGATGTAACCCCAGGCATGATAAAGATTTTCCGCCAGGCAAAGCTCACCCAGGCGGTGGAGGCCCTGGAGGTGATCTATTCAGAAGAGGTCAGCCATGTGGCCTATGGATCCAAGTGGTTCTACTTCCTGTGTGGCCGTGACAATCTGGATCCCAAAGAGGTCTTTCATACCCTGGTCAGGAAATACTTTCGCAGCTCCCTAAAGCCGCCTTTCAATGAGGAAAAACGTGCCGACGCGGGTATTCCGCCAGATTTCTACTGGCCATTGGCTGACCAGATCAAACCGATTGCCGGGGTTTGACCTCGCCAATCAACAACAGGATGCGACCACCACCATCCTTGATCAGCTATTGGCAGGTTTCCGAATGCCCTGGCAGGACAGGCACAGGGAGGGGCCACGGGGCAAACACTGGGGCGAACACTGGCTTTGCTACTGGCAACATTTCGCCCAAATACGCCTCCCACCGGAGCAAACCGAAGAGGGCACACCAAAAAAACCGCCTTCACACTTGCCCACAGGCTGCCGCATGGCTAAAGATTTCGCGCAGAGTTCAGCAGCTGGGGATGGCGGCGGCTCTGCGATATAGGGATGGGACAAGGATCGGCTCGTGCGGACACGTCTGGCTATCAGGATACATGCATTTCTGGAACACTACTTTCCAGAACGCCGGGTCTTTTTAAAATCCGATACAGATACCCGTTTTGTCCGGCTGAGGTCGGGCACACAGCTGATCGCCGTCACCGGGATGGTCGCCTTTGTTGCCTGGGCCATTGTCGCCACGGCGATTGTCTTGATGGATAGCATCGGCTCCGGGAACTTTCGCGAACAGGCCAAGCGGGATCAGCTCACCTATCGCGCCCGGCTCAACGACATCTCAAACGAACGGGACACCCGCGCCGAAGAGGCTTTGGCGGCTCAGCAGCGGTTCAACGCCGCCCTGGCGCAGATTTCGATGATGCAGTCCGAATTGCTCACCTCCGAGACCCGGCGCCAGGAGCTGGAAACCGGCATCGAAGTCATCCAGACAACCCTGCGCCAGACCATGACCCAGCGTGACGGCACCCGCGCCGAACTGGAAGAGCTGCGGCAAAACACCAAGGCAGATTGGGACACCCCCATGGCTGCGGCAGCTGCGCCCTTGCAGATGGATTTTCTCTCTACTGCGCTGTCGGAAACGGCGACCGAACGCGACCAGATCGAAACCGATGCCCAGGAAGCCCTGGAACAGCGCGCCGAAATGGAGCTGGAACTGGAGCTGCTCAACGAGCGCAACGACCAGATTTTCCGTCAACTCGAAGAGGCGGTCGCCGTATCGGTGGCGCCGCTGGACAAGATGTTTAGAAATGCCGGCATGCCGCCAGATCGTATTCTGGAGCAGGTGCGGCGCGGATATAGCGGTCAGGGCGGTCCGCTCAGCCCTTTAGCCCTATCCACCCGCGGTGAGGAACCCTCCGCGGATGAGCTGCGCGCCAACCAGATTCTCAATCAGTTGGACCAGTTGAACCTCTACCGGATGGCAGCGCAGCAGGCGCCTTTTGCAACCCCGGTTAATCTGAATCTGGTGCGTCAGTCTTCGGGCTATGGCTACCGGCGCGACCCCAAAACCGGCGGCCGCCGCCTGCACAAAGGGTCTGATTTTGCCGGCAGTACCGGCACCGATATCTTTGCCACGGCCGATGGCATCGTCACCCATGCCGGCTGGCAATCCGGTTATGGCAAACTTGTTACCATTCAGCATGCCTTTGGGATTGAGACGAAATACGCTCATAACTCAAATCTGCGCGTTAAGGTGGGCCAAAGGGTCTCGCGCGGGGATCACATTGCTGATATGGGTACGACCGGACGGTCCACCGGAACCCACCTCCACTATGAGGTAAGGGTTAATGGCAAACCCGTAAACCCGATGATCTATATCAAGGCTGCAAGAAATGTTTTCTAAAAGCAAAATCAACGAGCCCGGACCTAAACAGGCCGAGGCAACCCCTACAGCGGCTCCGGCGGCCTCATCCGCACCTGCTGCATCTGCCAGCGAATACAAGCCCTCTGCCCCAAAGGCAAAGCCGCCCGCATCGCTGCTGAGCTCGGATCTGCACATCACCGGCAATCTGAAAACCTCAGGTGACATCCAGGTCGAAGGCACCGTCGAAGGTGATATTCGCGCCCACCTGCTGACCGTTGGCGAAACCGCCACCATCAAAGGCGAAGTGATTGCTGATGATGTTGTCGTCAATGGCCGTGTTGTGGGCCGGGTACGTGGCCTCAAGGTGCGTCTCACCGCCACCGCCCGTGTCGAAGGCGACATCATCCATAAAACCATCGCGATTGAGAGCGGCGCCCATTTTGAAGGCTCGGTCCAGCGTCAGGATGACCCACTGACCCCTGGTGGCAAAAAAGCCATGCCGGCAGCTGCGGCCTCTGCCCCTGCCCCCTCGGCAGCCGTCAAAGCGGCAACAGCCGCTGCCAAGGCCGACAGCTAACCTATCGCCGCCCCGTGCTTTGCCCCCTCGGGACAGAGCAGAGAAATTGAACCCGTCGCAGATCGGCTCTGCGGCGGGTTTCTTTTTGCACTATCCGCCCGCTCGACAACCGGAGGAAAGTTGCACCTGCAGATCGGGTTACCAAGCTGAAAATCCCCCCTCCCCCTCTGCGTGGTGAAGGAATTTTGCTTTCACTGCTCAACCTTTGGGAGTACCCTCCGGCAGGTATTTTATGACGTAGTCTGGAGAGAACCATGCCGGTTATTCTTGGTGCAATTGCCGTTTTGGCAGCCGCGTTTTTTTGGATCCAACGGGCCCGCAATGCGGCGCAGATGGGCCACGATCTGGTGGATGTCGCCAATGACATCCGTCTGGCCGCACGTAGATTTGGCTTTCAGCGCCGCAGCAATATCCACCCTGCCGAGACCATCGAGGACCCGCAGATTGCCTTGGCGGCCCTCGGGGTCAGCTTTCTGGAGCTTGACGATTATCCGACCGCTGAACAAAAAGAAGCCCTGATCCGTGGTCTGCGCGAAGAGTTGAGGATCCCACATCAGGATGCCGAAGAGCTGGTTCTGCTTGGGCGCTGGATCATGACAGAGTGCGGCGGCCCGCAGCAGGCGATTTCACGGCTGTCACGTCGGCTCTACAAGCTGAGCGCACAGAGCCATTTCAACGTGCTTGTCAGCCTCATTCAGGGCATCGCAAAATTTGGCAGCGGCAGCCTGACACAGCCGCAAAAAACCGCGCTGGAGGATGTCCAGCGCGGTTTGAGGATCAGCTAGAAACTGACGGCTCCCCGGTGAATATTACCGGGGAGCCAAGACCTTACTCAGTGACGGTCACTTTGCTCATCATGTCGGGTTTGCCCACAACAGAACCATTGCCGCCGGTGCCCAATTTGATCGCATCCACCACATCCATGCCTTCGGTGACCTGTCCAACAACGGTGTATTGCCCGTTGAGGAAATGACCCGGCTTGAACATGATGAAGAACTGCGAATTGGCGCTATTGGGGTTTTGTGAGCGCGCCATGCCAACGATGCCGCGATCAAAGGGGCGATCCGAAAACTCGGCAGGCAGATCGGCCAGATCAGAACCGCCCATGCCGGCGCGGCTCATGTCGCCACCCATTTTGCCATACTGAACATCGCCAGTCTGCGCCATGAAGCCATCAATCACGCGGTGGAACACCACCCCGTCATATTTGCCCTCGGCTGCCAGCGCGGTGATCTGAGCCACATGTTTGGGGGCCAGATCCTCAAACAGGTCGATCTTGACGGTGCCATTGGCCTCGCCCTCGATCTGGATTTCCAGCCCTGCCGCCAGCGTCGAGCTGGCCAGAAGGGAAAATACCGCTGCCAGCTTAAACATCTGCGGCCACCTTGACGCTGATCATGCGATCGGGATTTGCGGGGGGCTCGCCTTTGACGATGGCGTCAACGTGTTCCATGCCTTCAATCACCCGACCATAGACGGTGTATTGATTGTTGAGGAAGTGGTTGTCCTTGAAATTGATGAAGAACTGCGAGTTGGCCGAATCCGGGCTGGCGGAACGGGCCGCGCCCAGGGTGCCGCGGTCATGTGGCAGGCTGGAAAACTCAGCAGGCAGGTTTGGCAGCGACGAGCCACCAGTGCCAGCCATGCGGATGTTAAAGCCGTCTTCCATATCGCCATTGGCGACATCGCCGGTCTGCGCCATAAAACCGTCGATAACCCGGTGGAAGCAGACGTTGTCATACTCACCCGCGCGCGCCAGTTCCTTCATGCGCTCGGCATGTTTGGGGGCCACATCCGCCAGCAATTCGATGACAACATTGCCATCTTTCAGCTCAATAATGACGGTGTTTTCTGGATCTTTGATATCGGCCATGAGGCCCTCCTGTCTGCAAAATTTGCAACGATAGTTAAGGGTAGCGCTCGCAATTGCCAAGGGAGCATTGACTGATGGCCAAAAAGCGCTGAAAGAACAGCGTGATTACCCGCGATATTTGCACAGAGGAGCCTCTGATGGGCTGGAAAACACTCGACGATATGGATCTGAACGGTAAACGCGTCCTGGTGCGCGTGGACATCAACGTCCCTCTTGTTGACGGCGTGGTGACCGATTCCACCCGAATCCGCCGCATTGCTCCAACCGTGCGGGACATTCTGGCGGCCGGTGGTCGGCCGATCCTGCTGGCGCATTTTGGCCGCCCCGGCGGTGAGCGGCGCGAAAACCTGTCGCTGAAGCAGCTGGTCCCCACCCTGGAGCGCGCCTTTGAAACCACTGTGCGGTTTGCGGCCGATTGCGTTGGCGAAGGCGCCAAGGAGGCCGCAAGCGCGCTGCAGCCTGGCGAAGTGCTGCTGTTGGAAAACACCCGGTTCCACGCGACTGAAACCAAAAACGACCCCGAACTGGCCGCCGCCATGGCAGAGCTGGGCGATGTCTATTGCAACGATGCCTTTTCCGCAGCGCATCGCGCCCATAGCTCCACCGAGGCCCTGGCGCGGCTGCTGCCCGCCTGTGCAGGCCGCCTGATGCAGGCAGAACTCCAGGCGCTGGAAAGCGCCCTGGGGGCGCCAAACCGCCCGGTGACAGCGGTTGTCGGCGGCGCCAAGGTGTCGACCAAGCTGGAGCTGCTGGGCAATCTGGTGGAAAAGGTCGATTATCTGATCATTGGTGGTGGCATGGCCAATACCTTTCTTGTGGCCAAAGGCCTGTCCGTGGGCATTTCACTGGCCGAGCGGCTGATGAAAGACACCGCAGCGCAGATTATGGCGAAGGCCGAGAAGACCGGCTGCAAGATCATCCTGCCCAGCGACATTGTGGTTGCTGAAAAGTTTGAATCGCACGCTCCGCACCAGATCCTGCCGGTGGATCAATGTCCGGACAACGGCATGATCCTGGATGCGGGCCCCGAGAGCCTGAAGGTGATCAATGAGACCTTTGAACAGAGCAAAACCCTGATCTGGAACGGTCCGCTTGGCGCCTTTGAATTTGAGCCCTTTGATGCCGCCACCAATGCCGCAGCTCTCAAAGCCGCCGCGCTGGTCCGTGCAGGCCTGCTGACAGCCGTTGCAGGCGGTGGCGATACCGTCGCCGCGCTGAATGCCTCAGGCGCGGCGGGGGATTTCACCTATATCTCCACGGCGGGCGGAGCCTTTCTGGAATGGATGGAAGGCAAAACTCTCCCCGGTGTTGCCGCGCTGGAAAGCTGAGGCCTGCAGCTTCGGGCCCCGCAACGCCTGATCAAAGCAAGCTCCCCCCAACTGACCGCCGATCCGGAATTTCTCTGGGTCGGCGGTTTTTGTCTTGCGGCTATCCCCTTGGTCTTTGGCTGAAAATATTAACAAACCCTTAATGGTAAAAATTCTATCCCCTTGGAGTCAAAAGGGGATTCACAAAGCGAATCGCTTGTGCCATAACAAAGACAGAGGCCGGAACAACTGGCCCAACAGCAGACTTGAGCAGTAAACATACAGGCACTTCCATTGACCCGAAGCCACAAGCCTTCCTTAGGTTCTTTTACCTTTTTTGTCGTCGCATTTGCGCTGGGCGCATATTTTACCTTTGCGGCGGTGCAGGGTGATTTTGGGTTGTTCAGAAGAGTCGAGATCCAGGCCGAAGCCGATGAGCTTCGCCTGGATCTTGATCGTCTGACCCTGGAAATTGCCGCGATCGAAAACCTCACCCATCGCCTGTCGGATGACTATCTGGACCTGGACCTGCTGGATGAGCAGGCGCGCTCGGTGCTGGGCCTGCTGCGTGCAGACGAAATCGTCATCCAATAAACGCTTTTTGCACCCCTCCTGTGGCACAGCGGACTGATCTGGCTGTTGAACAGGTTTGACCATCATGCAACCATACGGAAAATGCTCTGCGGCGGCAGGCCATTTGGCGTGGCTCTTGGGTCCGCGTCGGGGTTTTTGCTGTGTCTTTTCTGCGGTGAAATAACCCGAGGTCACAAAAGGTCTCGCCAGCCAGGTCAAATTCAACTATTAATTAGTTTAACACTAAACTATCTAGCCTCAAGGGGGAGCCCGCACCGATGGCAGCTAGGAAAAGCACAAAGAAACCAAATGTTTCTGCCGAGGAACTGACCAAGTATTACCGTGACATGCTGTTGATCCGTCGATTCGAAGAAAAGGCCGGTCAGCTCTATGGGATGGGGCTTATTGGCGGGTTCTGTCACCTCTATATCGGCCAGGAGGCCGTTGTTGTTGGCCTGGAGGCCGCAGCAGAAGAAGGCGACAAACGCATCACCTCTTATCGCGATCACGGTCATATGCTGGCCTGTGGCATGGATCCAAGTGGTGTCATGGCCGAATTGACGGGGCGCGAAGGTGGCCTGTCCAAAGGCAAGGGCGGGTCGATGCATATGTTCTCGAAAGAGAAGCATTTCTACGGTGGCCACGGTATTGTTGGCGCCCAGGTGCCGCTGGGGGCCGGTCTGGCCTTTGCTGACAAATACAAAGACAACGGTCGCGTGACATTCACCTATTTTGGCGATGGCGCTGCCAACCAGGGCCAGGTCTATGAGACCTTCAACATGGCCGCCATCTGGGACCTGCCGGTGATCTTTGTCATTGAGAACAATCAATATGCCATGGGCACAGCGCAGGCGCGTTCGACCTCGACCCCTGACATCTACACCCGTGGTCAGGCCTTTGGCATCCCCGGTGAAGCCGTCGACGGCATGGATGTTCTGGCCGTAAAGGAGGCCAGCGAACGGGCCACGGCGCACTGCCGCTCTGGCAAGGGGCCTTATATTCTTGAGGTCAAAACCTACCGCTACCGCGGCCATTCGATGTCGGATCCGGCCAAGTATCGCACCCGTGAAGAGGTGCAAAAGATGCGCAGCGAACGCGACCCGATCGAACAGGTCCGCGATCTTCTCCTGACGGGCAAACACGCCACCGAGGAGGATTTGAAAGCGATCGACAAAGAGATCAAAGAGGTGGTCAACCAATCCGCCGAATTTGCCCGCACCAGCCCGGAACCAGCGCTCGAAGAGCTCTGGACCGACATCTACGCCTGAGGGGAAGAGAAGAGATATGGCAACTGAGATTCTGATGCCCGCCCTGTCGCCAACCATGGAGGAAGGCACGCTGGCCAAATGGCTGGTCAAGGAAGGCGATACCGTGAGTTCCGGCGATATTCTGGCCGAGATCGAAACCGACAAGGCCACCATGGAGTTCGAAGCTGTCGATGAAGGCATCATCGGCAAGATCCTGATCTCCGAAGGCTCTGAGGGCGTGAAGGTAAACACGCCGATTGCCGTTCTGGTCGAAGAGGGCGAAAGCCTGGACGCTGCGCCTGCGGCGGGCAAGGAAGCGCCGGCGGCCGGGGCACCTACGGCGCCCGCAGCCCCCGCCGCTGCTGCCGCGGCCCCTGCCGCACCTGTGGTCGATACCAGCCCGGACTGGCCCGAAGGCACCGAGGTGGTAAAGACCACGGTCCGCGAAGCCCTGCGCGACGCCATGGCGGAAGAGATGCGCGGCAATGAAAACGTATTCTTGATGGGGGAAGAGGTCGCCGAATACCAGGGCGCCTACAAGATCAGCCAAGGCTTGCTGGACGAATTTGGCCCCAAGCGGATCATCGACACGCCGATCACCGAACACGGCTTTGCCGGGATCGCCACCGGCGCCGCCTTTGGCGGGCTGAACCCGATTGTCGAGTTCATGACCTTCAACTTCGCCATGCAGGCGATTGACCAAATCATCAACTCTGCGGCCAAGACGCTTTATATGTCTGGCGGTCAGATGGGCGCACCTATGGTGTTCCGCGGCCCCAATGGTGCCGCTGCCCGCGTCGGCGCCCAGCACAGCCAGGACTATGCCGCCTGGTACATGCAGGTGCCTGGCCTCAAGGTTGTCATGCCCTATTCGGCCTCTGATGCCAAAGGTCTGCTGAAATCCGCGATCCGCGATCCCAACCCGGTGATCTTCCTGGAGAATGAAATTCTCTATGGTCGTTCCTTTGACGTGCCCAAGATGGATGACTTCACCGTTCCCTTTGGCAAGGCGCGGATCTGGCGCGAAGGCTCTGACGCCACCATCGTTTCCTTTGGCATTGGCATGCAATACGCCCTGGAAGCCGCTGACCAGCTGGCCGCAGAGGGGATCTCAGCCGAGGTCATCGACCTGCGCACCCTGCGCCCGATGGATCTGCCGACGGTGATCAAATCGGTGATGAAGACCAACCGCCTGGTCACCGTCGAGGAAGGCTGGCCGCAGGGCTCTGTTGGCAGCTATATCGCCTCGGAAGTGATGCAGCAGGCCTTTGATTACCTGGATGCCCCGGTCATCACCTGCACCGGCAAGGACGTGCCTATGCCCTATGCCGCCAATCTGGAACGCCACGCCCTGATCACCACCGACGAGGTGGTCGCAGCCGTGAAGCAAGTGACCTATCGGTGAGGCAGGCGTAATGGCAATTTTTGATCCAATTCCTCACGATGGAGGCTATCGCTATAGCATTCGTGATGAAGCTTCTAATAAGATCTATGTCGTTTTTGTAACACGCGAAATGCTAGATGATGCCGTCGGCGACAATCGCACTGATGAACAGTCAATAAGCTGGATGCGTGAAAATGAGGCGGAGCTCCATAAAGCATGGAGCGCAAGGGTCTTTGGAGGCCCTAGCATAGCTCCGTTCAATCGCATCTTCGTCCGGGAGGAAAGCTAATGCCCACTGAAATTCTCATGCCCGCCCTCTCTCCCACCATGGAGGAAGGCACGCTGGCAAAATGGCTGGTCAAGGAGGGCGACACCGTCTCCTCCGGCGACCTGATTGCCGAAATCGAGACCGACAAGGCCACGATGGAATTCGAGGCCGTGGACGAAGGCACCGTCGGCAAGATCCTGATCGCTGAAGGCTCCGAGGGGGTCAAGGTCAATACCCCCATCGCGATCCTCCTGGAGGAGGGCGAAAGCGCCGATGATATCACAACAGCTGCGGCGCAACCGGAAGCGGCCGCCGCCGCTGACGCGGGCGCGGCGGCGGCCTCCGGCGGAGGCTCCGACGCGCCCGCTGCCCCCGCGACGCCGGCTCCTGCAGCCGCCGCCGCCGCAGATGGGTCGCGCATCTTTGCCTCGCCCCTGGCCCGTCGCATCGCCGCCGACAAGGGGCTCGACCTCAGCGCGCTCAGCGGCTCCGGCCCACGTGGCCGCATCGTTAAGGCTGACGTCGAAAACGCCAGTGCCGCCGCGCCGCAAGCCGCGGCCAAACCAGTAGCAGCGGCCCCTGCCCCGGCAGCCGCCGCGCCCGCTGGGCCTTCGGCGGATATGGTCGCCAAGATGTATGAAACCCGCAGCTTCGAGGAGGTCAAACTCGACGGCATGCGCAAAACCATCGCTGCCCGTCTCACCGAAGCCAAGCAGACCGTGCCGCATTTTTATCTGCGCCGCGACATCCAGCTGGATGCGCTGCTCAAGTTCCGCGCCCAGCTGAACAAGCAGCTCGAAACCCGGGGTGTCAAACTCTCGGTGAATGATTTTATCATCAAGGCCGTGGCGCTGGCACTGCAGGCAGTTCCAGATGCCAATGCCGTCTGGGCGGGAGACCGGGTGCTGAAGATGAAAGCCTCGGATGTGGCCGTTGCGGTTGCCATCGAGGGCGGCTTGTTCACGCCAGTGCTGCAGGACAGCGAGCTCAAATCCCTCTCGGCGCTCTCGGCAGAGATGAAAGATCTGGCGGCCCGCGCCCGTGATCGCAAACTGGCCCCACATGAGTATCAGGGCGGCAGCTTTGCCATCTCCAACTTGGGCATGTTTGGTATCGACAATTTTGACGCCATCGTGAACCCACCCCATGCCGGCATTCTTGCGGTTGGCGCCGGCAGCAAAAAGCCGGTTGTGGGGGCGGATGGTGAGCTGAAAGTGGCGACTGTGATGTCTGTCACCATGTCTGTTGATCACCGGGTCATAGACGGCGCCCTGGGCGCGCAGCTGTTGCAGGCGATTGTCGAAAACCTGGAAAACCCTATGGTCATGTTGGCCTAACCGCCGAACAGGCCCGCTTCAAAACAGGCCTTCTCCAAAACAGGCCTGACACCAAAACGGGCCTGACACCAAACCCCGAGGCAGAGACTGCCTCGGCGCCCCAGTTGCAGATTGATCCTGCGGCTGGGGCTTTGGTTTCTCAGGCTATGTTTGTATTCATGGGCCTGTTGAATTTACTGAAGCAGCTGTTTTCAATGGAAATTTTTTGCTCTGTAACCGCGCTTGAATCGCCAGTCCTTTGGTGGCCAGATAAACGGTTACCTCGGCGGGCTTAACCCCAGGCTGAATCAAAACCAGGCTGAAACAAAAAAGGGGCAGAATATGCCCCTTTTCACTTGCTTGATCAGTCAAATCCCAGGATCGCTTACTGGCGCCACAGGCAACTAGGGTGCGTATTCGCGCGCAAGGCCGTACAGGGAAGCTTACTGGTGCTCTCTATCGGATCCGTTTGGCACCACCTGATCCATGCTGATCGAGGGCTGATCACAGCCAGCTTCGCCGACGATCTTGGCCGGGACGCCAGCGACGGTCTTGCAGGGCGGAACCTCTTGCAGCACCACGGATCCCGCAGCGATACGGCTGCAATGACCAATGCGGATATTGCCCAGAACCTTGGCTCCAGCACCAATCAACACCCCATCTTCGATCTTGGGGTGGCGGTCTTCTTCTTCCTTGCCGGTACCGCCCAGTGTCACCGAATGCAGCATCGAAACATTGTTCCCCACCACAGCGGTTTCACCAATAACAATGGAATGGGCGTGGTCGATCATGATACCACGGCCAATTTTGGCACCGGGGTGAATATCAACACCAAAGATTTCAGAGATCCGCATCTGGAAAAAGAAGGCCAGGTCCAAATCGCCCTGCAGCCACAGCCAATGGGCAATCCGGTAAGCCTGCACCGCCTGATAGCCTTTGAAATACAGGATCGGTTGCAACAGGCGATGGCAGGCCGGGTCGCGATCATAAACCGCCATCAGATCGGCGCGAGCGGCCGCAATCAGGTCCGGGTCAGAGGCATAGGCCGTATCCACGATTTCACGCAGGATCACCATCGACATCTCATTGGAGCAAAGCTTTGCAGCGATCCTGTAGGACAGCGCCTTCTCTAGCGTCGGGTGGTGCAGGATGCAGGCATGAATCAACCCGCCCATAAGTGGCTGTTTGGCAACGGCTTCCTGAGCCTCTGTCGAGATTTGTTCCCAGACCGGGTCCAGGGGCGAAACGGCTTTACGCGTCTTGATCATGGCATGGCGTCCTCTTCTAGCCCTTAGGTTTGCATTTAGGGCAGAAAAACCCAAGCGCAAACCCTTGATGGAGAAGATTTCAAAATAGAATGAGTCGCCCCCTTGCCCCGGATCCGGTGCCACAGACCGCTGCCAAAGGCCCCCTCTGACCTAAGATATTCCGCCTGCGCGCGACCATTTTTGCGCATCAACTCACCGGGTCAGGCGGCGCTCCAATTCCGCAAGAGCGATACGCAAGCATTTGATATAGCTCAGATCATTCCAAAATGGCTCAGTGCAAAGCGGGCCAAAACACTGCCGTGCCACCGCATCCAATGTGCCATTGCCCCACTGCGGATGCAGCTGACCCGTGCGCGCCACATGCGCTGCTGCCTGTTCCGCCCGGTCAAACAGGCGCTGACACAAATTTGACCGCTGCGGCGCTGGCACCGCCCGCAAAGCCCGCGCCAGACTGCTCAGATCTTGCGGCAAAACCGGCCCGAGCAGATCGGGTTTTACGCTGATTTTACTACAGCCTTTCAGCGCCACAGGGCCGCACCGCCCTGTCACGCAATTGGCATTTGGGTTGCAAAGCCTGCCCCGTAGCGATCTGACAGCTGAGCCACCTCGATGATATCCCCAGGCAGGGCCGAATCTGCGGTTTGATCGCTCAGGGAATAGGTCCAGTTGGGGGCGCTCACCTCCCGTTCCCGCAGCAAGGTGGTCCCCCGCAGGACGCGAAACCGGTAGGCTTCCCGCGCCTCGCCCAGGGGGATTTCGGCCAGGTCCCAACTGTCGCCTTCCACCCGGCTACGCCGGATCCAACTGACAGAAATGTCACTGCCAAGCCCCCCTTTGAGCCGCAGATGCACCGGAGCATAGGGGCGTAAGCCATTGCCATCAAACGCTTCAACCTTATGGATATAGCTTGGATCATCATAGCCGCGCCGTGCCGGTCCAATCCGGTAATGCCGTGCAATGCGGCGTTGGGCCAAAGACAGCTCGAGCTGTGAAAAACTCCCGTCCAGCAGCACCACATAAGAGCCCTCGGGCCAGACCATCGGCATCAAGCCGTCGCTGCCCAATTGCCCCCGCAGGCGGCCACGCAGCATATAGGTATTGTCGCCAACCAATTCGGCCTCGCGGAACTGGAAGATCTCCCAGTTGTCATTGCTGCCATCCCCGATGGCGACGGCATTGGCCCCATTCAGCACCGCCAGCGCCGAGCGGCTTTGCAACGCGCCTGAGATCAGTTTCACCTGCAGATCAGCGCCAAGATCCCAGCGCCCCGGCGCCGCCGCCCTCAAATCCGTCTGCGTCAGACCAATGGTGCTGCGTGCCGCAATAACCTGCTCCAAGGCATAGTCGGAATCACTCCCCGAGGAATAAACAGCAACGGTTCCCGGCCAGGGTGCGGCTGTCACCGCCAGATGTGGCGCATGGGCTGTTTCCTCCCCCGTCAGCAGAGGCAAATCCATAAACAACGGCAAGACCGGCAGGGGGGGCTCAAATTCCTGACCAGAGGGCAGCGTTTCAGGAATATCCGCCGACAGATAGACCTCGGGGTCGATCCGCACCGCATCGACACTCTGCGCGGTGCCCAGCTCCATCCGATCAACACGATAGCGCTGCAGAGGTTCTGTTCCCTCCTGCGGTTGCGCCGGGCTTGCCAGGGATGGGGTATCTGGCAGCGCAATGACATCGCCAACCCCAAGGTGCAGCAGGGATGGCGGCAGAACAAAACGGGCGGTGTCACGCGACACCCGCGCCTCGGCCAGCCAGCGTTCAACAACCTGACGCGCCTCGCTTTGGGTCAGGACCAGGGCCAGCTCACTGCTGCTGACGGCATGGGTTTCCGCGTCGGGCAGGCTCGCCTCAACGGCGGCAATATCATAGCCTGCGCCCCATTCGATAAACCGCAAACGGACCCGCCCCGCCAGTTCGGCCTCTGCCTCGCGGGTGAGCTCAACAATGCCGTCCAGTTCGTCATCATCAACCAGGCTTTGGGCGGGCAGCATATAGGCGCTGTCCCCCTGACGCAGCCGGAACTCCAGCACCCCGTTGCGTTCAATGGCATCAAAGCCATAGCGCAGGCTCAAAGGCTGCAGCGCCGCGCGCGCCTCGGCGACTTGGCTCACCCCATAGCCGTGCACAATCCCGTGCAGCTGGTCGACATCAATCCGCCACTGCCCCGCTTGCACGCAGATTTCACGCACCACCGAAGCCAGGCTGCGCTGCCCGGCGCGCCCGTTGAGCCAATGGCCACGCAGATAGTTCGCGCCATCACTCCAGACGCCATCGAGATTTGGAAAGGCGGGAAAGGGGCGCGCATCCCAGGCCCAGACATAGGCGTTGCTCATATCCAGCATCCGCCCCTCATATTCGCTGGACAGCGGGTTGTTGGCCTCCTCCCCCCAATAGCCCAGCACCGCCCGCAGGTATTGCAGCTGCATCAGATCATCGCGCTGGCCATTGGAATAGTTCGGCAGCTGCGATTCCGAGCTTTTGGGGTCGAGGAATTTATTGGGCTGATTGGTCCCCTTGTCGATGGCAGCACAGCCCAGTTCGGTGAACCAGATCGGCTTTTTCTGCGGTTGCCAGGCGGTGGGCAGTGCTTGGCGGACCCCGTCTATGCGCTCGTGGTGCGGGTTGCTCCACCAGTTTTTCAGGTCTTTGTAGCGCCAGATCCAGGGCTCATCATGGGCGCCATCGGTGATCGGCGTGCGGATCTGCGCCGCTGCGGCCTCGCTAGAGTGGTAATACCAGTCATAGCCCTCACCGCCAGCGACATTGGCGCGTAAATAGTCCAGATCATAGATGCTGGGCGCCCCTGCTGTGCGGTCCAGATGATCCACCCCGTCGCGCCAGTCCGACAGCGGCATGTAGTTGTCGATGCCGATAAAATCGATATTGGCATCAGCCCAAAGCGGGTCGAGGTGGAAATACCTGTTGCCCTCGGGGCTTTGGTAGCCCCAGTATTCGGACCAATCCGCCGCATAGCTGATCTTGGCCGCGGGCAGCAACAGACGCACCTCGGCCGCCAGATCCCGCAGCGCGGCAACCGCTGGGAAACCAGTAAGACCGCGGATCTGGGTCAGCCCGCGCATCTCGGAGCCGATACAAAAGGCCGCGACCCCGCCCGCTGCGGCACAAAGCGCCGCATTGTGTAAAATGAACCGCCGCAGCCCCCAATCCGCAGCACCACTATAGCTCACCTGACCACCGGCAACGGTGAAATCCGCTGCCGTGGCTGCCCCCATAAAGGCAGCGACCTCGGCGTCAGCCGCCAGGGTTTGATCCGGTGTTCCCGGCAGACCCGGCGCCTTTGACAGGGTGATGCGCCCGCGCCAGGGCAGTGGCGGCTGTGTCGCGGCATCGCTCCAGGGATCGGGAAGGCTGTTACCTGCCACCTGATCCATCAGCACAAAGGGGTAAAACATCACCCGCTTGCCAGCCTCCTGCAGCGCCTGGATCGCCTCGATAACGGCAGCGTCACTGGGGGTGCCGCCATAGACACCGCGCCCGTCGCCATCCACCGGCACCAGATCGGCGCTGGTCCGGGTTTGCCCAGAGACCCGCCAGGCCATGGGGATACCTTCAGCCTGCTTTTGCTCCACCTTGGGTTTGATCTGACACTGCCCACAGCGCAGATCATCGCCAAACCAAGACACAATCAAAGAGGTGGCTTGGCAGCTTGGCAGCTCGGATGAGAGCGCCGCCAGCGAGGTCTCCAGGTCGCTTAGCCCCGAGGCCGTATGGCTGTTGGCCCCCGTGGCCTGGCCCGGACCAATGCCATAGTGAACGGCGGTGGTGGCCAAGGCATATTCGCCGGTGCCCGGCAACAGAGCCACCCCCTGGATCAACTGCCCAAGATCAAGAGAATACTCAGGGCTACCGGGTTGCTCGGGGCGCACAACCTCAAAGGAGAACTGCGGCACCCTGTTGCCAAAGGGCTCCAGCGCCAGGTCTTCAAACACCACATAGGCGGTGCCGCGATAGGCGGGAACCTCGCCGGTGCCCTCTATCGCCTCCATCAGCGGATCCGGCAGCTGATCCTGGGTGCCGCGATAAAGCGTCATATTCAGGTCCCTGGCAGAGACCTCTTCGCCATCCGCCCAGATCCGGGGCACAGCGGCGATCTCCCCCTGACACAGCGCAATCGCCAGCGAGACCGAATAGCTGTAGCGGGTGGTGCTGGGCTGGCTTGGCGCCCCCTTGCCACCACCAGATACGGTGGTGGTCTCGGCAAACTGGCTGGCCCAGATCACCTGCCCCCCCAGACGGGTGCGGCCATAGATCTGCGGTATCGGCGCGCCTTGCCCTGCTTCTGTCAGGCGAAACCGGTCCACCCTACCCGTCTCGATCGCGTCAGAGCCCGACCCCAGCAGCCGGTCATCAATGGCCCGCCCCAGGGTGGCGCCAATGGCGCGGCCAATGGCAACGCTGGACAGCCCGGCCACCGCGCCGCCAATCGAGCCGCCAATCGCGGCGCCCGCTGCAGAAAGAACAATTGTCGCCATCAGATTTGCTCCTGAGGAAAGGAAAAACGCGCCACCAGACGACGCTGCCAGGGCGCCGTCAGGGCGCTTTCCACCACCCCGTGGCCGTAATAGGCATGGATAAACCCTGGCCCCCAATTGTCCTCCTGGCTGGACACAGGTTTGGAGCCGGAACCGGAGCTGAAACCAGGCTTTGTCACACAGGCCTCACTCAGCCGGGATTGTACCCCCAGATGTTTTGCTACCGCCCCTGCCCGCATGCGAAACAGCAGCACATCCCCCAGCGCCGCCTGCGCCAGAGGTTTTGCCACAAGATGGGTCAGCGCCGCCTGCCACAGGCGCTCCTCGCCCTGCGGTTCAGACCAATCCATCGAATAAGGCGGCGGTGTTTCCGGCTCGGCCTCAAAAAGAGCCCGCCAGATCCCCCGGATCAAGCCCAGACAATCGCAGCCAGCGCCACGGCAACTGGCCTGATGCAAATAGGGCGTCCGCAGCCAGCGCCGGGCCTCAGCCACCACCTGCAGGTTATTCCCTGCCTCAGAGATGTCTTGCCCCGTCATCTGCGGCTGCCCCCTGTGGTTTGGCCTGTGGTTCGGCCTGTGGATTTTGGCACCGCCATCACCCAGTCCTCGCCCGGGATATCGGGAAAGCCCTGATAGTTGATCAGATTGTTGAACTTCAAACGACAGCTCTGCATGGATTTGTCACATCCGGGCTCCAACCGCAGCTGATCCCCAGGCCGCAGCCCCCCGCGCAGCGCCTCCCACAGAGTGATCCGCCGTGCGTCCTTGAGCTGCTCATCCCGCTTGATGCTGCCCCAGAGCCCTATTGCCGCGCCGCTCAGCACTGTCAGACGCCCACCTGCAAACCAGCCCGGCTCAAACCCGGCGAGGCTTTGCCATTGAAAGGCGCTGTCTTTGGGTATCGTCTCGACCTGACCTTCAAAGGCGTAGCCCGAGGTTGTCAGATCAAAACGGCAGGCACCATCGCCCAGAACCGCAGTGCAGGGTTTCTGATAGATCCGTCCCAGAGGCTGGTTCAGGGCCTCGGTGAGGCCGCGCAGTTCCGCCTCAAAAGCGCCGCCCGCCCGGTGCAGCTCGCCAATGGTGCCGTGAAACTGCAGCCAGCGATCTGCGGTGTTTTTCCAGTTGACCAACCAACAGCTGAGGTCGGCCCCGTCAAAGCGCCCGGCCACAATATCAGCCTCACGCAGGGCGACATCACTCAGCGCCCCCTGCGCCGAAGAGTTATCAACGGAAAGCCCGGTGCTCTGCACCAGGGCGCGGGCGCTCAGCCCGGAACCCGCGATGAAACGCCAGTCCTCAAACGACAGATCCAGATCATGATCGGTAAAGCCAAACCGGGTTCCATCCTTGCGGGTCAGCCCCCAGCACCGTGCCAGGGTGGTGACACCCGTCTGTGTATGCGCCCAAAGGCCCTCAGCTGCTGTCGCCATCAGACTCGCACCTCCACCACTGGCACA
This sequence comes from Pseudophaeobacter arcticus DSM 23566, assembly GCF_000473205.1. Classification (NCBI taxonomy): domain Bacteria; kingdom Pseudomonadati; phylum Pseudomonadota; class Alphaproteobacteria; order Rhodobacterales; family Roseobacteraceae; genus Pseudophaeobacter; species Pseudophaeobacter arcticus. The sequence goes on from NZ_KI421507.1 coordinate 1,913,739, forward strand.
TTGGGCACATCCCCGGCCTGGAAAGAGGCAACACTGGTCAGGATCCTATCGGTATCAAAGCGCACCGGCACGTCAAATTCACAGCCCGCCACGATCTCAACCCCCTGTTCCGGCGGATAGCTCAGACGGATCAGGCCGGTGGTGGGATCCAGCGTGAAGTCAATATCTTCTTTCAGCTCTTCCTGCCCCAGCCCCAAACGAACCGTGCCCACTACCGGTTTGCTGAGGGGGCGCTGGTAGATGCTGTCGCCAGAGCGATAATTCTTGATCAGTTGAAAATCGCGCTGGGCGCCATCCCCCAGCCCAATGACCTGATCGCGAAAATCCACCTCCGCCGAGGGGCGAGCGGATTTGTAATCGGACCAGTCTTTCCAGCGAAAGCCGTAAATCTGCCCCTGGCGGGCCTCAAAAAACGCAATCAGTGCTTCGATGTCATCCAGTGAGCGCAGCCCCAGCCCGGCATCATAGCGCCGTCGGGAATGGGCCCAGGGGGTGTTGCGTTCCTCAAACCCATTGGCCAGCGTCACCACATCACTGCGCCGCTCTGGCCCGCCAACCGAGCCAAAGCTCAGAGAGGCGGGAAATCTGATTTCGTGAAAACTCATGGGAGTGCGCTCCTAACGGTTGCGATTGCCACGGCTCAGTGCGCGCGACAGTTGGGCGGCGATCTGGCCACGACTGCGCGCAAAACCCTGAACATCGGGGGTGCTGACATTCATCACCACGGTGGTGCCGCCGCCCTGCGAGCGCACGCCCAGGCTACCATCCGCGCCGCGGCTCAGCGGCAGAATGGCTTCGGGGCCTGCCTCGCCCATCAGCCCGGTGCCGCCACGCATCGGAAAACGGGTGGGGGCGCTGACGATACCACCGCGCGCAAAGGGAACCACCTGCCCCTGAGAAAACGCCGCGCCATTGGCAAAGGGCAAAAGCCCGCCAATCAGATCGCCAACCCCGGTGGAAATCAGCCCGCCAACGTGATCGGTGATCGGGCGCAGGGCGGCATTATAGGTGGTTTTGACCAAAGAGCGCGCCAGACCATCCAGCGCCGAGGACAGGCTGTCGCCATCAAAAACCACCTGCTCAAAGGAGCGCCGCAACCCGCGCGACAGCCCCCGTTCCAGAGTCTCGACATCCTTGCCGGTGGCTTCAAAAGCATCACGCACCCGGCGCAACTCTGCTTCAAAGCTGGCGGCCATCCCGGCGGCATCGCCAAGCGTATCGCCAAGCGCCCCACTTTGGAGGTCCAACGCGGCAATGTCACGACTGTCAGCCATGGTGCGATCCTTTGTGCACTGTGCCCGGCATCTCGCGATGCCAAAGCGGGAAAATTGAAACTTAGGGGGCGTGATTATCCAGCTGCGGCGGAGGGTGGCGTCTGGTCAGGAAAGCGCCGCATCAGCGCCTGCAACCCACTTCGGTTCAGGCTTGGGGCCTGTGCCACTGGCGCGAGCAGCAATTGCAGCTCCAGCGGAGTGAGGTCCCAAAACTCTGCCGGGCGCAGCCGCAGCCCGCCCAGACCAGCCCGCATCAGGCCAGGCCAATCCAGCCCACTCATGGCGCGACCTCCTGGCCCTGTGCCGCGGCCGGGAGCGAAAAACTGCGGGCCAGAAGTTGCGCCGCCACCCTAGCGGCCTCAACAGCACCGCCGGCAATCTCTGCCCCGGCCAAATCCAAAACCTCCAGATCATGGCCGCCGCCCTCCAGACCAGCCGTCAGCAGCGCAAGAATATCAGCCGCAGAAAATCGTCCTGTTTCAAAGCGCTGTACCAGCGCCACCAGCGATCCCTCCTGCAGCTGCATCTCCAGCCGCGCCAATGCCCCCAGGGTGAGACGCAGCACAAAGGGGCTGTCATTGATGACCAGCGTCACCTCACCCCGCCAGGGGTTTTCAGGCTTTTGTTGCATGGCTCACGCCGCCGTAAAGCTGAGCGCGCCAGCACTCGCCAGGGAGAGCTCATAGGTGGCTTCGCCATTATGGCTGCCGACATAGTCCAGCGCAGTCACCTGAAACGGCCCCTGCACGGTGCCAAAGTCCGGCACCACCACCTGGCAATCCGGCGTCACCCCGTCAAAGAACAGCTGGCGCGCCCGCTCATCGGTGGTTTCATCGCGAAACACCCCCGACCCTGAGATCGAGGCAGAGCGCACCCCGGCGCCCGCCAGCAGCTCGCGCCAGCCGCCCTGGCTTTCGAGACTGGTGACATCGACAGTTTCGGCGTTAAAGCTGATCCGCGTGGCCCGCAGCCCCGCCAGTGTTTCAAACTGACCATCGCCGGTCATATCCACCTTGATCAACAGATCCTTACCATTCTGGGTAGCCATGACAGCGCCCCCTTTCTAACTGAGTGAGTGTATGGGTTGGTATTTGTCTGCAAAAACTGAAACTTAGAGCTCAGCTGTCTTCCACCCGCGCGGCAAAAAGCAGGGTAATGCTGCGACCGCCGTCTTGCAGGCGCTGGGCGCTGGCGCGTTCAAACCAGATTCCCACCAGCCGCCCCCGGCTGAGGCTCAGCGGCGCATCAACCAGCGCATCACAGATCGCGGCGGCGGCCTCCTTGGCGACGATAAAGCCGGCGCTGCTGGTGAAAACGCTGATGGTAAAGCGGTGGCGGGCGCCCTGACCGCTGGCGTCTGAACGATCCAGAACCTCTTCGGAACCCAAAACCGCGTAGATCTGCGGCAGGCTGCCCGTCGGCATGGCGTCAAACAGATCAGAGCCAAGGGCCGCCGTCACCCCGGCATCAGCCGTCAGGTGCTGAAACACAGACTGCTGCAATGCACTGGCCAGCGCATAGGTCATGGCGCCACCTCCTCGATACATTGACAATTTAGATAGCGCCCGCCCGGGTCTGCCTCGCTGACCGCTTCGATGCGGAACAGGCGCTGGCCTTGGCGAAACCGCTGACCGGGGCGCGGACGCGACAGGCTGCCCTGTGGCGTGGCGCGCAGGGTGATCTTGTAGCGCTGCAGGGACAGGCTGCCGCCCTCTTGCCCGGCGGTGCGCCCCGTTTGGGCGCTCAGCTCGGCCCAGACCACCCCCAACGGTGCCCAGCTTTCGCTATAGCCCCCAGCCCCATCGCTGAGCCGCTGCGGGTCTTCCAACAGCAGCCGTCGGCGCAGCTGCGGTGCCAGACTGTGGGTCATGACGTCCCCCCCGCCGAAAGCCGCAAATGACGATAGCGATCAATCAGGCTGACAACGCCAAAGGGCATGCAGCCGCCATGCAGGCCCGTGTCATCGCGGTATGCGTAATAATGGGCCGCCAACATCAACACCGCCTGGGCCAGATCATGGGGCAGCGCCTGCCAGTTGGTGGCCATCCCTGCGGTCAGCGTAATCTCCAGCCGGGCACCGTTTTCCAGACGCGGCAGCGATCCTGCGCGGGGGTGTAGGCGGGGCTGCTGGCTGTCGGATTCCACCCAAAAGGTTTCGGGTGCCAAGGCCGAGGGATCGCCTTCAGCATCAAACAGCGTTGCCAAGGTCAGAGACAGAACCGGGGCAAGCGGCAGCGCCGCCCAGTCGAGCCGCCGCCAACCGGTAATCACCCAGAGGAAATCGCGCTGCAACAGCGCCTTGCCGGTGCGGTTTTCAATCGCCGCCAGAGAGGCCCGCAAAAACCCGGTCAATACACTGTCCTGCAAGTCGTCTTCGCCAAAGCCGGTTCCCAGTCGCAGGTGCGCCTTAAAGGCCTCCAGCGGCAGGGCCGTATCCGGCACCGGTGTCACTTCGCTCAACATCATCATCAACTCCGCGGGCTCAGATCCCCAAGATGTCCCAATCTGGTTCAGCGGGCACGCAAGGCTCTCTGCCGCTCGGACGGAGGGGGAGCAGCTAGACGACAGAAAACCAGGGAATGCGTACCCGCCGGGGAACCGGGCTGCCGGTTCCCCATTCAGCCAAAGCAGTTAGCTCAGGCCGAATTTCAGCAGTTTGATGGCTGCAAAATCGCTGACATCGCCGCCCACCCGTTTGGTGGCGTAAAACAGCACATGGGGTTTGGCGCTAAAGGGATCGCGCAGCACCCGCAGATCGGGGCGTTCCGCAATGGTATAGCCAGCGGCAAAATCACCAAAGGCCAGCGACAGGCTACCCGAGGCGGCATCCGGCATGTCTTCGGCAATCAGCACCGGATAGCCAAGCAGGCGCGCAGGTTCACCTGCCGCCAGTCCGTCGGACCACAGAAAGCGGCCATCCGCGTCTTTCAGCTTGCGCACCAGGCCTGCGGTTTTGGAGTTCATCACAAAGCTGGCGTTGGCGCGATACCGCGCCCCCAGAGCGTAGACCAGATCAATGATGGCGTCGCCATCCCCAATGCCACCATCATCCCCTGACGCGACATAGCCAAGGCTTCCCCAGCTCCAGCTGCCATTTTCCACCGTCGGATGGGTCAGAATACCCGTTGGCTTGTCGATGCCATCGCCGGTCAGAAAGGCCGCAGCTTCGGCGCGGGAGAACTTGTCGGCGATGCGCCCGGCCAGCCAGCCTTCGATGTCAAAGGCGCTGTCGTCCAGCAGCCGCTGCGAGGCCTTGGGCAGCGCACTCAGCTCATGCAGGGCAATGGTGATCCGGTCGATCACCGGTGTGCCGCTCTCCACAGTTGGGTCGGTCTCGGTGGCCCAGCCCGCCCCGGTGTCGCTGTGATCAATCAACACATCGAACGAGGTGGCCTCCACGCTCACCACCGTGGCCACAGCCCGGATCGACGCGGTGGACTGCAGCACAGATTTCACCGTCTCCGAGGTCTGCGGATCCACCAGATAGCCGCCATCACTGTTGACAGTGGTCGACAAGGCCTTGCTTTCAGGCATCAGGCCACGAAGGGCACTGTCGTCGCCGGTCCGGATGTAGCCACAAAAGGCCTTTTGGTGGGGAGCCTGCTCTGCGCTTGCGGCTGCAAGATGCGGGCGCACTGCCCGGTTTGTCTTTCGATCCAGCATGGTCATTCGCTCTTCCGTCTGTTTGAATTTTACTTTCACAACGTCCTGAAACCCTTTGAACTCCCGCAGAAACCCTGACATCGCCTGGGTGACTTCCTGGGTCAAAGGAGCTGCCTGGTTGGCCAAGTCCGGGGTATCCCTCTTAGTCATGTTTTTGTCCTGTTCTGTTCAAGGTTGGGGAAAGAATCATACGGTTCAGATCGCGGCTGGCCCGGCGCAGATCAGCAGCAAGTTGCCGCAGCTTGCGCTCTTCGGCATCGGATTTCTGGCCCATCACCCGCGCCGTTGGCAGCATCGGAAAGGTCACCAGGGAGACTTCCCAAAGCTCAACCTCGGTGAGCACCCGGCCGCCATCCTCGCCCCTGTGGGCGCGCTTGGTCCGGTAGCCGATCGACAGGCCTTCGATTGCGCCCGCAGCGATCAGCGCCGCCGCTTCGGCCCCGCGTGAAATTTCCGTCAGCAGGCGGCCTTTGACCCAAAGCCCACGCGTGTCTTCGCGCAGCTCTTCCCAGACACCAATTGGCTGGGCGGGATCGTGCTGCCACAACATCTTAACCCGACAGCCAGAGGCCGCGAGGCGCTGCAGCGAGGCGCCATAGGCCCCCGGTGCGACGCGATCTCCGCCCTGATCGGCCTCGCCAAACAGGCTTGCGTACCCCTGGATCACGCTGTCGTCCTGAACCGTCAGCATCTCCCCAAAGCGCGAAAACTTATGTTCAAATCCTGCCTCAACCACCATTGAATAACCTCACTTAACCTGTTGTAAACACGTCAATTCATCGCCAGAAGAGATTGAAATGCCCGTGTCAGTATCACTGCGGCCACGCCATAGACCGTCAGCCAAAGGCGCCGCTCCATCCGCTCCAACAGCTGCTCCAGTTGCTGCTGCCGACGTTCAAGTGCCTGCAATTGGATCTCGATGACCTTTTCATGCGCCGACAACCTCAGCCCCGGCGCACAGTCAAACGGTGGCATGGGATATTCAGCCATCCAGCTCGCCCTCGGGCAGCGGTGGCAGGCCAAGCAATTTGCGTTTCTCTGCCTGGCTGAGGAAATCCGCAGCCGAGACCCGCTGCCATTGCCGCTCACGCTCTTCGGAGAGCGCTGAGACTTGATCAAGGTCGGGCTTTAGTTCGATGATTTCATTGCCAAACCCAGAGAGCCATTCAGACAGTCCCGCCGCAATCCGGGTCACCAGGGGCACCACGGTCAGGCGATAGAAGGCCCGGTTTGCCTCCTGGTAATTGGAATAGGCCGTGTCGCCCGGCAGGCCCAACAGCATCGGCGGCACCCCAAAGGCCAGGGCAATTTCACGCGCCGCGGCTTCTTTGGTCTTTTGAAACTCCATATCCGAGGGCGAAAACCCCATGGGTTTCCAGTCCAACCCGCCCTCCAGCACCATGGGTCGCCCGGCATTTCGTGCGCCTTGAAAGTTGGCCTCGACCTCTTCGCTAAGGCGGCGAAACTGGTCATCTGACAGGCTGCCCTGGCCATCGGTCCCGGCCCAGACCAGCGCCCCGGACGGGCGTGCTGCATTGTCCAAAAGCCCCTTTGACCATTGTGAGGCTGCGGAATGCACATCCAGCGACAGCGCCGCCGCCTGCAGCGGTGCAAGCCCGTAGTGATCATCCTGCGGGTGGAAGTTTTTCAGATGCAGCACTGCGGTCCGACTATCTTCGCAGGCAAAGCGGTGTTTGCGCCCCCCCACAGTATAGTCATAGGCCTGTGGCCAGCCGTCGGGACCGGGTACAAGTGTCATGCGGTCAGGGCGCAGCAGATGCAGCTCCGAGGGCCAGCCTTCCGCCTCGCTCACCGCCTCGACATAGACGTTTCCCGACAGCATCAGATGGCCAAACAGGCTCTCAAAAAAGTCCTGCCGCGTCTGCGCCCCATTGGGGCGGGTGATAAGCGACAGCAGCGGGTGGGTCTCATAGCGCTGCGCGGCGTCCTGAACCACCAGCGGCAGGGCCGCTGCCGCCTCGATCACCATACGAACGGCGCGAAACCCAACCGGATTTCCCAGGTAGCCAAGCCGCGTCAAAGAGCTGGTATCGCGGGCAGCCAGCGAGAAGGCGCCGCCGCCCTGCCAGGCAATGCCACGGGCGGCAGTGCTGGCCTTGGTTTGCGTCACTGTGGCCGATGAGGCCAGGGGCTCGCTGGGCTGTTTCTTGCGCCAGGGTAGGTCAAACCTCATGGGCCGCTCCTTTGATCCATCATCCGGGCATCGCGCCCTTTGCTGGAGAACAGATATGAGCTGCGGAGCTGAACATCCTCCAAGCGCGCCGTTCCACACAAAGGAAACGCAGGACGTAATATTCTGTATTTACTTATTAATTACAGATACCCCGGTGTTGCATTCCGCCGCGTGGCGTCAGACCATTCGGGCGCGTGGCAGGCGATTTTGGCGCGCCGGATCCAGAATTAACTGATGAATAGCCCAGACCAGCGCATCAACCCGGTCCGGCGAGCCCTGCCCCTGAAACCCCTGCGCAGCCATTTGGCACATTTGCTCTTCCAGCTCTGCCAGACCTGGCAGATGATGCACCCGGCGCTGCTCATAAAGAGCGGCAACGGGCTCAGCGCGCACCACCTTCCCCCGGCTGGCATGAACCGCCTGAAAACCGATCAGCGGATCAATCTGCCGCAGCAGGCTTTCAACCAGCGCGCCCCCCTGGTTGACCTCCGCCACCACCCGGTCAGCGCCGAACTCCTGATGGGCGGCAATCACCGCCTTGGCCCAGGTCAAGGGCCCCACCCCCTGAACGGTCCGATCCGCCAATACATAGGCCTGCCAGTTTTGCACCGGCCCCTGCAGGCAGGCTCCGGCCACAAGGATCCCGCAGGCATCCGAGGCCTTTCCCGCGCTCACAGCCGGATCCACCGCCACCACGATGCGATCCAACACCGGCGCCGCAGCCACCTGCAGCTCGGCCAATTGCGCAGCCCGCCAGATGGCGCCCTCGACATCGCTCAGCAGCACGCCGTCAAGTTCCTGCCGCCCCAGACGCGAGCCCGCATAACGGGCGCGCACCTCGGTCAGGAAGGAGGGCGCAAGATTGGCGCGGTTGGCCTCTGTGGCGGCGTGGCTTTGCACCGTAGAGGGCGTTTGCAGGAGCTGACGCAGCACCGCCACATTGCGCGGTGTAGTGGTCACACAGACCCGTGGGTCCTCTCCCAGCCGCAGGGAGAACTGCAACATGTCCCAGGCCTCGCGCGCGCGGCGCCATTTGGCCAGCTCATCCGCCCAGGCAGTATCAAACTGCGGCCCCCGCAGCGCCTCTGGGTCGTGGGCCGAAAAGGCCTGCGCCATGGCGCCATTGGCCCAGATCAGCTTGCGTTCACCTGATTTCCACTGCGGCCTGCGATCCGGGGGGGAGCAGGCCAGAATGCCGCTGTCGCCCTGGATCATCACATCGCGGACCTGATCATAGGTCTCGCCAATCAACGCCAGGCGGCGGGCGCGACCGGGGGCCAGGGGCGTGGCACCTTCGACCTGGCTGCGAATCCATTCCGCCCCGGCGCGGGTCTTACCGGCGCCGCGCCCTCCCAGAATTACCCAGGTCCGCCAGTCCCCTGGGGGCGGCAGCTGATGTGCATGGGCCCAGACCTCAAACAGATAGGGCAAGGAAAGCGTCGCATTGTCACTCATCGCCTCGGTCAGGGTTTTCTGCAGCAAAGGCGCGGCGCAGGCGATCCAGGCGGCTGCTGATTTCAGCCCGGGCTGCGGCAAGATCAAGCCCCTGTTGATCACAGGTCTCTTGGGGGTTTTGCTCGACAAGGGTCTTCTCCACTTTCTGGCAATCTCTGATAAGCCCCTCAAGTTTTGCAATCCGGGGAAGCGCGGCGTTCAAGGCCTCCTCCCCGCAAGCGGCAAGGCGCTCCTGGAGGTCTTCGGCCTCCTGGCGCAGGCGCAGGATCGAGCGCTGCAGCGACTGAAACAGATCCTGCGTGGTTTGAGTATTGGGGGATGGCTCTGTCTGTGACATCTGGGCGTGGGCCTTTCATCCAAAGGGCCCCCGACACGACAAAAGACTGAGAGGATCAAACGCTGGCGCCCCAGAACCTGGCGCGGCGGGCAAGAAAGTGATCTTCGTTCTTTTTCCAGCTGCGGGGCAAATTAGGCGAGATCCTGGGTGAAAGTCAAATGAGACAGGGTTGCCAAGCGTCCGAGAGTAAAAGGAAATCTTAACAGACCGGGAGTGGTCCTGCCGGAGCCACCGGCCCAAACCACCGGCTTGCGCCACCAGCCTAGTCCACTGCCTGTGCTCTGACCTGTGCTCTGGCGCAGGCCAAAGAAAACCCGCCCCCATCAGATGATGAGGACGGGGGCAAAGATCATCGTGACCTTAAAAGAGCAGTTTAATCAGTTATTGTTCCGCTGCGCTTCGATCTCGCGCCATTTTGCAACGTTGCTATTGTGCTGTTGCAGCGTCTCCGCAAAGGCATGACCGCCGCTGCCATCCGCTACAAAGAACAGAAAATCGGTCGGCTCCGGGTTCACCGCCGCCAAGAGACTCGCCCGGCCAGGGTTGGCGATAGGCGTTGGGGGCAACCCTTCGATCACGTAGGTGTTCCACGGTGTAACCTTGCGCAATTCGCTTTGACGCAGGCCCCGACCCAGCACGCCTTCGCCTTTGGTGACGCCATAGATCACGGTGGGATCCGTTTGCAGGCGCATGCCCCGGTTCAGACGATTGGTAAAGACACTGGCCACCTGGCCACGCTCTTCTGCGACGCCGGTTTCTTTTTCGATGATCGAGGCAAGGATCAGCATTTCTTCGGGCGATTGCACCGCCGCGTCCTCGCTGCGGTTTTCCCAGGCTGCCGCAATCAGCAACTCCTGGCGCTCCTGCATCTGCGCCAGGATCTCGTCACGGGGCTGCCCTTTGACAATTTCATAGCTGTCAGGCGCCAACATGCCTTCTGCCGGGCGTTCTCCGGGATCACCGCTGAGAATGTCGATGTTTTGCAGGGCATTCACTACCTGCCAACTGGTCACACCCTCGGCCAATGCAACCCGGAAACGGGTATCCGAGGCAGATTTCAACTGGGTGAAGATCGCAGGCACATCGTCAACGCCGAGCTCAAAATCAGCCCGTTCGACAAATTTACCAGAGGCCGGGTCCAGCTCACGCACCTCGGCCCGCACCCGTGTCACCCCAACGCGGTAAACCACCTCGGTGCCGCAGGTGCTGGCGCCGCCCTGGGTGATCTGATCCAGAATGCTCTGCATCGTGCTGCCAGGACGGACAAGAAAGCTCCCCGCTTTGAGCTGGCGCGACTTTTCAGTGTATTTGGCGCTGAGCCGGAACAACATGCCGGAGCTAACCGCCCCCTGCTTTTCAAGCTCTGCGCTCACCCGGGTCATGTTTGACCCAGGGCGCACCTGCAGACAGATCGCTGTCTCCAACGGCCCCTCAGCGGTATACTGTGACTTGCCCCAAAGGATGACGCCGCCCAAAAGGAACAGCACCACCACCAGAACCGTCAGCATATTCGAAGCCAGGCTGCGCCACATTTATTTAGGCTTCCCAAAGACAACCGAGGCATTGGTCCCGCCAAAGCCAAAGGAATTGGACAGGGCCACGTCAATCTTGCGCTCACGCTTGGCATTTGGGGCCAGATCAATAGGTGTTTCAACCGCCTGATTGTCCAGGTTGATCGTTGGCGGAGCAACCTGATCGCGAATCGCCAGGATCGAGAAGATCGCCTCAATCGCGCCAGCAGCGCCCAAAAGATGGCCGGTTGCTGATTTGGTCGACGACATGGTGACCGCAGCCGCATGATCCCCCAGCATCCGCTCAACCGCGCCCAGTTCAATTGTGTCGGCCATGGTCGAGGTGCCATGGGCGTTGATGTAGTCTACATCTTTGGGCTCAAGCCCTGCATTTTTCAGCGCTGCGCGCATCGACCGCTCGCCGCCTTCGCCGGTCTCGGAGGGGGCGGTGATATGATAGGCATCGCCCGACAGGCCATAGCCCAGAACTTCGGCATAGATTTTGGCGCCACGGGCCACGGCATGGTCGTAGTCTTCCAGCACCACAACTCCGGCACCTTCGCCCATGACAAACCCGTCACGATCAGCGTCATAGGGGCGGGACGCCGATTTGGGATCATCTGCCCATTTGGTCGACAAGGCCTTGCAGGCATTAAAGCCGGCAATGCCAATTTCGCAGATCGCCGCTTCGGCGCCACCAGCAATCATCACATCGGCATCGCCGGATTTGATCAACCGGGCCGCATCGCCAATGGCGTGGGCCCCTGTTGAGCAAGCCGTCACCACCGAGTGGTTGGGGCCTTTGAACCCAAAGCGGATTGAGACCTGACCAGAGATCAGGTTGATCAGCGCACCGGGAATAAAGAAGGGAGAGACCCGGCGCGGGCCCTTTTCCTTGATCATCACTGCGGTGTTGGCGATGGAACTCAACCCGCCGATGCCAGAGCCGATCATGACGCCTGTGCGCTCCTGGCTTTCGGTATCTTCCGGGGTCCAGTCAGCATCCCGCACAGCCATTTCAGCGGCGGCGATACCATAAAGGATAAAGTCATCGATCTTTTTCTGATCTTTCTTGATCACCCAGTCATCCGGATTGAAAGAGCCGTCTGTGCCGTCACCACGCGTGACTTCGCAAGCATAGGTGGTTGCAACACCACTGGCCTCTGCGTCAAACAGGGTGATCGGTCCGGCGCCAGATTGACCGTCCAGCAGGCGCGACCAGGTCTCTTCGACCCCGGTTGCCAAAGGTGTCACCAATCCCAGTCCGGTTACAACGACTCGACGCATTCCTTGCTCTCCTCTGCCTCGGCAATTCGCAACCAGATAGCTTGGATTGCCCTAGGGGTGCAAGTGCGCCAATAGAACGTATCGGCGCAGAATGGCAAATAACAGAGCCCAAGCCAAGCCAATCAGCGCATCGGCACTGCGGCAAACCGGCTCTGCCAAGCGCCCAGCCAGAGAGCCAGGCCAAAGGATCCGGCCAGCCCTCTGGCGAAAGCAAAAAGCGGAACGGCCATGTTTGACCGCCCCGCCTATTACCTGGTGCAAGCCCTGCAGTCGCAGGTGATTCATTAAATGAATTCAGCAACTTCTTCAGGGTGCGGCTGGGCCGCCTCCAGGGCCTCCTCCAGGGTGAGCGTCTTGCGAAACAGCGCCCGCCCAACCAAAGCCCCGGCAATATTGGACAGGTACTTCAACCGCGACAGATCATCGACACAGCGCACGACGCCACTGGCGATCACCGGTGACTGAGCCTTGGCGGCCAGCCCGGAAATCAGCCCCAATTGCCCGTCCAGGTCGGACATATCACTGTCGATATCGGTGACAATAATGCCTGCAAAGGGGGCAGCCCCAAAGGCGGCGATATAGCTTTCAGGTTCAAATGCACCAGCTTGGCGCCACCCTTCAGTCATAACCTGCCCCTGCCAGACATCCACCGCCAGAACGATCTGATCGGGATACTGTTTCGCCATCTCGCAAACCAAAGTGGGATCAAGCGCGGCCAGGGTGCCAACAACGATACGTCCTGCGCCCTGTTCGATCCAGCTCTCGATACTGTCCCGGCTGCGCATACCGCCGCCCAATTGTACCGGAATACCAGCGCTGCGAATGATCTCAGCCACCAGTTCTTTGTTGCTGTCATCGCCCTGAATGGCGTTGAAATCAGTCAGGTGCATCCACTGGGCACCTGCTGCGGCAAATTCCTTTGCCTTTTCAACAGGATCCACATGCCAGACCATCGGCTCCTCCAGCCGACCCTTTTCCAGAGTGACGCAGCGCCCGTCTAGCAATTCGATTGTCGGAAAAATCATCATCTCCGAAGCCCTCCTAGTTGGTCATCTTTACACGCTACCACAAAAACGGGCGACGCAGGAGAACCATCGTCCAGAAGAACAAAAGGCGTGAGACGCAAAACGGCGCTTCCACGATGGAAAGCGCCGTCAAGGCAATCACAATGATGTAATTACGACTTAGGAAGCTTCGGTGATGAACTTCACTGCGTCGCCAAATGTCTGGATGGTTTCGGCCGCATCATCAGGGATCTCGATGCCGAATTCTTCTTCAAAGGCCATGACCAGCTCAACAGTGTCGAGGCTGTCTGCACCCAAATCGTCGATGAAGGACGCGTTTTCGGTCACTTTTTCTTCTTCAACACCCAGGTGCTCTACAACGATCTTTTTTACGCGGTCTGCGACGTCGCTCATGTCATTTCCTCGTTCTTCAGGGCAGATTGCCCGGTTTTGCCCGTACCCGCTTGGGGTGGCATTGTTTTGCCCGATGCGGGCGGTTCTGCTCTCAAAAACGAGAGCTACCCGATCGCTTTCCCTTGCGAGGAAAACGTCAGGACGAATATGGGCCGCCTATAGCACAGACCAGCGCAGAGGCAAATGCTTTCGCTGCATCTGCGGTTCTTGTCTATGCCCTGCCATGACTGCCCCAGTCGAGCAGATGGCGCCGCCCAGCCCCAAGGACAAGGGGCAGCACCGAAGATTTCTAAAACCTTGTTGATATCAATATGATATTCACAAAGTTCTGGGCTATTTTGTGCTTTGAATATCTCGATTCTGCAACGTTTTTTGCGGCAGGCCGAAGAATAAACAAAACCAAATGAGCCTACAGCATCGCCATACCGCCGTTCACATGCAGGGTGGTTCCGGTGACATAGGCGGCCTCGGGGCTGGCCAGATACAGCACCGCAGCGGCGATTTCTTTCGAATCCCCCATCCGGGCGGCGGGAATCTGCGACAGGATGGCATCTTTCTGCGCATCATTCAGTTTGTCGGTCATGGCGGTGGCAATAAACCCAGGCGCAACCGCGTTGACCGTGATGCCGCGATTGGCGACCTCATAGGCGACGGATTTGGACATCCCGATCATCCCCGCCTTGGAGGCGGCATAGTTGCCCTGACCAGGGTTGCCAGTGGCGCCAACGATGGACGAGATGTTGATGATCCGACCCCAGCGGGCTTTCATCATGCCGCGCAGCACCCCACGGCACAGCCGCATGGTCGAGGTAAGGTTCACATCCAACACGCTTTGCCACTCTTCATCTTTCATGCGCATAAAAAGATTGTCTTTGGTGATCCCGGCATTGTTCACCAGAATATCAACACTGCCCATGGCAGCGACAGCCTGTTTGGGCAGGGCTTCCACCGCCTCTGCATCGCTCAGGTTGCAGATCAGCACATGGGCACGCTCGCCAAGCTCAGCTGCCAGTTCCTGCAGCGGGGCCTCGCGGGTGCCAGAAAGCGCAACGGTCGCACCCGCTGCGTGCAGGGCACGGGCGATATCGCCGCCGATCCCACCCGAAGCCCCGGTGATCAGGGCGGTTTTACCAGTCAAATCAAACATATCTCTTCCTCTGTTTGCAGGTGCATGACCATCAGAGCCGCGCTTGCTCCCGGTCGCACCGCTTTTGCGCGCGTAGAATTCAGGCCTCTTTGACGGCTGCAACCGCCTCGGGGGTGCCAAACTGACGGCAGGTCAGGCTGCGGTCGATCTTGCGGATCATGCCCGACAGAGCCTTGCCGGATCCAATTTCCCAGAACTCCGTGACGCCCTGCGCCGCCATGACCTGGACGCTTTCACGCCAGCGCACCGAACCGGTAACCTGTTCAACCAAAAGCTGGCGGATTTCAGCCGGGTCGCTCACCACGTCGGCGCGCACATTGGCAATCAGCGGCACGGCGGGGGCTTTGATCTCAACCGCGGCCAGGGCCTCGGCCATGACATCTGCGGCGGGCTGCATCAGCGCACAGTGGAAAGGTGCCGAGACCGGCAGCATCACCGCCCGTTTGGCCCCACGGGCCTTGGCGATTTCTGCGGCCCGTTCAACGGCGGCCTTGTGACCGGAGACAACCACCTGGGTGGGGTCGTTGTCATTGGCAGCCTGGACCACTTCGCCCTCAGCCGCCGCTTCGGCTGCGACCTCTTTTACAGTGGCGAAATCTAGCCCCAACAGCGCAGCCATGGCGCCCACACCAACCGGCACGGCGCTTTGCATCGCTTCGCCCCGGGTGCGCAGCAGGCGCGCGGTATCTGCGATGGAAATTGCCCCGGCAGCAGCCAGCGCCGAATATTCCCCCAGCGAATGGCCGGCAACAAAACCAGCCTGGTCAATCGCAACGCCCTCGGCCTCCAGCGCACGCATCGCCGCCAAGGAGGTCGCCATCAGGGCGGGTTGGGCGTTCTGGGTCAGGGTCAGGGTTTCGATATCGCCCTCCCAGATCAATTTGCTGAGGTGTTCCCCCAAAGCCGCGTCGACCTCATCAAAAACAGCCTTCGCGGCCGGATAAGTTTCTGCCAATGCCTGGCCCATTCCAATGGCCTGGGCGCCCTGCCCCGGAAATACAAATGCGATCGTCATTAAGGGTCACTTCCTTCGCTGTCGTTTTCCCCGGTTTAGACGCAGCTGACCCAACGTACAAGAGAACTGACCAAGGGTGCCCTTCTGCCCACCTGTCCAGTCCGCCAATCCAGCCCGCCTGTGCTACCCCTCTGTCCTGCCCCTTTGTCCTGCCTTGCGGATAGGGGCACGATGGCGGCTGCCAGATCGGCGCTCTGCGCCACATGACCCTTCGCACAAACTCTGTTCGCGCACGGACAGAGCCCCCCATTGCATGCCTCTGCGTCTCGATTAGAGTGGCCAGCATCGCACCTCACAAGGAACCACCCCCGTGCCAGCCCAAAACACCACCTCCAGCTACGGCAGCGTCACCAAAGGCTTTCATTGGCTCTCTGCCCTCCTGCTGATCTCCGCCTTTCTGCTTGGCCTGATCGCCAACGATCTGGCCCATGAGATTCAAAGCCCGGGGTTTGATGGATCCGACGCGACCCTGTCCCGCGCCGTGCTGCTGTTCTCGATCCACAAAACCATCGGCGTTGCCGCCTTCTTTACCGGGTTGGGCCGCATTCTGTGGGCCCTCTCCCAGCCCAAGCCGGGGCTGTTGCATCCGGAAAACAAACCCGAAGCCCTGGCAGCAGAAGTGGTTCACTGGCTGCTTTACGGGGCCATGGTGGCGACGCCATTGACGGGCTGGATCCACCATGCCGCCAGCACCGGCTTTGCCCCGATCTGGTGGCCCTTTGGCCAGGAGTTGCCCTTTGTGACAAAATCCGACGCCACCGCAGCACTGTTTGGCACGCTGCACTGGGTCTCGACCCAGACGCTGATGGTCACCTTTGGACTACATGTCGCCGGAGCATTGAAACATGCGGTGGTCGACCGCGACGCCACCCTGCGCCGCATGTTGCCCAAATCCGGTGATCTGCCAACACCCCCCGCACAAAAGCACAGCCCGGTTCCAGCCGGTCTTGCGCTGGTTGTCTGGGCGGCAGTGCTGACCGGCGGTGTCATGATGGCGCAAGATACACAGGACAACAACCAAAGCGCCACCGCCACAGGGAACGCCGCAACACGGCCCGCCGGGAACTGGGCGGTACAAGAAGGCAGCCTTGGCCTGACCGTCCAACAGATGGGCAGCGGCGTCAGCGGTTCCTTTGCCACCTGGCAGGCCGATATCACCTTTGACGACCCAGATGCGCCGGGCCCCGCGGGTCAGGTCGCGGTCGAGATCGACATTGCCTCACTCACCCTTGGGAGCGTCACAGATCAAGCCATGGGGGCGGATTATTTTGACAGCGCCACCTACCCAAAGGCCCGGTTCGAGGCGCAGTTGGAAAAGCTGGAGACCGGATACCAAGCGGTCGGAGAGCTGACCATCCGCGACAAGACCCAGCCTCTTACCCTGCCCTTTACCCTGCAAATCAATGGCGACACTGCGCAGATGCAGGGCCAGGCGGTGGTGAACCGGCTTGATTTTGACATCGGTGCGGGCACCCAGGACGAGGGCACCCTGGGCTTTGAGGTTGTCCTGGATGTTTCCCTGACCGCTCAAAAGACCAAATAATCTGACAGTATCCTCTGACAGATCCCACCCGCGCAGCACCACCCACAAAAACAAACCTCTCCGGAATGATCCGGGGAGGTTTTTACGTTTCGCCATCCTGGCCAAGGATCGACATCTCGTGGCAAAGCAATCCCAGGGACGTAAAGCCAGAGCGATCTCGCGCCAAGACATGAAACCTCTGACCTCTGCGAACGCAAAACGCCGCCTCCCCCTATGGGAAAGCGGCGCTTCGTCTTGATAAGCTTCGAGCTGAGAAACAGCTGTTACTCGGCCTTCATCGCTTCAACAGAGATCGCCACAGCCACCTCATCGCTGACATATGGCGCGAATTTTTCGAGGCCAAAGTCAGACCGCACCAGCGTGGTGGTTGCATCAAAACCAGCCCAGGGCTTACCCGCCATCGGATGATCGCCAGCCTGGTTCAGAGTTGCGTCCAGAACCACGGATTTGGTCACGCCATTCAGGGTCAGGTCGCCGGTGATCTTGGCAGCGGTATCCCCTGTCACCTCGATATTGGTGGAGGTGAAGGTAATCTGCTCGTCCCCTTTGGCGCCAAAGAAATCAGCGGACATGAAGTGATCAAACCGCGCCTGCCAGCCGGTCAGCATCGAGCTCAGCGGCATGGAAACGGAAACGCTGGAGTTTGCAGGGGCTTCCTGATCAAACATGATCTCGCCTTCAAAGCCCGAGAACATCCCACTACCGGTGGAGAACCCGAGGTGGTTGTAGCTGAACACAATCTGGCTGTGGCTGGAGTCCAGCACATATTTTTCGGGGGCAGCAAGGGCTGCGGTGGTGCTCAGGCCGACAAGTGCTACAGCGGCAAGGATCTTTTTCATGAATTTTCGCTCCATTGGTGAAGGGTAGAGTTTCAGGGTGTCTGAATCTTGTGGGCTACACCTGTGGCCTGGATGACAAAAATGAAACCAGCATTTTCCAACATCATCTGTTGAGAAAAGAACAAAGGCCCTGCGCGGCAACGCAGAGCCCTATATTTATCGCAATTTCGGGGGGACAGGATCAAAACCATTCACGCAGACGTGAACAGGTCAGCTAAACAATTGCACCGCTCCGCTCAGCTGATCCCGCAACTGGCTACGCGCCGCCGAACTGCCAAGGGGCACCTCGATCAAAAGACTGCCGTCGTTTTCAAACAATTGCACCGCAGCGTCGTTCAGCCGGGCGCCGCCAATGGTATCGTAGCTGCGGCGCAGGACCGTTTTGGGCTGCCCCTGTGCATCCCGGCGCAGCACCCGCAACTCGCGGCGCACCGGATCAAAACAGGCCTCTGGCTGATTGTGCAAATCACGGGTGGTCATCAGCACCAACCCGAGCACAAAAAACAGGACCGAGACACCAACCTTCACCAGGTTCAATTCCGGATCGGCAACACTGCCCGGAAACAGCCATAGCCAGCTGGCGCTGACCATCATGGCAAGCCCCAGGCCGCGCAGCATAACAGTACGCAGCCGCCAATTTGCTTCAAAGCTCAGAACCAGTGGCATCGCCGTTGCCAGGCTGCCAGTGGCGCGCGAATGATCCATAAATCTACTGCGATGCTGGTGCCCATAAGAAAGGGGGGCCTCACTGGATATGCTCATCATCTGCCTCAATCTGTCTTGCCGTCACCTATCCGGTGCACATTAACTTTTTGTTAACCAAGTTTGACGTGAAGAATGAGGCAACATTGGGGCGACAGGGAGGGAATTGTTGATTTTCCACCCCTTTTCGCCCTACACATCGGGCAAAACAGACTCGGTCCAGGCCCTGCAATTGTCGCAACGGCTGCTGTTGCCCGCCTGAGATGTACCCGCCGACCAATTCACCTTGCTCTTTGCGTCAAAGCCGTTATATGGGGCCAACCTTCCGCGACACATTCGTTCCGCGCAGACTCTCGTGACAGGGCAGCGGAAGGTTCAACCGCCCGGTCTATGAAATGCGCCTTGAAACAAACTGGAGTTCGCATGCCCCTCTATGAGCATGTTATGATTGCGCGTCAGGATCTGTCCAACTCGCAAGCTGAAGGTCTCGTCGAACATTTTGGTGCCGTATTGGCTGACAACGATGGTAAACTCGTTGACAGTGAATACTGGGGCGTCAAAACGATGGCCTACAAGATCAACAAAAACCGCAAGGGCCACTATGCCTTCCTGCGCACCGATGCA
The DNA here is from genome assembly GCF_000473205.1 of Pseudophaeobacter arcticus DSM 23566. NCBI lineage: Bacteria > Pseudomonadati > Pseudomonadota > Alphaproteobacteria > Rhodobacterales > Roseobacteraceae > Pseudophaeobacter > Pseudophaeobacter arcticus. Next base: position 1,932,748 of record NZ_KI421507.1, read on the forward strand.
CCTGCAGCGGCTGTTCAGGAAATGGAACGCCTGATGCGCCTGCATGATGACGTGATGCGCGTTCTGACCATCAAGGTCGACGAGCACGCCGAAGGGCCTTCGGTCCAGATGCAGAAACGTGACGAACGCGACACCCGTCGCGAGCGCCGCTGATCTAGCTTGAGAAAAGGACGCTAAACCATGGCAGCCAAACCATTTTTCCGCCGTCGTAAAGTCTGCCCCTTCTCGGGCGACAACGCGCCAAAGATCGACTACAAAGACACTCGTCTTCTGCAGCGCTACATCTCTGAGCGTGGCAAGATCGTACCTTCGCGTATCACCGCCGTTTCGGCAAAGAAGCAGCGTGAACTGGCCCGTGCTATCAAGCGCGCCCGCTTCCTCGCCCTGCTGCCCTATGCTGTTAAGTAAGGAGACCTGAGCAATGCAAGTTATCCTTCTTGAACGTGTGGCCAAGCTGGGCCAGATGGGCGACGTCGTAGACGTTAAGTCCGGATATGCCCGCAACTTCCTGCTGCCCCAGGCGAAAGCCAAGGTCGCATCGGAAGCCAACCTGGCCGCCTTTGAAGCCCAGAAAGCGCAGCTGGAAGCACGCAATCTGGAAACCAAAGCCGAAGCCGCCGCCCTGGCTGAAAAGCTGGACGGTCAGCAGTTCGTCGTGATTCGCTCTGCTTCGGATTCTGGTTCGCTTTACGGTTCCGTCACCCCGCGTGATGCCGCCGAAGCCGCCACCGAAGCCGGGTTCTCGGTCGACAAAAAGCAGGTTGCTCTGATCGATCCGATCAAAGACCTCGGCCTGCACACCCTTGTGGTCAAACTGCACCCAGAAGTCGAAGCTCAGATCAAGCTGAACGTAGCCCGTTCCGCCGAAGAAGCTGAGCTGCAGGCCTCTGGCAAATCGATCCAGGAGCTCGCTGCCGAAGAGGAAGCCGCTGCTGAATTCGAAATCGCAGAACTGTTCGACGATATCGGCTCTGCCGCATCCGACGACGACGACGACCAGGGCGACGCCCCCGCAGCTGCTTCTGACGAAGAGCCTGCTGCCTGATCACCAGCTTGATCAGACATCTATCAGAATAGGCCACGCCCCTGCGGTGTGGCCTATTTTCTTTTCGGGCTGGCTCAATTCGCTGCTCCGTCCTACTCTGAGGCTGTGTCACCTTTGAATTTAGGGAGCAAAGCATATGAGTAGCCGAGTTTTAACAGACCTTTGTGGCGGTTTTCTTTTTCTGGCGCTATCCGCCTGCGACACTGTCCCGCTGGAGGCACCGCTGCAGGTCAGCGGTGCTCTGCCAAGTGGTTATGCCAATGATGAGGCTCAGTGCCGCGCCGAGGCCCGTCGTGTTGGGCAGGGGCATATCGGCAAGACTGCAGCCATAGTCGGCACAGGTGGCGCCCTGGGCGGTGCAATTGAAGGCCACGACAAAGCGCTGGCAGGTGCCATCGTAGGTGCCGCCGTTGGTGCCGCGATTGGCGATGCTGAGGTCAAGCAGGCGCAGCGTAACTACCTGGTGCAATGCATGCAGCAGCGCGGTCACCCTGTGACCGGCTAAGGGATCAGACCTCCTGACTGGCAGCTTCGCGCCGGAAATCATCACATCTCCCGCTAAGGGGCGTCTATTAGCGGGAGCTGGCTCTAACTGTCTGCTTCCGGCAAATATTCCAAGATATCTCCGGGCTGGCCCTCCGGAAACCGGCAGATCGCATCCTGGGTTGCAAAGCCCCTCCTTTGGCCTTGCCGGATTTTAGCAAGGACCGATTAGCCTCGGTGATGTCCACCGCAGCGGCCAGTTCGCGAAATTTCACTTTTCAGCTATCGCAGGTCACCGCCTCCCGTTTGGGTCCGGGCAGCGCCTTTGGGATGAGAAAGTTCCCGCCGATCCAGGCGGGGCTTTCTTTCCTTTCCCAAAGGAATGTCTAGGATGACCCAAACGGCCCGCGACACGATACTTCAACTGGTGGATTTCCTGCATGATGACATTAAAAATCAGCGGCAAGACCTTGGTTCTTTTGATGTCCTTGGTTGCCCCGCTGGCAACCACAGCCTGCAGCCAGGACAAACAGGGCGGCGCAGAAACCCAGGTCACCCCGCCCCTTTACCCCAATGAAACACCGCAACTGCGGCAAAGCATCAACCATTGGGCAGACCACTATGAGGTCCCGCGCGCCCTGGTGCATCGTTTGGCAATCCGCGAAAGCACCCACCAACCAGAAGCCATCAACCGCCCCTACTATGGCCTGATGCAGATCCTGCCGGCCACTGCACGTTCCATGGGGTTTTCCGGTACACCGCAGGACTTGCTGGATGCGGATACAAACCTTGAATTTGCGGTAAAATACCTGCGCGGCGCCTGGCTCTTGTCGGACGGTAATTTTGATACCGCAGTCAAACATTATTCGCGTGGCTATTATTACGAGGCCAAGCGGCGCGGCATGTTGAAAGAGACCGGCCTGGTGCACTAGCCCCCGACCAAGTGGCACATGCTGTGGCGAAAATTCACCGGGACTAAATTCACCGGGACTCCTGTCATTTTGCTGTTATCGTTACCGGATAATTACGCAGCAAACTGACACTGGGAGTTTCTTCATGCCGATCTCACTTGACCGCCGGTCTTTTCTCGCTGGCAGCGCCGGCCTCATCGCGCTGCATCCGTTTTCTCTTCAGGCCGCCTCAAACCAGGTGCATCTGCGACTGATGGAAACCACCGACCTGCATGTGCATGTCTTTCCCTATGATTACTATGCAGACAAACCCCGCGACACGGTGGGGCTTGCCCGCACTGCCTCAATTGTGAATGACATCCGGGCCGAGGCCACCAATGCGCTGCTGCTGGACAATGGTGATTTTTTGCAGGGCAACCCAATGGGGGACTACATCGCCTATGAGCGCGGAATGCGCGAAGGCGATCTGCATCCGGTGATTGACGCGATGAATACTGTGGGCTTTGATGCCTCGACACTGGGCAACCACGAGTTCAACTACGGTCTTGATTTCCTGATGAAATCCCTTGCCGGGGCACAGTTCCCGGTGGTCTGCGCCAATATCGCCAAAGAGACCGGCGTCGGCCCACGTGACGACAAGACCCTGCTGCCCCCCTATGTGCTGATAGATCGCGAGCTGACCGATGGCGCAGGCGCAAAACATCCGATCAAAATTGGCCTCATCGGCTTTGTCCCGCCGCAGGTGATGAACTGGGATCGTCGTCATCTGGAGGGCAATGTCCAGGCCCGTGACATCCTGCAGACCGCCCGTGCCTATGTGCCGGAAATGAAGGAGAAAGGCGCGGATATCATCATCGCGCTCTCTCATTCCGGCATTGGCGAAGCGCGTGAGCAGGAGGGGATGGAAAATGCCTCACTGGTGCTGGCTGGTGTGGACGGAATTGACGCAATCATGACCGGGCATAGCCATCTGGTGTTCCCCTCCTCCAAATATGACGGGCTTGATGGCATCGACGTGGCCAAGGGCACCCTGCAGGGCAAACCCGCCACCATGGGCGGCTATTGGGGCAGCCATCTGGGCCTGATTGATCTGATGCTGGAACGCGACGCAGGCGGCTGGCGCGTCGTCGGCCATGCCGCAGAAGCCCGCCCCATTTCCAAACGCAACGAGGACCGATCAATCACCGCACTGGTGGAAAGCGATGCAAAGGTGCTGGCCTCTGTCGCCCAGCAGCACGAGGAAACCCTGGCCTATGTGCGCCGCGCGGTGGGCAAAACCGATGCGCCGCTGCATAGCTATTTTGCCCTGGTTGCCGATGATCCTTCGGTGCAGATCGTATCCATCGCCCAGAGCTGGTACATCGCCCAGATGCTGCAGGGCACCAAATACGAAGGCCTGCCAATCCTGTCAGCTGCAGCGCCGTTCAAGGCCGGTGGCCGTGGCGGCCCTGAGTATTTCACCGATGTGCCAAAGGGCGATGTGGCGATCAAGAATGTCTCGGATCTATATCTCTACCCCAATACCGCCCGCGCGGTTCTGGTCAGTGGGGTTCAGGTCAAGGACTGGCTGGAGCGTTCAGCGGGCATGTTCAATCAGGTAGAGCCGGGCAAGGCAGACCAGCTGCTGCTCAACCCTGATTTCCCAAGCTACAATTTTGATGTGATGGACGGGGTGCGCTATCAGATCGACCTGAGCCAGCCGTCAAAATTCAGCAGCACCGGCGTTCTGGAGAACCCCGAGGCCAATCGCATCGTCAACCTGACCTTCAACGGCGCGCCAATCGACCCGGAGGCCCAGTTTATCGTTGCCACCAATAACTACCGCGCCTCAGGCGGTGGGGACTTCCCCGGTGCAAAAGGGGATTCTATCGTCTTTGAAGGGCCAGACACCAACCGCGACGTCATTGTGCGCTACATCGTCGAAAAAGGCACCATCAGCCCCCGCGCCGATGCCAACTGGAGCTTTGCGCCCCTGCCCGGCACCAGTGTTCTGTTTGATACCGGTCCCAAGGCAAGCGACTACGCCGGGGATGTCGAGGGCGTCGCCATCTCAGCCGCAGGCGAAGGCCCCGACGGCTTTGCCCGCTTCCGCATCGACCTCTGATAGATCAGGCGCCGCGGGTCCCTGATCCGCTGAAAGACATCCAAAAAGCGGGCCCGCTATTCAGCTGGGCCCGCTTTTGCATCAGTCGGCACCTCTGATTTTAGAAGTCTTCCCAGCCCCGGGCGTCGTCAGTCCCGGTGGCAGCCATCGGCGGCGCAGCCTTCACGACACCCTCCCAGCTGTCTTCACGCGCAAAATCCGCCGCGGCACCCGAAGCGGAAACGGTCGTATCAACAACCCTGACCGCCCCCCGCGAAAGCGACTGGGACTGATGTGAAATCTCAAAGTTCCCCATCAGTTCAGCCAGCTTTCCGGCATCGGTTTTTAGCAGCAGACTGGCCGCTGTGGCCTCTTCCACCATGGCGGCATTTTGCTGCGTCACCTGATCAAGTTGCATCATGCCTGAATTGATCTCGTTGAGACCTGTCGATTGCTCGACCGCGCCTTCGGCAATTCCAGAAACCTGTTTCGAGATCCGGCTCACCTGTTCCACGATATTTTGCAACGCCCGGCCTGCCTGACCCACCAGATCCACACCGCGACCAACCTGTTTGCCGCTGTCTTCAATCAGCGTTTTGATCTCCATCGCCGCCCCCGAGGAGCGCTGCGCCAGGGCGCGAACTTCGCTCGCCACCACCGCAAACCCCCGTCCGGCCTCTCCTGCACGGGCGGCTTCTACCCCGGCATTCAGTGCCAATAGATTGGTTTGAAAGGCAATATCATCAATTACCGAAATGATCTGGGAAATGCTCTCGGATGAGTTTTCGATTTCGGTCATCGCGGCAACCGCTTTTTGCACCACAACATCGCTGTTCTCAGCCTCGATACGGGCCTCTTCCATCGTTTGCTCGACGGCCTTTGCCCCTTCGGCAGCAGATTTCACCGAACTCGTCAGCTCGTCCAATGCAGCAGCCGTTTGTTCCAGGGTTGCCGCCTGGCTCTCGGTGCGGTGGGACAGATCCGTCGAGGCCTGGCTGATTTCAACCGCGCCATTGCCGATACTGCTGGAGGTCTCCATAACCTGACCAACAATCCCTTTTAGATTGCTGACGGTCATGTTGAAATCGCGGCGCAGTTTTTCGTAATCCTCGGGGAATTTCTCTTCGATCTGCACCAGAAGATTGCCTTTTGACAGCTGCGACAGCTCCGCGCTCAAATTCTCTACCACCCGGTTCAGCTCGGCATCACGACCTTCGGCCTTTTTCTTCTCCAGGGCCTGCATTTCGACCAGAGCATCCCGGAATACGTCCAGCGCCCTCGCCATCTGCCCAACTTCATCGCCACGATCCTGACCCTGAATTTCAACCCTGTTGTCCCCCTCAGCCAGTCCCTTCATCGAGACCGTGATCCGGTTGACCGCGCGGGCCAGGCTGCTGCCCAGCATCAAGGCAAAGGTGCCGCCCAGAAGGATGGCCACAACAATTGCCACAGGAATCATGGTTTGGGTCTGCGCTGACATTTCGGCGTTTTCCGCCTGGCGCGCCCGCATCGTGGTGAGCTCCCCCGCCTCAAAAGAGGACATGATTTCGGAGAATTCCGCAAAATAGGCAGCCCCGCGTCCGGCGCCAACAAAATCAGCCATATCATCCATGGTTTTGGCGTCACCAATGTCGCGACGCAGCTTTAGCAGCGGCTCAACCACCTGTTCACGCCAATCCGCAAGCGTCTTGGCCATTTTAGTGATACGGATCTCCTGCATCAGGTTCTCGCTGGTTTCCTCTGTCAGGCTGCTGATCAGGCGATCAAAGGCCTCAACCCCTGTGTTGTAAGGCACCAAAAGCGCGTCATCGCCGGCCAGAAGATAGCCGCGCATGCCGGATTCCATGCCAACAGCAATCGCCAGTAGATCTTTGGCTTTGCTGATGGTCCCGTGGGCTTGTTCCACGGCGGCCAGCGAAATGTTTACAAAGTCCGGACTGGCAATGCCGGATTTCACCAGGGTGACAAACGCCTGACGACGATCCGTCAGCCGGACCTCTTCATCTTCGATGAATTGTTCGATTTCCGAGCGAAAGGCGTCGATAAACACTGATCCTTTGGCCGTTTTGACCTCTGCCGCCATGTCATTCATGGTCATTGCGTCACCAATTTCACGGCGCAGTTCAATTGCTTGCTCGGCAACCTCTGTCTGCCAGGAGCGCAGAGTGTTTTCTGCCTGGGTTAAACGCTCCACCATCTTGGGCTCATCGCTGACGATCACAAACAGTTCTTCAAAGGCAGCGAAGGTTTCAGCCGATCCGTTTTCATAGGGCTGCAGATACCGCTCCTGCCCCGCCAAGAGATAGCCGCGCAGGCCTGACTCCATTTCAAACGCCGCCGCAGTGAGCGACGCAACCTGATCCAGAATATGCCGCGAATGTTCGACCTTTTGAGAGGTCTCTTCCATCCGTTTCAGATCATAGACCGCCAGTCCGCCGACTGCGGCAATGAGAACCAAAGGAAACAATGCCGCAGACATGACTTTTGTCTTTGTCTTCGCATTGGAAAAAGAAAATCTCCGAAACCTATTCGCAGAACCACCAGACATCGTTGCATCCCATCTGAATCAATAGAAATCTCACGATGAGACACAAGGCTTACGATAGTCTTATTTGCACCAGAGGTTGTGAGAGTATTTTTTCATTACGAGTTTGGAATGTCTAAAAAAAAGCCAGCGCATCATATGGTTTGGCCCCTTTGAAACGAAAAAGGGCCGCCCAAAAGGCGGCCCCACAAAGCTCAAAAGGAAAGAGCTTATTCTTCTTCCAGAGCCTCGACAGCTTTTTGAAGGTCCTCTTTGGAGACTTCTTTCTCAGCGACGGTGGCCTTGTCAAACAGGTGGTCGATGACTTTGTCTTCAAACAAAGGCGCACGCAACTGCTGCTGCATCTGAGCGTTCTGCTGAATGAATTCAAAGAACTGGCGCTCTTGACCTGGGTACTGACGCGCCTGAGCCATGATGGCCTGGGTCATTTCAGCATCGGTCACTTCGACTTCGGCTTTCTGTCCCAGTTCTGCCAGCAGCAGGCCCAGGCGAACGCGGCGCTCAGCCAGAGCGGTGTGCTCTTCGGTTGTCTCGATATCGCCGTGATCGTGACCTTCGACCTCAGGGTGATCCTCGTGCCACAGCTGATGTGAAATCTGCTTGGCTTCGGCTTCGACCAGCGATGGGGGCAGATCAAAGGAGACCAGCTCGTCCAGCTTGTCCAGGGTGGCACGTTTCATCACGGCGCGGGCTGCACCGGCATATTCGGCTTCGAGACGTTCGCGGATCTGACCCTTCAGAGCCTCCAGATCTTCGGCGCCAAATTTCTTGGCCATCTCGTCGTTGATCTCGGCAGCTTTTGGCGCCTTGACCTCTTTGATGGTGCAAGAGAACACAGCTTCTTTGCCAGCCAGGTGTTCGGCCTGGTACTCTTCTGGGAAGGTCACGGAGACGTCTTTTTCGTCGCCGGCCTTCACGCCAACCAGCTGCTCTTCGAAGCCGGGGATGAAAGAGTTGGAGCCCAGAACCAATGGGTAATCGTCAGCTGCGCCGCCCTCAAAGGCTTCGCCGTCAACCTTGCCCAGGAAGTCGATAACAACCTGATCGCCATCTTCAGAGACAGCCGCTTCGTCACGAGCTTCAAATTCCTTGGCGTTTTCAGCCAGGTTTTCCAGCGCTTCGGTGACAGCTTCGTCTTCGGCTTTCACAACCAGCTTCTCAAGGGTCACACCAGACAGGTCGACCTCAGGAATTTCTGGCAGCGCCTCATAGGACATATCAACGCTGACGTCGTCGCCCTCTTTCCAATCTTCATTGGTCATCTTGACGTCGGGCTGCATGGCAGGACGGTCACCGGATTTTTCAAAGTGCTCATTCATGGCACCATCGATGGATTCCTGCATCGCTTCGCCAATCATGCGCTGGCCAAACTGCTTTTTCAGCAGCGCCATAGGCACCTTGCCTTTGCGGAAACCTTTCATTTCGATTTCCGGCTGCGCTTCGGCCAATTTTTCATTGACCTTGGCGTCCAGTTCGGCCGCCGTGACCGTGATGGCGTAGCCGCGTTTCAGACCTTCGTTCAGCGTCTCGGTGACCTGCATGTTATACCCCATAGAGATTCGGGGCGCGCGCGCAGGCACCGCCCCCAGACAATTTGTGGCCTTCTATTGTTACTGGCGGCGCGGTGCAAGTGCCATTGCCGGTTTCCCCCTCTCAAAGCAGCAATTCCCTGGGGTTTTTTTGGTCTCCCCACAAAAAACACGCCCCCAGCAAGGGGGCGTGCGTATTGTTTTGAAAACCGAGCTGAAGACCCGAGGGGAAAATCTGTCTTCAGAACTTCCAGCGAGCGCCGGCCAGGATCACGTTTGCATCCTGATAGGTGGTCGCCGAAGTGTCCGCGTAGGAGTAATCGCGGTAAGCGACATAGGTCTCAAGGTTGAGACGGTCGATTTTTTGAACCGCAGCAATACCCCAGGATTCCGAGGAATCCCCTGCTGTTACCTGATCGGAGCCATCGTAATAGTCCACCGAGAAGGAGGTTTTGCCTGCTGCAATCAGATCAGCTGAATAGCCGAGCTTGGCATAGGTGTAGGTGCCTGCGATATCACGTTCGCCCGCAGCCAGCGCAAAGGAAAGACCTGTGTCTTTATGCAAAATCGCCACAGAACCAGAGATGTCACGGCTGTCCTGTTTGCCGGTTTCCTCGGTCCAGGCCGCTGCGAGACCAGCGTCCAGGGCAAAGGCACCCAGTTCATCATTGTTGTAGCGAACCGCAACGTCGTAGGTTTCGCGGTCATTGTTGGTTTTCAAAATATCGGTCCCATAGGAGGCCGAGAAGGTGAAACCGCCATAGTTGGTGCTGTCATAGCGAATACGACCCAGACGCGGACCGTCGTATGTCGCAGAAACGTCAGCCACGCTCACGCCGGTGAGGTTGCCAGCGCCATCGCGGAACAGGTAGCCACCGCCGATGTCAGCAATCGACGCATTGGCGCCAAGACCGGTTCCAGAGTAGTCAGCTCCGGTGATGCCGTCAGAGGCCATCGAGCCCTGACCAGCCGAGAAGGTGCCGTAGTTTGCTGTCTCATACTGCAGATCAACGTGACGCAGGTTGGTCCGGCTCCAGCTGGTAACATCCCCCTTGGAGGTCTGGTCTGTGCCATCAGACGCACGGAAGCCAAAGGCCGTTTCAAAGTGGAATTTCAGTTTGTTCTGACCAAAGGCCTGTTCGACCCAAAAGCCGATCCGCGAGTTCGACGAGGAGTTGTCAGACAGGCGGTTATAGTCTTCAACACCGTCGTCGAACGACTGAAAGGATGGGTTGAACTGACCATACCAGCGGAAGCTGCCGCCGTTGTCATTGGTATAGGTGGGGCCCGCAAATGCGGGGGCTGCCAGCAAGGCTGCGGCAACGACCGCGCTGCTGCGCAATACGAGTTTGGTGCTCATGGATCTTGAGTCTCCTGATTGAACTTAGGTGGCCCGTACTCCCCCCATCCCAGGGATCCGTTCCTCGCCTGTTTATAACAATCAGTTTTTTTGGCGCGCAGTCTTGAAATCAATTCAGCTTTGCCAGGGGTCAAAATTTGGCAATATTTTGCTTTATTGCCAATATATTCGGCTATTTTCCGCAAAGCCCGAACACCCTTAAGTGAACCAGATCACTTAGCGCCTGCGCTCAGAACAAAGCTGCTTTGCGCCCAGCGAAACTCACTACAGAGTGATCAGTTTTTTTCAAACCGATCACGGAATCGTTTTTTCTTGTACCAAGAGCTGCAGCAAAATTTGCGGCCCTTCTTTGCGCCCTTTGCCAGCCGGGGCAGGCAACAACGTCAGCTGTCATTCTGATCCGGTTTGGACAGAATTTCTCCAACCGTTGCCAATCTGGCATTTGCACAGGCCCGCCCCTGGGCTTCGGCAACAATGGCTTTGGCAAAGTCCCCTTCCGTGCGTGGCAAGGGGCCCCGGTACCCGGCACAGCCACGCAACAGGTCCGGCGGCACGGCATGGGGAGCCAGAATGGGGCTAGGGGCGGGTTTGGTACAGGCGCTCAGCAATATGGCCAAGCAAAGGTGACAAAGGCGCATCCTGGCCCTCCATCCGTTGCAGATCATTGGCGATCAAGGACCAGCGCCGCGCCGCTTCTTCGGCACGGGCCAAATGGGCGCGGTGAATACGCGCCGCCTCTTCTACCCGGTCCAGCTCAATCAGAGCCGTGGACAATTGCCGCTGCACCTGTCCCAGTTCAGCACTCAGCCGGGTCCGCTCGTGGATAAGCCGCCCGCCCCAAAGAACCAAAAATGTCCCCCCCAGCATCACCGCCAAAACCGGCAGGTTGCGCAGCAGCCAAACCAGGGTCATCTGGCAGCCTCCAAGGCCGCATGGCACATTTCCATTTCCGAAAACCGGCGCCGGGTCAGACCACGCCAGACCTTGCCACCTGCCCGGTTCCAGCGCGGCAACTCATTGCAGGCCCCCTCCAGGTCCCCCGCATTGGCGAGACGCAGCAATGTTGATTGGCAGGCGGCCTTTGCCCCGACATTATAGGTCCAGGACACCAGGGCAATCTTCATGCCCAGCGGAACGGTCGCCGTCAGACATTGATCAAGCGCGGCTTCGTAGGACAGGATCTCGGCCGCCAGAATCTGGTCGCATTCCGCCTTGCTATAGCGGTCGCCTGGCGCCACCTGCTGGGTTTTGCCGTAACAGACCGTCCAGACGCCAACCACATCGCGGTAGGCCTCTTGGCGCAGCCCTTCCCAACCGCCGATAAAGGCAAGGGCAGTGGAGAGCGCAATACCGCCGCCGGCGATGATCCCCAAACTGCGGTTCCGCATCGCCCCCGCCTGACTGCGGCGAAACTCTCGCAAATCCGCAAGCCCCGCCTGCAACACAATCCGGGCCGGAATGGCCAGGGTCTGAAACACCGCCGAGGCCACTGCAAAGTAGACTGGCGAGCAACGGGTCATTTCCGGGCTGATTGTGGCAAAGAAAAACCCAAGTAGCGCAACCAGACCAGCGAGAACAAACCAAACGCTGGCAGCTCTGGTTAGCACCGTTTTCCAATTAGAAATCAGTTTCATCAGTCTTCTCCACTCAACAAACCAGGTCAGAGACCGGGCAGTCTAGGCAGAGGGGTTTGAAAGGAGGTAAGCCCTGCGTACGCTGCAGGAGTTACCGCAAAAGCTGCGAGACTGGGCGCATAAACAGACTGGGCGCATAAACAGACTGGGCGCATAAACAAAAAGACCGGGCAGCGCGTAAAGCGCTAGCATGCGGGTCAGTGCCAGGTCATCGCAGCCCGCGCGAACGTCGGCAAGCCGCCCGAAGCCAGCCGTCGGTTGCCGGGAACCAGTAACCGGTAGCCAGAAAACTGAGGGGGAAAAAACCACATCATAGAGGCCGGTTCCACAATTTGCCCAACGGGTCTTTGGTTTGAGTATCCCTAGCGGCCAAATTCAGGCTATGCTACCCAAAGATAACTGAAAAGTGCCCTTCTATGACAGTCAACATGAGTACCGAAACGCCTGTCACCTATCGCCAAGGCGTTCGCAAAACGCTACGGGCGGTTATTGATCTTTTGGCTCTCATTGCCGGCTTGCTGGCCGTTGCAAATCTCTTTCGCATTGGCAAGTTTGGGTCGCCCTTTATTGTCACAACCTTGCTTCTTGTCTTTATCAGTATTCTTCCGACCATTTTACTGCGCAGGAAAAAATACCTGTCTCTGAGTGGCGGCCTGACCGTAGCCGGGCTGGTCATTACCAATTTTGTCGGCATGATACATCTTGGCATGGGCGCGGCAGCCATCTTTGCCTTTCCCTTTTACATGGCGCTCTGTGCGGCCTTGTTCAGCCGAAAGCTGACGGTGCTGTTCTTTTTTGCCTTTAGCTGCGCATTCGCGACCATCGCCTATCTGTTTGTCACAGGGGTCCTGGTCTCCCCCGATCCCAGGATCGCGGACTGGAATAAAGGCCCAGACAACTGGATCGTCCTGTTGATCGCGCTCATGGCCACCAACATGTTGGTCATTACCCTGGTCACCAACCTCAGTCGCTACTGGAAAGAGACCGAGAATGAGGCGACAGACAAGGCCCTGCAATTTGAAACCCTGGTCGAATATGCCCCCGACGCCATTGTGATTTACGACATCGAGAAAAACCATTTCATCTCGGCCAATGGCCGGGCGGTAGAATTCTTTGGGTACGACCGCAACACGCTGGTTCGCGGGCTCAGTCTGGTGGATCTCAGCCCAGAAAAACAGCCCTCCGGCGAGTTGAGCGCCACACAGGCCCGTCAATACCTGGAGGCTGCCCTTGACGGTGAAACCCCCATTTTCCACTGGCGTCACCTCAATGCATCAGGTGAGGAAATCGACTGCGAAATCTCCCTCACCCGCCTGCCGCCCTTTCGGCAGAAACTCATCCGGGCCAATATCGCCGATATCTCCAAACGGCTGGCGGATCAAAAACAAAGCGAAGATCTGCAATCACAGCTGGCCGCGTCGCAACGGCTTGAAACCATTGGTCAACTGACAGGAGGAGTGGCGCATGATTTCAATAATCTCCTCGCCGTCATCCTGGGCAATCTTGAACTGCTACAAGACGAACCAGACACCAAAAAGCGGGCAGACTACATAGCCTCCTGTATCGGCGCCACCATGCGCGGGGCAGACCTGACAAGAAGCATGTTGAGCTACGCCCGGCGTACGCCATTGCAGCCCGAGGTGGTGAACCTGAACAAGCTGGTTCTGGACACAAAAAACTGGGCCGGGCGCACCCTGCCCTCGCATATTGAGGTTGAAACCTCGCTGCTGGCACGACTTTGGGATGTTGAAGTGGACCCCGGCCTTGCCGAAAGCGCCCTGCTGAACCTGATCCTGAACGCCCGCGACGCGATGTCTGACAGCGGCAAACTGACCATCGAGACCGCAAATGTCCGGATTGACCAAACCTATCAGGACAGTCGCAACGAAGCCCTGAAGCCAGGGCGCTATGTAATGATTGCCGTGTCAGACACCGGTCAGGGCATCGACCCCGAAATCGTGGATAAGATCTTTGACCCGTTTTTCACCACAAAACCCTCCGGCGAGGGCTCAGGTCTGGGTCTTTCCATGGTTCTTGGCTTCATGCGCCAATCCGAAGGCACCGCCCAAGTCTATTCTGAGCCAAGCGTTGGCACGACCTTCAAGCTGTATTTCCCAGCCATGTCTCCCGACCCGAGCAAAGCACCAGCGCAAAGCGCAGCTGCCGAGGCCGCGACGTTCCAAGGCAAACGTATTTTGCTCGCCGAGGACGAAGAAGAGGTGCTGCTGGTGCTGAAATCCACCCTGGAACAAGCAGGATATTCGGTGACCACCGCCTCCAACGGGGATGCGGCAAAAGAGATCTTTGAAGCAGATCCAACGTTTGATCTGCTGCTTACGGATATCGTCATGCCGGGCCGTCTCAAAGGAACCTGCTTGGCGACGGCGCTGCGTGTCCTCAAGACCAACCTCCCGGTTGTCTTTATGTCGGGCTATGCGGCCGAGGCAACGGTGCATGGAAACGGCCTGCGCCCGGAAGACATCCGGTTGATGAAACCCATCATGCGGGGGGACTTGCTGGAGGCAATTTCAAAAGCCCTTGGGACGGCTCACCCAGAGCCGTAAAACTGCTGCAAAATTCCGGGGCCTGACCCTAAGCGACCGAGCAATCCGCCAAGGCATCCTGCAACACCGCAAGAACCGCCGCTTTGGGCACCTCAGCGGTCACAAAGGCATCGCCAATGCCGCGCGCCAGAATAAACCGCAGCTGACCATCCACCACCTTTTTGTCCTGCCCCATCAGATCCAGCAGTGTCTCTGCATCCGGCAGAGCGCCTGCAATATCCGACAGATCCGTTTTCATCCCCATGGATTTCAGATGCGCGCGCACCCGGCTTGGGTCTTCCTGGCTGCACAGGCCCAACCGTGCAGACAGCTCAAACGCCAGCGCGCAGCCAATGGCCACGCCTTCCCCATGCAGCAGCCGGTCAGAATAGCCGGTGGCCGCTTCCAGCGCGTGCCCAAAGGTATGACCAAGGTTCAACAGGGCGCGGTCCCCCTGCTCGGTCTCGTCACGCGCCACGATATCAGCCTTCATCTGCACCGAGCGGGCGACGGCCTCAACCCGGGCCGCCATGTCGCCGGACGCCAATTTTGGCCCCATGCCTTCGAGCCAGGCAAAGAACTCGGCATCGCCCAGCATGCCGTATTTGACCACTTCCCCATAGCCCGCAAGGAAATCCCGCGCCGTGAGGGTGCCCAGAACCTCGGTATCCGCCAACACCAATGTGGGTTGATGAAAGGCGCCGATCAGATTTTTGCCCTGCGGTGCATTGATACCGGTTTTGCCCCCAACCGAGCTGTCAACCTGAGCCAAAAGCGAGGTGGGGATTTGCACAAACCGCACGCCCCGGCGCAGCACCGACGCGGCAAACCCGGCCAGATCGCCAATCACACCGCCGCCAAAGGCCACCACAACATCGTTGCGCTCGACCTTTTGTTCCAGCAGCCATTCCACCGCGCGGGTAAACTGCGGCCAGCCCTTGGTGGATTCCCCGGCAGGCAAAGCCAGCGAAACCATTTCGATCCCGGCAGTGCGCAGCCCCTGCCTCAGGGTTTCCAGATGCAGATCCGCAACCGTCTCATCTGTCAGCACCGCAACGCGGGGCCGTGTGAGGAAGGGCGCGATCCGCGTCCCGACGTTTTGCAACAATCCAGGCCCGATCACCACGTCATAGGCCCGCCCCTCAAGGGGGACATGCACGATCCGTTCCATCATCAGCTCTCCAATACATCGGGGCGAGACCGCAAGGCCTCCAACACCCGGTCCACCATTTCTTCAATCGAGGCCTTACCGTCCGAGACCACTGCCAGATCTGCCTTGGCATAAAGCGGCACTCTTGCCGCATATAGCTGGGCCAGGGTGGCACGGGGATCCGCGGTTTTCAGCAAGGGGCGGGTGTCGCGGTGGCGCACCCGGTTCCACAACACATCCAGATCGGCCTGCAGCCAGATCGACGCCCCGTTGCGGGTAATGGTCTCGCGATTCTCCGCCGCCAGAAACGCGCCGCCGCCGGTGGACAGTACGCCACATTCCTCAGTCAGCAGCCGCGCGATGACCTGACGCTCCTTTAATCGAAAGAAGGCCTCTCCATCGCGGGCAAAAATCTCGGGGATGGTCATATTGGCGGCAGATTCGATCTCGTGGTCGCTGTCCAAAAACGGCACCTGCAGACGCGCCGCCAGGGCGCGGCCCACAGCTGTCTTGCCGGCGCCCATCATACCCACCATAACAATGGTCTTTTTCAGCCGTCCTGGACTGGGAGGTGAGCCATCCACCTCGGCTATTTGCTCTTTTTCGCTCATTCTTCAGTGAATGACGTGATATTGCAAAAAAGGCCATATATAACTTGAGCAAAACACAAAGAAGCAGGCAACGGGTGCGCAATGGTGCGATTGATCAAATATCTAGTAATTTTTGGCGTTCTGGCGGGACTGGGACTGGTGGCCTATGCCTATATCGGCCCCTGGTTCGGAGCTGATTTTAGCGTTCCGGTGCAAGAGATCCGCAAGCCGGTGCTGCTAGATGCACATTAGGCCGCGCCAAAAGACAGGCCTCAAGAGAGCCATTTCGGCGCTATTTTTCAGCACCTTATGCGCCAGTCCCAGCCTGGCACAGGCGCCGCTGACGGTGATTGATTGGCTCGGCCAGCCAGATAGTTCTGCGCCACTGCCAAGCACCGTCTTGCTGGAGCCCCCCGTCACCGGCAGTGCGGCCCGGCCCGCGATCACCGTAACACCGCTTCAGGCGCTGTTGCCCCCTATTGGACTGGTGGCGCCTTCCGCCACTGGTCTGCCAATTGATCTGTGGCGCGGCAGTGATCCAAACGATATCGCCGAACTGCTCCGCTCTGTTTCGGTGCAGGGCAATCCGGCGATGCAGTCGCTTTTGTTTACCCTGCTGCTCTCTGAAAGCCGCCCGCTGGAGCCAGAGGGGGATGTCATACTGCTGGCGCGCCTGGACCGCCTGATCACTCTCGGCGCCTCTGATCCGGCGCAGGCCTTGGTGGAACAGGCTGGCCCTGCCGCCACAGCGGCGCGGTTCCGGCGCTGGTTTTTCACCACCCTTCTCAGCGGTGACGAAGACCGGGCCTGCGCTGCCCTTGTTGCCGCCCCCTTTCTGGCGCCTGATTACCAGACCCGCATTTTCTGCGCTGCCCGCCGGAGCGATTGGCCAACCGCTGCTTTGATGCTCGAATCAGCCCATGCGCTTGAGCTCTTGCCAAAGGCGCAGCTGGATCTGCTCGACCGCTTCCTGAATCCCGATATTTTTGAACTTGCCCCGCCCCTGCCGCTGCCGGACAAACCCGATCCTTTGACCTTCCGGCTCTATGAGGCGATTGGCGAACGCCTTCCCACAGCGCCGCTGCCGCGGGCCTTTTCGGCGGCGGATTTGCGGGATGTGGCGGGCTGGAAAGCCCAGCTGGAAGCCGCCGAACGGCTGACCCGTGCCGGGGCTTTGAACCCCAACCAGCTTCTGGGGCTCTATACGGACCGCAGCCCAGCAGCCTCTGGCGGAATTTGGGACCGGGTCGCGGCCCTGCAACGCTTTGAGGCGGCGCTCAACAGCGCCAGCAGCGCAGAGGTGGCCAATGCGCTGCCTGCGGTCTGGCAGGCGATGCAGCAGGCCGGGCTTGAGGTTGGGTTTGCCGATCTGTTTTCCACTCAGTTGGCCCGCTTTAACCTCAGTGGTGCGGCGGCAGAGCTGTCCTGGCGCATTCGCCTTTTGGCGCCGACCTATGAAATAGCATCCCACAGCCCCCCCGACGACAGCCTGGAAAACAGCTTTCTCGCAGCGCTGGCACAGGGAACACCGGGGCAACCCGGATCCAACCTGAGCGCCCCGGTTGATCCACCGGCTGCTCCATCGGTGGATCCATCGGCAGATGGCGCGCCGCCCATAACCGACGCGGCGGAGCCCGGTACTGCGACGGCAACCGAAGAGGCCGCCCCGTCGTCCCCCGGCGCTGCCGCACGCAGTGGTTACTCCCCGCTGATGCTCTCGATCATTCAGGGATTTGACGATGGCGCAGAGGTCCCCGTCAAAATCCGCAGACTGTTAGACAATGGTCAATTGGGCGAGGCCATTTTGCGTACCATGGATCTCTTTGCACGGGGCGCTCAGGGCAATCTTGGGGATCTCAGCAAATCCCTGGCCGCGCTGCGCGCTGTCGGGCTGGAAGACACCGCAAGACGGGCAACCCTGCAGCTGTTGTTGTTGGAACGCGGCTGAATGGCCCCCCCGCGCGATGATCTGCAGTGGATTTCCACCTTTCTGGAAGCCCAGGCCGCTGAGGCAGGCGCCGCGCGCAACACGCTGCTGGCCTATGGTCGGGATCTCAAGGATGCTGCGGGTTGGCTGGCCCATCGCAACTGCGGCTTTGGCCAGGCCGCGCGGGATGACATCGAGGCCTATCTCATCAGCTGCGATGCAGAGGGCCTGTCCCGCGCCACCCGCGCGCGGCGGCTTTCGGCCATTCGCCAGCTCTACCATTTTGCCTTTGAAGAAGGCTGGCGCGCCGACAATCCTGCCATTCAGATCAAGGGACCGGGTCGCGCCAAAACGCTGCCCAAAACGCTGGAGGTGATCGAAGTTGACCGCCTGCTGGAGGCGGCGCGGCAAACCGGACGAAAACCGGCGGATCGACTGCGCAACACCTGCCTGATGGAGCTGCTCTATGCCACCGGCATGCGGGTGAGCGAGCTGGTGTCGCTGCCGGTGGCCTCTGCCCGCGGCAATCCCAATATGTTGTTGGTGCAGGGCAAAGGCGGCAAAGAACGCATGGTGCCGCTGTCTCCGCCCGCCCGAGAGGCATTGCGGGTCTGGCTGCTGATCCGTGATGAGCTGGAGGAAAAGAACCAGGCCAAAGGTGCGCCCGGATCAAAGTTCCTGTTCCCGTCGCGCGGCAAAGAAGGCCATCTGACCCGCCATTGGTTCTATCTGCTGATCAAGGATCTGGCGGCGAGCGGCGGCGTTGATCCGCAAAAGGTGACGCCCCATACCCTGCGCCATGCCTTTGCCACCCATCTTTTGGCCAATGGCGCCGACCTGCGTGCCATCCAGGCGCTGCTGGGCCATGCGGATATCGCCACCACCGAGATCTACACCCATGTCCTGGACGCCCGTCTCAGCGAGCTGGTTTTACAGCATCATCCGCTGTCCCGTCCGGGCGAGGCCAGCCAAAGCCTGGCCAGGACCAGTAAGGGCAACACGGATAAGGCGCGGGAAGAGTAAGGCGGAGTTCGCCCTGCCCTGTATCACCGTCTCCGGCCTGGAATGCCCACAGGCACTGCCGCACCAACGCCCCTTGTCTGGCGCGCCCTCGCAGCCCATAACCTATAAAAACACAAACTGAACTTGGATCTATCATGGACACCGCTCAAACCGTTCTGGACAGCGCCTTCTGGATCTCCGCAGGGGCAATTCTGCTGCTGTTGGTACTCTCTGCCTTTTTCTCTGGCTCAGAAACGGCCCTGACGGCGGCCTCCCGCGGCAAGCTGCGCACCCAGGCGGACAAAGGATCACACGGCGCGCAGCGCGCCCTTGATGTCACCGAAGACAGCGAGCGGCTGATCGGCTCGGTATTGTTGGGCAACAACTTGGTGAACATCCTGGCCACCTCGCTTGCCACCGCCCTGTTGACCCGCACCTTTGGCGAAAGCGGCGTTGCCTTTGCCACCCTGGTCATGACCCTGCTGGTGCTGATCTTTGCCGAAGTCCTGCCCAAAACCTATGCCATCTCCAATGCCGAGAAGGCCGCTTCCGCCGTGGCGCCGATCATTGGCGTGCTGGTGACCATCCTCGCCCCGATCGTGGCTGCCGTGCGCTTTTTGGTGCGCGGGATTTTGCGCCTCTTTGGGGTCCAGATCGACCCGGACAGCCACATCATGGCGATGCGGGAAGAGATTGCCGGTGCCTTGCATCTGGGCCATTCCGAAGGCGTGGTGCAAAAGGAAGACCGCGACCGCATCCTGGGTGCGCTGGATCTGTCAGACCGGTTTGTCGAAGAGATCATGCTGCATCGGTCGCATATTCAGATGATCGACGCCGCAGCAGAACCGGCTGATATTCTGGAACAATGCCTGACCTCGCCCCATACCCGGCTGCCCGTCTTCAAGAATGAGCCAGAAAACATCATCGGCATTGTGCATGCCAAGGATCTGCTGCGTGAAATGTATGCCCAGATCGGCGGCCCCGAAGGCGATGCCAGCGCCCTGCGCAAATTTGAAATCACCACGGTGGCCAAGCCCCCCTATTTTGTCCCTGAAACCACCACACTGGACGATCAGATGCGGCAGTTCCTGCGGATGCGGAGCCATTTTGCCCTTGTGGTGGATGAATATGGCGCCCTGCAGGGGCTGATCACCCTGGAAGACATCCTGGAAGAAATTGTCGGCGAAATCACCGATGAGTTTGATCCGGCAGAACAGTCCCTGGTGAAAAAGGACAGCGATGGCAACTATACCATCGAAGGCGCCACCACCATTCGAGACCTGAACAGGGCCACCGATTGGAACCTGCCGGATGAAGAAGCCAATACCATCGCAGGGCTGGTCATCCATGAGGCCCAGATGATCCCGACCACGGGTCAGGTGTTCTCCTTTCACGGCTTCCGCTTTGAGGTCACTGGGCGCGAAGGCAACCGGATCACTGCCTTCAAGGTGCGCCCCCTGTCATGAGCCGCGCCTATGCATGGTTTGATCAGATCTTTCTGGACCTGCTGCGACAGCTGCGCTGGAGCTTTCTGCCGCCGCTGTTGATCTACTTTGCCTATGGTGTTCAGGGCATTACCTCGGTTGTGGCGACATTTTTTGTCAAGGAATACCTGGATCTAGAGGCCGCCTTTCTGGCCGGGCTGGCCTTTTGGGTGGGATTGCCCTGGGCGCTGAAGATGCCACTGGGGCATCTGGTGGATCTGATCTGGCGCAGGAAATACCTGTTGATCCTGCTTGGCGCCGGTCTGATGGCCGGCAGCTATGGCATCATCGCCAGTCTTTTGATCGCACCCGATGCCATGGTTCAGATCATGCCCGCCAACAGCTGGTACGTGACGGCGGCGCTGCTCGCCCCCTGTGGGTTTGTGCTGCAGGATGTCGTGGCAGATGCGATGTCGGTGGAGGCCATCCCGCACCGCAAACTCGATGGGAGCTCCTTCACCGAGGCCGAGAACCGCGTCATGCATACCACCATGCAGACCCTGGGGCGGATCACCCTGATTGGTGGCTTCAGCACTGCGGCCGCGATGAATGTCTGGCTGTTTGACGGCGCCGAGGCCTTGGCTCAGGAGGAAAAAGGCGCGCTTTATGCGCAGGTCTATCTGCTGGCCCTGATGGTGCCGCTGCTGTCGCTGACGGGCATTGCCGTGGCGCTGTTTCAACGCAGGCACCTGGGCGCCAAGTTGCGGAAAATCGGCCTCAGCGCTGCCGAGATCCAGAACCGCCTGACACTGCCACGGGATCCGGTTCTGGTGAACTGGTGGTATTTTATCGGCGGCGGCGCCTTTGTGGCGCTTTCGCTCAGCGTTGGTCTCAGTGACATGGCGCAGGCGCAGGAGCTGATCTTTGTCGGCTCGATGACCATTGTACTGCTGCTGATGCGCCAATTGATCAAGGCGCTGACACCGCAACAGGCGCGGGCTTTGATCGGCACCGCCATCATCATCTTCGTCTATCGCGCCACGCCCCTGAATGGCGCCGCAGCCACCTGGTTCGAGATAGACGTGCTTGGCTTTGACCAACAATTCCTATCGGTTCTGTCGCTGATCTCATCCCTGCTGACGCTGTTTGGCATGATCCTGCTGCGGCCGCTGATCGCCAATAACACAATCGCCTGGATCATCACCTTCCTGGCGCTGACCGAAGCCTTGCTGAGCCTGCCCAACATCGGGCTATACTACGGGATCCACAATTGGACTGCGCCGCTCACCGGCGGCCTGGTCGATGCGCGCTTTATCGCTTTGGTGGATACGGCGGTGGAATCTCCCCTGGGGCAAATCGCCATGATCCCGATGCTGGCCTGGATTGCCCGCAATGCCCCCAGCAATCTCAAAGCGACCTTCTTTGCGGTGATGGCCTCTTTTACCAATCTGGCGCTCTCGGCCTCCAGCCTGGGGACAAAATACCTCAACCAGGTCTTTGTGGTCACCCGTGACGTCAGCAATGCCGAGGGCCAGATCACCACCCCTGCGGATTATAGCTCTCTCGGGGCGCTGTTGATCACCGTGGCGCTGCTAAAACTGGCTGTCCCCTTGCTGGCGATTCAGCTGGTACAACTCAGCCCGCTGCGCAGCACCGACTAGCCCCCCCCCACAGTGAGACTGCAATTTTTGGGCGAACCCACGTCACCGTGGTCACGTTTCAACTGACAGCGACGGGTTCTGTCGCTTTTCTACTGGACTACTGTTCACTTCTGTACAGAATAAGGAAAAGCCTCATTCAGGGAGAAGCCTCATGAAAACCACCACTCGCGTGGCCGTGATCGGCGGCGGTGTCGTCGGCTGTTCGGTCCTCTACCACCTGACCAAACTTGGCTGGAGCGATGTCATGCTGCTGGAGCGCTCCGAGCTCACCTCCGGCTCCACCTGGCATGCTGCGGGCGGTTTTCATACCCTCAACGGCGACACCAATATGGCGGCCCTGCAGGGCTATACGATCAAACTCTACCGCGAGCTGGAAGAGATCACCGGTATGTCCTGCGGCTTGCACCACGTCGGTGGCGTCACCCTGGCAGACAGCCAGGACCGCTTTGACATGATGAAGGCCGAACGGGCCAAACATCGCGTCATGGGGCTGGAGACCGAAATCGTCAGCCCCGAAGACATCGCCAAGATCGCTCCGGCCACCAATACCGCGGGTCTTGTCGGCGGGCTTTATGATCCGCTGGATGGTCATCTGGATCCCTCCGGCACCACCCATGCCTATGCCAAGGCCGCCCGTATGGGGGGCGCCAGCATTGAAACCCATTGCAAGGTGATAGAGACCAACCAGCGCCCCGATGGCAGCTGGGACGTGGTGACAGACAAGGGCACCATCCGGGCTGAACATATCGTCAATGCCGGTGGGCTCTGGGCGCGGGAAGTCGGCGCCATGGCGGGGATTTACTTTCCTCTGCACCCGATGGAGCACCAGTATATCGTCACCGACGAGGTCCCGATGATTGCCGAGATCATCGACGCAGGCGGCGAGCACCCCCATGTCATGGATCCGGCCGGCGAAAGCTATCTGCGCCAGGAGGGACGCGGGTTGTGCATCGGCTTTTATGAACAGCCCTGCAAACCCTGGGCCGTCAATGGCACTCCATGGGATTTTGGCCACGAACTCCTGGGCGATGACTTTGACAAGATCGAAGCCTCCATTGATTTTGCCTACAAACGATTCCCCGCGCTTGAAGCCGCCGGGGTAAAATCGGTGATCCACGGCCCCTTCACCTTTGCCCCCGATGGCAACCCGCTGGTGGGACCGGTGCCGGGGGTACGCAACTACTGGTCCGCCTGCGGCGTGATGGCCGGATTCAGCCAGGGCGGCGGCGTCGGCTTGATGCTGGCACAGTGGATGATCGAAGGCGAACCAGAGCGCGACACCATGGCGCTGGACTGCGCCCGCTTTGGCGACTGGATCACCCCCCGCTACACCCTGCCCAAGGTCATCGAGAACTATCAAAAACGGTTCTCCATCGCCTACCCCAACGAAGAACTGCCCGCCGCGCGCCCCTTTCGCACCACGCCAATGTATGATGTCTTTGACAACATGGGCGCGGTCTGGGGCCAGCAATACGGCTTGGAAGTCCCCAACTATTTTGCCAGGCCGGATGAACCCCGCTTTGAAACCCCCTCCTTCCGGCGCTCCAACGCTTTTGACGCCACCGCCCGCGAGGTCAAAGCAGTGCGGGGCAGCGTTGGCATCAACGAGCTGCACAACTTTGGCAAATACCGGATCACCGGCGCAGGGGCGCGCGCCTGGCTGGATCGCATCATGGCCGGCCGGATCCCACAGCCAGGCCGGATCAGCCTCTCGCCGATGCTGTCAGCCAAGGGGCGTCTGATTGGTGATTTCACCATCTCCTGCCTCAGCGAAACAGACTATAGGCTCACCGCCTCCTATGGGGCGCAGGCCTATCATATGCGCTGGTTCCTCAAACATCAGGCGCCGGATGTGGCAATCGAAAACATCTCCGACAGGCTGAACGGCTTCCAGATTGCCGGCCCCAAGGCGGCACAGGTGCTGCAGGCCTGCACCCTGCAGGATGTCTCGCAGATGCGGTTCATGGACGTGGCGCGCATGACGGTCGGCATGGTGGACTGTCTGGTGCAGCGCGTCAGCTACACTGGCGATCTCGGCTATGAGATCTACTGCGACCTGCCCAGCCAGCGCGCCCTATGGGCGAAGCTCTGGCAGGCAGGCCAGCCCCTCGGCATGATGCCCTTTGGCATGCGGGCGATGATGTCCCTGAGGCTGGATAAGTTTTTTGGCTCCTGGATGCGGGAGTATTCCCCGGATTACACCGCCGCCGAAACCGGATTGGACCGCTTTATCTCATTCAAGAAACCCTCTGACTTCATCGGCCGCACCGCCGCCGAGGCTGAACGCGCACAGGGACCGCACCGCAAACTCTGCGCCTTTGAGGTTGACGCGACAGATGCAGATATCAACGCCTACGAGCCAATTTCGGTCAAAGGAGAGGTTGTCGGCTTTTGCACCTCGGGCGGCTATTCCCACCACGCCCAGAAATCCATCGCCCTGGGCTTTATCCCCACACCAGTGGCCCAGCCCGGACTGGAGGTTGAGATCGAAATCCTTGGCAACATGCATCAGGCCCGGCTGATCACCGACCCCCTGTTTGACGCCGACGGCACCCGCATGCGCGGCTAAACCCCCAGTTCTGCAAAAGACCAATCCGCCAAGGCTGCTATGGCCTTGGCGCCTGCCGCCTTCCCCTTCTGCTCCCCCTTTGTCTCGCGGGCTTTTTGCTTTCATCTTTCCCCAAATACCTCCGCCGGAGGCATCCAGCCTCTCCGGCTCTCGACACTAGAGCCTGTTCAGGCGTAGGTTTGCAAAACCTAGACTTTCAGAAACACAGGATCATAAACACGGGATCATGAGCAAAATCGCCATCCTCCTCCTTGCAGCCGGCGCTTCCGCGCGGATGCAGGGGCGCGATAAGCTGATGGAAGAGATCGAGGGCACGCCGCTGCTGTCGCTGCTCTGCCACCGCGCGGTGCAGACCGGGCTGCCCTGCTATGTGGCCGTTCCCAGCCAGGCGCATCCGCGGGTCGCGGCCACCGGCAGCGCCCATGTGATCCCGGTGCCAAAGGCCGCTGAGGGCATGGCCGCCTCAATCCGCACCGGGATTGCGGCCCTTCCGGACACCACCGAAGCCGTGATGATCCTCCCCTGCGACATGCCCGAGCTGCAAACCCAGGATTTGTTAGATCTGGCCACCCATTTCCAGGGGCCTGACGGTCCGGTACTGCGCGCCACCTCCAGTGATGGCACCCCTGGCCACCCGGTGCTGTTTCCCCGGCGGTGTTTTCCGGCGCTTGGTCAGATCAGCGGCGATCAGGGCGCCCGCAATGTGCTGCGCAGCCAAGAGGTGCAGCTGGTCGCCCTGCCCGGCCAACACGCAGTGACGGATCTGGACACCCCAGAGGCCTGGGCGCACTGGCGCGCCGGGCGATAGGTTTTTTGCCAAAACGACTGCGTTAAACATGGCGTTAAACAAAGGGGAAGCAAAATAGAAAAGGCGGAACCCTGCGGTCCCGCCCATGTTTTTAGGTTCATCCGCCACGCCGCAGATCACCGCCGCAGATCAGCACTGGCGCGAAGGTAAGTGCAAAATCAATGCACCAGCAGGCGCGCCTCGTGACGTTTCAGCGAGCGCCGCGCAGAGCTATAGGCTTCCCGGCCTTCCTCGGACTTCAGCGCCGGGAAGATCTCATAGACCTCGTTGCGCTGCGCATTGTCCAGGCCCCGCAGGGTCTGATCGCCAGGCTGGAAGCTTTCGCTCCAGGCGCCATCCGACAGCACAACCTCATGCTGATCGAACATGAAGTGGATATAGGTGACCGAGCTGGTCTCCACCGCGTCCACGCCTGCAAGGCCGGTCAGATGTTTCGCCGCGACCAGGACTTCGCGATCTTCAAAGTAAAGCGCCGTCTTGTCGTTGGCCACCAGCACCCGGTGATTGGGGCTGACCATCATGTCGCGTTCGGGCAGACCATTGCCCAGGGCGCCTTCGCGGATCAGGATCGGCTGCAGATGCTCTGCCGCTTTCAGCTCTGCTGTGGCAAGGGTACGCTTACCCAGCCAGCGAATGGCCTGGATGCCATTGTCCCGGGTGATGATCCGGTCCCCAACACCCAGGTCTTCGACCCGGCGTTCCCCTTCGGGGGTGGCAATCAGTGTCCCCGGCGTAAAGCAGGGAACGATGACGTTTTCGATCTCGTAGAACTCGGCGGTGCCGGTGACCGCGCCCCCCGCATCCAGGAAGGTAACTGTCCCGTTTTCCGGGTTGGTGCTGTCATACTCAACCTCGAGCGAGCCGCCCGGGTTCTGCTCTTCCGCAACACCGCGCAGATCCAGCACGTCGACATCACTGTCATCCGCGTCTTCACCGCCATAGACCGTGTCATTCTGGCTGATGCCGGAAATGGTATCCGACCCGGTGCCCCCAAGCGCAAAATCTGCGCCATCGCCTGCACCCAGATCAATGTTATCCAAGCCTGCGCCGCCATCCAGCTCATCATCGCCCTGACCGCCAAGGATGGTATCGTCACCTTCGCCGCCAGTCACCGTGTCATCGTCGATGCCCGCGTCGATCATATCATTGCCGGTGCCACCAGAAATGAGATCATCGTCATCCTGGCCATAGATCACATCATCGCCAGCGCCGCCCTCAATGGTATCCATGCCATTGGTGGGATCTGGATCCACGGGACGCCCGTCCGAGCCATCATCGGTGATATTGAGCCCATCTGGGAAAGCTGGGTCCAGACCGCCATAGATCGTATCAGAGCCGTCGCCGCCGATCAGGCTGTCAGAGCCCTCACCGCCGGTGATCAGGTCATCTTCGGTGCCACCATCAATGGTATCATCGTCAATACCGCCATCAATGGTATCGGAGCCCGCGCCGCCCGTGATCAGGTCGTTATCGTCGCCGGTGAGGATCACATCATTGCCAGCGCCACCATCCACGGTGTCACGGTCGTCCAGCGGATCTGCATCGGCTGGCACGACGGGGATGTTTGGTGTGGTGCCAGTATAGCCGTCAAAGCCCCGGTCAGGCAGCGGAATGGGATCATCCGAAGAGGTGTCGATGACGTCATCTCCGTCACCGCCCTCAACGCTGTCAGAGCCATCACCACCCTCGATAGTGTCGGCGCCGTCACCGCCTTCGATGGTATCGTCGCCGTCGCCACCGATCAGCGAGTCATCGCCGTCGTTGCCATAGAGGACATCGTCGCCCTCCCCACCGTCAATGGTATCATCACCGGGAATGCTGGTCACCGGGGTGCCCAGAGCATCAAAGAACACATCACTGACAACAACACTGCTGTTGATGCTGCCATCCTGCGTATGGGTGATGACAATCGACGACACCGGGCCGGGGATTGTCACCAACATTGAGGTGTCGGGATTGTCGTCGCTGGTAAAGGTATCGTCTTCGCGCGTTGAGGCGGTATCATAACCGGCAATCGCATCGGTATCTTCCATGGTCAGCCCCGGGCCACCGGCCAGGTTCACCACAATGGGGTTTCCGTCTGCGTCAAAGGCCGTGATGCGCACCTGGCTGTCAGCATCAATATCGCTGACACGGAAGGATACATCGCCAACCGGATCCGAGAAATCCAGGCGGTAATCGGCTGTGCTGCCATCAGAGCTGACCTCTGAGTTCAGCCCGCTTTGCGGATCGGCGGTGATGCCGCCGGTGTTGATATTGCCAACAAACTGCGGCACGTCGGAAAATTCGGTCGCAGTATCGCCCGAGCTGCTGGAGACCGAGAAATCAACTGTGACCGAACCGGTATCCTGCGAAAATCCGGCGCTCAGATCATCCGATGGGTCAACAGGATCGCCGCCATCGGGATCCGGCGCAAGGTCCCACTGGAACACTTCCCGGGTACCGCCGCCGCCGACACCAGGAACGTCAGTATCCCCGGCCAGCACATCATCGCCGATACCGCCACTCAGACTGTCGGCACCGCCGCCGCCATGCACGGTGTCGTCGCCTTCACCAGCCAGCACGGTGTCGTCTCCGGTTCCCGCATTGACCAGGTCGTCATCTTCCCCGTCCGCCGGGTTGATCGCATCGTCATTGTCGATCCGGTCGCCTTCTGGATCACCAAGGTAAGAGGTGTCGATCAGATCATCGCCAGCGGTGCCTTCGACGATCCCGTCAAGGCCACCACCACTGGGCACAACAACATTGTCATCCAGCACAGCAACATAGTCGATGCCGCCGCTGAAAGAATTGCCGCCGTCGCCATCCGCGCCGATGACAAAGCTGTCTTCGCCATCTGCCGCCACATCCATGGTCATACCAACAATATCGTCGCCGGTGGTATAGCTGGTGCCCTGTGTCGTGTTCTCAACAACAAGTGTGACGCCGCCTGGGCTCCACCCATAAGACACGGTGACAACATCCCCGGTGGCAAAGAATCCAGGGTCGGTTGCAAACTCCACCAGATTGCCATCATCGGCATGGGTCAGCTGAACGGTGCCGTCCTCGGTGGTCCGGATCACAAAATTCTCGCCGTCTGCGTCATCTTCCGATGACAGTCCACGGCTCACAACCGTTTGATCGCCAGACCCCGGAAAGGTGTTGGACTTAAAGGAGGTGATGACTGTTCCGGTGGTGAGATCAAAAGGATCGTCATTGTCGCCCGCGACATTGAACTGGCTGCTGCTGCCATTGCCCAACATCCAGCCGCCCGCGTAATTGGCGCCGCCAGAACCCGTACCATCCTGGGCAATGCCATCGCCAAGACCGCTGTCGTCCTCGGTATATCCCTGGCGGAAATCCCAAAGACCAATCAGATTAGCCGAATACGGGTTGTCAAAATTGTCAGCCATCTCGTTCTCCTACTCGGCCTAGGGCCGTTTAATCCGCCCATAGACCAAAGCGCTCAAAACCGAATTTCCAAGTCACCACAAAGGCGTCACCGCCAAAGCGCAACCAAAATACAAACCCGAAAAAGGAGAGGCACAGTCCCGCAGATCACAACTCTAGGCGCAGCACCGGCACTAAAGCACAGGCCACGACAAAAGTCGGAACAGGTCAAATACACCAAGCATCCGTAACAAGCGTAAGAGCAGTTCACGCCGCGCATTGCTTTTGGCAGCTGCGCTACAGGATCCCAGGACCAGACCAGAGATTATGTCACCCCCCAAATGGGCAAGTTAATGAATAGCTGATGCAGTTAATTCAACAAAGAGAAAAAACTTAACGAAATTTTACATGTTTCCAAACCGGTGCATCTTACCTCGTGAGGTCCTGCTGCCCGATGACAGCTGAAAAGAAGCAATTGTTGCGAAAAATGCAGAAATCTTTTGCAGCACTGAGGATATGCCTCTCAAAAGGAAACAATTTGGAGTTTTTCAGCCGGTCCTTGTTTCCAAACCAGCAACAGCCACGCGGCTGGCATCGCATGGCGCTGGATGGTCAACACCCTAAGATTGTTTTGTGCTTCACCTTGAGGCCAGGTCCAATTTGCTGCTTTTTCGAGCACTGTTTCCGAAGGCGCAACGATCCGCAATAGAATCAACCTCACATCGGTACACTTTCGCAGTCCCCCCCTATCCACAAGAGCTCTCAGGTCGGGGCAAACGAGCAGGCGTAGCTGCCAAAGGTGCAGGCTGCTCGGAGGGAGGGTCGGAGGGAGGGAACGTCAACACCCACATTAGGCATGACAGCCTTTCAATCGCGGGGCCGAGCCCCCCTGACCAGCTGAGAAAAGCTGCCGACACATCCCATGAGCGGACCTGGCCGATTGATAGCTGGGGCGGGACATGGTCCGTCATTTCAGTCTGGGCCAACGGCAGCTTTGCCGCGAGAGTTTCCTTATGCGAAAGCGGACCGTTGCTTCGAAATGATCCGGAATAGTGAACAGTTTCGAACGCAACGTACCCGACTTCGACCCCGCATCCCGCGCCTGCGCTTCTGGCAAAACCGGCTTCAATTTGAAACCACATTTGTGCGTGAAGACCTTGCTCCAGCGGCCACCTGCAGTGCCCGTTATGCCAGCCTTGAAGGCCCTGATTGAAAGCCAACATCCGTACAGAACCCACTATTGGCGATGAATGCGGTTCCTTACCCCGGTTTGAGGCACCGCATTTAGCCATTGATTCTCAAACACTTCTGATGTCGCCCCATATTCCAGCGCTGGAAGGTTCATATGAAAAACCGGTGCGCCACAGAAAAAAAACCAAGCAAAATCTGTAACATACAACTTTATATTGGGCATGTATCAATCGTGTCTTGACGCTAAAGCCGCCATTCGTATGAGTTATGGCATGACATGTTTGGCATTGATACTTCGCCTGGGTAAGGCCACTGCAGCATTTGCAGTCATCCTTGTGCTTGGCTTGTCGTTGCCATCTGCGGCGCATACCGTTTCTGGCCATCACAGCCCCAAAACCATGGTGATGACGGCAGTTGATCTCATGGGCGCGGAACAGGCGTCTCATGATGGAAGTGGCAATAACCAAACACTCCCTGCAGACTCTGCCAGCTGTTGTCCGGGCGCCTGTGTGGCGCTGGATGTGCTGATGATCCAGTCGTGCCATGTATTCCAGCAGTATGTGATCCGCTGGACTGTGGCCGAGGCCAAGCTTCCTTCACTGGACCTGATTACGCACCTTCGCCCGCCCAAAACCTGAGATCTTGAACCGCTTTTGCGGTGCGTAAACCAATCCTGCGCCGATGCGCTGGGTTTTCGCTGACCTATCTCAGGAAAAACACATGAAAACTTCACTTCTGGCCGGGGCAAGCGCCCTGTTGCTGGGTGCATGCGCGATGACTCCCGCTGCGCTTCCCGAAACCGAGGCGCTGAACCGTGTCGCCGCCCAGTCTGGCCCCTATCGGGCGCTGGGGTATCAATCCCCCTTTGCCGGATTCGAGCCCCACGCCCCCACAGGGCCGGCCTCTTGGCGCGCGGTCAATGATGCGCAGACGGAGGGCTGACAGATGAAACGTAGAATTTTGCCTGTCGTGCTGGCAGGCCCCCTGGCTTTGGCCGCCTGTTCAACAGGTGTCCCGGAACAATACACCAATGAAACCCTTGGCTTTCAAGCCATCGCTGATCAAACGCAAAACGCAATTGGCACGCGCACGGCCTTTGCCCGTAGCCAAACCCAGAACGAAGCCCTGAGCCAAGAAGTGCGCGAATTGGTGCTTGGCAAGACCATATCAGCCGATACCGCAGTGCAGGCGGCCCTGCTGAACAACAAGGGTTTGCAGGCAGCCTATGCGCGTGCCGGGCTGTCGGCGGCAGAGGTCTGGCAGCAGATGACACCCGAAAACCCGGTTGTATCCCTTGGTTTGTTCGGCATTGGCGCGCCGGAGCTTGGCTTGTACCGGGCGTTGGAATCCACCATTGCCGTCAATCTTCTGGATACCAGGACCAGAAAGCAACGCATCGCAGTTGCCAAAGCACAGTTTCAGCAGGCGCAGCTTGCCGCCGTGCAGGAAACGCTGATGCTGGCGGGCGAAACCCGACGGGCCTGGATCAATTCTGTCGCCGCCTTTGAACGGCTGAGCTATCTGCGCAAGGCAAGGGAAACCGCTGATGCAAGCGCCGAACTGGCCAGTCAGCTGGGCAAAACCGGGGCTTTGAACAAGGCTGGCCAAGCCCGCGAGTTTGCCTTTCAGGCAGAGCTGGCCGGCCAAGTTGCGCGTGCGCGGCTTGAAGCCTCATTGGCCAAGGAAGAGCTGACCCGACTGATGGGACTTTGGGGCGGGGATGCGCGCTACTATGTGCCGGACGCCTTGCCAGCCCTGCCGCGATCCTTGCCCAGGGTCGCGTCAATCGAGGCCGCCGCTTTGCAGAACCGGGTCGACCTGAAGGTTGCACAAATCGGGCTTGAAGCGCAGGCGCGCGCCTTTGGGCTGACAGATCAGACCCGGTTGGTGACAGACCTGGAGCTGATTGCAGGGTTTGAAGCAGAACGTGAGCGCCAGGACGGGGCCACGCATACGGACACCCGGCCGCAACTGGAGCTGGAGTTTGCCATTCCGATCTTTGATCAGGGCAAAGCCCGCATGCGCAAGGCGGAACTGTCTTATATGCAGGCTGCCAATCAGCTGGCCGAACGGGCTGTGAATGTGCGCTCTGAAGCGCGCAGCGCCGAATTAGCCTATCACGCGTCGTTTGAAATCGCACAGCACTACCGCGACGTTGTCCTGCCCCTGCGCAAATCCATCGAAGAAGAAGGTCTGCTTAGCTACAACGGCATGATCACCAATACATTCGAACTGCTGACTGATCTGCGGGACAGACTGTCCAGTGCTCTGCAAGCAGCAAACGCCAAACGCGATTTCTGGCTGGCACAGGCAAATGTGAATACCGCGATTTATGGCGGCGGCGCGGGCTCGGCCGCGATGCGCGACGCCGGCGCAGAGATCGCCAGCGGCGGCAGCCCAGCCCATTAAAAGGATCAACCAAGATGATGAACAGACGTCAAATTCTAGGCGCCGGTGCGGCAGGTGCTGCGCTTGTCTCGTCCCAGGCCTGGGGCAAGACCACCAACATGGGTCTTCCTGAAGCCGCCCTGATGGATACAGCAGCAACACAGCCCCCCAAAGCGCCCTCAACCGGGACTGATTACAATCCGGTGGTGACCCTGAACGGTTGGACACTTCCGTTTCGCATGAACAACGGGGTGAAGGAATTTCACCTGATTGCCGAACCGGTAGAAAGAGAGCTGGCCGATGGCATGACCGCACATCTATGGGGCTACAACGGCCAATCCACCGGCCCCACAATCGAGGCGGTCGAGGGTGACCGGGTCCGTATCTATGTCACCAACAAGCTGCCAGAGCACACAACCGTGCATTGGCACGGGCTGATCCTGCCGTCCGGCATGGACGGTGTGGGCGGGCTCAGCCATCCCGGCATTCCCCCGGGCAAGACCTTTATCTACGAGTTCAATCTGACCAAATCTGGCACCTTCATGTATCATCCACATGCGGATGAAATGGTGCAAATGGCCATGGGCATGATGGGAATGTTCATTGTGCATCCCAAAGACCCTGATTTCATGCGGGTAGATCGCGATTTCCTGATCATGCTCAATGCCTTTGACATTGATCCGGGCACATTTGTTCCGCGTATCATGACCATGACCGATTTCAACCTGTGGACATGGAACAGCCGGATCTTCCCCGATATTGATCCGCTGGTTGTCAACAAGGGTGACAAGGTAAGGGTGCGGGTTGGCAATCTGACCATGACCAACCACCCGATCCACATGCATGGCTATGACTTCAAGGTCACCTGCACCGATGGCGGCTGGGTACCGGAAACTGCGCAATGGCCAGAGGTGTCGATCGATATCCCGGTTGGCGCGATGCGCGCATATGAGTTTGTGGCGGACCACTTAGGCGACTGGGCCATTCATTGCCACAAATCGCACCACACCATGAATGCGATGGGCCACGATGTCCCCACGTTCATCGGTGCCAACAAAAGCAAGCTGACAGGTCAGATCCGCGCGTTGCAGCCGGAATACATGCCCATGGGCACGGCTGGCATGGCCGACATGGGGGAAATGTCGATGCCCCTGCCGGACAATACCGTCCCGATGATGGCTGGCTGGGGGCCCCACGGCCCCTTGGAAATGGGCGGCATGTTTTCGGTTGTGAAGGTGCGCGACGGCATTGGATCAGACGATTACAGCGACCCCGGCTGGTATCAAAACCCGCCCGGCACTCAGGCCTACGAATGGACCGGAGAGCTACCGGAGTTTGCACGTGCAGACACGGCACAAACACAGATCACCCCAAAACCAACCACCAAAGGCTAGCGCCCCAGGTCTCTTTATACACAATGAGGAAACACCCATGAAAACAATCCTTTCGACAGTAGTCATCGCCGCACTCCTTGCTGGCCCTGCCTTTGCATCTGGCACGCATGGCGGCGGGCACGGCGATGGAATGGAGGTCGGCAAACCCGGTGACGCACATCACGTTGACCGCGAAATCAAAGTCTCGATGCAAGAGACTGACGACGGCGAAATGCTGTTTGAGCCCCGAAACTTCTCTTTTGCCAAAGGTGAAACGGTCAAGTTCACAATCACCAACGCCGGTGAGTTGGAGCATGAATTTGTATTGGATACCGCCCCGCGAAACCTCCTGCACAAGGAAATGATGGCCAAAATGGACATGGAACACGATGACCCAAACTCAGTGCGGCTTGATGCCGGTGCGCAAGCAGAGGTCGTCTGGACCTTTTCCAACAGCGGCACCTTTGAATTCGCATGCCTGATCCCTGGTCACTACGAATCCGGCATGCATGGCCCGGTGGTGGTGAAATGAAGATCACAATCGAAGGAAAACGGATCATGAAAACCATAAAACTAGCCGCAACGGCGCTCATGCTTGCTGTAGGTTTTGCCGCCAGTAGCATGGCTGGAACCTTTACCAAAGGCACGGTTAAAAAGGTCGATCCCAGGTCCGGCAAGGTTACAATTATTCACGAAGAACTGGTGGATCTGGACATGCCCGCCATGACCATGGTTTTCCGGCTGGCCGAAAAAGACATGCTCGACCAACTGGAAGCAGGGCAGGAAATAGAGTTCGTCGCCGAAAGGATCAAAGGCAGGCTCACCGTGACTGAGCTGAGATAGGCAACTCACGGGAGGTCCCGCTCGGGCCTCCCACCTACGCGATTTGCGCCGGTGGGAGGCTCTAAACGCTACCGTTTTTCCCAGCGGAAAAACCGCCTGAACGCAGTGTCTACAGGCCGTTTTGGCCAAAATTATCTATCAAAAGACAATCGCTTAGGCATCCCGATAATCGTACAGAAAACAGAAGAAAGAAGCCAAAATGAACACCTCCTTATCAATTGCTTTGGTCGCCGCCATTGGAGCCGCCGCAATATATGCTTTGTCACATGATACAGATGAGGCAGCTCCGCCCGCATCCGCTCAGGTCGCCGGGGGGCCAATTGTCAGCGTCCGGATAGCCGACACGTTCACAGCATCGGCGCAGGTGGGAAAACAAATATTCGACGCGGCTTGTGCCAACTGCCATGGCCAGAACGCTGCAGGGCGAAACGGCATGGGGCCGCCGCTGGTACACAAGATCTACGAACCCTCACACCACGCAGACGCAGCCTTTATGCGGGCGGTGCAATACGGGGTACAGGCGCACCATTGGAATTTTGGCAATATGCCCAAACAAGGCGGCCTCACAGACGGCGATGTAAAAAGCGTCATTCACTATATACGTGAACTACAAAGGACCAACGGGATTGAGTAGCGACCCATCGGAGACCCAGCCCAAGGCCCTCTCCAAACCTCTGCTTCTGACCCGTGCGAAATTGCTTCAAATATGCGTGCTATGCAGGAGCTGTCCACACAGGTCTTTCGCGGCACCGTGCAGTGGCCCCTGCGCCGCAGCACGCCTGGGCTATCGAAGATAGGTGTTTGTCCAGCCCCTGCGCGAGATCAAAGCCAACGGACCGACCGCAGGCCATGTGGCAAGCAAGGCGCCCGCCACCGTCACCGATGCGCTGACACCGCTGGAGGGCGCGTGGAGTGAAGGACTTCGAACACCCAAAAAACCACCTATAAATTCAAGGTGTTAGTGGGGCTTTCTTGCCAAAATAAGATTATGGCGGAGAGACAGGGATTCGAACCCTGGAGACGGTCTCCCGCCTACACACTTTCCAGGCGTGCGCCTTCGACCACTCGGCCACCTCTCCGTTAGGCGGACTTTTGACCGATCAGAAAAGGAAATGCAAGGCCCGTTCTGACAAAAAACTCACCTTTTTCAAAAGCTTTTTCAATCAAGCAGATACAGGCAGATATAGGGAGATCCCGGGGGGACGTGCTTTGCCTTTTTGTGCCGTTCCCAGGCCTGCTAATCCAGCGCCTGCAGGGGGTGGTCCCTCGCATCCAACCCGGGGCCTGCCCCAGGCCTGCGGGTTCTGCCCCCTCCGTGACAGTTACAGTAGCAGTTCCAGCTCTGGGCCCACAGGCCCTGTCGGCACAGCAAAGCTAACGGTCAGAATCTGCCGCGCCATCCTCTTCGCCGCCCTGAAGATCCCCAAGGTCCGGCTGTGTCAGATCTGTGGTGGCCTCTGAAACCGCGCTGGTGGCGGCCTGATCAGCGACCGCATCTTTGGTTCTTTCAGCCACCAGCGCCTCTGGATTGCGGATCCAAAGATCACGCTGGGCAAAGGGAATTTCAATCTCTTCCGCAGCAAAGCGCGCCGCGATCTCGTAGTTGAGATCGGATTTCACCGACAAGACCCAGTTCACATCCCGCAAAATGGCGCGGATCTCAAAGTCGAGACTATCCGCCCCAAAGCCTTGGAAGATCACGCTGGGCGCCGGTTTCAGCAGCACCATCGGGTGGGATTGAGCAATCTCATTCAGGATGGCCTCTACGCGGCGCGGATCGGTGCCATAGGCCACCCCAACAGGGACAATCACCCGGCCAACCGTATTGCCACGGGTGTAGTTGGTAACGGTCCCGGTGATCAGATCCGAATTTGGCACAATCACATCGCTGCGATCAAAGGTCTCGATCCGGGTCGAGCGCACCGAGATGTCGCGGACATAGCCCATCAACCCGCCCACTTCGATCCAATCCCCCTTGGAAATCGGCCGTTCGATCAGCAGGATGATACCAGAGACAAAATTCGACACGATGGTTTGCAAACCAAAGCCGATCCCCACCGACAAGGCCCCGGCCACAATCGCCAGGGATGACAGATCCAGGCCCGCCATCGAGATCGCCACAAGCGCCGCCAGGAAGATGCCAACATAGCCCAAGCCGGAAACGATGGCATTCTGCCCACCAGGGTCGATATTAGTTTTGGGCAATAATGAGGTACGCAGCGTGCTCTGCACAACCCGTGTCACCCCATAGCCAAAGGCAAAAACCACAACAAAACTCAGGAAGGCAACCGGAGAGATTTGGGTATCACCGATCTGAAACCCCGCCAGAAAGGTCGACCAGAGTTCGGTCATATCGGCAACCCGGGCGCCCCAGATCAACGACAGCAAAGGCAGGGCGATCAAAGAGAGGGTAAATCCAACGGCCACCAGAACAAGCGAGTCGCGCGCGGCCTCCCCCTGCCCTGACACAAACCCATAAAGATCCCCGGCAAAACGCTGCACAACAAAGAGTACCGCCAAAAGCAGCAAGGTCAAAATAGCCGGGTAGATCAAGGCCTCGGCGGCATTGACATAGCCAACCGCCGCAAGAACCGGAGCTGCAAACCCCAGAAAGAAAGCTCCGCGCCGCACCACATCAAACAGCCGGTTGGCTCCGATCGAGATACGCGTTTCCTGTTCCGGGTCGCGCTCGGATTTATCCGCTGCGCCCGGAGCCAATCCAGCCTGTACCGGTCTCCCCTGTGCCACCCCAAGCGTGTTCAACCGATAAAACACCAGAGCCGCAGCAACAATCAAAGGAAAGCTCAGCACCGACTGAGTATCCACTGAGGTTTTTTCCAGCTGGTAGAGCTCGTACAGGACATCCTGCAGCACCAGAATAACCGCCCAGAGGTCGATCATCAGGCGGGCTTCTCCGCGCCGCACCACCGCAAAAGGCACCAGGCTGACCTCTCCCGGAGCTTTGAACAGCTGATCGCCAAGCCAATGGAATGCGAACAGGATCAGAGCCCATCCTGGCAGGTGCTCGAGCATCAGGGTGCCCCGCACCCCAAGAATGCCCGCCACCTCCAAAGAGGTTGTCAGCAATAGGATTCCGAGCAACGGCAGGGCAACCTGCAACAGCGAGACGATAAAGGTCCACACCCCCGTGCCACGGGCACCAAGGCCGCGCAGATGATCCCCCATCGCCCGCGCCCAGGGGCGCCCGCGCAGCAGCAGGAAACCGCCAAGCAAGACCAACAGCAGAATTTCTGGAAAGCCATCCCAGATCTTCTCAACTGTGGTATCGCTCCCGATCTGTGACTTGGTCTCAAACCACAGGGTCCGCCCAGCCCAGGACAGGGCCGCCAGAGCATCTGGCCAGAGCTCAGGGTTCAAAGGAGACGGGCCGCGCTGCAACAGATGCTTGGTGCGGCGTTCGCGAATGATACTGTCAACTTCACTGATCAACCCATCCGCACGACTAAAGGCCGCTTCTGCGATAACGCGCGGGACTTTCAGCTGATTGAGCTGGGCAGTCAGTTGATTTCGCAGCGTGGCGATGTCTTCAGGTTCCGTCGCCCCGTCAGCGGGGGCAGCCCCAAGCGCTGCAATCTGATTTGTCAGCGTTTGAATACGCTGCTTGTTTTTGCTTTTTTCGACCTGAAAGTCCTGACGAAAACTCGTCAGTTCCTTGCGTAGCTGCTCAAAGGCGGCGCTTGAGGCACGTCTGCTTTCAATCGACTGCTCGGCCCGCAGGGCGGTGCTTTCCCACTCCTGCATGTAGCTCTGTTGCTGCGCCGTCACCTGCGCCGTCACCTGTGCCAAGACAGGTCCGGAAACGGCCAGGCTGCCCAGCACTGCAACAGCAAGCCAAAAGGCAAAAGCGGCAATCAACCGCGTCACGAGGGTGTGAGACCACAAGGTTGCGGCCTCACAGTTGACACGGGCAGACTGCCGGAGCGCGATGGTCATACGTCCTCAAAGACGCCCGGAATTGAGGCTGGTGTATGGGTCATCCAGTCGGGCACCGGCAGGTCCTTTTCGCGCAGGAACTCTGGGTTGAACAGTTTTGACTGATAGCGGGTTCCGTAGTCACACAGGACAGTCACAATGGTATTGCCCGGTCCCATGTCCTTGGCCATACGCACAGCCCCAGCGATATTGATCGCCGAGGATCCCCCCAGAACCAGGCCCTCGTCATGCAACAGGTCAAAGACAAAGGGCAGCGCCTCTGTGTCCGAGATCTGATAGTTGAAGTCGGGCTTCAACCCTTCCAGGTTCTTGGTGATCCGCACCTGGCCGATACCTTCGGCAATCGAGGATCCCTCCATGACGATCTCGCCAGTGGTGTAATAGGAATAAAGCCCCGCCCCCATCGGATCGGCCAGGGCAATCTTCACGCCCTTGGGCTGCAGGCATTCGGCGACCCCCGCCAGGGTCCCGCCCGAGCCAACCGCGCAGGTAAAGCCATCCACATTGCCACCGGTCTGCTCCCAGATTTCGGGGCCGGTGGTTTCAACATGCGCCTGTTTGTTGGCGATATTGTCGAACTGATTGGCCCAGATCGCGCCATTGGGTTCGGTTTTGGCAAGCTCATTCGCCAGCCGCTCAGAGTAGCGCACAAAATTGTTTGGGTTGCGATAGGGCGCCGCAGGCACCTGCACCAGCTGGGCCCCAGCCAGACGCAGCATGTCCTTTTTCTCTTCGGACTGGGTTTCCGGGATCACGATCACGGTTTTGAACCCCATCGAGGCCCCCACCAGCGCCAGGCCAATACCCGTATTGCCGGCCGTGCCTTCGACAATGGTTCCGCCCGGCTTTAGTTCACCACGCGCAATCGCATCCTTGATAATATAAAGCGCCGCCCGGTCTTTGACCGATTGACCGGGGTTCATGAACTCCGCCTTGCCCAGAATTTCACATCCGGTCTCATCGCTGACGCGGTTCAGACGGATCAGAGGAGTGTGGCCAATGGCGTCGGCCAGATCGCGTGCAATGCGCATGGTATCCCTTTCGATCATTCCCCCAAGATGTAACCAAGGGGGCAGAGCTCTACAAGATGGGAAGCGGCGGTTAGCGCAGCTCTGCGCGCAGCCGTTCACGGTGACGAGACAGCCAAAGCCCTGCGGTGATCAGCGGCATGTCCTGATAGTGGTGATCATCAATCCCCTGCATCAAGGCGTCAAAGCTGAGGATCTCGCTGCGCAGATCCTCGTTTTCACCGGCAACTCCACCGCCGCCACTGATGCAAGAAAGATCCGTAAGGCCCACAAAAATATAAATAAACTCTCCTAACGCACCACTGGAAGGGTAGGCTTGCGTCACCCTTTCCAACTGCGAGATCGTCACACCGGCCTCCTCCACCGCTTCGCGACATGCGGTCTGTTCCGGGGTTTCGCCAGGGTCAATCAGCCCTGCCACCGGTTCCCACATCCAGGGGCGTTTTTCGCCAGCAATAAAGGTGGCCGCCCGGAACTGCTCGACCAATAGCACCTGATCGCGCAGCGGATCATAGGGCAAAACCACCGACGCCCGCCCCACCAGCGCCACGCCTCGATTGACCGAGGGGCTCATGGTTCCATCATAGCGGCGGAACCTGAGATCCATCTCCTCCATCGCAAAAAAGTTCATATAGGCGCGTTTGTGGCTCTCAACCTGCACATCCTGTGACAGATCATGCGCCGGATCTTCGGTTCTGGACTGCGCCATCAGCCAGGCAGAGGCGCGGCGACGGATCGACGGCAGAGACCTGCGCATCTGCTCAGCGGTCATCCGCCCCTGATAGGCCATGACCTCTTCTGCCGCGCGCAGCGTCAAGGCCCCGGACTGGGCAATCCAGGCCTCCAGATCCCAAGGCACGGCGGGCTGCCATTGGCCGGGCGCTGGAAAATAAACCCGCGCAGCAGCGTCTTCCCCAGAGGGCAGTTTGACAATGATGGGCCGCAACGCATAGTCAAAGCCCCCTTCGTAGAAATCCAGCGCCGCCAGATCCGCGGGGCTCAACCCGCGCACCAATAGCCCGGTGGCGGTTTCTCCGCTGGCCTGCGCGATCATTGGAAAAATCTGGTCGCGGACCGCATAGACCCCATGATCAGCCAGGCTGACCTCAGTGATATCCAAACCCGCGCAGCCACGGCCCAACACCAGCTCTAGCAGCGGCACATAGCGAAGAGTGCCGTAGAAAAATAGATCAACCACGCCTTTTAACCCATTGTTAAGTCTAATTATGGCCAGCGCTTATCTGTGCTTTCAGCCAGTAGCCCAGCCAGACAGCCGCCAATAATCAGGGGCAGTAAAACCGATGGTACCGCAATAACAAAAAAGTATTCCAGCGACAGGGTCAAAATTGCCAACAAGGCGTCAAAAGGCCCGCCATACCGATTGCGCATGGCGCGGTCGAACATCTCCCAGGCGCCTTGAATGAACAGGGCCCACAGCACCATCACAGCCGCGCCGGTCAACCCGTTGTTAATGGCTGGCACCAGGCCATGACCAACCCGCCGCCCCATAAATATCCAGCCGGTCAACACACCGAGAATGACATTGATGTGGAAAAAATACCCAAAATCGGTTCCTTCGGGCATCAATGGCACCACCTGCCAGGAGACAACAAGGGCAAGCAGTCCCAGGCAAAGAGCGGCAACAAGGCGGGCGGCGGTCGGCATTGCGGAGATCATCCTTGAGGTTGAGAACACGGGTCAGGGCAAATACGCGCCCCAGACCCAGTCTTGTTTAACAGTCCGTCTGATCTGACAGATCAGCTTACAACACCTGATCAAGTGCAGTGATCAATTTATCCACTTCGGAACGGCTGGTGTAATGGGTGAAACTCAACCGCAAGACCCCCT
Source organism: Pseudophaeobacter arcticus DSM 23566 (assembly GCF_000473205.1). Classification (NCBI taxonomy): domain Bacteria; kingdom Pseudomonadati; phylum Pseudomonadota; class Alphaproteobacteria; order Rhodobacterales; family Roseobacteraceae; genus Pseudophaeobacter; species Pseudophaeobacter arcticus. The sequence continues at coordinate 1,974,006 of NZ_KI421507.1, forward strand.
CTTGGGGATCAACGCCCATCGCAGAGAGCGCACGCACAGCATAAAAATCACCGCCTCCCGCCATGATCCCCTGCTCCGCCAGCTGTGCCGCGACCGCCAGCGCCGGGCGGTTCAGTGCCAGCGCCACGGTTGGCGCTCGCTTAGCGGCCTCGCTGGGGCCCAGCAGGCGCAGATCATTGCGATCCTTTACCGCATCCAGCAGCGGCTGAAGCAGCGCAATCTCATGCCCGCGCATCAGATCATGCACAAAAGATGCCCGCGCCGCTGCCCCATCGGCGGGACCACCATGATGATCACAGAGGGCATCAAAATAGTCTGCCATACCGGCGCTGGCAGCAACCTGCGCATGATCCGGCCCCGCCGGGGTAAAGCGTTTGTACAGGCAATCACCGTTGAAAAAATGCCCCTGATTGGGAAGCAGCGCGCCGAGCTCACGCCGCATCACCATCACCCCCTGATGGGGGCCGTAGGTTTTATAGGCGGAAAACAGATAGATATCGGGGCCAAGATCGCCAACATTGGGCAATCCATGGGGCGCATACGAGACCCCATCGACGCAGACAAAGGCCCCTGCCGCATGCGAGAGCGCGGTAATCTCGGTCACCGGGTTGATCTCACCCACAACATTGGAACACTGCGGAAAACACACCAAACGAACCTTTTCGTCCAGCAGGGTCTCCAGTTTTGCAGGGTCAAGATGCCCGGTCTGCGGATCAATTTTCCATTCGCGGATCTCGATCCCCTCATCGGCCAAACGCCGCCAGGGGCCGGTATTGGCCTCATGATCCTGATTGGTCACAATAATGGCTTCGCCCGGCTGCAAAAGCTGCCGAAAGGCCTGCGCCAAAACATAGGTGTTTTGCGTTGTGGAGGGGCCAAAGCTCACCTCGTCGGTCTCAACCCCCATCAGCGCAGCCAACCGCTGGCGGGCCTCGTCCATTTCAGCCCCTGCCAGCCGCGACGCCTCGTAGGGGCCATAGGGCTGAACTATGCGCTGCGTATAGTACCGCGTCAGCCGGTCGATCACCTGGGTACAGGTATAAGAGCCGCCCGCATTTTCAAAAAACGCCTGTCCCTGCAGGCTTGGTTCCTGAAAGGCAGGAAACTGCCCGCGTACAAAATCAATATCCAGCGTCATGCTCATTCCCCAATTCCGCTCCCCGGCCCCGTCGCCAATGTTGTTAACAGCAATGGATGCCGACCCAATGGCAAGAGGTCAAGGCTGGAGGGAAAGACAAAGGATCAGGACAGGCGATTGGTGTTCCAAACAACACCCGAAACCCATGTTAGCTAGGTCGCAGTCATTCGTCACCAGATCGCCGACGCCCCCCAACTGCAGCAGGGGGCGCCGTTTAATCTATCCTCAGCAGCTGCGCGCCAGACTGCCCAAAGGGCTGCCCAACAGACAGGGCAACTGGCAGGGCAACTGGCGGCTAAACTGGGATCAGGCGTTCACATCAACCACGACCCGGCCCTGTACCTGGCCCTTCAGAATATCCGCACCCAACTGCGACAAATCCGAAAGCACAGCTGGCTTGATCATCGCCTCCAGCTTCTCCATCGGCAGATCTGTCGCCAGCCGCTCCCAGGCCCGCAGCCGATTGTCATAGGGTTGCATCACGGAATCGATGCCCAGCAGGTTCACCCCCCGCAACAGGAACGGGATCACAGTTGCCGGCAGGCCAGCACCACCCGCCAGTCCAACAGCCGCAACCGAAGCGCCATATTTCATCTGGCCCAGCACCCGCGCCAGCATCTCACCGCCAACCGCATCAACACAGCCCGCCCAGGTCTCGCTCTCCAGCGGGCGCTTGACCGTTTCGTTCAGCGCATCACGTGCCACAATCTGCGTCGCCCCCAAGCTGCGCAAATATTCCTCGGTTTCGGGGCGTCCGGTGACAGCCGCGACCTCATAGCCAAGATTGGCCAGAATAGCTGTTGCCACCGAGCCAACGCCCCCTGCGGCACCGGTCACCAGAACCGGCCCCTGCCCGGGTTTCATGCCGTGATCCTCCAGCGCCATCACCGCCAGCATGGCCGTAAAACCAGCGGTGCCAACGGCCATTGCCTGACGCGTATCAAGCCCCGCAGGCAGCGGCACCAGCCAATCCGCCTTGACCCGGGCCTTTTGCGTGTAGCCGCCCCAATAGGCCTCGCCCACGCGCCAGCCGGTCAAAACCACCTTGTCACCGGGCTTGTAGCGATCATCCTCGCTGGCCTCGACGGTGCCGGCAAAATCGATACCCGGAATATGGGGATAGTTTCGCACCAGCCCGCCACCCTTGGGGCTCAGGCAGAGCCCGTCCTTGTAATTCACCGTGGAATAGTCAACCGCAACCGTGACATTTCCCTCTGGCAGCCGATCAAGATCGATCTGCTCTACCGCGGCAGTCGCCAATCCGCTGTCTTCATCCTTGTTCACAATCAGTGCATTGAACATTTGCTTTCTCCCGTTGTCTCAATAAGACCATCAAATCCAGAATTTTTCACGCACGGTCGCCGCACGCAGGCCGTCAGGCGTTTCGACTTCCAGTTTGGTTCCCGCATCCCAATGGGTCATCCGCACCAGTCCAATTGCAACATTGGTCCGGAAATCCGGTGACCAGGCCGCCGAAGACACCCGCCCCACCCGTTTTCCAGCCGCGTAAAGTGGCCAGAACTCTGTGCAGGCGGGAACCGGGTCGCCGGCAATAGAAATGGCGCGGATCTGTTGAACCGGCCCTTCTTTTGCAACCCGCAACAGGGCATCGCGCCCGATGCAACCAATTGCGGTATGGGTGTCGCAGAACCGACCAAGTCCACATTCATGTGGCGTATTGTCATCGGTCATGTCATTGCCATAGCTTAACAATCCGCCCTCGATACGCTCGATCAAATTGGGACAGCCTGCCCGCACATTCAGGTCCTGGCCTGCGTCAAACAGCTTGTTCCACAGCGGCATGCCGATTTCTGCATCCTGGACATAGATCTCAAACCCGCCCTGTTTGGAATAGCCCGAACGGGCAATCACCAAATCGCGGCCCTGAAACTGGAAAGTCCCAAATCTGAAGAACCGGATAGATCGAATGGTGTTGCCAAAAACCCGCTCCAATAGCTCCTCGGCTTTGGGCCCCTGCACCGCCAGCGGTGAGACATCCGGCTCATCCACCAGCACATCCAGGCGCCAGCCGTTGGCAATGCCCTTGACCCAATACAGCAGATCGCTGTCCGCAATTGAAATCCACCAGCGGTCTTCTGCCAGCTTTACCGCAACCGGATCATTCAGCATACCGCCGGTTTCATCAACAATCGGCACATAAAAGCACTGTCCCGGCAGCATGCCTCGCAGATCACGCGGCGTCAGCATCTGCATCAAACGCCCAGCGTCCGGCCCCCGCAACTCCACCTGGCGCTCACAGGACACATCCCAGATTTGAACATGCTTTTTAAGGTGATGATAATCAGCCTCAACACTCTCAAACACCGTCGGCAACAACATATGATTGTAGACGGTATAGGCCTTAACATTGGCAGCCTCGACCCCTTCGGAAAAAGGGGTTCTACGCAAACGCCGCGACGGTGAAATTAGTGCCATTGTTCATCCTCCTGGCAACGGGGAACTCAATAATTCGGACCAGATCGAGGTCTTTCCGGATCTGGTAGTTTAGCGTGGAGACCGCCCAATTGGCTTGTTGGGTCTGGGGGGGAAGCTGACAGAGGCGAAGCGCACAGACCTGCAAATTACCGCAGCTCTCCGGCTATTCCTCCAAACCGCAATGGCTTCCATTGTTTCCTCCAGAACGACCTGAAACCGACTCACCGCTTGCAATTTAAATGTCAGACTTTTAAATGTCAGACAAATAAAAAATGCAGCCCCCAAAGCGAGGACCTGACATGAAGATTGATCCAAACAGTTCAGCAGATCTTTCAGTGCAGATTGCCCAGGCTATAAAAGACGCCATTATCAGCGGTCAGCTAATTGTTGATCAGCGTCTGCCTTCAGAGTCCGAACTGGCTGATCAATTGCACGTGTCGCGCCCCACCGTCCGCGAAGCCTTGAAGCGACTGGCGGCGCAGTCCCTGATCCGAACCCAACGGGGCGCCACTGGCGGTGCCTTCATCAACCGCCTCAGTTTCGAAGACGCCCATGCGCAGCAAGTGACCACGTCAACCCTGCTGCTGAGCATGAACGAGGTGAGCTTTGAGACCGCCTGCGAAGCCCGCTACGCGCTGGAACGCGCCTGCGCGCCACTATCCGCCAGCCGCCGCAGCGCCGATCATCTGGCCACAATGCGGGCCGAAATCTTCCGCCAAGGCCAACCCGGCCTGTCAGATGAGGCCTTCTGCGCCTCTGACGTCGCCTTTCACCGCGCTTTGGTTGACGGGGCCGCCAACCCGGTGCTTTCTTATCAACTGGCCGGCGCAGTAGAGGCCATGCAGCCGCTGATGAATATCATCACCTTCACCGCACGGGACCGCGCCCGTATCGTCGCGCTGCACTGCCAGATTGCCGATGCCATCGACCAGGGAAATGGCGCAGCGGCCTCCGACGGTTTGACAAGACTTGAAACCGAAACGCTGCAACTGGCGCAAAAAGTCTTCGAATCCCGCGCCGCCAAACCCTGACGCCCTATCCCTACCGACCCTCCCCCCTGTCTCTGCCCTGTCTCTGCCCTGTTCCAATACAGCCAGGGCGCCTTTATTCTACCCATGTTTCATTTGGCCATAAATATCCCGGGGGAGCCGGTGCCCGGCACCGGCGGGGGCTGGCCCCCGCCACATACCCACCATCGACTTGCCCACCCTCAACTTGCCCACCTTCAACAGTCCCACCAACAAAATGAAACATGCTGACAAAAAAGGGCGGTTCCCCACTTCAAATCCGTGCCGCAATAGCCTATGTTTACCCTGTTCCCTCGGGAACTATGAACATAAATGCGCTCGTAATACACGGATCGGACCCGGGGGCGGTACCCGGCGACTCCACCAAACATGCTTCATTTGGGCATCATGGGGTCGAAATAGGATCGACGGACGTCTAAAGGGGTTAGCTTTGTTTCGGCTGTCTGCCACCGTTATCGGCGAAAACTGTACAATTGCAAATGACAATCGTGCTCCGGTAGCCCTGGCTGCGTAAGCAGTTCGGAAAACCGAAACTTAAGTCCTTTCGCCTAGCAGCGATTGGCGGGGTTCGCAGGTACCTGGCAACAGAAACCTGCACTTCCCCCCTCTGCCGCTCTGCCGCGCTTTTTGTCTGCGACCTTATTGTCGACAGGAAACTCTCGTTTGCGCGCCTCTCTGTCGGCGGATTTCCGTCTTTGCGGGGGCTATCCATCCCCCATTGGCCGATAGCGCCACGCCGCCGCGCTTCCGCCCAGGCACAGTGGACCGCCCCAGGGCCCCTGCTTGACAAATCACTGCCTTGATCGCATCACTGGCCGCAGAAGAACGCGGCGAACGCCCTCTGGCGCCAGCCAGTAGCCTGCCAAAGCCCCCCTGCTTGCGAGAAGACAGCTCTATGGCTCCCCCAAACCCCCTGCCCTGGTTTTGGATTTCACCGGCGCTCAGCGTTCCAACCAGGCATCGCACGCGCGATATCCCCATGGAATTTGCGCTCAGCGGCCTGGCCGGGGGTGCGCCACAGGATTTGCCAAGGGACAAAATGACATGACAACAGTGTCCTGGCGCGACATGTGGCGGGTCTTTGGCAAGATCGGCCTGATGAGTTTTGGTGGCCCCGCCGCGCAAATTGCGGTGATGCACCGCGAGCTGGTGGAAGAGCGGCCCTGGCTGGACGAGGAGAGCTTTCTGCGCGGCCTGTCCTTTTGCATGTTGCTGCCCGGACCCGAAGCCATGCAGCTGTGCACCTACACTGGCTGGCGCCTGCGTGGCTTCGCTGGCGGGCTGCTGGCGGGCCTGCTCTTCGTGCAGCCCGGCGCTCTGGTGATTGCAGCGCTGGTCTGGCTTTACACCGTCTTTGGCGCACTGCCCGCGGTGCAGGCGGCCTTCCTCGGCATCAAGGCCGCAGTGGTGGTCATTGTGGTGCAGGCACTCTGGAAGTTGAGCCACAAGGCCTTGAAACGCCGACAAGACTGGTGGCTGGCCGGGTTTGGGTTTGTTGCCCTTTTTGCCTTTGACCTGCCCTTTCCACTGGTGATCCTGGGGGCCGGTCTCTTTGGCATGGTAACCCTGCCTGGTTCATCTCAGGCCCGCTCACCCGCAGCAATCTGCGAGCCGACCACCAAAACCCGGGCCACGATTGCGACCGCGCCGCAGCTGCAGCTCCGACACACCCTGCGCACCAGTGTCATCTGGGGTGGCTTGTGGCTGCTGCCACTGGTGCTTCTCAGCCTCGCAGGAGCTGATTTTCTGGCCAGTATCGGCTGGTTCTTTGCAAAATTGGCGGTGGTGACCTTTGGGGGCGCCTATGCGGTGCTGGCCTATATGAGCCAGGCCGTTGTGCAGCAACACCAATGGATTACCGCCGGAGAGATGATCGACGCGCTTGGCCTGGCCGAGACCACCCCCGGTCCCCTCATCCTGGTGACCCAATTTGTCGCCATGCTAGCGGGGCTGAAACAGGGTGGTTTTGCGCTGTACCTGGCAGCCGGAGCAACGGCGCTTTGGGCCACTTTCATGCCCTGTTTCCTTTGGATCTTTGCCGCCGCCCCCTATGTGGAGCGCCTCGCCGCCCAGCCGCGCCTGTCCGCAGCGCTCAAGGCGATCACCGCCACGGTTACCGGCGTGATCTTCAACCTGATGGTCTGGTTCACCCTGCATGTGCTGTTTCAAGAGGTGTCTCATCTGCAAGGCGGGCTGCTGACAATGCCCTGGCCCAATCTGGACAGTCTGGACATTTCCGCCTTGCTGCTGACCCTGTTGGCGCCGCTGGTCGCCTATGGACTGCGGGGGCGCCTGTTCTGGCTATTGGCGCTCATGGCCCTGGCCGGTCTGATGATACAACCCCTGCTGACCCTGACATAGCCAGGGATGCCCTGCCGATGGCAAGGCGGCTGCACCGGCTAGAGTCCCAAATTAATGACAAAAACTCGTTGAGCGCCTCTTTAGTTTCTGGCAGAATCCCCTATGCTGGTGCAGCAATTTAACAGGGGTGTCATTCATGTCCCGCGAAATCGACTACGGCAATCTGATGCACTCCGCCATGCGCGGCCTCATTCGCACTGTCCTGCAGGATGTTGCGGACAAGGGTCTGCCGGGAAATCATCACTTTTTCATCACCTTTGATACCAACCATCCGGATGCGCAATTGGCAGACTGGCTGCGGGATCGCTACCCCGGTGCCATGACTGTCGTAATGCAGCACTGGTATGACAATCTCGACGTCGGAGAGGATGGCTTTGGCATCACCTTGAACTTTGGTGATGCGCCAGAACCGCTGTATATTCCCTATGATGCGATCGAGACCTTCGTGGATCCCTCGGTGGAATTTGGGCTTCGGTTTGAATCAGCCGAAGACGACGACGATGAAGATCCCACCGATGATGATCATGACAACGACCCCCACGACGACGACGAAACACCACGTGCCTCTGACGGGGATGTTGTTTCTCTGGACAGCTTCCGCAAGCACTAATGCTTTCCCCGTGCCCACCGCTCTGGTGGTGCAGCGGAGCCAGAGCGTGCCGCGGGAGCTAGATGGTGTCGCGGGACGGTATTGGTCCAGACAGGCAAGGTCGCGCCCCCTGACAGCACCAAACATGTGATCCCGAGTGTTTAACCTTGCGAGACTTTGACTTTGCGAGGCTTTGACCATGAAGGGGTGACCGCGAAAGTTTGAGCTGGCGCAAGACAAGCCGTGGACCTGTCTGCCGACTACGCCCTGCGAAAGCGGGTCAAGTCAAAATCAAACTCTAACAATCTGTTTTAAAAAGACTTAATAACCTTGCCGCAGCATTCACGCGACAAAGATCCCGCATGCAAACGCCTTGCTATCTATCAACCGCTGGTGGGCCTCACTGACGAAGAAGCTCAGTCTCTATCCGGCGAATAGGCTGGCCATTTCGATGCGTGTTAAAGACCAAAGACAGCCCATTTTCCGTCAGGCGGCGATCATATTGCTGCATTTCATAATCGCCATTGTGATGGATAAACATCGAAAACACCGTCAGCGTATCCCCGGTTAGCCGCGCCCAGACATAGGGCTGCCCCTTCATCGGGTCCTTCTGCACCTCATGCCCAAAGACATTGCGCTGCATGGCCGCTGCGTAAATCCCGCTGCGGTCGCTGGGAATAAATTCAACCGCGTAAGACTTCTCGCTGCGCCGCCCATCCTCTTTTTCGGTGACTGTACTCCACTGAACCTGGAAGCCTTTGTAGGTCTCGGCAATCACAATGCTCAAATCGCGCTGATCCTTTGTGCCGTCGCTCATCAGCACTTCGGCCGATCCGCTATAGCGGCCGACAAAATCGCCAATATCATGCGCAGAGGCCCGCGCCACATGACCAAAAACCAGAACAAAGGTCAAAACCAGCAAGGGAAGACTTGCAGGCAAGGTCCCCAGCCCAAGTGGACCTGCCCCTGTGGCACCCCGTGCAGTGGCTCGAGGGAAGGATTCGACCAATTGCGTCACTTTAATCTCCAATGCTGCACCCAAAGTGGGTGGTTGGAGTTTACTGTAAAGATCTCAGCGCGCCTGGCAATGACATGGAACAAGCCCGTTCTGGAGAATTCTCCCTATACCCCAGCTGGTGATAGGCTATGCTGCGCGCAACTGGCCAATTGCGTTGCAACAGCGCAGAGGTTACACGGCATGCAACGGCATACCATACGGAGATAGACACGATGTCCGATACCCGCACCGAGACCGACAGCTTTGGTCCGCTAGAGGTTCCTACCGACAAATATTGGGGCGCTCAAACCCAGCGCTCGCTTATGAATTTCCCCATCGGCTGGGAAAAGCAGCCCGTCGCCATCGTGCGGGCACTGGGCGTGATCAAACAGGCCTGTGCCATGGCCAACAAGGCCTCTGGCAAGATGGAAGACCGCATTGCTGATGCCGTCATCGCCGCTGCAGGCGAAGTGATTGAGGGCAAGTTTGACGACAACTTTCCATTGGTGGTCTGGCAGACAGGATCTGGCACCCAGTCCAACATGAACTCCAACGAGGTGATCGCCAACCGCGCCATCGAAATGCTGGGCGGCGTCATTGGCAGCAAAGACCCGGTTCACCCCAATGACCACTGCAATATGGGTCAGTCCTCCAACGACACCTTCCCCACCGCCATGCATATCGCCACCGCCATGTCGGTGCGGGACGTGCTGCTGCCCGGTCTGGAAAAACTCGCCAAGGGTCTGGAAGCCAAATCCGAAGAGTTCAAGGACATCATCAAGATTGGCCGCACCCATACCCAGGATGCGACACCGCTGACACTGGGCCAGGAATTTGGCGGCTACGCCCACCAGATCCGTCAGGGGATTGCCCGGGTTGAGCTGGCCATGCCCGGCATCTATGAGCTGGCACAGGGCGGCACCGCCGTTGGCACCGGGTTGAACACCCAGAAAGGCTGGAGCGAGACTGTTGCCGCTAATATGGCCGCGATTACCGATCTGCCTTTTGTCACCGCCCCCAACAAATTCGAAGCCCTGGCCGCCCATGATGCCATGGTCTTCCTGTCGGGTGCCCTCGCGACCATCGCCGGGAGCTGCTACAAGATCGCCAGTGACATCCGCTTCCTGGGTTCCGGTCCCCGCTCCGGTCTGGGCGAGCTGATCCTGCCCGAGAATGAGCCTGGCTCTTCCATCATGCCCGGCAAGGTGAACCCCACCCAGGCCGAAGCCCTGACCCAGGTGGCCGCCCATGTCATGGGCAATGACGCTGCAATCAAATTTGCCGGCAGCCAGGGCCATTTTGAGCTCAACGTCTATAACCCGATGATGTCCTACAACCTGCTGCAGTCGATCCAGCTCTTGGGCGACGCCGCCGACAGCTTCACCGAACGGATGCTCAACGGCATTCAGGCCAATGAGCCCCGCATCGAAAAGCTGATGAAGGAAAGCCTGATGCTGGTGACAGCTCTGGCGCCAACCATCGGCTATGACAATGCCACCAAGGTCGCCAAGACGGCGCATAAAAACGGCACCACCCTCAAAGAAGAAGCCATCGCGCTTGGCTTTGTGGATGAGGCGACGTTTGACGCGGTTGTGCGCCCCGAGCAGATGATTGGTCCCAAGGACTGATGGGCAAGCCGGTCAATCTGAACCGGTTTCGGAAAACACAGGCGCGGGCCAAGGATAAGGCCCGCGCCGACCAGAACGCTGTGAAATTTGGCCGCAGCAAGCTGGAAAAATCGCTGGAAGAGGCCCGCGCCGCACAGGCCAAGCGCGCGCTGGATGGCCACAAGAGCGACGAATGAACAGCCGGCCACGCAAACACTCTTTGACCCTACGCGGGCATCGCACCTCGGTCTCGCTGGAAGATCCCTTCTGGCTGGAGTTTCGCCAGATCGCAGCAAGAACAAATCGCCCAATCAATGAGTTAGCAGCCGAAATTGATGAGGTGCGCGGCGCTGACTGCGGCCTGGCCTCAGCCATTCGCCTGTTTGTCCTGCGTGATCTGCAAGCGCGGCTCGCCGCTCAGGACTGATCTGCCTCGCCGCGCGGGGTAAACTGCAGCCAGATGCCGTTTTTTGATCGCACGGTCAGATGCGCCACTGGCACCGGCTCGGCGCCGGATTTGCAGGTGATTTTGAAATGCCGCAGGATCAGCGACAGGATCAGCGGCCCCTCCACCATGGCAAATCCGGCGCCGGGGCAGACGCGTGGCCCTGCCGAGAACGGGATATAGGCCTCGCGCTGGCATTGTTTACCATTCTCCGTTTGCCAGCGGCTGGGGTCAAATCCGTCCGGGTTGTCCCACAGCCGCTCGTGCCGGTGCAGATGCCAGGGGCTCAGCACGATCTGCGCCCCCTTTGGCACCAACCGGTTGCGGAAGGTCACCGGGCAACTGGCCTCGCGCACCATCATCGGCACCGGAGGGTAGAGCCGCAACGCCTCGCGAAACACGTCCCGCGACAGGCGCAGCTTTGATATGGCGCTAAAATTTTCATCCTCCAGCGCCTCAGCCTCCAGAACCAGCTGGTCTTGCCAGTCCGGGTAAAGCCCCATCAGGTAAAGCGTCCAGGCCAGCGCGGAGGCGCTGGTTTCATGGCCGGCAAGAAAGAAGATCGCCACCTGATCCACCATCTCCTGCGCGTCGAACCGCTCACCAGTGTCAGGATCGCAGGTGGTCATGATTTTGGTCGCCAGATCCTCTGGGGCGGTCCCGGCCTTGATCGCCGCCATGCGGGCTTCGGTCAGCTTGGTGATCAGGGCCCGGATCACTTTGGCATTGGGGCGGGTGCCGCGACGAAAGAACCGGGGCATCCATTTGGGGAGCGGCACAAAGGCCGCCAGGTTCAACAGGGGTTGGCTGCGCTGATAATTGCGAAAGCGGGTAAAGACCTCCCCCGCCACTTCGTTTTCGATCGGGATTGAAAACAGGGTGCGGAAAATCACATCCGCCGCCACATGGCTGGTGATCTCTTCGGCCTCGATCTTTGCGCCCTGCCCGACCTGGCGCTGCAACCGCACAATGGCCGAGTCAGCCGCAGCCCGCATCGCCGGATAGGTCGCCTTGAGCCGACCACCTTCAAACGCGGGATCAATGATGCGGCGCTGGCGTTTCCAGGTCTCACCATTGGTCAGGAAGACAGAATTCCCCAGCAGCGGCTTTAGCCCCTCGGCAATGCGGTCGGATTTGGGGAAGACATCAGGCTCTTCTTTCAGCACCCGCTTGATCAAATCCGGCTGGTTGATCAGAAAGGAACGAAAACTCGGGGCGCGGAATTCGGCCATCCAGGCCCGATAGAGCTTGGCCGGTTGCGCCGACAGGATATCGTCGCGAAACAGCCGCACATAGCGCCACAATGACACACGCACAGGGCGCGCCTGTGGTTTTGGCGGCTGGGGCCTGGGCACCTCTGGTTTTGGCTGGGGGCCGGGTTTATGGTCAGGCGCGCTCATTCTGGCGACACCGAGGTATATTTGGACACAGGCACATCAATCCGGCTGGCAGAGGCCCTGCGTGTTTTATAGCGCTGCCGCAGCGTTTGTGCCCCCGCTGTGATGCGGAAATAGTCATAGTCGCCAGGTTGGTCAAAAGCGCAAAGATATTGGAAATGCAGGCGGAAAAACCGCCAGCGCAGCGCGGCCCACCGCGCCGGGCTCAGCGTCTGGGTGAAGGCGGCGGAAAACACCAGCGGCCAGCGTTTACCCGCTGGCGCAACGCCGCTCACCGCAACCGGATCACACAGCGCAAAGGCGCAGCCATCGCCCGGTGCCGAAACATCAATCCAAGCAATTTCATCGCGCCGTGACAGATATTGCAGATCGCTGCGCAACCGGCTGGCACGGGGCAGGAAAGACACCATCGGCACCACCTGGCCCAGGGTCAGAAAGCCGATTTCGGGGTATATCTCTGGCAGCCCCACGCGGATGAGATCCGCCAGAACCGACACCCCGACATGCGCCCCCGAGGAATGGCCAACCACCAATATTTCATCAATATCACCCGCAACCAAGGCCGCCGCGATCTCTTGTTTAAAGGCAGCAATCCGCGCCTCCAACTCTGGTGGGTTTTCCCCGCGCGAAGCTGCCGAATAGGCGTAGTCATGCATCAGATAATAGGCAAAGAACTTGCCGTCCTGCTGTTTGAACCATCTGAGCAAAGCCCCCGCCGCCACAACGCCAACGCCCCAGCCGGGCAGCAGGGCGAACCAGGGCACCTGACCCATGAGCCGCGCCATAGCCGCCGCCCATGCAGCCCCACAGGCCCAGAGCAGCAGCAAGGCCAGGAGCGCCTGCACCAGCAGCATTCCAACCGGGTAGAGCGCGGCAATCACCGGGCCTTTGCGCAGCTGCATAAGGCGGCCCAACGTGCCAGAGGCTATGTAGATCCAGGCGGTACGGATCAGTTGCAGATAGGTTCCCACAATCGAGGCATCCATGCTGTCGCGCACAATATCGGACCAGACAAGCACGCTGAACTCGGTTTGCACCCGCTGCCCGTCGATCTCACCCGTGACCTGCCAGCCGTAGGGGCGCTGCCCTGCGCCTTTGCGGGCAGGAACCTGCGGCTGCAAAGAGATCCGATAGTTGCTCAGCTCTGCCTGAGCGGCAGATTCCTTGCGGTACAGCTCGCGGTAGCGGCGGGGGTGTATGGGATCATAACCGGGGATATAAAATACCCGCCGCGCCCGCACCGGCGTGGCTGGGTCATCTGGCCTGCCCTGTGCCTCCTGCCCGATTGTGCCCCGCACTATGCTGTCCATTCCCTGGCCTCGTTCTTTGGCCTCATTTCCTGGCCTCGTCGTCTTTGACGCCAGAGTAGTCGAGATTTCCGGCCAGAGTAAGGCCGAGACTGGACCAAGACTGGGCTATAGCTGAGCTATGGCTGGACGAAGACCGGGCCTGCCTGTGTACAAAGAAAAAAACCTCCCACTGGCGGCACCCAGAGGAAGGTTTGGCGAAAGATCCGCAATGGTCGCCTGCGGCTTAGCCCAGAGTGGCAAGGAACGGAAAGGCTTCGAGCAACCACCAGGAGAAGGTCGAGAACAGCCCGGTGACCAGCATAAAGCCCACCAAAAGCAACAGCCCGCCCATGAGTTTTTCGATCAGGCCCATATGGCGCTTCATCCGGTTCATCACCACCATCGAACGGTTCAGGAAGATCGCCGCCAACAAAAACGGCACCCCAAGGCCAAGCGCATAGATCCCCAACAACAAGGTGCCGCGACTGACCGAGGCCTCGGATGCAGCAAGCGACAGGATCGCCCCCAATTGCGGGCCAATGCAGGGCGTCCAGCCAAAGGCAAAGGCCAGCCCCAGCACATAGGCCCCCAGCACCGATCCACCGGCCTGACCGGCATCAACCCGCGCCTCGCGGTCCAGGATGGGAATGCGGAACACGGACAGGAAGTGCAGGCCAAAGATGATCACCACAACACCCGAAGCCTGGGCGAAAAGCTCCTGATTTTGCAGCACAAAGGCACCAAAGAATGAGGCGGTGAAGCCCAGCAGCAAGAACACTGTCGACAGCCCCAGAACAAAAAACAGCGCCGACAGAATTACCTTGCGCCGTGCAGCGGCAGTTCCCTGCATCTCGCCAATCGAGACGCCGCTCATATAGGCGAGATAGGGCGGTACAATTGGCAGCACACAGGGCGACAAAAAGCTGACCAATCCCCCCAGGAGCGCCACAAACATTGCAGGCAAAAGCGCTGCATCTATGATCTCAATTCCAAACATCTCGTTCCCCTAATACAGGCGTTGACGACCCATAGACCAGCCAGTGCCAAAGGTCACGAGGCGCATTGGTCACATCCTTGTGGACAGCGCGTGAGCGGCGGCTTATCTGGATAAGCATGACTGATTTCCCTACCGATAGCGATGCCACCCTGGATGCCATTGGCCTGCTCTGCCCCCTGCCCGTGCTAAAAGCGCGCAAACGCCTGAAAGACATGGCGCCCGGCGCGGTCTTGCAGGTTCTTGCAGATGATCCGGCAGCCATTATCGACATCCCGCATTTCTGCGCCGAATCTGGCCATGATTTTCTTGGGCAAACCAGCCAGGATGACCATCAGATCTACCAAATTCGCAAAACCGGCTAACCAGCAGCCCCCGGCCACCCCCGGTCAGCTGGATCCCAACCAAAGCGGCCTCGCTGGCTCAGACTGGCTCAGACAGGTATTGATCCCGCAGTTGGCGTGTCCTGGCTAAACAGGTTCAGCCAGCCCTGCCCCTGCCGCTGCCAGATGGATGACACATACATCGCATCTCTGCTGGCGGTTCCGGGGCGCTGATACAGTGCCAAATAGGACAGGCAGACATGATCCTTGCCCATCTGCAAGAGCCTGGGCTCGGTGAGCTCAAATGAGCTGACAGTCGGCCCTGCTTGCAGTTGATCGCAATGTTCGGCCCGGGTGGCAAAACCGCTGGGGTAGACGCCCAGAAAATCAGCGTGGAGCGCGGCCTTGTCTGCTTCTGGATTGCCATCGACCAGGGCCTGCCAGACCCGTGTTTCCTGCTCCAGGATCTCAGTCAACAATCCAGAATGCCCGTTGTTCGTCATCATCACGGCCCCCATGTGCTGCGGGTTTGTTTGCCATTTCGCCAGCGTCATAAACTCCGGCAGAAACAAAAAAGGCGACCCCTGGGGGTCGCCTTTTGTCTTATCCGATAGACCACCATCCGCGCCGCTTGGGCTTGGGTGGGGCGGATGGTTCTGGCTCTGCAACCACTTCCACTTCCGCAGGCGCTGCGGGTTCCGGCGCGGCTTCTGCTGCAGGCGTTTCAGTGACCTCTGGCAGGGCCGTCACGTCCGGCGCGGCAACAGTCTCGGCAACAGGCTCCTGCTCAGCAGGCTCCGCTGCAGGGGGGTCTTCAACGGAAACCTCTGCGGCGGCGGCTTCATCCACCTCCGGCGCGGTTGCTTCGGCTGGTTGAGGCTCAGTTGCTGCTTTTGCAACAACGTCCTCTGCCGGAGCTTCTGACGCCGCAGTCTCAGAAACCGCAGGTTCAGAGACCTCAGGTTCAGAGACCGCGTCTTCTGTTACAGTACCCTCAGCCGGAGCCGCCTTTTCAGATGCGGGGGCCGCTACGGCCTCAGCCTCGTTTTTGCTGCTTGTTTCGGCTTCGCTCACAGGTGTGGTTTCTGCCGCAACGCTGGCAGTGTCCCCAGCCTCTGCCGCAGGGGCCTCTGCACTCTGCGTCGCCTCAGCTGTGGTCTCTTCGCTTTTCTTGCTGCGCGAGCGTCCACCACGGGTACGGGTCCGGGTGCGGGTTGGTTTTTTCTCTTCAGACTCGGCCTCTTCACCTGCCTCGGAGTCGGGTTTGGTTTCCCCTTCAGATCCAGCTTCAGAGCTGTCGCCAGCTTCGGTCCCGTTGCTGTCACTGTCGTAGTTTTCACCGCCATTGCCGGACTTGCGACGCCGACGCCGACGCCGTTTGCGCTTGGGCTTGTCCTCGCCACTGGTCTCGGTCTCTTCAGATTCAGTGACCGCCTCCCGAGGCTGTTCTTCCTCTGCGACCTCGGCATCCGCCTCGGCCTCAGCCTCATCAGCGTCGATCTGCGCCATAAGGGAGGTGTCCGCCGACACAACGGGCGCTTCAGGAACAGTCACCACGCGGGTGGCCGTTTTGAATTTCTCCAGCGTGAAATCAGGGCTGACCAGATGCGCATCCCCTTCGATGCGGACCGACATGCCGTAGCGGGCTTCGATCTGCGCGATATGTTCACGCTTCTGGTTCATCAGATAGTTGGCGATATCAATCGGGCAACGTACCAGAACCTCGCGCGAGCGGCGGCGCGTGCCTTCTTCCTCGATCTGGCGCAGGATCGACAGCGCCATGCTATCGTCGGAGCGGATCAGGCCGGTGCCGTGGCAATGTGGGCACGGCGCGGTTGTGGCCTCGATCATGCCGGGACGCAGACGCTGACGCGACATTTCCATCAGGCCAAAGCCCGAAATACGCCCAACCTGAATGCGGGCGCGATCCGTCTTCAGCTTGTCCTTCATGCGATTTTCAACGGCGGCGTTGTTCTTACGCTCATCCATGTCGATGAAGTCGATGACAATCAGACCGGCGAGATCACGCAGGCGCAGTTGGCGGGCCACCTCTTCGGCGGCCTCCAGGTTGGTGTTGAGCGCGGTTTCCTCGATCGAGGACTGTTTTGTCGCCCGACCAGAGTTCACGTCAACTGCCACCAAAGCCTCGGTGGTGTCGATCACGATATAGCCGCCCGATTTCAGCTGCACCGTGGGGTTGAACATACCACCAAGATAGCTTTCGACCTGGAACCGCGCAAAAAGCGGCAGGGTTTCCTGATAGTTTTTTACGTTCTTGGCGTGGGACGGCATGATCATTTTCATGAAGTCCTTGGCGATGCGATAGCCGCGCTCGCCCTCAACCAGCACCTCGTCAATCTCACGATTATAGAGATCGCGGATCGACCGTTTGATCAGGTCGCCCTCTTCGTAAATCTTGGCGGGGGCGATGCTTTTCAGCGTCAGCTCGCGGATCTGTTCCCAGAGCCGCTGCAGATATTCATAGTCGCGCTTGATTTCTGCCTTGGTGCGCTTGGCACCGGCTGTGCGCACAATAAGGCCCGCACCCGATGGCACGTCGATTTCGGTGGCGATGTCTTTCAGTTTTTTGCGGTCAACGGCATTGGTGATCTTGCGGCTGATACCGCCACCGCGCGCGGTATTGGGCATCAAGACGCAGTAGCGCCCTGCCAGCGACAGATAGGTTGTGAGAGCAGCACCCTTGTTGCCGCGCTCTTCTTTGACAACCTGGACCAGCAGGATTTGACGGACCTTGATGACTTCTTGAATTTTATAACGACGTGGACGCGGCTTGCGGGCCGGGCGAATGTCTTCGCTGTCGTCTTCGTCGGCAACCGATTCAATGCTTTCGTCTTTGGAGCTGGCATCGGCACGGGCTTCGGCCTGCGCTCCGTTTTCGCCGGTCTCGTCGCTTGCCTCTTTGTCAGTGTCAGCCTCGGCGGTGGCCTCTGCTGTGGGTTCAGCAGCGGCTTGCGCAGCTGCGCCCTGTTCAGTTGCCTCTTGTTCTGGCGCCTCGGCTGTGGCGGTTTCGCCCGCAGCGTCTTGGCTGGCCTCTTCCGGGCTGGAGGGCTCTTCTACGGGTGTGTCAGCGACCCGTTCCATCGGCGATGAGCCTTCGGGAACTTCGGCCAGCTTGGCCTCATCGCGCGCCATTTCCTCCACCAGATCGATGGTTTCCATACCGGCGATTTCCACAACTGCGGGAGTGTCGGCACCGGCTTCAGCGGCAGATGTAGCTGGAGCAACCTCTTTGGTTTCAACCGCGTCCCCAGAGGAGACCTTGGCGGCCTTGGGCCGGGAGCTTTTGCGGCTCCGAGAGCGCGACCGTGACGGCTTGGCCTCGTCGTCCTCTTCACGGGCACGCTGTGCTTCCGCATAGGCGCGCTCTTCTTCCATCAGGGCTTCGCGGTCAGCAACCGGGATCTGATAATAGTCTGGGTGGATTTCCGAAAAGGCCAGAAAGCCATGACGGTTGCCGCCATATTCCACAAAGGCGGCCTGTAGCGAAGGCTCGACCCGTGTGACTTTTGCCAGATAAATATTGCCAGCTAGCTGGCGTTTGTTCTCGGATTCAAAGTCGAACTCCTCAACCTTGTTTCCGTCGACCACCACAACGCGAGTTTCTTCCGCGTGGGTGGCATCGATAAGCATCTTCTTTGCCATGTTTCCTTGGTGCACCAGCCCTGCGCAGACGCAAGCCTCCCCTTATCAGGAGGCCGCGCATGTATCGGGGGGTGTCTTGTCAGGGCGATCTGGGACGGCGCACTACAGGAGATGGCCCTGGAACTTATGTCCGGTCCTCGTGCCTGTATGCTCTTCGCTCGCGCGCGCGTCATCGCGTTTCTTCTCCGACAGGTCGGGAGGACCCGTTGCCTGCCTTGTTATTCCTCTTTGATTGATCAAAGAGGCGCTTAGCTGCTCCGTATGAATTCGGAGCCAATCGGTCTATCTCGCCTTTTCGGTTCATTCCGATGTCGGGTTGTTCCGATGTCGGATCACGCCAGTCAAAAGTGCGAGACAGCGAATCTCAAAATGGTGGGTCAATCGTTAGACCTCAGTCCATACCTTCACCATAAGACCAGCGCCGCGGCAATGACAATGGACATTCGTCATTGCAGGCTGGCTGATGGGGCAACAATGCAGGTAAAAAGCAAAATGATGAATGTTTAATTAAAAAATTAGGCGCCTCAGAGGCCAAACGGCTCCATCCCCAGGCCAAATCACTGGCGTTACACCAAAAAGCAAACTTACCCACAGGACACCCCGTGCCCCGTGGGCAAAAGTGCCTTATCCCAGATAGTCAGAGCGCTGCAGCGCGTATTTTGCCATCTTTTCGTT
This sequence comes from Pseudophaeobacter arcticus DSM 23566, assembly GCF_000473205.1. NCBI lineage: Bacteria > Pseudomonadati > Pseudomonadota > Alphaproteobacteria > Rhodobacterales > Roseobacteraceae > Pseudophaeobacter > Pseudophaeobacter arcticus. Next base: position 1,992,948 of record NZ_KI421507.1, read on the forward strand.
CAGCGTACGGCGCGGCAGGCAGAGTTCTTCCATCACGCTGGCAATGGATCCCTTGTGGCGGCGCATGGTGTTATCAATCAACATGCGCTCAAAGGCTTCGACATATTCCTTCAACGGCTTGCCTTCGGTGGTCATCACCGGCTGCATCTCTTCGTGATCGGACATCAACAAAGAGGCAATGGTGCCAGACCCGCGCCGCGCCTGCAGCACGGCACGCTCAGCCACATTGATCAGCTGACGCACGTTGCCCGGCCAGGGCGCCTGCAACAGTTGCGCAGCCTCCTGGGCCGAGACCTGCGGCGCGTCACAGCCGTATTCTTCGGCAAATTGTTCGCACAACCGGGTAAAGAGCGTCAGGATGTCCTCACCGCGCTGGCGCAGCGGTGGCACCATGATGCGCAGGGCGGCAAGGCGATAAAACAGATCCGGGCGCAGGGCATCTTCGCAGGTTTTACCCGCTTCCTGCAGGTTCGAGATCGCGATGATCCGCGTCTCCCCCGGCATGCCCTGCTCGTTGATGGCGCTCAAAAGCTTGGCCTGCAAGGTCTCGCTCAGCGCCTCGATCCCTTCGAGAACCAGCGTGCCGCCCCGTGCATCTTCCAGCGCGGGCAACAGGCTGTCTTCTGGCTGCATCGGGCCAAACAGGCGTTTGGACAAGGCCTCTTCTTCCAGCGCGGCGCAGGAGATCAGCACAAATTTCTTTCCCGCACGACTGCCAACCGCATGCAACGCATGGGCGACAAGCGTCTTGCCAGTACCGGTTTCGCCGTCAATCAGCACGTGGCCGTCGGCCTGGCCCAGATCCAGGATATCCTCGCGCAGGCGCTCCATGACCGGGCTCATGCCGATGAGTTTCTTCATGATCTGACCGCCGTCGGACAGCTCCCGACGCAGGGCCCGGTTGTCCAGGGTCAGGCGGCGCGCACCGGTGGCACGCTTGGCCAGCTCTGACATGCGATCGGGATTGAACGGTTTCTCCAGGAAATCAAACGCCCCGACCCGCATTGCTTCAACCGCCATGGGCACATCCCCATGACCGGTGATCATGATGACCGGCAAGCCGCTGTCGTTGCCCATCAGTTTTTTCAGGAACTGCATCCCATCCATACCGGGCATCTTGATATCCGATATGACAATGCCGGGGTAATCCGCACCCAGCTCCTTTAGCGCCTCTTCGGCGCTGGCAAAGGTCTCGGTGTCATACCCCGAAAGCGCCAACCACTGGCTGATTGACTGGCGCATATCCTGCTCATCATCCACGATCGCAATTTTCATGGCCTGTGCCATAGGACACCCCTTCTTTGTTTTTTCACGGGCCGCTATTCCGCGGCCTCGATGCCGTCCACAAGGATCGGCAATTGCATCTCAAATACGGCGCCGCATTTTTGTCCGTTGCGCGCGGCGAGCCGTCCCCCTAGGTCGTTTACGATCCCAGAGGAGATGGCAAGCCCCAGCCCAACCCCGTCACCGGCCTGTTTGGTGGTGTAGAACGGATCAAACAGGCTACCAAAATCCTCAATCCCCACACCATTGTCACGCACCGACAAGGTCGCGGTCTCGCCCGCAGCCAACAGGATTTCAACCTCCGGCTCCTCTACTGATTTGGTGGCATCCAGGGCATTGCGCAAGAGGTTGACCATCACCTGTTCCAACCGCATCCGATCCGCCATGACAAAAACCGGATCATCGGGCAGAATACGGGTGATCTTGACGTGCCGTTGCCGCAGCTGCGGTTCCATCATCGACAGGCTGGAGGCCAGCGCATCGCCAAGGTTTACAGGGCTGAACGCATCGCCACCCTTGCGGGCATAGGATTTCAGCTGCCGGGTAATTGCCCCCATGCGCTCGATCAGATCATCAATGCGGCCAAAGGAGGCCAGCGCCTCTTCCGGTCGGTTGCGATTGAGCAAAAGCCGCGCGCCGGCGAGATAGGTTTTCATTGCCGCCAGAGGCTGGTTCAGCTCATGGCTGACGGCCGCAGACATCTCGCCCAGAGCCGCCAGTTTGGAACTCTGCGCCAGGCTTTGCTCTGCCACGGCGAGGGTCTTTTGCATCCGCTCACGCTCGGCAATTTCCCGCTGCAAGCGCGCATTCAATACGCGAAGCTCCGCCGACTCGCGCTGGAACAGCGCCATCCTGATCGCCGTCTTCCGGCTCAGCGCATAAAAGGCCAGCGCCAGCAGGATGGCGAATCCCATGATCTCGAGCGCCAGCACGGCGTTTACCTTTTCGCGGATCGAGGCAAAGGTGGTGAAAGAAGTCATCCGCCAGCCCTGAAACGGCACCCGGTTTTCCAGCCGCATCACCGCTTCACCCTGCAAATAGGCATCCGGTGGCAGGGTGCTCCAGTCCGCCGTTGCCCGGATGGCGCGCTGGATGGCACTTTCGGGCGTTTGCAGGACCAGCGCCTCATGTTCTTTCAGGCCCCGCCAGCGTGCCTCGGTGGCGAGCACAATATTGCCCCGGCTGTCGGTGACCATCACCGCATCCGAAACCCCGGCCCAGGCCCGCTCAAACTTGCGCAGGTCGACCTCGATGACGATGACCCCCAGCAGCCCCGAGGTATCGACCATGCGGCGCGAATAGGTAAAACGGTAGCCGCCCACCTCGCGTTTGATCACCGAAAACACTGTGGATCTGGCGCGGGCCGCATCAACAAAATAGGCCTCATTACGATGATTTTCGCCCAGGCGATTGCGATTGGTCGCCGCAACCGTGCGCCCATCGTTGGCCATCAGCATGATCGAATTTGCGCCGATCTCATCAATGAAGGACAACAACCGCTGCGTCGACAGCGAGAAATCCTGGCTTTGCAATGCCGAAATCAGCGTCTGATCGCGCGCCAGAAGCTGCGGCACAATAGCATGGCGGCGCAGCTCGCTGACCAGGTTACCAGAATACAGCGCCAGCCGCAGCTCGCCGCGATTGCGGGTGCTATTGGTAAAGCGATGGGTCAATTGCTGGTTTGTCACCCAGACGGTAACAGCCGCAACGCCCATGAACAGCAAAAGCGCCAGACGCGCGCCCCAGGGAATGGTGCGCGACCCGGTTTCACGTGCTGGAATGTGTTTGGAACTCTGCGGCGCATTCATAGGGCAATCCTATTCCTGACGCCGCAGGAGCTCAAGTCACGCAGCCGCGACGATACCAGCCAATGCGCGAAAGACTGCCGTTCCATCGGTGCCACCGTGACCCTCGTCAGCGGCGCGTTCCGGGTGGGGCATCATGCCGAGCACACGACGGTTTTCCGACAGGATACCGGCAATATCATCCACCGACCCATTGGGGTTCTGCGCATAGGTAAAGGCGATGCGGTCCTGATCCTTCAGCGCCGCAAGGGTTTCGGCATCGGCAAAGTAGTTGCCATCGTGATGTGCAATCGGAATGCCAATCACATCGCCCTTGGCATAGCCTTGGGTAAAGACACTCTGCTCGGTCGCCACCTGCAAATCCACGGTGCGGCAGATGTATTTCAACCCGGCATTGCGCAGCAGTGCCCCCGGCAATACGCCGGTCTCAGTAAGGATCTGGAAGCCGTTGCAAACCCCCATGGCATAACCACCACGGTTGGCATGTTCGACAACCGCCTGACAGATGGGCGACTGGGCCGCGATGGCGCCACAGCGCAGGTAATCCCCATAGGAAAACCCACCGGGAACACCCACGATATCAACACCCTCGGGCAGCACGCTATCCTTGTGCCAGACCATGGAGACATCAAAACCGGCCTGTTCAAAGGCAACCGCAAGATCGCGGTCGCAATTGGATCCGGGAAATACGACGACGGCTGCTTTCATCACTTCATCTCGATGCTGTAGGATTCGATCACAGTATTGGCGAGCAGCTTTTCGCACATCTCGGTGACATCAGCCTCGGTGGCGCCTGCGGTGAGATCAAGATCAATCACCTTGCCCTGCCGTACGCCTTCGACCTTGTCAAAGCCCAGAGCCCCAAGCGCGTGGCGCACGGCCTCACCCTGTGGATCCAGAACCCCGTTCTTCAGCATAACATGCACCCGTGCCTTCATCGTGTCGTTCCTCAGCTTCGATGGGAGCCGACCCCTGGTCGCGCCCTTTGCAGAAAAGTAGAACCCACCCCCGACCTATTGGCGGGAGTGGGGAAATGTGCCTCACCAGATCAGTTCACCAGCGTTGGCTTGCTAGGGGCTGGCGGGTTGTTCGGCATCACCCCCAGGCGACGCGCCACTTCGCTATAGGCATCCGTCAGGCTGCCCAGATCGCGCCGGAACACGTCTTTGTCCAGCTTCTGGCCGGTCTCGATATCCCACAGGCGGCAGCTGTCGGGGCTGATCTCATCGGCCACCACCAGGCGCTGGAAATCACCGTCATAGACGCGGCCAATCTCGATTTTGAAATCCACCAGACGAATACCCACGGCCAGCATCACCCCGGACATAAAGTCATTCACCCGCAGTGCCAGGCTGAGAATATCATCCATGTCCTGCTGACTGGCCCAGCCAAAGGCCGCGATATGCTCTTCGGTCACCAGAGGATCACCCAGGGCATCGTCCTTGTAGCAATATTCCACAATGGGACGCGGCAGTTGTGTGCCTTCGTCAATGCCCAGTCGTTTGGACATCGAACCCGCCGCATAGTTGCGCACGATCACTTCCAGCGGAATGATCTCGCAGGAGCGCACCAGCTGTTCGCGCATGTTCAACCGTTTCAGGAAATGCGTTGGCACACCAATCTGGCCCAACCCCTTCATGAAGTATTCGCTCAGCAGGTTGTTGAGCACACCCTTGCCTTCGATCACGTCTTTCTTTTCGGCGTTGAAAGCAGTGGCATCATCCTTGAAATACTGCACGATGGTGCCCGGTTCCGGACCTTCATACAGTGTTTTGGCTTTGCCTTCGTAGATCTTCTTGCGACGTGCCATGAGGAGCCTTTCGAGGTAAAGGCCAGGAATCCCGGCCCGGTTTCTTGCCGTTCTCATAGGGCAAGGGGTGAAATGCTGCAAGTATACTGGCGCGCCCCAGACAAATAGAACTGGTTTTGGAGAGATTGTCGCAGACAATCGCGCCACAACGGCCTGATCCGCGCCGCATTCCGCCGATGCATGCCCTCCCGGTCTCCCCCAGTCTCTCCCGGTCTCCCCTGCCCCTTCGCAGCTGCCTGCCCCTTTGCAAGCTCCATATGTGCGCCCCCGTAGTCAACCAAGACACACAGGCAACTGAAATCTGACGGGGAAAGCCAGGCCGGTAGAATTTGACCGCTATATTGTCGCTATCTCTGGTCCCGGACCAAATACGCCCCATATTGGATGGGAGACAACGCATCATGGAGGACGACACATGACCACATTTGATGACCGCGTACAGGCCTTTGAGGCAAAATTTGCGCAGGACCTTGAACTTCGGTTTCAAGCCCGGGCGCGCTGCAATAAGCTGCTGGGACTTTGGGCTGCAAAAATCCTGGGCCTGGACGACGAAAAGGCACAAGGCTACGCGACAGAGGTTGTCACCGCCGATCTGGAACACCCCGGTCATGACGACGTGGTGAACAAGATCGCCGCTGACATGGTGGCCCATGAGCAATACCAAATCACCACAGAAGATATCAAAAAGCAGATGGCCGAGTTCCTGGCCCAGGCCAGCAAAGACCTGCTGGGAGCCCGCTGATCCGCAATTGCAGGACCGCTGAACGACGCCTTGCCGCGCCTGCGGGTCATCGCGTTGGCGGCGGCAACTGAGGATCTGATGGCCAGCGCAGCCTGTCCACGACACGCGCAGCAAATGTGGCACCCGAGTTTGCAAATCTATTGTCGCCGGGCAAAGCGCAGTTAACGTCACAAAAACCTGAGCTTGCTAAATTGGCCTTTCTGCCCCTTCCGGGCATCGCAGAAAGACCAAAATGCAGAGCCTCAAACTCCCCTCGGCAGGACAGCCTCTTCACGTCCTCCGCCTGACAGCGCCCTTTGTTATGGCTGGCCTCTGCCTTTGGGCCATTTTCACCCGTATTGAGCTCCCCTCCCTTTCGGATCTTGGCGGGCTGCTTGGCGGATTGCGGCTGTGGCAATGGCTGGCGGCCTGTGGCGCAACCGGAATCAGTTTCTGGGCCCTGGGACGCTATGACTCCGTGGGCCACCGTCACCTGCAAACCGGCCTGGATGGGCCACAGGCGCGTCACGCCGGAATGGCTGCAATCGCCTTTTCGCAATTGGTCGGCTTTGGATTGCTGACCGGGGCTTACGCCCGTTGGCGAATGGTGCCGGGATTGACCGTCATGCAGGCAGCACAGCTGACCGGCCTGGTTGGCGTGACATTCCTGGCAGCATTGGCCGTGATTTGCGGCATTGCCATGGTTCTGTTTCCGGTCTTTGCCTGGTTCAGGCCCATCGGCGCCCTGCTACTCGCCGTCGCCGGTGCCGCCAGTCTCCTCAGCTTTGTGGCGCCCCGGCTGAACATCGGGTCATTGTCGTTGCGCTGGCCCTCCCTGGCGGCCATGGCGGCACTGTCGGTCTGGGCGCTTATTGATGTCATGGCCGCAGGCACCGCGCTTTGGATCCTATTGCCCAGCTCGCTTGATATCTCTTGGACCACCCTGCTGGTGGTCTACGCCATCGCCTTGGGAGCCGCGATTTTGTCCTCTGCCCCCGGCGGCACAGGCCCCTTGGAACTGATGGTCTTTAGCCTTCTTCCCGCCCATGACAGCGCCGGCCTGCTCGCTGCGCTGCTGGCCTTCCGGCTTGTCTACTACGCCCTGCCTGCAGCAATCGCCTGTATGATGATGCTTGCACCCGAGCGGCTCAAAACCATCCGAGCGCCTGTTACCGACCCCGATCTATTGGGCGCGCAGCACCGCTCAGCAGAGACCCTGCCCCACCAACGGCTTCGGGCAGAGACTGGCGTTATTCGTCAAAATGGCGGCCATGTTCAGGCCTTTGGGTTTAACCAACTGGCCTTGCTGGACAGTCCACAGATCTCTGTGGCGCTGTTTGATCCGGTAATTGGCAGCTTCAAAGAGACCCTCACGCCTTTGCAGCGATATGCCCGTCAACGCAATGCCGCGCCCTGCTATTACAAATGTTCAGCCCGCAACGCCCTGGCGGCCCGTCAGGCCGGTTGGACGGTCTTGCGGATCGCCTCCGAAGCCGTTGTCTCACCTATAAGTTTCAGCGAATCCGGATCCAACCATCGCCAATTGCGGCGCAAGCTGCGCCATGCGGAAAAGGCCGGAATCAGCGTCCGCCCGGCACCACCCAACCTGCCACTGGCGCAGATGGCGGCGCTTGATCTGGCCTGGCAAAACCGCCACGGCAATGCCCACGGCACCACCATGGGCCGGTTCGAGGCCAATTACCTGGCAACACAGCGTGTCTTTCTCGCCTGGCAACAAGAGCGTATTATCGGTTTTGTCAGCCTGCATGTTGCCAAAACAGAATGGTGCCTCGACCTCATTCGCATCTGCCCCAATGCCCCCGATGGCACCGGCCATATCCTGCTGCGTGCCGCCATAGCCGCCGCCAAGGAGGACGAGATCCCGCGCTTGTCGCTGGCTGCCGTTCCCGATCATCGCTACGCAGCCCGGATGGATCAAGGCCTGCGCCGGTTCAAAGCCTGCTTTGCGCCAGACTGGCAGCCCAGGTACATGGCTTGCCCCACTTGGGGCGATATGGTGATCGCCGGCTTCGAGCTCTTCCGCCTGATCCACCACCCCGATCCGGTGCAACCCACCAGCCTGACGCAGTTTGATGCGCTGCGCTCCGGCCATGGCGCTGACCATGGCGCTGACCAGGACGCCGAGACAGCAGAGTGGCATCGTCCGAGACCGGTTGCAGGGGGCATGCAGTCAGGATCAGCGCATTCCGCCGCGCGTGCCTCATAATCAAGTTGAAAATTATGCATTTGCGCTCTCCACGTTCACATGACACAGCAGGCGGGACACCTGGCGACCCGTGGTTTCTGAAGTTCACCTGCGACCGATAAAGCAACCAACAGACCAAAGACCTGCCCACATTTGCCTTTCCTTTGACAGGACATACCGATGACCAATTTCTTTGCCGAGTTCCTTGCGGAAAAAGACGTCCTTCTGGCCGATGGCGCCACAGGCACCAACCTCTTTAACATGGGGTTGCAGTCCGGAGATGCCCCCGAGCTGTGGAACACGGATGAGCCCAAAAAGATCATGGCCCTGTATCAAGGCGCAGTGGATGCCGGCAGTGACTTGTTTTTGACCAACAGCTTTGGCGGTACCGCCGCGCGCTTGAAACTGCATGATGCCCAGGGACGGGTGCGTGAGCTCAACCGTACCGCTGCGGAACTGGGTCGCGAAGTTGCCGATAAGGCCAATCGCAAGATCGCCGTTGCCGGCTCGGTTGGCCCCACCGGTGAAATCATGCTGCCCGTGGGTGAGCTGAGCCACGAACTGGCTGTCGAAATGTTCCATGAACAGGCCGAAGCCCTGAAAGAGGGCGGTGTTGACGTGCTCTGGGTGGAGACCATTTCCGCCCCCGAAGAATTTCGCGCCGCCGCCGAGGCCTTTGCGCTGGCAGGTATGCCCTGGTGTGGCACCATGAGCTTTGACACCGCCGGGCGCACCATGATGGGCGTCACCTCTGCGGATCTGGCGCAGCTGGTTGAGGATCTGCCCAATCCACCGCTGGCCTTTGGCGCCAACTGCGGCACCGGCTCATCGGATATCCTGCGCACCGTGCTGGGCTTTGCCGCACAGGGAACCGAACGGCCGATCATTTCCAAAGGCAATGCCGGCATTCCAAAATATGTTGATGGGCACATTCACTATGATGGCACCCCAGAACTGATGGGCGAATATGCCGTTATGGCGCGGGACTCCGGTGCCAAGATCATCGGCGGCTGCTGTGGCACCATGCCAGAACATCTGCGCAGCATGCGCGAGGCCCTGGACACCCGCCCCCGCGGTGAGCGCCCAAGCCTGGAGCAAATTGTCGAGGTGCTTGGCCCCTTCACATCCGCCAGTGATGGCACCGGCGAAGAGGAAAAGGCCGCCAGCGAACGCCGCTCCCGCCGCGGAAGCCGTCGTCGCGGCTAAAGCCCGAAAAAGATACCATTCTTCGTTGCCATCGCTGTTGATGGCAACGATCCCATCCAGCTGGTATGACCTGCCGGATCAGGTGCCATCACAGAGCTGCGCGCGCCATCAAACATCAGCTGCTGATCTTGGTGGCCTTGACGGCGTTGGATAGGGTTCTGCCAAGCCAGTCAACGCGCTTTTCCTCCCTCCAGCGCCCCCACATACCCCCTCCAGCCAACTTAATCCGTTGCGATTGACAAAGATCATCTCGCCCAGAGCCTAGCCAGCATCGCCCGGGACTTGCCGTGACACTACGCAAAGCATGGGACAAGGCGCGCCATTCGCGCATTGCCAAACCCCAAAAGGTCAGACATGTTAGCCGCTCATTTTCCAGCCGTGAAGCACGCGGCGCGGCGCAATTCAATGAATCCTCAGCCTGGATAAACGGCTTTTGTCATGAACAGCTGTTCACAGGCAGTCAAATCAGGCGAGGACAGCTGAATCAAACGTCGCCTTGCGCCTGCTACACTTAAACCAAATGATACTCGCGGAACAAACGATGAATTTATTGCTATTGGGCAGCTGCAGGATACACGGCACATTGGGTGGCATAATTGCAGATAGTGCACATGAAGTCCTGAACAAAATTGACCCAAAGTGGTTTATGCACAATGTGAGAGCCGCCGAACAGTCTTTAAGAATAATAATGGGCGAAGAAAAACCACCCCTTCACCTCAAGGAATTAATTTTTGAAACCGACGACACCAGAGACATTAAGTATGTCGCGCCGGATGTTGTTAAAAACGCTGACCTGCTCGTCGTAGAAATGTGTACTTTAAAATCGTTGCGACTAGAGGGATGGGAGATAAACTCACATAGAACTTATCGAGAGGAAAGCAGAACTGGACAAAAAATAGAAGGCGTGGAGGAAAGGTATTTCACAGCACATGAAATAGCAGGCCACATAAGAAAGATAAAGGAAGCCACCTTAAAGCCTGTAATGATTGTCAATCACATTTCCACAACCGGTATTAGCTCAATGGACACTGCGCGGCGCAGGGTCACAGATTTCACTTTGGCTGCTCAGAAAATGGTGGATTTTGAGTTCTTTGACACGGCTTCTGTATTAAATCATGTGCCACTGGAACAAGCGCTTGAGGATCACAGTCATTACCGGGATGAATTTATGCCAGTTATGGGCCACGCGCTGGCCGACCATATCACCAGGTGCTTCTCTTAAAGTCTGGACTTGGGAGGCATCGCCAATGGATGACGATTGCGGGCGAAAAGACCTTTGTGCACCGGCCGTACCGCACTATCTCCCATCGCCAGTCCTTAAACCGGCCAGACATCCATCATCTGGGTCAGTCACAAGTGGGGGGATCGCGGCCATTGCTGCGGCGTGTGCCGGAATGCACGGTTGCCTTGGGCAGCTTGCGCCAGGGGAGGCATTCCCCTGTCGTGCAACACATCTGCAATCCAATCCGCGTCACAGCCGCCGCCCACCAAAAGCGCCGCCAGCACAGCCTACAAAACGTCAAAACAGCCCAAGCTGGTCGCCCGGTTGCGGAGGTCTTTCAAATAAGTCGGCTCGCAGATCAGGCTGGCGCTCCGCAAGTCCCAATCGCCTGCAGGCCATCTTGAACCGTCGCCCGATCATGGCAGCATATTCCCCCTCGCCGCGCATGCGTTGCCCCCAGCGCGGGTCATAATCACGTCCGCCATGCATTTCGCGCAGCCGCGCCATGACCTTGGCAGCGCGACCGGGTTCATGTACTGCCAACCACTCCTGCCAGAGCTCTGACACTTCGCGGGGCAGTCGCAGCATGATCCAGCTCGCGGCATCCGCGCCCGCCGACGCCCCTGCGGCCAGCAAGGCCTCTAGCTCATGGTCCGTCAGTCCCGGCACCACCGGAGAGGCCATCAACCGCACCGGCACGCCCGCCTCGGACAGGCGGTTGATCACCGCCAGCCTGCGCGCCGGCGTCGGCGCGCGTGGTTCCATCCGGCGCGACAAATCCGGGTCCAGCGTGGTGACAGAGATCCCAACCCGCACCAGCCCCTTGACGGCCATTTCCGACAGGATGTCGAGATCCCGCTCAATCAGGCTGCCCTTGGTGACGATGGCAACCGGATGGTTGAAATCCCGCAACACCTCCAGACAGGCCCGCGCCAATCCGTGATCCCGCTCGCAGGGTTGATAGGGATCGGTATTGGTGCCCATGGCCAGGGTCGCCACCTTGTAGCGCGGCTTTGACAGCTCCCGGCGCAGTACCTGCGCCACATTGGGGCGGGCAATCAGCCGGGTTTCAAAATCCAACCCCGGCGACAGGCCAAGGTAGGCGTGACTGGGGCGGGCAAAACAATAAATGCAGCCATGTTCACAGCCCCGGTAGGGATTGACCGAGCGATCAAAAGGCAAATCCGGTGAACGGTTGTATGAAATGGCACTGCGGACCTGTTCGAGGCGAATTTCGGTTGGAATCACCTCACTAGGTTGCTCTTGCTCCCAGCCATCGTCGACGGCGGCGCGCTGCACATCAAAGCGGCTTGACGCATTGCTAAGGCTGGCGCGCGCTTTGCGACGTAGCGCCGGAGAGTGAATCATCTGTTCCATTTGGCGATTATGTCTGCGTTTTTGGAACAAATGAAGAACAAACTCGGAAAATCGAAGATTTCCTTGCGAATTCTTCATTATCAATTTGTATTTTTTGGCCCTATAGGTCGGTCCAGACAACGGCAATGTCGCAATCAATGCAGTCTCGACGCGGCAAAGTGGCCCAATAGTCGTCACAACGATACCACGCCGGGGACTCCCCGCCCACTCAAGGAATAGGCGCATGTCAGAAGAAGAAGATATCATCCTGGCGGATCTGGACGATGAAGAACTTGTCCAACAGATGTTTGATGACCTCTATGATGGGATGAAAGAAGAGATCGAAGAAGGTGTGAACATCCTTCTGTCGCGCGACTGGGAGCCCTATAAGGTGCTGACCGAAGCGCTGGTTGGCGGCATGACCATTGTTGGCGCCGACTTCCGTGATGGCATTCTCTTTGTGCCCGAAGTGCTGCTGGCGGCAAACGCCATGAAGGGCGGCATGGCCATCCTAAAGCCACTGCTGGCCGCAACTGGCGCGCCACGTATGGGCTCGATGGTGATTGGCACCGTCAAAGGCGATATCCACGACATCGGCAAAAACCTGGTGTCCATGATGATGGAAGGCGCCGGTTTCGAGGTGGTCGATCTGGGGATCAACAACCCGGTTGAAAACTACCTGGAAGCGCTCGAAGAGCATAAGCCCGACATCCTGGGCATGTCCGCCCTGCTGACAACCACCATGCCCTACATGAAGGTTGTGATCGACACGATGATCGAACAAGGCAAGCGCGACGATTATGTTGTTCTGGTTGGCGGTGCGCCGTTGAACGAAGAATTTGGCAAGGCGATTGGGGCTGACGGCTACTGCCGTGATGCCGCTGTTGCAGTGGAAATGGCCAAGGACTTTGTTGCGCGCAAGCACAACCAGATGAGCGCCTAACTTGGCACGCAAAGGACGTGCAGCCCGTTTGACTGAACGGGCTGCATTTCGCCCCCCCACGGGGCGAACCCTGGAGGAAAGCTCCCTCACGGAGCGGGGGCTGGCTGCCCCAGAAAAAAAACACGGCCGTATCCTGCTGATCGCCTGCGGCGCCCTGGCGCGCGAGATTCTTGCCATCAAGGACATCAACGGGCTGGATCATATCGACCTCACCTGCCTGCCTGCCAAGCTGCACCTCTACCCAGACCAGATCACCATTGCGGTTGAAGGCGCGGTTTTGAAGCATCGCAGCACCTACGACCAGATCTGTGTCGTCTATGCCGATTGCGGCACTGGTGGAGAGCTAAAGCAAAAATGCGACGAACTGGGCGTCGAGATGGTAGCCGGGCCGCATTGCTATTCCTTCTTTGAGGGCAACGAGCAGTTTGCACAACGTGCCGATGCAGGGGAGATCACCGCGTTTTATCTCACCGATTTTCTGGTGAAACAGTTCGATGCCTTTATCTGGAAACCCATGGGACTGGACAAGAACCCCGAGCTGCGCGAGATGATTTTTGGCAATTACACCAAGCTGGTCTACCAGTCGCAGCTCTCGGACCCAGCCCTGCTGGAAAAGGCGCAAGACTGCGCCGCCCGCATGGGGCTGGAGTTTGAACACCGGCACACAGGGTATGGCGAGTTGCAAGACGCGGTGCTGCACTGGGGCAAGTCCAAAGCCTGAGAGAAGGGATTTTCCCCGCCCTCAGGCCCTGATTCAGACCCCGGTTCAGGTCCAGGCGGGTTAGGCTGAGGCCTTGACCATCAGGCTTTGTATCGCCTCTGCTTCAAACGCCTCCAGCGCGGTGCTGTCCTGCGCCGCTGCCACCCGGGCCACCCAGGCTTTCACCACAGCGCTGTCAGGCATCAAATGCGGCGCCCAGAGAAAGGCCGAGGCCATGATGAGATCCGCGACGGTCAGATCATCGCCCAGCAAAAATGGCTTATCCTGCAACCCAGTTTCCAGCTGTGCCCCGACCTCGGTCAGGGTGCGAAACGCCCCCACCAGCGCCGGGTGGTTCACCTCAGCAAACTGCGCCACCAAGGCAGGCTCCAGCACGCCACCATAGTAGCACATCCAGCTCAGGTAGCTGCCCCGCCCCGGAGCGCCGATCTTGGGGCTCAACGGCTGGCCGTAAAGCTCATCCAGATACATCATGATGGCGGCACTCTCGCGAATGGTCTCGCCTTCATCGGTGACCAAAAACGGCACCTTGCCTTCGGGATGGGCGTTCATCGGATCCCGCCGCCCCGAGCCGTCACTTTTGACAATGTCAACACAGATGACCTCCACCGCGTCGAGCTTCCCCATCAGCATAAGCTGGGAAATGACGCGAGAAGAGCGGGTGTTGGGAGAATGATATAGCTTTGGCATTGGAAAAGAACCTTTCAGATTTTGGTTGCCGATGCGGGATATATGCCGCTACCCTCCTGTCAAATTCTGTCAGGATGTATTGTCTAGTTTACCACATGGCCAAATCAGATCGCCTCTTTCGTCTGCTGCATCTCATCCGTGGGTTGACGCCGCCAGTGACCGCGGCCCGACTCGCTGCCGCGATGGAGGTATCAGAGCGCACCATCTACCGCGACATCGACAGTCTGCGCGTCGCTGGCGCCAGGATCGAGGGCGAAGCGGGCCTTGGCTACACCATGGTCGAAGACCCCGCCCTGCCGCCGCAGACCTTTACCCAGATCGAAATCGAAGCCCTGACGCTGGGCCTGTCCGAGGTGGGGCAGCGCGGTGACAGAGATCTGGCACAGGCGGCCAATGATGCGCTGGTGAAAATCCTCGCCACCCTGCCCGAGCGACAGCAACGCCAGGCCATGCATGCGGTCAATCTGGCGCATCGGTATACGGTGCCGCAGCCGCCCACCATCGACATGACGCTGCTACGCGAGGCCATGTGGGCCGAAGAGGCGCTGGAAATCGGCTACAGAGATCTAAAAGATGCCCAGACCCAACGGCGCATTTACCCGCTGGCTCTATCCTATCATGACCATGCGGTCATGTTGCTCGCCTGGTGCTGCAAACGCGCGGATTTTCGCATGTTTCATGTCACGCGTATCGAAGGCTACACCAAAACCGGCGAGAGCTTTCGCCCGCGGCGGGTGTCGCTGCTGCGGGACTATATCGCGCAGCTGCAACAGCGCAACAAGGCCAGGCTGGCCACCCCCTGCGATCCAGACCAGACCGCGCCGCGCTAGAGCTGTGCGGCCGCCGTGTCGCGAATGCGCTCGATCATTGCCCGCAGCCCATTGGAGCGCTGCGCCGACAGATGTTCGTTCAATCCCAAACGCTCCAGCTCGGCCCGGGCATCCACCGCCACGACCTCAGTCAGCGTAAGCCCGTTGTAGAGGCTGCGCAGCACCGAAATCAATCCGCGCACGATAAGCGCATCACTTTCGCCGTCAAAATGAAAACGCCCCTCTGTGATTGTTGGATGCAGCCAAACCTGGCTGGCACAGCCATCCACCTTGGTTGCGGGCACCTTCAGCGCCTCTGCCAGAGGCTCCATTGCCTTGCCCTGTTCGATCACATGGCGATAGCGATCTTCCCAGTCTTCCAGGAATTCAAAGTCTTCGACAATCTCTTCAAATGCGGCGCTGGCCATGTCCGGGCGTCCCCTCGTTTGTGACAGAAATCAGCAATGCAGCACCTATGCCGCCTGTCCATGCTTTTCAACAGCTTTTCAAGCGCCGCGCAATCGGGTAACCACAATCAACCAGACTTAAAAGACGGGCGGGACGACATGCGTAAATCCTTGGCACTCATCTTGGCGGGCACGCTGATACTTGCGGGCTGTGGCGGCTGGCGTGAGTCACGTATCAATCCAGGCAACTGGTTTGGAAAATCACGCTCCGCGCCCGTTACTGTGGCCGCTGAAGGCGAACCAACCAATCCACTGCTTGCAGAGGAAGGGCGCAAGAGCATCTTTGCCCGCCCTGACAAAGAAGACCTGAGTGTCCCCGTGGCAAAAATCAGCGAGTTGCGGGTGGAACCTACTCCCAATGGCGCGATCATCTATGCCAGTGGCATTGCGTCCCGACAGGGGGCCCATAAGGTGGAATTGCGGCCTGTTGCCGATGCTGCGGATAACACGCTGGAATACACCCTGCACGTTCTGTACCCTGTGGACCCCACCCCGGCGGGAAGCGAACACAGCCGCACCATTCAGGCGGCGGTTACCGTTTCAGAACAAAGCCTGCGCGGCATTCGCACCATCCGCGTCAGCGGCGCCGAAAACGCCCGCGAAACCCGCCGCCGCTGATCCCAGGCCGCGTCGCACAAGCCGCAGTTTAGCAAAGCGCCGTTTGGACACAGCACTGTTTCGAATAAGCCCAGAGTCCCAGAACTCTGGGCTTTGCTATGTCTATCGACAGGTTTCCATCAACAGGTTTCCATCGACAGACAGAATCAAACAAACAAACAAGCACAGGGACAAGAACAGGGCCTGTCACCAAGCATCGCCGATAGCCAGTTTGGATAGCCAGTTGGCAGTGCACGCTGTGATCACGCCCCCTGGCCGCCAAAGGTCGCGATAGACCAGCCGCTACAGCGCCACCACTTTCACCGATTGACCCTTGGCGGCCAGGGCAATTTCGCCATTGCACAGACGCAGAGCGTCCTCACCAAAGACTTCGTGACGCCAGCCTGTCAGGGCGGCAACGTCGCGCTCCCCTGCGGCGATGGCATCCAGGTCCGCGCTGGGGGCGATCAGCTTGGCGGCGACACCTGCAGATTCGGTCTTGGCCTTCAGCAAGACCCGCAACAGATCCGACAGCGCCGGGTTGACCTGCAGCTTTTCCCGGCTGCGATCAGCCTTGGGGTGTTTGTCAGCCGGGCAATTAATGCCCCTGGTGACCGCCTGCAAAATACCTTCTGCAATGGCACCTTTACGGGCTTCGCGCAGCAACAGACGCGAGCCCCCCAGATCGGCGCCGGTACGCGGCTTGGTCGAAGCCAGCTCAACCAGCGCGTCGTCCTTGAACACGCGGTTGCGCGGTACATTGTTGGTCTGGGCATAGTCTTCGCGAAAGGCCGCCAGTTCCCGCACCACAGCAAGAAACTTGCCAGAGGAGGTGCGGGTTTTGACCCGGCGCCAGGCCTCTTGTGGCTGAATGTCATAGGTCGCAGGATCGGTCAGCACCTGCAGTTCCTCGGCAACCCAGTGCGACCGCCCGCTGCGTTCAAGATCGGCGGCGAGAAATTCATAGACCCGCCGCAGATGGGTCACATCCGCCAGCGCATAGGTCTGCTGGGCCTCGCTCAAAGGGCGACGCGACCAATCGGTAAAGCGCGAGCTTTTGTCGACGCCTTCCTTGACGATCTTGCGCACCAGGGTTTCATAGCCGACCTGATCACCAAAACCGCAGACCATGGCCGCGACCTGGGTATCAAACAGCGGCTTGGGAAAGACATTGGCATCCACCCAGAAGATCTCCAGATCTTGCCGCGCGGCATGGAACACCTTGACCACCGACTCATCGCGAAACAGCGTATAAAGCGGCTCCAGCGACAGACCGTCGGACAAAGGGTCAACCAGCACTGCGTCGTTCTCACCATCGCCGGAAAAGGCGATCTGGATCAGACAGAGCTTGGAATAATAGGTGCGTTCGCGCAGAAACTCGGTATCCACCGTCACGTAGGGGTAATTTGCGGCCTCTTCACAAAAGGCCTGCAGCTCGTCGGTGGTGGTCAGAGTTTTCATATATCACGACTTTTCTGGTGTTCTGGTCCAAAGGAATGGCCATGGTGATACGCCTTTGACGCCAGCAATGCAAACCGCCAGATCAGCCCTGCAGCAGTACCGGGGTGCGATCCCCCGCCGCAAAGCGTCGCAGCACTGCCGGATAGAGCCGATGCTCCTGCACCAGCACCCGCGCCGCCAGATCCTCGGGGGTGTCTCCGGGCAGAACAGGCACCCGCGCCTGGCCCAAAATTGGCCCGTCATCCAGCGCCGGCGTGACCTCATGTACGGTGCAGCCATGCTCTGCATCCCCGGCCTCCAGGGCGCGCGCATGGGTGTGCAGGCCTTTGTATTTAGGCAGCAAGGAGGGGTGAATATTCAGCATGCGGCCCTGAAAATGTGCCACAAACCCTGCGGTCAGAACCCGCATGAACCCGGCCAGACAGACAATATCAGCGCCTGCGTCAAGAATGGGCTTTACCAGTTCGGCCTCAAAGGCTGCGCGGTCGCCCTTGAACGGGCGATGATCCACCGCCGCCGTGGCAATGCCAGCAGCAGCGGCCTTTTTCAGCCCGCCGGCCTCGGCGTCATTTGACATCACCAGACAGGGGCGGGCCGGATGGTCGCCGGTCATGCTCTCGATCAGCGCCACCATGTTGGAGCCGCCGCCCGAGACCAGAATGGCAACCTTTTTCTTATCGCTCACAGCAGGTTGCCTGTGTAGCGCATGCCAGCACCAGCCGTCACCGTGCCAAGCCGGCTGACGGTTTCGCCTTCGTCCTGCAGGATTGCGACCAGCTCATCCGCGCGATCAGCGGACACCGACAGGATCATGCCAATACCGCAGTTGAAGGTTTTCAGCATCTCAGCCTCGGCAATACCGCCCACCTCGGCCATCCATTTGAACACGCCGGGCAGCTCCCAGCTGTCCAGGTTGATATCAGCGCCCAGATCCTCGGGCAGCACCCGTGGCAGGTTTTCAGTAAGACCACCGCCGGTGATATGGGCCAGCGCATGCACGCCCCCTGCCCGCACTGCCGCGAGACTTTGTTTCACATACAAACGGGTTGGCGTCAGCAGCGCCTCGCCCAGGCTGCCCGCGCCAAAGGGCGAATCCGCGTCCCAACCCAGGCCAGAAAGTTCAACAATCTTGCGCACCAGAGAATAGCCATTGGAATGCACCCCGTCCGAGGCCAGCCCCAAGAGCACGTCGCCCTCGACCACGCCCGCAGGCAGGGCGGTGCCACGTTCCATGGCGCCAACAGCAAAACCGGCAAGATCAAAATCACCCTTGGGGTACATGCCGGGCATCTCTGCGGTTTCCCCCCCGATCAGCGCGCAGCCAGAGCGCACGCAGCCCTCGGCGATGCCTTCGATGATCCGGGCAGCCGTTTCTGTTTCCAGTTTGCCGGTGGCAAAATAATCGAGGAAGAACAACGGCTCAGCCCCCTGGCAGACCAGATCGTTGACACACATGGCGACCAGATCAATGCCCACACCATCCACAACACCGGTGTCGATGGCGATACGCAGCTTGGTGCCAACCCCATCGGTGGCACCAACCAGGATAGGATCGCTATAGCCTGCATCCTTGAGGTCAAAAAGCGCGCCAAAGCCGCCAAGGCCGCTCATCACGCCGGAGCGATTGGTCCGCTTGGCGGCGGGCTTGATGCGATCCACCAGGGCATTGCCCGCGTCAATATCCACACCTGCATCCGCATAGGTCAAACCGTTCTTGCCGCTGGTCATCTCTTGGCTCCTTAAAACTGGTTGCGCAGCCTTTATCGCAAGGCTCACCGGAAAGAAACAAGGGAATCCACCGTGCGCGACCTGTCGCACGGTGGAGGGGCCAAATCAGCAGTTAATTCAGAGGCCAAATTGCCATGGCGCCGGTTGATATGCGTAGCCTTCCGTTTGGCGCAGCACCCGGCCAAGGCCTGGGAAGTCGATATGGCTTCCGGTCAGCAACAGCCCATCGGTGGCGGCACGATCCAGCATTTTGTGGCGAGTCGCCGCCGTCAGCTGCGGATCGGTGTCAAAGGCGATGGTCCAGTCGGGATAGGCAAATTGCAGCGCGGTGCTGTGGATGATGTCCCCCCAGAACAACAGCTGCTCACCACCGCTGTCCAGCATATAGCCCGTATGTCCAGGCGTATGCCCCGGCAGCGGCAGCGCGGTGAACCCCGCAAGAACCGTGTCTTCGCCCGCAATCAGCCGCAACCGGTTCTGATAGGGGGCAACCGTCATACGAGCCATTTGGAAAAATCCACGGCTGTTTTCCGGAACCGAGGCCATGATGGCATCGTCATGCCAGAACTCCCATTCCACCTGTGACACCACCAGCGATGCATTTGCAAACACCGCCGTGCCATCGCCCGCAACCAGCCCGCCAGAATGGTCCGGATGCATATGGGTCAGCAAAACTGTCGAAATTTCGCTGGGCTTCACCCCCATGGCTGCCAATCCGGCGCGCATCGCTCCCAAATTTGGCCCCATCAGGTCAGCTGTTCCGGCATCAATCAGGATTTTTTCACTGCCCCGCTCCACCAGGTAGCCCTGCACCGGGATCTGCAACCCCGCAGGGGTCATCTGGTGCAAGCCCTTGGCCAGAACCGCATTTGCTTTATCCGCATCAAAGTTGGCAAAAAGCTGCGTCCCCAGTGGCAGATGCCCATCCAGCAACACGGTCACACGGGCATCCCCGATGGAAAACTGGTGCAAAACCGGGGGCAAACCTGTTGTTGGCGCCGCAGTCTCATCTGTATCCTGAGCCAGCGCCCGACCAGAAATCAAGGCAGCAGCAGGCGCTGCGGTAAGAGCACTCAGTAGGGTTCTACGATTGATCGTCATAAGGTTCTCCAATATGATTTAGACCAAGTCTTGGCCTCATACCCGATTTAGTTTGCTCAAACGGGCCAATGTAGGCCTAAATCGCCTATCGCCCTTATAAGCAGGATTTATAACAAACATGGATCGACTGGGACTGTTGGAAAGCTTTGTCATCGCCCTGGACGAAGGCAGCCTGAACCGCGCCGCCCAGCGCCGTGGCATCAGCCAGCCCGCCATGAGCCTGCAAATCAAGCAGCTCGAAGCCCTGCTGGGCCATGAGTTGCTGCATCGTTCCTCAACCGGGGTAAAGCCAACCCGCCCTGGCCAGTTGGTCTATGCCCAGGCGCAGGGGCTATTGTCGGGCTATGACCTGATGTGCGCCGAGCTGAGCGCCCTGGAAGACAGCGTCTCGGGCACCTTTCGGATCAACACCAGCACCTTTTTTGGCCGTATTATCCTGGGTCCTGTGCTGCTGGAGGTCAATCAGGCCTACCCTGACCTGAATATCGTGATGAAACTGGAAGACCGGCTGGTTGATGTCCTGCGCGAAAATGTGGATCTGGCAATCCGCTCTGGAACGCTGGGCGACAGCGATGGCGCCGCGCGCAAGATCGCCCAGATGGAAACCGTGCTGTTTGCCACCCCCACCTATCTGGATCAGGCCGGACGCCCCAGTGTGCCCGAAGACCTGAGACGGCTGAAATTCATTCAGCATCACGAAGATCAGACCGGCGGCTTTTTCCCGCTGACCCTAGACGGCGTGGAATATCAGGCGCCGGTTCATGTGGGGTTCACCGCCGATGACCCTGATTTGATCATCCGCGCGGTGTCAAACCACACCGGATATGCCCGTGCGCCACGGCTGTTTCTCGATGAGGCCTTGCTGGATGGGCGGTTTGAGGAAGTGCTGCCCTCATATCAGCCTCAGCCCAAAGATATCTATGCGGTGTACCCTTCACGCCATAGCTATGACAAACGCCACGAGGTGGTCGTGGCGGCGCTTCTGGAGCGTATCGAGGCCCTGCGACGGGCTTCCCTTGCCCGGCGTTGCCCTCCAACTGCAATCATGGCTTGACCTTCCTGCGGGCATTTTCTAACCACGTCCCCAGGCGGGCCTGTAGCTCAACGGTTAGAGCAGAGCGCTCATAACGCTTTGGTTGCGGGTTCAAATCCTGCCGGGCCTACCAATTCCCCCTACCGCCTGGTGAAAACCTTCGCCCCCCCTATCTTGGATAGAGCGGTGATTTGACAGGTCCTCCAGACAGGGGCAACAGACAGGGGGCATCAGCGCCGCATCGGAACATATCAGCCGGAAAAATCAGGACGTTGCGGTCCCCGCGATCCTGCATTCGTCAGCTGAGATGGGTATGCTCGCATTTGGCTATGCCGGCGACATGCGCGGCGCGGCAGTCCGGACCATGCCAACTGGGACCAATTGACCACGGCGCGCCAGGGCACCAGTCCCTCTCCCCGTGATCACGGCAGCGGGGCTGCCTTCTGACGATATGATTATTTCCAGGTCATCCCCTGTCCGGAAAAACACCCCATCATGGTATCGGGAGGCATTTGTCCAAGCTGCTCAAACAGGGCCAGGCAGTCGATCTTTGAAATCAACTCGGCGATCAGCCCCTGTTCAAAGCGCAGCATCAACAGGCTTTCTATAGAGAGAGGAGTATCCCCATCCGGGCCAGAGGCAGTTGTTCTGTAGTAGACGCTGGCCCAGTCGCCATCTTCCAGATACACAAGAATTTCGCTCTGCATCGGCCCCATAAGGCGGCCAAACATTTCCACCAAAAACGGCAGATCCTTCCGGAGGGCCATGCCGCCAAAAATTGGATCATCCTGTGCCAATGTGGGGGAAAGTAGAGTGTCCAAAGCGGAAATATTGCCTGCGTCCCAGATCTCTGAGAACCACAGTTCAACAACCTCCCGTTTGATCATAGTCATAGTATAGTCGCATTCCAGTCTAGTATTCGAACCGATCCCAAGCAGGACAGGCTGTAGGCACCATAACCTTAGCCTCTGCAGGTTACGGAAAACTTGCTGAACAGACTGGATCAAAACTTGAACGACAACAATCTTACGCATTGAAAGAGCGGGGCAGATCCAAGCATTCAGCACTGGACTGTGGCCAGGCCACCACTCTTTTTGATGCCTGCTACCGGTGTCGGCACATCTGCTGTCCGATCACTGGTCGTGGGACAGAAAGTCGACCATCATCCCGGGCGAAACAGACCAGAGCAACAGGAGATACGCGTGTCAGAGCATGGATATGAGGCCGGCCGGCTGAACCTTCCCTTTGTGGGGATCTCCACCTTTGGGAAATCCCCCTATGTGGCCGACTGGACCGCGATTGACGCGGATGTCGCCATTCTGGGCGCTCCCTTTGACTTTGGCACCCAGTGGCGCCCTGGCGCACGCTTTGGTCCCCGTGCAGTGCGCGAGGCCTCTACCCTGTTCAGCTTTGGCCATGCCGGCGCCTATGACCACGAGGATGACGCCACCTATCTGGGCGCCGATGTCAAGATCGTGGATATTGGCGATGCCGATATCATCCACACCAAAACCGAAGAAAGCCACGCCAATATCGAATTTGGTGTCAGGAAGATCCTCACAGCGGGCGCCCTGCCCGTTACCATCGGTGGCGACCATTCGATCAATATCCCCTGCATCAATGCCTTTGCCGAGGACTGCGCCATAAATGGCCCGCTCCATGTGGTACAGATTGATGCACATCTGGATTTTGTCGACACCCGGCACGGCGTCACCAATGGCCATGGCAACCCAATGCGCCGCGCCATCGAGAAAGATTATGTCGCGGGCATGACACAGCTCGGTATCCGCAATGTCTCTTCGACCGCCAAGGACGGCTATGATGATGCGCGGGCGCGTGGCTCTGACATCCTGTCGGTGCGCCAAGTCCGCAAACTGGGCACCCAAGCCGTGCTGGAGCGCCTGCCAAAGGGCGCGCGCTACTATGTGACCATCGACATTGATGCCTTCTGCCCCTCTATCGCTTCGGGCACGGGCACGCCCAGCCATGGCGGGTTTCTCTACTACGACGTGCTGGAGATCCTTCAGGGGCTGGCCCAACGCGGCGATGTGGTTGGCATTGATCTGGTTGAGGTCGCCCCTGCCTATGACCCGAGTGAAAGCACTCAGATCCTGGCGGCGCAGCTGCTGCTCAACTTCATCGGCTTCATTTTCCACGCCCGCAAGAACCACAGCGCAGAAACCTGATAGGTCCTGCCACCTGTGGCGTGCGGCGGCAGGACGGCTAGCGCCCTCGTCTAGCGCCCGATGACAATATCAGCCTGCAAACCGCCAAGCTCTTTGCTTTTGCCCAACCGCAGCATGCCGCCATGGGCGCGGGCAATATCGGCAACAATGGCAAGGCCCAACCCAACCCCCGAGCCCAGGTCCTGATTCCGTGCCGGATCCAGCCGGGCAAAGGGGCGCACCGCATCACCCCGTTGGGCCGCCGGGATACCGGGACCGTCGTCTTCAACCCGCAGCCGCAAAGATTTCTCGGTCAGGGTGACAGAAACCCGCGCCCGCGTGCCATAGCGCACCGCATTGGAGATCAGGTTCTCCAATGCCCGGCGTATCGACTGCGCCCGCAGCGGCACGGTACCAGAACCGCTCAACTCTCCCAGCATCACGTCCTTGTTCTGCCGCCGCCAATCCTCAACCACCGAAACTGCCAGCTTTTGCGGATCCACCGGCTCTGGCTCGCCGATGGAGGCGCCCCGTGAAAAATCAAGGAAAGCATCCAGCAGCGCCTGCATTTCGCTGACGTCGCGCAGCATGGGCTCTGCCTCGTCCTCATCGATCATCGCCAGGCTCAGCTTGAGCCGCGTCAACGGCGTCCGCAGATCATGGCTCACCCCAGAGAGCATCAGGGTGCGCTGTTCGATCTGGCGCTCGATACGCGCCCGCATGTCAAGAAAGGCACTGCCAGCCACCCGGACCTCGGTGGCACCGCGGGGGGAGTATGGCAGGTTGCGCCCGCGGCCAAAGGCCTGGGCCGCATCGGCCAGTTTTTTGATCGGGCGCAACTGGTTGCGCATGTAAACAATGGAAATCACCGTCATCAAAAACCCAAAGAACACCATGGTCACGATCAGCTGATGCGGTGCCGCAGCGGTCAGGCGCCGGCGGTCCAGCCCCAGCTCCAGGATCCCCGCCGGGGTTTCCAAATAAAGCAGGAACTCGCGGGTCTCGAGAAATTTGACCGCAACAAACCCCTTTAGCTCCTGCTGCAGTTTTTCCCGTACCACCCGGCCGGAGAATTCAATCCAGCTCAGCTCATCCTGTGGCCGTGGCGCATCCTGTTCCACAAAGCGTGCTGTCATGGTCAAAGGCGCCAAATAGGGCGCCAACCGTTGCAGATAGAGGTCAGCATCCGAGGTATCACCCGCCTGTTGTCGCAACAGGGTGATCTCTCGCAAAACCGTTATGGCCATCTGCGTTGTCACATCCTCAAGATCACGTTTGATAAAGACAATGGTGACCAGCAGTTGCAGGGCAACCACAGGCATAATCAGGATCAGTGCCGCACGGGCATATAGGCTGCGCGGAACATATTGTTTGAGCCATTGGAAGAACATAGGCTAATACTAGCGGCGCAGGCACCCAGTGTGAAGACCGGTTGACCCCCGCCAGTATTTGGTCGGAGCTCAGCCGGAAAAATACCAAAGGCAACGCGCAATGCGGCCCTTAGCAGAGGCAAACCAAATGCAGGCTCCCGATGATTTCAACCCGGCCCCCGGCCATCCAGAAGAGCTGCAACCCGGTGTGCGGCGCCTCTTGGCCCCCAACCCCTCGCCGATGACCTATCGGGGTACAAATACCTATCTGGTTGGGACAACGGAGCTGGCCGTCATCGACCCCGGACCGGATATGCAGCCTCATTTGGAGGCGATTCTGGCCTGCGTTCTGCCAGGCCAGCGGATCAGCCATATCATTGTCACCCATAGCCATCTGGACCACTCCCCCCTGGCCCGTGCGCTCTCTGCCAGCTGCGGCGCACCAGTCTATGGCTTTGGCCCCTCAGAGGCCGGGCGCAGCGCTATCATGCAACAGCTTGTCACCGCAGGCATGACAAGCGGCGGCGAAGGCATCGACAGCGATTTTGTCCCGGATATCACCGTTGCGGATGGCGAGATCCTGTCAGCGGCAGGCTGGCAGCTCGAAGTCATCCACACCCCCGGCCATCTGGGCAACCACATTGCCCTTGCCCTGGATGATGCCTGTTTCACAGCAGATCACGTGATGGGCTGGGCCAGTTCACTGGTCTCGCCCCCTGATGGGGATCTGACCGATTTTATGACTTCCTGCGCCCGTCTGCGCGCCCGCAACTGGCGGGTGTTCTACCCAGGTCACGGCGCAGCAATCACGGCCCCGCAAGAGCGGCTGGACTGGTTGATCGGCCATCGCAAAAGCCGCGAAGCCGAAATCCTGGCCTGTCTCGCACAGGCCCCGGCCACCCCAACCGAGCTGGCGCGGGCGATCTACCAAGAAACCCCCGCTGCTCTGTTGCCAGCGGCTGAACGCAATGTGTTTGCCCATCTTGTCGATCTGGCAGGCAGGTCCAAAGTTGAACCCTGCGGCGCCTTTACAGAAACCGGCAGCTTTCAAATTCTGCCTTGAGTTTTTTTCAAGAAATCGAATTTCCCCTCTGGACCTCCCCCAGAGGCCCCGCTATATCGCACGGACCGTTCCGGCGTAGCTCAGCGGTAGAGCAGTTGACTGTTAATCAATTGGTCGTAGGTTCGATCCCTACCGCCGGAGCCAAAAATTTCAAGGACTTAGCGCTCATCCGCTAAGTCCTTTTTCTTTCTGAGCACAGAAAATGCACCGCTTTCCCGAGAGAACGATGCCCTTTTTCTTTTTCCCGTGTTTTCCGACACTTGCGGACGGCACTTCCCAGGGGAAAGTGGATGCGCAGGAGAAACACAATGCAGAAATCACCCGCAAGAGAATGGAAATAGCCCGGTCGATCAACTCATATGACTGATTGCAGACGTACCCAACACAGGGTTTGACGACCTGTTTGGCGCAACGGTTGTGATCGTGGCATATGTTCTGGTGTTTGAGCCGTTTGGTTATCGTACCCCGGAAGACGAAGGACTCCTTGCTGCCAAGATTGTCCTTTTCCCTACGGCGGTCCTTTGGGCTGGTGTCTGGGTGGTCGCAAGGTTCATTGTCGGCAAGTGACGGTCTGACAGCAGGGATTGCTGCCGCCCCTTCACGGGGAATCTGGGCGGCGCTGATACAGGCTTTTGGCATATCATCGAAGCCACCGGGGCGTCGGAGACAGACAATGGCACCGCCAGGTCTTTACCCTTTATGTTTGTGCCGTTTTTCAGACCTCTTGCACAAAGCCACTCAAACCTGCTCAGAATGGGCAAGATGCGCTTGCAGGCCTGTTTTTGTTCCGGCCCAGATGTCCTGCAGCCTGGTAAGCGGAGGTTTTTGGTCCGTCTCCTGTATCTCAATTTTACGCAGGGCGCTGCGCAGATCGACCAGCCCCAAAACCGCCGCAGATCCGGCCAGGCGATGGGCCTCCTTGCGGTGCTCATCACGCAGCTGAGACGCGCCATCCAGTGCGCCCAGGAAGCTTTCGAGTTCGGCGATAAAGCTCTTCAAAAATCCGGTTGCGCGCTCTGCCCCCAGAGCCTCAAAGAACTGCGCGATATCGGATTGCTCCGGTGGCTGGTGTTCGGCAGCTTTGGCCGGCATTGCATGCCGCGCGACCAGGGTTGAGAGATCGCTATTGCTGACCGGTTTTGTCGCCACCTCGGCAAAGCCGGCCTCCAGGATCCGCGCATGGTCTTTGGGGGCGGTATGGGCCGTGAGGGCAACGATATCCACGTCATCCGCCAGGTGTTCCGCCCGTATCCGCCGGATCGCTTCGATGCCGTCCACCTCGGGCATGCTGATATCCATCAGGATAAGGTCAAATCCCTGCTGCCTGCATGTCTCGACCCCAGCAGCGCCGCCGGAGGCCACCGTGACCTGATGCCCCAGTTTTTGAAGCATTTTCTGGAAAAGCTCTCGGTTGATATCATTGTCTTCCACCACCAGAATTTTGGCAGAATGTTCCTGCGCCTGTTCTGTGGCTGGAGTGGCGGCAGGAAGCGACTGCGTTGTCGGCAACGGCAGGATAAGAGAAAACAGGCTGCCTTCGCCCAATTCACTTTCACAGGTGATGGTCCCGCCCATGGCCTCGACGATGCGGCGGGTGATTGCCAGCCCCAGGCCGGTGCCTTCGCTGCCGCGCTGATAGCTGGAATCCAGGGTGATAAAGTCCTCAAAAATCCGGCTCAGGTTGTTCTTGGCAATGCCCTCCCCGGTATCAGAGACGTGAAATTCGATCTGGCCTGCGGTGGTATTGAGCTGAACATCAACCATCACGGCGCCATCACGGGTGAATTTAATCGCATTCCCGATCAGATTGAGCAGAGCCTGTTGCAGCGCCCGTGGCCGCCCCGTGACCATTTCCGCACCATCTTTGATACTATAGTTCAGGGTCAGCTCGTTGCCATTCGATCGCGCAGGTGCCTTCTGGCTTTCCACCAGACCTTCCATCAATTCTCGCAGGTTGAAGGGGCATTCGACCTCGGTTTCGATACCGGCTTCCAGGCTCGACAGTTGCAACACATCATTGACGTGATGCAGCAGCAACTCGCCGGACACCAACATCGCATTCAGGTAGCGGCTTTGCTCCGTATCTGGCCCCGTCTGTTTCAGCAGTTCAATGGAACTCAGAATCCCGGTCAGAGGCGTCCGCATTTCATGGCTCATGACCGTCAGCAGATTGGCCTTGGCGCGCTCTCCGGCCAGGGCATCATCACGGGCTCGGCGCAGCTCTTCCTCAACTGCGATGCGGTCGGAAATGTCGCGAATATAGCCAACATAGGCCTGGTCGGTTTCACTGCGACTGACGGAAAGCGACATCTCCATGGGGAAGATCTCGCCTGACTTTCTCTGTGCCTGCAGTTGCACCCGCCCCCGGCCTGCCAGGCGAGGATTGAAGTTTTTTTTCAGCCGTTCCATTCCCGCGAGATGGACCTGACGCAAATGTGGAGGAATGATCAATTCATCCATTTTTGCCCCCATGACCTCCTCGCGCCGGTAGCCAAAAATTGCCTCGGCTGCTCCGTTAAAAGCAAGGATACGGCCCTCTTGATCGATCATCAAAATAGCATCGAGCGAAGAGGAAATCATCGCCTCCATACGAGAAGAGGCCTTGCTGCGCTCTTCGGCCAATCTGCGGCCCCGACGATACATCCATCCCGACAGCAAGGCGGTGATCGCCAGAGCCACAATCAGGGCAAAAAGCACAACCGCCAAGCGCCACATGATCGCAAACAGCTGCAAACGCTTGCCTTCGGTGTCTTCGACCTGAATGACCACACCATAAAGCGCCAATTCCCGCACATCGTCGCCATTATGCAGCAGGTGCATAGCGATCAGATGGCGGTTCTTCATCAGCTGCTCATCGGGGACATCAATCAAGGCAGTAAGGGACGTCAGACGGTCCTGCAGCCGACCAAGCAATTCCCCACCCTCTGGAGAACTGCGCAGATCAGCAAAAAGCGGGCCTTCAACAAAAGTAACTATGCGACTGTAGTAGACGTCAAATTGGCGCCGCAAAGCAGCGACTCCCCCCGGCTCTTCCGCCGAGGTAAGAGCCGCCTCCAGTTTAAGGTGGTCAACTTCGGCCTGCGACAGCACCCACTGCATATTGTCAGTTGCAGCGGTTGAGAGCCCCTCCAGGCGCTGCAAGACCTCATGCCCAAGACGCATCGACTGCAGGGTAAGCATCGGCAGCACCATCAGGGCCAACAGGAGCAGAATCTTTGTAAAGCGCGGCCAGTTTCCGGAACCAAGACGGTCCCAAGAGAACCATCCAGCCGCCTTCCTGGGGAAGGCGGCCTTGGGACCTGCTTTCTTTTGATTTTGGATCTGCCCTGCTGTCTGTGTCATTCAGGTTTTTGCCTCAGTGTCAAATGGTCCAGTTGCCAGATACTGCGGGAATAGACCGCCTCGGTGCGGTAGGAGGGGTTGTTGTCATAGGGGTAAACCAGCCACAGAGGACCCTTGCCCCGCAGAGACATCGTTTTGCCATTGCGCAGATAGGCAATAAGTGGCCCCCCGGCGACAGCATCAGAAAGCGGCACCTCGACCATATAGTCATTGACCGCGCGCGCCTCGATGATGACACCCGGTGTCTCTGCCGTCAGATCAAATTGCGCGAGCAGATCTGCCAGGGGCACCCCGGTGAAGCTTTGTGGGCCCGTGGTCCAGATCGTAGCGGTCTCAAAGCTTTCCGCTGTAAAGGCCTGCAGGTCCTGCAGTGTCAGCTGCTCTTCCCGCGCCCCCTCGCCCTCCAACGTGACCGTAAGCAAAACGTCAGCCGCACCTTCGGTTGCCGTTCCAGCCTGGGCCATATCGGCGCCAAACAGGCTTACAAGTGCTGCAACACTCCCAACAAAAGCTAGGGACAGCAGTCTCTTACCGCGTATCATCATCTATCTCTCCAATACGGTACAAAATGCGTTCAGGGATTCCCCAACAGTCAGCACTTTCTGTGCTTTTTACGCTATCTGCGATTGAGCAAAGCCTAACATATCTCCGCCTTGGGACTATCTACGCCTGAGGATAGTTTCCTATCCTTCCGTATAGTTACGCTATCCGGGTGCTTGTCATCCCTGCCATTTGCAGCCCCAATCAAGGCAACATGGGGACAAAAACGCGGCCTGGCGGAGGCCCTTTCTTATGTTCAAAATAACCGCTGGGTCCCCTTTGCGTTAGAACCTGCGCGTTGAAACAGGCTTTCCGGGGGCCGCAGTCCCAGTGCGGCAACCAGTGCAGCAATCCGGGTGCACCTGAAAACCTTCTCTCCAATTGATCCAAAATCTTGATGGATTTGAAACACTTCTGATTGTAAACTTACCCAAGATCAACTCGAACTCAGTTAAGGTTTTCATGCGTATTTTGCTAGCAGACGATCATGACATGGTCCGTGAAACCATCTCTGCCTACCTCGAAAGCAAGGGGGATGCAGCGGTGTTTTTGGCAACAGACCTGGCCGGGGCACTGGACCAAATTCACCGCGACGGCCCTTTTGATCTTGTGTTGTTGGACTACCAAATGCCCGGAATGCACGGGCTGGCCGGGCTGAGCGAAGCGATTGCTGCCAATGGCGGCAAAGGCGTTGCCATTCTTTCTGGCAATGCCCCGCTTCAAACCGCGCAAGAAGCGCTCAAACTGGGGGCTATTGGCTTTATTCCCAAAACCATGGGCGCCCAATCGCTGCTTAATGCGGTACGGTTCATGTCCGCCGGGGAAATCTATGTCCCGGTAGACCTGATGCGCGCAGAATCTGCAGCCCCTGCGCATCCCCTGGCTGAAAAACTCAGCCCGCGTGAAAATGAAGTCCTGTCCTGGCTTTGCAAGGGCCAATCCAACAAAGAAATCGCCCGCGAACTTGATCTGCAGGAAGTCACCATCAAGCTGCATGTACGGACGCTGTGCCGCAAGCTGGAAGCAAAAAACCGCACCCAGGCTGCCATGATCGCAAAAGAAGCCGGGCTCTATTGATCCCTTTTCCAAGGCCCGCGCAGGCCTGATACTTACAGGCTGTCACCGCTTGTTCGCAGGTTCTCTGCCGCGCCCCTAGACCGCGACCTTAGCTGGCAAAGCCGCGTAGCCGCGAAAACGAATGCGCCCGCCATCCCGCCGCCCCGGCAGGATCTCATAGTTGGGGAAGCGCGCCAAAAACCGCTCCAGCGCAATTTTCCCCTCCAGCCGCGCCAGGGTCAGCCCCACACAAACATGAGGCCCGCCAGCAAAGGCGAGATGTCGGTTTGGTTTGCGCCCAATGTCAAATATGTGCGGATCTGCAAAGACCTCTGGATCGCGGTTGGCCGCACCAATCAACAGATGCAAATTGCTGCCACGTGGAATGACAACCCCACCAATTTCAACCATGGCAGTGGTTTCGCGATTGCCCAGCTGGTTTGGCGAGCGAAAGCGCAGCACCTCCTCCACCGCCGTCTTGATCAGATCCGGCTGCGCCAAAAGCCGGGCGCGTTGCTCGGGATAATCATGCAGCAGCGCCAACCCGTTGCCGATCAAATTTGTGGTGGTCTCATGCCCCGCATTCAAAATGAAAATGCAGTTCTGGATGAGCTCAATCTCGCTCAATCTGTCATCCTCGGCGGCGCTATTGTCATCGCCAATGAGCCGGGTCAGGACATCTGTTTCAGGATCCCCCGGTGCCGCTCTGCGACGGGCAATGAGGTCCTGCAGATAGGCCTTGAATTCCTCAACCGCCCGATGCCCCAAGGCCAGCTCTTCCTCTGTCAACGAGGGCTCTAAAGCCCCCAGAATTGCCAGCGACCACTCCCGCAAGGGCTCACGTTCTTCGAGCGGGACATCCAGCAGGTTGCCGATGACCTGAATTGGAATACTGGAGGCAAAATCCGCGATCAGATCCACCGAAGAGCGGTTCTCCAACCCGTCGAGAAGATGATCAACGGTGGCGATCAGCCCAGGTTCCATCCGGGCAATCGCCCGCGGTGTCAGCGCCGAACTCATGATCCGCCGGACCCGCGTATGCAGCGGCGGATCCGAGAACACCAGCGAGGTGGTGTGATGTTCAAACAGCGGCGAGTCGAGGCCAAATTTGGGTGAAAAAACCGCCCGTTTGTCTGAAGAGTACAACGAAGTGTCCCGGTAGATACGGTCCAGATCCGCGTAGCGACTGACCAGGAAAGACCCATCTGGCTGCGCCAAGACAGGCGCCTGGGACAGCAGCGCATCATAAAAAGGAAAAGGGTCCTCAACAAAACCGGTGGGCGGATTGGTCAAATCAAAGTTATCAATATCCGCCATCGGCGATGCAGAGTGGTCTGGCAAAGTTTATACTCCTGATCTTTGATCTCAGGATCAGATGAAAACAACATCCTGTCAACAACATGCGACTGATCCCCAGCCCTGCGTGTCGTTGCAAAAGGACGGATGACAAGGGCAAAAATTCCGCCTATGTTCTCCAAATGTCCACAGCCATTTCCACCATTCGAAACCTCGGCCCGGCCTATGAGGAATCCTGCAAACGGGCAGGCATTCACAGCGCCGAAGAGCTGCACAGCCTAGGCGCTGATGTGGCCTATGGGCGCCTGCTGGCCAGCGGCAGCAAGCCACATTTTATCGCCTATTACGTCCTGGTCATGGCGCTGCAGGGGCGCCCCTGGAACGATTGCAAAGGGGCGGAAAAACAGGCCCTGCGCAAACGCTTTGATGCCATCAAGACCCGGAGCTTTGACAAGGAGCTTTCCGAATTTGAGAGGATCCTCGACCAGATTGGCGTTATTGACAGATCGGCGCGCCGCTAGCTACCCCAACCGTCCCCCTGCAGCCCCATAGAAAAGGGCCGCTGCAGATTTCTCCGCAGCGGCCCCGATCTAAACTTCAGATAAAAGCGGTGGCTTAGCCGACCAGCTCAAGACCGGAGAAGAAGTAAGCGATTTCAACAGCTGCTGTTTCAGGCGCGTCGGAACCGTGAACCGAGTTTTCACCAACCGATTCAGCAAACTCAGCGCGGATGGTGCCGGGCGCGGCGTCGGCTGGGTTGGTTGCGCCCATGATTTCGCGGTTTTTCGCGATGGCGTTTTCGCCTTCCAGAACCTGGCAGACGATTGGCTCGGAGGACATGAATTCGCACAGCTCATCGTAGAAGGGACGCTCAGCGTGCACTTCATAGAACTTGCCAGCCTGGGCTTTGGTCAGGTGAATGCGCTTTTGTGCGACGATGCGCAGGCCAGCTTCTTCGAATTTGGCGTTGATCGCACCGGTCAGGTTGCGACGAGTGGCATCGGGTTTGATGATCGAGAAAGTGCGTTGCAGAGCCATCGGGCGTTCTCCATTTGAAAGATTGGCTGCAGAAATTTGCGCCGTATTATCGCGCGCCGCCTAACACGCCAGCGGGCCTATGGGAAGGGGTGAGTTGCGCCAGGCAAAAATGCAAGGCCATTTTATGTGGCTCCCCTTTATGTGGCCTCCTCCAGCGGATCATGAATATCGAGCCAGCGCACATAGATCGCCGAAGCCAAAGCGCAGAGGCTCGATAGCAAGATGATCGACAGCACCATAAATGGCGCATTCTCTGCCGTGACCAAAACGCCGGTCACAGTGGTCATCACCGCGCCCAGGGCAACCACGATGGCCCCCGACAGCCCAGATGCACTGCCCGCAAGGTGCGGCCGCACCGACATCAGCCCCGCACTGGCATTGGCCACTGTCAGCCCGTTGCCAAATCCCACCAAAATGGCAGCACCAAAAAACACCGGGATCGCCCCCTGCCCCGCCAGAAACAGCGCCAAGCCGATCATTGGCCCGATAACGGCGGCAAAACGCCCCGCCAGGATCAAAGAGATCAGCGGCACCCGGTTGGCCAATCTGCCGGTGACAAAATTGCCAACCATGAAGCCACCCGTGATAATGCCGATGCCCAGCCCCAACTGTGCCGGGTTGAGATCAAACCAGGCCGCTGCCACCAGGGGTGCGCCGGTGATAAAAGCGTAAAAACCGCCAATGGAGAAAGCCAGACAGAAGCTGTAGCCCCAAAAGCGGCGCGAGGCCAAAAGCTCTGGGTAGCTGCGCATCTGTGCCCCAAAGGTGGCAGATTGTTGATGATTGGTCTCGCCCCAGTTGCTCCAGCTGAGAGCAAACACAGCAAACCCCAGAATGGCATAGAGCACAAAGCTGGAGCGCCAGCCAAAAAGCATATCCAGCCCCCCACCAAGCAACGGCCCCAACATCGGCGCCAGCGCCATGGCCATGGTGACATAGCCCAGCTTGCTGGCGGCCTCGGTTGCAGAATGCATATCGCGAATGGTGGCCCGTGACAGAACCTGGCCCGCAACAACCGTGCCCTGGATCATGCGAAAGCCGAGGAAAACCCAGACCGATTGCGCCAACACGCAGCCGATTGATGCCAGCGCAAAAATCAGCATCGAGCCCAGTAAAATGGGACGTCGCCCAAAGCGATCAGACAGCGGCCCCATGAGCAGCTGCAACACGGCTGAGATGCCCAGATAGCCAGCCAGGGCCAGGTTCACCACCCCGTAGCTGCTGTCAAAATCCTCAGCGATCCGCGCCAGAGAGGGCAGAAACATGTTCAGTGACAAAACCGCCAGGGCGGTGGCAAAAATCAATGTTATGAGATGGGGAGCTTTCTCTGCGGCCCGCATAAAATCACCTGAATACTGTAGCTTAGACTGAGAAATAGCCAAATACGGCCTCTGCGCAAATGGTCTGCATCCAAACTTCCAGCATTCCTTGGTAAAAGACCAGATACAAAGCGCACGTGCCCACCGCCTTAATCTGGCGCCGAATATTGCGACGCGGGGCGTTTGGAGGGCTGATCTGCGGCAGGTTTCAGACAGCCCCCTCACAGAGGTGCAGCTCAGCGCGGATACGCATTGACAAGGCGCGGTGACTGCGACAGTGGATGAGCCATGCTACGTATTCGCGATATCACCTATTCGGTTGAAGGCCGCCCTCTGTTCGAAGAGGCCAGTGCCACCATTCCCAACGGCCACAAAGTGGGTCTTGTGGGGCGCAACGGCACCGGCAAAACAACCTTGTTTCGCCTTATTCGCGGCGAGCTGGCGCTTGAGACAGGGTCGATCACCCTGCCGTCCAAGGCCCAGATCGGCGGCATCGCGCAAGAGGCGCCCTCGTCCAATGTGTCGCTGATCGACACCGTGCTGGCTGCCGCCACCGAACGGGCCGCCTTGATGGCCGAGGCCGAGACCGCAACAGATCCGACCCGCATTGCCGAGGTGCAGACCCGGCTGGCCGATATCGACGCCTGGTCCGCCGAAGCGCGCGCCGCCTCGATCCTCAAAGGTCTGGGTTTCGACGAAGAGGCACAACAGCGGCCCTGCTCTGACTTTTCAGGTGGCTGGCGGATGCGGGTTGCCCTGGCGGCGGTGCTGTTTTCCGAACCCGACCTGTTGCTGCTGGACGAACCGACCAACTATCTTGATCTGGAAGGCGCGCTTTGGCTTGAGGCCTATCTGGTCAAATATCCGCACACCGTGATCATCATCAGCCACGACCGTGAACTGCTGAACCGGTCGGTGGGCGGCATCCTGCATCTGGAAGACCGCAAGGTGACCTATTATGGCGGCAACTACGATCAGTTTGCCCGCCAGCGCGCCGCCAATCGCGCCAACCAGGCCGCCCAGGCGAAGAAACAAGACGCCCGGCGCGCCCATCTGCAGAGCTTTGTCGATCGCTTCAAGGCCAAGGCCAGCAAGGCCAAACAGGCGCAGAGCCGGGTGAAAATGCTGGAAAAGATGGAAACCATCCGCGCGCCCGAAGATGCAGCACGCACAGTTTTCACCTTTCCCACGCCGGAAGAGCTGTCGCCGCCCATTATCGCAACCGAGGGCGTCAAGGTTGGCTATGACGGCAAGGTGATCCTGAGCAATCTGGATCTGCGTATCGATCAGGACGACCGCATTGCCCTGCTAGGCAAAAACGGCGAGGGCAAATCCACCCTGTCCAAAATGCTCTCGGCGCGGCTTGCGCCTATGGGCGGCAAGATGACCCAGTCGAGCAAGCTGCGGATCGGCTTTTTTGCCCAGCACCAGGTGGATGAGCTTTATATTGACGAAACCCCGCTGCAGCACCTGATGCGCGAGCGCGCCAGTGAGGGCCAGCCGCGGCTGCGGGCGCGTCTGGCCGGGTTTGGCCTGGGCGCCGATCAGGCGGATACCGCCGTGGGCCGCCTGTCGGGGGGGCAAAAGGCACGTCTGTCCTTGCTCTTGGCCACATTGGATGCCCCGCATCTGTTGATCCTCGATGAGCCGACCAACCACTTGGATATCGAAAGCCGCGAGGCCCTGGTTGAAGCGCTGACTGCCTATACCGGCGCGGTGATCCTGGTCAGCCACGATATGCACCTGCTCAGCCTGGTGGCAGACCGTCTCTGGCTGGTCTCCAAGGGCACGGTAACCCCCTATGAGGGCGATCTGGCCTCTTATCGGGCGTTGTTACTGGAAAAAGACAAGCCCGCGCCAAAGGACAAGCCTGCCAAGAAAGAAAAGGCCAAGCCAGCACGCCCCTCGCGGGATGCCATCCTGGCCCTGCGCAAGGAAGCGCGCAAATCCGAAGAGCGTGTCACCAAACTGACCCAGATGAAAGACAAGCTGGATGTCAAACTGGCGGATCCGGAGCTTTACGAACCTGAGAAAAAAGACGAGGCTCGGGTTTGGCAGGGCAAACATGCCGAGGTCATCACCGCATTGGAGCGGGCTGAGCTGTTGTGGATGCGCGCCTTGGAAAAATTGGAAAAAGCTGAGGCTCTATGATCGACACTGCCTTTCTGATCACCTCTTTTGTGACCCTCTTTGTGATCATTGATCCCATTGGGCTCACCCCGATCTTTTTGGCACTGACCCAGGGGGCAACCCCGCACGAACGGCGCTCGATTGCGCTGCGCGCCGCACTTACCGCCATGTTTTTGCTGGCACTCTTTACCGCCTTTGGCGAGGCAGTTTTGGGCTTTGCCGGTATCTCCATGGCCGCATTCCGTGTGGCGGGCGGAGTGTTGCTGTTCCTCACCGCGTTGGACATGTTGTTTGAGCGGCGCACCAAGCGACGGGAAAATCAGGGTGAAGAGGCCACCCCGGCTCAGGACCCGTCGATTTTTCCAATGTCGATCCCGCTGATTGCCGGGCCTGGATCCATTGCAACGGTGATCCTGCTGGCTGGGCAAAAACCTGGGCTGGAGGGTTTTGCCCTGGTGATGTCTGTGGTCTTTGCGGTGCTGACTGTGATGTTGACCATGTTCCTCGCCTCAGGCCTGTTTGAACGCGCCCTTGGCAAGACCGGCATCAATGTGGTGACCCGGCTCTTGGGGATGCTGCTCGCCGCCCTGTCGGTGCAGTTTGTCCTGGACGGGCTGCGTGATTTTGGCTTTGCCAGCTAGCCGGGGCGCATAGCCACACGCAAAAGGGAGCACATGTGACCCATGGAAGACATCGATTATGGCCGTCTGCTCTACCTGTTGTTGCTGCTCTGTGCGGTGGGGTCTTGGGTTTTTGTGCAAACGCGACAAAACCTGAGCACAACCCTGCAACAGCTGGCGATCTGGGGCTTTATCTTTCTGGGCGTCATCGCCGGCTACGGTCTGTGGGAGGACATTCGCCAAACCGTACGCCCACAACAATCGGTGATGAGCGAAACCGGGCGCGTCATTGTTCCCCGCGCGCCCGATGGCCATTACTACCTCACCCTTGCCGTCAATGGTGCTAAGGTCGAGTTTCTGGTGGATACCGGTGCCAGCGAAGTTGTCCTGAGCACGCAGGATGCGCGCCGCGCCGGGTTGGAACCGGAAAAGCTGGCCTATCTCGGACGGGCCAATACGGCAAACGGCATTGTGCGCACCGCATCTGTGCGGATTGATGAACTCACCCTTGGTGAGATCCGAGATCGCAATCTACGGGTATCCGTCAATCAGGGTGAGATGGACAAGTCATTGTTGGGTATGACCTATTTGCAGCGATGGTCCAGTATTGAAATTCGCAACGGCGCCCTGGTGCTGACCCGCTAGATCCCGCTTTGCAGCGAGGGCGATAGGGATATGCAGCCAGCAAGCTGTCAGCTCACCGAAATCAATTGCTTCAATCGGTCCTGCTCCATCAATTCCGTGAACTCAAGCCCCAGATAGTCCCCCTTGCTCCAGACGATCTTGCCCACAAACGACCAGCTGTCATAGGTGACTGCGTGATCAGGGAAATTTATTCTCTTTCTGGGTAAGACGACTTCGATCTCGCTCCCGACCTTGTAAACGGTCTCTGTTTTCACCTTGGCGCCAATTCGGCTGACATCAACAATTCGGGCCTCGGCGTCCTCCTCCTCCTCTTTTCCGGCCTTCACCTTGCAATCGATACGACAAACAAACCGTTTTTGAATATCGGATTTTTTTTGTCGCATCCGATCAAAGAGAACAAACGCAACAACACCCAGGATCAAAACCATGAGGGCGCCGATGCCGGCCGTTTTACTGGTGACCAGGGCCTCACTAACGGTCTCTCCCGCTGTTCGCCAAAACCCGTTCACCTCCCCACAGGGGAGAGCGACCAACTCTTTTCGGTAGACCTCCAGTTTGTCACGGACGCGCAGCTTCCGCGCCGCCTCCGCGGCTTTGAACTGCCCCCCAATCGAACGCATTTTCAAAATGGTTTTTTGCAGCGCCACAAGTTTGGCAGTTGGGGTGCTAATTTTCTCAAACCCGTTTTCGACGATCAGGAGCCGCAGTTCGACCACTGGTGTTTTGCGCAGAAAGTTGGAAAGCCTATTGGCAGCCCCGGTATCCGCACCAGTTTCAACGTTATCCAGAAAATCTTCGCTCAGATGCACCAAGGTCGTCAAATCGTCAAAGACACGGCAATTCATTTCCTGCGCGGAGGTGGCTCCAGCCCCGCCCAGGAAAAGCGCCACCAGCAATAGGAAACGCGCGCACCGACGCTTACCTTGAAGCGTCACATGACCAACGAGCCTTTGAGCTGCGCTCACAGAACATTCGGGACACCCATTGCCCGCCTTCCGCCGCCAGATCACCTGCAGGTTTTGAGTAATAACTTTAAACATTTACACACTCATCCAGCTCCGCCCAAAGCAGCCCAGCCCCTGGGCACATCTTCGAGCCAACAACACCTATCATCTGGCCAATATGCCAACCGATTGAAGATTAGGCTTCCGGCACCCCCACCCAACGATGGAAAACCTATCCGAAAGCAATATTTCCACTATCTCCCGAAAAAATTAAGAACCATTATACCAATCACAAATTTACCGTCATATCGCGCCCAAAGTAAATTTGGGGTTTTGAATGTATCTTTTGAGACCGGTACACTTTTACGACCGATACAATAGCTTCCTTTAAAAGGCTCGCCCATTGATTGGAAGCAAGCGCGAAGCTATTCTTAAATTGACATCCGACGTCCCGGGAAAGGCCAATCCCGTGCCCTTCTGTATCAAAACAACCTGTATCAAAACAACTCAAGGATTGGCAAGCGGCATCAAGCCCCCCCCTATGCGGGAAAATTTCTACAATCTGACTCCATTACAAATGCTAGGCGGCTCTCCCCCTACAGGCGAGTTGTCCGCGGCATCAAAAGAAACCCATAATTCTGACCGCTCATCAAGTGGAAGATCGCAGATCAATGAGGCGCTGCTTGACCCGCCAGCCCCCTCAGGCCTCTGCTTTCTTTTCCCAACGCCCAGATTCCTCGGACCAGTACTGGGCAGAACAGCCCGCACCTGTCAGGCTTTTCCATTGTCCCCGCGCCTGCTGAACCGCATCCGGGTCCGTGCCGTCGAACAGAATACACACGCGCTCCAGCGCCTGAACCTCCTCAGGGGTCACAACCGCGCCATCAACTGTCATCAGACACTCTGGCGCGTTGGCGCTCTCGGCGGTGTTGGTCAGCAAAATGGGCTGCAACGCATCATGGGGCCCACCCGCCAGACCATGGGCCAGGAAACTGTCCGTACTGCCCTGCCAAAGGCTGTCATCCAGCCAACTCATCCGGTCGGCCATCGTGCCCCGCACTGCGATGCGCCAGCCTGCACCGCGCGCCTTTTGCAGCAAAACCGGAAGGGTCTCCTGCAAAGGATGGCGGGTCAGGTGATAAAAATAGGCAGCGCCCATGATCGACTTATTCCGCCTCAAAGGTGTTTTGCACTAGGCGATCCAAGGCCATGACGCCCCAACCGGTGGCGCCTTTGGGCGCATAGGATGTGGCGGATGTCACCGAGGCAACGCCGGCAATATCCAGGTGAATCCAGGGCATATCGTCCTTGATAAAGCGTTTGAGGAACTGCGCGGCGGTGATCGAGCCGGCAGGGCGGCCACCAACGTTTTTCATATCGGCAATCCGCGATTTCAGCTGATCGTCATACCCCTGGCCAAGCGGCAGGCGCCAGGCGCCTTCATCGGTTGCCTTGGCCGCCTTGAGAAAACCATTACACAGGCTGTCGTCATTGGAGAAAACCGCCGCGTTTTCATGGCCCAGGCCAATAATCACCGCGCCGGTCAAGGTGGCCAGATCAATGATGCCACAGGGATTGAACCGCTCCTGCGCGTACCACAGCACATCACAAAGCACCAAACGGCCCTCGGCATCGGTATTGATCACCTCAACCGTGTCCCCCTTCATCGATTTCACCACATCGCCGGGACGGGTGGCATTGCCCGAGGGCATATTTTCCACCAGACCCACCAGCCCCACCACATTGGCGCGGGCCTTGCGCAGGGCCAGCGCCTTCATGGTGCCGACAACCACCCCGGCGCCGCCCATATCCATGGTCATGTCTTCCATGCCAGCGGCGGGCTTTAGCGAGATACCGCCGGTATCAAAAACCACACCCTTGCCAACCAGGGCCAGCGGAGCTTCGCCCTCGGCCCCGCCTTTCCAGTTCATAATCGCAACCTTGGAAGGGCTGTCAGAGCCCTGCCCGACACACAGCAGCGCTCCCATGCCGAGCTCTTGCAGCTGCGCCTCGTCGAGAATTTCCACCTCAAGCCCAATCTGAGACATGTCTTCGATCCGGCGGGCAAATTCGCTGGTGGTCAGCACATTGGCGGGTTCATTGACCAGATCGCGGGTCATGTGAACGCCCTCGGCCACGGCAGCCAATGGCGCATAGGCGGCTGCCATCTCGTCATAGGCCCTGTGCGCAATGGTAATCTCGGCTGCAGGTTTGGCCTCTTTCATGGCCTTGTGCCGGTCAAACTCATAGCTGCGCAGCGCCATCCCCATCGCCAGCTCGGCAGCCTTTGGAATCGAGCCCGCCATCACCGTCATGGTTTTCTGTGGCGCCGCAACGATCAGCTTGGCGCCGGCCCGACGGGCCGCGATTGGGGTGGTGCGGCGTGGCAAGACCAGCACATGCAGGGCTTCTGCGGCCATGCCAGCAGGCCAGGCCAGGGAAATCACCGTGCCTGGCTTGTGGGTTGCAAACTCCGGAGCAGCGATCAGACGTGCCAGGGCGCCTTTGGTCAACCGGTTGGCACTGCGCGCAGCCTGATCCATCACACCATCGGGGGTGACCAGAACAACAACATGATCGGTCATCCCAGCGAGGGCCTTGGGGTCGTAATCGGTAAAACGGACGGCGGGCATAGTGCGCATAATCTTGAGGCTCCTGTCGGAATGGGGTCTTGTTTTATTTACACAATAGGTAACTGGGGCTCTGCACAATAGCCAGCCCCCACCGGCCCGCTGAGCCAGGGGAAATCAGGCATTGCAAACGAGCTGACGTCGACACCAACCTGCCAAACCTGCAATAGACCTCAGAAATCACGCAGATAGCAGTTTTCCCCGTGAAACAATTCCTCTAAGGTTCCGCAAAATGATAATGGCAGGGTCTGGGGGGATCGAATGTCACGCTTTGACAGATATGTCCTGTCGCAATACCTGCTGTTTTTCAGCTTTTTTGCGCTCATTCTTGTTGCTGTCTTCTGGGTCAACCGGGCAGTTGTGCTGTTTGACCGGCTGATCGGTGACGGCCAGACGGCACTTGTCTTTCTGGAGTTCACCGCCCTCACCCTGCCCAATCTCATTCGCATGGTGCTGCCTGTGGCGGTCTTTGCCTCTGCGGTCTGGGTGACCAACCGGCTGCAAAGCGAAAGTGAGCTGACCGTGCTGCAGGCCACTGGCACAAGCCCCTGGCAAATGGCGCGACCGGCCTTGGTTTTTGGGCTGGTCACCGCCCTGATGATGTCTGTGCTCACCCATTTCCTGTTGCCCAGCTCGATTGGCCAACTGGCGCTGCGTGAACAGGAGGTATCGCGCAATGTTACCGCCAAGCTACTGACCGAGGGGCATTTTCTGCACCCGGCTAAGGGCGTGACCTTCTACATCCGTCAGATTGATTCCAATGGAACGCTCAATGATGTCTTTCTGTCTGACCGCCGCGATCCAAATCAAATCGTGACCTATACCGGTGCGCGTGCTTTTCTGGTGCGTGACGGGGACAAAACCCACCTGATCATGGTCAACGGCATGGCGCAGCGCCTGAACAATCGGACCAAGCAGCTCTCCACCACCAACTTTTCTGATTTCTCCTATGACATCAGCTCTCTGGCCAACAAAAGCTCAACAATACAGCGCAGTATCCGCGAGATCTCCAGCTGGGAGCTGCTGCAAAACCGGGAGGAAATCAACCTCTCCGAAGGCTTTAGCCTTGGCGCGCTGGCCGAAGAATTTCATCTCCGCTTTGCCCGCGCTCTGATCTGCGTTGTGGTGGCGCTTATCGGATTCTCTGCGCTCATGATCGGATCACATTCGCGTTTTGGCGTTTGGCGGCAGGCGCTGCTGGCCTTTTTGTTGTTGATCATCGTCGAGGGGCTGCGGGGCGTGGTTTCGGAACCGGTGCGGATCAGTCCTGATCTGTGGCCGCTGATCTACCTGCCTGCCCTGATCGGCCTGGTGATTGCAGTCGGATTTTTGCAATTGGCCGCGCATCCGCTGACCCCGCGTCGCAGGTCTGTCTCGAGTCTCGAAATTGGTAGCCAGGAGGCCGGATCATGACGCTGGATCTGTATTATGCCCGACGGTTTTTCCAATGGTTTGCAGTGATCTGCGGCGTGTTGATGACCCTTGTTATTCTCATCGACCTGAACGAGCAGATCCGCCGTTTTGATGCCTTTGATGTGAGCGCCAGCCAAATTGTTGGGCTCACGCTTCTGAATGCCCCCGCAGCGCTCAGCGAGTTCCTGCCGCTGATTATGATCCTGACCACCATTGTGTTGTTTGTCGGTCTCGCCCGCAGCAGCGAGCTGGTGGTGACGCGGGCCGCTGGGCGATCGGGCATTCGAGCGCTGGCGGCGCCGGTTCTGGTGGCCGGGCTGCTGGGGCTGCTGGCGGTGAGCACCCTCAACCCAATTGTTGCAGCCACAACCAACCTGTCCAAGAGCCTGGCCGACACCTATCGCACCGGCGGGCCCTCGGCCCTGTCGCTCTCTGGTGAAGGGTTATGGCTGCGCCAGGGCAGTGCCAACGGCCAGTCGGTCATCCATGCCAGCTCTTATGGCGGTGGGCGCGACGACATTGTGCTCTATGATGTCACCATCCTTGCCTATGCACCCGGCGGCGGCCCCATCCGGCAAATCATCGCCGAAACGGCCCGGCTGGACGGCGATGAATGGCTGCTTCACAAGGCCAAGGCCTGGCATATGACGGCGGGTCTCAATCCTGAAAGATCAGCCGCCACCCATGATACCCTGCGGATCCCGACCTCGCTGACGCAGGACCGCATTCGGGACCGGCTGGGATCGGCGGATGGGATTTCCGTCTATGACCTGCCAACCACCATTCGCGATCTTGCCGAGGCCGGCTTTGCCACCAAACGCTACCAGGTCTGGTACCAGGTAGAATTGGCCCGGCCCCTGTTCCTGATTGCCATGGTGCTGGTTGGGGCCGCCTTTACCATGCGCCATACACGATTTGGCGGCACTGGCCTTGCAGTGCTAACTGCTGTGTTATTAGGCTTTGGACTGTACTTTATACGAAATTTTGCGCAGATTCTGGGGGAGAATGGTCAGATTCCGGTGGCCCTTGCCGCCTGGGCTCCGCCGGTTGCCTCAATACTGCTGACGATGGGACTGCTTTTACATGCTGAGGACGGATAATATGCGCCGCGCCCTGTTGCTCTCGGTGGTTTTGCCCTGGCTAGCCATCACCTCCCCTGCGGGAGCGCAGCAAAACGGACCTGCTCCCACTGCGGAGCAGCCTGCGATTCTGGTTGCTGATCAGTTGTTTATCACCCCCGAGCGGCAATTGATCGCAAAGGGG
The DNA here is from genome assembly GCF_000473205.1 of Pseudophaeobacter arcticus DSM 23566. NCBI lineage: Bacteria > Pseudomonadati > Pseudomonadota > Alphaproteobacteria > Rhodobacterales > Roseobacteraceae > Pseudophaeobacter > Pseudophaeobacter arcticus. Next base: position 2,036,942 of record NZ_KI421507.1, read on the forward strand.
AATGTTGAAGCGTTCCAAGGGGATGTCCGGCTACAGGCACAGCGGATCATCTTTGAAGAGAGCTCTGGAACCCTGCAGATCGAAGGCCCTATCCGGATTGATCAGGGCGGCGACATTACAATTCTGGCCAATGCAGCCGAACTGGACCGCAGCCTGCGCGACGGGCTTTTGACCGGGGCGCGCATGATCTTTAAACAGCAATTGCAGCTGGCCTCCTTGCAGATGACCCGCGTGGGAGGGCGCTATACGCAGCTCTACAAAACCTCGGTGACCTCTTGCCATGTCTGCGAAGATGGCAAGCCACCGCTTTGGCAGATCCGCGCCGGGCGCGTCATTCATGACCAGGTTGAGCAGCAGCTTTATTTTGAAAACGCCCAGGTCAGAATTCTTGATGTGCCGGTGTTTTACTTCCCCGCCGTGCGTCTGCCAGATCCAAACCTAAAGCGCACCAGCGGCTTTCTGGTGCCCTCGACCCGGACCACCTCGAACCTCGGAACCGGGGTCAAAGTTCCTTATTTCTTCACGCTTGGCGACAGCCGGGACCTTACCCTGTCACCCTATATTTCGGGCAGCACCAGAACCCTGGAGGCCCGTTACCGGCAGGCCTTCCGGCGTGGCTCCGTTCAACTCGAAGGGGCCTATACCCGGGATGATCTGCAGCCAGGCGAAGACCGTGGGTACCTCTTTGCGACGGGCCTGTTTGAGCTGCCGCGAGATTTCCAGCTGGAGTTTGACCTCAAGACGGTTTCGGATGACGCCTATATTGCAGATTACAGCCTGCCCGACCTTGACCGCCTGCGGTCCGAAGTCACCCTGACTCGCTCCACCCGAGACAGCCTGCTGCACGCGGCTTTGATTAACTTCAAGACCCTGCGCGACAGCGAAGATCAGGATCTCATCCCCTCCACCATTGGTGAGGCCTATTTTCAAAAGCGTTACTTCCCGACCTCCATTGGCGGTGAGACCCGGTTGACACTTGAGGCCCACGGCCACAACCGCACCTCTGATCAAGAAGGTAACCTCACCACCGCCAATGGTCGCGATCACGGGCGTTTCACCGCAGATCTTGATTGGCGCCGGAGCTGGCAATTGGCCGGTGGGGTGCAGCTGGAATGGGAGATCGGCTCTGCCATTGATGGCTTTACCACCTATGACGATTCGTATTTTTCCGAACACAGTTCGCGCCTCACCCCCAGATCCGCGCTCACCCTGCGCCTGCCCATGTCCAAAACCGACGCCAGCGGCGCCGCCCAGTACTTTGAACCCATCGTGCAACTGGGCTGGAGCAATGTGATCGGAGACAGCGTTGCGCAAGATGAAAGCAACTATGTCGAATTTGACCAGGCCAATCTGTTGTCGCTGTCGCGGTTCCCGGCGTCGGACGCGCGCGAAGACGGGCTGACCCTCGCCTATGGCTTCAACTGGGCGCGCTTTGCCACCAGTGGCTGGCAGGCCTATGCGACGCTGGGCCAAGTGATCCGCCAGGACGCCGACAGCCGTTTCACCAAAAGTTCGGGCCTGGGGGGCACCACTTCGGACCTGCTATTGGCGGGTCAATTGAAATTCAACGACGGCATTGCCCTGACCGCGCGCGGCCTGCTGAATGATTCTCTGAACTTCTCCAAAGCAGAGGTGCGTGGGGACTGGTATCGTGATGCGCTGGCCGTTTCTGGCAGCTATCTCTGGCTTGGCACCGATCCAAACGAGAACCGCATCACTGAAACCTCTGAAATCTGGTTTGATGGCTCCTACAAGGTCTCTCCCAGCTGGAAAGCCAGTGCCAGCCTGCGCTATGATATTTCCGATGCCCGGGCAACGCGGGCGGGACTTGGCCTAGCCTACAGCAACGAATGTGTGACGGTCGACCTTTCGGTAAACCGTCGCTATACCTCAACAACAAGCGTAGATCCCTCAACGGATTTTGGGTTTTCAATTTCCATGAACGGGTTCTCAGTCAATAACGGCAGCAAACAGTACAGGCGATCATGCAGACAATCTTGACCCAGGCCTTCTCCGCTTCCTTGATCCGAAGCCTTTCCAGAGCGACGGTGGCTATCACGTTGAGCCTCGCGCTCTCTTCGACAGCAGCGCCACTGGCCGCGCAGGGGCTGTTTTCACCCGCAGTGACCGTCGACAGCTCTGTCATCACCCATTACGAGCTGCAACAGCGCGCCCGGTTCATGAACGTGTTGCGGACGCCTGGGAACCCGGAAATCATGGCGCGCAAAGAGCTGATCAAGGATCGGCTCAAACAGGCTGAACTGGCCAGGGTTGGCATCTCCCCCAGCGAGGAAGAGATTACCGCAGGCATGACCGAACTGGCCGGACGGGCCAATCTGTCGCTCAATGAGTTTCTGACGGTTCTCAAAGACAACGGAGTCGATCCCGAAACTTTGCGCGATTTTACCGAGGTGGGTATTGGCTGGCGCGAATATATTGGCGGGCGGTTTTTGTCCCGGGCACGCCCCACAGAGGTGGAAATTGACCGTGCAATGGGTCAGGCGGGTTCCGGCGGGGTGCAGGTTCTGCTGTCAGAACTGATCGTGCCCATCAACGAACAAAACGCGCAACAGGTCCAGAACCTGACCGATCAGGTTGGGGAAATAACCAGCTTTGCTGCCTTTTCGACTGCAGCCACCCAGTATTCCGCCTCAGACAGCCGGAACAATGGCGGCCGTCTGCCATGGATGAACCTGACCAAACTGCCGCCACAGCTGCAACCAATTGTCCTGGCGCTTGACCCCGGCGAAATCACCGAGCCCCTGCCCTTGCAGGGCGCCGTGGCGATGTTCCAGATGCGTGGCGTGCGCGAAGTCGTCGGCAGCAACCAGAAATATTCCGCAATCGAATATGCCGCCTATTATCTCCCCGGTGGCCGCAGCCCCGAGACCCTGGCCCAAGGCCAGAAGATTGCGGATAGCATCGACAGCTGCGACGACCTTTATGGCATCGCAAAGGACCAGGACCCCAGCATTCTGGACCGCCAAAGCCTGGTGCCTGCTGAAATCCCCCAGGACATCGCCATCGAGCTGGCCAAGCTGGATGACAATGAAATTTCCCTCAATCTAACCCGCAACCAGGGTCAGACACTGATGTTGCTGATGCTCTGTGGGCGCACCGCCGAACTGGGCGAAGGTGAATCTCGTGAAACCGTCGCCAATGCTCTGACGCACCAACGGCTGACGTCTTTGGCCGAGAGCTTCCTTGAACAGCTTCGGGCCGACGCCCTGATCGTTGAGAAATGACCCGCTCTGGCCTGCCCCAGCGTCCCATCGCATTGAGCTGTGGCGAACCAGCCGGGGTTGGCCCTGAGATCACCGTAAAGGCCTGGCAGCTCTTGCAAGAGAGCTGCCCCTTTTATTGGATTGGTGATCCACGCCATCTGCCAAAAGACGCGCCCTTTGCAGTGATCCAGGCACCAGAGGAGGCTCTGGCGCTCTGCGGCCATGCGCTTCCGGTCTTGCCATTGGAGTTTGCCGGTTCCGCTCTCAAGGGCCGCGCCGACCCCAAAAACGCGCCGGGGGTTGTGCAGTCCATTGAACGCGGCGTTGCTTTGGTCCAGTCGGGGCAGGCCTCGGCACTTTGCACCGCCCCCATCCACAAAAAGGCGCTGATTGATGGGGCTCAATTTGCCTTTCCCGGACATACCGAGTTTCTCGCCCATCTGGCAGGCTGCAGCCGCGTTGTGATGATGCTGGCCAGCCCTGCCCTGCGGGTGGTTCCCGCCACCATCCATATCGCGCTGAGCGAGGTCCCGCGCGCCCTCACCCCGGATCTGCTGCGAGAGGTGATCGCCATCACCGCCCAGGGGCTGCGCAGCCAGTTTGGCATTGCCCATCCGCGCATCGCGGTGGCCGGGCTGAACCCCCATGCCGGTGAAGGCGGCGCCATGGGGCAGGAAGAGCTGTTGTGGATCAATGATCTTATCCGCGAGTTGACCTCGGACCAAGTCACTCTCACCGGGCCACATCCGGCGGATACCCTGTTTCATGCTACCGCCCGCGCCCGCTATGACGCCGCCATCTGCATGTATCACGATCAGGCGCTGATCCCGATCAAGACGCTGGACTTTGATCGCGGCGTCAATGTCACCCTGGGCCTGCCCTTTATCCGCACATCGCCAGATCACGGCACGGCCTTTGATATTGCAGGCACCGGCCAGGCAAACCCGTCCAGCCTGATTGAAGCGCTGAAACTGGCCCAGACCATGGCGCAGCGCAGTGCCAACCAGGGCGCGGCAGAGCAACCTTAGGCGGTAGCCTCCCCTTGACGCCTCTCAGCCGACTGCCTATCCCTCCCCCACCCTTTCTTTGACTGGCGCCCCGCAAGGCCGCGCGCCCTGGACATATCGCAATGAGCGCCATCGACTCCCTGCCTCCCCTGCGTGAGGTCATCGACACCCATCAGCTCCTGGCGCGCAAATCGCTGGGACAGAACTTTCTGCTGGATCTCAACCTCACCTCAAAAATCGCCCGCCAAGCCGGCGATCTGAGCGAATGTGATGTGCTGGAGATTGGCCCCGGCCCCGGCGGCTTGACCCGCGGATTGCTCGCCGAGGGGGCCCGCCGGGTTCTGGCCGTGGAGAAAGACAGCCGCTGCATGCCCGCCCTGGCAGAAATTGCCGAGGCCTATCCGGGCAGGCTGGAGCTGATCAATGGCGATGCGCTTGACGTGGATCCGCTGGCGCATCTCACCCCGCCCGTTCGGATTGCAGCCAACCTGCCCTATAATGTCGGCACTGAACTGCTGGTGCGCTGGCTCACCCCCAAGGACTGGCCGCCCTTCTGGCAAAGCCTCACCCTGATGTTTCAGCGCGAAGTGGCCGAACGTATCGTCGCCCAGCCCGGCACCAAGGCTTATGGCCGTCTGGCGCTTTTGGCGCAGTGGCGCGCGGATGCGCGTATTGTTCTCTCCCTGCCCCCCGAAGCCTTTAGCCCTCCTCCCAAGGTCCATAGCGCGGTTGTGCATATCACCGCTCTGGAACAACCCCGCTTTCCGGCGGATGCCGCCACCCTGTCACGGGTGATCGCTGCCGGCTTTAACCAGCGTCGTAAAATGCTGCGTGCCAGCCTCAAAAGCGTAGCCCCCGGTATTGAAGACCATTTGCAAGCCGCAGGTATTGCCCCAACCGAGCGGGCCGAACAGGTCAGCCTGGAAGAGTTTTGCGCCCTGGCCCGCAGCATCAAACCACTGGACTAGCCTGTGCAGCCACTGCCGCTGCAGACTCCGATGTGGTCACACAAAAAAACCGGCCTTCTTGCGAAGGCCGGTTTTTCTATTTCTGTTCCATAGCCGGAATTATTCGGCCACCTCTGGCGCATCCTCGGGCTTTGGTTTGGGCTTTCGCGGCCGGGGCGCCCGCTTGGGCTTGGGGTCCTGGGCCACCTCTGCCGCAGCAGGGGCCTCGCCTTCGGCGGCAGGGGTCGGCGCAGCATCGGCGTCAGGTTTCGCCTCCACGGGTTTGCGTCCGCGCGGCTTGCGGGCCGCTGGTTTTTTCGGCGCGGCAGCGGGTTCTTGCCCGTTGCTTTCCGGTGTGTCCACCAGGCCGCTGTCCTGGGCGTCATCACTGACCACATCGCGGGGGTCAAGCACCTCTGGCTGCGGCGCGCTGGCCGGATCCTGGCGAGGGGGTGCAGGCCTTGCTGCTACATCGCCCTGGTTCTCAGCGCTGGACTGACCATGTTGAGACTGCTGCCGCCCAGTATGAGGTTGCGCCCCTTGATTGGCGGTTGCTTCCCGCTCCTGACGCTCAAGCCGTTCAGCCCGTTCGCGGTCACGATCAGCCTGACGCTCGCGGTTCTGGCGTTCCTGATCTTCCCGACGGGCATCAATTTCGCGCTGCGCTTCATTCAAAAGCCGCAGGTAATGCTCCGCATGCTGCTGAAAATTCTCGGCAGCAACCCGGTCATTGCTGAGTTGTGCGTCCCGTGTCAGCTGGTTGTATTTATCAATGATCTGCTGCGGAGTCCCGCGCACCTTGCCCTCTGGGCCGGAGCTGTCGAAGACGCGATTTACAACATTAACCCCATTGGGGCGATTTCGGTTCGACTTCGAACGCGAACGTGATTTTGACGATCTCATATGCCTAACGTAAGCCTTAATTTCATGGGTCAAGGATCTAATTCAGCGCATCATTGCGCCGGATGATCGACTATTTTGGGCTTGGTGTCGCTGGGAGGTAGAACAACCTCGCCGTTTTAAGCGACACTTTGAGTAACCACTTTATATGCCCCCAGACAAGGGGCGCGCCTCATATTTCGCGAAGTTTCTTTCAAAAAGACAAATTTTCGCCGAAAAAAGGCCGATCAGGCTCCGTTTTGGGCCCCGTTTCGGGCAAAGACAACCCGGTCGCGCCCGTCGAGATCCGGCAGGATTGCGATATCCGTCAACCCGGCCTGGTGCAGCATGGCAGCGACGTCCTGCCCCTGTGTGGGGCCAATTTCCAGACACAGCCGCCCCCCGGGGCGCAGATGTGCCCCCACACCAGCGGCAATCGCGCGATACGCCGCCAATCCGTCGCCACCATCCGTCAGGGCAAGGTCTGGCTCGTGCTCGCGCACCTCTGGCGACAGATCCGCCATCTCCTGCAGCGCGATATAGGGCGGGTTCGAGACAATCAGGTCAAAGCTGCCACTGACCGTGGAAAACCAATCCGATTGCTGGATCTCTGTGCGGGCCTCAACCCGGTGCAAAACTGCATTGGCGCTGGCTTGCAGGCAGGCGGCCTCGCTCAGATCCACTCCCAGCCCCGAGGCCAGAGGCATCTCTGCCAGCAGCGTCACCAGAATACAGCCAGAGCCAAGCCCCAGATCCAGCACCCGTTCAAAAGGTTCCGCCAGGGCGACCTCGATCAGGGTTTCGGTTTCCGGGCGCGGGTCCAGTACATCCTTTGAAACCTTGAACCTCCGGCCATAGAACTCCCGCTCGCCAAGCAAATGCGACACCGGCACCCGGATCGCGCGCAGTGCAATCAGCTGCTCGTAGCGCTCTGCCACATCGGGATCGAGATCCTCCGGGGCAATCAGCGTCACCCGGCTTGCCTCGATCCGGGCGGCATGGGCCAGCAGAATGCGCGCATCTCGGGCGGGGTCATCCACCCCGGCGGCGCGCAGCCGGGCGGCGGCAGCGGCCATGGCGCGCGCCGCTGTCATGGCCTGAGCGGCAGTCATGGCGCGTCCCTGCTCATTCTCATTGCCCCATTTCAGCCAGCAGCCGCGCCTGATTGTCAGCCGTTAGCGCATCTATGATTTCATCCAGGTCACCCTGCAGGATTTGATCCAGCTTATAAAGCGTCAGGTTGATGCGATGGTCAGACATACGTCCCTGTGGGAAATTATAGGTGCGGATCCGTTCCGAGCGATCCCCTGAGCCCACCTGGCTGGCACGATCCGCAGAGCGTTCCCCATCAATGCGCTGACGTTCCAGATCATAAAGCCGTGCACGCAGAACCTGCATGGCAATCTCGCGGTTGCGGTGTTGTGATTTCTCGGCGCTGACCACCATGACCCCGGTGGGAATATGGGTGATACGCACGGCGGAATCGGTGGTGTTGACGTGCTGTCCACCGGCACCAGAAGCCCGCATGGTATCAATGCGGATATCACCGGGATCAATTTGCACATCGACTTCCTGCGCTTCCGGCAGCACCGCCACGGTCGCCGCAGAGGTGTGGATGCGGCCACCGCTTTCGGTCACCGGGACCCGTTGCACCCGGTGCACTCCGCTTTCATATTTCATCCGCGCAAAGACGTTCTCGCCCTTGATATGGGCAACAACCTCTTTGATGCCGCCCAGCTCGGTGGCCTGTTCTTCGATGATCTCGAATTTCCAGCCGCGCGCCTCGGCGTAGCGCTGGTACATGCGCAGCAGATCGCCAGCAAATAGCGCCGCCTCATCGCCGCCGGTACCGGGGCGGATTTCCAGCATGGCCGGGCGCGCATCTGCAGCATCTTTGGGCAGGAGCGCCAGCTGCAAGGCCTCTTCGGCGGCGGGCAGAGCCGCCTTGAGCTGCGGAATTTCTTCCGCCGCCAACTCCTTCATATCCGGATCCGACAACATGGCTTCAGCATCGCCCAGATCGGTGAGCAACTGCCGATAGGCGGTAATTTGTTCAGCAACCGGTTTGATCTCGGAATACTCGCGCGCCAGATCTGCGATCTCAGCGCCGCTGACACCCTCTGCCATTGCGGCTTCAAGATATTGAAACCGTTGCAGGATCTGTTCTAGCCGCTCTTCGGGGATCATCCGTGCCTCATTTACTTTTGGGGTATCATCCTGCCACTTTGGCAGCCTGTTGTTTCTGTGATATGCTAGCTCCATGCAACATGCCAGAGTCCTTATCACATTCGCACTGATCCTGTCGGCAGGCCCTACGTTGGCGGATGTCATTGGCCCGGGTGGCAAGGTGATCGACTGTTACTGCACTGACAAAAGTGGCGCACGGGTCGATCTGGGTGAAATTCGCTGCCTGGATGTCGACGGGCGACAGTTTCTGGCCCAGTGCCAAATGTCGCTCAACGTGCCGATGTGGCGGGAAGTGCAGGCCAATTGCCTGTCAGCCGAACTGCAAGCCCCCGACTCGCAAAAGCCTGACCATGCGCCCTATTCCGTTGCCCAGGCGGACCTGCCTGATCTCTAAACTCCCGGACTATATCGGTCTCACTGCGGCCTCTTGTTGGATGGCGCAAAGCGTCACGTTCTGGCCGCTCTAGTCCTGGGACCGGGACATCAACGACAACCACCCGTCAATGCGCGACTTGTTGACGCCAAGGTCAGAGCGGCCAAACCGCAGCCGGGCGTAGACCTTGAGCAAGTCACCATCCTGACGGGCGGTGGTGTAGTCGGGGAAGCCAATGACCTTGGTGCGGGTCACATAGGTGGCCATGCCCTCCTCGACGGATCCGGCCAGAAGTTTTGTTCGTGGTGCAGCACTGGCGATCCGGTCAAAATGCTGCAGCCCTTCAGGACCAGTGCGCACGACTTTAAACACACCGCCGCGAAACTCTTTGTCCTCAGAGAGTTCCGGCTGGGTGTTCCAATCAAAGGGATCAACCGGCGCCAATCTGATAAAGCCAACAACAACAACCGCTGCCGCCAGCAGAACCCAAATCAGCATCATAATCTTCCCCATCGTGGCCCTGCCCTCTCCTTGGTACCCACAGCCCCCAATCGGGAGGCCGCCATAGAGGAGCTTAACGTGACTTCACGCCAGGAAGAACGCACATCATCTCATAAAGCAAATTAGCCGCAGTCAGGGCGGTATTGCCGGTGGTGTCATAGGGAGGCGAAACCTCCACCAGATCACAGCCAACGATATTGAGCCCTTTCAGGGACCGGATCAGCTCTAGCGCCTGCGGTGTGGTCAAGCCGCCGATTTCTGGCGTGCCGGTGCCAGGCGCATAGGCCGGGTCCAGACTGTCGATATCAAAGGTAATATAAACCGGACGTGTGCCAATATCGCGACGGATCTCGGCCCCCATATTGTGCAGCGGCCGCCCCCAAAGCTCCTGAGCGGGGAACTGTTGAAAGCCCCAGCCCTGCGCCTCGGTGAAGTCATCGGCGCCATAGCCAGTGCCACGGATACCAATCTGATAGGTCTTGTCTGCGACGATCAGCCCTTCCTCATAGGCGCGGCGAAACACCGTGCCGTGGGTTTCTCGTTCGCCAAACATGTCATCATTCACATCCGCATGGGCATCCACATGGACCAGCGCGACAGGGCCAAATTTTGCTGCAATCGCCCGCAGGATCGGCAGGGTGATCGAATGATCGCCCCCCATCGCCATCGGGATCACACTGCCGGACAGGATCGCCTGATAGCTTTCCTCGATGATGCGCAGCGATTCTTTCAAGGAAAACGTATTGATCGCCAGATCGCCAATATCGCCCGCATTCAGACTGTCAAAAGGCGCCGCTCCCGTGGCCATGTTATAGGGACGCAGCATGGCGCTCTCGCTGCGGATTTGTTTAGGACCAAAGCGGGTGCCTGACCGCCAGGACGTTCCGATATCCATCGGCACCCCCAGAAAGGCCACATCCAAACCTTCGAGCGAGGTTGCCTGCGGCAGGCGCATAAAGGTGCTTGGCCCGGAAAACCGCGCCAGATCATTGCCACTAATCGGTTGATTGAACTCAGCCATTTTCTCTCATATTCCAGCCCAGAAGGCAGATAATTTCCATTGCAACATGGGCCCCGGCAATTGCAGTCGCCCCTGTGGTGTCAAACGGAGGCGAGACCTCCACCACGTCACCGCCTTTGATATTGATCCCGGCGATCTCGCGCAAGATGCGAGCAGCCTGCGCAGAGGTAAGCCCGCCCCAGACAGGGGTGCCTGTGCCCGGTGCATAGGCCGGATCCAATCCGTCGATATCAAAGCTGAGGTAGCAGGGACGATCCCCGAGGATCTTTTTGATCCGGGCGGCGGTTTCAACCGGGCCAATTTCATGCACAGTTGCCGCATCAATGATATTGACCCCCAAACTGTCCTCATTGGTGGTGCGAATCCCCACCTGAACCGAAGTCGCCGGGTCAACAATGCCCGACTTCACCGCCTTGTAGAACATGGTGCCATGATCGACGCGGGTAAAATCATCATCCGGCCAGGTGTCGGTATGGGCATCAAACTGCAGCAACGAGATGGGCCCGTATTTCTCGGCATAGGCCTTGAGGATCGGAAAACTGATATAGTGATCCCCTCCCAGCGTCACCGAGGCCGTATCGGTCGCAAGAATGCCGCGCATGTGATCGCGCAGCACATCCGGGAAAGCCGCGACATTGGCGTAGTCAAAGGCCAGATCGCCGTAGTCGACAATGGCCAGTTCACTCAGCGGATCATAGCCCCAGCCATAGGGGGCATCCGGGCTTTGCAACTCCGAAGCCTCGCGGATCGCCCGTGGACCCAAACGCGTACCCGGACGATTGGTAACCGCCTGATCAAAAGGCACACCGGTCACAGCAATATCGGCGAGGCTCAGGTCTTTGCTATAGCGACGGCGCGCAAAAGACAGCGCGCCGCCAAAGGTATTCTCAAAGCTGAGTCCGGTCAGATCCTTGCGCGTAAAGGCCTGATCTACCTGTGTTTTTGCGTCGTTCAGTGCCACTCTATCCTACCCCTGTGCAACTCCCCGCCCCGGCAGGGCCAACCAGGCGCAAACCAGGCAGCACGCAGAACGGTGAAAATTTGATCATATCACAGAGACGGAATAGCCATTTTCAGAGCGCCTGTCACCTTCGCTCGCGCCAAACTTATCCTAAGGGCTGCGCCCGCTCCACCAGACGCGCAAAGAAGGAGGCGCCAATTGGGGCGATATCGTCGTTGAAATTGTACTTTGGGTGATGCAGGCCTGCGCCATCCCCCTGGCCCAGGAAAAGATAGGCACCCGGGCGCGCGTTCAACATATAAGAGAAATCCTCAGCCCCCATTTCGCGCCCGCCATCGGCCTCGACATTTTCTGGCCCTGACACCTCGCCAGCAACCTCAACTGCGAATCCGGCCTTAGCGGCATCATTGATGGTCGCCGGATAGCCAATCTCATAGTTCAACTCCGCCGTCACACCATAGCTCGCGGCTTGCCCCGCAACGATCTCCTCCATGCGGCGCATGACCATGGCCTGCACCTGCGGGTTGAAGGTCCGCACCGTGCCATTGATATAGGCCGTATCCGGGATCACATTGTCCACGGTTCCGGTGTGGATTTGCGTGACCGAGACCACCAGATCTTCAAGCGTGTGATGATTGCGGCTGATGATGGTTTGCAGGGCCTGGGCAATACCACAGGCTGCCATCACCGGATCGCGGGTCTCATGTGGCATGGCACCATGCCCGCCAAGCCCCTGAATATGAATATGAAACGTATCCACAGCCGCCATCAGCGCACCCGGCGTGGTCACAAAGGTGCCCTCTGGCAATCCCGGTGCATTGTGCAATGCATAGACTTCGCCGATATCAAAGCGCTCCATGATGCCCTCTTCGACCATGATCCGGGCACCGCCAATGGCCTCTTCTGCGGGCTGAAAGATCAGCGCCACCCGGCCAGAGAAATTGCGCGTCTCCGCCAGGTATTTGGCCGCCCCCAGCAGCATGGTTGTATGGCCGTCATGGCCACAGGCATGCATATTGCCCGCATGCTGCGAGGCATAGTCAACGCCGGTTTCTTCCGGGATCGGCAGCGCGTCCATATCGGCGCGCAGCCCAATTGTTGGCCCCTGCCCCGCCGCGTTGCCCTGGCCATTGATGATGGCCACCATGCCAGAGGTGGCAATGCCTTCGTGCAGCTCATCCACGCCAATCTCGCGCAGGCGCTCCGCCACATAGGCGGCTGTCTTGGGCAGAGCCAAAGCCAATTCAGGGATTTGATGCAGATGCTGACGCCAGGTCTTCATCTCGGGGGCAAAATCAGCAATGCGGTTCACGACGGCCATGGGGTGGACTCCTGTGCAAGGATCGGGATTGATGCATCTGACACAGGAACAAGAGAGGCTGCAATGCCCGAAACACCGCCACTACCACCTTTTGACATGACACTGATTCAAGACAAAACCGCAGGAATTGAACGGCTTGTTGCGATCATGCAGGCCCTGCGCGATCCCAGCCACGGCTGCCCATGGGATCTGGAGCAGGATTTTGCCTCCATCGCGCCCTATACCATCGAAGAAGCCTACGAGGTCGCCGACGCGATTGAGCGCCAGGCCTGGGATGAGCTGAAGGGCGAGCTGGGGGATCTTTTGTTCCAGTCCGTCTTTCACGCCCAAATGGCAACGGAGGCCGGGCATTTCAGCTTCCAGGATGTGGTCACCACCATGTCCAACAAGATGGTCTCGCGGCATCCCCATGTCTTTGGCGATGAGTCCCGTGACAAAAGCGCCGACCAACAAACCGCCGATTGGGAAGCCATCAAGGCAGCCGAACGGGCGGGCAAGCAGGAAACCGGCACATTGGACGGCGTCGCCGTGGGGCTTCCCGCCTTGCTGCGGGCTTACAAGTTGCAAAAGCGCGCCGCCCGCGTTGGCTTTGACTGGCCCGTCATTGACGAGGTCATTGCCAAAATCGCCGAGGAAAGCGCCGAGCTGGCCGAGGCCCGTGCCACGCTGACCCAGCTGCAGGTCGAAGAAGAATATGGCGATCTGATGTTTGTCATGACCAACCTTGGCCGCCATCTAGGTGTTGAACCCGAAGCAGCCCTGCGCAAGGCCAATGCCAAATTCATCCGCCGCTTTGAAGGCGTCGAGGCCAAGCTGGCCCAACTGGGCAAACGCCCCGAAGACAGCGACCTGGCGGAAATGGATGCGCTTTGGGACGCGGTAAAGGCCGAGGAACCAAACCCCAACTGACCGCCGTTGCCTCTTTCCAAGAAAATTCAAAATTCCGCCCCGTCCCCTCTCGACAGGTTGCTGGACATTTGTGATGCCCGCTGCGACCCTCACCTTTTGTCACAGGATCCCTCGCATGACCGCCCGCAAAGTAATAATCGACACCGACCCCGGTCAGGATGATGCCGTCGCACTGCTGCTGGCGCTGGCCAGCCCTGATGACATCGAGGTCCTGGGCATTACCTGTGTGGCCGGTAATGTGCCGCTGCCGCTGACCCATAAAAACGCCCGCATCATCTGCGAGGTGGCAGGCCGCTCCGATGTTCCGGTCTTTGCCGGTCGCGCGGCCCCCCTGTCGCGCCCCCTGGTCACCGCCGAAGAGGTACATGGCAAAACGGGGCTGGACGGCCCGGAGCTGTTTGAGCCAACACTGCCGCTGCAGGATCAGAATGGCGTGGATTTCATCATCGACACCCTGCGGCGTGAACCGGCTGGCACGGTGACGCTCTGCCCGCTGGGGCCGCTCAGCAATATTGCCGCCGCCTTTCAGGCGGCGCCGGATATCGTGGATCGGGTGCAGGAGGTGGTGCTGATGGGCGGCGCCTATTTTGAAGTCGGCAATGTCACCCCCGCGGCTGAGTTTAACATCTACGTCGACCCGGAAGCCGCTGACATCGTGCTGAAATCCGGCATTCAAATCACCATGATGCCGCTGGATGTCACTCATAAGGCCCTGACCACCCGCCCCCGTATCGAGGCGCTGCGGGCACTGGGTAATCGCGCCGGGTCTTTCACCGCTGAGATGCTCGATTTCTTTGAGCGGTTCGACATGGAGAAATATGGCTCAGAGGGTGGCCCGCTGCACGACCCCTGCGTGATTGCCTATCTGATCCAGCCCGCGCTATTTTCGGGCCGCCAGATCAACGTCGAGATTGAAACCCAGTCCGACCTTACCCTTGGCATGACTGTTGCCGACTGGTGGGGTGTCACCGCGCGCGCGCCCAATGCGCTCTTCATCGGTGATCTGGACGCCGAGGGGTTCTTTACCCTCATCACTGACCGTCTGGCCCGCTTGTGAGCGCCGCCCTGCATCTGGCCCGCCCCGAGCATCTGGAAAAGCTGCTCACCCTGGTGGAGGCCTTCCATATCGAAGAAGGCCTCGACACCAGCCCAGAGCAGCGCCGCGCCGGGATTGAACCGCTGCTGGAAGGCATTCCCTATGGTGCCGTCTATATCATCGGCCCCACCCGTGCCCCCATTGGCTATATCGTGGTCACCTTTGGCTGGTCGGTGGAATTTGGCGGCATGGATGGGTTTGTCGATGAGATCTACATCCGCCCGCCCGTGCGCGGCCGTGGTCTCGCCTCCGAGGTGCTGATAGAGCTGCCCAAGACCCTGGCCCAGGCCGGGATCAAGGCGCTGCACCTGGAGGTGGACCGGGACAATGAACAGGCCCAAAGGCTGTACCAGCGCGCCCGGTTTCATCCCCGCGACCGATATATACTGATGACAAAACTGCTCTAGGCCAGCAGCCACGCGGCCTAGTCCAGGTTGCGCATCAGCCCGATATTGCAGGCCGTGGCATAGCCCATGGCGCGTTTGATGCCGGGCAACAGGGCCGCGCCATTCATCGCGTAGCTCAGCTCAATCAATCCCTTTTCGCCAAAGGCTTTTACAATCTGCGCCCGCGCCTCAGTATCATCGGCGCGCTCGGCGGTCACGGCCTGCGACAGGGCCACCACCGCCGCAAGCTCTGGTGTCAGCTCCCCCTTGGTCAGGATCGCCTTGATCAAAGTTTTTGGCAGGCCGGCCTGCAGCGCCAGATTGATCTCTGCCTCGACGCAGGTCCCACAATCGGCGGCCAAAGCACCGGTCAACCGCGCCGCGTGATAGGCCTCTGGTGGCAGATGACGGTTCGGGTTCACAAACCCGAATATCCGGTTGTACCGCGACAAAAGACCAAAATCAGCCTCTGCGATGGCGTGGGTATAGTCCAAGGGAACATTCAGCTGCTTTTCAGCGCGCCGGATCATAAAATGGGCAATTCTACGAAGCATCAATAGGTCCTCGAAACAAGTGGGCCGAGGCATTTCTGCCCCGGCCCACTTAGGATTGCAAGTTCCAAATCCCTTTGAAACCCCGCGTTGTAAACCCTCTATTTCAGGATCGAGCGGCCTGCATATTCGGCAACTTCGCCCAGCACTTCCTCAATGCGGATCAACTGGTTGTATTTCGCCAGCCGGTCAGAGCGCGCCAGGGAACCCGTTTTGATCTGACCACAGTTGGTGGCCACGGCGAGGTCCGCAATGGTGGCGTCCTCGGTCTCGCCCGAGCGGTGGGACATCACATTGGTGAAGCCGGCGCGATGCGCCATATCCACGGCCTTCAGGGTCTCGGTCAGGGTGCCGATCTGGTTCACTTTGACCAGCATCGAATTGGCACTGCCGCGTTTGATACCTTCGGCCAGACGCGCCGGGTTGGTGACAAACAGATCGTCGCCAACCAGCTGTACCTTATTGCCGATGGCGTCGGTCAGGGCCTTCCAGCCATCCCAGTCGTCTTCGCCCATGCCATCCTCGATCGAGATGATTGGATAGTCATTCACCAGCGCCGCCAGATAGTCGACGTTTTCCTCAGAGGACAGCACCTTGCCCTCACCTGACAGGTGGTATTTGCCATCCTTGTAATACTCGGTGGCGGCGCAATCCAGCGCCAGGTAGATTTCCTCACCGGGGCGATAGCCAGCTTTTTCAATGGATTTCAGAACAAAATCAAGCGCCTCGCGGGTGGAGGCAATGTTCGGAGCAAAGCCACCTTCGTCACCGATACCGGTGGACAGGCCAGCGGCTGACAGCTCTTTCTTCAGAGTGTGGAACACCTCGGCCCCCATGCGCACGGCCTCGCGGATATTGTCCGCAGCCACAGGCATGATCATGAATTCCTGAATGTCGATGGGGTTGTCAGCGTGTTCGCCCCCATTGATGATGTTCATCATCGGTACCGGCAGCATGCGGGCAGAGGTGCCACCAACATAGCGAAACAGCGGTTGCGTGGTAAAGTCAGCGGCGGCCTTGGCCACGGCCATGGACACCCCCAGAATGGCATTGGCGCCCAGACGTGCCTTGTTTGGTGTCCCGTCCAGCTCGATCATTGCACCGTCAATCGCAACCTGCTCGGTGGCGTCAAAACCAACCAGCTCTTCGGCGATTTCACCATTGACGGCGGCAACCGCTTCCAGCACGCCCTTGCCAAGGTAGCGGTTCTTGTCGCCGTCGCGGCGTTCTACCGCTTCGTGGGCACCGGTAGAGGCCCCCGAAGGCACAGCGGCGCGGCCCATGGTGCCGTCTTCCAGAATCACATCGACCTCAACCGTGGGGTTGCCCCGGCTGTCGAGGATTTCGCGGGCGTGAATGTCGATAATTGTGCTCATTTGGACGGTCCTTGACTGCAACAAAAGATGCCTGCGTCATAGCAGCCAAGGGGCAAATGTAAACAGGTCTCGTTATCGCTAACACGGTTTATTTCACGAGGTTAGGGCTAACATATCGCTGTTTGCGCCACCGGTATCGATGCCGTTTTCGGCGCCTGCAGACTTCGGCCTCACGCTAGGGCGCGACACCAGCAGTCCCAGGCTTTGCAGAACCCCCAGCCCCCGCGCGCTGCAGCCGCGCCTGTTCACGGGCCAAACGCCGTTCCCGCACAAAGGTATAGAGGCCAGAGGCAATGATCAGCGCGGCACCACCTAGGGTCATGGCATCTGGACGCTCACCAAAGACCAGCACCCCAACCAGAATGGAGAACAACAACCTGCTGTAGCGAAACGGCGTGACCGCTGATGCATCCCCGATACGGGTTGCCGTCACGATGGCGTAATAGCCTGCGACTCCAAAGACGATCCCGCCCAGCATCATCCCTATCTGGCGACCATCCAGCCCGGTAGGCTCACCGCCGGTTGTGACCAGCAACAACCCACCGGCCACCACCACCGAGGCAAAGGCCTGAAAGCTGACAACCGCCGAAGAAACGGTGCTGTCGACCATACGGGTCAGCAAATCCCGTGCGGCAATGGCCAGAACGGCCACCAGCACCAGAATCACCGAAGGGTTAAAACCTGCCAACCCAGGGCGTACAATCATCAAGACCCCGGCAAAGCCCACACAGATCGCGCTCCATCGCCGCCAGCCGACCTGCTCGCCCAGAAACAGCGCAGCCCCCATGGTGATGACCAGCGGCAGCGCCTGAAACACCGCAGCAACCGTGGAAATATCAACCAATGACAGCGCAGTGGCAAAGGCCACGGCCCCCACGGCCTCGGACAGGGTGCGCAGGATCGCCGCGCCCCGCCAGGCTGCTGGCGCAAAAAGATTGTCGCCCCGGTACACAGCCGCAGCCGCAAAGACAGCC
The DNA here is from genome assembly GCF_000473205.1 of Pseudophaeobacter arcticus DSM 23566. Classification (NCBI taxonomy): domain Bacteria; kingdom Pseudomonadati; phylum Pseudomonadota; class Alphaproteobacteria; order Rhodobacterales; family Roseobacteraceae; genus Pseudophaeobacter; species Pseudophaeobacter arcticus. The sequence goes on from NZ_KI421507.1 coordinate 2,054,655, forward strand.
CCAGAGCCCAGGCCCAGCATGATCAGGATCTGTCCCACCGGAATCTCCCCCGACAGGCGCTTGATGAACATATCTTCCAGGGTAAAGGCGGCCATGGCCGCAATGATAAAGAGAATTCCGTTTAGATTGTTCACGCCAGGCCCTCCAAAAACATGCGTACTGCTATGCCTGCCGTTTGTCACCGGACCACTGCAGCACCCGGACAGGAAATGCGGATCAACCAGAGGCACCGCAAGCCAATTCACGACATGGATCACAACAGTTTGTGGGTTGGGACTTCACAAGAGTTGATAGGTTGAAGAAAAGTCATGCTCTGCCTGGTCCCGTGCCGACCTTTCTACAGAGGCAGACCTGCGCCTTCTGACGCTTAATCAGAGGGGGTATTTTTCTTCAGGGGCACGCCATAAAGCTCCAGCTTGTGACCTTTGAGCTGATAGCCCAGCTTGGCCGCGATGCGTTCCTGCAGGGCTTCGATGTCGGGATCACAAAACTCGATCACTTCGCCGGTATTGATATCAATCAGATGATCGTGGTGATCCCGGTCTGCGTCCTCGTAGCGGGCGCGGCCATCGCCAAACTCCAGCCGGTCCAGGATCCCGGCTTCCTCGAACAGTTTGACGGTGCGGTAAACCGTGGCAAGCGAAATCCCGCTGTCCAGCGCGCTGGCACGGGCATATAGCTCTTCCACATCCGGGTGGTCGGCACTGTCCTGCAAGGCACGGGCAATCACCCGGCGCTGGCCGGTCATCCGCAAGCCCTTGGCCTCACATCGAGCGATAATCGTCATCACGTTTTGCTTTCCGTCCACTGGTCTGGGTTCTCTATGTAGCCAATCAACGCGCCGACGAAAACCAAAATCCCACCAGAACTCGTCATTGACTTTATCCACAGAACACCCCATGTGAACCTCAGGCATCCTTCCCTGCCGCGTGAGCAGAGACAGCCCGGACGCGCACCATATGCGCGACAGACCCGGTGTCTAGTGAAGTGCCAAGGTTCCCAAAATCACGCGTGGGGCACTTGCAAATCCCAGCGGCCAGGCATTCGTCTGCGCCCGCTTGAGGGCTTTGCCCCACCAAAAGCCAGCGCATTTTGCGACTGGTCGACACGGTTCGTGCCATAGGCATTGAGCCGCGAAAGGACGATACGTGACTGAATTTTCGACAATGGGTCTACCCGATCTGGTTCTGGCCCGTCTGGCCGATATGGGTCTGAAGGATCCAACCCCGATCCAGGCCCGCGCCATTCCCCATGCTCTCAACGGTGAAGACGTGCTGGGTCTGGCCCAGACCGGCACCGGTAAAACAGCCGCCTTTGGCGTGCCCTTGATTGCCCGCATGCTGGACTATGGCCGCAAACCTGCCGCCCATACCGTGCGCGGTCTGGTGCTGGCGCCCACCCGCGAACTGGCCAACCAGATTGCCGCCACCCTGAAAGACCTGACCGAAGGCACCCCGATGAAAATCGGCCTGGTGGTGGGCGGTGTTTCAATCAACCCGCAGATCCAGCGCATTTCGCGCGGGACCGACATTCTGGTGGCCACCCCTGGCCGCCTGCTCGACATCCTGGACCGCAAGGCGCTGGATCTTGGCTCCTGCGATTTCCTGGTGCTGGACGAGGCCGACCAGATGCTGGACCTCGGCTTTATCCACGCCCTGCGCAAGATTTCCGCCCTGCTGCCCGAAGAGCGCCAGACCATGCTGTTCTCGGCCACCATGCCAAAACAGATGAACGAGATCGCCAATTCCTATCTCAACCGCCCCGTGCGCATCGAAGTCTCGCCTCCCGGCAAACCCGCCGCCAAGGTCACCCAATCGGTGCATTTCATCGCCAAGGCGGAAAAGCTGAGCCTGCTGAAGGAACTGCTGACCGAACATAAAGATGAGCGCACTCTGGTCTTTGGCCGGACCAAACACGGTATGGAAAAGCTGATGAAAGTGCTGGAAAAATCCGGCTTTTCCGCAGCAGCCATTCATGGCAACAAAAGCCAAGGTCAGCGCGAGCGTGCTCTGGCAGCCTTTAAATCCGGTCAGATCAAGGTTCTGGTTGCAACGGATGTTGCTGCTCGTGGTCTGGACATCCCGGATGTGAAATATGTCTACAACTACGAGCTGCCCAACGTGCCCGATGCCTATGTGCACCGGATCGGCCGGACCGCGCGTGCCGGCAAGGATGGCCAGGCCGTCGCCTTCTGCGCTCCGGATGAGATGGAAGAGCTGAAAGCAATCCAGAAGGTGATGAAAATCACCATCCCAACGGCCTCTGGCAGCCCATGGGAGCCAATTCCCGGCGCCACCCCCTCTCGTGGTGGTCGCCCCGGTGGCAAACCAGGGGGCAAACCCGGTGGCGGCAACCGTCGGCGTGGCGGCGGTGGCCGCGGTCAATCCCAGGGCGGTGGTAAACCCGCTGGTGCAGCCGGCGGATCCGGCGCGGGTGCAGGTGGTGGTGCGGGCAACAACCGACGCCGTCAGGCCCGCTAAGCCGTCGGGCCTGCTAAGTAGTGCCCCCCAGGCCCGCGCGTTGCGCGGGTCCCCCGGTCCGCAGATCGCTTACAAGGCCAATTTCACACCTCTGGCGCCCTGCTTCCGGCAGGGCGCCATTTATTTTGGCGACAATCTGCTGCTGTGACGATACCAGCTCCGCCCCCGTTGGGGTCAGCTCCAGATCTCAGCCTCCAAATGCTCCCGCCCACTCCAATTGCATCAAGATGCAACAGGAGCAGTTGGGGGTGGCGCCGTGCCTTTGGCACGGCGCCACCCCCAACGGGAGGAGAGCTTATTTATAAGCTCGACGACGGGCGGGAGCGCTCCCCTTGCCTGGTCTCTGACATCTGTCTGGGGCAGGCCCTTTCGCCGGATTTAATCTAGACCTTATCTAGACCTTAACTAGACTTGGCAGGCTCTCATCAGGTGCCACAAAAGGTTGCTGTGACAACCTCATGCGCCTCGGGAGGTCGTTGCAGATCTTCGGCGCCCTGCTGCTCAGTAAATGGCTGTTGCAGAACCGTCCCCAGGCGCTCAAACAGGGTGAAGTCGCCCGCCACCGCGGAGGCAATCATCTCTTCGATCCGGTGATTGCGGGGAATATAAACCGGGTTGCTGGCTCGCATTATCGCCTGCGGGTCCTGTTCCTGTTCGCGCCGCTGCATCCAGCGGGCCTGCCAGGGTTCAAAGGCCTTGGAATCGCGGAAGTAATCCACTGCGCGCCCATCAGCCAGGGCGCGGAAGCTATTGGTAAAATCCGCCTGCCCCTGCTCCATCAACTCTAGCAGATCCGAGATCAGATCCATATCCGCATCCTGCGCCGTCTCTAACCCGATCTTTCGACGGAACAGACGCAGCCATTCGGTCTCTATCAGGGCGGGCATGGTGTGGACAATTTCGGTCGCTTCCTCGACTGCCTGTTGCGGATCATCCAACTGCTGGATCAAAGCGGTGGCCAGCTGCGCCAGATTCCAGACCGCAATGCTCGGCTGGTTGGAATAGGCATACCGCCCCATGCGGTCGATCGATGAAAACACCTGATCGGTGCGGTAGTGATCCATGAAAGCGCAAGGACCGTAATCAATGGTTTCCCCGGAAATGCTGCTGTTGTCGGTGTTCATCACGCCGTGTATAAACCCAACAGACATCCAGGCGGCAATCAGCCGGACCTGCGCATCGCGCACCGCGCGCAGCAATCCCATCGGCCCCTCGGCTTGGGGATAGTGGCGGCTGATGGCATATTCGGTCAGCTGCCGCAGCGCTGCGGTTTGCCCCCGCGCCGCAAAGAACTGAAAGGTGCCGACCCGCAGATGGCTGGCGGCGACGCGGGTCAGCACCGCACCGGGCATCCCGCCTTCGCGCCAGACCGTTTCGCCAGTGGACACCGCTGCCAGCGCCCGGGTGGTAGGGACCCCAAGTGCAAACATCGCTTCCGAGACCACATATTCACGCAGCACCGGCCCCAACCAGGCGCGACCGTCCCCCTGGCGCGAATAGGGCGTGCGCCCCGCACCTTTCAGCTGGAGATCATAGCGTCTGCCATCAGTGCCCAGCACTTCGCCCAGCAAGATTGCGCGCCCATCCCCGAGCTGCGGGTTAAACGTGCCAAACTGGTGGCCTGCATAGGCCTGCGCCAGAGGATCCGCCCCCTCTGGCACCTGGTTTCCGGCAAAGACCTCAGCCATCTCCACAAGATCACCGGCTTGCACCTGCAACAGGTCAGCCAGAGTCTGGTTAAAGGCAATCAGCTGCGGAGCGGCCACTGGCGCGGGGCGCTGCCTGGAATAGAACCCGGAGCCCAGCTGGGCATATGTATTGTCAAAGGGGATGTGCAAAGCCATAGCCCCAAGATATGTCTCAGATACAGGAATACCAGTGTGAAGGTGCTGCCACGATGACTGCGGATGAAATCATTACAAAACTGCAACTCTCTCGCCACCCCGAAGGCGGCTGGTATCGTCAAACCTGGGTGGCTGAAAACGCGGGTCGCCCCAGCGGCACCTGCATCTATTTCCTGCTGCGCGGCGATGAGACCAGCCACTGGCACCGGGTCGATGCCAGTGAAATCTGGCTCTACCATTCCGGCGCGCCCCTGATCCTGTCGCTCGCCGCAACCGACGCAGGCCCCGCCACAGAACATCTGCGCACCCCGGATCTCACTGTAGGGCAGCCCCAACTCATCGTCCCCGCAGGCCACTGGCAAGCCGCCCGCAGCACCGGTGACTACACTCTGGTCAGCTGCACCGTGTCGCCGGGCTTCCAGTTTGAGGGGTTTGAGCTGGCCGCACCTGAGTTTGATATTCCGCGATCTAACAGCCCCCATTGAAACACGCGCGTTTCTCTCGGGTAGCAATTGCCACCGATCTGGCACCCCCTCCCTCTTCTGATCTCAGCATATTTTTGGTCGATTTTCATCGCAAAATCGCGCCGCCCCCCTAAGACGACCGTGGGGCGGATGTGATGTCTCTCGAAAAGGTGCAGCTACAGTCACTCTATTCAATCCATGAAAAGTGGTTGCGTCCCTATGAGCGCAAACCCATGGATGCTGTTTTGGCCACTGCTTGATCTTCTACAGATCTTCAAATGAACAGTTTGCAAGATTCAGGATCCTACAGGTGCAACGCCTACTCCCCCGGCACGCTGATCACCCCGCCGCCAACGCAGGCCCGCACACCTGTGGTGCCCGGACAGGAGGTCGGCAGGCCACGCGAGACCCGCACGGCCAGAAAGCCAAAGGCCTGGGCCTCCAGCATGTCACCATCCAGCCCGACCTCCTCAACCGGTTTGACAGGACAGTCCAGTGAGACCGCCAGCATCTGCATCAGCACCGGATTGTGCCGCCCCCCTCCGGTCACCAGAACCACCGAAGGTGGCTCGGGGCAGTGCTCCATGCCCTGGGCCACCGAGGCCGCGCACATGGCCGTCAGGGTGGCGGTGGCATCCGCATCGCTCAGCTCTTTCACCAGATCAATCATCTCCGCAAAGTCATTCCGGTCCAGTGACTTTGGCGGCATTCGAAAAAAATAAGGCTCAGCCAGAAACAATTCCAGCGCGCCGGTCTCAACCTCTCCGCTACTGGCAACCCCCCCGTCTTTGTCAAACGCCAGCCCCAGCCGCGCCTGCAGCAGATCGTTGATCGGCGCATTGGCCGGTCCGGTATCAAAAGCCAAGAGCGCGCCGGGGTCTTCCGGTTTGTCAAACCGCGGATCGACATAGGTGATATTGCCAACCCCACCGAGATTCAGGAAACAAATCGGGCCGGTGGCCTTGATGTATTTGGCACAGGCAAAGTGAAAAAACGGCGCCAGTGGCGCGCCTTCGCCCCCCATGGAAACATCATCGCTGCGAAAGTCCCAAACAACCGGCAACTTCAGCGCCTCAGCCAGAACCGCGCCATTCCCTACCTGCAGGGTGCCTTGCTGGCGCGGAGCATGGGCCAGAGTCTGGCCATGAAACCCAACCAGATCAATATCTTCAAAGCCACCAAGCGCTGCCATATGTTTGGCCTCCACCACCTCGGCAGCCGCCTCAACCTCGGCGCCGTGCCAGCGTCCCAGGCCTGCGCGCAGGATCACTCTCTCAGCGTCAGAGTAGGGCTGGTACCCACTGGGGCCAAAGCCTGCAATCCGCAGACCATCGGTCTCAACCACCGCAACATCCACCCCATCCAGCGAGGTGCCACTCATCGCACCCAGGGCGCGCAACACGCCGGTTTTGGCAATCACTTTGCTCATCATCTGTCTCGTCTCATTGTGCCCAAAGCCCTGCCCGGCAACCGGGGCAATCGCCCAGAGCATTCGTCTCTGCATAGCAGCCTGCTCTGGCACAGGGAACAGTCACCAAGAACAGCTGCAATTTTGTCAGGAAAACAGGTTCCATGTGGGCAATTTGCGTCTTATACACCACGTCGCAAACCAAACGCCGAGGCATGTTATGACCTATCACCCAAAATCGGACTTTATCGCTGTCATGATGGAACGCGGGTTCCTTGCTGATTGCACCGATTATCAAGGCCTTGATGAGGCCCTGATGCAGGGTGTTAAGCCTGCCTATATCGGTTTTGACGCCACCGCAAAATCCCTGCATGTGGGCTCGCTGATCCAAATCATGATGCTGCGCTGGTTCCAGAAAACGGGCCACCAGCCGATCACCCTGATGGGCGGTGGCACCACCAAGGTCGGCGACCCCTCCTTTCGCGCCGATGAGCGCCCGCTGCTGAACGACGCCCAGATCGACGACAATATCGCCGGCATCAAAAAGGTGTTCTCCGCCTATATCGACTATGACAGTGACGCGCCCAACAAGGCGCTGATGCTGAACAATGCCGAATGGCTGAACGGGCTCAACTACCTTGAATTCCTGCGCGACATTGGCCGCCATTTCTCGGTCAACCGCATGCTGGCCTTTGAATCAGTCAAATCGCGGCTGGACCGCGAACAGTCGCTGTCCTTCCTCGAATTCAACTACATGATCCTGCAGGCCTATGACTTCCTAGAGCTGAACCGTCGCTATGGCTGCATCCTGCAGATGGGGGGCTCGGATCAATGGGGCAATATCGTCAACGGGATCGACCTGACCCGCCGGGTGCTGGACACTTCCATCTACGGGTTGACCTCGCCGCTGCTGACCACCTCGGACGGCAAAAAGATGGGCAAAAGCCAGGACGGCGCAGTCTGGCTCAACGCAGAAATGCGCTCGCCATATGAGTTCTGGCAATTCTGGCGCAACACCACCGATGCCGACGTTGGCCGCTTCCTGAAACTCTATACCGAATTGCCGGTGGAGGAATGCACCCGCTTGGGGGCGCTCGCAGGGTCCGAGGTCAATGCCGCCAAAGTGATCCTTGCCAATGAGGTGACCAAACTCCTGCACGGAGCCGAGGCCGCAGCCACCGCCGAAGCCACCGCCCGAGAGGTCTTTGAAAAGGGCGGCGTTGGCGACGATCTGCCAACCTTGACCCTGACCAGGGCAGAGCTCGGGGAGGGCGTCTCTATCGTTCAGCTGATTGTCAAATCCGGCCTGGCCAAATCGGGCAAGGATGCCAAACGGCTGATCAGTGAAAATGGCGCCAAACTGGATGACAAAGCGCTCAGCGATGCGGGTCTGATGATCGACGCCACGGCCCTGTCGAGCCCCATCAAGCTCAGCGCCGGCAAAAAGCGCCACGCCCTGGTGCAGCTCTCGGACTGATCCGCCGCCCCATAAAACACTCAGCCCATAAAACACTCAAAAGGGGCTCAACAGCCCCTTTTTCCCACCCGCAAGCCCCCTTATCCCCGTGCCCAGCCAGCCAGCCAGCCAGGCCAAAGACACAATGGCTCAGCCCACGCACCGTCAACCGCTTTTCATCTTTCTAAAAATACCTCGGAGTGTGAGGCAGAGCCTCACGAACAGATCCTCCAAAAGAACTGGCCCGTCAAAAGAACCACCACTCCATCAGGCTCAACAGCACGAAGACCGGGATGGACACAACGCTTGCCAATACAAAGGCCGCCGACAGGGTCAGCTTGGGGTTTGGTGCGATCCGGCCCAGAACAGGTGTTTGCTTTTTCATCCCCAGATTAACCATCATTTAGGTTTCTGATTGGTAAATAGTCCCATGCTGGACGTTGATATATCTGCCTCTCTCTCTGCCCCCCTGCCGCCTCAACCTGGTGGCGGCTCCGGCCTCCCGGCGTCTCTCCCGGCTTTGGCGCAATCTGCGGAATTTGCGCGCGCCCTGACAGCTCAGGGACAGGCCCCGACCATTCTGCCAGAACTGCACAACAGCCTTGTCACGACGCGCCGCTTTGCCGCCGGTTTTTCGCTCGCCATGATCAATCGCGCAACGCTCTCCCAGCCCAGTCAGGTACAGGAGGCGCTGCGGGCCAATGGTCTCGGCAAAACCCCAGTGATCCTTTCTCCCGAACAGCCCTGCCCCGCGCTTGCAAATATTGGCGCCCTGCCGCTGGTCAGCCCCGCCTTTGTTGCCCGCCTTGACCTCTCCTCAAGCGCCAATCAACGCAAAGCCGCCCTGCATCAAAAATGGCGCAACCGGTTGACCCGGGCGCAGTCCTACGACCTCAGGGTAAGCCGCCAGAACATGCCGCTGGATGCCCGCCACTGGCTGTTTCTCGCAGATCAGACGCAACAGCGGCAGCGTGGCTATCGCAGCTGGCCCATCGAGCTGACCCTCGCCTATGGGCGTGAAAACAAAGGCAAGGCAAAGCTGTTTCAAGCCTTCAGTGGCAGCGAAACTGTCGCCGCCATCCTGATCCTGCGCCATGGTCTTGGCGCGACCTACCACATTGCCCATGCCACCCAGACCGGAAAATCGCTCTCGGCGCATAACCTGCTGATGTGGGAGGCGATGACCTGGCTCGCCTCCAAAGGCTGCCAGCAACTGGATCTTGGCCTGATAAACACCGAAGAGGCGCCCGGCCTTGCGCGCTTCAAACTGGGCACCGGCGCCCGCCTGTCGCAACTGGGTGGCACCTGGGCGCTGTGGATGCCCCTTGGGCGGCTGTTCTCCCCCCTGTCCCGCTGCGACCGCAAGCTGATGAGTGCCCGCGCCTTTTAACAGGAAATGCTAGACAGGGCGTCTTCATCTGGTAGTTATTGAACAGATGTTCAGATACCTGAAGGACCAGCTCTTATGAAACTCGCACAGACCTGCGCCATCATTACCGGCGGCGCCTCCGGCCTCGGAGAGGCCACCGCACGCCACTTTGCCGAAAACGGCGCCAAAGTTACCATTTTGGACCGAGACGCCGAACGCGGCCCAAAGGTCGCTGCAGAAATCGGCGGGCATTTTGTTCAAACCGACGTCACCGATGAGGAATCCGTGAGCGCAGCCATTGCCTTTGCAGTTGAGAAAATGGGGCGCATTTCCGCCTGTGTGAACTGCGCCGGCATTGCCTATGGCATCAAAACCATCGGTCGCGATGGCCCCCACCCTCTGGATGCATACAAGCGCACCATCGACATCAATCTGGTTGGCACCTTCAATGTCGCCCGCCTTGCCGCTGTTGAAATTGCCAAAAACACCCCCGAAGCCGATGGCGCCCGCGGTGTGATCATCAACACCGCCTCCATTGCGGCCTATGATGGTCAGAAAGGCCAAGCCGCCTATGCCGCCTCCAAAGGCGGCGTGGTTGGCATGTGTCTGCCGATGGCGCGCGATCTGGCCTCTACCGGCATCCGGGTAATGACCATTGCGCCGGGCATCTTCATGACGCCCATGCTGGCGGGGCTTCCCGAAGAGGTTCAGCAGCAACTTGCCGCAGATGTGCCCAACCCGGTGCGTCTCGGCGATCCGGCAGAATACGGCCGCCTGGCCGGGTTCATCACCGAAATGGGCTATCTCAACGGCGAGGTCATTCGCATTGACGGCGCCCTGCGGATGCGCTGATCGGCAGATGTAGCACCCAGTCAAAAATTAAGGGCGCGGCAAAACTGCCGCGCCCCTAGCCCCAGACTACGGGGCGAACTTAAAGTTAATACTATGCGTTAGTAATTTGTTAACTAACACATTTCTTGCTTCACAAGCAGGATCACCCTTCGGATTTCTCTTCCAGCATCATCCATTCTTCTTCGGCGGCTGCCAGCTTTTCCTGGCGCTCGACCAGGGCTTGGGTTGCCTTTTTGAACTTGACTGGCTCACGGGTGAACAACGCCGGATCCGCCATCAGTTCTTGCAGCTTGGCAATCTCTTGTTCCAGCCGTTCGATTTCTGCGGGCAAGGCCTCCAGCCGGTGCTTTTCCTTGAAGGACAGCTTTTCCTTGGCACCGGAGTCGGCGGCAGTATCTTTAGCCTGGGCTTTTTGGGCTTTGATTTTCTGCGGTTTTTCGCCTTTGTCGCCACCGGGCAGACCACCACGCTGGCTGATATAATCGCTCCAGCCGCCCGCATAGGCGGTCACCTTGCCGTCGCCCTCCATGGCGATGGTGGTGGTGGCAACACGGTCCAGAAAGTCCCGATCGTGGCTAACCAAAAGCACTGTGCCCTCGTAGGAATCCAGCAGTTCCTGCAACAGGTCCAGCGTTTCCACATCCAGATCATTGGTGGGTTCATCCAACACCAGGAGATTGCTTTCGCGGGCCATCAGACGGGCCAGCAGCAACCGCGCCTTTTCCCCGCCCGAAAGCGACCGTACCGGGGCGCGGGCCTGGGCCTCATCGAACAAAAACTCCTTGAGGTAACCGACCACATGTTTGGGAACGCCGCGCACCATGACCTGATCCGCCTTGCCCGAAATCCCCAACAAGGGATCCGAGGTCAGATTCTCCCAAAGCGTGGCATTGGGATCCAACTGGTCACGGGTCTGGTCAAACAGCGCAATTTCCAGATTGGTCCCCAGTTTGACGGATCCTGCGTCAGGCTCCACCTGTCCCAGCATGAGTTTCAGCAACGTGGTCTTGCCCGCCCCGTTTGGGCCAACAAAGGACACTCGGTCACCGCGTTGAATTTTAAGCGAAAAGTCCTGAACGATCACCTTGTCGCCAAAGCTTTTGCTCAGACCTTCTACCTCGATCACCTTGCGACCGGATTTGGGGCCGGAGTCCAATGCCAGCTCGGCTGCGCCCTGGCGTTTGATCTGGCCTGCGCGTTGATCTTTCAGCTCGTGCAGGGCCCGCACCCGGCCCATGTTCCGCTTGCGCCGCGCCGAAATACCCTCAACCGCCCAACGGCTCTCGCTCTTGATCAAGCGGTTCAGCTTATGGCGCTGCTGGTCTTCTTCTTCCCAGATCTTGTCGCGCCAGGCCTCAAAGCCCTCAAAGCCCTTTTCCTGACGCCGCACCTGACCGCGATCCACCCAAAGGGTCGCCCGGGTCAGCGCCCGTAAAAAGGCCCGGTCGTGTGAGATCAGCACATAGGCGGCGCGGGTGGATTTCAGCTCGGCCTCCAGCCAGGTGATGGCCTCGATATCCAAATGGTTTGTCGGCTCGTCCAACAGCATCAGATCTGGGGCTTCCGCCATCAGCTTGGCCAGGGCGGCGCGGCGTTTCTCGCCGCCAGAGGCGGTGGCAACCGGGCGGTCGGGATCAAATTTCAGCCCCTCACCGGCGCGCTCTACCTTGTAGAGTTCGCCCGGATCGAGCTCCGAGGCGGCAAATTCGCCAAGGGTGGCAAACCCGGCCATCTGCGGATCCTGTTCCATATAGCCAACCGAGCGGCCAGAAGGCACCACAAGCGTTCCGGCATCAGCTTCAACAAGCCCTGCCATCACCTTCATTAGGGTGGATTTTCCGGATCCATTGCGCCCGACAAGGGCGACCCTGTCACCAGGTTGCACCACCAGATCTAGATCTGAAAAGATGGGATCACCGCCAAAGGTGAGGGAGATCCCGGTCATCTGCAAAAGAGGAATACGTGCCATGTGAGCCAGCTAAACCGCGCAGGCGATAAGGTCAACGCTCAGTGCTGTTCAGCGACGCCCCGCAACAGACGTTTGCGCGTTGCCGGGATGTCTGTGACCTCGAGCCCGGTAAAAACATGGCAGGTGTTGAGCGCGGCGTCGATCACCACGTGATCGCTCACCCAGCCCCCCATCGCCAGATAGCTGCGCAACAATGGCGGCAGCTGGGCCTGAGCCTGCTTTAAATCCGGTTTCTGGCCCTCAGCCCGGCCCCGCAACAGATCAGAAAAGGATCGGGCCTCAGCTGCCTTGATACCGGGACGCTGGCGGGGCGGTGCGAGATGGCGGTGCTGCAACAGGGCGAAGGCCTCGACATAGGATTCGGGGGTTGTTCCGGCAAAAGACGAACAGCCAAACAGCAGCGCAACCCCCTGCCGGTCCACCATACTGGTGACAGCGCCCCAGGCCAGACGCAGAACGTCAGCATCCTGAACACCGGGATCAATGCAAAAACGACCAAGCTCCAACATGCGTCCTGGAAAGCTGGCAAGCCGTGAAAGCTCGTAATACTGAAAAGAGTAGCTCTGCGACAGCTCCGCACCGCTTTCCAGCAGCATCAGCCGGAAACAGCCAACCAGCGCCCCCGAGGAGCGGCACTCGATCAGCACATGCAGACAGCCTGCATCAAATTGGTCCTGATCCAGGGCTCCTGTTGCAAAGCAACGCGCCCGCAGGAGCCGCGCCGCCATCACATCGTCAGCGCCTTGCGCAAGCCGCGCCCGGTAGCCGCCCTTTTCCAGCAGCACGCCTGAAACGGGCATCTCAGCCAGCGCCATCCTGTCGTCTCTGCCTGACACTCCCAGCCCTCCTTGCCCAACGAAATGGCCACAGCAGGTGACCAATCCCTCACAATTCAGACAAACCAACCGGGCGCGCGTTGCGCACCCGGGGTAAAATCCCCAAGGTTATTGCTCCAGCAGAGAGCCTGGGTTGAAGTTGCCAAGGCTGCCAAGCAGCTGTCGGATAAATGTTTTATCCTCAACGCTGGAGCTGGTGACCCGGCGTTCCAGCGGAATCACCTTGCCGTCCTCAAGGCTGTAGCGCTCGATGCCTGAAACAACATCGCGCGAGTCAAAGCTGATGGCGACCAGTGAGCGCGAAACTGGCTTTGTGGCGCCGGCGCCACGTGTGCGCATCAAGGTTGATACATAGTAGTATCCGCTCTCATTCAAAACCCCCGAGGCCGTCGGGGTGCCAACTGTCTCGGCCACGGAATCTTTGGTATCAACACCAACAACGACCTCAGCCAATTGTTCTTCGGTGGGGGTGTAGCCGTGTTTCTGATAGATCGCGCTACATCCGGCCAAGGCCGCCGCAGCAAACGCCCAGGCCGCAAATTTCACCGCTGATCTCAGCTGGTCTTTCTGTGCATTCATGATGATCCCCACAACACTGCATTGCCTCTGGCTTGAACACGCCCTTGAACCCGATTACCTAATGCGGGCGCCCGGTTCAAGAAACGAAAGTAGCCAACATGACTGACAGCACCACTCTAAAGGTGTCCGATCTGCCACAGAACAGGGCAACCACGTTTGATCTGCACCCAGACGCAAAGACGCTTGAAACACTGGCCCAAGAGCTGGATATCAAGGGTTTGCGCAAGCTCCGGTTCACCGGAACGGTCAGCACCAAGGGCCGTCGCGACTGGCAGCTTTCCGGCCATTTGGGGGCAACGGTTTTGCAGGATTGCGTGGTGACGCTGGAGCCGATGACCACGCGAATCGATGAAAAGGTTGAAAGATTTTTTGTCTCCAACCTGTCTGAACCCGATGATCCTGAGGTGGAAATGGATGCTGATGAACGCATAGAACCGCTCCAGGATACCATTGATCCCGCAGCTGTAATGATCGAGGCGCTTTCCTTGCTGATCCCGGCCTACCCGCGAAAAGAGGGCGCAGAACTGGGCGAGGCAGTCTACAGCCAGCCCGGAGTTGCCCCGATGCGAGAGGACGATGTCAAACCCTTTGCCGGGCTTGCCGCGCTCAAGAAACAGATGGACCCAGAGAATAAGAGCTAAAAATCTCTGAAGATGGCGGTTTTCCGGCTGGCATCATTGCGCCACCTAGCTTAAAAAACCGCTTGCGCAGACGGAGATTCTCAGTATTTTCGCGCGCTCATCGGAATTTTTGGTTGGACATCGGAGAGGCTGCGGCCTAAACGCTCGCCTACCGATCTAACGAACGAATGTGAAACGCGCCGCGGGCATAACCCCAAGGCCCCAAATACGAAGGTTGAGACATGGCCGTCCAACAGAATAAAGTATCCAAGTCGCGCCGTAACAACCGCCGCGCGCACGACGCTCTGGTTGCTGCAAACCCGAACGAATGCTCGAGCTGCGGTGAATTGAAGCGCCCACACCACGTTTGCCCCTCCTGCGGCAACTATGACAGCAAAGAAATTGTTGCCATGAACGACGACGTCGAAATCGACGAAGACGCGGCATAAGATCGCGACGATCACACATTTTGCGGGGCGGATTTTTGCATGACGGGTAAACCCGATCAATCAGTGACAAAATCCGACCGCATTGTGATCTCGGTTGACGCCATGGGCGGAGATGCCGGCCCTGCTGTTGTGGTGGCCGGCCTTGCCATGTCTGCAAAGAAGAACCCTCAGCTGGGTTTTTTGCTGCATGGTCCGATCCAGGAATTGACCCCGCTGGTGGCCAAGCGCCGCATTCTGGACGGGCGCGTCGAAATTCGCGACGCCCAAAAGATCGTCACCATGGAAGACAAGCCCAGCCAGGTCATGCGCAATGGCAAGGGCACCTCGATGTGGTCTACTCTGGATGCGGTCAACAACGGCGAGGCCGCCGGAGCCGTGTCCTGCGGCAACACCGGGGCCTTGATGGCTCTGTCGATGCTGCGCCTGCGTAAAATGCCGGGGGTGAACCGCCCAGCCATTGCGATTCTCTGGCCATCACGCAATCCACAGGGATTTAACGTGATGCTCGACGTGGGTGCGGATGTCCGCGCCGATGCGCAGGATCTGCTGCAGTTTGCCCTCATGGGCACTTCTTATGTGCGCAATTCCATGAATATCCGCCGCCCCCGCGTCGGGTTGCTCAATGTTGGCACCGAGGCCCACAAGGGCCATGCCGAACTGAAAGAAGCCCATGCCCTGATCGCAGAACAGGCAGAGCGGGCCGACTACGAGTTTGTTGGCTTTGTTGAGGGCAGCGACATCCCCGGAGATGTGGTCGACCTGATCGTGACCGATGGTTTCACCGGCAATGTTGCCATTAAAACTGGCGAAGGCACCGCCAGCATGCTGCGCACGACCCTGCGGGAAGCCTTTGAATACTCATTCCTTTCCCGCATCGCTGCTATCCTGGCCTATACCTCTCTTTCGCGGCTGACCAAACGGATTGATCCGCGGCGGGTCAACGGCGGGGTGTTTCTCGGCCTGAATGGCACTGTGGTCAAATCCCACGGTGGCGCCGATGCCACTGGCATCTCGGCCGCGGTCAAGCTCGCCTTCCTCTTGGCCCAGCAGGGCTTTGCCGAAAAGCTGGCTGCACGGGTTGCATCTGTCGTCGAGCTTACTCAAGATGATGCAGCTCTCCAGGATGCTGAGCATCCCATCAAATAACTCCAAAAGGCAGGCATAGAATGACGCGACGTGCGGTAGTGGTTGGCACAGGACATTATCTCCCCAAACGGGTGGTGGAAAACGCGGAATTTGAAGCCTCTTTGGACACCAGCGATGAATGGATTCGGTCGCGCTCGGGAATCGAGCGGCGCCATTTTGCCGCCGAGGGTGAAACCACCTCTGAAATGGCAACCGCAGCCGCCCTGGCAGCGCTGAACGACGCCGGGCTGGAAGCCAAAGATATCGACGCCATCATCCTGGCCACTTCCACCGCCGATCTCACCTTTCCCTCTGCCGCAACCATGGTGCAGGCCAATCTGGGCATGACAAATGGCTTTGCCTTTGACGTCCAGGCCGTTTGCGCCGGGTTTGTCTATGCCTTGACCAACGCCAATGCGCTGATCTTGTCCGGCCAGGCAGAGCGTGTTCTGGTGATCGGCTCGGAAACCTTTAGCCGCATCATGGATTGGACCGACCGCTCGACCTGCGTCTTGTTTGGCGATGGCGCCGGCGCGCTTGTGCTCGAGGCCCAGACCCAGACCGGCAGCAAAGACGATCGTGGCATTCTCGCCACCGATCTTAATTCTGACGGGCGTTACAAAGATCTGCTCTATGTGGATGGCGGCGTTGCCACGCAAAACACCGGCCATCTGCGCATGCAGGGCAACCAGGTGTTCCGCCATGCGGTGGAAAAACTGGCCAAAACCGCAACCACAGCGCTGGAACGTGCCGAGCTCACCACCGCTGACGTCGATTGGATCGTGCCACATCAGGCCAATATCCGCATCATTCAAGGCACCGCCAAAAAGATGGGCCTGTCGATGGACAACGTGGTTGTGACGGTTCAGGACCACGGTAACACCTCCGCCGCCTCGATTCCGCTGGCGCTGTCGGTGGGCAAGGCACGCGGCCAGATCAAGCCCGGCGATCTGATTGTCACCGAAGCCATTGGTGGCGGTCTGGCCTGGGGCGCAGTAGTGTTGCGCTGGTAGCTCCGAAGCCAGGAAACAGGGCTCTTGCAATTCATTGATATTGACAGGGAAATTCCCCTGCCCCTATGATTTGAGAAACAACGGGGATTTAGCATGAGCGAAAAAACTCTTACACGCATGGATCTGAGCGAAGCTGTCTTCCGTGAGGTCGGCTTGTCTCGAAACGAAAGCGCCCAACTGGTAGAGAGCATGTTACAGCACATGTCCGATGCTCTTGTGCTGGGAGAGCAGGTGAAAATCTCGTCTTTTGGCACCTTTAGTGTCCGGGATAAGTCTGCTCGTGTTGGTCGAAATCCCAAAACCGGCGAGGAAGTTCCGATCCAGCCACGACGCGTTCTGACCTTCCGCCCTTCACATCTGATGAAAGACCGGGTCGCAGACGGAAACCGCAAATAACGCGGCATCCTTCCGTTTTGCCCGTCTTTGCCTGCCTTCTGCCCGGCTCTGCCTTCCGATCCGGTTAGGCCAGCCTCCCAGCTCTTCCCAGAGCATGATCATTGGAACTATCAAGATGTCAAAATCAGCAGACGCCTTTCGCACCATCAGCGAAGTCGCGGACTGGCTCGGCGTGCAGGCCCATGTACTGCGCTTTTGGGAAAGCAAATTCACCCAGATCAAACCCGTAAAACGGGCGGGTGGTCGGCGCTATTACCGACCTGCGGATATGCTTCTGTTGGGGGGGATCAGGAAGCTTTTGCACAAAGATGGGCTGTCGATCAAAGAGGTCCAGGCGATTCTGCGGGATCTTGGCATTTCCCATGTGAGTCAGATGTCCCACGATCTGGACTCCGATGGTCCGCCATCAGATAGTTTTTTGCCGGGCGCGCTGTCCAAAACCACCGGAGGCTCTCGGAACGCGGGTTCGGCAAGTAGCCCGCAGCAGACCACGTCCCCTTCCCCCGTTGAAGAGGCGACCCCAGAAGACGCAACGCGTCCTTCAGGGGATGCGGCAAATGACCAAAGACCACCGGGATTGAGCAACAAAACCTCCTCGTCCTCGGACCAGGCAGCTGATGTCTTACCCCCCCTGGCGACCAAAGGGGCAAGCGGGACAGAAACTGCTCCCCTCGCCGATGAGACTTTTGACACCCGTCAAAGCGAATCATTCCCTGCTTCAGATCTGGCTACCGTCACTGACGCACCGGCAACCGTTGAGGACAGCCTATCCGAACTGGGGTCCGAACAGCTGCCGCAAACGGATCCCATTCCGCCGAGCCCGCCAGCCGAGACAGATTTGGTGCAGCCCGATGCTGCTACGGCGGAACCCGAACAAATGTATATGGAGCTCGACGGCCCAGCCGAGCTCGCCCCGGCGGCCCAGACGCTGTCTGAGCTCGGCGAGACGGGAGCGGTCGACACGACACCACTAGACACAGCGCCAAGTGCCGCTGATCCGGTTGAACTTATGCAGCACTCCCCCTTGACCGGCGAGTCACAGAATCCCGCCGCCGATGTCGCAGTGGATTCGCTTGAAGCCCCCTCTCAACATGCATTTCCTCCTCAAGAGCAGGCAGACCCAGCATACATCACCGATGCAACGGAGTTGCCACAGCCCCCTGCGCCCCCCTCCGCTCCCGCAGCGACTGTCCTCGCCCTGCTTGCACAGACCTCACGCCTGCCCGCGCATATCAAAGCGGATGTTGCCGGCTGCGCCGCAGAGCTGCGCGCAATCCTGGCCGCAGGCTAAAATATTCACTGCTACTGAAAAAAACCGGAAATACCCCCTTGCCCCCGCCGGGAAATACAGTAGAACCCGTCATCAGCGGGCTATGGCGCAGCCTGGTAGCGCGTCCGTCTGGGGGACGGAAGGTCGCAGGTTCGAGTCCTGCTAGCCCGACCAAAAACCGTTTGAGTGTTCTACACTCAAACGGTTTTTTGCTTTTCACCTCATCTGCTTGCAGCTTTTGCCAAATCTCCAAAGAGGTGATATCGGTCAGCCCTATCGGCCCACCTAAGCCAGAGGATAATGGATCATGACCGGCGTTCTACCCAGCCAAGCTATTGAAAAAATGTTTCAACGTGGTGAAATCACCCTCGCCGAACCTCTGGTCGATGGTCAGGTTCAACCCGCCAGTTTGGACCTGCGACTTGGCACCGTTGCCTATCGTGTCCGCGCCTCCTTTCTGGCGGGGCGGGAATGCAGCGTCGCAGAGCGGATCAGCGAATTTGAGATGCATCGCATTGATCTGACCAAAGGCGCAGTGCTGGAAAAGGGCTGCGTCTATCTTGTACCCTTGATGGAGGGGCTGGCGCTGCCCCAGGATGTATCGGCAGTGGCCAATGCCAAAAGCTCAACCGGGCGTCTCGATCTATTGACCCGGACCATCACCGATGGCGGCGTGGAGTTTGACCGCATCAAACCCGGCTACAGCGGCCCGCTTTATGCCGAGATATGCCCGCGCTCCTTTTCGGTGCTGGTGCGTCCGGGGATGCGGCTGAACCAAATCCGTTTCCGTCAGGGCCAGGCCGTTCTCAGCGATGCTGAACTGGCCGAACTGCACCAGCAAAGCCCCCTGGTGGATGGGACAGCCGTGATCGAAGACGGGCTGGGCTTTTCTGTCGATCTGCGCCTGCCCGGATCCGATCTGGTGGGCTACCGCGCCAAGCCGCACACCGGGGTGATTGATCTGGATCGGATCGGTGAATACGATCCGCAAGACTATTGGGAAGAGGTCCACAGCACCTCTGGCCGCATTATTCTGGATCCTGGCGCCTTTTACATTCTGGTCAGCCGCGAAGCCGTGCAGATCCCCCCGGCCTATGCCGCTGAGATGGCCCCCTATCTTGCCATGGTAGGCGAATTCCGGGTGCATTACGCTGGCTTCTTTGACCCTGGCTTTGGCCATGACGCCGCTGGCGGCACCGGCTCTCGCGGGGTGCTGGAGGTGCGCTGCCACGAAGCGCCCTTTGTCCTGGAACACGGGCAGGTGGTTGGTCGCCTGGTCTATGAGCGCATGAGCCAACTGCCCGAGCAGCTTTATGGGGCTGGCATTGCCTCCAATTACCAGGGCCAGGGTTTGAAGCTTTCCAAGCATTTCAAATCCCCGCGCTGATCATATTGCCTTGGGCGGCTTCCAATCTGGCAGCCCCCAAGCAGCGAGGCCGACCCTATTTCAGCTCGCTCATATTTCTGACGCCACGCATCTTGCAGCCTGGGCTTTCCTTCAAGAGGGGCTAAGGCTAGGAGCAGGGAACCAGATCCGCGCAAAAGGTGATTCATATGCCGCTGCCGTCCTCTCCGCCTCTGCAGCAACCGCTTTGGGCCTCGATCCTGATCCTGATGAGCGCAATTGGCATTGTTGGCTCTAACTCCCTGCTCCTCTCACCGCTGGTTCTGGCCGTGGGCAATGATCTGGGCGCCGATCCTGCCGGTGTGATGCAGGCCGCCAGCGCCTACGGGCTTGGGGTTGCGGCTGCGGCCCTCACCCTGGCGCCCTTGGGAGACCGAATCGGAGCGGGACGGCTGTTGCGCATTGCCTTGCTGGTGCTGGCACTTGGGTTGGCCGCCAGCTCCGCCGCACCGGGGCTTTGGGGCTTGATAGCGGCGCAGGCTTTTTGTGGTCTCGCAGGAGGGGCCGCCCTGCCCTCAATATACACCCTGGCTGCGGTGATTGCCCCAAGGGGGCGCGAAGCCCGCGTGGTTGGCCTGGTTTTGACCGGTTGGACCCTGTCTATGGTGCTGGGCGTCAGCCTGAGCGCATGGCTGGCCGATCTGGCGGGCTGGCGGTTGGTCTATCTGGCCCTGGCGCTATTGGCAGCCGGGCTCTGGCTCAGCTCTGCAGGGCTTGGTCGGATCACTTCCAGCTCGGGGGGGCAGGCCAGCTCCCCCCTGACGGCGCTGCGGGTACCGGGAATTCGGCGCGGGTTGCTGGCCTCCTGCCTGCTGATGCTCAGCTTTTACACCACCTATTTTTTCACCGGTGCCCATGTGACCCTCACCCTGGGCCTCAGCACCGCCCAGGCAGGGCTGCTGCCACTGTTTTACGGCATTGGCTTTGGGCTTGCGGTGATCTTTGATCCGCTGCTGGACCGGCTGGGATTGGTCCGTGCCACGCCGCCGATCTTTGTGCT
The DNA here is from genome assembly GCF_000473205.1 of Pseudophaeobacter arcticus DSM 23566. NCBI lineage: Bacteria > Pseudomonadati > Pseudomonadota > Alphaproteobacteria > Rhodobacterales > Roseobacteraceae > Pseudophaeobacter > Pseudophaeobacter arcticus. The sequence continues at coordinate 2,075,190 of NZ_KI421507.1, forward strand.
GATTGCCCTTACCTACCTGGTGATGCTCAGCGTTGCAGGCAACTACACATTGCTGCTGCTTTTTGCGCTGGTCTGGGGCGTTTTCCAGCACCTCGGCCTCAACCTTCTGGTGGCACGGCTCACGAGTTTGGATCTCGAACAACGCGGAGCCATCATGGGGCTCTATAGCACCATTACCTATCTCTGCGTCTTTGCAGCGCCTTTTGTCGGCGGGCTGCTCTTTCCGCTCTGGGGGCTCATGGGCTGCCTGGCGCTGTCGGCGCTCCTATGCCTTTTCGAGGCCATTGAGGCCGCAATAAGCCTGCGCCGCCCTCTCCCTCCTACTAATCCCGTTTTGCCCGACGCGCCTGTCTGATAGCACGGATACGATCCCGTTCCGCGCGGGCTTCGGCCTCGGCCGGTGTTTCTGCGCCGCCCGGCCCGTTGCGGCCAGAGCTCCGCGATTTTCGCCCAGACAGGGCCCCAAGCCCGGCATCAACCCCCGCATTCACCGCCTTGCCCAGCAAACGCCGCATCACCATTTTTATAATCATATCAAAATTCATTACGTCTCTCCCACGGCCAGAAGCGCCAATTTCACCGGGCGCGCCTCATTGGCTGCACATCACCGCCACGATACCTAACAGCAGAATTTGGCAATTCCTTGACCAAGACACCCCACCTGCCACCAAGGCCCAAGGGCTGGGTTACTCGCCAAACAGTTCGGGCTGATCGCCGATCTCTTCGTCGTCCTCACCGCCCTGCCCCAGTTGCAGGCTCCCGGGAGGAGGCCTGTTTTCCAGCAGGCCAGCGGCGCGCAGCTCTTTCAGCCCGGGCAGATCACGGGCGCTTTCCAATCCAAAATGGTCCAGAAACACTGGTGTCACCACAAAGGTCACAGGTCGCCCTGGCGTCATCCGCCGCCGCCCTATGCGAATCCATTCCATTTCCAACAGCTGATCCACCGTGCCGCGCGAGACAGAGACCCCCCGAATTTCCTCGATCTCGGCCCGGGTCACCGGCTGGTGATAGGCAATGATCGCCAGGGTCTCGATTGCAGCGCGACTCAGCTTGCGGGTTTCAACAATCTCTTTTTGCATCAAAAAGCCAAGGTCAGGCGCGGTGCGTATGGCCCAGGCCTCGCCGACCTGAACCACCCGGACCCCACGCCCTTCGTAGCGTTTGCGCAGATGTTCCAGGGCCGTCGCCGGATTGCAGCCATGCGGCATCCGCCCTTCCAGATCGCGCAGGGTTACCGGCGTGGCACTGGCAAAGAGCACGGCCTCTACCATGCGCTCCTGCTCTGCAATGGGCGGGGCATCAAACAGGCTGTCGCTGTCACTTTGCGGGTCATTCGCGGAGGCGGCGCTATGGGGGGGGTGCATCAGCTATCCTCGTCCAGGCTGCGCAGTTGAATAGGCGCAAAATTCTCGTTCTGACGGATTTCAAGCCGCCCTTCCTTGACCAGCTGCAAAGAGGCCGCAAAGGTCGCCGCCGTGGCCGAGCGCCGCTTCACCGGGTCCTTGTGCCAGCCATCCGGCAGATAGCTGAGCATATCCGTCCAACTGCCTGTAAAGCCAATCAAAGCCCGCATCCTCTCGAGCGCCTCTTCCATGGTGTAAACGCTGTCGCGGTCCATTACAAAGGGGCGGAAATCATCCTTGGTGCGGATCCGGGCATAGCCCTGCATCAGGTCCAAAAGATTGGCAGAATAGGTTACGGTCCTGATCCGTTCGACATCTTCGTTTTGCCCCCGCACAAAAAAGTCGCGCCCCATCTGGTCGCGCCCCATCAGACGGGCGGCAGCATCGCGCATTGCCTGCAACCGTTCCAGCTGAAAGGCCAGATGGGCGGCAAGCTCCGCCCCGGATGGCCCGTCTTCGCTGGGATCAGGGGGCAGCAGAAGGCGTGATTTCAAATAGGCCAGCCAGGCCGCCATCACCAGGTAATCCGCTGCCAGCTCGATGCGCAGCTCCTTGGCGTGTTCCACAAATGTCAGATACTGTCGGGCCAGTTCCAGCACCGAGATCCGGCGCAGATCAACCTTTTGCGTCCGCGAGAGAGACAGCAACAGATCGAGCGGCCCTTCAAAGCCGTCGACATCAATAATCAGTGCCTCCGCTGCCAGCCGCTCTTCGACGGACTGCGCGGTGACTTCATGAAACAGGTTTTTTTCAGACATAGACCTTTCCGCCCATCAAGGCGGTAAGTTCGGCTTCAGCTGCCGCAGTGTCAAGTGGACTGGGGGGCTGGCGCCGCGCCAAAGCCACCTCAGCCCGGGCCAGCCCTGCCGCATCCATTGGCCCTGCGGCCTCTGCAACTGCGCGGCGCTCCGCAAGCGAGGCATTACAATACAGCACCAGATCGCAGCCCGCCTCGCGGGCCGCCGCTGCATTTTTCGCAGGGGTTCCGGCCAATGCCTTCATCGAGATATCATCGGTCATGATCAGACCGCCAAAGCCGATCTCACTGCGGATCATTGTCATGACACTTTTTGAAATGGTGGCCGGTTGCCCATCCAGCGCCCCATAGACCAGATGCGCCGTCATGCCGATTGGCAGGTCGTTCAACTGCGCAAAGACAGCAAAATCCTGCGCCCGCAGCGTTTCCAGAGGAGCCGACACAAACGGCAGGTCCTTGTGGCTATCCACGGTTGCGCGACCATGGCCCGGAATATGTTTCAACACGGGCAGCACGCCGCCATCCAGATGTGCCTGTGCCGTCACCCGTGCCAGCGCGACGACCTGTTCAAGGCTGTCGCCATAGCAGCGGTTTTTCAAAAACTCATGGGTGTTTGGCGTCACCAGATCGCCAACCGGTGCGCAGTTGCTATCGATGCCAAGATCAAACAACTCCTGCGCAATCAGGCGATAGCGCAGATACATGGCGCGCTCGGCCTCTGCGCCAGCCTGTATCACATGGTCCAGCGGCGCCATCCAATCCCGCGCCAGCGGGCTGCGCAGGCGCTGCACCCGGCCACCCTCCTGGTCGATGGTGATCAGACAGTCGCGACCTACGGCCTCGCGCAGTTCACAGCACAGTGCCCGCGTTTGATCGGCGCTTTTGATATTGCGGGCAAAGAGAATAAAGCCAAAAGGATCCGCTGCGCGGAAAAACGCCTTTTCCTCAGCACTCAGAACCAGCCCTTCGGCATCAAGAATGGTAGCGCCGCAGGCCGTCACCGTGTTGTCACCGGGATGCAATCCGCCTTACCGGCGACCAAAGTGGAGCAGAACCGGCGGGCATCGGACAGCCCGTCAAAACCCATGGCGCGCAACCGGTAGAAGGTCCGCCCGCCACTTTCGGCCCGCTGGATTACCCGGGTTTTACCCTCCAGGTAGTCTTCAAAGCGGTGATAGATCCGATCCCATTCCGCACGGGCCACTTCGGCGCTTTCATAGGCGCCCAGTTGTGCCAGGCGCGTTCCAGCCGGAAGACTGTTGGGGTCAACTTCGAGGGTCGCTCGACCAGCGCCGGGGGACACCTGTGCAACTGCAGGGCTGAACCGTGCCGGACGCAGAGTTGGACGCAGCGAGATCTTGACACCGGGCGCATTGAGCAGCGCAGAAGAGGGTCTAACGGCAGCGCCGATAGCAGCGATTTCAACAGGTTGCAACGGTTCTGGCTGCACGATCACCGGAGCCACCGAAGGCTGCTCCTGTGAATTATCTTCAGTATCTTCAAGGCGGGCAACCCCATCGGTGAGTTCCGCCACCAAAGCGTCGATATCGCCGTTCTGGTATGCGGTCACCGAGGCCTCAGAGATCTGCGGCACGGCTGTTTGGCTGCCTTGGTTGATCACCTGTGGTGGCACGTCTGCTTCTGGCGTTGTGAGGCGCGACATGGGCTGATCGTCCTGTGACAGTTCGATGGGTTGCGGCGCCAGGGTCAAGCGCTCGGCTGGCGCTTCGGCGGTGCCATTGGCGGCAACCGAGTTCACCGCCAGCCCCTGATGATCCGCCTGGCTCCCACCAGGATTTTCAGGCTGCGCCCGCATTGGTCCTTCGACCGCGCGCACAACAGGAACGCCACTGACGTCGCGCATGACCAGCTGATAGCCCCAGACGCCCAGGCCGATCACCAGCGCCAGAGACGCGGTGGCTCCCAGCAGGCCGGTGGCACGCGCCAGACCAGACGCCATCCCCGGCGTCGCATAGCTGCTGTCGTCGTCATAGCCGTAGTCTGTGTCTTCGTCTTGCGTCTCATAGCCATAGCTCTGCGCCGCAGCGCCGCCATAGGTGCTATCGGCGGTGCCTTGCAGGGCGGCAAAATCTTGCCCGACATGCCCAGCTCCGGCAGGAACCTCAGTTACCTCAGGCGCGGCGGCGTAGCTCTGCGTGCGAAAGCTCTGGGTGGAATAGTCCTGCGCGCCAATCCCCGGAACGCTATAATCTTCGCTCACGTAGTCCTGCAGCTTTGGCTGTTGCAGCGGTGCCGCTGCGGGCGGAGCAACAGCAAAGGCAATTGGCGCCGCGGCGGCGGCCTCAGTCTCTGATGGGCGCGGCTGGTAATTGGCGTAGAGATCAGGGCCTTCCGCCGGAAAAGGACTCACACTGCGGGACGCGCGTGGCGAAACGGGCTGTTGGCTGACCTGATGTTGCGTGGCGTGGTGCTGCGTGGCGTGATGTTGACTGGCCTGCGCCTGGGGCGCGTAATGGCTCCCCTGCGCCTGCCCCGCCGGAACGCTGCGTGCGGTCACATGCGGGTTCACAGTGATCTTGGGGCCAGAAGTGTTGGGGCCAGAGGTATTGGTGCCAGAGGTATTGGTGCCAGAGGTATTGGTGCCAGTGCCGCCATGCCCAAAGCGATCAGAAGCCCCCTCATTGCGGGAACCGTTATGGGAATAGGGCTGATCAGAGCCCGCCTGCGCAAAATACGCCATAATCCGCCTTACTGCCCTTTAGAGTCAGGCGAGATATCTCTCACCTGACTGCTGTGGGTCTCTTGAACTGCCTCAGTCCGACGGTTGTGTGCGGTTTTTACCGCATCTCCTGCGCCGGTTTCACCCCTAGAATACCAAGACCGGCGGAAATAACAATGGAAACGCTGCGCGCCAGCGCCAAATTGGCATGTGTTGCTGTTTCGCTGCTCTCGTTAACAAAACGTAAACCATGCTCAGTTTTGCCAAGGTGGTAGAGACCATGCAGCTCGGACGCGAGATCGTAGAGGTAAAAGGCCACCCGATGCGGCTCGTTTGTGCGGGCGGCAATTTCAATCTGGCGCGGCCATTCCGCTAGTTTCTTGATCACAGCCAGCTGCGACGGGTGCGACACCTGGGCCAGATCTGCGGCAGCAAGTACGGCATCATTGGTGGCGATCCCTGCCTCCTCTGCCTTGCGCAGGGTCGAGCAGATCCGCGCGTTGGCATATTGCACGTAGAAGATCGGATTGTCCTTGGATTGCTCCAGCGCCTTATCCAGATCAAAATCAAAACCCTGATCATTTTTGCGGGTGAGCAGCATAAAGCGGGTGACATCAGGGCCAACCGCGTCAACCACATCGCGCAGGGTGACAAAGGTCCCTGCCCGTTTTGACATCTTGAATTCCTGGCCGTCCTTGAACAGCTTCACCAGCTGACACAGCTTGATATCCAGTGGCACCTTGCCATCGGAGAGGGCCGATACAGCCGCCTTCATCCGCTTGACATAGCCGCCGTGATCGGCGCCCAGAACGTCGATCAGCTCATCAAAGCCACGGCTGACCTTGTCGTAGTGATAGGCAATATCCGGGGCAAAATAGGTCCAGGCACCATCGGATTTTTTCACGGCCCGATCCACATCGTCGCCATGGTCTGTGGATTTGAACAGGGTTTGCTCGCGCGGCTCCCAATCGTCTGGCTTTTTGCCTTTTGGTGGCTCCAGCACGCCCTGATAGATCAGACCCTTGCTCTCAAGCTCTGCCAGAGCGGCCTCGATCTTGCCGGTGCCGTACAGGGATTTTTCCGAATAAAACACATCCATCTTGATGCCCAGCATAGCCAGATCTTCGCGGATCAGCGCCATCATCGCATCGGTGGAGAATTCCCGCACATCCGCCAGCCAGACGTCCTCGGGCTGGCCAACATAGGCATCACCAACCTTGTCCTTGAGCGCCTGGCCAACTGGCACCAGATAGTCGCCAGGGTAGGTCCCATCTGCAAAGGCGATCTCCTGACCGTGGGCCTCCAGGTAGCGCAGATAGACCGAGCGCGCCAGCACATCGACCTGGCCACCGCCATCGTTGATGTAATATTCTCGGGTGACGTCATAGCCCGCATAGCCCAGCAACGAGGCAAGCGCGTCCCCAAAGACCGCGCCACGGGTATGGCCCACATGCAAAGGTCCGGTGGGGTTGGCCGATACATATTCGACGTTAACCCTTTTCCCCAGCCCCAGATTGGCACGGCCATAGTCCGTCCCGGCGTCCAGAACCGCCCCCAGCACGCTTTGCCAAACAACGGGTGCCAGCCGCAGGTTCAAAAATCCAGGCCCCGCCACCTCTGCCGAGGAGATGCGCCTGTCCTCTGCCAGTTTGGCTGCCAGCGCATCCGCGATATCGCGGGGCTTCAGCTTGGCGGGTTTGGCCAGCACCATGGCGGCATTGGTGGCCATATCCCCATGGGCCGCATCACGCGGTGGCTCAACCGCGACATTTTCAAAGTCGAGCCCCTCGGGCAGTGCGCCCTCAGCAGTCATGGCGGTGAGGCTGTCGATGACAAGCGCGCGGATATCGGAAAAAAGGTTCATCTCTGGCGTCCCATTGGTTCGACTTTGCGGCTTATCATGCCTAGCTCAATGGTCAACCATTCTGTGGCGCAAGACCAGCCCACAGGCGCTGCAACAGGGCACAATAGACGCATCTTTGTCCAAAGTCCTGCGCCCTGCGCTCAAAGCGGAGCTGCCATCAAAGCGCCGCCTGGCCCACAGAGGCATCGCCCCAGGCGCGGATTTTATAGCGCCGTAAAGAGGCGACATAATAGGGATCAGACAGGATCAGGCGTTCCACATCCGCCCGCGTTTCCGCCTGCACCGTCCAGATGGCGCCGGGAAAATCCTGCATCGGCTGCATGGCCAGCGGTCCGCCAATTTGCAGCTCAGCCCGACCGCGCACAAAAGCGATATGGGCAATACGGCGGGATTTATCCCCCCGGATACGTGACATGTCAGGGGCATCCTGAAAGGTAACTGTCCATTGTTTCATAGCGCGGCCCCGGTCTTGGCTTTGTGATCTCGCTATAAAAAAGCTCTGTCAGCGCGGGATCATAGGGCCAGATTTTGCCACCGTTACAGCCAGCGCCCATTGCCCCGTCTCCCCTGGGCCCGCTGCGGCTGCTATGCCAGCTTGCCCTCGCGGCTCAGCTGCTCGTGCAGTTGCAGCGCAAACCGGTCTGTCATGCCCGCGATATAATCCGAGATGATCCGCGCCAGTGTGGTCTGATCCAAAGCCGCGGCAATCTCATCATGCCAGCGCTCTGGCATTTGCAACGGATTGGCCAGAAAATAAGGAAACAGCGCCGCGACAACTGCTGCCATGCGAACGCGCACCTCCATCACTGAGGGCGCGCGGTACATACGACGGAACAAAAAAGCGCGGATCTCTTTCAGATCCCGCCACAGCTCTGGTGAAAAGGCCACCACCGGGCGCCCCAGCGCCCGCACCTCCTCGACGCTTTGGACCCCGCTGTCGCGCAAATTTTTGCGTGAGGTATCAATAACATCCCCGACCATGACACCAAAAACCCGGCGCAAGGCCTCGTGACGTCGGCGCAGGGCATCCAACCCGGAGTATTTCTGATCGACCTCTTGATAAGCGGCGCCAATGATCGGCAGATGGGCAATGTCCTCATCCGTAAACAGCCCGGCGCGCAGCCCGTCGTGCAGGTCGTGGTTGTTATAGGCGATATCATCCGACAGGGCCGCCACCTGCGCCTCGGCGCTGGCGTGGGTATGCAGTTCCAGATCCATAGCCGCGTTGCATTCCGCCAGCGCCCAGGGAAGTTCTCCGACCACCGGCCCATTGTGTTTTGCAATGGCTTCAAGGGTTTCCCAGGTGAGGTTCAACCCGTCAAATTCAGCGTAGTGACGCTCCAGACAGGTGACAATGCGGATCGCCTGGGCGTTGTGATCAAAGCCGCCATAGGGCTGCATCAGCGCATGCAGCGCATCTTCGCCAGTATGTCCAAAGGGCGTGTGACCCAGATCATGGGCCAGCGCCACTGCCTCGGTCAGTTCCTGATTGAGCCCCAGCGCCGCAGCAATTGTGCGCCCGACCTGGCCGACCTCAATCGAATGGGTGAGCCGGGTGCGATAATTATCCCCTTCGTGTTCAACAAAGACCTGAGTTTTATGTTTCAACCGGCGGAAGGCGCTGGCATGGATGATCCGATCCCGGTCGCGCTGATAGGGTGAGCGAAAACTGCTTTCCTCTTCAGAGATCAGTCTGCCCCGGCTTTGGTCCGGTTTGGTGGCATAAGAGGCATGCATGACTAATCTTTCTCCCGTGAAATCTTGTCGTCTTGGTCGCACCTTTCTATATAATGTAATGCGCTGCAATACAGCACCGGGAGAGACCACATGAACCTGCCACCAAAAGTGACCGATCGGGCCTTTGCCCGGCTGACCGAGATTGGCGCTGCAAGCCAGGGCCAGGCGCTGCGTATTGCGGTCGAAGGCGGCGGCTGCTCCGGCTTCCAGTATGAGATCGGCCTTGATGCCCCTGGCGAAGATGATCTGGTGCTTGAAGGTCAGGGCGAAAAAGTCGTGGTTGATACCGTATCGCTTCCCTTTTTGGAAAACGCCGTGATTGACTTCACCGAAGAGCTGATCGGCGCGCGGTTCACCATTGAGAACCCCAATGCCTCGTCCAGCTGCGGCTGCGGCACCTCGTTTTCGATGTAACAGCGACCGCGCAGGCCTGCCACCGGCAGCCGCGCGCCATCTGGCTGCCGCCTGTTCAGATCGGGGGATTGGACGACAAGACGCGTCTTTAGGCGAGCAACCGCTGCCTGGCTCGTGGTTTCACCACCTGCCCCCGCAGCAGGAACAGGCCGGACCCAATCACGATAAAGCCGCCGATCCAGGTGCCTTGGCTCGGCATTTCGCCAAAGACCCATGCGCCGATTGTCAGCATCCAGACAAATTGCAAATTCATCAAAGGTGTCACCACATAGGCCGGCAGCAGGCGCAGGGCCGCCACCGCCAGCCACCGGGCGGCAAAAAGCAACCCGGCATATGCCAAGGCCCAGGCCAGATCCGCCAGTGGCATCGGCTGCCAAACAACTGGCAATAGCGGAACCATTGCAAGGCAGAGTAGCAGATTGGGATAAAAGACCTGCGGCAGCAGGTTCGTATCATGGCGACTGATATAGCGCGCCATGACCATAGAAAATGTCCCCCAGGTCGCCCCCACAAGCGCCAGGACGTGCCCCCCCGAGATAGATGAGACACCGCTGGGAAACAAAAACAGCACGCCAACAAATCCCATCCCCAGGGCAATCCAGGCGCCAAAACTGATCCGCTCTTTCAGGATCAGCCCGGACATAACCCCTGCCAGCAGCGGCATCAGACCAATAAACAGAAAAACCTGCGCAAAAGGCAGCAGGCGAAACGCATAGAAAAAGCAAATAGCCCCCAGCAGGGCCGCCAGACTTCGCAGCCCCATGGCACGCGGGCAAGCCGTTCGCCAGGGCAGGTATTTGGCAAAGACCCCAGAGGGTGGCTTCTGCCCCCCCGGCCCCGTCCTTTGCCCCCCCGGTCCTGTCCTTTGCCCCAAGGGCTGATGAATTGACAGCTGGGGTAAGGCGCGCTTGTCCTCTCGCGACATGCACAGCCAGTTGACCAGTATCGACAGGACGGCAACCATGCCTCCCGCGAGCACATAGATCTGGGCCGCCTCATAGCCCCCTGACAAGAGTTTGATGATCCCATCCGCAGACGAGATAAGTCCCGTGTACGCCACGATCATCAGCCCCCCCAGAACTGGCGTTGAAAGCCCCCTCATCCGTTGTTTACCCGCGCAATTGGCCCCTCCGTCGTGCCGCTGCGGGCAAAGGCCTCAAAAAAGGTCTCAAAGCCGACAGAGCTGCGCTCTGCCGCACAGAGCAGTTCGTAGGCGCTTTCACTCAAGCCTGCAGAAATCAAGGGGCGCAAGGCCTGCCAGTCTCCTGCTCGGCTTCCGGCCTGAAACACGGCCTGCGACAGGTGATGCAAGACCCCCTGTTCGGCAGGGCGTTGGAAGCGCAGGGCTGCTGACGGAATTCTGTCGTAAAAACAGGACCCCGCGTATAGGGCCTGATGCCAGCTGCTCACCAGGAACATGTGATAGTCGTCCCGGTGCAGCGGCGGTGCAGCCGCCCTGCCCGCCTCCATCAAGGTAAATCCTTGATGGTGCCGCGCCAGCCAGTCCTCCCAGATTGCCGAGGGCGTTTCGCCACAATAGCGCAGCGAAATGCAGATCTCGGACAGAAGGTCGGCATCCTGGTCCAGAAAGGCGAGCAGCCCGACATGGGTGAGACTTTGGACTGCTGCCGGTGACAGCCCCGGTGGCCGGCGTCCATAGTCGCTCAGATAGAATACAATATGTGTGAGCTCATAGGCGGCCTTGCGATTGGGCACCGCAAACTGGGCGCTCTCATCGACAAAGGCATGCAGCCTCTCGTCCAGTCCTGGAAAATCCGCAACCAGCCCGCGGCGCGCCAACAGCCGACGGGCCTCAGCGCGTTGCAGGTCGGACAACTCATGGCTTGGCAGATCCTGCTCTATCACCCACTGCGCCAGGGCTTCGCCCTTCCCTGCCGAGTCAGCTGAACCTGAGCCAACACCTGAGCGAACAAGGCCAAGATCTTCCAGGTCCATACAGATGGACAAAACAAACCGGTAGTACTGTCGGAAAAAACAAAGATGGCGGTCCGCACCAGCATAAAAGGCGCGCAGCGGAGCAAGGGCCGCAGGGGCAATCCCGTCCAGATCACGCCCCCCAGCCGCCACACCTGCCCCAGAGGCCTCTTGGGTGCATTCAAGGACATTCAGCAGTTCAGCGTTTTCTTTCAACCAATAGACATCTTCCTGGGCGTGGCGATGACAGGATACCGCCTCTATCAGGTGCGACAGGGTGTCGACACGGCGCAGCGGCCAGTTGCTTTTGGGAAACCTCAGTATCTGCGCCATTGTCGCGTCTTCCTATTCCTCGCCTCATCCAGGCCTGGGCGCCCCGCAGGCAACCCGATACTGGCACTGGCGCGCCAACCAACTCGGGGCGCGCCATGTTTTTATCCCTTAGCTGCCCGACGAGAACAGCCCAGACAGATCACCACGCACCACAGTTGCCCCTGCTGTAGGCGCAGACCCGGAGGAGAAAAGCTCCACCAATGCGCCAGAGCCCTGATCGCCCCGCGCCTGAGGTGCAGAGCCAGAAGAGAACAGAGCCGTGTTCTCGCCACTCCAGCAGGTGCTCATTTCTGGTGCGGAGCCGGAGGAGAAAAGCTCCGCCCCGTCGCCGCAGAACAGGCTGCAGCCTTTGGAATTCGACTCAACCTTAGCCTGATCTGAAGAAAAAGTCGCCATGTGAGTTTTGTGCAAAGCAGTCATTAGAACCTCCGTTTGAAGTGAGTAATCACCCCCAAACGCTTGCACGGCATTTCCTGTCTGAAAATAGATTAATTCAATTTTAAGTTGCCAGAAAAAGGATACCCACGTTAACTTTTAACTAGATTTAACTGTTCCTTTTCAACTAAGTAATTCAATCCCCAGGTGAGTAGATGATTTATCCACACCTCTGTAGACGCAAGGCTATCGCCACCCGCGTGGATTGCGCCCCGCAACTGTGCAAAACGCGTCGCGCAACGCGGGGAAACGCCACAGACTGATTCGCCCTTTCCGGCGCCTCTTGCTCCAGCCTCTCTATTGGGCGATAGAACAGCCAAAGCATCCAAACCCCCACGGCAGGAGACGCAAATGAAGATCGCCAGTTTCAATATCAACGGCATCAAGGCCCGCGCCGCCGCTCTGCCGCAGTGGCTGGATGAGGCCAAACCTGATGTTGTCCTGTTGCAGGAGATCAAATCCATCGACGAGGCCTTCCCCCGTGAACTGTTTGAAGATCGCGGCTATGCTGTGGAAACGCACGGGCAGAAAGGGTTCAACGGGGTCGCAATCCTGTCAAAGCTGCCACTGGAGGACGTCAGCCGGGGCCTGCCTGGCGATGACACCGACCTGCAGGCCCGCTGGATCGAAGCAACCGTTGTTGGCAAACAGGCCCTGCGCATCTGCGGCCTCTACCTGCCAAATGGCAATCCGGTTGAACTCACCTCCGAGGGTAGCCCCGTGCCGGGCGGGAAATACGCCTACAAGCTGGCCTGGATGGAGCGACTGCAGGCCCGCGCCCGCGCTCTGCTGGACAGCGAAATGCCAGCGCTGATGGCGGGGGATTACAACATCATCCCTCAGGCCGAAGACGCCAAGCGCCCCGAGGCCTGGCGGGAGGATGCATTACATCGCCCCGAAAGCCGCGCCGCCTACCAGCGAATCGTCAACCTGGGCTTCACCGAGGCCTTCCGGGCGCGCCATCAGGGGCCAGGGCATTATACCTTCTGGGATTACCAGGCCGGGGCCTGGAACCGGGACGACGGTATTCGCATTGACCATTTCCTGCTGAGCCCACAGGCGGCAGATCTGTTGCAGGACTGCCAGATCGACAAAGAAATCCGCGGTCGCGAAAAACCCTCCGACCATGTGCCGATCTGGGTAGAACTGGACCTTTAAGGTAAGGCCCCCACAATCCCCGCTTCCGCTGCGGGGGTTAAGTGACAGATCTGGATCATAGTGCGCCGCGCGGCAGCGCGGCGCCGGGCCCAACGGGAAGCCGGGCCGCGTGTCGGCCCAACTCCGGGCGGGAGCCCCCCCTTTTTTGATCCCACCTGTCTGAGGATCCACCAGCCCCTGTTTAAGATCTCCCCTTCGGCATTTCCTGTCGGGGATTTCCTGTCAGGCAGGTTCACTCTGGCCGGTTTTCTTTGGTCCGTTTTCTCTGGCCGGTTCACTCTGGTTGGCTTACTCTGGTTGGCTCATTCGGGCAATCCAGCCAGCGTTAGCCCTGTTGGGTCACATCGTGACGGTAGATCCAGTCAAACTGGGCCACCATTTTCTGGGGCGCAAAACGGCCTCCCAGTTTCAAGATCTGATGCGCAGGCCAGCTCAGCGGAGCACGTAGATGATACTTCCAGGCGTTGCGACTGGCAGCCTCTACCACCCTGGCTGCCCGGTCCCGCCGGTGGGTCTGATAGGATGCAAGCGCGGCGGGGATATCCCCGGGCTGGGCTTGCAGTGCTGCGCCAAGCACCCAGGCATCTTCCAGGGCCAGATTGCCGCCCTGTGCCATAAAGGGCAGGGTTGGATGGGCTGCGTCTCCAAGCAAGGCAACCGCCCCGCGGTGCCAATGGGGGGCCACAGGATGGCGAAACAACCCCCAGAGCGCGCAGTCCTGAACCTGTGACAACAATTGATGGGCTTCGCCGCCAAATCCCGCAAAGGCGCGGCGCATGTTTTCCGGATCATCCGGCAGATGCCAGCCTTCGTCTGCCCAGGCGCGGCGTTCCTGTGCCGCCACCAGATTGAGCAGCGAGCCATCGCGTAAGGGGTAGGCCACCAGATGGCGGCCCGGCCCCATAAAGACCTGGGCCTCGGCGGGCAGTTTGCTGTGATTGGGCACGATCGCCCGCCAGGCCACCTGCCCGGTGAAAAACGGCTGGCTCGCCTCATTCAGCGCCCGCCGGGCCTGTGAATGCAGCCCATCTGCGCCGATCACCAGATCTCCGCCACACTGGGCGCCATTGGCAAGATGCACCACGGGCTTTGGCCCGCAGTCGACCCGCTCCACCTTTTGCAACAACCGCACCTGCACCCCGGCCTCGCGGGCTGCATCGGCCAGAATTCTGATCAGGTCCGCACGATGGACAAAATAGTAGCGCAGATCGGCGGCATATTGATCCAGGTCCAGCCGCAGCACCTCGCCGCCGTCGCGATGTCCGCGCAGCACCACGGCCTTGGCACGCTGCGAAGACCAGGCCAGCGCATCGTTCAGCTCCAGCGCAGTCAGAACCGCCATGCCATTGGGCGTGATCTGCAAGCCCGCCCCAACTTCCGAGACGGCCCCGGATTGCTCCAACACAGTGACCTGCGCCCCTTTGCGCTGCAAAACCAAAGCCGCCGCCAGGCCGCCGATGCCTGCGCCGATGATGGTAACGTTGAGATGTCTCAGTGTCATTGCTGCCTGCTGTATTTCGCTCATGCATTGTCCATAAACGAAAATCGCCGGAGCAACAGGCCCCGGCGTGATGGTTTTTTTGCATTCTCTCAGAAATCAATCGTCACGATGGACTTTCTCGCGGCGTTCGTGACGTTCCTGCGCTTCAAGGCTCATCGTGGCATTGGGACGCGCATCCAGACGTTTCAGAGAAATTGGCTCTCCGGTCACTTCGCAGTAACCATATTCGCCCTCATCAATCCGGCGGATCGCCGCGTCAATTTTGGAAACCAGCTTGCGCTGGCGATCTCTGGTCCGCAGCTCCAATGCCCGGTCCGTTTCTTCGCTGGCCCGGTCTGCAACATCAGGAATATTGCGGGTGTTGTCTTGCAACCCTTCGATGGTATCGCGGCTTTCTGCGAGCAGATCCTGCTTCCAGTTCAGAAGTTTACGACGGAAATACTCAAGCTGCCGATCATTCATGAAAGGCTCATCTTCGGCCGGACGGTAATCTTCCGGCAGAAACATCTCTTGTTTCATTTCGGCTCCTTCGGTCTCGCCCATTCTGTAGGTCTCTTCAATCTTCGCCATACATCCTGGCTCCCCATGCCGCTGCGTTTATCCCCTGACAAGCCGATTGTCACTACACAATAGTAAACAGACCGGGTTAAAACCTTCCTAAATGCGCCAGATCGCGAGAAAGCAAGCAGGGGATGTATATAAATTATGCAGTTTCAAGGCACTAAAGACTACGTCGCCACCGACGACCTGAAAATAGCAGTCAATGCAGCCGTCACACTGGAGCGCCCGCTACTGGTCAAGGGCGAACCCGGCACCGGCAAGACTGAATTGGCCCGTCAGGTGGCTGAGTCCCTAGGGCTGAAGATGATCGAGTGGAACGTCAAATCCACCACCCGCGCCCAGCAGGGGCTGTATGAATATGACGCGGTCAGCCGGTTGCGCGACAGCCAGCTTGGTGAAGAGCGCGTGCATGACGTCAAAAACTACATCAAAAAAGGGAAGCTCTGGGAAGCCTTTGAAGCGGATGAAAAGGTCGTGTTGTTGATTGATGAGATCGACAAGGCAGATATCGAGTTTCCAAACGATCTGCTGCAGGAGCTCGATAAGATGGAGTTTCACGTCTACGAGACCGGCGAAACAATCCGCGCGGTCAATCGCCCGATCATGATCATCACCTCCAACAACGAAAAAGAGCTGCCCGACGCCTTTTTGCGCCGCTGCTTCTTCCACTACATCCAGTTCCCCGACGCCGCGACCATGAAAAAAATCGTCGCGGTGCATCATCCGGATATCAAGGAGTCGCTGCTGACAGCTGCGCTGACACAGTTCTACGAGATTCGCGACACCGCCGGTCTGAAGAAAAAGCCTTCGACCTCAGAGGTGCTGGACTGGTTGAAGCTGCTTTTGGCCGAAGACCTGAGCCCAGAAGATCTGGCCCGCAACGGGGCCGATGCGCTGCCCAAACTGCATGGTGCTCTGCTCAAGAACGAACAGGATGTGCATTTGTTTGAACGCCTGGCCTTTATGGCACGCGGTCGCAAGTAAGGACGCTGTGATCCTCAAAACAGGGTGCGGGATGTCTTGCCCCTGTTTTGGGATCATGTCTGGGCTGAGACACAACCGACAAGTTCCTCTCAGCCGCCTCTGTCTCTTCAAATTTGCGCCCCATTACCTTATTACCTTGGCACGGATCTATTGACTGGGTGCCGTATCGCGCCGATTTTTTTGTGACGCATGCTGGAGCTCCGAGTGATTCCCCAAAGATTTCAATTTGGTCCCTTTGCCACCTCCAAGCGCCCTCATGGTCTGGCCCGGCCTGATGCGCTGGCAGGACCTCGGGCTCTGGCGCGGCTGGTATTGCCGCTTGGCCTGGCAGCCCTTGTCTCGGCCTGCACGCTTCCGGCAGCGCAAAAGACGCCCAGCCGCGCCGCTTTGGCCAGCAGCAGCCTGCCTGCCGCCAAGGCCTTTTCCGCGCCGCGCCCGCTCCCCCCGCAGCGCTCCAACCGGGATATCGCCCGCGATTTTCTGGATCTTCACTTCCAGCTCGAAGGCGGCACCACTTTGCCGGTCTTCACCCGGTTTGAGCGCCCCATCCGCCTGCGGGTTGTCGGCAATCCCAGCGCCGGGTTTCAAAGAGACCTCAACCAACTGTTGCACCGCTTCAAGCAAGAGGCCGGGATTGATATCCAGCGGGTAAACAGCGGCCCGGTTGAGATCACGGTTCAGGCTGTCTCCAGCCGCGCAATCCACCGCGCCCTCCCCAAAGCCGCCTGTTTTGTCGTGCCAAATGTTGATTCACTGGCCGAGCTGCGCCGCAAACGGCGCAGCCCCGACACCGACTGGTCGCGCCTGCGCAGCCGTGAACGTCTGGCGGTTTTTGTGCCCAATGACATCAGCCCACAGGAATCCCGCGATTGCCTGCACGAGGAGCTGGCCCAGGCCATTGGTCCCCTCAATGATCTCTATCGCCTCTCGGATTCCGTCTTTAACGACGACAATGTTCACACCGTGCTTACCGGGTTTGACATGTTGGTGTTGCGCGCCACCTATGCGCCAGAGCTGCACACCGGCATGAGCCGCAATGAGGTCGCCGCCATTTTGCCGGGGCTTTTGTCGCGTCTGAACCCTGCAGGCAATGGCATTGCCTCTCGGGCTCTGCCGACCACACCGCGCAGCTGGATCAACGCGATAGAAACGGCGCTTGGCCCCGGCAGCTCCTTCAGCAGCCGCAAACGGGCCGCAAACCAGGCCGTTGTGCTGGCGCGGGATCTGGGCTGGTCCGATCACCGCCGCGCCTATAGCCTCTATGTTCTGGGGCGCATGATCCAGGCAAACGAGCCGGAGCTGGCACAGCGCCATTTTCAAACCGCGCTTGATTTCCTGAACCAGACCCCGGGCAGCGATCTGCATCAAGCGGTTATCCGCCCGCGCATGGCAGCCTATCAGATTGCCCGCGGCGAAGGCGAAGCGGCCCTGCAGCAGATCAACCCGGCGCTGCCCGTCGCCAGCCGCTATGAGAACGCCGCCCTGTTGGCGACATCCCTGCTGATCAAGGCCGAAGCCCTGGATCTCCTGGGCCAATTTGCCACTGCAAACACGGTCAGGCTGGACAGCCTTGGATGGGCGCGGTACGGGTTTGGCCCGGATTGGGCGGTGCAAGCCAAGATCCGCGAAGTCGCGGAACTGCGCCCCTCGACCAACTGAGACAGCTACACACATCGGCGCAAACTGCTGCGCAAAAACAGGCGGAAAAAACATGATCGTAATTGGCGCAGTCCTGCTGGGCATTCTGTCGGGCCTCTACACCGCACGAAAACGTGGCGGCAATACTGCCGATTTGCTGCAATATGCCGCTGTCTATGCCATCGCCTTTGGTATTGTGGGGGTCATTGCCACCATCGTGATCCATCGCATGCTGGCCTAAACCGTCGCGAAAGGCCTCCTTCATGTTTCAGCCCTTTTTTGAGAATCTGCGCAAGGCGGCAATCCCGGTGTCTTTGCGCGAATACCTCACCTTTCTGGAGGGGATGAAAAAGGGTCTTGTGACCTATGACATCGAAGCCTTCTACTTTCTGGCCCGCTCGGCCATGGTCAAGGATGAGCGCAATATCGACAAATTCGACCGAGCCTTTTCAGCCACCTTCAAAGGTCTGGAATCGATCCCAAATTCGGCGGTGATGGATGCGGTAGACATTCCCGAAGACTGGCTGCGCAAGATGGCTGAAAAGCACATGAGCGCGGAAGAAAAGGCCGAGATTGAGGCCATGGGTGGCTTTGAAAAGCTGATGGAAACCCTGAAACAGCGGCTGGAAGAACAAAAAGGCCGCCATCAGGGGGGCAGCAAATGGGTTGGCACCGCCGGCACCTCGCCCTTTGGCGCCTATGGCTACAACCCCGAAGGCGTCCGCATCGGCCAGAAAGAAAGCCGCCATCAGCGCGCGGTCAAGGTCTGGGACAAGCGCGAGTTCAAGAACCTCGACGGGGATGTTGAACTTGGCACCCGCAATATCAAAGTGGCCCTGAAGCGCCTGCGCCGCTGGGTCCGCGAGGGCTCCCATGAAGAGCTGGATCTGGACAATACCATCCGCGCCACCGCAGAGCATGGCTATCTGGACGTCAAAACCCGCCCCGAACGCCATAACGCGGTAAAGGTTCTGCTTTTCCTCGATGTTGGTGGCTCGATGGATCCGCACATCAAGGTGGTGGAAGAGCTGTTTTCAGCCGCCCGCAGTGAATTCAAACATCTGGAATATTTCTACTTTCACAACTGCCTCTATGAAGGTGTCTGGCGCGATAACCGCCGTCGCTGGGAGGCGCAGATGCCCACCCATGAGGTGTTGCGCACCTACGGACCTGATTACAAATGTATCTTTGTCGGCGATGCCTCGATGTCGCCCTATGAGATCGCCTATCCCGGTGGTGCCAGCGAACACTGGAACCAAGAGGCCGGCCAGGTCTGGCTCCAGCGCGCGCGCGACCAGTGGAAATCCCATCTCTGGATCAACCCGGTGCCGCAAACACACTGGGACTATACCCATTCCATCGGCATGATCCGCGAGATATTTGAAGACCACATGGTGCCAATGACCCTGGATGGCCTGGAACGCGGCATGAAAGAGCTGACCAAATAGGCCAGCCCCCCAGTTCTGCCGACGTGATCCCCCGCCGTAACAGAGCGCGGTAGCCAATTTGGCCGCCAGCTCAGATCGGGCAGTCCGGGTCAGTCAGTCCGGGTCAGTCAGTCCAAATCGGTCAGTCCAAATCGGTCCAGGGCCAGGGCTTCACATTGCTCGCCACCATCTGATAGCGCGCTGCCTTGGCGATCCAGATTCCCAGATCGGTACCAAAATCGGCCAGCCGCTCGTTTGGCTCTTTGGTGACGGCAAGTACAATGAACTGCAGCACCGTCGCAGTGGCAAGCACCGTCTGGGCCACCGAAATCATCACTGCGATCAGGATCATATAAAACAACCGTGCCAGCAGGCCTTCCTGCTCCTCCGGTTCAAACTGTTCGCCATGCAAACGGCCATCGATATCATCTGGATCAGGCACCGGCACCCTCTTGGTTTTGGATTATTCCTACGCCTACCCTTCCCTACCCAAGGCCAGTCTGCAACCGTGAAAACCGCAGCGAGGCTGCGCAATCGGTGCCATGCCCCGCACCGCGCCCGCCATTTGCCCCCCAGGCAGAGGAACCAGTGCCGAGGAAAACGCCAAGCGCCAGGATGGTTTTCACGGCGACCGAAGCGCACAGGATGCCGCTGCTCTCTTGTCCTGCGCGCATTTTCTGCCCATATCTGGCCTATGTTGCGTTTTACTCCCATCCTGCTGGCTGTGATCTATGGCCTTGTCATGTACCGGATTTCGGTCTGGCGGACCCACCGCGAGCTGGACGCCCGTTCAACCGAGCTGGCCGATGCAAAACTGCGCCGCCTGACGGATCGCATGGCAGCAGCGCTGGAGATTGATCGCATTCCGGTGTTCATCTATGAGGTTGATCCCGTCAACGGGCTGGCGGCACCGGATGGCCGGATCTTCATCACCCGTGGGTTCTACCGCAAATACCAAAGCGGCGAGGTCACAGATGCCGAGCTTGCCTCGGTCATCGCCCATGAGCTGGGCCATGTGGCGCTGGGGCATGCGCAGAAACGTGTGATTGATTTCTCTGGTCAAAACGCCCTGCGCACCGCGCTGATGATGATCCTGGGGCGCTATATTCCCATTGTCGGCCCCTGGATTGCCGGGCTGCTGGCCAATCTGCTTGCGGCACGCCTGTCGCGCAGCGACGAATATGAGGCCGATGAATATGCCGCCGCCTTGCTGACCAAATCCGGCATCGGGCTGGAGCCGCAAAAGTCCCTGTTTCGCAAACTCGAAGCACTGACCCAGGCGCGGGCAGGCATGGCCCCGGCCTGGTTGATGTCACATCCCAAAACCCAAGAGCGCATTGCCGCTCTGGAACGGCTGGAAGCCGACTGGCAACGCGTCTGACATCACGTCATTTTCCCGCCGCCCCTTGCCATTTCAGCGCAGAGCGCCCAAATCAAAAGTTCCCGTGACTGGAAGCCTGATTGGACCCCTCATGCGCTATTCTCTTCTTGACCTTGCTCCGGTGCCCGAGGGCAGCGAAATCCCACAGTCGTTCCAAAACAGC
The DNA here is from genome assembly GCF_000473205.1 of Pseudophaeobacter arcticus DSM 23566. Taxonomy (NCBI): domain Bacteria; kingdom Pseudomonadati; phylum Pseudomonadota; class Alphaproteobacteria; order Rhodobacterales; family Roseobacteraceae; genus Pseudophaeobacter; species Pseudophaeobacter arcticus. Next base: position 2,095,561 of record NZ_KI421507.1, read on the forward strand.
ACCGATCTGGCCCGCCAGGCCGAGGCCTGGGGCTATCACCGTTACTGGCTGGCGGAGCATCACAATATGCCCGGCATCGCCAGTGCCGCCACCGCAGTGCTGATTGGCCATATCGCCAGCCAGACCAAATCCATTCGGGTGGGTGCGGGCGGTATCATGCTGCCCAATCACGCGCCCTATATGGTGGCCGAGGCCTTTGGCACCCTTGCGGCGCTTTATGGCGACCGTATCGACCTAGGCCTGGGGCGCGCGCCCGGCACTGACATGCAGACCGCCCGCGCCCTGCGGCGCGGTATGGCCTCAGGTGCTGCTGATACCTTTCCGCAGGATGTGATTGAACTCATGGGTTTTCTTGGCCACCTGGACCCGCAGGCCAAGGTCCGCGCCTTCCCCGGCCAAGGCAGCAATGTGCCGGTCTGGATCCTTGGCTCCAGCCTATACGGCGCGCAGCTGGCGGCACAGCTGGGCCTGCCATATGCTTTTGCCTCGCATTTTGCACCGCAAGCGCTGGACCAGGCGCTTGAGGTGTATCGCCGGGCCTTTCGCCCCTCGACCTATCTGGAAAAACCCCATGCGATGATCGCCGTCAATGTCTTTGGCGCCGATACCGATGCCGAAGGCATCCGCCTGCGCACCACCATGCAACAGGCCTTTGCCCGTTTGCGTCTGGGCCAGCCCGGCAAACTGCCGCGCCCGGTGGAGAACATCGCCGACCACCTGCCACCTGCGGTGCTCGCCGGGGTGAACGAGGCGCTGACGGTTTCCGCCACCGGCAGCCCTGAGACGGTCAAACGTGAATTGTCTGAAATCCTGACACGCCATGACCCCGATGAGGTGATCATCACCGGGCAGATCCATGATCATGACGCCCGGCTGCGCTCGTTTGAGATCGCCGCTGAGGCGCTCAAAGCCCTGTAGGCCCAGCAGGCCAAAGCCTAGCCCGTTGCCAGCGCTTTGGCCAATCGCGGCAGGCGGGCCTTTTTCAGGAGCGGGCGGATCTCCCAGCCGCCGCCCGACAGGCGGTTGGCCTCGGCCAGGACCTGAGCCCCCAGCGCCTCCATCCCAGCATGATCTTTGAGCCAGAGATCATAAAGCAACTGATCAGGGCCAATCCGCTCCAGCCCTTCCTCTGCCAGGGTGTGGCGGGGGAAGTCCTTGTTGTTGACGGTGACGATGGCATCCGCGTGGCCGGTGATGGCGGCGGCGAGCACATGCACATCCGCCGCATCCGGCAGCCAGAGCCGCGCCTCAACCCCCGGTGCCGGGGCCACCACGGCCTGCGGCCAGGTGGCTTTGAGCAGCGCCACTTCGGCGCGGGCCTGCGCCGCGCCCTCGGGCCCCAGTTTCACTGCGGCCCGGCTCCACTCTTCCAGGATACGCGCCGACCAGAGCGGCGTGAACGCGCCTCGGGCAGCCGCCCCGATCAGCATTTCCCGCATCACCGTGGGGTACAGCACACAGGTATCCAGCAAAAGCTTCATCGCCCCGGCTCAGTCCAGCCGGAAGAAGACGGATTTCAGATAGCCGCTTTCAGCCAGCTGCGGCAATTGCGGATGGTCCGCGCCTGCATAGCCGGTGTGGATCAACTGTCCACGACGGCCCGCCCGGCCAATACCGCGCGCCGAAGCATTGCGGAACCGCGCCAGGTCGGCGGCGTGGGAACAAGAGCAAAGCCCCAGATAGCCACCGGGTTTCACCAGTGGCGCCGCCAGCTTTGCAATCCGCTCATAGGCGCGCAGACCAGCCTCTAGCGCCTGTTTGGAGGGGGCAAAAGCCGGCGGATCACAGACCACCACGTCAAAGCTGCACCCCTCCTCAGCCAGGGCTGCCAATTGATCAAAGGCATCGCCCTGACGGGCGGTGAAACTATCGCCAAAACCAGAGGCCGCAGCCCCCTGCCCGGCCAGATCCAGCGCCGCAGCAGAGCCATCAACGCAGGTAACTGATCCAGCACCTGCAGCGCGCATCGCCAGACCAAAGCCACCAACATGGGAAAACACATCCAGCACATCACCGCCCGCAGGCACCAGCCGGGCGGCAAAGGCGTGATTCTCGCGCTGATCATAAAACAGACCGGTTTTCTGCCCGCCTGTCAGATCCGCCATATAGGTGGCACCGTTCATCTGTACCGGCACCGGCGCGGTGGGCGCGGCCCCCAGCAAAGTGAGGCTCTCGTCGTTCAGCCCCTCCAGCCCGCGGGTCCGCCCAGAGGCGTTTTTCAAAATGACCGTACATCCTGTGACCTCGGCCAGCGCCGCAGTCAGCGGTTCAATAAGAGCCTCGGCCCAGGCGGCATTGGGCTGCACGACGCAGGCCTCCCCAAAGCGGTCGATCACCACACCAGGCAAGCCGTCGGCCTCGGCATGGACCAGGCGATAGAACGGCGCGTCATACAGCTGCTGGCGCAGGGCAAAGGCCTGCGCAATCCGCGCCTGGAACCAGGCCTGATCAATCACCGCCTGCGGGTCGCGGTCCAGCATCCGGCAGATGATCTTGCTGGTTGGGTTGACCGCAACGGTCCCCATTGGCGTCTGCGCCTCATCCAGCAACACGGCCAGGCTGCCGGGCTCCATCTTGCGGGTGCGCCGATCAGTAACCAGCTCGTTGGAATAAACCCAGGGAAAGCCGTGGCGCAGGGCGCGGGCATTTGCTTTGGGCAGGAGTTTTACACGGGGGCGCTCTGGCGCGGGGGATGTGGCTGTCATGAGGCTCTCATAGACCCATCGCGCCAACAGGGAAAGGGGCCTGCACATTCGTGCGGCCCCAAAAGGTATTGAACGACAGTTGAGCCGACCTAGGGTCCTGACCCTAGAGTTTATTCAGCGCCTGAATAAGACCACCACGGCGCGGGGTGCGGCTGCCAGGAGAGAGGATTTCTTGCTGGATCACTTTTGCCAGAAACCCGGTAATCCGCACCTTCTGAGTTTGCCCTTCGGCGATGGCAACCAGCGCACGGCGGCCGCCATAGGCTGTCAGATCCGCCTCAACCTCGCGCACTTCGGTCAGCGCTTCGCCGGTCTGCGCATCGCGCAGCACCATGATGAAAGCAATCGAGTGCACCCCACCAGTGGTATAGCGCGCCTTTTGGGTCAGGGCGTGGAACCGCAAGACTTCGACGTCCAGCTCAGCCTGCACGGGTCCGGACAGCGGCCGCACTCCGGCCTCCAGCGCATTTTTCACAATCTCCTGCACCTGCATATGGCGGTTGCCCAATGGATCTTCGCGCCAGACAATATCGCCCTGCGGAATGTAGCGATTAGCCTCTGAGACTTTCAAGGTAGGGGGCACCCGCACATTGACCTTGGTTATGGTCATATCTGAGCCTGCAACGCTTCCCAGCGGCCTGCGGGCCGGGTCGCTGTACTCTGCGCCGCCCAGGGCATCGACGGCAATGACAGGGGTAATTGACTGCGGCTGCAGATTCAGATCCGCCCCCTCAATCGGCTGATACCCCTGCGCCACCGCCCCGTAGTTTTCTGGCAAGGTCTCGAATGGGGCATTGCGGGAGGGAATATCCACCGTAGCACAGGCGGACAGGCTACAGCCCAGTGCGGTGAGGAAAAGTCTGCGAAGGGTCATCATTGCTCTGCTCCTTGCCAATTGCCGGCAACACCCGGCTTGCTGGTTCAAAGCCAACCTGATCCGCAAAGGCGGCAGGATTGAGACAAATTTAGTTCAATTTAACGAAATCGAAATCTATTTGCAGATTGCCCCCACCGCCGTCTCCCGGCGCGCTCGGCCAAGACCGCCCCTGCCCCCCCTGGACCACCTCTGGGCCACCCCTGACAGGGGCTGACCGCAGGGGCCAACAAACCAGGCAAAAGGTGCAACAAGCCAAAGCTGCACCAAGGGGCCAGTTCAGTCGAGCAGGGTGAGGTTCAACCGCGCAAGCGGGGTGGAAATCAGTCGCGCGAGCGCGAGCGCCAACCGCCGCGACGGCGCGGCATTGCCATTTCCTCCAGCCCCTGTTGCAGCACCACGGTCATCGGGTGATCTGAAGGTTCGCTGCTATAATGCTCCAGGATCTGGGTGATCGCAGCCCGGTTGTCCAGCTCGACAGGGAGGCTCAGCGCCCAGTCCAGAAAGATGCTGCGGCATTGACTCGCGGTAATGCCCTCGATCCGATAAGCCTCGCGGATCAGCTGTTTATGATCCAGTTTCGCCATCGTCTGCATGCCCCGTTTCCTTCTGTAAGGTCCGCGAGATAATCGCAGCACAGTTCTTATAGGCCTGTTCCAGAGCCTGTTCCAAGTCTTCCAAACATCCATAACCGGCACTGCGGCTCAGGAAGAGCGCACCGCCCTCTCCCATTGTGTCTTTGTCAAGAGAGCCGCCAGACAGCTGCCGGGCAGCTGTCTGCACCGACCAATATAGGGCGTAGGCCTTTTGCAGAACCAACGCATCTGCGGCATCCAGCCAGCCGCCAGCGACAGCCTGCTCCAGCCCATTTGCCACATCACGCTGCGCAGACTGCGCCAAGAGCGCACCAGCCTGCGCCAGCAACTCAATATCCATCATCCGTCCGGCGCCGGTTTTGGCATCCCAGACTCCGGATGAGGTCTTGGCGGAGGCCAAACGATCGCGCATATGTGCCACCTCGGCCAGCACTTTGACTTGCGACCGCTGCCGGGCAATCACGCTGCGCCGAAAGGTTTCAAATTCCTGCATCAACCGCGGCTCACCGGCGATCACCCGCGCCCGTGTCAGGGCCAGATGCTCCCAGACCCAGGCCTCGTTCTCTTGGTAATGGGTAAAGGCCGACCAGCTGGTAGCCACCGGCCCCTTGTTGCCCGAAGGACGTAGCCGCATGTCCACCTCATAAAGGCGCCCCTGCGACATTGGCGCCGACAATGCCGTGATCAATGCCTGCGTCAGGCGGGCGTAATAGGACCGCGTGGCCAGCGATTTGCGACCCTGCGACATCTCGATACCCTGTGGATCATAGACCACGATGATATCAAGATCGGACTGCGCATTAATCTGCCCCGCCCCCAAAGAGCCCATGGCAATAACAATTGGTCCCGCTCCCGGAGGCGGGCCGTGTTTGACAGAAAACTGGCGGATCACCCGGGGAAACAGCGCCTGGATCACCGCCTCTGCCAATTCGCTATACTGTGCCCCTGCGGCTTTGGCGTCCAGCAAGCCGCGCAGGTGGTGCACACCAATGCGGAAATGCCATTCTTTGCACCAGCGCCGCGCGCTGTCCAACTGGGTCTCGTAATCGTCCTCCAGCTCCAGCACCGCCTCCAGCCCTGATCGCAGCACCGCGCTCCCTGGCCAGTCTTCAAAGAAGCTGCCCCCGATCACCGCATCAAAAACGCCAGAGTTGCGCGACAGGAACCCGGCCAACTCGTACGATGTGCCAACAATATCAACCAATAGATCCAGCAGTTGCGGGTTTGCCTCGAACAGGGAAAACAACTGCACCCCCGCAGGCAGACCCGCCAGGAACCCATCCAGCGCCAGCAGGGATTCAGCAGGTTTGGCCGTACGCGCCAAGCGGTTCAGCAGCTCTGGCTTGAGCCGGTCAAATATCTGTGCGCCCCGCTCCGAGCGCAGGGCCGGATATCCGCGCCAGCGGCCAATGACGCTTTCGTCAAAGCCATCGGGAATGACAGGTTGAGGCCGCGCCGCAGCATCGGGCGCAAAGAAGTCTTCGGTCAGCTCATGCACCTCAACCAGACGGCGGTGAATCTTTGCCTGCAATTCCGCCGGATCCTCCCCCATCAGGCAGGCGACGCGGGCAATGCCCTCGCCAGAGTTTGGCATTTTGTGGGTCTGGGCGTCATGCACCATCTGAATGCGGTGCTCCACCTCGCGGTGGGACCGGTAATGCGCGCTCAGCCGGGTAGCGACCTCTGGCTGGATCCAGTCCTTTTGAGCAAGAGCCGCAAGCCCCTCGACCGTGCCGCGCAGCCGCAGCCCTTCGTCCCGCCCCCCGGCAATCAACTGCCGGGTTTGGGTGAAAAATTCGATCTCGCGAATACCGCCGCGCCCCAGTTTCATATCATGGCCCGGTACGGTGATCGGACCACCGGTGCCCTTGTTTTCACGGATGCGCAGCCGCATGTCGTGGGCGTCCTGAATGGCGGCAAAATCCAAATGGCGGCGCCAAACAAAGGGGCGCAGTGTTTTCAGGAAAGCCTCCCCCGCAGCCAGATCCCCGGCGCAGGGACGTGCCTTGATATAGGCGGCACGTTCCCAGGTCCGGCCCAGACTTTCGTAATAGCGTTCTGCCGTCTCCATCGCCAGACAGGCGGGAGTGACCGAGGGATCCGGGCGCAGCCGCAAATCGGTGCGAAAGACATAGCCGTCTGCCGTGCGGTCGCTCAGCGTCGTGCACATGTTGCGGGTCGCCCGCGCCATCGCCTGTCGCACCTCAAAAAAGTCATCGGGATCAAAACGGGTCTCGTCAAACAGGCAGATCAGATCAATATCCGAGCTGTAGTTCAGCTCATAAGCGCCCATTTTCCCCATGGCGAGAATTGAAAGCCCCCCCGCAGTTTCAACATCCGCCTCGGTGAGCCCCGGCAGTTTCTTGCGCCGAATAAGCGCGGCGATTTCCGCCTTTATCGCCACATCTGCGCTCAGCCCGCCAAAGTTTGTCAGCGCCGTGGTCACCTCTTCCAGCGACCAGCCGCCGGATAAATCACAAAGCGCTGTCAACAGCGCCACCCGGCGTTTGGCCTGCCGCAGGCCTGGTTTCAGCTGATCTGGGGCCAGGGCGCGGCAATCGTCAAAAACACCTGCCAAAGCCTGTTTGGGGCCGCTCAAGGCCTCGCCAATCCAAACTGCCTCCTGCTCGATCAATCTGCGCAGATAGGGGCTGGAGCCCGCAGCCCCAGAAATGAGCTGCCCGGTTTCCGGATTGAGCCCAGCAACCAGATCACGAGATTCGGCGCCCAGATCAGGGTCATAGGCAATGGGGAGGCGGGTTATTTTCAGCTGTCCAGACATGCCGAACACTGTTCTGCCTAAACAGCAACGTCAATCCGAGAACCGCACAAACATGGCAAGAAAGCGCGGGTAAATGCAGGAAAAACCAGCCCGGAGGTACGGAATACCAGTCTCCCCAAATTTTGCCACAGCCCTTAAGAAAGCCTTGCTGCTATGCTCTTCCATTTGTTTGTTTCTTGACGGGTAACGAGTGTGAGTGTGTGTTTTAGCTTTTCTGGCGCGGGACATATTCCTTGGCCCTTTTGGAAAAGCTGGTGTTTGGTTTATTTGTTTATCAGTCGGTAGATCATAGCAGCTTCTCTCCCCTCCGCTTAAAATTCGGCTTATCCAACGGGTCACAGCGCATGGCGCGATCAACAGATGGTCAGCACTGCATCCTGCACTGACAAAAGCGTGAACCACTCTGCCTTTACCCTGCTCGCCGATCTACCTACTCGTAGGTACACCCAGAACTCACCGCTATATCTTTAGGGACAAATACAAACGCGAGCCTCAAGCCGAGCTGACTGCGGGTTTCAACATTCCGCTTTCGGTTCTCGGATCGACAGAGGTTCGCAAACGGAGACACGTTGATGGACATTAATGCAGACTTCACCAAACGCGCCTTGGTTCATTCCGCTGATGAGCCCTGGGTTGCCTCCCCGATGGCTGGTGTTGATCGGCGGATGCTTGACCGAATTGGAGATGAGGTGGCCCGCGCCACCACAATTGTAAGATATGCCCCCGGTAGCCATTTTTCCGCCCACACCCATACTGGCGGCGAAGAGTTCATTGTTCTGGAGGGGGTGTTTCAGGATGAACATGGGGACTATCCGGCAGGCAGCTATGTCCGCAACCCGCCCACCACCAGCCACACACCGGGATCCAAAGCGGGCTGCACGATCTTTGTCAAACTCTGGCAGTTTGACATGGCGGACCGGACCCAGTTTTGCAAGAAAATGACCCAGGATGCGGCCCCTGGCAAAGATGGTATTGCCACGCTTGAGCTGCACCGTGACGCCCGCGAAAGGGTCACCTATCACCAAATTTCTGCGGAGACCTCTTTTGAGGTAACCGACCCTGGAGGCATTGAACTGCTGGTGCTCGACGGCAGCCTGCGCGAGGCTGGCGATCAACTTGAAACCGGTGCCTGGCTGCGCCTGCCCGAAGGACAGCCGCTTAGGGCCTTGTCAGGGCACAAGGGGGCGAAGGTCTGGGTGAAAACCGGCCACCTGCGCTTTGCCAAACCTCCGGCGGCGTGATGGGAAGGCAGACCAGGACGCAGCTCATGGACGCAGCAGAACAGCAGATGCGCCCAAAAGGTGCCGATGGTTTCAGCTCTTCCGACCTGAGCGCCGAAGTCGGCATTCACAAGTCCCCCCATCACCAGCAAGGCACACAATCGGGATTGCCCCCGCGTTTACCCCTACGCTTGCCCCCTGCGCTCCCCCTGTGGCTTGGGCGTTTGTGCCGCTGCGGCACATCTGCAAAACCATCTATAAAGCCGTGATCGCGCGCCCTAAGATCGCCACTGAACAGGTTTTGTCCCAAGGACAAGGCAACCCGGCGTCCCCATAAAACAACCGCATCCGGCGGGAGTTTTGGGGAAGAGGCGGGAATGAAATAAAGGGACAGGTGATGGAACTCGAACAGGCAATAAACGAGCGGCGCTCAATTCGTGGCTTTACCAAGGAGCCCGTTTCAAAAGAACTCCTGCAGGATATCATTGCGCTGGCCAACCGGGCGCCCTCGTCGATGAACACCCAGCCCTGGCACCTGCATGTGCTGACCGGAGAGCCGCTGGAACAGGTGCGCCGCGGCAATACCGAACGGATGCTGGATGGAACACCGCCCAGCCGCGATATTGAAGACTACGCCGCCTATGAGGGCGAGCACCGGACCCGCCAGATCGAAATTGCGGTACAGTTGTTTGAAGCCATGGGGATCGAGCGGCACGACAAGGAGCGCCGCCAGGACTGGGTGATGCGGGGCTTCCGCCAGTTTGATGCCCCCGTCTCAATTGTTGTCTGCTTTGATCGGTCGCTTTTGGACAATACCATTGCCCATTTTGATACCGGTGCCATGACCTACGGGCTGGTGCTGGCTGCCTGGAGCAAGGGCCTGGGCGCGGTGATCAATGGGCAGGGTATCATGCAAAGCCCGGTGGTGCGTGACGTCGCCAACATTCCCGAGGACCAGATTATTCTGACCTGTGTGGCTTTGGGATGGCCAGATGAGGATTTTGTCGCAAACTCAGTGGTTTCGCGTCGCCGCGCGCTCGAAAACACCACCCATTTTCTTGGCTTTGAAGGCTAGTCCCCGCCCCTCCGCAAGCCGCATTTTCCCCCTGCGTCCTGCGGGGGGAAGCCCCCTCAGATCCGCTGCAGTGACCGGGCCTTCTGCGACACCAAGCACGTGCAACATCCCTCCCCCGCCCCCCCAAGGCCGTCCTGATTGGCTGATATCGGCAAGACTGGCCCGCAGGGTCAGATTTCTTGCGATCATTCCATGCTCCGCTGCCAGCGCGCCGCCTTGAACGCCAGGGAGCCTGAACCCGACCCCTGCGCCGCTGCGTTTTGGCGACTTTTTTCTTTCTTTTTCAGTTCGAAAAGTGAATACCCCGGGGCAAGGAGTAGCGACATGAATATTTTGAACAGAATTTTCTACAAAAAAAGAAAGTTTTACGACGACGATTTTGACTGGGAAAGCTACACAGCGGATTCCTATAAACGCCGTTTGATTGGCGACGTTGAAAAAGATCACGACGTCATTGCCAAGTCCACCGAGCTGAGTTTCGACCCGGAAACTGGCCATGTGATCAAACAGGGCCGCTCGCTGCATCCCAACCAGCATTTGATCTACGAAGTCATTGGCCAACTGCAACCCGCTTCGGTTCACGAAGTCGGCTGCGGTGCGGCTGACCATCTGGGCAATGCTGTCGCGTTTTATCCCAACACCCAGTTTTCTGGCAGTGACCGTGGTGCCACGCAACTTGACCTTGCGCGCAGCCGTCACCCCGAGCTGAAAGACCGTCTGAAGCTGCAGGACATCACCATGCCGTTTTCTCGCCAATGGCCGAAATCGGATCTGATCTACAGCCAGGCTGTCCTGATGCATATCCATACTGCAGTCAGTCACTTTGTGGCCCTCTGCAACATGGTCAATATGGCCAACAACTACGTTTTGCTGATGGAGAACTATCAGTGCCACAATTTTGTTCAGGACATTATTGGGCTGCGTGACGGGGGGCATCTGGCCTGGGATGAAACCCATATCTATCGGTTTGATGGATCAACCGGCGCCCGGGCGATCCTGTTGTCGAGAACCCCACTGGACTATGAAGAACTGACCAGTGACGCGCAAATCCGTGCAGGTCTTGACCCGTCGCGTCGGCGTCTGAACCGCGCTGCCGAAGACAGCTCCAGGGCAACGTTCGGATACTAAAGTCGCAAGACTTGCAAAGATGCAGATATGCGGCGGTTCTCAACTCGGAAACCGCCGCTTAACTACGCCTTCCCCAGGCCTCTTCTCCTAATTGCGCTGATCGGCTATTACCCGGCCTGATTGCTCAGCCTGTTGGCTTTCGCATTCCAAAACAACAATCGGATCTGCGAGACCCAAGACCTATTCTGCCTGTCCCGTTCTGCCTGTCCCGTTCTGCCTGTCCCGTTCTGCCTGCCCCGCGCGAACCGGGGCTGATTTTGCAACGCCCAGACAAGCCGCATCCTGCGCGACCGGGACCCACCTTCCGTTCGAAATACGGTTTCGCAAGCGCCATACCATAGGTGGTTGGTTCCACCGGTAGCATCCCACCCCACGGGTGCAGTTTCTGTCAGATGAGGACCGGAGACCATCCCCCCTCGAATTGGGTCTCCTGCTACTTCTCAACCGGCCCTTCGGTGCTTGCCCTGATACTGGGTTTTCAATTTGGTCATAAAAAACAGTCACTTCTTCGGCACAAAACCGCCGTAAGCAGCCGCTTATGCGGCCCGCCCTAAACTTGTTGCCACTAGAGGCGGCCGCTCCACGCGCCAAAATGACCGTGAGCGACAACACGAGTTGCCGCCTTGTCCAGCCGAAGATCCGGCAGAAACGTAAGGAATACTCAAATGCGCAAATTTACCCTGCTTGCCCTGCTTGCCATCGCCTCTCCCGCCCTTGCCGATAGCATCACAAAAGACAGTGTGCTTGGCACCAACATGGAAGAGGTACAGGCCTCGCTGACTGCGATGGGCTATGACGTCCGCAAAGCTGAGATGGAAGACGGACAAATCGAAGTCTACTTCGTGCGCGACGGTCAAATGGGAGAGGTCTATGTGAATCCCCAGACCGGCGCAGTCATTAAGCTAAAGACGAAGTGATCGCATTATGGCTCTCATGTCCAAACAGAACAGCGGGCGCACAGGCGCCCGCGACAGAACAGGTGCCCGCGATATCCTGGTCTGGGACCCGCTGGTCCGGTTAATACATTGGTCGCTTGCCCTGACCATTCTTCTCAATGGCGCACTGGTGGAGGAGGAAAGCAAAGTTCACGAATGGATCGGCTACATCGCGCTTGGGTTGGTTGGTATTCGTCTGGTCTGGGCTTTGATCGGCCCGAAACACGCGCGGTTTTCGGCCTTCCCACCAAGCCCAGGCCGGGCAATCCGATACCTCCGAGACGTCCTTTCTGGCGACCGGACTGTGCACCTGTCGCACAATCCACTTGGGGCTCTTATGGTCTACAACATCTGGATCTCGGTCATAGTCATCGGCAGTACGGGCTACATGATGACCACGATCTCCTTCTTCGGTGTCGATTGGGTCGAGGAACTGCATGAGGTTGCTTTTGGCTGGCTGCTGTTCTCGGTTGCGCTGCATGTGGCCGGTGTGGCGTTTGACAGCTGGCGCTCCGGTGTCAATCTGGTCCGTTCCATGGTAAGCGGGCGCAAAGCCATTCCGAAAGGACGCGAGATAGAATGAGGCAAACGCTGAGGCCCACAAAAACCAGGGAAAGGCGCGCAACGGTTGTTGCGGGCCTTATCCTTTTACAGGCCATGTGCGCGCTGTTCTTCATCGGCGATGTGGTCAAAGACTTTCGCGAGGACGGGCAGTTTGACAATCCACATCTGATCCTGGAATCTGTGGCTGCGGCATCCCTTATTGCTGGCGTCATCTTTCTCATGTTTGAACTGCGCGGCCTGCTGGCTCGCATGTCGGAAATGCAGCGCGGGCTTGATATTGCCCGTGGCCATCTGGCTGAGATCATTGATGCCTTCTTTGCCGAATGGAAGCTGACAGCCGCGGAACGGGACGTCGCCATCATGATGCTCAAAGGGGTGGACAACGACACCATCGCACGCGTCAGGAAAACCGCACCAGGAACGGTACGGGCACAGGCCACACGCATCTATTCAAAATCGACGACAGACGGGCGGGCGCAGTTCATCAGCCTCTTTATGGAAGAGTTGTTGTCAGGCGACATTGCACCCGATGAAAATGTCGCTCCGGAAAGTTCAGAAAATCCCAACAAAAAGACCGCGGGATCGCCAAAGCAATCCTCTGCAAAGGAACTCACATGAATGACGTAAGCGCCCACCCGGATGACCCCCACTACATCAACCGAAGCGGCTGGCTGCGGGCTGCGGTGCTTGGTGCCAACGACGGCATCGTTTCGGTGTCTTCGCTTGTTGTCGGCGTGGCGGCCGCAAACCCGGCCCCCTCGGCGGTACTGATCGCGGGTGTTGCAGGGCTCGTCGCCGGAGCGATGTCAATGGCAGCAGGCGAGTATGTTTCTGTTTCCTCGCAGTCTGATACAGAACGTGCGGACATCGAACGCGAGAGAATAGCATTGGTCGATATGCCCGAGGAAGAGCTCGCGGAGCTGGTCGAGATCTACAAAGAACGCGGGTTGAGTGCGCAAACCGCCGAGGCCGTCGCAAGAGAGTTGACAGAAAAGGACGCGCTGGGGGCACATATCCGCGACGAACTGGGCCTGTCGGAAATCCACACCGCAAACCCGCTTCAAGCAGCGCTGACCTCCGGAGCGACCTTCAGTGTCGCCGCCGCCGTCCCCGTCCTTGCCGCGTTTTTGGCACCGCCCTCAGCAATTATCTCAACAGTGCTGATCGTCACGGTCATCGCTCTGGCTGTTCTGGGCATGTTGGGAGCCAAGGCAGGTGCGGCCCCAGTGTTACCCGCAACCACCCGGGTGGTTGTGTGGGGCGTTTTTGCAATGGCGGTGACCGCCTTTGTGGGGTGGCTGTTCGGAGTGAGCGTCTAGCCCCTATCCTTGCTGCCGGCCATCAGAAACTGGATTGGGGGCCGCCGCCTCGCCGCCAATTCCCCCCCCGATCGCCGGAGGTTGAAAGGAAGACCATTGGCACAAACCAAGCACCGAGCGCGCGCAAGATTTACGCTGAAATCAACGGGGAGCCTGCACGCCCCAGTGTCACGCCCTGCATTTTCCCTCGCGCAGCTCGACAAACCTTATGGCGCTTCAAGCGGCGGTCATGGTGCGGGCCAAAGTGGGGACCAAAACGCATAAAATCAAAAAATATTCAATGTTTTCATAGCGTATTTGGTGCGGGCGGTGAGACTCTCAATGGTATGACAAATCAATAACTTAACCCCATCAAAGAGTAAAATATGCGTAACACCTCACCTTTTACGTAAAGCCCCTCCACCACAGCTCCCGATCCACAATCAAATGATTTCCATTTATTTTCAACGCAGTTTGAAGATTAGGCATACATGGTTTGGAGTAAAAATCACGGGTATGGGCGACTTCAAAATCGCCCCTGCCCCGACCTTTCTGCCCGTATCGACCAGACCCGCAGCGGGGTCGCGCCCTTGGAGCTGTCGGTCTAGCTAAGCTGTGCTGACCGGCGGCAACCAGTCCGAAGCGAACGTAATCAATTAGATGCAGCGGTAGCCACAAATCACAAAGCCAGGTCAGCACTATCAGAAGTTCTTGAACCTGGCGACAAAGGATAAGGAGCGAGAACCACACTTGCTCGTTCAATCTCTGTCCTCTAGTTTCAACCCATATCCCTCAGAGAGGACATTTTCGAAATGCCCAACGAAGATATTTTGACCGTGAAAGAGCTCGCTGAGTATCTCAAAATCGCTGAGAAAACGGCCTATCGGTTCGCATCTGAGGGGAAGGTTCCCGGTTTCAAGGTGGGAAGCGCATGGCGGTTTCGGAAAAGCGAGATCGACCGCTGGATTGCCGAGCAAGAACAAAAACAAGAAGGGGAGCAATAATGACAGGTCAGCAACAAGCTGAGGCTTTGCGCCGGGAAATCTGGCAAATCGCAAATAGAGTGCGGGGTGCGGTCGATGGCTGGGACTTCAAGCAGTTCGTCTTGGGCGCGTTGTTCTATCGCTTCATCAGCGAGAACTTCACAAACTACATCGAAGGTGGTGACGACAGCATCGATTATGCTGGCATGTCGGACGCTGACATCCCCGATGAGGCCAAAGTCGATGCGATCAAGACCAAGGGCTACTTTATCTATCCCAGTCAGCTCTTTCAAAATGTGGCCAAGACCGCGAGCAAAAACGACAGCCTGAACACCGACTTGGCAGAAGTCTTTTCGGCGATCGAGGCTTCAGCGAGTGGCTACCCGTCCGAAGACGACATCATTGGCCTCTTTGCTGACTTCGACACCACCAGCAACCGCCTTGGTAACACGGTTAAGCAAAAGAACGAGCGTCTGGCGGAAGTCCTCAAGGGCGTAGAAAGTGTAACGTTGAACTTCGACGAGAACGAAGGCGATCTGTTTGGCGACGCCTACGAGTTCCTGATCTCAAACTATGCGGCCAATGCGGGCAAGTCAGGTGGCGAGTTCTTCACACCAACCCATGTGTCCAAACTGATCGCGAAACTGGCCTTGCACAAACAAACCAGCGTCAACAAGATCTACGATCCGGCGGCGGGGTCCGGCTCGCTGCTTTTGCAGGCTAAGGATGAGTTCGACAAACACATCATCGAAGACGGTTTCTTCGGGCAGGAGATCAACTACACCACTTACAACCTCGCCCGCATGAACATGTTCTTGCACAACATCAACTACGACAAGTTCAACATTCAGCACGGCAACACGTTGATGGAGCCGCACTTTGGCGATGACAAGCCTTTTGATGCCATCGTGTCGAACCCGCCCTATTCGGTGAAATGGAAGGGTTCAGACGATCCAACCCTGATCAATGATGAGCGTTTCGCCCCCGCAGGTGTACTGGCCCCGAAGTCGAAGGCGGATTTTGCCTTTGTCCTTCATGCGCTGCACTACCTGTCGGCCAAGGGGCGGGCTGCGATCGTTTGCTTCCCCGGTATCTTCTACCGTGGCGGCGCGGAGCAGAAGATCCGCAAGTATCTGGTCGACAACAACTTCGTTGAAACGGTGATTGCCCTCGCGCCGAACCTGTTTTTCGGCACGACCATTGCCGTAACGATTTTAGTACTGGCCAAGAACAAGACCGACACCGCAATACAGTTCATCGATGCAACGGGTGAGGCGTTCTTCCGCAAGGGCACGAATATCAACATCATGGAAGACCGGCACATTGCCGAGATCATGAAGATGTTCGACAACAAAGAAAACGTGCCTCACGTGGCCGAAACCGTTCCCTACGACACGATTGTCGAGAAAGACTACAACCTGTCGGTCAGTGCCTATGTCGAGCCAAAGGATACTCGCGAAGTCGTCCACATTGCCAAGCTGACTGCCGATCTAGAAGCTACTGTCGCCAAGATCGACCAGCTGCGTGCAGACACCGGCGTCATTGTCGCGGAGATCGAGCACTTCCGGGATCATTTATTGGATTATGAAGGCAAAAACGTTGAGTACTTACCCATGGGTGATGAGCGGGTGGGAACCTTCACGCGTGGCGGCGGGCTCCAAAAGAAAGACTTCGTCGAGTCTGGAGTAGGTTGCATTCACTACGGTCAGATTTACACCCACTACGGGACATATGCCCGTACAACCAAAAGCTTTGTTTCAGAGGAGTTTGCCAAGAAAGCTCGCATGGCAAAGCCAGGCGACTTGGTGATTGCGACAACGAGCGAGAACGATGACGACGTTTGCAAGGCGGTCGCTTGGCTCGGTGATGAGGAAATCGCCGTCAGTAGCGACGCATGCTTTTATTCGCACAAATTAAATCCACTGTTTGTCGCCTATTTTTTCCAAACTGAGCAGTTTCAAAGGCAAAAACGCATACACATTACAGGTGCAAAAGTGAGGCGCGTCAACGCCGATAGTCTGGCCAAAATCTTGATCCCTGTTCCCTCTGCCGACGACCAAGAGCACGTCGTCAACATCCTCGGAAAGTTCGAGGCGCTAACCATGTCGCTCGGCGACGGCCTGCCACGTGAAATCAAGTTGCGTCAGCAGCAATATGGATACTACCGCGACTTGCTCTTGAGCTTTCCCAAATCCGTCGGAGCTGCATAGATGGCAGAGCTGAACGAAGCTCCAGAACCACAAGAAGACAAGCTAAATGAAATCGCTCAAAAGCTCGTCGACGCTGACAAAAAAGTGCAGCTGGTCTATGCCTTCAACGGCACCGGAAAGACTCGGTTGTCTCGCGCGATTAAGGAGCATCCATCTCTTGCCCCTGAACAGGAACAAGAGGTGGAGCTGACTCAGCGAAAGATCCTATATTACAGCGCATTTACTGAGGACCTATTCGTATGGGACAACGATACTGAAAATGACGAAGTCCGGAAACTTAACATTCAGCCGAATGTTTTCACAGACTGGATTTTGAATTCTCAGGGTGATGAAAGGATCATCAAACACTTCCAGCGCTACACAGACGAGCGGTTAACGCCTGAATTCCCGCCAAAGACCGAGCAAATCACAAACAGCGAGGGCAGACGGGAAAATATTACCACCTACCCTGAGGTTCACTTTTCCCTCAGGGGGGGCAGCGAGCTTAAACCGAATATCAAGATTTCAAAGGGTGAAGAGAGCAATTTTGTATGGAGTGTGTTTCTGTCATTGCTGGAAGAGGCGGTTGAAATCCTATTGGATGACCAAGACGAAAGCGACCGTTTCAAAGAGCTTAAGTATGTCTTCATTGACGATCCGGTCAGCTCGCTAGATGAAAATCACCTGATCGAGCTGGCCGTGGATTTGGCGACTTTGATCAAATCAGCAAAAGATACCGGCCTGAAATTCATCATCACCACCCATAACCCGCTATTTTACAACGTTTTGCACAACGAACTATGCAATGACGACACTAGGTTGAGATGGCGGAACGCGCGAGCAAAAGCAGAAGCGTACTTATTGCAGAAGTATGAAGATGGGAGCTTTGATCTTTCGTCTCAAAACGATCGCCCATTCTCCTATCACTTGCACCTGCTTTCAGAGGTGCAATCTGCCATCGGAAGCGGGAGCGTAAAGAAGTATCACTTCGGGTTCCTGCGAAATGTCTTGGAAAAGACAGCAACTTTCCTGGGGCATAAAAAATGGGAGCAATTGCTGCCGGAAACCACTGAGGGAAGGGTTAGTTCGCTCGCGTGGCGGCATTTGAACTTGGCCAGTCATTCCGCCCATAGCGGCGAAGAAACCGGTGAACTGAGCGCAACAGACCGAGACGAACTGAACAACATAGTCCAGCATATTATTGATCAGCACAAATTTAGAGATCTACGTCCCGATGACCAGTAAAACGACACCCATTGCAGAGACGCCCAATTACATCGTCCTCGACAAGTACACCAAGGAGTGGGAAGCCACTGATTGCTACCAGAGCGAAGACGATCTGGAACGCGAATTGGTGCAGGATCTGGTCAATCAGGGCTATGAGTTCCTACCTGCTCTGACGACCCCAGATTCCATGCTTGCCAATGTGCGGGTGCAGCTGGAGCAGCTGAACAACGTCGCGTTTTCAGATGATGAATGGAAGCGTTTTGTCGAGACCTACCTCGACAAGCCGAGCGACAGTATCGTCGACAAAACCCGCAAAATCCACGACGACTACATCCACGATTTTGTTTTCGACGACGGGCGCATCCAGAACATCTACCTTGTCGACAAGAAGAACATGGCCCGCAACAAGCTGCAGGTGATCAAGCAGTTCGAGCAGGTCGGCACGCACGCCAATCGCTATGACGTAACGATCCTGGTCAACGGTTTGCCATTGGTGCAGATCGAGCTGAAAAAGCGCGGCGTGGCGATCCGGGAAGCGTTTAACCAAATCCATCGCTACAGCAAGGAAAGCTTCAACAGCGAGCATTCCCTGTTCAAGTTCCTGCAGCTCTTCGTGATTTCGAATGGCACCGACACCCGGTATTTCGCCAACACTACCAAGCGTAACAAGAACAGCTTCGACTTCACCATGAACTGGGCGAAGTCGGACAACAGCTTGATCAAAGATCTGAAAGACTTCACTGCTACTTTCCTTCAGAAGCGCACGCTGCTTAACGTTTTGCTGCAGTATTCGGTCTTCGATGTCAGCGATACCTTGCTGGTCATGCGCCCCTACCAAATTGCTGCGACAGAACGCATTTTGTGGAAGATCAAAAGTTCATTTGAGGCCAAAAACTGGAGAAAGCCAGAGAGTGGTGGCTTCATCTGGCACACCACTGGCTCTGGCAAAACGCTGACGAGTTTCAAGGCTGCGCGGTTAGCGACTGAGCTGGGATTTATCGACAAGGTCTTCTTCGTCGTGGACCGTAAGGATCTCGACTTCCAGACCATGAAGGAATACCAGCGATTTTCTCCTGACAGTGTAAACGGCTCTGACAGTACGGCCGGGTTGAAGCGCAACCTGGGTAAAGACGATAACAAAATCATCGTCACGACGATTCAGAAGCTGAATAATCTTATGAAATCTGAAGGTGATCTGCCGGTGTACGATCAGCAGGTGGTCTTTATTTTCGACGAGTGCCACCGCAGTCAGTTTGGTGAGGCGCAGAAGAACCTGAAGAAGAAGTTCAAGCGATTTTACCAGTTCGGTTTCACCGGAACGCCGATCTTTCCTGAGAATGCACTTGGGGCTGAAACGACCGCCAGTGTATTTGGCCGTGAACTACATTCCTATGTGATTACTGACGCCATTCGGGACGAAAAGGTTCTAAAGTTCAAGGTCGACTACAACGATGTGCGTCCCCGGTTCAAAGCCATCGAAACAGAGCAAGACGAAAAGAAGCTCAGCGCTACTGAAAACAAGCAAGCGCTTCTTCATCCAGAACGTATTCGGGAAGTCTCGCAGTATATACTGAACAACTTCCGTCAAAAAACTCACCGGATGCAAGCAGGCAGCAGTCGTTTCAACGCCATGTTCGCCGTCAGCAGTGTCGATGCGGCAAAGCTCTACTATGAAACCTTAAACACGCTACAGGCAAACAGTGAAAAGCCGCTAAAGATCGCGACAATCTTCTCGTTTGCAGCCAACGAAGAGCAAGACGCGATCGGGGACATTCAGGACGAGAGCTTTGATGTGTCAGCGATGAATAGCAGTGCGAAGGAATTTTTGAGCGCCGCAGTCGACGACTATAATGCCTTCTTCAAGACGAATTTCAGTGTCGATAGCAGTGGTTTTCAGAACTACTACCGCGACCTTGCCAGCCGGGTTCGCTCGAAGGATATCGACCTGCTAATTGTCGTCGGCATGTTCCTTACTGGCTTTGATGCTCCGACGCTCAATACCTTGTTTGTTGACAAAAACCTCCGCTACCATGGCTTGATGCAGGCGTTTTCCAGGACCAACCGGATCTACGATGCGACCAAGACATTCGGCAATATCGTAGCGTTCAGGGACCTTGAGCAAGCGACCATTGATGCGATCACGTTGTTCGGTGACAAAAACACAAAGAACGTTGTGCTGGAAAAGAGCTACGACGAGTACATGAATGGTTTCGTTGATCAGGAAACCGGGGCGGCGCGACGCGGGTTCATTGATGTTGTGAAGGAGCTAACCGAACGCTTTCCCAATCCGGACGAGATCGTCAAAGAAGAAGACAAGAAGGAGTTTGCAAAGCTCTTTGGTGAGTATATGAGGGTCGAAAATGTGCTTCGGAACTACGATGAATTCTCAGCATTGAAGGCCTATCAGGGCCTAGACCCGAAAGACGCCGATGCCGTCGAGGAGTTCAAGCAAAAGCATTACTTGAACGATGTTGACCTTCGCGACTTGGAGGCAATCGACCTACCCTCAGAGAGAGCGGTTCAAGATTACCGATCATCGTACAATGATATTCGCGATTGGCAACGTCGAGAAAAATCGTCGGCTGAACAAGAACAGAACAATATCGAGTGGGATGACGTCGTTTTTGAGGTCGACCTTCTTAAATCGCAAGAGATCAACCTTGATTACATCCTCGAGCTGATCTTCGACAAGAACAAGAAAGTGAAGAGCAAGGGAGATCTGATTGAAGATGCTCGCCGTGTCATTCGCGGCAGTCTTGGCAATCGGGCAAAAGAGAGTCTGATAGTGGACTTCATCAACCAGACTGATCTTGACAAGATTGATGACAAGGCTGGTGTGATCGACGCATTTTTCTCTTTTGCCCAAGCGGAGCAACGCAAGGAAGTCGAAGAGCTTATCAGGTCAGAAGATCTAAATTCTGATGCAGCAAGACGCTATATTTCGGCTTCCATAAAACGCGAATTTGCAAGTGAAAACGGCGCTGACCTAAATGCTATACTTCCCAAAATGAGCCCACTAAATCCGCAGTTTCGGACTAAGAAGACGACCGTCTTCGAGAAGATTACGGCCTTTGTCGAAAAGTTCAAAGGTGTGGGGGGGCAGATCTAGTGATCTATGCGACCCATCACCGACCTACCTTTACTGCCCGTCTGGCAGGTCCAGGATCTCAGCCACGGCCTCCAGCTTGCCATTGGCGCAGGACCGCCCCCGCGCCTCGGCAATCAGGGCATCCGACATCTGGCCCTCAGACCGGGGCAGCGGGCCGGTGTATCCGGCGCAGGGCTGCAGCAGATCTGCCGGCACATTTGGCGGCGGTATCATCGCCTCACTGGCCGGTTGAGAACAACCGGCCAGCAGTAGCGGCAAGCAAAGGCGATAAAGGCGCATCGCGGCCCTCCATGTTTTGCATCTCGTCTGATAGCGCCCCCCAGGTGCGGGCCTCATCGGCGGCGCGGTCCAGGTGGGCGCGGTGAATGCGGGCGGTCTCGGCGGCTTGCTGCAGGCTGGCCTGCGCTGTTGCCAGATCCACCTGCGAGGCCGCCAGCTCTGCCCGCAGCCTGGTGCGATCCTGGAAGGCGGCGCCAATGGTCCAGACCACCCCGGCCAGCAGGGCCACCAGGGCAAGCCCTGGCAGATTGCGCAGCACCCAACCCCATATCCTAACCGGGATCATGCCGGTTCTTTCAGGGCCTGATGGCACATGGCGCGCTCGGCGCCGCGCCGGTTGCTCAGCCCCGGTATGATCCGCCCGCCTGCCCTGTTCCAGCGCGGCAGCTCATTGCAGGCGCCTGTCAGATCCCCGACATTGGCCTTACGCACCAGGGTCGATTTGCAGGCCGCCCCTGCCCCGACGTTGTAGGTCCAGCTGACCAGGGCGATCTTCATGCCCACCGGCACCGGGTGTTTCAGGCATTTGTCCAGCGCCACCTCATAGGCAACGATCTCGCGCGCCAGCATTTTATCGCACTCGGCCTTGCTGTAGCGATCACCCGGTTGCACCCCCTTGGTTTCTCCATAGCAGACGGTCCAGATACCCACGACATCGCGGTAGGCCTCGGTCCGCAGGCCCTCCCACTGGCCAATGAAGCCAATGGCCGTGCTCATGGCGATGCCGCTGCCCGCGATCAGCCCAACCGTGCGCCGCCGCACCGCGCCGCCCGTGTCGCGCCGGAAGGCGGCAAGGCCCGACAGCCCGGACAGCCCGCTTTGCAGCACCAGCCGCGCCGGGATCGCCAGCACCTGACACGTGGCCGAGGCCATGGCAAAATACAGCGGATCCCAGCCCAGCATGCCGGGTTGGACCAGGGCCAGAAAATATCCGCCCAGCAGAACCAGGCTCGCCAAAATGAGCCAGACAGACCAGGACTTGCCAAGCGTGGCGCGCCAGTTTGAGATCAGTTTCATAATGTTTGCTCCAATGCAAAAGACCCCGCCAGCGGCAGGGTTGGTTTCAGGTTTTGGGTTTTGTGGTAGTTTTACGGCTTGGCGCGCAGCAGCCATTTGGTCAGCAGCACCTCAGCCCCGCGCGGGCCGATATAGGCCGCCAGCGCCACAATGCCGGTGGTCACGGTGGGCCCGGCGCCCATGTAGCTGGCAATGGCCTCGCCAATGATGGCCATGCCGATGGCCACCGGTATTTCCCAGAGCAGCTCCGGGCCAAAGAAACGCCGCTGGCCTTTGCGCACCTCGCCGGAATGCCACATCAAGCGGCCTATACTGGCCCCGACCAGCGTGGTGGCAGCACCACCCAGCAGGTTCGACATCCAGTCGATCAGCCCCGGCTCAGGCATCACCCCGCCCCCAGAGTGTTCAGCGCCGCATCAAGCGCCACCAGGGCGGCCTGCACCTGCGCAGGCGTTGTCGCGACCTCAATTGCCGCGCGGGTTTTGCGCCGCAGACCGGCCAGCTGGGCCGCGATGTCGGCATAGCTCTCAGCCATCGCGACAATCGCCGCTGCCAGATCCGCAACCGCTTCGCCGGTAATGGCCGCCTCGGCCTGCAGCATGGCCAGCTGATCGGCGCTGGCCGCATCCGCCAGATACCCCCGCGCCGCCAGGGCCTTGGTGGCCCAGCTGTCGCGTTCCGCCTGGGGCACCTGGCCGGTGATTTCCGATGCCGCCGCTGCGAGCTGCTGCAGCGCCCGAGACAGGCCGTCAGCCTTGGCCTGCGCCAGGCCCTCGGCAGCGTGGGTTTCTGCGGTGGTGATCGTGAGCAAGAATGTCATGGGCCTATGCCTCCGGCGTGGCAGGTTTGCGGATGATGGGATCGGGCACGGCCCCGGCGACAACGCTCAGAACCGGCGCGACGGTGGGCTGGTGCGCCGCGGCTGTGGCTGCGTCATAGCGCCAGCGCAGCGACAGGGTCAGCACGCCGCCACTGCGCCTGATGCGCCCCACAAAAGGATGATCGCCCTCGGGCTCAGCAAAGCCGCCCTCGGGCACGGCGGAGAGATCATAATCCAGGCCATCGACGGTGAGCGTGTCGCCTGCAACGCTGGCGGAGGTTTCAGGCTGGCCAGGTTGGCCGGGCAGACCGGCGCTGCAGATAAAAGTGATATGCATGGGAACGCTCCTTTAGAACCAGCGGCCAGTGGCTGTCATGTGAAGTAAAACGGTATCGGAGGCACCAAAGCCCGTGGCGCCGATCTGGTTGCGCAGGCCCAGGTGGCCCACAGAGGCACTTGCAACATCCACGAAGACCTGCCCCAGTTCATTTCTTGTCGGCGTCAGGTTTGCAGTCGCGCTGTCGTTATCGACACTCCCCTCCAAAACCAGCCCAGTGACGGTGCTGAAGGCGGCGGGGAATGCCCAAATCCCAAACATAAGATCCGGCACCGAATAACTCAGCTGGACCAGATGGGTGCAGATCTGGGTGCCATCGGGGAAGCGCACATAGGCGCCATTGGCATTGCTGCCCCTTACGACCCCAGCGCCGCTGTCCAGGTAGCTGCGCCAGTCTTCCATGAAGCCGACAAAATCATCGGTGGCCCATTTGAACAGAGCAAACATCTTGGCGTCAAAATCTGCCTCTGGCGCAGAGCGTGACGGAATAGCCGGCAAAGCCGGGGCAATGGGTGCTGCCATGGTTGCGCACTCCTATTTGATGGTTTTGAGAACAAGGGTGAAGATTGAATCCCCAGCCGCATCCAGCGGCTGCGTGTGGTCATCGACAAAGCCAAGGCCCTCGATGCCGTAGTTTGGCGCGTATTCGCTGGAGCCATAAAAGGCGGTCACCAGACCATCCACCTCGGCCACCAGATCCATCACACGCGGCGCCTGCACCGTCGGCACCCGCAAAGGCACCGTCACCTTGCGGGTGGAACCGCGCTTGATCAGCAGCTCATCGCCAAACTGGTCAAACTCCTTGCGGCTGTGGCTGACATGGCCGACCTCGGCGCCATCCATGATACTGCCCAGAATATGGTTGCGGCCCAGCACGATATGGCCAACCTCGGCCACCGCACCCGGTGCGGAGATGGTGATATCGATCTGATGACCGATATAGCCGGGAAAGCCGTTCAACACCTTCTGGCGCGCATAAAAAATGCCGCCAAAGAAATAGGTGTACATGCTGACCACATGGCCCGTGTCTGCCAGCACAAAGGTCTGATCATAAATCAGGGTGCCGCCGTCGCGCACGGCGATCTGCACCGCCCCCGCCGTGAGGCCAAACAGCGAGATCGCATCGCAGTCCCGCGTTGGCACAATGGAATAGGTGATCTCATCGGCGCGGCTGGCCTTGTTGGAGCGGCGATTGTCAAAAGCCGACCAGCGCCGGGTGGCAAGCCGCAGATCCAGCCACCAGCTGCCAGCATCCGAGACCGGGTCATGACCCAGATTGCCGGGCTGCACGCTCTCATAGATGCGGTGGGTCACCAGCGATATCACCCGATCCCCCAGGGCATAGGTGACGCCCACATCCCAGACCGGATGATCATCCTCGGCAATATTGGAGCCCACCAGCTCAACATCGGTGACCGGCATCGGCGCAATAATATTGAAGTCCATCACAGCACCTCCCTCAAACCATTTCCGGCGGCAGGCCCGCATCGTTCCAGTTTTCCACCACACGCGCGATTGTCTTGATCAGCAGCTCCACCTTCTGGCCCTGCACCCCGGCCTGGCGCGCCAGGTTATCAACGCTCTCCACCACCCGGCGGTTGTCCAGCATCGCCCTGGAATCAGAATGGCTGATCACCCGGCTGGATCCGGTATTCTCCAGCTCCCAGCCGCGCTCCCCAACCACACGCCAGCCACCGGCATGCACACCGCCAGCGGCAAACTGCGGCACCCCGCCCAGATCGCGGATCTGTTCGCGCAAACGCGCCAGTCTGGATTTCTTCTCGGTTGTTGAGCGGTTCACCCGCCGCATCACCTCGCCATAAGAGGCCGATCCCAACTGTTCCTGCAGCGCCGCCTTGAAGGCCGCGAGATTGGCTGCGGTGCCGCCGTAATAATCAAAGGAGGAGGTCAGATAGCCGTTTGGCCCCAGGCCAACGCTTTGGTCCTGCCCCACCAGGGAGATACCGTATTGCCGCCGAAGCGCCTCGAATGTGGCCAGGGTGCCCTCTGACTGGCTCTTCTGTTGCCCGGCGATCTCAACCCCTTCGGTTTGCAACCCCACAAGTTTGAGCTGGCCTTTGCGATGATCCACATCTTCCTGCACCGCATCCCGCAGCGCGCTCAACATGGCTTGCAACGCGCTCAGAGGGGCTGTCAGCCCGCTGGTCGAGGCCACCAGATCGCTGAACACGCTGTCAGCGGTCAGGGTGACGCCACCATCAAAGGTGAGATTGCCGCCATTGCTGCCGATCAGATCATGCAGCTCGGTCAGCCGGCCAATGGCGGCATTGCCCTCCTCGGTCAGGGCAACATTCACCTGGCGCGACAGCGTTGCGGCCTGTGTCAGCAACAAAGCACGCGTCTCCCCATCCAGATCCTGCACCAGCTTCAGCCGCATATCGCGCCGGATCTCTGCATCGGTGCTCAGCGCCAGCCGCCGGGTCTCGACATCAAGATCCTGCCCCAACATCAGATCCAGCGTTGCCACATGTTCCGACAGGGCATTGGTGGCGATCCAGCGATCCGCCGCTGTCAGATCATCGCGGCGAATGACAAAATCCAGCGTTGTCTGGATCCCCGTCCCGGCGTTCTCCACCAGGTGGCGCAGCCAGAACGGCGCGGTGTCATCCAGCGCCACCGCCACATCAAGACGCCCCACCAGATCATCATAGGAGAAGGCCTCCGCATCCTTGATCGCATCCTCCAGCGCCCCCAATGACGACTGGAACGCCTCCACCGTGCCATCCCAATCCGCATGCAGCGCCTGCACCCCGTCGCTCAGCTCGCCAACCTGAACACTGGTCAGGCCTTTCAGTTGCAGGAAGGTGCCAAGGTCGGTCAGCACCTCGATCTGCTGTTTATACAGCGCTTCCAGCACCTCCTCATTGCCGCTTTCCAGCTCAGAGACCCCGGCGACAAAGTTCAGCTTGCCCTGCACCAGGGCGGCAAGACGGCGATACTCCAATGAGGATCTGGCCGTCCCCAGGGCCGATTGCAGATAGTCCCGCGCCAGACCAGACAGGCCCGCCGCCGCCTCCTGATCACCACCGCGCGCCGCCTCATAGGCCTCCTCAAACCGGCGCCGCTGGGCTGCCGCCGCCTGCTCGCGGCTGGCACCGCCCAGCTCGGAGGTGCCCAGACCCGACAGATAGTCCCGCAGGCTCTCCGCCGTGCGCGCCCAGAGCGTCGCCGCAGCCCGTGCATCCGCCGCCATATCGCGCGCGGTTTCGATCTGCAGGCCAATCTCGCCGCCAATCTCATCCAGCATGCCCGCCATCGACAGGGTGAAGCTGTCCACCTGCGGCAGCACCTGATCCATTGCCCCCGACATCTGCAGCAGGCTGGCGTAAAGTTTCCGCCCGTGTTCAGTGGTGAGATCCAGGCTCTCAACCAGCTCCCGGAACCCGGCCCGGCTTTCTGGCATCGCCACGCCAATATCGTCAAAGCGCTCCCGCAGGCGGCGCAGGATGGTTTCGGTCTGCTCGCCTTCAGAATAGAACCCGGCAAAATAGCTGTTGGCCGCCGCACTCAACCCCTCGGCACCGCCAAAGAGATCCACCAGCGCCGAGGCATTGTCACCACCTGTCAGGGACATATCAAAGCTCTGGTGTCCCAGCAGATCCGCCACATCATTGAAGGCCAGCAGACTGCCCGACAGCCGCGCCATCGTCTCCAGGGCGGTTTCTCCGGCGCGGCTGAAGTCCTCTGTGCCCAGGATCAGCTCGGCCATGGCATTGCCGGTGGCCTCGATCTGCTCCTGCAGCGCTTGCTGGATCTCTTCCTGGGTTTTGCCATTGATCCAGATGGTGAAGCCCTCGCCGGTGAAGCCTTCCAGCGCATCCGTGCTCAGCCCCAGGGTTTCCGCCATATCCGTCAGGCCCGTGGTCAGCCCCGCCATGCTGTCATCCAGCATCTCTTCGAACTCAGCCTCCAGCGGTTTGTAATAGGTCCGGTTGGAGCGCAGAAAGCCGCCTTTGTAAAAATCAAACTGGCCGCCATTGAAGCCCTCGGCATCAAAGCTGCCGCGAATGCCGGTGCCGACGTATTTGCGGCTCAGCCCCTTGGCCAGCAGCGCAATCACGCCCACAATAATCCCGAGTGCCGGCAGGGCCGCGCCAATTGCGCCCCAGCCGCCCGTGGCCCCCGAGAGCAACCCGCCGATATTGGCAAAGCTGGAGCCAAGGCCACCCCCAGACAAGACCCCCAAGAAGCCCGATCCAACCCCCGACAGGGCACTGCCTGCGCCGGTCAGTTTCAGCAAGCCACCGGCCCCATTCAGCAAGCCCCCCAGGCCGCCCCCCAGGCCGCCACCGCCACCGCCGCCACCAAGGGCCGCGCCAACACCACCACCGCCACCAAGGTTCAGACCGCCAAGCCCCAGAATGCCCGAGATCGAGGCCACCACCGGCAGCACAATCCTGGTATTGGCAAACTGATAGGCAATATCCTTGAGCATGCCCTTGATGGTGTCGCCCAGGTTGCCGCCCTCAAAGGCGGTGCGGGTGATGTTTTCGGCCCAACGCTCCTGCTGATCCCGCACCCGGTCCAGCGCTGCATCGACCCGGTCCAGTTCAATCACCTGATCCGCCAGCGCCTCGATCTGCGCCTTGCCAAGGCCGACACCTTCGCGACCAAGTTTCTGCTGAACCGCGCGCACCGCCTCCAGTTTCCGACGCTGCTCATCGGTCAGCCCCACCAGGGCGCGCCGCTCGCGGATCTCTTTTTGCAGCGCCGCCAGCGCGCTCTTGCTGGCCGCCCCCCCGGCAGAACTCACCTTGTTCAGGGCAGTGATCTGCGCGCGGTATTCGCCGCTCAGGCGCTGGTTTTCCTCAAACAGGCGCACCTGCTGAGTGATCCCCTCTTCCACGTTGCGGCGCTGGCCGTCGTGCATCTCTTCCAACGGCGGCAGGGCCGCGACCAGCTCGGCGCGGTATTTGGCAACATTCGCCGCCGCCTCGCCGCCACCGCTTGCCAATACGGCCATGCCAGCCTTCAGCCCGGCAATATTGGCCTGCGCGCCTGCCAGTGCCCCAGGCAGGCCAGAGAGATAGCCGCGCAGAGCCGCCGCCTGCCCCGCCGCGCCGCCAAGCCCCTGGATCAGCGGATCCGTGGCCCGCGCTGCCGCATCGATGTTATCCGCCGCATCGCCCGCATGTTTTGCGGTCTGTTCTGCCGCCACAGCCGCCGCGTCCAGCCGCGCCTCGGCCTCAGCCAAGGCACCAGACAGGGCCTCGATATCCGCGCGGGCCTTGGCCATGCGATCCGTCTCATAGAGACTGGCACCAAAGAAATTGGTGGTAAAAGACGCGGCCTCAAGTTCTGCCTTCGCCGCCTCCAGCGCTTGGCGGGTGGCATCGCGCGCCGCCTCTGCCGCCCGGCGCATCGCCTCGGCATTCTTGGCCGTCATATTGCGATAAAACTGGTCGGTGGCGCGCTCCAGCAGGTCATGCGCCGCCGCCGCGTCTTTGATCGCAATGGCGTAATCTTCAGCAGCCTGTGCCGATTGGGTGAAGCCCTGATAGATCCCGGCAGCCACACCAATCAGCGCGCCAATGCCGGTCGCCAGTGCCGCCACCCGCAACAGGCCAAGCCCCCGCGTCAGCCCCTTGATGGCAAGGCTGGACAGCGCCGCCCTGGTGCTGGTGGCCCCAAGTGCCAGTTCCAGCGCAACAGAGGCCTTGGCAGCGGCCAAAAAC
Organism: Pseudophaeobacter arcticus DSM 23566; assembly: GCF_000473205.1. Classification (NCBI taxonomy): domain Bacteria; kingdom Pseudomonadati; phylum Pseudomonadota; class Alphaproteobacteria; order Rhodobacterales; family Roseobacteraceae; genus Pseudophaeobacter; species Pseudophaeobacter arcticus. Next base: position 2,124,395 of record NZ_KI421507.1, read on the forward strand.
TGCACCGGGGCCAGCGCCAGGCTGGTCACCAGCCCCGCAACCGCCACCCCCATCGGGATCGCCAGTCTCAGCACCAGGCCAAACCCCAGCGCCAAGGGCCCAAGGGTGGCCGTCAGGGCAGCGCCCTTGGCAATCAGTGTCTTGGTGCCATCAGACAGATTGGTAAACCACTCCGCTGCGCTGGCCGCCTTGTCGCTCAGCTCTTCCAGAATGGGCGCAAGCGCCACCGTCAGCTGGTTGGCCATGCCACGACCAACAACCCCCATGCGCGACAGCGCGTCATTGGTGCGCTCGATCTGGTCTGCATCCACCTCGGAGACCGCAACGCCAAAGCGCATCACGTCCTCAGTCGCCAGACGCAGGGCGCTGCTATCGATGCGGGTAAAGATCAGCCCGGCCCGGCTGCCAAACAGCTCCGAGGCCACCGCGCCCCGCTCTGCCTCTGGCACAAATTGCGCCATGGCGCCCTGGATCCTGGCCAGACGCTCATCCAGCGGCAGGCGCTGCAGGGCCTCGGCGCTCAGATGCAGCCGGTCCAGCGCCTTTACCGCAGGGCCACTGCCCGCCGCCGCCTGGCTGAGCCGCTTGGTCAGCTGGATGGTGGCCTGCTCAACCTCCCCAATTGACACCCCCGACAGATCCGCCGCCCGCTCCAGCACCTGCATCGAGGCCACCGTGGTCCCCAGCGACTGCGCCATCTTGGCCTGGGCATCGACAATTTTGAGGCTGGATTTCACCGCAAGTGCCGCAGCACCCACCATCGGCACAGTCAGACCAAGCGCCAGGCGGCGCCCCTGGCGCTCAACCGTATTGCCTAAGCGCACCATGCGCCGCTCGACGTTGCCCATGGCCGCAATGCCACGCTTGGCACCGCTTTCAAAGGCTGTGGATTCCAGCGACAACAGCCCCCGGAGCGAACCAATAATGGCCATCTATGTTCCCTTTTTGCTTTGAAAGTGCAGCGCCATCAGACCCGCGCGCAGCTTGTCCAGATCCTGCGCTCTATCCCGGCTTGCCGGTTTTGCAGGCTCCGCCGCCTTGGTGAAGTCCGGCATTTTCTTGGGATCATGGAAGGCAAACTGCACCAGAATGCCCAGTTCCTGATTAAGCACCCGCCAGGCTTTGAACTCCTGATCCTTGGCCTTGATCTTGCCGGTTGTGATCAGATCGTATTCCCGCAGGGTGACATCCCAAAAATCGCCGTGGTGCAGGTCCAGCCCGCACCACGTCGAGAACATCGCCTCCCAGTCTACGCCTCTGCGGCGGCACTGCCCTTTCCCGGCCCAGCCTCACCGACCTCGCCTGCCTCGCTGGCCTCATCAACCTGGCCGTCCTCATCAGCCGCGGATTTGACGTCAAAGGCGGCGCCAATGGCCTGGGCAACCAGCGGGACCAACTTGCGAACCCCGCCCGCCTGGTCGATCAGGTCCAGGGCCTGGTCGGAATCAATGCCCTTGCCATCATTGAGCCCCGCCCCCAAAGCCGAGGCCATAAGGGTCACGCCCCCGGCGCCGGTGATCAGCTGATCCAGCAGGGTGTCAAAAGACTGACCGCCGTTTTCCGCTTCAATGCGGATCAGGGCACGGGTGGAGAACTTCAGCTTGAGGGTCTTTTTCCCCAGCTTCATGCTTGCGCTGCGGATCATACGACTGGGTTCCCTTTGGTCCACCCAACCACACCCGTCGGGCGCAGTTTGAGATCGGTCATCAAATCGCCATCCACGTCCACAGACGGAATAGAGGGGTTCACAAAGGCCTTGTAATCAAAGGCATCCCCGGTGAGCTGCGCGCCTGCAACAGCGGGCAGATCCACCTTGAAGAAGATCACCTTGCCTTTGCGCGCCAGCGCCTTCTCATAGAGATCTGCCGAGTAGAAACAGCTCAGCGTCAGCTCGCCCGTGTCGGTCAGGCCGACGCCGTATTCCTTGTTGCGGCCAGGGCTGTCCAGCGAGGTCCGGTCCCGGTATTCCGGGCTTTCCTCGGGGATGCCAACTGTTTTGCACCCCTTGATTACCTCCCAGGCAACCCCGTCTTCAGACCACTGCACATCGCACAGATCGCCCGGAATGACATTTTCTGCCATTGGCTTATTCCTTTCAGATTGTCAGAGTATTCAGCCGGTTACCCGGCCATGCGTAATAGGCCAGGCGCAGTCACGCCTGGGGTATTCAGGCGCGGTAGCGCACCTGGAGATCCAGCATTTGACGCCGGACCACTTCGCCGCCGGTCTCGGAGGACCCGTCCCGGCGCGAGAGTTCTTTGCAGCGGATCACCGACCCGCTGCGATAACCTGTCAAAAGGTGGGACACTGCAGGCCCCAGCGAGATCAGCTCACCATATGAGAGCGCATCGATATTCACCTGCACCCGCGCGGTTTCCACATCCGCCCGGCCCTGCAGCGCGTAGCCCGTCACCGTGCCAACCCGGTGCAGGCTGATCCGGGGAAAGCCCACGTCGCTGTCAAACAGGCCCCAGACAACGGGGTGCCCAAGGGTTTCAAGCAAGACCCCCAGTTCAAACTCCAGGCTCATTTGCCAGCCCTCAAAGCCTTGCGCCGCGCCCGCTCCAGCGTTTTGTCGATATCCTTGCGGATCTCCAGCCCCAGAGCCTGCAGCATCCCCGGCGCATAGAGATCCCAGGCAGGCCGCAGGAAGGGATTGGCTGGCATCTCGCCGGTAAATTTGCCGGTCTCTTTGTGGTAGCGCGGCGCGGTGCCATCCTCATAAAGATGCGCATGCGGGGAATGACTGCCATCCGCCTGCACCGGCCCCACATACATGGCCACCCGATTGCGGCCCTGATCGCCGCGCGCGCGCCGCCTCTGGCTCTTGTCCAGCTTGCTGGTCACCGCGACTTTGAACTTGCCGCCCGCCATGCCTTCTGCCGCCTGCGCCACCGGCTTCAGAACCGTCTTCAGCGCCCGCCGCCCCGAGGCTTTCGACTGACCCCGCGTGAGCTGCACCAGGGCGCGCTCAATATCGCCAGAGCCTTCAATCCGCAGTTTTGCACCCATATCAGCCTCCTGCCGTCTTCAACCGCCAGGCAGAGATCTCCAGCCCGCTGCGGAAGCCCAATTCCTTGATGCCGGTGATCCGCCAATCATCCCCGTCAAAGCGCAAACGAAAGGCGCTGGTGATGGCGGCAAGCCGCACCGACCAGGACACAACAAACCGGGCATCCGATTTCTGCTCCACCGCCGCCGCCCGCAGCCGCTCGCCATCGGACACAGGCGCAAACGAGGCCCAGGGGCGCGCGTATTCAGCCCACCCCGTTGCCACCATTTCCCTGGCGTCGTTTTTCTCAAAGGAAGCCTGCAGGATGATGATCCGGCGATCCCGCTCAGCAATCCGCATCACATCCACCAGCTTTTGAACGGCGCCACCAGCCGCGCGATAGACAGCGGCACCTCAACCGGTGTGCCCTCAAAGGTTACCGGCTCACGCGCCTTATAAAGATGCGCCGCAAACAGCAGGATGGCATGGCAGATCGGCAAGGGCACCGCGCCCGGCTCCGCACCAAAGCCCGCCACATAGTCAATCCGCAAGGGCCAGCGGTGGTGCCCCGGCGCGCCCCAGGACGGCGCAAAGGCCGCGCTGCGATCCCCCTCCAGATCCTCTAACGTCACGCCCTCAACCGCAATCCAGTCGCCATTGGCATCGCGGATCTCGGCCTGGACGATCTCGCGCACCGGCAACAGCGTGAGCGCAACGCCCCGGCCATCCCCCGGCACTGCCGCGAAGGTCTCCCGCCAGGTCTGGTCCATCAGTGCCCGGCCCAGTTCGCCTTCAGCGCCATCAAACTGCGCAATCGCCACATCCAGGCAGTGCTGCAGGTGGTCATCATCTTCCCCCGCTTCCAGCCGCATATGCGCCTGCAGCCGGGCCAGATCCACCGGCGGCTGCCCCGGTGCAACACTCCGCGTCAAAGCCATCGGATCACTCCCCGGTTGGCTCGGTTGGCTCGGTTGGCTCAGTTGGCTCAGTTGGCTCGGTTGGCTCGGTTGGCTCGGTTGGCTCGGTTGGCTCGGTTGGCTCGGAAACCGCCACAACGGGCTGGGCATCGGCGTCAAGCAATTCAGCGTAGCCCGCATTGACCAGATCCTGGCCGACATCATCAGCAACGATTGGCTCAGAACCTGCGGTAAAGCTGCGAGCAACACTGCCGCAGCTGGTAAGGATTTTGATTTTCATGGGGGTCACCCTCGGGAATAAGAAACAGGAAAGCGGCCCCCAAAGGGACCGCCTCAACACAGCCAGAAAGACGCCAGATCAGGCCGCCATCTGCAGCGTCTTGATGGCCTTGGTCTGACCCGGTGCGCCGTCAATGCGATGCACCCCCATGATCGCAAGGTTCGGAAAGAACTTCTCGCGCGCCACACCAATCAGCGGATTGCCCACCTTGCGCACATAATATTGCGAGAAGTCGCCAAAGGAGATCGGCTTGGCCGAGGCGCCAATCACCGCCATCGCCTGGTTGAACGACACCGGCTTGCCATTCAGCGAGGGCGTCACCCCCTTGGTCACGTCCCCGTCCGACCAGAGATAGCGGCCATTGGCATCCTTGATCTTGCGCAGCGCCTTGACCGTCTGGTCATGCATCTGGAACCGCACCTTGGGACCGGTGCGATAGGCCGGATCCACCGAATGCTCCAGATCGATGATGTCATCAAAGGTCAGCACCGCCGCCGCTGCCGCCGCATGGCCAACCGGAGCGCCCGTCACAAACCCAAGCGGCTCATTGACGCCACTGCCCACCGTCAGCCACTTGTTGCCGGTGCGCCCGATGCGCTCCCCGATCAGCTGCCCCAGCAGCGCCTCAAAGCCAAAACTGGAATCCTGCGCCAGCTCAAAGGACCATTTGATCCAGGGCGTTTTCATCACATGCGCCAGCAGCTGCGTCTTGCCGATGACGATGTCGCCGCTGTCATCATCCACCCCCTCTTCGCCCTCAGCATGGGGATCCATTTCGGCATCGGTATCGTCCACCATCGGCATATCAAAGGGCGCGCCATTGGCCAGATTGATCTCGGTCGCAATCGTCCCATCCATCATCGGGCCATGGGCGGCAGCGGCGATATTGATCGTATTGGCCAGCGTGGTGGGCACCAGAAAGCCGCCCTGCGCCCCGGTGCCGGTGTTCTGCGCCCGGATCTCCTGCGCCCCCGCCCGCAGGGCCTCGCGCGCTTCGCGGTCCAGCTCGGACATATCCGCCCCATTGGCGAGATACTGGCGGAAGGCCTCGCGGTATTCATCGCCAACCGCCTGCGCCGGGTTGTGCTGGCGCTCTTCCTGCCCAGGACGCTGCGCTTCGCGCTCTTCGCGCTCCCGGGTCTCGCGGCGCCGCTCTTCCTGCTGGGCCGCCTTATAGGCCCGCTCTTCGCGATCAGCCTGCGCCACAACGCGGTCGCGCTCGTCCATCATGGTGTCAAACTTCTGATGCGCCGCCTCCGCCTCGGCCTTGGGCGTCTTGTCGGTCACGCTGTCCAAGATAGAGCGCGCTTCGGTTTCGATTGTCTTGGCGCGCTCGCGCAGTTCCTTGATCTTGCTCATAGGATCATCCTTTGATGTTGAGATTGGTTTTGGTGATTGGGTGTGGAAAGAGGCGCCTGCCCAGGGCGCGCGATCTATCTGGGCGGTGGAATGCGGGCTCAGCCGCCGCAGGTCAGTCGCATCCGCATCTGCATCTGGCGGCGGTGCAGATCCCCGCCGCCGCCAAGTGCCAACTGTTTTGAGCGCAGGCCGATTTCGGTGCCCTCATAGGCCGGGTCCGTCACAATCGAGACATCATACAGGCGCACCGACTGGATGCTGCGCACCGCGTGATCGCCGGTTTCGTCCCAGGTCTCTTTCTCGGCCTCAAAGGCAAAGCTCATCTTTGTCAGATCGCCGCGCCGCATCTTGGGCAGGATCCGCATCACATCCGGATCACTGGCGTCCAGCGCCGTATCCACCCGCAAACCCCGCTCATCTTCCGTCAGCGTCAGCGTTCCGGATGTGGTGCGCGCCAGCGGCAGATCCCGGTGATTGATCAGAAAGGTCACATCATCACCGCGCTGCAGCGCCGCGCTGAAGGCACCGCGTTCCACCACCTCCGACCAGCCCCAGCTGTCCAGCGGGCCAATATCCGTCGCCTCGCCAAAGACAGCGGCATAGCCGGTCACATTGATCTGATCACCCGCAGCCTCACGCAGCTCAACGGGCGCGACGGCGCAATAACGCACCTCACGTTTCGGCTCGCTCATCGCGACCTCCTGTTACTCGGTTTCTGTTGTCTCTTCGGACTCTTCGGCAGCCGTGTCGCTGTCTGCCGGGGGCGCATTCTTGTTGAAGGCCGTGCCCGCCATTTCCAGCGGCACCGTGGCGCCCTGGATAAACAGGGTGTTGCCCCCCGCCAGCGGTGGTTTGTTCATCATCTCGCGCCCCTCATTCGGGGTCAAAAGCGCGTTCTGAACCGCCTTCACAATCGCCTCGATCCGGGTCTTGAAGTCGCCCCGCATGATGCCGTCCAGGTCCAGCTTCACATAGCGCCTGGATCCGCGCCCGAAGATCTTCAGCGTCAGCTCCTGCTCAAACTTCTCAACCCAGCGCCGCAGGGTATGTTTGACCAGGTGCAAATCCTGATGCTCGATATTGTTGTAATTGCCCTTGCTCAGCTCCTGCAGAAACACCGGCGGCAGCTGATAGATCCGCGCCACCTGCCCCACCGCAAAGATCTGAACCGGCGTCAGCTGCATTTTTTCCGGGTCATCCCCCAGCCGCACCAGGTCATGCCCCGCAGGCATCGGCAGGATCGGCTTGCCATCCTCTGCCGACCGGCGCGTCACCTTCATCAGATCCGCCGCCGCCCGCATCATTTCCCTGGCCGCCGTAAACGGGCCTTTCAGCACATAGGGCGGCACGCCATTCTTGCCAAAAACCGTCAGCGCATAGCGGTTGGCATTCAGCCCCTGACGGATGGCGCTGGCGCAGGTCATCACCGGATTATGGCAGTTCACATGATCCGGTTTCAGCATATAGGCGATATCAATCACGTCCTTGCCGGCATAGGTTTTCACCCGCCCCGATGGCTCCATATAGTCATAAAACAGACGCCCCTTCACCTTGCGCACCGTGACCCGATCATACTCCATCGCAAAGAGATTGATCACCTCGCCGCGCCGGTCGCGCTCGATGTAGCTATAGGCGCGCCCCGGCCCAAAGACCTGGGCAAAAAACGTCTCGCGCCAACTGAACGAGGTGGTGCTGTCATTGACCGCCGCCCCCAACACATCGGCCACGCCGCCGGTTAGTTTCTTGTCTCCGCCCGTCTCATCGGTCTTTTCAAACACCTCAATCGGCAATCCCGCCATCGCCGCCGACAGAAAGTTGATCGCGTCCCAGACCGCTGGCAGCGACAGCGCCTCTTTCATGGTCACGCCCTCGGAGGTGCCGCCATTCAGAACATCCGCAATGCTGGTCGCATTACCGTCCACCTGCCCACTGTCCACCAGCACTTGGGCGCGATCCTCTGGCGCCGCCTCGGCCACAGCCCGGTCACGGCGCAATCTGCCCATCAATCCCACAGGTCATCCTCCATTGAATAGCCATCATCGGCCCAGGGCGACTGCTCCGGCAGGCCACGGTCCCGGCACAGCGCCATGCCCGCCGACATCGCAAGCGACACCATGCCATCAATCCGGCCATGGGCCTTTTCCTTGTCAAACATCCGGTGCCCGGTGCGGTTCTCGGCGTAGGTCACCGAGGCCGCCATGCTGTCCAGCAGCGGGTTCTTGGCAACCATGAGCCGCCCATCGTAAATTGCGTTTTCCAGCTTGTTGATCGAATCCGGCATCCACAGATAGATCTCGACCTCTTCCCCCGGTTTGGTCGGATCCGGCACCTTGTCCAGGATCCGCTTCTGGAAGCCCTGCGGATGCACCTCGCTTGGCAACAACAGCCCCTTTTCCGTCAGGCTGTCCTTCAGCCGCTCCAGCCCATATTGGTCGCAGGCAATCACCTCTGGCAGATAGCGCGCGTTCAGATCCGCCAGCGCATCCGCCAGCCAGGGGTATTTCAACCGCTCGCCGGGGATCGCCTCGATATGGCCCTGATCGGCCCAGAGATCATAAGGCGCCTGATCGCGGCCCGCGCGCTCCAGCAGCGTATCCTTTGGCGTCCAGAACCAGGTCTTTGACACCAGTTGTTCCGCGTCCTTGGTGGCATCCAGCACCCAGGTCAGGGTGAGCGCAGTGAAGTCCCGCACCTGGCTCAGATCCAGCCCGCCAAAACAGCGGTATCCCTTTTCGGTCAAGGCCTCTGCATCCACATCACCATGGCAGGCCACCCAGGCATCGCGCTTGATCGCCGCCTTTACCGATTGCGTCCACTGGCAAAAATGCAGCCGCGCAATGCCATTGCGCTTGCCCGGCATCATCCGCGCCTGTTTCACAACACCCCGCAGATACTCTTCCTCAATCGTCACCCCCAAAAGCGGGTTCACCTTCACCCAGCAGCTGGGGTCATTCTCCCAATCGTCGCCGTCATCCAGCGCGCAGATGAACGCAAAGGTGCTGTCATCCTCCTGCACCCCGGTCACCACATTGACCCCGTGCTGGTGCTCTTCCCAACAGATCGATTTCTTGTCGGTGCCCGAATTGGTCGCCATGCACAAAAGCGGCTGTTTGCGGAACTTGAAGCCCCGCTCCAGCATATCGATCACATCGCGGTTGGGATGTTCATGCACCTCATCGGTCAGCGCGCAATGGGGGCGCGGCCCCGACTGCGCCTTTTCCGCCGACAGCGGCTTGAACTTGCGCTTGTCGCCCGACTTGCCAACATAGGTCAGCTGCCAGACCGGGTTTTCCCCAAGCTGTTTCACCCGGCGTTTCAGCACCGGCGACTGATCCACCATCGCCACCGCATCCTGGAATAAAATGCCCGCCTGGTCTTTTTTCGCAGCCGCCGCGTAAACTTCGGCGCGCGGCTCACCATCCGCCACCATCATATAGAGACCAATGCCGCCCAGCATGGGCGACTTGCCGTTGCCCTTGCCTTCCTCATCATAGAACCGGGTAAAGCGGCGCAGCCAGGCCCCATGGGTGGCGCTGAACTTCTTCCAGCCAAACAGCGAGCCGATCCGGAACGCCTGGCTGGGGTGCAGATGAAAGGGCCGCCCCTCAAACTGGCCGCCATTGAGCCGCAACACCTGGGGAAAGAAGCTGATCGCCCGCTGCGCCGCCACCAGATCCCATTTGAGGCCGCGCTTTGGCCCCTCGATCAGATCGCGCAGGTGCCGCTCAGCCGCCGCCCGCACATAGGGCCCGGCGGTGATTGCNCCAGCNACAACATCCTGCGCCCAGGCCGTGACCGGATCCTCCTCATAGCTGATCCGCACCGCAGTGTCGCTCACGTCATGAACCCCTCTGGGCTATTGGGATCGGGGAAGTCAAAGCCCATCTGGCCACCGCCTGACAGCCCCCGNTCGGCNGCNGGCGTCATGCCAAAATCATTTGCCAGCCCCCGGATCTGCCGGAAGGTTTCATTCAGCTGCGCCACCTCAGGCCGCGCCTTGATCTGGGTGCCGTTGCGGGTCTGGCTCACATAGGTCTCCCCCAGCTCTTCCAGCTCCAGCTCGATCCGGTCATGGCGCACCACCGCCTTGCACAGCTGCAAAAACGGCTGCAGGTGCTGGGGTTTCAGCCGGTCAACAGTTGGGTGACACAGCGGCAGCGCCAGCCGGTCAAAGGTCCAGCGCAGCTGGCCGGTCAGCCCCTCGGGGCGCAATTCCTCAAGCCGGGCGCGGGCGCGCTCTTGCAGATTATGCGGCTGCACCCCCTCATCGGTGAGCGGAACAACCTTTTCCTCTGTTGGCTTGCGGCCCCGTGCCATGTTGTGACTTCCTCCCATAACCTGTGGTTTTTTCTATTCAATTAGGGCTTTGCGCACAGAAAGGTTCTCCCTCCGGTTTCCACCAAAAGGGATTTTCCTGCCGACCCTCCCCCTCCCCATCACGGGGTGGACCTCTGGTCTACTGATTGGCGGGATGCAGCGGGTCGATGGGCCAGCCATCGCTGCCGCGTTCCTGCGAGAAGCCCCGTGTTTCCAGCCGCTGCTTGTTCTGGTCATGGTCATCCGGGCACAGCGTCTGCAGGTTGCCCGGATCCAGAAACAAGGTCCGGTCGCCGCGATGCGGGATCAGGTGATCCACCACCAGAAACCGCCGCCGTGCATTGGTCTGCTCCGCACCCGCCGAGGTCAGCGAGCCATCATTCAGGATGCCGCGCCGCAGACAGGCCCGGCACAGCGGTTCCCGCTCCAGGTGCTGCGGACGCAACCGACGCCGCCATGCCGACAGATTGTAAAGGTGGTGATATTCGCTTCGGGCTGTCATTCGCTGGCCCCCAGAACGCAAAATGCCCGAGGCGGGGTTTCCGCTTCGGGCATGAATAAGGTGTTGGCATCTTGTCTAGAGATTGAGATCCTGACCGTCAAGCCCCGCGCCAGGGATTGCGCGCAGGCATCGCCTGAGACACCGTGAACGAGGTCAGAGGGCAAGCCACCTGCAACACATAACGCAGATGCAACAAGGCCCCGTACCACGCCAGATAGCGCCGCCGTGCCGCTGCCACATCACGCGCCGACCCGGCATAACTCACCCGACACCAGGACCCGTTTGCCTTGGTGCCCAGCTGGCTGGCCGGCCACCGCGCGCCAAGTTCTGTGCACCGCTCTGTCACCGCAAACCGGCCATGCCGACTTCCCCGCCATGCAACCGGACCGCAGCTTGCCCGCAGACCAATCATGCAGTCAGGCCGCTGGCCGACACGGGCCAGCTCGGCGATCTCAACAGCCATGCGGCGCCCGCCCTGGCTGTCCGGCAGACTGGCAAGGGAGGCCGCAACCATATCCGCATCGTGGTGACGCGGTGAGCAACCGCCGCCCTGCACCCGACAGCCAAGTTTCGCCTGCTGCATCATCAGATATTCCACCCCAATGCCGGGCCGCGCGCCCGTCTCTCTCTCGATCTCGTTAAAGTCGAGGCTGACCTTTTCGCGCTGGAAGGCCCACTCGATCAGGTCCAGCACGCCCACCACAAGCTTGCCGCTGCGCGGGGCGCGCACCGTGGTCAGCCGAGACCCACAGCCCGGTTCAGGCGGGATCGCCAGATCAGCAGCCATATTCATGCCGCCTGCCCCGCCCGCGCCTGATCACCAATGTCCTGACACCTGCGCAAGGCAGCCAGCCGCCGATCCCGAAACGCCATCTCCTCTGGCGGGATCTGCTCACCGCGCGACATCCGCAGCTCGATATCTTCCAGGCGGCGCGCATGCTCGATGCCCTCATTGCGCAGCCTGGAGCAGGTCCAATCACCGGGCCAAACGCCGCGTTCAGCTGTGACCTGCCGCAACAACTCGGGCGCCCACCCTTTGGCCAGCGCCTCTGGCACCAGATGGTGGGTGGCAAACACCTTGAGGATAAAGGGAGACGGGCCAGTCTCTGGTGTTTCGATCTTATGCGCCCGCTGCAGGATCTTCAGCGGAATGGGGAACCGATCTTTATCCTTGCCGCCCGGGTGCGCCTCAACCCATTCCCGCAGCTCAATCAGGCCCCGCTCCGTCATGTAGGCGAGCTTCTGGCGCAGTTCGTTCTTCTGCCCCTCAAACTTGGCAAGGGTCGCCGTCGTTGGTCTGGCAAGCCCCAGGGCCTCCAATGGGGCGATAAGAACCGCTTCAACCCGCTTTTCGCCTTCGCTCTGTTCTTTGGCATCCATATCTCTGCCCTTCCTCTTTCTCAGCATTTCCGACTTATCCACAGGCGCGGCGCTGCATCTGGGGCGCAACCGTCCTGCTGTCATGTTTTGTCTTTGTCTATGTCTATGTCGTGCAGGACAGTCTGAGACTGTCCGAGACTGTCTTGAACTGTCCGCCGGACAGTCTTGGACACTGTCGGACAGTGTCAGGATCCTCTGTTTTGAAACGCGCCCCCGGAGCGCCCGAGGTCAAAGATGTGGTTCGACCAGGCCTGCATCGAGCGCTCGATCCAGGCGGCGCTGCGGTATTCGCAGCCCTCTTTCACCAGCCATTCATCCATCCAGCGCACCGCCGCATCATTCTTGGCCAGATCCGCGTGATAGCCGGAGACCGTGATGCGCAGCCGCTGCAGCCGCTTGGCCGAGTTGGCCGCGTCATTGCGCGCCCGGTGGTCCTGGCGCCGGGCCATGGCCTCGGTCAGGCTGCGCAGCACCATCGGGTGCATCAGCCGGATATCGCCATTGTCGCAGCGGCAGGCCTCCCACTTGTACAGGGGGCCATAGTCCAGCTTGCACAGCGAGCCAAAATGCACCGGATCAATCATCAGCAGTTTGGCCAGAATATTCTGATCCACCGGCAGAGTGCCGACGGGGCTGTTGTCATAGGCGATATTGATCAGATCAAAGAACAGCGCCCGGCATTCCGGCGTTGCATTCAGCCGCATGTCCGAGGCCAGCCAGCGCCGCCGCTCCCAGGCCATGAAGAAATGGCTGTCCAGCCGGTCATCGCAGGACAGCGGGTACTCCGGCAGATCGCCCGTATCGACGGGCCGCAGAAAGTTGGGAGATGGGCTCATGCAAAAATCTCCGTCAGATCCCGCGCCCTGTCACTGGGGTATGGCCGAACACCCGCCCGTTGCCGCCGATCCGTGACCCGGCGGCGGTAGCGGTTGCCCCAGCCCCGGTGCATGCAGATGTTGCGGCAGGTATTCGCAGAGGCGCCGGTAAAGCGCGCCAGATCCGTCAGGGTGCAATCGCCCGCGGTCGCGCGGGTCATCCACCAGATCTGGTAGGCAATGCGTTGCGTCTGGATGCTCATGCCGCCTGCCCCATCTGTGTCTGGAAGAACTCCGGCGCCTGCGGATCGGTCAGGATCATCAGCAGCGCGATGTGGCTGGCCGGAGAGGTCACCGCCCCCCACCAGTTCAGCGCGGTCTGGAAACTGACATCACAAAACAGCGCCACCTCGCGCGGGCTATTGAACCGGGCGCGGAAGTAGCTGGACCACAGGTCCGGCGCCTCGACCTTCAGCCGGTACGGGTCCAACTGTTTTGACCAAGAGCTTTGCAGCTGGGGCGTGCCAGCCTCGGCACATGACAGATCATTGCTTACAATCAGGGTTAGACGCGGGCGGCTCATGCGGCGTCCTCCCTCTGGGTCGGCGTCACCTTCAGAAAGGAGAAAAGAGCCCGCGATGGTTCATCCACCTGCTGCTCTCGCGCCATTTTGCACAACGCATCATACCAGGCAGCAGGCATCACGCCCTCTTGCATATGGGTATGCACGGTTGTTGGTTTTTTGTTCAGGCGCATCGCGACGGCGCGATATCCACCCAAAGCTTGGATCAGGGTACGAGTGGTCATGCCTACGCCAATAATACGATATTTTCGCATTATCAAGCATACAACACTTCATTGGTGCGAATTTATCGTATTTCCGCGAAAACTATCCCATGAACTATCTTGAAACAGAACGCGCCTGCCGACGCGGTGACACCTCCGCAGAAGCCATCCACCAACGCCTGGTGGCAACACGCTTAATGACCGGCCTGTCGCAGAAAGAACTCGCAGCAAACGCGGGTATAAAATACACGACCTTTCGTTCGCAGGAACAAAGCGGCGCGCCTTCTGTCCAGCTTATGAGCTATTTCCTGTCCGCCTTTTCGGTGGACTTTAACTTCATTCTAGGGGGCGACCCCGCGCGGCTGCCCGCCGACGTTCTTCAAGAGATACTGAAGCACCTCGGCTAATGCGCAGCCATAGGATTGGCGCAAACACCCAGTTCAGATTGATTCCCAACGGAACAAGGATGATGGCAATTGCCCTTGGCAGCATACGATTCCTCCACAATGTTCACGTTTTAGTCCAATACAAAACCCCAAGGCAACCCAAGAGAATATTTCTAAAATACCATTTTTTCGTATTTTTGAATTGACGTATGCGAAATTTTCGTACTATCTGAACTCCATCAACCGAAGGAGAATTAGATGCAAGACCTTCCAAAAGAAGTCATTCAGACCGCCCGCGGGATCGCCTCTCATCCAGAGGATTTCCTCAGCGACACAACCGTATTCACCACGGCCTGGGCCGCACTCAAGGCTGAGCGCGGGCAAAGCTTTGATCCCAGCAGACTGCGGCCGCAGCATATCGTGGATTGCCCGCCCCCAACGCCAGAGCCGATCGATCAAACTCTTGATCGTGTCGCTGAGAGGGTCCGCGACCTGATCGCAACAAAGGGCTATTGTGGCCAGCCGCCCCATGCCGCTTGATTTTCCTGCGATCCGCGCGGCTGCGCTGGATTTGAAGCAATACCACGGCCTGGACCGGCTTTTGCGGTTCCTTGACCTCGGCGGCACCATCACCCCGCCAAGCGATGATCCGCAGGACTGGTGGGAACCAGAAAACCTGACCCACCGCGCAGACCTCTTGGGGATCTGTGAAACTGGCAGCGACAACTATGCCGCGCTATCAGCCTGGCTCGCCGCCGCTGCCAAAACCCCGGTCGCTCAGCACTCTTCCCCATGCCCGACACCGGCAGCGTAAGCGCTGCCCAATAGGGCGCGGCACGAAAAAGCCCATCACTCACCGACACCCGCCGCGCCCCATCCAGACAACAGGAGGCACCATGCAACAAATAGTACAGGACAAGACCCCCATGCGCGCCGCCATGCTGGCCCATGACGTGGCCTTTCAGCGCTACGCCGCCACCCGCAATGGCTTTCCCGGCGGCCAGTTCAGCCCGACAGCGGCCACGGAACATCTGCGCACGGTCTGCCAGGTCACTGGCCGCCGCCAGCTTGCAACCGACACCGCTGCGCGCCTGCGGTTTGAGAACATGCACACCGATTTCCTGATCTGGTCTGGCCGCATCCAAGCCCCCAGAAAGCATGGGTAAATGCCGACAAAACACGCCCCGACTGATTTCATCCGTGCACTTGCCGCTGCTGTACAGGCAGAGATGCCAGCCCCTCGACAAGAAAAGCCGTTCGGCCTTGGCGCGCCCTGGATGCATCACGCCACCCCGGAAGAATTTGAACGCCTTGCGCGCCTTCACAGCCGGATCTTGCGTAAAGAACTGGCGCTCGCAGCCCTGCGGCAGGAACGCGCCGGCATCATGCGCCGCAGTATCCGCCGCATGCGACGTGCCGCAGGAAAAGACTAGGACCACCATGAAACAGCTAAAAGTTCTGATCGGCTGCGAAACCAGCGGTGCGGTGCGCCGGGCGTTTCTTGAGCGCGGCCATGACGCCTGGTCCTGTGATCTGTTGCCCGCGCAGGACCGCAGCAACCGCCACATGCAATGCGATGTGCGCGAGGTGCTGGAAATGGGCTGGGATCTGCTGGCCGTCATGCACCCGCCCTGCACCCGGCTGTGCAACAGCGGCGTGCGCTGGCTGCACCAGCCCCCAAAGGGGCGCAGCCTGTCGGAAATGTGGGCGGATCTCGATGCGGGTGCCGCGCTGTTTTCAGCCTGCTGGAATGCGCCGATCGCGCGCGTCGCGGTAGAGAACCCAGTAATGCACAAACATGCAAAACAGCGGATCGAGAACTTTCAGCCCGCCGCCCAGCATGTGCAGCCCTGGTGGTTTGGGGAGCCCGCCTTTAAATCCACAGGGTTATATCTGCGCGGGCTGCCCAAGCTCACCCCCACCAACAAGCTGACACCGCCTGAGAAAGGCACAGAGACCCACAAACGCTGGTCTGCCATCCACCGCGCTCCGCCGGGCGAACTGCGCTGGCAGATCCGCAGCAAGACCTTCCCCGGCATTGCCAATGCCATGGCAGATCAGTGGGGCGACTATGCCAGCGATCACAAATTTACCGCCTGACACGACAACCACCCCAGCTGTTACTGCAGCGCGAACCAGGAACCAAAAATGACACAGCAACTTATTGCAGTAGATGCTGACGCCCTCGCACGTCTTCAGGACGAACTGACCGAGATCAAGAAGCTACTCCTGTCTTCCAAAATCAGCCCGCCGGCCAAGTGGATCACAGTCGCGGAATACGCCCAAAAGGCGGGGAAATCAGAAGCGACAGTCCGCCGCTGGGTCAGAGATGGAAAGCTGGAACGCAACAAAGGGTTGGTCAAAAACCTCGATATCTAAGTGCTGGCCCCATCCTTCACAATTCTATGCCCGCCAAAGGTTAATGGCCACTGCCAGCCCAAAGCAGTTATCGGTTCGAGGCGCAGCGATGGGCCCACCGTCGACGCAGCGGGCGGACAGCGGCCGTTCGCCGCAAACGCGAACACGCCATAGATTCATCGCGGATCCGGACATTCCGCCAAGCCTGTCTCCCCAAGATCAAGGAGTTCCGCACTGAGAGCGGACAGCGGACTGATGGCAGTGCAGCACCGAACGCGCAGAAACCGGTTTAGCTGTCGTTCATCGTCCTACCGGAACAACGGAACGAAGCGCGGGATCTAAAAGGCTGCAAGTTAAGACAACCTTTCAATACCATGGATATGGCCTCGCCGTTGCAAGGGTAGTGCCGACCGGGTCTATTCAGCTCAATTCTCCCGGTCCGGCGAGTTCGCCTGATACAGGCCGGAGAGGATCGGACTGGCGCCGCCCCGTTCGTGAGAGGAGACTAGGATCAACCGGTTGGCCGCCCGGCTAGCGCCAAGGTAGAGCCGCGACAGGTAGCGTCGCTTGGCGCCCACGCTCAGGTCATGCGTCGCCCAGTCGGCGGCATCGACGTGTATGAGATAGACCGTCTCGAATTGCAGGCCAGCGACATATTCCGGCATGGACAGCACGCATTTGCGCTTGGCGTAACGCAGCTGATCAAGGTCTTCGCGCGATTCCACCCGCACTACATTTTCTTTGATGCGTCCGGCCTCCCGATAAATCCGGAACATGTCCATGGACATGCAGAGCACCGCCACCTGTCGACCACGACCTTGCAAACGAACCGTTTCGGCCTTGGCATCTGCCACGACTTTATCAATTAGCTCGATGTTCTTATCGAACTCCCAGATCTCCGGCACGGCCCCCAGCTCCCTTTCGGATTTCCCCGAATATTGTTCGAGTTCGGAGGCGAGCTCCCCTTCAAGGTTCAAAGCGGGGAATGCGCCGTCGATTTGTCTAAGGAAACTCACTATCTCCCCCGTCGAGCGGTAGACCTGTTGAAGCTCCACCTGTTTAGACTCGCCCACCTTTGGATTGCGGAAGCGAGCAGCCCCAGCGTTGAGCGCTCCATCAGATATGCTTTGCTTCAGGTCATAGGCCATAAAGAGCGGCAGACTGCCATTCACCGCGGCCCGGGGGGCAAAGAGATTATGGAAGATCATAGTCTCGATGCGATTGAAGTAGTGGTACTCGTCGACGAAGATCACGTCGAAGCCCTGCGTCTCTCGAAGGTGGTCCCATTCGTGCGACACGAGGTAACGCTCGAAGTCGGAAATCATCTGGTCCATGCCAAAGAGCTTGTGGCTTTGCAGCTCTGCCCGATAGGCATCGTAAATCTCAAGCATCAGCTCGCGGTCGGCACGGGTTTCCAGCGGCATCTGCCAGGACTCGCGTCGGGCGGTCAGGTAGTTTTTGCCGGAATCATGCCCCTTGCGGACGCGATCGGCATCAAGGACGCAAGCGATTTCATTTGCGATGTCTTGAAGCAGGCTTGGGCCTGGGCCTTCGGGTGTGAAGACTGCAGACAGGTTCTTGACCTTGGCGCGTAAGGGCAGTGCATGGCGGGGGTTCTTGCCGATCTTGGAAATGGCGTCCTGGATGAAGTCCATCTGGAACTCGCGCCCCTCGAGCCCGTCGGTGGAAAGGGGTGTCAGGCCTTTCCGCTCATAGCTCATCCTTTCCTGTGCCAGATCGTAAAGCGTGCCGATCCATAGTTTCGGTCGCCCTTCGCTTGTCGTCAGTTTCTCCCAGCGTTGCGTGGGATCAAGGACGAGGAAGAGCCGCCGGACGACGTCGTGGGCTAGGGCCGAGCTGTGGGTGATAAAGGCGAATGTCTTCTGATTATCGCCGTCTGCGTCTGTGTAGAGGTCCCAAAGACACTTCACCGCCATGGCCTGAGTCTTGCCAGTGCCCGCCGCCCCTCTGAGGCGCACCGGGCCCGAATGATCGCGAGTGACGAAGTCGCGTTGGGCTGTATTGAGCTTGGAATTGTACCATTCGTTCAGCAGCCCGTCGAAGCCTAAGCCTAGGCCGTCATGTTCCGACAAGAGGATGCCGAATTCGCCGAAGGTCTCCGCGGGCGCGACGACTTCTGCAACAAGGGCATCGAGGATGCCGGAAACCGCGCGGTCAAAGACGCCGTAGTTGGGCGAGATGCCCCGGAAGGGGACAGCATCTGGCGTGACAAGGAAAACGAACAGATGCTCAGTGTCCTTGGCTCTTTGATAGAAGTGCAGCCTTTGCCTGGACGTTCTAGAATTCGATACGTAAATCGAAAAGATCGGGCCCTCGTGAAAAGGCTGCCAGTTGGTGGGCAGGGCGCTCGTCCGGTCGAACTTGCAGATCCCTGCCCGGAAGATGCGGCTAAGGGTATCCGCCGGAAATTCGACTTTCGCCAAGATGTCGACGTCGACGATGACGAACCTGCTGTCTTCTTTGCTGGCCTCGGCGAGGATATAGATACAGTCGTCAAATTCAACGCGACGCAGGCCGACGGTATTGGCAGGGATCTCGAAGTTTTCTGTCCAGGTTTCATCGATCAGGGACACATTGAGACTCACGAGCGCCTCTTCGGCGATTACAAGTGCCTTCGGCATCTTTAGGCTTCCTTTTCGATAAAGACTTTGCCGGCCATTTGGCCGCAATGGTTGTCATAGGCTTCTGGCGCGCCGATACGCAGGAACAGAAAGGCCATTTTTTGAACGATCTGGTAGCGCATCTGGTCTGAGAACCTGCCCGTTCGAAAGAAGCCCTCTCGTTCGTCGCGAACCTTCCAGTCCGGGTAGGACTGGAATACATGACGTTGCTCGATCGAGAAGATGTCCCGAAGACGTAGGACGAAGCCTTGCTCCATGAAGCCTGGCAGGCCTGGGACGAAAATTATGTCCGGAAAGCCGTCCGAAGTCGTGAGGCTCTTGCGCGCCGCCTCGAGGACCTTAACCCTCTGACTCCCGAATGCCTCGCGCAGTTGCACGAGCTCTTCGAGGTAAGATCCCGTCGCCCGCACTGCCAGTGCAAGGGCCTCGAGTCGCCGGATCGTTTCTTCTTTATTGATGCCGACGAGATCGGCCACCTCGCGACCTGATTGCTCTTGCAGCCAGGAAATCAAGTCTGTCTTGTCAAGCTTCTCGAGGCCTAGATCTTGACGCTTAATGCAGGCATTGAGCTCGTCGCTTAGGGCTGGGGCGCGCTTATCAACTTCGTCCTTCAGCTGTCTTTGCGCCCAACGGGTGGCAATATGCTCCTCCGCTGGGATAATCTCGATCCAAGAAATGCGGTCGGAATTCTTGCGCTGCTCGATGTCGCAGTCTGCGTTAAGCACAAAACCCCATTGGTAATTGGTCACGTCGTTCTCCAGAATATCCCGCTGGATGATGTCTCCCTGCTGGAAATTCTGTACGTAGTCGATGTCCTGCAAGTGATAATCCAATGAAACCTCCGGCTTATGCGAAATTGCGAATGAGAGCAGGATCAAAACTTTGGCCCCATAAACGATTTACAACAGGGGCAGTGATAACTGAACACACAATCAAGAAAAGCAAAATCCCCCCTAACTAACGTCACCCACCCAGCCATCGCAATACACGGGGACCTTTTCTTTTGGCTCGCAGCCAACCGCTTGATCCAGGCCTCGTGTGATCTGCTGAGATGGTTTCGGTGTGGGTGTCTCGAACCATACTGCATAACATTATGGGTGGCCGGTTCGGGGAAGCTGCCTCGCAGCAAGAGGCGACTTGGTGAATGTCCGGAGAGGGCCGACCTTGGCGGCGATCCGAGCCAAATCCATCGACTTTGCAAATGTCGCAATCTGCGCTTAGCAGACTCTCTGTCAGCCAAATTTCAAACGCCTAATCAAGGCGCTTGGCCAGCTCTTCGGCACTTTCATTATAGTACACCCGCAATTGCCGCAAATCTGTGTGTCCCACCATCCGAGCAAGCGCCAGCACATCTAGCTTGGTTGAGAGGGCGGTAATGGCCGCATGGCGGGAATCATGAAAAGTCAGCCCCTTCACACCTGCCCGGTCCCGCAGCTTTCGGAACAACACATCCAACTGACGAGACGACAGGCCAAACACGGGATCCAATTCCGGCAACGCTCTTATGAGCTCAACAGCCTTGCTCGACAAAGGCACCTCGCGCGGCCTGCCGTTCTTTGTGTGGGTCAGCAGAGCCACCCGGCGATCCAGGTCGACGCGATCCCACTCCAACCCTGCGATTTCTCCCGCGCGCATGGCGCATTCCATCGCAAATTTGAACGCATGGAACGCGCGCGCAGTGGCCTTGCTCAGATCCTCACCAGCGCTGAACTGCATCGCCTCGATCTCGGCAGAGGTTGGTAGTCGATCACGCGGCTGAGGCTTTGTGGGCTTTCGCACATCGCTCAGCGGGTTTATTGAGACCAGCTCCCAATCGCGCCGCGCGACAGTCAGAACCGAAGACATGAGCTGCATTTCTCGAATGACGCTTGCCGGGGCGACCTCCTGCAACCGCTTGTCCCGCCACTTGGCAAAGTCTTTGGCAGACAAGTCCTCCAGGCGAATTTGAGCAATAGGATCTCGCCCAAACTTCTCCAGCCTGATGACTTCCCATCGGTGACCACGTTTCGCTGGCGACACCTCACGGGCGTAGCGGTGAAACAGCTCACCCAATGTCAGCTTGGCAGCGATCTTATCGCCGTGCAGTATCTCATATTCCGCCCGCGCAGCCCAATCCTTGGCCTCTTGCTTTGTCGGGAATACCTTTGACTTTCGGATACCCCTGCGGGCAATCTCTGCCCGGTATCCTGATTTGAGCTTACGAATAGACGCCATGAATTACGCACCGTGCGGAAAATATGCGTAAACGAATACACATTCCTGCACACCATGGGTAGTCACCCAATTCAGAAAAACCCGTAACACTCTTATTTTATAAGGATAAATGTTCAAAACCGTTCACGCCGGTTTAGATGCTGGTGCGGGCGGTGGGACTCGAACCCACACGGGCACAAGGCCCAACAGATTTTAAGTCTGGTATGTCTACCATTCCATCACGCCCGCAACCAAGGCACAGCCCTGGGCTCTGCCTTGGTCCCAAGGTCTAGCCGCCCAAACCTTGAGGCACAATCTGTTTTATCGGCGAAAGGGGCATTTTTGCCTCTCCCCCCCTGCCCCCTCCAGCTGCTGCCAGACGCCCTCAATTAGGGGCACTCAAACCGGGGTCATTACCGCATCTTCCTTGACCGCCTGCATCGCCACATAGGTCGAGGTGGAAGCCACATGCGGCAGGGAGGAGATCTTTTCCCCCAGAACCTGCCGGTAAGCCGACATCGACCGCGTGCGCACCTTGAGCAGATAGTCAAAATGCGACGCCATCATATGGGCCTGCTCAATCTCAGGAAGTTTCACTACTGCAGCGTTGAACTTGGACAGGGCGGATTCACGGGTGTCATCCAGTTTGACCTCAACAAAGGCTACGTGATCCAAACCCAGACGGATTGGATCAATCAAGGCGCGATACCCGGTGATGACCCCGGCGCTCTCCAATCGGCGCAGCCGTGTCTGCGTCGGGGATTTCGACAACCCGATGCGACGGGCAAGGTCGGCAATGGAAATCCGCCCATCCTCCGCCAATACGTTGAGAATCTTTCGATCAAAGAGATCAAGATCTGAAAAATCCATTTGAACTGCTCCACTAACAAAATTCCAGTCAATCACCTCATGTATATACAATCTTAAGTCTGTTGTCCTGCATGAATGGCTGTATTCTGTTCTAAACGCCCTCCTTATAGCATTGGAGCCTCAGAATGACCAAGCACAGCAAACTGCGTGACCGGATTGATGCCGGAACCTATGTCGACCAACAAAAGATGTTCGCCCAGCTGTGCAATACCGCAGCGCTGGATGCAGCGGACCGCGCGGCGATCTGCACCAAGGCCGCCGCATTGGTGCGCGACATCCGGGGCCATTCCAATCCGGGCCTGATGGAGGTTTTCCTGGCGGAATATGGCCTCTCCACCGACGAAGGCGTCGCCCTGATGTGTCTTGCTGAGGCCCTGCTGCGGGTGCCGGATGCCGATACCATTGATGCGCTGATCGAAGACAAGATCGCACCTTCCGACTGGGGCAAGCACCTGGGCCGCTCGTCCTCCTCGCTGGTCAACGCCTCAACCTGGGCTTTGATGCTCACCGGTCGGGTGCTAGATGAAGACCGAAGCCCCGTGGGCGCGCTGCGCGGAGCGATCAAACGGCTGGGCGAGCCGGTGATCCGCACCGCCGTTGGTCGCGCGATGAAGGAAATGGGCCGCCAGTTTGTGCTCGGGGAAAACATCGAAGCCGCCATGAAGCGCGCCGCCGGGATGGAAGCCAAGGGCTATACCTACTCCTATGACATGCTGGGCGAAGCCGCCCGCACCGAAGCCGATGCCGCGCGCTATCACCTGGCCTATTCCAAGGCGATCTCAGCGATTGCGGCTGGCTGCACCGAGGATGACATCCGGAAGAACCCTGGCATTTCAATCAAGCTATCGGCCCTGCACCCACGCTATGAACTGGCCCAGGAAGCCCGCGTCATGGAAGAGCTGGTACCGCGCATCAAGGCGCTGGCGCTCTTGGCCAAATCCGCAAAGATGGGCCTGAACATCGACGCCGAAGAGGCCGATCGCCTGTCGCTGTCGCTGGAAGTGATTGACGCGGTGGTCTCGGATCCGTCGCTGGCCGGCTGGGAGGGCTTTGGCGTTGTAGTCCAGGCCTATGGGCCACGCACCGGTCTGGCGATTGACGCGCTGTATGAGATGGCCGAAAAATACAACCGCCGCTTTATGGTGCGCCTGGTCAAGGGTGCCTATTGGGACACCGAGATCAAGCTGGCGCAGGTCGAAGGCGTCGATGGTTTTCCGGTCTACACCAACAAGGCGCTCACCGATGTCTCTTATATCGCCAATGCCCGCAAACTGTTGCAGATGACCGACCGGATCTATCCGCAGTTTGCCACCCACAACGCCCATACCGTCAGCGCAATCCTGCATATGGCCAAGGATGCCGAGGCCTATGAATTCCAGCGCCTGCATGGCATGGGCGAAACCCTGCACAATATGGTGCTGGAGCAAAACAAGACCCGCTGCCGCATCTATGCGCCCGTTGGCGCCCATAGTGACCTGTTGGCCTATCTGGTGCGTCGCCTGCTGGAAAACGGCGCCAACAGCTCCTTTGTCAATCAGATCGTCGACGAAGAGGTGGCCCCCGAAGTGGTCGCCGCCGATCCCTTTGTCGAGGCCGCGGACTGTGCCAATAAAATCCCAACCGGCCCTGAACTTTTTGCACCGGAACGGCCAAATTCCAAAGGCTTTGATCTGGGCCATGCGCCCACCCTTGCCCGGATTGAGCAGGCCCGCGCGCCCTGGCACAAACACAGCTGGCAAGCAGCGCCGCTGATTGCCGGTGATGCAGCGCCGGAAGCGGCTGAGGATGTCATCAACCCCTCTGATCTGACCACCGTCGGGCAGGTTACCCCCTCCAGTGCGGCAGATGTGGAACAGGCGCTCACCGCCGCCCGACCCTGGGATGCCCCCGCGGCCGAACGGGCTGCCGTGCTGAACAGGGCGGCAGATCTCTATGAGGAAAACTTTGGCGAGCTCTTTGCCATTCTGGCGCGAGAAGCGGGCAAGAGCATTCCAGATGCGGTGGCCGAGCTGCGCGAAGCGGTGGATTTCATGCGCTACTACGCGGCAAATATCCCCAATGCGGCCCCTGCCGGGGTGTTCACCTGCATCTCGCCCTGGAACTTCCCGCTGGCGATCTTCTCGGGGCAGATTTCTGCCGGGCTGGCCTGTGGCAATGCGGTGCTGGCCAAACCAGCGGAACAAACGCCGCTGATTGCCCATCGGGCCATATCGCTGATGCATGAGGCCGGTGTGCCCCGCAGCGCCCTGCAACTGCTGCCGGGACGGGGCTCAAAAATTGGCGCCGCCCTGACCGGGGATGCCCGTGTTGATGGCGTTGCCTTCACCGGCTCCACGGCCACTGCCATGCGGATCCGCAGCACCATGGCCGACAGCCTGCGCCCCGGCGCGCCGCTGATTGCTGAAACCGGTGGGCTAAACGCGATGATCGTCGACAGTACCGCCCTGCCCGAGCAAGCGGTGCAGTCGATTATTGAGAGCGCCTTTCAGTCCGCAGGTCAACGCTGTTCGGCACTGCGCTGTCTCTATCTGCAGGACGATATTGCCGAAAGCGTGCTGACCATGCTCAAAGGCGCGATGGATGTGCTCAATCTTGGCGATCCTTGGCATCTGAATGTCGACAGCGGCCCGGTGATTGATGCGGGCGCCCGTGCCGGTATCCTGGTCCATATCGACCAGGCCCGCGCAGAAGGTCGGGTGTTGAAAGAGATGAGCACGCCGCAAGGTGGCACCTTTGTCGGGCCAACCCTGATTTCGGTCAAGGGGATCGGCGATCTTGAGCAAGAGATCTTTGGGCCGGTTCTGCATGTGGCCCGCTTCAAATCCCAGGATCTGGACAAGGTCATCGACCAGATCAATGCCACCGGATACGGGCTGACCTTTGGGTTGCACACCCGCATTGATGACCGGGTGCAGCACGTCTGTGACCGCATTCACGCGGGCAATATCTATGTGAACCGCAACCAGATTGGCGCGATTGTCGGCAGCCAACCCTTTGGCGGCGAAGGCCTGTCCGGCACCGGCCCCAAGGCAGGTGGCCCCAACTACCTCGCCCGGTTCTGCGCGCCAGACCGTCAGACCAGCACCGAAACCTGGGGGACAACCACGGCTGAGCTGCCGGGAGAGACCGGCGTTCCCGGTCGTCCCATCACCACCTCCCTGCCCGGCCCGACCGGTGAATCCAACCGGCTGACCACCTCGGCCCGCCCGCCGCTGCTGTGCATGGGGCCCGGTGCCACCGCCGCAGCGGCCCAGGCCAAAGAGGTCATCGGCATCGGCGGCACCGCAATCGAGGCCCACGGGCTGTTCGATCTGCATCGTTTGGAATTCATCCAAGGGATTGCAGGCGTCTTGTGGTGGGGCGATGAGGACACCGGCCGCGAAATCGAGCGCACCCTGGCCAAACGACAGGGGCCAATCCTGCCGCTGATCCCTGGCCACCCTGATCGCGCCCGGGTTCTGGCAGAGCGCCATGTCTGTGTCGACACCACCGCAGCGGGCGGCAATGCGGCCCTGCTTGGCGGCGAAAGCTAAGGCGAGAAACACCGCAGAAGCTCTTGACGTTGGGCCAAAATCGGCCCAGCGTCACCCCATGTTTCCACTGCGTGACCACAACCCGTCAAACTGCACACCCTATGTGGTTTATGTCCTGATAGCCGCCAATGTTCTGGCTTATCTGCTCTACTCGGGCCTCAGCACCAATCCACAGGCCCTGATGCAATTCTATCAGGCCTATGCCATCATCCCCGCACAAATTGTTGGGGGTGAGAACTCTTCCACCCTGCTCACATCGGTGTTCATCCATGGCGGCCTGATGCATCTGGGCGGCAATATGCTGTTTCTCTGGATCTTTGGCGACAATCTGGAAGATGAGATGGGGCATTTGCCCTTTCTCGCCTTTTATCTTGCCTGTGGCGTGGGCGCAGGGCTGATCCATGTGCTGGCGGCCCCAACCTCGCAGGTGCCCACCATCGGTGCCTCGGGCGCCATTGCAGGGGTCATGGGCGGCTATTTGCTGCTGTTTCCCAAGGCGCGCGTCGACATATTGCTGATCCTGATCATATTTTTCCGCGTTATCACCGTGCCCGCCGCGCTGATGCTGGGGCTTTGGCTGGCCTTGCAGATCTTTGGTGGCTTTGGCTCTGACCCGAATGAGGGCGGTGTCGCCTATTGGGCCCATGCTGGTGGTTTTGCGGTTGGGCTGGTGCTCGCGCTGCCGCTTTGGCTGCGCCGGGGCGGACCAAGGTTTTGGCAGCAGACCGCCGGCACGCCACCAAACCCCAAAACCGAATATACCTATAGCGTCACCCGTGTCCCCCGCCTGCCACGCAAGAAAAAGAATCCAGGTCGCACAAAACCCGGCCCCTGGGGCAAGTGAAGGAGAGCCAAATGGTCACTCTCACCGCAAGCTGCCATTGTGGCGCAGTCGCGTTGACCGCAGATTTTCCGCAGGGGCTGGCCTCGGCGGCCCGCTGTGACTGTTCCTTTTGTCGCCGCCGAGGCGCTGCGGCGGTAACGGCGCTCAGCAGTTCCCTAAAGATACAAAAGGGCGCCGAGAACCTGAGTCTCTACACCTGGGGCACCGGCACGGCCAAGCACTACTTTTGCAAGACCTGCGGCATCTATACCCATCATCAGCGCCGCTCTGACCCGAATGAATGCGGGGTAAACCTGGGTTGCATCGACGGGGGCAATCCCAGAATCCATGCGCAAATCTATGGTGAAATTCCCTGGCATGACGGGGTAAACCACCCTTCGGATCAGTAGGCCTGGGCACCAAAGGCCGTAGCTGTGCCAGGGAGTGGGTATGGCGCGGGTATGGGGCGATGAATAGGCTGCCCCAACAGCCAAACCCAACAAAAAACGCGACCAAAGGGCCGCGTTCTCATTGTTCTCGCTTGATCTAGAGCTGCTTCAGTTCCGGATCACCTTGGCAAAGCTTTCAAAGATCGGCTCGTTGGCGCAGATCACTTCGCCGCTTTCGACGATGCTATTTTCCGGATCCAACGCCTCTGCCAGACCGCCGGCCTCTTTTACGATAATGATGCCCGCTGCCAGATCCCAAGAATGCAGCCGGCGCTCCCAAAAGCCCTCGTAGCGGCCAGCGGCCACATAGGCCATGTCCAGCGCAGCCGAACCAAAGCGGCGCACACCAGCGGTCGCAGGCAAGAGGCGCGCCAGATCCTTCAGGGTTTCTGGCAGATCGGCGCGGCCCGCAAAAGGCAGGCCTGTGGCAAAAATGGATTCAATCATACGGTGACGGGCAGAAACCCGAATGCGGGTCTCGTTCATCCAGGCGCCAGTGCCTTTTTCGGCAAAGAACATCTCATCCTTGGCGGGGTCATAGATCACCCCGGAAACGATGTTGCCCTTGTGCTCCAGCGCGATGGAGATCGCCCAGTGCGGCAGACCATGCAGAAAGTTGGTGGTGCCATCCAGCGGGTCGACAATCCAGCGGCGGGTTGGATCCTCGCCGGGGGTTTCGCCACCTTCTTCGGCCAGCCAGCCATAGGTTGGCCGTGCGCCCATCAGCTCATCCTTCAGGATCTTCTCGGCGGCAATATCGGCCTTGGAGACAAAGTCGCCAGCGCCCTTGCGCGAGACCTGCAGGTTTTCCACTTCCTGGAAATCCTTCACCAGGGAACGGCCAGCCTTGCGGGCGGCTTTGATCATCACATTAAGGTTTGCGCTGCCAATCATGTTTGCTGGATCCTGTTGAATGCGGGGAGATGTCGGTCAATGGGTGCCTATACGCCGCAGTGTCGCATTTGCCAAGGGTGAATGCAGCACCATGTGAGTGCACATGGTCACTGCGGGCCGCTGCGGGTCGTTGGGTTTTCCGCAGGGTCATATCTGTGCGATGGTTGTCAAAGGTCGAACTGAACGACAGAGTTCAGTAAAACCCACCGCAAACCACGATGAGCGATGGGCCACAACAGGGAGAGAGACATGAGCACAGAAATGCAAGAAATCGTTTTGGCAAGCCGCCCAGAAGCGGAACCCAAGCCTGAAAATTTTCGATTGGAAACCCATCCGCTGCCCAATCCGGGTGAAGGGGAAGTTCTTGTAAAAGTTCACTATATGTCGCTGGACCCCTATATGCGTGGCCGTATGGACGACGCCAAATCCTACGCCGCTCCGGTGCCGATCGGAGGTCGCATGGAAGCCGGCGGCGTTGGTGAGGTCATCGCGTCAAACAGCCCCCATTTTGAGGTCGGCGATTTTGCCTTTGGCATGTTTGGCTGGGCCAGCCATGGTTGCCTGCCCGCGCGTGAGCTGCGCAAGCTGGACCCAAAACAGGGGCCAATCACTGCAGCGCTTGGCGTGTTGGGCATGCCCGGGTTTACCGGATGGCATGGCTTATCCGCTTACGGCCGCCCCCAGGCGGGGGAAACTCTTGTTGTGGCGGCGGCGACCGGCCCGGTTGGATCCATGGTTGGTCAACTGGCCAAAAAGGCAGGGCTGCGGGTTGTTGGCATCGCCGGTGGCGCGGAAAAGTGCAAAATGGCGGTCGAGACCTTTGGCTTTGACGCCTGCCTGGATCACCGCGCCTACGCGGATGCCCGTGCCCTGCGCCAGGATCTGAAAGAGGCCTGCCCCAAAGGTATCGACATCTATTTTGAAAACGTCGGCGGCAAGGTGCTGGAGGCGGTGCTGCCGATGATGAACCCCAATGGGCGCATCCCGATCTGCGGCATGATCGCCTGGTATAACGCCGGTGGCCTGGGCGAAGGTGCCAGCGACGCAGCCCTCACCGGCCCCAATATCTGGCGCAATGTGCTGGTGAAGTTCCTCTCGGTAAACGGCTTTATCATCTCCAACCATTTTGACCGCTATCCTGAGTTCCTGAAGGAAGTTGGCCCAATGGTGGCCAAAGGCGAGCTCCGTTTTGTCGAAGACATCGCCGAAGGTCTGGAAAACGCCCCAACCGCCTTTATGGCAATGCTGAACGGCGGCAATACCGGCAAGCAGATCGTCAAACTGGTTTAAGGACAATCCCTCTGGCTATTCTCTAGCCAGAGGGATTTGACATCTTTGCGCGCGCCTATGCCTCTGCCTCGCGTGGCATAACTGTCGGCAGAGGCTTGTTACGCTTTCGTTTTTTACCGCTGCGTTTATACTTACTCTGGTACTCTCTGCGCTGCTTCGTCACCTCATACAAAGTAATGCCAGAACTGGTGCCCAAATTCAGGCTTTCGATCATTCCAAACATCGGAATTGCGACGCAGGTTTCGCAATTCTCCACAGCAAGCTTACTGATCCCGCGCTTTTCATTCCCAAACCAAACCGCAAGTTTAGCGTGCTGAGTATAATCACCTTCATGCAGGTAGACATTGGTCTTCCCCTTCACATGGGGTGAAGTGACAACGGAAGTAAATCCACGCTTTTTAAGGTGGTCGATACAGTCTTGGGTGCTGTCGAACCGCTTTACAAAGGTCCACTTAACTGCAGAGACTGATGTCTTCATAAGCGATTTTCGCTCACGTATGTCCTGCCAATCTTCTGGCAAAGCTTTTCGCGGATCGACCACATAGACGCTTTCAACACCAAGCGCGTTTACATTGCGGATAACGGTTCCAATGTTCTTGATATCCTCTGGGTTTTCAATCACCGCAATCAGGTTCTTACAGCGAAACTTCTTAATCTCATCCGCCCGCTTTCGAACTGAAGGCTTTGATCTTTTCTTTTCCTCGGGCTCCATAAGTCCCCACCTCTCAAAATTTCATCGAACAGCTTTTACGTAAAAGGTTCAATATTCTTAGTGGGTTACCACCCTCAAATCAACCAACTGAAAATAGGACATATAGATCCGTAGCATAGCGCCAGAAGCGGCTACTGCTGTTGCAGTTTGCGCGCCTCGACTTTGGCCAGGCGGATCAGCTCCTGCATGTAGGGCTTTTCCCGGTCGTCACTGCGGATCGCCGCATAGAGACGGCGGGTGATGCCGGATTTGGTCAGTGGTCGCGTGACATAATCCGAGGAATATTTCACCTCGCGCACCACCCAGTCCGGCAGTACCGAGACGCCCCGGTTCGAGGCCACCAACAGCAAGATGACTGCCGTCAGCTCCACCTGACGAATGCTTTCCGGTTCGACCCGCGCCGGGATCAGCAGTTGGCTGAACACATCCAGCCGCGACTTCTCGACAGGATAGGTGATCAGCGTCTGGCCGATAAAATCCTCTGCCTCGACATAGGTTTTCTGGGCCAGCGGGTGATGCGAGGAGGCGACAAAAACCGCCTTGTAGTCAAAAAGTTCGATAAAATCGACGCCGGGAATTTCCTCGGGATCCGACGAGACCACCAGATCCACCTCCTCCTTTTGCAGGGCGGGCAGAGCGTCAAAGGCGAGGCCCGGACGAATGTCCACATCCACATCGGACCAGCTTTTGCGAAACGCCTCAAGCACCGGGAACAGCCACTCAAAACAGGCGTGACATTCAATGGCGATATGCATCCGCCCGGCATGGCCATCGCGCAGCGAGGAAAACTCGGCCTGCGTCGCTTCGACCTGAGGCAACACCTGTTCCGCCAAGCGCAGCAACCGCAGCCCGGCTGCCGACAGTTTCATCGGCTTGGACCGCCGCAGAAACAACTCCACCCCGGCTTGATCCTCCAAACCCTTGATTTGATGGCTCAATGCGCTCTGGGTAATGTTGAGTTGGTCAGCAGCCCGCGCCAGACCTCCGGCCTCGTGAATAGCCTTGATGGTGCGCAGGTGGCGAAACTCGATATGCATAACTATAGCTCAGCTCATGTTGTTCTTGAGAATTATGAAATTGTCTCACAATGCTGCACATGCAACAAGAGCTGAATTCACATGGAGAACAAAGTCATGACCAGCCCTGAGATTTCATTTGAGTTTTTCCCGCCGCAGTCGCTGGAGGCCTCATTCCGTCTCTGGGACACGGTGCAGACCCTTGCACCGCTTGATCCCCGCTTTGTGTCGGTCACCTATGGCGCCGGAGGCACCACACGGGATTTGACGCGCGATGCAGTAAAAACCCTGCATGGCAGCTCTGGGCTCAACGTCGCCGCACATCTGACCTGCGTGGATGCCAGCCGGTCTGAAACACTGGAAATTGCTGAAAACTTTGCCGCCGTGGGCGTCACCGAGATCGTCGCCCTGCGGGGGGATCCTCCCAAAGGCGCCGGTCAATTTACGCCGCATCCGGATGGGTTTGCCAATTCTGTTGAACTGATCGAAGCCCTGGCTGCAACCGGCAAGTTCATCCTGCGTGTTGGCGCCTACCCCGATCCGCACCCCGAGGCCGCAAACGCCCAGGCCGATGTGGAGTGGCTCAAGCGCAAGCTGGACGCCGGCGCCGATGAGGCCCTCACCCAGTTCTTCTTTGAGGCCGAGACCTTCCTGCGCTTCCGCGATGCCTGCGCCAAGGCGGGCATAGACGGTGACAAGCTGGTTCCCGGCATTCTGCCGATTGAAAACTGGAAAGGTGCACGCAACTTTGCCAAGCGCTGCGGTACCGTGATCCCCGCCTGGGTGGATGACGCCTTTGAAAAGGCCACGCGCGACAACCGCGAAGACCTGCTGGCCACGGCCATTTGCAGCGAGCTTTGCTCTGACTTGCTGGACGAAGGGGTGAAGAAACTGCATTTCTACACGCTCAACCGTCCCGAACTGACCCGCGATGTCTGCTTTGCGCTTGGCCTCACGCCGAACATCTCTTTGGAGAACGTAGCGTAAAGCTTGTTGCGGCTGCGGCTCTTGAGGTAATTCCAAAAAGGAACGCACTAGGGAGACCCCTGGTGCGTCTTTGGAACAGGCACAAAAAGGGCCCCGATATGGCAATTGCAAAATCCCCAGCCGATCTGTTGCCGATGGATCAGGTTGTTCAGTTTTCCGGGCTTGAGTTCATGCAGGGCGTTCTGGAAGGGCGCTTGCCCGGCCCCCCGATCGGGGCGCAACTGGGCTATACCCTGCACGAAGTCTCGGAGGGGCGCGCGGTGTTTCGCGGCACCCCGCAATTTGAAGTCACCAATCCCATGGGCACTGTGCATGGCGGCTGGTACGGCACTCTGCTCGACAGTGCCATGGCCTGCGCTGTGATGACAGCCGTCCCCAAAGGATCCGCCTATACAACCTTGGAATATAAGGTCAATATTCTGAAATCCATTCCGCTGGGAACAACAGTGGACTGCGTCGGTGTGATTGATCATGTTGGTCGCTCCACCGGGGTGGCCCATGGCGAGATCCGCGGCGTCGAGGATGGCAAGCTTTATGCGACGGGTTCAACCACCTGTATTGTGATGAATATCTTCGGCACCAAAGCCTGAGCTCTCAGGCCTGTTGAGGCGCGTAACGCACACAGCAACCAGGGACCTTGGCTAGGTTGCTGGGGATTGGGCTGCGGAGCTGTTGGGGCGGGGTTAAGGCGCATGTCCTCTCAGCCCGGCAAACCAGCCTGCTGATTTCTTCTGCAGCACCGCCGCTTGAACGCTGCTGTGCAGCCGCTCGCTGGGGTCCAGTCCCACCTGCCGTTTGCTGCGCAATAAGAAGATCTTGCCCCAGCCCTGCCAGGTGCCAACCGAGGGCGCCTTGGGATCAACAGGAAAGCGCATGCGCCAGTCTTGCGGCAGGGGCAAACCACAGTCTTCGGCCTTTTCCAGCATCCAGACCAGCGGCAGGTTCGACAGCGGTCGTGCCTCCTCGTGGCCCGCAAGCTGGCCGCCAATATCGCCATGCGCCCCGTGAAACCAGACCTGCTCGATGCGCCCATTCCACCCCTCGGGGCAGGTCCAAAGCACCGGCTTGAACACATCGCGGGTCTCGTCCAGCGCCAGGGCATGGTAGCCGTGCTTCACATGTGAGCCGAGTTCATGGTTATGAAAGGCATGACGGCTCTCGGCCCAGCGCCACATCAGGGGCAGCCGCAGCCCCAGGGCCTTGACCGTATCCCAGACGCCGATCATCTCGATTTTGGTCTCGGCGTGGCAATGCGTCCTGCGAAAGGCCTGCGCCACCTCTGGCGATCCGGCCCGCTGGTAATGACGGTAGGCCGTGCGAATATTGCGCACGGTGGCATGTTCCGCCTTCAAGAGGCCAACCTCTCCAATCACCCCCGCCAGCGAGCGTACCGCATAGGCGCCACGCGAATAGCCCAACAGGTAAATGCGATCACCCGGGTGGTAGCGCGAGGCCAGATAACCATAGGCGCGGCGGATCTGCCGGTTGATGCCGCGCCCCATCATCACATCCGGCGCGCTGGTCCAGCCGGTCCATTGCACCCCGGCTTCATAAAAGACAGAGACCTCAGCCCCCATTTCACGGCACATCTGATACAGCTTGCCGGCATGCGTCTCATGCCCCGGCTCCAGCGTCGACATGGTACCATCCAGAATGATCACATGGGCCTGCGGCCCCCGCAGCTTGGCCTCACCGGAATGCTCCGAGCGCAACGGCCGCCCGAGCCATTCAAGTAAGCGATTACTAAGCTGCTTTAGTCCCATCCTTCAGTGCTTCCCATAGTTTCAGCGGTGTGAACGGCATGTCCACCTGCCGCAGGCCCTTATCCCAGGTGGCATCTTGAACCGCATTGGCCAATGCCGCCAGAGCGCCAACTGTCCCAGCCTCGCCGCAGCCCTTCATCCCCATTGGGTTTTGTGTCGAGGGCACCGGCTCAGAGGTAAATCCAATCATGGGGACGTCCTGCGCGCGCGGCAAGGCGTAGTCCATAAACGTTGCCGTGAGCAACTGACCCTCATCGTCGTAGACCACATGTTCCATCATCGCCTGGCCCAGCCCCTGCACCACACCGCCATGCACCTGACCTTCGGCCAGCATCGGGTTGATCAAATTGCCAAAATCATCGACCACCGTATAACGGTCAACAGTGCAAACACCGGTTTCGGGATCAATCACCACCTCAGCGATATGGGCGCCGTTTGGAAACGAGCGCCCCGGCAATTGCGCCCGCGCCGCGTGACGCAGCAAATCAAGGCGCCCTTTCGCGCGGGCCATCTCTGCCGCCTCCAACATTGAAGGCGTCAGGTTTGATCCCGGTGCCCGGAAGGTCTCGCCGTCAAAATTGACCGCCTCTTCCTCGACGCCCATTTCTTCGGCCAGGAAAGGTGTAAAGGCGGCTACCATCACATCCACAGTCGCCAAGGTGGCATTGGCCTGCGTGGTCACCGAGCGCGACCCGCCAGTGCCGCCGCCCTTGGCGATGCGGTCGCTGTCGCCCTGAATGGTCGAGATCATCTCGGCAGGAATACCCGTCTGATCCGCAAGGAACTGGGCATAGACAGTTTCATGCCCCTGCCCGTTGCTTTGCGTGCCAACATAGATATTCACCCGGCCATCCTCCAGAAATTCGACTTCTGCACCTTCTGAAGGGTCGCCCAAAATACTTTCGATATAGTAACACAGGCCAAGACCACGCAGTTTCCCGGTCTCTGCATCGGCAGCACGACGGGTCGCAAACCCTGCAATATCAGCTTCGTCTTCGGCGCGCGTCAGGATCATGCCAAAATCCCCAACATCGTAGCTTTCGCCGGTTACCGTGGCATAGGGGAAATTACCCGGCGCAATAAAGTTGCGACGGTGCAGTTCAAGCGGGTCAACCCCCAGCTCCCGCGCGGCGCGGTCCATCACCCGTTCCAGCACATAAATCGCCTCGGGGCGCCCAGCGCCGCGATAGGCATCCACCTGGGTGGTATTGGTATAGATGCCTTCCACCTGCAGCCAGGCGGTTTTGATATCATAGACCCCGGCCAGGACCCGGCTGAACAGCTGGGTCTGGATCGGCTGGCCAAACTGCGAATTATACGCCCCAAGGTTACAGCGCGTCTGCACCCGGTAGGCGGTAATCTTCAGATCCGCGTCAAAGGCCAGCTCTGCCAGCGAGGTAAGATCGCGCCCGCCGTTGTCGCTGAGCATGGCCTCGGTACGGTCCGACATCCAGAACACCGGCTTCTCCAGCGTCCTGGCGGCATGGGCGACGACAAAATACTCCGGATAGGTCATCGCTTTCATGCCAAAGCCACCGCCGACATCCGGCGTCACCACATGCACGTCCTCTTCTGCCAGATGCAGCTTGGCCGCCAGCTGGCTTTTGGTGCCCCAGACGCCCTGCCCACCATAGGTGAAATGCAAACGCCCCTCGTCCCAGGTCGCAAAACAGCCCCGTGGTTCCATGGCGTTGACGATAATGCGGTTGTCTTCAACCTGCAGCGACACGGTATGGGCTGCCGCCTCAAAGGCCGCTTGTGTTGCGGCCTCATCCCCCATGCCCCAGTCAAAGGCGCTGTTGGTTGGCGCCTCCGGGTGCAGCGGTTCACCACCAGCCTGCAGGTCCAGCTTGACCGGAAGATCGTCAATATCCAGCTCAATCAGCTCACCCGCGTCACGGGCCTGATCCAGGGTCTCGGCAATGACAACGGCGATGGGCTCCCCGACAAAGCGCACACGCCCATCAGCCAGCATATGGCGTTCAGGTGCGGCACCGTCGCTGCCGTCGCGGTTCTTGACCACGGTGGCATCCATGGTGGTGGTCAGCCCCGCCGCCTGAAGGTCCGCGAGGGTCAGCACCATATGCACCCCCTCGGCGGCGCGGGCCTCCTCCAGATCCAGGGTCGAAATCACCCCATGGGCAACCGGACTGCGCAGAACCCAGGCCCGCAGTGCCTCCGCCGGGGCGCAGTCTTCGATATAACGCCCATGCCCGGTCAGAAACCGGACATCTTCGACCCGTTTGACCGGCTGACTTTTTCCAAATTTTTCCATGCTCGCCCCCTGTTCGCGCTGGCTGGTGCTTTCAGGGGACCTTAGCCTTAGTGGCGCGCTTGTCCAGAGAGCTCAATCACCGTCGCCACGTCAGACAACCCGTAACCATTGAACTGCGTGCTCATGGCAGAGGAATAGGCACCGAGCCCCGGAAACAAGACATAGTCGCCCGTCTGGCTGTCCGCAGGCAGCGGCAGGCCATCTGGCAATCGGTCCAGACTGTCGCAGGTGGGGCCAAAAACCACCCTAGGGCTGCGCCCTGCCTGCCGGTGCCGCCCTTCTGCGCTGACCACCTCGACCCGTCCCGGCAGCCCCATATCGCGGATATCAACCAGACCGCCGTAGATCCCGTCGTTCAGAAACACCATATTGCCGCCCTCGCGCATCCCCTTGATCCGCGCCGCCAATGTGAAGGATTCTGAGACCATGGCCCGGCCCGGCTCACAAATCAGCTGCGGCGGCGTGGGACCAAAGGCCTCAGCAACGGCTCCCTTGATGGCGGCAAAGACCCGCTCCAGATCCGGCGCAACCCCATCGCGATTGGCGGCAAAGCCTCCGCCGACATTCAGCCGGGCAATAGGGACACCCGCTGCATCAACAATCCGCTTGGCCGCATGGATATATTCGACCCAGGCCGTGGCATCCTCACACTGGGTGCCGGGATGAAAACACAGCGCCGGAGTCCAGCCCTCAGCGGCGACGCGTTTCAGCAGGGCAACGGCCTCATCCGGGGCCGCGCCAAATTTGCTGCCAAAGTCATAGGCCGCGCCCTCCACCGGCAGGGCAAAACGCACCGCGATCTCCTTGTCACGCGGCACGGCAGTCAGCTTGTCCAATTCGGACCACTCATCCACCGACCAACTCGCCACATCATGGGAAATCCCCGCAGCAATCTCGGCCATGGAGCGCACCGGGTTGTTGTAGTGCATCACCGCATCCGGGCTGGCCAGACGCACCGCAGCCATCTCAGCCGGAGAGGCGACATCAAAGGCCGAGATCCCGGCCGCGACCAGGTTCGACAACACCGCCTGATGCGGGTTGGCCTTGACCGCATAGGTGACCAAACCGTCAAATCCTGCCTGAAACCGCTCCGCCACCTGATGCAGCACCCGCGGCGAGAAATAAAGGATCGGGTGATCCGGGTTGTGTCGCGCCAAGTGCGTTTCAGGGTCAAGCCATAGCGGTGGGATGTGCTGCATCTGGTAAAGCCTCATGTGTTTTGCCTATTTTCGGGCGTTTTGGCGTCGATATCCTTCGGCACTTTGCCTATATTGACGAAAACTCCCGGCAGATTGCAGGCATTGAGATGAAAACAGACGAAACCGACCAGCAACTTTTGACCCTGTTGCGGGAAAATGCCCGCCGCCCGGTCTCTGATCTTGCCCGTGCGCTTGGGCTTGCCCGCACCACGGTGCAGGCGCGGATTGAGCGGTTGGAAAGCACCCGCGTGATTGAGGGCTATACGCTGCGCAGCTCTGCCGCGACACGCCCGCCGCTGCAGGCCACGGTGTTGATCTCGATCGAGCCGCGCTCTGGCCCCGAGGTGCTGTCGCGGCTGCGCAGCCTGTCGGGGGTTGAGGTGGTGCATACCACCTCGGGGCGGTTTGATCTTTTGGCCCAGGTGGTGGCCCAGACCACAGCCGAGCTGGACCAGACCATTGATCGCATCGGCGAGGCCCGTGGCGTCCGCTCTTCCGAGAGCCTGATTCATCTGGCAACCAAGCTGGACCGCACCCCCTAGGGTTCTGACCCCAGGGAACCGCCTTTTAGCCAGCAAGGCTGCACCATGGCTTTCCCTTTGCGCGCCCATTCGTTATTGGATGCAACAACCCCGAATTCAACCGACGCAGGACGACCCTCATGGCACTGGACAAGACATTCGACGCGGCCGAAGCTGAAAGCCGCCTATACAAAGCCTGGGAAGAGGCCGGCTGCTTTAAAGCTGGCGCCAATGCCGAGCCTGAGGCCTCGACCTATTGCATCATGATCCCGCCGCCCAATGTCACTGGCGTGCTGCATATGGGCCATGCCTTTAACAACACGCTGCAGGATATCCTGATCCGCTGGAAGCGTATGCAGGGCTTTGACACCCTGTGGCAGCCGGGCTGCGACCACGCAGGCATCGCCACGCAAATGGTGGTGGAGCGCGAGCTGGCGAAAGAAGGCAAGAAACGCACCGACTTTAGCCGCCCTGACTTTCTCGCCAAGATCTGGCAATGGAAAGAGCAGTCCGGCGGGACCATCATTGAGCAGCTCAAACGCCTGGGCGCGTCCTGCGATTTTGACCGCACCGCCTTTACCATGGCGGGGGCAGCAGGCGACACCCGTACCGGCCACGAGAACTCGCCCAATTTCCACGATGCCGTGATCAAGGTCTTTGTGGAGATGTACAACAAGGGGCTGATCTATCGCGGCAAGCGTCTGGTCAACTGGGACCCGCATTTTGAGACCGCGATCTCTGACCTTGAGGTGGAGAATATCGAGGTCGCGGGCCACATGTGGCACTTCAAATATCCGCTGGCGAATGGCGCGACCTATACCTATGTCGAGAAGGATGAGGACGGCAATGTTACGCTCACTGAAGAGCGTGACTATATCTCCATCGCCACCACCCGGCCCGAAACCATGCTGGGCGACGGCGCGGTTGCGGTGCACCCCTCGGATGAACGCTATGCGCCCATCGTTGGTATGCTCTGCGAAATCCCCGTTGGCCCCAAGGCGCAGCGCCGCCTGATCCCGATCATCACGGATGAATACCCCGATAAGGACTTTGGCTCTGGCGCGGTGAAGATCACCGGCGCGCATGATTTCAATGACTATCAGGTCGCCAAACGCGGCGGCATTCCGATGTATAACCTGATGGACACCAAGGCAAATATGCGCGCCGATGGCGCGCCATATGTGGAAGAGGCCGCCATCGCCCAAGCCATCGCCAATGGCAAACAGGACTTCACCGAGGCCAGCATCGCCGCGATGAATCTGGTGCCGGAAGAGTATCGCGGGCTGGATCGGTTTGAGGCCCGCAAACGCGTGGTGGCCGATATCACCGCCGAAGGTCTGGCCGTGATGCATACCGTCACCAAGGTGGTCAAGGATGAGGACGGCAACGAGACTGAGGTCTCCGAGACCGTGCCTTATGTTGAGGCCAAGCCGATCATGCAGCCTTTTGGCGACCGCTCCAAGGTGGTGATCGAACCAATGCTGACTGACCAGTGGTTTGTTGACGCCGAAAAGATCGTTGGCCCCGCCCTGGACGCGGTGAAAGACGGCACCGTCAAGATCCTGCCCGAGAGCGGTGAGAAAACCTATTACCACTGGCTGGAAAACATCGAGCCCTGGTGCATCTCACGCCAGCTCTGGTGGGGCCACCAGATCCCGGTTTGGTATGGGCCGACCAAAGATGCTCTTGAAGATTTCGACAACTACAAAGGCACTTCAAGAACTTTCTGTGGGGCGACAGAAGAAGAAGCGATTGCACTCGCGCAGGCTTACTACGGTGAGAGCGCAACTGTTTCCGTTGACGCAGAGGGAACTGAATTCGAGTACATGACAATGTACGAAAATGAAGGTGACACCGAAGGTAGTTCGACAGTTTCTCTGACCCGCGACCCCGACGTGCTCGACACCTGGTTCTCCTCCGGCCTCTGGCCGATCGGTACGCTGGGCTGGCCGGAGTGGAGCGAGGACACGCAGAAATACTTCCCGACCTCGACGCTGGTCACCGGGCAGGACATCCTGTTCTTCTGGGTTGCGCGCATGATGATGATGCAGCTGGCGGTGGTCGATCAGATCCCGTTCGATACCGTCTACCTGCATGGTCTGGTGCGCGACGCCAAGGGCAAGAAGATGTCGAAATCCACCGGCAACGTCATCGACCCTCTGGACATCATCAAGGAATACGGCGCCGACGCGCTGCGCTTTACCAATGCGGCCATGGCCAGCCTCGGCGGCGTGCTCAAGCTCGACATGAAGCGGATCGAGGGCTATCGCAACTTTGTCACCAAGATCTGGCAGGCCTGCTCCTATGGCGAGAGCCAGATTGATGCCTTCTCGGTCACCCGCGACAGCACCCCGCCCAAGGCGAGCCTGCCGCTCAACCGCTGGATCATCGGCGAGATCGCCAAGCTGCGCGAAGAGGTCGATGCGGGCTTCGAGAGCTTCCGCTTCAATGACGCCGCCAATGCGATCTATGCCACCTTCTGGAACACCTTCTGCGACCGCTATCTGGAATTCACCAAACCGGTATTCCAGGGCGATGATGCGGCTGCCAAGGAAGAAACCCGCGCCACCTTTGCCTGGGCGATTGATCAGGCGCTGATCCTGATGCACCCGATCATGCCCTTTGTGACTGAGGAGCTGTGGAATGCCACCGAAGGGCGCGGCGTCAAGATGGGCGAGGCCTCCAAGATGCTGGCCCATGCCGCCTGGCCGAGCTACCGCGCTGCCGATCTGGTAGATGCCGAGGCCGAGGCCGAAATGAACTGGGTCATCGCGGTGATTGGCAATGTGCGCTCGGCCCGCTCGCAGCTGAACGTGCCGTCGGGTTCCATCGTGCCGATGCTGGTCACCGAAATGGACGCTGCGGCACAGGGCTATTGGGATCGCAACGCAGAGCTGATCCTGAACAAGGCCCGCATTGAAAGCCTGACCCAGGCAAAGGACCTGCCCAAAGGCTGTATTTCAATCGCCGCTCCGGGGGCATCCTTTGCGCTGCCTCTGGCCGATATCATTGATGTTGCGGCAGAAAAGGCACGTCAGGAAAAGAACCTTGGCAAATTGACCAAGGAGCTGGGCGGGTTGCGTGGGCGGTTGAAAAACCCCAAATTCGCCGCCTCGGCCCCCGAAGAGGTGGTGGCAGAAGCCCGCGAAAACCTGGCCCTGCGCGAAGAGGAAGAAGCCAAGATCAAAGACGCCCTGGCGCGCCTGCAGGAAATTGGCTAGGCGGACCGCGCCCAAATAGACAGGTGACAGAAACGCCCGCCACCGCGCGGGCGTTTTTTCATATGTAACCTATATTTTTGATATTTTTTGGTATTTTCACTCGCTTACGGGGAAAATGTCTGTCGGCTCACCATTGTCTTTGCCTTGGTTCTGTATCAGCTTGTTGCATATTACAGGAGGGAGTTCTGAAGATGCCAAAGGGCTATTGGATCGCACATGTCGATGTTGACGACTTGGATCGGTACAAGGAATATATCGCAGCCAATGCAGCGCCCTTTGCCGAATATGGCGCGCGTTTTCTGGTGCGGGGTGGTGCCAAAGAGGTCCGCGAAGGCAAGATGCGCGCCCGGACCGTGGTGATCGAATTCAAGGATTTCCCGACAGCAAGATCCTGTTATGATAGTGTCTCTTATCAGGATGCCAAAGCGCTGCGGGATCCGGTTTCAACCGGCGACATGGAGATTGTCGAAGGCTACGATAACTAGCACCAAAAGCTTGACCAGCTGACAGGTTTTGGGCCTACTTACAACGTTGATTGGTCAGGTTCTCGGGGTCAGATAGATCGACCCAACCAAAGGTTTACACAATTGGCCAGGTGCGGCTCACCGCCGCTCCGGCCCTTGGATCCACGGAGTATCCCTGACATGCTCAAGAAATTATTTCAGGCCTTCAGACCCGCCGACCCGCCAGCACTTCCCGATCCGGATGCAGAACTGGCTTTGGGCGCATTGCTGGTGCGGGTCGCAAAATCGGACCGCGAATATAAGCTGGAAGAGATCAGCCTGATTGATCGGATCCTGTCGCGGCTGTACCAGCATGACGCGATTGAGGCTGCCAAGGTCCGGGCCACCTGCGAGAAATTGCATTCCGCCGCCCCCGAGACAGACACCTTTGGCCGCCTGATCCGCGAGACCACCGGGCTGGACGAACGTCTGGCGGCGCTGGATGCACTGTGGGAAGTGGTCCTGGCCGACAACAATGAACACGAAGGCGAGGTTCGCATTCTTGAAGAAGCCTATAAGGCCATGGGGCTGTCCTTTGCGGACAATGAGGCGTCGCGCAGCAAAGCCCAGGCCAAGTTCGCGGCCAGCCTAGAGGACAAATAATGTTTAAAGAACTGCTGGCCCTTCTTTTGGCTCCCGCACCAGAGCCTTTGACGGATGAAGGGGCGCGCATGGCGCTGACCGCGCTTTTGGTCCGTATTGCCCGCTCTGATCACAACTATTCCGAAGTTGAGAAAGACCGCATAGACCGGATCATCTGCTCCCGGTTTGGCCAGGATGCCGGTGGCGCGATCATTCTGCGCGAGCAGGCCGAGGCGATGGAGGCCGAAGCCCCGGATACGGTGCGCTTTACCCGCGCCATCAAAGAGGCCGTCACCCTGGAAGATCGCATTGGCGTTGTCGAAGCCATGTGGCAAGTGGTGCTGGCGGATGGGCGCCGCGACGCTGGTGAAGATGCCGTGATGCGGCTGACCGCGAAACTGCTGGGCGTGAGCGATCTGGACAGTGCCAAGGCACGCAAACGGATGGAAGAAACCACATGATTGCCTGTCTCGGCATGTATGACAGGCCTGAAACCGCTGCTGCCAATGACCTGCTCTGGTCTGCCATTCGCAACTCTCTGGAAACCGGGCCCGAAAGCCTCTCTCGCGAGATTGACCCATGGTTGGCCTGGACCTCCCCGGAGCTTTTGCTGGCCCAGACCTGCGGCTGCCCCTTCCGCACCCGGCTGTACGGCGAGGTTCAGCTGGTCGGCACCCCGGACTATGGCCTGCCAGATTGCCCGCCAGGGTTTTATCGCAGCGTCTTTGTCGCCAAAAAATCTCAGACCACGCCACAGCTGGAGCACTTTGACCAGGGCCGCTTTGCCTATAATGATGCCCTGTCGCAGTCCGGCTGGGCAGCCCCCCTTATCCATATGCAAGATCACAACATCCTGCCGGGAGCCCTGGTCGAAACCGGCAGCCATCGCGATTCGGCCCAAGCGGTTGCCGAGGGGCGCGCTGATTTTGCCGCGCTGGACCTGCTGTCCTGGGATATGATCCAGGACTACGATGATTTTGCGAATGACCTGTCGGTTGTTGATCTCACCGTGCCAACGCCCGGCCTGCCGTTAATCACCGCGTTAGACCAGGATCCTGTGGCCTTATTTCTGGCGGTAAAATCCGCCATCGAATCTCTGGATGACGCCACGCGCGCCACTCTCAGGCTCAAAGGGTTTTTGCACATCCCCACCAGCGAATACCTGGCGGTGCCAACGCCTCCGGGGCCAGTACTGACAGACCTAAAG
The DNA here is from genome assembly GCF_000473205.1 of Pseudophaeobacter arcticus DSM 23566. Lineage (NCBI taxonomy): Bacteria > Pseudomonadati > Pseudomonadota > Alphaproteobacteria > Rhodobacterales > Roseobacteraceae > Pseudophaeobacter > Pseudophaeobacter arcticus. The sequence goes on from NZ_KI421507.1 coordinate 2,167,167, forward strand.
ATTAAGGCGCGCGGTTAGGGTGCAGCTGCTCATTTCGAAGACTTTGACCTCCTTTCCGTGCGGTTATCCCCAAAACTTCCCGGTTTTAACATTGCATTCAGACATTTTTTCGGTCCAATTAGGGCCAGTTTTTCACAACTGGGCGAAACCGTTTTGACCACTCAGACACCTGTACTCGAGATCCGCGACCTGCATAAATCTTATGGAGAGTTGGAAGTTATCAAGGGTGTCAATATCACTGCCCATCGCGGAGATGTTGTGTCTTTGATCGGCTCATCCGGATCGGGAAAATCCACCCTTTTGCGCTGCTGTAACCTGCTGGAAAACAGTCAGGCCGGCGAGATCCATTTCAAGGGAGAACCCATCACCTGGTCGGGGAACGGACTGAACCGCCGCCCCAGCGATGCCAAACAGGTGCTGCGCATTCGTACCAATCTGTCGATGGTGTTCCAGCAGTTCAATCTCTGGGCTCATATGACCATCTTGCAAAATGTGATGGAAGCCCCGGTCACGGTTCTGGGTCGAGACCCCAAAGAGGTTGAAGTCGCCGCCCGCCAATATCTGGACAAGGTTGGCATTGCCGACAAATGGGACGCCTATCCGGCGCAGCTGTCTGGCGGCCAACAGCAACGCGCAGCCATTGCGCGGGCGCTGTGCATGGAACCCGAGGCCTTGCTGTTTGACGAACCAACTTCGGCACTGGACCCAGAATTGGAACAGGAAGTGATCAAAGTCATCAAAGACCTGGCCACCGAAGGCCGCACAATGATGATCGTGACCCATGACATGAACCTCGCCGCCGATGTGTCAGATAAGGTTGTGTTTCTGCACAAGGGCCTGATCGAGGAACAGGGCAGCGCCGATGAGGTCTTTGGCAATACACAATCCGAACGGTTGCGCAATTTCCTGGCACCAACACGCCACCTGCGCGCAAGCCAATAACCCTTTGCCCGGCCTGAACTGGGCCGCGGCGATGACAATAAGAAACCAAAACAGAAACCAAAAAACTGGGAGTATCACCATGAAATCACTCATTCTGACCACCGCAGCGCTTGCTTTGACCGCAGGCATGGGTCTGGCTGACACTGTCCGTCTGGGCACCGAGGGCGCCTACCCTCCCTACAACTTCCTGAACGACAACGGCGAAGTGGACGGTTTTGAGCGTGAGCTGGGCGATGAGCTGTGCAAACGCGCCGAGCTGACCTGCGAATGGGTCACAAATGACTGGGATTCCATCATCCCGAACCTCGTTTCCGGCAACTACGACGCCATCATCGCCGGTATGTCGATCACCGCCGAGCGTGAAGAAGTTGTGGACTTCACCCAAGGCTACACCCCCCCGTCGCCTTCGGCCTATGCCGCATTGTCGGCTGATGTGGACCTGACCGGCGGCGTGATTGCAGCCCAGACCGCCACCATCCAGGCCAACCATGTTGTCGACACCGGTGCCACTTTGGTGGAATACCCCACTCCGGATGAAACCCTGGCCGCAGTCCGCTCCGGCGAAGCCGATGCCGTGATCGCAGACAAAGACTACCTGGAACCCGAAGTCGAAGCCTCTGACCTGGTCTTTGTTGGCGAGGATGTGCCACTGGGCGGTGGTATCGGCATGGCCTTCCGTGAAAGCGACAGCGAAATGCGCGCCAAGTTTGACGCCGCTATCACCTCGATGAAAGAAGACGGCAGCCTGAACACGCTGATTGAAAAGTGGGAAGTTGGCGGCACCTGGTAAGCCAGAACGCCTAACTGATACGCTCTTGATAAAGGGGGGCTACTGGCCTCCCTTTTCACAGTTTCGGCCGGTTGCGCCGATCTAGACGATGAGGTCTGCCATTTTCTCCTTTTGCTCTGACCCGGCCACACTCGAGACGTTTCAGTGGATGAGTTGCTATCTCACCACCGGTAAACACATGGCCTTTTATATGTCGTTTGGGACGGTTCTTTTGCTGCTGGCCTTTGCAGCGCCTGCCGCACTGCTGTTTGGTTTTGGTGGCGCCATGGCGGCGCGGGCGCGCTTTGCGCCGCTCAGCTGGTTGGGGCGTGGCTATATCGCCATCGTGCGCGGCGTGCCGGACATCGCCTTTTTCCTGTTCTTCGTCATCGCACTGGATCAGGCGCTGGAATATCTGCGCCACAGGGTTAAATGCCCGGATTGGGACCAACCCATTCGCCAGGGCAGTGATTTTATCGTCTGTGACATTGCCAAGCTGCCCCTGGGGGACGCCGCGCAGTGGATCCATGAAGTCTATGGTTTTACCATTGCCGTTGTGACCTTTGCCATTGTTTTTGGCGCCTTCGCCGCCAATGTTCTGTTTGGCGCCATGCGGGCGGTGCCCCATGCGCAGATCGAAACCGCCGAGGCCTATGGGCTCAACCATCGCCAGACCTTCTGGCGCATCCTGGTGCCACAAATGTGGACCTATGCCCTGCCCGGTCTTTCCAATCTCTGGATGGTCCTGATCAAGGCAACACCGCTGCTGTTCCTGCTTGGCGTCGAGGATATCGTCTATTGGGCCAAAGAGCTGGGCGGCTCCAAGACCGCCAAATTCACCGCCTATCCACACCCCGACTGGCGCACGTGGTATTTCCTTGGATTGTTGGTTTTCTACCTGAGTTTTACCAAGGTCTCTGAGCTGGTTCTGGACCGCATCACCACCCGCCTGTCCCATGGTCAAGCCACCCTGGCTGGCGAAGCGCAAAGGAAAGCGTCATGAGCTGCTTTCAAACCGTTCAGGACTATGCTTTGCGCTCGCTGGGGTATGGCGAACGGCTGCTGCCGCGCAGTGACTTTACCCTTTGTGAGCAGTTCACCCTGATCGGCTCTGGGATGATCTGGAATATCTATTTCGGCCTGCTGGCTGTGGTCACTGGATTTTTCTTTGCCAACCTTCTGGCGGTGGGGAAAAATGCAAAATCCCTCTGGGCCCGCAAACCCGCCGAATGGTTCATCTTTCTGTTTCGCGGCTCGCCCCTGTTCATTCAGTTCTTCTTTGCCTATTTCCTGTTCCTCAGCCTGAAAAGTGTATCGAGCGTCTTTAATCCCCTGTCCGCCGCCTGGGCTGGTGCGCTGGTCGTATTATTTCTGAATACCGCCGCCTATTCCGCCGAGATCTTCTACGGGGCGCTGCGTTCAATCCCCAAAGGCGATATCGAGGCCGCAGATGCCTATGGGCTGACCGGCTGGTCCCGGTTTCGCAAAGTCATGTGGCCAACCATGATGCGGCTGGCCTGGCCCTCCTATACCAATGAAGCGATCTTTCTGTTTCATGCCACCACCCTGGTTTTTGTCTCGGGCTTTCCGGCATGGCGGCAAAAGGGTGATGCGCTCTACTATGCAAAATACTTTGCGGATAAGACCTTCAACCCCTTTGTGCCCTACCCCATCCTGGCCTTCTATTTCATCCTGCTGACCCTGATGGTGATCTCCCTGTTTGGGGTAATCAACAAGCGGCTGAACCGACATCTGCCACAAGGCCAGCGCCCCAAGTTGAAGTACAGACCGAACTTCATGCGCTAAAAGATCAAAAATAATACCTTGTGATGGCTCCTTCGGGAGCCATTTTTTATAGCAATTCTCCCGGTCTCTCCGCTCCATTTCAAACTTTTGATCAAATTCTCTTGGCTCATTCAAAATCCTGCAGTACAACAAAGGCACCACTACCAAGGAGCCGCCCCATGGACCTGTCCAAGCTAAAAACCATCCGCATCGCCGCCTGTGATGTGAACGGACAGATGCGCGGCAAACGCATGCCCGCCTCACAGGCGGGAAAACTGGCCGATGGCGCCGCGCGATTGCCGCTTTCAGCCCTGAACGTGGATATCTGGGGGCGCGACATCGAAGACAGCCCACTGGTGTTTGAAACCGGCGATGCCGATGGCATCCTAAAGCCAACAGGACGTGGCCCGGTGCCGATGCCCTGGCTCGAGACCCCTTCGGCTCTGGTCCCGATGGTGCTGGAAACCGACGATGGCGCGCCCTTTATGGGCGATCCGCGCCAGGTGCTGGCACAGGTGCTCGACGGCTATGCGGCCCGCGGTTGGACGGTGATGGCCGCCACCGAAATGGAATTCAATCTGGTGGATGATAGCGGCCACCAACCCGGCCCCCCGGAGCATCCCCACACCGGGCGTAAACTCAGCCAGCAATCAGTGCTGTCCTTGCAAGAGCTGGACGCCTTTGATGGCTTTTTCACCGATCTCTACGCGGGCGCCGAAGAGATGGGCATCCCGGCACAATCGGCGATTTCCGAGGCCGGATTGGGCCAATTCGAGATCAACCTGAACCATCAGGACGCCCTGCGCGCCGCAGATGATGCCTGGTTGTTCAAAGCCTTGGTCAAAGGGCTTGCCCGCGCACACGGGATGGCGGCCACCTTTATGGCAAAACCCTATGCCGAGGAAGCCGGCAATGGCATGCATGTGCATTTCTCGGTGGTGGACGCGCAGGGCAACAATGTCTTTGATGATGGGACGGAAACCGGCACAGAACTGCTGCACCAGGCCGTTGCTGGCTGTCTGGCGGCGATGCCGGCCAGTACGCTGGTCTTTGCGCCGCACGGCAATTCCTATGCCCGTCTGGTGCCCGGCGCCCATGCCCCGACCGGCGCTGCCTGGGCCTATGAAAACCGAACGGCAGCCATCCGCATTCCCGGCGGCAGCCCCAAGGCGCGGCGCATTGAACACCGCACCGCTGGCGGTGACATCAACCCCTATCTGATGCTCTCTGTTGTGCTGGGGGCCGCCCTGCTGGGCATCACCGACAAAATGGTGCCGCCCGCCGCCTCCAGTGGCAATATCTATGAGCAGACCGATCTGCCGCAGCTGGCCCCCGATTGGGAGACAGCAATTTCCCGATTCGAGGAAAGCCCGCTCATCGCGCGCATCCTGCCGCAGATGATGATCCGCAACCTGGTGATGACCAAACGCCAGGAACTGGCGGGCTTTGCCGCCCTGCCGACAGATCAACATTGGCTCAGCTGGTTGGAAGCGGTATGAACAGGATCAGTCCCGAGGCGCGGCCTCACCCTATCCCCTTTTGATCAAATCTGGTGAACTATGAAAATCGGCATCCTGCAAACCGGCCACGCGCCCGAAGACCTCATTCAGGGCTCGGGTGACTATGACCAGATGTTTTGTAACCTCCTGGCAGGGCATGGCTTTGAGTTTGAGACCTTTGCGGTCGTTGACGGCCAGTTTCCCCAAAATGCCGATGCCGCCGATGGCTGGATCATCACCGGCTCGCGCCATGGCGCCTATGAGCCCCACGACTGGATCCCGCCGCTGGAAGATCTGATCCGGGACATTCACGCCAGGAAACAGCCCATGGCCGGGATCTGTTTTGGCCATCAGATCATCGCCCAGGCGCTTGGCGGCAAAGTCGCCAAATACGATGGCGGCTGGGCCGTTGGGCATGTCACCTATCAACAGGACGGCACGCCCTTGACCCTGAACGCCTGGCACCAGGATCAGGTGATCGAGCGCCCCGCCGAGGCCCGCGTGCTGGCCGGCAATGCGTTCTGTGAAAACGGCATCCTCGCCTATGGCGACCATATCTGGACCCTGCAGCCACATCCTGAATTCAGCAATGAGTTCACCAGTGGCCTGATCACCAAACGGGGCCGTGGCGTGGTGCCTGATCAGATCCTGGACCAGGCCAGTCAGCAACTCGACACCCCCGTAGACTCCCCCGCAATTGCAACTTTCCTCGCAGAATTTATGAAGAAAGAGAGGACTTAATGTCATCTTGGCTTGACGATCTTCCCGAAGCGGCAAAGACCTATCTGGAGGGCCGTCGTCTCGACGAAGTTGAATGCGTTATTTCGGACCTCCCCGGTATTGCCCGAGGTAAGGCAGTACCGGCATCCAAGTTTGCAAAGCAGGACTTCTTTCACCTGCCCGACAGCATCTTTTATCAGACCATCACAGGCGATTGGGCCGAGGCCGCTGATGACGATGGCTGGATCGAAAAAGACATGACGCTGCACCCCGATATGTCCACCGCCACTGCGGCGCCTTGGACCGGGGACTGGACCTTGCAGGTGATCCATGACGCTGTTGACCGCAACGGCGACCCGATCCCCTTTAGCCCGCGCAATGTGCTGAAACGGGTGGTGCAGCTGTATCACGATCAGGGCTGGGATCCGATTGTGGCGCCAGAGATGGAGTTCTTTCTGGTGGCGCGCAACATCGATCCTGCCAAAAAGATCGAACCCATGATGGGGCGCTCTGGCCGCCCGGCCGCCGCCCGTCAGGCCTATTCAATGACCGCCGTGGATGAATTTGGCCCTGTCATCGACGACATCTATGACTTTGCCGAGGCCCAGGGGTTTGAAATCGACGGCATTACCCAGGAAGGCGGCGCCGGTCAGCTGGAGATCAACCTGCTGCACGGCGATCCGGTCAAACTGGCGGATGAGGTCTTCTATTTCAAACGGCTGATCCGCGAAGCCGCGCTGCGCCACGATTGCTTTGCCACCTTTATGGCCAAGCCGATCGAGAACGAGCCCGGCTCGGCGATGCATATCCATCATTCGGTGCTGGATCGCAAAACCGGCAAGAATATCTTCTCTGCCGAGGATGAATCCGAAACGGATGCCTTTTTCCACTTTATTGCCGGGCTGCAGAACCATCTGCCGGCGGGCATCGCGGTGATGGCGCCCTATGTGAACTCCTACCGGCGCTATGTCAAAGATCACGCGGCCCCGATCAATCTGGAATGGGCGCGCGACAACCGCACCACCGGCATCCGTATTCCGCTCTCCAGCGCCTCGGCGCGGCGGGTTGAAAACCGCATTGCCGGAATGGACTGCAACCCCTACCTGGGCATCGCGGTCTCATTGGCCTGCGGCTATCTGGGATTGATGGAAAAGAAACACCCAGGCAAGCAGTTCCAAGGCGACGCCTATGCGGGCGATGGCGATATTCCGCAGGTCATGGGCAGTGCCCTGGATCTGTTTGAAGAAGCAACCGCCCTGCACGAGGTCCTAGGCCCCGAATTTGCCCGGGTCTACAGCATCGTCAAACGCGCCGAATATGAGGAATTCCTGCAGGTGATCTCCCCCTGGGAGCGCGAGCATCTGCTGATGAATGTCTAATAAGCTTCACATAAAACTCTGACGCAGCACTTAGCTGCGGCGTCAGGGTGTCATGTCCCGGTGCGGCATCAGGGCAATAAAATATTTCTGCAAAGATACAGAGCTGGCGGCGCGCGCGCCCTGTGCGCCTAAGCTCTTATAGAGGTGTGCGATGGGACTTAATCTGCTCCACTCCAATGATCGCAAAGGCGAGTACCCCAACAGTTGGTATGCGGCAACGGCCACGCCTCTGGCACGGTTTGCGCCCCTGTCAGGCGATAGGCGCGCCGATGTCGTCATTATTGGTGGGGGCTATACCGGGCTGTCGGCAGCGCTGCATCTGGCCGAAGCGGGCATGGATGTGACCCTGCTGGAGGCACATCGTGTTGGCTTTGGCGCCTCTGGCCGCAATGGTGGCCAGCTGGGCAGCGGCCAGCGCATGGATCAGGAGGGGCTGGAGGGTTTTGTTGGCCACCAGGAGGCAAAAAAGCTCTGGCAGCTTGGGGAAGAGGCCAAAGATCTGGTGAAATCCCTGATTGCCAAGCACGATATTCAGTGCCACCTGCGCCCCGGTGTTGCCTGGACAGCCTCCAGCAGTCGAGAGAGCAAGCATCTGCATGACTATGGGCGTCATCTTGAGGATCGCTATGGCTATGATCAAATCGAGCTGCTCTCGCCTGAGGCCTGCCATCAGATGTGCCCCTCGCCCGATTACAAAGGCGGCATTCTGGATCACGGGGCCGGCCATCTGCACCCGCTCAACCTGGCGCTTGGCCTGGCCCGCGCGGCGGCTGCGGCGGGAGCCTCTTTGCATGAGGAAAGCGAAGTTCTGCAGATCCAGGAAGGTGCCGAGGTCCGCGTCAAAACCGCCACAGGCGAGGTCCGCGCTGATCATCTGATCCTGGCCTGCAATGGCTATTTGGGTGGGTTACACCGGCAGGTCGCTGCCCGGGTGATGCCGATCAACAACTTTGTGGTTGCAACCGAACCGCTGGGGGATGACGCAGACAAGGTGCTGGGACGGGATGTCGCGGTGGCGGATGGCAAGTTTGTGGTCAATTATTTCCGGCTCAGCCATGATAAGCGGCTACTGTTTGGCGGTGGCGAAAGTTATGGCTACCGCTTCCCCTCAGACATCAGGGCGGTGGTGCGCAAACCCATGACGCAGATCTTTCCACATCTGAAAGACGTGCGCCTGGACTATGCCTGGGGTGGCACCCTTGGGATCACCATGAAACGTATGCCCTATCTGGCGCGCCTCGGGGAAAATGTGCTCTCTGCCTCGGGCTATTCCGGGCATGGTGTGGGCACCGCAATCCATGCCGGCCAGCTGATCGCCCAGGCCATCCAGGGGCAGGCCGAGGGGTTTGACACCATGTCCCGCGTACCCGCCCCGCGCTTTCCAGGTGGTCCGGCCATGCGCTCGCCGCTGCTGGCCCTGGCCATGACCTGGTTTGCCCTGCGCGACCGGATTGGGATCTAACCCCTTCCAGAAATTTTCCTTTTCCATCTGCGCCCCGTCTCAGTTCAGCCTGAGCGGGGTCCTTGGCCTTTTGTGCAGTGGTTGTTGCCCCTGCTGCAAATCCTGAGAGTGAACATCACAACAAATCTGTGAAATTCCGCCGATCCCAGGATGGAACGGCCCGCTTTCTCTTGGCATGTGGTCTCAGGTGTTTTATATTTATCAAATCCATAATTCAGGAATTTGAAATATGACAAAGGCCCCTAATGTTCACGCTGCCGAACCGATCCCAGAAGCAGCGCGTCAGGCAATTGAAGATTTGATGCAGTCTGGCGACCTGTTTCGCTACACCGCACCCGAGAATGCCCCGGTTGCCCTGCTCGAACAGGAATTTGCAGCGCTTTTAGGCTGCAAATATGCCCTGGCCGTCTCCTCCTGCTCGGCTGCCCTGTTCCTGTCTCTCAAGGCCCTGGACCTGCCCCGCGACGCCCGTGTGTTGATCCCGGGCTTTACCTTTGCCGCGGTGCCTTCTTCGGTGATCCATGCCGATTGTATTCCTGTGCTCTGTGAGGTGGGGGACAACTACCGCATTGATATGGCGGATTTTGAGGCCAGGCTTGGCGATGATATTCAGGCGGTGATCATCAGCCACATGCGTGGCCATACCTCTGATATGGACGCCATTCTTGCGCTCTGCGACGCCCGCGACATCCCGGTAATCGAGGACGCGGCCCATTCGCTTGGCACCACCTGGAACAGCCGAAACATTGGCACCCTGGGCAAGATTGGCTGCTTCTCGTTTCAATCCTACAAGATGATCAACGCCGGCGAAGGTGGTATCCTGATCACCAATGACGCCGATCTGGTGGCCCGCGCAGTGATCATGTCCGGCGCTTACGAGCACAACTGGCAAAAGCACAAAGCCCCAATGGGCGATAACAGCACAGACCTGGCAGAGGCCTTTGCCAAATGGCAAAACCAGCTGCCGCTTTATAATCTGCGGATGAGCAACCTTTCCGCCGTTGTCATTCGCCCGCAGCTGCCGGAACTGGCGCGTCGGGTGCGGGACGGGCTAAAAAACCACGATTATGTCGCCGCCCAGCTGAATGCCTCGCCCTTCTTTGATGTCCCCGCCCCACTGGCCCCAGAGCAGCGCGCGCCGGATTCCATCCAGTTCAATCTGGTGGGCATGACGGATGCGCAAATCACCGCCTTCTCCGAGGCAACCGCAAAGGCTGGCGTCAAGGTGCAGATCTTTGGCCGCTCCGCGGACAATGCCCGAGCCTTCTGGAACTGGCAGTTCATCCAGGACCTGCCTGAGTTGCCGCAGACCCGTGCCATGCTGATGCAGGCCTGTGACGTGCGTCTGCCAGTGCGGCTGACCAAGGCAGAGCTGGATGTGGTTGCCGGAATTCTGATTGACGCCGTCACCACAACCATGGCCCGTGCCGCCGCAGCCTGATTATCCCCTCCCTCGAGATGTCACGCAGCCGCGCCGCGCTCTGCGCGGCGCCAGGCCCAACGGGAGGAGATCCCCAAGGGATCTTCCGACGGGCGGGAGCCCCCCCCTTTTGGGGTCTCACACTTGCGGCACACAAAAAAGGCTCTGATCTGATCAGAGCCTTTCAAATGTTATATTTTCACTTGCAATCAGATGGTTAACCTAAAGCTACTTCAACTTGGACAGCTTTTCCTGCAGTTCTGACAGCTGGCGTTTGATCGCATCCAGGTCTTCGCCATCCCCCTCCTTTGCAGGCTCCGCTTCTGGCGTGGTTGTGCCACCGCCCCAGCCCCCAGCAAGACCACCAGGCAGGCCAGCGGTCATTGCCTTCAAAAACGCCTCCTGCTGCACCTTCATCGCGTCAAATCCCGGTATCTGCGACATCGGGTTCATCGCCGAGATATTCTCAACCATCTGAGACTGACTGTCGCGCAGCATATCAAAGGAGGCCTGCAGGAACTGTGGCATCACCCCACCACCCGGCTGCATATAGCTGCGCACCAGATCGTTCAGCACATTGACCGGCAGCACATTCTCACCACGGCTTTCGTGTTCGGCAATAATCTGCAACAGGTATTGCCGTGTCAGATCATCACCGGACTTCAAATCGACAATCTGAACTTCACGCCCTTCCCGGATGAACCCCGCAATGTCTTCCAAGGTGACATAGTCGCTCGTCTCGGTGTTGTATAAGCGCCGGCTGGCGTAACGCTTGATCAGCAGGGGTTTTTCCTGATCGGCCATACTGTCCCTCCCCGGACATGATGCATTGCAGAAAAGACTATGCGAGCGCAGAACAAAAGAAAAGCCTGCAGAATGACCTTCCTTGGCACCCCTCCTCGCAGCCCGGCTCTTTGGCACAACGAGCACGCGCCTTCCGACTACAAATTAGCCCTTGAGCTAAACCTGACTTGAGGTTTTACAACCTGTCCTGAACGAAGACAGGAGACCTGGTTTGAACATTTTGATCCTTGGCGGCACCGGATCCATCGGCAGCGCCGTCACCGCAGAACTGGTGGCCCACAATCACAAGGTCATTGGTCTTTGCCGCTCTGAGGCTTCCGCACAGAAACTTGCCGCTTTGGGCGCCCAGCCTTGGCGGGGAGATCTGCGGGCTCCGGCCAGCTGGCGTGCCGCGCTCAGCCAGGTTGAGGCGGTGATACAGCTGGCTGCAACCTTTGAGGATGACTCAGGCGCGGTGGATGCCGCAGCCATTGCGGCAATCAAACAGGAAGCCCGCTGCCGCACCAGCCCGCTGCGGGTTCTCTATACCGGTGGCTGCTGGCTTTATGGTCAGACCGGCGATCACACCGCCTCTGAAACCAGCCCAAAGCGCCCAATTGCTGCCTTTGCCTGGATGCAGGAAAATGCCCAGGCATTGCAGCAAGATCCCAAGATCAGCAGCTGCATTGTTCATCCGGCCATGACCTACCATGAGGAAGGCGGTGGTGTTTTTTCGCGGCTGCTTGCCCAGGCTTCATCTGGGAGGCCGCTGGAGGTCTGGGGCAGTATCCATACCCGTTGGCCGCTGGTGCATCGCCGTGATCTGGCCCGCGCCTACCGCCTGTTGGTGGAACACCCCGATCTTTGTGGTCAGTATAATGTCGCCGCCCAAAGCGGTGTGCCGATGCGGGATATTCTGGATGAGATCATCCGGCGACACCCCCATGACGGCGCCTATGTGGTGCGCAACCGCAAATATGTGATGTTCAAATATGGTTCCTGGGCCGAAGGCCCGACGCTGGATCAGCAGATGGCCGCAGATAAGATCCAGACCGCCTGCGGCTGGCACCCCGAAGTCAGCGACTTTACCCAGGCCGCGTTCTAGGTCGAGTTCTAGGTCGGGTTCTAGGTCGGCCCGGGTTCCTGGCAGGACTGTATTCTAGGCCAGGTCTGTTTTCCTGGCAGATCTGGGGTCCAGCCCCAACCCTCCCCCCCCCTCGACCGAGAGAAAAAACAAAAAAGGACAGGTCAAACGACCTGCCCTTTTGGACACGTAAGAGGGGATCATATGCAGGGAGGAGCCTTGATCCCGCTCTTCGCGGTCAGCCAGCCCATTAGGGCTGCTTATTTTGCGGCTGCTTTTTTGGCGGCAGTGGTCACTTCGGAAGTGGCCTTTTTGACAGCGGCAGTGGCTTCTTCGCCCATGTCTTTGCCTGCGGCCATCAGCAATTCAACGGTTTCCATCTGCACTTTTTTTGCAACTTCGGCAAATGCGGCCATGTTTTCGGCTGCGACTTCTGCAGAGGCGCTGGCGAAATCGGTGGCAGATTTTGCATACTCAGAAGGATCTGTCTGAGCTTTGGAAACGCTGGACATTTTGGCCAGGGCGTCTTTGGTCCATTTGCTGGAGATTTCCGAGGACTGCTCAGCAGCACCCAGAACAACGGCGCTCAGCTTTTCGTTCAGCGCAGCGGTGTTTTTGAAGGCTTCTTCCATGGCGGATGTATCCACCGGAAATGCGCCCATCATGTCTTTCATCATAGCGGTAAAATCTTGGGTCTTAGCCATTGTACTGGTTCCTCTGGTTGCCATCTCGGGACCACCCCGCGTTTCAGCATGAGGAAAATATACTTTCTGCATTGCAGCATTTCAAGAAAATAATGCTGCAATGCAGAATAAACTAGCGTAAACCTACAAAATCAATCATTTGCCCGGACGCGCACATAGCTGCCAGGGGCTGGTTCCAGCACTGGATAGCCCGAATCACCGGGGATGCGCGCCGGAACCTGCTTGCCCGAGCGCTTCTTCAGCCAGCTCTCCCAACGTGGCCACCAGGACCCTTCGTTGAAACTCGCCCCTTCCATCCATGCCTCTGGGGTCAGCTTCAGATCGTCGTTGGTGTAGTGACCATATTTGTTGCGGCTGGGCGGGTTGATAATGCCGGCGATATGGCCGGACTGCGACACGATGAAGGTCTTGCTGCGCGCCCCCATCTGCTGCACGCCTTTGTAACAATTGCTCCAAGGCGCGATATGATCCGTCTCACAGGTGATCGCCATCAGGGGAATATCCACGTCCTTGAGCTGCAGCATCTCGCCAAAGAGTTCAAAACCGCCATCGGCAAACTGGTTGCCCTGGCACAGCCCACGCAGATATTCCTCTGCCATCTTGCCTGGTAGATTGGCACCATCGCCATTCCAATACAGCAGATCAAAGGCAGGCGGGGTCTCTCCCAGCATGTAGCTGCGGATGGCGGGGCCATAGACCAGATCGTTTGCCCGCAGGAACGAGAAGGTGCGCGCCATGATAAAGGAGGGCAAAATGCCGTCTTCGCCAATCTCCTCGACAATTGCGTCGACAAAATCATTCTGCAGGAAAGGCGTAAAATCACCCTGATCGGAAAAATCCGTCAGCGCAGTAAACAGTGTTGCCGACTTTACCGATTTATCGCCGCGTTTTTTCATCAAGGCCAGCGTCAGGCTCAGCGTGGTGCCCGCAATGCAATAGCCGATGGCGTTGATTTGCTTGACCTTGCAGATTTCCTTGGCCTTTTCAAAAGCGGTCAGGAAGCCTTCTTCGACGTAGTCTTCCATGCTGACATCGGCATAGTCCTTGTTGGGATTGATCCAGGAGACCACAAACAGGGTATAGCCCTGTTCGGTCACCCATTTGATCAGGCTGTTCTGCGCCTTGAGGTCAAGGATGTAGAATTTGTTGATCCAGGGCGGGAACAACACGATGGGGGTTTCGTGCACGGTTTCGGTGGTGGGGTGATACTGGATCATCTCCATCATCCGATTGCGATAGACCACTTCTCCCGGAGTGGTGGCAATATTACCCCCGATCTCAAAGGCGGTTTCATCCGCCAGCCGTACCACCAGCTCGCCGTTATTGGCCTCAAGATCGTTGACCAGATTCTGCATCCCGTCGATCAGGGATTTCCCTTCGGTCTCCAGCGCCTTTTCCAGCGCATCCGGGTTGGTGGGCAGGAAATTGGTCGGCGCCATCATGTTGATGATCTGATCGGAGAAGTATTTCAGCCGGTGGCGATCAATAGGGTCCAGATCATCGACCTGCGCTACGGCTTCGCGAATTGTCTCGGCATTTGTCAGATACTGCTGCTTTACAAAGCTGAAATAGGGGTTGTTGTCCCACATCGGATTGCCAAAGCGGCGGTCTTGCGATGGCTCTGATGTGGTGCTTTCATGGCCCTGCGCGGCCAGAACTTTCTGTGCCTCGGCAAAATTCAGCACAGATTTCCCCCAAAATTCGACCTGCTTTTCCATCAATTTAGCAGGGTTTTGCAGGATTTCGGTCCAATACGAGGTTGCTGCACGTGCAAACAACTCCTGATTCGGACCATCCAAACCGGGGTTGTGGCCTTTCTTGCTGGCCATGATTTCAACCATTTTCTTTGAGAGCTGGTCAACTCTCTCCATATTTTCCTTAAGGCGTTCAAGGTGTTCTGGCGAAGTGCCATGATCCAGCGCGTCACTTGTTGTCATCTTAAGGAATCCCCCATACTCTTTCTGCTGTGCAGAATACTGGTTTGCCCATGTTACGCCAAAGCGACGAAAGGTCCGAGGCCCTGCATTATATCCGCTCCCGATCGTGGGATTTAAAACGGCGGGCAGTCAAGCAGTCAAAAGGAAAGCCATATGCGTTTTATGATGTCGTACGACTTGATGGAAACCGCCCGGAATATGAACCAGTGGCTGGGCGCCAGTGCCTTGTCGATGGCCTCCTACCCTGCCTTTTCGGCGGTCCCCAACCCGGCGCTTAGCTGGATGGCCGCCTGGGGCGAAGTCACCGAACGCACCTTTCAACGCATGAGCGTCAAACCCGACTGGGGCATCCACAGTTTCACCTGCGAAGACGGCAAGGACCATCTGGTCGAAGTCACCCCGGTAGTTGAACGCGACTTTGGCGATCTTATTCACTTCTGCGTCGCTGGCCGCGAAGAACAGCCCCGCAAGGTTCTGGTCGTGGCCCCGATGTCTGGCCACTATGCAACGCTGCTGCGCTCCACCGTCAAAAGCCTGCTTGTCAACTGTGAAGTCTATATAACGGACTGGCACAACGCCCGCGACATTCCGGTCTCTGCCGGCAAGTTCGATATCGAAGATTACACATTGTACCTTGTTGATTTCATGCGTGAACTGGGCCCAGACACCCATGTGATTGCGGTCTGTCAGCCAGCGCCGCTGACCCTGGCGGCAACCGCCTATCTGGCCGAGCAGGATCCTGCTGCACAGCCCTCCTCGCTGACCCTGATTGGCGGTCCGGTTGACCCGGATGCCACCCCAACCGAGGTCACCGACTTTGGTCGCCGGGTCACCATGGGCCAGCTGGAAGAAACCATGATCCAGCGGGTTGGTTTCAAATACAAGGGCGTTGGCCGCAAGGTCTATCCCGGCCTGCTGCAGCTCTCTTCTTTCATGTCGATGAACATGGATCGTCACTCGCAGGCCTTTAGCGATCAGATCCAGCGCGCCAGCCGTGGTGAATCCTCGGAGCACGATGCCCATAACCGTTTTTACGATGAATATCTGGCGGTGATGGATATGACGGCAGAGTTCTACCTTTCCACCGTTGAGCGCGTGTTCAAATCCCGTGAAATCGCCCGCAATGAATTTGTCGTGGATGGCCATAAGGTTGATATCGGTGCGATCACCGATGTGGCGGTGAAATCCGTTGAAGGCGCCAATGATGATATCTCGGCCCCCGGCCAGTGTATTGCAGCATTGGATCTGTGTACCGGCCTGCCAGACAGCAAGAAGGCCAGCCATGTCGAACCCGGCGCCGGCCACTATGGTATCTTTGCGGGCCGCAGCTGGCGCGACAATATCCGCCCCCTGGTCATTGAATTCATGGATGCAAACAGCCGCAAACCCAAAACCGCTGCAAAACCCCAGGTGACCAAAGGCAAGGCCAAACTCACCGCCGTGGAAGGCTGAACTCATGCACGACGGGACCTTTAACTTTTCCTGCTCCTGTGGCTGCTTTGCCGGCCATATTTCGGCAGAGGGACAAAAATCCGGGCTTCGGATCTTGTGCCATTGTCCGGATTGTCGCGCGGCTGAGCTCTATCATCATCAACCCGACCCGGTTGAGGGGGTAGACCTGTTTCAACTGGCGCCGCATGCCATCACCATCACCAAGGGAGCAGAGCACCTGCACCTTCTGCGCCTTGGTCCCAAAGGCCTGTTTCGCTGGTACGCAGGGTGCTGTGGCACCCCCTTTGCCAATACCCTTTCAAAACCGCAGCTGGCCTTTGCCGGGCTGCGGACAGATCTGTTTGACGACAAGAACGCACTCGGCAAGGTCAAAGCCCAGGCCCATGTCCCCCGCCCCGGCAAGCCGCCGCGCAGCCAAGGCATGGCACGCATGGTCTATGGGATCTTCTCACGGATGATTACCGCACGCCTGTCCGGCCTGTGGCGTGAGACGCCCTTTTTTGATGTTGAAACCGGCAAGCCAGTGGCGGAGCCAGAGGTGCTGTCAAAAGAGGCCCGCGCCAAGCTCTACCCCTAGGGCCTGCGCGCCCCCCCCCCCTGAACAACCTGCACAGCCCCTGTCTGCACAGCCCCTGTCTACACGATCCCTGTCTACACGATCCCTGTCTGCACGATCCCTGTCGGTCACGATCCCCGACAGGGTTGAAACTCTGTCTCAGGAAGCGCTGCCCTAGGCGGCCTCTGCGCCCACAGGGCTCGCCAGCCAATGCAACAGCGCCCGGTTGACCGCTTCCGGCTGTTCCAGCCCCGGCAAATGCCCAGCGCCTGCAATGATTTCCAGCCCGGCATGGGGGATCAGCTCCGCCATGAATTCATGGCGCTTGACCGGCGTCAGGCGGTCATATTCTCCACAAAGGATGAGCGTCGGCACCCGACAGCGCCGCGCTGTCGCCTGCTGGTCAAGCCGACGTTGCAAAGCCCGGCTTTGATCAACAAACAGCTCCGCCCCCAGATCCAGCCCCATCTCACGCACCAGATTGAGGATATCAAGCCGCCGCGCCCCCGGAGCCAGCACCTCTGGCGGCAAGGAGAGCTGCAGGGCCTTTTCCAGCCCGCCGGTGCGGGCACTGACAATCAGCGGCTCCCGCATGGATGCCTGATCCGGCGTTTCAGACAATGGAGTTGTCGCCATCAGGCAAAGCCGGGTGATCCGTTCCGGGGCGCGGCGCAAAATCTCCAGTGCCACGATCCCCCCCATCGACAGGCCAACCAGAGCAAACTTTGCGGGCAGCATTGACAGGATATGCGTCGCAATATCTTCGATGCGCGCCCCGCCATGCAGAGGTGCGACCATAACCGGAGCCTGTACAGACAGGGCCTGCAGCTGCGGCGTAAAGACCCGCGCATCACACATCATGCCCGGCAAAAACACCACGGGTTCGCGCCCCCAATTCCCTGCTTGCTCCATGCCGCCCTACCTTTATCGCGTTGATCTTGAAATACTATCTTCTGGGACAGCTTCTGGAGAGTTCAAACCAGCCTCGCGTGTCTCCCCCTCACTCTTGCGGTGACTTTCCTTCGGGAGCAAGAGATATTCCCGCCAGATCCGCACGCAAGCGCAGATCCTGTCGGACCCAGCAGTGGCTCGGAAAGGATCTGCGGTGGCTTGACGACACCGCAGGAAAAATCAGTATCCGTCCCAGCGAAAGGCACCATTGTCGGCCAGCGGTGAAAACGGGTTATGCGCCACTTCCCAGATATGGCCATCGGGTGCTCTGAAATAGCCGATATAGCCCCCCCAAAACACCTCGCCGCCTGGGCGCAGGATTTCCCCGCCAGCCTCCCTGGCAAGCGCCAGCATATCATCCACCTCTTCGCGGCTGCGGGTATTGTAGCTCAGCGTCATCGCGCCGGTGCCCAGGGCCTCAACCGGCAGTCCGATGTCCTCTGCCAGTTTGTCCAGAGGATACAGCCCCAGCGTCTGCGAGATCAGATCAAAAGCAACCACGCCGTCCGGGCTTTCGACCGCTTGCCAGCCCAGCGCCGCATAAAAGGCGGCAGCCTGTTCAATATCCGGCACCCCGAGGGTGATCAAACTCACCCGTTGTTCCATGGTCATAACCTCTCCTTTCGCCTCTAGATCCCGTACTCTGGCCTCAAAATCCGCCCATAGCTGGCAACCGGCTAAAGCAACTCGGATATGGATGTTTCAATTAGTTTCAGACAGGCATCATCCGAAAACCGATGGTCCGCATCCTTGACCAGGTTCAGCCGCATGTCCACACAGGTTGCATGATGCAAAAGCCGCAGCGCCGTGTCCGTCGAGACGGCTGTATCAGCCGTCCCCTGCAAACAGCGCACCGGAAAGGGCAGGTCCAGCGCCTGCCGCAGCACCAGTCGGTTGCGGCCATCTTCGATCATGCGTTTGCTGATGCGGTAAGGCTCCATGTAATCGCTGGGCAACTCAACATATCCCTGCGCCTCCAGTTCGGCCTTCTGTGCTGCGCTAAAATTGGCCCAATAGCCGTCTTCCGTGAAATCCGGCGCTGCGGCAATGGTCACCATGCCCTGGATACGCTCGGGCAGGGCCCTGGCCAGAAGCAGCGCCTGCCATCCCCCCATGGACGATCCCACAATCAGCAAGGGTCCTGTGGTCAACGCAGAGACGGCAGCAAGGGTATCCTCATGCCAATCCCCGATACAGCCTTCCTCAAACCGCCCCGAACTTTCGCCATGGCCAGAATAGTCGAACCGTAAGAACCCCAGACCAGCTGATTTGGCCCAGGCCTCCAGATGGAGCGCCTTGGTTCCCTCCATGTCGGATTTGAGCCCCCCGAGGAAGACAAGCGTCACCCCCGCCCCCCTATGCAAGTGATAGGCAATAGAGCGCCCCTGTTCGGTGGTCAGAAACGTCGCTGCAGCCATGTCTGTGCACTCCCTTATTGGCTATCTCTGGGTCCAGATGTGTCACGCAATGCGCGAGGCTGCAATTGTCAAAACCGCCCCGCCCCCAAGTTGCCCCCGCAGGCAAAGGACAACAGCCAGACTTGCTCCCCCCGCCCAGAGCTTTTAGGTTGCGCCAGATGGCCAGCGCCGCGCCCGGCGACGCCACAGGGATCTACGATGACACAGATATTCTACCGCGGCGGCCATGCGATGCTCTGCCTGACAATTGTCCTGTCCGGATGCTGGGCCTCACTGGCACTGTGGTACCGCCTGCCCTTTGGCAGCATCACCCGTCTGGGGTGCGCCACCGGGTTTGCCCTCCTGACGCTGGCCGTGATCCTTGGCCTCTTCCACCCGCGACGGCTGCGCGGCCTTGCCACTTATTGTCTGGCGCTGGCCGCGGTCTGCATCTGGTGGACCAGCCTCACCCCCCCTGCGGACAGAAACTGGGCCATGGATGTGGAGCGTCAGGTTACGGGGCGGCTCACCGGCTCGACCCTCACGCTCGAGAATATTCGCAACTTCACCTGGCGCAGCCCGGTGGATTTTGACGCCAACTGGGAAACCCGCAGCTATGACCTCGACCAACTGGAAAGCCTGGATCTCTTCATGTCCTATTGGTCCGGAAAGACCATCGCCCATATGATCATCAGCTTTGGCTTTGCCGATGGCGAACAACTCGCCTGGTCAGTGGAGGTCCGCCGCCAGATCGGTGGGGGCTTCTCTCCCCTGGCTGATATGTTCAAAACCAATACCCTGTCGCTCATCGCCGCTGATGAACGCGACCTGCTGGGCACGCGTACCAACGCGCGGGGCGAAGATGTCCAGCTCTACCGCACAAACACCAGCCCGCAAAAGGCCCGCGCCCTGTTATTGCACTATGTGGCTGCTGCCAACCAACTGGCGGATCAGCCGCAGTGGTACAATTCGCTGTTTTCCAATTGCACCACCGTGGTGTTTCAAATGATCCGCACAATTGTGGGCGATGTTCCGCTGGACTGGCGTGTCATGGCCAATGGGTACCTGCCCCAATATGCCTATGATGCAGGCGTTCTCGCCAGCCGCTTGCCGCTGCAGGAGCTGACCGAAAAGGGCCGCATCACTGCCCGTGCCCAGGCGCATGGCATCACCCCTGACTATTCCCGGATAATCCGCCAGGGCGTTCCTGCCCCACTGCAAAAGTGACCTAGGTAAACTGAACCGGCCCCGGACTTTTCATTTGGCCCCAAATATCCCGGGGAGCGCGAGGGGCTGGCCCCTCGCCCTGTTGGCAGTCACCATCTTGCCCATCCCGACCTTGACAGAGGCTGGCGCACCTGCGAAATCACCCTCATCACATAACCCGCAACCGGGCGTTCAGTGGGCGCCAAACCGACGAGGAGCAGCCAGACCATGGCCCAAATCTCTCTCACATTTCCCGATGGCAACGCACGCAGCTACGCGGCAGGCATTACCGCTGCCGAAGTTGCCGCCGATATCTCCACCTCGCTTGCCAAAAAAGCCATCTCAGCCACCCTTGACGGCCAGCACTGGGATCTGCAGTGGCCAATCCAGGCCGATGCCGCAATTGCCCTGCACACCCTCAAGGATGAGCCCCAGGCAAATGAGCTGATCCGTCACGACCTTGCCCATGTCATGGCCCGTGCGGTGCAGGAGCTGTGGCCGGATACCAAGGTTACCATCGGTCCGGTCATTGAAAACGGCTGGTATTATGACTTTGACCGCGCCGAGCCTTTCACGCCGGAAGACCTGGGCGTGATCGAGAAAAAGATGAAAGAAATCATCAACAAACGCGAAGCAGTGCGGACCGAAGTTTGGGACCGTCAGCGCGCCATTGATTTCTACACCGCCAATGATGAGCCCTATAAGGTCGAACTGATCGACGCCATTCCCGGCGATGAGCCGCTGCGGATGTATTGGCATGGCGACTGGCAGGATCTCTGCCGCGGCCCCCACCTGCAGCACACCGGTCAGTTGCCCGGGGACGCCTTCAAACTGATGTCCATTGCAGGCGCCTATTGGCGCGGCGACAGCAACCGCGCCATGTTGCAGCGGATCTACGGCGTCGCCTTTACCGGCAAGGAAAAGCTCAAGGCCCATCTCACCATGCTGGAAGAGGCCGCCAAACGCGATCACCGCAAGCTGGGCCGCGAAATGAACCTCTTCCACATGCAGGAAGAGGCCCCCGGTATGGTGTTCTGGCACCCCAATGGCTGGCGCGTCTACACCCAGCTACAGGACTACATGCGCCGCATGCAGGACAGCCATGGTTACGTGGAGGTCAACACCCCGCAGGTGGTGAACCGCAAGCTCTGGGAGGCCTCGGGCCACTGGGACAACTACCAGGAAAACATGTTCATCGTTGAGGTCGACGAAGAACACGCCCGCGAAAAGGCGGTGAATGCGCTCAAACCGATGAACTGCCCCTGCCACATCCAGATCTTCAACCAGGGTCTGAAATCCTACCGCGACCTGCCGCTGCGGATGGCCGAATTTGGCTCCTGCAACCGGTATGAGCCCTCCGGCGCCATGCATGGCATCATGCGGGTGCGCGGCTTTACCCAGGATGACGGCCATATTTTCTGCACCCCCGATCAGGTCGAATCCGAGACCAAGGAATTTGTTTCCTTCCTCGCCAAGGTCTACAAGGACCTCGGGTTTGAGAAATGGCGTGTGAAACTCTCCACCCGTCCGGAAAAACGGGTCGGTACCGAGGAAAGCTGGGATCAGGCCGAGGCGGCGCTTGCCGCAGGTATTCAGGCCGCCGGATACGACTACGAGATCCAGGAGGGCGAAGGCGCCTTTTACGGGCCAAAGCTCGAATTTGTGCTCACCGACGCCATTGGCCGCGACTGGCAATGCGGCACGCTGCAGATTGACCCCAACCTGCCCGAACGTCTGGACGCCAGCTATATTGGTCAGGACGGCGACAAGCACCGCCCGCTGATGCTGCACCGTGCAACTCTGGGCTCGTTCGAGCGTTTCATCGGCATCCTGATCGAGGAACATGCCGGCAAGCTGCCCTTCTGGCTCGCGCCGCGTCAGGTGGTTGTCGCTTCCATCACCTCGGATGCGGATGACTACGTGCAAGAGGTCGTGGCCCAGCTGCAGGCCGTTGGTGTGCGCGCCGAGGCGGATATTCGCAATGAAAAGATCAACTACAAGGTCCGCGAACATTCACTGGGCAAGGTTCCGGTGATCCTGGCCATTGGTCATCGCGAAGTGGAAGAGCGCACGGTATCGATCCGCCGTCTGGGGGAAAAGCAGACCCGGGTCGACAGTCTCGAGAATGTTACAAAGGCACTCAAGATCGAAGCAACCGCGCCAGACCTTCTGTAACATTTGGCCAATATTGATCACTTGGCGGCCCCCATCTGGGGGCCGTTTTGTTTCACAACATCAGAATTCCACTTGTTTTCAGCGCACTAGGCGGCACCTTTGGTCACGGCTGCTGACGCGCGCGTGAGACACGCTCTCGTGACTTAAACTCTTCCTTGCATCGGGTTAGGTTTTTGCTGTCAACAAGACAGCGTAAGACTAACCCAAAAGGAATTCATGAGATGTCGAAAACCTCCAAATCTTTCGCCGTAGCCAGTGCCGTGGCAGCCGCTCTGACCGCCGCAGCCACCCTGCCGGCCGCCGCCGGCACTAAGGAAAAATGCTATGGCGTGTCCCTTGCCGGTCAGAATGACTGCGCCGCGGGCCCCGGCACCACCTGCGCTGGCACCTCCACTGTTGATTATCAGGGCAACGCCTGGACCCTGGTTGATGCTGGCACCTGTGCCGACATGGAAATCCCCGCCGCCGCCGATGGCACTCAACGCCATGGCGCGCTGGAAGCGCTGGAGCGCGATCTGCCTGAATAAATCAGGCTTTGCACAACCCCCAAGGGGGCGGGCAATGCGCTGCCCTCTTGGATTACCAGCACAAACCACCCCGCTTCCTGCCCGCCCGCACCCTCCCCGGACACTGACACAGGCTATTGATTTGGCCGGTGTGACCGGTGTTCTGGCCGGTATCTGGGCCAGTATCTGGGCCTTTGCCTGGAGGTAGTTTGGGGCCGCTCACCTCTGCCGCTTAATCCCAGATCTGACTTGATCGGATCCGCCTGATACGAGATCTGCCATGCCTCAGCCCATCGCCAATAGATCCCTGCCGGATGCGCCCGGTGTCGGCTACAAACCGCAGCATTTTGCCGAGATCATGGACCAGCCCGATCCGGTGCAATGGCTGGAGATTCACGCCGAAAACTATATGGGCGCGGGCGGACGTCCCCTGGCCCAGCTGCGCCATCTTGCGGGAAAATTTGCCATCTCGGTACATGGGGTTGGCCTGTCGATCGGCGGTGAAGCCCCGCTGGACCCAGAGCATCTGTCCCGGTTGAAACACCTGGTGAGCTGGCTCAACCCAGCCAGCTTTTCTGAACACCTTGCCTGGTCCACCCATGAGGGGCAGTTTTACAATGACCTGCTGCCGCTGCCCTATACGGATGCCACGCTGGCCCGGGTCTGCACCCATATTGATCAGCTGCAAGAGGTGATCGGCCGCCCAATGCTGCTGGAAAATCCCTCCAGCTATCTTGCCTTTGCCGAAAGCACCTGGTCAGAACCAGATTTCCTGGCGGAGATCAGCCGTCGCACCGGCTGCGGATTGCTGCTGGATGTCAACAATGTCTTTGTCTCTGCCACCAATCTGGAGTTCTCTCCGCAGGGCTACATTGATGCCTTTGCCTTGGACAAGGTGGGGGAGATCCACCTCGGCGGCCACGACGAAGACGCCGACGATCAGGGGCGCCCGCTGTTGATCGACAGCCATGGCCGCGCGGTGATTGATCCGGTCTGGGCCCTGCTGGACTACACGCTGGAGCGTTCAGGCGCCAAACCGGTGCTGATTGAATGGGACAATGATGTCCCCGACTGGCCCACCCTGGCCGCCGAAGCGGAGCGCGCCGCTTTTGCCCTGGCAAACCTGCCCACCAGGACCCCTGAAGCCGCAGCGCAGCAAGTTCCGGTATGAGCAAGGACACAAAATCCCAATTGCCCCAGGTTCCGCAGGTCGATCAGGCGCAGTTCATCACCGCACTGATGGATGCTGCCGTGCCGGTGCCCACCGGGCTGGTTGATCAGGACGCGGCAGCCGCCGGGCGTCGTTTCTCTGTCTATCGCAACAATGTCGCGGTCTCTCTGACCGAGGCAATGCACAGCGCCTTTCCGGTGATCGCCAAGCTTTTGGGGCGCGAAAACATGGATGGGTTATCTGGCCTCTATCTGCGCGCCCATCCCCCCAGTTCCCCCCTGATGATGTTTTACGGCGCTGAGTTCCCCGCCTTTCTGGAGGGAATGCCGCAGCTGGATCATCTTGGATATCTCGGGGATGTGGCCCGGCTGGAGCTGGCCCTGCGCCATGCCTATCACGCCGCCGATGCCACGGCCATTGACCCGTTGCAGCTGGCTGGCCTGTCGGAACAGAGGCTGTTGGAGACCAGGCTTTGCCTTGCCCCGGCGCTGCATCTGTTGCGCTCCCCCTGGCCAATACATGCGATCTGGCGCTTCAACACCGAAGACGCCGCGCCAAAACCACAGGCAGGCGCGCAGGTGGTGGTGATCACCCGCCCCGAGTTCGATCCCCTGCCCCAGCTGGTCAGCGCCGCCGACGCCACCTGGATTGAGGCTCTGATGCGGGGGGCAAGCATTGGTGAGGCCCTGAGCCAAGCCCAAAATATAGATAGCGATTTTGACCTCAGCTCCCCACTCACCCTGCTGTTGCAGGGCGGAGCCATCACTGGACTAGAAGAAAGCAAAGGGTAACGACATGCACGCACTTGTCACCATTCACAACGCCGTTTTTGACCTGGTAGAAAAAGCTGGCAGCTGGGTATTGCCGCTGGCGGCACGCTTTGTCTTTGCCGCCACCCTGCTGCTCTATTATTGGAACTCTGGCCTGACCAAACTGGGCGATGGTTTCTTTGGGTTGTTCAGTCCCTCGGTCGGGGCCTATTCTCAGATCTTTCCCAAACAGCTCGAAGCTGTGGGCTATGATGTTTCCGAATTTGGACTATTCCAGCAGCTGGTTGTTCTTGCGGGCACCTATGCCGAGTTCATCCTGCCGCTGTTGATCCTGCTGGGCCTGTTCACCCGGTTGGCGGCACTGGGCATGATTGGTTTTATCGCAGTTCAGTCATTGACCGATGTCATTGGCCATGGTGCCACCGACGCCAAAACCCTGGGGGCCCTGTTCGACCGCTTCCCCGATAGTGTCATCATGGATCAACGCCTGTTCTGGGTCTTTGTTCTTGCCGTGCTGGTGATCAAAGGCGCAGGTGCTTTGTCCCTGGATACTGTATTAAAGCGCCGTCTTGAAACTGAGGCGATGTAATCCCCCCATAATTCAAGCAAAAGGCGCCCTGCTCCCAGCAGCGGCGCCTTTTTCACATCTTATGACAGGCGCGAGTTAAGACAGGCGCGAGGCCTGTGTTCTCACACTGGCAGCAAGGCCGCCTGTGTGGCTTTGTCCCAGCCCAAGAACAGGCCATCAACGGTCTGGATCAGCGGTCGTTTCATCAGCGCCGGATGCTGTTGCAGCAGGTTAAGTGGTGCTCCGGCGCGCTCCTCTTCGCTCAACCCACGCCAGGTGGTTGAACGGGTATTCACCAGCTTGTCCCCGAACTGCGCCAGCGCCTCTGTCAGCACCTCTGTTGGAACCCCTTCGCCGCGAACATCCACCAGGCGCGCGTCAGGCAATTGTTTCAACGCCTTACGGCAGGTATCGCAGTTTTTCAACCCGTAGAGGATCATGAATTTCCCTTCCTCAGTGTGGCGCCAAACACAATCTATAGAAGAAAACGCATAGCCACTTGATTTATTTCTCACGCATGCAACAGTTGCAGCAGGGACGACATACAGGTCGGCGCCTGTGTGGCCTGCCTTTAGGCCTGCCATGATTAAAAACGGATCGCGAACTGTCACAAACCCCGATATTCGCTGGGTAACCCCAGAACAACATATAAGTAAAAGGAGACGCGGGAAATGCCAAGTGGCACCGTGAAATGGTTTAATACAACCAAAGGATTTGGCTTCATCGAACCCGATGATGGCGGAAATGACGTCTTTGTACATATCTCTCAGGTTGAACGATCCGGTCTAACGGGTCTCACTGACAATATGAAAGTTGAGTATGAACTCACCGAGGGGCGCGATGGTCGGCAAATGGCAGGCGAAATCAAACCCCTTATGAACTCCAACTAACCTAAGGGAGTGCATAGGCACCGCCGTCACCATTGCGCAGAGAACTGTCATTTGCAGTTGGGCAATTGCCTGCACATGTCATGTGCTGACATTGCAAATCATGTGCTGGCATTGCAAACCTGCGGCGGTTCCTTGGAGGCAATATCTCCCCGGAACTGGCCGCTCGCGCTTAACTTTCGGAAGGAATACGCAGGTATTCCACCATGACGCAGGCCGGATCTGCGGAGCGCAGCACCGTGTTGCCCTGTCGCTCCCATTCACCCGCAGGTATTTCCGGAAAGAAAGTGTCTGCGCCCTCGACCTCAATAGCCACCTCGGTGATCAACAGCCGGTCCGCAATCTGCATCATTTCGCGGTAAATCCCCGCGCCGCCAATGCCATAGACCCGGCGATAGCCCTGCGCATAGGCCGCCTCTACGGCCTCGGCCACGGATGCATGTACCTCATCTGCGGCCTTGGGGTTGGAAGACACCACCAGGTTCAGCCGGTTTTTCAAAGGCTTGAACGGCAGGCTGTCCCAGGTATTGCGGCCCATGACGATGGCCCCACCAAGGGTTTCGCGCTGAAAGGCCTTAAGATCCTCGGGCGCATGCCAGGGGATGGTGTTGTCCTTGCCAATGGCACCATTGCGGTCGCGCGCAACAATCAGGGTAATCATTCTACGGTCTGCCTTGGAACGGGGGCCCCCGCCTGCGGTTGGGGCTTATGAAACGATAAAAGACGATCGGGGCCTGAAGAACAGGTTCAAACGGCGACGGGTGCCTTGATGCCTGGATCGGGATCATAATTCAGGACCTCAAAATCGTCATAGGTAAAATCAAAGATCGACGAGACCTGCCGCTTGATCCGGATCTGCGGCAGCGGTTTAGGACTGCGGGAAAGCTGTAGCGCCACCTGATCCTGATGATTTGAATAGATATGCGCATCGCCAAAACTATGCACAAAGTCACCCGGTTCATAGCCCGTCACATGGGCCAACATCACCTGCAACAAGGCGTAGGAGGCGATGTTGAAGGGCACGCCGAGAAACATATCTGCCGAGCGCTGATATAGCTGCAGGTGCAGTTTGCCACCCAGCACCCGAACCTGCCACAACGTATGACAGGGCGGCAGCGCCATGTCTGGCACATCGCCCGGGTTCCAGGCCGAGACAATCAAACGGCGGCTGTCTGGGCTGGTTTTGATCATCTCCACCAGGTCGGCGATCTGATCAACCGACCCCGCGCGATACAGCGGCTCATCCCCGGTGGTGCCGTCTACCAGCTCCAGCTTTGGAAATCTGCGCCACTGGTGGCCATAGACCGGCCCGAGATCACCGTTTTCATCGGCCCATTCATCCCAGATCGAAACACCATTGTCCTTGAGATATTTGATGTTGGTATCGCCTGACAGGAACCACAAAAGCTCATGTATGATTGAGCGGAGATGCAGTTTTTTGGTTGTCACCAGCGGGAAGCCATCCGCCAGAGGGTACCGCGTCTGCATGCCAAAACAAGAGATCGTACCGGTGCCAGTGCGATCGCTGCTGGGCACTCCGGTTTCCAGAATGTGGCGCAAGGCCGCGTGATATTGCTGCACGGGTATCCCTCTTTGACAATCAAAGCCTGTCCTGCAGTCATAGCGGGGAGTCGCCCCAAATAACAAGCCGATGCGTCGCGCCGGATTGGCACTCGCGCAGTATTCGCAGGTTGCTCTGTGGGGGGGACGGGGTGTTTACAGGGTGTTCTCGGGGCGTTCACAGAGAGAAAAAGCGTGGCGGCCCCGCCCTCAGCGCCCTCACGTCCTCGTGTCTACATCTGGAAAACACAAACCTGGTGGTTCTGCGAATCGATTGGCTCTGGCCTATAGTGCTGGCAGATTGTACCAAGCAAAATCAAATCCCCGGCAAACCTTCGCCCTCCTCCCCTGGGCGAGATGTCAAAACTATCAAGGATCCTCGCACATGGCGCTTACTTATTTGCATGTAATGGTTCGGGTGAAAGACCTGGAAAAATCCAGAGCATTTTATGAACTTCTGGGACTGCGGGAAACCCGGCGCTATGACAGCGAAAAGGGTCGCTTCACTCTGCTCTATCTGGCAGCCCCCGGTCAGGAAGAAACCCCGGTAGAGCTGACCTATAACTGGGATGGCGACGAAGGCCTGCCGAGTGACAGCCGTCATTTTGGCCATCTGGCCTATGGTGTCGATAATATCTATGAGACCTGTCAGTTTTTGCAGGACAACGGCGTCACCATCAACCGCCCGCCCCATGACGGGCGCATGGCCTTTATCCGCTCGCCCGACAATATCTCAATCGAGCTGCTGCAAAACGGCGAAGCCCTGGAGCCAGCAGAACCCTGGACCAGCATGGAAAATACCGGCCACTGGTAGCACTGGATGCCGGGAGCACAGGTTCCGGTTTGAAATAGGCAGGCACAAATAAAAACGCACCGCCAGTCCCGTTAGGACTTTGCGGTGCGTTTTATAGCGAACCCGAATTCTTCAAGTCTCGATGCGACTGGTGTCAAGCCGAACCAAAATTATTTTGGCTTTGGGCGGCGCATTTCTTGCCCACCCAGAATCTCTGCTCAGGGGGGTTACCCCCAAAGCCCTGTTTTTAATAGATATAGCGGATCTGATCCGACCAATACCGTTCCACACGCTTTAGCGAGCTTGTGATGTCAGCAATGCCTTCGCGGCTGATAACATCCTTGCCCTCCAGACCTTCGGCGTGGCGTGCAAAGAGGCCCGCGACAATATCGCGGATCTCGCGACCGCGCGGCGTCAGGCGAACCCGAACCGAACGACGGTCAATCTCGCAGCGCTGATGGTGCATATAGTCCAGCTCAACCAGCTTTTTAAGATTATAGCTGACATTACTGCCCTGATAATAGCCACGACTCTTAAGCTCCCCGGCGGTGACCTCGTTGTCACCTACGTTGAACAAGAGCAGTGCCTGCACTGCATTAATTTCCAGAACGCCCACGCGTTCGAACTCATCCTTGATTACATCCAACAACAGCCGGTGCAGTCGCTCCACCAGTGCCAGCGCTTCAAGGTAACCAGTCATGAACCCTTTACGGTCCAGCTGGCCAATTGGCATTTCCATACTCATACGCATCTCCGACTCGAGTTTGCTAAGAGGATAATGCAGAAAATTCCCCAAAAATGCGTTAAGCTGGTTTTTTATTTAGTTTGATGGCTTTGTACGACTTCCTGGATGAGCGCCTCATAGGGAGTGGGGGATGCAACCTGGCCAGTCACCCACTGAAGAAGATCCTGATCGTTTTCATGCAACAGCTGATCATAGAGATCCAGCTTGGCCGCATCCATCGTTGGCAGGTTCGCATCGGCATAGGCCGTCAGCAGAATGTCCATCTCTTTGATGCCGCGCCGCATCGACCGCATCTTTAGACGCTTCAGGCGGTGTTCATGCAGTTCCGTCGTTTCAGTCATTCTATCGGCCTCACGTGGTCGCAGCACTCTGCGCCAGCGTGCGAAGTTTCTTTTCCAGCCGGGCAGCCCGTTCGGCATTGCTGCGCATTTCGTTGCGCAGGGTCCGCAGTTCGCTCAGGATACCGGCAAAATCGCCCGCTTCGATATCTATCTCGCTGGGTTCCGACATGCCTTCACCCTCGCCGGTCAGCAGCCAGGACATCGAGACATTCAACAGACCAGATACCATCGACAGCTTGTTGGCGCGTGGTTCCGACAGATCCTGCTCCCAGCCGATCAGAGTGCTTTTCTTGACCCCTAGGCGGCGCGCCAACTGTGCCTGGGTCATATCGGCGGCTTCGCGGGCCGCAGCGACGCGATCGCCAAATGTTGCCGCCTCTGGTCCGAACCAATCTGTTGTTTCGTCAGACATTTGCCATCTCCGTTTCTGGTCTGTATCAATGCTGCTTGATCGAGATTTGGTGGCACCCTATGACAGTTGCCAAGAACATTCAAACAGGGACCTGCCGCCATGTCTTTTCTTTCCAAGACCCTCGAGCGTGTAAAACCGTCACCCACAATTGCGATCACCGCTATGGCCGCCGAACTCAAGGCCGCAGGCCGCGATGTTATCGGATTAAGCGCAGGCGAGCCGGACTTTGACACGCCGCAAAACATCAAGGATGCAGCTGTCGCCGCCATTGCCGCAGGCAAGACCAAATACACCGCCCCCGATGGTATCATCGAGCTAAAACAAGCCATCTGCGCCAAGTTTGAGCGCGAAAATGGTCTGTCTTATCAGCCCGCTCAGGTCTCGGTTGGCACCGGCGGCAAACAGACGCTCTACAATGCCCTCATGGCGACGCTGAACCCCGGCGACGAGGTGATCATTCCCGCCCCCTACTGGGTGAGCTACCCGGATATGGTGCTGCTGGCTGGCGGCACGCCCGTCGCAGTCGAGGCCAGCCTGGAGACAGATTTCAAACTGACCCCAGAACAACTGGAGGCAGCGATCACCCCCAAGACCAAATGGTTCATCTTCAACTCGCCGTCCAACCCCAGCGGTGCCGGCTATAGCCGCACCGAGCTGAAGGCGCTGACCGATGTCCTGATGCGTCACCCGCATGTCTGGGTGATGTCGGATGACATGTACGAGCACCTGGTATTTGATGGCTTTGAATTTGCCACCCCAGCGCAGGTTGAACCTGGCCTTTATGAACGCACCCTCACCTGCAATGGTGTCTCCAAGGGCTATGCCATGACCGGCTGGCGCATCGGCTATGCCGCCGGGCCACAGCATCTGATTGCCGCCATGCGCAAGGTCCAGTCCCAGTCCACCTCCAACCCCTCTTCGATCAGCCAGTGGGCTGCGGTTGAGGCGCTGAATGGCCCACAGGATTTCCTTGCGCCCAACAATGTCGCCTTTAAACGTCGCCGAGATCTGGTGGTGGCTGCGCTCAACGCCATCGACGGCATGACCTGCCCCACCCCGGAAGGTGCCTTTTATGTCTATCCCTCGATCAAAGGTCTGATCGGCAAGACTACTCCCAAAGGCACTGTGATTGAGGACGACAAGGCCTTTGCAACGGCGCTGTTGGCCGAGGCGGATGTCGCGGTGGTCTTTGGCGCCGCCTTTGGCCTGTCGCCGAATTTCCGGGTCAGCTATGCCACATCGGACGAAGCCCTCACCGAGGCCTGTGCGCGCATTGCTGCGTTCTGCGCCTCCCTTACCTGAGTCAAGGGATCCTGTCTGATGGCCGCAACGCTGCCCGAGTATTTCTTTCGCGTCCGTGAAAACGGTGCCTTTGTGTTTCGGGTTGATACCGAAAACCGGCAGCGGCGCATCGACATGGATCAGATTGCCGCCATCAACATCCGCAACGGCGAGATCAAACCGCACGGCGGGCGGGCCTTGTCAGAGCGTGATCTGGCGGCGATCAAATCCTGGATGACGGACCGGCACGCGGTATTGGCGGCACGTGAAATTGACGATATCAAACGGGCGGTGGATCATCTGAACCTCACCGCCCATTGGGCCCAGACCAAGGCCACCGACGAACAGCTCGAAGCCGTCACCGATGATCTTTTGCTCACCATGCATGACCTGCGCAGCGTTTTGGTGCGCAAAAAGGCGGATCGGCTGATGAAGGGGCAAAAAGGCGACTAAGGGCTATCGCCCGTCCCGGCGGCTTTGCGACCCGCCCTGGCCGTTTATGCCTTGGGTTATTCTTCTGTCTGTTTGATGGAATGGCGCCAAAAGCGCAGCATCAGGAACAGGCCTGCAAAGCAAAGCCCCAGCACCAGCCCGGACCAGACCCCGACGCCACCCCAGCCAAAGGTGAAGCCAAAGAGATACGAGGCCGGAACACCAATCGCCCAGTAGCTCAGCGCCGCAATCACCATCGGCCAATTGGTGTCCTGCACACCGCGCAGCAGCCCCAGCGCGATCACCTGCATGCCATCAGCCAGCTGAAACAGTGCCGCCATAGCCAAGAGGCTGGCGCCGACAATCAGGATCTCGGGCTTATTGGGGTCATGGGGGTCAAGAAACAGCGAAATAAGCAGGTCCGGCACCAGCAAAAAGGCTGCGCTGCCAATCAGCGCCATCACCAGCGACAGTACAATCACCACTTGAGCCCCCAGCGCCATATGGGCACGGTCCCGGCGCCCATAGGCATTGCCTGCACGGATGGTGGCGGCATTGCTCAGGCCCAGATGCACCATGAAGGTCAGCCCCGCCAGGGTCATCGCCACGCCATGGGCTGCCAGCGAGATGGTTCCCAGCCAGCCCATCATCATGGCGGATGCGGCAAACAGGCTGACTTCGCTCAGATTGGTCAGGCCAATGGGCATGCCCAGTTTGAACACCCGAAAGAACATCTCCCAATCCGGGCGGTGAAAATTCTTCAGCAACTCATGCTCGGGCAGCACCCACAGCGCGTAGCCCCCTACCGCCAGCAATGACACTGCCTGCGTCGCAATCGAGGCATAGGCAGCCCCGGCGATCCCCAGCTCTGGTGCGCCCCAGTTGCCAAAGATCAGCGCATAGTTCACCAGCCCGTTCACGACAGCTGCCAAAATGGTGATCCAAAGCACGATCTGCGTACGCTCCAGCGCCGCCAGATAAGATTTCAGCACCATAACCAACAGGGCCGGAAACAGCCCCCAGCCAGCCAATTGCAGATAGGCAGAGGCAGGTCCTGCCACCTCGGGCTTTTGCCCCAGTGCCAGCAGGATATATTCCGAAAACAGCAGAACTGGCATAGCCGCCACGCCATAGAGCAGCGACAGCCAAAGCCCCATGCGGGTGGCGCGGCGGATCTGGCGTTCTTCACCGGCCCCGGCAGCGGCAGCCACCAGTGGCATTACAGCGATAGCGAATCCCGCGCCCATCAGGAAAAACACAAAGAAATAGGACCCCGCCAGGGTCACCGCCGCCAGAGCCCCGGCGCCGTACCAGCCCAGCATGAGCGAATCCGTCATGCCAATGGCATATTGCGCCACATGACCACCAACCAGTGGAAAGCCAAGCACAGAGACCGCCCGCAGGTGGCCTGCGACGGGCATTTTTGATTTGGACAAAAGAGGGTGCGATTGATCTACCATAGGGCAGTCTTAGCAGGTACTGCGCCCCCGGCAAGCACCGAGAGCGCAAAGAGCAATTCCAAGGCAAACTCACCCCTTTGACAGGGCGGGAATTACATTGGTTCTTAACGCGACTTTGCTTCCGGGTGCAGGGACTTACCCAAAATGTGATCCGAGCGCTGAATCACATGATGCGCCTGGCCAACAATCAGCGGATCGGGATCCTGGGCGATCGCATAATCTTTGCCAGGATAGTCCAGGGTGCTGAGGAAGTGGCGCATGCAGTTCAACCGGGCGCGTTTCTTGCAATTGGATTTAACAACGGTCCAGGGCGCGTCTGCGGTGTCGGTATAAAAGAACATTGCCTCCTTGGCCTCGGTGTAATCATCCCATTTGTCCAATGAGGCCTTGTCGATCGGCGACAGTTTCCATTGTTTCAGCGGATCGGTATTGCGCGATTTGAACCGGCGCAGCTGCTCGGCCTGGGTGACCGAGAACCAGTATTTATAAAGCCGCACCCTCGAGCGCACCAGCATCCGCTCCAGTTCAGGCGTCTGGCGCATAAACTCGAGATACTCATCCGGCTCGCAAAACCCCATGACCCGCTCAACACCCGCCCGGTTGTACCAGGAACGGTCATACAGAACGATCTCTCCATTGGTGGGCAGATGATTGATATAGCGCTGGAAATACCACTGACCACGTTCTGCGTCGGAGGGTTTGTTCAAAGCCACCACGCGGGCAGAACGTGGGTTCAGGTGTTCGGTAAAGCGCTTGATGGTGCCGCCCTTGCCTGCGGCATCGCGCCCTTCAAACACCATGACAAATTTCTGGCCGGTCTCCTGCGCCCAGATCTGCACCTTCAATAGCTCAGCCTGCAGGCGCGCCTTCTCAGCCTCATAGGTCCGGCGCGCCATCTTGCGCTTATAGGGGTAACGCCCACTTTCAAAGGCGCGGTGGATCTCCTCTGGCGAGGGGGGCGCGGGGGGTGCAGGCGCTGGTGTTGCCGTGGAAACATTCGCAGGCGAAGCGTCATTCACGTCAGTTGGCGCGGTTGGCGAATTGGCAGTGGCTATTGGCATTTGCGTCCCCTTTTTCTCTGTCCAAAACAATCCTAGATGCCCCGCTGCAACGGCGCGCTGACCTGTGTCAAAAAACTGTCATATTGGCTGCATTCACACGAGAGTATGCAGCCCTGCGTGACGCAACGGTTGACTTGATTGCAAAGCGCATCGGTCGCAGCCTTTGCTTTCATTGCAGGAAGACAACAAATGCACAGCGCCATCGAGAGCCTCCAGGGGCAGCCCTTTTTTGTCCGCCGCTGGGGCGATCCCAGCTTGCCGCGCCTGTTGCTGCTACACGGGTTCCCGGAATACGGCGGTGCCTGGCAGGAGGTGGCGCACCACCTGAGCCAGGATTTCCACTGCATCGCCCCCGACCAGCGCGGATATGGCCAAAGCTGGACACCCGAAGGTGTTGAAAACTATGCCGCTGGCAAACTGATTGGCGATATGGTTGCGCTGATTGGCGCTGATACAGGCCCAGTGACGGTGTTTGGCCATGATTGGGGCGCCGCCATCGCCTATGGGCTGGCAATGTTTCACCCCCAGCTCGTCGATCGTCTGATCATCGCCAATGGGGTGCACCCAGGACCCTTTCAGCGCGCCCTGGCGCAGGGCGGCGCGCAGACGGAGGCCTCGCAGTATATTCACTGGCTCCGTCAACCTGGGGTCGAAGCAGAGCTGCGCGCCAATGGCTTTGAAAAACTTCAGAAGCTGTTTGCAACCCATATGGATATGTCCTGGCTCTCTGGCGCGCGGTTGCAAGACTACAAGACAGAATGGTCCCGTCCCGGTCGGTTGCAGGCCATGGTCAACTGGTATCGCGCGTCCCCCCTGCAGGTCGCCAAACCGGGGCAGCCCATCGCCCTGCCCGCGCTGCCGCTTGAGCGCCTGAAGGTTCCCCAGCCCCACCTGTTGCTTTGGGGCGATGGAGATACCGCCCTGTTGCCGGAAACCACCCTGGGGCTGGAAGATTTTGCGCCGCAGCTCACCCGCATCACGATTCCAGGCTGTGACCACTGGCTGCACCATCAGAAACCCAAAGATCTGGCCGAGGCTATCCTAAACTGGCACCCCTGACCAAGCTGCCGCGTTGCAGACTTTAGCTATGCCCCCAGTCATCCGGGTTTTCCGAATTGTTCGGGCTCAGCCCCAGATCATCGCCCTTGGTTGAACAGCCAAGCCCCAGAACCGTCCGGTTGGCATAAGAGAAATAGGCGCTCACCTGGTTGATTTCGAGGATTTCACCGTCGTCATATCCCGCCTGGCGCAGAGCTTCTATGTCTGCCTCAACCAGCGCGGCCGGGGCCTCTGTCAGCTTGCGCGCATACTGCATGGCGGCCTGCTGCGCGAGATCCAGAGGCGCCGCTGCCGGGTCACGCGCACTGATCGCGGCACGAATGGCCAGACCACGGTCCGCATCCGCCAGAAGCCGTTGAAGGCCGGCAAAATGATGCTCGACGCAGTAGTCACAGTTATTCAGCGACGAGACCCAGACGCCCAGCACTTCGAGAAACCACTTGGGGATTTTGTTGCCAGTATGGTGCAGCACATTTTTGTAGAGCGCCATGTGGCCCTCCATCGAATGGGGCCGCAAGCTATGCGCCATCATGATGTTGTCGACATTGTTGTCCGGCCCCGTGACCCGTTCATACAGTTTTTTCAGCTTGCCGGTTGCCGCCTCAAACGGAACTGTCTTGATCCACGCCATGCCTTTTTCCCCTGTTCAGTTTTTCCTGCACGTTAGGAGCCGGAGCCTAGCCAGGCAATCCAAAAGGGAAAGCAAAAATCCAGCACAACCTCTCACCTTTTTGCGAGCAACTGATCTGGCGCGGAGCTGTGACCTCTGGTCTGTGACATCGGCGCCTCTGTTTGCCTCTGGGCGATAGGTTATCCACAGCCCCTAGCGGACCTCTTTCGCAAGACCACAACACCTGACATAATGGCCGCAACCAAAACAAACCGAAGAGCAGCTCCCGCCAATGGCCAACGACCTTCTCAGCACGCCCGCCGAAGAAATCTATGACGCCTCCTCAATCGAAGTTCTAGAAGGGCTGGAACCGGTTCGCCAGCGCCCCGGCATGTATATCGGCGGCACGGATGAGCGCGCGCTGCACCATATGGTGGCGGAAATCCTCGACAACTCGATGGACGAGGCGGTCGCGGGTCATGCCAACCGCATTGAGGTAACCCTGCATGCCGATTATTCGGTCACTGTTTCGGACAATGGCCGTGGCATTCCAATTGATCCGCATCCCAAGTTCCCGGATAAATCCGCGCTGGAAGTGATCCTTTGCACCCTGCACGCAGGCGGTAAGTTCTCTGGCAAGGCCTATCAGACCTCTGGTGGTCTGCATGGGGTTGGCTCGTCGGTGGTGAACGCGCTGTCAGATAGTCTGGTGGTTCAGGTCGCCAAGAATAAAGAACTGTTTGAACAACGGTTTTCCCGTGGCCTGCCGCTTGGCCCGGTTGCGAAGGTCGGCGCGGCGCCAAACAAGCGCGGCACCTTTGTCACCTTTCACGCCGATGAGCAGATCTTTGGCTCGCACCGGTTCAAACCCAAGCGCCTGTTCACGCTGGTGCGCTCCAAGGCCTATCTGTTCTCGGGTGTTGAGATCCGCTGGAAATCTGAGATCGACGACAAGGAAACCCCGGTCGAGGCCACCTTCCACTTTCCCGGCGGGCTCAAGGATTATCTGACAGAGGTGCTGGGCAAGGCCTCGGTCTATGCCGATGCGCCCTTTGCCGGCAAGGTCGAGTTCCGCGAGAAATTTGGCGAGCCGGGCTATGTGGAATGGGCGATCAACTGGACGCCATCGCGCGATGGCTTTACCCAAAGCTACTGTAACACCGTGCCCACGCCTGAGGGCGGCACCCATGTGGCCGGCTTCTGGGCCGCCATTCTGAAGGGGATCAAGGCCTATGGCGAGCTGGTCGGCAACAAGAAAGCCGCCAGCATCACCCGCGACGATCTGATGGCGGGGGGCTGTGGGCTGGTCTCCTGCTTCATCGCCGACCCTGCCTTTGTTGGTCAGACCAAGGATCGTTTGTCGACCGAGAGCGCCGCCAAGATGGTGGAAAACTCAGTGCGCGACCATTTTGACAACTGGCTGGCGGCAGATACCAAATCGGCCGGCGCCATCCTTGATTTTCTGGTGCTGCGGGCCGAGGAACGCCTGCGCCGTAAGCAGGAAAAAGAGACCCAGCGCAAAACCGCCACCAAAAAGCTGCGCCTGCCGGGCAAGCTGACGGATTGCACCTCCAAGGACCGCGCGGGCACCGAGCTGTTCATCGTCGAGGGCGACTCGGCGGGTGGTTCTGGCAAGGGCGCGCGCAACCGGGTCAATCAGGCGCTGCTGCCGCTGAAGGGCAAGATCCTCAACGTCTTGGGCGCGGCCTCAAACAAGCTGGGATCCAACGCCGAGATCAATGATCTCTGCGAGGCGCTCGGTGTTGGATTGGGCAGCAAATTTGTGCTGGATGATCTGCGCTATGACAAAATCATCATCATGACTGATGCGGATGTTGACGGTGCCCATATTGCCTCCCTCCTGATGACGTTTTTCTTTACCCAGATGCGGCCCTTGATTGATGGCGGTCATCTGTATCTCGCCTGCCCGCCGCTGTTCCGCCTGACACAGGGCGCCAAGCGCGTCTATTGCCTGGACGAGGCCGAGCGCGATCTGTGGATGGAAAAGGGCCTGGGCGGCAAAGGCAAGATTGATGTGAGCCGCTTCAAAGGTCTCGGCGAGATGGACGCCAAGGATCTGAAAGAGACCACCATGGACCCCAACACCCGGAAACTGATCCGGGTGACCATTGATGAGGACGAACCCGGAGAGACCGGCGATCTGGTCGAGCGTCTGATGGGCAAAAAGCCCGAGCTGCGCTATCAGTACATTCAGGAGAACGCCAGGTTTGTGGAGGAGTTGGATGTTTGAGGGGATATGATTTGGGAAAGTAGTTACTGGAAAGATCCTCTGCTAGAGGGATCCACCAGAATTGAGAACTTGATGAAAGTTCAAGACCCGAGCGACGATCACCTCGGGGAGCTAGAGCATGTACTGATGACGGGTTTTTTCTCGATCAGAAAGCTGATGGAAGCACGTACAAAGCTATCTTCAACGAATATGAAACGAAGGTGCAAGGTTCGAAGATATCCGATTAGGTCTGAGATTAAGGAAACTGGTCCGTTTCCCGACCTCATGAACTACCATCAGCTCGATAAGTTCTATGACTTTTCTAAGGGCAGTATAATAGCCAAAGACCTTAGCTACGTTTGCAATCAGTTCATTCATTCTTTTGTGTTCTCCTTCATGCTCAACGAGAGAGGGCAAGTCGAAAGCGTTATTCTCTCATCCGACAAGGAGAAGAAAAAGTTTTGCCACACGATCTGTCTTTCGGACGCGATTGAGGTATTCAGGTTAATCGGAGCCGATTACCCAAGTGACGTAAGAATGCGGCGAAATGAAAATGGTGAGTGGCAGGTAGTGAATAGCCAATAGCCCTCTTTTTAGGACACAAGGCCCGCGCCTGACCTTGGGAGGGCGCGAATGCGCCTTCCCGGGGGGAAGGTCAGGCGCGGGCTGTGCCGCTACGCGCCACGCCCCAGGTGCAATCCTGCAAACGTGGCTCTTCGGATTGCACTGTCGGTTGCGAAGGGCTCCGCCCGTTCTTACCCCAAACAGTGCCCCGCACTGTTTGCCGCTGCGCGGTCCGGGACGAACTCCCGGGGGGAAGGTCAGGCGCGGGCCGTGCGGCTGCGCCCCACGTCCCAAAGGCTCGACTGCAACATCTGTCTTTGCATTGCACGGTTGGGGCGCAGGGCTCCGTCCGTTCTGGTCTGCCTCGGCCAAGCCAGGCTACTGATAGCTGCCGCGTGCCGGGTCGAAGCGCAGCACGGTTTCGCGGCCGCAGACCAGATCGGGCATGCCTGCGGTGCGGCTTTCGAGGATGCCGAGGCGCACGCAGCCGGTGCTGAGTGTGATCTTGCGCCCCGTCGCCATCTGGATCTCGCAATTGATCACCCCCCAGCGCTCCCACCAGCTGCAGTGCAACAGATCCAGGCTGCCTGAGCCATCCAGGTCATAACGCATCTTCAGTGGGTAGCGTTTGTCAAAACCGGGGCGCTCAAAGTCCTGCACCGAAAGCTGCGCCAGCGCGGGCAGCATCTGATCCAGCACCCGGCTCTCGACCAGCTGCAGGGCGCTGCCGGTAAAGGCAAAGGCTGCAAAACGCCCGTTCAGATCGGTCTGGCCAACACCGGACTCGGTTGTCTCGATCAAAAAGCGGTAGCCCTGGGGCGTCTGCTGCACCTCGGGCTCTCCCCAGGTGTAGAACTCCGGATGGGTGACGTTGACAAAGCGACCGCCCTGCAAGGACAGCACCGCATAGCTGGGCGCGCAACAATTGCCGCCGCCGCTCCAGCTGTGCAACAGATCAACCTGACCGTCGCCGTCAAAATCGGCCTCAAGGATCTTGTTGGAGATCCCGGTCTCGGGCACCAGGGCCTGAACCGGCGCGCCATTCACATAGGCAATGATCACCTGCTCATACATCCCGCCGCGCACCTCGTAGGTGATCGGCTGGGCGATTGCCGCCCCCGCCAGGGCAGTCAAAAACACGACACATGCAAGCAGAGGGCGCATCATAATATTTCGTCCCATCACGTCATCCCAACACTTCATTCCATCAGGGGGGCATTCAACCTGACACCGGTTTCAAACAGCTTAATCTGACCTCTATTGAAAGGTCACATTTGCTTTAGCCCTATTGCAAGCCCCCCCAGCGGGCTTTCTACTGTCGAGACACAGGCCCCCGCCGCGAGGAACCCACATGATCTTTGTCGCCGAAAACCAGCTGTTGCTGATCCTCATCTGTTTTGGCCTGGGCACCATTGGCACCGGTTATTTGCTGCGCAAGCCGGCGGGCCACCGGGCCTGGAAGTTTGCCGATCTGGTCTGGGTCCTGCTGGGCGGGGTTGGCGCCCTGGCGGCAGTGATCGCCGGGATCTACAAATCCGACAGCGGCCATCTGGAGCGCCAGATTGATCTTGCCTATGCCGCCACCGCAGCCTTTGACCGCGACGCGGCCCGGTTTCGCCTGCGGTTTTGCGATCCGGCCTATGACGGCGATATTGCGGTGCTCTGCGACAAGATCGAGTTTCTTTCGGCCTCGACCGCCGGCAACGCAGAGCTGCCCCTGTTTATTGCGGTAACGCAAGAGGTGGCACCGCTGCAGGGCATCGCCTTTCTCGCCGGATCCGGCAGCAAGGCACAGGAGATGACAGCAAAGGCTGCCAGCGCCGATGCCTTTGACCCGGAGCCCTTTCTGGTTTTCTCCTCCCTGGATGAGGCAACCCAGGCATCCGTGGAAAACCTGCGCCGCCGGGTGCCCACCATTGCCGGGGACTTTGTCATTCTGGCGCGGGCCTATGAGGATCTGATCGCCCAGATCCAGCGGCTAAAACAGGAATGGGACTATTTGCAGGACAATGCCTATATCCTGGTGCTGCAACTTTTTGCGCTTTGTATGGTCGGATTTGCTGCGCCATTTCGGTTTGGAAAATCTGTGGTGGAGTTACGCCAGTCAGGCCGCTAGGCTCCCTCTGACAGAGCAGCAAAAGAGGCCGAGATGAACTCCACCCCAGCTATGACCGTGAAAGACGCCCAGGCCCTATTGGAGGGAAATTTTGCCGAATGGGTCCGGGCGCTGGATCTGACGGTGACAGAGTTTTCGGCCAAAGCCGCAGTCCTGCATATGCCGCTTGCGCCCCATCTGGCGCGGGTGGGTGGCATTGTCTCGGGTCAGGCACTGGCGGCGCTGGCGGATACCGCCATGGTTCTGGCCGCCGTGGCCCATGCCGGCGAGATGCGGATGTTTGCCACCTCCGATCTGCACACGCAGTTTCTGCGCCCTGGTGTTGGCTCTGCCATCCTGTGCCGGGCCGAGGTGGTCCGCGCAGGCAAGGCGCTGGTCTTTGCCCGCGCCGAGATGCACGAAGAGACCAGCGGCAAATTGATCTCCACCGCAACCGCGACCTTTTACGCCCCCTGATAGATCGGACCACAGCACCTTGCGCAGTTTTGAAGAAATCTTTGCCATTGCCGCCGACCGTCACGGCGGCGCCCAGGCCGTGGAAGCAAAGCTTCAGCGCCCGGACCCTGATGTTGTCAACCTGGCAGAGGATCGCTGGCTTTCCTTGATGACCAGATGCGTCTTTCAGGCGGGGTTCAGCTGGAAGGTGATCGAGACAAAATGGCCCGGATTTGAGGCCGCCTTTGATCAGTTTGATGTGGCCAAAAACGCCTTTATGGATGAGGAAAAACTTGATGCCCTGCTGCGTGACAGCCAAATCGTCCGCAATGGTGCCAAGATCCAGACGGTGCGCGACAATGCCGTCTTCCTGATGGAGCTGCGCCAGGAAGGCGGTGCGGCCAAGGTGTTTACCGATTGGCCGACATCGGATTTTGTCGGGCTGCTGGAGATGCTGAAAAAGCGCGGCAGCCGCTTGGGCGGCAACAGCGGCCAGATGGTGATGCGCTTTGCCGGGCGGGATGGGTTTATCCTGTCCAAGGATGTCACTGGCCGGTTGATCGCCGAAGGGGTGATCGACAAGCCCGCCACCTCAAAAACGGCCCTGCGCCAGGTTCAGGCCGCTTTTAACAGCTGGCAGGAGCAATCGGGACGATCCTTGACGGAAATAAGCCGTGTTCTGGCATTGAGTTGCGGCTAGGGATACAGCTAGGGATGCGAGGCACATACATGGCTATGATCAGCGCGTGCGGCCACGACCTGCACCACATCACCCGAGGCACCGCATGATCCTGCGACTTGTTTTGGTCTTCTCTCTGCTCGCCGCCTGCGGTCGGCCTCTCAGCGAGGCGGAGCTGAGTTTTCTGTCTGACATTCACGGCGACAGTCTCAATACCGACCGGGTGCGTCTGGTGCGTGGCGCGCCAGTGGCCGCAGTTACATTTCGGCGCAAACCCCGCCCCCGTGTCACCTGCCGTGAACGCATTCTGCCGCCGGTCAAGGAAGAGAAGATTGTCACCTCCTCTCCGGCAGCCGTCGCCCTGTTCAACCGGATCTTTTTTGTCAAAGACTGGTACACCGAAGACTATTTGCCCGCCTATCCGGATCGGCTCTACCTGGTGGAGGCCATGTTGCTGGCCCATGAAATGACCCATGTCTGGCAGTGGCAGAACCGCAGGGTCACCGGCTATCACCCGCTGCGGGCAGTGGCCGAACACCGCGCC
This sequence comes from Pseudophaeobacter arcticus DSM 23566, assembly GCF_000473205.1. Classification (NCBI taxonomy): domain Bacteria; kingdom Pseudomonadati; phylum Pseudomonadota; class Alphaproteobacteria; order Rhodobacterales; family Roseobacteraceae; genus Pseudophaeobacter; species Pseudophaeobacter arcticus. The sequence goes on from NZ_KI421507.1 coordinate 2,209,612, forward strand.
AGCCCAGATCCCTATCTGTTTGCGCTTGATGGCAGCCCTGACTTCCTCAGCTACGGCTATGAACAGCAGGGCGCTATTGTCGAAGAATACGTCTGTTGCCGGGCATTGGCGCCGCAGGCAGCCCGCAGCAAACGGCTGCATGAGATGCTCAAGGCGGTGATGCCGGTGACGGATCTGCCGCAGGCCCGGCAAAGCGATGTCTACCTGCCCTGGAAAGACGCCGACCTGGCAGGAATTTGCATCTGACAGGTCTGGCTTTGGTGCTGCTGCCTCGTCCCGAGGAGGGGTCAGCGCTGGATATCTTCCAGATAGGCCAGCAGCGCCGCCAGGGGGCGGGGTGTCGGCGTAAAGACCTCATCCACCGCGACGGGGATCAGATCGCCTTCGAGCAGGGCGCCAAATTCCGGCATTGTCTCAGCCCCCACGCGACCACGACCATATCCATCAATCTGCGACAGCACCGCGGCGCGCGGGAAAATACCGCGGTTGCGCGTTGCAATATGTCTCAGGTCAGGGGCGCCCACCGACAGCTCCCGCGTGGCCAGATCGGCATTTTCACCATGGCAGACAGAGCAGTTCTGATTGAACAGCGCCGCGCCCTCGGCTGGCTCTGGCATATCCACATCCGCAGGGCTGCAGTTTGACAGACCAAAGGACAGCGCGATCAGGCTTAACACCACAACTGGGGATTTCATCAACATGCGTCCTTACTCTTGGGTAGCTGCACTATATTTTCACCCCGGTGGATCGACCACCAAGGCATCAGGTCAGAGCTAAAATTGTCTGCCCGAGGCTGCATTTAAGCATCAATCTGGTCCGGCGACGACAGTAAAACGCAAGGGATTTCCCAAGTTCACGGCTTTAGCTCTTGTCGTAGCAGCTGCTTCTTGCTCAAAGTCACGCAACACCCCCTGACCAGCCCCGGCGAGGGCGCATTCACCATACCGGAGACCTCATGCTACACTACGCACTTATCATGTTGGCCGCAGGCCTGGGCATCCCCGTTCTTGCCGCTCTGAATGCTGCATTGGGCCAGCACATCAGCTCTCCGGCGGCGGCTGGCGTCGTGCTCTTTGCCGTGGCCTTTGTCGCGGCCTTTGCCTATTGCCTGATCAAAGGTCCCAGCGCCCTGATGCTGTTGCCGCAAACGCCCAAACATTTGTTATTGGCCGGGCTTTTGGTGGCGTTTTATGTGCTGTCGATCACTCATGTGGCACCGCATTTTGGCGTTGGCAACGCCGTTTTCTTTGTGCTGCTGGGGCAATTAGTCAGCGCTGCCGCCATCGACCACTTTGGCCTGTTTGGCGCCCAGGTCTCGTCCCTGACGCTGATGCGCGCCGCCGGGATTTCCGTGATGGCGCTGGGGGTCTGGATCACCCAGCTGGCCTGAGGCCCCCCGGTCCAACTGGGCCCAACCGGGTCCAGCACTCGCCCTGGAGCTCGCCCAGGAGCTCACCCTGGAGGCGGAGCCTAGATATCGACCAACCTGCCCTGCTCCAGCTTTACCCGGCGGTCCATACGCATGGCCAAGTCATGGTTATGAGTGGCGACCAGCGCAGACAGACCGGTGCCAGCCACCAAATCCATCAGCGCCGCAAAGACCTGATCCGAGGTGCCGGGATCCAGGTTTCCGGTGGGTTCATCCGCCAACAACACACGGGGTTTGTTGGCCAGCGCCCGGCAAAATGCCACCCGCTGCTGTTCGCCGCCCGACAGCGCCGCAGGCCGGTGCCGGGCGCGGTCTGACAGCCCGACAAGGGCCAATAGCTCCACGGCCCGGACCTCTGCCGCCGCCTGCGCAATCCCATTGGCCAGCTGCGGCAGGACAATGTTTTCCAGCGCGGTGAATTCCGGCAGCAGGTGGTGGAACTGATAGACAAAGCCCAGTTTCTGGCGACGCAGGCTGGTGCGCATACCGTCTCCCTTGCCGCTGATGTCCAGCCCGGCCACCGTGACGCGGCCACCGTCCGGCACATCCAGCAGGCCAGCGATATGCAACAGGGTGGATTTCCCTGCGCCCGAGGGCGCCACCAGCGCCACCATCTCACCGGGGTTCAAGGTCAGATCAACGCCCCGCAGCACGTCAATCTGATTGGCAGTGCCTTGGTTATAGGACTTGGTCACCGCTTGTAGCTCTAAAACAGCATCACTCATAGCGCAGCGCCTCCACCGGATTCAGCCGGGCGGCACGCCGGGCGGGAAATATTGTCACCACAAAGGACAGCCCCAGCGACAGCCCCACGGCAGACATCACATCCGGCAGGTTCAGCTCGGCCGGCAGCGCATAGATGCCCCGGATCGACGGATCCCAGACGCCGCCGCCCATGAGGTAGTTCACAAAAGAAAAGATCGGGTCGATATAGCTGGCAAACAGACAGCCCAGAATGACACCAAACAGCGTCCCCAACACGCCGGTAAAGGCGCCACAGATAAAGAACACCCGCATGATCGAGCCTTCGCTGAGCCCGATGGTCCGCAGAATTCCAATGTCGCGGCCCTTGTTTTTGACCAGCATGATCAGGCCCGAGACAATATTCATCGTCGCAATCAGCACCAGGATCGACAGGATGATGAACATCACATTGTCCTCGACCTCCAGCGCCCGCAGAAAGCCGCCCGAGGCATCCCGCCAGGTCCAGACCCCAACCGCGCCGTCAGCAGCCCGCAGCAACGGCAGCACCCGCAGGTCCACCGCTTCGGGGTCTTCGATCATCACCTCGATCTCATCCGCGACACCTTCGCGGTTGAAAAAGCTCTGCGCCTCGGCAAAGGGCATATAAAGCCGGGTGCGATCAATGTCATAGCGCCCGGCAGTGAAAATATAGACCACCTCGTAGGCCTTGACCCTTGGACTGGTGCCAAAGGGGGTTTTGACACCATTTGGCGAGATCAGCTTGATACGATCACCAGGGCTGACCCCCAATTCACGCGCCACGCCTGAGCCAATGGCGACACCCTCTTCGAACCGATCAAGATTCCCCATGGCGCCATCGCTTTGGGCGACGCCGGGAATGGTCAGGATACCCGGTTTGGCGATGCCAAAGACCTCAACCCCGGCGTTGCGCTGACGCGCATTGGCCATGACCTGCCCCTTGATCAGCGGCGCTGCGCGGATCACGCCGGGCACCTCGGCCACCCGCGCCGCCATGGCGTCAAAATCCTTGATGCTGCGCTCCATCTGGCCAGCCGCGTTCAGCGCGCCGTGGGAATAAAGCGTCACATGGGCGTTTGCGCCCAGGATGGTGCCCACAAATTCCGAGCGAAACCCCGAGCGTACCGCCAGGGTCGCAATCAGGGCAAAAACCGCCAGGGTAATGCCAATGAGGCTGATCCAGGTCATCACTGACACGCCGCCCTCAGCCCGGCGTGCCCGCAGGTATCGCCAGGCAATCATCCATTCAAATCGCGCAAAAGGCGGGGGGGTGCTGGCCATGATGGCTCCTGCTCGCAGTTTTTCGCCAAACTGGGCTTTCCTGGGCGCAGGGTCAAGCCACAGCGCCTCGCTCAGCGCATATCCACCGGGCTTATTCACCAAATGTAGAAAAGGGCGACGCTGCCCGCCTGTAAAATCAGGTCGCTTGCGCAAAAGGCCTTGCCAGTTGCACCAATGCCCCTGCCCCAAACGCCACCGCAGGAACCGGCAGAACGCTGGGTCACACCTGGCTTAACCTAAAGTAAATCCTATCTTGCCGGGGCTGACTGCTGTTTGATGACGCGCAAAGCTACAGGCCGCCCAAGCGGCTGATCGTCATATTGCTCTGAATAAGGAACCACCAATGGACCGCGCCGACACCCTGTTTACCCCTGTTGATCTTGGCAAGCTGCGCCTGAAAAACCGGATCGCCATGGCCCCGATGACCCGCACCTTTTCCCCCGGCAATGTTCCCGATGAGGCCGTGGTCTCCTACTATCAGCGCCGGGCCGAAGGCGGCGTTGGGCTGATCATCACCGAAGGCACCTTTGTCAACCACGCGGCCGCCAGCGGCTATCCCAATGTGCCGGCCTTTTATGGCACAGAGGCGCTTGCGGGATGGAAGAAGGTTGTGGATGCCGTCCATGCCGCCGGTGGTAAGATCGCGCCACAGCTGTGGCATGTAGGCGCCATTCGCCGCCCTGGCGTCACCCCAGGAGGTGACACCCCCGGCCACAGCCCCAGCGGCATGGCCATCCCCGGCAAGGTGACCGGCCACGCCATGACACAAGAGGACATCGACAATGTTGTGGCCGCCTTTGCCCAGGCCGCAGCCGACGCCAAAGACATCGGCTTTGATGCGATCGAACTACACGGCGCCCATGGCTATCTGATCGACCAGTTTTTCTGGGACGGCACCAACCAGCGCGAGGACGGCTACGGTGGCGATCTGGCGCAGCGCTCGCGCTTTGCGCTTGAGATCATCCGCGCGGTCCGCGCCGCCGTCGGCGAAGACTTCCCAATTATCTTCCGCTACTCCCAGTGGAAGCAGCAGGACTATTCTGCCCGGCTGTGCGAGACCCCGGAGGCGCTGGAGGCCTTCCTCATGCCGCTGGCCGAGGCCGGGGTTGATATCTTCCACTGCTCCACCCGCCGTTTTTGGGAACCTGAGTTTGACGGCAGCGATTTGAACCTTGCTGGCTGGACCCGCAAGCTCACCGGCAAACCCGCGATCACCGTCGGCAGCGTCGGCCTGAACGCCGACTTCCTGCCCGAAGACGGCACCGCCGATTTCAAAGCTGCCGAACCTGCCAGTCTGGACCGTTTGATGGAACGCGCCGACCGCAACGAGTTTGACCTTGTCGCCGTTGGCCGGGCCCTGATTGCCAACCCGGACTGGGCAAATCAGGTTGCCGCCGGTCAGACCGACGGGCTGGTTGCCTACGAGAAAAAGATGCTGCACCAGCTGCGCTGAGCCCCGCAGGGTCCCGACATCAACCACCTTCGCGCTCCCGCCCGACCTTCTCCTCGGGTGGGGGCGTTCTTGCCTGTGCGGCCTTGATTGACTTTGCAATCGCCCCTTCGGACTGCTAGCCTTTTGACATCCAAAAACAGGCGCAAAACGTGACAAAATCATCGAGCATAGCAAAACCGCTGACCAGCCCCAAACCCAAGGCCTCTGCGTCGAAAAAAACCAAGGTCCAAGCTGACAAGACTGTCACTCCGGTTGTGGCATCGCCCGACCCCATGGTGGAAAACACCCACCCGGCAGAGGTCGCAGAGCTGCTGCCCCTGGGCGAGCTGGACAGGCTGGCCATTGCGGCAGAAACCGACAAGAGCTCCAAACGGCATGACTATATGCGGTTTTATGAGCACCTCCTAACGCCCTATAAAGAAAAGTCATTTTCCATGCTGGAGCTCGGTGTTGGCCTGCCCAGCCGCCGCGCGCCTTCGCTGCGCACCTGGAAGTCCTTTTTCCCCAAGGCGCGGATTGTCGGCGTTGACATCAAAGGCATCTCAAAAAGCTTTGAAGAAGACCGCATCCATATCGAGATCGGGGATGCCGCCAAGCCAAGGTTCCTCAAGCGCGTTTTTCGCACCTATCAACCCTCGGTGATCTTGGACGATGCCTCTCACTTCTGGTCGCATCAGATCATCGGCTTTCAAACCCTGTTTCCGATGCTGCCCCCAGGCGGGGTCTATATCGTTGAGGATGTGCACACCAGTTTCCTGGCCCAGGAAGACGGCGCGCAATATGCCGATCATGAGGAGTCCTTCTGGAGCTACTTCAGCCGCCTGCAGGCAGCCCTGGTCTGCGCCCAACGCCACGGCCCGGAACTGAGCCCCCAGGAAAGCCGCCTGGTCGCCTGGATCGACAGCATTTCGATCTCGCGCAGAACCGTTGCCATCGTCAAACGCCAGAAAATGCGCCGCCGCGAGGTGGTACAGGCTGACACCGAACCAAAAACCTAAGGGGTATTGGCCGCTCTAGGCTTGCCCCAAAGATGCTGCGCCACCTGACCGCCGAAGGGTTTGAGACTGCACAGATCGGCGAACCCGATGACAACCAGCCGCTAGAAGTCGCACAAACCTCGGGCCTGCCCTACGAGATCAAACCACACTGGATGCCCCTGCGCTCGGCAGACCTGCCCTAGGAGCCATCGGCTACCGGCGATCACGGCGGGCCGGTTATGCCGGGTCTGCCCTATTTGGTTGGGGAGCGCGACGCGGAGATCTTTGTGCCGGGCGTAGCGGGCAGCATCCTGCCCACCCGCGTAATGAAGGCGGCCATGGCCGCGACCGTCATGGCTACGCCCAGCTTTGCCATGCCCACCAGTGCCGAAATCGAACTACGCATCGACCCCAGACCAGCCCTGGCAAAACAAGCCCCCGCGCCCCAGATCCACCGCGAAGGGGACACCATCAGCATTCACATTGCGCCGCCTCCCGGCACCGACGAGGAAACTATCGCCCGCCTGGTGATGCGAGAATTGAACCGCAGAGACAACGAACGGCGCGCTGATCTGCACGATGGAGTGGACTACTGATGCAGCTTGGAATGGTCATGATGGCGCTGGGTGTTTTTCGCTTTGGGATCTCCAGCGGATCTTATCAAAACTTCTCCCGCTCGGCGTCCTACAGGTGGGGCAAGGTCAACCGCATTGGCCGCGCGCCAGCTCTGCAGTTGACCGGGCCGGATGCCGAAACCATCAAGCTTGATGGGGTGATTTACCCCCATTTTAAGGGCGGTTTAAGACAGGTTGAATTGATGCGCCTGCGCGCCAAAGCGGCCAAACCCATGATGATGGTGGACGGCCTCGGCTGGGTCTGGGACCGCTGGGTAATTGACCAGGTGGAAGAGCGCAAAAGCGTGTTTCTCAGGGACGGTGCCCCGCGCAAGATCGAATTCACCCTATCCCTGAAATCCTACGGCAAAGACAACGGCGTCTTGTCGTCCTTCCTTGGGGGGCTGTGATGACCAGTTACCGCACGACCGAGGGCGATATGGTAGATGAAATCTGCAAAGCTCACTACGGCGACGAGAGCATGACTGTGGCCGTCTACGAGGCCAATCCGGGTCTCGCCGAGCGGGGTTCAATCCTTCCAAAAGGTTTGGAAATCACCCTGCCAGAGAAAGCGCCGGCCCCCGTGCGCCAGCCTGTTCGGCTGTGGGGGTAGGTCATGAAAGTTGCCTTCCAAATCATCGCCGATGGCCAAGACGTCACCGAGAACTTTGCCGACCGGCTCATTGGCCTAACCATCGTCGATGAGGCTGGCAATAAGTCTGACCGGGCGGATATCCAGATTGACGACCGGGACTATGCCGTGACCCTGCCCGAGACCGGGGCAAAGCTGAAAATCTCGCTTGGATTTGTCGGAGATCTGGTCGAAATCGGCCACTTTGTCGTGGACGAAATCAGCGGCACCATGGCCCCAGACACATTGTCGATCGGGGCCAAGGCGGCGGATATGCTCGGCGGTATTCGCGCCCGGAAATCGCGCTCCTGGCGCGACGTCTCAGTGCAAGACATCGTCCAGAAAATCGCCTCTGAGCATGGGCTGAAACCCGTCATCAGCGAAAGCCTGAAGGTCCAGAAATTCGCCTATCTGGCACAGACGGCTGAGAGCGATTTGAATTTCCTAACCCGCATCGCCAAAGACCTGGACGCAGTCGCAAAACCCGCCGGCGGTGCCCTGGTCGTTGCCAAGCGCGGCGAGAACAAGGCGGCTGACGGCTCTGACCTTCCTGTTTTTCAGGTGGATAAATCCCAAATCTCCGAAGGCAGTTGGCAGATCAACGGGCGCGGAAAATACCGCTGCGTGATTGTAGAATGGACCGACCCGGAAACAGCCGAAGTGCAGACCTGCACAGCCGGAAAAGACGACCCCAAGCTAAAGATCCGGCACCGCTACCCTAACAAGGCAGAGGCACAGCGGGCAGCCGATGCGGCCCTGGAGCGCGGTGGCCGGTCCAGTGGAAAAATCGACATTCGCTTGGGCGGGTTCTGGGGCGATCTGATGGCCGAGGCCAAGGTCAATCTCACCGGCATCAAACCCGAACTGGAAGGCGAATGGCTAATCACCAACGTCACCCACCGCCTGGGCAGCACATTGACCACCAGTTTCAAAGCCGAGCGCGACAACGAGAAGGCAAAAAAGAAGCTATGACCAATCTACAAAATGCCATCCGTACGACTGCGCCGGGATACTGGCACCGTGCCAAATTTATCTTGTTCAAACCGAAACCCCGATTTGCACACCGGGCATTCACGAAAACCGGAGTGTCCTTGCAGGATCGACTTACGTTTGCCCTCAACGCATGTCGGGCAAAGAAAATGCGAGGGTTCTTTGCCCTCTGCATTCTGGCCCAAGCGATACACCAGCGCACCGGTTGGGGTTTCCCAAAGCTCGTAGCGGTCAAGATCGGAGCGGAAACTCTGAAGCTGAGCGAGCTCTGCCTGAAGCGCCAAAACCAAGAGCTTCAACTCCGCATTCGTGACCTTCGCATTTGCTACTTGATCACTGAGTTCGCCCAAGGCGAGTTTGACCTCAGAATCTGCACCCGCCTCAGAAGACTTGAAAAGACTCTTCACCTTATCGAGACCTGTCGCGATTTTTCCAGTTGCCTGCCCGGCCTCTCCGGTCAGCCTCACTATTTGACCGAGACTATCGAAGTCGAATTCCAAAACTATCTCCAATGCAATCATAAAATCAGTCAGTGCCGCCAGCACACTGCAACTGATTCCCAGTGACGCCTCCCGTTCACGGGAGGTTAAAGGGTGCTTCAACACCCCTTATCACGGGTCCAAATTCTGACAATGCCCCCGCCGACCAGCAAAAGCTTCATGGCCGCTCCCTATCCTCGAGGACCCGGCCTTCATGAGGTGATTCCACTTGACGTTGCAAGACCAGCGTTGCGGCGAATGCCGTAGATTGCTATTCAAAATTGAGCCTGGCGCATTAAGCGGCGCGCTCTCTATCAAGTGCCCAAGATGCAAGGCACATAACACCCTGAGGCCACAGAGCCCTTCACCAAAGCGCCGGGAACATTCCCAAGAGCGCGATGGAAGAGCTCTAAGATATGCACCCAGTTTCCAAGACAAAGCTTGAGACCTCAAGCGACCTTACAATCTCCAACACCGATGCTTTAACCTTCCTAGATTCTCTCGGAACGGCCAGCGTTGGCGGCCTATTCGCAGACCCGCCCTATTCATCTGGAGGTGGTCAACGGTCAATCAACGTTCCTACGGGCAAGAAGTATTGTGGCACAGGCAGGAAAGTTTCGCCGCTACCCGATTTTGCGGGTGAAACCATGGACCAACGTTCCAACTTGCGCTTTACGATCACTTGGCTCGCTGCTGCACAGCGCGTACTAGAACCTGGTGGTTACTTCGGGATTTTTTGCGACTGGCGGCAACTACCGGTGTTCACAGATGCGGTTCAGATTTCTGGCTTTCACTGGAAAGGCGTCAGTGTTTGGGACAAAACTGAAGGAGTGCGACCACAAAAAGGTGCCTTTCGTCATCAATGCGAGTACATCGTCTGGGGCACCAACGGCCCGAAGAAACCAGGAGCCAACCGCATCCTGCCAGGCTGCTTTCGCAAATCCAACGTTACGCGTGATAAGCTGCATCAAACGCAAAAACCCGTCGAGGTGATGAACTGGCTAGTGTCGATCATAGATGAGGGAGCCCCAGTCCTAGATCCGTTCATGGGCAGCGGCTCAACGGGTGTTGCAGCTCTCTCCTCAGGCCGTCCATTTTTTGGGTGTGAGTTGGTGCCGGAGATCTATCAGGTTGCGAAGGCACGTTTGAGAGAACATTCGGTCTAACCTTTTCTAGAGCGCTTCCAGATCTTGCCGAGGGAAACCGCCTTGCAGCTCTGGAAGCGGCCATTGGCGCCGCTAGGCGTCTCGCGGCCGCCCACATTAAGGGGGCAGTTAAAGGGGTTTCCTGGCCTAGGCCTGGAGCCACAACTGCCAAATGTCACTATGGAAGACCGCAATGCGCAGATAGCGGAGTTTGCAAAGTCCGCCTTGCGTCCTGGGAACACAGCCCTCAACCGCTGTGCTGCCGCGTGAAAAGCGGTCATTGATGCAAGGTGCGGCGATTTTCTGGGCTTGGGCGGCAGCAGTGCGGACAAAGCGCCATTGTACCTAGCAACATCAAGGTCTGCTTCTCGTCCATTTGACGCGCCTTGAAAATTCCGTAGTGTTTGCTGTAAAATGTGAAAGTGAAACCTCAATGGCCAGTTCAAGCGATGATGTAGAGAAAGATATCTACGATCCAGAATTTGTCGCCAACCTGTTTGATCGCTGCTCGTCAAACTACAGACGTTGGAGCGCTGTCAGTTCTTTCGGTTTTGTTTCACTCTGGCGTCACCAATGTGTAGGCCGCCTCAAATCTCCCAAAAAAACTGGCGCGGTGGTCGTGGATTTAATGGCTGGAACGGGGGAAGTCTGGCCTCACCTTTTGCGTCGATTTCCTGACTTGGATACGATTACAGCGTTGGATATCTCGCATCGTATGCACCTGGACGCCGTGGATCGCTTGCACGGCAGGTATGCGGATAGAATCACGCATTTAGAAGTAGATGCGTTACATACGAACCTACCTGCCGACTATGCGGATCTCGTGATTTCGACCTTCGGTCTCAAGACTTTCGATACTGATCAGCAAGCGGTCCTAGCCAATCAAATTGCGCGCATATTGAAGCCTGGCGGTAGTTTTTCTCTAATTGAGGCCTCTGATCCAAAAGGATGGGCACTGCGTCCACTTTACCGGTTCTACCTTGATCGTATGTTGCCGCTGATAGAACGATTGTTCTTAAAGGGCGCAAACGACTTTAGCATGATCGGTATATACACCCGCAACTTTGGGAACAGCACCCATATGGCTGACGCTCTGCGCAATGCTGGTCTATCAGTTACATTGGAAAAGCACTTCTTCGGGTGTGCCACAAGTGTTGCCGGTCGTAAGTCTAAAGCTTCGGCTACAGATTAGCTCTAGCCATAGCCAACTTTCGCGGCATTGCAGAAAGTGGGCGGCACGGGCTCATAACTGCCAATCTTCGCACCAGCACACCAGATTGGTACTGAGGCAGGAGGTCAAGGTCGGCAGAGCGGACAAATCTGCCGTTTAAGATCTTGACTTTAATGTCCGCTTCAAAGGTGTTGGGTTCCCCTGACCTCATGTTTCTGCCACAAAGTAGGCATGAAGAAATACGGGCGCACATTCCACCTACCGACCTCACCTGGCGTTGGGAACGATGATAAGGTCATTCAAGATCTCACGCAGTTGTATGCCGCCGATGAAGTCGTGTTCACAGAAAAAATGGATGGCGAAAACACGACTGTTTTTAATGGCGGGTGCCATGCAAGAAGCCCCGATAGCGGCTACCACGTATCTCGTGACTGGATGAAGGCATACGCGGCTGGTATCTCACCAAGGCTTTCTGACGGTGAACGGATCGTCGGCGAGTATTTGTTTGCAAAGCACTCAGTCTCTTACATTGAACTACCCTCATATTTTCTCGGTTTTGCCTGGATTGTTGGCGACGAGGTTCAGGGCTGGGATGAAACGATAGACAGATTTGAAGAGTTGGGCATAACCCCTGTGCCTGTCTTACATCGGGGTCAATTCGATGACGCGACTGTAAAGCTGATCATCGAGAACTTGGATCTTGAGAAACAAGAAGGCTTTGTCGTGAGGTCTGTTTCTTCATTCGTTGAAAGTGAGATGGCAACGCACATCGCAAAGTATGTCCGTGAGGGGCATGTTCAAAGCGATGTTCACTGGACGAAAGCCGAGATGATCAAAAATGGGCTTCGTCGCAGTAGCTGACATCCGCCGCAAAGCAGCGACGTGGTAGGTAGGGCTCACATTTGCCGTTAGCTGCATCTTTGCCGAATGGCGGCTTTGTCGCAACGGCCAAAATTTGCAAACTCTGCTTCCTGCGCATAGACGCCATTGCTGCTGGTCCACGAGGGTGGCGCGGATCTCTCTAGGTTGCGGATGACTGCACTCAGCCCTAAGTGACCGGTGCGAAGCGAGGTTGGTTGCTGTTGCCGCACATGCACAAACCGCGCCTCGACTTCCCGGAACCTGACATTCAAGCTGTCAAACGCGGCTTTTTGCCCTCAATGTCGGCAGTGAACCCAGAATGCTGAATGCTGCACTTGGCACGAAGGCCCGCTTTGCGGATCGCGGCTGCGAGAAAAATCTGTCCTTCAAAAGGAACCGGAACACCGACCGACCGCTCCTAGATGCTATTTGATATCTGCAAATTCTTCGATACTTTGGATGCCGGGAGTGTTTCTCAAGAAATTAAAAACAACTTGGGAAAAGCTTCGTACTTCTCCAGCGATATCCTTTTTCCACCAAAGCGCGCCTTTGGTTAGCTTCTGGGGGTAAATTGCTATCATTGCTTCTACAACGCTATTATCGTCGTCTTCTGGGTCGGCCAGCGATGAGACCATGACGCGTAATTCAGTGTTTGACGCCCGGTTGAAAGCAACGACAAGCCACCCCCAGTCCTCGTCAATGAGTTGCAGGCCGTCGTATCCGCGTTCCATGAGTTCGGACTTAATCGCGTCGGCAAGTGAGAAACCAGACATGAAGTCGTTGACCAATTCATCATCTTTGGGATGACGAGGGAAGCCCGGGGCTTTGACGTGCATATGGCTCGTGATCATCTGAAATATGCCTTTTTCTGAATCCTGCAGCGCTCTGCTTTAGTTAAGCTAAGGCGGAGTGCCATGGTAGTGAATAGGAAAGGTGCATACATTTAGGTGGCAGAGGCGAAAGGCAGAAAAGTCCGCTCTGCCGAGCTTGACCTCCTGCCTCATTACCAATTTGGTGTGCTGGTGCGGAGAATGGCAGTTATGAGCCCACACCCACCAATGCTGCACAGCGCACGAATGTTCGCACTTCCGTAAGTCGTCTATCAATCCGCCGGAAGGCCAACCGCAAGGCGACCTGCATCAGTCTTTAGCGAAAAATCAGTCCCATCGTATTTCCGCGCCGCATCGGTGGTGAGCCAGGCGATTGCCTGCGCAACCCAGTCTGCCGGAATATGGCGCTCCCAATCGAGCTGGCTGACCGGGTTGATGCCGGATGCCTTGATGCTGCGCTGCATATCAGTGGCGACAGTTCCGGGCGATAAGCCAATCACATTTACGCCTTTCGGGCCGAGTTCTTTTTGTGCAGTGCCCGTCAAACTAAAGAGTGCTGCCTTGGTGGCGCAGTAGTGCGACCATCCTTCAAGCGTCGACGTTGCAGCTCCGGAAGAGATATTCACGACGAGACCTGACCTGCCGGAGATCATTCCCGGCAAGACGGCGCGTAGCATGTGGAAAGCACCTTTCACATTCACGTCCACAACTTTGCCCCATGCAAAAGGGTCGGCGTCTTCTATCCGTGCGATGGGGTCGATCAGTCCCGCGTTGTTCACGAGAATATCGACACCACCGAACGCCTCGGTTGCTCGTTCCACGGTGTTCGACGCTTGCCCCCAATCCGACACATCGCAGGTCAGTCCGAGGGCGTTTGCGCCAATGTCATCAGCAATGGTGGCAACAGTGTCGGTGGAGCGGGCGGCAAGCACCACATTCGCTCCAAGGCTTGCGAAATGACGGGCGGTTGCCTCGCCAATACCCCGGCTCGCGCCAGTGATGAGAGCGGTTCTGCCGCTAAGATTGATGGTCTGTGTCATTGGTATACTCCTTTAGTTTTCTTCGGGGCTGCGATGGACCGTTAGGGTGGCATTAACCGTGACGTNGGTGGAAACCACGTCCTGGCCTGCACCGATATCGTATGTGAGGCGTGGGATAACTCCGGACAGATCAGCCTGCGCGGTATCGCCTTGGACAATCAGCGTTCCCGATAAGGTCATCGGCGCGTCGATGTTCTTGAGAGTGAGGGTGCCAACCACGACGAGAGTGCCGTTCGTCGCAAGATCGAACTGGTCAGCGACAAAAACGGCCAACGGATGATCGTCGACAGAAAGCCACGCCTCATTTGCAACGGCAGTCGCACGTGGGTCGGCGATGGAAACGGTCGGCATATCAATCTCGACCCGCACTTGCCCTGTCTCAGGGCGCTCGGGATCGAAGAAAATATCTGCGACCCAGCTACCAAAGGCACCTTGCGCGGTCTGATCGGCTATCTCGACACTGTAGGTCAATTGGCTCGATGCGTGATCGACTGTCCAAGCATCCTGTCCATATGCCGCGCTTGCCAAGATGATGAAAAGGGCGATTGCGGAAGGTCTATTCTGCATGGATGTCACTCCTCTCGTCTTTTGACCGGCGAACAGGAAGCATCGCTTCCAGCACGCTGTCTCGGTTGATGACGTGGTGTTTCAGAGCTGCCGCCGTGTGAACCGAAGCAAGCCCGCAGAGAGCCCAGGCCCCTGCCCAATGCGCCGTGTGGAACAATGCGTCCCGCCCGGCGTCGGGGCCGATGGGGTGCGGGAAGGTAAAGAGACCAAAAACCTGCGTCGGTATCCCGAGCGGGGACGATGCGGCCAGCAACCACCCAGAGATCGGCAACCCGAACATGAGCATGTAGAGCCCCACATGCGCCGCTCGCGCGGCGAACCTTTCGGGCGTTTTCGTGTGCTCTGGCAGGTCGGGCTCTGGCAAAGCGACTCTGAATAGAAGGCGGATCAGGACGAGTCCAAAAAGCAGGACCCCGATAGACTTGTGAAGCTGGTAGGCCTCGAAGACTGGAATCCCCAAAACGGTGAGAGAAAAATCTCCCGCCTCCGCTGCCGCTTCTGCGACCCGCGACATGGCGAAACCACCCAAAATCATGGCAAGGAGGGCCGCCGTCATCGTCCAGTGTAGAAGGACGATGACGACTGGCCAGCGCGCCGGAATATCTGAGCGGCGCATTGGATCAGCTCTCATTCGGGCCTGTGAAGCCCTCTACCCGGCCCCAATTGCAAGGGACGTTCGTGTCGGGAGCGCCGTCACAGCGAACCAAATCAAAACGGGCGTCGAGATCGACCACGAAGCCGGTGGGCGAACCAAGAAAGGCAATGAAGTCCATCCCGTGGTCCAACCGCGCGATCTCGCCCGTGACATGGAAGCCGACGACTTCGACTTCATCGTAATTCGGGATGAAATCCGGGTAGGTCCGACGGTTGACCATTTGGAAGTCGAGTTCGACTGGGGCCGTCACGCCCAGTATTGTAAGGTCGCCGATCAGTTTGCCTGTGGTCGGCGTTAGCATCCGCGCCTCGGTAGAGGTGAAGTCGATGGTTGGGTGGTCTGTGACGTTCAGGTAATCGGCGTTGCGCACATGATTGTCGCGCCCGACATGGTTCGAGTTGATCGAAGCGGCGTCGATAGTGAAAGTGATCTCGCTGTTTGCGGGAACTTCTTCATCAATGAGAAACGTTCCGTCGAAAGTGTCAAACCGACCGACCGTATTGGCCATGTTCATATGGTCGATCTCCCAGCCGACATGGGCATGGCCAAGGTCGAGGGTCCACTCAACAGGTTCCGCGAACGCGGGCGTAGTCGCGAGAATTGTGGCAAAGGTAGCAATGGCTGATTTCAGCATGGATTAGTCTCCTGATTTGGATTGGGGATTAAGTGGAGTTCAGGCAGCGATTGAACCGGGCAATTTGGCATCAATGTCAGCCAATGCTGCTTGCAGGATGTCGTGGGCATCCGGCACGGTCGTAGCCTCAATGGTGAAAACCTCGACCGAAGTCAGACCGATAAAGTTCATCAGGCCGGTCAGGTAAGGACGCAGGTAATCGTAGCTCTCCAACGGCCCGCCTGGCGCATAACCGCCTGCGCCGTAGCTCAACGCGAGGTAGGTCGGACGATCAGCTAGAAGACCGCGAAACTGGCCGTCCTCATAAGCGAAGGTGTGTCCGATACGAACGATCTGGTCGATCCAGGCCTTCAGCGCGGACGGAACCGAGAAGTTGTAGAGGGGCGCGGATAGCACAACAATATCCGCGTCGCGGAGTTCAGCGATCAGTGTATCCGATTGCGCAGTCGCCTTTCGAAGATCGTCAGTCATCGCCTCTGGCGGAGTGTAGTAGCCTTTGATGGTCTGGTCGGCGATATGAGCGATTGGATCTGCGACTAGGTCGCGGTTCACAATCTCGGCGTTCGGGGTCACACTGGACAGTTGGTCAGTGATGTGATCCGCCAACGCTCTGCTGAATGAACCCTCGATGGCACTTTCGGACGGAGCGGTTGGTCGGGATGAACTGTCGATTTGAAGAATACGGTTCATGGCAATGCCTCCTGTTTGGATGGCTTCAACATGATACGCGCGCATCTTGCGGGAAACAGGCTTTCATGACATTCTGTCGTGCATCAAATGCAGGAATGAATTGGCTTTGGACCTAAACCTTCTCAAGACCTTTGCCGATGTCGCGCGGAGAGGTTCATTCGCGGCAGTCGCGCGAGATGAAGGGGTCGATCCGTCGTCTGTATCCCGACGTGTTGCAGCGCTCGAACAGGCGCTCAGTCTTACACTCTTTGAAAGAACCACGCGACGGCTCGCCCTTACAGAGGCGGGACGGCTCTACCTCGCACAAGTCGGATCAATTATTGAAGCTATAGAAGAAGCGGCGGACATCGCCCGCGATGCGGTGACAGAGCCGTCCGGTCTTCTCAGGATCACAACGTCAGTTGCTTTTGGGGAGCGCTGGCTCACTCCCCGTCTCGGCCCGTTTCGATCCGCCTACCCTCGGGTCGAGGTTGAACTTATCCTAACCGACGCTGAGATAGACATTGCAGCCGAAGGCATTGACCTCGCCCTGCGCCTCGGCCCGCAGGTTGAAGGGTCATTCATTGTCTCGAAACTGTTTGACGTTCACTATCACGCAGTCGCAGCACGAGCCTACCTGGATGTAGCTGGACCACCAGACAGTCCATCGGACCTGGCCACCAGGGATGGTATTTTCTTTGCTCTGCCACGTTTCGGTTCGGCTTGGCGCTTCAGAAAAACACCGACCGATACCTTGATTGAAGTACGACCAAATCCGACGCTCGCAATCTCCAGCGCCTTGGCGGTCCGGCGCGCAGCGCTCGAGGGACTTGGCGTTGCCCTACTGGCCGATTGGACAGTGGCGGAGGACTTAGAGACTGGTCGACTTATCGACCTTTTCCCCGACTACGAAGGGAGTGCGACAGGCTTCGACACGGCCGTTTGGACGGTATTTCCCAGTCGGGACTATGTTCCAGCTCGGTTGAGAGTCTTCCTAGATCATATCCGTGACCGAGGGAGCGCATGATCCCCCATCTCCTTTTGAATGCCAAGGGCTCCGCCCAGTGAATTCAAGCAGACACCTCTCCAGTTGATAAGCTGAACGGGAGCGGACATTCAGACAAGTACGCTGTAGGTCAGGTTTGTCCGCCTAGCAGACTGTGGCTTTAGTCCCGCTGTTTGTCTGCTCTTCGATCTTTCGATGCATACCGGTCAAAAGCGCGTTGCCCTCTCTGCATGACCCAAAGGACGCCATAGAGGTAACAAATGGACCTGTCACGCTTTTGTGCCGCCCCAAGTGCTCGTTTAGGCCACTTTCCGTTCGAAGGCGACCGGGCTTTTCCAGCCCAGTGCTGAATGGCGTCGGCGTGGATTGTAGAAGCCATTGATGTATTCGAAGATGGCCATCTCAGCCTGCCTGCGCGTTTCCCATGACCGCCGCCAGATCAGCTCAGCTTTGATGGTTTTGAAGAACGTCTCAACGGCGGCGTTGTCGTAGCAGTTGCCCTTCCCAGACATCGACACCTTGAACCCATGCTGTCGCAGGATCTTCTGATAGTCGTGTGAACAATATTGCGACCCACGATCCGTGTGATGAATGCAGTCCTTGGGCGGTTGCCGGAACGCGATGGCCATCTTCAACGCTCGGATCGCCAGATCACGTTTCATCCGATTGCTCACCGCCCAGCCGATCACACGCCTTGAATGAAGGTCCAGGAATGAGGAGGAACAGAAAACGGTCCGGGGGACCGTTTTCCCGACGAATGCCAGATAAAGCCAACCCTCGCGTGTCCAGACATAGCTGATGTCCATTGCCCGGCAGGGTATTTCCGTAGGAAATGTCCCGAGAGGGGCCGCCCATTTCTGGTTGGGCGCATCAGCGTTGAAGTCTCGATCCAGCAGGTTCGGCGCAATATTGAACTTGTGATCGCTATCGGTCGTCACCTTGTGTTTGCGGGTTCTGGCCACTGATATGCCGTTCTGACGCATCAGCCTGCCTACGCGGCGGTGCCCCACGTCCAAGCCGATCTCTTTCAGCTCTTCCGTCATTCGCGGCCTGCCATAGCTGCCCAAACTAAGACGGGATTGTTCTTTGATATGGGCCAACGTGATCAAATCAGACCGCTGTCTGCGGCTGGCTGGACGGCTGCGGAACGCACGCAAACCACGTGAACTGACGCCAACAACCTCGCACAACCGATTGGCTGGAAAGCTGGACCTATGTTCTTCGACAAACCTAAATCTCATTGCTTTAGGCCCGCGAAGAACTGGGTGGCCTTCATCGGGCAAATGATCCCCCGGATCATTTCCTGATCCTCTTCAGTTTAGGATATCCCACTCCTCCTTGAGAAGCCGGATCTCGCGTCGAAGCCGCTCATTCTCTTTGGCGAGATCTAAATCTTCTTTCGACACCACGTCAGTATCTCGATGCGCGGTGATCCATTTGTTCAGCGTCTACATGCCGACACCCAGATCGTCAGCCACCTGCTTGCGCGTAAGCCCACTTGTCAGCGCGATACGCACCGCATCAGCGCGGAATTCGTCCGTCCGTTTCAGTCCCATAGTTCGTCTCCTTTGTTGCAGGAAATGCTATCAAAGGAGCGGCATCAAACCGTGACAGGTCCACTGGGTTTCAACAAGCGTGGCCTTCTCGGCTCCAGTACTGGAGACGCAACGCGAACACCCCCGCCGGAGCGAGGTGTAAGTTATTGAATTTGTTCATTTATGATAATATTGGTTGCGGGAGTAGGATTTGAACCTACGACCTTCAGGTTATGAGCCTCACAGGCGTGATATTGCTATAGTTTACTGAACATATTTCTTTGTATATTTATCAATATATTACACCCATACAAACTAAACCACTCACACCCGTATATTGTTCAAATTTGCTCGTCAGTGTAGCACTGGTGTAGCACCAATAGTATTTCGTAGCACCAAGACATTTCAGGGGAACAGCGTGGCCAGCCATCGTTTGAACTTTACCAAAGCCGCACTCTTAAAGGCCGCAGCCGCCAGGAAGGGCGCGCGGGACTATTACTATGATGAACGTGAAGCGGGGCTAATGATGGCCGTAACCGCTGCGGGATCAAAGAGCTTTTACCTCTACAAACGAATTGAGGGCCGCCCGGAACGCCTGCTCTTGGGCAAGTTCCCCGACATGACCGTAGAGCAAGCCCGCAAAGCTGCCGCCAAGGCCAAAGGCGGCATCGCCGCCGGAGCGAACCCGCAAAAAGACAAGAAGGCCATTCGAGACGAGATGACGTTTGGCGCACTCTTCGGCGAATACATGGACAAATACTCCAAGGTTCACAAAAAATCGTGGAAATACGATGAGCGCGAAGTGAACAAGTATCTGTCGCACTGGTTCCGCCGTAAAATCTCCAGCATTGACCGGGCCGAGGTCGAACGGCTGCATGCCAAGACCGGCAAGGAAAACGGCATCTATCAGGCCAATCGCCTGCTTGAACGCATTCGTTCCATTTTCAACAAAGGGATCGAATGGGGTTGGAAGGGCGTAAACCCGGCAACCGGGATCAAGAAATTCCGCGAACAGAGCCGCGACAGGTTCCTGCAACCGGACGAGCTGCCCCGCTTTTTTGAAGCCCTGGCGAATGAACCAAATGAGGCCGCGCGGGATTTCTTTATGATCTCCCTGCTGACCGGGGCGCGCAAATCAAACACCCTGGCGATGATGTGGAAAGATATCAGTTTTGAAGCCGCAACCTGGCGCATTGAGGAAACCAAAAACGCTGACCCGCTGACAGTCCACCTGCCCCAGCAAGCCGTTGAATTGCTAATTGAGCGCAAGCTGAAATCAGACAGCCCCTATGTATTTGCTGGCTCCGGCAAGAGCGGCCACCTGGCCGACCCCAAGAAAGCCTGGACGCGCATTTTGGCAGAGGCAGGCATTGAAAACCTGCGCATACACGACCTGCGCCGCACCCTTGGCAGCTATCAGGCAGCGACGGGGGCCAATGGCTATATCATCGGAAAATCGCTGGGCCACCGTTCGCAGCAATCGACCGCAATCTATGCCAGGCTAAACCTGGACCCGGTCCGTGAAAGCGTAGACAAGGCAACTGAGCTGATGTTCTCGAAGACGCGGTAGCATATCCCCCAATGGCAGTTCTGCGCAGGAAGCTGACTTTGCAAAGTCATGGTGGCACACCAGAGCGTCAGGCGCGACTGGCCCAAAGCTACCGCTCAATCGAGTTGTAAGAAACCGCAGTTAACGCCGCAAATGCGGACATTTGAATGAAGCGCCAACCAATTCAATCTCGGCACTTCGCAGGCGGCTTTGATCTGTGGCAACGTTTACAACCCGGGTTTGGAGAGCGCTTGGCGACAGCGCGGCCTGGTGCGGGACGCTGCGGGAGGTGTGTTGGGTGACCACACGTCAGCAGAGAGTTCTCAGCTGACGCCTCAGATTTAAGTGGAACCCTCGCTGCCTACCTGCTAGTCTTCCACGCCTGACGCAAGATTCCCAAGTATGCTCAGTTGTGGCATGGTCGGCGGATGAGACGCTCCGACATCTGCCTTTACCTTGGCCCCGCCGACCGCACCGAGCTGCAAGCCCTGATCGCCAACCGCAACACGCCGCGCAAGCTCGTCTGGCGGGCCGAGATCGTGCTGGCCACGGCCGATGGGAGTGGCACCACCGAGATCATGCGGCAGACGGGCATGTCGAAGCCGACGGTCTGGCGCTGGCAGGAGCGGTATCTCGATGAGGGCGTGGCGGGGCTCAAGCGGGACAAGACGCGGCCCTCTCGGGTGCCGCCGTTGCCTCGGGAGGTCCGGCTGAAGGTGATCGCGAAGACCGTGCAGGAGGCCCCGCCCAATGCCACGCACTGGAGCCGCGCGTCGATGGCAGAGGCGGTGGGAATTTCGGCTTCGAGCGTGGGGCGCATCTGGGCCGATGCCGGGCTGAAGCCGCATATCGTGAAGGGCTTCAAGGTCTCGAACGACCCGATGTTCGAGGAGAAGGTCACCGAGATCGTCGGCCTCTACCTCGACCCGCCGGACCGCGCGGTCGTGCTCTGCGTCGACGAGAAGTCCCAGATCCAGGCGCTCGACCGGACCCAGCCGGGGCTGCCGCTCAAGAAGGGACGCGCTGCCACGATGACCCACGACTACAAGCGCCACGGCACCACCACGCTCTTCGCCGCGCTGGACGTGAAGTCGGGCCTGGTCATCGGAGAATGCATGCCGCGCCACCGCGCCAGGGAGTTCCTGAGTTTCCTCCGCCGTATCGACCGGGCGGTGAAGAAGCCCCGCGACATCCATCTCGTGCTCGACAACTACGCCACCCACAAGACGCCCGAGGTGCAGGCCTGGCTGGAGAAGCATCCCCGCTTCAAGCTGCATTTCACGCCCACAAGCGCGTCCTGGATGAACCTCGTCGAGCGCTTCTTCGCCGAGATCACCGCCAAGCGCATCCGCCGCGGCAGCTACTCCAGCGTCGACGACCTCGAGGACGCAATCTACGATTACCTGCTGCAGCACAACGCCAAGCCGAAGCCCTTCGTCTGGAGCAAGACCGCCGAAGACATCCTCGCCCGGGAGCGGCGCGCACTCGACGCGCTCGACCTTATCAGAGGAAATCGGTAGCAAATGTCAGACTCGGAACACTAGTCTGTTCCAAGACGATTCGAGGAGCGACTCCGTTGCAGATAACCAACCCCCTACTTGCACCCACCAAACTACTGGATTTTGATGCCGCGCCTCTTGCGCATCTAATAGAGAGCCGCAGCTGGCGCGACTTATCCGAATACGATCGGATCGGAGCTGCCTATGATTTCGTTCGAAATGAAATCTCGTTCGGATACAATCGAGCTGACGACATCCCCGCATCCGAGGTACTTTCCGACGGCTACGGGCAGTGCAATACGAAAGGCACGCTCTTAATGGCGCTGCTGCGTGGTGTTGGCGTTCGTTGCCGGTTGCATGGGTTTACGATCCACAAAGGCTTGCAGCGCGGTGTTGTCCCAGAGTTGGTGTATCCGCTTGCTCCAGAGGAAATTCTCCATTCGTGGGTAGAGATCGAATTTCAAGGGGCCTGGATCAACCTTGAAGGCTTCATCCTGGATGACGCTTTCTTCGAAGTCCTGCAAAGATCGTTCTCGGACACGGACAGTCTCTGCGGTTATGGCGCGGGCACAGATTGCCTTGGCGCACCTCCCGTCGCCTGGAACGGAGAAGATACCTACATTCAGAAAACCGGCATCGTGCAAGATTTCGGCGTGTACGATACGCCCGACGCCTTCTATTTGTCCCATGAGCAATCCTTTGGAAGGCTGCGTGGTGCCCTTTACCGTCATATAATACGCCACTGGATGAATGCGCGCGTACGTGGTTTCCGCAGCGGCCGCCTGAAGACTGACCGACGCGCGACACACGCGCATGAGGAGCCTGCCAATGCCGCATGATCACGGGCACGCGAATATCGATCCGAATTCTGGGGATCGACGGGTTGCGATCGCGATCTGGGCGAATGGGCTACTTACTGTTGCGCAAATCGTCGGGGGCATATTGTCGGGCAGTCTAGCACTTATCGCCGATGCGCTGCACAACTTTTCCGATATGGCCTCGCTTGTCATTGCCTTCGCCGCGCGCAAGATCGCGCGCCGCCCGGCCGATGAGCGCATGACTTTCGGCTATGGCCGGGTCGAAATCGTCGCTGCCCTGATCAACTACACCACCCTGATCGTGATCGGCTTCTACCTGATCTACGAAGGTGGCATGCGCATGATTGATCCACCCGAAGTCATGGGGTGGACCGTCGTCATTCTCGGTGGAATTGCGCTTGTGGTCGACACGCTGACCGCAATGCTGACCTATTCGATGCAGAAGGGGAGCGTGAACATCCGCGCGCTGTTTCTCCACAACCTTTCGGACGCGTTGGCTTCAGTGGCCGTCATAGTCGGCGGGACGCTCATTATACTTTATGATATGCGTTGGGTGGATCCGGCCATCACCATCGGCATCGCGCTCTACATCCTGTATCTGTCCTTCACCGAAATAGGGGGCCCAATTCGAACCCTGATGCTTGGGAGCCCACCAGATATTGATGGAAATGACGTGGTCAGAGCGATCCAGAGTGTCGATGGCGTTGTGAACGTGCATCATGTCCACCTGTGGCAAATGCAGGAGAACACTGCGGCATTGGACTGCCATATTGTTGTCGAACGCGACCGGATGGGTGAGGCCGACAAAATTAAAGAAAACGTCAAATCGGTGCTGCATGAACGTTTCTCAATCGAGCATTCCACGCTTGAATTCGAAGCGACCGACAATGCGCATCAGGAGGCGCAGGTGTTCGGACACCGCTCATGACGATTGCCCAAGGCATACTAGTCTTCCACGCCTGACGCAAGATTCCCAAGTATGCTCAGTTGTGGCATGGTCGGCGGATGAGACGCTCCGACATCTGCCTTTACCTTGGCCCCGCCGACCGCACCGAGCTGCAAGCCCTGATCGCCAACCGCAACACGCCGCGCAAGCTCGTCTGGCGGGCCGAGATCGTGCTGGCCACGGCCGATGGGAGTGGCACCACCGAGATCATGCGGCAGACGGGCATGTCGAAGCCGACGGTCTGGCGCTGGCAGGAGCGGTATCTCGATGAGGGCGTGGCGGGGCTCAAGCGGGACAAGACGCGGCCCTCTCGGGTGCCGCCGTTGCCTCGGGAGGTCCGGCTGAAGGTGATCGCGAAGACCGTGCAGGAGGCCCCGCCCAATGCCACGCACTGGAGCCGCGCGTCGATGGCAGAGGCGGTGGGAATTTCGGCTTCGAGCGTGGGGCGCATCTGGGCCGATGCCGGGCTGAAGCCGCATATCGTGAAGGGCTTCAAGGTCTCGAACGACCCGATGTTCGAGGAGAAGGTCACCGAGATCGTCGGCCTCTACCTCGACCCGCCGGACCGCGCGGTCGTGCTCTGCGTCGACGAGAAGTCCCAGATCCAGGCGCTCGACCGGACCCAGCCGGGGCTGCCGCTCAAGAAGGGACGCGCTGCCACGATGACCCACGACTACAAGCGCCACGGCACCACCACGCTCTTCGCCGCGCTGGACGTGAAGTCGGGCCTGGTCATCGGAGAATGCATGCCGCGCCACCGCGCCAGGGAGTTCCTGAGTTTCCTCCGCCGTATCGACCGGGCGGTGAAGAAGCCCCGCGACATCCATCTCGTGCTCGACAACTACGCCACCCACAAGACGCCCGAGGTGCAGGCCTGGCTGGAGAAGCATCCCCGCTTCAAGCTGCATTTCACGCCCACAAGCGCGTCCTGGATGAACCTCGTCGAGCGCTTCTTCGCCGAGATCACCGCCAAGCGCATCCGCCGCGGCAGCTACTCCAGCGTCGACGACCTCGAGGACGCAATCTACGATTACCTGCTGCAGCACAACGCCAAGCCGAAGCCCTTCGTCTGGAGCAAGACCGCCGAAGACATCCTCGCCCGGGAGCGGCGCGCACTCGACGCGCTCGACCTTATCAGAGGAAATCGGTAGCAAATGTCAGACTCGGAACACTAGCCAATTGCATTGAAGGCAATGAAACACTTGGGGAAGGCGATGCCGTTCAATCCTTGGCTTACTTTTGTGCTGATTGTAATGCAAACCACTTTGCACTTAGGTGCCACCCCAGCGTCAGTACAATATTCTTTTGAAAAGGTCAGCCAGTTGCTGCGAGTTATGTCTAACATTTCTGTTCGAGGAAAAATGATCACAAGATTGCATATTTGGAATATATGCAAAATCGGCGCAATTCACGACAAGCTGTTATTCAAAAGTAACAGGAGGGCGAAGGTAAAGCTTCAATTTCTGCTCTCCCTTTTTTTCATTATCTTTTCAGGGGAAACAATAAGCGCTGGCGCTCAAAATACGCCCCTAGGGCGATGCACAATTGCGAGGCAAGGTTCCGAATTAATTCAATCAGGCTGCGATCAACAGCGCCTATCCTTGCAAGAAATCTATGACGGAAGGTTTTTGTTGGAGATCCTAACGGGTCACAAACCTTTCACGCTACTAGGGAGTCCTATTCCGGACAGAGAACCTACTGAATATATTCTCCGCAGAATGTCATTGCTAAATAAGAGCTGCAAAAATGACGAAAGTTGCCCAAATGAAGTCAAAAACATTGAGGCCGTATTGGAGACTGGCTGCGAGAATCCTATCACCACAGTGGAACTACATGCATTTGACGAAATTTCCGGAGATTACTACAAGAGTATTAAATTCGGCCAAGGCGTTTTGTGCAAATCAAATAAAATCAATTGGATGATCTTCGACAGTTTGTTCTCCCCCCTACATCGAAAAACAGTCTTGCCGGAAGAGCAAATTGAATCGAAAAGTGATCAACTACAATTCTACATATTTGGAAATTAAACAATGCCTGAAATAAGTTACGGAATTAACGGATTTCCTACCTTCTCATTTACATCAGACGATTTTCATGCTGCATATGACCCCGACGGCTTTTCGCTCGGAAGGCTAGCGTTTGACGCAGTTCAGAATTTCTCCAGCTCTTTGCATGTGCGGCAACGAGAGCGAACCTCCCTTCGCATCGGTCACTTTGGGCTGAGTGCTGCCACCCGTCACCTAGGTAGATCCGCGCGACCCTCGTGGGCTGCCAGCAACGGCAGCTCTGCGCAGAGAGCGCCATTTGCAAACTCTGTGATTAGACAAGACCTGCCACAGCTTTTTGCTGCGGTGCCACCAGCAGGAGCTGACGTTCGCCGCAAGTGCAGCCTACAATCAGGGTTGAACGGTAGAGACGCGTACAAAGCCGCCATTCACCGGCTCGCGTCGGATGGCGGCTTTCTCAACTTAGCACGATAGAAGGCAATTATGCCTAAAAAACCACTTCACCGAATTCATGCCTCAGTAGCTATCGGTTGGCCTTCTTGACAGCTTGCGCGGTTAGCAACGATTACCAGTGCATCCACCAGTGTTTTCGGCTAGCAGATTGGCATTCCCGATCAATATCAAGGACATTTCGGCATGACATCAGGCAACAAGACGGCGATTGTGACAGGTGGTTTGTCAGGCATGGGGCTTGCCATTGCACGCAGGCTGGCAAAAGACGGTACAACCGTTTTTGTTGGAACGCGGAGTGCTGGCGATGAGGCTAAAGCGCGCGCAGTTCTTGGGGCGGATGCCGATCATATTTTTGCGAAGGCCCTCGACGTGCGATCACGCGAGACCGTTGATGCCTTTGTCGCCGATGTAGTCGCGGCGCGTGGCGGCGTTGATATTCTTGTGAATGCGGCGGGTGTCTATGACGAGGCTGCAATAATCGATCATCCAGAGCAGATTTGGGAGGATCAGATTGACGTGAACCTCAGTGGTACGTTTCGGATGATACGTGCTGTGATGCCGCATATGACACACGCCGGATGGGGTCGGATCATCAACCTCGCCTCTGTTGCTGCTCACAATGGTATGGCCAACAATGCCGCCTATTGTGCATCTAAAGCGGGGCTTTTGGGCTTGGGTCGCTGTGTCAGCCTTGAGGGGGCCGCGCATGGTGTAACATGCGTCTCGATCAGCCCGACTTGGGTCGAAACCGAGATGCTGCGCAAGTTTATTGATGCCGACATGAAGGCCACGGGGCAGACGCTGGAACAGGTCCGTGCGGACTATGCCAAGTCGAATCCGCAGAACCAACTTGTGCAGCCAACAGAGATCGCCGAGCTGGCTGCATTTTTGGCCAGTGATGCGGCCCGCGCGTTGACGATGGGTGATTATCAGGTCAACGCCGGATCACTTTGGTAGTCACGCGCGCGACGTTTCAGCAGGGTATCACCATCGCTGATACTGTCGAATGGTTGCGTGCTGATGCGTGCCCAAGCAAGCCGCGCAGCGTTATTTTCAAAGGTTGAATCGGCGCGCAAAGTGTCCGGGAAATCAGCGATGACTTTGGCTATCCCTGCCTCAAGCGTTACAGCACCCAGCCACGCCGACGCAGGCAGTGCTGCTTTGGCAACCGGCGCGATACGTGCATCCGCCATCAGGTTGTAGATCGGCGCTGCGGGCGCTGTGATAGGGCCAAGTAAAAATGCAGCTGCAACTGTCACATCGGTCATCGGAAACTCAAGCGATTGTGGCATATGGCCAGCCATCAATGATGCTTTGAGAATGATTTCATAGATATCGCGCGGGTTCGGTGCATTCAGATCATAAAGCGACGGGAGACGCACAATCGCTGCAGGAACACCAGAAGCCGCAATCGCACCTTCTGCCGCGATCTTTGCTGCGCCGTAGCCGGTACATCCATCCCAGACAGTTGCGGGCGCTTCGGGCCAGGGGCCGCCACGGTCAGGAAAGACCGCACTCGATGAGGTGAACCGCAAATCGGCCCCAGCATCGGTACAGAACGTTAGGACCGTCTCCATGCCACGCGCAGACCAATCCAGCATGTCTTCGCGTCCGATCGCGAGGTTCACCATAGCCGCGCAGTGAACGACTTTAGTAACCGAAGCAGCCAAAGCGGTGTAGCTGTCCTGATGCAATGCGAAATGAGGTGCGTCCAAGGTTCCGTGCACAATAACGTAGCGGTCGGATGCGACCCCATGTGCCAGCGCGACGTCATCCAAGCGATCACGCGCGCCACGGTTTTTGTCCCTGACAAGGCAATAGACAACCTCGCCTGCGGGCAAATCACGGGCGGCTTTGGCCAGAACATGCCCACCCAGAAATCCCGTGGACCCCGTCAGCAAGATGCCCGGACGATCAAGGTTCTCGGTCGGCGCAGGCGCATCGGCCTCATGCGTCATCAATTGGTCAAGGCGGTGCAGCGGGACGTTCATTGCCAGATCAAAGTCGATCGGAAGGCCGTAGACCTTTTCAAGTTCCAGCATCAAGGTCACGCACATCAATGAATCGCCGCCCTGATCATGAAAGCTAAGCGCGGGATCAATGTCAGACGGCGCACAGGACATTGCTAGGGCTGCCGCGGCAATGACAGCATCCTCGATCACCTCTGCATCAATCATGGTTTCCTCTACCGCTGGAAGGGCCCGCATGTTTGCTTTTCCCGACACCGGATGCAGCGGCAAGGCGTCCATCTGAACTAGGAAAGTCGGCACACAATAGGCTGGCAACACAGCCCGCAGGTCGGCGGCAAGCGCTGTGGGGATTTTGTTGGTTCCTGCAACAAGCCCCCAGTGTTCATTGTTGCGTTTGGCCTGTGCAGCGTCCGCCGCAAAATAGAAAACTAGGCTTTGACCGCGCGCGCCGACTTCGGCCACCCAAGGTGCCGCACTGGAAAAAGCCAGCCTTTCGCGCATAGTGTCAGACAGCTCTTTGGTCTGGATCGAAAAGCCCCGCAGCTTGAGCATATGGGCAATGCGCCCTTCGATATGCAGCGCGCCCGTGTCGTCCACCCACGCCTGATCGCCGGTGTCGTACAGCCGCACCTCGCACCCCTCAATGGTCAGTTCGCGGAATCGCAGGCGGGTTTCCTCGGGGCGATTGACGTAGCCAGGGCCCAGCATCCGGGGCCCTTCAAAATGCAACTGCCCAGACGTGCCGGGCGGGCAAGGCAAATCCGTCTCATCCAGAATGACCGCGCGAAGATGCTCCATCGGGATACCAACCGAGGCAGGCGCATCGCCCGCTGGCTCTGTCAGGTGCGACATACAGACATCGTGGGTCTCGCAAATGCTATAAAGGTTCCACAGGGCCACGTCGGGCAGTTTGGCCAAGGACGCGATGATCAGATCATCGCTGACAACTTCTCCATTGAGCACAACGCGACGCAGCGGCAGTGCAGCCGCCTTGTCAGCGCCCAATGCATTTAGGAACGTGTCATAGAAGGAGGGTGTAAACAGCATCTCGTCAATGTTGTTTGCGATCAGAAAATCAGCGAGCTTTCCCGGTGCGAACAATGTGCTGGCATCGGGAAACCACAAGCCCGCCCCTTTGCGCAGTGGGCGAAACATTTCCCAGATCGCAAACACGTAGATGCCCACGCGCATATCGGGGCCATAGGGCGTATATGCGTCACGCCATTCATATGACAGATATGCCGCGTCCTGAGACACTGGAATACACTTTGGTCGCCCTGTTGTGCCAGATGTCGCGACCAAATAAATTGGATCGATCGGTGCAACCGCCGCCGCATGCAGTGGCGCATAATGCGCGGGGGCATCGCCAAGCAGGTCATTGGCATCAACCGTTTCGCAATCACCCGGCAACTGGCCTGATGCGGGTCTTTCGCAGGTGACAATCAGGCTGACCTGCAATTCAGACACGATGTTATGCAACACCATTTGTGGCATCGCGGGATCAAGGTGCACAAACGCACGGCCATGAACAACGCAAGCAACAGCGCTTGCGGCCATAGCAACACCAGGTGAGCCAAATATTCCGACGACCTGGGGGTCTTTCAGACGACGACCAAGTGTCGAAACAAACTGGCCGAGCCGTTTGTAAGTAACTGTACCATCGCCATTGGACATGGCGGGCAAATCCGAGAACTCTGAAATAGCGCAGACGAGATCGGCTGCAACTGTTTGGTGCGATGTCATGAAATTGGTCCCTGCTTCTGGCTCCACGTTTACCAGCATGAGAGCGAAGAAACAGTCCAACTTTTTACCTGACGACGGATATGCGCTCAGCTGCCCGCGCAACCGTGGCATTGCGCCAAAACAGGCATACGCGAGGTTAACTGAAGTACAAGGAGCGAGACCGTGAGCGCGCAGAGCCGACATTCGCCCAACTTGCAGCATTGGTCGATTAGGGCTCAAAGCTGCCTTGCGGCTGTGCAGCAGCTGGCGCGCGGCATTTTCGCTCCTGGTGCCCGCCGCTGCATGGCACCAGCCAGCCCAATCCCGACCTTCATGCAAGGCGCAGCGATGACCGTGCTGCAGGCGCGAAGGCACCCGATAGTTTCCCGAAAGCTGCCATTGGTATTGGTTGTGGTGAATGTATTCGACTACTTCCACCACGTATCGTAAGCTACCGCCCCGGCTTGCACAATCCCGACAACCATCAGAACTGCCGTCAGCCAGAAGATACGGTTTTGCGTATTTCTATTGTCAGCATGACGCTGTTCTTCGAGCTCGAAGCTGGTGACCGTGTTCAGCACTTGCGGTCTGAGCTTGTAACCATGGTGCTGCGTCGTTTCGAGATCTTGCGCCTCCTTCATCGAATCCAGAAGGAGCGTGTAGTAGGTCATCAGTTCTTCTTTATCAGACCGATGAACCCAGCGAACCGTATAGAAGTGGGTCAGCAAGCTGGTCGGATGTGTCTGGAAGGCTCGATCCTTGACCGTTTCTGAAAGAATGTAGCGCAGCACCTTCATTCGATCATGACGAGTCAGCTTGCGCTTGTTGAAGCGCGATTGCAGATATCGGTCGAATGTCACCCGTATCCAGGGCCAGCAGCTCCATCGGTAAAGAAAGAACTTCGGAAGGCCGATTGTGTAAAAGGTCCAGCCTCGATAGTAGTGCTGGACCCATGGCTGGAACTCTGCCAGTTCGCTAATGTCGAGGGATCGTTCCTCAGTGAAATTCTGACCGTCGAGCGACCACTTCCCTCTCACCTGATCATCCACGAGGTCGACGACGAGGAGCCTTGCCTCGCCCGCGCTGTCGAGCATGTAGACCAGATAGGTGTCGTTCTTCAGAGCCTCGTCACCCGCGAGCGGTATCATCCCTTTAATTGGTTTCGCTAATGCCGCCTGAATGACATGCCGTAAGGCTAACTGCCGAATCCTCGCTGGTATACCCATCCCGCCTCCGATCAATGTCCTTGAAGAAGAAATAAGTCATATTTCGTCTCACGTCTCCCTATTCCGTTCGGATATCTTGAGGGCCACGGTGCATGGAGCTTCGACCATGGTCCACATCCCTTCCATTCGATGATGCTTGGTGCCTGGATGTGCGGCGAAGGTCTGCTCCTTCCATTGCTCGTGCAGCATTGGACCGCTGCAAGTCTGGCAGATCCCGAAGACTTTGCAAATGTCACTATCTGCGCTTCGCTGCCCCTGGAGCTGATCGCAGCATCAGCCAGGGCCGCCACCGCCTGCTGAACGGCGGCTTTCGGGAAAGCTCTCGCGCTCGCAGCAGCGCTTTCGCTGCACCCTGCATGAATGTCGTGATTGGGCTGGTAGCGGGCGCTAGCGCCAATCGAGTTTGCGATGCTATCTGTATCAGCAACACCCAGCAAGGAATCCCAGCCATGCCCAAAGTGAAACCCGTCCGGGAGCGCGCCGCTCGCGCACTGTGTAAGTTAGAAGGCCTTGAACCAAACATAACAATGGAGGGGGCGCCCATGTGGTGCTCGTTCCTACCGGAAGTCGATGCCGTTCTGAGGGCAGCACTCAAACCCGAATGCTGGGAGGCCTTGAAAGATACCTCGGATGAGCTGGAAGCCGAGCACCTTCAAAAGCCTTTAAACACCCTTTAAAGACCTCCGCCGCCCGACGATTTAAACGGTTTGGGCGGCGGATTTTTGGAGTTTGAAACGGGAAGTGTCCCAAACCTCCCTCGCCGCCTCAAACCAGCCGCGCGGCTATGGGCTGGTCAAAGGCACGATTTGGGGTTAGAAAACAGGGAATTCGTCAAATTGGTGTTAGGAGACACTTGTTATTGCAGTAACCGGAAGAACCCGGATGTTCCCGGAAGAAGCCGGATAGAGCTATGTAAAAAAAGGCTTTCAGCGCTGTTTAACCTGGGTTTTAAGGCGAATAGGTTTTGTCTTTCAAACCCGCCCCAAATGGCCCATACAGGGCATCAAGGCGATTATCGGACACTTCGCCTTTCAAACTCCTCTCCCCCACTACAGCCCTTATAAAACAAGCGCTTGAGGTCGCCTCGAGTCCGATAATGGCGCTTATGTTCAATTCCGAACCAGGAAGTAGCGCCGACTGAGGCGGCCCAGTTCCTAGAATGGGATTATGCTTTTCATGACAAAGAGTTGAGCAAAATCGGTATGCCGCAGCCGCACTTCGAACTAGGAACAGATTTTGGAACGGATCTCAGGCTTGCCTTCACTTGCTGCGGCGCGGAGAATGGCAGCTGTGAGCCCAAAGTCGCGGATGCTGCACTTTGAACGAATGGCGGCTTTCCTTTTGAGTGATCAGGTTGACTATCGCTGCCGTGTAGCCACGCCACGCAGCATTTCCTCAACAACCGGTGCTGTTGCCTGTGCGATTTTCAAAGTAGCGCGTTCCAATCTTGAGGGGTTGCGGATTTGCCCGCCCCAGAAACCGCGTTGGCCTCCGTTGGGTGATACGGCCCGTGCAGTCGCCATCACTCCGCCTGACCCTGTATGCACGAGAGCAATGTCAGCCGATCCCGTCGCTGGATACATGCGTACCAAAAGCAAGTAGTTATATCGTTGTTCGCGGGCGGTTTGGACTAAGCTGTTCCTGTTGGAGTACCGGTAGTTGGCATCTCCGGCAACTAAAGGTGCAAAGCTACCAAGGCTCTCTGCGCGGCTTGCCAAGTCCGTCCAAAGTTCTGCTTCCTCTGCACCGGCGGCCTGCGTTCTGCCGTAGACAACTCGCGCCAGGGCAAAGCGAGCGGGCAACTCAAAGTGATCAGGGGTTGACGAAGTCACGGGAACTGGCCGCGCGTCGCCAACAAAACTTGGGGAGGAACAACCGCCCAGAAACACAAGAAAACAAGCGATTACAAACAGTTTCATGGGTTTTCTCCGTTTCATCATGTTTTGATTAAGTGTAAGATGTGTAAATTGCACATTTCATTTATTGATTGCAGTGTCAAGGGAAATGTGCAAATCACACATATGCATTGGCTAGACCCCATTTTGAGACCCCTTGCGCGACTGGCAGTCCGGAAAGGATGGTTGTTTCCGGTCGTGGAGCGCCGTTTGCGTCACGCATATGTTGAGGCCGCACAGGCCATTGATGGCGATGGAACAACAGACAGCAAGATCAGCATAAAAACGGGATTGCAGCGACGCGACATTGCGCGATTGCGTGGTGAACGCGATCCCAACGAGACCAAGCGCCAACCCTTGGCCGAAATCATTGCGCTTTGGTGGGATGACCCGACCTTTGATGCTGAAGGGATTCCCATTCAAGGCGATGGCGCAAGCTTCACGAGCCTCGCGCGTAGCATCAGAAAGGATGTCCATCCCCGCACATTTCTGGACATTCTCATCGAGATAGGGGCCGTGAGCGAAATCGACGAGCAAGTCAGCCTCAACGTGCGGAGTTATCGCCCGCCATCTGGTTCAGATGAGCAATTGGCTTACCTGGCAGACAATGTGGGGGATCATCTGGCAGCGGCGGTTTCGAACGTGGTTGATGGAGGACGGAATTACGACATGGGCGTCCACTACAAGGGCTTATCGGCAAGCGCAATTTCGCAACTGGACCGGCATTTTCGAACTCGAATGAGGCAAACACTGGAAGAACTAGATACTATGGCCCGAGGCTTTCCTGCCACCGAGGACGGGCTCCACAGATTCCGCGCCGGTGGGTTTTTTTTCGACGATGTAAGCAGTGAGGCCAATCCAAATGATCCGTAAAGTATTAGCGCTCTTTCTTCTGATTGCACTCGCCTCCTGTTCAATGTCTGATGAGATTCCTGCGATTGATTGTCCTCGCGAAGGAGGCATAGGCGGAACAGGCGACTGTCCTATCCAACCTGAAGTCACATGATGACTACGGAAGAAACCGGCCATTGGGGCAAGCGCAGCGAATTCACACTTTGTCCGCACACCAAACCTTAGTCGCTCCCTACCAGGCTGAGGCATTCACCACGCACTGCCGAACCGATAGTGGCACTTATGTTCACTTTCGAACTAGGAACTAGCGCCGACTGAGGCGGCCCAGTTCCTAGAATGGGATTATGCTTTTCATGACAAAGAGTTGAGCAAAATCGGCATGCCGCAGCCGCGCTTCGAACTAGGAACAGATTTTGGAACCGACCTCAGGCTTGCCTTCGCATGCTGCGGCACGGAGAATGGCGGCAATGCGCAGAGAAGCTGACTTTGCAAAGTCAGCTTTTCGACCTGGGAACGCTGCCTGCGACCGCTGTGATGCCACGTGAGAAGCGACTATTGATCAGAGGTGCGTCGGAATTTTGGGGTTGGAGGGCAGCAGTGCCAACGAAGCGCCCATTCGCTCCAGTTGCGCCAACGGCTGCTTTGCACTGGACACCGTGAGAACAATGTTGTGTTTGGTGGAGGAACCGGCAACGCTCAGTGCGGATTAAAGCGCAGGTTTGAATATTGTAAGAACTTTTTCGGTTCGGAAATCGAATGAATAGATACATTTCAGATCATCACAAATGGCATTTATATTCTTCCCAAAGCGGTTTCAATTGGTAAAAATATCAAATCACGCCTTTGATAAATTCATTTTTTGAGTATGATTGATATGCGAAGACTTGAAAATTGGTTCATGCAAATAGTGCAACGATCTTTTCAAAGATAGGCCGCAACTGGGCGATTACTGCCATACCGCTAGTGCTCGTTGCCCATGTGAACAGTGCTGTCCCAAGCGCTCCAGCGATTGCGCTAGAAACAATTCCTCCAATCGCAGCGATTCCACTGCGAAAATGACCAAGTCGGCTTGTTCCATTCTGCAGTGCACTTTCAAAGTAATTTTTGGAGGCTCTTAACGCCTCCACAACTTCGTTTTCGACTGACGGATCGCTCATCACATCGATTGCTGAGTCTGCTATTTTTAAGAGATCTTCTGAGGTTACGCTTGGTAACAACTCCGGAAGCATTGCCTCAGATTGCTCTTTGCTTACTAGCAACGGCCGAATTTCTTCGTGCATGCTGACTAGTAATTTGCAGGCCGCAATGAAGCCGCCATCAAGCCCATCTGTGACATAGTTATCATTTATACTGCCTTGTATGAAAGACATGGGTCCATCTAGCATAAGAAACACAGGAAGTTCGTGTTCGAGCGCGATCAGATAATTCGAAAGGCGTCTGTGGAAGTCATCTGGTACTTGCTTTTGTCTACATTCAACTAGGATTTGTTGAACGTGATCTTTTAGTATTCGAAACCTCAACTCAAGCTCGCCAGGCGCGCCCTTCTCTGGCGTTCCTTTGTCGCGCAGTCCCAATCGGTGATCTTGGTCAGTTAATTCGACAGGAGATGCTCCGACAATCTGCTCAATTGTAGAAATCTTGTCAGTTGGAAAGTTGGGGAAAGCTTCAATAATTACGGATCGGTCAAAGTGACTATAGAAAGCCTGAGGAATTTCGGATTTATAATTCTCAATCTCTTGACGCTCAGCTTCTATCCGTTCGGCCTCTCGGCGCTTAGCCTCTATCCGTTCGGCTTCTTCACGCTCAGCCTTTGCTTTTTTGAGGTTCTGATCACTTTCTTCATGAGTCTGTTCCACAACATGATCTATCCCGTCATGCCTTTGAAACCACTGCTGCCCACAATTGGAACATTGAACCAGGCGACGTTGCGATGGTTCTATCGTGTCTTCAGGAACTTCATACTGCACTGCGCAGTTCGGACAGATTAATCGCATTCTGTAGTCACTTCCTGTTGAAAGTCAGACACTGCTACCTATTGAGTATGTGTAGAAATGCCTACAGATGGCAAATAAGAAACACAAGTTCTGGTTGGAAATTTGTTATCTTACCAGGCTTTTACGGCCCTTTCCTTGGGCCAATG
This sequence comes from Pseudophaeobacter arcticus DSM 23566, assembly GCF_000473205.1. Classification (NCBI taxonomy): domain Bacteria; kingdom Pseudomonadati; phylum Pseudomonadota; class Alphaproteobacteria; order Rhodobacterales; family Roseobacteraceae; genus Pseudophaeobacter; species Pseudophaeobacter arcticus. Next base: position 2,245,378 of record NZ_KI421507.1, read on the forward strand.
GAGGCTTTCGATACAGCTCAGGCGTTTATTCAGCTTGCAGAATAGATCCAGATGGGTGGCCCTTGGGCTTTCGCTACTCTCGCACAATTCGGCCATTTTGAAGGTCAGTTTCGTCTTGTGCCTTCGCCCCTGCGCAGCAAGAACCCACTCCTTGCCATATCCATATGACTTGAACGTCTCCTTTGGGCTTATTCCGTTGAAAAACTCGCCCCAGTAGCCGCGTTGAATAGCTCACGAGATTGAGCGCGCGTTGCCTCGCCTCTCTTCAGCAGGCGATTTTTGGTGGCGGCAGGAGCTTTGCGAGCTTTCGGAGGTTCTGGGCGGTTGCTGCGAGGTGGAATTCGTCGCGCGCGCCGAGAGGGCCCCGCAATCGAAGACGGTTCAGCCCTAGGATCCGCTTCAGATGGGCGAACAGCATCTCAACCTTCTTCCTCAGTTTGCAGGAGATCGCGTATTCCGTGGTCTAAGCGATCGCACGGGCCCGATTACGGGATGGCTCGTAGATCGACCGGAGTACCTTGCGTGCAGGCGCCTTCGGGCAGCAGCGTGCTTTCAGTTCGCAGACATCGCAGTCGGCCTTGCTGGCCCGGTAGCGCAGCATCCCATGCTCATCCGGTTTCTGCTCTCTGGCCGTCGTGAAGGCCCGACGGTTCTGTTTCAACTCCTTGCCCCCCGGACAGGTGTAAGTGTCCTGCTCGGCATCATAGGTGAAGTCGGTGCGTTCGAATGTTCCATCCCGGCGCGCCGACTTGTCAAACACCGGGATATGAGGCACGATCCCGCGCTGGCCGCTTGCCAGTCCCTCCGCGATGCAGCTGGCAACCACCGTTTCGAACAGATGGCGCAGCAGATCGCTGTCACGGAAACGGCCGTGCCGGTTCTTCGAATGATCCGGCACGGGATCGGTCAGGTCGAGACGGCAGAACCAGCGGTAAGCGAGATTGAGGTGGACCTCCTCGCAAAGTCGACGTTCCGAACGGATACCCATGATGTAGCCGATCAGCAGCATCCGGATCGTCAGTTCAGGATCAACCGACGGTCGCCCAGTGGAGCTATAGAACGGTGCCAGGTGCTGCCGGATGCCACCCAGATCCACAAACCGATCCACCGCCCGGAGCATGTGGTCCGCCGGGACATGCGCCTCAACCGAGAACTCGTAGAACAGAGCGCTCTGCGCTTCCTGCCGGGTTCCCATCATCGCCGTTCACCTCCACCTGTCTCAAGTGAACTGAATCAGCGCTCAGGGCTTCAGGCAAGCAGAGTTTTCAACAAAATAGGCTGGGACCAGTCAGTGAGATGCAAAAGGCTACCGCCAACAAAGCCCGCATAGAAGACCATAGATATTCCCTCCTCACATGAGGGGGATTTTCTTCATGTTTTCAATGACCCTCGTGCATCGCATTTAAGTACACAGCTATACTCATAGCGATGCGGTCACCTCATATTCAAGTGGCCAAAGCGATCATTTCCCGGCTCCGAACCGAATGACTTACGACTAAATCGCTATTTACCTTCTCGTCGCAATCCATGGAGAAAGGCCTGTAGCGACGGCCATCGTCCGCGCAAATATAGGCATCACCGGCAATAGAAACATTGTAGCCAAACGAGCGCAATAGCCTGCCCAACGGTGCCGGAGACAGCGACATGAGGCTACGGGCGCCCAAGCCACCGGACAGATGACAAAGCCCTGCCACGACTATGCGCGTGGCCTGTAACCTGTCCTCGTTTGTTCCCTGGTTGTTATCAGATACAAAGCGGGTGCACTCCCAAACCGTTTAACGAAAAAAATCCATGCAACTGTACATAGCTACTTGCGGGAGAGGTTCTTGCTTTCATAAGCAAAAGCCTCTCCGAAGTCTTCCAGTTCCTCACCACTTGTGCCCTGACCATACGACCTCGCCGACGATGTTTTCTGCAATGGCGTTCATAGCTTCAGCTGTGCAGTGTTCGGTTGGAAATTTTGACTGGTCTGGATTGTCGCTGCGGATGATTATGGCGTGACCGGGAACCACCTCAAGCCGCTTGATGCGGGTGCCGTTGGCGGGGTCGTTGTAGACATAGATGTGGCCGCTTTGAATTTCGCGTTTGTTGCGGTCGATCATCACCAGATCACCGTCATAGATGCTGGGTTCCATGCTGGCCCCACGTGCTGTGATCAGGGCGCTGGAGCCTGGGTAGATGCCATTTTGTGCCAGCCACCTTTTTGAGAAGGCCAGATGGTCGATCGGTGGGCCATCGAGATTGATATACCCGCCACCCGCCGCCGCCTGCACATCGTGGCGGGCCACGGTGGCAAAGGGCTGACCATCCAGTTCGAATTCATGGTCCGCGTCCAGCGCGTCGGGGTTCTTTATATAATAGTCGGCGGTGATCTCATCCGCATGTTTGGCCACCGCGATTGCGTGGCCATATTGCTCCTGCACCTTCTTGACCACGGCAGGAACTCTAATACCGGTCAAAATGTAGGCAATGTCGGCGCCGGCTTCCCGAGCTGCTATCAGGTATTCCCCAGAAGGTGAGCGTTTGTTGTTTTCATAGTTGAATTGAGCATTTTTTTTAACACCAACAAGCTGCCCCCAAGCATCTTGCGTCAAGCCGAGCCGCTCACGTTCTTCACGTAGCCGAGTACCTAATTTATCCATTTGAATTACTTTCCTGTTGACGGTATTCATTTGAATACCTAACATCACCCTATACAGGATATTATCCGATTGGTGATGAATGATGACAGATAGCGACTTCCCTTTCCAGCATGGTGACATGTTGTACAGCGCAATCCTTGGCGCGTTCCGTGCCAGCGGCACGACTTTTGATCAATGGTACAAGGCCAATGGTGTAACTCAGGCACAGGCGCGCAACGTGACCTTTGGTATCTCCCAAGGTCCGAAAAGCCGCCAAGTTTTGAAAGCGATGATCCTGGGTGCAGGGCCGGATGTTGTGAAAGCCGGATATCTTGCCCGTCTGACCCGTCATGTCGAAGCCCTGAAAGAGCTGGGGGCGCTGAAATGACCTTTTCCCGTAACGACTTGAGCGAAATCGAAGGCGAAGCGCGGATCGCAGATCGGCACATCCAAGAGGTGCTAGAATTCGGTCGGATCTCTGAACTCCACGCCCTTATAGAGCGCCGCAAGGAAGAACTTGAGGATTTCGGAGAGGTTTTCCGCGTTTCAACAAAAAACCCATCTTCAAGGGGCGGGCGTCCCACAGTCTCATACCTTCTCAATGAACATCAATCCGTAGCTGTCTGCATGTGGGCAAGAACAGAAAAGGCTCGTGAGGCCCGGCGAGAAATCATCGAAGTGTTTATGGCATGGCGGCGGGGCAGCTTGGTGGTGGCGGATGAGGCCCCGCAGAACAGCGAAACCCGTCCTGATCTGAATGCCACCATGGCGGCCAGCACTGCACGGGTGCAGCACAGCACCGACTATCTGCGCAGCCTCTATGGGCTGGGGGAATTGCAGGATATCGCCAGCGATGTAACCCATATGCCGATCTGGCCCAGCAATCGCCGCCCGAACTGGTGGCACAATCAGGACCTGCGCAGCTTTCTGACCAAGGCGCATCGCCAGATGTCCAGTGTTCGGGCCGCTTCAGAAGGTCAGCGCCTGTTTGGCGAGGACTGCCCCGGCAAATCCGCGATCTGCGAATATTGGTTGCGCCTGGATAAGGCCAAGAAAGAAATGGTTCTAGTGCCTGAACAACCAACTTCCACCGCATCACGCGAAGTGGCGAGGCTGGGTAAATGATCCGGTCCGTCCCCCTAGCAATGCAGAATAGAAGCTTTGCGTCGACCTCCCCGGAGACGCCAGCTTCTGCCTCGCTCAACCGTACCACTCTGAGCACCCGCAAGATCCAGAGTGCCCGTATGCGGTTGAGCCACTACCCCAGCGATGCCGTGGATGCGTCGCTGGGGGCTTTTGACACCCCACGCCCGCTCACGGCGAAGACCGGCCCCGGCGCAGCCCTATTTTGGCTGAACCGGGGCCACATTATCCACCTGCCCTGGGCAAACTTTTCTGAGTTTTGGGACGATCTCATTGGCGGGCTTTGCGTCTGCATCTTCCCCCTGCTTCTTTTGTTTCTGGAGTTTGTGAAGTGACCGAAGAATTTAAAACCCGGCGCACGTCCCTGGCCCCCATAGCCGCCGCACTAGCGGGTGCGACCTCTGAGTATGCGGAACGCCGCCAGGAGGTCCAAGACGTCCATATGGATCTGTGCAGTGCCCGCCTGTGGGGCGCCCCCAACCTAGGCGAAATTTCGGCAAAATCTGATGCCGCCGTCGAAGCCATGAGCGCGGCACAAGAGAAGGTCGCCGACCTGATGGCTACCCTGCAGTCCACAGGCGCCCTCGCCAATTTCTACGCCTTCGTCTCAACCCAAGACCGGGCTGCAACCTGATGCCCGGCGCGCAGATCATAAAGGGCCGTTTCCCGGCCCCAGAGCGCGCCGATCCCACCGGTCATGCCGCACAGAACGGCAGGCCTTCCCCAACTGAACCCCATTTCACTGGAGCATCCACAATGACCCCTCCAAATTGGCAGAATACTCAATCGTTGCCGGTGGCAGACATCCAGGTGGAAGAGCGCCTGCGCATCGCCTCCGACACGGCAGTCGCCAGTATCGTTTCATCCATTCAGGAAGTCGGCAGCATCCTGCAACCCTTGTTGGTGCGCCGGGTCAAAGGCGGCTATCGCCTGATGGACGGGCTGCACCGCCTGACCGCAGCGAAGCAGGTCGGCCTGGAAGAAGTACCGGTCAAGGTGAGCGAATGCACCAATGACCAGGCCATCAGGATTGAGGTCGACGCCAACGTGGCAGGCGCACCGCTCACACCTTTGGATATGGCGGTATTTTTGGCCGCTCATAAAGAGCTGTACGAGCGGGAAAACCCCGAAACACGGCGCGGTAGCGCTGGCGGCAGAGCCAAAAGTGAAGTGCTAACTGACAAAATGTCAGTTAGCAGTTTTGCTGCCAACGCCGCCGAGGTTTTTGGCAAGGGCGAGCGTCAAATCTTCCGCCTGATCAGCGTCGGTGAGAAGCTGTCGAAAGCTGAAATTGGCCTTTTGCGCAAAGCACCAAAACGGGTGCAGTTCAAAGACCTGGAACACATCGCCAAATGCGGCGCACAAGCCGACCGCAGTGCAATCTGCGCCGCCCTGGGAGCGGGCGAAGCGAAAACCGCCAAGGAAGTTCTGGACCGCAAAAAGGCCCCAGGCGCGGCGGTGCTGTCGCCGCTCGATCAGCAGATTGCGAAGCTCAAAGACGCCTATTCGCGCGCTCAGAAAAGCGCCCGCCGGGAGTTCGTCCGGCTTCATAGCGACGAGCTGATTGAGTTGATCCATGAAATCAGCGCCGAGGAAGAGGGTGCCGCCGAAGTGGTCTCGTTTGCCAGCAAACGGGAGGCGATCCAATGAGCGCCGACATAGCCCCATCCCAAGAATGGTGGTCTGCAGAGCAGATTGCAGAGGCTTGCCTGCCCGGCCTTCCGGGATCCGCGCGGGGGGTGAATGCTTTTGCCCTGCGGGAAAACTGGCGCGCGACACCCGGCGCCATCATGCGCAAGCCTGGGCGCGGTGGCGGGTTGTTCTACCACTGGTCCCTCTTGCCCTTTAATGCCCGTTTAAAGCTGATTGAACGGGAGGCGCAGCACAAAGAGGCCTGCCCCGAAGATCACCAGGATCGTGGGCAAGCCTGGGCCGGGTACGAGGCGTTGAGCCAGAAGGCGAAAGACACCGCAGCCGACCGGCTGGACGCCTTGGATAAGGTCGAATTGTTGCACACCAGCGGCGCGCGCCATGTGGTCGCGGTTGAGGCCGTCGCTAAGGAAAAGGGCCTCAGCCCCCGCACGGTCTATAACTGGATCGCCTTGGTTGAGGGCGTCGCGCCTGAGGATCGTTTGGCCTATCTTGCACCGCGCCCGCCTAAGAAACGCACCAAGGCCGAAGACCGGGCGCAGTTCGCCCCGTTCCTGGACTGGCTGAAAAGCGCTTACCTCCGCCTGGAACGCCCGACCTTTGCCCAAAGCTACCGCTCGGCAAGTTCTGAGGCCCAGCGTAAAAAATGGCCGACGCCCCCAGAGAAGACCGCGAAACGCTGGGTTGACGCAGAAGTGCCCCGTACCGTGCAGGTCTTCAAGCGGGAGGGGGCCAACGGCCTCATGCGCTGCTTTCCTGCCCAGATCCGCGACCGCTCATGCCTGTCTGCCCTGGAAGCGGTCAACGCTGACTGCCACAAGATCGACGTCTTTGTGGAATGGCCAGACGGAACCATAAACCGCCCCCAGATCGTGGCGTTTCAGGATCTCTATTCTAACAAGATCCTGTCCTGGCGCGTCGATCACGACCCCAACAAGGTCATGGTTATGGCCGCCTTTGGTGAGCTGGTCGAAAACTGGGGTATTCCCAAGCGCTGCCTCTTCGACAATGGCCGGGAATTTGCCAACAAGTGGATGACCGCCGGCGCGCCAACCCGGTTCCGGTTCAAGATCCGCGAAGACGACCCAATCGGGGTCTTGCCCCACCTTGGAATTCAGATGCACTGGGCCACCCCGGCCCATGGCCAGGCCAAGCCCATCGAGCGGGCTTTTCGAGACCTGGCAAGCGACGTGGCGAAAGACCCGCGCTTTGCCGGGGCCTATGTCGGCAATCGGCCCGATGCGAAACCTGAAAACTACGGCAGCCGTGCCATCAAGGCGGCTGATTTCGTGGAAATTCTGTCCGAGGGCATTGCAGAGCACAACGCGCGCCCTGGACGCCGCTCAGCAACCGCCAACGGGCGCTCCTTCGACCAGACCTTTGAAGAGAGCTACGCGACCGCTCCGATCCGCAAAGCAACCGAAGACCAGCGCCGTCTTTGGCTGATGGGCCAGGCCCCCGCAAAGCTGCACAAGGAAAATGGTGGTTTGAAGCTGCATGGCAACGTCTATCACTGCGACTGGATGAGTCAGGAGGCAGGAGCAAAGGTCATTGCCCGCTTCGACCCTGAGGATCTGCACAGCGGCGTCCATATCTATGCTTTGAGCGGCGAATACATGGGCTTTGCGGAATGCCAGCAAAAGGTCGGGTTCTTCGACCTGGAAGGCGCGCGTTCAACAGCTCGCCGCCGCAGCCAAATTACCAAGGCTCAGAAGAAGCTCGCCGAGCTTCATGCTCCATTTGCACCGGAACGGCTCGGCGCGGACATGAACGCTGGACGCAAAGAGACCCCTGCCCTGATGGCGGCAAAGGTGGTTTCGCCGGTCTTTCCAAAGCCGCAACCCCGTGTTGCCTTGTCTCGGACCAATCCCGACGCGGCAACCGCTCGCGATGCGCTGGTCTTGAAAATGAAATCCAAGCCGAAGGCCAAGGCCACTCCCACCGAGTTTCAGGTGGCCGGCACCCCCGACGAGCGCTTTGACCAGGTTGCCGAGATCCGGCGGAAAATCAACGCGGGCGAACCAGTCGGTGACCGGGAACGGAGCTGGATGGAAGGCTTTGTGGACCACCCCGAATACAAGGGCCTTTTGGCCGTGAAACGAAGCTTTAGCGGCGGCAACGCCGGGTAAAAAAAAAGAAACGCCGCCGCCTGGCTGGACCCCAAGGCGACGGCATAAGACTTGATAGGAGTGAGCATGGCATATCTTTCTGAAATCGGCAACGCTGTTAGGCCTCTGACCAATGTGGCCAGAATGGCTGGGCTTCTCGATGAGCTGAAAGACCGCGTCTTTGGTGCCCCCGGCTTTGGGGTGTTCCATGGCCCTCCGGGCTACGGAAAGACCTTCGGCGCGATCTTCTGCGCGGTTGAGCTGGATGCAATTCACCTGCTTGTGCAAAGCGAATGGAGCAAGAAATTCTTCCTCCAACAGCTTTTGCGCGAACTCGGACAATCCTCAAAGGGGACTGTCCCAGAACTTGTGCAAGCCGCCACACAGGCCCTGGCATTAGAAAGTCGCCCCTTGATCATTGACGAAGCTGACTACCTGATCGCCAAGGGGCTGACCGGAATTGTGCGCGACCTTCACGACGGATCGCAAATCCCAATCCTGCTGGTTGGTGAAGAGAAACTGCCCCAGAAACTCAGGCAGTTTCGCCAGTTCGACAGCCGAATTTTTGCCTACGCAGAGGCGTTGCCCGCCGACCTAAAAGATACGCGGGAACTGGCAGACATGGTGTCCCCCCAAGGCATCAGCCTTGATGACGAGATCTTGGAGGAAGTGCGCGCCCGCCACACCGGAAACGCCCGCTGGATCGTCAAGGAAGTCTCCCACATTTGCAAACAGGCCCGGCTCAACGCCATCAGCGAAATCACCAAACAGAGCTGGGGGGGCCTGGAGTTCCTGCGCGACACAGCCCCCATGCCACGGGATGACTTGAAATGATGCAGGTCCCCGTAAAAAAAGGCCCGGAACGGGAAATGCTGGAGTTCATCCGTTCCCAGCTTCGCTTTGTCGAAATGGACGTTTCCGCGCATTGCTCTGCTAGGCCGGAAGCCATGTCCCGCTTTATGGAACGGCTGCGGGACAGTGGCGCGGTGGTTCCCTGTGGCGTCTCGGGCGGTCTGCGCTACCTCACCGCCTGGGGGCCACAGGAAGCGGTCAAGATCGACGCCATGGACAAAGCTGGTGAACTCACAGCAAAACGCGCCCGCTCCTACCTGCTTGAGCTGATCGAAGGGGCAGCAGCAGAGGGCGTTTCGGTTGATATCCCCACCTCGAAACCCGGCACAGACCACGAGCGCAAGATTTGGCAATTCATCTCTGCACACCGCCACTTCACCAACGGCGATGTCATGGCAGCCTTTCCAGAGAACCCGCTTGAAACCATGGGCTTTCTGCGCGCGTTGCGCGCGGCAAAAGTGGTCAAATTCTGGGGGCGTGAAAAGGCGACAGCCTTCTATACGGTTCACTCCCCCAAAGAGCAGCGTGTAGCGGCAAAAGACCTGCGCAGCAGCACCGAGGGCGCTATCTGGTCCGCGATCCGCATCAAGCGTCGTTTCCGCCCCCTTGAGCTGCACCAGGCCCTTCTCCCAACGCGCCCCGAACTCAGCCAAGACGAGGTGACCCGGTACTGCCGCACCCTCAACAAGGCGGGTTACATCAAGCCCCCGAAGCCAACCAAAAAGATCACCTGTGAAACTCCGTTCAATCTGGTCAACAACACCGGCCCGCTCCCCCCTCACTCTCAGCGCGTGACCGTGATTGTTGACCCCAACGAAGACAGAATTTCTTACTCACCACTAGGGCAAGTACAATGAGCAACCGAGCAATCCTCGCCGATGACGGCTGGAACGGCAGCGTTCCCGATTGGGTGACCGTTCTTGTCACCGAATGCGACCAATCTTCCCAGGCGACCGTGGCCAAAAAGCTGGACGTCAGCTCGGCACTGGTCAGCCAGACCATTCGCAACCAATACAAGGGCAACATGAGCAATGTGGAAACCATTGTTCGCGAAACCTTCATGAACGCACCCGTGCAGTGCGGTGCCCTGGGCGGCGAGATTGAAAGCGCGACCTGCCTCACCTGGCGGCGCCGGGCCGAAGATCTCACGTCTTCAAGCCCCATGCGCGTGATGATGTTTCACGCCTGCCGGGCCTGCCCCAAGTTCAAGCCGGAGGCCGAAGAGTGACCCTTCCCCCGAAAACCAAACTCGCCATCTGGCTCCGCAGTCTTGCCGACCGGCTTGATCCGACCGGAGCTTAACCACCCCCCAAATCGAAAGAAACCACCCATGACAAACGCCCAGAATCCGACTCCCGAAACGACCTCAAGGCCCGCACAGATCCCCGATGGGGTTGTTGAGATCAAAGGCAAAGAATACCGCACCAATGCCAAAGGCTCATTGGTGCCCGCTGAGCTGGTGAAAGCCCAGGACGCGCTCCAGGACGAGACGGTCCGCAAGATGATCGGCTATGGCAAGGCCCTTAGCGAACAGATTGCCCGGTTCAAGGCCCATACATTCAACGACATCAGCGCATTCGAAGCGCTGCTGGCCCAAGAATACGACGCCACTGTCGGTGGCAAGAAAGGCAACAAGACCCTGTTCAGCTATGACGGGTTGTACAAGGTCCAGGTGCAGATCGCCGAGTCCTTTGATTTTGGCCCTGAATTGCAGATCGCCAAAGGGCTGGTGGACGAGTGCCTGAATGAGTGGGCCGCAGATTCTGGCCCTGAGCTGCGCGCCATCGTGACCAAGGCGTTCAACACCGACAAAGAGGGGCAAATCAACCGCTCTGAAATCTTCATGCTGCTGAATCTGGACATCGCCGACGAGCGCTGGAAACGGGCCATGCAGGCAATCCGCGACGCCATGCGGGTGGTCGGTTCCAAAACCTATGTCCGCTTCTACGAGCGGGCCTCTCAGACCGCCGCATGGGAAGCGATCACCATTGATCTTTCAAAAGCATAGGAGGCTGAGACCATGGCACTGACCGAAGATGAAATCCGCGCCAGCCTCAAAGAGGGAATGAGCCTCTACGCAACCAGGTTGCACCGCGCCAATCTGGTGCTGGGCAACCGGCTCGCGGTCCTGCGCCAGGAAGCGGACCTGGCCAAACTTCCAGACGGTCGCTTTGACCAGGTTGCGCGGGAAGAAATGGAAGTGGCCGACCGGCGTATGCAAGCCAACGTCCAGATCTGCCACCCGGCCACACCTTTCCTGCAGGAGATCTCGTAATGAGCCGCGCCCTGCAAAAGAAGATCCACGTCGGGTGCAAAGAACTTGGCCTGGACGGTGACGCCCGCCAGGCGCTGCAACTTGCCGTCACCGGCAAGGCTTCCATGAAAGACATGACTGAGGCCGATTTAAACGCCGTTTTAAATCGCCTTAAACAGGACGGTTTCAAGGTCAACTCGAGCGGTAAGAAACATGCCAAGGCCTCGCGCGCCGATCTGCGCTTGATCCACGTTCTTTGGCGCAAGCTCGGCGAGGCTGGCAAACTACGAGACCCGAGCCGCAAAGGCCTCAACAAGTTCATTCGCGAGCGCTTTGGCAAAGCCTGGAGCAATGTGCCCGCAGACGTGGACATGATGCGCGATCACGTTGAAATCGACCAGGTCATTCAAGCTCTCAAAGCCTGGGGGCAGCGCGTCGATATCGACTTCAATTGGTCGGACCACCAGAAATGACCCAAGAGTTCCGCCCCTACCTGCCCGGTGTCCTGGCCTTCATTGCTGATGAAATCAGCGATAAACTGGCTGTGCGTTTGGCGGAACTCAAAGGCGGGCGTGAGGTCTACATTCCCAAGAACCCCGGCCCTGAAACCTCCCTGGCCAAACTGGTCGGCCTGGAGAACGCTCGCCTTCTCTACGAACATCTAGGCAGTGGCAAACTGTTGGTCCCTGCCGGAAACATTGGCGGCCAAACAGGCCGACGCCAGCGGGTGGCAATGCTACTAGACCAAGGCTTGAGCCACTCAGAAATAGCGGCAGAGGTTGACGTCCATCTGCGAACTGTGGAACGTGTAGCCGCGTCCCTGCGTGATCCTGAAAGCAAGAACCAGGGCGACTTTTTCCTCTAAAATCAGACTATCCCCGACAATCGCCGGGGCGGCAAGTTCGCTTTGCACCGCGTAGTTTCGTCTCAAACAGACGGAGCTTTCCATGCAGTCAGTCCAGCAAATTGCACAAGAGATCGTGGCGCGTGAAGGCGGCTATGTGAACGACCCGGACGATCCGGGCGGGGCCACCAAGTTTGGCGTCACCATCCACACCATGCGCCGACTTGGGCTGGATCTGGACCGCGACGGCGACATCGATGCCCAGGACGTCCGCAAGCTGACCCGCGAAGACGCCGTCGAAATCTTCATCCAGCACTATTTTGCAAAGCCCCGTATCAACCTGCTGCCAGCCGAGTTGCAGGCGTCCGTCTTTGATATGTACGTCAACGCCGGCGGCAATGCAGTGAAGATCCTCCAGCGGCTATTGGGCGAATTTCAAGAGCCGGTTGCCGTTGATGGCGCGCTTGGCCCGAAGACCGCGCAAGCGGTGCACCGCGCGTTCAAAAAGGCAGGCGGCTACTTTGTCGACGCCTACGGCATTGCCCGTCGCAATTACTATTTTCGGCTGGCGGATCGGCGGCGCGCCTCCCGCAAATATGCCCGCACCCGTGCGGGCGGCAAAGGCGGCTGGATCAAGCGCGCCGAGGAGTTCATCGCGCCGCGCTTTCACATGAGCCAATCAGAGTTTCAGAAGAGGACCGCACAATGGGGCTGATTAGTCAATTTTGGGGAATGCTCTTTGGCGGGGGCCGCAACGTGGTCGCTGAGACCGTCGAAGTCTTCCGGGAGAACGCCGAGGCCGGGGCCGTGCGTGGCGCTGCAATCCAAACCGGGGCCATGGGGCAATTCTCGGCTGAGTTCGGCCAACGCCAGCGCGGCTGGTTTGATCGCTTTATGGACGGTCTAAATCGCCTGCCCCGCCCCGCTATGGTGATCGGTATCCTGGCGTTGTTCACATCGGCCATGACCAATCCAATCTGGTTTGCAGAGCGGATGCAGGGGCTGGCTCTTGTTCCTGAGCCGTTGTGGTGGCTGCTGGGGGCCGTCGTGTCCTTCTATTTTGGTGCACGGCAACAGGTGAAGACCCAGGACTTCCAGCGTGATCTAGCGGCAACCATGAGCCGCGTTCCCCAGGTCGTGGAGAATATCGACGCTCTGCGCACCCTGCGCCATGACAGCCCCGGTGCCGCTGAAACGGGAACGGATACGGAGTTGGCTCAGTCAGCCACTGAGCAAAGCGACAACCCCGCTGTGACCGAGTGGCAGGAGAGCAAAGAGTGGCCCTAGATCTTGATACAGGGCTGAAGCTTGCAAGTTTCCTGCTGTCCGTTGGGGCGATCATTTTCGCCTTCATATCCAATCGCAGAAAAGACACCGACGAACGGTTCAAGGACGGTTCAAAGCGGATGGACCGCCACGACATGCGGATTGTTGCCCTGGAACAAACCGTGCAGGCCATGCCCGGAACCGGTGACATCCACGCCCTGCAACTGGAGCTGGTCAAACAGACGGGCTCGCTAGCAGAAATGCGCGCTGTAATGGAAGGCAACGCCAAAATTATGGCGCGGCTTGAAACCATTGTCAGCCGCCACGAAGACCACCTTATCGGGGGCTAAGAGCAGATGACCAAATACATCGACAGAATTTCCCAGCACCGCCGCCTCACCATCCTGAAATTCCTAGCGGACAGCCCAGAATACACGTCAAACGCGTCAATCCTGGAACACGTCTGTAATGACTTCGGCATTTCGTCTTCCCGTGACCAGATCATGGGCGAGTTGGATTGGCTTCAGGAACAAGGCTTGGCAACATTTGAAGACAACGGCTCCTTCCGCGTGGCGACCATCACCAGCCGGGGCGTTGACATTGCCACAGGCAAGGCCCGCAATGCTGGTGTCAAACGCCCACGTCCGGGTTCCTGACATGCCCCCGCCCCGCAAGGTTGACCTGCTCCCCTCTGAGCTGAAGAAATGGCTGCAAGACGCGCTGAAAGAGCGTGGCTTTGCAGGCTATGAGGATCTGGCCGAAGATCTGAATTTCCGCCTGGAAGAAGAAGGCTATGAGCTTCGGATCAAGAAATCTGCAATCCATAGTTACGGCACCGAGTATGCCGAGTTCGTCAAACATCAGGACGAAGCCAGCGCCTGGGCGGCAGGGTGGATGAACGACAACGGCTTGGAAGAAGAGGCGCAGCGCCACAACGTGCTCTTCCAAATGATCACCACCCTCGCCTTCAAAGTCATGCAAAGCCAGATGACCAAGAAGGGGGAAGAGATCGACCCCAAAGAACTGCACTTTATCGGCAAAATGCTCAAAGACGTGATGGCAAGTTCCGGCATTCGGCAAAAGCTCATGGATGATGAACGCAGCCGGATCGCCGAGGAAGAACGCGCCGCATTGGCCAGCAAGCTTGATGAGGCTGTTGAAGCTGGCGACGTCGAAAAAGAAGCCGCCTTGAAGGCCAAAGAGATCATGGGGTTTGCATGAATACCGAACCCGAAACAGAACTGTTTGAGGCTTTTGGCTTTCCGGTCGAAGTGGACCAGAACTTGGGCCATCTCTGGGTGATCCACGACGGGACTATTTCTTGGGACCAGCTCCAGGAGATCAAGAACCAAGCCTGGGGCGCTGATGCCCGTGCGATTGAAGTTTACCCAGCCAAAAAGGACGTGGTGAACTCGCTGGACTGCCGTCACCTCTGGCGGCTTGGCCCAAATGATTTTGCACCGGATCTGCTTGGCAATGACCCCGCAAGAGATAGCCTCGCCGCTCGCTACATGACTGCTTGGGCAGAAGCGCGAGAGGATAGACATGGCAGCTAATGTTGATCCGGTCATCACCTTTCTGCCTTACCAAAAGGCATGGATTGCGGACAAATCCCGTTTCAAAATCGGTATGTTTACCCGTCGTGGCGGCAAGACTTTTGGCTCGGGCGGCGAAATCGTTGACGACTGCATTGATGCGGAGATCGAAGGCCGTAAGACCCGCTGGACCATCCTGTCCCGATCTGAGGCCACTGCAAAGGAAGCCATTGAAGACGCTGTAAAGCCCATGACCGAGGGCTTTTACGCAGCCTATTCGACATTGGCGCGCAAGGGACGCCCGGAATTCTCAGAGGAGGATTTCATTGTCCCGGCCCACAAGCGGGAAGTGGTCCAGAATGGTGACACCCACCTGATCGACGTGGAGGAAGCCAAGTATAAAGCCCAGGAGGTGCGCTTCCCTGGTGGCTCTCGTGTTACTGCGATTTCAGCCTCCCCCGATGCCGCCCGTGGTTTCGGCGGCAACATGCTCTTTGACGAATTCGCGTTCCATGCAGACAGCCGCAGGATCTGGGGCTCAGCCTTTCCGGTTGCCGCGCGCGGCGGTCACAAAATCCGCGTCATCAGCACACCAAATGGCAAGGGCAACAAATTCCACGAGCTGATGACCACCGTGGACAACGGCTTTTCCAAGCACCACGTCGATATCTACGAGGCCGTCAAACAAGGCCTGGACGTAAATATCGAAGAGCTTCGGGCCGGTATGTCCGACGAGGACGCCTGGTCGCAGGAATTCGAGCTGCAATGGCTGGATGCCGCGTCGAGCTGGCTAGACTACGATTTGATTTCGTCATGCGAAGATGTGCGCGCCGGTCATCCGGCTCTCTATCGTGGCGGGATCTGCTATGTCGGCGTCGATATTGCAGCGCGCAACGACCTCTTTGTGATCTGGGTTCTGGAGCTGGTAGACGGCCAATTCATCACCCGCGAAATCATCGCAGAAAAGCGGATCAAGTTTGCCCGCCAGGATGAGCTTTTGGCCGACGTGTTCCGGCGCTACCGGGTTGCCCGTTGCTGCATGGACCAAACCGGCATGGGCGAAAAGCCGGTTGAGGATGCCAAGCGCAACCACGGCGAAGACCGGGTACACGGCGTCATCTTTGGCACCGGCACAAAGCTGGATATGGCAACCGGCCTGAAAGAGCGCTTCCAGGATCGCTCTATGCTCATTCCAGAGGGCGACCCGAAGCTACGCGCCGATCTTCACGCAATCAAATCGGTGACCGGCCCCACGGGCATTCGCCGCCTTGTGGCTGACACCGACACCGACGGCCACGCTGACCGCTTCTGGGCGGCGGCTCTCGCCTGTCTTGGGGCCGAAACAGAATATCAGCCGTTTGTCTATCTCCCGGTTCCTGCAGGTGGCGGTAAAGACGCGCAGCGCCCTGTCAAAATTACAGCGGGCTTTCGTGCCCAAAAAGGAGTTTGGTAATGGCTTACCAGCTGGTCGACCACCTTGGACGCCCGATTCAGAAATCTGCACTGGTGGAACGGATTGCGGAGCCGGGCCTAACCTCAATCCGAAACGCCTGGGCGCCAACCGTGGCATCGGGAATGACCCCGTCCCGCTTGGCGTCCGTGCTCTTGGCAGCCGCAGAGGGCAATATTCACGACTACCTTGTTCTGGCTGAAGAGATGGAAGAGCGGGACCAGCACTATGCGTCAGTCCTGGGCATTCGCAAACGGGCGATTTCCGGTGTTGAAGCCATTGTGGAGGAAGCCTCCGACAACCCGCTTGATAAGAAGATCGCCGACGACGTCCGGGAAAACCTTGCGGAGCATGACGGGTTTTCAGATCTGGTCGAAGACATGCTGGACGCCCTGGGCAAAGGGTTTTCACAAGTGGAACTGGACTGGGGGTTCGGCAAAAAGAGCTGGTGGATTGAAGAATTCATTCGCCGCGACCCCCGGTTCTTTACCTTCGACCGCGACACTGGCCAGGAGGTTCGCCTTTTGGACCAAGAAGACCTGGTCAATGGCGTTGAGCTGAAGCCCTTCAAATGGATTTCCCACAAAGCCAAGTTAAAATCCGGCCTTCCAATCCGGGGCGGTCTCGCGCGCCTGGTTGCGTTTGGCTGGATCTGCAAAAGCTACACGGTCAAAGATTGGACCGCCTTTATTGAGACCTACGGCCTGCCCCTGCGCCTGGGGCGCTACGGCCCTAGTGCTACCAAAGAAGATGTCGAGATCCTGTTCCGCGCTGTTGCAAACATCGGCACCGATGCGGCTGCAGTTCTTCCCGAGAGCATGAAAATCGACTTTGAGGGCGGCGATAAAGGCACCGGGGGCGACAAGGTTTTTGAGAACCTGGCGCGCTGGACCGACGAGCAAACATCCAAGGCGGTTCTTGGCCAAACCATGAGTTCCGACAACGGCTCTTCCATGGCCCAGGCTCAGGTTCATAACGAGGTGCGCCACGACGTTGCCAAGGCCGACGCCAAGTCCGTCACCACGACTTTGATGCGTGACCTGGTCAAACCCTATGTGGATCTGAATTATGGGGTGCAAAAGCAATATCCCAAGCTCAAGATCATCATTGAGGAAGCCGAAGACGTCGACATGATCATGCGCCACACCGCCGAGATGGTGGACCGGGGCATGAAAATCAAACAGTCTGAGGTGCGCAGCAAGCTCGGCTATTCGCAGCCGGATAGCGACGACGAGGTCTTGGTGTCGTCAACGGCTCAGCCCGCCGCAAAGCCAGCCCCTACACCTCCCGCGAAAGAAGCCGTGGCCAAGAACCGCGCGACCGAACCAAGTGCAGACCCTTATGCCGCGCTGAAAGAGCTGGAAGGGGAGCTGGCGGGGGATTGGGAAGAGGTCATGACCCCGATTATTTCACCCGTTCTTGAAGTGCTGGAAACGGCGACCTCCTACGAGGAAGCTCTTGCTACTCTCGCAGAGGCTTTCCCCAAGATGGACACGAAGGCCTTGGTTCAAAGCCTGGTTAAATCGGCTGTAAAGGCCCGAGCCCTGGGCGACGGTTCTGATGGCTGAGTATTCAGACAAGCCGGGCTATGCCTTTAACCCAGGACCGCCGCCCGAGGTTTCGAATTTCTTTAGCAACAAGAGCCTGCGCCCTAGCTTTAGTTGGCAGGATATTGAGCCAGAAGAACACGCGGTCAGCTTCACCGTCGCCAAGGCTATGCAGGTCGATGTGCTTCAAACCATCCGCGACGAGCTGCAAAAGGCGATTGATGACGGCGTCCCGTTTGAACAGTTTCAAAAGAACCTGGAGCCACGACTGCGCCGGATGGGCTGGTGGGGCGTCAAGGAACAAATCGACCCGCTGACCAATGAAGTAAACAAGGTGCGCCTCGGCTCACCCCGCCGCCTGAAGACGATCTATCGCGCCAACATGCGCTCAGCCCGCGCCGCTGGACAGTGGGACCGCATCCAGCGCAGCAAGCGCGCCCTGCCCTATCTCGTTTACCTGATCGGCCCCAGCCAGCGTCACCGCCCGACCCATGAGGCTAAGAACGGCCTGGTGCTGCCCGTGGATGATCCGTTCTGGCAAATTTGGTATCCGCCCAATGGTTGGGGCTGCTTATGCCACGTGCGCCAAATCACCCGGCGCGAGGCCGAGGAAATCGGTATCGGCGAAAGCCCGGAAACGCCGATGCAAGACGTGTTCAATGAGCGCACGGGAGAGATCAAATCTATTCCTTCCGGCATTGATCCAGGATGGGAAAGCAACCCCGGCGCTTTCAGGCAACGCCGCATGGCAGAGTTTTTGCAAGGCAAGCTCGATGAGGCAGATCCGGCCATCGCCCATGCGGCGGCACGAGACATGGCGACAAGCTGGCGGGTTCGGCGCATCCATGACGGCACCGCGCAAGGAACCGCGCCTGTGGCTATCCTGCCAAAAGCCCTTGCGGACAAGATCGGGGCACAAACCCGCGTTGTGAGTTTTTCAGACTACACCGCTGCCAAGGGCCGGGAAAAACACCCAGAAGCCGAGATTGAACGCTTTGCAGATCTGGAGCGGGTTCTGGGGCGCGGCACCATTGTGCAACGGGACAACCCCAAAAGCCTGTCCGTCCTGGAAGAGATCGACGGCGATTATTGGCTGGCAGCGTTCAAGGCGACCCAGGACGGCAGCGAAATCTATCTCAGCACTTTTTACCGGCCTGCCCGGCGATATGCTGAGCGCCTTCTAAAGCGAGCTGGAAAGTGAGTGGATCTGCGCTTGCAAGGTCGCAACCCCTTGTCGATCCCAAACCGAGGGTCTGGTCCGGTCGAGCGAATGGCTCAAGCGCAGGACCAAAATAGGCTGTTGGGGGCGAATTTTCAACCCGGCCACCAGATTTGATGCAATCGCCTGCCTGCCGCCCGGCTAGGATCAAATTTAAAGGGTACTTAAACGGGGTACAAACGCCCTTGAGCAATTTTCCGGGCCACGATAGCGTCTAGAGTGTAGAGGCGCTGTATGGGCCTTATTTCGGCCTCCCCCAAAATCCCAAAATCACCCGAGCCACTGCCCCCGACATCCGTCAGGGATGAGTAAGGCCGCGCCGTGGCGCAATGTCGGCCCATGACACAGACCAATTCAATCCAAACTCTGGCCTTGGCCATGAACAGCGTCGGCGACGAAGCGCCCGACTGGATCCAGCTCACACCGGCTGGCCCAACTCTTGAGGGGCGCGACGGTCGCACCTGGAAAATGGATGACCCGGAAGCCGTGGTCGCTGCGTTTGAAACCCACGGCCAGGACCTGCCCGTCGATTTTGAACACGCCACCCAGGAAAAAGGCGCTAAGGGCGAACACGCTCCTGCGGTGGGTTGGATCACCGAGCTGGAAGCCCGCAACAATGCCCTGTGGGGAAAAGTTGACTGGCTGGATACAGGCAGAGAGGCCGTCGCCTCTCGCGCCTATCGTTATGCCAGCCCGGTTTTCAATTTTGCGCGTGCGACCAAAGCCGTCAGCAAAGTCTTGTCTGTGGGCCTCACCAATCAACCGAATTTTCAACTCACCGCCCTCAATCGCGAAGGCGCACAGGAGGACTGCACCATGAATAAAGACGCCCTTGAGGCGTTGGGCCTGAAAGAAGACGCATCAGACGGCGACGTTCTGACCGCGATCAACAAGCTCAAGTCGGACGAAGCCACCGCGCGCAATCGCGCCGAGACGCCCGACACCTCAAATTTCGTGCCCAAGGCTGATTACGATCTGGCCATGAACCGCATTCGCTCCTTTGAGGGCGAGGCGGAAAAGCGCGCCGACGCAGAAATCACCGCCGCTGTGGATGCCGCTGTGGAAGCGGGCAAGATTGCCCCGTCCAGCCGCGACTATCACACCGCCGCCTGCCGCTCCGAAGGCGGTCTCGCAAACTTCCAGGCGATGGTTGAGGCCAGCCCCGTCATCGCTGCCAAAACCGACCTGGACGACAAAGACCCCGACAAGGGGGCAACCGCGCTTTCAAGCGAAGAGATCGCCACGTGTCGTGCCCTTGGCATGACCGAAGCTGAATTCGCCAAAGCCAAGGCCGAGGAGTAACCCGACATGATGGTAACAGCCGCCGCTCTCGCCGCCCTTCAAGTGGGCTACAAGAAGAATTTCCAGGACGCGTTTTCCGCAATTCGTCCTGAGGCCGATTTCACCAAGGTCGCCACTGTCATCCAATCGACTTCCAAATCCGAGACCTATGGCTGGCTCGGCAAGTTTCCCAAGATGCGGGAATGGGTCGGTGCCCGCGTGATCAAAGACATGGAAGCCCATGGCTATTCGATCACCAACAAAGACTTTGAAGCCACGGTCGGCGTTGACCGAAACGACATCGAAGACGACAACCTGGGCATCTATGCGCCTCTGTTTCAGGAGATGGGGCACAGTGCCGGTCAACAGCCCGATGACCTGACCTTTGGCCTGCTGGCAAACGGTCGCACTGAGACCTGTTTTGACGGCCAGTATTTCTTTGACACCGACCACCCGTCACATGATGAGAACGGCGGTGACACAGTGGCATCCAATGTCGATGCATCCGGCCTGGGCGGAAACCCCTGGTGGTATCTGCTGGATGTCAGCCGGCCGTTGAAACCGCTGGTTTATCAGGAACGCAAGAAGCCTGAGTTCGTCGCCCATGTCGATCCAAAGAACTCCGACCACGTCTTCCACAACAAGGAATTCCTCTACGGTGTAGACGCGCGGTCCAACGTCGGCTTTGGCCTCTGGCAAATGGCCTATGCCTCAAACGTGGCTTTGGACGGCGACAGCCTGGATGCCGCAATTGAGCAGATGCGCTCGCTGAAGGATATCAACGGTCGCCCCCTGGGCATCAAGCCTGGCCTGCTTGTTGTTGGTCCCAAGCTGCGCTCCCAGGCGAACAAGACCGTCAAAGTCATGTTGAGCGAAGGCGGCGCATCCAATGCCAACTACAACGCGGTGGACGTCCTGGACACCGACTGGGCGGCCTAACCGCTACCCAGCGCGGGGTAGAGCAGAGGTAGCTCGCCAGCCTCATTAGCTGGAGGTCGCGGGTTCAAATCCCGCCCCTGCACCCAACCCATCAAATAGAAAGGCTGACCCATGAGCGCAGCGAAACTCAAGATTTCATCCGTATCGGCAAACGGCTTTTGGCGCTGTGGTCGCCACTTCACCAAGACAGGCGTCCTTGTGACCGCTTCGGACTTTTCCGAAAAGCAGCTCGAACGTCTCAAAGGCGAACCCATGTTGCGGGTTGCCCCGGCAACCAAAGAGGACGCGGGTCTGGCTGAAGAACGAGCGGCGGCAATTGCAGCGGGCATCAAAACCCTGGCCGCCCAGGACTTCCAACGCGACGGCAAGCCCAAGATTGATGCTTTGAACGAATTGCTGGGCGACGAGCTGGGCAAGATCGCGGTCCCAGAACGCAACGAGATCTGGGACCAGCTTGTGCGCGGGGGTTTCAAAGCCCCCGAGCCAGCGGCCTAGCCAAGATCCCTAGGGTCCAATGATCCACTGCGGCACCGGGGCGCTGCAGTTGGGAAGCCCTCCCCGCCCCGGTCCTCATTCTTTTCACCAGACAGGTGCGCCAATGGCCTATGCCACGCAAATCGACATCACCGAGCTGTATTCTGAAGACGCCCTCTATGTGGCGGATCGGGACGGCGACGGCGTGCCCGATGCGGCGGCGGTCACCCGCGCCCTGCGGTCTGCCAGCGGCGAAATCGACAGCTACCTCGGGGTCCGGTTTGCGCTTCCCTTGCCTGAGACCCCGGACTTGCTGGTGCAATTCTGCGTAGACATTGCGCTCTATCGCCTGGCCCTGTCCCGTGACGTGCTCTCCGATGAGCATCGCAATCGCTATGAGGACACCCTTAAGCACCTCAAAGACATCGCGCGCGGGTCTGCCACTCTGAATATTGCCCAGGGAACGGACGGCGATGACAGCGCGCCAACCGAACCGGATCGCCCCCGCCCCATCGTCGTTGGCGGCCCAGAGCGCGAATTCACCCGTGCAAAACTGCGGGGGCTTTAAGCATGTCAGGCGTTACCGCATCCCTCACAACCCAAGGCCTCAAAGAAGCGATTGCAGCGCTCAGCCGTCTGGAAGGCTTTCAGATGGCTGAGCTGGCAGACGACGCGGGCGCGATCCTTGAAAGCTCCACGCGGCGTCGGTTCGACACCAAGACTGCCCCGGATGGCGAAGCCTGGACCCCCTGGTCTGAAGCCTACGACGAAACCCGCGACCATGATGTGCATTCGTTGCTGCTCGATGGCGGGGATCTGCGCGACAGCATGGCCAGCTACTCCAACGGCACCGAGGCCCATGTTGGCTCTAACCTGGTCTATGCCGCCCACCACCAAATCGGCGGTGAGGAAATCGGCAGCGGTATGCCCGCCCGGCCTTATCTCGGCGTTTCCGATGACGACGAGCTGGACATTCAGGACCTTGTCACCACGCGGCTTGAGGAGCTGATGCAATGACCTCTGCCCCGGATCTTCTCGGCCTCTTGCCTGCAACTGTTTGCGCCGCGATCAAGGATCTGCTGCCGGATCTGCGCGAATGCGAACCGCACGAAGGCAAGTATTCCCTGGAAGAGCTGAAACGTGAGGGCCTGCCCTCGCCTGCCGTCAAAGTCTCTTGCCTGGGCGCGAAACAGGACAAGACCTTTGCCGGTGCCCCTGCCACCTTCATGCTGCAGATGGCCGCTTATGTGGTGACCCGCGACAGCTTGCGAATGCGCCGCGAAGTTGCTGCGGCCAATATCTGCCAAACGATCATGACTTTGGTTCCCGAACAGGACTGGGGCTTGGCAGGGCTTGGCCGCGCGCGCAGCGCCGCCTTGCACAGTCTTGTTTCAACCAAGGTCAAATCCAAAGGCGTCTCCCTTTGGGCGGTGACCTGGCAACAGCCCATCAGCTTTCACCAGCCCGCTTTGCAGCCGCTCGGAATGGCCCTCTATGTGGGCATCGACCCGGCTATTGGTCCCGATCACACCGCGACTTACGAAATCGTAGGAGGTGGCACCGATGAGTGAGCAAGCAGCCGAAGCCGACCGCCGCATTGAAAACCTTCTGCTGACTGGCAAGGTCATTGAAGTTGATCCCCCCAGTGGCAAGGCCCGCGTCAAATGCGGCGATGTGGAAACACAGCTTATCCCCTGGATGACGCCGCGCGCCGCTTCGGACCATTCCTGGTGGCCGCTCCAGGCCGGTGAATGGGTGATGATTGGCGCACCTTCCGGTGACCTGGCCCAGGCGGTCATTCTGGGGGCGGTGCCGACAGGAAAGAACCCGCCCTACGGGGCGGCTGACACCTTCCGCCTTAGCTTTGAGGGCGGCTCCTACATCGAGTTTGCAGGCGGCAACATCACCATCCACGCGACCGGCGACCTGATCCTTCAGGGCGCGAATGTGAGGCTCAACTGATGCCAGGAGTTTCGCGCATATCGCAAGACGCAGCGGGGGGAACCCTGATCGGTGTTCTGGCCCCAACTGTCGTGGTCAACGGCTCCCCGGTCGCGGTGCTGGACTGCGCCGTCGAAGGGCACGGCCTCGTCCCCCACGCGGCCCCGGTCATGGCCGAAGCCAGCGGCACAGTCTTTGCCGGGGGAATTCCACTGTGCCGCACCGGGGACGCCGCAAGCTGCGGGCACCTCGCCACCGGATCAACCAATGTTTTTGCAGGAGACTGACCATGCCCAAGCCTACCAAACCCAACCAACCCACCAAGAACAGCTACGTCGCCAATGCGGATGGCTGGACCGCTGGTGAATGGCGCGCAAAGGGCAGCCCGCTCGAGCTGACCGAAGAGCAGGCCAAATATGAAAACGTCACTCTGGTTCCAAAAGAACCCGCCAAAGCCGCGCCCGCCAAAGGGAGCGCCGCGAAGAAATGATTGGCATGGACAGGCAAACCGGACGGTCAATTGAGGGCGGCGCGCACCTGGCGCAGTCGATCCTTGATATATTGACCACGCCAAAAGGAACGCTGGTGATGCTGCGTGACTATGGCTCCGATTTGCCTGCCGTAATCGACCAGCCTTTGAACGGTGAAACCCTCATTGACGTCTATCAAGCCACGGCTGAAGCGCTCGCGTTGTGGGAACCCCGCATCGAGCTGGGCCGCGTCCAGGTGATCGACGCCCGCGCGGGGTATGCCGAGCTGGAACTGACGGACACCGATGGCAATGTGATTTCCTTGCCTGTCCTAACAAGCGGTGAGGCTAACCCATGAGCGGCTTTATCCCTATCGACCTGAGCAAGCTACCCGCGCCGGAGGTCATCAAGACCGTGAGCTTTGACGCGCTGCTGGACGAGATGAAGGCCGAAGCCATCAGCCAGATGCCCGACCTCGCGCCCTTCCTGGACCTGGAAAGCGAGCCGGTCTCCAAGCTTTTGCGGGTTTGCGCATATTTCCGAATGCTGGACCGGCTGGAATTCAACGACGGGGCACGGGCCAATATGCTGGCGCTGGCGACCGGAACCAACCTGGATGGGTTGGCTGCCTTTTGGGGCGTCGAACGGTTGGTTGTGCAGGCAGCCGACGACAACGTAACGCCGCCTCTGCCTCAGATCCTGGAGGCCGATGACGCGTTCCGCAGCCGCGTACAACAATCACTTGAAGGGCATTCAACTGCGGGGCCTCGCGGGGCCTATCGGTTCTGGGCATTGTCGGCCTCTGGCGAAGTGAAAGACGCAGCTATTTCTTCCGGCGTTCCCGGAGAAGTTCTCGTGACAATCTTGTCGGTCAACGGCGATGGCACCCCGTCAAACAGTGTTTTAAGCGCCGTTGAAGCGGTCCTAAATGATGAGGACGTGCGCCCGATGAATGACCAGGTCACGGTCCAGGCGGCCGAGATCCTGACCTATACGATTTCGGCGCACCTGATCGTGCAATCCGGCCCAGATGCCGGCGCAGTCCAGGCGGCGGCTTCAGCCGCAATTGAAACCTATGTCGCGGCTCAACACGGGCTTGGGCGTGACGTCACCCTGTCTGGGATCTACGCGGCGCTACACCAGCCCGGAGTTGCCAATGTTCAACTCGCCTCGCCAGCCGCAGACATTCCGGTAAATGCCGATCAGGCTGCATTCTGTTCCCCCGGCCCCAGCCTAACTGTCGGAGCGGAAAATGTCTGAGTTTCAATCCATTCTGCCTCCCAACAGCACCAAGACAGAACGGGCGCTTGAACAGGCGTTCGGCGCCCAGAAGCCTGACCTGGCACCCGTTGCTCAATTGATGCGCCCCGGCCTGTGTCCGGCCCCGCTGTTGGGCTGGCTCGCTTGGGCGGTCTCTGTCGACGTCTGGGACCCAAATTGGGCGGATGAAGACAAGCGCAGTGTGATCGCTGGTTCAGTTTCGGTGCACCGGCACAAAGGGACCATAGGGGCCGTGCGGCGCGCCCTGGTGACTGCCGGATATGGCACCGCACAAATTGTCGAAGCAAAACAAAGCGCCCTGTTTGACGGCAGTATTCGCTACGACGGCACCGAGATCTACGAAGGCCCCGACCATTGGGCCGAATACCGGATTTATCTAGACCACCCAATCACGGCCAACCGGGCCATCCAGGTCCGCGACATCCTTGCTCGTGTGGCACCCGCACGGTCGCACCTGAAAGGCCTTTATTTCATCGAAGCCGCCCACAGCTACAACGCTGCCATCTCGTATGACGGCAGCTTCACGCACGGAGTTGTCCAATGACCAACCTTCCCGAGGCAGCCGAATGGGCCGCCGGCATCTACCAAATCGAGCAAACAGATCCGGTCCTGGGTGGCCCGCCAAACCTTGCTGCCGGTGCCGGTATTGCCAATGTGCAGGCTGAACAGCTCGCCAAGAGAACTGCCTGGCTGAAACAAGAGATTGCAACGCTGCTGGCGACCCAGATTTCGACCTGGAACGGGATCACCGGCGGCGGCACTCTCGACGGCGGTTTGACCCTGACTGCGGATCTGGCGGACTGGGGCGAAGCCCAGGCGGGCACCAGCGCGTCCAAGGTGATGAGCGCGCTGCGCGTCAAACAGGTCGTCGACGCTGCAATCGACGCTCTTGTCGGGGCCGCGCCTGCCCAGATGGACACGCTCAACGAGCTGGCGGCGGCCATCACCGAGAATGGTGACACCTCGTCGGCGCTCACCGCGCTCATTGCCTCAAAACTGGATGCGGCCACTTACACCCCGCAAGATATCCTGGCCAAATTGCTCAGCGTCGACGGGACCGGTTCTGGGTTGGATGCGGACAAGCTGGACGGGCTGCAAGCCACTAGCTTTTTCCGAGCGGACCAAAGCGGCGCACTGACCAACCTTGGTGGATCAAAGCAGATTTTCCAAGGCTGGGCCGGTGACGGGTCGCGCTGGTATTTGACCCCTAGGAAATCAGACGACTCCAATTGGGATTGGGATTTCGAATTTGGCTTTTCCCGCCAAAATGATTGGTGGTACTGCGATACAGATTTCGTGATCAAAGGGCACAAGGCCTGGCACGCAGGCAACCACGGCGCAGGCTCTGGGCTGAATGCTGACATGCTCGACGGAAAACATGCCTCCGAATTTGCGCTGATGGGATCAAACAATCTGCCGTCTGCCTGGGTCAATTTTAACGGCCAAGGGACGCTGCAAGTCCGAGATGCCCTGAATGTGTCCAGCGTCACAGATCTTGGTGCCGGGCTTTTCAGGATCAATTTTGCCACACCGATGGCTAACACAGACTACGGCATTTGGAGCTTCGCAGGACTGGCACTGGCTGCAGGCGATGAGCGCGGGCATTGCTACATAAACGCCAAAACAGCCAACTATCTCGAAATTTACACTGTCAATGTGCACGGCACCGCAGGCGATTGGGATGACGTGTCTGTTTTAATTATGGGGGGGCTATAACATGGGCTCTGCAATCGTTTACCGCCTCGCCGAAGGTTCTGCCGCGCTAATGACACCTGCGCCTGGGCATGATGCGTCCGAACTGGCTACGTCTTTGCCAGAGGGCACAGTCTTTTTCATCAAGGATACCTCCGAAATCCCGCCTGTTGGGATTGATCAGCTTGATGTGGATTTTGACAGCGAAACGGTCACACAAAAGCCGCCTAACCTTGAAGCGCTCAAAGCCAGCGCATTGCTAGCCGTGCGTGAAATCGCGCAAGAGATCCGTGGTCATATTGCGACCTCTGCGCCGGTCGAGCGCTCCCTAAACTGGATTTTGAAAGCGGTTTACGGGGCTGCCTGGAAGGCCAACGAGACCGCTGCAAACCCTGCCCTAGCTCCTTTCAGTGCCATAGCCGAGGCCGGGTTCAAACTCGAAACAGACCTAACCGGCGAAGACCCCGTGACAGTCCGGGACCGTTCTTTGGAAAAGGCCACGCTGTTCTTTTATGCCAACCAACTGGTCGAAGGCATGGAACGCCTGGCTGAAGACCGCATCCCTACCGCCACTGACACGGCAGAACTCGAAATCATCATCACCCAATTGCGGGAACTGGAAACCCAAGCCCGCAGCAATCTCGAAACCCTCAACGATGGAGGCAATTCTAGTGCCTGAACAGTTTCTTCATGGTGTGGAAGTCATCGGCATCGATGACGGCATCCGCCCAATCCGCAACGCCAAAAGCTCGGTGATTGGTCTCGTCGGCACCGCCCCGGACGCCGCAGGGTTTCCGCTCAATAAGCCTGTGCTTATCAAAGGGCCGCGTCATGCCTATGAACTTGGTGCAGGCGGGACCCTGCGCGACGCCTATCTGGCCGCCTATGAAAACGGCGCGTCCGAAGTGGTTGTCGTCGCCGTCGCAGAGGGCGCGGACGCTGCCGCGACCAAGGCCAATGTGGTCGGCAGCGCGGCCACCGGCACTGGCGTTTTCGCCCTGGAAAATGCCCGTAGTGTCCTGGACATGGTGCCACGCATCACCGCCGCGCCAGGCTTTACTTCCGGGCTTCCGGCAGACGGCGTGAACCCGGTGGTTTCCAGCCTTATCACGGTAGCCGAAAAGAACCGGGCAATCGTCTTGAAAGACGGCCCCAACACCACCGAAGAAGACGCCAAGCTGGACCGCGACAACTACGGTTCCGAACGGCTCTTTATCGTGGATCCTGCCGTCACGGCGTTTGATGTGGACAGCGCTTCAGATGTGACCCGCCCGGCTTCGGGCTATGTCGCCGGTCTGATCGCCAAGAACGACGTGCAAAATGGCTACTGGCATTCGCCGTCAAACAAGATCCTGCGCGGCATCACAGGCACCGCCCGCCCGGTCGGGTTCCACCTGAGTTCGGCGGCAACCGAAGCTAACCGGATGAATGAAGCCGAAGTGGCGACCATCATCCGCAGCAACGGCTTCCGCCTTTGGGGCAACCGCACCACCAGCGCCGACGCCCAATGGGCCTTCCTGTCGGTCGTGCGCACCAATGACATCATCGCCCAAAGCATTGCAGACGCGCATCTTTGGGCCATGGATCGCCCAATGTCCGCGCAGCTCTTCATGGACGTGCGCGACGGGGTTCAGGCCTTTGGCCAGGGATTGGTTCAGCGTGGCGCTTTGCTGGGTTTCAACTGCTGGATGGACCCGGAACTGAACACCGAGACCACCCTGAAAGCGGGCAAGCTCTATCTCGATTATGATCTCGAGCCGCCCGCACCGCTGGAGCACCTGATCTTCCGGGGTCACCGCAATGGCGACTACTACAACGACCTCGTTTCCAACGTGAAACAGGCTGCATAAGGAGACACGGACATGATGCAGTATCCTCGCACTATCCGCAATTTCGGCGCCTTCATTGACGGTCGCAGCTATTGCGGCCGGGTCACCGAAGGCAAGCTCGCAGAGCTGAAGATGCAGACCGCCAGCCATCGCGGCGCGGGCATGGATGCCCCCGTTGCAGTCGACATGGGCATGGAAGCCATGCGCACCGAATTGACCCTGGCGGAATGGCCGCCCGAGTTGATCAAGATGTTTGGCACCCGCCAGCGTCTGACCCTGCGCCCTGGTGCCATGGGGGAGGAGGATTTCACCGCCGACACCTTTGTTGCCACTGTGGGCGGGCGGTTTTCCGTCACCAACTTTGCCGATCTGAAACCCGGCTCGGATGCGCCTCTCAAGCTCACTGTTGAGACCGACTATTTCCGCATGTTGCACAACGGCGAAGAGCTGTTCGAGATCGACGTGAAGGCCGGGAAACGGATCATCGGCGGCGTTGATCAATTGGAGGCCCTGCGCGCTTCAATGGGCTTTTAAAGCCCCTTTAAACTTCAGGGCGCGGCGGTCCACGCCGCGTCATATATCCCCTCAAATTTAGAGTGAACCCAATGACAAAAGTCAGCAAGTTGAATGCCGTCACCCTGTCCACCCCCATCACAATTGACGGCAAGGAAGTGAAAGAAATCACTCTGCGAAAGCCCAGCACGGGTGAACTGCGCGGCCTTGGCACGGTAGATATCTTGCGCATGGAGGTCGACACCATGCTCAAGCTCCTACCCCGGATCACCCAACCGCCTCTTTCTTCCCTCCAAATTTCCGCTGAAATCGCGCTGGAGGACTTCACAGAGTTGGCGACCAAGACACTGCTTTTTTTCGCGAAGAAGGAGCAGTTGGACGGTCAACTGTTGGAGCTGGAAGCAGCCCCCTAAAGCTCCCCGAATACGTGGAAGACGCCATGGCCGATATCGCCTCCGTCTTCCACTGGCCAACTGATGCCATGGACGCCATGCCCATCGAAGAACTGGCCATGTGGAGAGAGAAGGCGCGGGAACGCGCCGAAGCACAGAACGGCGGAGGTGATCCGCCCTAAGCATGGAGCTGGCTAAAGTGGCCCTCGGAAATCTCAACATTGCGCTGATTTTGAAGCTGGTTGACCAGGTGTCTGGCCCAGCCCGAGGCGCAGAAGGCGCTCTGCGCCGGATCGGCGATGTCACCGAACAGTCCGGTCGCGCTGGTGTTGACTGGGCAAACCGGCAGCTCGAAGCCAATCAGGCGCGCCGATCTGCCCTCCAGGGGGAAGCTCTTGGATTGCTTGCCCTCGGCGGCAGTCTGATGGCTCTAACCGAACCCGCCATCCAGGCAGAGCAACGCCTGGCCGAAGTCTCAAAAGTGGTGGATTTTGAATCTCCTGAAGGCTTCAATATTCTGGCAAAAGATATCCGCGAACTGGTGACCTCTGGCGGGCTTGCTGCCACGGCCCAGGGGATGACAGATATCATCGCTGCGGCGGGCCGAATGGGTGTTGTGGACGCCAACCTGCCAGACGACGTCAAGCGCCGGGAGCTGCTGGAATTCGCCACTGATGCGGCCAAGATGAGCGCCGCCTTTGGTATCTCCGCAGATGAGGCCGGAACGACCCTGGCGCGCTGGCGGCAAAACCTGTCGATGACCCAGAAGGAAGCTATGGTCCTGGGCGATACCGTCAATTTGCTTGGCAATACCATGGCCACCAATGAGGCCGACATTCTCTCGGTGATCAACCGACAAGGCGTCGTTGCGCAGACGGCGGGTCTCGCAACATCTGAAATTGCCGCCTTGAGCGCGACCCTTTTGGCTGCTGGCGCACCGGCTGAAATCGCGGCCACAGGCCTGAAAAACTTCACCAACGCATTGACCAGGGGCGAAAGCACCACAAAGCGCCAGGCTGCCGTTTACAAAGCCCTCGGCATTGATCCTGTGTACATGGCCAAAAGGATGCAAGAGGACGCCTCAGGCGCAATTCTCGAAGTCCTGGGCGCCTTTGAGAAGATCCCGATGCACGCCCGCAGCTCCATGGTCGGGGATCTGTTCGGAGAAGAAGCCAAGGGCGCAATCATGCCCCTTATCCAGAACACCGAGATGCTGGAAAAGGCCTTCGCCAAAGCCGCCGACACCGCAAGCCTGCTGGGCCTCATGGAAGAAGAATACAGCCGCCAAGCGTCAACCACCCTGGTGCAGCGCCAGCGTCTGTTTGAATACGCCAAAGGGCTTGCCGTCGTCGTGGGCACGGTGCTGCTGCCCCAGCTCAACGAGCTGATGGAAGCCGTCATGCCCTTGATCGCTGCGACCTCTGAATGGGCCGCAGCGCATCCCGATTTGATCAATGGATTTATGAAGGCCGCCGTGGGGCTGTTTACCTTCAAACTGGCCTCCATAGCCCTGCGCTGGACGTTATTCTCTATCCTGCCGCCCTTCCTTCACATCATTCGCGCGGGCAGTTGGATGCTGATTTTGGCACCAAAGCTTGCCCGTGGCCTCCTGGCGCTTCTAAGCCCGATCAAACTGGTTCGCGGTGCCCTTGTTGCCATTCGCATGGCCTTTATCGCCACCGGGATCGGCGCGCTCCTCGTCGCCGTGGGCATGGCCGCAGTGTGGATCTACAACAACTGGTCGGGGCTTCAGGCCTTCTTTGTCGGCTTCTGGAACGGGTTCAGGGAAGCCCTAGGCCCAGCCGCGCCCATGCTTGATGCCATTGCCGATTCCGTGAAGGGGATTTGGGAGTGGCTGGGCAATCTCCTGGGGCCGCTGGACGCCAGCCTGGAACAATGGACGGCCTGGGGCACAAGCGCGGGTGAAGCCGTTGGCGGCTTTGTCGCCAAGCTCAGCGAATGGACCGGTGTTAACGGAGAAATCCTGGCATCCGCCGCAGCGCTCTATGCTGGGTTTTCGGCGCTACGATTTATTTGGTGGCTCCCTACCGCCCCTATCGTCGCCGCTGGGAAACTCTTGGCTTGGGTTGGAAAAGGCCCCCTAAAGCTCTTGCTCTCAGGTGTTAGGGTATTGGCCGGTGCCTTTGTCCGTCTAGGTCTTTTGGCCCTGGCAAATCCAATCGGCTTGATCATCGCCGCCGTCGCCGCGCTTGCCTATGTCGTCTATGACAACTGGGACAAGATTGTGGCCAAGGTCACCGAAAAGATTGAAGTGGTACGCGCCGCCTTTGACGAAGGGCTGATACAGGGCGTGTTCAAGCTCCTGTCAGAGTTCAACCCCTTCACCCTGGCCGTTGAAGGAATGATCGGGCTTCTCGCCTATGTGATGGATCTGCTCGGCGTTCCTGAGCAAATCATCGAGAAGTTCAAAGAGATCTCCCTGTTCGCGACCGGCGTCACCCTCATGAAATCCCTTTGGGACGGGATGGCGTCGATTGTGGACCAGGCGGTGAATTTCATCGTCCAGAAGCTGAAGGACCTAAAACCCGACTGGATTTCAGATCTTCAGGCTTGGGTGAGCGGCTCCGGGGATACCCCCGCCGCCCCACAGTCTAGCAGCACACGACGACGCACCAGGGGCACCCGCGATCACGGCGGGCCGGTTATGCCGGGTGTGCCCTATTTGGTTGGGGAGCGCGACGCGGAGATCTTTGTGCCAGGCGTAGCGGGCAGCATCCTGCCCACCCGCGTAATGAAGGCGGCCATGGCCGCGACCGTCATGGCTACGCCCAGCTTTGCCATGCCCACCAGTGCCGAAATCGAACAACGCATCGACCCCAGACCAGCCCTGGCAAAGCCCGCACCCGCAACGCAGGTCCACCGCGAGGGCGACACCATCAGCATTCACATCGCGCCGCCTCCCGGCACCGACGAGGAAACTATCGCCCGCCTGGTGATGCGAGAATTGAACCGCAGAGACAACGAACGGCGCGCTGATCTGCACGATGGAGTGGACTACTGATGCAGCTTGGAATGGTCATGATGGCGCTGGGTGTTTTTCGCTTTGGGATCTCCAGCGGATCTTATCAAAACTTCTCCCGCTCAGCGTCCTACAGGTGGGGCAAGGTCAACCGCATTGGCCGCGCGCCAGCTCTGCAGTTCACCGGGCCGGATGCCGAAACCATCAAGCTTGATGGGGTCATTTACCCCCATTTTAAAGGCGGTTTAAGGCAGGTTGAATTGATGCGCCTGCGCGCCAAAGCGGCCAAACCCATGATGATGGTGGACGGCCTCGGCTGGGTCTGGGACCGCTGGGTAATTGACCAGGTGGAAGAGCGCAAAAGCGTGTTTCTCAGGGACGGCGCCCCGCGCAAGATCGAATTCACCCTATCCCTGAAATCCTACGGCAAAGACAACGGCGTCTTGTCGTCCTTCCTTGGGGGGCTGTGATGGCGTCTACAAAGAAAGACCTATGGGGTGTCTACATGGACCGCGCATTTCATTTCGACGCGCTCGGAACTGATGCGGCCGACAAGGGGGAGTACGTACTCGCAATAAGCCAATTTCGCATGATGAAGTTTTATGTGGCCATGGCAAAGCACGCTGTAACATCGGAGTTGCCGTCATGACCACTTACCGCACGACCGACGGCGATATGGTCGATGAGATCTGCAAGGTTCACTACGGCGACGAGAGCATGACCGTGGCCGTCTACGAGGCCAATCCGGGTCTCGCCGAGCGCGGCTCCATCCTGCCAAAAGGCTTGGAAATCACCCTCCCCGAAAAAGCGCCGGCACCCGTGCGCCAGCCTGTTCGGCTGTGGGGGTAGGTCATGAAAGTTGCCTTCCAAATCATCGCCGATGGCAAAGACGTCACCGCAAATTTTGCCGACCGGCTCATTGGCCTAACCATCGTCGATGAGGCTGGCAATAAGTCTGACCGGGCGGATATACAGATTGACGACCGGGACTATGCCGTGGCCCTGCCGGAGACCGGCGCCAAGCTGAAAATCTCGCTTGGATTTGTCGGAGATCTGGTCGAAATCGGCCACTTTGTCGTAGACGAAATCAGCGGCACCATGGCCCCAGACACATTGTCGATCGGGGCCAAGGCGGCGGATATGCTCGGCGGTATTCGTGCCCGCAAATCGCGCTCCTGGCGCGACGTCTCAGTGCAAGACATCGTCCAGAAAATCGCCTCTGAGCATGGGCTGAAACCCGTCATCAGCGAAAGCCTGAAGGCCCAGAAATTCGCCTATCTGGCACAGACGACTGAGAGCGATTTGAATTTCCTAACCCGTATCGCCAAGGATCTGGACGCCGTTGCAAAGCCCGCAGGTGGTGCCCTGGTGGTTGCCAAGCGCGGCGAGAACAAGGCCGCTGACGGCTCTGACCTTCCTGTTTTTCAGGTGGATAAATCCCAAATCTCCGAAGGCAGTTGGCAGATCAACGGGCGCGGAAAATACCGCTGCGTGATTGTAGAATGGACCGACCCGGAAACAGCCGAAGTGCAGACCTGCACAGCCGGAAAAGACGACCCCAAGCTAAAAATCCGGCACCGCTACCCTAACAAGGCAGAGGCACAGCGGGCAGCCGATGCGGCCCTGGAGCGCGGTGGCCGGTCCAGTGGAAAAATTGACATTCGCTTGGGCGGGTTCTGGGGCGATCTGATGGCCGAGGCCAAGGTCAATCTCACCGGCATCAAACCCGAACTGGAAGGCGAATGGCTAATCACCAACGTCACCCACCGCCTCGGCAGCACATTGACCACCAGTTTCAAGGCAGAGCGCGACAATGAGAAAGCGAAATCATAGCCGAGCAAGACGCCTCCCGGTCACGGGAGGTTAAAGGGTGCTTCAACACCCCTTAACACGGGTCCAAATTCTGACAATGACCCCGCCGACCAGCAAAAGCTTCATGGCCGCTCCCTGTCCTCGAGGACCCGGCCTTCATGAGGTGATTCCACTTGACGTTGCAAGACCAGCGTTGCGGCGAATGCCGTAGATTGCTATTCAAAATTGAGCCTGGCGCATTAAGCGGCGCGCTCTCTATCAAGTGCCCAAGATGCAAGGCACACAACACCCTGAGGCCACAGAGCCCTTCACCAAAGCGCCGGGAACATTCCCAAGAGCGCGATGGAAAGGACGGGCCACATGCCCAAGTTTCGCCATTGGATTTCATCCCGACATAGCAAACCCGTGGGAGAGCGTATCGTTCTGCCCTTGACCACGGCCTCCCAACCTCAGCTCGACAAGACAGGCCCGTCTCAGGTCTCCAAACACCAGCTATCACTTGCCTGGATTGGCTATCATGACGCGCTTTGGGCCTGCCAAAATTGGCACTACACAAAGAAAATTCCAGTCGGAAAAACCGTGAAAGTCGGCGTCTTCGAAGACGGTAAGTTCATCGGGGCCGTGATCTTTTCGCGGGGGGCCACCCCTCGCATCGGTTCACCCTACGGTCTTGAACAGACTGAAGTCTGCGAATTGACCAGGGTCGCCTTAACCTCTCACAAATCGCCTGTGACACAAATCATCAGTGAGGCACTGAGCATGGTCAAACAGGCCAATCCTGGCCTGCGCCTGGTTGTCTCTTATGCTGCCCTTGAAGAAGGTCACCATGGCGGCATCTACCAGGCGGGAAACTGGATCTACGAGGGTTGCGTCAAGTCCCATGTCTTCAAGATCGGAGACGAGCTGGTCCACGGTCGAAGCATGAGCCTGCGCACAAAGAGGCTAGGCATGACCTATGCGGAATATGCCCAGTCTCTGGGGTTTAAACAGCTCCCTCGAATCCATCTCAAGCGGCATAAATACTTGATGCCATTGGACCGAAAGATGCGGCGACAGATAGATCCGCTGTCAAAGGAGTATCCTAAAGCAGAGTGAAGAAGAAGTTCCTGGCCTAGGCCGGGAACCACAACTGTCGCATGTCACTTTAAAAGGCTGCTGTGCGCAGGTAGCGAGCTTTGCAAAGTTTGATCCATTTCCCAACAGCGGCCTTTCATGTAGCCTGCAGCGAAAGCCGGGTGAGAGCCCTTAGTGACCGATGCTGCGCAGTTCACGAATGTCCGGGTTCGGTTGCGCATCCGCCGGAAACACTAAATGCTATACACGGCAACAGGAGACCATTTGATATGAGCTTTGAAACTTGGTTGGCATATTTAGCTGCATACACGATCCTTTCGCTCATTCCTGGACCCAGTGTCTTGATGGTGATTGGTCAGTCGCTATCCAAAGGTCTCGGCACTGCTTTTTATTGCATCTTCGGTGACTTGCTCGGCGGCATTGTCATGATGACGTTTGCGTATGTTGGGCTTGGTACGGTTCTGGCAACATCCAGCGAGATTTTCCATATCATCAAATGGGCGGGCGTCGCCTATATGGCTTACCTAGGGTTAATGCAAATTCTGGCCGCACGGCGCATGGTCGAAAGCGACCTGATCAGTGCAAACCCATTTGTCGCTCGTTCGGACAGCTTGCGAGCAGGATTTCTAACTGGCGTCCTAAACCCGAAAGCGATCCTTTTCTATGTTGCCTTCCTCGCCCAGTTCATGAATCCGGCGCATCCCATGATGCCTCAATTCCTGTTGCTGATGGCAACATCGACGATGATCGTTCTCTTTGTCTTGGGTGGATATGCGCTTCTGGCAGCGCAGGCACGAAAGGCCTTCCAAAGCCTACGTGCCCGAAAACGGATGGGTTACACTGGGGGATCATTTCTTTTGGGCGGCTCTGCTTTGTTGGCAACGAACTGAAAGCCGACATCCGTTCCGAAAATTCGAATGGAAACTTAGTCCGCATACCACCAGTTCGCGACGTGCGTAGCCAAGGTCAGCTAACACAGATTCGTGCCAATGGATGTAGGGTCGCATTGGGCTGGAAGCCGAGCACCTTCAAAAGCCTTTAAACACCCTTTAAAGACCTCCGCCGCCCGACGATTTAAACGGTTTGGGCGGCGGATTTTTGGAGTTTGAAACGGGAAGTGTCCCAAACATCCCTCGCCGCCTCAAACCAGCCGCGCGGCTATGGGCTGGTCAAAGGCTCGATTTGGGGTTAGAAAACAGGGAATTCGTCAAATTAGTTTGCTGCAACGGGAAGTGTCCCGTACTGCAACGCGAAGTGTCCCGCTACAGTCCCGCTACAACGGGAAGTGTCCCGTACTGCAACGCGAAGTGTCCCGCTACACCTCACAGCATTAGCCAAGCGGACTTAGCAGTTTTGCAAAAATTTGAAAAAGTTGCTCCAAAACCCATAATTCGCACGAGTTTGCAAAAATTTGCAGGGCCTTCGGGGCTATAGTGCAAATTTTTGCGCGTCTCTGTGACGCAAGGTTATGATGATTGCTTGCTCCGGAGCTGCGCTTGCGCATAACTCTTTTGAAACAAAACGCGTGGAGGACGCCGATGTCTTACAAAGAGATATATGCCAACTGGAAAGCCGATCCTGAAGCCTTTTGGATGCAGGCCGCCGAGGCAATTGATTGGGTGGAGGCCCCGACCAAAGCGCTGACCGACAAGGGCGACGGGCTGTATGAATGGTTCGCGGATGCCCGCGTCAACACCTGCTACAATGCGGTGGATCGCCATGTCGAGGCCGGCAGAGGCGAGCAGACGGCGATCATCTATGACAGCCCCATCACCCATACCAAACGCGAGATCTCTTATGTGGAGCTGCGCAACCGCGTGGCCAATCTGGCAGGCGCACTGCGGGCCAAGGGCATCGAGAAGGGCGATCGCGTCATCATCTATATGCCGATGATCCCCGAGGCGCTGGAGGCCATGCTGGCCTGCGCCCGTATTGGCGCGGTGCATTCGGTTGTCTTTGGGGGCTTTGCCGCCAATGAGCTGGCAGTGCGCATTGATGACGCCACCCCAAAGGCCATTATCGCTGCCTCCTGCGGGTTGGAGCCGGGCCGTGTCGTACATTACAAACCGCTGCTGGACGGCGCCATCGAGCAGGCCGCGCACAAGCCCGAGTTCTGCGTTATCCTGCAACGCGAACAAGAGGTTGCCGAGCTTATTGAAGGCCGGGATGTCAACTGGCACGGCTTCCAGTATGGTGTTGAACCTGCCGAATGTGTGCCGGTGGAAGGCAATCATCCCTCCTATATTCTCTACACCTCTGGCACCACGGGCCAGCCCAAAGGGGTGATACGTCACACCGCCGGTCAGCTGGTGGCGCTGAACTGGACCATGAAGAACATCTATAACGTCGATCCGGGCGATGTGTTCTGGGCGGCGTCCGATGTTGGTTGGGTCGTGGGCCACAGCTATATCTGCTACGCGCCGCTGATCCATGGCAACACCACGATCGTCTTTGAGGGCAAGCCCATCGGCACACCGGATGCGGGCACCTTCTGGCGGGTGATCTCGGAACATAAGGTCAAAAGCTTCTTCACCGCCCCCACCGCATTCCGTGCGGTCAAGCGCGAAGATCCCAGGGGCGAATTTGTCGGCAAATATGACCTCAGCTGCCTGGGCCAGGTCTATCTGGCCGGTGAGCGCGCCGATCCCGATACCATCACCTGGGCGCAGGATAAGCTGAAGGTGCCAATTGTGGACCACTGGTGGCAGACCGAAACCGGCTGGTCGATTGCCGCCAACCCGCTTGGCATTGAAGAACTGCCCACCAAACTGGGCTCCCCTGCGGTGCCGATGCCCGGCTATGAGGTCGATATCCTGGACGAAGGCGGCCATCCCATTGCCGCCGGAGAGCTGGGGGCCATTGCCATCAAGCTGCCCCTGCCCCCCGGCACCTTGCCAACCCTGTGGAATGCCGAAGAGCGCTTCAAGAAAAGCTATCTCACCACCTTTCCCGGTTATTATGAAACAGGGGATGCCGGCATGAAGGACGAAGACGGCTATCTCTATATCATGGCGCGCACCGATGACGTGATCAATGTCGCCGGGCACCGGCTGTCGACTGGCGCCATGGAAGAGGTCCTGGCAGGCCATCCGGATGTGGCGGAATGCGCGGTGATTGGCGTCGCTGACCAGCTGAAAGGTCAGGCACCACTGGGCTTTCTCTGCCTCAATGCCGGGGTTGATCGCGATCCCAGCGAAATTGTGGCCGAAGTGGTCAAGCTGGTGCGTGAAAAGATCGGACCTGTGGCCGCCTTCAAACTGGCCATTGTTGTTGACCGCCTGCCCAAGACCCGTTCGGGCAAGATCCTGCGGGGCACCATGGTCAATATTGCCGATGGCACCGCCTGGAAGATGCCGGCGACCATTGATGATCCGGCGATTCTGGATGAAATCACCGTCGCCCTGCAGAGCCTTGGCTTTGCAAAGGGCTAGCAACTGACCGATGTGGTCGAAGGGCAGCCCTGCCTTTCGACCACATAACGCACAGCTCAGCCGAAATCTTGTCCGATGCGCTAATTTCTAAAAACGGAAACCGGAATTACCTCTGGTTTCCCTTGCAACCCAAAATCACCGCTCTACCCTGCCGCGCAGGAGATGAGCAAAATGAACACAGATGATATTTGGCGCCTGAGCGCCACCGAACTTTCCACCCACACCCGCGCTGGCGATATTTCCGCCGAAGCGGCGGTACAGGCCTCGATTGACCGGATGAATGCGGTGAACCCTGGCCTGAATGCGGTGGTTGAAGACCTGAGCACCGAGGCGCTGAACCGCGCCCGGGATCTCGACAAGGCCCGCACAGCGGGTGCGGCGCCGGGGCCGCTTCAGGGGCTGCCCGTCACCATCAAGATCAACGTCGATCAGGAAGGCCATGCCACCTCTAACGGGGTGACAGCCTTGAAAGACCTGATTGCGCCCGGGGATGCGCCCGTGGTCGCCAATTTGGAAAAGGCCGGCGCTGTGGTGATTGGCCGAACCAATACGCCCGAGTTCTCCTTTCGCGCTGATACTGATAATCCGCTGTTTGGCCGCACCCATAACCCCTGGGGGCGACATATTTCCCCCGGAGGCTCATCCGGGGGGGCTGGTGCTGCGGTGATGGCGGGTATTGGCGCCCTGGCCCATGGCAACGATATCGGTGGCTCGCTGCGGTTTCCGGCGGCGGCCAATGGCGCGGTGACAGTAAAACCAGGCCTGGGACGTGTCCCTGCCTGGAATCCCAGCCAAAAGGCAGAGCGCGGCATGCTGGCGCAGTCCATGTCGGTGCAGGGACTGATCACCCGCTCGGCTGCGGATCTGCATCTGGCGATGCCGTCGCTGATTGCGCCAGATCCGCGCGACCCGTTTCATGTCCCCCTGCCCTGGCGCGGAGAGCCTCTTGAAGACCCGATCAAGGTCGCCTTTACTCGCAACACCTTTGGCTATGACCTGCACCCAGAGGTCAATCTGGCGCTAGAGACAGCCCGTGATGCGCTGACAGATGCTGGCTATGTCGTTGAGGAGGTTGAGCCCCCCAATGTGTTTGAAGCCGGGCGCACCGGTTATCGGGCACTGATGGGTGAAGTCTATGCAATGATGAAGCAGGACGTCGATGCCGCCGGCTCCGATACCGTCCGCCAGATCTTTGACGTCTATTTTCAGGAATTCCCGCCCTTTGCCGGCACTGAGCTGTTGCAGATGATGGCCAAGCGCAGCCACTATGCGCGCCAATGGTCCATGTTCATGCAGGACTATCCTTTGGTTCTCACCCCGTTCCTGCCGCAGCCATTTTTCAAACCCGACCGCGACACCGAAGGCGCGGAAGGCGTGCATGAGGTACTAGGCTGCGCCGTCTATTCCTATGCTATGAACTATCTCGGCCTGCCTGCGGGCTGCGTGCCTGCGCGATTGGCCCCGCTGGCAAGCGGGCCGCAGCCGATCAATGTGCAGATCGTCGCCCGTAGCTGGCGCGAAGACATGGCGGTGGACGCCTGCATCGCGATAGAGCAGCGGGTTGGTCGGTTTAGTCCACATCTTTGGGATCTTATGGCCTAGGGCCCCCCGGCCCCAAGAGGTGTTTCACGGCCTCACAGCCACCCGAAAAAAACAGGCTGTGAGGCCCCTGTCCAATAGGGCTGCTGATCTGTAGGACGGACCAGCTGACACCAAAGGAAACCGGGAGATAGAGCGACCCATCTCCCGGCACCTTTCGTACAATGAAAACTCGCTGACGCACGACTGCCTTCCGCCAAAGGGGCCAAATTCGTCGCTCAAGACGGAACCAGCTCCAGCTAAAGGCAAACAAGAAAGCAAGACGCCCTGCCTGAAACTCCCGTTTGTTCAGAGTGCCTCAGTCCAGAGGCAGTGCACCAGCCCTCTCACAAAAATGTGATCGCATGTCGCACAGAGCCGTTTCGCCATAGCCACCTAAAATTTGCCTGCTATCCGGCTGAATTTCATCAGATTTAACCAGATGCACAGGGTGTTTTCAGGTAAACTGCTCTGAGATCAGGCGCTCTTCCAGGCCATGACCCGGATCAAACAGGATCTTGTGCCGGATGCTGGGTTCGGTCTGAATTTCCACCCATTGGATATCTGGGCAGGAGATAGAATCCGCATCGGCCATGACCGGCCGTTTGTCCGCCTCCAGCACGTCAAAGCGCACCTTGGCGCAGCTGGGCAGCAACGCCCCCTGCCAGCGACGCGGGCGAAAGGCGGCAATAGCCGTCAGCGCCAGCACATCAGAGCCAATGGGCAGGATCGGCCCATGCGCGGAATAGTTATAGGCGGTGGATCCCGCCGGGGTGGAGACCAGCGCCCCGTCACAGACCAGCTCTGACAGTCGTTGGCGACCATCTACCGAAATCTTCAGCCGTGCCGCCTGCGGGCCTGCCCGCAGCAGTGAGACCTCATTGATCGCCAAGGCCTTGTGGACGGCACCATCCCTATCCATCGCGGTCATCGACAGGGGATTGATAATCTCTTCCTCTGCCGCCTCAAGCCGGGCAAGCAGGCCATCCTCATGGTATTCATTCATCAAAAAACCAACCGTGCCCCGGTTCATACCATAGACAGGCAAGGCCAGATCAACCGCCTCGTGCAGGGTTTGCAGCATGAAGCCGTCCCCCCCCAGAGCCACGATCACATCGGCATTTTCCGGCTGCGCATTCCCGTGCTGTTTCACCAGGGCATCACAGGCCGATTGCGCCACGGGGGCGTCACTGGCCAAAAAGGCGATTCTCATTGTCACTAAACCCTGTTTCCGGTGTGAGCCATTTTGTTCCGAAACAAGCACAGCTGAACCACAAAGACCAGTGTTGCCGCTCTATGTTCGATTATTGCCGCTTTACAGCCTTTAAGATCTGTGATGTTTCCGATAGGAAATCTCACAGATTACCCAACCCTGCCACCTCCTACTTAGCGGAGCCACCATGACAGCGACCACCCGTGATCCCGGATTCTTCACCGAAGCCCTCTCTGATCGTGACCCAGAACTCTTTGGCGCAATTACCGACGAGCTGCACCGCCAGCGCGACGAGATCGAACTGATTGCCTCCGAGAACATCGTCTCTGCGGCCGTGATGGAAGCGCAGGGCTCTGTGCTCACCAACAAATACGCCGAAGGCTATCCCGGTCGCCGCTACTATGGCGGCTGCCAGTATGTCGATGTTGCGGAAAACCTCGCCATTGACCGCGCCAAGCAGCTGTTTGGCTGTGAGTTTGCCAATGTGCAGCCCAACTCTGGCTCTCAGGCCAACCAGGGTGTGTTCCAGGCGCTGATCCAGCCCGGCGATACCATCCTTGGCATGGACCTCTCTGCTGGTGGTCACCTGACCCATGGCGCGCGGCCCAACCAGTCGGGCAAATGGTTCAACGCCATTCACTACGGTGTGCGCGAAGACAACAACCTGATCGACTATGATCAGATCCAGGCGCTGGCAACCGAGCATCAGCCCAAGCTGATCATTGCGGGTGGCTCAGCCATCCCGCGTCAGATCGACTTTGCCAAGTTCCGCGAAATTGCTGATTCCGTCGGCGCCTATTTCATGGTCGACATGGCCCATATCGCTGGCCTGATTGCCGCCGGAGAGCACCCCTCGCCCTTCCCACATGCCCATGTGGCAACCACCACCACCCATAAAACTCTGCGCGGTCCGCGTGGCGGCATGATCGTCACCAATGACGCGGATATCGCCAAAAAGATCAACTCGGCGATCTTCCCCGGCATCCAGGGTGGCCCGCTGATGCATGTGATCGCAGGCAAAGCCGCCGCTTTTGGTGAAGCGCTGCGTCCCGAATTCAAAGAGTACCAAAAGCAGGTCCGCGCCAATGCGGTTGCCCTGGCGGATGAGCTGGTCAAAGGTGGCTTGGCTATCGTCACCGGCGGCACCGACACCCATGTGATGCTGGTCGATCTGCGCCCCAAGGGTGTGACCGGCAACATTGTCGACAAGGCTCTGGGACGCGCCCATATCACCACCAATAAAAACGGCATCCCCTTTGACCCTGAAAAGCCCACAGTGACCTCTGGTATCCGTCTGGGCACCCCTGCGGGCACCACCCGTGGCTTTGGCGAGGCTGAATTCCGCGAGATCGCGCAGCTGATCGTCGAAGTGGTTGATGGCCTGGCCGCCAATGGCGAAGAGGGCAATGCCGAGGTCGAGGCCACTGTACGTGGCAAGGTCTCTGCGCTTTGCGCCAAATTCCCGCTCTATCCCAACCTCTAAGGTCTGGAAGAGCGAACTATGACATAGGGCGCCGCTGGATCTTTCAGCGGCGCCCTTTTTCCGTCTGCCCCGGGGCCAAAGACATTTTGAAAACCACCAGTCAGTAATCAACAATCAAAAACCACCGGCAAATTCCTGGACTTTGACCTGCGCCACCGCCCTGACGCATTGGCGCGCTGCTTGATGAAAAGGGCAGTTCAGATAAAGCCGCGCCAGCGCAGGACGATCAGCAGCAGCACAAAAACCACCAGTACGGAAAACGCCATACTGCCCAGGATCTCGAGCACGCGCCCCTTGCGACGATCAGCAGCGTCGATCTTTCTCAGGTGATTTTTCACTTCCCGAGCGGCCTTTTTCAGGGATTTTTCATCCTGGGTCTGGCGCAGTTTGGGATGCTCCAGCATCGGCAATGCATCGGCCAGACGCATTCCTTGTTTATAAATCCGCCGCGGCAGCTGGCGTCGGGCCTTGCCCAAAGCAGCTGCCAGATCCCCCGACGCCGCAGCGTGGGATTTCAACAACTCCTGAACCTCTTCGATATCTGCAAAGATGTCTTGGGCCATTGCTTTGTGCTCCGCTCTTGGGCGCGCAACGCGCCGCCCCGGTTTCCTGCACACAGTAGTTACCGCAAGCATCCCTGCGCCTCAATGGGTCTGGCCATGCCTCGGCCCGAAGGGTATCACTGCCTCATGCTGAACTACATTCTACATGGTACCCCCACCGATAAGCCCTCTTTGCTGGTTGCGCATGGTCTTTATGGCTCTGCCCGCAATTGGGGGGTGATCTGCAAAAGGCTCGCGGATGAGCGGCAGGTGGTGGCGGTCGATCTGCGCAACCACGGGCACAGCCCCTGGACATCGAATCACAGCTACCCGGAAATGGCCGAAGACCTGGCCGAAGTCATTGCGGCGCATGGCGGCCAGATGGATGTGATTGGCCATTCCATGGGCGGGAAAACCGCCATGATGCTGGCCCTGAATCATCCTGAAATGGTGCGCCGCCTGATTGTCGCTGATATCGCCCCGGTGCCCTATGGCCACAGCCAAATTCAATTCATCAAAGCGATGCGCGCGGTGGATTTTGACCAGGTAGACCGACGCAGCGATGTTGAGGAGCAACTGGCCAAAGCCGGTGTCGAGCCTGCCTTGCAAAGCTTTTTCACCCAGTCGCTTGATCTTCCAAACAAAGCCTGGCGGCTCAACCTGGACACGCTGGCACGGCATATGCCCGACATCATGTCCTTTCCCGAAACACCAGCCCAGTGGCAGGGTTCTGTGCTTTTTCTGGCCGGGGGCAATTCGGACTATGTGCGCCGCCAAGACCGCGAGGTCATCTTGGCCCGGTTCCCCAACGCCCGCTTTGCCAAGATCCCCGGCGCCGGCCATTGGCTTCATGCAGAAAAGCCACGCGAGTTCGAAGCCAATGCCCGCGCCTTTTTAAACGCCTGACCACCTAAACAGGGCCACCCTCAG
This sequence comes from Pseudophaeobacter arcticus DSM 23566, assembly GCF_000473205.1. Taxonomy (NCBI): domain Bacteria; kingdom Pseudomonadati; phylum Pseudomonadota; class Alphaproteobacteria; order Rhodobacterales; family Roseobacteraceae; genus Pseudophaeobacter; species Pseudophaeobacter arcticus. The sequence continues at coordinate 2,289,722 of NZ_KI421507.1, forward strand.
CGCGGCCCCCAGAAGACAGGCTCATTCAAGACGGGTCCATTCAAGACAGGCACATTCAAGACAGGGCGCTTCTGCGGCCACCTTTGGGTGGGCCAGTCCAGATGGTCGGCCAGTCCAGATGGTGGGCCTATCCAATTGATAGGGGGCTGCCCAGTGGGGCAGTTAATGTGCCGCGTTTCGATAGAGCTGGCGCGCCACCAGCCAAGCCACCGGCAGACCCAGAACTGCGCCACCAACTGCCGCCAGCAGGATTGCATTCACCGACACAAACCCGGCAACCAGAACGGCGATCACACCAACCCCAGCCAGGCTGCTGCCAATGAGAGAATAAAGAATGGATGCAAGGCGTAACATGGGGGCCTCCTCGGATGCCAAGTTAAGAATATGAATCATGTCCTAACCAAACCCGCGCCACTCTTCTTTGATCCGGATCAGTTCACCTCAAACACTCATGCCGCGATCGACAGGTTCTTCTACCGGTGCGCCCGCCTCTTTCCACTCGGCAAAGCCACCGACGTTGTAGACCTCGCCATATCCCATATCTTTGAGCAGCTTACCCGCAAGGGCGGCACGGCCACCGCTGGCACAATGCAGCACCACAGGGCGATCCGCACGCAGGGCGGTATCATAAAAGGGGCTGGCCGGATCGGCGCGAAACTCCAGCATGCCGCGCGGAATATGATGTGATCCGGTAGCGCGGCCCTGCACTTCCAGCTCGGGTGCATCGCGTACGTCCAGCAACAAGGCCCCCTGCGCGATCAAGTCCTGCGCCCGGGCCACCGGGATGCGCGCCACTGCTGCATTTGCTTCAGCCATCATCTCTTGCAAGGAAATTGCCATTTTTCTCTCCTGGAACTCGCTTGGCATCACCGGATGCCTGCCGCTTTGCTCCAAGATGGCGCTGTTCGAAAGCTGAGAAAACCCCTGTTCAACGGGATGTGACTATTTGGCCAGAGGCAGATCATACAGGCCAACATCGCGGTGTATGGCCCAGTCATCGCCATTCCTGGCGGCAAAACCGTCACGCCAATAGACAGGCGTCACTACGGTATGATTTTTGAGGGGGAAACTTGGTGCCCAGGAGAGGACTCGAACCTCCACATCGTTGCCAATACTAGCACCTGAAGCTAGCGCGTCTACCAATTCCGCCACCTGGGCAGGTGTCGTGTTGGGGCCGTATACGGCGATGCGCGGTGGGCGTCAAACGGAAAATCGAAGCTAGACAATAAAAATTCACGACACCGCCCGATAGCAGGCAGGATCCCAGGAGGTTTTCATAGTCAGGTTTCTTTTCAACAGCTTATCCCGTCAGCCAGGGGGAGGTCAGAGGGCGGGCAAGAGGGTTAAATTTTCTGCCCTATTTGATCCTGCGCAAAGCGAGGCCATGCAATAAGGGACAAATGGGAGTCATGAAACAGATTGATCGCCTTGCCGCGCTTGGGCTTTTTGACAGCCGCGTGCCCCGCTACACATCCTATCCCACTGCCCCGGTGTTTAGCCCCGATGTCGGGCTGAGCTCGCAACGGCGGCAGCTGGCAGCCCTGGACCCAAAGGTTCCGGTCTCGGTCTATATCCACATTCCTTTTTGCGAACGCCTGTGCTGGTTCTGCGCCTGTCGCACCCAGGGCACCCAATCGCTGAGCCCGGTTGAAAGCTATATCGGCACTCTGGAGGCCGAACTTGCCTTGCTGGCAGACACCCAGCCAAAAGGCCTGCGCATGGGGCGGCTGCATTGGGGCGGCGGCACTCCTACAATTCTGCCTCCTGCCTTGATCCACAGACTGGCCCGCGCTGTCAAAGATGTATTCCCTCAGACCCCAGACTGGGAGTTCTCGGTTGAGATCGACCCGACTTTGGTGGACCGGGACAAGATCGCCGCCCTAGCCGCCGAAGGCATGAACCGGGCCAGCATCGGCATCCAGGATTTTGATCCCCTGGTGCAAGAGGCCATTGGCCGACAGCAGCCCTATGAGGCGACCCTGGCCTGTGTCGAGGATCTGCGCGCTGCCGGCATTACCTCGCTGAATGCAGATCTGGTCTACGGCCTGCCGCATCAGACCCCGGCCCGCATGGCGGATACCCTGGACAAGGTGCTGAGCCTCAAGCCCGACCGCATCGCGCTGTTTGGATATGCCCATGTGCCCTGGGTTGCCAAACGCCAGAAGCTGATTGACGAGACGGTTCTTCCAGACGATCAGGCGCGCTTTGCCCTGGCTGGACAATCGGCAACCGCCTTTGCCGAAGCCGGGTTCCAAGCCATTGGCATCGACCACTTTGCCCTGCCTGACGACGGCCTGGCCAAGGCGGCGCGTAGCGGCCATCTGCGGCGCAATTTCCAGGGCTATACCGAAGACACCTGCCCTGCCCTCATCGGTATTGGAGCCTCGTCAATCTCGCGGTTCCTGGGCGGCTATGTGCAGAATGCTGCGGCTACTCCGGCCTATATCAAACATATCGAGGACGGGCACTTGGCTGGCGCACGGGGCCACGAGATGACAGAGGAAGACCAGATGCGCGCCCGCGCCATTGAGATGATCATGTGTGACTTTACCCTGGACCGAAGCGCTCTCAACCTTCAGTTTGGCGCGCTCACCGCCGGACTGGACGCGGATCTGGAACAGGTGGCTGCACGCTTTGGCGATCTGGTCCGTCTGACGGACACAAAGCTGGAAATCACCAAGGCGGGACGCCCAATGACCCGGATCATTGCCAGCCTGTTTGATGCCCATATGCCTGCGGATGCCAAATTCAGCCGCGCCTCATAAACCGGTTGGGTGGCCCTCATGCCGAGAGACCGCCCCACAGCCAAGGCCGCCATTTCATCAGCACGGCACTACGCCCAGGTCAGAAAAGAATGAGGGGGCAAACCGGATGGTTGCCCCCTCATCTGTTGTTCAATCCCGTCGATCAGATCGAGGTTCCGGGCTCACTTCTGTGCCAGGCTCCGGGCCCTGATCAGAACCCACGGCCAGACGGGTGCGACGCATAGATCGCTGCGATCTTTTTCACCGCCTCTTCCGGGCTCAGCTCTTCGCTTTCGCCGCTGCGGCGCGAGGTCAGTTCAACCACACCGTTTTTCAGACCACGCGGGCCAACAGTGATGCGCCAGGGCAGGCCAATCAGATCCATGGTGGCAAACTTGCCGCCAGCGCGTTCCTTGCGATCATCATAAAGCGGCTCCAGGCCCAGGGCCGTCAGCGCCGCATAAAGCTGGTTACAGGCCGCGTCGGCCTCGTCGTCACCCTGCTTCAGATTGACGATACCACAGTGGAACGGCGTCACGCCTTCGGGCCAGATGATGCCCTTGTCATCATGGCTGGCTTCGATGATGGCGCCCAACAGACGCGACACACCAATGCCATGCGAGCCCATGTGAACCGGGGTAGGTTTGCCATCTGGCCCCTGCACGGTTGCGCCCATGGCTTCGGAGTATTTGGTGCCAAAATAAAAGATCTGGCCAACCTCGATGCCGCGGGCCACCCGGCGGCGCTCTTCCGGCACCTCGTTGAACAGGGCCTCGTCGTGGGTCTCATCTGTGCGGGCATATTTTGAGGTGAATTCCTCCAGCACGCCCTGACACTGCTCAACATTGTCATAGTCGATTGCGCGGTCGCCAAAACTCAGATCGGTGACGGCGCTGTCATAAAAGACCTCGCTCTCGCCGGTTTCTGCCAACACCAGGAACTCATGGGTGTAGTCGCCACCAATCGGGCCACCATCCGCACGCATCGGGATCGCTTGCAGGCCCATGCGCTCATAGGTGCGCAGGTAGCTGACCAGATGACGGTTATAGGCGTGCAGCGCGTCTTCCTTGGTGAGGTCGAAGTTATAGCCGTCCTTCATGTAGAATTCGCGCCCCCGCATCACGCCAAAGCGCGGACGGATCTCATCGCGGAATTTCCACTGGATGTGATAGGCGGTCAGCGGCAGATCCTTGTAGGAGCTGACATGGGCACGGAAGATATCGGTGATCAGCTCTTCATTGGTGGGACCATAGAGCATATCGCGGCCATGACGGTCGCTGATGCGCAACATTTCGGCGCCATAGTCATCATAGCGCCCCGACTCTTGCCACAGATCTGCCGATTGGATCGTCGGCATCAGCATCGGAATGTGACCGGCGCGCATCTGCTCTTCATGCACAATGCCCTCGATCTTTTTCAGCACACGGAAGCCAAGCGGCAACCAGGAGTAAATCCCGGCAGAGGATTGCTTGATCATCCCGGCCCGCAACATGTAGCGGTGGCTGACAATCTGGGCCTCGGAGGGGTTCTCTTTCAGAACAGGCAGGAAATAGCGGGACAGGCGCATGATGGCTCCAGAGCTGATGTGGTTCGTATATTCGTGATCCCGCCCGGTTTAGTGGCTGTGACGGAGACGAGCAAGGGCAGAGGTACGAAAGCGCTGTCCGCCTGGCAATTCCATCGCCACGCCCGGGAGCTTTTGGCGAGCTTCCCGTGCCCGCGTGTCGCTTTTTCATCCTCACACCGCAAAAATAACTTGAACGGTCATACAAGAATAGCTCTGTTAGCGGAAACCTTCCGGTCAGCCCGGAGCTGCCTTGCTGTCTTTGAGGAGAAAGACTTGAACAATACCATTCTTGAACCAGCCCGTGAGATACCGGTGATCCATGAAACCGAAGTGCTCGTGGTGGGGTCTGGCCCCGGTGGGCTGGCGGCGGCATTGGCCGCTGCGCGGGCTGGCGTCGCAGTGACTCTGCTGGACCGGTTTGGCTGCTTTGGCGGCAATATCACCACCGTCGGCGTGGAGGGCTTTGCCTGGTACCGCCATGAGCAAACGGTTGAGGCCGGCGGTATCGGCGGGGAATTCGAAGATCGCGCCAAAGCCATGGGCGCCGCCGTGCCCGAAAGCCAGTCCCTTTCCTATGAGCTGGACAGCGAGGGCTTCAAGCTTGTGGCGGACAAGCTGGTAGAAGAGGCCGGGATCCACCCCATGCTGCACCGGGTCTTTGTGGCACCGATCCGGGAAGGCAGCCGCATCACCGGCATCATCGTCGAAAGCAAGGCAGGCCGCGAAGCGGTGCTGGCCAAACGGGTCATCGACGCCACCGGCGATGCTGACATTGCCCATATGATGGGTGCCCCCACGATCAAAACCCCGGCAGAGCAAATGCAGGCGGCCAGCGTCATGTTCCACATCGCCGGTGTCGACAAGCAAAAATTCCTGGAGGGCGTCAAGGCCGATCCGCAGACCTATGCCGATTGGTCCACCGGCGAATGGCAGGTGGAGACCTCCGGCAAGGAAGACAAGATGTATTCTCCCTTTTTGGCCAAACCCTTTGGACAGGCGATCCGCGACGGGGTGATCCCCGCGCATCTCAACACCATTGGCGGCACCTGGGGCGCGGTGCATGACAGTGGCGAAATGACCTATATGAACCTGGTGCATCTGGCAGGCGTTGACGGCACCGATCCCGACAGCATGACCCGTGGCGAGATCGAAGGCCGCAAACAGGCCATGTTGGCGATACGGGCGCTGAACGCCTACACACCGGGCTGCGAGGCGGCGCGGCTGCGCAATTTTGGCATGACAATCGGCATTCGCGATACCCGCAAGATCGACGCGCACCACAACATCACCGAAGATGAGACCCGCAATCAGGGCCGCTTTGACGATAGCATCGGGATATATCCCGAATTCATTGATGGTTATGGGGTGCTGATCCTGCCCACCACCGGGCGCTATATGCAGATCCCCTATCGCGCCATGTTGCCAAAGGGAATCAAAAGCCTGCTGGTTACCGGCCGCGCCATTGGCGGCGATAAAATCGCCCATGCCGCCACCCGCAACATGGCCTGTTGTGCGGTTGCGGGGCAAGGCGCAGGCATTGCTGCTGCCCTGTCGGTCAAATCAGACTGCGCGCTGGATGCGGTTGAGATCACCGCTCTGCAGGCAGAGCTGAAGCGTCAAGGCGTCAGGATACACTGATCCGGCCCATCGCGGCCCTGCCCGGCCCGCTACCGGATAACAGAGGTCACGGCGCCGTCCGCAGGGGTGAGCGCCCGAGCATGACATTCGGCGCAAAAAACAGCTAAGATCAGAACCAGAGACGCGCGCTCCCCTTGCAAGGGGAGCAGCCTTGGGCGATGACTGGGCAAGGATCACATGGATCAGTCCGCAAAAAGGCAGTGCAGTCATGGCCCTTCCGGCAAAAAAGCAATTTAAATACTGGGGCATTGCCGCCCTGATTTTTTCCGTTGTGATGTGGTCTCTGGGCGATGTCTTACTGCCATTTGTGCTGGGTGCGGCCATTGCCTATCTGATTGACCCTATTGCCGATCGGTTGGAAACCATGGGGTTAAGTCGCGCGGCTTCCACGGCGGTGATTGTGGTGCTCTCGATGCTGGTCTTTTTGCTGGCTTTGCTCATCGTGGTTCCGACGCTGATCAACCAGATGATTGACCTCACCGAAACCCTGCCCAAGGCCTTTCGGGATCTGCGGGCCTTTGCGCAGACCCATTTCCCCTCGCTCTTTACCGAAGGCAGCCGGGCGCAACAGACCATTGCCTCAATTGTTGGCACATTGCAGGGCAAAGGAATTGAACTGGTTGAGGGCATCGCCGGATCCGCAGCTTCGCTTCTTAATGTATTGGTATTGTTTATCATTGTTCCAGTGGTTGCCGTCTATCTGCTGCTCGACTGGGACCGGATGATTGCCCGTGTGGACGAGCTGCTGCCGCGCGATCACGCCCCGGTCATCCGCCGCCTGATGGCGCAGATCGACGCGGTTCTGGCCTCCTTCATTCGGGGCATGGGCACCGTCTGCCTGATCCTGGGCAGCTACTATGCCATCACGTTGATGATTGTTGGCCTCAACTTTGGGCTGGCGGTGGGCTTCATTGCCGGGATGGTCACCTTCATTCCCTACCTTGGTGCGCTGATTGGTGGCGCATTGGCCATTGGGCTGGCCCTGTTCCAGTTCTGGGGCGACTGGTGGTCGATTGGCATCGTCGGCGCAATCTTTGCCTTTGGTCAGGTGATCGAAGGCAACTATCTCACCCCCAAGCTGGTGGGGAACTCCGTCGGATTGCACCCGGTCTGGCTGTTGCTGGCTTTGTCGGTATTTGGCGCCCTCTTTGGCTTTGTTGGCATGCTTGTTGCCGTCCCTCTGGCCGCCGCGCTTGGGGTGGTTGCGCGTTTCCTGGTTGAGCAGTATCTCGACAGCCGATTGTACCAGGGCCTGGAACACCCGGCACTGCAGCAGAAAGACGAGTCCTGATATGGCCCAGCAACTCAGCTTTGATTTGCCCGCCAAGACGGCTCTGGGGCGGGACGATTTTTTTGTCGCCCCCTCCAATGCCATGGCCGTGGCACTGTTGGATCCTTCGTTTCACTGGCCCAGCGGCAAACTGGTCCTGACCGGGCCTGCCGGCTCTGGCAAGACCCATCTCGCCCATGTCTGGGCCAGCCAGACCGGTGCCAAGATCCTGCAGGCCGGCGACCTGCAAGAAGACCAGGTGCCAGACCTGGCGCAGGCTCCGGTGGTGGTGGAAGATGTCCCCGCCATCGCTGGCAATCGCGACACCCAGAATGCCCTGTTCCACCTGCACAATCTGGTTCTGTCCAATGGTCATGCGCTGATGCTGACCGGGCGAGCCGCCCCAAATCTTTGGCAGCTGTCACTTGCAGATCTGCAAAGCCGGGTGCAGGCCGCTACCCATGCAGAGCTGCAAGCCCCAGATGATGCGCTGCTCGCTGTGGTTCTGGCAAAACTGTTTAACGACAGGCAGGTAACGCCAAAACCTGATGTCATTCCCTATCTGGTGGCACATATGGATCGCTCCTTTGCAGCCGCCGCTGTCATCGTGAACCAACTTGATAGCATGGCCCTTTCCGAAGGGCGCACTCTGTCGCGGCCACTAGCGGTCAGGCTGATGTCACAAGAACGTCCAATTGATCTGCTACAAGTAACCAAAAATGTCGCATATAGCGGCGATTGACCAGACTCCGGGCTTGGCCCATCGTGACGCTGTACCGCAGAATTTATGAGGCGACTATGACCGCAGACAAGGACCGCCCCACCCCTGATTGGGGCCCTTTTGGTCGCCCCGTTTTTGAAGACCCCAGCGCCCGCGCCCTGTCGCGTGTTGGTGTTGTTGACGTCGGCTCCAACTCGGTTCGTATGGTGATCTTTGACGGCGCCGCGCGCAGCCCGGCCTATTTCTACAACGAAAAAATCATGTGTGCCCTGGGCGCAGGCCTGTCGGAAACGGGCAAGCTGAACCCCAAGGGACGCGTCAGGGCGCTGGCAGCGCTGCGCCGGTTCCAGCACCTGGCCCAAGGCATGGGGCTGCCGGGGCTGTCGGTGGTGGCCACAGCCGCCGTGCGCGACGCCGAGGATGGTCCGGACTTCTGTGCGGAAGTTCTGCGGGAAACCGGGTTAAAGATATGGGTCATTGATGGGCGCGAAGAGGCCCGGCTTTCAGCTCAGGGTGTCTTGCTGGGCTGGCCTGGGTCTTATGGGCTGGTCTGTGATATTGGCGGCTCCTCGATGGAGCTGGCCGAAATCCATGACGGTGAGGTTGGCAAACGCGTGAGCTCATCACTGGGGCCGCTCAAGCTGCGCGATATCAAAGGCGGGCGCCGCGGGCGCAAGGCACATATATCGTCGGTCATGAAGGAACTGAGCGCCGAAATGGGCCAGCAGACTGACCGGCTGTTTCTGGTCGGCGGCAGCTGGCGTGCCATTGCCCGCGTTGACATGTTGCGGCGTGGCTATCCGTTACGGGTTTTGCACGAATACCGCATGACCGCGCGGGATGTCCGTGAAACCCTGAAATATATCGATACCAACGACATCGAAGAGCTGCGCGCCGCCTGTGGCATCTCCAGTGCCCGGATGGTGCTGATCCCCTATGCGATCGACGTGCTGTCGCGATTGGTCAAAACCTTCAAGCCCAAGGATATAGCAATTTCCAGCTACGGCATTCGCGAGGGCCTGCTCTATGAGCAGATGCCGCAGCGGCTGCGTAACCGGGATCCGCTGGTGGAATCCTGCCGCTTTGCCGAGTCAAAAGACGCGCGTCTGCCCGGATTTGGCAAAACCCTTTATGAATTTGTCACCCCCCTGTTCAGCTCTGGGCCGCAAACCCAGAAACGCCTGATCAAGGCGGCCTGCCTGCTGCATGATGTCAGCTGGCGCGCCCACCCGGACTATCGCGCCGAAGTCTGTTTTGACAACGCAACCCGCGCCAATCTTGGCGGCTTGAAACATTCCGAACGGATCTTTCTGGGCCTGGCCCTGCTGCATCGCTACCGCAACAAGAGACAGGGCACCGCCTTTGAGTATCTTTATGATCTCTTGGACGAAAAGGGCCAAAAGGAAGCGGAGATCCTGGGCAAGGCCATGCGTTTTGGCGCCATGCTGATGGTCAGCGAGGATGGCGACATCGGCACATTGAAATGGCAACCCCGCAAACGTCATCTCTGTTTGGAGCTCCCCGGTGCCTCGGAAGATTTGTATGGCGAGGTGGCCGAGAGCCGTCTAAAATCCCTGGCCGAGGCATTGGAGGCCGAGCTTAGCGTCAAAATCACCAAGTAGGGCCAGATGACGTGGCCACGCGCCAGCTCTCCTTTTGGAGCGGTGGCATGTAGGGGGAATCACAGATCTGTGGATCCGTCGCCCGCCCCCTCAGAGGCCCCGCCTTCAGGTGTCTCGACCTCTGGTTCATCTGGTTTGCGGCGGATAATGATATCGCCATTGGGTAAGATTTCGGGCGCCTCATAGCGGCTCCAGTCTTCAACCTTGTCAGCGATTTCAGCCAGTGCCGGCCCCATTTCCGCCAGGAAGCTCTGCATTGAAGGCCCAATCTGGGACATCAGCCCTTCCAGCTCTTGCAGGGAGGGCGCCATTTCTTCGCGCAGCCCTTTCCAGAATAGCTCAGCCCCGCGCTCCATCAGGCTGGAGCCATCCTGCCTGTCTTGGGGCTGCCTGTCTTGGGGCTCACTGTCTTGGGGTTCATTTGTCTGCGCAACAAGGGGGAAAGCCATCAGGGAACAGGCAACAGAACCGGCAATAAGGGCGGGGGCGAGAATATGTTTCATGTGGTCAATATAGTCTCTCTGTGTAGGATTTTAAGTCAGCTCAAGGTCCAGCGAGACCGGAAAATGATCCGACGCCGCCAAGAGCGCCTCCCGCAGGGGAATGTTGTCATAACATTCGGCATCCTCAAACGGGTGCCAGATGCGCCAGCGCGGCGCATAGGCCTCCAACCCGTGGGAGATCATGATATAATCAAGAAGAGCGCGAAGATAGCTCTTGGTCTCTGGGTTATAAAACCGCGAGGTCGAAGGCAGCACGGTCTCGCGTGGTTTCAGCAGGCGCTGCGCATGAGGATCGGTCAGCTCGCTACCCATGACAATCTCAACCGAGGATTTTCCAAACAGGCGTTCATATTCGTCCAGCCCCGGCCCGTCATTGAGATCCCCCATGACAATCACATGTTCGCCGGCCTCAATGTGGTCTGTGACACGCCGGTGCAGCCAGATCGCCTGCGCCAGCTGCTTGCGCCGGTTGGCAATGGCAAGCCGCACCACGTCTTTGGCGTTATCAGCCCCATGCGGGGCCTTTGATTTCAGGTGCGCACCGATCAAACGCAGAGCCACGCCCTCTTTGGTACTGACCCGCAGCTCTAGCGGTGGCTTGGAAAACCGGACCCGGTCCATCCGGTCATCCACATCCAGATCAATAAGAAAGCTCTTGTCAAAGCCTGGCGTCTCTTGGCTGGACTGGGGATCGACCTCGACGGTCAGCACAGTTGGATCATAAAGCAGTGCAATCTCTTGATGGGTCTCTGTGGCAAAGCCGGAAACGGCAATGTTGGTGCGCAGACCTGCCTCTGCCGCAAAGCGTTCCAACGCCCTGGTACAGCGCTGTTTTCGCCCGGTGTTTGGCGCCTCGACAACCATCACCGCATCCGCATCCAGGCGTTGCAGCACATGGGCAATTCCCCGGCCCTGGGTGTAGCGATCCACGCCATAGCGCCCAGAGGGTTTACCATCGAGCATCAAGTTATCCGCATCGTCAAACAGATGCGCGAACCATTCGATATTATAGGTGACCAGGCGCATGTTTTTCGCATCCATTGATCTGATCCCAGGCCCGGTTGATATCAATCATGCGTTTTTCTGCCAGTCGGACCGCCTCTTCCGGCACGCCGCGCCCGATCATTGCGTCCGGGTGGGTGTCACGCACCAGTTTGCGCCAATGTTTGCGGATCTCCTCGCGCGGCATATCCGCAGGCACCCCAAGCACCGTATAGGGGTCCTTGGGCGCATCCGGGACAAACCGCGCCCTGAGCGCCTGAAACTGCTCTGGCGTCTGGCCAAAGATCCGGCTCACATCCTCCAGAAACTCGTTTTCACCGGGATGATAGAAGCCATCCGCCATGGCGATATGAAACAGGCCCTCCATCAGATCGCACAGCGTGCTGCTGTCTGCGGCAAACATCCGTTGGATACGGGCCGCATAGTCCTGATATCCGGCGATATCTGTCCGGGCCATATCAAAGACCCGTGCCGCACCGGCCTCATCGGCTTGGGCAATCTGGAACACTTCGCGAAAAGCGGTGACCTCATCCCGAGTGACCTGGCCGTCTGCCTTGGCCATTTTGGCACCCAGAGCAACCACCGCAATGGCAAAGGCCACCGACCGCTCTGGCGGGGTTCGCAGACGGTCAAAGACGTCCGCAAGGCTTTCACCCTTCCCAAGCGCAGACAGCGCATCTGATATTCTGGCCCAAAGCGACATATCAAAACCCTAGCGTTAAACCCACCTGATGTCAGTGCTGCCCGCCCGGTACAGACATAAATCACCGGCGAAGTGGCAAATCACTGCCGATGCCGCCCATATTTAGCGCAACATGCGGCGACCATGTGGTGTGTCGAACTCCGCCTCAAACCCCACGGGGCCAACTTCAAAACTGATCCGCGGATCAGACATTGGCACCGCCGCCTGCAGAGAGCCTGCCTTGGGGTGGGAAATCACCAGGTGGTGAAGCCGGCAGCCCTGCTGTTGCAGCGCTGGTGCCGGATGGGCCGAGTGCCATTCAATCAGCGCCGGGAACATATTGTCATAGGGTAGGATACCGTCCGCCGGCACCGCCATATCCCACTTCAATTCCCCCCGCGTCAGCGAGACCGGCGCCCCTGCCCCCTTGGGCAGATTGGCCAGTTGCGCGGGCAGATCGGTGCAGCGGCAAATCCAGTTGCTGATCCGGGGCGAGCCGGAGAACCGGTCGAGATCAAACCAACAGGGCCGCCGCTGGGGGGTGGCCGTCGGATCAATGGCGATGGCTTCGAGATAGAGCCCATCCGCCAGCCCAAGCAGGGAATTGTGGGTGCCAAACATCGCATGCTGTCCGCCCGGCTGCAGGGCGACCCCAAGCGCGTCTTCCACATGACTCCGCGCCTCTTCCAGAGTTGCGCCCGCGACGGCCAGATGATCCAGTTCCATCATGCTCTCCTATTTTGGCCACACCCTAGCCGGCCCTATGTGACATTCAAGCGCAAAGCTCAGGCTGCCGCCGTTGGCAGATCTTCATACTCTGGAAACCATAAGGTACTGCCAGCGCTTGAAATCTGATCTGCACACCATGAAATTAAGGGGGCTTTGGGCATGGTGGGGGCATCAGATCATGGTGAGATCATGGAGCGCCCTCTTCTTTGTCCGTGCCTAAAACACGTCAGGGGACGTGGTAATTTGTGAACGAGGTCGAGGAGGTCACCTGATGCTGATCCAAGGCGCAATGAGCCAGGAACTACTGTCGAGCCTGAATAGGAAATCGACAAAGATGAATGGTGAGCAAGCGGAAAAGCTCGCAGCCTTTCTGTCCAGTTTCGAGCCCAACAGGCTGTTGGACGCCAATGCCCGTACAATGATCATCCAGATCAAAGAACAGGGTCAGGGCAACGGGAAAAATCTCGACTCTGCCCTGGCGGACTCTGGCAGAGACGTAAACGACCTGGGCGCGCGGACTGGCTCAAACGGACCCGTGGCACCGGAACGTCCTTTGCCGCCTCAGGAAAGGCAGGGGATCGCAACTGTTGACGACGATATTGTCGAGCTGATCGCCGCCACCGTTGAGGACTATGATGCAACCAGTGAAGATGCATTGAGTTTAGGAGAGACCGTTTTGGCGGCCTTGGAAGAGGCCGGGTATGACAATTCGCAACCCGCCATCGACTTCTACGCGTAACCCCCCCCAGCAGCCGCAGACCATAGCTGTTGCGTGTTGCAAAACCTCGGAACGCAAATGGGCGCAGGATCCCCCACGCCCATAAATTTGATGACCAGGATAGTCGGCATATCCAGCCGCTTTGACTGGATTGAAACCTACCCCTGTCAGCTGCGCGCTGCGCGGATCAGTTTCAGAACATCCTGCGCGGCCTCGGGGATATTGGTGCCGGGGCCAAAGATCGCCTTGACGCCATTGTCATAGAGATACTGGTAATCCTGCTGCGGAATAACCCCGCCGCAAATAACCAAAATATCCTCGGCGCCCTGGGCTTTCAACTCCTGCACCAATTGCGGCGCCAGGGTCTTGTGGCCGGCGGCCTGGCTGGAAATGCCAATCACATGCACATCATTGTCGATGGCATCCTGCGCGGCCTCTGCGGGTGTCTGGAACAACGGGCCTACATCCACGTCAAAACCGATATCAGCAAAGGCTGTGGCGATCACTTTGGCGCCCCGGTCATGGCCGTCCTGGCCCATCTTGACCACCAAAAGACGAGGTCGGCGCCCTTCTTCTTCGGCAAAGGTTTCGATGCTTTTCTGGATCGCGGCAAAGCCTTCGTCGCCTTCATAAGCCGCACCATAGACACCCGCCAGAGTTTTCACTTCGGCGCGGTGACGACCAAATTCTTTCTCCATCGCCATGCTGATTTCTCCAACTGAGGCCCGCATCCGCGCTGCCTCGACGGCAGCCTCCAGCAGGTTTCCACCATTCTTGGCCCGATTGGTCAACTCATCCAAAGCCGCCTGACAGGCCGCCTCGTCACGCTCGGCACGCATCTTCTCCAGACGGGCAATCTGGCTTTCACGGACCGCGACATTGTCCACATCCAGGATGTCGATCGGGTCTTCTTTTTCCTTGCGGTATTTGTTGACGCCAACAATCACCTCTTCGCCGCGGTCGATCATCGCCTGACGCCGCGCGGCGCTTTCCTCGATGCGCAGTTTCGGCATACCCGAGGCCACGGCCTTGGTCATACCGCCCATTTCCTCGACCTCCGACATCAGCGCCCAGGCCTTGTCGATCAGCTCGTTTGTCAGGCTTTCGACGTAGTAGGATCCGGCCAGCGGGTCGACCACATTGGTGACACCGGTTTCTTCCTGCAGCACCAGCTGGGTGTTACGGGCAATACGCGCCGAGAACTCGGTGGGCAGTGCGATGGCTTCGTCCAGCGCATTGGTGTGCAGCGATTGCGTGCCCCCCAGAACCGCCGACATCGCCTCATAGGCGGTGCGGATCACGTTGTTATAGGGGTCTTGTTCCTGCAGGGACACGCCCGAGGTCTGGCAATGGGTGCGCAGCATTTTTGAACGGTCAGACTTGGCGTCAAATTCGGTCATGACGCGATGCCACAGGGTGCGCGCCGCCCGCAACTTGGCAATTTCCATAAAGAAATTGGTGCCGATGGCAAAGAAGAAGCTGAGGCGACCGGCAAACGTATCGACATCCATCCCCGCCTCGGTGGCGGCGCGAACATATTCGCGACCATCGGCCAGAGTATAGGCCAGCTCCTGCACCAGATTGGCGCCGGCTTCCTGCATGTGATAGCCGGAAATCGAGATCGAGTTGAACTTGGGCATCTCATTGGATGTGTATTCAATGATATCCGAGATGATCTTCATCGAAGGTTCAGGCGGATAAACATAGGTGTTGCGCACCATGAATTCCTTCAGAATATCGTTCTGAATGGTGCCTGCCAGCAGCGCTTTGTCATGGCCCTGCTCTTCGCCCGCAACGATAAAGCTCGCCAGAATTGGGATCACTGCGCCATTCATGGTCATCGAGACCGAGACCTTGTCGAGCGGAATACCGTCAAACAGGATCTTCATGTCCTCAACGGAATCGATGGCCACGCCGGCCTTGCCGACGTCCCCGACCACACGTTCGTGATCGCTGTCATAGCCCCGGTGGGTCGCCAGATCAAAGGCCACAGAGACACCCTGCTGACCGGCAGCAAGGTTGCGGCGGTAAAAGGCGTTGGATTCTTCGGCAGTGGAAAAGCCCGCATATTGCCGGATGGTCCAGGGACGTCCTGCATACATGGTGGCCTTGACGCCGCGGGTGAAAGGACCAAAGCCAGGCAGCGTGCCCATATGCGGCAGATCTGCGGTGTCTTCAGCGGTATAGAGTGGCTTGACCTCGATACCTTCGAGCGTCTTCCAGGTCAGGTCTTCGAGTGGGCGGCCACGGAGCTCTTTTTCAGCCAGAGCCCGCCAATCGTCTGTCTTGCTTGTCATTGGGTCTTCCTCTTGTCACATCTGTTTGGGGCAGGTTTAGTCCCGCCACCTGGTGTTCTGGATCCTGGAGCAGCTGCGCCAGCCCATCGGCGCCGGCAGTCAGCCACATCAGATCATCAGCATAATTCTCGCGCAGCATGGCGCATTGTGTCTCGTCAAAGGGGCGCCAGCGCCCCTCTCCTGCGGGCAGATCCTGGGCCGCATTTGTCAGCAGATGGGCCCGCAGATCTTCCAGCCGCAAAGAGGCGTTGAGACGTACCCGTGCATAGCTGCGGGGGGCGTCACAATTGCTCAGCAGCTCCAGTTGCAATTCAGGGCGGCCGCCAAAGATCTCGAATGGCAGGACTTTGATCTCAACCCCGGGCATGGCGCAGGCAATATCGGCAATCACATCACGCCAGCTGCGGCTGCTCTCGGCCAGGTTCTGCAATTGCAAATACGACGGGACGCGGTGACCACGGGTAACCGCATAGGTCAAGGCCGAGGTCCAGTAACTTTCCAGGCTGCGAATATTAAGCGCCACATAAGAGATCTGCCCATCAAAGGCTTCGGCGTAGCGTGCCATCCGCTCTCCGACGCCACTATAGAGATCACCGAGACGCAGATTGGTGCGGGTGCTGCCAATGAGGTTTTCATCACTGACAATCAGATGCTGAATGCCGCGCTCGCGGCTGTGGTTCAGGTTCATCCTGATCCGCCCCTGCGCCCGTTTTGCCAGCGCCTGAGAATTGACCACCGAGACCGTTGGTAAAACGCCGTGAAACAACCCGTTGCGGGTGCGGCGCGGTCCCCAGAATCCAACCCCCTGCAGTTCGAGCTCCGCCGCATTCTGGCGCAGGTATTCCTGAAAAGAGGTCGTGGCACAGCGGTGTGCCCCAAGATGAAGACAGGTTTGCATCGCATTTCCAATTCTTTGGACAGTAGGCACGTTTCGTACCCCTGAAAAGGGAGTCTGCGTCATCATCGCCCACAGACCCTCTCAAAGCGATTAACAGGCATGAATTTTTTTCTAAAAACAGACCGATTGACCATCGCATTTATGCGCCATGCGCATATATTGAGGCCAACAGGAGAGATTATGAAACCAATCCTAGCCCTTGTTTTG
Organism: Pseudophaeobacter arcticus DSM 23566; assembly: GCF_000473205.1. NCBI lineage: Bacteria > Pseudomonadati > Pseudomonadota > Alphaproteobacteria > Rhodobacterales > Roseobacteraceae > Pseudophaeobacter > Pseudophaeobacter arcticus. The sequence continues at coordinate 2,306,320 of NZ_KI421507.1, forward strand.
TCGAGTTTTCTTCCATTTGCCCCGGCGGTGTCAGCCCAAGGCTCAGAGCCAGAGCCCCCCATGCTTGTCCAACCCGGAGAAGAGGCCGATCTGGCCAGTTTTCTGTGGCACAAGCGCCCAATTGTTGTCTTTGCCGACAGCCCAGAGGACCCCCGGTTCAAAGAACAGATGGCCCGATTGACCAGCGAGGCGGAGGCCTTGTTGGAGCGCGATGTCGTGGTTCTGACCGATACCACCCCCAAACCTGCCTCAGCTCTGCGCAAGCAGTTACGCCCGCGTGGGTTCATGTTGGTTCTGGTGGGCAAGGACGGTGGTGTGAAGCTGCGCAAACCACATCCCTGGACGGTACGCGAGCTGTCGCGCAGCATCGACAAGTTCCAGGATCGTTTACAAGAAGTCGAAGACCGGCGCGAGAACTGAGATTTATCCCGTTGCAGCGCGAAAATTTGCGCACCTAGCCTATAGGTTAGCCGTTGCTCCGCACATAGATGACCGCCTTGGCCTGTCCATCCACAATCATGATACCGTCCCCTTCGGGAATAAAGGCCATGCGCGATGTCGGGTTCATGATCGCCTGATGGTAGATGGATTTGACCAGCTCGCTCATGCAGTTGATCCCGGCCAGGCCGGAGTTGAGCACGCTGATCCCATGCGGCAGATCGCGCGACATGATCGCCTCGACCAGCGCATTGGGGGATTTGCCGCCAACCTTGAAAACCACCGGCTGCCCCTCTGCCAGCATCTTGAGACCAGTGTCCACCGAGCGCGCAGTGCCCAAAAGCGAGGAGATGCGCGGGCTTTCGGTGTGAAACACCGCCGCCGTGCAGGTGCCATTGGATTCGAAGTAGTAGGTATCGCCCAGAGTAACCCATTCGGAGAGTTGAGCACGCAGCTCCTCTTCCTTGTCCAGCGCGCAGCCGGGCAGAAGAACCAGTGTCGAAATCAAAGTTACTGCCAGTCGAAACATGTGCCACCTCGCAAGACCCCAATGGGGTTGGTCTCGCACAGAGGTCTGAAGATTTGGTGCATAAAGCTGCACGGCACGAGACAGAGGCAGGCTCAGCGCGACCAAAAGGTCGCAGCTGACACCCAGATTTCGCGGCCAGAGCACCCTGCCCCGCCCGTGAAATCCAGCTTATGCCTGCCCCGGTGATCACTCCTCAAATTCCATGATCACCTCGTCAACCGCCAGGCTGTCGCCTGCGCTGGCGTTGATCTTGGCAATCACGCCCTTCCTCTCGGCGCGCAGGATGTTTTCCATCTTCATCGCCTCGACCGAACACAGGGTCTGACCTTCCTGGACCTCATCGCCAACTTCGACATTAATCTTCACGATCAGCCCCGGCATCGGGCAGAGCAGCAGTTTCGAGGTATCCGGCGCCACCTTTTCCGGCATCAGTTCGGCCAGTTCGGCCTGACGCGGCGTGCGCACATGCACCTTGAGATCGGCCCCCCGCGACCGAATGCGGAATCCACCAGAAATCTTGCCCACTTTCAAAACCAGCGGGGCGCCATCGACATCAATTGTCGCCAGCTGATCACCCGGTGTCCAATCGCTGGCGATGCGCATGCTGCCGCCATCCTGGAAGGTGACCGTGGCCCCCAGTTGGTCGGCCTCAATGCTGACCGGGAAGCTCTGCCCCTGCAGGGAGACAACCCAGTCGGAGCCAACGCGGCGTTCGTGATTGTCCATCCGGCCCGACACCCGTGTGCGGCGAATTTCGGCAACCCGGTGCATCGCAGCCGCCGAGGCCGCAATCCGGCGCAGCGCCTCTGCAGGCAGGTCAACACCAACAAAGCCTTCGGGATACTGTTCTTCGATAAAGGCGGTGGTCATGGCGCCCTCAATAAAGATCGGGTGATCCATCACCGCCGACAGGAAAGGCAGGTTGTGACCGATGCCTTCGACCTCAAACCCGTCCAGGGCATTGCGCATGGCCTCGATTGCCTGATCGCGGGTGGGCGCCCAGGTGCAAAGTTTGGCGATCATCGGGTCATAATACATCGAGATTTCGCCGCCCTCATAGACGCCGGTATCATTGCGCACCGCGATGCCCGCGCCCGCAGGCGCATCCCCCTGCCATTTGCCATTGTCCAGCAGCGGGCCACCCGACAGCTCAGCTGGGGGACGGTAGCGGGTCAGGCGGCCAATCGAGGGCAGGAAGCCCCGATAGGGGTCTTCGGCATAAAGCCGGTTTTCAATCGCCCAGCCGTTCAGCTGCACATCGTCTTGCGTGATTGTGAGCGGCTCGCCATTGGCGACCCGGATCATCTGTTCCACCAGATCGACGCCGGTGATCAGCTCGGTCACCGGGTGTTCCACCTGCAACCTTGTGTTCATTTCAAGGAAGTAGAAGTTCTTATCGCCGTCCACGATAAATTCCACGGTCCCGGCAGAGGCATAGTCCACCGCCTGCGCCAGGGCGACAGCCTGTTCGCCCATGGCTTTGCGGGTGGCTTCATCCAGAAAGGGGCTTGGCGCCTCTTCCACAACCTTTTGCTGGCGACGCTGGATCGAACATTCCCGCTCGCCCAGGTAGATGCCATTGCCATGGGCATCGCAGAGCACCTGAATTTCGATATGGCGCGGTTGCGTTACAAATTTCTCGATAAATATCCGGTCATCGCCAAAGGAACTTGCCGCCTCGTTCTTGGAAGACTGAAACCCTTCGCGGGCCTCTTCGTCGTTCCAGGCAATCCGCATGCCCTTGCCGCCGCCGCCAGCAGAGGCCTTGAGCATCACCGGATAGCCGATCTCGCGCGAGATCTTTACAGCCTCCTCGGCGTCTTCGATCAGGCCCATGTGGCCGGGAACGGTGGAAACACCGGCTTCCTGCGCGATCTTCTTTGAGGTGATCTTGTCACCCATTTTCTCGATGGCACCAACGGGGGGGCCGACAAAGGCAACGCCCTCGGCCGCCAGGGCCTCAGCAAATTTGGAGTTTTCCGACAGGAAGCCATAGCCGGGATGAACCGCCTGGGCACCGGTTGCGCGGATCGCCTCCATCACCTTGTCGATGACAATGTAGGACTGGTTGGCAGGAGGCGGGCCGATATGCACCGACTCATCGGCCATTTGCACGTGCAGGGCCTGCTTATCTGCATCCGAATAGATGGCAACAGTTTTGATACCCATCTTGCGGGCAGTCTTGATAACACGGCAGGCGATCTCGCCCCGATTCGCGATCAGGATCTTTTCAAACATTGGCAGTCCCTTGTTCTTTTGTATGCCGGAATGCAAAACGCCGCAGGCGAGCTCTTGGCTCGCCTGCGGCGTTTGCGTGAATAGCTGCTGTCGCCCGAACGGGCTGACAGATCAGTGAAACAGATGCAGTAGTCGCCCTAGCAACGGCCGGGGTTTTCCTTGCAATAGATAAGATTGGCCGCTGTGCCGACCGCAGCCCCGGTGAGCAAATGCCCCCCCAGCAAAGCCGATCCGACGGCCCCCGCACCGGCGCCAAAGGCGACTTGTTCGCCCGTGGTGTCGCCACAGGCAGACAGGGCCGTGAAAAGCCCCAGCGCAGATGTGTAAAGGATTGCCCGCATAGTATTATAACTCCTTTTTGTGGAGAGATCTGCTCTCGCCACCAAGAACCAGCTACCAACCCATCGGGCAAGAGGGCATCGTGCAACCCGGCAAAATGAGCAGCCGCGCGCCCAAAGGCCGCAACCTCTCGGCGGGCTTTCGCCGTCGCCCCGCTACCGCGCGCGACATCAGCATCCATTCCCCAGCCAAGCAACCGCTCAGACAAAAGGGCAAAGCCCGCACCCCGACCAGCAGCGACAGGATCCATGCCCTGCCCTCCCTGGTCATCTGCGCGCGGCTTTGCCCCAATCATCACAGATCCTTACCTTCAAATGCATCCGGGAAAGTCCGCTGTGCCAGCTCCACATCAAGAACCAGCAAAGCCTCGTAAGAGGCCGGGTCAAAAGGGTCTTCTGCGGGGAGAACTTCGCGGCCAAAAAGCCAGCTCAACCGACCGGCATCCAGATTACCCCGTTCAAAGGGCTGGTCGCCAAAGTGCTGCAACAATGCCTGCATAAAGGCGGCATCAGCGCGTCGGTCCGCCGGTTTGCGATCCCGGAACCGTTCGCGTCTGGTCAGTTCGGTTACCCCCTTGGGATTGGGGCGACGGACGATAAATTGAAAATCTGTTCCTGGCAAACGGCCAGGGAACCCTCGGTGCTTTAGCATGATGGTGCCTCCGATCCGGCACCCCGAGGGACGGCTGGGGCCGGCCACAGGGCCGGACCCCATGTGTCGTTACTTGTATTTGCCGGTGTATGTTGGCTCAACCGAGATGGGCTCGGGCTCAACCACAACGAACTCTTCTTCACGGCTACCACAGGCGGTAACCATCGCCAGCAGACCTGCCAGCGTGATAAACTTGATGCTCTTGGACATTTCTGTCTCCTGAATGTGTTTCCGAGACCGCCAGAACCTGATGCCCTGTGCAGCCTCAACCTCAATTTGCGAAGGGTACAGTGACCTTTCGCGCCAAGGATAGCCGGATTGCCGGTAAAATCACATCGAAAACCACCCCACACGGGGGGCTGTGGCCGCAAAGCCGCAAAACACCGCCGATGACAAGAGCGAGCCGCAAGATGTTGTAGAGACATCAGAAAGCCTCCCAAATGCAGCGGCCTTCGTCAGGACGATAGGCTTCAAAAAACTGGGTTGCCTCGGGGTCCGGGGTGCCAAATTCCACAGGCCGGTCCGAAAAGGAGATCACCACCATGCTGGGGGACAGATCATGCTGGCGCAGATAATCCAGCGCCAGCGAGTCGCAGAGATAATCCATATCCGCAGCCCTGCTCTGGAAATCCGCACCCACCTCTGCCCCCTCCGGCGCCTGACGTGAAATGCCGGGGACAACAAACCGGAACCGCGCCCAAAGCGCACCTGGGCTGTCGTCCAGCAAGACTTCCGACAACAGCACCTGCTGCCCCGAGGGCACCGCCACAGGGACAAAGGCCCCCGCGAGCTCCGCCTCCTCGGCCTGAAGGATCTGAGCCGCAAGCAAAAGAAACAGGGCACCGCCAAGCAAAACGTTTTGTACAGGTGGGAATAGGCAATCACCAAATCCGCAACCCCACCCCCCAATAACTTGGGCTCCTCCGGGCGGGGCTGCTGGCGCTGCGCCATTGGCGCGCGCTGTCTGGTATTGTCTCTGGCGGATCATTGTCCAGTCTCGACCTCTTTGTCAAACCCTGTTGTAGATTTGTGCAGTTTTACGTCTGATTGCGCGTTCTTTAAGCGGTTCCTGCCTCGCTTTGCGTGCCGCAGCCAGCGACTGCGCTTTGCCTCATCCTCCAGTACCGCCTTGATTTCAGAGGCCAAGTTACCCGGCACCCGCCCCGCCACACGGCCACCAGCCGTCACCAGCAAGCCCTCGCCCCAGGCTTCGACCTTCACCACCGGCGAAAAGCCCCGCACAGCCTGAACCGCCCGCCACATGTCCTGGCGGATCTGCTGCGCCAATCGCAGCGGCTCCGCCAGTGGCAGCACAATCGTGACCGCCACATCAAAGCGCGGCGGTGTCTGACGCGCCACTGTCAAAACGCCCTCGTCTCGAAAGAGATGCCACTTGCCACGCATCACCTCGCGCCAAACCCACAAAACGCAAGCTGACCAACAGCTTCGAACGCGCTGCAACCAGCAACTGAAACCGTGAACACCTGACCTTTCCAACGCCCAGTCATCGCCCTGCGCCTTCCCTTTCATCTTTCCAAAAAATACCTTCGGGGGTGCGGGGGCAGACAGCCCCCGCGACACCACGCGCTCAGAGCGGAATATTGTCGTGCTTTTTCCAGGGGTTCTTCAATGATTTACCCCGCAACGAGGCAAAGGCACGACTGACCCGGCGACGGGTGGATTTGGGCTGGATCACCTCATCGATAAAGCCGCGTTCGGCCGCCACAAAAGGATTGGCAAAACGGTCCTCATAGTCTGCCGTATGGGCCGCGATCTTCTCGGCATTGCCCAGATCTGCGCGATGGATGATTTCGGTGGCGCCCTTGGCCCCCATCACCGCAATTTCCGCGGTGGGCCAGGCGTAGTTGAAATCGCCGCGCAGGTGTTTGGAGGCCATAACGTCATAGGCGCCACCATAGGCTTTGCGGGTGATCACTGTGACCTTTGGCACGGTGGCTTCACCGTAGGCAAACAGCAGCTTGGCGCCATGTTTGATCACGCCGCCATATTCCTGGCTGGTGCCAGGCAGAAAGCCCGGAACATCGACCAGGGTCAGGATTGGAATTTCAAAGCAATCGCAGAAGCGCACAAAACGGGCAGCCTTGCGCGAGCTGTCGATATCAAGACAGCCCGCCAACACCATGGGCTGGTTCCCAATAACACCCACCGTCTGCCCCTCAAGGCGGATAAAACCGGTGATGATGTTCTTGGCGTAGTCCTCCTGGATCTCGTAGAAATCGCCCTCATCCGCCACTTTGACGATCAGCTCTTTCATGTCGTAGGGCGAATTGGGGTTCGCAGGGATCAACGTATCCAGGCTGTCCTCGATTCGGCCTGGCTCATCAAAGAAAGGACGCACCGGCGGCTTTTCGCGATTGTTGAGCGGCAGGAAATCGACCAGACGGCGGACCTCGGCCAGGGCCTCGACATCGTTTTCAAAGGCCCCATCAGCCACAGAGGACTTTTTGGTATGGGTAGAGGCGCCCCCCAGCTCCTCGGCGGTGACAACTTCGTTGGTGACGGTTTTGACCACATCGGGGCCGGTCACAAACATGTAGGAGGTGTCTTTCACCATAAAGATAAAATCAGTCATCGCAGGCGAGTAGACCGCACCGCCGGCACAGGGCCCCATGATCACCGAGATCTGCGGCACCACGCCGCTGGCCATGATATTGCGCTGAAACACCTCGGCATAGCCCGCCAGCGAGTCGACGCCTTCCTGGATCCGGGCGCCACCAGAATCGTTCAGGCCAATGATTGGCGCGCCATTCTGAATGGCCATATCCTGAATTTTGCAGATCTTTTGCGCATGGGTTGCCGACAGCGAGCCACCAAAGACGGTAAAATCCTGACTGAACAGATAGACCATACGGCCATTAATGGTGCCCCAGCCGGTGATCACACCATCCCCCGCAGGCTTTTGTTCTTCCATGCCAAAATCGGTACAGCGATGCGACACAAACATGTCGAACTCTTCAAAACTGCCCTCATCCAGCAGAAGCTCGATCCGCTCGCGCGCGGTCAGCTTGCCACGCCCGTGTTGCGCATCAATGCGGCGCTGACCGCCCCCCAGTCGCGCAGCGTTGCGACGGTCTTCCAGTTCGGACAGAATATCTTTCATGGCACAGATCCCCATATAGAATTTGCCACAGCCTATCGCCGACACGGGTTGGACCAAAGGCATAAATGGCAAATTTGCAAAGATTTTGCATAGACCAACTGAATAGCTGAATAACTGCTAATTTCGCATTGTTTCCCAAATCGGTCCAATGCAACATAATTTCGCCGCATTGCGTTCACTTTTTGTTCAGAGCTGTGGCTGCAGTATCGAGCTCGACTCAATCAAATTCGGGCAGAGCAATGTTAAGTCGTGACGAAATCATCGAGGCCATGCAATACGAGCGGTTCCACATCAGCAATCCGCTCAACACCACGGACAGCGCCCCGATCAAGATCACTTACCAATATGCCGGCGGAAGTGAGCCCGATGACCTTCCCACATCAGCAGACTATGACGGATGGCGCCGCATGAGGACGGCAGAAAAAGCCAGCTTTGAGGCGGCTCTGGAGCATATTGAAAGCTACCTCAACGTCGACTTTGTTCAAACCAAACGCACCAGTGATCCGGATTTGAATGTGGCGGCCGTCAGCCTTCCCGGCGCGACCATAGGCAGCGGAGGCTATAGCATTCGCTACCAAGGCGAGAACATTACCCAGTGGGATGGCTTTGTTGCCTATGACGCAACATTGGACCTGTCCTCTGAGAGCTATACCGACCTGCTGCTGCATGAGTTGGGACACGCCATGGGGCTGCGCCATACATTTGAAGCCGATACCCCCCTGCCGAGCCAATACGAAAACAATCTCTATTCCCTGATGTCCTACCGGGCCAACCCCATGAACGGAGAGCACAGCGATGCGCTTATGCTGTTTGATGTGCTTGCCCTGCAAGATATCTGGGGGGCTGCGGTCAATAATGAAAACGATACCCGCTACACAGGCTGCCGCACCAACACCGTGGACAGTATCTGGGACAGTGGCGGCATAGACGCCCTGGATGCAACGGGTCGCACAACCGCAGTGACGCTGGATCTGCGACAAGGGGCCTTCTCGTCCTTTGATGCGGATCATGACGTGGTTATAACCTTCGGTTGCGAGATTGAAAACGCCTATGGCGCCAGGGGTAACGACCGGATTATCGGCAATGATTTGGACAACCTGCTGCGCGGACATGGCGGCAGGGATCTATTGGCTGGCAAGGCTGGGGACGACCGGCTGGAAGGTGGGTCTGGCGGCGACACGCTGTGGGGCGACCATGGGGACGACATGATGTTTGGGGGCCGCGGCGGCGACCGGATGCGGGGCGGCGCGGGCGACGACTGGCTGAGCGGCAACCGTGGCCAAGACCTGCTGGATGGTCAGGCTGGCGATGACTTCCTGATCGGGGGACGTGGCAAAGATGTTTTTATTTTCAAGAACAATGGCGGCTCGGATACCGTCGCAGATTTCACCCCCGGCAAAGACCAACTCAATATCATTGGTCACGGCGATATCGACAGGCTGCTGGATCAGGCGCATGACACCGACAAGGGACTATTGTTCGATTTTGGCGCAGGCGACAGCCTGCTGCTTTTCGACGTCACCCTGGACAGCCTGGGAGATGACTTTCTCATTTGAGACGATCTGGGAATAGACAATCTCAAAAAGCTAATCTAAGTCCGGAATATGCAAAATTCCCAAAGCTCCCCAAAGCGCGGATTGAGCCAACCGCATATTGCAACTTTGATCCTGCTGGCCGGCCTGTCCGCGCTGGGGATGAACCTGCATCTCGCAGCCCTGCCCAGCATGGCCAGCTATTTCGAGGTGGACTACCGTGTCATGCAGCTGTCGGTTTCGCTCTATCTGGCGGGCAACGCGGTTGTGCAGATATTTGTGGGTCCCATTTCGGACCAGATGGGGCGGCGCCCGGTGCTATTGGCCAGCATGGCGCTGTTTTTGGTGGCGACGGTGGGCTGCATCTTTGCCACCAACGTGGAAATGTTCTTTGTTTTCCGGGTCGCGCAGACTGTTGTGGCCGCGACCATGGTGCTGAGCCGCGCCGCCGTGCGTGACATGTATGATACCAATGACGCAGCCAGCATGATTGGCTATGTCACCATGGGCATGGCCGTGGTGCCGATGATTGGCCCCGCCATTGGTGGCCTTCTGGACCAGTGGATGGGCTGGACCGCCGTGTTCTGGATGCTCTTTTTGATGGGCGCCCTGACCCTGGCGATCACCTATTTCGACTTTGGGGAGACCGCTCACAAAAGCGGCAAAACGCTCGGCGCCCAGTTTGCCGAATACCCTGAGCTGCTTTGTTCCCCGCGCTTCTGGGGCTACTCCCTGGCCTCTGGCCTCGCCTCCGGTTCTTTCTTTGCCTATCTCGGTGGTGCGCCCTTTTTGGGAACCGAGATTTACGGCCTCAGCAGTGCTGAAATTGGCATCTATCTGTCTGCACCGGCCGTTGGCTATTTTATTGGCAACTTCCTCTCGGGCCGCTTTTCGGCCCGGATCGGGATCAACCGGATGGTGCTCTGGGGCTGCACTATCAATGGGGCTGGTGTGCTTGTTTCGCTTCTCATTGCCCTGGCTGGTGCAGATACATTCCTCACCTTCTTTGGCCTCATGTGCTTTGTTGGCATGGGCAATGGCATGGCCATTCCCAATGGCACAACCGGTGCGATTTCTGTGCGCCCGCATCTGGCTGGTACCGCCTCTGGCCTGAGCGGCGCCATCATGATCGGCGCTGGTGCTGTGCTGAGCGCCTATGCCGGTTTTCTTTTGAAACCGGATTCAACCGCTGTGCCTCTCCTGTTGTTGATGCTTGCCACAGCCATTGCCGGGCTGGTGGCAATCCTGCTGGTGATCCTGCGTGAAAAGCAATTGGGCAGCTAACTTGCCGCGCCCGTGACTTTGCAACTATACTGTTCTTGGACAGCAGATTTGCAAAGGGACCTCCAATGGCCACACAGAAACTCTATGCAGGGGCAAAACTGCGGGAAATGCGGACCCGGCTTGAGCTGACCCAAAAAGGCTTTGCGGCCAAGCTTGGCGTGTCGCTGCCCTACCTCAACCAGATGGAAAACAACAACCGGCCGGTATCGACCACCGTTGTGCTGGCGCTGGCGCAGGAATTTGGCCTTGATGTGACCGAGCTGTCGACCGGCGATAGCGAACGGCTGGTCAGTGACATGCGCGAGGCCATCGCCGATCCGGTCTTTGCCGATGAGGCCCCGCCCCTGGCAGATCTGCGTCTCACGGCCTCCAATGCACCCGCACTGGCCCGCGCCTTTCTCAGTCTGCACCGCGCCTATCGCCAGACCCATGAACGGCTTGCCTCGCTCGACGAAGCCCTGGGACGGGAGGATTCCCGCGTTCAGGCCAGCCCCTGGGAAGAGGTGCGCGATTTTTTCCACTACTGCGACAATTACATCGACGCCATAGACCGGGCCGCCGAACGTTTTGCCGGATCGGCAAATGTGCGGCTTGCGGCAACAAATGCGCTGGAAAATGCCGGTATCACCATTTCGCTCACCGATATGGACGGGCTGCGCGGCTATGATCCCGCGACCCGCACCCTGCAGCTCTCCAACCGCTCCAGCCCGCCGACACAGGTGTTTCAACTGCTGCTGCAAGTGGCGCTGCTTAGTCAGGACAGTCTGCTGGAGGCGACGCTGGATTTTGCCCGTTTCCAAAGCGACGAGGCCCGCGCCATCGCCAAAATTGGCCTGGCCAACTATTTTGCCGGTGCCGCGTTGATGCCCTATGGTCGCTTTCTCGCCGCGGCCCAGGAGGATCGTCACGATCTGGAGCGCCTCGCCACCCGGTTTGGCGCCTCAATCGAACAGGTGGCGCATCGCCTCTCTACCCTGCAACGGCCCGGCGCCAAGGGCATTCCGTTTTTCTTTGTCCGGGTGGATCAGGCCGGCACCATCACCAAACGCCACTCTGCGACCCGCCTGCAATTTGCCCGCTTTGGCGGCGCCTGTCCCTTGTGGAATGTACACCGTGCCTTTGAAACACCGGGGCGGTTCCTGCGGCAATTGGCCGAAACCCCGGACGGTGTGCGCTATATCTCGCTGGCGCGGGACGTGTCAAAATCTGGGGGATCCTTTGGCTCGCCGGTGCGGCGCTACGCCATTTCCCTGGGTTGCGAAACCCGCCACGCTGAGGCTCTGGTCTATGCTGACAATCTGGAAATGAGCCATGCCTCTGCCTATGAGCCCATCGGCATTTCCTGCCGCATCTGTGAGAGAAAGACCTGCCATCAGCGCTCGGTTCCGCCGCTGGAACGGCGTCTCACCATCAACAATGATCAACGCGGTGTGCTGCCCTACGAAGTGAGCTGAACACCGGCACCAAGGTCAGAACCGCAATGTAAAAAAGGGGGGCGTCAGACGCCCCCCGGATACTCGTGACTGTACATTCAGCTGTCCTGCTTCAATCTGTTTCAGATCTTTGCAGCCTCAGCCTTGGTAACATCAGGCCTTGGCCAAGATGTTCCAAATCTCATCTTTCAGCACACCGCGCTTTTTGCGCAGCTCCACCTCGGCCAATTCTTCCAGTGGCTCAACATTGGTTTCGGCGCGATGTACCGCACGGTTGACCTCATGATATTCATCCGCAAGCTTGGAAAAATGAGCATCGGACTGCTTCAGCTGGCTCATGGCTTCCACTTTGTCGGGAAATTCCTCTGCCAGTTCATGGGGGGTATTGGACATCTGTTCGCTCCTTATATTTGGGTCAAGAACAGGTTATTGCCCCCACGGCCCCGCCACCTTGACGCGGATCAAACAAACATCTGAAAACACAAATATGGCTGCATTTTTTGCCCCGGCGGATCCCGGCTGTATTCAGGCCAGCGCGGCGCAAAAAAGCCGCTGTTCCCGGAGGGCGGAAACAACGGCTTGGTGGTTTTACTCTGAAAGCCCGGCCTAGCGCTGGCTCACCTGCCAGTTTTTATTGAACCAGGGTTCGGCATTGGAGGCAGGCAGCCGCCGCCCCAGTATATGGTCTGCGGCCTTCTCTCCGGTCATGATCGAAGGACCGTTAAGATTACCATTGGTGATGCGTGGGAAAATGGAACTGTCGGCAACACGCAGGCCCTCAACGCCGATCACCCGGCATTCAGGATCAACCACCGCCATCGGATCATCCAACGCACCCATCTTGCAGGTACCACAGGGGTGATACGCGCTTTCCGCATGTTCGCGGATAAAGCCATCAATCTCCGCATCGCTTTGCAGGGCTTCGCCGGGCTGAATTTCGTGCTTCACAAAGGGGGTCATGGCCTCCTGCGCAAAGACCTCGCGCGTCAGGCGGACACATTTCCGAAAATCAATCCAGTCCTGCTCCGTCGACATATAGTTAAACAAGATCTTTGGAGCCTCCTTTGGATCGGCGCTGGCCAGGGTGATCTCGCCGCGCGATTCTGAGCGCATCGGCCCCACATGTGCTTGGAACCCGTGCCCTTCGGCCGCCGCCTGCCCGTCGTAGCGCACAGCAATTGGCAGGAAATGGTATTGGATATCCGGGTAATCAATACCCTTGTCAGACCGGATGAAGGCCGCACTTTCAAACTGGTTCGAGGCGCCAAGGCCCGTCTTGCTAAAGAACCACTGCGCGCCGACCAAGGCCTTGCCCAGAAGGTTCCAGTATTTGAACAGGGTGATGGGTTGTTTGCAGGCATATTGGAAATAGAACTCCAGATGATCCTGCAGGTTTTTCCCAACACCGGGCCGGTCTGCGACCACTTCGATCCCGTGCTCCGCCAGATGCTCCGCCGGGCCGATGCCCGACAACATCAGCAGCTTGGGCGAATTGATCGAGCTGGCAGCCAGAATGACTTCGATCTCCGCCTCAATCACCTCAACCTTGCCGCCACGTTCGACCTCAACCCCGGTGGCACGGCCTTCTGTGATCACCACCCTGCGGGCCAACGCCCGGATCATCTCGCAATTGTCGCGCTTGAGCGCAGGTCGGAGATAGGCATTGGCGGCAGACCAACGCTGGCCTTTGTAGACGGTCATCTCCATCGGGCCAAAGCCCTCTTGCTGCTCACCGTTGTAATCTTCGGTCACCGGATAGCCCGCCTGCGCACCCGCCGATACAAAGGCGTCATGCAGCGGATTGTCACGCGGGCCACGAGTCACATGCAGCGGGCCGGTCTTGCCGCGCCAGTCAGCATCGCCGCCCTGACCGCGATTATCCCAGGTTTCCATCCGCTTGAAATAGGGCAGTACATCGGCGTAGGACCAGCCATAGGCGCCGCTTTCGGCCCAGTGATTATAGTCTCCGGCGTGGCCGCGCACATAGACCATACCGTTGATCGAGGAAGACCCGCCGATCACCTTGCCGCGCGGTGTCACCAACTCGCGATTATCCAGATGTGGCTCGGGCTGGGATTTGTAGCCCCAATCGTACAGCGACATGTTCATCGGATAAGACAGCGCTCCCGGCATCTGGATCAGCGGCCCCATATCCGTGCCACCATGCTCGATGATCAGGACAGATTTCCCTGCCTCAGACAAACGGTAAGCCATGGCGCACCCGGCCGAGCCCGCCCCCACAATCACATAATCCGCTTTCATCACATCTCTCCATCGCGCATGCGGGCTGGGTCAAGGAGGCCGCCAGGCGCCGCACCCATGTGCGGCCTGGCCCTTGAGGCATCCCAAAATCGTCTCATCATTGGCCCGGGGTCTGCTGAGGCAGGCAGCGCCTCCTCAGCAGACCCCTTTTCTTTGCCCATTCGGGCAACGGGGTGGGTGGGTGGGCGTTGCCAGAATGGGCAATCAGAACGCCGCCTCAACATCGCCCATGCGCACATAGACCGATTTCACCTGGCTATAGTGCTTGATTGCTTCTTTGGAATTCTCACGCCCGACGCCCGACGCCTTGACCCCACCAAAGGGCGCTTCGACCGGTGCATCGTTGTAAGAATTGATAAAGCAGCTGCCCGCCTCCAGATTGCCAATCACCCGGTGTGCACGGGTGAAATCCTTGGTGAACACCCCGGCGGAAAGGCCAAATTCGGTGTCATTGGCGCGGGCGACAACCTCTTCTTCGGTTTCAAAATCCAGCACCGACATGACCGGGCCAAAGATCTCTTCGCGGGCAATGGTCATGCCATCGGTGACATCGGCAAACACGGTGGGCTGAAGATACCAGCCCGGCATGTCGCAGCGTGCGCCACCACAGATCAGCCTTGCGCCCTCGGCCTTGCCCTTCTCGATGTAGCCCAGAACGATATTCATCTGGTTTTCGTTGACCATGGGACCAAAACTGGTCGCCTCATCCATGGGATCGCCAATAACCGCATTGCCGGTCCGTTCCGCCAGACGCGCCAGGAATTTCTCCTTGATGCCTTTCTGGACAAAGACCCGTGTCCCGTTTGAGCAGACCTGCCCAGAGGAGTAGAAATTGCCATTGATGGCGCCGCCGACGGCATTTTCGATATCCGCATCATCAAAGATGATCATCGGCGATTTGCCACCCAGCTCCATGGTGACATGTTTCATGCCTTCAGCCGCCGCCGCGTAGACTTTCTTGCCAGTGGGGGCCGATCCGGTCAGCGAAACCTTGTCGACGCGGGGATCTGTCACCAGCGCGCCGCCCACCTCGCCCATGCCCTGCACCACATTGAAAACCCCGGCGGGCAGACCTGCCTCATGCAGGATTTCGGCAACCTTCAGGGCACAAAGCGGCGTTGCCTCGGAGGGTTTGAACACCATGGTATTGCCACAGGCCAGCGCTGGTGCGCCCTTCCAGCAGGCAATCTGCGTCGGGTAGTTCCAGGCGCCAATCCCAACACAAAGCCCCAGGGCCTCGCGAATGGTATAGACCCAGTCTTCACCCAGCGGGATATGCTCGCCGGTCAGACTGCCCGCCAGGCCACCAAAATATTCCAGCGCATCCGCGCCCGAGGTGGCATCCGCCACCAGAGTTTCCTGCAGCGGTTTGCCTGTATCATAGGTTTCCAACACCGAGAGCTCATGGTTGCGCGCGCGGATGATGTCTGCCGCGCGGCGCAGGATGCGGCCACGCTCGGTACCAGTCATCCTGGCCCAGGCTTTCTGTGCGGCCTTGCCGCTGGCAAGCGCCTGTTCAACAATTGCGGGTGTGGCGGCATGCACCACTGCGATCTGTTCGCCACTGGCGGCATAGACCACCGGGATCGGGGTCCCGGAGGTGTCTTCGACATAGGCGCCATTGATGAAATGGCTGGCTTTGGGCTGGGCGGGGTGAGTCATGATTTTATGCCTCCGGCGGGGATATTTGGGGCCAAATGAACTGGCGGGATAAGGAATTCGGGTTATTCGCCCCGGGGAAAGCGTTTGCTTTCCTCAAGGGTGTTGAGGTCCATGTGGTTGCGCATGTAACGCTCGGAGGCTTTTTGCAGCGGCTGGTAATCCCAGGGGTAATAGCCCCCCTGACGCAGGGCCTCATAGACCACCCAGCGACGGGCCTGGCTGGCCCTGATATCCGCGTCAAACCGCGCCAGATCCCAGCGCGCCTCCGACTTTGCCCGGAGCCTCTGCAAGGTGCCCGCATGGGCCGGGTCATCGGCCAAATTGGTCAGTTCCAGCGGGTCGGCCTCCAGATCAAACAGCTGATCGGGATCGAGACTGCAGCGGTTGTATTTCCACTTGCCATAGCGCAGCGACACCAGCGGCGCATAAGAGGCCTCGGCGGCATATTCCATCGCCACCGGGCTGCTGCGTTCCACGCCTTTGGCCAGCGGGCACAGATCCTCCCCATCGGTCCAGGGGGCGATCTCTTCCATTGGCAGGCCAGCCAGCGCCCCTAGGGTCGGGTTCACATCCAGCGTCGACACCGGGGTTTCAACCAGCCCTGCAGGCAGGTCGGGCGATGAAATCATCAGAGGCACCCGCGCCGAGCCGTCGTAAAAGCTCATCTTGAACCAGAGCCCGCGCTCGCCCAGCATATCGCCGTGATCCGAGACAAACAGGATGGTGGCCTCTTGCCGCGTGTCTTCCAGCACCTGCAGGATCTCACCGATCTTGTCATCCAGATAGGAGATATTGGCAAAATAGGCGCGGCGCGCCCGTTTGATATGCTCTTCGGTGATGTCAAAGCTGCGCCAGTCATTGGCGTCAAAGATCCGCTTGGCATGGTTGTCGTGATCGTCATAGGCCATCGCCGCGGTCTGCGGCAGCAGATGCTCGCAATCCTCATAGAGATCCCAGTATTTGCGGCGCGCCACATAGGGGTCATGGGGATGGGTAAAGCTGACGGTCAGCGCCCAGGGGCGGTCGTCCAGGCCACGGGACAGCTCATAGAGCTTAGCAGTGGCATTGTAGGCCACCTCGTCATCGTATTCCATCTGGTTCGAGGTCTCAGCCACCCCGGCCCCCGTGACCGAACCCATGTTGTGATACCACCACTCGATACGCTCGCCAGGTTTGCGATAGTCCGGCGTCCAGCCAAAATCGGCAGGGTAGATATCGGTGGTGAGACGGTCCTCGAACCCATGCAGCTGGTCGGGGCCGACAAAATGCATCTTGCCCGACAGGCAGGTGTAATACCCGGCGCGACGCAGATGATGGGCATAGGTGGGAATGTCGGAGCGAAACTCGGCGGCATTGTCATAGACGCCGGTGCGCGAGGGCAGTTGCCCCGACATGAACGAGGCACGCCCCGGCGCGCAGAGCGGCGAAGCGGTATAGGCATTGGCAAAACGGGTCGAACGCGCCGCCAGCTTTTTCAGATTCGGCGCATGCAGCCAGTCAGCTGGCCCATCCGGAAAAAATGTCCCATTCAACTGATCAACCATCAGAACCAGAATATTTGGCTTTGTCATCCGCATGTCTTCCCGTGTTTTGGGGCCTGGCCCGGTTTCAACTCAATCAGTCTAATCCCCCCGCAAGAGAGCGATTGTAAATATGCGTCATGTCTGACGCGCTGCCCCCTGTCATTGACGGGAAGGCCGCAGATCAAAGCCGCGCAGTGGAGGCCAGCAATCCGATGGAAATCGAGGCTGTTTTCCTTCGGCGAAGATGTGATGCGCATCACCTCGCGACGCTTGTCTCTCCCAAATTGGGCTTTTGTCGCCCTTGAACATGGGAGTGGCTTGTAGCACGAAAACCTAATTCCCAAAACGCAATTCTGAATAGCTATTCAAGTTTTTATTTCAAACATCAACTGTTGAAACCTTCCTCCAAGTGGCGCAAAACTTCGTCATGGGAAGAAAACGTATTAGAGACATCCGCAACGAAGAATTGATCGCAGCGACCATCGTGGCCGTGCACAAACGTGGTTACTCTGTTGTTACAATGGCAGAAATCGCACGGGAAGCCGGTGCTTCGGCGGCTTCGATCAACTATTACTTCGGTTCCAAGGAAGGCCTGATGGAGGCCACTATGCGGCATTTGCTACGCAAATTGCGCACAGCTATGATTGACGGCTACAGCGCCGCCAAAACACCAAAAGAGCGGCTTTATGCGGTGATGGATGCAAATTTTTCGGATGGGCTTTTTACCGTGCCGCAGTGCAGTCTCTGGATGCAGTTCTGGGCCAATGCCCCCTATTCGCCCCGCCTGGCACGGCTGCATCGAATCAATCGCACCCGCGTCCGCAGCCATGTGCGGGCCGAACTGGCCAATCTGTTGCCCGCTGAGCGGATCGAAACGGCGCGTAGCGCCCTGCAGTGCTATATGGATGGGGTCTGGCTGGAAGCCGCGCAATCGGACCGCAGTGTCAATGCCAAAGCGGCCCGCCATGCAGCGCACCGGGTGGTGGATCTCTCCCTCTCCTAGGCCGCCTTACGCCAAATGTGGCCCTGGCCTGGCGCCAAGTATGGCCCTGGCAGCTGGGTTCAAACCGGCAAGGCTCAACGGATGGGAGTATCCGGGCCTGTTTCCTGCCTGAGATAGCGAAGCTCTGTTCCCCTGGGCAGGTAGACCAAGTCCAAAACGCTCTCGGTTACCTCTTTGATCTCGTAGCATAATCCGGTGCCGCCCTGACTATCCCAAGCATAAAGAAAGGGGCCGAGACCGTCAAATTCACCGCAAAATGGCATCACCGACAGATACTCCACGGAGGTCGAGGCACCGCCATATCTGTTCTGCCGTTCACTGCCCAGAATGGTGAATTGGTCATTGTTGTCGATCTCGGAATACCAGTCCCCCTGCAGCAGGTTAAGAACCCTGTCCTCATCGCTGGGAGCCCGTTCCTTTGCCGATCGTAAGACCATCTCGACAGAATCTTCATACAGCCCGACCCAGTCACCTTCGATCTGCACTGGCGTTGCTCTGGTCATTCGCCGCAGGGCCGCAAAAACCTCTGGCGGCGTCCTGCTATCTTCGACCACGGTGAAAACCCGCCCCGAGCCGATGAACCTGCAAAACTGAAGTCCCCCCTGAAACATCAAGCTGCAGTCAAGAAACACAGCTTCCCCGGTAAAGGGCACCCCCCAAGTTCCCGGCTCCAGGTGCGTCGGTTCTCTCCAGGGTTCAGAATGACTGCTCAGGTTTTGGCGGAAGCTCTTGTTTCCAAGGCCAGTATCTATTTTTGCAAAATAGGTTTTGTCATAGCCACGTGTCTCACAATCATTATCCCCCCCGATGGTGAAAAGTCCCGGTTGGGTACAAAAGGACAGCCGGTCATGGCGGAAGGTCCGCTCCGGGTTGCGGGCGTGAAAATAGTAGAACCGATACTGTAAATCGCGCCTTATTGGCGTCACGCAGGCCGCAGGTTGCACTGTCCACCAGCCTTCGGAGACCCAGCGCCCGTCTTGTTTATACCCTACCGCCACGTCATGGGGCAGGGCAGTGTCATTGCAGATCCGCAGCTCGGCCCAAGCCGGGCAGACAATTCCCCAGAGCAAAAACACCAGCGCACTTGAAATCATTTCATTCCGCAAGGCTATGGGTAAAGGTCCCCGCGTCTCACACAAGTATCCCTGTCAGTTCCAAAATTTAGCACCTTTTTCCAGCCCTACACCTTTGTTGCTACATCAGGAGGCGTGATTGCCCGCCTTTTTAGCATTGCCTCGCGCCAGGTGATAAAGCTGATAGCAGCCAGGATCAGCCCGCCACCCAGAACGACCCAGATGTCCACTGGCTCGGAAAACACCAAGGCTCCCAGTAAAGTCGCCCAGATCAGTTGAAGAAAGGTAACCGGCTGCGTCACCGTCACCGGGGCTGACGCAAAGGCAAGCGTCATGGTGAAATGGCCAGCAGTGGCACAACAGGCCACCGCAAATAGAATAGCCAGCTCCTCCAGGCTCGGGGTGACCCAGACCACGGCTGCAAAGGGGGCCAGCCCCAGCGTCACCCAGATCGAAAGCATGGCCACCACCGTCACCGGATTGGTGCCGTCGACTGTGAACTTGGCCAGCAGGTATGAGGCGCTAAAGGCCAGCGCTGTAAACAGCATGGCAATATGTCCCGGAGAAATCTCCCGAAAACCGGGGCGCAGAATGATCACGGCTCCGATCAGGGCAGCAACAACCGCTGCGATGCGTCGCACAGCCAGTTTTTCACCCAAGAACAACGCCGCCCCCAGGGTGATATAGACCGGCGACAGGTAGTTCATCGCCGTCACCTCAGCCAGTGGGATCTGGGTCATGGCAAAAAACCACAGGATTACGCCGCCTGAATGCACGACTCCGCGGCTGGCAAACAGCAGCCAGAGCTTTGGCGTCAGTTTTGTATTGCGCAGACTGCCAATCATGGGAAAGAGAAACACCAATCCCAGAAGATAGCGCAGAAAAGCAGATTCCGCGGGTGGGATACGGTGGCCCAGATATTTCACCAGAGCCGTCACCGCCACAAAGCAAAGACCCGTTACAAACATCCAGAACGCACCGATCATTGGATGTTTGCCACTATCTAGTTCTTCAACTTGCCTGTTCATTTTCAATCTGCCTGTTCATAGGGCCGACAGAACACCCATTCGCCGCCTCATACAACCCTTCACAAGTAAATCACCTCAAATGAGATTGCTTGCCCCTCTCCACTCGGCTGGAACCGCCGCCGCCTCCTATTCACATCAACAGCAGCTTGAGCGAAATGGCCCACATGGTCAGCCCAACGAAGAGATCCAGAATCTGCCAGGCGCCAGGCCGGGCAAAGACCGGTGCCAACAGGCTGGCCCCATAGCCCAGGGAAAAGAAAAACGTAAAACTGGCCAGCATTGCCCCAAGGCCAAACACCAGTGGATCGGCGTATTGCGCGGAAATCGACCCAAGCAAAACCACCGTATCCAGATAGACATGCGGGTTCAG
This sequence comes from Pseudophaeobacter arcticus DSM 23566, assembly GCF_000473205.1. Taxonomy (NCBI): domain Bacteria; kingdom Pseudomonadati; phylum Pseudomonadota; class Alphaproteobacteria; order Rhodobacterales; family Roseobacteraceae; genus Pseudophaeobacter; species Pseudophaeobacter arcticus. The sequence goes on from NZ_KI421507.1 coordinate 2,326,806, forward strand.
CCAGGTCAGGGCCAAAACCGTTGTCAGCACGGGCACAAGAGGCATTTTGCCACCGTCCTGCCCGGTGTCGAGCGCCTCACCGCCCCGCCAGGCGGCCAGCAGGCTGCGCGCACCATACCAAGCCAGAAAGGCGGCGCCGCCAAACCGCATCACCGGCTCGAACCAGGGAAAGGCCAGAGCAAGGGAGCCAAACCCAAGGACCCCAGCAGCAATCAGCAGGGCATCGGAGCCGGCACAGGTCAGGCAGACCCAGAAAAGATGCTGACGGCGCAACCCCTGACGCAACACAAAAGCATTTTGCGCCCCGATCGCAAGGATCAGGCTGAAGCCAAGACCAAAGCCGGCAAACAGACTGGGCGGGAGGGAGGTCAAAAGGAGCATAAACGAGGGGCTTTCAGTTGTAGGGCGTTTGGTATCTCTGACGGCATCAGCAGCTGACCCCGGCTTTGACTACCCTGCCCAAAAAACGTAGTACAATTAATTATGCTTATCCAAAGTAAGATATTCTAATGCAGTTTGACCCCAACCACCTTTCGGCGCTGGCCGCCGTGCTGCGCCAGGGCACATTTGAGGCCGCAGCCCATAGTCTCTGTGTCACCCCCTCGGCGGTGTCGCAGCGGATCAAGGCCTTGGAGGAGCGCGTGGGCATCGCCCTGATCAAACGCGGCCTGCCCTGCACCGGCACAGAGGCCGGGCTGCGGCTGGCAAAACACGCCGAAGATGTTGCGATACTGGAGGGCCAGGTTTCCAGCGCCCTGGCCCTGGACCAAAACAGCCAGGAGGCACCGCCGCATCTGCGTATTGCGGTCAATGCCGACAGTTTGGCGACCTGGTTCATCTCTGCCATGGCGGCAACGCCGGGGCTGCTGTTTGATCTGGTCATTGATGATCAGGACCACAGCACCGATTGGCTGAAACGCGGCGAGGTCTCCGCCGCTGTCACCAGCCACAGCGCCCCTGTCACCGGCTGCAATGCCCAGCCCCTGGGCGCGATGCGCTACGAGGCCAGTGCCAGCCCCGCCTTCCTGCAAAAATGGTTCGGTCAGGGGCTCACCCCGGAGGCGCTTGCCCAGGCGCCCTGCCTTGTTTTTAATGCCAAGGATGCGTTGCAACAGCGCTGGGTCCAACAGCAATTTGGCCGCCAGATCACCGCGCCTTGCCATTTCATCCCCTCGACACAGGGGTTTGCCGATGGGGCGCAGGCCGGTCTGGGATGGGGCATGAATCCGGTTCAACTGATCGAACCGGCGCTAAACTCCGGTGCCCTGGTGCCTTTGCTGCCCGATAGCGCGCTGGAGGTTGACCTCACCTGGCAGGTGAGCCGTGTCATGGCCTCAGCGCTGGCGCCTTTGACAAAGGCAGTGCTAAGCTCGGCCAAACAACATCTGATCCAGCCCCTGCATCGGCAGGGCTAGGTCGTCCCCATTTCCGATCTGGAGCAGTCGCAATGTTCGCAAAATCCGCCCTCAGCTACGCACCGATAGCGCTGCCTGACCGCGCCGACTATTCTGATGCAGAGATGCAAACCAAGGCTGCGCAATACCTCGCCCATATGCAGCGCCGCCACACGGTACGCGACTTTACCCCAAAACCCATCGCCCGCGAGGTGATAGAGCTGTGTATCAAAACCGCTGGCACCGCGCCCTCGGGGGCCAATCACCAGCCCTGGCATTTTGTGGCGATTGCCAACCCGGCGTTGAAGCAACGGATCCGCCAGGAGGCCGAGGAAGAAGAGCGCCGGTTCTACGCCGGGGGGGCCGGGGACGAATGGATCAAGGCCTTGGAGCCCATTGGCACCAGTGCTGACAAGCCACATCTGACCACCGCCCCCTGGCTCATCGTTGTCTTTGCCCAGCGTTGGGGAGAGTTTGACGACGGCACCCGCTACAAAAACTACTACGTCCCCGAAAGCGTCAATATCGCCACCGGTTTCCTGTTGGCCGCGCTGCACAATGCCGGGCTATGCAGCCTGACCCATACGCCCAACCCGATGAAATTTCTCAATGCAGCCCTGCACCGGCCAGCCTCTGAAAAGCCCACAATGATAATCGCCGTAGGGCATCCCAGCGCAGAGGCCACGGTGCCAAGCGTTGCCAAGGTCAAAAAACCCCTCGAAGACATCGCGACGGTCTTTGAATGAACTGCCTATGCCTGCCTGCTTTTGCTCCACCAGTCTTTGGATCACCAGACTTTGGTCCATCCTATGACAGCTGAGCCGCGCAGCCTGGGTGCGAGCCTGCTGTGGCATATCCTGCTGCCGCGCGGGCTGGCGCTGCTGCTGTGGTGGGGGGCCAATCAACTGATCCAACTACCAACCAGCCTGGTCTGGGGATTTATCGCAGTGGATTGTCTCTGCCTGCTCTGGGTCGGCCGCGCCCATCTGCGTGCCGCCGACGCCCATATGCTCAGCTCCGGCGCCATGGCGCCGATCTGGGGTGGTTATCTGCTTTTGCTGCTCTCGGTGCTGGCCTCAATGTCCCTGTGGTGGCAGGCCTTGCTGATCGCCAACCGCCCGCCCGAGGGGCTCAGCTATTCTGAACAGCGCGCCCAGGACCATGCGGGTCGCTACAGTCTGACAGTTTCAGAGGACGGCCGTGCGTTGGTCTTTACCGGCGAGATTACCTTTGGACTGACCAAGGCCATCAAGGCGCAGCTGCTGCGCCACCCGGAGGTGAAGCAGCTTCATCTCACCAGTCCCGGCGGCCACATCTACGAGGCCCGTGGTGTGGCCCGGCTCATCCAGGCGCAGGGGATTTCCACACTGGCGCCAGGGCTCTGTGCCTCGGCCTGTACCCTGATGTTTGCTGCTGGAACCAAGCGCCAATTGGGCCCCAAAGGACAGCTGGGATTTCACGGCTACTCGCTTGAGATATTTGGTGGTTTGCCGCAGGTTGACCTGATGGCGGAACAGCGCAAGGACGGTGATTTCCTTGTTGGTCAGGGCGTCAGCACAGGCTTCATTCAGCAGATCTACGCCACGGCCCCAACAGAGCTTTGGCGGCCCAGCCCAGATCAGCTTTGGGACGGCGGTATGCTGCGCAGCGCGCCCTAACGCGACACAGTAGCCCCGAACGATAAAAGCCCCCGAAAGATCGGAGGCTTTTATCAGTATCCAGAATTTGCACAGCCAATTTGGCAGGACAGATCAGAGCTGATCCATCACCTCGTCAGAGGCTTCAAAATTGGTGGTGACGCGCTGCACATCGTCGTCGTCTTCCAGCGCATCCACCAGCTTCATCAGCTTTTGCATGCCTTCAAGATCCAGCTCGGTGGTGGTGGTGGGCCTCCACACCAGCTTGGTGCTCTCGGATTCGCCCAGCTCTTTTTCCAGCGCATTGGACACATCGTTCAGATCGCTGTCTTCGCAATAAATGATGTGGCCATCTTCCGAAGATTCCACATCCTCAGCGCCTGCCTCGATCGCGGCCATCATCACCGTGTCGGCATCGCCCACCTCAGCCTTATAGGTCACTTCGCCCTTGCGATCGAACATAAAGCCAACCGATCCGGTTTCCCCCAGGTTGCCGCCGTTCTTGGAGAAGGTCGAGCGCACAGTCGATGCGGTGCGGTTTTTGTTGTCGGTCATCGCCTCGACGATGACGGCAACGCCGCTGGGGCCATAGCCTTCGTAGCGGATTTCATCATAGTTTTCAGCGTCGCCACCCATCGCCTTTTTGATCGCACGGTCGATCACATCTTTGGGCACCGACTGGCTTTTGGCCTCTTTTACAGCCATGCGCAGACGGGGGTTTTTATCGGGATCAGGGTCGCCCATCTTGGCGGCCACGGTGATCTCCTTGGCCAGTTTGGAAAACAGTTTTGACCGCACAGCGTCCTGACGGCCCTTGCGATGCTGGATGTTTGCCCATTTTGAATGGCCTGCCATGGTAGATCCTTTGTGTCGTGCATGCTTGAATTGGCGCTCATATAGCCTGTGGCAGGGGCAGCTTTCAAGCACTGCTGACAGGCAAGCCGAATCCGGGGCGATATCAAGCAACACCGCCAGTGTCGCCTTGCCCCTGATGCGCCAATGGCTAGAGTGGCGCCATGACATTTGAACAGACCGCATTATTTGCCATTTTCGCCGCCGTCTTTGGCATGTTCCTCTGGGGGCGCTTTCGCTACGATATCGTCGCCTTTTCGGCGCTGATGATCGCGGTGGTGCTGGGCCTGGTCCCAACCAAGGAGGCCTTTGCCGGCTTTGGCCATCCGGCGACGCTGGTGGTGGCGCTGGTGCTGATCGTCTCGGCTGGGCTGGTACGCTCCGGGGCGGTCTTTCTGATCACCCGAACCCTGGTGGACAGCTCGCGCTCGCTGGGCGGTCATATCGGCTTGATGGGCGGCATCGGCGCGGTGCTTTCGGCCTTTATGAACAATGTCGCAGCGCTGGCGTTGCTGATGCCGGTGGATATACAGACCGCGCGCAAGGCCGGACGCGCACCAGGGTTGAGCCTGATGCCGCTGTCCTTTGCCACCATCCTGGGCGGCATGGCGACGCTGATCGGTACGCCGCCAAATATCATCATCGCCGCGATCCGACAGGAGACCATGGGCGAACCCTTTGGCATGTTTGATTTTGCGCCAGTGGGTGGAATTGCAGCGCTGGCCGGGCTTGTCTTTGTCGCCCTAATCGGCTGGCGCCTGATCCCGCAACGCGAAACCGGCGCGGGCAACACCGAGGCGCAACTGGCTGATTACATTGCAGAGCTTACAATCCCTGATGAGTCAAAGCTGATCGGCAAACGGCTTGGCATGCTCGACAAAGAGGCCGAACAGGCGGATGTCGCCATTCTGGGATTGATCCGCGATGGCAAGCGCCGCTATGGCCGCGCCGCCGGATCGCTGCTGCAGGCTGGCGATACCCTGGTGATCGAAGCCAGGCCCGAGGCCCTGGATGAGTTTCGCACATCGCTGTCGTTGCATTTCTCTGACGCGGCGCGCCAGGAAAAGCTCACCGCTGCCGGTGAAGGTCTCGAAGTGATTGAGGTGGTGGTGCCGGAAACCTCCCGCATCAATGGCCGCTCGGCCCAGGCGCTGGGGCTGGCCTGGCGGCAAAGCGCCGTTCTGCTGGGCCTGTCGCGACAGGGACGCCGCCTGACCAAACATATCCGCCAGACCGAGATCGAGGCCGGCGATATCCTGCTGCTGCTCTGCCCGCGGGATCGCGGCGCCGATGTGACCGAGTGGCTGGGCTGTCTGCCCTTGGCCGAACGGGGGCTGGCCGTGACCGCCAATGACAAGACCTGGGCCGCAATCGGGATGTTTGCATTTGCGGTGCTCGCCGCCTCTGTTGGGCTGGTCTATCTGCCTGTGGCACTGGGGCTGGTGGTTGTGGGCTATGTGCTGATCAAGGTGATGCCGGTCGCGGAAATATATGATCACGTGGAATGGCCGGTGGTTGTTCTCTTGGGGTCGATGATTCCCCTCGGCGCTGCCTTGGATTCGTCAGGCGGCACCGCCTTGATTGCCAATGGGTTGATCGACCTTACCGCCGGTCTGCCCTCCTGGATGGTGCTGACGGTTCTGATGGTGGTCACCATGACCCTGTCGGATGTGTTGAACAATACCGCCACCGCCATTGTTGCCGCCCCCGTTGGCATCCAGATGGCCAATTCTCTGGGGGTGTCACCCGATCCCTTCTTGATGGCGGTCGCCGTGGCCGCCTCTGCCGCTTTCCTAACCCCAATCGGGCATAAGAATAACACCCTGGTTCTGGGTCCCGGCGGCTATCACTTTGGTGATTATTGGCGCATGGGGCTGCCGCTGGAGATCCTGGTGATCGCCGTTTCGATCCCGTCTATTCTGGTGTTCTGGCCGATGTGAGCCCTGTCGCGCGCCGCCCCATTGGGGCACGGAACAGGCGCTACCCCCACGGCAAAGTGCCGAAGGAATTGCCCTAAGCCACTGGCTGCGCATAGGTTGGATACAGCCAAAGCGGGAGGGGCAGATGAGCGACAGTACAGAGACCCATGCGGATGTAATCATTGTTGGGGCCGGTATCGCCGGGATTACAGCCGCCTGCGAGCTGGGCGATCGTGGCAAGCGGGTGATCCTGCTGGATCAGGAACCGGCGCAGTTCCTGGGCGGACAGGCCCATTGGAGCCTTGGCGGGCTTTTCATGATCGACACGCCGGAACAGCGGCGCATGGGCATCACGGACAGCCACGACCTTGCCCGGCGTGACTGGATGGGCAGTGCTCAGTTTGATCGCGCCGAGGATGACTGGCCAAAACAATGGGCCCGCGCCTACCTGGATTTTTCCGCCGGTGAAATGCGTCCCTGGCTACATGAGATGGGCATGCGCTGGTTTCCCATCGTTGGCTGGGCGGAACGCGGCGGCAGCAGTGCCGAAGGCCACGGCAATTCGGTTCCCCGCTTTCACGTGACCTGGGGGACAGGCCCCGGCGTTGTTGCGCCTTTTGCCGCCCGCCTTCAGGCCCATGTTGCTGCCGGGCGTGTCCTCCTCCGGTTTCGCCATCAGGTGAGCCATATCATTGTCCAGGCGGGCGAGGTCAAAGGTGTCTCTGGCGAGGTGCTGGCCGCAGATTCCGCCCCACAAGGCGCGCAGACAAACCGCCGGGAAATTGGCGAATTCGAGGTCTATGCGCCTTCGGTCATCGTGGCCTCTGGCGGTATTGGCGGCAATTTGGACCTGGTGCGCAAAAACTGGCCGCGTGACCGGCTGGGCGCGCCACCAAAGAACATGGTGGCGGGCGTGCCGTTCCATGTGGACGGGCGTATGATTCCCATTGCCGAGGCCGCAGGTGGCCATGTGATCAATGGCGACCGCATGTGGCATTATACCGAAGGCCTGCGCAACTGGGATCCAATCTGGCCCAACCATGGCATTCGCATCCTGCCGGGCCCCTCGTCGATGTGGTTCGATGCCCTTGGCAACAGATTGCAGGCGCCCTGCCTGCCCGGCTTTGACACCCTGGCAACCCTGAAAGAAATCCTGAAAACCGGCTATGACTACAGCTGGTTCGTGCTGAGCCAGAAGATCATCGAAAAGGAATTTGCCCTCTCAGGGTCGGAACAGAACCCCGATCTCACCTCGGGGAAATGGCTGGAGGTGATCCGGTCCCGCCTGATGTCGCGTGGCAGTGCCCCTGCCCCGGTGGAGGCCTTTAAGAAACACGGGCAGGATTTTGTTGTTGCGGATACCCTGGCAGAGCTGGTCGAGGGCATGAACCGGATCGCCGAGGTGCCGCTGGAGGAAACCCATCTGCGCCGCCAGATTGAGGCCCGCGATGCACAGGTGGACAATAGCTTTGCCAAGGATGCCCAGGTGATTGCCATCAATGCCGCCCGCAACTATCGCGGCGACCGGCTGATCCGGACCGCCAAACCACATCGCATACTGGAGCGCAAAAATGGCCCGTTGATCGCGGTGCGGCTAAATATCCTCACCCGCAAGACCCTGGGGGGGCTACAGACCAATCTGGACAGCCAGATGGTCGGCGCCGATGGGACGGCGGTGCCGGGGCTGTTTGCAGTTGGCGAAGCGGCAGGGTTCGGCGGTGGAGGCTATCACGGCTATAATGCGCTGGAGGGTACATTTCTCGGCGGCTGCCTGTTCTCGGGCCGCCAGGCAGGGCGCTCTGATTTGATTGCCTGAGGCCCGCCAGAAACGATGGGCGCGCCGCTGCAACTGAATATTTTATCCGGAGATTCTGCAGCCTTTTGCATTTGCTCCAGAAACTTGTTCCCCTAAAGGTGGTCCTCCCGCGCAGATCGGACCTTCCCTTCGGGAGGGTCCTCTCCCCTTGGGCCCAGCGCCGCGCATTCGCGCGGCGCGCAACCGCCTGTGACCAAGACCCGGACTGGAACCAAGACCGGGACTGGGACTGGGACTGGGACTGGGACTGGGACTGGGACTGGAAAATACTCAAACTGCTGGGCTTTTACACCAGAGCCTCTCTGATGTCAGGACCAGTTACATCAAAACCTGTTACGTCAAAACCAGTTACGTCAAAACCAGGGACAGCAGTGCGATACCCCATGCCGTAGCAAACAGGAAAACCAAAAATCCACGTCTAAAGCTCATCAATGTGCCCTCGCTAAAAATACCTATTCAATTGATATAGGGCGAAGATTACCAATTTCACTTTGGCGGCTGATCATCGGCAAGATCCTGCCAGAGCCCTCCCCTCGCAGGATTTTGGCTTAGAGTGGCCAGAGATAGGGGATCAGGGCGGAGGCCAAAAGCCCAATGCTGAGATTGAGCGGAATACCAACGCGCAGGAAATCGGTGAATTTATAGCCGCCGGGACCATAGACCAGCATATTGGTCTGATAGCCGATGGGGGTGGCAAAGGAGGCAGAGGCCGCCACCATCACCGCCACCACCAGCGGACGCGGATCAACGCCCATGGCCTGAGCCAGACCAACCGCAATCGGCGTCACCACCACCGCGACGGCATTGTTGGAGACCAGCTCGGTCAGCACCGATGTCAGCAGATAAATCGCCCAGACCAGCACAAAGGGTGGCAAGCCGGTCAAAGCCGGGGCTATTGCCTCGGCAATGAGACTGACCGCACCTGAGCTTTCCAGGGCGGCCCCAATTGCAAGCATGGAAAAGATCAGGGCCAAAAGACGTCCATCAACAAACGAAAATGCCTCATCCGCGTCAATGCAGCGGGTGATCAGCACCAAGGCCACAACAACGATGGAAAGCAACAGGATCGGCGCCACCCCAAGAGCCGCCAGACCGACAATGGACAGCAGTCCAATAATCGCCAGCGGCGCATGGCTGCGTCGGTAGGCCCGCTGGGTGGGCTGCGAGACATCTGCCATATCCATGTCGGTTGCCAATCGCTGAATGTCACCGGGGGCACCTTCAAGCAGCAGCGTATCGCCAACCCGCACCACCAGATCATCCAGCTGCACGCCAATGTTCTGATTGCGCCGATGTACCGCCAGGACATAAACACCATACCGCCGCCGCAGACGCATCGCGCCCAATGAGCGCCCCACCAGACGGCAACCCGGCGTCACCAGCACCTCTACTGTCTTGGTCTCTACCGTCGAAACCTGATCAACCCGCCTGAGTTCCTTGTTGGCCTGGAGGCTCAACAATTCTGTCATTTCAGTCCGCAAAACCACGCGATCCCCCACCTGCAGCTCGGCGCCTTTGAGATTGCGTCGCAACGAGATATCCCCCCGCACAAGGTCAATAAGCCGCACACCAGGGCGTTTGAACAGCTGCACGCCTGTGACTTCGCGGCCGATCAGGTTGCTTTCGGGTGGGATAACCGCCTCGGTGAAGAATTTCATCTTGGAGCGATCACTGAGCAGCATCGCCATGCTGTCACGGTTCGGCAGCAGCCGGGGCGAGATATAGCGCAGATAGATCATGCCCCAGGTCACCAGCACGATGCCCAGAGGGGTAACCTCAAAAATAGAGAAAGGCTCCAAGCCCTGGGCCCGGGCCACACCGTCAACCAGCAGGTTGGTGGAGGTGCCAATCAGGGTCAGCGTCCCGCCAAGGATGGCGGCATAGCTGAGCGGGATCAGCATTTTTGAGGCCGCAACACCCAGCGTTCGCGAAATCTGCACAAAGACCGGGATCATGACCACCACCACAGGGGTGTTGGAAACCACGGCAGAGGCCGCGATCACAAAGACCATCAACAGGGCAATGGCGCGCTTGGGGTTGACTTCCGCCTGTTTGCGCGCCCGGGCGGTAAAGGCATCCAGCGCCCCGGTGCGCACCAGGGCCCCCATGATGATGAACATCGCCGCGATGGTCCAGGGCGCAGGATTGGACAACACCGCAATGGCGCGATCATAGGGCAGTACCCCGGTGACCAGCATAAGCGACACCCCGGTCATCGCCACCACCTCGGTCGGATAGGTTTCGCGCAGGAAAGCGACGAACATCAGCCCGACGATGGCCAGGGACAGCCAGGCGCTGCCATTCTGGGAAATACTGATCAGATCCATTTTGTCGATTGTCCCAAATTACCGATGGCAGATCAGACAGCACTGCGCCTCTCCCTGCCAGCAGCAAGTTTCCCTCATCACAAATGGCGGAGCAATGCTTTCATACCGCGACAGATACGCTGCCGCGGTAAAAAGGAATTTATGCAACAATCACTGAGATTTGAAAGAATTTCTTCCTGCAAACCAAGCTTTGCATTTTCAGCTTTGCGGGCCGGAGGGTTGCAGCAACCCGCCATTGCGCACCATATGGATCTCTTTGGCTTCGCCGGTGCGATCATCCGTCACCACCAGGGCTCCGGACAGGGTGGCTTCGCCTTCGGCCGGGGTAAAGCGGTTTTTGGGCATTCCTGTCAGGAACCGGCGCAGGGGCTCGGATTTTTCCATGCCAATCACCGAGTTATAATCGCCGCACATGCCCGCATCAGTGAGGTAGCCTGTGCCATTGGACAGGATCTGCGCATCGCCCGTTGGCACATGGGTATGTGTGCCCACAACCAGCGAGGCGCGGCCATTGCAGAAATGCCCCATGGCCATTTTCTCAGAGGTGGCTTCACAATGAATATCAACGATAACAGCCTGCGCCAGACCACCGCGCGGATGCGCCTTGAGCACGGCCTCAACCGCGCCAAAGGGATCATCAAAGGCCCGTTTCATAAAGACCTGGCCCAGCGCCTGTGTCACCAAAACCTTGCGCCCACCTGTCGCCTCGAACAGGCGGTGGCCCCGACCCGGCGCGCCTTTGGCAAAATTCAAAGGCCGGATGATACGCGGCTCTTTTTCGATGTATTGCAGCATGTCTTTTTGGTCAAAGGCGTGATCGCCCAGCGTCAGACAGTCCGCCCCGGCATCCAGCAACAGCTTGGCATGCGCCCCGCTCAGCCCCATACCATTGGACGCGTTTTCCCCATTGACCACGACAAAGTCGAGCCGCCATTCCTGACGCAGCCGCGGCAGGTTTTCGGTGATAGCGCGGCGCCCGGCGCGGCCCATCACATCGCCTAGAAACAAAATTCGCATTTAGCTGTCCTAGGCCGCGCAGCCAGGCAGGACAAGAGCCCGGAGCATGATACGCACTGATTTTTGACTCTGCTGCGGCATTCTCGCCTGGCCTAATTCCGAGTTTTGATCCCAATCCACTGCAGGGGATGCTAAAATTGTAAAATGCGGCTTTCCGTCACCACCATGTCCAGAGGCTGGTCGGTCTCTTCCAGGGGCAGCTCTGCGGCTTCCTGTGCATCAAAGGCAAAGCCAATGGCCAATGTCGCACGCTTGCCCCGCAGCAGCTCCAGCGTACGATCATAAAACCCGCCACCATAGCCAAGACGCCCCCCCCGGGCATCAAAAGCCACCAGCGGCACGATCAGGATTTCCGGTTCAAAAAAGTCGTCGACCTCTGGAACTGCCGCACCAAAGGGGCCATCCCGCAGAGCGCAATCCGGCTGCCAGCGGCTGAATTTCAGCGCCAGCCCCTTGCCCTTGATGACCGGCACACCAACCGGCCCGTGGGCGGCGGCCTCTGCCATGGCGGGCAGCGGGTCGATTTCGGTACGGATGGGTAGAAATCCGGACAGCGGCACACCGCGATATCCCGCCAGAACTTCGGAGAGATGCCCGGCAGCGCCTGGAAACTTAAGGTCAAAGGCGGCTTTGCGCCGCGCAAAGGCTGCCTTGCGGGCCGCCGCCTTTATCTCGGTCAGGTCGCTCATCACTCTCTCCTCCAGAAAAATACGCGGCCTTAAGAAAAATACGCGGCCTCAAGAAACAAACCGGGGCTATAAAAGAACCCAGGCCGCCAAGCCCAGAAAGGCAAAGAACCCAACCACATCCGTCACAGTGGTCACAAAGGCCCCAGAGGCCAAGGCCGGATCTACGCCCACCTTCTCTAGTAGTACCGGGATCACGGTGCCTGCCAGCCCAGCGACGACAAGATTGATCACCATTGCGGCAGCAAGCACCCCGCCCAGCGCCGGCGAGCCAAACCAGATAACACCCACGATGCCCATAACAACGGCAAAGATCACCCCGTTGACCAATCCAACCAGCACTTCGCGCCGGATCACCCGCCACACGTTGGATCCGGTCAAATCGCGGGTCGCCATCGCCCGTACCGCCACTGTCAGCGACTGCGTCCCTGCATTCCCCCCCATCGAGGCGACAATCGGCATCAACACCGCCAGGGCCACAAATTGGGCAATGGTGGCCTCGAACTGGGCAATCACCAGCGAGGCAAGCACCGCCGTCACCAAATTGACCGCCAACCAGGGAAACCGCCGTTTGGTGGTCTCGATCACCCGGTCAGCCAGCGAGCTTTCGTCGCCAACACCGGCCAGACGCAGAATGTCTTCTTCGTGCTCTTCATCCAGAACCGCCATGGCATCATCAATGGTGATCACCCCGGCCAAACGTCCGTCGCCGTCCACAACGGGGGCGGAAATCAAGTGGTACTGGTTAAAGGCATAGGCCACGTCTTCTTCATCCTGATCGGCGGGAATGACCTGAAAGGTCTCCTCCAGCAGATCGGTGAGCGGCACCTCGCGCTTGGTGCCCATAATCCGGCCAAGGGTCACATTGCCGATGGGGCGCAGACGCGGGTCCACCAACACCATGTGGTAGAACTGTTCCGGCAGATCCTCCGAATCGCGCATAAAGTCGATGGCCTGGCCGACGTTCCAATGTTCGGGCGCCATCACCACTTCGCGCTGCATCAGGCGGCCTGCGGAATTCTCCGGATAGCTCAGAGATTGTTCGACCGCGACCCGGTCGGAATCCTCCAGCGCCTCCAGAATGGCTTCTTGCTGAGGCTCTTCCAGGTCTTCGAGCAGATCCACAACATCATCGGTTTCCAGTTCGCGCACCGCATCGGCCAGAACCGATGGGGTCAGCGTGGCAATCACCTCTTCACGGATGCTCTCATCCAGTTCCGAGAGGATCTCGCCGTCAAATTCGCGATCATAAAGCCGGATCAGCCGGGCCCGGTCATAGCTGTTGATCTGCTCCAGAAGGTCGGCGATATCCGCCGCGTGCAGATCCTCCATCAGCGTGGTAAGCGCATCCTTGTCATCGCGGTCTACCGCAAACAGGATACTTGCAACGAGCCGCCTGTCGAGATCATAGCCGTCGTCTTTGGGCTGATCACTGCGGAAGGTATCGTTGCCTGTGCTCATGTGCTGCCCTTTGCTAAGATTGGTTGCAAATTACTAGAAGCAGTTACCAGAAAACAATGACAATGAGATAATTTACCGGAACTGTGGGCGCGGGTATCCTGCGCGCTGCGATTTGGCAAGAAAAGGACGGCCCAAAAAATGCAGAGCGAGTATATCCTGCGCGGACATGTGCTGTCCTTTACCACCTCGCCCTTTGCGGCGGCCGCGCCCGAGGAGGCGGTGCAGATCAGCGCCGCCGTGGCGCTGGCCCGGGGGCGGGTTGTCGGCTGTGGCAGCTTTGAGGACATGCAGGCCCTGCAGCCACAGGCCGAGGTGATCGACCACGGGGCCAAGCTGATCCTGGCCGGCTTTGTGGATGCCCATGTGCATTACCCGCAGACCGCCATTATCGCCAGCTGGGGCAAGCGGCTGATCGACTGGTTGAACAGCTACACCTTCCCCGAAGAAATGCGTTTTGGCGACGCCGCCTATGCCCAGGAGATCGCCGAACGTTATCTGGATCTGACCCAGGCCAATGGCACCACCACGGTCTGCAGCTTTGCCACCATCCACCCCGAAAGCGTCGATGCCTTCTTTGGTGCTGCACAGGCCCGTGGCCAAAGGGTGGTCACCGGCAAGACCTGCATGGATCGCAACGCACCCACGGGGCTGCGCGATACCGCCCAGTCCGCCTATGACGACAGCAAGGCGCTGATTCAGCGCTGGCACGGAGTTGACCGGCTGGAATATGCCATCACCCCCCGGTTTTCCCCGACCTCCACGCCTGAGCAGCTAGAGGCCATGGGGGCGCTCTGGTCCGAACACCCCGAATGCCTGATGCAAACCCACCTGAGCGAACAGCTTGACGAGATCGAATGGGTCAAATCCCTGTTCCCCCAGGCGCGGGACTATCTGGATACCTACGAAGAATTTGGCCTGCTTGGCGCCCGTGGTTTGTATGGCCACGCCATCCACCTGGAAGAGCGTGAACGCCACCGGCTGCGCGAATACGGCGCCGCATTGGTGCATTGTCCCACCTCAAACACCTTTATTGGCTCTGGCCTGTTCGACATGGACGGGTTGATGGCCGAAGGCCAGCGCATTGGTCTGGCAACAGACACCGGCGGCGGCTCCAGCTTTTCGATGCTGCGCACCATGGCCGCCGCCTATGAGATCGGCCAGTTGCGTGGTCGCCCGCTCCATGCCGCAGAGCTGATCTGGCTGGCCACCCAGGGCTCCGCCACCGCATTGCGCATGGAGGACAAGATTGGCAATATCGCCCCCGGAATGGAGGCGGATCTGGTAGTGCTGGACCTTGCCTCTACCCCTGCCATTGCCCAGCGCAGCGCCCGTGCTGGCGACCTCTGGGAGGCGGTGTTCCCAACCCTGATGATGGGGGACGACCGCGCCATATCCGAGGTCTGGATCAGCGGCCTGCGTCAGTAGCCACCTGTTCCTGTTTGGCGGCACAGCGCGGCTCAGCCACCAGCCGCGCAGCACAGCACAGGCGTCACCTGCCCCTGCAGAAGCTGCAGGCCCCGTGCTGGGCCCGCAGGCCATTCAAGGCCGGTATTGCTGCCGCGCAACCGACAGGTATTTGCAAAATCAGCGGCTATGCACAGCCTCACCCAGGCAAGAGAGTTGCAAACTGCCCCCTGGCCCAGTCAGTCTTAGCCCCCTGTCAGTCGCTGGCCATCAGATGCTCTGCCAGGCCGCGGTGGCGCTCCAAAAGGACTGGCAGATCCAGTGTGGTCACTTCGCCATTGTCGATCACCTGGCGGCCCTCCACAAACAGGTGTTTGACCTGCGAAGGCCCCGCCAACAACAGCGCTGCTGGATCCCAACTGCCGCTGGAGCCGACGCCCGAGACATCCCAGATCGCCACATCACCCCGCTTGCCTGTCGCCAGCCGCCCGCAGTCGGGACGCCCCAGCACATCGGCACCGCCACGGGTGGCAATCTTTAGCGCCTCATAGGGGCTCATGGCGTCAGCCCCCTGGGCCACACGCTGCAACAGCAATGTCTGGCGCGCCTCCCCCATCAGATTGGCCATATCGTTGCTGGCAGAGCCATCAACCCCCAGCCCCACCGGCACCCCCGCATCCCGCATCTGGCGCACCGGCGCGATGCCCGACCCCAGGCGGCAATTGGAACAGGGGCAATGCGCCACCCCGGTACGGCTGCGGGCAAAGAGATCAATCTCCGCCGGGTTCAGCTTGACACAATGGGCATGCCAGACATCCGGCCCGGTCCAGCCCAGGTCCTCGGCGTATTGGCCGGGACGACAGCCAAACTGGGCCTGTGAATATGCGATGTCCTCTTCGTTTTCAGCCAGATGCGTGTGCAACATCACCCCCTTGTCGCGCGCCAGTACAGCCGTGTCGCGCATCAGCTCCCGGCTGACCGAAAAGGGCGAACAAGGCGCCAGCCCCACCCGGCACATCGCGCCTTCACCGCTATCGTGAAACCCATCCACAACCCGGATCATATCGTTCAGAATGGCCGCCTCGGCCTCTACCAGATGATCCGGCGGCAACCCGCCATTGCTCTCGCCAATGCTCATGGCACCGCGGGTCGGGTGAAACCGAAGTCCCACCTCGGCAGCGGCATGGATGGTATCCTCCAGCCGGGCGCCATTGGGATAGAGGTACAGATGATCCGAGCTCAGCGTGCAGCCAGAAAGGGCCAGTTCAACCAATCCCAACTGAGCGGAGACAAACATCTCCTCCGGGCCAAAGCGGCTCCAGATTGGATATAGCCGCTGCAACCAGCCAAAGAGCAGCGCATCCTGGGCGCCGGGCACCGCCCGTGTCAGGTTCTGATAGAGATGATGATGGGTATTGACCAATCCCGGCGTCACAATGCAGCCTTCACCGCGCAACACCTGCCCCCCATAGCCCCGGTCAGTTGCGGCAAGCCCCTGCCCCACAGCGACAATCACCCCATCGCGGATCAGCACATCCGCCTGGTGAAACACCCGGTCATCATCATCCATTGTCAGGACGGTATCGGCATTTTGAATAAGGGTTTCGCCCATAAAGCACACTCCATTTAGGCCCGACTCGGTTCATGGAGCTGCAAGGAGGCCGACAGAGAACGGGCAAAGGACTCGGCCTGTGCCAGAATCTACCCCAGACCAGGCAATTGTCTCAAGCCTGAAAACCAGCGAAGGCCAGCCCCCTGGATTTCATATTTCCCAAAATATTTCGGGGCGCGGCTGCAGTGCTGCGGGGGCAAAGCCCCACGGGCTCTGCCTTAGTCTTGCCAGTTCAGCAGTTGAATGGCCGCCGCGTGCAATTCCGGTGTCGCAGCAGCCAGCGCCCGCCCGCCCGCATGGACCGGCCCGCCCTGCCAATCCGTGACCAGGCCTCCTGCCGCCTCAATCACCGCAATGGGCGCCTGAATATCATAGGCGTTGAGCCCCGCCTCGATCACCAGATCAATCTGGCCGGCAGCCAGCAGGGCATAGGCGTAGCAATCCATACCGTAGCGGGTCAGCTTGACCTGTTGCGCCACGCGTTCAAAGCCTGCGCGCTCTGCTGCGCTGCCAACTTCCGGAAAGGTGGTGAACAAAGTCGCCTGGCTCAGATCCTGTGTTGCGCGGGTTTTTAAATCCTTACGCCCCATAGGCCCGGTCATTTCAGCCACTGCGGCCATGTCAGCCAGCGCAGCGCTGCCAGAGAACCGTTCAGCGGTATAGGGCTGATCAATCACCCCCAGAATGGGTCCCGCGTCTTCCGACAGGGCAATCAAAACGCCCCAGGTCGGGGTGCCGCTGATAAAGCCACGGGTGCCATCAATGGGGTCCAGCACCCAGGTGCGTCCCGAAGTGCCCGCCTTGGCCGGGAACTCCTCGCCCAGAATACCATCCTGTGGCCGCAACTCGGCCAGCAGGGCCCGCATCGTTTCCTCTGCAGCGCGATCAGCAACCGTCACCGGATCAAACCCCTCGCTCAGCTTGTTCTCCGCCCCAAGATCGCTGCTGCGAAAATACGGCAGGATCACCGCTCCGGCGGCATCAGCCAATTGGTGCGCAACCTGCATGTCGCTCAAAGCTGTCTGTGTCATCTATCCACCTGAAATACGTTTATCTGCAATACTCGGGCCTCAGAACAGCCCAGCAAAGCAGCCATGCCTACCCTGCCATACCCTACCAGCCATGCCCAACCAGTTAGGCCAAATCAGTCATGCAAAAACCGGTGCCACTCTCGTGGCGCCGGTTCAAGCAAAATATGCAACAGCCTTGGATCTTGCAGCCACTGGGCCGCCTCAGGCAAAGAGCATCAGGCCGGGAAGATTAAGCAACGTCACTCAGAACGCGGGCCAGTTCAAACAGGCGCCGACGCTGGTTTTCCGGGATCGCATAGTAAGAGCGCACCAGATCCAGAGCCTCTTTGTCGCCCATCAGATCGTCAGGTACTGCGGATTTTCCGCCAGACTTGCTCTCTTCATCCAGCCCTTCAAAGAAAAAGCTGACGGGAACATCCATCGCATCCGATATGTCCCAGAGCCGGGAAGCGCTAACACGGTTTGCTCCGGTTTCGTATTTCTGGATCTGCTGGAACTTGATGCCGACCTGCTCGGCCAGCTGTTGTTGAGTTTTACCAATAAGCCACCGACGGTGACGGATACGCTTACCAACATGAACATCTACAGGATGAGCCATTCGCTATCTCCTAGTTAATCAAAAAACCCCTGCCCGGATACGGCATCGTATTTCAGCAGCAGCGCGTAGTGTTCAAACCATCCGCCACCAGTGACATACTCAACCATCACGATCAGAGCTCAACCTCAGCTCCAACAGTAAGACCTTCGCAGTTGAATTCAAGCCTGACACTTCGCCCGCATGCCTACAACGAGGCAAATGTATGATTTCACCTATCATTTTGATGGGGTTATATATACTTTTGGATACCTATTTATGCCTCCCCATAAATAGCGAGGTGCAAAAAATGTCACGGATGCGCTGGTTCAACGGCGAATCACCCGCCCACAGGAAGAAAGACGGACAAAAACATGCTGGCCTATCGCATCAACAGTTTCGGCACTCCTCCCCTCCTCGAAGAGATCGCCAGCCCCTCCCCCGCGGCGCATGAGGTCAAGATCAGGATCCGGGCCTGCGGGCTCAACTTCGCGGATTTGCTTTTACAAAAAGGCACATACCAAGACACCCCCGCCCCTCCCTTCACCCCGGGTCTGGAAGCTGCAGGTGAGGTGATCGACTGTGGTTCATCGGTGGAAAACCTGGCCCCCGGTGACCGGGTTGCGGTGTTTGGTGGTCAGGGTGGTTTGGCTCAGGAAGGTGTCTTTGATGCGGCCCGTGTTCTCCGCATCCCTGACAGCATGAGTTTTGAGGATGCCGCAGCCTTGCAGATCGCCTATGGCACCAGTCACGTTGCACTGGACCATTGCGCAGGCCTGCAGCCAGGAGAGACCCTTTTGGTCACCGGCGCTGCCGGCGGCGTCGGATTGACGGCGGTTGAGATCGGTAAGCTGATGGGCGCCCGTGTCATTGCCCATGCACGTGGAGCGGGAAAATTGGAGGTTGCACGGGCTGCAGGCGCGGATCACCTGATTGACGCAAATGCGGACCTGCGCGGCCAAGTCAAATCCTTTGGCGGTGCGGATGTGGTTTATGATGCGGTGGGCGGAGATGTCTGGAAGGCCGCCTTTCGTGCCACCAACCCCGGAGGCCGGTTGTTGCCTATTGGTTTTGCCAGTGGTGAGGTACCGCAAATCCCTGCAAACCATCTGCTGGTCAAGAACCTCACCGTAATCGGGTTTTACATCGGCGGGTATATGAAGTCCCACCCAGAGGTAATCCAACGCTCGCTGTCGACCTTGATGGAATGGCACAGCGCCGGTCGCATCTCGCCCCATATCAGCCATGTTCTGCCGCTTGCGCAGGTCGACGAAGGCATGGAACTGCTGCGCAGCCGGGCCTCAACCGGCAAAGTGGTGATCACCCCCTGAACGCTCCCGAGCGGCCAGACAGCCAAGCCCGGCCATTGCGGGCAGAGCTCCCAAAGAAATACAGAGCTTCCAAAGGAATGAGGTGCCCTCCCTGGGGCGCGTGCATAGAAATTCTGCGCAACGCACAGCAATAGGGGCAGCAAAAAGGGGCAGCGCCTTGCTGCCCCTTTTGTATTTCCATCGCTTTCTGCCCGCGCTGTGACACTCGCGCCTCTACTCAGACTGTAACGGCCTGCCGCCAACAGGTCCCCAGATTAGCCAGTCGCTTAGCCAGTCGTTTAGCCAGTCGCGCGCAGATGAACCGGACGCAGGGCGGAATAGCCCTGGCGGATAACCCGGGCGAGATCCCCAACAAAGCTGGCCCTTACACTGTCTGCCCCATAGAGGTTGATATGCTGGATTGGCAGCTCCGGCAGCAGGCCACCATGGTCAATGGCCTCCTGATGGGCTGGGATTGTCCCCTCCAGCAACACGCCAACCGCCAGATCGGCACTGATTGTTGCCTCCACCGTGCGATCAGATTCGCTATCCACCGCCATATCCCATTCAGTCCCAACCTCATCCAGCTTTGCCGTGGCCACCGGGCGAAAGATGCAGGCCCGGCAAAACCCCAGCCGCAGGGGCTTTTGCCGCCAGGCAGAGCCATTCGGCGCGCCAACCCAGCGCAGGGGCATCTCGTGGATGGTTTCCCCGCCCTCGCTGGCGCCGCTTTCGGTGGTCAGAATAAGGTCGTAAGTGCCCTTGGCAAAGCCGGCCTTCAAATCACGTGTGTTTGAGGTCACCAGATTGACATTCACCCGCGGGAAACTGGCATTGAAGCGCTGCAACACCTGCGGAATGACCGGGTAGACCACATCATGGGGCACCCCCAGCACCACCTCGCCTTCATAGGCTTGGTCCGTCAAACGCCCTATGACCTCATCGTTCAGGGCAACCATACGCCGGGCATACCCCAACAGCTGTTCCCCCGAGGGAGTCAAAGCGATGGTCCGTCCCGAGCGATCCAACAGCGCCAGTCCCAGAAGCTCTTCCAACCGCTTGAGCTGCATTGAGACCGCCGACTGGGTCAGATGCAAAAACCCAGCCGCCCGCGTTACGCCGCCATAATCCGCCACAGCAACAAAAGACCGTAGCGTGGTGATATCCAAATTACGTGCCATCACAACTCCTGATGTGTTTCATCAAAAACATTCGCTTTCAAAATAGATCATAAGCCCGCATATACATCAACAGAAATGATGAAGACCCAAAGACACATCAATCTTTAACGAAAGGACAAGAAAGATGACCTATAGTGCAAACGCCTGCCATTCAGCCCGTGCGATCCCACGCGCCCGCTTTCGCCTGCTGTCCTTTGTGACAAACCGCCTGGCACTGCTGCACCAGCGGCGCTCCCTGAAAGCCCTGGACGCCCGCGCTCTGGACGATATCGGCATCAGCCGCCGCGACGCCCTGCAAGAGGCCGGTCGGTCGGTCTGGGACGCCCCCGAGAGCTGGAAAGACTAACCAGTTGATCCGACACATCTTGCCTGAAGCCCGCAGGCAGTTTTGCTCCTCTCAGGCTTGCCAGCCTCGGTTTGATCCAAAAACAACGCCAGCAAAAAGACCTGCTCATTTTATGAGGCAGGTCTTTTTACGTTTTTAACGGGTTTCTCGGCACAGAGCCTTGAACGCTGGGCCAAGACATCCGATATTTAGCGGGAACGCCACCCGGCACACGGCATGCCGAACCGGGGTCGGCGAGGGAGAATTTGGAACGGAGACCATGATACATGGCACAGTTTGACACTATGAGATCCGCAGCAGGCGTTAGCTCTGCTCGAATCGACGCGGGGCTGCGCGCCCATATGAATAAGGTCTACGGCACAATGTCGGCAGGCCTGTTTATCACCTTCTTGGCTGCTTGGGCGCTGTCCAATCTGGCAGTGACGTCTGATCCATCCAGCGCCACAGTCATGATCGGCGAAGGCAAATTTCTGACCAGCTTTGGCAATGCGATTTACCTGTCGCCGCTGAAATGGGTCATCATGCTGGCTCCGCTGGCCTTCATCTTTGGCTTTGGCGCCGCCGCTAACCGCATGCCCGCCGCTGGTGTGCAGCTGCTGTTTTACGCCTTTGCCGCCGTCATGGGCCTGTCGCTCAGCTCGATCTTCCTGGTCTACACCGGCCAGTCGATCATTCAGGTCTTCCTGATCACAGCGATCTCTTTTGCTGGTCTGTCCCTGGTGGGCTACACCACCAAAAAGGATCTCAGCGCCATGGGCGCATTCCTGATCATGGGCCTCATCGGTCTGATCGTGGCCTCCATCGTCAACATGTTCATGCAGTCCGGCGCCGTGGCCTTTGCGATCTCTGTTGTTGGCGTGCTGATCTTTGCGGGTCTCACCGCCTATGACACCCAGAAGATCAAAACCACCTATCTTGAAATGGCCCATACCGGCGATCAGGACTGGCTGGGCAAAGCCGCGATCATGGGCGCGCTGAGCCTCTATCTGGACTTCATCAACCTCTTCGTCATGCTGCTCCAGCTGCTTGGAAACCGCGATTAAGCGGCACAAACATTCCAAGACCTACAGCGAGGGGCGGATCACAACGATCCGCCCCTCTTTGTTTTTGAGCAACCATTCGGTCACAAATTGATACACAGGACAGCCAATGGAAATTTTGGATCTACCGCCAGGGGAGGCAAGCCGCCTTGTCCCGCTATTGCAAGACCTGCACGCCCTGCATGTTGAACATCAGCCCGCCCGCTACCCCGCTGCGCCCTCTGACGCGGCGCTGGGGCAGTGGCTGCACGAGTGGCTGCAGCAGGAGGATATCACTGCGCTGATAGCCGAAAGCCCACAGGGCGCGCTCCTGGGCTATGTCCTCTTTGGCATTGAGCACCGTCCGCCGCTGCCCGTCCGGTTTGAAGAGACCCGCGTTATGGTGCACCATATCATCACCGCTAAGGATTTTCGCCGCATGGGCGTAGGCCAGGCCCTGCTCACGGCGGTCAGACAGCGGGCAGAGACCCAGGGTATCGGCACCATCGCCACCACCTACGCACCCTTCAACAAGGCCTCTGCGGGCCTGTTTGAAAGTCAGGGATTGCGGCCGGCCCTGACCATGGCCGAGTGGCGGGCCTAAATGACTGCCTTTATTTGACAGCCTCTAATTGGCAGCCCTATAGGCGCTTCGTCTCTGCCCAGCTGCGTTCGGCCCAAAATCTATGTACCGGCTGCTGTTCGCAAATGACTTCCGGCATGTTCTCGGAAGTCGCTCATATCTGTCCGGCCTGTTGTCTGTCTGGCCTGTTGTCTGTCTGGCCTGTTGATCGACATGCGGGTCGTTGCCTTGTTGGGGGTACCCACGAGGCAACGCGGCAGTTTTTCAAATGTCACGACGAAGGCGAGGCGCCTGATTTGTTTGCAAAAACAGGCTCAGCCTAACCTGCCGGGTGAAGCAGCCGATACCTCCCATTGGCAGAGCGAAACGCCAGCCCGCTAGCTGCAGGACAGCCCTGTTGCAAGCGCCAGCGTGCCGCCTCTACCGCCGACCACCTGAACCTGCCCAACTGGGCGACAGCCCGATTCCACCGCCACCAGGCTGCGAAAGGCATCGGGCTCCAGGTGAGGCAGGCTGGAAATGACACTCCGCTTTGGCACGCTGAGAACCGCCAATCCCATGCGATCTGCCCGCATCAGTGAGAGAGACAACGACCGACCCAAAACCTGTACCACCCGCTGCTGACTGCCAGAGGCAACTGGTTCACTTTCTTCGGTGGGTTGCCCGGCAAAAGAATCCAGATCTCTTGACGCGCCCCCGGCCTCCAGGCCCGTGGCAGAAACCTCTATGGGCGGGGGAACAACATTTGCCAAAACCGGACTTGGCTCGGGGCCAACCGCAAACATAAATGCGGCGCTAAACAACACACTCTTCACCATCACAACACCTGTTATCACCATTCCACGCTCTCTACCTAGGCAGAGAATGGGGCAAAATCAGGCCTTACCGATTTGAGAATGTTGCGCTTTTTCGGCAGTTTCCAATTGAATTTTAGCGACCATCCCGGATGGTTGTAAGGATCAGAGACATGCCCAGTTTCTTTGCACTCCGCGTAAAAGAAATGCTACGCGGCGCCGGGTGATGGGTGATGGGTGATGGGCTTGCCCTCTGGTATCGAACAGCACAAACGCAAAAGGGCCACGCAATGCGTGACCCTTAATACCAAGTAAGACCAAGAAAGACTTACTTGATTTTGCCTTCTTTGTACTCAACGTGCTTGCGCACAACCGGGTCATACTTACGAATAACCATTTTCTCGGTCATGGTGCGTGCGTTCTTTTTGGTCACGTAAAAGTGGCCAGTGCCCGCGGTCGAGTTCAGGCGGATCTTGATTGTGGTAGGCTTCGCCATGGTGCTTCTCCTGCGTCCGAAAAGGCAGGGGCCTCTCGGTAAATTCCTATACGAGCGTGGCTTGTACCCTTCCCAGCCTCCAAGTCAATAGGATTCCCACCGCTTGGCCTTGGAATTCGCCATCCTGCTCTTCTTTCTGCCTCTCGCCGTATAAAATGCAGCGCAACGACCTCCCCGTGGCCGCAACCAAGGGGGTTTTGTCGGTAAAATGCGCAGAAGGCCTGTAAGCCGGATTTTGTCCCAGAGCCTGGGCTCCTTGGACGACCATTCCTCTGCGGTACATATTGCTATGCACCTCTAGCTGCCAACCCGGTCCCTCTCGGCTAAAGCGAGCCTAGCAGCGGTTTCGGCTGACGCCGACCTGCCTGCGCGGGGACCCTATTTGGCATTGCTCCCGGTGGGGCTTGCCTTGCCACCCCTGTTACCAGCGGCGCGGTGGGCTCTTACTCCACCGTTTCACCCTTACCACACCAGATGCGTTTGCCCTAAGGCCCCCGCGGTGTGGCGGTTTGTTTCTGTGGCGCTATCCGTCGGGTTGCCCCGCCCGGGCGTTACCCGGCACCGTTGCTTTAGGGAGTCCGGACTTTCCTCGCGAAGGGCAAGCCTTCAACGCGGCCGTCCAGCCTTCTGCGCCCTCTCCGCCTATTCCTCCTGATAGCGTGCGTCAAGGTGCAAGCGGACAGGGGCTCTGCCCCTCTTGGCCTTTAGCCAATTCACCCCGGGATACTTCTAGCCAAATGAAGCGGCTATAAGATTTCATTTGGCTAAAAATATCCCGGAGCGCGAGGCAGCGCCTCGCATATACTTCAAAGCCAGATATCGGACTGCGCCAATGGGGCAAGATCTTCCGCGACCAACGGCCCCTGCGCCCAGGGACGATAGCGGGATCGCAGAGCTGACAAGAGCGTCGCGTCATCAACGGAAGAAGTATATCCAAGGTCGCGCGCATAGCGGCGGAACAGAACTTCAAGCGCCACATCAGGATCGTACAGGCTTACTCCAGTAGCTGCCCGAGCCGCCCGCGCCAATCCAAGCTTTGCAAGCCGCGCCCAGTCGAAGCGCGGGCCCGGGTCGCTCTTGCGCCCTGGTGCCATGTCTGAGTGCCCAATGACCCCTTCAGGTGCAATCGACCAGCGCTGCAGGATTTGAGCCAGTAACATCTCCAGCATTGCCATTTGCGGTTCGGAAAAGGGATGAGCGCCGGTATTGTCCAGCTCAATGCCAATGGACCGTGAATTGATGTCATCCAGACCAGACCATTCACCCGCACCCGCATGCCAGGCACGCTGGTTTTCAGCCACCATCTGCCAAAGACGCCCATCGCGACCAATCAGGTAATGTGCAGAGACTTCAGCGGCAGGATCACAGAGCCGGTCCAGCGCCTCTTGGGCGCTTTGCATCGCGGTATAGTGCAAGACAACCAGAGAAGGCCGCAGCCCGTCCCGCCGCGCCCCTTGATTGGGGCTGGGGCACCACTGGGCCTGCAGAGGTGAGACCGGATCAACCGAGGCAGGAATTTCCCCCGGATCCGGCATCAGGACTTGCCGCGCACTGCCAGCCGGAAAGGGCTGGGATCCCAGCCGCAAGCATAGCCGTCCCCATCCGGGTCCAGCGCCTGACGATCCCGCTTTGGCCCGCCAGCCTGAAGAAAGGCGATCTGAGCCTGATCAGGAGAGCGGAAGCCGGCGCAATTGCGGGCTGAACGGCTGCGCAGATTGATCCCGGCACGGCTATGGATCTTGGTTCCAACCGGATGAGAGGTGCTCAGGGCGTATTGGACGATATTGGGATCGCGGCTGCCTGTCTGAGACGGCAAGGCAGTGGGCGCGACCTGTTGGTATTGCGAGCGCTGATTGGCCAGGCGTTGGGCGTCACTTTCGATGGTTTGGCGCGCGGCGACCGCGTCAAAGTTGTTTTCATCGGAAATGCCAGGATTGCCAATCAGGGCCGGTGCCGGGTTTGACGGGCTGGCCTCAACCGGGGCCTGCCCGGAATTGGACCCGGCGGCCTGTAGGGCGGCCCGGGTTTCCGCAGCAATATCAGCGGCCGCAGCGCCGCTATCCGCGGCCGCTGCAGATCCCGATCCATAGCTCGCGGCAATACTGCTGCTGGCGGCACTGCGTTGCGCAGTGGGCAGCGGCTCATTTGCCAGCGGCAGAGCCTCGCTGGAGATCCGCGCTGGCGGCACCAGAGGATCACCAGTGATCGTGGTCCCCGCCACAGGCGGCGGGGCGAAGGGGTCACCATCAATGCCAACGCCCGCCGCACTATCCGGTACTGGTGGGCTACAGGCTGCAAGGGAAAGAATACTGCCAAGGGCAACAACTGTAACGATGACACGCATGGGATCTACCTGTTTATCTGCTCGTCTTTGAGCCGATCCTTACCACCATTTTCCAGGCTTTGCCACAAATCCAGTGGATTGCTCCAGTGCATAGGCGGTATTGAGCAAATCCCCCTCTTCCCAAGGGCGGCCAATCAGCTGCAGTCCAAGCGGCAAGCCCTGGCTGTCGAGCCCTGCAGGCAGAGCAATGCCCGGCAGCCCTGCAAGGTTCACCGTGACGGTGAAGACATCCAGTAGATACATTGCAACCGGATCAGCATCCGACATCTCCCCCAGACCAAAGGCGGCCGAAGGCGTGGCCGGCGTCAGGATCGCATCCACCCCCGCCGCAAAGACATTTTCAAAGTCTTGCTTGATCAGGCTGCGCACCCGGCGCGCCCGGTTGTAATAGGCGTCATAAAAGCCTGCCGAGAGCACATAGGTGCCAACCATGACCCGGCGCTGAACCTCATCGCCAAAGCCCTGAGCGCGGGTTTTTTCATACATCTCGGTGATGCCATCGCCGGCCTCAAGCGTGGCGCGGTTGCCGTAGCGCACACCGTCATAGCGGGCCAGATTGGACGAAGCTTCGGCAGGGGCAATCACATAGTAGGCTGGCAGCGCGTATTTGGTATGGGGCAGCGAGATATCAACAATCTCGGCGCCGGCAGCTTTTAGCATCGCAGCGCCTTCGGACCAGAGCTTTTCGATCTCTGCCGGCATGCCATCCATGTGGTATTCCTTGGGGATACCAATCTTTTTGCCACGAATATCGCCGGTCAGCATGGCCTCAAAATTTGGCACCGCCAGATCGGCGCTGGTGCTGTCCTTGGGGTCATGACCCGCCATTGCCTCGAGCATGATGGCTGCATCACGTACCGATTTGGTCATTGGACCGGCCTGATCCAGGGAGGAGGCAAAGGCAACAACCCCCCAGCGCGAGCAACGCCCATAGGTGGGTTTGATACCAACGGTACCGGTAAAGGCCGCAGGCTGGCGGATCGAGCCGCCCGTATCCGTGCCGGTTGCCGCCAGGCAGAGATCAGCGGCAACAGCCGCCGCAGAACCACCAGAGGAGCCACCAGGTGTCAGTGGGGCGTCATCATTGCCACGGCGCCAGGGGCTGACGGCATTGCCATAGGTCGAGGTCTCGTTCGACGAGCCCATGGCAAATTCATCCATGTTCAGCTTGCCCAGCATCACCGCACCGTTGTCGGCCAGTTGCTGCGACACGGTACTTTCATACTCTGGCACAAAACCTTCGAGGATTTTGGAGGCCGCCTGGCTGGCGACACCTTTGGTGCAAAACAGATCTTTGATCCCCACCGGCAGGCCACACATGGCCGGGGCATCGCCCTGCTGCAGCCGGGCATCCGCTGCCGCCGCGCGCTCCAGCGCGATCTCGGGTGTTTTATGCACAAATGCATTCAGCGCATCCGCCTTGTCGATGGCGCTGAGGCAAGCTTTGGTCAGCTCAACGGAGGTTGTTTCCCCCTTGCGGAGCGCATCACGGGCCTCTGCCAGGCCCAGTTTGTTCAGATCGCTCATCTCTTACTCCATCACTTTGGGCACGGCAAAAAAGCCTTCGCGCGCATCCGGCGCGTTTGACAGTATCTTGTCCTGCTGGTTGCCATCGGTGACCACATCCTCGCGCCGCTTCAGCCGCTGCGGTGTGACCGAGGTCATCGGCTCGACCCCTTCGACATCGACTTCGTTCAGCTGTTCGATGAATTCCAGGATCGTGTTGAATTCGGCGGCCAGGGCTGGCAGCGCCTCGTCTTCAACCTTGATCCGGGCCAGTTTGGCCACTTTGGCGGCGGTGTTTTGGTCAATCGACATGGAAACCCTCATCTCGTGTTCAATCTGGCATTTACCGGGGTGGCGGCTCAGCCGCAAGCCTGAGGTGGCTGGCGGTGGTCGCTTTCTCGGCGAAAACCAGGGGATTTTGCAGGATTGCCCAAAATCCCACCCCGGCAAATTGCCCGATCACATCCCGCCCGAAAAATCTGCCGCCGCAATCTGCTGTCGCATATGTGCTCAAACTTTTGTTTTGTCCCTGTTGCCCCATGGCAAACCGGGGGGACACTGCTAGGCTGTGTGCCGGAAGAAAGACATTCGAACAGGAGTAGACGAGATGAAGATCATCTGGCTGGGTCATGGCGGCTTTCGCATCGAGGTAGAAAATCAGGTACTGTTGATTGATCCCTGGCTCAGCGGCAATCCCATGTTGGCCGAGAGCCAGCATGAGGCGGCTCTCTCTGGTGCCACCCATATTGTTCTCACCCACGCCCATTTTGACCATGTTGCTGATGTTTTGCCGCTGGCCAGGGCGCGCAACATACCGGTGGTGGGCCAGTACGACCTGATGGGCTATTGGGGCGAAAGCGAAGGCATTGCCACCATCGGCTTCAACAAGGGCGGCACGATAGATCTGGGTGGGCCAAAGCTGGCGATGGTACCCGCCTCGCACAGCTCGACCTTCACCACCGAGGAGGGATTGCGGGCCGGCGGGTCTGAAGTGGGATACGTGCTGATGAGTGAAGACAAGACCGTCTATATCTCAGGTGATACCAGCATCATGGCAGATATGGACTGGATTGGGGATTACTATAAACCCGAGGTCGGTATCCTGAGTGCCGGGGGGCATTTCACCATGGACATGAAACAGGCCGCCTATGCGGCCAAACGCTATTTCAATTTCAAAACCCTGATCCCCTGCCACTATAGAACCTTCCCCATACTGGAGCAGAATGCAGATCATCTGGTCAAAGCCCTGCCCGGTGTCGCGGTGATCGAACCAAAGGTCCTGCAGGCGATTGAAATATGAAACCTGTTGGATTGAAACCTGCCGGACACCAAACCGCGAGACAGTGATATTGCAAAACGGGGGGCTCCCGCCCGTCGCCGGATCTGCGCTGCAGATCCGCTCCCGTTGGGCCCAGCGCCGGGCTGGCGCCCGGCGCTGGGGCGCTATCTTCAGCGGGAGGGACTGGACCTCAGCGGGAAGAAGCCGGGGGCGCAACCGGGGGGATGAATTTTGCACGGGCCGCATCGGCCCTGGCGCGGCACATACATCCCCTGGCGTGATCATTGATCAGCCCCATGGCCTGCATAAAGGCAAAGGCGGTGGTGGGGCCGACAAATTTCCAACCGCGTTTTTTCAGGGCCTTGGAGAGCGCCACCGAGTCGGCACTGGTGGTCTGCGTCTGTGGCTCGGGGCGCGTCGCGGGATCGGGTTCAAAACTCCAGAAAAAGGCCGCAAGAGAGCCAAACTCAGCAACCATCTCCTGGGCGCGACGGGCGTTGTTTATTGCGGCTTCGATTTTGCCCCGGTGACGGATGATACCGGCGTCCTGCAACAACCGCGCCACATCTCCGTCGTCAAACTCCGCCACCTTATTCCAGTCAAAGCCGCAGAAGGCGGCGCGAAAGTTTTCCCGCTTGGCCAATATGGTCCGCCAGCTTAAGCCTGATTGAAAACTCTCAAGACAGACCTTTTCAAACAGCCGGATGTCATCCCCCACGGGATACCCCCATTCGCTGTCATGATAGGCGTCGAACTCTGGTGCCGAGGCGCTCCAGGCGCAGCGCGGCTGACCATCCTGGCCACTGATCAGTTTACTCACTCTAGCTTGCTCACTCTGTCTGCTTGCTCACTCTGTGCCCACTTTTGGCATCACTTGATACCACGACATAGAGCCGCCCCCCCGGTATAAACCCGCCCCCTGTGCTTGCATAGCTGTCTTGGCGGGCGCGGTATGCTGACATCAGCCTTACATTTTAACGCCGTGTGGCGAAAAACTGCCGCAAAATCTCAGCCGCTTCCAGCTCTGCTATTCCCTCATAAACCTCTGGCATGTGATGCGCCTGGGGGTGCGAGAAAACGCAGGCCCCATGAGCCACCCCGCCGGATTTGGGATCGCCAGCCCCATAGTAGACGCGCCGGATACGCGCCGCAGCGATGGCAGCGGCGCACATGGCGCAGGGTTCCAGCGTCACATAGAGATCAAAGCCCTGCAGGCGCTCGGTTTCCCCTGTGGCACAGGCCTGTCGCAGCACCAGAATTTCGGCATGGGCCGTGGGATCAGACAGCTCGCGGGTGCGATTGCCCGCACGGGCAACGACGATGCCGTTTGGATCAACCAAAACCGCCCCCACTGGCACCTCGCCACGGGTCGCTGCAGCGCGCGCCTCTGCCAGGGCGGCATCCATATGCGACTTGAACATAGCGGCTTTGTCCTCCTGAGGCTTTCCTGCCCCGCAATGGGAGCTTTCGCAAGCCAAAGGAATGCTCTATGTCCCAGATCCATGAGCAAATCACCCGGATCCCCCAAAGGCAAGGCCCCCGCACAGGCCAAAACCTCCGCGCAGGCCCCAGCCGCCGCCAAATCAGCCGCCAAAGCGGCTTCCGTCGCGCCAACCAACGGTGACAGCGCCCCCACCGGGGACCGCATCGCCAAGGTGCTATCGCGCGCAGGCGTTGCCTCGCGCCGGGAGGCCGAGCGCATGATCGCCGAGGGCCGCGTCAAGGTGAACGGCGCCAAGATCGACAGCCCCGCACTGAACGTGACGGACCGCGACCGCATCATCGTGGATGGCAAGCCCCTGCCCCAGGCCGAGGCCCCGCGTCTGTGGCTGTACAACAAGCCCGCCGGGCTGGTGACCAGCAACAGCGATGAAAAGGGTCGGCGCACCATTTTTGACGAATTGCCCGAGGATCTGCCGCGGGTGATGACGGTGGGACGGCTTGACCTGAACTCTGAGGGGCTGTTGCTGCTGACAAATGATGGCGGCATAAAGAGGCGGCTTGAGCTGCCCTCGACGGGCTGGTTGCGACGCTACCGGGTGCGGATCAATGGCCGCCCCCAAGAAGCAGATTTTGAACCCCTGCGCAAAGGCATGGTAATTGACGGCGAACGCTTTCAGCCGATGACTGTGGCGCTGGATCGCCAGCAGGGCGCCAATGCCTGGCTGACCATTGGGTTGCGCGAGGGCAAAAACCGCGAAATTCGCCGCGCGCTGGAAGACATCGGCTTTACCGTGAACCGTTTGCTGCGCCTGTCCTATGGGCCTTTCCAACTGGGCACGCTGAAGCTGGGCGAAGTGGAAGAATTGCGCCCGCGCGTTGTGCGTGACCAGCTTGGGCTGGAAAGCGAAGACATAGAAGAGGCACCAGCCGCGCGCCCGACACGCGGGCGGCCAGGGGCAAAACCGGGCCAAAGGCCCAGTGGAAAACCTGGTGGCAAACCTGGCCAAAGACACAGTGGCAAACCAGGCGGAAAACCTGGCCCAAAAACAAGCGAGCTGACCTTTGGGAAACCAGCGGGAAAACCAACTGGCAGACCTGCTGGCAGACCTGTTGACGGGCCAACAGGAAGGCCCACGGGCAGACCAACAGGCAAATACAGTGGAAAGCCTGAAGGCAAACCCGGCTCAAGATCTGCCGACCGTTTTGGCGACAAACCTAGCGGCGCTGGGGGCACCAACCGCACTGGCAAACCCGGCCCCCGTGGCGGGGCTGGCGGCGGCGGCTCAAAATTGCGCCCCAGCGGCAAAAATTCCCGCCGTTGAGACGGTTCAACAAGACTTCCCCCTAGCAAGTGCCCTTCGCATCCCTTAGTTTCTTGGTAACGAGAGATCTGATTGTTGCGAGGGGGACCCGCGTGCAGAAACTTGCCTTTGTCGCTTTGCTATTCCTGATGTTCGGCCTCAGCACTGGCTGGATTGTAGGGAGCTAAAAACATGGCACAACAGTTTGGCGGCAAATTCAGCCCCCGAGGCAAATCAACCACGCCCCCTTCAGACAGCGCCCAGTCCGGCAGTGCAGCCCCCCAAGGCACATCGCGCCCAAGTGCTGCACTCCGCAACGCCACCCCGGATCCTGTTGGGCTGCGCTCCAATCTGATGTTTGTCCCCGCAGGCCTGCTGGTGCTGCTCTCCCTCGGCGATGGCGCCAATGGCTTGGCCTTGGGGTTGATCGCCGCCTGTTTCTGGACGGCTGGCGCTTATATGCTGCGCGAAGGTCTGCGCGCCACCGCCGCCTATGCGACGCGACGCGTTGCCCGCAAACCCGCCCTGCCCCGCAAAATCCTGGCCGCTGTTCTGGTTGGCCTCGGGGCGGCCCTTGCGGCCTGGAAAGCAGAGCCTGGGGTTGTGAGTGCAGCAATCTACGGGCTGGCGGCCTGCGGTTTGCATCTGGCCGCCTTTGGGCTTGATCCGCTGAAGGACAAGGGCACCGAAGGGATTGATGATTTCCAGCAAAGCCGGGTCGCCCGCGCCGTGGAAGAAGCCGAATTCAGCCTGGATGCGATGACAGACGCCGCCATTCGGGCCCGTGACCGCGAAGTTGAAGAGCGCGTTGAACAGTTTCAGGCCGTCGCCCGCGAGCTGTTTCGCACCGTCGAAGAAGATCCCCGTGATCTGACAGCCGCCCGCAAATATCTCACGGTTTATTTGCAGGGCGCCAAGGACGCGACTGTGAAATTTGCCGATATTTACAGCCGCAGCGGCGATGCAACTGCGCGGGCGGATTACCTCTCGCTGCTCACCGATCTGGAAGACAACTTTGCCGCCCGAACCCGCAAATTGCTGCTCGAAGACCGCAGCGATCTTACCGTTGAAATCGATGTGCTGCGCGACCGTTTGCAGCGCGAAGGCGTCCATCTGGACCGCAGTTAACTCATTGCCTTATTTTCCTCTTTTGCAAGGAACCCTAGATGTCTGAGACCATTCAAAAACAAGCCGTCGAAGCCGAAGCCCAGGTTATGGCTGTCGCGGCAAATACCCTGCCCGAACCCGTCGAAGAGGTGCAGCCGCTCGCGGCCGCCACGCCCGAGGTCAGCGCTGAGATCACCGCCCGCATTGGTGAGATCGACATGGGCGACAGCAATTCGATTATCCGTTTTGGCTCCGGCGCTCAGGCGGAACTGCAGACCATCAGCCAGGCGATGCTGGCGGATGTGCGCAACAAGGACGTCGGCCCGGCCGGCGATTCTCTGCGCGGCATTGTCACCACCATTCGCGGCTTTTCTGTCTCGGAACTGGATGTGCGCCGCAAACCCACTTTCTGGGAGCGCCTGTTGGGCCGCGCCGCGCCCTTTGCGAAGTTCACCGCCCGGTTTGAGACCATCCAGAGCCAGATCGACAAGATCACCGACGACCTGTTGGGTCATGAGCACACCCTGCTGAAAGACATCAAGTCGCTGGATATGCTCTATGAAAAAACCCTGAACTTCTATGACGAGCTGGCGCTTTATATTGCCGCCGGCGAGGCCAAGCTGGACGATCTGGACGCGAATGATATCCCCGCCCTGGAGGCTGCCGTCGCCGCCGCACCAGAGGCCGATCAGGTGATGCGCGCCCAAGAGCTGCGGGACCTGCGCGCCGCGCGCGATGATCTGGAACGCCGGGTGCATGATCTCAAACTCACCCGTCAGGTGACCATGCAATCGCTGCCTTCGATCCGTTTGGTCCAGGAAAACGACAAGAGCCTAGTCACCAAGATCAACTCGACCCTGGTCAACACCGTGCCACTCTGGGAGACCCAACTGGCCCAGGCGGTGACCATCCAGCGCTCTGCTGAGGCCGCCCAGGCCGTCAGTGCCGCCAATGACCTCACCAATGAGCTGTTGACATCGAATGCGGCCAACCTGCGCCAGAGCAACAAGATGATCCGCCAGGAGATGGAGCGCGGTGTCTTTGACATTGAGGCGGTAAAACAGGCCAATGCCGATCTGATTGGCACCATCCAGGAAAGCCTGCAGATCGCAGACGAAGGCAAGGCCCGTCGTGCCGCCGCCGAGGCAGAGCTGAAAAAGATGGAAGGCGAATTGCGCGATACCCTGGCCGCTGCCAAGGCGCGCAAAGACGGGGTTGGCGACAATGCTGGCACCGCTGTTCCCGGCTGAACGATGGCACAGGCAGTCCCGGCAGCACAGGTCATTTTGCGGGCGATGCGCCCCCTCGTGGTGGCGGCCCTTGGCGGGGTCGCCCTGACCGCCTGCCTGCCCAACAGCCCGGGGACGTCTCTGGTGCCAGCACAGCGCCCCGAAGTGGTCCCGGCCGCCTATCGCCCGCCCTCGGTCGAAAGCGCTGAACTGCGCAATTATTACCGGGTGCTGCAACAGGATCTGCTGACCCGTGGATTGCTGCGCACCGATGGGGGTGGGCCGGAAACGCCCTTTGACGCCGATGATCTGGCGGAACATTTTGAAGAAATCGCCTTTTACAATGAATATGCCGGGCGCAGTGGCAGCGGTCTGACTGGAGGGTTGAGCCGCTGGTCCGGGCCGGTCAGGCTGGTGGCGGATTTTGGCCCCTCGGTCCCGGAGGGACAGCGCCAACGCGACCAAAGCGTATTGAATGCCTATGGGGCGCGCCTGTCACGCGTTACCGGCCATAGCATCACCACCACGGCCAGGCAGGGCAACTTTCACGTGATTTTTGCCAGCGCCGATGATCGCGCCTATGTGGCTGAAAAAGTGCGCGATCTTTTGCCAAATCTGAGCGACAATGACCTGCAGCTTTTTGTCAATCTGCCGCGCAGCCACTATTGTTTTGTGCTGGCCGGTGGGCCACAGGATGCGCCTTTTGACTATATCCGTGGCGTTGCGCTTATTCGCGCCGAACACCCTGATCTGGTCCGCGACAGCTGCATCCACGAGGAAGTGGCGCAGGGGTTGGGACTGCTGAATGACAGCCCCAAGGTGCGGCCCTCGATCTTCAACGACGATGACGAATTTGCCTTTCTGACCAGCCACGACGAATTGCTGCTCAAAATGCTGTATGATCCCAGGCTGCGCACGGGCATGCGCCTCGAAGAAGCCCGGCCCATCATTCGCATCCTCGCCCGCGACGTAATGGGGCAACCGCTTTGAGCGCGGTGCCCGTTTAGTTTCCGATTTAGACGACAAGAGAAAAGGACCAGAAACATGGGAATATTTGACTTTCTCAAAGGCGAATTCATTGATGTCATCCACTGGGCCGATGATAGCCGCGACACCATGGTCTGGCGTTTTGAGCGCGAGGCGCATGAGATCAAATATGGCGCCAAACTGACCGTCCGCGAAGGTCAGGCGGCGGTTTTTGTACACGAAGGCCAGCTGGCGGATGTCTTTACCCCCGGTCTCTATATGCTTGAGACCAACAATATGCCGGTGATGACAACCCTGCAGCACTGGGATCATGGGTTCCAGTCGCCGTTTAAATCCGAGATCTACTACGTCAACACCACCCGTTTCAACAATCTGAAATGGGGCACCAAGAACCCCATCATCTGCCGCGACCCCGAGTTTGGCCCGGTGCGCCTGCGCGCCTTTGGCAGCTACTCGATCCGGGTGGTGGATGCGGCCCGTTTTCTGACCGAAATCGTCGGCACCGATGGTGAATTCACCATGGATGAGATCTCGTTCCAGATCCGCAATATCATCGTGCAGGAGTTTTCCCGCGCGGTGGCAGGATCAGGCATTCCGGTGCTGGATATGGCGGCCAATACCGCCGACTTGGGCAAACTGGTCGCGGCTGAAATTGCACCAACCCTGGCCGAATATGGCCTCTCCATTCCCGAACTCTATATCGAGAACATCTCGCTGCCCCCGGCCGTGGAGCAAGCCATGGACAAGCGCACCCAGATGGGCATCGTCGGTGATCTGGGCCGCTATACCCAGTTTGCCGCCGCCGAAGCCATGGGCGCTGCGGCGCAGACCCCCAACAGTGGCATGGGAGCCGGGCTTGGCATGGGCATGGGGCTGGCGATGGCTCAGCAGATGGGGCAACAGATGCAGTCAGAGGCAGCGGGGCAAGCCGCAGGCCCCTGGGGCGCCCGTCCCGCGCCCGCTGCAGCCGGACCCACAGCGCAAGCGGCAACGCCCCATGCGGCCCCTGTCACCCCGCCACCGCCGCCGGTGGAACATGTCTGGCATACGGCTGAAAATGGCACCACCTCTGGCCCATTCTCCAAGGCCCGCCTGGGGCGCATGGCGCAGGACGGCACGCTGAGCCGCGAGACCCATGTCTGGACCCCGGGCCAGGACGGCTGGATGCGGGCTGGTGATGTTGCTGAGCTGGCGCAGCTGTTTACCATTCTGCCACCACCGCCGCCCCCGGCGCCTGCCCCGTAAAGACACGGCCAACACATGCGGGGCCCCTTCAGACAGAAGGAGCCCCGTGAATTTGGCCTGCTGAAAAAGCGCCGAAATTCAGCCGCTTACCTTCCACTCCATAAGAGCAGCCGTCAGCTCCTTGCTCTTTTTGTTAAAAGTGCTCCCATCCAAAGCAGCTAGGGCCTCTGCGGAGTTCCCATCCGCAATTGTCTGCGCAACCTGCCCTGCGTTCTTGTGAAAATCGCCATGCAGAGTTTTGATTTTGTTGACACGCTCCCGATTGCGTTCGTTTGGCGAAATGTCCGCCAGCCATTTCCCAAATCGGCATTTGTCGTCCCGACAGATATCTTGAACAGGCAAATTGGTCTCGTTTTTCATCGCCGCAGTGCGCAACCGGTACTTCCAGGCACCATGCGCGCGAATGGCCTCAGAGATCTCTTCGCGAAAAACAGTATCGGACATAATCATAACTCCAGGTAGTGTCGATAATTTCATCTGTGACGCAAAAATCCTAACAGACCATTCTGGCCCCACCTCCGGAGTTGCGGTTTCGAACAATTTCACCAGAAAATTTATTGCAATTGGCGCAGACCATTTATCGACACGGCGCGGGTCAATAAAGTGGAGATCCACTGACGACATCCGTCGTAGCGGCTGCTATAAACCCTCAAACACCTCGCTAGATTTCGGAGCTTCTGTGACCGACACACCTCCCCCCGCCCCGGAGGCCATGCCTCAAATGGCCCCCACTGCACCCCAAAATGCG
This sequence comes from Pseudophaeobacter arcticus DSM 23566, assembly GCF_000473205.1. Lineage (NCBI taxonomy): Bacteria > Pseudomonadati > Pseudomonadota > Alphaproteobacteria > Rhodobacterales > Roseobacteraceae > Pseudophaeobacter > Pseudophaeobacter arcticus. The sequence goes on from NZ_KI421507.1 coordinate 2,363,454, forward strand.
CCCCGTGAAACCAATCGGTTCCCCTGTGAGCAATGCGGCGCTGATTACCGGTTCGACCCAAAGGCAGGCAGTCTGATCTGTAGCCATTGTGGCCATAGCCAGGTTGTACGTGACAAGGCCGATCACGGCAGCGCCCTGCGTGAGCTGGACTTCAAGGCGGCGCTGTCACAGCAGCTACCTGAGGCAGAGATGGAGGTGACACGGGTCACCAACTGCCCCAACTGTGCCGCACAGGTGGAGTTTTCCGGTGGAACCCATGCTCTTGAATGCCCCTTTTGCGCGACACCCGTGGTGGCGGATACCGGCGAAAGCCGCCATATCAAACCCAAAGGCGTGGTGCCTTTTGAACTGGAGGAGCGCGCCGCCCATGCGGCCATGAGCACCTGGCTGGGTCGGCTGTGGTTTGCCCCCAATGGGCTGCAGGCCTATGCCCGCAAGGGGCGCGCAATGGAGGGGATCTATGTCCCCTTCTGGACCTATGATGCGGAAAGCCAGAGCCGCTATTCAGGTGCCCGGGGCACCACCTACTATGTAACAGAAACAGTCATGGTCGATGGCAAGCAAGAGAGCCGCCGGGTTGCCAAGATCCGCTGGACACCCGTTTCTGGCCGCGTGCGCCGTTTCTTTGATGACGTGCTGGTGCTGGCCTCAAAAAGCCTTCCCAAGCGCTACACCGATGCGCTGGAGCCCTGGGATCTGTCGGCGCTTACCCCCTATCAGCCGCAGTTTCTCGCCGGCTTCCGCGCCGAGGCCTATGCTGTGGATCTGGAAGAGGGGTTTCAGGAAGCCCGGGCGCATATGGACCGGGTTATCGAACGGGACGTCCGCTTTGACATTGGCGGCGACCGCCAGCGCATTGCCCAGATCGACACCCAATTGTCCGACATCACCTTTAAGCATGTGCTGCTGCCGGTCTGGCTGGCCGCCTATAAATACCGTGGCAAAACCTATCGCTTTGTGGTCAACGGCCAAAGCGGTCGCGTCCAGGGCGAACGGCCCTATTCCGCCTGGAAGATTGCTACCGCAGTCACCCTTGGCCTCGCCCTTTTGGCGGTCGCGGCCTATTTCGGCGCGCAGCAATAACCGACTGGCGCCGAAACACTTTTGTCCCCTCAGCTGGAATTACCCGTTGCTGATCTCGATCTTGCGCGCGGTGTCGGACGCACCCAGGGCTTTTTTGGGAACCGAGACATGCAGCACGCCCTCGACCATCTTGGCGCTGGCGGCCTGGCCATCCGCGTCATCAGGCAGGCGAAAGGACCGGCGAAAGGCGCCGTACTGACGCTCGCTAAAGTACCAGGTATCGCCCTTTTTCTCAGATTGGGTGCGCTTTTCACCGCGAATGGTCAACATATTGTTGTCCACCGTCAATTCCACATCCTCCTGAGAGACCCCCGGCAACTCCATCGCGATGTCATAGGCCTCTTTTCCGCTTGAGGCCTCGGCGGCTGGGCTCAACCAGTCGGCCACGCGCGCCCCAAAGCTGCGGAAGGGATCATAGAGCGATGGCCAGAAACCACCGGTTTCAGATTTTTCTACCATTTTCCATCTCCTTGTAGAGTGACAGCAGACTCGCATAATTGGTCTTCAATGACCTTGATCACTGTCAAATTGCCCGACCTATCCCCTTGCACCGCTCCGGGTCAGAGGCCAATCTGCTGGCAGATTTGCAGCCAAATTTTCCAGGAGCCACCATGACCACCACGCTGTCAGACCTTCAGGAGCTGTTCACCGCACGCCACAGCTGTCGCGCCTTTTTGCCCGATCCGGTGCCGCGGCAGGTGATCGAAGATATCCTGACCTGTGCCCAAAAGGTGCCCTCCTGGTGCAATGCGCAGCCCTGGAGCGTGACCATTACAAATGGCGCTGAAACCGACCGGCTGCGACAAGCACTGATGCAGGCGGCTCAAGCTGGTGTGCACAGCCCCGACCTCGCCTTTCCGACCGCCTACGAGGATGAATACCAGACCCGCCGCCGCAATTGCGGCTGGGCGCTCTATGAGGCTGTTGGGGTGCAAAAGGGCGATCGCGCCGCCTCAGAGCGGCAAATGATGGAGAATTTCTCGCTCTTTGGCGCCCCCCATTGCGCCGTTTTGTCGACGCCGGTCGCGCTGGGAGGATACGGGGCGATGGATTGTGGCGGCTTTGTCGCCGGCTTTACCCTGGCAGCCCAGGCGGCTGGGGTTGCATCCATTCCCCAGGCGGCCGTGGCATCATACGCGCCCCTGCTGCACGAGATGCTGGACATCCCCCAGAACCGGCAAATTCTCTGCGCCATTTCCTTTGGCTATGGTGACCCGGACCACCCGGCCAACAGCTTTCGTACCAGCCGCGCACCTCTGAGCGAATTTTCCGAGTGGCGGGGCTGAGTGGCGAGGCTGATCACCCGTCAGACTGTGCCGCCCGGTCCTGGGCGGAGCAGCTCACCAATGGGGCTTTTGCCCGTATCATTCGACAAGTGGAGCCAGCCCCATGCGTGCAGTCATTCAACGCGTATCCGAAGCCTCGGTCACGGTGGATCATCAGGTCATCGGCGAGATCGGCGCCGGGCTTTTGGTGCTGATCTGCGCCATGCAGGGAGATGACAAGGCCCAGGCCGACTATCTGGCCAAGAAGATCGCCAAACTCCGTATATTCCAGGACGAGGCGGGGAAAATGAACCGCTCCGTCACCGATATCGCGGGCGCGGTTCTGGTAATCAGCCAATTCACCCTGGCTGGCGAAACCCATCGCGGCAACCGGCCAGGCTTTTCCAATGCCGCCCCACCGGCAGAAGGTGAGGTGCTTTATACCTATTTTGCCGACCAGCTCGCGGCTCTGGGAGTACCGGTGCAGCGGGGGGCCTTTGGTGCAGATATGAAAGTCAGATTGCTGAACGATGGTCCGGTCACCATTTGGATGGACAGCGCTGAGCGCTGAGCCTCTCTCCTGACGCCAGCCCGCGTTCCACCTGTCAGTCCGCTGTTGGCCGCCAGTCTGCCCGCTGTCAGCAACCTGTCAGCCACCTGTCGCAGCCCCATCCCGACGCGGTTTGCCGGTTTCAACCCTGCGTCTTGCAGGGCAAATCACGATGTCGCAGACGAACCACGCGACACAAAGGGGGGGATTAGCGACCGCGGATTCTTTGCATTTTTGTGACAAAAAATGCCATTCGCGGCCTCACAGAGAGCGAAAAACACCCCCGTGACGTCACAAAACCCAAAAACTTATCCGTATGGAAAAATAGGGTCCGAATGCCGGTTTACCTCACAAATGCGGCATGACACCCTAAGAAGACGACACCAATTGGATTTCGGGACTTTGCAGAAGTTTCGTCAAACCAGGCATGTCGTTATTAAAGCTTGCGAGGTCGCGGCAAATGCGCAAATCTTGGTGCATCATACAAGAAATAAGCCGCTGAGATCGCAAACCGTGATTGCAAGCTGCAGGAAGTAAAACTGGGAGACTTCGATGAACGATCACCTTCATTATCTGGCGCGCCATGCCGCAGCCGGTAAACTGAGCCGCCGTGATTTTATGGCAAAGGCCGCCGCACTGGGCTTTAGCGCCGCGGCAGCCGGCACCCTGCTGACCACCGAGGCCCGCGCCGCAGGTCCGCAAAAAGGCGGTACCATCCGTATGGGTCTGCAGGGCGGTAGCACCACCGACAGCCTGGATCCAGCCCTGTCGACCAATATGGTCGCCCTGATGATGATCCGCCTTTGGGGTGAATCACTGCTTGAACTGAACGACGATGGCGGCCTGGATGGCAAAGTAGCAGAAAGCTATGAGGCCTCGGCTGATGCCCGCGTCTGGACCTTCAAGATCCGCGAAGGCATCACCTTCTCCAACGGGAAATCCGTCACCGCAGAAGACGTTGTCAAAACCATGGAACGCCATTCGGGTGAAGACACCAAGTCTGGTGCGCTTGGCATCATGCGCGGCATCAAGAACGTCTCGGCTGAGGGCAACAATGTTGTCATTGAGCTGGAATCACCCAATGCTGACCTTCCCTATCTGATGGCTGACTATCACCTGGTGATTCAACCCGGTGGCGGCATGGATGAACCGGCAGCCGCAATTGGTACTGGCCCCTATATCCTCAAGGATGTGGACATGGGTGTGCGCATCGTCGCCGAGAAGAACCCCAACTACTGGGGCGACCTGGGCTATGCCGACACCATCGAGCTGATCGTGATCAACGACAACACCGCCCGCGTTGCTGCCCTGCAGTCCGGTCAGGTGGACATGATCGACCGGGTACCGCCCCGCACAGCGAAACTGGTAGACCGCGCACCAAACATCAATGTGCATTCCACATCCGGCCCTGGCCACTATGTGTTCATCATGCACTGCAACACCGCCCCGTTTGACAACAATGATGTACGGATGGCGCTGAAATACGGCATCAATCGTCAGGAAATGGTCGACAAGGTTCTGAACGGCTATGGCTCGATTGGCAACGACAGCCCGATCAACTCTTCCTATCCGATGTTCACCCCTGCCGAGCAGCGTGAATATGACCCGGATAAAGCAATGTTCCACCTGAAAAAATCAGGCCACGACGGTGAAATCCTGCTGCGCACTTCGGACAACTCCTTCCCTGGTGCACCTGATGCTTCAGCCCTGTTCCAGCAGTCCTGTGCCAGCGCCGGCATCAACCTGAACGTCAAGCGCGAGCCCAATGACGGGTACTGGTCCGAGGTCTGGAATGCGCAGCCCTTCTGCACCAGCTACTGGGGCGGCCGTCCGACCCAGGACCAGATGTTCACCACCGCCTACCTGTCAACGGCGGACTGGAACGACACCCGGTTCAACAACGAACAGTTCGACCAGCTGCTGCTGGCGGCTCGTGCCGAGCTGGACACTGCCAAGCGGACGCAAATGTATGCGGACATGGGCGAAATCCAGCGCAACGAAGGCGGCTTGATCTGTCCGATGTTCAACGATTTTGTTGATGCGACATCAGATCGCCTGGAGGGCTGGGTCGAAAGCACCAAAGGCCAGCCGCTGATGAACGCCTACGCCCCGATGAAAATGTGGGTGAAGGCATAAGATGCCTCTCATTATCAAACTGTTGGCCCAGCGCATTGCGCTGGGCCTCATCCTGTTGCTCCTCGTTTCCGGTCTGATCTTTGCCGGAACGATGATCCTACCGGGTGATGTCGCACAGTCGATCCTGGGCCAGTCGGCCACTCCTGAGGCGCTGGCAAACCTGCGCGCAGAGCTGGGGCTGAATGATCCTCCGCTGCAGCGCTATATCCAATGGCTCGGCGGTGCGATTACCGGCGATCTGGGCACTGCTCTGACCAGTGGCGCCGACATTACCGAAAGCATCGGCAAACGCCTGTCCAATACGCTCTTCCTGGCTTTCTGGGCTGCAATTGTTGCAGTGCCGCTGGCGATCTTCCTTGGCCTTTTGGCAGTGCGATACAAAGACCGCTGGCCGGACAAGCTGATCTCGGCGGTGACCCTGGCCTCTATCTCCATTCCTGAATTCCTCATCGGCTATGTGCTGATGTATCTGATCGCGGTCAAGCTGCGCTGGTTCCCCTCGGTGGCGATGATCAACGACAGCATGTCCCTGGGCGAAAAGCTCAGCTCCATTGCCCTGCCCGTCACGGTACTGACCCTGGTGGTCCTGGCCCATATGATGCGCATGACCCGCGCTGCGATCCTGAACGTGATGCAATCGGCCTATATTGAAACGGCTGAACTGAAAGGCCTCAACGGCTTTCAGGTGATTTTCCGCCATGCCTTCCCCAATGCGATTGCGCCTATCGTCAACGTCGTGATGCTGAACCTCGCCTATCTGGTAGTCGGCGTCGTGGTGATCGAGGTGGTGTTTGTCTATCCTGGCATGGGCCAGTATCTGGTAGACCACGTCTCTAAACGCGATGTGCCGGTTGTGCAGGCCTGCGGTCTGATCTTTGCCGCCGTCTATATCGGTCTCAACATGGTGGCTGATGTCGTCGCCATCCTGTCGAACCCCCGTCTGAGGCATCCAAAATGAAGAATATCCCAATCTCCGCTATGATCGGGTTGTTCTTCACGGCCCTCTATTTTCTGGCAGCAATCTTTGCGCCACTGATCGCCCCCTATGGCATGGCCGAAGTGGTCGGTGATGTCTGGGAGACCTCGCGCGTCGAGATCATGCTGGGCATCGCCCCTGATGGTGTCACCGAAGCCAACTACTGGCTTGGCACTGACAATATCGGTCGCGACCTGCTGAGCCGGATGATCTACGGTGGGCGCACCACCATCTTTATCGCCACTGCAGCGACGATCCTGTCCTTCACGCTGGGCGCCACTTTGGGCTTTTTTGCCGCCGTGGCCGGTGGCTGGGTTGATCAGGCGCTGTCGCGCTTTGTTGATCTGGTGATGTCGATCCCAACGCTGATCTTTGCCCTGGTGGTTCTGTCAGTGATGCCGGTGACAATCCCTGTGCTGATCCTGGTCATGGGGCTGCTGGATTCCACCCGTGTCTACCGTCTGGCCCGCGCCGTTGCTGTGGACATCGAAGTCATGGACTATGTCGAAGCAGCCCGCCTGCGGGGCGAGAAAACCGCCTGGATCATCTTTCGCGAAATCCTGCCCAATGCGCTGTCGCCCCTGGTGGCCGAAATGGGGCTGCGGTTTATCTTTATGGTTCTCTTTGTCTCCACCCTCTCCTTCCTTGGGCTTGGCATTCAGCCTCCCGAAGCGGACTGGGGCGGTATCGTGAAAGAAAACAAAGACGGTATCGTCTATGGCATTCCCGCTGCCCTGATGCCTGCCTTTGCCATTGCCACACTGGCCATCTCGGTCAACCTGGTGGCTGACTGGGTGCTGAACAGAACCACCTCTCTGAAAGGAGGCCGCGGATGAGCGAACCCCTGCTAAAAGTACGCGGCCTGAAGATCGGCGCCACTGTCTATCCTCCGGGTGAAAAACCCCATGACATCGACATCGTGCATGGGGTCGATTTTGACGTCGAAAAAGGCAAGGTGCTGGGGCTCATCGGCGAGTCCGGTGCCGGCAAATCCACCATCGGACTTGCCTCCATGGCCTATGGCCGTGGCGGTGTAAAAATCACCGGTGGCGAGGTCTGGGTCAATGGCCGCGACATCCTGCAGTCTGGCCTGGGCGATATCCGCAAGCTGCGCGGCGGTGAGGTGACATATGTCTCGCAGTCCGCAGCCGCATCCTTTAATCCCGCCAAAAAGATCATTGATCAGGTGGTCGAAGCCGCCGTCGAGCAGAAGAAATTCACCCGCAGTGAGGCCGAAGCGCGCGCCCGGGTGCTGTTTGACAAGCTTGGCCTGCCGGATCCGGACAACATTGGTGACCGCTTTCCGCATCAGGTTTCAGGTGGTCAGTTGCAACGTTGCATGACGGCGCTGGCGCTCTGTCCTGAGCCGGATCTGGTGGTCTTTGATGAGCCGACAACGGCGCTGGATGTGACCACTCAGATCGATGTGCTGATGGCGATCAAGGAAGCCATCCGCGAAACCGGTGTTGCTGCATTGTATATCACCCATGATCTGGCCGTTGTGGCCCAGGTCAGCGATGACATCATGGTGCTGCGACACGGCAATATGGTTGAATACGGGCCGGTTGATCAGATCATCAACAACCCGCAGGAAGAGTATACCCAGGCGCTGGTTTCGGTCCGCTCGATCGATCACGAGGAAAAAGCCCCCAGTGGCGATCCGGTCCTGAGCGTGCGCAATATCACCGCGCGCTACAAGGGCACCCAGTTCGACGTTTTGCATAACGTGAATGTTGATCTCTACCCTGGCCAGACCCTGGCCGTGGTGGGCGAATCCGGGTCGGGGAAATCGACCCTCGCCCGTGTCATCACCGGTCTGTTACCCCCCCGCGAGGGTGAGATTGAGTTCGCCGGACGTGTCCTATCGCCTGATCTGCCGGGACGGTCCCGTGAGGATCTGCGTGAATTGCAGATGATCTACCAGATGGCGGATGTGGCGATGAACCCGCGCCAGACCGTGGGCACCATCATCGGCCGCCCACTGGAGTTTTATTTCGATATGAAAGGCCGCGAGAAACGCAAGCGGATCATCGAACTTCTGGACGAAATCGAACTGGGCGAAGACTTCATTGATCGCTATCCGGCCGAACTGTCTGGCGGGCAAAAGCAACGTGTTTGCATCGCCCGTGCCCTGGCGGCCAAGCCCAAGATGATCATCTGCGACGAGGTCACCTCGGCGCTGGATCCCCTGGTGGCCGACGGCATTCTCAAGCTGCTGCTAGAGCTGCAAAAGATCGAGGATGTCGCCTTTCTCTTCATTACCCACGATCTGGCCACCGTGCGCGCCATCTCTGACTCCATTGCGGTGATGTATCAGGGCAAGGTGCAGCGCTATGGCGGCAAGAACCAGGTGCTCAGCCCGCCCTTTGATGACTATACCGATCTCTTGCTCAGTTCGGTGCCCGAGATGCGTCTGGGCTGGCTGGAAGAGGTCATTTCCAACCGTAAAATGGAAAGCGCTGGCAACTGATCCAGCTGCTCTTTTTGTTCTATATTCACGCAGGCCCGTGCACTTTGCGCGGGCCTGCGTCGTTTTGGCCCTATACATTCCAATTTTTGCATGATTACATATTCCATAGTTGGAATGTTATTGTCATGTTAGGAATAGGCCGATGACCAAATCTCGCTCCGCTACGGGCGCCGCCGCAGATCAGAGTTACTCTCCGCTCTACTTTCTTGCCTCCCTTGGCGCAGGTGGTCTTGTGGTCACCTTCTTTATGTATCTGATGTTCTGGGTGCCGCACCCTGGCCGCCCCGTCCCCGTCTTTGAGGACATCATGGCGGTGCTCGCCAAGGACAGCCTGCCGTTGAAAGGCGCGGTTGTGGTGGCAATGCTGGGGATTGCTGTCTTTGTCGTTTTGAACGTGAAGCTGTTGCTGTGGAACTTTGCCGCTCTGTCACGGTTCAAAAAAACCGATGCCTATACCACCCTGCGCAAAACCAATGGCGAGACCACCCTGCTGGCCGGTCCATTGGCCACCGCGATGAGCATCAATGGCGGCTTTATTGTCGGTCTGGTCTTTGTGCCGCAACTCTGGAGCGTGGTTGAATATCTGTTCCCAGCCGCAATAGCTGCCTTTCTGATTGTGGGGATCTGGGCCTTCCGCCTGATCGGAAATTTCCTGGGCCGGGTGCTGGCCGAAGGCGGCGCCTTTGACATGACCGCCCATAATTCCTTTGCTCAGCTGCTGCCTGCCTTTGCGCTGTCGATGGTCGCCGTAGGCCTGTCCGCGCCAGCAGCGATGAGCGCCAACACCCTTGTGGTTGGCCTTTCTCTGGTGCTTTCGACCTTCTTTGGGGTTACCGCAATGCTCTATGCGGCCTATGCCTCGGTTACCGCCTTCTCCTCCATGCTGATGCATGGCACCGCGCGCGAAGCAGGCCCCACCTTGATGGTTATCGTGCCGCTGCTGACCGTGCTTGGCATCATGATGCTGCGCCAGAACCATGGGCTGCATGCCGCCTTTGATGTGCATGGCACCCCGGCAGAAACGCTGATCATGCTGGCGCGGATCCTGACAATCCAGATTGTCTTTTCCCTGCTTGGTCTTTTGGTGATGTCCCGTCAGAAATACTTTGCCGACTTTGTCTTTGGCGACAAACTGTCTCCTGGCTCCTATGCGCTGGTCTGCCCCGGTGTGGCCCTGTCGGTGATGCTGCATTTCTTTATCAACAAGGGCCTGGTTGCCACGCAGATCGTTGACAAGTTCAGCCTCGCCTACTGGGCTCTCACAGCTTTGGCGTTGACCTTCCAATGGGCGATGATTGCGCTGGTGCTGCGTCTGAACCGGCAGCATTTCAGGGCTTCTGCGACAGCCGCCGCAGCTGTTCCAGCAGAGTAACCCTGGCAATTCCCCCTGCTAATTGACCTTAGGAAAACGAAAAAATAGACGGATGGCGGTCTCGCCATCCGATTTTTGAATGGTAATTCAAGTTTTCCGCGCAATGATGTGCCCAAGGAGCCCTGCGGAACAAAAGGATTCGGGTCATGAACACTAAGTTACTTCTCATCATTCTGGATGGGGTCCCCTATCGCAACTTCCGCCGTCTGTTTGGCAACCTGGAAGGCTGGGTCGACAGTGGTGAGGCCCGGGTGTGGAAACTGCGCTCGATACTGCCCTCCATTTCTGCCAGCTGCTATGCCTCGATCCACACAGGTGTCACCCCGGCAGAGCACGGCTGCACCGGCAATGGCAATGTCTTCAAGCTAAGCCACAAAGACGTCTTCTCGCAGGTGCGCGAGGCCGGAGGTACAACCGGCGCAGTGGCCCATAGCTTTTGGTCGCAGTTCTTTAACCGCCATCCCTTCGACTATGTGCGTGACATCGAATACGACGAGCCAGACAACGCCACCATCAACCACGGTCGGTTCCATACCATGACCGGTTATGGCCACGACAACCAGATGACGCCTTCGGATGTGGATCTGTTTGGCACCCTTACCAATCTCTGCCTGCGCTTTGGTCTGAACTACGGCATGCTGCATACCTGCACCCTGGACAGCATGGGGCATCGGTTCTTTCATGATTGCCAGCAGATGGATCACGCCTGTTTTGTAATGGACGAAATGCTGGCCCCCTTTGTCACCCAATGGCGACAGCTGGGCTATGAGGTGATCGTCACCGCAGACCATGGCCAGGATGAGCGCGGTCATCACGGCGGGCGCAGTGCGCTCCAGCAAGAAACCGCGCTCTACTACTTTGGCGAGGCCGAGGGCCCAGCCCAGGACGATGTCATTGACCAGCGCCAGCTGGCCCCGACCATCCTGCACAGGCTTGGCGCCCCGATTGCCGAAACCATGAAGGCAAAGCCCTTTTTGAAATAGCCCAAAATTAGCGAGCCTGCCCCCCTTGGCCAGTGCCACCAAAGGAGCGAGGCTCGCACCGCAAGCGAAGGATTTTATATGCGCCGTTTTTGCTCTCTTGTTCTTTCAGGCCTTGGCGCGGTACTGCCTGCCGCCTCCTCTGCCTCCGCCAATGACTATTGCGAAGATCTCTGGTTCACGCGCAATGCTATCATGGATCGGGCGGGTTATTGCTTTGGCTCGAATCTGGGCAAGGCCGTGTTTGACAATAGCGATTGCATTGGCAAAACGGTTGAGATCAGCCCGACAGACCAGAAAGTTGTTGCCCATATTCAAAACGCAGAGCGCGACGCCGACTGCCGGATAGATACAAGCAACCGCCAACTCTCGCTGCGCGACCTTGACCGGCGCAAAAACCTTTGGGATCTGCCTGTCCGTTCGGAGGATGCGCTTGCCTGTATGGGCTGGCGCAGCGAACAATTGCCATTGCGCGCGGGCCATAGCAATTCAGCCCCGGTCACTGGCAAGGTAAACCATGGTGACATCGTCGGGATGAACTTTGTTGGAGATCAGGGCTGGGAGTACCTACAGGTATTGACCCGCGACTGGGAGGTTGTGACCGCAGGCTGGGCTAAGGTCGAGTTTTCCCCAGATGTTTGCGATGGTATCATCCCATAAGCACTGCAATATGGCTGCTGGACCAAGGTCCAGGCGCATATTTCAGTCATAGGGCCAGATCCCCTGCCCCAGCGCTTCTACCGCTGCTGAGATACGCTCGAAACTGTCACGCGCACGCCCAACCGAGTGGCGGGCGCGCAGAAACCCGTGCACCAGCCCCGGCTCGTTGATCCAATAGGCCTTGCCCCCGGCAGCCAGGATCCGGTCCCGGTAATCCCGGCTATCATCGCGTACCGGGTCACAATCCGCTGAGACCAGCACCGTCGGCGGCAAGCCGGTAAAATCCTTGTCCTGCAGCGGCGCGTAAGTGGCGTCAGGCCCCAGATCCCCCTTGGGGCGGCGCACATCCATATAGAACAAAATCTCGTCGCGGGTCAGCATAGGCGCCTGCGCGTGCTCCAGATAGGAACCGGCATTGATGTCGCCTCCAAAGGCGCCGTAGACCAACACCTGTCCCATGATGGCCGAAGACAGTTCAGTATCCGCCCGTGCGGCATGTGCCAGCGCCGCACAAAGGTTTGCCCCGGCGCTATCGCCCATCAGCACAACGCCTTTGCCATAGGTTGCAACCACCCACCTGAGCGCCGTCCAGGCGTCTTCGAACATGGCCGGATGCTGGTGCTCCGGCGCCAGACGGTAGTCGACCGCAACCACGCGGTATCCGGTTTGCGCGCAGATCTCGGCGCAGACATCATCGTGACTGTCGAGGCCGCCAACAACAAAGCCGCCGCCATGACAAAACAGAACCGTGCGGCTGGGGTCACCCGCCGTATAAATCCGCAGTGGAACCTCGGATACGATGCGGCCTTCGCTGCTCACCAGATCGGGGCGCGGTGCCAGGAATTCCCGCGCCATGTCGTTATAGACCCTGCGCTGTTCTTCAATGCTGAGCTCAACAGCATCCTCAGGATAACACTCTCCGGTCTTGCGGATGAAGGCCCAGGTTTCCTCGTCTATCAGTCTTTCATAATCCATGCCGAGCCCTTCAGTATCGTGGTCCTGAGCAACAGCCTAGGCCAGAGCACCGGGTCAAGGGAATGGGCAAAGCGCAAAAAAGGGCACGCCCGCTGGCGCGCCCTTTCAAGTTCTTGTTGCGTTATCTTGGCGGGGTCTGGTTCAGCCTGCAATCAGCTGGCAACTGCCGCTGCGGCCATGTGCTCCCAGGGGCGGGTAAAGCCACCCAGCACAGCTGAGATATCAGCGTCACTGGCGCCATTGGCCTCCAGCTGCGCCACCAGACCGCGTTTCTTGTCGTCAATCACGGCGACGACCCGCGCCGGCGAGGAGGCCTTCAACAAAGCCTCGTTATAGACGCGCGTGATGGCGTGTTTGCGCAGATCCGGTTTAAACACCTTGCCAACGGCAGTTTTTGGCAGCTCGTCCAACACGGTGAGATGTTTTGGAATGGCGGCACGCTCATGCACGTGGATCTTGCAATAGTCCAGCAGCTCCTCGGCTGTGGCACTTGCCCCCTCGACAAGTTCGACAAAGGCACAGGGCAGCTCGCCAGCATGGGCATCGGGCTGGCCAATAGCACCTGCAAAGGCAACGGCCTCGTGCCCCAAAAGCGCCTCTTCGATCTCAGCCGGGTCGATATTATGACCACCACGGATGATCAGATCCTTGGCACGCCCCGTGATCCAAAGGTAGCTGTCTTCGTCAAACCGCCCCAGATCGCCGGTACGCAGATATTTGTCCTTGTAGTAGAGATCGACGTTTTTCGCCGCCTCGGTATAGGTGTGTCCTGCGTAGACACCGGGGTTCGAGATGCAGATTTCGCCCACCTCATCAACGCCGCATTCCACCAGCCCTTCTGCGGTGCCCTTGACGATCTTTACATCCGTATAGGGGAAGGTGATCCCGATTGAGCCGATCTTCTTTTCCCCGTCGACCGGGTTGCAAGATACCAAGCAGGTGGCTTCGGTCAGACCGTAGCCCTCAATGATATTGATGCCCGTGGCTTCCTGGAACCGGCGGTACAGTTCAATCGGTAGCGGAGCGGAGCCGGAAAAGGCAGTTTTTACAGTCGAGATATCCGCATCCACCGGGCGCTGCATCTTGGCCGAAATAGCCGTGGGCACTGTGATGATAAAGGTGATCTTCCAGCGTTCGATCAGCTTCCAGAAATTGTCAAAAACACCTTCGCCACGATAGCCCTGCGGTGTCGGGAACACCACATGCGCCCCCGAAGCAATCGAAGCCATGATGATCACATGGCAGGCAAAGACGTGGAACAGCGGCAGCGGACACATGATATTGTCGTTCTCAGTGTAAAGCAGCGTGCTGCCGATCCAGCCGTTGTAGATCATGCCAGAATATTTGTGCTGCGCCACCTTGGGCATGCCAGTGGTGCCGCCGGTATGAAAATAGCAGGCGACGCGGTCTGTGGTGCTGTCGGCAAAAGTCAGTGTGGTTGGCTGTTTGCGCATCTCGCGGCGGAAGGATTTGTAATCCGCGTGGGCGATCTTGTCCTTGTTTTCCAACTTGGGGCGCAGCAGTGGCACGATCCAGGATTTTGGCGGCGTCAGGTAGCGGTTCAGGTCGACTTCCAGAACGGTATTCACCCCCGGAGCGTGGCGCACGGCCTCGACCACTTTCTGGGCCACGTCGGTCTTGGGGAAGGGCTTCAGCGTCACCACGACCTTGGCCTTGGTCTCGCGCAGAATTGATGCGATCTGCTCGGGCTCCAACAACGGGTTGATCGGATTGACGATCCCCGCAACAGCCCCTCCCAACAGGGTGACAAGCGTCTCGTTACAGTTGGGCAGCACATAGGCCACCACGTCTTTTTCGCCAATGCCCAGCTCGCGGAACATATTGGCTGCCTGGGTCACCTGATCCTTAAGCTGGCTCCAGGTCAGGGTTTCCGCCTTGTCGGTGGGCCCAGACAAGATCTGATAGCTTACCGCATTGTTATTGGGAAACTTGCCTGTTGTACGTGACAACAACTGGTACAGAGTGACCGGGTTATCCCGTTCCTCCCAGCTGGCCTCGTTCTCCATTGCGATGCAGTCTTCTATCGTGGCAAATGCCATTGTAATCCTCCCCTGCCCTGGCAATCGCCTGGGTTTTCCTCTTCGAGGTCAATCTGAGGCCAAAAGCCTGATCGTGCAAGCGAATGGGCAGGATCACGTCAAGGCAACGCGCCAGTTTGACGTGGCGACACAAGCAACCTGTCCCCCAGACCGCTTGCACTTGATGCTATTCTGCGGCCAGCCCGTCGGTGAACTGTAGCCGCGCCAGCCGGGCATATAGCCCGCCTTCGGCAACCAGCGCGTCATGGGTGCCGGTGGCAACCACCTGGCCCTCTTCCATCACGACAATACGGTCGGCCTTTTTGACGGTGGCAAGACGATGCGCCACGATCAGAGTGGTGCGGCTTTGGCTCAGCTCATCCACTGCAGCCTGCACCAACCGCTCGCTTTCGGCATCCAGCGCCGAGGTCGCCTCATCCAGCAGCAGGACCGGCGCATCACGCAGGATGGCGCGGGCGATGGCGATCCGCTGTTTCTGCCCCCCCGACAGCATCACGCCGCGCTCGCCAACAAAACTGTCATAGCCTTCCGGCAGGTTCGAGATGAACTCATGCGCTGCGGCCGCTGCGGCGGCAGCTTCGACCTCTGCATCCGTTGCATCAGGGCGACCAAACCGGATGTTTTCCCGCGCCGAGGCGGCAAAGATAACCGGATCCTGTGGCACCATGGCCAGATGCTGACGGAAATCGTTGCGCTGCAAATCCGTCAGGGCGACACCATCCAGCAGAATGGCCCCCTTGTCGGGATCATAAAACCGTTGGATCATCTGGATGATAGTGGTCTTGCCCGCGCCAGACGGCCCGACAAACGCAACCGTTTCCCCTGGCCGCACGGTCAGATTAACCCCATTCAGCGCCTGCACTCCGGGGCGGGAGGGGTAGGCAAAGCTGACATTGTCAAACGTGATCTCGCCGCGCACCGGCTGTGGCAAGGCCTTGGCTGCCTGCGGATCTTTTACGGTATCCGTTGCGTTCAGCAGCTCAATCAGCCGTTCGGTGGCCCCGGCCGCGCGTTGCAGCTCGCTCCAGATTTCCGACAGGGCGGCCACGGATCCGGCGACCAGCACCGCATAGATCACAAACTGGATCAGGGTGCCTTCGCTCATCAGACCGGCGCGCACATCATTTGCCCCCATCCACAACACCCCAACGACACCGGAAAACACCAGAAAGATCACAATAACCGTCAGATAGGCGCGGGTCTTTATCCGGGTGATCGAGACATCAAAGGCGGTTTCGGTCATCTGGGAAAACTGCGCACGGCTGGCGTTTTCATGGGTAAAGGCCTGCACCGTTTGCACCGCGCCAAGCGCCTCGCCCGCATTGCCAGAGGAGGCCGCGATCCAGTCCTGGTTCTCGCGGCTAATGCCGCGCAAACGCCGCCCCAGAACCATGATCGGCACAATCACCGCAGGCACAATAAGCAAGACCAGACCGGTAAGTTTGGCCGAGGTAAGCAGCATCAAGACCATACCGCCGATAAAAATCAACAGGTTGCGCAGGGCAATGGACACCGAAGAGCCCAGAACCGACTGGATCAGCGTGGTATCGGTGGTGATCCGGCTCAGCACTTCACCGGTCATGATCTTTTCAAAAAAGGCCGGGCTCATGCCGATGACGCGGTCAAAGACGGCCTTGCGGATGTCGGAGACCACCCGCTCACCCAATCGGGTCACCAGCGCATAGCGCAGCCCGGTCCCAACCGCCAGCAGTGCCGCAATGACCAAAGCGGCCAGAAAATACTGATTGAGCAAGGCGCTTTCGGAAATCCGAAAATTATCCACCACACGGCGCACCGCCAGGGGCAGCGTCAAAGACAGACCCGCCGTCAGGACCAGGGCGCAGGTGGCCGCAAACATCAACAGCCAATAGGGACGCATAAAGGGCCACAAGGCCCCAAGAACACCTATTTCGCGAGAGCCTTCGCGGTCTTCTTCTGTTTTCGGAGCTGTCTGATTTCGCGCCATACCCGGTCCCTTTGACAGTTTTCCATGCTCGGGCCTGGTGCCCTGCGGTCCAAACTGGTTCATGACCCCCTCAGCCCAGCAGGTCAAGCGACTCTCGCCCCATTGCTGAGAACAAACCGGGAGCATGGGCTGGTGAATGGCCGCTTCGGACAAAAAGACGCAATATAATTTCGCCTGCAAGACTCTGCAGTCATGGCACCCGAACAAATCAGGGGCTTGTCTCTTTGCCCGTTCAAAGACTTCACTGCTTCGCGCGACAAAGGGGCTTTGCCCAAGCGCCACTGGCGAACAGGAACGGTGATCTGCATGTTTTTTGAGAGCCGTCATGCAAAAAACACTCACAGCGGCCTTCGGGTGTGCCTGCCCTGACCGCCAGGCACACCGTGATCAGGCGGGACCAATCACCAGGTTGCCCCTTTGTGGAGCGTGAAGGCACCGCGAGGCGCCTTCACTTTGTTTTTGCAGGCTTAGCCGCCATATTCCTTGATCAGGTTTTTGGCCGTTTCAATCAACGCACGGCCATCAATGCCGCGCCCTTCCATTTCGCTGACCCAGCGGTCGATAACGGGCACGGATCTCTCCTTAAACCGGGCAACCTCTGCCTCTGACAACTGGAGGATGGAGTTCCCGGCATCTTCGGCAATTTGCCGCCCCCGGGCATCCTTGCTCCACATGACCTGGGCAGCCATCTGCGAAAGCTTCTGTCCGGATTCTGCGTCGATCGCGGCGCGAAGATCCTCGGGCAGGCTGTCGTATTTGGCCCGGTTCATCACCAGGACAATCGTTGCGGTATACAACGCTTCGTCTCCGACAAACTCTGTGTGATTTCGTACCAGTTCGGAGAGCTTGATCGCGGGTGTCACCTCCCAAGGGATCACCGTGCCCGATACCACGCCTTTGGACAGGGCCTCGGGAATTGCAGGCAGCGGCAATCCAACCGGAATTGCACCCAGTTCCTGCAGGTAGTCATTGATCACACGGGTTGGCCCCCGCATTTTCACCCCTTCCAGGTCTTCAGGTCTGGTCACACCATCTGTGGTGTGAATGACCCCAGGGCCGTGAACCCACGCGCCCAGGACCTTCACGTCCTTGTACTCCCCCTCCTGCAGATCGGTTTCGACCAAATGCTGGAAGGCTTGCGAGGTGGCCACCGGGCTGGTCATCATGAAGGGCAACTCAAACACTTCGGTTTTGGGGAACCGGCCCGGGGTATAGCCAACCACGGTCATGATGATATCTGCCACACCATCAACCGCCTGATCCATCAGGCCCGGGGGTTTGCCACCCAGCGCCATGGAATCAAAATGTTCGATCTTAATCCTGCCACCACTGCGCTCCTCCACAGCAGCCCCCCAGGGTTTGAGTATGTGCTTTGGCACTGTTGCTGGCGCTGGCAGAAACTGGTGCAGGCGCAGTGTCACCTCTTGTGCCAGCGTGGTGCTGGGCACAAGACCAATGGCCAGTGCAACTGCTGCTGCAGACTTGAGAATATTGCGACGCTTCATGAAATACCTCCCTCGTTTATCATGTCGTGTTCTTGTCAGTTTAGTGTGACCGGCAGGCTGAGCGGCCCGCGAAAGCCAAACCCCCAAAAGGTGACCGCCTCGGGATCTGGTAAACGCATGTCGGGGAACCGGTCGAACAGCATTGGAAGAATAATCTGTGCCAGCATCCGCCGGGCGATATGGGTCCCTTGGCAGAAATGAGGACCATTCCCAAAAGCCTGGTGGGATGTCTTGGGCCGAAAGATATTAAACACTTCGGGGCTGTCATACAGGTCTTCGTCGTGACAGGCCGAGGCCTGAGCAGTCATCACCACCTCACCTTTGGCAATGGCATGACCGCGAATTTCGGTGTCTTCCATCACCAGCCGCGAGCTGGCCTGAATTGGTGCAACCCAGCGCACGCCTTCCTCAAACGCGGCATTCCATAGACCTTCAGCTTTGCAGGCCTCCAGCTGCTCGGGGTTTGTCAGCAACCCATAAAGGATGGTCAGCAGCGCGTCCCTCGGCTCGTTGATACCGCCGCCAATTGCGATTTTGACATTGGAATAGATCTGGCTTTTCTCAATCGGATCTTCCGCGTTCACCATGGCGGACAACGCCGATTGATCCGGTGCGGTTTTGACCCGGCTGACGCAGGTATCAAAGAGCGCGTTCATTTCCGCATTGGCCCTGTCCGAGCGCTCATAAAGCTCAGGCGCATTGCCGAAATTTCCAGCCCCATCAATCAGCGCCTGCGACCATCGGATCATCTCTGGGTCTGATGCCTCTGGAATTCCCAGCAGATGCGTCAGGCAGCGGGCGGCATAGGGCGCAGCCAGTGCAGTAAAGAGATCAACAGTGTCGCCGCGCTGCAACCCTCCGACATAGTCCTGTGCCACTTTGGTATAGAGCTCTTGCCAACATCCGGTGATGTTGCGGGGGGCAAAGGCCGGCGCCATGGCATTGCGCTCACGCTTATGTGCTTCTCCGTCCTTGCGCATCAGAGTCTGAGCCTGAAACGCCCGCGCCATCGGGGTACGCGGATCGTCCGAGCTGAAAAGCTCCCAGTTTTCTTTCACATGTTTTGTGTCGGCCGCTTTGGTCAGCAATATTCTTTGGATGCTGGGAATACGCACAACGGGCGCTTCGGCGCGCAACCGCTTGTAGATCGCATAGGGGTTTTCCGTCAGCTGCGCGATGGTGATCTGATCCTCCACAGGGATCGCCGACAAAGCAGTTGGGGTCATGATTATTCCTAACAAAACGACAGTTCTGCGACGTTATCCAGTGAATAGGTATTGGGCAATCCGATGGATTTGATACAGTTGTTCGAAAAATTCGATAGGACGCACTCATGACCTCAGACCCCTTTGCTTTGGATTTTGCAGCGCTGCGCACCCTGCGCCTGGTCTATGCCCACGGCAGCTTTTCGCGGGCGGCCGAAACCCTGGGAGTCACGCAATCAACAATAAGCTACACGATGACCCGCCTGCGCGAGGTGTTCAGTGATCCGCTGTTTGTGCGGCAAGGTGCCGGTATGGTGCCCACTGATCGCTGCAACGAGATCGTGGCCCAGGCAGGTGAGTTGATTGACCGGTTTGAAACCCTGACCGCGCAACGACAGTTCGACCCGGCGCAAGCCTCGGTCGAAATCGGGATCAGCTGCAATTTTTACGAGAGGGTGACAATCCTCCCCCACGTGACCCGCATTCTGCGTCGCGAGGCACCAGGCATCAAACTCAAGGTGATTTCATCCTCCGCGCAGGGCAAACAACAGCTGTTGCGCTCGGAAAGTGATATCTTGATTGGCCCGATCAGGATCGAGGACAGCGGATACTACCGAAGATCGCTTTTACGCGAAGAATACACCTGCGTCATGGATCCGTCGAACCCTCTTGCTCAGGACCCACTGACCATTGAACGTTTCGTCAAGGCACCGCAGGTGGTGGTGAACTATGGCGGCAATTTCAGGTCCCGGTTTCTGGTGGTGATGGAGGCCGCTGGCCATGTGCCGAACACAGTGATGGAAGTGCCAAGCCCGGCAAACCTGCCCGATATTCTGCTGCAGACCGATATGATTGCCACCGTCCCCTCACGTATCAGCCAGATGTTCGGAGATGCGGTGGCATCGGTCCCCTGCCCCCTTCCCGCAGAGTTCTCAATCGACCTCTATTGGACAGCACGGACCCATGTTTCGGCGCCGCATATGTGGTTGCGCTCAAAAATCGCCGAGGCCGCATCCCGCATTGCAACCTAGGGCCAGGACCCATTTATGAGGATCACAGGGGGTGGGGGCCAGAATGCGACCAGACCCAATTTGTGCAATCTTATCAAAGGGAGATTGGAGCGGGCGGCGGGAATCGAACCCGCGTCATTAGCTTGGAAGGCTAAGGTCTTACCATTACACAACGCCCGCGCTACAGGTTATCCACCTATTTCAAAGGAAAAACGAGGTCAAGCCTACCCGTGCCTTCTTTTGAAATTTAAACCAGTTCTCTTTGCACTGGCCCGTCTTATAACGCACTGGCCCATCTTGTAACGCATTGGCCCAATACTTCTTAAGTTCCAGATCAAAAAAACCAACTACTCCGCATGTTGCAACCAGTTTTCTCAACTGGCGGAACCCCGCCAGGGAAGCAACTTTTTGCGCCACCCCGCAGCCAGGTCTGAAACCGCCCAGCGTTCAACCGCAGACACCATCAAAGCGCCGAACTCAGCATTGGCGTGATGCTCATCCTCCGGGTCTTCGTGGCGGAACTTTTGCAACATGAACCCTTCGGCGTCGCAACAGTCGCGAGGCAGGTCAATCACAGGGACAGAACGCGCTTTCAGCTCTGCTTTCATGATCTCCAGATAGGTATCAAAACACGTTCGCGCCTGTGTCGCAGGCAAGAACTTTAAGGTTGAATGGTCACGGAACATTCGCGGCGGCGAGACCGCAGCAACGGGAATTCCAATCCGACCCAAAAGATCAATCAGCTCCAGGACATATTTTTGATCCTGAAGAACCAGTGTCTTGAAGACCAGATGCGAGATCGTCTTGCGCCCCTCCAGATGTTCAGCAAGGGCAAATTTCCCCCAGGTGATCTGGTGCTGCACCCGCATTGGCCAAAGCGGCATGGACAAGACAACGGCGTCAAACTTTGGCGAAGCGGGAGGAAGACGTGACATATGCCGCTGGTAGTCCGGTGCAACCATTTCTGCATGATCTCCGGCATCGCGGAAGAAGGGCGTCGGTAGCAAATGTCCGCCACCAAGCGGTAGAATTGAGATATCAACAGAGCGGTCCGTTTTCCGCGCAGCCAGTAGCTGCTGCAAGCCACGGTTCAAGGCACCGATATGAGAGTCGCCGGTAACAAGAATTTTCATATCAGTTGTCACCAAAGGAATTCAGCAGTTCTTCGTCACATTTGACCTGTTCAAGGCGCGCTGCCTCTGCACGGCCCAGATGGTCAGTTTGCGCCCGTGGGGTGGTCGCCCCCTGCTGTGCCCCAGGTGGGACATGCTGAGAAAAGAAGACACTCATGACATGATCAACCCCATGCGGCGAAACCTCGCGCGCATCCGGCTGGAAAAAATACCCCTTCATAAAGGGGGAGGTGATGATCTCGTAAGACGGGAAATAATCAACAAAACCATGATCCTGGTACAGCTCGCCCGCAACCGCGCGCAGAACCGATTTGGAATGCATGGTGGCAACCGCCACCTGGTGCTGGGTTGCCGTCGCCATCAAAGGCACCGGGCTAACGGTAAGAAACAGGCGGATATTGGGGTTGATACGCCGAACGATGGAGATAAATTCCTCCATGTCACCGCGCACCTCGGCGCTGGTCAGATTGCGGAAAGCATAGGACTTGTCGTCATATCTGCCCCCTGCGGTCCCCGGACAAAGCGGAAACACAGCACCGTCCTTGCGCGCCTCCCAGGTCTCGGTCAGACCGAGGGTGAACACAAAAACATCCGCAGTTTGAAACAGTTCAACCACTGCCTCCAGATGGCTTTTCTGCAGGGCCATCAGCTCGCGCACGCTGGAAAAGGGCTCCGGTTCGAGCGTTGGCCGGAATGGATCGACAACGCCGCCGTCTTTTTCCCAGTACTGTTCAGCCGGAGAGAACTGGCCAAAGGCGCGTTTTATGAGCTGAAGCAATTGACGCGACGTGTAGAGGTTTCCATAGCGCGCAGAATACATCCCATAGCCAAAATCCAACGCCCGTTCTGCCGGAAAGGCCTCGGGAGCGGGCTCTGTATCCAGGTAATCAAAGCCGCATTTTCGCAGATTTCGCCCGATGTGCTGCGCAAAGCAACTGCCAGCCGTTGCAATTTTCTGCCCCTCAAACTCGAACCGTTTCTGGTACCAGTCCCCAATGTCCATTGGATGGAATGGCGAGATCGTTTTTTTCCAAAAAGCCTTTTTTTCTTGGCACTTATAAGGGTGATCAGACAAACAGAAGTCCTCAATATGAAAACAATCACTTCCCCCATACCGCCCTCCATTCGTCTATTCAAGGAACAATGAAACCGCACGCGGGCAATCAGAATGCCGATGTCTGTCAGTCCGTTTCTTGGACCCCGACCATCGGGGGGACGAGGCAACCGACCACACGTCCCAGCCTGGGGAGCAGGTAGAAACAATTACCCTGCGCGCCCATGCGTGGACATGCGCGGGACATGCGTGGACATTCAATTTGCTGCACCTGGGGCCGCTAGAAGAACGCGGGAATCATGATGTCGGCTGGTTCGGAATTCTCCGGGAAGTCAGCGCAAAAGACGCCTGCCCCAGGTTGATACGGCGCAGAGCCACCGCCAGCCACACCGCCAGACACACCAGGCAGGCACACCAGGCAGCCACAGGTTTCGCTCTCCATTGTCATGCGCTCTGCGCCCTGTTCGCGCCCCTTTCTCATATGACTCCAGAGCCTAAATCAAGAAATGTGAAAAAGATTCACATACGGGCTTGAAGCAGAGCCGTGCCACTCCAATATGAAGTAATGTGAACGGGATTTACATTCTCACAATCACAGTTACCTAGTCGCAAGACTGCAAACCCTGGAGACGAATTATGACAGCAATGACCTCCCCCAACCCTGCCCACAGTCAACAGGGTTGGTTTACCCGTAGCGAAGCCTGGCTGGATCAAAAGGGCAAAGGGGCCTGGATCGCAGCAATGGTTCTTGGCTTTGTCTTTTTCTGGCCCATTGGCCTGGCCCTTCTCTTCTACATGATCTGGAGCAAACGTATGTTCAACAAGTCCTGCCGCACTCACAGCCGCAAACCCTGGGCCAGCCATGGTATGTCGGCAATGAAGCCCTCTGGGAACTCTGCCTTTGACGCCTACAAGGAAGACACTCTGCGGCGCCTTGAGCAGGAACAAAGCGATTTTGAAGGCTTTATGCAGCGTCTGCGCGATGCCAAGGACAAGGCCGAGTTTGACCAGTTTATGGATGAACGCAGCACTATGCCGACGGAAGAGACCAGCGACGAAGACAGCACGCAGAAGTCCCACTAAGCTCTTTGCAAAACGAATCCGTCCCCCAGCCTGGCCAGCAGGGGGCGGATCTACCCCTGCCAAACACAGACGTAAAAGGACCAATCATGACCTCCCTGCCCGACCCCGATTATCAGGCTGAGTTTTATGCGTTCACCGCACCCAAGCGCCTGGTGGCATGGGTTGTCGATAGTATTCTGATTGTCGTGTTGAGCCTTATTACCGTGGTGATGACGGCCTTTGTTGGCTTGCTCATTTGGCCGCTGCTCTATCTGGTGATTGGCTTTGTCTATCGGGCCGCGACCCTCTCGAGCAGCTCTGCCACCCTGGGCATGCGCTTTGCCGGGATTGAGCTGCGCGACCTTTCCGGGCGCCGCTTGGACTCGCAACAGGCTGTGCTGCACTCCCTCGGCTTTAGCATTTCTATCGCGGTGCCCGTGTTGCAGGTGATTTCGATCATCCTGATGCTCACCACCGCCAAAGGACAGGGGCTGAGCGACTCCCTTTTGGGGACGGTCATGCTCAACCGGCGCGCATAAACCACCACCTGGCAGAGACGCCAGAGGCCAGACGAGATGGGGCGAGGCGGGACGGGGCGGGACTTCAATCCAGGGCGTGACTGGCGGGCCATAGGCACCGCATTCCGCCTCCTGCGCCAGTTCTTCTCCCGATCTTAACCAGTTTCTATTGGCTGCTTGGAGTCTGGCTTGCCCATTGCTATCTTGCTGTTGTTTCTTATGATCAAGATATCTTCTTAGTTAGTCTAGCTCCAGATGCGTCACACACTTCCCATTGCTCCACAGTTCTATGTCACGGCCCCCCAGCCCTGTCCCTATCTGGAAAACCGGATGGAGCGGAAGCTTTTCACCTCCCTACAGGGGGACGGTGCCGACCAGTTGAACAATAGCCTGTCGCATCAGGGATTTCGCCGCTCGCAAAATGTGCTGTACCGGCCCTCCTGCTCGGACTGTTGTGCCTGCATGTCTGCCCGCATTGATGTCAGCGCATTTGTTAAGACCCGCAGCCAGAAACGTATCCTCAAGCGCAATGCGTCCTTGATGCGTCGCGCGACCTCTCCCTGGGCGACAGAAGATCAATATGCACTGTTCCGGCGCTACCTCGACAGTCGCCACTCTGACGGCGGCATGGCGGATATGGATGTGTTTGAATATGCCGCGATGATTGAGGAAACTCCGATTCGCAGCCGGGTCATCGAATATACCGAACCGCAGTACAGCAGCCTTGTTGCCGTCTCTCTTACAGATGTTCTGGAAGACGGGTTGAGCATGGTCTATTCCTTCTACGACCCGGATCAGCCGCAAAACTCCATTGGCACCTACATGATCCTTGATCATATCGCCATCGCGCTGGAGAGTGGACTTCCCTATGTCTATCTTGGCTATTGGGTGCCCGGCAGCGCCAAGATGAGCTACAAAGAAAAGTTCTCCGGTCTGGAGGTCTATCACCAGGGAACCTGGAAAAAGATGCGTGACCCGGCCGAATTTGCCGATAGCAGCCACCCATTGTCCACAGATCCCATTGCGGAACAGGTGGCCAATATTCAGCTGCCAGAACAGCCGGTCCATCGCCACAAATGACCCCTCCTGGCCCCGTACAGGCCCTGCATGCGGTTGCTCTGCTGGTGCCGGACTATGATGCGGCGATTGCCTTTTATTGTGATCTGTTGGGCTGGCAACTGGCCGAGGATATCGACCAGGGCCACAAACGTTGGGTGCGCATCCTGCCACCGGGCGCCACGCAGGGCAGTCTGATCCTGGCGCAGGCAACAGGCCCCGCGCAAAGTGCGGCGATTGGAAACCAGTTTGGCGGCCGCGTCGGATTGTTCCTGACAACGGATGATTTTGCCCGTGACCATGCCCGGATGCTTGCCCTTGGCGTCCTGTTTGAAGAGCCCCCACGGCACGAACCCTATGGCACAGTTGCCGTTTGGCAGGATCCCTTTGGCAATCGCTGGGATCTGCTGGAGTTCACCCCCAGCTAGCGCCGCATCCCGCCCGCGCCGCACTCAGCCAAGGACCAGCCAGGGATCAACCAGGGATCTCGTTGCGCAGAAGATAGTCATGCACAGCGCGGCTGCGTTGGGTGAGTTTTTTCAAGATCGCGGCATGATCCAGCCGCAGCGCCAATTTCTCTTCCATATTTGCCCGCTTGTTGATGAATTCCTCAAAAACATCACCGGCATCCATCAGCCTGTGGGCGCTGCGGTCATAGACTTCCCGGTATTGGCTCCATTGGGCCGCGGAGACATCTCCCTTGGCCATCAGTTCTTCCGCGGCTTCCAGGATTTGTTCCAATGCTCCAAGGGTTCTTTCAATTCCGGACTGGGGGCGTAACTCGACTGCAGTCAGATTTTCCAGCTCTCGGAACAGTTTGGTTTGAATTTCCTCGATACTGTCGGGGGAAAACTCATCCAGATAGGCATCAATCTTGCGCATATGCGCCTTATCGGAGAGCTTCTTGTCGCGCAGCGCATGTAGATAATACTCCACCGCTGCGAGCTTGGTATTTAAGGTGCGTATCCGCTTTTGCGCCTGGGCATGGGCCGCATCATACTGCTTTTTGGCCAGACGCCAATCTCGCACCAAGGACATGGAATACCACTCCTTTTTGATTGCACCTTTGGTCCCCACCGGAACACGAGCCCTAGAGTAATGCGTCTCATGATTTTGTAAAGCCACCACATGTTCCGCCCATCGGGCAATAGCAAAAGGGGCCCCAAAACGGAGCCCCTTTGCAAAGGTATTGTCCCAGGATCAACTTGATCAGTTGGGGATCAGTGCCGGAATGATGGTCACGATCGACGGGAAGAACCAGAGAATCCCCAGACCTGCCACCTGGATCAGCACGAAGGGCAGAACCCCGCGATAGATATGTCCGGTGGTCACCTCTTTTGGCGCAACCCCGCGCAGATAGAACAGCGCAAAGCCAAAAGGTGGTGTCAGGAAGGACGTCTGCAGGTTCACCGCAACCATGATGGTCACCCATTTTGGATCAAAGGAACCGCCATAGATAACCGGCCCGACAATCGGGATCACGATGTAGATGATCTCGAGGAAGTCGAGCACAAAGCCCAGGAAGAACAGAACCATCATCACGATCAGGAAGACCGTCATCTCATTGTCAAAGCTCTTCAGGAACTGCTGGATGTAGTGTTCACCGCCAAAGGAAATCACCACCAGATTGAGCAGCTGAGAGCCGATCAGGATGGTAAAGACCATGGATGTGACCTTGGCGGTTTCACGAACGATGGGCGTCAAAACCGCGCCCTTGTATAGAACCCAGCAGCCATAGAGCAGACCAAACAGAGCAAAGAGATAGGCCCCATAGGCAACACCAAAGGCGATCCAGCTTTCAACGGTGACGTTGGACTGGTTGATCCGCAGATCAAAGTTCACCCCGATCAGGATCGCAATCATCACGGCAAGGGTGGCCCAGATGATGATCTTGCCCGATTTGCCTTGGTCCTGCAGCTTGCGGTAGGCCGCCAGCATGATCGCACCACCGGCGCCAAGCGCCGCAGCGGGCGTTGGGTTGGTAATGCCACCAAGGATTGACCCAAGCACGGCAACAATCAGAACCAGCGGTGGGAAAACCACCCGGATCAGATCATTGCGCGCACAGCGGGCCGCAGCTTCGCGCGCGCCATACAGTGCCAACACCGCGGGCAGCGCCAACAACAGAACCGTGACCCCCGGCGTTGTCGTTGGAGCAATCAGCAGCACATCGACCAGCAAAACCAGCAACAGGCCAATGGCGCCCAGGATCAGTGGCTTGGTATCACGCGACGGTGCCACCCCGCGACCAATGGCCAGAACCAGAGCCAGCATGATCACCAGGATGGTGACGCCAGTACCAATCGGAGCTGCCGCCGCAATCTTGTCGACCTGCGCCTGAGCAAACTCCTCTTCGGTCAGCTTGGTTGCCTGCGCAACACCACCGGCAGCATCAATCACCTTCTGTTCCGCAACAGCGGCGTCCCAGGCGTCTTGGCCGTGCAGATCAATCATCGCCGCCTGACACTGAGGCCCGACCGTGGTCCGCAAAGACGCGGTTTGACCCGCGTCAGAGAAAGCCGAAATCGTGGTGTTTTGCGAACCGATCACCCCAAAGGAGCCCAGCAGCATGGCACCGGCAAGAATGGCAGCAGGTGCGCCCAGGAACCACAGCAGCGCTTCGTTGCGCGTCACCGGCTCATTGGTGCTGGCCTCCAGCGCGACAGCGGGTGCCTTTTCCGGATTCAACATCGCATAGCCAAAGGCATAAAGCGCATAGAGCAGCGCCAGCATGATCCCCGGCAACAGCGCCGCCTGGAACAATGTACCCACGGAAACAACCGCCGGTTCGCCCAGATAGGTCAAAGCATCCGAACAGCCTGCCTCCAACGCCCGGTTTTCCTGCGCGGTGGAGTAAAGATCCCCCGCCAGGGTGCCAAGCAGAACGATCACGATCGATGGTGGAATGATCTGCCCCAGAGTACCAGAGGCCGCAATCACACCGGTTGCCAGTTCGGGCGAGTAGTTGTTGCGCAGCATGGTGGGCAGGGCCAGCAGGCCCATGGTCACCACGGTGGCCCCAACGATCCCGGTGGAGGCCGCCAGGAAGGCGCCAACCACAACGATGGACACCGCAAGACCACCCGGCAGCGGGCCAAAAACCCGCGCCATTGTTGTCAGCAAGTCATTGGCAATTTTGGACCGTTCCAGGGTGATCCCCATCAGAACAAACATCAAAACCGCCAGCAGGGTTTCAATGGAAGCCCCCGCCAGAACACGCTCGTTCATCCGGTTCACAATAAAGGAGATATTGCGATCCATTGCATATTCCCAGCCCTGTACAAAAACGGGCTCGGCGATGCGCGGCAATTCCGGGTATCGGAAGATGGAAATGGCATCGGGTTTCACCCCGCCGGCCACCAGATCCTGATACACCGTGGACGACGTATCGATAGCTTGGTGGATCAGCAGTCCAGCACTGTCCAGCGCTGCGATGATCCCGAAGGAAATGATACCAGCACCACCGATGGCAAAGGCCACCGGGAAGCCAGAAAGGATGCCTCCGAAAAGACATAGGAATACGATGAGCAGGCCGAGTTCGACGCCATCAAGACCGAAAAGCATATCAGCTGTCCCTTAGGTTAATGTGCGCCTTCATAGGCTTCTTCGCCCTCACCAAGAGTATCCTTGTCGAGGTATTTGTTTTCACTGCCCTGACCTTCGATGAACTCCAGCAAGGAGCGATAGAAGAAGGCAATAGCATGCACAAAGACGATTGCGGCAAAGGTCACCAGCAAGATCTTAAAGAGGAAATAGCCGTTAAATCCGTTCGGGCTAAAGCCGATGGTTTCAACGTTCCAGCGCAGCGCACGGGCTTTCATCACCAGGCGCTCCAACTGATCCGAGGCCGAGGGCTTTGGCACGATCAGGTGCCGCCATAGGAAGAACCAGCCATACATCCAGGTCAGAACGGCTACGGGCATCATAAAGA
The DNA here is from genome assembly GCF_000473205.1 of Pseudophaeobacter arcticus DSM 23566. Taxonomy (NCBI): domain Bacteria; kingdom Pseudomonadati; phylum Pseudomonadota; class Alphaproteobacteria; order Rhodobacterales; family Roseobacteraceae; genus Pseudophaeobacter; species Pseudophaeobacter arcticus. The sequence goes on from NZ_KI421507.1 coordinate 2,392,421, forward strand.
TCAGTGACCCCAGCATGTCGATAACCCGTTTGGCACGGAAGCTGATGCCGGAATAGACCAGGTCAACCCGCACATGCCCGCCTTGAACAAAGGTGTAGGTCACACAAAGGCAGACCACCAAGGCATTGTAGAGCTTCAGCTCTTCCGCAAACCAGGAGATGTCTTTCTCCAGCGCGATGCCAAGCCCGAAGCTCATCTCCGGCCGGGCAAAGATCCGCTGCATAAAGACGATGACGATCTGTTGGATCACCATGAGCAGACCAGCCCAGGCAAAGAACCGCCCGATGCCATTGGCAAAGCCTTCAAACACCCGAACCATGCCCCACATGAACTGGCGCCGAAACAGGCCAATCGCAGTCAGGATCAGGAACAAAGTAAAGACTACAAAAAAGAACTCCGCCGAGCCGCCATAGTAGACAAAGCGCATGATCGAAGCCTTGTCAGACCAATCGAGCCAAAGCTGCGGGTGAGTTACGGCGTAGCCGAAATTGTAAAAGGCGCCAGCGATGTTCTGAACCAGCCAGATCAGACCGTTGAACAGGGCGCCGAAAAAGGAAATGCCTGTATCGTCCTGCATTGTTCCCTCGGATGATTATATGCGACGGGTCGGAAACGTGGCCCCGCCCAAAACGCATGTCGCGTGGACGGCCACGACCTTCTGGCCAGCGGCAAAAATGAAAAAGGGATCCCCCGCACCCGGCGGGGGATCCAACAGAGGCTTCGGGTTGTGTTAACCCAGAACGCGGTCGCGCTGTGCGGTGTAGACACCGGACGACAGGTTCTGCCAGGCGGAAGAAGACTTCATCGACTTCATGGCGCTATCGTAGATTTTCTTGAACAGCTCGTCGCCCATGTTTTCGTCCATGACTTCTTTCGAAGCCGCACCAAAAGCATCCCAGACGGAGTCAGGGAATTCCATGACCTTGACGCCACCAGCCTGCAGACGCTGCAGCGCAGCACCGTTGTTGGCCAGGAACTGTGTCAGGTTCCACTGGTGGCATTCACCAGAGGCGATCTCGATGATCTTCTGATGCGCAGGCGACAGGCTTTCAAAGACGTCACGGTTGGTCGCAACCGACAGACCGGCACCTGGCTCGTGGAAGCCGGCGGTGTAATAGGTCTTGGTGATTTCCTGGAAACCAGCTTTTTCATCCGCCCAGGGGCCGATCCACTCTGTCCCGTCGATGGCACCGGAAGACAGCGCCTGATACACTTCGGAACCAGGGATGTTCTGAACGGAAGCACCCAGTTTACCCAGGGCTTTACCGCCGAGGCCAGGCATACGGAACTTCAGACCGTTGAAATCTTCGGGGCTGTTGATCTCTTTGGAGAACCAGCCGCCAGCCTGGGCACCGGTGTTGCCGCCGAGGAAGGATTTCAGACCAAAGATCTGGCCCAGCTCGTCGTGCAGCTCCATGCCGCCGTCCTGGTAGTACCAGTTGGCCAGTTCCTGCGCGGTCATGCCCATGGGCACGGCGGTGAAGAAGGCATAGCCTGGGTGCTGACCAACAAAGTAGTAGTCGGCGCCGTGATACATATCGGCCTGACCGGAAGACACCGCGTCAAACACTTCAAACGCGCCAACCAGCTCGCCTGCGGCTTTGATGTCAACGGTCAGCTGACCATCGGACATGGCGGTGATATTGTCGGCAACGCGCTGTGCCGCGTCAAACACGCCTGCCAGACCGCGGCCCCAGGTGGTGACCATGGTCAGGGTGCGGTTACCCTGTGCGTATGCCGGTGCGGCCAGAGTGGTTGCAGCTGCGGCGGTCCCGCCCAGCGCAGAGGTTTTCAAAAAAGAACGACGATCCATTATAGTGCTCCTCCCATAAGTAGTCCCTATGTCCGGCTTTTGCCGAACGGATCTTTTCGAGTGGCGTCAGCCTAGCGACGGAATGGCGGTTGTGAATACCTAGTACTGCGTAGGCGGCGCAAAAATTGGCCATTCCTGAATGTTGGGCCGCCGATTTTTGCGAATCCATCGCGAATTCACGGCGCAACATGGCAAAATGGCCAAGCCAGACCTTTGATTCGGTTGCAAGATTGCGTAACGATTCGGCGCATGGCCAATTTTCGCACGATTTTTCGACCGAACTACGCACAGAAGCTCTCGATTCTGGCCGCGCTGCCGCTTGTGGTTGCGGTGGCGGCAATTGCCCTCCTGATCGCCTTTGAGTCGCGCAGTTCCGCCGAGCGCGAAATTCAGGCGCTACAACAGCAGCTCCTGGCCGCCAAAAAGGCCGAGCTGCGCAACTATGTGACCCAGGCGCGCAACGGGTTTTCCTTTATCTATGGCCGCGCCTCGCCCGACGATGAAGAGGCCAAGCAACAGGTCACCCAGATCCTGTCCTCGATGATTTATGGCACGGACGGGTTCTTTTTTGTCTACGACTACGATGGCACCAATCTGGTCAGCCCGCGCCAGACAGAGTTCATCACCCGCAACTGGTCTGGTCTGAAGGACAGCCAGGGCACGCCGGTGGTGGATGAATTCATCCGCCTGGCACGGCAAGGCGCCGGGTGGCACACCTTTATGTGGCAAAAGCCCTCCACCGGAGAAGAAGCCCAGATGGTTGCCTATGTTGTTGGCCTGCAGGATTGGCAATGGGCTGTCGGCACTGGCGTCTTTATCGACGATGTGCTGGCCACGGTTGCAACCGCCCGCGCCGAGGTGGAATCGCGGGTGCAGCGCACGTTCTTTTATACCGGGGCAATCGCGCTGGCAGCGCTGATCGTGGTCTTTGCCTCTGGTATGGTGCTCAATATCCGCGAGCGCCGTTTGGCCGATGCCAAACTAAAAGAGCTGACCCAACGGGTCTTTGACACCCAAGAAGAAGAGCGCGGCCGGGTGGCGCGGGAATTGCACGACGGGATCAGCCAAATCCTGGTTGGGGTGCGCTATGCGCTGGACAATGCCAGTCGCCGTCTCAAGCGGGGTGAGCTGGACAGAGCGTTGCCCCCCCTGGACAAGGGTATCGACGATCTGGCCAATGCCATCACCGAGGTGCGTCGCATCAGTCGTGATCTGCGCCCCGGTGTGCTGGATGATCTGGGGCTGGGCCCTGCTCTCAAGGCCCTGACGGATGACTTTGCCACCCGAACCGGCATCAAATCCGAATTCACCACCGTCGTCTTTCGCAACCGGCTCGACCCGGAGGCCAAGATCGCGCTCTACCGGATTGCCCAGGAAGCCCTGATGAACATCGAGCGCCACGCCGACGCCTCCGTCATGACCATGGACCTGCGCGGCCATATCAAGGGGGCGACCCTGCGGATCACTGACAATGGCCGTGGATTGCCCTCGGATCAGGATCGCATGGGGCCGGGCATTGGGCTGCGCAATATGCAAGAGCGGATAGAGCAGCTTGACGGCACCTTACGCATTCTGTCATCACGTGGCACCCACAGCGGTACCGTTGTCGAAGCCATCCTGCCTCTGAGCCATCTGCTGTCCCCAGGCGAAACACTTGGAGAAGAACAGCGAAACAGAACGGTCCAGTAAAACAAACCGAGCTTTGCCACGGCACACTGCACCGCATCACATAAGAGGGGAAAGACATGAGCACTCCAGTGCGTGTATTAATCGTCGATGATCATCCGATGGTCGCCGAAGGCATCCAATCTATCCTCGAAAGCTATGACGACATAGAGGTGCTCGCCTGTCTCAAGGATGGCGCCGAAGCGGTGGAACAGGCCCCGGCTCTCGCCCCCGATGTCATTTTGATGGACCTGAACATGCCCCGGCTAGGCGGGTTGAGCGCCACTGAGATGATTTTGGAGCGCCTGCCTGAAACCCGGATTGTAATCCTGACGATGCATGACAGCCCTGAGTATATCTCTACTGCGCTGAACCACGGCGCGCTGGGGTATATCCTCAAAGATGTGCCCACCGAAGAAATCAAACAGGCTATTGATACAGTGATGAGCGGTGAACCCTATCTCTGTACTGGTGCCAAGGGCTCGCTTAAGCCCAAGGACGGCGAAACCCGCGAAGCGCTCACCGGGCGCGAGCAGACCATCCTGCTGGAACTGGCCCAGGGTAAATCCAACAAGGAAGTCGCCCTGGTGCTGGATATCTCGGTGCGCACCGTCGAGACCCATCGCAAGAACATCAAGCGTAAGCTGGGCATTTCCTCGACGGCAGGCCTGACCCGCTATGCACTGGAACATGGCGTCTTGCAGGGAACCGGCCACGAATTCTGAAGCCGCCAGCGCGGCCCGCGCAGGCCATCGGGCGCGGGCAGATTTTGCCGCAAGCGCAATGTCACCCTGCCCGCTTTGCCCATGTCAGCCGCACAACAATCGCAAAACCTTGGAAGGCGCGTTTTCAACCGTTCAAAATGCGCCAGCGGAGAAAATCCGGCAGCAATAGGTCACAAAAGGCGACCTGTTTTTCCAAAAATGTCCAAAAACAACACCCGAACGCAAGAAAATGTCCAAAATGGGGGAATTTTCAATCCCTTTGCCTGTTGACGCCCTCTCTCAGCAGTCATAATGTCCGCTGCAACGCAGTAAAGGAGAGCCTGGTAATGACCAGCCTAGTCGTAATTGTAGGAACCAAGCGCATGGGCCGGTAACGGTAGACCACAATCAAACCCATGCGCCTCCCCTTGAATAAGCGGAGGCTTTTTTTATGCGTAATGGACGATGCCGCCAATTGGAGCAAAAAGCAGATGACACGTGAAATGACCGGCGCAAAGATGGTAGTAGAAGCCCTGAAGGAACAGGGCGTCGACACAATTTTCGGCTACCCAGGTGGCGCCGTACTTCCGATCTATGATGAAATTTTCCTGCAAAATGACATTCGCCACATTCTGGTGCGTCACGAGCAGGGCGCGGTCCATGCCGCCGAAGGCTATGCCCGCTCCACCGGCAAGCCCGGCGTTGTCCTGGTGACCTCGGGGCCTGGGGCCACCAATGCGGTGACCGGCCTGACGGATGCGCTGCTGGACTCCATTCCGCTGGTGGTTCTCACCGGCCAGGTTCCCACCTTCATGATCGGCTCGGATGCCTTTCAGGAGGCCGACACTGTTGGCATCACCCGCCCCTGCACCAAACACAACTGGCTGGTGAAAGACACCGACAAGCTGGCTGCAACCCTGCACGAAGGCTTTCATGTCGCCACCTCTGGCCGCCCCGGCCCCGTTTTGATCGACATTCCCAAGGATGTGCAGTTTGCCACTGGCACCTATCAGCCGGCCAAGCCAAGCGCCTCGCGCTATCAGCCCACCGTCAAGGGCAACATGGAAGAAATCACCGAACTGGTTGCCGCTATTGAGGCCGCTGAACGTCCCGTTTTCTATACCGGTGGTGGCGTGATCAACTCCGGCCCTGCCGCCTGCCAGCTGCTGCGCGAATTGGTGGATGGCACCGGTATTCCGATCACCTCTACCTTGATGGGGCTGGGTGCCTATCCGGCCTCGGGCGACAACTGGCTGGGCATGTTGGGGATGCATGGGCTTTATGAAGCCAACCTGGCGATGCATGACTGTGATCTGATGATCAATGTCGGCGCCCGCTTTGATGACCGGATCACTGGCCGGATCGACGCCTTCAGCCCAAACTCCAAAAAGGCCCATATCGATATCGACCCCTCCTCGATCAACAAGGTGATCCGCATCGACATCCCAATTGTGGGTGACGTGGGGCACGTGCTGGAGGACCTGCTCAAGGTTTGGAAGGCGCGCGGCCGCAAAGTAAACCGCGAAGCCATTGCCAAATGGCAAAAACAGATCAGCGAGTGGCGCGGCGTGAATTGCCTGGCCTATACGGGGTCGCAAAAGACCATCAAGCCGCAATATGCCCTGCAGCGGTTGGAGGCCCTGACCAAGGACCATGATCGCTATATCACCACCGAGGTTGGCCAGCACCAGATGTGGGCGGCGCAATATCTCAACTTTGAAGACCCCAACCGCTGGATGACCTCCGGCGGGCTTGGCACCATGGGCTACGGCTTCCCGGCCTCGATCGGGGTGCAGATGGCACATCCGGACGCACTGGTGATCAACGTCGCTGGTGAAGCCTCTTGGCTGATGAACATGCAGGAGATGGGCACCGCCGCCCAGTATCGCCTGCCGGTGAAACAGTTCATCCTCAACAACGAACGTCTGGGCATGGTGCGCCAGTGGCAGGAACTGCTGCACGGCGAACGTTACAGCCACTCCTGGTCGGAATCGCTGCCTGACTTTGTAAAACTGGCCGAGGCCTTTGGCGCCAAGGGTATCCTGTGTTCCGATCCCGCAGATCTGGACGACGCCATCATGGAGATGATCACCTACGACGGGCCAGTGATCTTTGACTGCCTGGTGGAAAAGCACGAGAACTGCTTCCCGATGATCCCATCAGGCAAGGCCCATAACGAGATGCTGATGGGCGAAGCCGACACCCAGGGTGTGATCCAGTCCAGCGGCGCGGTTTTGGTCTAAAACCCGCCCAGCAACAGAATTTGCAGGGCGGTTGCGCCCTGCCCCGAACTTTGGCCCGAATTCAGAAAGGGACATAAATGTCTGCCCTACATATCAAAAAAGGCTCCACCCGCCATTCTGCCTATAACCTACGTCCAACGTTTTCGGATGTTCAGGAAAAACACACTCTGGCAGTTCTGGTTGAAAACGAACCCGGCGTTCTAGCGCGTGTCATCGGCCTGTTCGCGGGTCGTGGCTATAACATCGAAAGCCTCACCGTCGCCGAAGTCGATCACACCGGGCATATGTCACGCATCACTGTTGTGACCACTGGCACCCCCCAGGTGATCGAACAGATCAAGGCCCAGCTTGGCCGTATCGTATCGGTGCATGAGGTGCATGATCTCACCGTTGAGGGCGCATCGGTCGAGCGCGAGCTGGCCATTTTCAAAGTGGCCGGTGACGGAGAAAAACGGGTCGAAGCCCTGCGTCTGGCCGATATCTTCCGGGCCAATGTGGTCGACAGCACCTTGAACAGCTTCATCTTTGAAATCACCGGAGCGCCGGAGAAGATCGACGCCTTTGCCGATCTGATGCGCCCGCTGGGCCTGACAGAAGTGGCGCGGACCGGCGTTGCAGCGCTGCTGCGCGGCGCCTGACACCCCTTCAGGGTGGCAAGATGTAACAACAAAGGCCGGTCCAGTGACCGGCCTTTTGTATGTTTGCCCTGTCGTCGCCCCCAGGTCTTTTGCCTCCTCCTGGCGATCCCGCGTTTCAAAAGCGCGACACAGCCTCAAGCCATTTCCCGGGTTCAGTGATCAGAGGCAACGATCACGCGCGGCGCAGCCGACCTGCTGCATCCATTGGGAAAGCAATGATGTTCTGCGCCCTATCCTCTGCGGGCAACGACCCAAAACGGCCTGACTTTGACAGGCCTTCCTTCACCTTCCCCCTCGCGGCGCCTGGTTGGCCTAACCGAGATGAGGTGCCAGGCCTTTCTGCCACCGGTGCGCACATGGCAGCGGTGACGTTGACAGAGGGATCGCGTGACGCAGTCCCGATCGCCACCAGCTTGAGAGACGAGGCCGCCCCTGCCTTCTTGTCGGCAACTGCAAGATTCTCTGCCAGATGAGGGCAGCCAGGCTCCCGAAGGACCTGAATATCCAACGCCACACGCAGATCACTTTTTAGTTTCAGATCGAACGACACCCAATCGCCAACACGGATTGCAAAATTTTCAGTGGTGCCGACATGGGAATAAAAAGCCAATTCCCCCTGATCTTCGCACCAAATCACTGCTTTCCCGGCTGTGGTGTCACTCCAAAGAACAATTCCAATCATAACGGTCCCCGTATCCTGGACAGGTTAAGTTTGGTTCAAAAGGCTCCATTTCAACATCGTCAAAAATGCGTCGACCCATTGCTTTTTGTGTCTGCTCCCCTAAGGTTCTGACACAATCTAGCGACGACATGATACAAGTTAGCATCTACTCGCCCGAAGCTCGTGGCTTTTCCGGCCACAATAATAGGATACCTAGGCTGCTATGTCAGACTCACTGGACATCACCGGTCAAGCAGACGCTGAGTCTGCACGGTCGCCGGCACAGCTGCGCAATATGTTTGGCACCAATCTGCGTCACCTGGCGCAGAACTACCCTTCGGTTTCTGAACTGTCGCGGCGGCTTGGGATCAACAGAACCCAGTTCAACCGCTATATGTCCGGCGAAAGCTTTCCACGGCCCGACATACTTGACCGGATCTGTTCTTTTTTCGAGGTTGATGCCCGCATATTGTTGGAACCCGTTGAGACAATAGAACATCAGGGGCAAATCCTGAACGGTCCGTTTCTCGCCGATTTCCTCGGCCACGGTATCCGCCAGGTCAACGAGGAGATGTTCCCAAGCGGGTTCTACCGGTTCACACGACGTAGTTTTGTCAGCAGCGACAAATTTGTCGTCGGGCTGGTCTACGTGTTCCGCTCTGGCAAGGCCGCCACCTTTATCAAAGGCTACGAGGCGCGCGAAGCAATGCGCTATCAGGGGTTACCGGAAGGCCCCAAGGTGCGCGAATTTCGCGGCATTCTGACCTCCCATGAGGACGGCGTTGCCTTTGTGATCTCGCGACGCCATGCCATGACATATTCCTTCAACTATCTGGCGCGGGTTGGCTCGTTGGAGAACAACTTCTGGCTGGGCTATGTGGCACGGACCGTGCGCGACGGCAGCGGCGAGCGGGTGACCCGTATGGCCTACGAATATCTTGGACGGGACATGGGCAGCGCCCTCAAGGCGGCGCGCACCGCCGGATTTTCCACCGCCGAAGATCTGTTGCCCTATCATCGCCATCTGCTGCGCCCGGATGAAGCCTTCCGCTGAGCCCTACCCCAGCCCCTTTCCAGAGACCAGACCCCTTCCAGTGGCTGTTACCCGACATTGGTGGGTCAATGGGCGATCTGGCGGTAGATATGCCAAGTGGCATGCCCCAGCAGAGGCAGCACAAGAAACAGCCCGGCAAACCCCGGCAAAAGGGCTGCAAAGGTCAATACCGAGATCGTACCAGCCCAGAGCATCATCAGCAGGAAGTTTCTCTGCACATAGGTGAAACTGGCGATCATCGCGGTGACAAAATCAACTTCGCGGTCCAGCAACAGCGGCAGCGAAATCACCGTGATCATATACAGCAGCAGCGCAAAAAGGGCCCCGACCAGACTGCCGACGCCCAGCATCAGCATCCCGCTCAGCGACAGGAAAACCTCCAGCGAGCTGGAGATATTGGTCATCGTCGACAACCCCAAAAACAGCGCAAAGATCATATGTCCCAGAAAGAACCAGAACAGAAACACCACAATAATAATGGCACAGATCGAGGGCAGCTGACGGCGGCTCTGATGCAGGATGACGCCCAGAATACCCCCCGTACTCATAGGCTCGCCCTGCTCCAGACGATGCGAGACCTCATAGAGCCCAACCGCAGCAAAGGGACCGATCAATGGAAAGCCGATGGCCGCCAGGACCAGCCAGAACGTGGTTCCGGTCTCCAGGGTGATCCAGATCATCGCCCAGCCGGCCAGCACATAGACCCCGGCGAAAAACAGCCCGTACCCGGGCTTTTTGCAAAAATCCCGCCAGCCACATTTTAGCGCCTGTATCAAAATATCGACCCGCATTGGCTGCAGGTCCGGCACTCCAAAAAGTTTGTCGCTCACTCAATTCTCCTCCCCAGAAAAATTCCCCGTGTTTCTGCGCGTTTTGTGCTTTTGGGGTCCCCTCTCCCCCGGATCACCCCGGATCCCCCCAGTCACCCCGGGATCATCCGCATCACCCCAGTGGCGGTGGGGCGGTCTGGGGCAGCAGACTTGCCTGGTGATAGCCCTGCCCCAGTGCCAGCAGGGTGCGATCCTGCCCCTGCGCCGCAAAGATCTGTACCCCCATTGGCAGCCCGGTTTCGCCAAAACCGGCAGGAACCGCCAGACAGGGCAGCCCCAACAGGCTGACCGGCGTAACCACCTGCATCCAACGGTGATAGCTGTCCATCGCGGTGCCATTGATGTCACGCGGATAGTCCAGATCCAGCGGGAAGGGCCAGCACTGCGCCGTTGGCAGGACCAGCGCATCATAGGTCTGAAACAGCTCTGTGGCCCGGCGCTGCCAATTGGAGCGCAGATCCGAGGCCCGCTGTATATCCTGAGCGCTAAACGACAGCCCCCGGTCCAACTCCCAGATCGCCGTATCTTTCAGGCCTGCACGCTGCCCCTCCAAGGCGCGCAAGCCAGCAGCCACTGCAAAAGACCGCAGGGTAATCCAGGACTCCCAGATCTGCTCTGCCGAAAACGGTGCTGGCAGGGGCTCAACCCGGTGACCCAGGTTGGACAGATGCGCCAGGGCCTTTTTGCTGGTCTCTAAAACACCAGGCTCCATCGGGAAGGCCCCGTCCCAATCCCCCAGCCAGCCAATACGCATTGGCGCAGATTCTGGCAGAGGCAACATTGTCTCGCGGCTCCGGGACAGCGGCTGGCGCGGATCGGGGCCGGACATCACATCCAACAGCAGGGCGATATCTTCGGGGCTGCGTGCCATCGGACCAGCGGTCGCCAACTGGTGCAGGAACAGGTCTCCGGTTGGTTCATCCGGGATCATGCCCCAGGTCGGGCGGAAGCCGTAGACATTGTTCCAGCCCGCCGGGTTGCGCAGGGACCCCATCATGTCCGAGCCATCCGCCAATGCGACCAACCCGGCAGACAGCGCCACCGCAGCCCCGCCTGAGGACCCGCCGCAACTGCGCCCCAGATCAAAGGGGTTGCCGGTGGCGCCATAGACCGGATTGAACGTATGAGAGCCAAGCCCGAACTCCGGCGTGTTGGTTTTGCCGATAAAAATGGCGCCCGCTGCGCGCAGCCGCGCCACAAAAAGTTCATCCTGCTGCGGCACAAAATCCCTGAACAAGGGAGACCCCTGCGAAGACGCTATGCCTTTGACATTGGCCAGATCCTTGATCGCCATTGGCAAACCATGCAGCACCCCACGGGATTTGGCCCGATCAGCTGCGGCCGCTTCGGCCATCAGATCATCCCGGTCACGCAGGGCCACAATGGCATTCAGCTGCGGATTAAGCGCATCAATCCGGTCCAGCGTTGCCTGCATCACCTGCACGGCGCTTAGCGCGCCACTGCGCAGCTTTGTCACCAGCTCCTGGGCTGATCCAAAGGGCTCATACATTAAATCACGCTCCTGCTGTATTTACAGATCAGCCTAGCGCCGGATTTCACATCTGAAAAGCCGCACCCAGGGCTAACCTTTTAAATAGCTTGAAAAAACGATCCGGTCCGGCAGAAAGCCCGCCGACACCAGCCGGGATCAGAGGCTGGGCTGGAAAAACAGCCAGGTGGGCACCAAACAGACAGGTCGGTAGCAAACAGGCAGACGACAAAAAAGGGTGCGGGAAATTTCCCCGCACCCCTGATACTGTTTTTCGCCGCAATCGACCGCGCCCTGTTTACGGAAACAAAGCGAAACAGGTCAGTCGCCCTGTGCCTCTGACCGGCTTTTGCCCGCCACGTTCATGGCCAGCGTCGCCGCCATAAACCCATCCAGATCCCCGTCGAGCACCCCTTTGGTGTCAGAGGTCTCGTGGCTGGTGCGCAGATCTTTGACCATCTGATAGGGCTGCAACACGTAAGACCGGATCTGGCTGCCCCAGCCCGCATCGCCTTTGTTTTCATGGGCTTCGTTGATGGCTGCGTTGCGGCGGTCCAGCTCTTGTTGATACAGCCGGGATTTCAGCGCTTTCATGGCGATGTCACGGTTTTGGTGCTGTGACTTCTCAGACGAGGTCACCACGATGCCGGTGGGGTGGTGGGTAATCCGTACGGCCGAGTCGGTGGTGTTCACGTGCTGACCGCCCGCCCCCGAGGACCGGTAGGTATCAATGCGAATATCCGCCGGGTTCACATCAATCTCGATATTGTCGTCCACCACCGGGTAGACCCAAACCGAGCAAAAAGACGTATGGCGTTTGGCGGCGGAATCAAAGGGAGAGATCCGCACCAGGCGATGCACGCCGCTTTCGGATTTCAGCCAGCCATAGGCATTATGGCCGCTGATCTTGTAAGCGGCGGATTTAATGCCGGCTTCTTCGCCCGCACTTTCGGATTGCAGCTCGACCTTGTAGCCTTTTTTCTCGGCCCAGCGCACATACATCCGCGCCAGCATCGAGGCCCAATCGCAGCTTTCCGTGCCGCCGGCGCCCGAGTTGATCTCAAGGAAGGTGTCATTGCTGTCGGCCTCCCCATCCAGCAGGGCTTCCAGCTCTTTTTCGGCGGCAGAAACCTGGAGCGTTTTCAGCGCGTCTTCGGCGTCGGAGATGACTTCTTGGTCCTCTTCCATTTCGCCCAGTTCGATCAGCTCTATATTATCTGCCAGCTCCTGCTTGATGCCCTTGTAGATGTTGATCGCATCCACCAGATTCTGACGTTCGCGCATCAGTTTTTGCGCCGCCTCGGCGTCGTCCCACAGGTTGGGGTCTTCGACACGGGCGTTGAATTCTTCCAGTCGGTACTCGGCTGTTTCCCAATTCAGACGCTGGGCCAGAAGCTCCAGAGACTTCTCGATCTCGGCCACGGTATTTTGGGTCTCAGCGCGCATGTGATGTCCTTGAACTTACGTATCCAGCATGGGTGATAGACCACAGCGCCCCTGCGAGCAAGCAGAGCCGGGGACAAAGCGACGGGACCCCTGCTGCTCCCATTCACTCAAACCTTGTTAAAAGTAGAAATAGATTCCCACCCCGCGAAAACCCTCAGGAAATTTTTTGCCAATAAGGATGGTCAGGTCCCAACCAGGAGGTCACTGCGTCAAATCTGGGCCGATCTGGAATGACGCCCGCGCTACAAAAGCTCAGGAAGCCGCAAAGGTGGCTCTCTGGATCAGTAAAGGAATACCAACGTGCCATTTGGTTACTTAGTTTCGCTTGGCGATACCAGCCTGGACTCCGGAGATACCATCTCTGGGGGCTATACCCCCTTTACGGTGGATCAAACACTTGGCTCCGGTAGCTGGACCTGGAGTGGCTGGGCCGGTGGTTACTACTACACCAACGCAGTCGAATCCGGCACCTACTCCCTGGGCACGGATGGCAACGTCTATTTCAATCCCGACGCAGGACAGGTTGATACCATCTCCTCCGCCTCGGCGACCAATCCCCCCTCTTACTCCACCTCCCCCCCCGATGGCATCGTCGACGGTACCGCCTCGGACGACTATATTTCGGCAACCCATACTGACGCCGAGGGTGACAGCATGAACGATGGCGTTGGTGGTGGCGCCTCGGGAAATGGCGACACTGTTCTGGCTGGCGCAGGCAACGACACAGTCCTTAGCGGGGTCGGTGATGATTCACTATCAGGCGGTGCAGGAAACGACTCGCTTTACGGCGAGGATGGCAATGACACGCTGGAAGGCGGCGTCGGCGCAGACTACCTGAATGGCGGCACCGGGCTCGACTATGCCGATTATTCCAACTCTGCGGATCCCGTGAACATTAATTTGGCAACGGGTACAGCCAGTGGCGGCGACGCTACTGGTGATACCTATTCCGGCATTGATGGCGTCATCGGCACAGATGGCAACGACACGATTATCGGCTTTGACAACGAAAGCACCGGCGCGGGTGACACCTATTCCAATGACTTCTTTGGCGGCGATGGCGATGACTACCTGGATGGAGCCGGCGGCGGCGACACCCTGCATGGGGACGGCGGCAACGACACGCTGCTTGGAGGGGCTGGCGACGATAGCCTGTTTGGCGGCGACGGCGATGACAGTATGCTTGGTGGCAGCGAAAACGACTGGCTGGACGGCAATGCGGGTCATGACACAATGTTCGGCGGCACTGGCAGCGACACGATGTCTGGTGGCGCCGGAAAGGACCAGATCGAGGTCGCTCAGGGGGATACCGCCTATGGCGGCGACGATCAGGACACCTTCACCATTGTCGACCTGGGTGAAACCGGCAATGCCGATATTTTTATTGATGGCAATGAAGGCGGCACCGATTGGGACACACTGGATCTTGGCGGATTGGTGGACCGTAGCACGCTGGATGTAACCACAACAGCAGATGGCACCATGAGCGGCACCGCCACCTTGTTTGATGGCTCGGCCCTGACCTTTAGCAATATTGAAAAGATCATTTGCTTTGTCGCCGGGAGCAGGATCTCCACCGCTGCCGGCGCGATCCCTGTCGAAGAGCTGGTCCAGGGCGATCTTGTTCTCACCCGTGACAATGGCTTTCAACCGGTGCGCTGGGTGGGCAAAACCACAGTTCCGGCGATGGGGGACTGGGCGCCGATCTGTATCACGGCTGGCACGCTCGGCACCAGCCGTGATCTGTTGGTGTCGCCACAGCACCGTATGTTGCTCACTGGGGCGACAACCCGGATGCTGTTTGACACCAATGAAGTTCTGTCAGCGGCGCATCATCTGGTCAACGACCACAGCATTCGCCGCCAGCCCGGCGGCATGGTCACCTATATTCATCTCTTGCTGGATCAGCATGAGATCATCTATGCCGAAAACTGCCCGACCGAGAGCTTCTTTCCCGGCGATCAGGCGCTTGAGGCCCTGGGCCCCCCAGCCCTGTTCAGCCTGTTTGATTGCATGCCGGAACTGCGCGGCCACCCCCAGGGTTTTGGCCCCACAGCGCGGCACTGTCTAACGCGCCCCGAAACGCTGGCTTTGATGGCCACAGCCCCCGCGACATTAGCCGCCCCCCTGGCCCCGACACCGGGATAAGAGACCGCCAATCAACAGGTTTTAAGGGACGCTTTGGTGAGTTCACTGCACCGGGGTGGATGCTACAGATCGGATGTGCGAACACTTTCACCGGTTCATCTGGCGCGGTGCACACCAAAGTTTCAAACCCGCCCCATATCAAAAAAATGGTGTTCTAAATGACCCCTGCATCACCAGTTTTGCACCTGCTCTGCGGAAAAATTGCCGCTGGAAAATCCACCTTGGCGGCCCGGCTTGCGGCCCCGGCTGGAACGATCTTGCTGTCCGAGGACGCCTGGCTAGAAGCGTTGTTTTCCGACCAGATGACCTCAGTCGCGGACTATGTGCGCTGCACAGAAAAACTGCGCACCATCCTGGGGCCACATGTCTCGGCGCTGCTGGAGGCAGGGGTCTCGGTGGTCTTGGACTTTCCCGCAAACACGGTTGAGACCCGCAAATGGATGAAAACGATCCTGAAAGAGACCGCAGCCTTCCATCAGCTTCACGTGCTAACGACGCCCGAGAAAGACTGCTTGGCCAGACTGCACAGCCGAAACGCCGGAGGGGGTCACCCCTTTGCCGCAACTGAGGAACAGTTTCACCAGTTTTCAAGCCACTATGTCGCGCCATCCCCCGAAGAAGGCTTCAACGTGATAGTTCACTCTGCCGCGAAAGAGGCTGCGGTGTAAGCACATGCAGCGCCCGGAGCTGGGCATCACCTGTCTGTGGCATGTCCAGGGTGCGAGGTCTGAGCGCCTAATACTGGCCGCCCGATGTCACAGTCCCAAAGGTGGCCTTGGGTCCCAGAACCGCCGTACCCCCACTTGAGGTGGTCACCTGACGTCCCGATTGCTGCACCTCTTCCAGAAGCGGCAGATCAGAGCCCATGGCAAAGCCGCCGTCAAAAGCCAGACCAAAGATTGGCTCAGCCCCGTCGCGGAAATACTCGGCCACTACATTGGCCCCCGAAGCACTGTCGGGCAGACGCGCCCCGGTATAGCGGTCGATCTTGATAAAGTGACCGCCCTCGGGCACTTCAAAGGGTCCGCCGCCAAATTTCTCGGTGGCAACCTTCATGAACTGCTGGAACACCGGACCACACATGGTGCCGCCATAGGCGCCCCGCCCCATCGGACGGGGTTGGTCGAACCCCATGTAGCAACCCGCGACGATATTGGAGGTAAAGCCCACAAACCAGACATCGCGGGAATCATTGGTTGTCCCGGTCTTGCCAGCCGTCGGCACCGGCAGGTCGATCACACTGGAGGCGGTGCCTCGCTCCACGACGCCCCGCATCATCGAGCTGAGCTGGTAGGCGGTGATCGGATCCATCACCTGTTCGCGGTCGGTGGCGATACGTGGCGATTGCCCCGTTGGCAGGTCTGGCGAGGCGCAGTCAACGCAGTCACGATCATCATGCCGGTAGATGGTGCGCCCAAAGCGATCCTGCACCCGGTCCACCAGGGTTGGCTGTACCCGCTGGCCGCCATTGGCAAACATCGCATAGGCCGCCACCATCTTGTAAAGCGTGGTTTCCTCTGCGCCCAACGAGTTGGCCAGGAACGTGCCCATGTTGTCGTAGACCCCAAAGCGTTCAGCATACCCTGCGACAACCGGCATGCCGACCTCTTGGGCCAGACGAATGGTCATCAGGTTCCGGCTCTGCTCAATGCCGGTCCGCAGCGGCGTCGGGCCATAGAATTTATGCGAAGAGTTCTTGGGACGCCACAGCCCCTGTGGGGTGTTGATCTCGATCGGGGCGTCAATAACGATGGTCGCCGGGCTATAGCCGCTGTCCAGGGCCGCCGCATAGACAAAAGGTTTAAAGCTGGAGCCCGGCTGGCGTTGCGCCTGTGTTGCCCGGTTGAACACGGAATCCTGATAGGAAAACCCACCCTGCATCGCCAGAACCCGGCCAGTGTTCACATCCATCGCCACAAAGCCGCCCTGAACCTCGGGCACCTGACGCAGCGACCAGTGTCTGATGCTGCCGTCATCCGCTTTTACAGCGCGCACCAAGACCACATCCCCACGGGTGATATTGTCCTTAAAGCTGCCCTTCATCCATTTGATGTCCTCGCGCGGCACCGCACCGGTGCCGGTCTGGCCCTCGACGCCGACAACGAGGCTCTTGTCACCAACCTCCAGCGCTACAGCCGGATACCATGTGCCGCCCAGAGTAATGTCGCGGGGGACTTCGGCCTCTGCCAGGGCTCCGCGCCAGCGTGCCTCATCTGCCAGCACGTCCTCTTCCAGGGTAACGCCGGTGCCGATCCAGATCCCGCGCGAGCGGTCATATTTCTGCAGCCCCGTGCGCAGCGCATCCGCAGCCTCTGTCTGCATCTCGGCATCAATGGTCGCGCGCACCGACAGGCCGCCCGTGAAAAACTCGCCTTCGCCAAAGTTCTCGGACAGCTGGCGGCGGATCTCATCGGAAAAATAGTCACGAGGCGGCAGGGTGGTGCGGAAACTGGGGAAATCACCATTCTGCACCGAGCGCAGCGGCTGCTGGACCTCGACGTTATAAACAGCTTCTGAGATGTAGCCGTTTTCAAACATTTCCCGCAGCACATAATCGCGCCGTTCCTTGAGGCGCTCTTTTCCGCGCACCGGATGGAATTTTCCCGGTGCCTTGGGCATCGAGGCCAGCGTCGCCGCCTCATGCGGGGCCAGCTCGCCCAGGGTCTTGTTGAAATAGCTCTGCGCTGCGGCCGTCACCCCATAGGAATTTTGCCCGAGGAAAATCTCGTTGAGATACAGCTCAAGGATCTGATCCTTGTTCAATGTCTCCTCCAGCCGGGTGGCGAGGATAATCTCTTTGATCTTGCGCGCGGCCTTACGGTCGCCGGACAGCAGGAAGTTCTTCATCACCTGTTGCGTGATCGTCGAGGCCCCCCGCACGTTACCCCCGCGCGAGCGCACCGCCTCAACCGCAGCGGCGGCAATACCACGGGCATCATAGCCATTGTGGGAATAAAAATTCTTGTCCTCAGCCGAGATAAAAGCCTGCTTTACCAAATCCGGGATATCCGCCGAAGGCGTAAACAGGCGCCGTTCCTTGGCAAATTCATCAATCATCCGCCCCTCGCCTGAATAAATTCGGCTGATGGTTGGCGGCTGATACTGCGACAGGGATTCATGACTGGGAAGGTCGCGCCCGTAGATCCAGAAAATTGCCCCAAGAGTCAGCGCCACCATGGCAATGCCAAGGGTAATGGTACTGAAGATGGAACCAAAGAAGGATAGAATATACCTAAGCACGGATGCGGCCTTTCACGCGGGGTGCCGCCTATATAGGAGGGCATGAGCCTGGGGTCAAAAGCGGAAACAGCGGAAAAATGCCGCCAAGGGGGGAAAAACACCTCTCAAGGCCCACTCAAGGCGCCAGCCCCCCTTTGCCTGTCCTGCCGAAATCTGGAATCGCCCACCTAATCGCCCACCAAGAAGGGCGAAACCAAAGCTGCCACATTGGCTGCCGGGTCTATCGCGTGACGCCCCGCAACTGACGCCCTTTACTGACGCACAAGGGCGCGGCGCGCCTCATCTTCTATACGCCAGTTAATCAATCCCTTTAGCATCGCAGTTGCTGTTTGTCGGCGCCATTCAGGGTCCTGCAAATTGGCCAGATCACGGGCGCTGGACAAAAAACCGATCTCAACCAGAACCGAAGGGATATCGGCGGATTTCAACACCGAAAACCCCGCAGATCGCAATGGCTTACGATTGAGCGGCCCGCCCTGCTCCTTCAACCCGGCAACCAGGGCCCGCGCCAGGGCCTGGCTGCGGGGCTGGGTCTCCTGGCGTGCCAGATCCAGCATCACCCCGACAACCAGATCATCGGTTTGGCTCAGATCGGTTCCCGACAGCAGATCAGCGCGATCATGGCGCTCTGCCAGGCTGGCCGAGGCGGCATCGGTGGCTTCTTGCGACAGGGTGTAGACGGTGGAGCCATGGGCGTGACCCTGGGTCAGCGAATCTGCATGTAGGGAAATAAACAAATCCGCCCCGGCCTGATGCGCCAGCGCCGTGCGCCGCTCAAGCGAGACAAAGTAATCCCCATCCCGGGTGACCTGAACCGCAAACTGACCCGAGCGCACCAGAACCTCACCCAGCTCCAGCGCAAACTGCAACATCAGGTCTTTCTCGACGATACCGCCCGCGGCCTTGGCCCCCGGATCAATACCGCCGTGCCCCGGATCCAGCACCACCAGCAGTGGCGCGTTTTCATCCCGGTACGGCAGCACATCCAAAGCCTGCGGTGCAGGCAGATCCCAACGGGCATCCTGCGGCGCACCGGCCGCTTTGGCAAAGTCCTCTGGTGTACTGGGCTGCAACTCCACCTTGAGCACCGCCGCCGCCGTCACCGGGTCGACCTCAAGCGCTGCTGCTGCGACAACCATCGGCTCGGCAAGTTCCAGCACCATCCGCGACCAGCCGGGAACATAGGTGCCAAATTGAACCGAAGCGACAGCCTCGCCGCTCAAAAACGCATCCGGGTCGAGCCCGGTCCAGTCGACCTCCTGAAAATCCAGCACCAGCCGCGCAGGCCCATCCAAGGTGAACAGCCGGTAGGGCACCCCCTGGCTAAGTCCAAGCTGAAAATCCACGCCCCGACCGGTATCGCTGATCCGCGAGACCTCGCTGGTGACGCGGGCCAGACCGCTGAACTCCTGCGCCGAAGCAAAAGACCCCATGAGGCAAAGCCCCGCCAGCCAGAGAGCTGTCATCGCCGCGTTTAATCTGCCCATATCCTGCCCCTGCCCTTTGCCTATGGCCTTTGTGTTATCCTAGTCGCCACGCCAGGAAGAGATCAAACCGCCTGCGCGCCAGTTTGCCGCTTTATCCGCCTCGTTCAGCCACGCGCCGCCATAAACCGTTTGAGACGGCTAAGACCCTCCTCGATGTCAGCGGTGCCGCGTGCATAGGAAAACCGCAGCGTTGTGGCGCCACGCACCGGATCAAAGTCCAGACCCGGTGTCACAGCCACGCCCGCCTTTTCAAGGATTTCAGCGGCAAAGCTGCGGCTGTCCGTGGTCAGGTCAGACACATCGGCATAGACATAAAAGGCACCATCCGGTGGCGCGATCTTGTCAAAGCCGGCAGCGGGCAGCCCCTCCAGCATCAGCTGGCGGTTGCGGGCATAAACCGCAAGGTTTTCGCGCATCTCGTCCTGGCAATCCAGCGCCGCCAGAGCGGCGACCTGGCTGGCATGGGGCGCGCAGATAAACATGTTCTGCGCCAGACGTTCGATCACCCGCACATGATCTTCGGGCACCACCATCCAGCCAACCCGCCAGCCGGTCATGGAAAAAAACTTGGAAAAGGAGTTGATGACATAGCAGTCATCGGTGAGTTCCAGCGCGGTGACCGCCTTGGCCTCATACTCCAGACCGTGGTAGATCTCATCCGAAATAAATGCGGCGTCCTGCGCCCTGGCGGCGTCAATGAGGCTGCTCATTGCCCCGTGATCAAGCATCGTGCCCGTGGGATTGCCCGGCGAGGCCACCATCAGCCCGGCCAGATTCAGCCCCTCCAGATCAGCGGCCACCGGTTGCAGCCGGTTTTCCGGCGCGGTCTCGATATCAACAGGGGTCAGCCCCAGCGCCGACAAGATCTGACGATAGGAGGGATAGCCCGGTGCGCCAATGCCGACCCGGTCGCCGCTGTCAAACAGCGCAGTAAAACCCAGCAGAAAAGCCCCGGAAGAGCCGGGTGTGACCACCACCCGGTCCGGGTTCAGGTCAACATCATACCATTCCCCATACAGCTGCGCGATGCGGCGTCTCAGGGCCGGTAAACCCAGCGCCACGGTATAGCCCAGGCTATTGTCATCCAGCGCATCAGCCAGAGCCCGCCGCGCCGCCATTGGCGCCCCGGTCGAGGGCTGGCCCACTTCCATATGGATGATGTGGCGCCCCTGCTCTTCGGCCTGACGGGCGGCCTCCATCACATCCATCACAATGAAGGGATCGACGTTTGATCTGCTTGAGTTTCGCATGATGATCTCCCATGGTGCGCGCATGACTTTTGACCGTTTCTCTCGGCTGGCGTCAATCCCGGCTGTGGTGTTTTGCCTGCTCGTCTACACCGCCACCTGTGTCCAGGCGGCGACGATTACGCTATTGCGGGATGCGGATATCGAACAGGGCCTGTCCCGGCTGGCCGCGCCTGTGCTGCGCGCCGCCGGGCTGAATGCAAAACGCCTGCGCGTTCTGGTGGTGAATGACTCCCAGTTTAATGCCTTTGTTTTGGACAGCCGCACAATTTTTATCAACTATGGCCTGATCCTGAAGGTCACCAGCCCTGAAATGCTGCAGGCGGTGATTGCCCATGAGGCGGCCCATATTTCCAATGGGCATCTGGCCCGAAGAATGCAGAATCTGCAATCCGCCGGCACTGCAGCCGGGCTGGGCCTGGCCCTCGCCGCCCTGGCTGCCGCTGCCGGAGCCAGCGAGGCCGCGGGCGGGATCGCAATTGGCACCCAGAGCTCAGCCTTGCGTGGCTTCCTGTCTCATACCCGCGCCGAAGAATCCTCGGCGGATCGCGCCGCCGCCCGCTATCTCAAGGCGGCTGGCATTGACCCACAGGGGCTGGTGGATCTGCACAAGATTTTTGCCGGCCAGGAAGTGCTGAGCGTGGCAAACCAGGACCCCTACATGCGGTCCCATCCCCTGAGCCGGGACCGCATCCGCGCCGCCGAGGCCTTTGTCACCTCACATGGCCACACCAGCGCGGCCGATCCGCAGGCCGAGTATTGGTTTGCCCGGATCCGCGGCAAGCTCTCTGCCTTCAAACGCGCCCCCAAATGGAGCCTGCGCCGCGCCAAGGAAGAGCTCCACAGGGACATTCGCCTGATGCGTGAGGCCATTGCCTACCACCGGCGCAATGATCTGCAAAAGGCGCTGCGCAGTATGAATGGCGCCCTGTCCATCCGTCCCGATGATGCCTTCTACCACGAGCTCAAAGGCCAGATTTTGTTTGAAAACCGCCGCTGGAACGACGCCAAGAATAGCTTTGCCCGTGCGGTTCAGCTCTCGCCTTCCGACCCTCTGGTTCTGGCCAGCTATGGCCGGGCGCAATTGGCAGCAGGGGCGCCAACTGCGGCCCTGAAAACAATGGAAAAGTCCCGCAGTCTGGATTTTCGCAATGCACTCTTGCTGCGGGATATGTCACAGGCCTATGCCAAGGCCGGACAAAACGGTATGGCAGCTTTGGTGACTGCCGAACGCTACGCTCTTGCCGGGCGTTTCGAAGATGCAGGCCTGCACGCAAAACGCGCTGTCGCGCTTCTGCCACGTGGGTCTGCCACCTGGCGCCGCGCTCAGGATGTTGTGTTGGCCTATGAACAAAGTCAAAAAAGGAAACGACGATGAAACCTCTTTCGCGCATGGCCTCCGGGGTCGCAACCGCTGCGGCGCTCGTATTGGGCAGCCTTCCGGCGCAGGCCTTTGACCTAGGCGCTATGACCGCAGAGGAACGCGCTGCCTTTGGAGCCGAAGTGCGCGCCTATCTGATGGAGCACCCCGAAGTGATCCTGGAGGCGGTCAATCTGCTGGAGCAGCAGCAGGCCGCAGATGAGGCCAACCGGGATGTGGCCCTGGTCGCCGCCAATCAGGACGAGCTGTACAACGATGGCTATTCCTGGGTTGGGGGCAACCCCGAGGGCGATATTACCCTGGTTGAATTTATGGACTACCGCTGTGGCTACTGCCGCAAAGCCGCCCCAGAAGTTGCCGAGCTGCTGCAGGCAGACGGAAATATCCGGCTCATCGTCAAAGAATTCCCCATTCTGGGAGAGGCCTCGGTCTTTGCCTCCCGGTTTGCGGTTGCCACAAAACAAATCGCGGGGGATGAGGCCTATGAACAGGTCCATGACGCCCTGATCACAATAAGCAGCGAGTTGAATGAGGTCACCATGCGCCGCCTGGCAGAGGGGCTGTCGCTCGACGCGGATGCCATCTTGGCCGCGATGGATTCAGAAGCCGTCACCAACGAGCTGCGCCGCACCCGCGCTCTGGCGCAGAACCTGGCCATTTCCGGCACGCCGACCTTTGTGCTCGGCAACCAGCTGCTGCGGGGCTACCTGCCTGCTGATCAGCTGAAAATCATGGTCGATGAGCAGCGCGAAGAAAACAGCTGATCCAGCTGACAAGACAAATAAAGGGCGCCCAAACAGGCGCCCTTTATTTTATTGCAGACAGGTATTGAGTGCAGACAGGTATTGAGTGCAGACGGGTTTGAGTGCAGACGGGCCTTTATTGAAACCGGGCCGGTTTGCGAGCGATCAGTCCCCGACTTCCAGCGCCTCCTTGGCAGCGATCTCAGAAGCCTTTTTCTCCACCTCTTCAACGATGTGATCCACCATGGCTTCGTTGCTCATCTTGTGGCTCGCCTTGCCGGCCAAATAGACCATACCAGCCCCGGCGCCGCCACCGGTAAAGCCAACATCGGTCATCAGTGCCTCGCCCGGGCCATTCACCACGCAGCCGATGATCGACAGGCTCAGCGGTGTGTGGATGTGGGCCAGTCGGTCTTCCAGCGCCTCAACGGTTTTGATCACGTCAAACCCCTGCCGCGCGCAGGAGGGGCAGGAGATGATGTTTACGCCGCGATGGCGCAGCCCCAGGGATTTGAGGATCTCAAAGCCCACCTTAACCTCTTCGACCGGATCCGCCGAAAGACTGACACGCAGGGTGTCGCCAATGCCCATCCACAACAGCTGACCCAGACCGATGGCCGATTTGATGGTGCCGGACACAAAGCCGCCTGCCTCGGTCACCCCGATATGGATCGGCGCGTCGGTGGCATCGGCCAGTTGTTGATAGGCGGCGGCAGTCATAAAGACATCCGAAGCCTTGAGGGAAATCTTGAAATTGTGGAAATCATGATCCTCCAGGATCCTGATATGATCCAGGCCGCTTTCAACCATGGCAGCCGGACAGGGCTCAGCATATTTGTCCAACAGGTGCTTTTCCAACGAGCCCGCGTTGACGCCAATGCGAATGGCACAATCATGGTCGCGGGCCGCCCGGATGACCTCAGCGACGCGTTTCTCATCGCCGATATTGCCGGGATTGATCCGCAGGCAGGCCGCGCCCGCCTCGGCGGCCTCAATGCCACGTTTGTAGTGGAAATGGATATCCGCAACAATTGGAACCGGGCTTTCGGCAACAATCTCTTTCAAGGCCTTGGAGGAGGCCTCATCCGGCACCGAGACCCGCACCAGATCCGCACCCGCCTCGGCTGCAGCCAGAACCTGGGCAATGGTGCCGGGAATATCCGTGGTCAGCGTATTGGTCATGGTCTGCACTGCGATGGGGGCATCCCCACCAATGGCAACCTTGCCAACGTGAATCTGACGGCTTTTACGGCGCTCGATATTGCGCCAGGGGCGAATGTGATTCATCGACATGCAGGCTGATCCCGGTTGACCCTCGTTGGGTGTTAATTAAGGGCTCTGCACTGGCGCTGCAATGGGGCGTGCAGGCCCGCACCCCCAAGAGATCGGTTTTCTTTTACTGTGAAGAAGACATAGCAGCGCAAATTGGCGGAACCTGCCAAGATACCCGCATTTCGTCGCCCCTATTCGGAGGCGGGCGAGGTTTGCAGGGCGGCAACCATGGTTGCCAAGGCGCTGTTTTTCCCATCGGTCAAATCGGCAACCTCAAAGCGTTCCAACACGCCATCCACCGACAGATCGACATTTTTGCTCACCTGACCGCGTTTGCCGACCGGGCCAAAATGATCGCCATTGACAGCAAAGTAGATTGCGCCGCTTTCGCCGGTGCGCAGCTTTGGCGCCTCTTCGGTCAGGGGAACCGAAAAACTGTCGCCTGCGTTCATGATGGCTTCAAAGATAACCGAGCCATCCGCCGCGGTGACCTGCACCCAAGAGGGGCGCACGGCCACCATTTCGACACCGGGAGATACACTTTCAACAACCTGTGGAACCGCAAGCCCCAGAGGCCCGGCAGAGGGTTGGCTTGCTTCGGCGAGGGTCAGGCTGGGCAGTTCAGGCACGGCAAAGTTGCCCAGGCTTCCGGGGTTCAGCGTCGCGATAGGGGCATCGCGTGCCACCAGAACCGGTACATCCAGCGCCCGTGGGCGATACAGACGATCCAGCGCCGCCGCAGCCATATCGGTTTCATTGACAGAATAAGACGCGGCACCGGAACTGCGCTGCGCGCCCTGAAGCGGGTCGACATCAGCCAAAACCAACGGCGTCTGCTCAACAGGAGCATATTGCACCTGTTGCACTTCTTTCAGGATGCTCAACCCGCCGTATCCAATCCCGGCGATCAATCCCACCAGCACCATCAGCGAGCCAATGGCACGAGGTTCAATCTGGGCAAAAACGCCACTAGCAGCGGGGGCAAAGGGCGTGGTTGGTGCAGTAAATGCGCCGCTTCCCAGCCCCCCGCTTTTGGTGATTGGTGCGACAACTATCTTGCGAGAAGAGGCTTGCGACGACATGCCATGGGCAACGGCAAAGCCGCTTTCGCGGCAGAAGGTATCAAAGGCAACTTCAGCATCCATATTCAGATACCGTGCGTAGGACCGCACATAGCCCGCGATAAAACCGGGGGTATCAAAAACCGAAGGATCCGAATTTTCGATTGCAGCTATATAGGAAGCTTTGATGCGGAGCTCACGTTGGACGTCCAGCAGGGATTTCCCCATGGTCGCCCGCTCGCCGCGCATCATATCGCCGAGGCGCAATTCATAGTCATCGAAACTCTTCGGAGCTGAGATTTGCTCATGCTCCATCGACTTGCGCAAAGTGAGGCGCCTAATCATGCCCGCTGTCCCATCATAGCCTGCCGCATTCGACATCTTATGGCACTAAACGAATCACCCCGCGATTCGTCCGCACCTTTTCATTAAGGGAAATATAGCACACTCAACTATTTTGAACACAAATCTGTGCTCTAGCCCGCCAGTTCGGCACGATTCAGCGCACAATGCGACCAAAGACTGTCCATCGCCTGCACCAGGTGATCGACTTCTGAGGGACCATGCACGGGTGATGGTGTAAACCGCAGCCGTTCGGTACCGCGTGGCACTGTGGGGAAATTGATCGGCTGCACGTAGAGGCCGAACTCGGACAGCAGCATATCGCTGAGCTTTTTTGTATGAACAGGATCGCCAACAATCACCGGAACGATGTGGCTGCCATGGTCAATAATCGGGAGCCCCAATCCTTTCAGGCGAAGTTTCAGAGCCTTGGCCAATTCCTGGTGCTTCTCTCGCAGCTCTGGATGCTCTTTGAGATAAGCCACCGAAGCTGCGGCACCTGCTGCAACCGCAGGGGACAGGGACGTGGTGAAGATAAAGCCGGGCGCATAAGAGCGAATCGCGTCGCACATTTTCTCCGAGGCAGCGATATATCCGCCCATAACCCCGTAAGCCTTGGCCAGGGTACCGTTGATGATATCAATGCGATGGGCCAGATTGTCCCGCTCGGCAACACCACCACCGCGGGGGCCATAAAGCCCAACGGCATGGACCTCATCAATATAGGTCAATGCGCCAAATTCATCGGCCAGATCACAGATTTCCTTAATCGGGCCAAAATCACCGTCCATTGAATAAACAGATTCAAAGGCGATCAATTTGGGCGCGGCAGGATCGTCTGCTTGCAGCAGTTCTCGCAGATGCGCGACGTCATTGTGGCGGAACACCCGCTTGTCGCCACCATTGCGGCGCACACCTTCGATCATCGAGGCATGGTTCAGCGCATCCGAATAGATGATCAACCCGGGAAACAGTTTTGGCAGCGTCGAAAGCGTCGCATCATTGGCGATATAGGCGGAGGTAAACAGCAGGGCGGCCTCTTTGCGGTGCAGATCCGCCAGCTCGGCCTCCAGGCGTTTGTGATAAACCGTGGTGCCCGAAATATTGCGGGTGCCGCCAGATCCGGCGCCGGTGGCATCAATGGCCTCGTGCATGGCCTGCAACACAACCGGGTTCTGCCCCATGCCAAGATAGTCGTTGCCACACCAAACCGTGATGTCCTGACGGCTGCCATCGGGCCGCGTCCAAACCGCATGCGGAAACTGACCGTTTTTGCGTTCGATGTCGATAAAGGTGCGGTACCGCCCCTCTTCGTGTAGACGATCAATGGCGGCGTCGAGTTTCGCGGAATAGTCCACCGGCTTCTCCATAGCTATCAAGGGCGCCTATCGTAAAGCAGCGCAGGCTGTGTATATGTCACGCAGTTTGCAGGTCGCTCACCCATTCGCATTCATGAATGAGTAACAAATGCGCACTCTTAGATCAACCGGATACGCACCGCAGCCCTGCACAACTTTGATACAGGTCAAATAGACCTATAGCAAAAGCCCGACAAGAAGCCCTGCGCCCCCTTTCCCGCCATTTGCGCCGTATCGGCTGCGACAAAAGCGGCGATTGCCGCCTATTGGAAACCCAATCTCCCCTCCTCTGCCCCCGCATCTGCGCCTCACAACACGGAAATCTGTGGCAGATTCCGGGGCTGACTTGCAGATTCGCCCCGCCAGCCCCCCCACCAGCCCCCCCACCAGGCGACACCTGGAAATGGCGCTGCGCGGGCCTTTGCGCGCCCAGGCTTATTTCTCCCCTTCGCAGATCTGGCTCCCTCCCAGGGAGGCTGCTAGGGTCCCGGGCAGGGATCCCCCTTGAACCCAGGACAATGACCGGAGACTAAAATGTCGCTTAACGATGTGCTTGATCGGATTGACACAGACCTAGAGGCCGCAACCCAGCGGTTGCTGGAACTTTTGCGTATCCAATCCATTTCCACTGATCCCGCCTATAAGGCCGAATGTGACAAGGCCGCTGACTGGCTGGTTTCGGACCTGAAAAGCATTGGGATCAAAGCCGAAAAACGCCCCACCCCCGGGCATCCCATGGTGGTGGGCCATTTTGGCGAAGATAACAGTGACACCCCCCATGTGCTGTTTTACGGCCACTATGACGTGCAACCGGTCGACCCCCTGGAGCTGTGGAAAACACCCCCCTTTGACCCCAAGCTGGAAGAGACCAAAAATGGCACCGTGATCCGGGGCCGTGGCGCTTCGGATGACAAGGGGCAGCTGATGACATTTGTCGAAGCCTGCCGCGCCTGGAAAGCCATCCATGGCACCCTGCCCTGCCGCATCACCTTTTTCTTTGAAGGTGAGGAAGAGAGCGGCTCTCCCTCGCTGGTGCCGTTCATGCAAGAGCACGCAGCAGAACTGAAAGCGGATCTCGCCCTGATCTGCGACACCTCGATGGTGTCACGCGGGGTGCCGTCGATTTCGTCGCAGCTGCGTGGCATGCTGAAGGATGAATTCACCCTGGTCGGCCCCCGGATTGATCTGCATTCCGGCCATTACGGCGGTCCCGGTCTCAACCCGCTGCGGGAAATCTCGCGCATTATAGCCTCTTTCTACGATGAAGAGACCGGCGCCGTTGCGGTGGAGGGATTCTATGAGGGGGTAGAGCCCGTTCCCGCCGAGCTGCTGCGCCAGTGGGAGGCATCTGGTTTCACCGCCAAAGACTACCTCGACAATGCAGGCTACACCCAGGCCCATGGCGAAAAGGACTATTCCATCCTCGAGCAGCAATGGGCCCGCCCAACGCTGGAAATCAACGGTATCTGGGGCGGCTACAATGGCGCGGGCTCCAAAACCGTGATCCCCTCCGAGGCCCACTGCAAGATCACCTGCCGTCTGGTGGGGGACATGGATCCGGACGCCCTGCGCGCCAAGCTGCGCAAACACGTCGAGGCCCAGCTGAAACCCGATAGCAAAGTCATCTGGGACAATGATCTGGAAGGATCGCGGGCCTCGGTGATGGACATTACCCGCCCCGAATTTGAAGCCGCGCGCGGCGCTCTTAGCGATGAATGGAACCGCGAAGCCGTATTCTGTGGCATGGGTGGTTCCATCCCGATTGCGGGATTCTTCAAATCCATTCTGGGCATGGAATCCATGTTGGTTGGCTATGCCAACGAAGATGACGCCATCCATTCCCCCAATGAGAAATACGACCTCAAGAGCTTCCACAAGGGCACCCGGTCCTGGGCGCGCATCCTGGACGCCCTGACAAAATAAGCAAAGACGCAGGGGCTGGTCGCGACACCAGCCCCTGCCCCCTGCAAGACAAGTGATCTGTCGTAGATTTGGCATCTTGCCCGGGCAGAAACGCGAATTTACGCGCGATATACGCTCATATTCTCTCTCCAGACCAATCCGCTTAAGACTTGTTTAGCCAGTTCTTGCGAGACTGCGCTGAACAGCACAGATTGTTGCAAATGGAGAAACAGGCAATGCCACATAGCAAATACAAACGTCCCGCCGGCTTTGAAGGCATCCAGAGCGACCCAGAAGAAAGCTACCGCGCGGGCTATCAACATGGGGTGCGGGTGATGCTACGCCACCTGGAAACCGAACAGAATCTGGATATGGAACGGCTGACCAAATGGGTCAATTCCGAGCTGACCTCCTGGCGCCATGACACGCAGGCAGAACCTACCCCACCCGCCCCCTAAAGAGGGGCAAGAGCGCTCCCCCATATGTTGCAATGGATCGACATCACGCAGCCCCTTCGGGGGCTGTTTGGCGTTTCGCAGGCGCATAGCATTCGACAGACCAGACCACCCGGATCGCGCCGACCACCAGATAGCGCCGACCAAAGGGCGGCACATGAAGCAGCGGCTGCTGGCCAATTTGCTTAGATGTTCAAGACAGACTATTGAGAAAAGTGGCGCGGTTGACGGGGCTCGAACCCGCGACCCCCGGCGTGACAGGCCGGTACTCTAACCAGCTGAGCTACAACCGCGCATCTATACCTTTTCAGGCGCCCTAAGAGGGGCAAAGTGAAGAAGTGGCGCGGTTGACGGGGCTCGAACCCGCGACCCCCGGCGTGACAGGCCGGTACTCTAACCAGCTGAGCTACAACCGCGCATTTTCTTCGTAGTGGCCTTGGCCACATCCCTCATCCGAGGCGGCCCCATCCGGAGCGGGATTTGATATGTCCAAATCAGACAGGCAGCAGTGGCGCGGTTGACGGGGCTCGAACCCGCGACCCCCGGCGTGACAGGCCGGTACTCTAACCAGCTGAGCTACAACCGCGTGCTGCCCATCCAGCATCGCTGCTGAATGTTGGGCTGTAATATTCCCAGCGCTCGGGGATCGTCAAGCGGTGTTTTGGCATTTTCGCGGCTTTGGTCGAAAAAAATGGCCAGAACATTGTAACCATTTGATTTTCATCACTTCAAATAGGGCGTTCCCAGCCGCAAAAGGATCCGCCACTTCCGGCGCCCACCTTTCTCGCCCCCCGCTGACAGCGCCCCGAGCATTTTACCGCCTGTCTGCAGCAGCAAAGCGGCGAACGATGTGCAAGGGCGATCTGGAACAATAGCGGGCCAATAGCAAAGGGGGGCCAAAGCCCCCCACCATGCCACAAACCTCTGTGTCGGTGATTTGCCGTCTGACAAATCAAATCCATTGCAGCAGTACCTGCAAAAGACGGCTAGAACTGTGGGATCAAAAGCGATCAGTCGATGCAGATCTCCTGCAAAACCTGCATCATCGCATCATAGTTTGGAATGAAGCCTTCGATCTGAAAGGAACTCTGCTTGCCTCTTTCCGTCAGCTTATCCAATTTGGCACCCTCCGCTGACACATCCATGCCAATCTGTGTTGCCAGTTTTTTCGCATGTACAGAAACCGGTTCCTCCCCCTGATAGACCTCCTCAAAGACCAACCACTCATAGTCGATCTGTTGGTACCTCAGTTGCGCAATGACACGTCCAAGCACCAATTGGTCACTCCAATACTGCCTGCGCACCATATCCAGATCGATGGGGGCAGGCACAATTTCACCAGAAAGGATCGCCGGATACCGCTCGGCCTCCTGCTCCGGCCCCCAGGCTCCGGTAGAGAAGGCCAGGAAAAGAGACCTCAACCTGCGAATGCTGTTGCTGCGGGTCAGGACGATGAAAAAATAGCCATGCTTTTTGGCGCATTTGATCAGCGTCTTTGTCACCTGAGGAGGGGGAACCTCGATGCAGTGTTTGATATTGACCTTTTGCTGCAACAGTGAGTCGATGCTTGCCTCGAGGGCGGATAGATCTTTGTCTTCCTGGAATTTTTTGACAACATGCCCCCAGAGCCGCCCTGGGTTAAAGGGCTCATGCTCAACCGTCCGGAACGGAGAAACCTGCGCTAGAAAATTCTGCAAAGAGGTCCCACCAGTGCGGCGCAAGGTCAGGGTCAATGTTGGACGAGGGTTAGACAAGCCTTGTCTCCTATAGATTTGGGAGCGCTACCCAATTTGGAATGGCAAATTCTAACATTGTCTCTATCCGGCAGCAACATATGGCTCTGCCAAATGCCCTAGGCAACCCACCCCGAAAGAGATGTTATTCCGTCAATTTCAAGGGGTTGCATGGTGGGTGATGAGAGGCTCGAACTCCCGACATCTTCGGTGTAAACGAAGCGCTCTACCAACTGAGCTAATCACCCGATATGCGGGGATTTAGACAAAGACAGGGGCAGGCGCAAGAGGGGAAAAGGCATTTTTTGCAAAAAAGTCAGTTTACTGCAAAAGCTGTTCACGGCCCTCCTCCAGAACATAGATACAGCCCTGCTGGTTTGACAGTTTTGCCATCTCCTGACGCGACAAGCCCAGAACAATTCCGCGCATCACCTGCCCCAGCAATCCATGGGCCACAACAACCGAGGGGCCCGTCAAAGCCTGCATGAACGACAGGATACGGGCATGGAAGCTGGCATAGCCTTCGCCATTGGGGGCGGCACAGAACAGGTCCAGATGAGAGGGGTTTGCAGCCCAGATATCTGGGAACCGCACCTCCACCTCCGGTAAGGTCATCCCCTGCAGATCGCCGGCATGGGCCTCAGCCAAGCGAGGGTCGATGGTGATATCGGCCCCGGCCAGGGCAATCTCTGCCGTTTCCCGCGCCCGGCCCAATGGCGACACGTAGCACGTCGGAACCTGTGCCAAGATCGGCCGCATCAGCGCTGCCTGTTGGCGCGCATGGGATTGACCCAGGGGGCTCAATTGCGATTCCAATTGCCCCTGAATGCGTTTCTCTGCGTTCCACTCGGTTTGCCCGTGACGCAAAAACCAGATTTTGGGAAAGGAAGTCATGTGACTACAGATCCTCATGCTAATAACTTGGTGATAATCCCGTTACAGTTAGCGCTGCGCCGCCCGGAATGAAAGGCCCCGAGATCTTGAACCGCCCAAGACCTGCCTCTCGACAAGGGGAAAGAACTGCGGCCTTGTGGAGCTGCTGCAAAGACCTGCACTTACCTGAAACAAAAAAACCAACGGCCCCATGACCCACACGCTATATTCCTTTCGCAGATGTCCCTATGCCATGCGCGCCCGTCTGGCCCTGGCCTCAGCTGCGCAGCCTGTTGAGCTGCGCGAAATTGTGCTGCGTGATAAGCCTGACGCGTTTTTAGATGCCTCCCCCAGCGCCACGGTGCCCTGTTTGACCACCCCCGAGCAGGTGATTGATGAAAGTCTCGAGATTATGATCTGGGCACTTCGCCAGAATGACCCGGAACACTGGCTGGCGATGCCTGATGCTGGCTGGGACTGGATTGCCAGAGCCGACGGCCCCTTCAAACAGGCCCTGGACCGAACCAAATATGCCAGCCGCTACCCGGATGAGGACGCAACGGCACAGCGCCAAAAGGCCGCTGAGTTTCTCTCAGACCTGGATCAGCAGATTGACACATGGATTTTTGACCAAGCTTCCATCGCGGACTACGCCATATTGCCCTTCGTACGGCAATTCGCATTTATCGACAAAGCCTGGTTTGACCAGCAGCTCTGGCCCAACCTTCAGGCCTGGTTGGAGCGCTTTCTGACCAGCAGCAGGTTTGAAGCAGTCATGCTGAAATACCCCCAATGGCAGGACGGCGACGCTGCGACGACATTTCCTTAGCCGCAATTGGAGGCCAAGCAGATCACAACCTTACCCCCCAGGACACAGCCAGGCCCGGAGGTAGACAGTGAGCCTGGCCTCCATAGTTTGATCCTCGTGCAGGGCACAAAAATGCAGAGCCATCGCCTGAGTCAGAAAGGCCTGCATACCCTCGGCCTGTAATTCGGCGGAAATATCCTGGCGGAACTGGCCTGTCTCGAACCAAAGGGCCGTGAGGGTCAAATACCGGTCAAAGGTCGTGGCAATTGCACCAATCTCAGCCACAGCAGCCGCGCCGGACAATCGCAGGATCACATCAAAAACATAGCGCTCCTGTGTCATGTAGCGCAGCAACGGCTGCTGCAAGGCAACCAGGTCCTCAACAGTTCTGGGCGCAGGCGCCTTGGCCAGTTGATCCAGATGCTGGTCGATGCCAGCCCCGATCAGCAGATCCATCAAAGCGTCCTTGTCTTTGAAATGCGCAAAGAACGTCCCCTTGGCGACACCAGCCCCCTGAACCACTTCGTCGGTCCGCAGGGCTGCATAGCCATTTTCCGCCACCAGCGCTGTGGCCACAGCGACAAGTCGGGCCCGTGTCTCAAGAGTTCTCTTCTGCATTTGTCTCACCATGCTCTCCTGCTGCCATGTTCGGCCGGAATGGTCAAATTGCCAACCCAAACATCAACTAAAAGTGACCGTAGTCATTTTCTAATTGACCATAGTCATTTTTTACCTCAATAAATGACCGTAGTCAATTAATAGCCAGTTTGGAGCCCCCAATGACCCGCATCTTCATCTTGAACGGCCACCCCGCTGAGACGTCTCTCAACAAAGCGCTGAGCCTTGCCTATGCCCGCGCCGCAGAGGCACATGGCCACGAGGTTCGCATCCTGCATCTGCATGATCTGGAGTTTGACATCGACTATGGCTTTGCCGGTTATACTGAGGTCAAACCTCTGGAGCCGAATTTACAGAGCTTTTTCAACAATCTGGAATGGTGCGAGCACTTTGTGATGACCACCCCTATGTGGTGGGGGGGATTGCCTGGAAAATTGAAAGGCCTGTTTGACCGCGCATTGCTGCCGGGCAGAGCCTTTGACACCCAAAACACCAAGATGGGCATGCCGGCCCCGATGCTAAAGGGGCGCAGTGGCCGCGTCATTGTTACCGCAGACACCCCAAAGTTTCTGATGTGGCTGCTTTACAGCAATGCCATGTTGCGCCAGACCGAACGCCAGATTCTTGGGTTTATCGGTCTGAAACCGGTCAAGAGCAACTTTTTTGCAGCGGCATCCCACCCAAAGCCCAAAGCCGTAAACCGCTGGCTTGCTCAGGTCGAAAAACTGGCTGCAAAAGCCGCATGAGCGGGACAAAGGATTGGGGCCGGTTCTGCCACATCAGTGCGCCGACATTTTCCGGCCCCGCCTCTGTCTACTGCGCCGCTTTCAAGCGAAAGCGCTGGATTTTGCCGGTTTCGGTCTTTGGCAGCTCCTTGGTAAAAACCACCGAGCGGGGATATTTGAACGGCGCGATACTGGCCTTCACGTGGTCCTGCAAGATCTTTACCAAATCCTGCGAGGGCACATGCCCGGCGGTCAGCACGATATGCGCCTCGACAATAGAGCCACGGGCCTCGTTTGGCGCTGCAATCACCGCGCATTCCGCCACCGCCTCATGGGACAGCAGCGCCGCCTCCACCTCAGGACCCGCGATATTATAGCCGGCCGAGACAATCATATCATCGTTGCGGGCGGCAAAATGCAGATAGCCCGCCTCATCCATTCTGAAACTGTCCCCGGTCACATTCCAGCCATCCTGAACATAGGCTGACTGGCGGTCATCAGCCAGATAGCGACAGCCCGTCGGACCTTTCACAGCCAGACGTCCAATCTCCCCGCGCGGCGCCTCGGTGCCGTCGCTGTTCAGGATGCGCACCTGATAGCCGCTCACAGGCTTGCCGGTACAGGCCGGGCGGTGATCAGAAAACCGGTTGGTGATAAAGATATGCAGCATCTCGGTGGCGCCAATCCCGTCCAGCATCGGCTTGCCCGTCTTGGCGATCCAGGCCTCATAAACCGGCGAAGGCAGCGTCTCACCCGCGGAAACAGCGGCCCGCAACGAAGACAGATCCGCCCCCTCATCCATCGCCTGCAACATCACACGGTAGGCCGTCGGCGCGGTAAAACAAACCGTCGCCCGGTATTTTTCGATGATCTCTATCAGATTGGGGGGCGATGCGTTCTCCAACAGGGTTGCAGCGGCACCAAACCGCAGCGGGAAAATCGCCAACCCACCCAGCCCAAAGGTAAAGGCCAAAGGCGGCGAGCCAACAAAGACATCTTCGGGCTGCACATCCAGAACTTCGCGGGCATAGCCATCGGCAATGATCAACAGATCCCGGTGAAAATGCATCGTCGCCTTGGGCGACCCGGTGGTTCCCGAGGTAAAGCCCAACAGCGCCACATCATCACGCCCGGTCTTCACCGCGTCATAGCTCACCGGCTTTTCCAGCGCCAAACGGTCCAGCTCGGCGTCATGGTTAGAGGTGCCGTCAAAGCCAACCACCGATTTCAGATACTTGGAGGTTTTGGCACAGGTGACCAATTCCTCCATCAACCGGGTATCACAAAGCGCATGGGTGATTTCGGCCTTGTCAACAATCTGCCCCAGCTCCCCGGCGCGCAGCATCGGCATGGTATTGACCACCACCGCGCCAACCTTGGTGGCAGCCAGCCAGCAGGCCACCATCGCCGGGTTATTGGCAGAGCGGATCAAGACACGATTGCCCGGCACTACCCCCAGATCTTCGCTCAGCACATGGGCCAGCCGATTGGTCCAATCTGCCAGCTCCTTATAGGTGCGCCGTCGGCCATTGCCGATCAGCGCAATGTGATCGCCAAATCCTTTGGCCACCATGGCATCCGTCAGCTCAACCCCGACATTCAGCCGGTCCGGGTAGGCAAACCCCTCCAGCATGAACTCCGGCCATTGATCCTCTGGTGGTAGGTTGTCGCGGGTGAATGTATCGCTATGTGCAGAAACTCCCAGCATCTTACGCCCCTCCTTGATAGGCACCAAGGGTCTGACGGGCAATCACCACCCGTTGCACATCCGAGGCGCCCTCATAGATGCGCAAAGCTCTGATATCGCGGTACAGCTCCTCGACTTTCTGACCGTGGCGCACCCCATCCCCGCCATGCAGCTGCACCGCCTTGTCGATAACCTGCTGCGCCTGATCCGTCGAAAACAGCTTGGCCATGGCGGCCTCGCGGGTGACACGCGCCGCGCCGCTGTCCTTGGCCCAGGCGGCCCGGTAGACCAGCAGCGCCGCCGCATCCACGTCCAGCGCCATATCGGCAATATGGCCCTGCACCATCTGCAAATCAAACAGCGGCGCCCCCTGCACCTGCCGGGTTGAAACCCGCTGCAGCGCCTCATCCAACGCCCGCCGGGCAAAGCCAAGCGCCGCCGCCGCCACCGTCGAGCGGAACACATCCAGCACCGACATGGCGATTTTGAAACCGCCCCCCGCCTGACCCAACAGGGCGGATTTGGGGATGCGACAGTCGGTAAATCGCAGGGTGGCCAGCGGATGCGGCGCAATCACCTGCTGGCGCTCCACCACTTCAAACCCTGGCAGGCCAGCAGGCACGATAAAGGCGGACAATCCCCTGGCCCCCGGCGCCTCGCCGCTGCGGGCAAACACCGTGTAAACATCCGCAATGCCACCATTGGAAATCCAGGTCTTTTCCCCATTCAGCACATAGTCATCGCCATCCACTGTCGCGGTCATGGTGGAATTGGCCACATCCGATCCCGACTGCGGCTCGGTGAGCGCAAAGGCCGAAATCGCCCTGCCGCTGCGGGTCAGCGGCAACCATTCCGCCTGCTGGGCCTCAGAGCCAAACAGCGAAATCGCCCCGGTGCCAAGCCCCTGCATCGCAAAGGCAAAATCAGCCAGCCCGTCATGGCGCGCCAGGGTTTCGCGGATCAGGCAGAGGCTGCGCACATCCAGGCTCTCCCCCGCCATCGCACCACTGTGCTGCGCCCATCCAGCCTCCCCAAGGGCGGCAACCAGGTTGCGACAGGCCGCGTCCACATCACCGTGATCAATGCCAGCCAGGTTCTGCCCGGCCCAAAGGTCCAACTCATGCGCCAGCACCCGGTGCCGGTCCTCAAAGAACGGCCAGCTCAAAAATGTCCGGTCTGCCATCTGTCACCCCTTCTCTTCATCTTTCCCTAAAATACCTCCGCCGGAGGCATCCAACCGCCGCATCACGCGCTGCGGCTTGCGGCTTAATCGCCCTCAAACACCGGTTTTTCCTTGTTCACAAAGGCCCGGTAGGCGCGTTCAAAATCCGCAGTCTGCATGCAGATTGCCTGGGCCTGCGCCTCGGCCTCTATGGCCTGTTCAATCGACATGGACCATTCCTGCGCCAGCATTGTCTTTGTCATCATATTGCCAAAGTTCGGCCCCGCCGCGATACGCTGCGCCAGCGCCCGCGCCTGCACTTCCAGATCCGGGGCCTCTACCAGCTTGTTGTGAAACCCCCAGGCAAGGCCTTCTTCAGCACTCATGGAGCGCCCGGTATATAGCAGCTCGGCAGCGCGCCCCTGGCCAATGATCCGGGGCAGGATGGCGCAGGCGCCCATGTCACAGCCGGCAAGACCAACACGGGTAAATAAAAAGGCCGTCTTGGCCTCGGGCGTGGCAATCCGCAGATCTGACGCCATGGCGATAATCGCGCCGGCCCCAACACAAATACCATCAATCGCGGCGATCACCGGCTTGCCGCAATTGACAATCGCCTTCACAAGATCCCCGGTCATACGGGTAAAGGCCAGCAGCTCTTTCATGCTCATCTTGGTCAGCGGGCCAATGATATCATGCACATCGCCGCCCGAGCTAAAGTTGCCGCCATTTGAGGCAAAGACTACCGCCTTGACCTCATCATCATAGTGCAAATCGCGAAACCAATCGCGCAGCTCTGCATAGCTGTCAAAGGTCAGCGGGTTCTTGCGCTCTGGCCGATCCAAAGCGACGGTGGCAATGCCCTCTTCGATCTTGCAGAGAAAATGCTTGGGCTCGAAATGCGGGGAGGAGACCTGGGTCATGGCGCGCTATCCTTGTTTTCCAATCGCCGGGCCACTGCATCCAGTGCCTCGGCCATAGCCTGGGTCGCCTCGGGGGCGACGCCGGTAAAAATCTGATCAATCCAGCTCTCATGCGCCTTGGCCTGACGGGCAAACTCCGCTTCGCCCGCCGGGGTCAGCCGCACCCGGCTGGCGCGGCGGTCTCCGGGGACTTTTTCGCGCAGCACATGGCCATCCTCGACCAGACGCTCGACGATACCGGTCACATTGCCATTGGAGACCTTCAGCACGCTGGACAATTCGCTCATCTTGAGCCCCTGTCGATGCTGCGACAGCGCCGCCATCACGTCAAAGCGCGGCAGCGTGGTGGTAAACTCCTGGCGCAGGTTTTCACGCAGCGCGCTCTCCACACTGCGTGTCGCCTTGAGCAGCCGCAGCCAAAGCCGCAACCGATCCTTTGAGATATCTGTCTCGCTCAAATTTCACCTCCAGAAATGGGCAATGCTGTACCATTCACCGACCCTGCCCCGTCGCCAGCCAACCAAAGCGCGGCCTCGGCCACCTCCATCGGTTGGATAAAGCGATCCTGCGGGTTCCCGCGACGCAGCGATTTTTCCGCCTGCGCCCGTGACATGCCGGTCTTTGTCACAATAAGGTCCAGCGAGGTCTGCAACAGTGGCGTCTCGATAAACCCAGGGCACAGGGCATTCACCGTTACCCCGGTTTTTGCCAGCTCGATTGCCAGTGACCGGGTCAAGCCCAGCACACCATGTTTTGCCGCGCAATAGCCAGAAACATAGGGATATCCCTTGAGCCCGGCAGTGGAGGCCACGGCGATCAATCGCCCCCAGCCCGCGGCCTTCATCCCCGGAAGGCAGGCCTGCCAGAGGTTGAACACCCCCAGCAGGTTAACCCCCAAAGCATCGGTGAAATCCTCCACCGCCATCTGTTCAAAAGCCATGGAAGGTGCCGCCCCCGCATTGGCCAGGGCAATATCTACCGCGCCGTTTACAGCGCCCGCTTGCGCAATTGCCTGATCAAGGCTCTGCCTCTTGGTCACATCACAGGTCAGCGGCAGGGCGCCTGTCTCTGCCGCAACCTGCTGCAGCGCCTCCAGACGGCGGCCAAGGATTGTCACCTTGGCATCTTGGGCCGCAAATTGCCGGGCAAGTTCAGCGCCAACACCGGAACCTCCGCCAGTGATAACAACGTGTTTGCCGTGAAAGCTCATGCCCGGATCACCTCTGCCTCGCGGTCCGCAAGCCGCCAGGCCTGATCGCGCCCCGCCTCATAGGGCAAGGGCCAATGGCCAGATCGGTCGCCAATCTTGGTTGCCTCGTGCAATGTCCAATACGGATCTGCCAGATGCGGGCGGCCAACACAGACCAAATCGGCCCGCCCCGCCATCAGGATGGAATTGGCGTGATCCGCCTCGTAGATATTGCCCACAGCCATGGTCGCCAGGCCCGCCTCATTGCGAATACGGTCGGAAAAGGGCGTCTGGAACATACGGCCATAGACCGGCTGGGCGTCAATCGACGTCTGTCCCGCCGACACATCAATGATATCAACGCCGACCTCCGCAAAGGCACGGGCGATCCCCACCGCCTCTTCCGGCGTCACCCCGTCCTGCCCCAACCAATCGGTTGCAGATATCCGCACCGACATAGGCCTGTCTG
Source organism: Pseudophaeobacter arcticus DSM 23566 (assembly GCF_000473205.1). Lineage (NCBI taxonomy): Bacteria > Pseudomonadati > Pseudomonadota > Alphaproteobacteria > Rhodobacterales > Roseobacteraceae > Pseudophaeobacter > Pseudophaeobacter arcticus. Next base: position 2,431,787 of record NZ_KI421507.1, read on the forward strand.
CGGGCCAGACTGCCCGCATCGCGGCAAAGACCTCAAGCGGATAGCGCATCCGGTTTTCCAGAGACCCACCATAGGAATCCACACGGATGTTCGATTTTGGCGAAATGAAGGAGGAAATCAGGTAGCCATGTGCGGCATGCAGTTCGATCATGTCAAAGCCACAGCGCGCTGCCATTTGGGCCGAGGCCACGAACTCCGCCTTGACCTGATCCATTTCTGCCAAACTGATCTCACGCGGGGTGGCATTGTCCGGCGACCAGGGCAAGGCCGATGCCGAGACCAGATCCCAGTTATCAGCCGCCAGCGGTGCATCCATGGTTTCCCAGCCAACCTGGGTCGACCCCTTGCGCCCCGAATGACCAATCTGACAACAGATCTTTGCATCGGTCTCTTGATGCACAAACTCCACCAGCCGTTTCCAGGCCGCCTCATGCTCTGGCGCATAAAGACCCGGACATCCCGGCGTGATCCGCCCCGCAGGGCTGACACAGGTCATTTCGGTATAAACCAGTCCCGCGCCGCCTTTGGCACGTTCGCCATAGTGGATCAGATGCCAGTCGGTTGGGCAGCCATTTACCGCTTTGTACTGCGCCATCGGCGAGACCACGATGCGGTTTTTCAACCGCATATCCCGCAGCTGGTAGGGCGCAAACATTGGTGCCCGCACAGGCGCATCGCTCGGCGTGCCTGACTTTTCCTGAAACCATTTTTCAGCCGAGGCTAACCACTTAGGGTCACGCAGACGTAGGTTTTCATGAGAAATTCGCTGACTGCGGGTGAGCAGAGAATAGTTGAACTGCACCGGATCCATGCCAAGATAGCGTTCGACATCCTCAAACCATTCCAGCGAATTGCGCGCTGCCGATTGCAGCCGCAGCACATCCAGACGACGTTCCTCCTGGTAGCGTTCAAAGGCCCGCTCCAGACTGTCTTCGCTGGTGATCAGCTCCGCCAGGGCAATGGCGCTGTCAAAGGCCAGCCGAGAGCCGGAACCAATGGAAAAATGCGCCGTCGCCGAGGCATCGCCCAAAAGCACCACGTTTTCGTGGTGCCATTTATCACAGAGCACCCTGGGGAAGTTGATCCAAACCGCCGAGCCCCGCAGGTGATCGGCGTTGGACATCAGGGCGTGACCGCCAAGGTGATCTGCAAAGATCTCTTCGCAGGTGCGAATAATCTCTTCCTTGGACATATCTTCAAACCCCCAGCGATCCCAAGTCTCGCCAGAGCACTCAACAATCACTGTCGCGGTCTCATCATCAAATTGATAAGCGTGGATCCAGACCCAGCCATGTTTGGTTTTTTCAAACACAAAGGTAAAAGCATCATCAAATTTTTGATGAGTACCCAGCCAGATAAACTTGCAGGGGCGTACATCAATATTAGGCTTGAAGTGATCCGCAAATTCACTGCGCACTGCCGAGTTCAGCCCATCACAGCCAACCACCACGTCATAGTCTTGCTGATAGGCCGAGGCAGGTTTGGCCCGCGTTTCAAAGCGCAGGTCAACACCAAGTTCCCGCGCCCGGTCTTGCAGGATCAAGAGCATCTTCTTGCGACCAATTCCCGCAAAACCATGCCCTTCGGAGACAGTTCTCACCCCCTCCTGCACCACGGCGATGTCATCCCAATAGGCGAAGTTATCTTTGATGGCCTGCGCGGTTTGGGGATCATTGCGGCTTAGGTTGTCGAGGGCATCATCAGAAAGCACCACCCCCCAGCCAAAGGTATCATCCGCTTTGTTTTGCTCAAAAACAGTCACTTCGGCCTCAGGTTGCCGCAGCTTTAGCGAGATTGCAAAATAGAGCCCCGCAGGCCCTCCTCCCAAACATGCAATTTTCATGACCGTTCTTCCCTGAAACCAGAATATGAGATCAGGATAGGTCAGCAGGAAAAACTTTCAAGCTTAAAGTTTTATACTTGAAGGTTTATTCAGTCTCTTTTTACAGTCACCTGCTAAGGTAATGGGTATCCAGCGCCTCAGATCCGGTAGGCGACGAAATTATGAATAACCCATACTTTCTTTTATTAACAATTTATTAAGACCTTTTCTTATGTGGATAACCCTGTGAACATACAGGGGAAAGAATGCTCAACACACACTGTTTGAAGCGGCATCTGTACGCCTAACTCCCCGGACGGGCCTTCTCCGGGTCGACAATTTCCCGCAACAGAGCTGCAATCCCACGCGCAAGGCTTCAAAACATCGTAAACAGGCCAAAAATATTGAATAAATGTAATTTTCTTGGCGAAACTACCAGAAAAACCGCAATGTAGTACGATTATTTGAAACGTGGCATTCCACAAAATCAGGTAAAATCTTAGGTTTCCAGCAATTATACCGGCCTGAAGGTCACCCCCTGCGGCGCGCCCCCTGCGCCACGAAAAGACCAATTGCCGCCCGGCACGTGGACACGAGATGCGCGAAGGATGACATTTCAATACGGACGGGGTAGCGCGTCAGGTTTCGCGCAGATAGCGCATCACGGACTCGCGTGCGGATTGATCACCACGCTGTTGAGACTCGAGGATCACCTGCCTCATTTTGGCAAGATCAACACGCATTAACAAAGACTTAACAGGCCCAATTGAAGCAGGTCGCATTGAAAGCGTACGCATCCCCATTGCCGCAAGACAGGCCGCCTCAACCGGGCGCCCGGCATCTTCACCACAAAAACTGAGCGGAGTTTTTGAGATGGAACAGCGCTCGACGATTTGTTCCATAAAGCTGAGAAAGCTCACATTCAGGCTGTCATACCGCTTGCGGACGCGCTCATTCTCACGGTCTGCGGCAAAGAAAAACTGTTTCAGATCGTTGCCGCCGATCGAAATAAAGTCGACCTCATCAAAGAACTTTTGCGGTGCAAAAGCCAGCGAGGGCGTTTCGAGCATGGCGCCAATCTCCAGGCTTTCAGGCAGCGCATGTCCCAGGATGCGTTCCCGTTCAAGTGTCTTGTTCACCTCGTTGCGTGCGGCACGAAACTCCTCGGCCTGCGCCACAAAGGGGAACATCACTGTCAGCGGGCGTCCCTCGGCCGCGCGCATAAGGGCCTGCAACTGCATCCGCATGATGCCCGGCTTGTCCAGGCCAACCCGAATAGCACGCCAGCCCAGGGCCGGGTTGGGCTCGTCATTTGGTTTCATATAGGGCAGGACTTTGTCTGAGCCGATATCCAAGGTTCGAAAGACGACGCGCTTGCCCTGCGCTGCATCCAGGACCCGTTTATACAGTACCACCAGTTCAGACCGGCGCGGCATCTGGTTGCGCACCAGGAACTGCAGCTCGGTACGGAACAGGCCAACCCCCTCGGCACCGGAGCTCTCCAGCGAGGGGAGATCGGCCATCAGGCCCGCATTCATCACCAGGTCGATCTTGTGCCCATCCAGCGTCACCGCCGGTTTGTCACGGATCGAGACATAGCGTTTCTGCGCCTGGGCCAGCATGGCGATCTTGTCACGAAAGGCGCTCACGACACTGTCGTCGGGACGCAGATGCACCACGCCCTGCTCCCCGTCCACCATGATATGGTCGCCGTTCAGGGCCTCATTGGTGATGCGTTTGGCATTCACCACCAGTGGAATTGCCAGGGCCCGGGCCACGATGGCCGCGTGCGAGCCAACCGAGCCCTCTTCAAGCACGATACCTTTGAGATTACGGCCATATTCCAGCAGTTCCGCCGGGCCGATATTGCGCGCAATCAAAATGGGATCATCCGGCAGATCGGCGCCGGTTTCGGCCCCCTGCCCGGTTAAAATACGCAGCAGACGATTGGACAGGTCGTCCAGATCGCTGAGCCGCTCGCGCAGGTAGGCATCCTGCACCTGCGACAGCCGGGACCGCGCCTGCGACTGCTCTTTTTCCACTGCGGCCTCAGCGCTCAGCCCACGGGAGATATCCTCTTCCATGCGCCGCATCCAGCCCTTGGAATTGGCAAACATGCGATAAGCCTCAAGAACTTGCAGCTGCTCCTTATCGCCGTTTTGCGAGATCTCAAGCATCTTGTCGACACCAACGCGCAGCTGCTCAACCGCCTCATTGAGACGCACCAGTTCTTTCTCCGGGTCATCCGCAATGGGGTTGGTCACCAGCACGCGGGGCTCATGCAGCCAGACATGGCCCTCAGCCGCGCCCTCCTGCGCTGCCGTCCCTGGTAACAAAACCGGCTGTTGATGCAGCGGCGACAGGCCGGACTCTTCGCCCACAAAGGCGCCAAGCTCGGTCATCTCGGCGATGACCATGGCAACAACTTCCAGGGCATAGACCGCATCGGCGGAAAACTCGCGCGCCTCTTTGGACTGTACAACCAAAACGCCCAGCATTTCACCAAGCCGTTGAATCGGAATACCTAGAAAGGAAGAGAACCGCTCTTCGCCGGTTTCCGGCATATAGCGAAAGCCCTTGGAGCTGGGCGCATCGGGGGTGTTGATTACCTTGCCGAACTTGGCCACCCGCCCCACCAGGCCCTCGCCAATACGCATCCGGGTCTGGTGAACGGATTCAACATTCAGGCCTTCACTGGCACAAAGTTCCAGGGTCTCATCATCGCGAAACAGATAGACCGAGCAGACCTCGGTACCCATGCTGTCGCCTATGAGATGGGTGATCTTGTCCAGACGGGCCTGGCCAGGGTTGTCCCCGGCCATGGCCTCGCGCAAGCGGCCAAGCAGCTTGCGGCTTTCAGATTCAGTAGAGTCGACCATGGGTCCTGTTCACATATTCTTTTGTTGTGGCAGGCAATCCAAAGGTATCAGGCTGCCTTGTCCAATTCAAAAGCATCATGCAGTGCTTGGACTGCAAGTTCCATGTATTTTCGGTCGACAAGTACGGAAATCTTAATCTCTGAGGTTGTAATGACCTTGATATTGATCCCCTCATCCGAGAGCACCTTGAACATTTTGGCCGCCACTCCAGATTGCGAGCGCATTCCAATGCCCACAACCGACACCTTGGCAACCTCGGTATCGGCAACCAGTTCGGCGTAGTTCAGATCACCTGCTTCCCGGATGCCCAGCAGCGCCTTTTCAGCACGGGTCACCTGATCGGTGGGGCAGGAAAAGGTCATATCGGTGCGGCCATCTTCCGAAATGTTCTGCACGATCATATCGACATTCACCCCACCTTCAGACAGGGCGTTAAAGATGATCGCCGCAATGCCTGGGCGGTCGGCAACCGACATCAGGGTCATCTTGGCTTCGTCGCGGGAATAGGCCACACCGGCCACAATATTGGATTCCATGATTTCCTCCTCGTCGCAGACCAGCGTGCCGGCCTCGTCGGATTGTTCTTCAAAACTAGAGAGAACGCGCAGTTTCACCTTATAGCGCATGGCCAGTTCAACCGAACGGGTCTGCAGCACCTTGGCCCCCAGCGAGGCCAGTTCCAGCATTTCTTCAAAGGCGATCTTGTCAAGCTTGCGCGCCTTGCCACAGATGCGCGGATCGGTGGTGTAGACCCCGTCCACATCGGTGTAGATATCGCAGCGCTCGGCTTCAAAAGCGGCGGCAAAGGCAACAGCAGTGGTATCAGATCCACCGCGCCCCAGCGTGGTGATGCGGCCCTCAGGGCTAATGCCCTGGAACCCGGCAACCACGGCCACCCGCATGCCTTCGCCAAACTTGGCATTGATGTTATCCGTCGGGATTTCTTCGATCCGCGCCTGGCTATGGGCGCTGGTGGTTTTCAACGGCACCTGCCAGCCCTGCCAGCTACGCGCGGGCACATCCATTTCCTGCAGCGTCAGCGCCATCAGCCCGGCGGTGACGTTTTCACCAGAGGATACCACCGCGTCATATTCACGGGCATCAAACATCGGCGAAGTCTCATTGACCCAGCCAACCATTTCATTGGTCTTACCGGACATGGCAGAGACAATGACGATAACGTCATAGCCCTTGGCCACTTCGACGCCAACGCGTTTGGCTGCGCGCCGGATCCGGTCGAGGTTGGCGACCGAAGTGCCGCCGAATTTCATTACTAGAACGGGCATGGGCAAAAGTCTCCGTGCGCTCGCTGTTTCCGATCACTGCCTCATAGGCGGTCAGGGTTTCAAGGGCAAGGCTGCGTATTGTAGCGATACAAGCCCCCAGCCCGGGTCGCGCCCCGTTTCTGGCGATCAGGTCACAAAAATGGCAACGATATCAGACTCAAGCGCGCCAGAACCGCAGCGTCAAAATGGCATAGACTGCCATCAGCTCCAGCCGCCCGATCAGCATGGCGCAGCTGAGGATCCATTTGGCCGCGTCATTGAGCGATGAGAAATTTCCTGCGGGGCCGATGGTCTCCCCCAGCCCCGGCCCCACATTGGCCACCGCCGTGGCAGCGCCGGAAATCGCGGTGACAAAGTCCAATCCCGTAAGCGCCAGCGCCCAGGCCACGATGCCCATGGTCACAATAAAGAACATGAAAAAGGAAATCACCGAGGTCAAAACATCCTGGCCCACAGCGCGGCCGTCAAACCGGGGCACAAAGATCCCATGCGGCGAGCGGATCCGCTGGATCTGCACCCGGATCGAGGCAAAGAGCAGCTGGTAGCGAAAGATCTTGACCGAACAGGCGGTAGAGCCCGCACAGCCGCCAATCAACCCGATAAAGAAGAACACCATAATGAGGAAATTGCCCCATTCCATATAGTCGACACTGGCATAACCTGTGCCAGAAATAATGGAGGTGATATTGAACAAAGCCTCCCGGACGGCCTGTTCGGGATGATGGGGAAAGATCGTGATCAGAACGCCCGATGTTACCACGACAAGAACAACAATCGTTCCGAGAAACGCGCGTATCTGGCTATCGCGAAACAAAGGTGTCGCCTTGCCATTGACCAATTGCACATACCGCACAAATGGCATGGCAGCAAAGATCATAAATATGGATGCCGCGTATTCGGCCGGCCCCGAAAAGGTCCCAAAAGAGGCATCATAGTTGGAAAATCCCCCCGTGGACATGGTGGTCATCGCATGCACAAGCGCATCAAAGAACCCCATGCCCAAGATCAGGTAGACCACCATGCAGGTTATCGTGAGCCCTAGGTAGATCAGGGAGATCTGTTTGGCGATAGCCTGCGCACGTGGGAGAATTTTCCCCATAGTGTCAAAGGCTTCCGACCTAAATATCTGCATACCGCCAACGCGCAATTCAGGCAGGAAGACCATGGCGACAACAATAATCCCGATCCCCCCCAGCCATTGCAGGATCCCGCGCCACAGCAGCAGCCCCTTTGGCAGGTCGTCCAATCCCGAAATCACTGTTGAGCCGGTGGTGGTCATGCCAGACATGGCCTCAAAAAACGCATCCGTAAAGCTGAGTTCCGTCGCCCCCAACATCAGGGGCAAGGCGCCAAAAATCGGCAGCGCCCCCCAGACAGTGGTGGTCAGCAAAAAGGTCTGCTGGATGCTCAACCCACGACCATTTCCACTGCCGCAGCTCAGCGCCAAAAGCGCCCCGGCCAGCATGGTAATGATGCCACTTTCCAAAAACACGGGCCATTCGCCCCGCCCCTCGATGAGGTCGGCGAGAAAGGGAAACACCATCATGGCGCCAAGGATCAAAACCAGAAGGCCGATCACATATCCAATGGGTCGAAAATCCAACATAGGCGCGAGCGTTGGCCCTCTTGGCGGAAACTGTCAAGCCAAAGCCCGCGCGCAGCGCTGGTGACGTGCTCGACAAACAACGGTTTGTGTCAGCTCCGCCGGATGGGCTTTCAGCCCGCCAGTCAGCCAACCTGTCAAGCGACCTGTCAGCCTTGGTGAATCAAGGTGGAAAACAGCTGCGGATCCAGGCTTTTGTTGGCAAAAAGCGGGCCTTGGGTCAGGATGCTGATGGCATCATGGCTGTGCAGGCTTTCCTGATGGCTGGCAACGATGCGGAAATCCTTGATTCGGGCATCCTCTTGCAAGGCCTCGCAGAACAGCCGCGCCGCATCCTCGACAAAGATCGGATTAGAGGCGTTCAGCTCGGCAAAGGCCTGTTCATCCTCGCGCTTGACCATCACCTGCGTCTCGGTTGGCACCGCCCTGCGGCAATGTTCAATCAGATCCTCAAACCAGAGACATTCGCCCTCGGGGTCCGTTGCAACCGAAATCCGTGCCACCGAGCGCTGCGAATGCGGCGTGGCCAGTTGCCCCCGCGACTGGCGCGCATGTTCACTCAGCTCCAGCGAACAAGGGCAGGTCGAGGAATAGACATAGTCCAGATGCATCACCTTGTGGCGCAGCCCCTCAGACTGCACCAGCTCCAGCGCGATGTCGTAATACTGATAGCCAGACAGGCCAGAGCGCAGACTTTCAATCCGCACCGGGAAGGAAAACCGCATCTGTAGCCGCGCATCCATGCTTTCCAGATCCCTAAGGTAATCGCTCAGCGCTGCCTCCATCACCTCAAAACTAAAGGTTTTTTCCGCGTGCTTGTAAAAGGACCGCATGATCCGGGACATGTTGATGCCCTTTTTGTCGGCCTCCAGGCTGACGGACCCGGTGATGCTGGTCTCCAATGTTTGATCGCCGCCATCGCGGCTATGGAACCGGATCGGCAGACGGAAATTCGATATACCGACGTGCTGTATCTGTTCCTTGGCGCCGCGAATGAGGCTGGCAGGCCCGTTTTGCAGATCCGGCAGGGTGGCGCGGTAGGCTTCGTCGGACACAAAATCTGCCGGGTAGTTGCGCGACAGCTCAGGGTAGTTGCCCACTTCACGTCCCGGCAACAGGCGTGCAACAGCCGGATCCAGCTGCGCCACCTCGGTGGGGTTTGCAGATTCGGCCCACTGCCGCAGCAGGGCCAGAGCCGCTTCGGCAGCTTGACGATCGGGGGCCTCGGACAGATCACGCGTGGGAATATTCATGGCAATACGCACTCCGGTAGCGCCGCCCTGCAGGGGCCGCGTTCAACTGTTTAGACCTTTACGGCGCAAAACTCAAAACGGATCAGTCAAATACGTCAGGTTTGACCCCGGATCGGACGAAAGCCTCCAATCCGGGGGTGCCTAAAGGTCAGAGCCGGCCTTAGCCCTGTGCCGCCGCAAGCGCCTGTTTCAGGTCCGCGATCAGGTCAGCACTGTCTTCCAGCCCCACTGAAAAGCGTACCAGACCGGGGGTGATTCCCAAGGCAGTCTTTTGGTCATCCGGCAGGCGCTGGTGAGTGGTGGTTGCCGGGTGGGTGGCAATGGATTTGGCATCCCCAAGGTTGTTGGAGATCACCGGAATCGTCAGTGCATTGAGGAAACGGAACGCCGCCGCCTTGCCACCTTTGAGATCCAGCGACAGCACCGTTCCGCCCTTGCCACCAAGTTGGCTTTGCACCAGCGCATGCTGCGCATGGGTCGCAAGCCCGGGGTAGATGGTGCGCTCCAGCGCCGCGTGACCGGCAAAAGCCTGCGCAATCAACAGCGCGCTTTCAGCCTGCGCCCTGACCCGCAGATCAATGGTTTCCAGGCCTTTGAGCAGGGTCCAGGCATTAAAGGGGCTGAGAGAGCCGCCAGTGTGTTTCATGTAGGGTTCCAAGGTGCCGCGAATATAGTCCTTGGTGCCCAGAACCACACCGCCCAGCACCCGGCCCTGGCCGTCGATATGCTTGGTAGCGGAGTAAACAACCACATCGGCGCCCTGCGCGATGGCCTTGGAAAACACCGGGGTCGAGAACACATTGTCCACCACCACCGTGGCGCCGACCTCATGTGCCAGCGCGGCAACCGCCGTGATGTCGATGACCTCCAATGTGGGGTTCGACATGCTTTCAAAAAACACTGCCTTGGTGTCAGGGCGCAGGGCCGCGCGCCACTGGTCCAGATCGGTGCCATCCACAAACGTCACCTCAACCCCAAAGCGGGCCAGGACATTTTCCAGAATGTACAGACAGGACCCAAACAGCGCCTTGGCAGAAACAACGTGATCGCCCGCCTTGAGCAGTGAGGTCAGCGCGCCGCTGACAGCCGCCATACCGGAAGCGGTTGCAAAGGCATCCTCCGCGCCTTCCAACAGCGCGATACGCTCTTCGAACATTGCCACGGTTGGGTTGCCATAGCGCGCATAGATGAACTCATCCGGGCCGGTTTCCAGGAACCGCGCCTCTGCCTGCTCGGCGCTGTCATAGACAAAGCCCTGGGTCAGGAAGATCGCTTCGCTCACTTCGTTGTATTGGCTGCGGCGGGTGCCGCCATGCACCAGTTTGGTGCGGTTGTTCCAAGTCTCGCTCATCTCAAATCCTCCGCGCTTTTCGCGCAACAAAAAACCCCCGTCCGGCCAAGCGAAAGGGGGTCCTTCACATCCTGACCTCTTTAGCGGAATATTTAACGTGGCCCGCAATCCGGTTACAAATCTACCACATTCAGGAAGATTATACCTGAAATTTCAACACATTAGCGCCAATTTTCCAACCAGATCAAGCCTAAAAGCTCGCATCTTTTCCGCATATTTACCAGCGTTTACGAGCATTCCATTTTGATGGTATGCCCCTAAGGCATACCTGAGCACTCAGGGCATACCAGACAGCAGGGGTACCATGGGAACGATTGCAGAGCGCAAGTTATCCAACGGACGCACCGCCTATAAGGCTCAGATTATTCTGAAACGCAAGGGTGAACCAACTTACAGAGAATCCCGGCAGTTTCCGCGCCGAGCCACGGCAAACGCTTGGATGCAGCGGCGCGAAAAGGAATTACGCCAACCCGGCGCCTTAGAAAAAGCCAGGGCGCCCCGGCCAACTCTATCTGACGCCATCAACAGGTATATTGACGACCACAAAAAGAGTTATGGGAAGTCAAAAGCCCAAGTCCTTGCAAAACTAGCACAAACCGATCTTGCCCAAATTGCTTGCGAAGAAGTCACCAGCCAGAAAATCGTGGACTTTGCGAGAGAGTTCGGACACAAACGCGCGGCATCCACAGTAGGGAACTACCTTACACACCTTTCCCCCGTCTTTAAGCTCGCCCGCCCCGCCTGGAACCTAGATCTTGACCCCGCCGCTATGGCGGATGCACTCGTTGTTTGCAAACAGCTCGGGATAATCTCTAAATCGAATCGCCGTAATAGACGCCCCACGCTAGATGAGCTGGACAAGCTACTAGCCCACTACGAAGACAGCGCCATACGGGGCCACATGCCCATGCACAAAATCATTGCTTTCGCGATATTCTCCACGCGCCGACAGGACGAGATTGTGCGGATCAAATGGGAGGACCTAGAACCAGAGAACAATCGAGTTTTGGTAAAGGACATGAAAAATCCGGGTGAAAAAATTGGCAATGATGTTTGGTGCGAACTTACCCCAGAGGCCATGAGGATCATCAACTCAATGCCTACCGGCCCTGCTGACGCTTCGATATTCCCCTACCGCGCCAACAACATTTCTGCGTCCTTCATTCGAACCTGCGCCCTTCTTGGCATCGTGGATCTTCGCTTTCATGATCTGCGGCATGAAGGCGTCACCCGACTATTTGAAATGGGCCGCACAATCCCGCTTGCGGCCAGCGTTTCTGGCCACCGCAGTTGGCAAAGCCTGCAGCGATACAGCCACATTAAAACGCCTGGTGACAAGTATGATGGGTGGCCTTGGCTAGATCGAGTATGCGGATAGGCTTCGCCAGCCAAATCACTCCGCCCAGACCCGGTGCGGGGTCTGCACCGCCTTGCCGTCGATCTGGCGCACCCCATGCAGCTCGTAGGCGCGCAGGGCGTCTGTGAGATGCACTGTTACCCCTTGCAGCGCCCAGGCGGCGCAGGTGAGCTGCCATAGCTCAAAGCCGTCCTCATCGCGCCCCAGCTGGTCGCGCGGGCCTAGGCGCCAGTTCACCAGATAGTCAGACCCCGGCGCGGGGTGGCCGATCCAGGAGCTGACACAGTTTGGCGCGTCCCGCAGGGTGCCGTCCTCATCTTGAACCAGCAGGTTTGAGGCCAGGGCCACCTGTTCAAGGATCTCGCGGCTGGGGGCCGAAACCATGACGTCGACCACCTCCAGCGCGCCGGTCATGGTGATTTTGGCAAAGGCTTCGAACTCGGTGCCATTCTTGTCCTGAAGGATCATGATGTTGCCCCTACCATTGCCGCACTCGGCAGGGCGTTGGGCCATAGCCGGAGGTCTTTGATTGTGGCGCTGCCCACCGGGAAGAGCTGCATTGGCGCCGCCAAAAGGGCAGCCATGCCACCGTGGGCGGTCTGCCCGGTGGACACCCCGTTGTAAAAGCCTTCGATGTGGGTGGCGTCCAGGACAAAAGCCAGCGCAAAGGCTTCCTCAGAGCCAAGGGCCATGGCGTCGTCTGCCCCCAGTACCTCAGTCAAAACGCCCCCGACCTTGCTGCGGAAACTTGGTTTGCCCGTATGCGCCCCGGCTGTTGAGACACAAAGGTCAATGAAATTGTCGGCGTCACTCTCCCACTGCAAGGGGATAGCGTTGCTGGAGCTCTCAGGTTCCTTCGCCCGCGTCATGGTCCCCGTCATCATGAAGGTCAGCGCCTCTGGCATGGTGACCACACGGGCAGAAAACCGACTGACAACTGCATTTGTCGGGGCAGTATCTGCATATACACCGATTGTGGAGGCGGCAGTGGTTGCCGGGATCAAGAACGAATATTTTCCCGCCGCCAAGGCGTAATTGTTTGCACCACCTATGGCGAACCTCAAAGCCCCCGAGGTCAAATCATCAACGTCAACTTCAAGAAGAATGGTATCCCCAGCCGTTGCCGGTGACCGGACGACAAACGAACGGTCATTCACCGCCACATCCTCAAAGATCAATTTGCCATCGGCAGCAGAAATACCACCGTCGGCAGTATTCCACACAGTCGCAAAAGACGGGTCAGGGTTCAGCTCGGGACCAAACACGCCAACAGCCCTGGCCAGTTCCACAGGGGCAATCTGCAGGCTCTCAGCGGCGGTAGAGACCTGCGCCGCTTCGGTGCTGATGTAGTCTGTGGCAAAGGGCCCGGCCTCAAGCTGGGCGGTTTGAACATCGCCCGAGACCGTCAGGGTTAGCGATCCTCCGCTGGGGGTGAAGGCCAGGCGGACGCTGTTCACCTCGCCAGTTCCCGCCCCGATCAGCGGCCCATCTGTTGCCGCACCAGAGAGGGTGACTGTTCCGGTTCCGGTGAAGCTCAGAACATGTTCCACCGCCGCAACTGTTACCACCTGCGTCGACAGGGCGTCACTGTTCAGCAGCAGGTTTGTCCGCACCTCAGAACAGACAGCCAGCCCGGCAGGCACCAGCTTGCCGCCCTGCCAGATGTGGTGCCCCCTGCGCGGCTCCCCCGCCAGCGCCTTGACCCAATGCCCCAGGGCGTTCAGCTTCCAGGCCGCTGACAGCCGCGCAAAGTCGAACAGCCCGCCAAAGGTGACGGCGCGGCCATCAAGCCCATAGACCCCGGCAGAATAATCCGCGACCACAGCGGGAGCCTTGCCGCCGATATTATAGCGCGCCAGCGGTAGGGCCTGCCCCGCGCCGATGCCCAAACCGAGCCCCAGCATCAGAGCCAGCCTGCAACTGTCGCGGTGGTCCCGGTGGCCTCGACGCCGATTGCCGAAATCTGCAGTGTTTCGCCTGCTGAAACCGCATAGGTGATCACCACGCCATTGACGTCCCGAATGGCGACATCGCCCGAGGTGAGAACCCGCAAGACGCGGGGCCGCAGCGGCAGGTCGACACCATCGGCCGGCACAATGGCAAAATGCTCTGTGGCGGGGCTGGTCAAGCTGCGGCTCAGCGCGGCAAAAGGATCAGTCTGGGGCATGGTTTGGCCTCGTAATTTAATGTGAGTTTTCAGCCCTCGTGCGGGCTGGATGGATTCAGAATGTCAGCCACGGTGGCCAGCTTGCCATTGGCGCAGGACCGCCCCCGCGCCTCGGCAATCAGGGCATCCGAGATCTGGCCCTCAGATTGCGGCAGCGGGCCGGTGTATCCGGCGCAGGGCTGCAGCAGATCGGCCGGCACATTTGGTGGCGGTATCACCACCTCACTGGCTGGTTGAGAACAACCGGCCAGCAGTAGCGGCAAGCAAAGGGGATAAAGGCGCATCGCGGCCCTCCATCTGTTGCAGATCATTGGAAAGCGCCACCCAGGCGCGCGCCTCATCGGCGGCGCGGTCCAGGTGGGCGCGGTGAATGCGGGCGGTCTCGGCAGCCTGCTGCAGGCTGGCCTGTGCCGTTGCCAGATCCGCTTGCGTAGCCGCCAGCTCGGCCCGCAGGTGGGTGCGGTCCTGGAAGGCATCCGCCACAGTCCAGACCACCCCGGCCAGCACGGACACCAGGGCAAGCCCTGGCAGATTGCGCAGCACCCAACCCCATATCCTAACCGGGATCATGCCGCCTCTTTTAGCGCCTGATGGCACATGGCGCGCTCGGCGCCGCGCCGGTTGCCCAGCCCCGGTATGATCCGCCCGCCTGCCCTGTTCCAGCGCGGCAGCTCATTGCAGGCGCCTGTCAGATCCCCGGCATTGGCGCGGCGCACCAGGGTAGATTTGCAGGCGGCCCCTGCCCCGACGTTGTAGGTCCAGCTGACCAGGGCGATCTTCATGCCGACCGGCACCTGGTGTTTCAGGCATTTGTCCAGCGCCACCTCATAGGCGACGATCTCACGCGCCAGCATGGCGTCGCACTCAGCCTTGCTGTAGCGATCACCGGGCTGCACCCCCTTGGTTTCGCCATAGCAGACCGTCCAGACGTTAACTACATCGCGGTAGGCTTGCGTCCGCAGCCCCTCCCACTGGCCAATGAAGCCAATGGCCGTGCTCATGGCGATCCCGCTGCCCGCGATCAGCCCAACCGTGCGCCGCCGCACGGCGCCGCCCGTCTCCCGGCGGAAGGCAGCAAGGCTGGACAAGCCGTTCTGGAGCACCAGCCGCGCCGGGATCGCCAGCGCCTGGCATGTGGCCGAGGCCATGGCAAAATACAGCGGATCCCAGCCGAGCATGCCGGGTTGGACCAGGGCCAGAAAATATCCGCCCAGCAGAACCAGGCTCGCCAAAATGAGCCGGACAGACCAGGACTTGCCGAGAGTGGGGCGCCAGTTTGAGATCAGTTTCATATGATGTCTCCAATGCAAAAGACCCCGCCAGCGGCAGGGTTGGGTTCAGGTTTTGGATTTTGGGTTTTGTGGTAGTTTTACGGCTTGGTACGCATCAGCCATTTGGTCAGCATCACCTCAGC
Source organism: Pseudophaeobacter arcticus DSM 23566 (assembly GCF_000473205.1). NCBI lineage: Bacteria > Pseudomonadati > Pseudomonadota > Alphaproteobacteria > Rhodobacterales > Roseobacteraceae > Pseudophaeobacter > Pseudophaeobacter arcticus. Next base: position 2,446,919 of record NZ_KI421507.1, read on the forward strand.
CCCGCGCGGGCCGCTCCAGCCCGCCAGCGCCACGATGCCGGTGGTCACGGTTGGACCTACACCCATGTAGCTGGCAATGGCCTCGCCAATGATGGCCATGCCAATGGCCACCGGGATTTCCCAGAGCAGCTCCGGGCCAAAGAAACGCCGCCGACCTTTGCGCACCTCGCCGGAATGCCACATCAAACGGCCTATGGTGGCCCCGACCAGCGTGGTGGCAGCACCACCCAGCAGGTTCGACATCCAGTCGATCAGCCCCGGCTCAGGCATCACCCCGCCCCCAGAGTGTTCAGCGCCGCATCAAGCGCCACCAGGGCGGCCTGCACCTGCGCAGGCGTTGTCGCGACCTCAATTGCCGCGCGGGTTTTGCGCCGCAGACCGGCCAGCTGTGCCGCGATGTCGGCGTAGCTCTCAGCCATCGCGACAATCGCTGCTGCCAGATCCGCAACCGCCTCGCCAGTAATGTCCGCCTCGGCCTGCAGCATTGCCAGCTGATCGGCGCTGGCCGCATCCGCCAGACAGGCCCGCGCCGCCACGGCCTTGGTGGCCCAGCTGTCGCGTTCCGCCTGGGGCACCTGGCCTGTGATTTCCGAGGCCGCCGCTGCGAGCTGCTGCAGCGCCCGCGCCAGGCCGTCAGCCTTGGCCTGCGCCAGGGCTTGGGCAGCGTGGGTTTCTGCGGTGGTGATCGTGAGCAAGAATGTCATGGGCCTATGCCTCCGGCGTGGCAGGTTTGCGAATGATGGGATCGGGCACGGCCCCGGCGACAACGCTCAGAACCGGCGCCGCTGTTGGCTGGTGCGCCTCGGCTGTGGCTGCGTCATAGCGCCAGCGCAGCGACAGGCTCAGCACGCCGCCACTGCGCCTGATGCGCCCCACGAAAGGATGATCACCCTTGGGCTCAGCAAAGCCGCCCTCGGGCACGGCGGAGAGATCATAATCCACCCCGTCAACCGTGAGCGTGTCGCCTGCAACGCTGGCGGAGGTTTCAGGTTGGCCGGGAAGACCAGGCAGACTGGGCAGACTGGCGCTGCAGATAAAAGTGATATGCATGGGAGCGTTCCTTTAGAACCAGCGGCCAGTGGCTGTCATGTGAAGTAAAACGGTATCGGAGGCACCAAAGCCCGTGGCGCCGATCTGGTTGCGCAGGCCCAGGTGGCCCACAGAAGCAGTTGCAACATCCACGAAGACCTGCCCAAGCTCATTTCTTGTGGGCGTCAGGTTTGCAGTCGCGCTGTCGTTGTCGACACTCCCCTCCAAAACCAGCCCAGTGACGGTGCTGAAGGCCGCGGGGAATGCCCAAATCCCAAACATAAGATCCGGCACCGAATAACTCAGCTCGACCAGATGGGTGCAGATCTGAGTGCCATCAGGGAAGCGCACATAGGCGCCATTGGCATTGCTGCCCCTTATGACCCCGGCGCCGCTGTCCAGGTAGCTGCGCCAGTCTTCCATGAAGCCGACAAAATCATCGGTGGCCCATTTGAACAGAGCAAACATCTTGGCGTCAAAATCTGCCTCTGGCGCAGAGCGTGACGGAATATCCGGCAAAGCCGGGGCAATGGGTGCTGCCATGGTTGCGCACTCCTATTTGATGGTTTTGAGAACAAGGGTGAAGATTGAATCGCCAGCCGCATCCAGCGGCTGCGTGTGGTCATCGACAAAGCCAAGGCCCTCGATGCCGTAGTTTGGTGCGTATTCGCTGGAGCCATAAAAGGCGGTCACCAGACCATCCACCTCGGCCACCAGATCCATCACACGCGGCGCCTGCACCGTCGGCACCCGCAAAGGCACCGTCACCTTGCGGGTGGAGCCGCGCTTGATCAGCAGCTCATCGCCAAACTGGTCAAACTCCTTGCGGCTGTGGCTGACATGGCCGACCTCGGCGCCATCCATGATACTGCCCAGAATATGGTTGCGGCCCAGCACGATATGGCCAACCTCGGCCACCGCACCCGGTGCGGAGATGGTGATATCGATCTGATGACCGATATAGCCGGGAAAGCCGTTCAGCACCTTCTGGCGCGCATAAAAAATGCCGCCAAAGAAATAGGTGTACATGCTGACCACATGGCCGGTGTCTGCCAGCACAAAGGTCTGATCATAAATCAGGGTGCCGCCGTCGCGCACCTCGATCTGCACCGCCCCCGCCGTGAGGCCAAACAGCGAGATCGCATCGCAGTCCCGCGTTGGCACAATGGAATAGGTGATCTCATCGGCGCGGCTGGCCTTGTTTGAGCGGCGATTGTCAAAGGCCGACCAGCGCCGGGTGGCAAGCCGCAGATCCAGCCACCAGCTGCCAGCATCCGAGACCGGGTCATGACCCAGATTGCCGGGCTGCACGCTCTCATAGATGCGGTGGGTCACCAGCGATATCACCCGATCCCCCAGGGCATAGGTGACGCCCACATCCCAGACCGGATGATCATCCTCGGCAATATTGGAGCCCACCAGCTCAACATCCGTGACCGGCATCGGCGCAATAATATTGAAGTCCATCACGCCACCTCTTTGGGCAAGCCCGCATCGTTCCAGTTTTCAACGACACGGGCGATTGTCTTGATCAGCAGTTCCACCTTCTGGCCCTGCACCCCGGCCTGGCGCGCCAGGTTATCAACGCTCTCCACCACCCGGCGATTGTCCAGCATGGCCCTGGAATCGGAATGGCTGATCACCCGGCTGGATCCGGTATTCTCCAGCTCCCAGCCGCGCTCCCCAACCACACGCCAGCCCCCGGCATGCACACCGCCAGCGGCAAACTGCGGCACCCCGCCCAGATCGCGGATCTGTTCGCGCAAGCGCGCCAGTCTGGATTTCTTCTCGGTTGTTGAGCGGTTCACCCGCCGCATCACCTCGCCATAGGAGGCCGATCCCAGCTGTTCCTGCAGCGCCGCCTTGAAGGCCGCGAGATTGGCTGCGGTGCCGCCGTAATAATCAAAGGAGGAGGTCAGATAGCCGTTTGGCCCCAGGCCAACGCTTTGATCCTGCCCCACCAGAGAGATGCCGTATTGCCGCCGCAGCGCCTCGAATGTAGCCAGGGTGCCCTCTGACTGGCTCTTCTGTTGCCCGGCGATCTCCACCCCTTCGGTCTGCAACCCAACAAGTTTGAGCTGGCCTTTGCGTTGATCCACATCTTCCTGCACCGCATCCCGCAGCGCGCTCAGCATGGTCTGCAAGGCGCTCAGAGGGGCCGTCAGCCCGCTGGTCGAAGCCACCAGATCGCTGAACACGCTGTCAGCGGTCAGGGTGACGCCACCGTCAAAGGTGAGATTGCCGCCCGTGCTGCCGATCAGATCCTGCAGCTCGGTCAGCCGGCCAATGGCGGCATTGCCCTCCTCGGTCAGGGCAACATTCACCTGGCGCGACAGCGTTGCGGCCTGTGTCAGCAACAAAGCGCGCGTCTCCCCATCCAGATCCTGCACCAGCTTCAGCCGCATATCGCGCCGGATCTCTGCATCGGTGCTCAGCGCCAGCCGCCGGGTCTCGACATCAAGATCCTGCCCCAACATCAGATCCAGCGTTGCCACATGTTCCGACAGGGCATTGGTGGCGATCCAGCGATCCGCCGCTGTCAGATCATCGCGGCGAATGACAAAATCCAGCGTTGTCTGGATCCCCGTCCCGGCGTTCTCCACCAGGTGGCGCAGCCAGAACGGCGCGGTGTCATCCAGCGCCACCGCCACATCAAGACGCCCCACCAGATCATCATAGGAGAAGGCCTCAGCATCCTTGATCGCATCCTCCAGCGCCCCCAATGACGACTGGAACGCCTCCACCGTGCCATCCCAATCCGCATGCAGCGCCTGCACCCCGTCGCTCAGCTCGCCAACCTGATCACTGGTCAGGCCTTTCAGTTGCAGGAAGTTACCCAGATCAGTCAGCACCTCGATCTGCTGTTTATACAGCGCTTCCAGCACCTCCTCATTGCCGCTTTCCAGCTCAGAGACCCCGGCGACAAAGTTCAGCTTGCCCTGCACCAGGGCGGCAAGACGGCGATACTCCAATGAGGATCTGGCTGTCCCCTGTGCCGATTGCAGATAGTCCCGCGCCAGACCGGACAGGCTCGCCGCCGCCTCCTGATCGCCGCCGCGCGCCGCCTCATAGGCCTCCTCAAACCGGCGCCGCTGGGCTGCCGCCGCCTGCTCGCGGCTGGCACCGCCCAGCTCGGAGGTGCCCAGTCCAGACAGATAGTCCCGCAGGCTCTCCGCCGTGCGCGCCCAGAGCGTGGCCGCAGCCCGTGCATCCGCCGCCATATCGCGCGCGGTTTCGATCTGCAGGCCAATCTCTCCGCCAATCTCATCCAGCATGCCCGCCATCGACAGGGTGAAGCTGTCCACCTGCGGCAACACCTGATCCATTGCCCCCGACATCTGCAACAGGCTGGCGTAAAGTTTCCGCCCGTGTTCAGTGGTGAGATCCAGGCTCTCGACCAGCTCCCGGAACCCGGCCCGGCTTTCTGGCATCGCGACGCCAATATCGTCAAAGCGCTCCCGCAGGCGGCGCAGGATGGTTTCGGTCTGCTCGCCTTCGGAATAAAACCCGGCAAAATAGCTGTTGGCCGCCGCACTCAACCCCTCGGCACCGCCAAAGAGATCCACCAGCGCCGAGGCATTATCGCCGCCCGTCAGGGACATATCAAAGCTCTGATGCCCCAGCAGATCCGCCACATCATTGAAGGCCAGCAGACTGCCCGATAGCCGCGCCATCGTCTCCAGCGCGTTTTCTCCGGCGCGGCTGAACGCATCCGTGCCCAGGATCAGCTCGGCCATGGCATTGCCAGTGGCCTCGATCTGCTCCTGCAGCGCTTGCTGGATCTCTTCCTGGGTTTTGCCATTGATCCAAAGGGTGAAGCCCTCGCCGGTGAAGCCTTCCAGCGCATCCGTGCTCAGCCCCAGGGTTTCCGCCATATCCGTCAGGCCCGTGGTCAGCCCGGCCATGCTGTCATCCAGCATCTCTTCGAACTCAGCCTCCAGCGGTTTGTAGTAGGTCCGGTTGGAGCGCAGAAAGCCGCCTTTGTAAAAATCAAACTGGCCGCCATTGAAGCCCTCAGCGTCAAAGCTGCCGCGAATGCCGGTGCCGACGTATTTGCGGCTCAGCCCCTTGGCCAGCAGCGCAATCACGCCCACAATAATCCCGAGTGCCGGCAGGGCCGCGCCAATTGCGCCCCAGCCGCCCGTGGCCCCCGAGAGCAACCCGCCGATATTGGCAAAGCTGGAGCCAAGACCACCCCCAGACAAGACCCCCAAGAAGCCCGATCCAACCCCCGACAGTGCACTGCCTGCGCCGGTCAGTTTCAGCAAGCCACCGGCCCCATTCAGCAAACCTCCCAGGCCGCCCCCCAGGCCGCCACCGCCACCGCCGCCACCAAGGGCCGCGCCAACACCACCACCGCCACCAAGGTTCAGACCGCCAAGCCCCAGAATGCCCGAGATCGAGGCCACCACCGGCAGCACAATCCTGGAATTGGCAAACTGATAGGCAATATCCTTGAGCATGCCCTTGATGGTGTCGCTCAGGCTGCCGCCCTCAAAGGCGGTGCGGGTGATGTTTTCGGCCCAACGCTCCTGTTGATCCCGCACCCGGTCCAGCGCGGCATCGACCCGGTCCAGCTCAATCACCTGATCCGCCAGCGCCTCGATCTGCGCCTTGCCAAGGCCCGCACCTTCCTTGCCAAGTTTCTGCTGAACCGCGCGCACCGCCTCCAGTTTCCGACGCTGCTCATCGGTCAGCCCCACCAGGGCGCGCCGCTCGCGGATCTCTTTTTGCAGAGCCGCCACCGCGCTCTTGCTGGCCGCGCCACCGGCAGAACTCACCTTGTTCAGGGCTGTGATCTGCGCGCGGTATTCGCCGCTCAGGCGCTGGTTTTCCTCAAACAGGCGCACCTGCTGATTGATCCCCTCTTCCACGTTGCGGCGCTGGCCGTCGTGCATCTCTTCCAACGGCGGCAGGGCCGCGACCAGCTCGGCGCGGTACTTGGCAACATTCGCCGCCGCCTCGCCGCCACCGCTTGCCAATACGGCCATGCCAGCCTTCAGCCCCGCAATATTGGCCTGCGCCCCCGCCAATGCCCCAGGCAGGCCAGAGAGATAGCCGCGCAGAGCCGCCGCCTGCCCCGCAGCGCCGCCAAGCCCCTGCGCCAGTTGACCAGCCGCCACTGTGCCGCGATCGGTCAGAGTGACATTCTCAGAAGTAATTCCGTTCAGCTCATTCCAGCGCCGCTGGAGCTCAGCAAGATTGGCTTGGATCTGCTGCAGGTTGGCCCGCTCTTCCTCGGTCAGATGATTCTGGCTGCGCACCCCTTCTAGCAAACGCTGCTGTTCAACCAGGAGCGCCGCAAGGCTCTGCTCGGTCTCTTCATAAGAAGCCCGAAGACGGGCAGGCATTTGCTCCAGATCATCCCCTGGCGTCCGCATCGCCGCCAAGGCCTGCTGATATTGTCCCATCGACTCCAGCAGCTTGTAATAACCAAGCGCCTCCAGCTCCTTTTCCTGCCGCTCACGCACCAGTTCTGCGGTCACCGCGCGGCGCGCCGCCGCCTCTGCCATCTTTGCTTCAATTGCAGCCAGTGTGACCGGCCCGCCTTTGCGCAGGGCATCTGACAGCCGCGCGGTTGCGTGGATCTGATCGCCCATCGCAATGGTCACATTATCCATTGCGATCTCATGGGCCTCTGCAAAGGAGACTGCCCCAGATGCGCTACCGGCAAGCGCCGTGCTTGCAACCGTCAACGCCGCGAACCCAGCCACCACCAGACCAACCGGGGAGACCAGAGACGCCACCACCCCAACCAGCGGCGCGGCAACTTTCAAAACCAAGCCCAGGCCGATCGCGACAGGCCCGATGGCAGCGGTCAACGCTGCCCCCTTGGCAATCATCCCCTTGGTGCCATCGGACAGATTGGTAAACCACTCCGCTGCGCTGGCCGCCTTGTCGCTCAGCTCTTCCAGAAACGGCGCCAGCGCCACCGTCAGCTGGTTGGCCATGCCACGACCAACAACACCCATGCGCGACAGCGCGTCATTGGTGCGCTCGATCTGGTCCGCATCCACCTCGGAGACCGCAACGCCAAAGCGCATCACGTCCTCAGTCGCCAGACGCAGAGCGCTGCTATCGATGCGGGTAAAGATCAGCCCGGCCCGGCTGCCAAACAGCTCAGAGGCCACCGCGCCCCGCTCTGCCTCTGGCACAAATTGCGCGATGGCGCCCTGGATCCTGGCCAGACGCTCATCCAGCGGCAGCCGCTGCAGGGCCTCAGCACTGAGATGCAGCCGGTCCAGCGCCTTCACCGCAGGGCCACTGCCCGCCGCCGCCTGGCTGAGCCGCTTGGTCAGCTGGATGGTGGCCTGCTCAACCTCCCCAATTGACACCCCCGACAGATCCGCCGCCCGCTCCAGCACCTGCATCGACTGCACTGTAGTCCCCAGCGACTGCGCCATCTTGGCCTGGGCATCGACAATTTTGAGACTGGATTTCACCGCAAGTGCCGCCGCGCCCACCATCGGCACAGTGAGGCCAAGCGCCAGCCGACGCCCCTGGCGCTCAACCGTATTGCCTAAGCGCACCATGCGCCGCTCGACATTGCCCATGGCCGCAATGCCACGCTTGGCACCGCTTTCAAAGGCAGTGGATTCCAGCGACAACAGCCCCCGGAGCGAACCAATAATGGCCATCTATTTTCCCTTTTTGCTTTGAAAGTGCAGCGCCATCAGACCCGCGCGCAGCTTGTCCAGATCCTGCGCTCTATCCCGGCTTGCCGGTTTTGCAGGCTCCGCCGCCCTGGTGAAGTCCGGCATTTTTTTGGGATCATGGAAGGCAAACTGCACCAGAATGCCCAGTTCCTGATTAAGCACCCGCCAGGCTTTGAACTCCTGATCCTTGGCCTCGATCCTGCCGGTGGTGATCAGATCGTATTCCCGCAGGGTGACCTCCCAGAAGTCGCCGTGGTGCAGGCCCAGCCCGCACCACGTCGAGAACATCGCCTCCCAGTCTACGCCTCTGCGGCGGCACTGCCCTTTCCCGGCGCCGCCTCGCCTGCCTCGCTGGTCTCATCAACCTGGCCGTCCTCATCAGCCGCGGATTTGACGTCAAAGGCGGCGCCAATGGCCTGCGCAACCAGCGGGACCAACTTGCGAACCCCGCCCGCCTGGTCGATCAGGTCCAGGGCCTGGTCGGGGTCGATGCCCTTGCCATCATTGAGCCCCGCCCCCAAAGCCGAGGCCATAAGGGTCACGCCCCCGGCGCCGGTGATCAGCTGATCCAGCAGGGTGTCAAAAGACTGACCGCCGTTTTCCGCTTCAATGCGGATCAGGGCACGGGTCGAGAACTTCAGCTTGAGGGTCTTTTTCCCCAGCTTCATACTTGCGCTGCGGATCATACGACTGGATCCCCTTTGGTCCATCCAACCACACCCGTCGGGCGCAGTTTGAGATCGGTCATCAAATCGCCATCCACGTCCACAGACGGAATAGACGGGTTCACGAAGGCCTTGTAATCAAAGGCATCCCCGGTGAGCTGCTCGCCTTCAACAGCGGGCAGATCCACCTTGAAGAAGATCACCTTGCCCTTGCGGGCCAGCGCCTGCTCATAGAGATCTGCCGAGTAAAAACAGCTCAGCGTCAGCTCGCCCGTATCGGTCAGGCCGACGCCGTATTCCTTGTTGCGGCCGGGGCTGTCCAGCGAGGTCCGGTCCCGGTATTCCGGGCTTTCCTCGGGGATGCCAACTGTTTTGCACCCCTTGATCACCTCCCAGGCAACCCCGTCTTCAGACCACTGCACATCGCACAGATCGCCCGGAATGACATTTTCTGCCATTGGCTTATTCCTTTCAGATTGTCAGAGTATTCAGCCGGTCACCCGGCCATTATTCAGGTGCGGTAGCGCACCTGGAGATCCAGCATTTGACGCCGGACCACTTCCCCGCCGGTCTCGGAGGACCCGTCCCGGCGCGAGAGTTCCTTGCAGCGGATCACCGACCCGCTGCGATAACCTGTCAAAAGGTGGGACACTGCAGGCCCCAGCGAGATCAGCTCGCCGTAAGACAGGGCATCGATATTCACCTGCACCCGCGCGGTTTCCACATCTGCCCGGCCCCGCAGCGCGTAGCGCGTCACCGTGCCAACCCGGCGCAGGCTGACCCGGGGAAAGCCCACGTCGCTGTCAAACAGGCCCCAGACAACGGGAACCCCAAGGGTCTTGAGCAGGTCTTTCAACTCGCGTTCCAGGCTCATTTGCCAGCCCTCAAAGCCTTGCGCCGCGCCCGCTCCAGCGTCTTGTCGATATCCTTGCGGATCTCCAGCCCAAGCGCCTGCAGCATCCCCGGCGCATAGAGATCCCAGGCAGGCCGCAGGAAGGGATTGGCTGGCATCTCGCCGGTAAATTTGCCGGAGGATTTATGGTAGCGCGGCGCGGTGCCATCCTCATAAAGATGCGCATGCGGGGAATGACTGCCATCCACCTGCACCGGCCCCACATACATCGCCACCCGATTGCGCCCCTGATCTCCGCGCGCGCCCCGTTTCTGCCCCTTGTCCAGCTTGCTGGTCACGGCAACTTTGAACTTGCCGCCCGCCATGGTTTCAGCCGTTGCTGCTACCGGCTTCAAAACCTTTTTGAGAGCGCGCCGACCAGAGGCTTTCGACTGCCCCCGCGTGAGCTGCACCAGGGCGCGCTCAATATCGCCAGAACCTTCAATCCGCAGTTTTGCAACCATATCAGCCCCCTGCTTTCTTCAGACGCCAGGCGGTGATCTCCAAGCCACGGCGGCGACCAATTTCCTTGATCCCGGTAATGTGCCAATCCGTACCGTCGAAACGCAGCCTGTTTTCACCATCTACACCCGCAAGGCCCGGATGCCACCGGACAACAAAGCGCGCGTCGGCCTTCTGCTGGACAGCAGCCGCTTGAAGGCGCTCACCATCAGAGACAGGCGTATAGCTGGCCCATGCTTTCCGGCCTTCCTGCCACTCCGTTGCCACCATTTCCCCTGCGTCATTTTCCTCAACAACAGCGGTCAGAAAGGTGACCTTTCGGTCAAGCCGAAGCCCCATCACGCCACCTCACATGGGCGACGATAGCGCGCCTGTTTTAGCAGCCGATGCACCCCGAAAGACATGCGTGGCGCATCCTCATTCTCGATCGAGATCCCGGCCTCAAACCATTCCTTGGCCAGCAGAATAATCGCCTGTCGCAAACGGGAAATTGTCTGCACATCGGCACCGCCAACCCGCGCTTGCACCCGCAGCAGATCCCCACTTGCCGATCGCCCGCCCCAGGCATCGCTAAGAACAAGCTGGGGTTCATCATGTGCCTGTTGCACCCAAGCCCCCTGCAAGGGCTGATCAACCCAGCCCCCAGCCCCATCATCAAGCGCTAGGCCAACCAGCTCCTGCACCGGCAGAATAGGGAACCACCAGCGATGCCAGCCGCCCCGCGTAACGTTAAACTCAACCAGACGCGGGGTAAGCGGGCAACCGGTGGCCGTGGCGACTGCGGCCTCCGCCGACTGCAAAGCAAGGTGCAACGCAGCCTCTTCATCAGGATCATCCACCAGAAAGTGGATCGACCTCTTGAAGTCATCCAAGACCACGCCCGGCTGAATAGGATTCTCATCAATCACCCGCATATCCCGCGCCCCTTACGCTTTGGCGCCCTGTTTGGGCGGCGCGCCCGGTGCCTTTTCTTTTGGGCCAGGATCGGAATCGACCTGCTCAATTGATTCCCCACCAGCATCAAGCGCCGCCTGCAGCTCACGCTCACGCTCAATCAGGGCCGCCTCACGGGCCACCAGATCCTGCTCACGTGTATCAAGGCCGGACAAGCCAACAGCCAGATCCCGCTCGCGGCGTTCAACGCTCGCCAATTGGTCCGCCATATTCAATCCAGCCAGGGCCAGTTCCTGGCGTTCACGGTCCAGCAGATTAATGTCTTCACTGGTCACAACCGCCGCTTGCTTCACCGGGCCAACCAGCCGCGCGACCGGGGCCTTGCCGCTGCAGAGTTGCTCTGCCTTCGCCTTATCAAAACCAGCGGTTTCGCCTTTGTTGTACCGGGAATACCCGGTCAGGAATTTCACCAAAACACGTGTCATTTCACGTCTCCGAATCTAAAGAATAGAAAAGGGCGACCTCATGGCCGCCCCGTAGTTGCTGCGCTAGCCGCGCCTTAGAGGCCCCAACCGGTGCCTGTCAGCACCGAGATCGCCTCATCATGTGCAGGTGCCAGATCATGGCGCGACACCGCCCGCATCAGCGTCAGATCGCGCTGGAAGGCCGAGATCGTATTGCCGCCGGTATCGACAAAGGAGGCCTCGGTCGAAGACGCCACCCGGATTTCCTGATCATCGCCAATCATGATTTCGGCAAAATCTGCAAAGGTGATCTCGGTATCGTCCCCGGTGCCCAGATTGTTCGGCACCTGCGATGTGGTCTCGATTGGGTAGCCGTGCAGCGTATTGCTGGCCTCGATCGAGGGATACATTTTGGCGCCCGATGGATCGCGCAGACTGGCCAGGAAATGCTTTGTCGCGCCGCGCATGATCCAGCCAGGCTGCTGCATGGCCACATTGGCATCCTCCACCACGCTCACCATCCAGCGCAGATTAGTTTCAACCACCGCAACCGTATTGGCCAGCGCAAGACGGACGTTGCCAGGCAGGCACCAGTTGCGCAGACCCTTTGGGGTTTCGCCGGTGCCATCACCGCGAATGAACGCCAGATCTTCGCGCAGCGCCATATAGTCCAGCAGCAAATCCCGCACCGTGGCCCCGACGCTGGCGCTGGAATGCGACAACAGCGCATTGCCGATCGGCACCAGCGCGGTCAGAGTTTTGAAATCCTGATCCACCTTGTCAAAGCTGGGTTCACTTTCAACAATCGGGGCGTTTTCCCCGATGTAGCCCGCCGTGGGGGCCGAGGCGACACGACCCATGCGCAGCTTGCCCGCAGGCATATCCTGCACCCGTGCGCCCAACTTGCGCACAACAACGCGCGGGGTCAGCAGATTAATCAGAACAGTGCTTTGCGCCCGAGGGATCAGGATCCCCCCTGCGCCATCGCTGGCACCGGATAGGGTGGCCGCAATACCGCTGTGCCCCTCGGCCTCAAGGAACGTGACAGCCTGATCCTTGTTACCCTTGGCATTGGCCAGCGCCGCCACCATCAGGCCAGTATCAGCGCCCTTATCATCGGCCTTGGCAACCTGCCCCGGCAGAGGGGAGCCACCGCCAGGGTTCAGCTCAGATCCAGCCGTGCTGGCTTTGGCGGCCTCGACATCCTCGGCCCGTGCAACCCGCACCTTCAGGCCTTCAAATTCCGCCTTGGCCGCATCAAAGGCAGCAGTCGCCGCCTCGATCGCGCTGGCCTCGGCAGTGCCGCTGGCTTCCAAATCATCCAGCGCCTGCGCCGTGGTTCCCATGGTTTCAGCCGCCGCTTTCAGCATGCGGCGCAGATCATTGATATCCATGTTGGTTTTCCTTTTCAGTCATGGAAAGGCTGCGAATGCGCAGCCCAATTGGCCCCGCCGCAAATGCGCGAGGTGAACACAGGCAAAATTGCCGGTGGTTTTCAGTGTTTTCTAAAGAGAGGCTTGGGCCTGAGCCGCTTCTGCCAGCGCCATTGCAGCGCGTGTTTTACTCCGAGGCTTGGGCGCATAAAGCCCGCCAATACGGGCCAGAAAGTCAGGCAGGGTTTCTTCGGCATCAACCAGTCCGCGGCTGATTGCATCCGCCCCCCAGAACACATCGCCACCATCGGCGGCATTGTCCGTGCGGCTCATCCGGCCCGGAACATCGTCAACAGCAATCCCGCGCCCCTCAGCAACCGCCGCCAGAAATTCGCCTTCCATTGTATCAAGGCGCACCTGCGTGAGCTGCTTCCCCTCATCCGTCGAAGGGTCTGGACGCTTGGCCCCGGCATGGGCCGAGGTCTGAATAAAGACCTGATCGCCACCGCCGCCCGGCTGCATCGGCTGAACACTGGTGGCCATGGTGCCGACAGACCCCACCCAGGATCCTGGCGTGGCCGACAAATCACTGCACTGGCTGGCGATCCAATATCCCGCCGAGGCCGCCAGCGGATGCACCAGGCCATGCACCGGCTTGATAGATGCGGCGCCGCGAACGGCCTCAACCGCCGCCTGAATACCCACGACCGAGCCGCCCGGCGTATCAAACAGCATAACCGTGGCCTGCACCTCATCGCTGGCCGTGACCGCCGCCATGGTTTCAGCCAACCCGTGATAGGTGGCCCAGCCAAGATAGCGCTCCAGCATGGCAGAATTTGGCGTCAACACGCCCCGCACCGGCACAAAGGCAACCCCGCGATGCACGGCAAACCGCTGGCCGCGCTCAAACTGGATCGCCTCACCGCCCAGAGCCGAGATCTCGACCGGTGCCACAGCTCCCTCTTTTGGCAGATCCATAGCCAGCATGGGCAAGCCATGCTCACAAATCGCCATCGGTGCCGCGCCAACCAGCGCCGCAATAGTGGTCTCTGTCATTGCTCTTTTCCTTTTTGTTTCGGCGCGTCCTCGCGGGTCATGTTGGGCGCGGGGTTCATGGTGTTGCCATCCGCAGTGGGCGGCAGACCAACCTTTTGACGCCCCTCATTCGGGGTATAGATCGGCCCCCCAACCGCCTTGGTAACGGCCTCGATCTGGTTTTTGATCGTGGGCTGCAACAGCGCACCGAAGTCATGGCGCAGGAACATCCCGCTCTCACGCTCCCCCCGCGTCAGCACCGACATGGCCAGCGCTTCCTCTGCCAGCCCCGACCAATGCAGCAGACAATCCGTCAGATAGTCGATCGCCTGCTGCTCGCCATTTGCCTTCACGCCGTTTTCCAGCATCTGCAATTTGCTCGGTGGCATCCGGTAGATCGCGGCCAGTTGCTCGCGGTCAAACTTGCGGCTGGCCAGTAGCTCCTGATCCGCCGCCGTCAGATCAAGGCTCTTGATATCGTCATCCGGCCCCAGCACTGGAATGCCGTCAGAATTGGGATTGGTGATGTGGTTTTTCAGACGGCGCGCATTTCGCGTCCGCGCCTCATCGTCTTCATAACCTTCACCAAGTTTCAGAAAGGCCTTGGCATGAGCACCAGAGACCGACCGACCCGCCGCCTCTTGCCCCGCGAAAGCAAGGCCAACGCTTTCAGAGGCGACCTGCAAGGGAGAGCGCCCCGTCCAGCCATCCAGCGCCAGATAGCGCAGATGCACCATCGACCGGCTGGCCACGCGCCGCTGCACATCCGCCCCATCGGTAAAATCATAGAACCGCGACCGGCCAGAACGCAGCATTGTGCAGCTGTCCTGATTGATCACCTCGATCAGCTCCAGCTCGCCGCCGCCATCACGAGGACCATAGGCATAGCTATTGCCGCGCAGCGCCCAGGCGTAGATCAGAGCCAGCCGCATCACCTTGGCCGGCACACCATCCGAGGCCTCGACATTCAAGAGATAGGCCGCCGGATGATCGCGCACCCGCACCTCTTGCCCGTCGCCTTTGCGCTGCCAGATTTTAAGAGGCACCTTGGACAGATCACCGGCGATATTGTTGCAGCAGGCAAACACCGTGGCATGTTGTTCGCCCCGCTGTGGCGAAACGCGCGGCAAATGTTTGGCCAAACGCCCGACCGACCCGCCCCAACCAATGTCAGACAACCAGGGCTCTGGCTCCATGGTGCCAGAGGTCGCGGCCTCTGCAGACATCACCGGCGGCTCCACCCGCTGCACAACGGTCTCATCTGAACCGCGCGCAATATCCCATCCAAAGAACCTCATACCACTTCAACTTCCCGTGCTTTGCGTTTCTGTTCGCCCGCCTCGGCGCGCCCCAGCGCCATGATCGCGGCAACCGCTGCATCGATCCGACCCGATGATTTCTTTTTGTTCGGCTTCACATTCTCCGAGGCATCCTCATCCCGGTGAACATTGCCAACCTGCCAGGCCAGCATGGGATTGCCGCCGTGGCGGATTTTGTTTTCCATGACCTTCTCTTCAAACCGCTTCATCGGGTTTGACATCGACTGATAGCCCTGCCGATGCTCCACCATCGGGAACCGGCGCTTGTCCAGCTTGTCGGCCAGATACTTCATGCCCCAGGGGTCATAGGCCACTTCCTGCAGATCAAAGTGCTGGCGGATCCATTCCAACCGGGTGGCCAGCTCATCCTCATCAATGGTTCCGCCCTTGTGGATCTCCAGCCACCCCTGATCCCGCCAGCCGACATATTCCCGCTTTTCCGACTGCGCCCGCTGGATGAACCCCTTGGGCCCCTCTGGCAGAAAGGTGAAGGCAACCAGGTAGATCAGCCCATCCACCGGCACCGCAATCACGATTGCCGTGGTGTCGATCTTGTTGGACAAATCCAGCCCGACCCAGGCCTTGCGGCCAAACAGGCTCTCAATATCAAACGGCGCGCTGGCCATGCCCTTGTCCCAGACATCCCGCGCAATCCAGGTCTCGGCACCTTCGGTCCAGAGGTTCAAGTGAAAGCGCTTGAAGTTGGGCATGCGCCCCGCGATCGCCAGCGCCTTTTTCAGCGTCGTCTGCATCGCATCAATCTTTTTGCTCACCCCCAAATTGGGGTTTCCCATGGCCCAGAACTGCGGATCCGCCGGATCACAATCCGCTGGCGGCTCTGCGATATAGCCAAAAAAGGCATCATCCTCGACGCCACCGCGCAACACGCTTTCGCCGTAGTCACGCAGCTCACCGCAGAGCGAAGCCCGGTCCTGCCCCGCTGTGGTAATCACCCAATCGATCGGCTGTGCCCGTGCGATCATGCTTTCAACAATCGTGTCGGCCAGCTCACGATCGGTCCAGCGGTGCATTTCGTCCCGCGCCAGAAAGCTGGGGTTGATCCCATCTGAGGAATCGCCATCCCGACTGAGGCAGGCAATCAAACCGTCTGTTTTGGCAGTCTCGATCGCGGTGCGCGAGACATCCATGAATTCACGCAACAGCGGCGATCGCTTGATCATCCGCTTCATTTCTTTGAACAGCAGCCCCGCCTGGTTCTTGGTGGTGGCCGCGCAATAGCCCTGCGGCGCCGCCTCACCATCAAACAACTGGGTATAGAGCATCGGCACCGCCGTATCCGTGGTTTTGCCGTTCTTCTTTCCCACCTGATGATAGGTGGACTGGAACCGGCGCAGCCCCGTTTCCGATCGCTTCCAGCCAAAGACAGAGCCATGCCTAAATTCCTGCCAGGGTTCCAGCTTCAGAGGCTGGCCAGCCATCGGCCCGGTTGTGTGCTGCAGCATGCCGCCCCAGTTGATAATCCGGCTGGCGGCCTGGCAATCAAAATACAGCCCGCGATCGGCCCCGGTTTCCAGATCCATCAGGTGGCGCTCGCAGGCCATCCGCACCAGATCACCCGCAACTACATCCCCCTCAACAACCCCCAGAGCGTAGCGGCTGACAGGGTGGTCAATCGGTTCCATTCAGCTGCGCCATGACCTGATCAAACAGATCCCCCTGGCCACCTGCGCCAAGCCGCGCCTCATCTACAGGAGACAACCCGAACAAAGCAGCATCTCGCCGCATCGTGTTCATCGCAGTTTCCTGAAGCGTCAATGCGGGGTGCTTGCGTTTCTGGTTGCCGTTCCGCCCCTTGCCCGTGTCATAAAACTGGCCTTCCATCGCCACGGTATTGGTTGAGGTAATGAAGTTCGACACGGCGGCGCAGTAGCTGGCGAACTGGTATTTATAAAGCAGCTCCATCCGCTCTTTGCGCACCAGTTCAGGCACCAGTTCATCCCAGACATCGCGGGCGATATCGTCTAGAAAATCAGGTGCAGATGGGGTCTCTTTTTGGATCCCCCCCTTCATCGGGATGACATTTTGCAGATCCGGCTTGCGTCCCTTCATCCTTCATCCCTCCTTTCAAAGTGGGTTTTTTTCTCCAATTTCCCGGTCGCGTAAAAAAAGGTTATCCCACCGGTTTGTCTCTGGGGGCGTCAGTTTTCAGATACCCCCCCCTATCGGTGGAACACCTCACGCGCCGTCTTTCGGCTGTGGCATCGGTGGCAAAGGCTCTGCCAATTCCTGCGGTCCCAAAACAATTTGCGATCGCCCTTGTGCGGCGTGATGTGATCCACATCCGTGGCCACCTCAACAACGCCCAACTCATCGCAGTCCTTGCAAATCGGATGCTGGCGAAGATGAACCAGCCGCGCCGCCTTCCATTTGGGATCCGCGTACAACCGCCGCGCGGCGATCGCGGCTGGCGAGGTCTGCGCCTTATCCCGGCGCGCCTTCAGCTTAGCCTTGCGCCGCGCCTCATGATCTTCGCAATGCGACAGCCCAGGCAAAGCGATATCATCGCAACCTGCCGCCACGCAGATCTTCGATCGCGCCACCGGATAATCCCAACTCTGTTTGAAAGCCCACAACGCAAAAACGCCCGCCAGTTTCCCGTGGGCGCATTTGTTGATGATGCACTATTCATGCTCTGCAGGTGACCTAACTGTCAACACCATTTTTTGCATCAGTAAGATCATATCCCTGCATTCGATCTAGCGCCGCGCAAAGAGCCACCCGCAACGCTTTGATTGCATCGCCTTTTTTCTCCCACCCGTGCATATTCAACACCTCATGCAGCGACATATCACCCAGACAAACCATATCGACCAGCCGACGCACATAGATGGCCCGGCGCCTCACCCCACCATTCTTTGATGGCCGGATGCGTCTGACCTCCTTTGCCAGCCCATCGCCAATGCGGCGATGCAAAGCCCGCAACCGCTGAAAGTCCCGAAAGATTGCAGCCTCTCGATCGCCGCCACCACCGCCACCACCGGAATGAATATCCTCAAGAGACGAACATTTGACACCAGACGCACTGACCCGCTCGACCAGCGCCGCATAGTCTCGCGCCGCACTGATCTGACCCGGTGTGAACAATGCGCTATAGGACTGCGGATCCTGCCCTGCCGAGGCCCGCCTGACTTCTGCCGCCCGATGCGCCTTTAGTGAAGCCCGCTCCATCGCATCGAACGCATCAGCTACCCGCGCGGCATCCCGGCCAGCCTCACCAGTCTTGACCGAGACAAAGCCGCCACATTCGGTCTGGCGCATTTCGCGCGGCGTAAAGCGCATCATTGGCCCACGACCTGGGGCCATCGGCATCTCTGGACCACATTCAACCGGGACGCAGCCGCGCGCCTTGATCTTTGCAATGCGCTCCGCCTCTTCCTGCAGACGCGCCACACCGGAAGAGGTCACAATTACCACCTGGTCATTCATTGCTGCACCTCAATTTCTTCCAGAATCCGTCGGCACTTTTGAGCCGCAGCCGCGCGCATTTCCATCAATTTTCGATCAGGTTCAGGGATCGCATGGCCGCGCTCTTCAAGCTCCTTTGCCTTGGCAATCCGGTGCCGCGCAGCCTCGGCCCTTTCCTTAATAGCAGTCAGGTAAGGCCCTTTCGGCCAAATCCTGTACTTGCGCAAATGTGACAGCAGTTCCGGCGCCCAGTCTTCGGCCATTGCCTCCCGGCCAATCTCCCCGGAGAACGCGGCAAGCATCAGCGGCGAGGCCCCTTCATCTGGTCTTTGAATATCCGCACCCCAGGCGAGGATCTTGGCCGCAATAGGAAACCGCGAACCATCCTTGCCACCGGGTCGCACCGCCGCCTGATCTGCCAAGGCCTTGAGGTTCAGATCAGTCATGTAAGACAAGCGACCGCATAGCTCATCGGTCATTTCATCGAACTGCTTAACCGTCATGCCCGTTGGCCGACGCAGCCCCAAACGCAGCAGAGGATCCACCAGATGCGCCCTGACCCGCTTCTTTGCTTCTTTCAGGCCTGTTGACCCCATCGCCCCTAATCCTTCTCAGCAATTCCAGGCTATCCATACACGCCACACCTTCGGTTTTTCGCCAGTAAGGTGTTTTGTATTCTTCTGTATTTTTTTGTTCTGTCCTGTAGGGCAATTTCACCTGCAGGCCGAAATCGTACTGAAATCTAGGTGAAATCGTTTCACTTCATTTCAGTTGTATTGCAGTTCAATTTCACCGGTCCCGCGCCGCGCTGATCGGGGTCACATCTCCCGTATAGCCAAGCACTTCGACCATCGCCGCCCGCACGTTGTCTGGCGTGATGTATAGTTCTGAGTGCTCAAAGTGTTCAGCCAGCAGGGTGACCGCCCGGTCATCCGTAATGACATGATCCCGCACCCCCATTTCGCGCATCTTCTTGCGGATCTTGTGCTTCTTGAGCGCAAGACGCCCGGCCTCGCGCGCAGCATCGCGGCCCCGCTTGCGCTTGTGCATGTCCTGCACAATTTCCTCAATCAAACCGGGATGGCCGAGGCGGGTTTCATATTCGCCCGTGCGCGCATCTTCCACCAGAACGGGAACCCAACCGCGCAGGACATTCTCCTTTGCTTCCTGCCACTCCACAATTGAGCGGAACCGGGCAAGGTCGGCCAAATCCATATCATCCGGCGGCAGGGTGCCAGCGGGATCCTGCCGCATGGCCTCGGTCCACAGGATCAGAGCTGATCCAATGTCCTCACGCCGCCCCGTCATCACGCATCTGCTAAGGAAGCGAGACCCCAAGAACTTGTGCCCGAAGAAGGGAAACCAGTCGTGAGAGGACAGGGTATCGCCGCGCCGCAGCGGCCAAACATCCGCAGGTTCATTCTGGCCTTCAATCAGATCCGACATTGGCCCACCTCCCTTTTTCTGACTGAAACAAACGGCTTGCCCCAGATGTGTTCGCGCCGGACATAGGATCGCCCCAAGGCCAGCTCGACCCGGCGTTCAATTTCGACAAATTCAGCAGCGCACTGCCGATCAGCCTTGCGCCGATCCGCAACAGCGCGCAGCGCATGCATGACCGTGGTGTGATCCCGCCCCCCAAAGCACTTGCCGATATCCGGCAGGCTGTGGTTGGTCCGCTGTTTGACCAGCGCCATGGCCACCTGGCGAGGCCAAGATATGCGCCGAACACGGCTAGGACCCAGCAAATCGCGCTTTGAGATATGATAAAAATCGCGCACGATTGACTGAATGACTGACACCGGATTACTGGATGTCACCGTAGGCATCCGCTGCTGCATCCGCCCATCTTGACTAGGCTGCATCACCCCCCCCTCCAATAGGTTGCCCTGCACCCATCGGGGCGCGTCTAGCAGGCTCATCTGCACAATCGGGACACTCTGCACACCCAGGTCTCGGGCGCCGCGCACGGCCTTTTCGACGCGATGACAGGCCATTTCAAAATAGTCGGAGCGCAGCTCGATACCGATGGCACGACGCCCGGTCAGCGCTGCGGCCACCAACGTGGTACCCCCACCCATGAAGAAATCCGCGATCAGATCTCCAGGGTTGGTGAAATCAAACAGAAGAGAACGCATTAGCCGCCATGGCTTTTCGGTCGGGTGACCACCGTGGCGATCCTTGGGATTGGTCATTTCAGTATAGACGCCGCGCTTTCCGCCTGCATTCCAGCGCGAAAACCCGGTACCGGCCCAGGCAGTAACAAAATGCTCCGCCCCTTGTGCTGGGCACTGGCCATTCAACTGTGGCGTGGAGTCCGGTTTGATCCAGTGGCAGGCGCGTTTGTACTTCATTGGGCTTGCGTTGATCGCGGCAGCCCAGGGGCCAATGCCCTCCGACGTACAGAAGGCCGCAAACCAGCCATCGACCTGCTGCCCCAAGGCCACTACGTCATCGCGGATCTCATCGATCCCAGCAAAAGGAAGTGTTTCAAGCTCTTTGCCACCATCCTTGCGCAGCTTGCGAGCCTTCCCCGCCGATTTGGCATCATGCAGTGATTGTTCATATGGCGGGTCAAATATGGCATGATCAAACCGCCCCAGCGCTGGGGCAAGGTCTAGGCAATTAGCCTGGTACAGCGTCATGTCCCCGATCACCTCTTTGCGCTGATATCCAGCCATCACGCGCAGCCCTCAACCAGATAGACCGGCTTGACGGACGCCAGCGCCAAGCAAACAGCAGCCCAAACATCGGGAGCCTCTTGCCAGCCGACAGCCGGAGGAACCACCACACATGCACTAACCCGAACTGCAGGCGCAGGCTGAGCGGCCTTGAGCCCACCCCAACCGGCCAAAAACGCTGGCGAAATCGTCATGATCCCGGCGGTGGCGAGGTCTTGCATCCATGCGCCGGCACAATCCGCGCCCAGCACCGGGCCACCCTCGGAATAACTGTAGGGCGTTGCCAAACAGGCAAGTTGATCCTTTTCGCGCACCGCTATGTCCGCCAACGGCACCCCCTCATGCAGGCATGGCATGCCCTGCCAGTACCACCGCAGCCAGGTCCAATCTGGCGCGGCGGGGAATTGACAGCGCCGGGTTGCTAGGAGCGCGGTCATTCTGCCGCAACCCTCTGCGCCCGATCACGCCGCCGTTGATTTTCCTTGTGAGTTACCATTTCCAAATGGTCAGGATTGACGCAGCGCCGGTTCCGACACTTGTGGTCAATCTGCTTTTTACCAGGAATGAAGCCGTTTTTATTGGTGTACATCACCCGATGCACCGCGACAGTCTGACCATCCAGGCACATCCGAGGATAATCGCCGCCCCGCCCATCGCCAGAATCCGGGCCGGTCCACTGCCAGCAATCGCTCCCCAAGGCCGCACAAAAGACGGGTTCAATCCGCGCCTTAACCTTAGCCTCAATCGCAGTCCGCCGATCAGCCATGAGGCCCCCCCAAAAAAACGGGACGCGCGGCTTTCACACCACCAGCGCGCCCCAAGTTTGACAGGGAGGACATGGGGGCCACTTGCAGGCGCGCCTGCCCCCGGTCAGCGAAGGCGTCGGATGGCGATCCGCGTCCTGCAGTGTTTTGAATTGCGTCCTTGACTTTCCACACCAAGATTGTGCGAACTTTGTCCAGTAAATAATTCGAGGATATTTGATGAAACGTCTTGCACTTCTGGCCGCCCTGGCAACCCCAGCCTGTTCTTATTCCGTGCCAATTAACGGCCAATTTGACGGCCAACCAGCTCAAGGAACAGCGACGGCAGCCCTGTCCGGTGGAACATTTCATGTGCTGAACACATCGGGCCTGTCCTGCACTGGCACCTACGACGCAAACACCACCGCAATCACCATTCCTGCGAAAACAACCTGCAATGATGGCCGTCATGGCAACGCGATCATCACCCGTAAAACCAACCTTATTTCCGGCACAGTCATTGTTCGCTTGAACGATGGATCGACCGGTGAATTTGTCTTTGGCGATCTTCAATTCGATCAAGAGTTTTGATCCAATCATGCCGCCTGCCCTAGCTGCGCACCAAAGAAACGCGGGGCCCCCGGATCTGTTAGCATGACCAGCAAGGCGATGTGGCTGGCGGGCGCGGTGACTGCGCCCCACCAGTTCAGCGCGGTTTGAAAGCTGACGTCACAGAACAGCGCTACCTCGCGCGGGCTGTTGAACCGGGCGCGGAAATACCTGGACCATAGATCCGGCGCGCTGGCCTTTAGGGCGTAGGGGTCAAATTGATTTGACCAAGAGGTTTGCACCTGCCCCGCGCTAGAATCTGGGCATGACAGATCATTGTTCACAATCAGGGTCAGGCGGGGGCGGCTCATGCGGCGTCCTCCGCACGGTCAGCATCCGGCGGCGGATTTTTCGCCATATAGTCACGCAGACGATCGACTGTGCGCAGCGTCGGGCTGCCGTCTCCGCTTTCCCACTTAACCCAGGTGCCGCCACCGCCGACCCCAGCCTTCTGGATGACGGTCGACGGGGAGATCCCGAACTGCGCCGCATAGGCGCGCACATTGGCCATGAATTGTTCCATGGCCCATGGGTAGTTCTTTTGATCTACTCGCGTCAAGATGAATATAACGATACCATAGATGCATATATCTAGGCAAAATTACGACATGCCTACAAACCAACCCCAAGAACCTTTCCTAATCAGACTGCAGGCGGCAATTGATGCCGACCCAAGCCTAAACGTCTCGAACCTTGCGGTTAAGGCGGGCTTGGGTAACAGCGCAATTAGGCTAATGTTCAAAAGAAACACCAACCCACGTGTTAGCACGATGCGTCAAATATGCGCCGCCCTGGGGACGACGCTGGAAGAGTTCATGAGCAATGCTCAGACCTCAGAAGAGCAAGAAATTGTGCGTCTATTTGCCCAGCTACCCGAACCACTAAAGCAGCAGCTTCTGGGCTACGGGCGAGGTCTCGCTGCCGCTGCGGATCAGTCTCAGCCAAAAGACGCCTCAGAAAACGAATAAGTTCAATATCAGTCACGGAAATCTCCTCCTGCCACCCACCGGCAAAACAAGAACGAGACTGACACCCAACCACAATCTGAAATTGTGCAAACCACAACACCAAACAGAAAACAGAAAACCCAAGATGATCGCGAACCTTGCTAAATCCCTGGAAGTATGGACCCCCACGGCGCTTTCATTATTTTCACTCGCCGTATCATTTGCTGCTATCCGGCGCACCACGCCACCCCCCAAGACGCCAAGGGGATGGACAGAGGTCGTAGGTCACGGCGAAAAAGGTAGCACCTACCTGGTCTGCATTGAGAACCATACAGACAAGCCTTTTGGCCTGCTGTCTCTAACCAGCACAAGCGGCCCCTTCCTGATATCAATAAAGAATGAGGGGCAAGAAGGGTTTCACAGTGAAGAGCTTTCCGAGATAAAATTAAACAAACAACTTCTCCCAAATGAACTAATCAAAGAAAAGTTTGCCATACCAATTCTAGCTGAGAGAACCGCCCCCGCCGTCAAAGTGCACCTTTCGACGGGCAGACGTTACCGCAAAAGAGCAACTATCGAAATTCCGATACTGATACCCGAAAGGACGTAAGGCGCCACGTCCTGTAGCACCCACAATAAAATATCCATCCGCTAGCTCCTTTTCCAGTGAACCCCGCCCCGTGCGGGGTTTTTGATTCGCTCAAATAGATGTTTTGTTCTATTTTGAGTTGACATAGTTCTTTTGATCTATACATTCCCCTTCATCAACCGATGGAGGATTGAATGCAAGAGAAATCAAATACCGTGCTGCGCGATGCCCAGCAGATTGCCGGAACACCCGAAGATCACATTGACGATCCGGCCCTGTTCACCACCGCCTGGGCAGCAATGAAGGCCGCGCGCGGCCAGGGTTTTGACCCACAGCGCCTGCGCCCCCAACATCTGATCGACCGGCCCGAACCCGCGCCGGAACCGATCGACCAGACCCTGATCCGGGTGGGCGAAACCGTGCGCTGCTATGCCGAAAAACAGGGATACCGGGTTCACCACCGCCATGCCGCGTGATCTGAACATGCCCCGCCACGCTGCCTGCCCTATCATCCGGCACGGCACCTTGCCGCCCGCATCCCAGCGGGCACCACCCCCGCCCCACTAGCAACACCAGGCCTGCGATAGGAGGACATCGCAGGTCTTGTTTCACCCAGTTTCCGCGTATTTTCCGATCACTGCGCGGGATAGTGCGGGCGGTTTCAGTCCTCCTCCAAAGTACCCACCGCCCGCACACCAACCCACCGAGGTCATACAATGCCCGCACACAGCCTTGCCGCCGCCGCGGCTGAAATCGCCGCCCAGCAGGGCATTTGCAAAATTCTGAAATTTCAGGATCTGGGCGGTGAACTGACCCCGCCCAGCGATGATCCGCAGGACTGGTGGGAGCCGGAAAACCTAACGCACCGCGCCGAATTGCACGGCATCAAGGCAAGCTCCGACAACTTCTTTGACGCCATAACCGCCTGGACCAAAGCCGCCCATCAGGCCAGCGCCCGAAATCGCCGCGCCACCGATGGCCGCCCGGATTGCCCCTACAACGGGCAAGGCCTCGCGCCAGAAGCGTCAAAGGTTTCAAAATCTGCCGATCAGATTAATTGCCAGGATCCTCTGGTATCTGACGCGCAGCCGCGCTCAAGCGAAGAAGATCTTGGGCCAACTGATCGGCCTGCTCTGGCGTCAAGACGATTTGAAGCGCATCAAGTTTCGCCTGTGTATTCGCTACCGCCACCAGATGTTCAACTGATTGAACCGTCTCAAGTCGCAATAGACACGACATCCCAAATCCAACAGCGGGCGTCCAGCCCACCACCGGACAAAGAGTGATGTTTCCCGACTTATCCGTATCCCAACCTGCAGCTGTCATGAATGCTCTCCCTCAAAAAGCAAAACAATCGCAGCAAGAAACATTTTCAGCAACACCCGCAGCGTGAGCGCTGCACTGGGGCGCGGCACAGAAAGCCATCACTCACGGACAACCGCCGCGCCCCAACCGATCAACAGGAGGCACCCATGCAACAGATAACCCAGGACAAGGCCCCCATGCGCGCCGCCATGCTGGCCCATGATGTCGCCTTTCAGCGCTACGCTGCCACTCGCAACGGGATGCACGGCGAACAGTTCAGCCCGACAGCGGCGACCGAACACCTGCGCACCGTCTGTCGGATCCAGAGCCGCAAGGAACTGGCGACCGATGCCGCAGCCTTCCAACGATTTCTGCGCCTGCACACTGATTTTGAAATCAGCGCTGGCCGCTTGCCGACCCCACGCTAACCCGAAAGGAACCTCAAGTGATGACCGCCCACCTGCCCCCCGCCATGACCAAACCAGAGCCAAACGACCCCTACAAAATGCGCTCCATTGAACAGATTTTGTCGCTGTTTGATGGGGGCAACTTCCTACAGCAACTCATGACCGATCACCGTCAGTTGCAAATGGATCTGCTGGAACACAAGGCAGAGCATGGCGCCAAGGGCTGCAGCGGCAGCATGACCATCACGCTGAACTACGCCCTGGGCAATTCCGGCGATGTGGCGATGGGCGCAACGGCCAACTTCAAAGGGCCAAAGAAACCCCCATCCAGCGCCGCAGCCTTCATCAACGAAAAGGGCGAACTGACGCTCTACAGCCCATTCATGAAGCAGATGCACCAACCGCGTGATGTCACCGACTACGACCCCGAAACCGGCGAAATCCGAGATCTGGATTAAGCAGCCACGAAACAAACAACTCAGCGCCAAAGGAAAACCAAATGGCATATGACGACCCAGACGTAATGCAAAACCCGGCTGAAACCATGCGCAAGGTCATGGAAGAAATCGGCAATCACACTCCAGTCACCTTACCCGATGCACTGGACCTGACCAAACCCGCCATCATCAGCAGCCCAAAGCACCGCGACACCAAGAACCTGACAGGCGAGATCCGCGCCGCTGCCGAGTTCCTGAAACCAGCCAGGCGCAAGGGCACAGCGCAACTGGAAGATCTGCAAAGCCTGATCGACTGGGCCAATCGGTTCAAAGGCGATACCTCTGCCCTGTTTGCGCGCGCTGATATGAAGGCCCCCAAATTGACCTGCATTGCGGATTACCACGCGGGCGGCGCGATCGACCCCGTGTCCGCCACCGGAGACGCAACAGCGCGCCACTGCCATCACAAAGCCATCTACAGCTTCCCCCTGTCAGATGAATGGGAGGCCTGGATGAATATCTCAGGCGAGGCACTGGCCAAGGATGAAATGGGGGAATTCATCGAAATTCATGCCCTCGAGGTCATGGACCCAACCCCAGCGATTATCAAAGGATCTGCCTCCGACAAGAACCAAGGTTGGGAAAACCGCCTGATCGAAACCGCAGACAAGATCGAGGGCCGGTTTGGCCAGCTGCACCAGCTGCTGCAGATGAGCCGACAGTTTCAGGTGTTTGAGACCAGCGACCTGAAGGTCAGCACCAACCGCGACTCCGGCGAATCTCAGATCAGCTTTCTGAATGAGCATAAGGACGCAGAGGGCGCACCATTGCAAATTCCCAACCTGATCATCATCGCCATCCCCGTGTTCCGGGGCGGTGCCCCTTATCGCATGGCCGTGCGCTTTCGCTACCGCAAAAGCGGCAGCACCGTGAAATTCATCATGACGGTTTTCAATCCTGAAAAATACTTTGAAGACGCCTACCGCGAGGCGGTGGCGAAAGCCCGAGAAGGGACGGAACTCCCCCTTTTCTATGGCAGCCCAGAAGCCAGCTAAACCCGCCTGACTTCTCTTTTTGCCCCCTCATCAACAGAGGGGGCAGCGACGGAAACCAGCATCGAAACCCACACCAATCTAAGGAGGACGGCATGAAAGATCTGCGAGTTTGTGAAGGCTGTGGCGGGTGGCGTGAAAAATATCGCGTCTGCGAAGAATGCGGCTGGGGCGACATGCGAGAAATGGCCCCGCCAGAACCCGAGGGAAACAGCCGCAGTTTGCGCCGATTGCTCAAGAATAAGCGCCGCAAGTAATGCCAACCCACCCCCACTTTGATGGAGCGACCTATGAACGGAATCGAGAGCATCGCCGCAGAGCGCAAGCGGCAGATCGAGGTAGAGGGCTGGACGCCCGAGCATGACGACGCCCACAGCGACGGGGAAATGGCCGGGGCCGCTGCCTGCTACGCGATGCAGGTTGCGCTTGACTGCATTGGTCGCAACGACCTGCACCAGACTGTCAGCCGGACAATCCGAGAACTGTGGCCATGGTCATCGCACTGGTGGAAGCCGAAGAACCGACGCGCCGATCTTGTCAGAGCTGGCGCTCTGATCGCCGCCGAGATCGACCGCATCGACCGCGCCGAGAATGCCCGGATCAACGCCGAGGGGTGGCAGGACGCACCCGGGCGCATTCCAGACTACGACTAAATCCAGTTACCCCCGAAACCGCACTTTTCGCAGGAAAACCGTGACCAAGCCTGAGATTGTCAAAGTGGGTTACGCCCGCGTTTCCACCATAGAGCAGAACCTAGACATGCAAATCACAGCCCTCAAACAATACGGCGTCAAAGATGCAATGATCTTTACCGACAAAATGAGCGGCGCAAAGCACAACCGGCCCGGCTTGAAAGCGGCGATCTCTGCAGCTTCAAAACTTGGGGGTGAATTTGTGGTCTGGAAGCTCGACAGGCTGGGACGCACATTGCTCGGCATATTGGATTCGATGCAAACGTTTGAGGCCAATAACGTCCTGCTGGTGAGCCTGACAGAGCGCTTTGACCTCGCCAACCCCATGGGTAAGGGGATGTTTCACATCATGGCATCCCTAGCGCAAATGGAGCGTGACCTGATCAGGGAGCGCACGATCGCAGGCATGAAGGCGGCAAAGGAGCGCGGCGAGCGTCACGGCAGACCACAGACGATGACACCAGAGCGGATCAGGAAGGCAACAGAACTGATTGGAGCTGGTGTATCGGCCACACAGATCATTCCCGCAATGCAGGCGTTGCCAGGGCCTCCCATCAACAAGTCCCGCGTCTATCAATGGGTCAGGGACTTCAAAAAACGGCAGACCAAAACGCCACCAGCTCCATGCCTAAAAGAAATAACCGACAAAACTGAAAAAGGGATCTCCCGATGAACACTCTTTGGCTACTAACAGCAAAGTATGAAGGCAAGCCAGTGGTGTCAGCCGATGAGGTGCGCCAAGATTATTTTGGCGGAATGAACCGCGAGGTATTCCTCAAAAAAGTGGACAGTGGAGAAATCCCCCTGCCCCTTACACGTTTAGGGTCCGGTCAGAAGGCTGCCAAATGTGTCCACATCACAGATCTAGCCAAGTACATCGACGCTTGCGCTCTACAGGCAAGAAAAGAGCTGCAACGAAAGATTAGTTAAGCAACTCAGCGGGGAAAGTATGCCCCGCAGTATGCCCTAATAAGAAATGTTATTTTTACTATTTAATTACAAATACTTACACAATATGAAATCCGGTTACAAATCGCCACGATGTTGATGCAAAATCCGATACGCCGGTTGGCCCCCTCAGTCAAGAGGCGCGCGCGTACTGAGCACGCAATCACTGCCCTGTGATCTGTCACACTTGCCGCCAGGCTTGCGTGCCCGGGGTGCCCATGCTGTTATCAAGCCTTGAGTGTTGCACACAGGTTTTACACCAGCCTAACCAGGTTTTCCACCGGCTTAACAAAGGGCAGATCATGCAGGATCCAATCGCGCTATATTACTGGCCAACGCCAAACGGCTGGAAGATTTCCATCGCGCTGGAAGAAATGGGCCTGCCCTATACGGTCAACCTGATTGATATTTCTGCTGGTGATCAGTTTGCAGCGGAGTTTCTAACGATCTCGCCCAACAATCGTATGCCCGCCATTACCGATCCGGATGGCCCCGATGGCAAACCCGTTTCCCTGTTTGAGAGCGGCGCGATTCTGCAATATCTGGCGCGCAAAACCGGGCAGTTCTACGGCGAAACCGAACGGCAGCGCCTGGTGGTGGAGCAATGGCTGATGTGGCAGATGGGCGGTCTGGGGCCGATGGCCGGTCAGGCGCATCATTTCCTGAAATACGCACCAGAGCCAATCCCCTATGCCAAGGACCGCTATCGCGCCGAGGTTGCCCGGCTGTACGGTGTGCTCGACCGGCAATTGGCGCAAAACCAATATGTGGCGGGTGACAGCTTTACCATTGCCGATATGGCCATCTGGCCCTGGGCCTCATTGTGGGAAGGTCAGGAGCAGTCTCTGGATGACAAACCGCATATGGCACGCTGGCTGGATCACCTTTGGGCCCGCCCCTGTATCATCGCCGGACGAAGCCTGGAGGCTGCGCGGCGCGGCGATCGCTCTGACAGCCGCGCACAAGAGGTGATCTTTGGCAAAGACCCCGCTGGGCAATAGACCCGCCTGTGCTGGTGCCCAGGTTCTGATCCTGGTGCTCAGGCCTCGTCTTCATCGGACAGGCCGTATTGCTGCAACACCCGCCCCTGGAACATAAAAAAGGCAAACATCGCCACCGGCAGGCCAAAGGTTTTGAAATAGACCCAGGTATCTGTGCTAAAGCTGCGCCAGATCGCCTCGTTCGCCAGCGCAAGTGCCAGGAAAAACAGGCAAAAACGCCGGGTGAGGATCATCCAGCCCTCCTGTTCCAGCGGCATGAGCTCTTCCATCACCAGCTTGAGATAGCTTTGACCGCGCAGCAGGCCTATCCCCAGAGCCCCGCCAAACAGCAGGTAGATCAGCGTTGGTTTCATCTTGAAAAATCGCTCATCATTGAGCCAGACCGACAGCCCCCCCATAAAGACCACCAGCACCAGCGTGGCCAGCTGCATCTTTGACAGATGGCCCGTGAGCTTCCACAGCGCCAGCGTCGAGAGCACCATCAGCGGGATAAAGGCCGCCGTCACGATGATAAAGCCCTTGTACTCCTGCCCGGCGATCAGAAACACCTCTTCGCGCAGTTTGATGTAGCCGATAAAAAACAGAACAACAGGGCCAAGCTCCAGCACCAGTTTCAGGGTTGGATTGATCTTCTTGGCTGCACTTGTGTCGCGCGTCATGGAATCTCCTGTAGGTCTATGCCGCTCTGGGCATTTTGGGGCAGGCTGATGTCAGCCCCCCATCTCCACTATCACGGCGCCCAGCGCGATCAAAGCCATCAAGGCAATGCGCCGGGGACCAACGGTTTCTTTCAGCACCAGCCAGCCGATGAGGGCGGCAAAGACGGTTGAGGTCTCGCGCAGCACGGCCGCCTCGCCGACCTTGTCCAGTCGGGTGGCCAGCATCACCGCGCCAAAGGAGGCAAAGGCCACAAATCCGCCAAAGATGCCTTTGACCACCAGAGGGGCCAGGTCAGGTTTTTTGGTCATGCGGCGCCAGCGCAGACAGGCATAGGGCGGCATCACCAGACCGTCGATCATGAAGAACCAGGCGAGAAAGGTGAAAGGATCGGCAGTGGCGCGGATACCATAGGCGTCATAGGTGGTGTAAAGCGCCACAAACAGCCCGGTGATCAGCGCCAGAAACATCGCCAATCCCAGGGTTTCGCGGTGGGTCTCCAAGTAGCGGTAGTTATAAGCGGCAAGACCAAAGATCCCCGCCAGCAGCACCCCGACCCCGGCCCATTGCACCAGCGAAAAGACCTCTCCAAACAGATAGTAGGAACCGATCACCGTGAACAGTGGTCCGGTGCCGCGCACCACCGGATAGACCACCGTATAGCTGCCCTTGGTATAGGCCAGCGCCTGCAAGACCTTGTAGGCCACGTGAATCCCCCAGACCACGGCAAATATTGGCCACATATGGGGTTCCGGCCAGGGCACCACAAAAAGCGCAAAGGGGGCAGCCATCAGCCCATAGGAGGCATCAATGGCGCCGCGTGACAGCCAGGGGTCGTAGCGCCCCTTTTGCAACGCGCCAAAGACCGCATGCAGGAAGGCCGCCATCAGGGCCAGCCCCAGCGCGGCCTGATGCCCGGCCTCGGTGCCTTCCAGGGAGATTAACCATTCGCTCATTTGGGCAGCTCAATCTGTTTTTGAAGAGGCAAAGTTGGGGGTTTTCCACCCCCAAACCCCCGGAGGATATTTACAGCCAAATGAAAGGTGGCGGGGCATTTTGTCAGGGTTGGTCCAGACCGGTCAGGGCAGCAGCGAACTCTTCGGGGTCAAAAGGGGCAAGGTCGTCGATCTGTTCGCCCACGCCGATGGCGTGGATGGGCAGGGCAAATTTATCTGCCAGCGCCACCAGCACGCCGCCTTTGGCGGTGCCATCCAGTTTGGTCATCACCAGCCCCGAGACATCCGCCAGTTTCTGAAAGGTCTCAACCTGGTTCAGTGCGTTCTGACCGGTGGTGGCGTCCAGCACCAGCAGGGTATTATGCGGCGCGGTCTCGTCCTTTTTGCGGATGACACGGATGATCTTGGAGAGTTCCTCCATCAGGTCGGCCCGGTTCTGCAGACGCCCAGCGGTGTCGATCAACAGCAGATCAGCGCCATCTTCCTGGGCGCGGGTCATGGCGTCATAGGCGAGGCTGGCCGGATCAGAACCTTCGGGGGCGGTCAAAACCGGCACCCCGGCGCGATCGCCCCAGACCTGAAGCTGTTCAACAGCCGCCGCGCGGAAGGTATCACCTGCAGCGATCACCACGTTTTTTCCCGCAGCCTTGAACTGGCTGGCCAGTTTGCCAATTGTGGTGGTCTTGCCCGAGCCATTGACCCCGACCACCAGAACCACCTGAGGGCGATGCGCATAGAGTGGCATCGGTTTGGCCACCTGTTCCATCACCCGCGCCACCTCGGCGGCCAGCAATTCCTTGATCTCGCGGGCGGAGAGTTTCTTGCCCAGGCGTCCTTCGGCCATATTGGCGGTCACCCGCAGCGCCGTGTCCACCCCCATGTCGGCGGCGATCAGCAGCTCTTCGAGTTGCTCCAGCATCTCGTCATCCAGGGTTCGACGCTGTTCGCTGCCAGTGCTGCGTCCCACAAGACGCCCCAAAAGACCTGCGGGTTTTTCTGGTATCACTGCTGTGTCCTGCGAGCGCCCATTGGGCGCCGCCTCCGCACCGGCTGACTCCTCTGCGGTGGGCAGCGACGCGACCTCTGCTGGGCCGCCCTCATCAACAATTGCCTCCAGCCCCTCGTCCAGTTTTGACGAGGATTTGAACAAGCGCTCCTTGAGCTTTGAGAAAAACGCCATCAGGGCCTCCGCAAAAGGGTTTCCCCCTCACCTAATGCGGATTGCACCGGGTTGCAAAGCGGATGCAGCGCCACAGTCAGGAAAAAGACAGATAAAAACCCGCCTGTGCGCCCCAATAGAGCGGCCAGACCAGATAGGGCGTATACCGGCGCAGCGGGTGATCTTCTGGCAGGACAAAGGTTTCAAAGGCCAGGATCACGTCAGAGGCCATAAAGGCCAGAGCTGCAGGCACAACCCAGATCAGCGCTGGATCAGTCAGCGTGAGCGCCGCAAGCCCCATGGAGAGAATGATCGGAATGTAGAGCAGGACCGGGATTTTCAAATCACCCGCTCTGGGAGCCAGAACAGGCACCATCACCAGGCCCAGCGCAACAATGGCACCGGTGAGCCCCAGGCCCGGCATCGCCCAGATCTGGCCCAGGTCACTACTGGGATGCCCTAGAAACAGGACCACATACGCCAGATGACCAAGGGCAAAGGCCCCCACCCCGCCCATGAAGGCTTGCTCCCCCTCCAGCGACAGGAAAAAATCACCCAAGGCACAAAGTGCCAGCCCCAGGACCAGCCAGAGCGGCGCGCCCAGACCCGAGGCTGCAATCGCCAGGGCCGCCACCGAGAAGGTTTTGAGCAGGCTGCGCAGGGCGCTTGGCCTGCAGGCGGTGAAACCGAGATAGCCCAGGGCCGCGCAAACCGCTGCGGCCTCCAAGATGCCTGTGCCTGTCATCTGTTGTTCTCCTGTCTGAGCTGCCGTTTTGTTATGCCAACAGGCGCTATGCTTGCCTCTCCCTATGCTTGCCTCTCTTGGCAGGTCTGGTCAAAGGTGACCCGAGGAAAGGCAAAAGCGATAGTCGGGTGCAAATGGGGCTGAGGGTCTTTGCCTATCGACGGGCCTCTGTCACAGTCTTGGATATGCGCCAGCTTTTGATTCTCTTTACCGTCCTTGCCCTTCTGCCGCTCTCCAGCCAGGCCGCCGACCCGATGGGAGCCGAGGAATTCGATCGCTACACCAAAGGCAAGACCCTGTTTTACGGCTTTGACGGCACCGCCTATGGGGTGGAACGTTACCTGCCCGGGCGACGTGTCCTCTGGTCGTTTCTGGATGGACATTGCCAAACAGGCATCTGGTACGAAGACGCTGGACAGATCTGCTTTGTCTATGAGGACAACACCACGCCACAGTGCTGGAGCTTTTCCCTCACCCCCGATGGTCTGAATGCGCAGTTCCAGAACGATCCGCAAGCCACCGAACTGTATGAATCCGGTGAAATGGGCGAGGAAATGCTCTGCCTTGGGCCAGAGGTCGGGGTCTAATGCCGCTAAGGTCTGCAGTTCTTATTTCTGAGCCGCTTCTTTTGCATCCAGATCCAGGACCCCATCCGAAAATTCGATGCTGAGCGCGGGGGCCGCAGCGGCCTGTGCCCGAGTGGTAAGAACCTCTGCGCCGCTGCGCACCACAGCATAGCCACGCGACAGGGTCGCCTTGTAGCTGAGGATATCCAGCTGACGCCCCGAGGCCTCCAGCTGTTGGCTTTGCCGGGCAATGCGCACCGCCTGCGCTGCAACCATGCGAGCGTTCAGCTTCTCCAGATCGGTCTTTTGCCGGGCAATTTCCCGTGCAATCGGATAGGGGGACAGTTTGGCAATCGCCGTTTCAAACTGTCCGCGCCGTCTTTGCACCAGGCTGCGCAGGGTGGCAGGCCGCAGCCCGGCAGAGGCCTTGCCCAGCCCCACCTGCCGCTGGTGCACCGCCGACATCAGGGCGCGCGGTAGATTATAGCCCGCCTGATCCAGGCGCTGGCGCGGGGTTTCAAGCAGGCTGTCGGGCCGCGGCATGGCGCGGGACAGATCGTTCAGCCGCTGACGGCGTTGCTGCACCGCCTGGCCGGTGCCGCGCAGCAGCCGCGCCCCCTGATCCTCGACCCAGGCCATCAGTTCCAGCCGCACCGGTACCGCCAGCTCTGCCGCCGCAGTTGGGGTTGGCGCACGGCGATCCGAGACATAGTCGATCAAGGTGGTATCCGTCTCGTGGCCCACCGCCGAAATCAGCGGAATATCCGAGGCCGCAGCAGCGCGGGCCACAACCTCTTCGTTGAACCCCCAGAGATCCTCGATCGCGCCGCCGCCACGGGCGACAATGATCAGATCCGGGCGCGGCAAGGCGCCCCCTGGGGTCATCCGGTTGAAACCTTCGATGGCACGCGCCACCTCTGGCGCGCAATTGGCCCCCTGTACCGCCACCGGCCAGACCAGCACCTTGCGCGGGAAACGTTCCCGCAGGCGATGCAGAATATCGCGGATCACCGCCCCGGAGGGCGAGGTCACCACACCGATGATATGTGGAAGATAGGGCAGTGGTTTCTTGCGCTCGGGCGCAAACAACCCCTCAGATTCGAGCTGTTTCTTGCGCTTTTCCAGCAGTGCCATCAGGGCGCCCTGCCCGGCAACGGCCACCTCGTCGACGTTCATGTTGTATTTTGACTGCGCGCCAAAGGCCGTCAGCCGCCCGGTAACAACCACCTCCAGGCCTTCTTCTGGCACCACTGACAGGCTGGAAATCTGCCCTTTCCAGGTGGTGCAGGCCAGAACCGAGCGGTCGTCCTTGATATCATAATACAGATGGCCCGAGCGCGCCTTGAACACCCGCCCCACTTCTCCGCGCACGCGAATGCGGCCAAAGGTGCTTTCCAGCGTGCGTTTTACCTCACCAGAGATCTCTGAGACGCTGAATTCCGGCGCGTTCTGGCCAGAAGATTCGCCCGCTGTCTGGCCTGATGTCTGGCCCGGTGTCTGGCCTGCTGTCTGGCCGGGAGTTGGATCTTCAAATAGGTCGGACACGAAAACAGCGCTCCTGCGGCAAAGTTGGCGTTCTGAGCCTGCATCGGGTGCAGGTTCTTGTTTTGCGGGCTCGCGCAGCATAGAACCCGCGGCAAGCAAGGCAAGCCCCGACAATTCGCTTTGGGGTCCACGGGTACACCTGATCCCGTCCTGGGCGACAGGCGAGATCAGCAGATCGGAGACGACACGATGAATATTCTTATCCTTGGCAGTGGCGGGCGCGAACATGCCCTGGCCTGGGCCGTGATGCAGAACCCAAAATGTGACAAGCTGATCGTCGCGCCCGGCAATGCCGGTATCGCCCAGATCGCCGAATGTGCCAGTCTCGACATCATGGACGGGGCCGCAGTCACCATCTTTGTCGAACAAAATGCCATCGGCTTTGTCATCATTGGCCCCGAAGCGCCACTGGCCGCAGGGGTGGCCGACCGGCTGCGCGACGCTGGCGTCCTGGTCTTTGGCCCCTCCGAAGCTGCCGCGCGGCTTGAAGCCTCCAAAAGCTTTACCAAGGAAGTCTGCGATGCGGCACAGGCCCCAACTGCGGGCTATGGCCATTTCACCGAGGCCGAGGCCGCCAAGGCCCATATTCGCCTGCATGGCGCGCCGACCGTGGTCAAGGCGGATGGCCTGGCCGCCGGCAAGGGCGTGATCATCGCCATGACCGAAGAAGAAGCGCTGGCGGCGATTGACGATATGTTTGGCGGCGCCTTTGGTGGCGCTGGCGCAGAGGTGGTGATCGAAGAGTTCATGGAGGGCGAAGAGGCCTCGCTCTTTGTCCTGGTCGATGGGGAAGAGGTGCTGTCGATTGGATCCGCCCAGGACCACAAACGCGTTGGCGAAGGCGACACCGGCCCCAATACCGGCGGCATGGGGGCCTATTCCCCAGCGCCGGTGTTGACTGCCGAGATCGAAGCCAAAGCGATGGAGGAGATTGTCAAACCCACCATGAAGGTCATGGCAGAACGCGGCATGCCCTATCAGGGCGTGCTCTATGCTGGCCTGATGATCAAGGACGGCCAGCCCCGTCTGGTGGAATACAACGTGCGCTTTGGCGATCCAGAATGTCAGGTGCTGATGATGCGCCTGGGGGCCCAGGCGCTGGACCTGATGCAGGCCGCTGCCGAGGGTCGCCTCGCCGAGGCCCAGGTCAACTGGGGCGATGACCATGCCATCACCGTGGTCATGGCGGCCAATGGCTACCCGGGGTCTTATGAAAAGGGCACCGTGATCAAGGGATTGGATGCCCTGCCTGAAGACAGCTCCAACATGGTGTTTCATGCGGGCACTGCCGCAAAGGATGGCAACATTGTTGCCACCGGGGGACGCGTTCTCAATGTGACCGCACGGGGCAATAGCCTGAACGAAGCCCGCGACCGCGCCTATGCCATGGCGGATCAGATTGACTGGCCTGAGGGCTTCTTGCGCCGCGACATCGGCTGGCGGGCACTGGGCTAAGCCTTCGAGTCCATGGATTGAACACCAAAGGCCCGGGACTCTCGGGCCTTTTCCCTTTGCCCTGTTTCATAGCGCCCTGTTTCATAGCGCCGTGTTTCAGGGTGCCGTGTTTCAGGGTGCATTGTTTCGGGGCGCTATTGCACCATTTGGCAACGGGCTGACGGGAATGGCAGATTTTTGGACGCCTTTACGAGGTGCATGCGACTCTGCTTAAGGCTTTACTGCCTCAAGATCCTCTTATTTGAACGGGCCTCCCATGATTATCCGCGAAAAAACCGGCCTCTTTGAGCTGCTCTTTGCCACCAAGGGCTCAGTCTTGCCCCACATTCTGCCGCGTATCCTTACGGTTTCGATTTTGGCCATGCTCATCGTCTGGATTGATGGCTGGGTCATTTCCCTGCCCCATCTTGATGCGGCCCCCTTTGCGGTCTTTGGCATTGCGCTCTCACTGTTTCTCGGCTTTCGCAACAATGCCGCCTATGAACGTTGGTGGGAGGGGCGCAGGCTCTGGGGGCAGCTGGTCGCGGATATGCGCTCTCTGGCCCGCGACAGCAGGATGTTTTTGCCTGAAGACGCCGCCCGCCAGGAGGTGCTAAAACTGGCCCTGGACTTTTTGCATCTGCACCGAGTCAATCTGCGCAAGCTAAAGATCAGCGAGACGAAACAGAACTGGTCCGGGATGGATTTCAGCCAGGCCGCCCATCCGCCCTGTGCCGCCCTCAACGCCGCCACCGCCACGGCGGTCAAGGCCGCCCCGGATGGCTTTGCCCGCAAGGCCCTTTCAGAGCGGCTGGCCTCAATCGCGCTGGCCCAGGCAGGCTGCGAGCGCATTGCGACCACCCCGCTGCCCTATGTCTATTCGCTCTTGGTGTTTCGCACCACCTATCTCTATTGCCTGCTCATTCCCTTTGCCCTGCTGGAAGATGCCGCCTGGATAACGCCGATCTTTGTTGCCATCATTGCCTATGTGTTTTTTGGCCTGGCGGAGGTCACCGAAGAGCTGGCCCGTCCCTTTGGCGAGACGGTCAATGGCCTGCCGCTGGATGCCATCTGCCGCACCGTGGAGATCTCCATGGCGCCTCATCTGGACATCAAAGCACCGCCAGCGCTGCAAGCTCAGGGCTATTATCTAAGCTAACGCCCCGTAACATCCTCATTTTCCAGAAGCCGGTCTCTGTCAAAGCTGTTTCCATGCCGCCCTTCCAAAGCTACAGTCGTCACAAGATCTTGGAGGGACGATGGAACAACAGCCCTGTTCGGACACGCTGGACCAGCTTTTCGGTGCGGGAGATCTGGCCAAACTGGCCTTTGACTTTGCTCCTGTTGGCATCGTGGTCACGGAAAACCGGGTCCTGCGCGAATGCAATCAGCGCTTTTGCCAGATGTTTGGCTATAGGCATGCAGAGCTCGTGGATCAGCTTTTTGCCTTTCTCTACCCCTCTGAAGAAGAGTTTCAGAATCTGCGCACCCGCGGCGACAAACTCCTGAGCCAGGGCAACCCCTATTGGGATGAACGTGTCATGCGGCGCAAAAATGGAGAGCTGTTCTGGGTCCGGGTACGCGGGCATACCTTTACCCCCGACGCCCCGCTTGGGCGTGCGGTCTGGAGCTTTGCCGATCTGTCCTCACAGCGCCCTTATCTGCCGCTGACCCGACGCGAACGCGAAGTCTATTCGCTGCTAGGCGAGGGTCAGACCAGCAAGGAAATCGCCCGCTCCTTGAACCTCAGCTACCGCACGGTCGAGGTGCATCGCGCGCGTTTGCTCAAAAAGATGGGGGTCAACAATACCGCCAGTCTGTTTTCCTCGCTGGGCGATATTGGCGGCGACCATGTGGTGCGCAGCAACAACTCCTAATCGCCGACTTGCAGCTTCGACAAACAGCCCAGGCTCCCCGGAGTATAGGAAAGCCACCCGCCAAAGGTCCGGCCCCAACCTTCGATAAATAGCCAGCTCCAACAGGGGTTCAGCTA
Organism: Pseudophaeobacter arcticus DSM 23566; assembly: GCF_000473205.1. NCBI lineage: Bacteria > Pseudomonadati > Pseudomonadota > Alphaproteobacteria > Rhodobacterales > Roseobacteraceae > Pseudophaeobacter > Pseudophaeobacter arcticus. The sequence goes on from NZ_KI421507.1 coordinate 2,485,600, forward strand.
GGCCTTGCTCCCCAAAAAAGGGGGGGCTCCCGCGCGCTTTGGCATTCAAGGAATGCCACACCCTTGGGCCCGGCGCCGCGCTCACGCGCGGCGCGGTTGCAGCTAGCGCATCTCCTCCGCAGCACGTGAAAAGGACGGCGCACAGAAGGGGCAAAAACTACGGACAGTCCAGTGTGGCCTCTAGGCTGGCCAGTCCGGAAAAGGAACCGATATCACGACTGCTGATCTGGTCTGCTGCCAACTGCACGGCTATCAATCTCTGCCAATCGGCATCAACAAGGAGTAACTCCGGAGGTTGCGCACAGCCCTGCAGGCTTGAAGTGATAAAATCGTCACCAATTTGATGGTTGGTCAGGCCTGACAGGGCAGCAACCGGGGTGAGAGCGCCCGCCTCAAACCGCCAGATCCGCAGGGTTTTTGCCAGATGCGGCCGGTCAACATAGGCAAGCTCAACCCGTCCGTCACCGTCAAGGTCACCCGCAGCGACTGGCGCCAGCCAGCGGTTGGCACGGCCAATATGAGGCGTCTCGGCAATCTTGCCATCACCCCCATGCAAAGCCAGCGCTGCGCCCTGTGCCATGTCGGTCTCCACCACCATCGCCGCATCTGGACGCCCATCCAGATTGAGGTCGACCAGCCGTGGGCGCAGGTCTTCAAAGACGTGGTCCTGCGGCAGATCTATCGCCATGCCAAAAGGCACCTGCCCCGGCCCCGCAAAGCGCAGCATCAGGCCAGACCACTCCAGCGCGTCGCCCAGAACACCATGACCATAACGGGCTGTGGGATTGATGAATTCCGCCCGCAACACTTCGGCAGGCCAGACCGGAGGGGACCAATGTCCGATATCATCCGGCCCCATCCCTTCGGCCGCGAGAGATTGGCCAAGGACGATCGCCAGCCACAGGAGCATCCCCTGCCCCGCGCGGCGCTTCAAACCGAACCACAGGCGCGACATCAGACGCCGCGCCATGGTCCGCGCGCGCATCAGATCTGTTTTTCAGGCATCTGGACGATCAGGCCTTCCAGCTCATCCGTCACCTTCACCTGGCAGGTCAGACGCGAGCGCGCCGGATCCGGCTCAAAGGCAAAATCCAACATGTCTTCCTCCATGTCATCTTTCGCCGGAAGCTTTTCGACCCAATCCGGGTGAATATAGACATGGCAGGTGGAGCAGGCACAGGCGCCACCACAATCTGCCTCAATGCCCGGAATATTGTTATCGCGGGCACCTTCCATCACGGTCAGGCCATTGGCTACTTCCACAACATGTTCAGTGCCGTTGTGTTCGACATAGGTAATCTTTGCCATCGTTTGCTCTTCCCCTTCTCGGTATTTAGCTGAATATGTAGCCAAGCCCCTGCGCCTGCACCAGCCCAATTTGCACAGATCAATGACAGGGCTGGGCCCTCGCTGCAAATGTTCTATGTTTGTTCCTTTTGTCGCACTTACCATCCCCGGTACCCACGGTTCTGCCGCCCCCGCCCGTCTGACCACAACGCAACTATAGTCCGCACCCAAGAATGCCACGGGACCCCTTGTCAGGCTGGTGATGCTCTACCAATGCCCAGGTGCCGCCAAGGGCGGAGTGTTTGCCCCCCTGGAAGATGAAACCGACACTGCCCCCACCATGCTCTGGCAACATCATCATCTGGCGCAAAACGCCGCGCGCCTTTGCCGCTCAGTAATGTCTGGCCGCCTGGTGCGCGTCATCGGCAGGGGGCAAAGGCGCGCATTCAGTCCCTCATGGCATCGCCCAAGCGGTCGAGGATTTTCGCCTATGCTGGATCTTTTGCCTACCGAACGGTGGCGGCAGGGTGATCCTGCCTTTGCGCCCACTCAGGATCTGGTCTAGTCTGGTTTCAAATGGCCGTGCACAGGGATGGCCCAAAGGATCGTCAAAAGAAATCGAGCACCCGCAGGCATGACCACTCCATACGCCCCCCTTGTTGCGAGCCTGTCGCTTTTTATGGCCATTGGCCTTGGCGCCTGCCTCCCCCTGGATCCGGCAGTCGGCAGCGGGACAGCCCCCCCAGAGGCCCCGCCCGGCGCGCCGCCGGGCACCTGTTGGCACCGCAACACCAGCCCGGCCGTTATTCAAACCGTCACCGACCAGGTTCTGGTCACCCCTGCTGTTGTGGATGCGACGGGTCAGATCACCCAGCCAGCGGTGTTTCGCACCGTCACCCGCCAGGATATCGTCCAACCCCGGCGCGACACCTGGCTTGAAACGCCCTGCCCGGAGCAGCTGACGCCGGAATTCACCGCCTCGCTACAACGCGCCCTTGCGGTACGCGGCTATTATCGGGGCACGACAACCGGACAGATGGACCGCGCAACCAGAATAGCCATCCGCCGCTACCAAAAAGAGACTGGACTGGACAGCAGCACCCTGTCGTTGGACACCGCCCGACAGCTGGGTCTGATCGCCATCGCACAGTAGCCCGCACAATAGCCCGCACAGCAGCCCACACAGTGTCATGTCGCCTCCAGGACCTGCGCAGACCTGGACCTCTCAGCTGCGCCACGGTTGGTTTCGCTCAACGCCCGATGCCCTGCGGTATCCCACATGTTGAAGCAAAATCTGAGAAAGCAACAGAAAGACGCAGCACGGCAAGATCCGGCACAGAGTTCCCCAAACCGTTCCGCTCTGCTAGAACCCCTGCAAGGCGCTGGATCCAGCCACTGGGCCAGCCCCGCCCGGAACGCTCATCTGGCACAAAAAGACGGAGACCAGAGACACAATGCGAAACGACCGCCTGCCAAAGACCGGCTTTTTGTCTGCCGCCTCGGCCCCGCTGCGGGAAATGCTGGAAAGTCAGGCCAGCGAAGTGCGGCTCTCCAATGGCGAGGTCCTGTTTGAACAGGGCGACACGGGTGACGCCTTTTATGCCATCATCCAGGGGTCTTTGGAGTTCTCCATCCTCTCGGCCGCGGGACGCAAGCTCTCGCTTGACCTGATGCGGCCCGGTGCTGTCTTTGGCGAGATCGTCTTGTTTGATCCCGGCCCGCGCACCGCCACGGTGACTGCGGCAGAGCCCAGCCGTTTGCTGCGCCTGCGCAACCGCGACATTCTCACCCAGATCCAGAAACAACCGGAACTGGCCGGGGACCTTTTGCGGCTGGCCGGGCAACGCATGAGATGGATGAATATGCAGCTGAACGAGCAGGTGTTCCTGCCGATGCCGGTCCGCCTGGCGCGCAAGCTGCTCTATCTGGTGCCGGACAGTGGCAATGGCCGACTGGCCCTGTCACAGACAGAACTGGCGGAATATGTTGGGGCGACCCGCGAAGCCGTGTCAAAGACCTTGTCAAACTGGAAGCGCAGCCAGCTGATCGAAATCAGCCGCGGCGGCTTGCAGATCCTGGATCGCAGCGCCCTTGGGCTGCTGGCCGAACCAGAATCAATCTAACACAGCAAGCGTTTTTGCAGACAGCCCCTTCGGGCCATCCCTGCAATTGTCCAATCGGACAGCCTAGTTCTGTAGCTTGCGCCATTCAGAAGGCGTAGGTGTCTGGGCCTGCCAGATCCCTATGTGGGCAGCCTGCGCCTGAGCAGCCTCTGGAAGATAATAGCCCTGATCCTGATCGGGCCAGGCCAGGCCCTCAGCCACCAAACGCGCGCCCACATCCAGACCGTCTGCCTTGCAGGAGGCCAGGTAGTGACCATAGCTGTCGCGTTCATTGCCAAAGCACTCGATCCGCTCAGCAGAGCCCAGCATGTCCCGAATCCGATCTTCCGCCTCTGCCGCGCATTCCCAGTAATCGCCATTTGCAGAGTTGCACTGCTGAGCAACTTCTGGCGCTTCAATGCCCATCAGACGAATTCTCAGATTGCCCAGTGCCAGAAAATCCCCCTCGACAATGCGAAAGGCACCACCCGGCACCGAAAGCAGAGGATCCAATACAGCGGAGAGGCGTTGAATATTGTGCAATTCCATAAACACCCGTGCCGATACGGAATCGCCTTTGGGCAAATCTGCGGCAGATACCGCGCCTGCCATAAACGCAAAGACAGTACTTACAATGGTTCGTTTTATCATCAGGTGGCCATTCTGGTTGTGGGAATGAGTAACATCTGCCCAGACTGTGCAATCCAAGAGGCCAAGAATATGTTAACTCACGTCATTTTTTCCGCTTCACGGGTGCAAAAATCACAAACAGGACCGCAGGCGAGCCCGATGCTGGCCTAAATCTGGCCCGGCATCTGGCCTGGGATCCGGAAATTTATATTTCTTTTTGCCCCCTGTGAACCAGTTCACAGAACCGCGTCGCAGGCGCTGCCATAACTCCCCCACGGCAGCATTATCATTCCATCCCGATGACTGCCTGTTCCATAAAAGAGCCATATGCCCGCCAGCATATGGCTCTTTCCCTTTTGGCCAGAGGCATAGTTGCCACCCGGAACAGCATGCAAAAAGGCCGAGGAAAACCCCGGCCTTTTGTCTGAGTTGGCTCTGCTGAACGCCGCTATTTGAGCAGGTTCAAAGCAACAAACCGCGGATCCCCATTGCGACGCACCAAAAGCAGAAGCGACTTGCGCCCAGCCTCTTTGGCTTCGGAAATACGGGCTTCCAATTCGCTGATCGTCGCCACCTTCTGTTGACCCGCCTCGGTGATGACATCACCGGCGCGCAGACCTTTTTCCCAGGCCTCAGACACTTCATTGACGGATAGAATAACAAGCCCATCAGTGCCGGCAGGCAGGTTCAATTCTCCGCGGATCTGGTCGGTCAAGATCCCGACAGACAGGCCAAGCAACTCTTTCTCGGTGACTTTTGGCTCCTCGGAGTTGTCATCCGTGGTGGTGCTCGACTGACGCTCGGCATCTTCGCGACGGCCAAGGGTGACTTTCAGGGTCTCGGTTTTGCCTTCACGATAGACAACCACCCGAACCGTCTTACCAACCTCTGTATTGCCAACGGTGCGCACCAGACTGCGGGTGTTTTTCACCTCTTCGCCATCAAAGCTGAGGATCACATCCCCCGCCTGCAGGCCAGCCTCTTTGGAGGGGCCCTCCGGCACATCGGTAACCAGTGCGCCCTTTGCTTCGTCCAGGCCCATGGCCTCAGCCACGTCATCACTGACGTCCTGAATGCGCACGCCCAGCCAGCCGCGACGGGTCTCGCCGAACTCTTTCAGCTGCACAACAACCTTGCTCACCACATTGGAGGCCATCGAGAAGCCGATGCCAATGGAGCCACCATTGGGAGAAAGGATTGCAGTATTCACCCCAACCACTTCGCCGTCCATGTTGAACAGGGGGCCGCCAGAGTTGCCTCGGTTGATCGCCGCATCCGTTTGAATGTAGTCGTCATAAGACCCCGACAGCTCACGGTTACGGGCAGAGACGATACCGGCAGAGAGCGAAAACCCCTGGCCAAGCGGGTTCCCCATGGCCACAACCCAATCACCAACGCGGGCGGTATCGCTGTCGCCAAAGCTGACAAACTTCAGCGGCGCCGGAGCCTCTACCTTGAGCAGGGCAATATCGGTATTGGGGTCGGTGCCGATTACCTTGGCAGGCAACAGCTCTTTGGGCTGGCCGTCGCCGGGGAAGAATTCGATCTCGATCTCATCGGCATCGGCAATCACGTGGTTATTGGTAACGATATAGCCGTCTTCCGAGATCACAAAGCCGGAGCCAAGCGCCGAGGAGCGCTGCGGGCGATTGCCGTTGTCGCCATTGTTGCCACCATTGCGATCCTGAAAATCGCGGAAAAAATCCTCAAAGGGAGAGCCCTCGGGCACAATGCCCTGCGGGCCAGTGCGACCTTCGATTACCATGGTGGTGGTGATATTCACCACCGCCGGGCTGACCTCATCGGCCAGCGGTGCCAGACTTTCCGGGCGGGCCTGTGCAGACAGCATCTGCGCCATGACCAACACCAAGCTGAGCATCCCCAGCCAAAGCACCCGCCACATGGTGGCCTGTCCGTTTTGTTCTTTTGAAACTGCAATTGCCTGAGGCTGCACGGAACTACTCCTTGTCATCGCCATTCCTGTTTTCGCCATATTCTTGTTCTGCCCTCATCCCCAAATCTGACTATCAAGAGCTGTAGGATACAGACCCGATCCAAATACAAGCTGAATCCTACAGCAGTTATATTTCAATGTAGGGGGAGAATTTCGTTTCACAACACCTGCAAGAGCCAATCAATTCGTTGTGAAGAAACCCGATCATGTTTTCGCGCCCCCAAAAGGCCTGGCTTCTGCGTGCAACATTAGCACTGTTGCTGCCGAAAACAGCCCGAAAAAGCAAACCCGGCGGAGAGCCGCCCAAAAACAACGACTTACAGCAACAGATCCCAGAAGCTCCAAAAGGCTCACCGCTGGGAAAATAGACTGGACAATTATGCTGGGCCAATAGGCTGGACAAATAAAAAAGGGGCCGACCGTCAGGTCAGCCCCTTTTGTGATTTTTCAAACCCTCACACCAGAGGGGATTACTGCGAGGCAGCGGTACCGCGAGAAGACTTCAGATAGTTGAAGAACTCGGAATCCGGTGACAGCACCAGCGATGAGTTGCTCCCCTTGAGAGCGCCCTCATAGGCGTTCAGGCTGCGATAGAATTCAAAGAATTCCGGATCACGACCATAGGCCTCGGCAAAGATGGCGTTACGTTCCGCATCGGCTTCACCACGGATCACCTCGGCTTCGCGTTCTGCGTCAGAGACCAGCTCTACCTCGGTCCGGTCTGCCAAAGCACGCACACGTTGCGCGGCCTCGTCACCACGGGCGATTTCATCCGCAGCTTCCCGCTCACGTTCAGCGCGCATCCGGGAAAAGGTTGCTTCCAGGTTGGCCTGCGGCAGGTCGGTGCGCTTCAGGCGAACATCAACCACCTCCAGGCCAAAGCCCTCAGCCTGGATGATTGCACCATTGCGGATCCGCAGCATCAGCGCCGCCCGGTCAGACGACAGGATATCATTGGAGCTGACAGAGCCCAGAACCTCACGGGTTGCGGCCCGCATGATCTTGTCCAGGCGGGTTTCACCACCGCTAATACCGCTGGCACCAACCGCTTGGCGGAACTGTTTGACGTCAACAATTCTGTAGCGTGCAAAGGCATCCACCACCAGACGACGATCATCGAGCGGAGTGATTTCCAGCGGACCAACCTCAAGGCTGAGGATACGGTCATCATAGCTCACCACCTCGTCGATCAGAGGCACCTTAAAGGCAAGACCCGGATCTTCCTTGACGGCAACCACACGACCAAAACGAAGCACCAGCGCCTTTTCAGTTTCTGTCACGATAAAGATCGAAGACAGCATACCAACAACGGCAAGAACCAGAACAGGCAGAAGGAAAGTTGTCTTATTCATCAGTTGGTCCCTCCCGAACGGCGCAACTCATTGAGCGGCAGATAGGGCACAACACCCTGGCCACCTTCGCCGGTGGATTGATCAAGAATGATCTTGTCCACATTGCCCAGAACCGTCTCCATGGTTTCCAGATAGAGCCGCTTGCGGGTCACCTCGGGTGCCTTTTGGTATTCGGTCAGAACCGCCGTGAAACGGCTGGCTTCACCCTGGGCCTCGTTGACCACCTGGGCGCGATAGCCTTCGGCTTCTTCCAATGTCTGTGCCGATTGACCACGGGCTGCCGCCAGTTTGCGGTTGGCGTAGGCATCCGCTTGTTTCTCCAACCGGTCACGTTCCTGGCCGGCCGACTGTACGTCGCGGAAGGCGTCTTTCACAGGCTCTGGCGGATCTGCACCGTCAAAGTTCACCCGGACGACATTCACGCCGCTGTCATAGCTGTCGAGCGTCGACTGGACCAGCTCTTCCAGACGGGCAGTAATGGCGCCACGATCCCGGTTCAGGATTGGGGCCAGTTCCGACTGCGCAATGATTTCGCGCATCGCCGATTCAGACACCGCCTGAATTGTCGCCTGCGGGTCGCGCAGGTTGAACAGATACAGGGTCGGGTCACTGATATTCCAGACCACCTGGAAATCCACGTCGATGATGTTTTCATCCCCGGTCAGCATCAAACCTGCATCGCTGCCGCGCGAGCCTGCACCGATGTTTTCGGTTTGCTCAACCCGCACCGGGATCACGTCGTAGGTGACAAACGGCCAGGGGGCAAAGTTCAGACCCGGCAGGCCGGTTTTCCAGTATTCACCCAAGAACAGCTCAACAGACTGCTCTTCGGTTTTGACTGAATAAAAGCTGTTCATGCCCCAGAGCCCAACACCAACAACCGCAGCAATTGCCAGGGTGCCTTTGGTGAACAGCGGGGAGCCACCGCCCTGGCCGCCACGGTTACCACCGCCTTGGCCAGTGCCGCCACGACCGCCCATCAGGACGCGCAGTTGTTCCTGGCCCTTTTTGACCAGCTCGTCGATTTCAGGGATCTGGGGGTCTTCGGGACGTCGGCCACCGCCGCCACCCTTGTTCCCACCACCATTGTTACCACCCTGGTTGCCTCCGCCGCCAGAAGAGCCTCCGCCCCCCCAGGGGCCACCGCTATTGCCCGCCATATGTCTCCTATCCCTTTTCTGCCGCATGTCGCGGCATGTTCTTCAAACCTGTGGTCAAACTTTGTAAAATCAAGTCGTCCGGCTTGGTTGTTTCATTGTGACCAATTCTTCCGACATGGTGGGGTGAACCGCAACCGTCCGATCGAAATCTTCCTTGGTTGCTCCCATTTTTATCGCAATACCGGCCAGTTGGATCATCTCGCCTGCCCCCGGCGCCACGATGTGGCAGCCCAGAACCTTGCGGTTTGCCTTGCTGACGATCAGTTTCATCAGGACTTTTTGCGCCCGCCCGGCAAAGCTCTGTTGCATCGGCTTGAAGCTGGCGGAATAGACCTCGATTGGTTCCTGTGCCGCTGCCTCTTCTTCGCTCAAACCGACGGTGCCCATTTCCGGCTGGGTAAAGATCGCCGTTGGGATCAACTCGTGGTCGGGGCTGGTCGGATTGCCCTTGAACACGGTCTCGACAAAGGCCATGCCTTCGCGGATCGCAACCGGCGTCAAATTGGCACGGTCGGTGACATCGCCAATGGCATAGACCGAGGGCACCCCCGTCTGGCTGTAAGCATCAACCAGGATTTCACCCTTTTCACCCCGTGCAACGCCCAGGTCCTCAAGCCCCAGATTGTCGGCATTGGGGTGGCGGCCGGTGGCATACATCACCTGATCAAACAGGCTCTCATTGCCCTTGGTATCGGTGACGCGGATCTTGTCGCCGTCCTTGACCATGGACACCACATTGGTTTCCAGCTGCAGATCAATGCCATTCTCGATCATGCCTGCCGCGACCACGTTGCGGGCCTCTTCGTCAAAGCCGCGCAGGATCTGCGTGCCGCGATAGAACTGCGTGGTCTTGACACCAAGCCCATTCATGATGCCGGCAAACTCTGATGCGATATAGCCGCCGCCCACAATCAGGATTGCCTCAGGCAATTTATCCAGGTGGAACATCTCGTTCGAAGTGATCGCCAAGTCCGAGCCGGGGAATTCCGGCACGGTGGGCCAGCCGCCCGTAGCGATCAGGATATGTTTTGCGGTCTTTTGCGTGCCATCCGCCAACGCCACGGTATGCGCGTCTACCAGGGTGGCGCGGCTGTCGTAATTGGTGACCGAATTGTTCTTTAGGATGCCGCGATAGATGCCTTCCAAGCGGTCCAGCTCGGCGTGCAGCTTGACCTTGAAGCTGTCCCAATCAAAGGCGCCGCCCTTGATGTCCCAGCCATAGGCCCGGGCCTCCCCCACCATGGCAGAATACTCAGAGGCAAAAACCATCAGCTTTTTGGGCACGCAGCCGCGAATGACGCAGGTGCCGCCATAGCGGTCTTCTTCGGCCAGGGCGACATTGGCGCCTTCCTGTGCGGCCACACGCGCGGCGCGCACCCCGCCAGAGCCACCGCCAATAACAAAAAGATCGTAGTCAAAGCTCATTCTAATTCTGCCTTTTAGTCGGAGAGATCGGAAAACAGATTGTCCGTTTCGACAAAATCCAGCTTTTCCCGCTCTACCGTGCCTTCGTTGATATCTCGCACTTCCACATTGCCATCCCCATAGCCGATGATGACGGTGTCACAGATATCAATGAACAAGCCGTTTTCAACCACGCCGGGGATCTGGTTGATCACCAGCGCCAGCTGACGTGCGTTGCCAATCCGGTTCAGATGCAGGTCCAGAATATAATTGCCCTCATCGGTCACAAAGGCCCGGTCCGCATTCATCCGCAGGGTGGCGGAGCGCCCCAAAACATCCATAGAAACAAGAGTTTCCTCGATCAAAGCCTGACTGGTCTGCCAGCCAAAGGGAATGACCTCTACCGGCAGTGGAAAGGCCCCAAGGTTTTCAACCTCTTTGCCCGCATCTGCGATCACCACCATTTGATCAGAGGCCGTGGCGACGATCTTTTCCTGCAACAGGGCACCGCCGCCGCCCTTGATCAGGTTGAGATCCCGGTCGAACTCATCGGCGCCGTCAATGGTCAGGTCCAGCCACCTGGCCTCATCCAGCGAGGTCACGGGGATGCCCACCTCACGGGCCAGCTCAGCGGTGCGGGTCGAAGTGGGCACGGCGGTGAACTTCAGCCCCTCTTCGCGCACCATTTCCCCAAGGCAACGCACCAGCCAGGCCGCGGTTGAGCCCGTGCCCAAGCCAACACGCATACCATCCTCAACCAAGCCCACCGCACGTTTGGCCGCAACAAATTTTGCCTTGTCGATAGGGGACAGTTCTCCGGTCATTGGCTGGGCTCCGTGATCAGGTGTTTGCCTGCTTATAGGCAAAGCCCCGCTCTTAGGCGAGCAGCAATTGGGCGTCCCGACCACCTGCAGCCCCTCGCAGCAGGTAAACATGTCGCTGAAAGGCGTGTTTCCTATTGGAAACGCCGGAATCGGGCGCTATTTGCATTTCAGCGAGATTTAGAAAGTCCCCATGACAGATCCATACCGCCTCCATTACGCCCCCGACAACGCCTCGCTGGTGATCCGGCTGGTGCTTGAGGAGCTTGGCCTGCCCTATGTGACCAGCCTGGTGGATCGCCGAGCCGGGGCGCAGGAGAGCGCCGCCTACCGGGCGATCAATCCCAATGGGCTGATCCCTGTTCTGGAAACACCCGATGGGGCGATTTTTGAGACCGCAGCGATCCTGTTGTGGCTTGCGGATCGCCACGGCCAGCTTGCCCCCGCCCCCAGCAGCCCAGAGCGCGCCGGTTTCCTCAAATGGCTGTTCTTTGCTTCCAACACCCTGCATGCGGATCTCAGGATATCGTTCTATCCAGAGAAATACATAGGCGCCGAGCCACAGGATCAGGCAGCTCTGACGCGCAGCATCCAGCAGCGTCTTGCCGTGCATCTTCGCCATCTCGACGATCTGGCCGCCACCAAACCCAGTTGGTTTGGCAATAGGGAGCCATCGGTGCTGGACTATTATCTCGGCTGCATGATGCGCTGGATGGCGCTGTACCCTGCCCAAAGCGATCGCAGCTGGTACCGTCTGACAGACTACCCCCATCTGCTTCAGCTTTTGAAGCAGCTGGAACACCGCCCCGCCACCCAGATCGCGCAACAGGCCGAAGGGCTTGGCGACACGCCCTTTACCCAGCCAATTCTCGCAAATCCCCCAGAAGGATCCGCCACCTGATGTTCCTCTCCGTTTTTGACATGTTCAAAGTGGGCATTGGCCCCTCTTCTTCGCATACCATGGGCCCGATGGTCGCGGCGGCGCGATTTCTCGATATGATGCGCGCCTCACCCTTTGAGTTCCACGGGCTGCGCGCCTCGCTGCATGGCTCGCTGGCCTTTACCGGTGTCGGCCATGCCACCGACCGCGCCACCATTCTGGGGCTGGGCGGCTTTGTGCCTGATACCTATGATGACGAAAAAGCCGAGGCCTTTTTGGCGGAGCTGGCCAAGACCCATTCGCTGCAGCCCGAGGGTCTGCCGCCGCTGCATTTCAATCCCAAAAGCGATATGGTCTTTGACTATGACCACGCGCTGGAAGGCCACGCCAATGGCATGATTCTGATGGCCACGGATGCCCAGGGCGATGTGATCCTGCGGCAGGTGTTTTATTCCATCGGCGGCGGCTTTGTCGTCACCGAAGAAGAACTGGCCCAGGGCAAGGACACCGACGAGGGCGCCCCGGTTCCCTATCCGTTCAAATCCGCCAATGAGATGCTGGCCATGGCCAAATCCAGCGGCAAGAGCATTGCCCAGATGAAGCGGGCCAATGAATTGGCCCGTGGTTGCCCTGAAAGCCTGTCCAAAGGCACCGCACGGATCTGGCAGGTGATGAACGACTGCATCAATCGCGGGTTGGAGCGCGACGGCATCCTGCCCGGCGGCCTGTTTGTGCGCCGCCGCGCCAAGGCCATCCATGACAGCCTGCAGGCGGAACGTGGCATGAACCAGAGCCCGCCCCATACCATCAACGACTGGATGAGCGTCTATGCCATGGCGGTGAACGAGGAAAACGCTGCTGGTGGTCAGGTTGTCACCGCGCCCACCAATGGCGCGGCCGGCACCCTGCCTGCGGTGATCCGCTACTATCTCGATCATGTGCCCGGTGCGTCAGAATCGCATGTAGAGGATTTCCTGCTGACCGCTGCCGCCATTGCCGGGTTGGTGAAATTCAACGCCTCTATCTCTGGTGCCGAAGCCGGTTGCCAGGCCGAGGTCGGCTCGGCAGCGGCGATGTCGGCCGCGGGTCTCTGTGCGGTGATGGGCGGCACCCCCGAACAGGTGGAAAACGCCGCCGAAATTGCGCTGGAACATCACCTTGGCATGACCTGCGACCCGGTCAAGGGCCTGGTGCAGGTGCCCTGCATCGAGCGCAACGGGCTGGCAGCGATCAAGGCGGTCTCGGCTGCCTCGCTGGCCCTGCGCGGTGACGGGCAGCATTTTGTGCCGCTGGATGCCTGTATCGAAACCATGCGTCAGACCGGCGCCGACATGCATGAGAAATACAAAGAGACCTCGCTTGGCGGGCTGGCCGTCAACGTGCCAAACTGCTGACACCAGTGTATTCTCCCCTTGCGTAAGCAACCAGAGCTTGAACCTTTCTGGCGCCGCCCCTAGCGTGGCGCCATGACACAAAGCACCTCTCATGATCGGCCGTTGCTTGGCATCTCCCTGATGCTGGGCTTCTGCATTCTTATCCCGCTGGGCGACGCCATTGCCAAACTGCTGGCAGAAAGCGTGCCAGTTGGGCAGATCGTCTTTGTGCGCTTTGCCTCCCAGGCACTGATTCTGCTGCCTGTCTCGATCCTGTTGGGGCAAAGCCTGCGCCTGTCGCGCCGCCTGCTGCCGCCGGTACTGCTGCGCACCCTGCTGCAGATGGCCGGGATCACCGCCATGTTCAACGCCCTGCGCTACCTGCCGCTGGCGGATGCGGTGGCGATTGCTTTTGTGATGCCCTTTATCATGTTGCTGCTGGGCAAATACGTGTTGGGCGAAGAGGTTGGCTTTCGCCGCCTTGCCGCCTGTGTTGTTGGCTTCCTTGGCACGCTATTGGTGATCCAGCCCAGCTTTGCCGTGGTTGGGCTCAATGCGCTGTGGCCGCTGGCAGTGGCGCTGATCTTTGCCCTGTTCATGCTGGTCACCCGCAAAATAGCCAAAGAGACCTCGCCGATCCCACTGCAGGCGCTGTCCGGCCTCATTGCCTCGGCGCTGATGCTGCCGCTGTTCTGGCTGGGGGACCACTGGGAGATCGCCACGCTCAGTCCCGTCCTGCCATCACAAGACAGCTGGACCCTGCTGGCCCTGGCCGGAGGGCTGGGCACCCTGGCGCATCTGTTGATGACCTGGAGCCTGCGCTACGCCCCTGCCTCGACGCTGGCCTCGATGCAGTATCTGGAGATTCCAATCGCCACCATTGTGGGCTGGATGATCTTTAATGAGCTGCCCAATACCCTGGCCAGCCTTGGTATTGGCCTCACCGTGGCGGCCGGGCTTTATACGATCCTGCGCGAACATAGCGTCGCAAAAGGCGCCGCCCGCGCCAAATCCGAAACCACAGCTACAAAAGCGCCCGTATAAGCGCTGGCAGATGGTGGCGTGGTACCAGCCCCAACAGCCCCGGCCCGTCAGAACTGAGTGTCACCGGGCCAAGCGCCCGGTTTGAGGTGCCGATCTGCCCGCCCGGGCGCATCACCAGCCCCTCAAGCGGCCACTCCAACCCAGTGGACTGCGCGCGCACCTCGCGCAGGGGAAACAGTGATACGGTCTCGCCCGCCAGCAAGGGCAGCGAGATCCGGGCAGGCAGGTGAAAAATCACCTCATGCGCGCCCAAGAGAAGACATGGCGGGCCAATGTCCTGCACCAGCGCGTTGAGAACCGCCAGTTGATGATCCACCCTGCCACCAAGAAACCCAACTGCAACAACCAAGGGCGCCCGGATTGCCCGCAGGGCTTTTTCAAAATCCGTGCTGTCCTGCTCGGCCACGCGAAACAGCCGGTCCGGTGGAATCTGTGCCAAGGTTTGTGGTGAAATCGAATCAAAATCTCCGATCACGGCGCTTGGCAGCTGGTTCAAAGCCAGCGCATGGCAGGCCCCCCCGTCCGCAGCGACCAAACAACCGGTTAAGGAAAGCGCCCAATTCAGGTCGCCCTCCCCCAGGTCACCACCACCGACCAGCGCGACTGGCCTCGTTTCGTCTACAATCAGCTTGTTCATGCCGAGATTATTCGCAGATCTAGAAACCAGCCACAATCTAAACACAAAATGATACGATCAATTGCACGGATTCGAGCAGAATTTGACGAGCTAGCCCATATTGTAAATTGCAATTACTTTGGCGAGGACGAGCAAACCGATGGTACACAATAACAAAGTTCTGACGGTTTCCTATGGAACCTTCTCTTGCACCCTGGAAGGGTTTGAAGATTCCTTTGGCACGATGAAGGCCATTGCCGAGTATTTCCGCGACCTGGCATCGGATGACCGCTACTTTGGCGCCGAACCTCCGCAGCCCGACGCCGAGATGCTGGCCCGCATTGCCCAGCGCGAGGTAGCGCGTCAGGTTGAGGCCCGCACCAGCAGCGATGGCATTCACCTGCGCACGACCGCCGCCCCCAGAGAGGCCCCATCGCAGCCCGCGATTGCCCCCTCCCCAGCGGCGCCAACCGCGACCACCGCAGAGCCTGATCAGGAAGCTGCGACAGAGACAGACCGCCCCGTGCGTCTGGCTCAGGACACCGTCGATGTTGCCCCCAGCGAAGTTGACCTGTTTGAAGAAGTTGACCTGTTTGAAGAGGACGACACCCAGCCCGAGGCCCTTGGCGAAGCCAACACCCCCGCGTTGGAGGACACAACCCCCCAGGAGCCAGCACCGCGCGCTGAACCTCAAGCTGAACCAGAAGAAAAGCCACAGGCCAGCCCGGCTGCCTCGGTTGATCTGGCGACCATTGCGGCCATTTCCGCAGCCGTTTCCGAGGCGCCAGCCGCCGAAGAGTCCACCGTGGAAGACACCGCCGCAGTTGAGGCGGAAGGCAGGGTAGAATTCTTTGAAGAGGAGGCGCCCGCAGCCCCCCTGATCTCCTCGCGTAGCAATGACACCGTTCCAGCCGTTGATAGCATCGCGGCCAAGCTACAACGCATTCGCGCCGTGGTTTCCCAAACCCCGGAAGAGGAATTCTCTGAGGACGAACACGCCGAGGCCTTTGTCGAAACCGCCCGTGCGGAACTGGTGCAGGTTGAAGAGGAAGACCTGGAAGATATCGACGCCGAAAGCGATGAAATTTCGCGGGTTCTGGATCGTCTTGATCTGACCGGGAAGCGCGCCACAGCAGCACCTGCGGCGCAGGAAAAAGGCGACGCAGCGGACCCCCAAACATCTGCGGCCTCCAGCGAGGCGCTGATTGCCTCGGTGTTGCAGGAGCCAGCCAGTGATCAAGCACCGGCCCCCGCCCCTGCAGAAACCAAGGACGCGGAAGAGGCCTCTCAGAGCCGCAAACACGGGACCATACGCCTGAGCCGTCGCAAAGCTCCCGAACAGGCGCCCCTCGGCGCCGCAGAGGACACTCCCGCAGCAGAGGCCCGCCTGCAGCAAGGCACCACCGCAGCGGAAGACAAAACAGCGACGGCAAGCCCGGCAGAAAACCCAGCGCAAACCGCTCCCGAGACCGCAAAACCGCTGCGCGCCCGCATCATCAAGGTAAAGCGGGCGGATCTGGAAAAAGCGATGGCTTCTGGCAACCTGGAAGAGGTCACCGAAACATCAACAGACGAGACGCCAACAGACGAAACGCAGGAGATCACCTCTTCGGTTGAAAGCTCGCTGGACGCGGATGAAGAGGCTGATCTGCTGCGCGAACTTGCAGAGGTCGAAGCTGAGCTGCTTGCCAGTAATCAGGATGCAGAGCTGTCCTCTGATGAGCACGCGGAAACCGAGGCTTCCGGGCCCCAGGATACTCCTCAGCACGCGCCGCAAGACGCGCCCGAGCAAACCGCTGCCCCATCGCGTGAGACTGCCAGCGCTCAGACTACCCTGTCCCCGGATAGCGATGTTACCCGCCTGATGGAGGCCGCCGAAAGCAAACTCGGAGACCCCGACAATGCCACCTCGCGGGAGACCTACAGCCATCTGCGCGCCGCCGTGGCCGCCGCCGAGGCAGATCGCTCGGCTGGCGGTAACAGCGTAAAAATGGATGAGGCAGAACCCTACCGTGAGGATCTCGCCAGTGTGGTACGCCCCCGTCGCCCAGGTACTGGTGGCATCGCCAAGGCACCGCGCCCCCGTGGCGCGAGCAGCCGTCCTGCGCCGCTGAAACTGGTAGCAGAACAACGCATTGACCCAGAGGTGAAATCCCCGGCCGCACCAGTGCGCCCACGTCGCATTTCTATGGCTGTCGAAGACACGCCTCCTGCTCAGGCCCAAGCCTTTGGCAGCTTTATCGACTATGCGCAGGATCTGGGCGCCACCGAGCTGCACGAGTTGCTGGAGGCCGCCGCCTCCTACCTCAGCTTTGTCGAAGGGCGCGATCAGTTTTCGCGGCCCCAGTTGATGAACACGGTGCGCAGTGTTGGACATGGTGACTTCAACCGCGAAAACGGGCTGCGCTCCATTGGCCAGTTGCTGCGGGAGGGCAAGATCGAGCGCTCCGACAATGGCCAGTTCACCGCCACCGATGATATTGGCTTTCGCCCCCGCAAACGCGCTGCAGGCTAGCCGCAGGCCACTATGATCCGCCCCTGAGGGGCGACCAGTTACTGCTGCCGTCACATAGAAAAGGCCCGACCGGAATATTTTCCGATCGGGCCTTATTTTTGGCTAAACGCCCGCGCTACTTGTCTTCGGCATCGGGGTCTTCCTTGCCGACGCCCCGAAAGACAAACTTGAAGGGCAGCACCCAAAGCACCCCCAACACCGCGTAGATCAACAGCTCTACCAGGATTGATGGGCGCTCAAACAGGCTCACCACGTTGACCGCAGCGATGATATAGAGCGGCATGCCGACCAGAAGGATGATCAGCGCCCAGCGGCGACGCGCTTTGTAGCTGAGGCCCGGTTTATCCGACATCAGTCAGCAAAGGGGTCAGTCACCAGAATGGTGTCTTCCCGCTCCGGGCTGGTGGAAAGCAATGCCACCGGGCAGTCGATCAGCTCTTCCACGCGTTTGACATATTTGATGGCATTGGCAGGCAGATCGTTCCAGCTGCGCGCGCCCTCAGTCGACTCGGACCAGCCGGGCATTTCCTCATAGACCGGGGTGCAGCGCGCCTGCTGATCGGCGGCGGTGGGCAGATAGTCCAGACGGGTCCCATCCAGATCATAGCCGACACAGATCTTCAGGGTTTCAAACCCATCCAGCACGTCCAGCTTGGTCAGGGAGATCCCGGTGATACCGGAGGTGGCGCAGGTCTGGCGCACCAGGCAGGCATCAAACCAGCCGCAGCGACGCTGACGGCCCGTGGTGGTGCCAAATTCATGGCCACGTGTCCCCAGACGCTCACCATCGGCGTCAGGCTTGCCATTGGCATCCAGCAGTTCGGTGGGGAACGGGCCTTCACCTACGCGGGTGGTATAGGCTTTGACGATCCCAAGCACATAATCAATCGAGCCTGGACCGATACCCACACCGGTGGCGGCCTGGCCTGCGATCACATTTGACGAGGTGACAAAGGGATAGGTGCCAAAATCAATGTCCAGCAACGCACCCTGGGCGCCTTCAAACAGGATCCGTTTGCCGGCTTTGCGCTTTTCGTTCAGCACTTTCCACACGGGGGCGGCAAATTTCAGAATCGCAGGCGCAACCTCGCGCAGCTGGGCAATCAGCGCATCGCGGTCAACCGGCTCAAAGCCCAGACCTTTGCGCAGCGGATCATGGTGCTGCAAGGCGCGATCAACGCGAGCTTCCAAGGTGGCGTCATCGGCCAGATCGGCAACCCGGATGGCACGACGGCCAACCTTGTCTTCGTAGGCGGGGCCGATGCCGCGACCGGTGGTGCCGATCTTGGTGCCCTTGGAGGCCGCCTCTTCGCGGGCGCGGTCCAGCTCACCGTGGATAGGCAGAATCAGCGGTGTGTTCTCTGCGATCATCAGGGTCTCGGGGTTGATATCAACGCCCTGCGCCTGCACCGTTTCGATCTCTTTCAGCAGGTGCCATGGGTCCAGAACCACGCCATTGCCGATCACGCTCAGCTTGCCACCACGGACAACGCCCGAGGGCAACGCGTGCAGCTTGTAGACTTTGCCGTCAATGACCAGCGTATGGCCGGCATTGTGACCGCCCTGAAAACGCGCAATCACATCGGCACGTTCGCTGAGCCAGTCAACGATCTTGCCTTTTCCTTCATCGCCCCACTGGGCGCCGACTACCACGACATTGGCCATCTCAGGTCCTTTGTATGCTGGTTAGAATGTATGCTGGTGGAAACCAGAGCCCCGTATAGCGATGCCGCGTCCGCGTGGAAACCGCTAAATCGACGCAGAAGCGTTACATTCGGGCAAGGCCTTGCAGATCAACGGGCCAATCAGCGCGCCAGATGCACTGGTTCACCGTGCGGCGTGCTCAGATAGGCCTCTTCCCAGTCGCGCCGCACCAAAGCCACCTCTTGCGGACTGGCATTGCCAGCCGCAGCAAGAATCGCCTCCAGCGTTTCCAGCCAGGCGTTAAAATAGTCAGCCCCGCCGTCCAGTTCCCGCGACAGCCCATTGCGGCGCAGGGTGGCAGAAAACTGCGCAACCCAGTCCGCCCAGCTAAACCGCCCCGCTTCATTCAATGAAACCGTGAGCGCAAAGACCTGCGCATGCCAGGGTTCCAGAAAGACCGGCTCTGGCGCCGAGTGGCTGATACAATCGCTCATGTTTGGCCCTCTGGTTCCAGCGGTTGCAGATAGCTTTGCCAGAGGTCCAGCACCACCTCATCATTGGGATGCTCTGGATGAGCCCACAGCTCTGATGCCGGAAAGGCCACCGCATATAGCGGCTCTGGCGCCTCGCCCAGCCCATGGGCATTGCTGTCCGGCAGCACATGGGCACCGTGTTGGCGCAGAATCTGACCACAGGCGCCGGCAGCGTAGTCTGGCAGACGAGTATGACCGCCATTCACCAGAGCGCTGCCACCGGGGTGGCGGGTTTTCACCCTGTCACCGGGCGCAAAGATCGGCGCGATAGCGCTGGGACGATTGGCAGGGCCGCCCTTGGCCAGAACCGCCGCCACGGCCTCCGCCTTGAGCGCCGCTGAGGCCAGCGTATGCAGCCCCTCCCCGCCCTGGCCTTTCAGATCCTCACGGGTCAGCACGCCAGTCTCGACCAGCAGATCCGCCAGCGCCGAGATCCATTTCTCATAATAGGAAAATCGGGTGTAATCCTTGGGCGACAGGCGTTCGCGAGCATGGCGCGAGACATCAATGTTCCATTTCCCCAAGGCGCCGCAGGCCAGGGTGACGGCCAGGGCACGGGCGTGCCAGTCGGTAGCAAAGATCGGCGCATCCGGGGCATCCGGCACCACGGCGCCATCACCGAATCGCCCGCCCATGTCGTGCAAACGGCTCATGTTTGATCCCCGCCGTTTTGATCCACGCCGTCGCCGGGCTTTGCTGCAAGCGCAGTGCCAATCATCGAATCACGGGACACCAGCGCGGCAAGGGCCGCCTCATCCAGATCTTCGCTGCCAGCCGGGCGCATAGGCAGCACCAGATAGCGGACCTCTGCGGTGGAATCCCAGACCCGCACCGCAGTCTCGGTGGGTAGGGTCACACCAAAATCGGCCAGAACCCCGCGCGGTTCACGCACCGCGCGGGCGCGATAGGCATCGGATTTATACCAGCCCGGCGGGATGCCCAGCAGCGGCCACGGGTAACAGCTGCACAGGGTGCAGACGACCATATTATGCCGCTCAGGCGTGTTCTCCACCACCACCATATGTTCGCCCTGGCGCCCATAATAGCCAAGCTCTGCCAGAACCGGATCCGCATCTGCCAGCAGCGCCGCCTTGAACACCGGATCACTCCAGGCGCGGGCAACAACGCGGGCGCCGTTTTGCGGCCCGATCTTGTTTTGATAGGTATCTATGATCTCATCCAGCGCCGCCGGATCAATCAGCCCCTTGCGGGTGAGAATCGTTTCCAGCGCTTTGACCCGCAAAGCAGGGTCAGACGGAAGAACGGCGTGCGGGTGGTTGGAATGATCATGAGGCATGACCACAGCCTGCCCCAGCCCCAAGGCCCGCGTCCAGTCACTTTTCCTGTGTTTACCCAGGGTTTCACCCAGCCAGCCCCCGTCTGTAGCTAGTCTGTACCAAGTCTGTACCAACAATCGAAACTGAGCCCTTGCCCCTGTCGGCATTCTTGCCTATTTACCGCCCGATAGTTTAGCCAACAGCCGCAGGAACCTATGGAAAACGTTGTTCTCATCATCCATCTTCTCTTGGCTCTTGGCCTGATTGCCGTCGTGCTGTTGCAGCGCTCCGAAGGCGGGGGCCTGGGTATGGGCAGCGGCGGTGGTGGCGGCGCCATGTCTGGCCGGTCCGCAGCGACCGCACTGGGCAAAGTGACCTGGGTCCTCGCGATCTGCTTTATCTGCACCTCAATCACCCTGACCGTATTGGCCGCCCAAAAATCCGCTGGATCTTCGGTTGCCGACGGCATCGTGCCTGCCGCGACTGAAGGTGGTGATGAGCCGGCAGCTCCTGTCGCGCCGCTGGGCAGCGATCTGTTGCCACCCGCCGAAGGTGACAATGCGCCGCTGGTTCCCAGCGCCGACTAAAATAACTACAAGACTTAGAATTCTGGTAGGGAACCGTAACAGCATCTTGCGGTTCTCTTGCGCATGTCGCGCGAATCCTATATATGTGTAGCCCCGTGGTGCAGCGGTTTTTCACGACCGCCGGGCAGCTATTTTCTGACTTCTCACGGGGGCAGCCGAACACTCATGGCGCGTTTCATCTTTATTACTGGTGGTGTGGTTTCATCGCTTGGCAAGGGCCTGGCGTCCGCCGCTCTTGGTGCTCTTTTGCAGGCGCGTGGCTATTCCGTCCGCCTGCGCAAACTGGACCCCTATCTTAACGTCGACCCCGGCACCATGAGCCCCTTTGAACATGGCGAAGTCTTTGTCACCGATGACGGTGCCGAGACCGATCTGGATCTGGGCCATTACGAACGCTTTACCGGGGTTCCCGCGCGCAAGACCGACTCGATCTCGTCGGGGCGCGTCTACACCAATGTGTTGGAAAAAGAGCGTCGGGGCGACTATCTGGGCAAGACCATTCAGGTCATCCCGCATGTGACAAACGAAATCAAAGACTTCATCTCGATTGGCGAAGATGAGGTTGATTTTATGCTCTGCGAGATCGGCGGCACCGTTGGCGACATCGAAGGCCTGCCCTTCTTTGAAGCCATTCGCCAGTTCAGCCAGGATAAAGAGCGCGGCCAGTGCCTGTTCATGCACCTCACCCTGCTGCCCTATATCAAGGCCAGCGGTGAGCTGAAGACCAAGCCAACCCAGCACTCGGTCAAGGAGCTGCGCTCGATTGGTCTGGCACCCGATATCCTGGTCTGCCGGTCTGAGGGCCCTATCCCCAAGAAAGAGCGCGAAAAACTGGCGCTGTTCTGCAACGTGCGTCCCGATGCGGTGATTGCAGCCCAGGATCTGAAATCCATCTACGAGGCCCCCCTGGCCTATCACCGCGAAGGTATGGACCAGGCGGTTCTGGATGCCTTTGGCATCTCCCCGGCGCCAAAACCAAACTTGGCGCGCTGGGAAGATGTGGCGGATCGTATCTACAATCCCGAAGGCGAAGTACGGGTGGCCATCGTCGGCAAATACACCCAGCTGGAAGATGCCTATAAATCCATCGCCGAGGCACTGACCCATGGCGGCATGTCCAACCGGGTGAAGGTCAAGATCGAATGGGTCGATGCCGAGCTGTTTGACCGCGAGGATGCCACCCCGCATTTGCAGGGCTTCCATGCGATTCTGGTTCCCGGCGGCTTTGGCGAGCGCGGTACCGAGGGCAAGATCAAAGCGGCGCAATATGCCCGCGAACATAAGGTCCCCTACCTTGGCATCTGCCTTGGCATGCAGATGGCGGTCATCGAGGCCGCCCGCAATGTCGCCGGCATTGCCGAGGCCGGATCGGAAGAATTTGACCACGAGGCCGGTAAAAAGCGGTTTGAGCCCGTTGTCTATCACCTGAAAGAATGGGTGCAGGGCAACCACAAGGTTCAGCGCAAGGCCGATGACGACAAGGGCGGCACCATGCGTCTGGGCGCCTATGACGCCACCCTGACCGAGGGCTCGCATGTGGCCAGCGTCTATGGCAGCACCCATATCGAAGAGCGCCACCGTCACCGCTATGAGGTCGACACCAAATACAAAGAGAAACTGGAAGCCTGCGGCTTGAAATTCTCTGGCATGTCGCCCGATGGCCGTTTGCCCGAAATCGTGGAATGGAGCGATCATCCCTGGTTTATCGGCGTCCAGTTCCACCCCGAGCTGAAATCCAAACCCTTTGCTCCGCATCCGCTGTTTGACGGTTTTGTGCGCGCCGCAAAAGAAGCCTCGCGTCTGGTCTGATCCGACGCTGACGTTTTGACTTTAAAAACGGGCTCCTCTTGGGGCCCGTTTTTCATTCTGTCAGGCAATTTGCCGCGGCTTTGCCCTGATGTGCACAAAACCCTATCCGTTAGCGCAAGCGCATGCAGCCACAACTTGTTTCTTGCGACAGGCACGCTATAGACAGGGCCAGATTAGAAACGATTTTTCGCGGAGAGACCGGATCATGGCGCACAAGATTAACCAGGAACAGTTTGACCGTATCGCCAATGGCGGGGGCTTTATTGCAGCACTGGATCAATCCGGCGGTTCTACCCCAAAGGCGCTTGGCCTCTATGGCGTCACCGAAGACGCCTATTCCAACGACGAAGAAATGTTTGGCGAAATTCAGAAGATGCGCGCCCGTATCATCTGCTCCCCCGATTTCAGCTCGGGTAAGATCCTGGGCGCCATCCTGTTTGAAAAGACCATGGACAATGCCATCGACGGCACCCCGGTACCGACCTATCTGTGGGAAAAATGCGGCGTTGTGCCTTTCCTGAAGGTCGACAAAGGCCTGGCTGATGATGTCGACGGCGTGCAGCTGATGAAGCCGATGCCTGACCTTGACGCGCTGCTGTCGCGTGCCGTTAAAAAAGGCATCTTTGGCACCAAGATGCGCTCGGTCGTGAAAGAGGCCAACCCACAGGGTATCAAAGCCGTGGTGGCCCAGCAGTTCGAAGTGGGCAAACAGATCGCAGCCGCTGGTCTGGTGCCAATCATCGAGCCCGAGGTCGACATCAACTCCCCCACCAAGGGCGAGGCCGAAATCTTTCTGAAAGCAGAAATCAAAGACCAGCTCGACGCGCTGCCCGAGGGCACCAAGGTCGCGCTGAAGCTGACCATTCCCAATGAAGCGGGGCTGTATGATTCGCTGGCGGATCACCCGGCCGTGGTGCGCGTTGTAGCCCTGTCCGGTGGCTACAGCACCGATGACGCCTGCGAGAAACTGGCCAAAAATGCCAAGATGATCGCCTCTTTCAGCCGCGCGCTGACCGAAGGGCTGAATGTCGCGATGTCCGACGAGGAATACAACGCGGCACTGGGGTCCAACATCGAAAAGATCTATCAGTCCTCGCTTTAAGCAGAGCCACACCGGCCACAGGTTACTGGCCCGCAGGTTTCAGGCCTACAAGTTTCTGGCCCACAGGTTTCTGGCCGCCCCACCGGGGCGGTCTTTTTCATCCGCCTTTTCCCTGTTTTCACTGTTTTCCCTGAGACACCACGGATCAACCATCAGGCGGTGACGCAGTGCATACCACCAAACCGTGCCGCGCGGCGCGGAGTGGGAAAACGACACCAGAAAATTCTGACCCGGTCTAGTCGTCAGAACGCGCAAAAATCTCTGTCAGCCAAGCTTCGAACAGCTGCACTTCGGGTCTGAGCGGCCCGCTGGCCTTGCGGCGGATCAGATAGTGGGACTGTTGAAACGGCATCTCAGGGCCGGCGATGGCAATCCCCATGCCCCGTATGATCGACAGCTTGGCAAAGCGCGCCAGCACTGTTGCATAGCCGCCGCCCCCCGCAACCAACTGCAGGGCAGAGACCGTGGTATCCACGCTAAACCGCGCATGTTCACTGGCATAGGGCAATTCATGAGCGGCAAAATAGCGGGCCCAGTGGTCCTCGTAGCCCAGAATATGGATCAAAGGCCCCTGCAGCAGCTCTGACACCAAAACTGGCTGTTCACGGCTGGCGGCACAGACCGGCACGATGGTTTCCTGCGACAGGCGCAGCGCCGTCCCGTCCTCCCAATTGCCCTGTCCCAGGCGGATTTCCACATCTGCATCCATATCGTCGCGCGGCTCTGGCGCGGTCCAGATGTTGGAAACCAGACGAATATTGATTGCGGGATGGCGCGCGGCAAATTCGGGCAGCAGATGCGCCAGCCACAGCGCCGAGGTCGAAACAGGCACCCGCACCGTCAGGGTCTGTGCCGTCTCAGCGCCAAACAGCCGCGTGGTGGCGAGCGCAATATCCCCCAGCGCCTGACGCACCGTCAGCGCATAGGCCTGGCCAACCTCGGTCAACTCCAACCGCCGCGCCTGCCGGTAAAACAGCTTGCTGCCCAACCGCGCCTCCAGCGCGCGGATATGCAGGCTGACAGCGGTCTGTGTCAGCCCCAGCTCCTGCCCGGTTTTGGTGAAGTTCAACAGCCGGGCAGCGGCCTCGAAGGTGCGCAACCAGGTCAGGTTTGAGAGGCGTTCATCCATTTATCACCAAATATTTTTGGGTATTTGAGCGAATAATTATCATTTCCCTTTTCCCACGTCGCCAGCTTTCTTTGCAGGCAGACAAGCGGACAGACAGGCAGGCAGACAAAATGCAAAAGCCCGCGCGAACTGCCGCGACACGGATCTGGGAGAACAAAATGAAAGTTGGATTTATTGGCCTGGGCAATGTGGGAGCCAAGCTCGCAGGTTCCTTGCTGCGCAATGGCATTGACCTGACGGTGCATGATCTGAACCCCGATCTGGTGGCGCAGTTTGTGGCCAGGGGCGCCAGGGCGGGTGAAACCCCAGCCCAGTTGATGCGCGATTGTGATACGGTGATCACCTGCCTGCCCTCGCCCGCCATCTCGGATGTGGTGATGCAGGAGATGCTGCCGGAAGTACGCGAGGGCAAGATCTGGATGGAGATGTCCACCACCGACGAGGCCGAGGCAAAGCGATTGGGCGCCCTGGTCATCGCGGCGGGCGGCGCGGCCGTGGATTGCCCGGTTTCTGGCGGCTGCCACCGCGCCGATACCGGCAATATCGCCATCTTTGCCGGCTGTGGGCGCGCCACCTTTGACCGTATTCTGCCCCTCCTCACCACCATGGGACGGCGCATTCTGCACACCGGAGAGCTCGGCTCTGCCTCGGTGCTGAAGGTGCTGACCAACTATCTGGCCACGGTGCATCTGGTGGCCAATGCCGAGGCCCTGGTGACCGCCAAAGCGGCCGGCATGGATCTCAACACCGCCTATGAGGCGATCAAGATCAGTTCCGGCAACTCCTTTAGCCATGTCACCGAAAGCCAGGTCATTTTGAACGGCAGCCGCGATATCTCCTTCACCATGGATCTGGTGAAAAAGGACGTGGGCCTGTTTCAGGAGATTGCCGAGCGCAACAATGTGCCCTTGGAACTCAGCCCGATGATCGTGCAGATTTTTGACGATGGCATTGCCAGATACGGCGCGCGTGAACTGTCGCCAAATATCATTCGCCGCCTCGAAGACGCCACCGGGCTGCAGATCCTGGCTCCGGGCTTCCCGCCGCAAATGACCGATAATGAGCCCGAAGAGCCCGGCTATGAGGTGATCCCACAGGGCAAGAGGCCAAGCTGAAACCAGACAAAGAAGTGGCGGTGCCAGAAGGCTGGGGTTGGGGCTGGCACCGCCGCTTTTGTCTTCATCCCAATCAAGACGGGGAGAGACGTCAAAACAGTCCGGGAGGGAGGACTGTTAAAACCGATATAAGATGATCTGGGTCTATTTAAAGACCGGAGCACGTTTTTGCATCTGGGCGGCGATCACTTCCATTTGTTCGGGCTTACCGATCAGCTTTACCTGTTCGGCACTCTCGCGCAGCAACACTTCGGCTTGCGAGGCACCGGATTCGGCAAATTCAATCATCCGTTTGGCGGCGCGCATTGCCGTTGGTCCCTTCCCCGCAATTTCTGTCGCCAGGGCCTGTGCGGCCGCAAGGGGATCATCCGAAATGGATGTCACCATCCCCCAGGCCTCAGCCTGCTGTGCAGAGATGGGTGCCGCCGTATAGGTCAGCTGACGCAGCACATCCGAGCGCACCAGTTTGGGCAACAGCGCCATGCCGCCCATATCGGGGATGAGTCCCCATTTCATCTCCATCACCGCCAGTTTGGTATCGGGAGCGGCAATCCGGATATCGGCCCCCAGCGCCAGCTGCAAACCGCCGCCATAGGTGGCACCCTGCAGGGCCGCAATCACCGGGATCTCCAGGCGGCGCCAGATCATTGACACCTCCTGCATCTCATTGGCATCGTGATGGCTGCGCTCCATCAGCCAGGCCGCTGAATCGGTCTTGCCCATCGACATGAAACTCATCAGATCCAGCCCCGCGCAGAAACTCTTGCCCTCCCCCGAGAGCACCACAACCCGCGCGTCCGAGCCCGCCACCTGCGCGCCAGCGGCCAGGATCCCCTTGACCATGGCATCATCCAGGGCATTCATCTTGTCGCCACGCGTCAGCGTGACATGGGCAATATGATCTTTGATCTCAACGGAAACCCGCGCCATTGTGGCACCTCCAGCCTGTTTCATGTGCCGACAGACTGCCCCGATTGGTCCCGGTGATCCAGCATAACGCCGGGGCAAAGCAGCCCCGGCGCCAGCCAGCTTGGCATCCAATCACGCCCCTAGCATTACTGCATGGCAGGCAGGTCAGCGACCGCTCCACGCCCAAAGCCGCGTCCGTCCAGTGACATCACATAAAACTGCTCCCCCACCTCCAGAGCGCTGGTGGTGACGCCGAACCGTCCCGTGGGATCCTGCAGGTTGCGCAGGATATTGCCGCTTTCATCAAACTGGATAACCATGCCCCGATGCACCGGAGCCGGGCGCACCAGCTCTCCCAGACGCCAAATGACCTTGCGCAAGAAGGGATAGGGCATCAGCTTCTCCGACGGCAGGCGCGGGCTGGCAAAGGCCAGCCAAAAGGTTCCATCCCCCTGGGCCTCAAGGTTATCGGGATAGCCAGGGAGATTACCCAGAAACAGCTCCAGCTCTCCGGCCTTTGCACCGGTCAGCCAGAGTTTATGCACCTGCGCCCGGCCGGTTTCGTTGATCAACAGAAAATCCTCGGCCTGCGACAGGGCGATCCCATTGGTATAGACAAACCCACTGGCGATTTTCTCCACCCTGCCATCAGGCAGGCGGCGGGCAACATAGCCGCTATTGGATTGCTCCCAGACCGTCATCACCGATGTTGGCTTGGTGCCACCCAAGATTTCCGGGTCAAAACGATCTGACGAATTGGAGAAATAGATCGTGCCGTCGCGCGCGATATCAAGTTGATTCGCATAGATCAGCGGCGCGCCTTCCACCTCTGTCACCAGGGTTTCCAGACTGCCCGGCCCGGTCCAGCGCAAAATTCCGCGATAGCTGTCAGCAATATACAGCGCCCCGTCCGGCCCCGCTTTGAGCCCAAGAGGCCGCCCCCCCAGATCCTCGGTCAGCTCAGGCGCCGGACCGTCGATCCGGTATAGTTTGCCAGCCAGATCAGTGGTATAGACCCTGCCATCCGGCATAACCGCCAGATCCTCGGGGCCAACCGCCCCCTCTGGCAGCAAGACCAGCTCCAGCGCCGCCATGGCGTCATTGGCCTCAAACTCGCCGGTAAAGGCCGGGGGCTGCAACGGCTCATAGACCTCAGGGGTCAGAGGAACCGGCCAAAAGGTCAAATAGCCGAGGCCCAAGGCGAGCATCGCCAGCAAAATCTTTCGCATTCCAAATCTCCCTAAATTTGCGGCAGTCTGCTCTGGGTTGAAGCAGCACGCAAGCCTTGCCGCAGGCTAGCACTTTGCGCTATCTGCGCTGCATGAAAACGCCTCGCTACACCCCGCTTGCCCTGTCCCTGCCCTCCACTGTGCCGTTTGTCGGCCCTGAAACGCAGGAGCGCAGCCGTGGCAAAGCCTTTGCCGCCCGGCTGGGGGCCAATGAAAACATCTTTGGCCCCTCGCCGCTGGCGATTGAAGCCATGCAGCAGGCCGCCGAGGAAATCTGGAAATATGGCGACGCCCAAAGCCATGATTTGATCCAGGCGCTGGCCGCCCATCACGGCATCCCGGCGCAAAACATCATTGTTGGTGAAGGCATCGACGGGTTGCTGGGCTATCTGGTGCGGTTGCTGATTGGCCCCGGTGATGCGGTTGTCACCTCGCAGGGCGCCTACCCCACCTTCAACTACCATGTGGCCGGTTTTGGCGGCGCCCTGCATATGGTGCCCTACAGGGACGACCACGAAGACATCCAGGCGCTCTTTGCCAAGGCGGCTGAGGTGGATGCAAAGCTGGTCTATCTCTCCAACCCCGATAACCCGATGGGCAGCTGGTACCGGGGGCAGGAAATTGTCGAGGCCTTGGCGCATCTGCCTGAGGGCGCTTTGCTGTTGCTGGACGAGGCCTATGTGGAATGCGCGCCTGAAGGCACCGCGGCACCGGTCGATATCAATGACCCCCGTGTCATCCGCATGCGCACCTTCTCCAAGGCCTATGGCATGGCGGGCGCCCGCGTAGGCTACGCGCTGGCGCAGGCGGATCTGATCCTTGCCTTCAACAAGGTGCGCAACCACTTTGGCATGAACCGCGCCGCTCAGGCCGGGGCGCTGGCCGCCCTGCAGGATCAGAACTGGTTGGCCCATGTTCAAGGTGAAATTGCCACCGCCCGCAAGCATATCACCGATATTGCTGCGGAAAACGGTCTCACCGCCCTGCCCTCGGCCACCAATTTTGTAGCGATCGACTGTGGCCGGGACGGGGATTTTGCCAAATCCGTTCTTGAATCCCTATTGGCGCAGGATGTCTTTGTGCGCATGCCCTTTGCCGCGCCGCAAAACCGCTGCATCCGGGTCAGCTGCGGCCCGGACGAAGACCTGGCGCTTTTTGCTGCTGCCCTGCCCGTTGCCCTCGCCACCGCCCGTGCCGGTCTCACCTCCGAATAGCGGCCCCTGCAGGGCACCCCTTCAGCGGGTCAAGCCGAAGCGATTTTAGAAATCGCGGTGGTTTTACCGGACTTTCATCCCTGGCGCGCTAGGTTCTAGGGGGAGACCCCCAGGAGGCCACGCCATGGACTATAATCAGGACAACAGAAAGTCACCACAGACAGGCTCTGCCCAACCGCAGGAGCCGATTGATCTCTTTGCCGCCGCACTTTCCTTCATCGGCATAAACCTGATGTGGATATTCTTTGCCGGTTGGATGCTGTTTGGCATGGTGCCAGTGCTGATGTTTGCACTGTTTCTCAACCATCTCATTGACCGACTCGAAGACCACCTGCAGCACCCAGAGACCTGACAGGCACCCTCACAGGCCCCTGACGGGCCCCAAGAATTCACAAGACAGCTCCCCAGCCCGCAGCTGCGCGCTGGGGGGGCCATGCCCCATGTTTTAGAGGTAACATGGTCTAGGCCCCCGCTAGATACCCCTTCTCGGAGCCCTCAGACTGGGCCGCGCCAGGAGCCTCGCATCCTCTGCCTAGCGCTGCACGCCCTCTGCCAAGGCCTGCGCCGCTGCACTCAGCGCGCCCGCCCCATGTGGGAGCTTCAGCGCCTGCAGGCCGGTTTCGATCCCGCCCAGCAATCCCATGATCATCTGTCCGTTTACATGTCCCATATGGCCAAGGCGGAAATGGCCGTGCCACTCCGGGCTGGCCGGTCGCGCCAGCCCCAGGCCAATCCCCAGCGTCAACCCGAGGTTATGTTCCAGCCAGTGGCGCAGCTCGCTGGCGCGCGGCGCAGGCAGATGCAATGCCGTGACCGCATGAGAACGCAGCGAGGGATCGCTCACATTCATCCGCAGCCCCTGCTCGGGCGCATCAATCTGTCCCCAGGCCTCGCAGGCGGCCCAGATGGCCTTTGCCAGGCTTTCATGCCGGGCCCAAACCTGCTCCAGACCTTCGCCGTGGATCAGATCAAGGGCGGCGCGCAACCCATACAGGTGATGCGTCGGGGCGGTGCCGCCAAAATACTGGTAGAATTCCTGCGGGTTGGCCCGAGGGGTCCAATCCCAATAGCGGCTGATCCGTGGCAGTCTGGCGCGGGCCTCGGCCGCCCTGTTGTTGAAGAACACAAAGCTGACACCCGCCGGCGTCATCAGCCCCTTCTGACAGGCGGCCACCATGACATCGACGCCCCAGGCATCCATCTCAAACCGATCGCACCCCAATGAGGCGATACAATCCGTCATCAGCAAGGCCGGGTGTCCTGCCGCATCCATCACCGCGCGCAGGGCCGCGATATCATTGCGAATGGAGCTGGAGGTATCCACATGCACGCCCAAAACCGCCTTGATTTCATGCGCCTTATCCGCAGCCAGCCGCTCCGCCACCTGAGACAGGTCCCAGGCCGCAGCGGTGCCAAAGTCAAGCACCTCCACCTCGATCCCCAGGGCCTCGGCCATTTCAGACCAGCCGATGGCAAAACGCCCCGAGGCCGGCACCAGCACCCTGTCTCCCGGTTGCAAGGTATTCATCAGCGCCGCTTCCCAGGCGCCATGGCCATTGGCGATATAGATCGCCACAAAATGGGCGGTCCCGGCCAAAGCCTTGAGATCCGGCACCAAACTGTCGGTGAGGGTCAAAAGCTCACCTGCATAAATATTGGGTGAAGGCCGATGCATTGCCTGCAGCACCGGATCCGGGATCACAGAGGGGCCCGGAATTGCCAAATAGGGCCGTCCGCCCGATGGGTTTGAGGTTGCACGCATCTTTATTGTCCCAAATGAGATCGAGAGCCGCCCCTTGCGGCCCCCGAGCAGGTGAATTCAGCCGCAACCCTAGCCTGCACCTTGGCGAGGTCAATTGCGGAAAAGCCACCCCTCTCAGCCCGGCAACAGCTTTCAGCGCCGGGGGAGTGGCCGCCAAGAGGAGGTGCACAACGCTTGCACCCCGGCCATGAGCTGCTTAAATGGCCCAATCAAGTCACGAGAAGGCGCCAGATGACAATTGAGTTTCGACGCTCTCCAGCCGGGCAATCCCATCATGAGCAATGAACATACCTCCTCCCGCGAGTTGCTGGGCTGGCTTTGGCGCGGTTATCTGCGTCAGTACATGGGGCTTTTGGGCATCGCGGTCATCTTTATGCTCGTCGAAGGGGCCACCATGGGTGCGCTTGGCTACATGATGCAGCCGATGTTCGATCTGGTCTTTGTCGCCGGCAATACCACCGCACTCTTCTGGGTCAGCCTGGCCTTTCTCGCCATCTTCTCTCTGCGCGGTATTTCCAGCGTCACCCAGAAGGTGCTGCTGAGCAAGGTCTCGCAGACCTCCGCTGCGGGGCTGCGCAAGGATATGCTGGCCCGTCTGATCCGCCAGGATCCCTCCTTTCATCAGTCCCATGCACCCGGGTTGCTGTTGCAGCGGGTGCAAAGCGATGTCGGCGCAATCAATGCTGTCTGGCAGGCAATGATCACTGGCGCCGGCCGCGATCTGGTGGCGCTGATCGCTGTGCTCAGCGTTGCCGTCAGCATTGACTGGCGCTGGACCGCCATTTTGCTCATCGGCGTTCCGGGGCTGTTGCTGCCGATCTCCCTGTTGCAGAAATATGTCCGCCGCAGGGCCTCGGAAGCGCGCGACCTTGGCGCCACCCTGGCCACCCGGCTGGATGAGATCTTTCACGGCATTGTGCCGATCAAGCTGAACAGTCTCGAAGAATACCAGCTCAAGCGGTTCTCCGATCACACCGACAATTTTGTCAAGGCCGAGGTGAAATCTGCCTTTGGCACCTCGGCGATCTCCGGCATGACCGATATCATGGCTGGCGTCGGCTTTATGGCGGTGCTGCTCTATGGTGGTTCGGAAATCATTGCCGGCGAAAAATCCGTTGGCCAGTTCATGAGTTTCTTCACCTCGATTGGTCTGTCCTTTGAACCCATGCGCCGCCTTGCCAATATCTCCGGCATCTGGCAGGCCGCCGCCGCCGCGCTGGAACGTATCAAGGCGCTGATGGATGCGCCGATCCTGCTGACCTCCCCCGAAAACCCCAAACCCGCCCCCAAGGGCCTGCCCGGCATTCACCTGAAAGATGTCAATCTGAACTACGGCGAGGCAGAAATCCTGCGCGGGCTGACGCTCGACGCCGAAGCAGGCAAGACCACCGCCCTGGTGGGGGCCTCCGGGGCTGGTAAGTCCACCATTTTCAACCTGTTGACCCGCATGGTGGATCCGCAGGTCGGCACGGTGCAGATCAATGACACCAGCGTTGCAGATCTGGCCACCAAAGATCTGCGCGGGATGTTTTCCGTGGTCACCCAAGAGGGCCTGCTGTTTGATGAAACCCTGCGCGAAAACATCGTTCTGGGCCGTACAGATGTCAGCGACGAGGCTTTGGCCAAAGCGCTTGAGGACTCCCATGTGGCGGATTTCCTTGAAAAACTTCCCGATGGGCTGGAAACTCTTGTGGGGCCGCGTGGCTCAGCGCTCTCTGGCGGGCAACGCCAGCGGGTGGTGATTGCCCGCGCCCTGTTGCGTGACACGCCCGTGCTGTTGCTGGACGAAGCCACCTCGGCGCTGGATGCGCAGTCTGAAAAGGTGGTGCAACAGGCGCTGGACAGCCTGGCCGGCGGGCGCACCACCCTGGTGATCGCCCATCGCCTGTCCACCGTGCGCAACGCCGACAAGATCATCGTGATGGAGCGTGGTCAGGTTGCCGATCAGGGCACCCACCAGGAGCTGATTGAACGCGGCGGTATCTATGCCGATCTCTACCGGTTGCAGTTTCAGGATGGCAAAACCCTGCTCGACCCCAAAGGCATTGCCGCGCAGCTTCCCACGGCGCAGGCGCAGGTGCAAACTGCGCAATCCGGCTGGTTCCGGCGTCTGCTGACGCGGATCATGAGCTAACCCCCCCTCTTCCCGGAGAGGCACAACAGTAAGCAGCGGCTATTTTTGATAGCCGCGCGCCAGTTTGTCGGGATCCGCCCCCAGGAAATAGCGCAACAGGGTCCAGAGATTGCCCGCGCCGCGCCGCAGCCAGCCTTCGCGTTGATAGCGCGCGGCGCTGGTCAGGGCGATAACCGGCAAAGCGGTCAGGCCCGTGAGGCGGCGCACCAGGGCCACATCCTCCATCAAGGGCTGATCGGGGTATTCTCCGGCCGACACATAGGCTGCGCGCGAAATCAGCAACCCCTGATCCCCATAGGGCAGCCCAAAGACCCGCGCCCTGACGTTCGCCCAGCCTGCAACCAGTGTTGGCCATGGCCCCTTGGCGCGAAATTTCAGCTGGAAATAGGCAGGCTGTCCTGGCTCTCCTTGGCCCGCCTGCAAATGCGCCGCCACCACTGCGGCCCAGCCCGGGGCCAGCTGCGTATCCGCATGCAGCACCAGCAACCACTCCCCACGGGCCGCAGCACAGCCCCGGCGCAGCTGGCCGCCGCGCGATGCAGTGCCGCTGACCAGCTCTGCCCCGGCCTCCGCAGCCAATTGCAGCGTTGCATCGCTAGAGCCACCATCGCTGATCACCACCTCCCGGATCAGCCCCTCCGCCAGCCCCTCCATCAAGGCCCCCAGACTGCCCGGCAGCTCTGCAGCGGCGTTCAAGGTGGGTATCACAACAGTAATCGGCGCGGGCATGGTGTTTTCCTGGTTCAACTCGGATCTCATTCCTATATCACTAGGCCTAGTGATATAGGAATGGGCTTGGCCATGCCTCGATGGACAGGCCCGCCCTCAGACCAAGTCCACCGCCCGCAGGCAATCCAGCCCGGGCCGCTTTGGAGACCACGCCATGCGTCCGCGCAAGATTCTTCGCCTATCCGGGGCCGATGCCCGCGACTTTCTACAGGGGCTGATCACCAGTGACGTCAACAAGATAGACCAGGGTCTGGTCTACGCCGCCCTGCTGACGCCACAGGGCAAATATCTTGCCGATTTCTTTCTGGCAGCCGATGGCGCGGATGTGCTGCTGGATGCAGATGCGGAACAGGCCGAGGCCCTGCTCAAGCGGCTCACCATGTATCGTCTGCGCGCCAAGGTGGACATCACCCCCACCGATCTGCAGGTGATGCGCGGCACCGGCCCCGCCCCCGCAGGCGCCCTGGCAGATCCGCGCCATGCGGATCTTGGCTGGCGGCTGATCGGGGCCGAGGGCGGCGAGGATGGCACCGACTGGGACGCGCTGCATGTTGCCCATTGCATCCCGCGCAGCGGTATCGAGCTGGGCCCGGACAGCTATATTCTGGAGGCCGGGTTCGAAGCCCTCAACGGGGTGGATTTCCGCAAAGGCTGCTATGTCGGCCAAGAGGTCACCGCCCGCATGAAACACAAGACCGAGCTGCGCAAGGGGTTGCGCCAGGTCGAGATCAGCGGCACCGCGCCCGTGGGCAGCGACATCACCGCCGGTGGCAAGGTGGTCGGAACCCTGTTCACCCAATCCGGTGGCCGCGCGATTGCCTATCTGCGCTTAGACCGCGCCAAGGGAGAGATGGCCGCTGGTGACGCCCTGTTGCACTGGCAACCCTAACTGGCTAGGCTCCGCCCCATCTACAGACTGTTTTTTTTCTTTCGTCTTATCATTTTGTTACACCTTTGCAGTGAAGCCTGTCCCCATCCTGTGCCCCATAAAGACTCCCCTCTTGTTGAGCCGGGGAGAGGCACTTTCCAGCTATCAATTCACCTCGGAGATCTCATGCACCGCCACTGCCTTGCACTTGCCCTGACCATCCTGCCTGCCCTGCCTGCCTCAGCCCAGTACTGGGAATTTGGCGACTGGCGTGTCTTTGTTGAAACCCATGAATCCACCGAACACACCAGCCATACCTGCACCGCCTCGACCGGTGGCGATGGCGACCCCTCGCTGAGACTCTCTGTCTATGATCTGGATGGCGGCCCTCCCGACAGCTATCCGGCGCCAACGCTCTACGAATCTGCCGTCCGCGGCTATCCTACGCAGCTGCAAAACGGCCAGGCGGTGGGCTTTGTCTTTGACCAGAAGGCCGCCTATTATGGTATCACCAATGGCTATTTTGACGCCGACGGCTTTGCCCAGGCCGAGGTCGCACCGCGCTGGCAAGACACCATTGGCATGCTGCGCTGGATGAAGGCCAGCCAGAGCATCGACATCCGCACGGTCCAGCCCTACGGCCCCGGTCAGCCGGTCATGCAGGCCTCGCTGCGGGGATTTACCGCCGCCTATGGCAAGATGATGGATGAATGTGGCTTCTCGATCGAGATCACCGATCCCAACTGACAGCTGAACCCTATCCCTGGCAGTCCTTCCCGCAAAGACGGGTTTTGCCTCGGATCAGAAATCCCCCGGCGTGCATTGCAGGCAGGTCAGCCCCTCTGCGCGCCACAGATCCACCACCGAGCTGCGGTCATCCACAACGATCCAGGGCTCAAATCCATCCGCCCGAATCTCTGCCAGCAACAGCCGCTTCACATCCGGGTCGCTCATCTCGTCCTGCCCGTCCGGCCGCAGATAGAGCGCCGCACAGGCCAGGTCGTTTGCGGCCAGCCAGGCCTCGGTGTAATGGGTCCAGCCCGCAGGGCGCCCCGAACAGATCACTATGGTTTCGCCAACCTGATTGAGCCGTCTCAGCAGATGCGCCACGGGGGCGATGACCTCGGCCCCGGCCATGGCCTGATGAAAGGCCTCCCAGTTCTTCACCGCGCCATGCACCAAATGCCCCAGCCGGGAGGCATCAAATGTGGCAAGGGTGCCATCGACATCAAAAACGACACAGGGCCGCCCGGTTTCAGAGCGCATGTGCGATCTCCTTATGGCTATCATCCAACCAGACAAATGAAATGGGATGGGCATTGGCAGGGCGCCTGCCAGAGCTCTGCTGCCCCGCCAACAGGCGGGTGGCGCGGATCACCCCGGAGTGACAGACCAGGACCGGCAGGCGGTCTTGGGCCTGCGCGCAACAGGTGGTTATGGCCCGCGCCACCCGGGTGATCATCTCTGACCAGTCTTCGCCGCCTTCCGGCCGCCCCTCGCGCGGAGGCAGCTCTGACAGCGGCGCGCCTTCAAAACGTCCCCAGTTTCTTTCTCGCAGGCCGGGGTGGCAGTGGAAGTTCTGATCCGGAAAGCCCAGACGGCAGGTCTCTTGCGCACGCTCCAAGGGGCTGGAAAACAGCGCAATGGCGCCCGGCCATGGATACGCCTGCAAAGCCCGGGCCTGCTGGCGCCCCAGATCGGTGAGCGCAACATCCAACCGCCCGGCAATGATGCCATCGCGGTTTGCCGTGGTCTCCCCGTGACGGATGAGGCAAATGCTCCGCGGTGGCAGCTTTGGCCACGATAGGTCCGCCGCGCTCATAGCGGGATGCTCTCATGCATAAAGACCTCGGCGCCCAGCCCCTCTTCCACCAGATAGTCCTCGGGGCTGATGCAAAAGGCCGGGGCAAAGCGTTTTGCCCCAAGGCGCCGCAGCATCTTGATCTGATCCCCAAGCGGAGGATGAACGTTCCAGCGTTGGAAATACCCGCCGGGTACGGCGCAGATACCGCGGGCATGGGCGGTCATATGGCCGGTGAAAACCACATGAGCATCGCGCCCCAGTCGTCCACTTTCACGCCAGGCCCGCACATAGCCCCAGGCCGCGCCACCATCCGCATTGGGGGTGTCGCAGATCAAAAACCGCGCCTGCTCCAGATCGCCACGCTGCAACAACGGCGCAATCTCCTGCGCACGCGGGCTTAGGCCGCCGCGCGCCAGCGCTGCCGTCAGCGCGGCGCGGCATTCGGGATCAAGGATCACCGCCTCCACCCCAAAGCGCTGCACCAGATGCAGCGCCATTTCCCCGGCCCGTCCCGAAGGCGGCACCGGCAGCAGGATTTGCCCCGGCAGCCGGTCGATCAACTGATCCAAAGCGGCAAACCGATCACGCTGCGGGATCGGGTCCAGATGATAAGAGCAATCCAGAATGGCCGTGTCGGCGGGCGGCGGTGGATCAAAGGCAAACCAGTTGGATTCCTCGGACCAATCGCCGGAATAAAACAGCCCCGCACCAATATCAAAATGCATCCAGATGCCCCCCAGTGCGTGCCCATTGCGCCCGGTGGTCAGGCGGATGCCGTCAATCAGCACCTCGCCCTGTTCCGGCAAGACCCGCACCTCAGCCGCCGGCGGCAGCGCCTGGGCGGTCTGCGCCGTGGCATAGATCGGCAATCCGGCCTCAACCGCATAGGCGGCTCCGCCGATGTGGTCGATATGGTCATGGGTGATAAACACCGCATCCGCCCCGACCAGCCAGGCCGGGTCAAAATGTGCGTTGGCCTCTGGCCCAAACCCACAGTCCAACAGCCAGGTTTTGCCCTCAACACAGAGCCGCATACAGGCAGGGCCTTTGTCGCCAATGCCTGACAATACTTCGATGGTGTCCATTTAGTCCTCGTAAAACGCCCAGGGAGTTGCGATGCTGAGCCCCAGCTGGCTGCCTTCGCGGCAGCGCGCGCGGCTTTCGGCCATCAGCTCGGCCCCCTCAGGGGTCTGAAGTGCAAGCCGGTAACGCCCGCCCAGATAGGTGCTGCGGGCCACTGTCGCCCGCAGATCACCCGTTTCGGTGATGGTGATATCTTCGGGACGCAGGCACAGCTGATTGGGCCTGCCGCCATCGGTTTGCACCGTGATTTGCCTGCCAAACAGCCGTGCTGTACCGCTGCCATTTCCATTGCCCAAAGACCCGCCGGGGGTGAAATCACTGATTGGCAGCACCGTGCCCTCCCCCACAAAGCCCGCAACAAAGCGGTTGCAGGGGCGGCTGTACAGCGCCTCGGGGGTGTCGAACTGCACGATGCGCCCCTCATGCATCACCGCGATCCGGTCGGCCATTGCCATGGCCTCTGCCTGATCATGGGTCACATAGACCATGGTGGCGCCAGTGCGGTGATGGAAATCCAAAAACACCTGCTGCATCGAGGCACGCAGCGCCACATCCAGATTGGCCAGAGGTTCATCCAGCAACACCGCCTGCGGGTCCGACACCAGGCACCGTGCCAGAGCCACCCGCTGCCGCTGCCCGCCGGACAGATCCGCAGGCATGCGGTCGGCAAAGGCCACCAGCCCGGTGGCCTGCAGGGCGGCTTCGGTTTGGCGGCTTTGCTCGGATTTTGACAGGCCACGGACCTCCAGCGCAAAGGAGACATTGCGGCGCACGGTCATATGCGGCCAGAGCGCATAGGACTGAAAGACAAAGCCGATATTGCGCGCCTCGGGCGGCACCGCCCGTCCTGTCGCGGCATTGGCCATCTCTTGCGCGCCTATGGACAGGGCACCAGCGGTGGGGGCCTCAAACCCTGCCAGCAGGCGCAGCAGGGTAGATTTTCCACAGCCGGAGGGGCCCAGAAGGGCGACAAATTCACCATCTTGGATGGTGGCGCTGATGGCATGCAGGGCGGCTGTGCCTGCAAAATGCTTTGCAACAGCGTTCAGTTTTATGTCTGCCATGGCAGGCTTCCTTTTGGCAGGTGACGCGCCGAGATCTGCAGGCCGGCCATCAAGCCCATCACCACCAGAACAATGGTCATGGCCAGCGCCGATGCCATCACAGTCTCACCGCTGTCATCCAGGTTGAAAATCATCACGCCGAGGGTCTCTGTCCCCGAGGACCACAACAGGGCGGAAACGGTCAGCTCGTTAAAGGCGGTCAGGAAAACCAGGATGGCCCCCGCCGCCGCCGCCGGAGCAGAGAGCGGCAGGATGATCAGGCGCAGGCGTTGAAACAGCGTGGCGCCAACGGATTGCGCGGCTTCGTTCATTGCCGGGTCAAGCTGGCGGATGCTGGCCTGAATGGGGCGAAACATCACCACCAGAAACCGCGCCAGATAGGCGAGGAAGATAATCCAGATGGTGCCATACAGCGTGGCATCCGTGAACGGCAGATTGATCAGCAACAGGATCATCGCAATCGCCAGCACCACCCCCGGCAGCGCATAGGGCAGATCGACAAGCGCATCAAACAACCGTCCCAACCGCGAGGGCGTGCGCTCCATCAGCCAGGCCAGCGGCAGGCAGATCAGCACCAGCACCAAAGCGGCACCTCCGGCCAGGCCCAGCGAGTTCACAAAGGCCCGCGCCGTGGAGGGTTGGCGAAACAGCGCCTCATGCCAGGAGGCCAGGGTTACGGTCTCAAAGCTCAGCGGCACGCCATAGGCCGGCACCAGAGAGGTCGCTATCAGCCCCAGCATCGGCAGCACCAGAATGGCGCAGACAATCAGCCAGAGGCAAATCTCGACGGGCAGCCGCGCGCGCCCCAGCGGCATAGCCAGCGGCCGCGAGGTAGAGCCCACCAGATGCACCCGTTGGCGCGACTGGAAGAACCGCTGCAACAGGATACCGCAGATGGCAACACATCCAATCACCATGGCCAGCACCGCCACCTCGGCCAGCACTGTCGAGGACAGGCCGGACAGGCGCTGATAAATCAGTGTTGGCAGGGTGGAATAACCCGCTGGAATGCCCAGCATCGCCGGAATACCAAAATTGCCCAGGGCGGTCACAAAGGTAATGGCAATGCCCGCCGCCAGACTGGGGAGACACAGCGGCAGGATGATTTGCCACCACACCCGCAGCCCGCTGGCACCACTGATCCGGGCCGCCTCGACCACGTCCTGTGGGATGGCGCGCAGACCGGCACGCAGGGTCAAAAAGATGATTGCGGTATGCTGGATACCCAGCAGCAGGATAATCCCCCCCTGCGAATACAGCGGTTGCGGCGCGCCCATCGCTGGCGCGACCCCCAGCGTTTTGAGCAATACCGACGAGGGTCCCATGATCTGCGTCCAGGACAGCGCAGTGATCTGCGGCGGGATCATCATCGGGATCATCAGGCAGAAAACCAGGGTAGTCTTTGCCCGCAGATCGGTCAGGGCCACCAGAAAGGCAAAGGCACTGCCAATCAGCAGCGACACCAGGGTGCCAAACCCCGCCGTGATCAGCGAGTGTTTCAGCGCCAACTGGGTCTGCCCCTGCGTCAACACGTCTGAAAACAGGCTCAGGTTCAGTCGGTCGTCAATCGTGACGCCCTCAACAAACAGGCGCACAACAGGGGTCAGCGTCAGGGCAATCGCGACAAAGAGGATAAAGGAAAGCAGCCGATGTTCGGACCGGCTGCCTCCCGCTGTTTGGGGCATGAACATTAGTTGGCCCCAAAGATCTCAGCAAATTTGGCCTTGTTGGCCTCGGCATTTTGCAAGGCAACCACCGGGTCAAAATCCATCAGCTTGATATCGGCACGGGCCGGGAAGCCGGCAGGCACGCCCATGTCATTGCGCGCGGGGATATATCCCATCTCAAGAACCAGATCCTGGCCCTTTTGGCTCAGCACAAAATCAACAAAGCGTT
Organism: Pseudophaeobacter arcticus DSM 23566; assembly: GCF_000473205.1. Lineage (NCBI taxonomy): Bacteria > Pseudomonadati > Pseudomonadota > Alphaproteobacteria > Rhodobacterales > Roseobacteraceae > Pseudophaeobacter > Pseudophaeobacter arcticus. Next base: position 2,526,626 of record NZ_KI421507.1, read on the forward strand.
GGGCCGCATCGGTATTTTTGGCCGAAGACAGGATGGCCACTGGCTCGGTCACATAAGAAACGCCCTCTTTTGGGAAGACAAATTCCACCGGTGAGCCCTTGGCCTGGTTGCGGATGGCGAGGAAATCAACAACCATACCGTAGGGCTTTTCGCCTGCGGCAACGGCCTTGAAGGTGCCGCCATTGCCACCTTTGGCGCGGGCCTCATTTGCGGCCAGATCGCTGTAGTAGTCCCAGCCCAGGTCCTTGTCGCCCGTCAGGGTTGCCAGGTGAATCAGCGCGGCACCGGAATACAGCGGCGATGGCATGGCGATCTGCCCCTTCAGCGCCGCATCGTTCAGATCGGCCCAGGAGGTTGGCGCCGTCTCAACACCGGTGTTGTACACGATGCCTGTGGTGATCAATTTGGTCGAGTGGTAGAACCCTGCCGCGCTATACAGCGCCGGGTCATAGGCTGTGGCTTCGGGCGACTGATAGGCGGCCAGCAGACCCTCCTGCGCCATGCCTTCCAGGGTCACGGTATCGGCAATAAGCAAAACGTCGGGCTGCGGATTTCCGGCTTCGATTTCGGCACGCAGACGGGCCATCAGCTTGGTGGTGCCATCGCGCACCCAGGCAACCTCGGTGCCGGGGTTGGCAGCCATAAAGGCATCAACGGTCTTTTGTGCATCGGCATTGGGCTGCGAGGTATACAGCGTCAGGGTATCCGCAAAGCTGGCCGTGGACACACAGGCAAGGGCGGCGGCAGTCAGAAAGCTCTTCATCATAAATCTCCTGAGATTTTGCCTTTCGAACGAAAGGCAGGTGATGAGGAGCTTATTGCCGCCTGATGCAACAGATTCATGACGTCTATGTATATGTTTTATTACTGTTTTCGCAGAGACGGCTTTGCTGTAAACGACAGGCAGGACCACTTTCGAAAGAAACCTGATGAAGCGCAGTGACTTGGACATTCGACGCGACCAGATTGTCGCCTTGCTGGCAGAAAACGGCAGCCTGTCAGCCCAGGAGCTGTGCCAGCGCCTGAAGGTTTCCGTGCAGACGATCCGCGCCGATCTGCGCGATCTGGACGAGGCTTCACTGGTGCAACGTCGCAATGGCGTCGCCCGATTGCGGCAGCAGGCGGAAAACATCGGTTATCTGCCGCGCCTCACGGTCTCCCATAGCGAGAAACACCACATAGCACAGGCGGTTCAGCATCTGGTCACCAATGGCGCCAGGGTGGCGCTGGGAACAGGAACCACCGTCGCACAATGCGCCCTGCTGCTGGCAACCCGGCAGGGCCTCTTTGTTGCCACCAATTCCATTCACGCGGTCATGGCGCTGCAAAATGCGCCAGGGGCACAGGTCGAAATGGCGGGCGGCTCTGTGCGGTTGCGGGATTTGGACGTGATCAGCCCGGCCAGCATCGCGTTTTTTGCCCGTTACCGCATGGAGCAGGCCATCTTTAGCTGTGGAGGGGTCTCGCAGAGCGGTGAAGTTCTGGATTACAACACCGAAGAAGTCACCGCCCGTCAGGCCATTGCCGACTGCGCCAAACAAAAGATCCTGGTGGTGGACAGCGCCAAGTTCGACCGCGACCTGCCCTGCCAGATGCAAAACCTCTGGGACTATGATGTGGTGGTGACAGGGGCCAAGCTAGCGCCAAAACTGCGCAATAAATGCGCCACATCGGGGTGCAGGATTATCCAGGTTTCACTCCCGGATTAGCAGCAGGCAAAAAGAAACCCCCGCTGGCCTCGGCGGCCTGCGAGGGTCAAATTTGTCAGCACCTGAACTCAGGCGCGTTCGGAGTATTCCATGGTTTCGGTATTGACCACGATCATCTCGTCTTGGCCAACAAACGGCGGCACCATGACCTTGACCCCATTCTCAAGCACCGCAGGCTTAAAGGAGTTGGCAGCGGTCTGCCCCTTTACCACCGGCTCGGTCTCGACAATTTTGCAGGTCACTTTTTGTGGCAATGTCGCGTTCAGGGCTTCTTCTTCGTAGAACTCCATCACAATTGTCATACCGTCCTGCAAGAAGGGACGACGGTCGCCCAGCAGCTCGGCAGACAATTCGATCTGCTCATAGGTTTCGGTATCCATGAACACCAGCATGCCGTCGCTCTCATAGAGAAACTGCTGGTCTTTTTGCTCCAGGCGCACGCGCTCAACCTTGTCGGCGCTGCGGAAGCGTTCGTTCAGTTTTGAGCCATTGCGCAGGTTGCGCAGCTCGACTTGGGCAAAAGCGCCCCCTTTGCCAGGCTTTACGTGATCGACCTTGACTGCGGCCCAAAGACCACCGTTGTGCTCCAGAACATTGCCTGGGCGGATCTCGTTACCATTGATCTTGGGCATCTGAAAAATCCATCTGGGAAGGTTGATGATATATTAAGCGTCCCTATATCTGTCGTGGTCACCCCTGGCAAGACAACGATATCTCGTAGTTGCGCCACAAAAGCTATGCATTTCACGCATGAAAGCTATGCATATACAGGCTATCCGAATCGTCATAGTTCCGTCATAAGGAACGCCACGCCGAGAATTGCAATAGCAAGAACAATAAAGGAAACGGGATGCGAGATTTCGTTGACGGCACTGCATACAATAATGAACAGGGCAACCGAGCACGCAAGCTCTTTGCTGCTGTTGTATTGGCTGCGTTGGATGATGCCATTGCCGATGATAAAAAATATGGCAACGGCCCCGAACAGATCGCCCGCTGGGCGCGCTCACGCGATGGTCGCGAAGTGCTCAGCTGCGCTGGCATCGACCCCAATGAGCGGGTTGTCGGTGGATTGATGGATTTTGTTGGTCGGGGTGTACGCACCTCTGTTGCCCTGTCGCGCGAAGAAAGCGAACGGCGCAACGCAGCACAGGCCGAAGCCGCCTGAAGCTGACCAAGGCCAAAATGGCCAAGCCGATGATCACTGATCTATAGAAAAGCGCGTCCTGGGGGGCGCGTTTTTCTTTTGCAGGCCCGCCGGACACAGATCTGTCGCAGAAAACCTGTCGCAGATCCCCCTCCCCAAGGCGGTTTTCCCCGCGCCCTGCCCCCACAATTTACTAGATTGCCCAGAAAACCCTTTTCCTTGCTGACCCAATCGGCAATCAGACAGGGGGCACAGACCACATAAGGAGAGAGCCATGACGGCACGCGCACTGATGATCCAGGGCACCGGCAGCAATGTCGGGAAATCTCTCCTTGTTGCCGGGCTGGCGCGGGCCTTTGTGCGCCGTGGCCTGAAAGTGGCACCGTTCAAATCCCAGAACATGTCCAACAATGCGGCCGTCACCCCTGAGGGCGGCGAAATCGGCCGCGCCCAGGCACTGCAGGCGCGGGCCGCCGGACTGGCGCCCCATGTGGATATGAACCCGGTGCTGCTCAAACCCGAGACCGACACCGGCGCACAGCTTATCGTCCAGGGCAAACGGCGTGGCACCCAGTCGGCCGGCTCTTTCATGCGCGACAAAACCGGGCTGCTGGAGGCGGCGCTGGAGAGCTATCACCGTCTGGCTGCGGGTGTTGATCTGGTGCTGATCGAGGGTGCGGGCTCACCAGCCGAAACCAACCTGCGCCGGGGCGATATCGCCAATATGGGCTTTGCCTGCGCGGTACAGGCGCCTGTTGTTCTGGTCGGGGATATTCACCGTGGCGGCGTCATTGCCCAGATTGTCGGCACCCAGGCTGTGCTTGACCCAACGGACCTGGAGCGCATTGTCGGCTTTGCCGTGAACCGGTTTCGCGGTGATGTCAGCCTGTTTGATACAGGCCGCGATGATATTGCCCGGCGCACCGACTGGCCCTCGCTGGGGGTGATTCCGTGGTTCTGGGAGGCCTGGAAACTGCCTGCCGAAGACATGATGGATATCGCTTCGCGCCGGGGTGGCGCCTGCAAGGTGGTTGTGCCGCAACTGGAGCGCATGGCCAATTTTGACGATCTTGACCCGCTGGCAGCTGAACCCGAGGTCACGGTTGAGATCGTGCCCCCAGGGCGGGCTCTGCCAGGGGATGCGGATCTGGTACTGATCCCAGGCAGCAAATCCACCATTGGCGACCTTGCCTACCTGCGCGCTCAGGGCTGGGATATCGACATTCTGGCCCATCACCGGCGCGGCGGCCATGTGCTGGGTCTATGCGGCGGCTATCAGATGCTGGGCAAGACCATCGACGACCCTCTGGGGGTTGAGGGGGCTCCGGGCAAGGTGGCTGGCCTGGGCCTGCTTGATGTTCACACCGTCATGTCAGACGACAAACGCGTCACCCTGACAGAGGCCACCAGCCTGGAAGGCGGATTGCCCGTGCAGGGCTATGAAATCCACATGGGGCGCACCACCGGTGCCGATTGCAAACGGGGCTGGCTGCAGATTGCCGATCGGGTTGAGGGCGCCGCCTCAGCGGATGGGCGGGTGCTGGGCTCCTATCTGCATGGGTTGTTCAGCGCCGATGGGTTTCGGGGGCACTACCTGTCCCGGCTTGGCTATGACAGCTCCACCCAATATGAAGACAGCGTCGAAGAAACGCTGGATGCCCTGGCCGACCATCTGGAGCAGCATATGGACCTGGATCATCTGCTCTCGCTGGCGACAGAGGTGCCTGCCCGATAGGCGCCCCCGATTGGCACCGAGGAGCCCACGGGTTTTGGCGACCGCATGCCTCTGGCGACCGCAGACAAGTGATAAGGGGTTCTGGGCGGATCAGACAGATAGCAGCATCTGCGCTTGGTCGCACTGGGTTACACTGCAGTCCCGCGAATAGCGGTCAGGCGCAGTCCGGCCTGGCGCAATCCGGCCTGGCGCAGTCCGGTCAGATCAAATCCTGAGCAGCAAGTGCGCGCTGGATTTCACGGCGCACCAGCTTGCGCACATTCCGGGTGATTCTCTCTCCCAGCGCGCCCTGCAATTCGCTGCGCACGATATCGGCAACCAGCTCGCGCAGGCTCTCCTCATCGAGATAGCTCTCCTCCGCACCACCGGCATCCAGGGCATCCATAGTGGCGCCGGTCACGGCCTCTTCAGCCAGGGCTGCGGCATCAAAATTGGTGTCGGTTTCATCGTGACCCTGCGAGGCCTGATCTGCGTCGAACTCCGCCTCGGCCTCATCCATGTGATCCTGCCATTCAAGCGTTTCGATATTGGTACCGGCATAGGGGTCACTGGAGGCGCCATCCGGCTCCCACTGTCCGCTCGCGCGGGCCACTTTGGCCTCCAGCTCGGCAATTTTCTGTACCACTGCCGAAACGCGCTGGCTGCCATACAGCTCCTCGGCCTGATCCTCACTGGCCTGATCCCCACTGGCCTGATCTGCGTCCAGGTTCGCCTCAGCTGCGTCCTCAGACGAGGGCTCCACGGCGCCAAAGAGTGTCGCCTCGGGGTCGCACCATGGCGCAGTTTCCTCCTGCTCCACGCCCTCAGCCGCCTGATCGGGCGATGCCTCTGGCCGGTCAAGCAATGCCTCTGGCTGCTCAGCTGCGCTGTGCTGCACGACGGGCTCATGGGCAGCAGCTCTGTCTGATTCGACAGTGTCGTTGCGGCGGAAAGCAAGAACCTCGCCCGGGTCCAGTTCTGGCTCAACCTCAAGATCCATGTAGCTGCCATCCGGCAGATCACAGGCTGGCTCCCTGCCCTCTGACACCTCGGCCTCAGCCGACACAACAGCGGCTTCGGGCTGGTTGGCGTTCCGCTCAGCAGCATTCGAGACATTCTCCGCCACCCGCAAAGCAGGTGTCAGAACCAGACGCGATGTCGGCTTTGGCAGCTCCTGCGCTGTGGCTACCGGCTGGCTCTGCCCCCGGTTTTCCACGGCCTGCGCAGACACCGGGCGCGGCGCAACGCGACCATCCTCACTCACCAAACGTCGGATTGAGGACAGGACATCTTCGATTTCAGCCTGCGTTACAGGATCGGACATTATGTTTGAACCACTCTAGCCTTTGCGACAAGTGTAGCTCTCCTACCGCAATCGCACAACATTTAGAGAGACTTTTAGTTTCTACTCAGTCTGGTTTATGCCCGGACCAGTTTTTTCCGGTTCAGTTCCTGCCCAAGGCCCGCAGCACCCGGTCGAGGTCCCGGCTCTGGCGACTGACCTGCGCTGGCGCGCCTTTGACCAGATTGTAATACAGGGTTGGATCATAAATCTCGACGGCCAGCCCCAGATGTTCTGCAGTCAAAAGCCCCTGAGCTTGCAGCAGGGCATAGGCCGCAGTGGCCTGGCTCGCCCGTGCCCGCACCCGCGCGGTCAGCGCATTCAGCAGATCCTGTTCCGCCTGCAACACGTCCAGCGTGGTGCGCGCGCCCAATGTGGCCTCTTCACGGATCCCGTCAAAGGCAACCTGCGCCGCCCGCACGCTCTCACTAGAGGACACAAGGCTGGCAGATGCAGCTTCCAGTGTCACATAGGCCTCAGAAACATCCTGAGCCACCGCACGCTGCGTCGAGAGTAACTGCCCCCGCGCAGCATCAGCGGAAGCAATGGCAGACCGCACCGATGAAGCAAGACGGCCACCAGCATAGATCGGCTGGGTGTAGGTGATGCTGGCGCCAGTGCTGTCGGATTCAAAATTATTGCTCAGGCTGGTGGTGGCACTAATTTCCGCGCCGAATTTCACATTTGGCCCCAGACCTTTTCGCGCCGCATCCGTGGCAAAATCAGCAGCCTTAACCGTATGCTGCTGCCCCAGAAGAATGGGGTGATTGCGCACAGCAATGGACTCGGCGGCCTGCAAAGACGCAACCCGCTTGGGCAAGGGAGGTTGACCAGCAGTTGTTCCAATGGGATGGCCAACGGCCTCCACATAGGAGGCCTGCGCCGTCAGCAGATCGCCGCGACTTTGAATCAGAGTGGCCCGCGCCGAGGCAAGACGGCTCTGCGCCAGGGCGACATCGGTGCGGGTCACTTCGCCGACTTCAAATCTGTCCTGCGAGGCCTTCAGCTCTTCTTGCAACAGGCGCAGGTTGTTGCCTTGCAGACGCACCGTCTCTTGCTGCGACAAGACATTGACATAGGCCTGCACCGCACCAAACAACACCTGCTGCTCAACATTCAGCAGGCTTTGGCGCGTCGCCAGAACGGTTTGCTGGGCGGCAAGTTGCTTTAGCCGGGTTGCCCCACCATCATACAACAACAATTCCAGGGCCAAGCCGGTGCTCAAGCGGTCCGCACTTGATGAGGCTGTCGGACCGTTCACATTATGCGTATTCTGCGTGGCTGCCGTAATGGTCCAGTTGATAATAGGCCGCAGCCCGGCAACCGCCGCTGCTACGTTTTCATCCTGAACCCGCAACAAGGCCCGGTTCTGTTCCAGCAATCCGCTGCTCTTGTAGGCGCCAATCAGCGCGTCAGACAGGTTGTCCGCACTCGCGGGTTTTGGCAGCGTAAAAGCAAGCGCAACAGAGCCTACAAATACAAACGTCTTTAACAAACTTGCCGAATTCTTCTTCAACATCGGTCGCCCTATTCGTTTGCCGCGCCGCCAGCCGCGGGAGTTTGGTTATGGTTCAACCCCTACCTGCAGTAGGGGCTGCCAGTCTTGATGTCCCTCGCGTCATGTAGCGCGATTGGATCTGAGTGCAACATCACAGGCAAATCCTGACAGGCAAATCCTGACAGGCAAATCCTGACAGCGCTTTCCGCCCCAGGATGTAACAGACTAAGCCCACCGTACCAGGTCCAAAACATGGCCCCGTATTTGGCTCCTTATTTGGCCTGGCATCATTTGGCCCCTTATCCGGCCTGGCATCTTTACCCCGGCCTCACAGAGAAAAGGCAGCAGCCCGATCAAATCCAGGCATGATTTCGGCGCCCGCATTAAATTCAAAGCGCCAGGAGATCTGGCCTCCCTGCTTATAGCCAACTTTTACCTCGCCCAGCGCGCCGCTCATGAAAATGACGGCAATACGCCCCCCATCCTTGAGTTGCTCCAGCAGCGTCGCAGGCAACTCTTCGACGCCGCCCTGCACCATGATGACGTCATAGGGGCCATGTTCAGCAGCGCCCTCCGCAAGCGGGCCGAGGTGAACAATCGCATTGTCAGCGCCAGCCTCGGACAGTTGCGCCTGCGCCTCTGCAAACATGGTTTCATCTGCCTCGACGCCAATCACCATCTCGGCCATCTGCGCCGCAACAGCGGTGGAGTACCCCAACCCGCAGCCCACATCGAGCACCAGCTCATTGCGCTGAATATCCAGCGCATCCAGCATCTTTGCCAGGGTACGGACCTCAATCAGGGTGCGGTGCCCCCCAAGATCCATATTCCGATCCGCATAAGCCCCTTCACGCTGCGCGACGGGGACAAAATCCTCACGCGCAACAGAAAGCAGAGCTTCGATGATCGGGTATTTGGTCACGTCCGAAGGACGGACCTGTGTGTCAACCATCATGCGGCGACGTTCGGCAAAGTCAGTCATAAGCTAAACTCTTTTGTTCAGTCTGTTTACAGGAATTGTGCCATATCACTCCACATACGGCAACGGCCCATAGTGAAGCTGCGGGTGAATTGCAGCCCCTGTTGCCATGGCACCTATTTCTTTTTCACAAACTTGGTCAAAATAACGATCCGCTGGCCTTCGACACGGCCCTCGATATGCTCGGGGTTATCCTGCACCAGCGAAATGCCACGCACCGCAGTGCCCCGCTTGGCGGTAAAGCCCGCACCTTTGACCGGCAGATCCTTGATCAGGACGACATTGTCACCTGCTGCAAGCGCCGCGCCGTTGCTGTCAACATGGCCACCACCGCTGGCCTCGTTATCGGCCCAGGCCCGCGTTTCATCATCCAGCCACAGCTGATCGGCCAGATCCCGCGCCCAATCATAAGTCGCAAGCCGCGCCAAGAGACGTGTCGCCAGGACCTGTACTGCGGGTTCCTGTGACCACATGGACGAGGCCAAGCAGCGCCAGTGATCTGGCTCCAGCTCGCCCTCAATCTGCGTCTGACAGGTGTCGCAGATCTGCACTCCAGCCTCTTCAGGGCCACCGACAACAGCAAAAAACCGGGTCGCACCCTCGGCAGAACACAATTCACAAGACATGGGGAAACCCTCCAAGAGAAATAGTCTCCCCCGCCTTACCGCCTTCCCTGCCGGATGAAAAGCCACCCAAGGCCGCTGTCCCGCTGCCAAACACACAGAACCCTGACAGAAACACCCGTCAGCCCCTCAAGGTAGCGGCATCCCTCAGGAGGCGCAGCCGCTGCAAAACGGTGTCGCAGGTATCAGATCCAGGCGCTTTTCCGCGATGGCATCGCCGCAAATCTGACAGTAGCCGTAAGAGCCTTCGACCAAACGCGCCAGTGCTGCATCAATCTGGCGCAGCTCTTCCATCTCGTTGAGACCCAGCGTTTCCAGCACCTCATCCCCCTGGCGCTCAGACGAGCGATCCTCCCAGTCTTTTGGCATCGGTGCGTCCAGAGTGTGTTCGACCTCACGCAAATGCCCGGCCAGAGCCACCCTGCGCGCTTCAAGTGCTTGCTTGCGTTCTGTAAAGTCCATGCCTAACCCTCCCAAATCAGCGGCGTTGTGCCACCATAGCCAAGGTCAATGCTACGGCATTGACCGAAGTCAAAAACACTCGCGGGATCTGGGGAGTGTTGCGCGCGTTTAACGCAAGAAACGCCTGAAGCGCGTAACCTATGATCCGCAAGCACAAATTTAGGGCAAATCAGGAACAGCTCAAGCCCGACAGCCAAGGGGTGAACGCCAGAGTTTCGCCCTAGTAATTCGACCAGAGAACAGGACAAATGCCCCGTATTGATCTGTTGAGTATGGCTATGCTTTCAACGCAAAACGTTCGGGGGAGTTCGCAAATTGACGACACCAACCGCTGCCGCTCTCTTGCATTGAAAATGCCACTGACGAGGCCGCACCTTCGCGCCTCAATCGCTCCCCCGGAGCGATAGCCGAGCAAGCCCGGACCGGTGCTCAGCTGTCCATTTTGAGCGCTGAAATAAACGCTTCCTGCGGGATGTCGACCTTGCCGAACTGACGCATTTTTTTCTTACCCTTCTTCTGCTTCTCCAGCAGTTTCTTCTTCCGGGTTGCGTCGCCGCCATAACATTTGGCTGTCACATCCTTGCGCATCGCCGACAGGGTCTCGCGGGCGATCACCTTGCCACCAATGGCCGCCTGGATTGGAATCTTGAACATGTGGCGCGGGATCAGGTCTTTCAGCTTTTCAACCATGGCGCGGCCACGGGCTTCGGCCCGGTCGCGGTGCACCATCATCGACAGCGCATCCACTGGCTCGTCGTTCACCAGCACCGACATCTTGACCAGATTGTCGGTTTGGTAGCCCGTCAGCTGATAGTCAAAGGAGGCATAGCCCTTGGTCACCGACTTGAGCCTGTCGTAGAAATCAAACACCACCTCGTTGAGCGGCAGGTCATAGACGGCCATGGCGCGGCTGCCGGCATAGGTCAGATCCAGCTGGATGCCACGCCGGTCCTGACACAGCTTCAGCACATCGCCCAGATACTCGTCCGGCACCAGAATGGTCGCCTTGATGCGCGGCTCTTCCAGGTGATCCACATGGGTCAGGTCCGGCATATCTGCCGGATTGTGCAGCTCGACCATCGTCCCATCACGCATATAGATATGATAGACCACCGAGGGCGCCGTGGTGATCAGCTCGATATCATACTCGCGCTCCACCCGGTCGCGGATCACCTCGAGGTGCAAAAGGCCCAGGAAGCCACAGCGGAAGCCAAAGCCCAGCGCCGCCGAGGTTTCCATCTCAAAGCTGAAGGAGGCATCGTTCAGTGCCAGCTTGTCGATGGCATCGCGCAGATCTTCAAATTCGGAACTATCCACCGGGAACAAGCCACAGAACACCACCGGCTGCGCAGGCTTAAAGCCCGGCAATGCCGCGTCGGTGCCCTTTTTCTCATGGGTGATGGTATCGCCCACACGGGTGTCGCGCACCTGTTTGATTGACGCCGTAAGAAAGCCAATCTCGCCCGGCCCCAGCTCGTCAATCACTTCCATCGCAGGCCGGAACACCCCAATGCGGTCCACATGGTGGGTCGTGCCATTGGAGAGCATCTTGATCCGCTCCCCCTTTTTCAGCACCCCGTCCATGATCCGCACCAGAACGATCACCCCGAGATAGGCGTCATACCAGCTGTCCACCAGCATTGCCTTCAACGGCGCATCGCGGGTGCCGGTTGGCGCGGGCAGTTCGTTGACGATGGCTTCCAGCGTTTCATGGATGCCTTCGCCTGTTTTGGCCGAAACCCGAATGGCGCCGGTGGCCTCGATGCCGATGACATCTTCAATCTGCTCTGCCACACGGTCACAGTCCGAGGCCGGCAGGTCGATCTTGTTCAGCACCGGCACGATCTCGTGGTCGGCCTCCATGGCGTGATAGACATTGGCCAATGTCTGCGCCTCAACGCCCTGGGTGCTGTCGACCACCAAAAGCGAGCCCTCAACCGCGCGCATCGAGCGGGAGACCTCATAGGCAAAATCGACGTGACCCGGCGTGTCGATGAGGTTGAGCACATAGGTCTCGCCGTCATCCGCCTTGTACTCAATACGCACCGTATTGGCCTTGATGGTGATGCCGCGCTCGCGCTCGATATCCATCGAGTCCAAGAGCTGCGCCTTCATATCACGCACCTCCACCGTGCCCGTCTCTTGGATGAGCCGGTCAGCGAGGGTGGATTTGCCATGGTCGATATGGGCGACGATGGAGAAATTGCGGATTTTGGCGAGATCAGTCATGATCAGGCATATGATTTGGATTCTTGTCTTGGTCAAGCGCGCGTCTATGCTGCGATGAAGTTATTTATCCAAATCGACAGTCAAAGGTGAATTTGAGTTTGGCAGATGCGGACAAGATCGAAGATCTCGACCTGCCAACGGCCTAGCTGCAAGCCCAATATCTGCGGATCAGCCGCGCCATCGCCGCCCTTCCCCTAGGTTAGGCACGCCCCTCACCATCTCTTCAACACGAGACCAAAACCCGGCAAAATCCTGCGCATTTATAAATGGATTTTAACCAATGTTGAATCTCGTCACGCCTTTCGCCATATTCGCACAAATCTGGACATGCGATCCGGGGCTAAAACATAAGGGACATCTGATGAAATTGCTGCCCACCTCCCTGCGCTCTGCGGGGCTTTGTGCCGTCTTGGCTGCTCAGGTCTTCTCCGCGCAGTTCGTCTTGGTGCAGCCCGCCCAGGCCGGGGCCATTGAACGCGCTTGCCGCAGCTCTGATCGCTCTGCCGCCAGCCCCTCCCTGTGCCGCTGCATCCAGAAGGTGGCCAATGTGCAGCTCACCTCTTCTGAGCGCAAAACCGTGTCAAAATGGTTTGGCGATCCGCATCAGGCCCAGGTCGTGCGCCAATCCAGCAACCGCCGCGATGAGCAGCTGTGGGAGCGCTATAAGCTCTTTGGCGACACCGCGGCCAAAACCTGCGGCTAACCACCACAGGTCCTTTGGCTGTTTTGATCCCTGCGACGCAGCATCCCGCCCTGCTGCGCCCAGAGACAGATTTTACAAAACAAAATCCCTGTTCTGTGTTACCATCTCTCCTATACCCATCACGGGTCAGGCCCGGCAAATATGGCTTGCCTGTCCCTGGCACTACTTTAGGGGGAACAGCGACCAGATTGGCACCCTTGACCCAGCGACAGGCTCTGGGGAAACTACGCTGAAATAATAGTTTTTTGGAGTGTTGGCATGTTGATCAAGGGGGTCACTCTCAGGGGGCTGGAGGTTTTTGAAACTCTGGCAAAGACCGGATCCGTTGCACAGACCGCCGAAGTGACGGGGCTGAGCCAACCCGCCGTCAGCCAACAATTGCGAAACCTTGAAAAGGCGCTGGGAACGGATCTGGTCGATCACGGCCGCCGCCCCATGGTGCCAACCGCCGCCGGGCGCAATTTCCTGGCCCGCACCCATGCGGTTCTGTCAGAGCTGCGCCTGGCGCAGAGCGAGCTGTCGATGATGGATCTGAGCCACCTGCCCGCGCTCTCCATCGGGTTGATTGACGACTTTGACAACGACCTGACCCCGCGCCTGGTGACCGCCCTCGCCGAAAGCCTCACTGAGTGCCGCTTCAAGATGATTACCGCCTCCAGCCATGACATCCTGCGCACCATCGAAGCGGGTGAAATCCACCTTGCTGTTACCGCCACAACGGACGCGCCACAGGAAGGGCTGATCGAATTTCCGCTGGTCCGCGATCCCTTTATTCTTGTTGCGCCCAAAGGCTTTATTCACGATCCACAGGCGCCAATGGGCCAGCTCGAACAGCTGCCCTTTCTGCGCTATGCTGCCGACCAGCTGATCTCGCAACAAATCGAAGCGCAGATCAGTCAGCAGCAAATCGCGTTTGAAAACCGGTTTGAAATTGGCTCCCACCTGGCGCTGATGGCCATGGTCGCACGCCATATTGGCTGGGCCGTGACAACCCCGCTTGGCTATATGCGGGCGGCGCGGTTTCATGATGAAATCGACGCCTTTCCGCTGCCTTTTGGCCGGGCCGCACGGCGGATTTCGCTCTTTGCCAGCAAGGACTGGGCTGATCAGTTGCCCCGTACCGTTGCCCAAACCATCCAGGGGTTGATCAAACGTAAAATGGTTGATCCAGCCATCACCAAACTGCCCTGGCTGGCACAGGATTTCCACCTGCTTGACGAATTGAACTGACCCTTTCTGTGACCAATTTCACAACAGCTCCCCTGTGGAGCCTTTTGCATCACAGGAGGGAGGGACGCCATGCTTTCCCTAGGGGGCCTAGCCTTCGCCCTCCGTCAAAGCCCGCTTCAGCCCTGCTGCGGCCAGTTCGATCAGGTCAAGGCAGCCGTCAAAATCCCGCGTGTAATAGCGGTCCGGGACATGATCCAGTGCCGCCTCTGGCGCAAAACAGGTGAACAGGCAAACCGGGATCTGATTGCCCGCGGGTCTCTGGGCCTCAATGCTGTCCAGGTTGTTTTGATCCATCGCCAGGATCAGGTCAAAATTGCTGAAATCCGCTCAGCTGAACTGGCGCGCCTGCAGTTCCGAGACATCAAGGCCACGCCGCATCAAGGCCCCCTGCATTGCCCCACAGGGCGGCGCGCCCACATGGTCGCCGGCAGCCCCCGCGGGTCGCATTCAACGCTGGGGCAAAGGGCACGAAATCCCCCTTCCGCTGCCGGAGAGCGGCAGATATTGCCCAGGCAGACAAACAGAATTTTCCTCGGATTTTGACCGAAGTCTTGACCCAGGTTTTGTCCCCTGTTGTGACTGGGTACACGGCTTGTGGGACGCTGGCGCATGCCCCTCTGGGTAGCGGAAGTCCTGGGATAGTACTGGCGGACAGATGCTGGGCGGCAAAAAGCCCGCCACCAGGGCGGGCTTTGGGCGCGAAGGAGGGCTGCAGCGCAGCCTGACGCCGCGCCCGCCCCCTCTGTCATGTCACCCGCTTAGTTAGAGTGCTTCATATGGCCGCCTTGGCCCGGCTTACGTTCCAGGTCAACCGGGATTTCGATGCTGATCTCACCGGCATTTTTGAACACCAGGGTGACAGGCACCATATCGCCATGTTCCAGCGCCCGGTTCAGACCCATGAACATCACGTGATCCCCACCGCGCTGCAACATGTGGCTGCCCTCGGCGGGGATCACAAACCCCTCCTCCACATGCATCATCTTCATCACACCATCGCCGCTTTCCATATGGGTGTGCAGTTCAACACGCTTGGCAATGTCAGAGCGCGCGTCGATCAGTTGATCGTCCTCGGTGCTCATATTCATGATCTCCATGAAGGCCGCCCCACTCGAGGACATTTTTGCCGACACGCGGGCATATTGGTCCTGCACCATGATCTTGGCGCCTTCAGCAGTCGCGGCACCAGCAACCGACACAGCGGCAACCGCCGCAAACAATACGGATCTCAGGGACATTTCTGTCTCCTTTCTCTTAGGGTTAGGAAATTTTGGGTAGATTGTGCAGTCCGCACACCCTCAGCCGATCAGGCGTCCAGGTGATCAGACCCTTCGTCGAACAGGGATATCAGGTGCAGAGCGGTGGCGCCCGTGCGGTCGCGGCAACCCGCATCAAATGGCTGCAGCCCACAGCCCCCAAAAGGCGGTCAAAGGCCTGCCCGCCATAGGCTGGCACCACCAAAGCATCCGGCCCCGCAACTGCATCCAGCAAATGCATCACACAGTCCGGACAGAAATGCGGCGCCTTGGTCGGCTGGCCGTCCTTATCGACATAGATGGTAACCGGACCACTTCCGGAACAAATCACCATCTGCCCGCTGGCATCACGGGCGCCCTGCGCACTGGCCGAGACATGCCCCGTCAGGGTCACCACCAGGGCCAGCATCAAGGCCAGAGATATCCGCAGGAATCGTGCCATGGCAAATGATATGCCTATCCGGCAGCAGAGCTGCAAGGTGAAATTGCCCTGGCCCTGAATGGCAAAACGCCGCGCATCTCACGGATGCACGGCGTTTCAAATTCTCATGTGATCAAAGATCAAGCCTCGGCGGATTGTGCCTTGGCGATCTCTTTTTTCACTTTCAGTGCGCTTGTGGACAGCTCGTCGTCCTTGGCTTTTGCCAGGAAAGCGTCCAGGCCACCGCGGTGGTCAACAGTGCGCAGCGCAGCAGCTGAGATCTTCAGCTTGATGCCACGACCCAGAGTCTCGGACTGCAGGGTCACATCGTTCAGGTTTGGCAGAAACCGACGACGAGTTCTGTTTTTAGCATGGCTGACATTGTTGCCAGTCATCGGGCCTTTTCCGGTCAGTTCGCAACGGCGCGACATAGGTTCATCCTTCGTATCTGGGGCAGCACCCGAGGAACCCCCCGAATCATCTGCAAATCTCAAAGGGCGCGGCCAAGAGGCAACGCCCGAAAACTGGTTGGATGCGTTTAGGAGGAATCGCCCCAAGGGTCAAGCCAAATGCTGGGGTTTTATGCCCCCCCGCCAATGAAATGGCTCAGGCCCGCTGCAACCTGTGATTTTCAAAGGATCTATAGGCCTTTCTCGCCCTCTTGGCCAGAGCCCACAACCGCGCTGTTGCCGCCTGCGGGGGGCCTAGCCCGCAACGCCAAGCCCTGCGAGCAATTCCTGCGCCGCAGCGGTGGGCGACACCGCCCCCTTTGCCACCTGATCCGACAGGGCTTCCATGCGGTCCTGCGCCCAGGGGGTCTTGAGCCGCGCCAACAGGGCCTGACGCACATCTTCGCCAAACCAATAGCGCGCCTGCTCGGCGCGGCTGCTGCTCCAGTGACCTTTTTCTCGGCGCCATTCCACCAGGGTCTTCATATCCTCCCAGGCGCTGTCCAATCCGGCCTCTTCGAGGGCCGAAACCGTCTGCGCCTTGGGAAAGCCTTCGGGATCCTGGGGACGTTTGCGCAGCAGCCGCAGCGCACCGGAATAATCGGCACAGGTGCGCATGGCGGCGGATTTCAGATCGCCATCGGCCTTGTTGACCAGAATGATATCCGCCATTTCCATGATACCACGCTTGACCCCCTGCAATTCATCGCCCCCCGCAGGCGCCAGCAGCAGCAGGAACAGATCCGACATCTGCGCCACCACGGTTTCGGACTGGCCAACGCCCACGGTCTCAATCAGAACCACATCAAATCCGGCTGCCTCGCACAGAGCCACCGCTTCGCGGCTGCGCCGCGCCACCCCGCCCAGATTGGTCTGGCTCGGCGAGGGCCGGATAAAGGCAGCCTTCTGGCGGCTCAGATGTTCCATCCGGGTTTTGTCGCCCAGAATAGACCCGCCGGTGCGGGCTGAGCTCGGATCCACCGCCAGCACCGCCACCCGCAGGCCCTCGGCGACCAACATCATGCCAAAGCTTTCGATAAAGGTGGATTTTCCCACCCCCGGCGTGCCCGACAGACCAATGCGCAGCGCTTGCCGCCCGGATTTTGCCAGGCGCTCCAACAGTTCGGTCGCGGCAACCCGGTGATCTTCGCGGCCGCTTTCTACCAAAGTGATGGCCCGCGCCAGCGCCCGGCGATCCCCGCTTAGGATTTTCTCACTCAGCTCAGCGGTCTTCATGCCCGGTCTCCAGTATTGAACAGCTCGCAAAATTTCCGCCCTAATTGACGCAGGCCTGAACCCCTTGTCCAGTGCGAAGCTGCCGCAGGGGCCATTGTGCAGCAGACTGGACCCCGGCGCGCTCTTTGGCGATAAGCAGGCCATGACAAAACCCGCCATGCCACGCCTGCCCATTGATGACGCCCTGCCGGATCTGATTGCCGCCCTGCTCCAGGGCGGCCGCGCCGTGCTGCAGGCGCCCCCCGGTGCCGGCAAAACCACCAAGGTGCCGCTGGCCATGCTCAGCGCCGGGTTGACCGCCCAGCGCATCGTGATGCTGGAGCCCCGCCGCCTTGCCGCCCGTGCCGCGGCTGAGCGCATGGCAGAAACTCTGGGCGAAGCGGTGGGCCAAACCGTCGGCTATCGTATTCGCGGCGAGGCAAAGACCAGCAAGGCAACCCGCATCGAGGTGGTGACCGAAGGCATTCTCACCCGGATGCTGCAATCGGACCCGGACCTGCCCGGCATCGGCGCGGTGATCTTTGACGAATTCCACGAGCGCTCCCTCAACGCCGATCTTGGCCTGGCCCTGTGTCTGGAGGTGGCAGAGGCGCTGCGCGATGATCTGATCCTGCTGGCCATGTCCGCCACCCTGGACGCCGCCCCGGTAGCCGCATTGATGCAGGCGCCGCTTGTCACCTCCGAGGGACGCAGTTTCCCGGTGCAGACCCGCTGGCTGGAGCGCCCGCTGGGCCCTCTGGCCCGCCGGTTGGATGCGCTCTGCGATCTGGTGGTGCAGGCGGAAAAAGACAGCCGCGACACCGCCAGGGGCGCGCAGATGGGCGGGGGCATTCTGGTGTTTCTGCCCGGCGAGGGCGAAATCCGCCGCGCGGCGCAAAATCTGGACAGGCGTTTGCCCGGCGATTGCCTGATCCAGCCGCTGTTTGGCGCCCTGCCCTTCAAGGACCAGCAGGCCGCCATCCGCCCCGCCACCACGGGGCGCAAGATTGTGCTGGCCACCTCAATTGCCGAAACCTCGCTCACCATTCAGGATATTCGCGTGGTGATCGACATGGGGCAGGCCCGGCGCGCCCGCTTTGATCCCGGCTCAGGCATGTCGCGGCTGATCACCGAAAAGGTCACCCGTGCCGAGGCCACCCAGCGACAGGGCCGCGCCGGTCGTGTGGCCCCAGGCACCGCCTACCGGCTCTGGACCAAGGGCGAAGAGGGCGCGCTGGCCGCTTTTCCCCCACCTGAAATCGCCTCGGCGGATCTCACCGGTCTGGCGCTGGAACTGGCGCTCTGGGGGGCAGATATAGGGGATCTCGCCTTTCTCACCATGCCGCCCGGCGGCACCATGGCAGAGGCGCGCAAATTGCTGCAGATGCTGGGCGCATTGGACGGGCGCGGTCAGATGACCCCTCACGGCAAGGCGCTTGCCCGATTGCCACTGCATCCGCGTTTGGGCCATATGCTGCTGACCGCCGGCCCCAGGGCAGCCGAGCTGGCCGCGCTATTGGCCGAGCGCGATCCCCTGCGCGGCGCACCGACGGATTTGGCGCTGCGCCTGGAGGCCCTGAAAGATACCAAGGGCTTTCAGCGCAAACGCCCCTATCAGCTCTCCTATCCGGTGCTGGACCGTATTCGCAGCGAGGCACGCCGTTTGCAAAAACAGGGCCCTCCTCTTCAGAGGGGGGCAGAGCGCCTCTCGGCCGCCGCCATGGCCGCGCTGGCCTATCCCGACCGCATTGGCCAACGCCGCAAAGGCGATCAGCCGCGCTATGTGCTCTCGGGCGGCAAGGGGGTGCTGCTGGACCCCGGCGATCCCCTGGCCGCAGCCCCCTTCATTGTGGCGCTGGACACGGACGGCAACCCGCGCGAGGCCCGTGTGCGCATGGCCGCGCAGATCACCCCAGGTGAAATCCGCGATCTCTTTTGGGATCAAATTGCCTGGCAGGACAACTGCCACTGGTCCAAGCGCGACCGGCGGGTGGTTGCCCGCCAACAAGAATGCCTGGGCGCCATCACCCTGGAAGACCGCATGTGGAAAGATGCACCAGAGAGCCAGATCGCAGCTGCCATGCTCGACGGGGTGCGCGACATCGGACTGCGCCTCGACGGGGCTGCGGCACGGCTGGCGGCGCGGGTTGAACTGCTGCGCGCCGATGGCTTTGACCTGCCTGATTTTTCAACCGAGGGCCTGCTGGCGCGATTGGAAGACTGGCTGCTCCCAATGCTCGGCGGGGTCAAATCCTCTGCTGCCTGGAAACAGTTCGACCTGGTTCCGCCCCTGCGCGCCGCGCTCACCTGGGAACAGACGCAACTGCTGGACCGTGAGGCTCCGGGCAGTTTCACCACCCCGTTGGGACGCAAGATCCCAATCACCTATAGTGCAGAGGCGCCAGAAATCTCGGTGCGCCTGCAAGAGCTGTTTGGCGTCACCCACCACCCGAGCATCGGCGGCGTGCCTCTCAAGATCACCCTGCTGTCCCCGGCCCAGCGCCCAATCCAGATCACCCGTGACCTACCCGGGTTTTGGTCCGGATCTTATGCGGACGTGCGCAAAGACATGCGCGCGCAATACCCGCGCCACCCCTGGCCCGAGGATCCCACCCAAGAAGACCCCACCCTGCGGGCAAAAAAGCGCCGGTGATACCAGGACTACTCTGCCAAATGAGGGGGCTTTGCCCCCTCGCGTGCAAGACGCTCACCCCCAGGATATTTCTGGCCAAATGAAAACAGCCGCCTCTTCATTTGGCCTCAAATATCCCGGAGCGCGAGGCAGGGCCTCGCATCAAAAGGCCAGCGCGCAACATATGAAACAATTTACCGCTCTGTCAGGACCGCAACGCTGGCAAACCAATACCGGTCGCCTCAAAGCCCCCATCGGCAGCCAGGATCTGGCCGGTGATGAAACTCGCCTTGTCGGATAGCAGAAAATTGATTGCCGCTGCAATTTCATCCTCCGAGCCATAGCGATTCAGCGGCAGCGCATCGTGGTAGGCCGCAATGATCTCCGGGCTGTGGACCGCCATGGCGAGCTTTGTCGCCACCGGCCCCGGCGCAACACCATTGACGCGAATACCCAATTCTCCCAGTTCCACCGCCTGCTGCAGAGTCAGCTGCGCCAGCGCCGCCTTAGAGGTGCCATAGGCGACCCGCAGCGTGCTGGCCCGCAGACCAGAGATTGAGGTGATGTTCACCACAGCACCACCGCCTTCAGCTGCCAGCAGATCTGTAAACCCCTGGGTCATCAGAAAGGGGCCATCCAGATTGGTCTCCATCACCCGGCGCCAGCGTTCAAATGTCGTTTCGCGGATCGGGCCAAAATCTGCCACGCCTGCGTTATTGACCAGACCATCCAAACGGCCAAACCGTGCTGTGACCTCGGCAACCGCCCCGGCCACATCATGGGGCTTGGAGACATCGCCCTCAATCACCAGCGCCTCTGGCAACTGGGCCGCCGCCTTTGCCAGCTCTGGCCCGTCCCAGTCCATCAGCGCGACCCGCCATCCTGCCTCTTGCAGCCCCCGCGCCGTGGCCAGGCCAATTCCGCGCGCCGCGCCTGTAATCAGTGCTGTTTTCATCTTTTTGCCCATTCAAAACCCTAGTCTCGTCACTGAGCCCCCCAGCCTTTGCAGAGTCAACCCAGCCTTTGCAAAGGCATCAAGACCCCGCCCTATCCCCCAGGCACGCCCCCCCACACACAGAGCGGCAGGAGCTGCATTGCCTGTTTTTGGAGCGGCAGCGCCTCATAACATGTAAATGGGCTATACTTTAACCTGTTGAAGGGTTGTACTTTATCCACAAAGCCCTAATTTAATGGCAGTTAAGAAAAACGCAGCGGCTGTGATGTCTCACACTCAACCAGCACTGTTGCCAAAAAAAGTTACGATTAAGGCAGTTCAAGATGAGCAACATTCTCGCCCAGGCTTGGGAAGAAATGATCAAGCCTATTCTGTTTCGCCCCAAGCGCGTTCAGGTTGCTGCCCTGTGCCACCGGACAACCAGCAGCGAAACCGAAGTTCTGATGATCACCAGTCGCGGCACCGGACGCTGGATCCTGCCCAAGGGCTGGCCAATCAACGGCAAAGATGGCGGTGAATCCGCCCTTCAGGAAGCCTGGGAAGAGGCTGGCGTACAAAACGGTCGTGTCGAAGGCGCGCCCATTGGTGCCTTCAGCTATGAAAAAGAGTTGAAGACCGGCCTGCCGATCCCGGTGCAGACCTATGTCTATACAGTTGGCGACGTAGAGCTGTCAGATACCTACCCCGAGTCACACCAACGGCAGCGCAAATGGTTTTCTGCGCAAGAGGCTGCAAATCTGGTCCGCGAACCCGAGCTGCAGGAAATCCTGCGTCAATTGTAACACGCGCGCGACATTTTTACGACAGCTCAGCTTGCCTCATCCGGCGGGCTCACTTAGTGCGTCCCCAAACTGCCTGCCAAAGGGACGATCATTGTGAGCACCCCATCAGACGACGCCAATCACCACGAAACGCTTGACCGGGACTTGCACCGGTTTTCGCACCTTGAATCCGCAACCCAATATGTCGCCCGCCCCATGGTCGCCCCCGGTATCGCCCTGGTGTTCATGGTTTTGGCCGGCCTTGGGGCTGCCATGCTCTTTGGGGGAAGCCAGACCAATCTGATCGTGGTGGCTGCTGCAGTCTTTGGTGCCTATATGGCGATCAATATCGGCGCCAATGACGTGGCAAACAACATGGGGCCGGCAGTGG
Organism: Pseudophaeobacter arcticus DSM 23566; assembly: GCF_000473205.1. Lineage (NCBI taxonomy): Bacteria > Pseudomonadati > Pseudomonadota > Alphaproteobacteria > Rhodobacterales > Roseobacteraceae > Pseudophaeobacter > Pseudophaeobacter arcticus. The sequence continues at coordinate 2,548,342 of NZ_KI421507.1, forward strand.
GTGCCAATGCGCTCACCATGGGTGGCGCCATCGTCATCGCCGCCGTGTTCGAAAGCGCCGGCGCGCTCCTGGCGGGCGGCGACGTGGTCTCCACCATCTCCAAGGGCATCATCGACCCGCAGGTGGTCGCCACCTCGGAAATTTTCATCTGGGCCATGATGGCCGCGCTGGTCTCTTCGGCGCTTTGGGTCAACCTTGCCACCTGGATTGGGGCGCCGGTCTCCACCACACATTCGGTTGTTGGCGGCGTCATGGGCGCAGGTATTGCCGCGGCTGGCTTTGCCGCGGTGAACTGGGCAACCATGGGCAAGATCGCCGCCAGCTGGGTGATTTCGCCACTTCTGGGCGGTCTTGTCGCCGCCCTGTTCCTGGCCTTGATCAAAGCAAAGATCATCTATCAGGACGACAAAATCGCCGCCGCACGGCGCTGGGTGCCAGTTCTGGTCGGCATCATGGCTGGTGCCTTTGCCTCCTATCTGGCTCTGAAAGGTCTGAAACGTATCATCAAGATTGACCTGCAGACGGCTTTGTTGATCGGTACCATGATTGGGGCGCTGGCCTATGTCATCACTGCCCCGCTGATCCGGCGCCAGTCCGAGGGCATGGAGAACCGCAACAAATCCCTGAAGGTTTTGTTCCGGATCCCGCTGGTCATTTCCGCCGCGCTGCTGTCCTTTGCCCATGGGGCCAATGATGTGGCCAATGCGGTTGGCCCGCTGGCTGCCATCGTACATGCCTCCGAGTTTGGCGACTTTGCCTCCAAGGTGGCGATCCCCACCTGGGTCATGGTTATTGGCGCCTTTGGGATTTCCTTTGGTCTGTTCCTGTTTGGCCCCAAGCTGATCCGCATGGTCGGCAGCCAGATCACCAAGCTGAACCCGATGCGCGCCTTCTGCGTGTCGCTTTCGGCTGCGATCACGGTGATTGTCGCCAGCTGGCTGGGGCTGCCGGTTTCCTCGACCCATATTGCGGTTGGGGCAGTCTTTGGTGTTGGCTTCTTCCGCGAATGGCATCACGAGCGCCGCTCGCGTCAATCCGCCGTGAGCCGCCCGGTAGAAAAACGCATCGCCCCTGAAGAACGCCGCCGCCGCAAGTTGGTCCGGCGCAGCCACTTTATGACCATTGCCGCCGCCTGGGTGATCACAGTGCCCGCCGCGGCGCTGCTGTCTGGCTGCATCTATCTGTTGCTGGCAACTCTCACCCAATAACCCACCCGAGGGTCGCGTCAGGGTTGCCCCGGGGTCATCTCAGCGAACCTGGACCAAAACTAGATCTGGCCGGGCTGCAGTTTTGGCAGCCCGGTCTTTTTCATTTCCGCCTGCCGGATCAATTGTATCACCACATCGCAAACTGGCGTGGCCACACCATGGGCCAGGCCCAGGCGCTGGATTTCACCCTGCAGCGCATCCACTTCGGTGATCCGCCCCTGCAGCAGATCCTGCGCCATAGAGCTGCGCGCGGCTGGATCAATTGTCAGCATCTGCGCCGCAATCCGGGTAAACGCCCAATTGGGCAGGCGCAGGATATGCGGGATTGTCCAGGCTGGCAGCGGTGTCGTCGACACAGGCCGCAGGCCAGCCGCCCGCATCACCCGCAGGGCCTCGGACATCTGATCGGCCATCAGCCGACGCCAGGCACGGCTTTGCAGCTGCGTCTTCAAAGGCAGACCAGAGAGAGCATTCAAGGCGTTGTTGAGATTGATCAGTAACTTGCCCCATTGCACCCCGGTTATATCCGGGGTCTCACCCACCGGCAGCCCCGGCGCCGTCAGAAACCTGGCCCAATGCCCGCTACCTTCGGCAATCAGGATCTCTCCGGAGGAGGCCCGGTGATATCCGGGCAGCACTGCTGCGCCCTCTGCCGCTTCAGGGGGGTCTGCGGGCACCACGTTAAAGGGCACCATCGCGGCACGCAGATCCCGCCCCGGCAACATCTGGCGCAGCAGGTCCACATTTGTCACCCCATTCTGAAAGCTGAGCACCGGCGCATTTGGGGGCGCATATTGCGCAATCAACTGCCCCATCGCCGCGGTGCCATTTGACTTCACCGCAACAACCACCAGATCGGCCTCTGCCAGCACCGCCGGGTCTTCGCTACAGCGCAGCTGCCGCGCCTCAACCCGCTGATCTAGCCCCGCGTAATCCGTCAGCCGCAGACCGCGCTGCGCAATGGGCCCCAGGATGCGGCCACGCCCCAGCAAAGTGACGCTATGCCCCGCTGCCGCCCAGAGCCCGCCGCAAAAGCAGCCAATAGCACCGGCACCGGCAATCACGATACGCAGCGATCTCCCGCCCGGGCGGCTCATGCCGCAACGGGTAGTCGGGCAAGAACCTCTTGGGTGGGCAATACGTCTCCAAATCCCGCAGCCAGAGAGGAAAGCGTCACCTCCAGCACCACCTCGGCATCCAGATCACCACCTTTGCGGGCGGGCATGGCAAAGGCGATCAGCGCGTCTTCGACCACCGCAACGCCAAAGCCCAGATTGGCCGCAGAGCGCGCGGTGGAATTGACACAGAAGGCCGCAACGCCCCCCACAATCACCAGATTGCGGATGCCACGGGCCTGCAACGCCTCTGCCAGCCCGGTACCGACAAAGCCAGAGGAACCGGTTTTCCAAAACACCGTCTCCCCCTCCTGGGGCTGGGCGCAGGGCATTGGCTGGCCCGAGGGCAGATCGCGGCGAAATTTGCTCTCGGCCCGTGGATCATCATGCATCACATGCAGCACCGGCAGGCCAGCACCGCGAAAACCCGCCATAAGCTGGGCAATGTTGTCTTCGGCATCCGGGGTGGCACGCGGGCGCCCTGCCGCGGTGGCATTTGCCATCTCCATCTGCATATCAACACTCAAGAGGGCCCAGCCTTGGTCCATCTGCTGCGGTTGATCGGTGCTCACAATAAAACCCTCGCGCTAAACTGAATAACGCGAGGGTTGCAGAAGTTTTTCAAAATGACCAGTCCCCAGTCGTGCCCAAGGCACGCGCATGCGGCGTCTGGGACACCGGCCAATGGGTCAAGGACAGCGCCGGGTTAAACCCCGAGACACCAGCGCATGACGGCCTTTTGCGCATGCAGGCGGTTTTCGGCCTCGTCAAAGATCACCGACTGCGGACCATCCATCACCGCCGAGGTCACCTCTTCTTCGCGGTGGGCTGGCAGGCAATGCATGAACAAGGCGTCGGGTTTGGCATGGGACATCAGCTCCTCATTGACCTGATAGGGGCGCAGCATGTTATGGCGCCGCTCTTTCGAGGACTGGCTGTCATGCATGCTGACCCAGGTATCGGCCACCACCAGATCGGCGCCCTCAACCGCTTTAAACGCATCGCGCTCGATCACCACTTTGGAGCCAGCCTTGCGGGCCAGACCAACAAATTCCTCTTCCGGGTCCAGCTGCGACGGGCCGGTAAAGGTGAGGTCAAAACCAAATTTGGCCGCCGCATGCAAAAAGGAGGCGCAAACATTGTTGCCGTCGCCGGCCCAGACGACCTTTTTGCCTTTGATCGAGCCGCGTTGTTCCTCGTAGGTCTGGATATCGGCCATGATCTGGCAGGGGTGGGTGCGGTCAGTCAGGCCATTGATCACCGGCACATCGGCATATTCTGCCATCTCATGCAGGACGGCTTCGTCAAAGGTTCGGATCATGATCAGATCCACATAGCGCGACATCACCCGCGCAGTATCGGCAATGGTCTCGCCGTGGCCCAACTGCATGTCCTTGCCCGAAAGCACCATGCTCTGGCCACCCATCTGCCGCACCCCGACATCAAAGGAAATGCGGGTCCGGGTTGAGGGTTTTTCAAAAATCAGCGCCACCATCTGGCCCGCCAGCGGCTGTTCATCGTCAGCCATGCCCTTGGGGCGGCCCTGACGGGCCAGTTTCATCACCTTTGCCTGGTCGATAATGCCGTGCAGATCTTCGCTGCTGGTTGTATGAATATCAAGGAAGTGGTTCATATCATGTCGCTTTTTGGTTACGTACCGGGGCAGAAAAAATTGCGGGGGCTGCCTGTCCCCGCCCCCCCGGTACTATATGGGGAAGATGAAACTCAGTCCTGAGTAACTTGGGCCTGACTGGCCAGGCTTTGCTCTACCTGAGTGGCGGCCTTGTCCAGGCGGGTAATGGCCTCGCCAATGTCCTCATCGCTGAGGGTCAGAGGCGGCAGGAGACGGATCACATTATCGGCTGCAGGCACCGTGATGACCGCGTTGTCATACCCCGCCTGCACGACATCCATATTCGCCGCCTTACATTTCAGCCCCAGCATCAGTCCAGCGCCGCGCAGCTCTTCAAACACCTCTGGGTGGGCGGCCACCAGCCCCTCCAGCCGTTGGCGAAACAGGCCTGCGCGACGGTTCACATCCGCCAGGAAACCCGGTGCCATCACCTCTTCGATCACCGCACAGCCAACGGCGCAGCCCAGCGGGTTGCCGCCATAGGTCGAGCCATGGGTGCCAGCGGTCATGCCGGACGCGGCCTCTTCGGTGGCCAGAACCGCGCCCAGGGGGAAGCCACCGCCGATGCCCTTGGCCACCATCATGATGTCGGGGATGATGCCAGCCCATTCATGGGCAAAGAGCTTGCCGGTCCGGCCAACGCCGCATTGCACCTCATCCAGGATCAGCAGGATGCCCTTGTCGTCGCAGATCTGGCGCAGCGCCTTGAGCTCGGCATCCGGCACCGGACGAATACCGCCCTCGCCCTGTATCGGCTCGATCAGCACCGCCGCGGTTTGATCCGTTATCGCATTGGTCAGCCCGTCCATGTCGCCAAAGGTGAGATGCACAAAGCCCGGCAGCAGCGGGCCAAAGCCCTTGACCATCTTTTCCGTGCCTGCCGCGGCAATACCCGCAGAGGAGCGACCGTGGAACGACCCGTCAAAGGTGATGATCTCAACCCGTTCGGGCTGGTCTTTCTCATAGAAATACTTGCGCGCCATCTTGACCGCCAGCTCGCAGGCCTCGGTGCCGGAGTTGGTGAAAAACACTGTATCGGCAAATGTGTGCTCCACCAGCAGATCCGCCAGCTTTTCCTGCTGCGGGATCCTGTAGAGGTTGGAGACATGCCAGAGGTTCTGGGCCTGGGTGCTCAGCACCTCGACCAGTTTGGGATGGGCATGGCCCAGCGCGTTGACAGCGATGCCCGAGCCCAGATCCAAAAATCGGCGCCCGTCCGCCTCGAACAGCCAGGAACCTTCGCCTTTTACGAACTCAAGCGGAGCACGGTTATAGGTGGGCAGTACGGACGGGATCATTGGATCATCCTTTTTGGAAAGTTAAGGCCAAAGCAGTGCATGAGCCGGGCCTGAGGGTCAATAATGAGAGGTTGGTTTTGTGCCATTACGCCGCAAAAGCGCACAGGCCATAGATCAAACGCGCCAGATTACGCCAATCGGCGTCGGCGTCGCAACAAGGGGATATGTGTAGCTTTGATCATAGTTGGGCTCCATATCGGAGCATTTGGCAAAAAGAAACCCCTTTTGCCACCAAAATCCGACATTATGTCCTTGCCATCGCAGTGAAGCCCCCCGGCCTTAACTCTCCCCCTGGCCACTCGCCTTGCTGTAATAGATCTTGCAAATGCGCGGCAAGCAGCGCAGCAGGGACCACATGAGCATCACCCCCACACAGAACCCGCCGCTTGCGGCGGCCCTGATTATCCTGGCCACCGTTTTTATTGCCGCGACCACGCTATTGGCCAAGGCGCTGGGAACCGAGGCATTGGGACCACCCCTGCATCCTTTGCACATCAGCCAGGGGCGGTTTTTATTTGCCTTCGTGGTGATTTCCATGGCCGTGGCGGGGCTGCGGTTCAAACTGCGCCCACCACAGTGGCGGCTGCATATCGGGCGGACCAGCTGTGGCTGGATGGGCATCACGCTGATGTTCGCCTCGGTGGCCTATATCCCGCTGGCGGACGCCACCGCGATTGCCTTTTTGAACCCGGTTTTTGGTATGTTGCTGGCAATTCCCTTGCTGGGCGAACGGGTTGGCCGCTGGCGTTGGGGCGCGGCCGGCCTCGCCCTGGTGGGGGCCATGATCCTGTTGCGACCAACGCCGGACAGTTTTCAACCTGCCGCGCTTTTGGCACTGGCGGCTGCGGCCATCATGGGGCTGGAGCTGATATTTATCAAAAAGCTCGCAGGGCGCGAACGCCCGCTGCAGATTTTGTGGTTCAACAATGCCTTGGGGATGATGATTGCCAGCGCAGCAGTGGTGCCGGTCTGGCAGGCGCCCACTGCGCTGCAATGGGCGGCATTGGCCGCACTTGGCACCCTGATGGCCTGTGCCCAGGCCTGTTTTGTCAATGGCATGGCCCGGGCCGATGCCTCATTTGTGGCACCTTTCAGCTATGCGACGCTGATCTTTGCCACGCTGTATGATTTCTTTGGCTTTGGCGTGATCCCGGATTGGATCACCCTCATCGGCGCCGCCGTTATCCTCTCGGGGGCGGCGATTCTAGCCTGGCGTGAGGGGCGGCGGTCCCCTATGGAACAGCCTGTGAAACAGGTCGCACTCAAGCCTTGAGACGATAGCCGCTGCGCAGCATCGCCCAGGCCAGCAGGCAAATGGCAAAACTCGCTCCGGCGCAGATCGTCATGCCAATAAAAGGCGCCCCATCCGAGGTGCCGATCATGCCATAGCGCAGCCCGTCAATCAGGTAGAACACCGGATTCACCTGCGCCAAAGCATGCAGAACAGGCGGCAGCGCATCAATCGAATAGAAGGTGCCGGACAAAAATGCCAAGGGGGTGACGATAAAATTGGTGATCGCCGCCATCTGGTCAAATTTATTGGCAAAAATCCCGGCAACAATGCCAAGCCCCCCCAGGAACAAAGCCCCCAGAACGATAAATGCAAGGGCAATCAACGGATGCGCCGGAATGATCTGCAACGCCAAAGCCAGGCCCGCTGCGATCCCGCAGGCCACCATGGTGCCGCGCACAACGGCTCCGGCAAGATAGCCCAGCAAGATCTCCAAACCGGACAGCGGCGGCATCAGCGTATCAACGATATTGCCCTGCACCTTGGAAATCACCAGCGAGGAAGAGGTATTGGCAAAGGCGTTCTGGATCACTGTCATCATCATGATGCCCGGAGCGAGAAAATGCAGAAAGGGCACCCCCATGACATCGCCGCGTTTGGGACCAATGGCGAGGTTGAAGATCAGCAAAAACAGGGCCGCTGTCACCAGTGGCGCCAGCAGGGTCTGCGTCCAGACCACCAGAAACCGGGTAATTTCGCGCTGTGCCAGCGTTTGCAGCCCCAGCCAGTTCACCCGTCCAAACCGGCGCGCGCCGAGTGCATTCTGATAGCCCACCTGGCCGTTTGCCGCTTGCTCAGACATGATTTCCCCGCGTTTGTTGTGCTTTCACTGCATAGCGCTTGGGTTCTGAGGCGCAAGGTCTCTTGTAACTCTCTGCCCATTGACTAAGATAGGGACCTGAATACGGAACTCGATGGCGGCCGCAGGATTCTGGGGCCGCTATTAGCTTGGAAAGGCAACAGATGTCCTGGACAGACGATCGCGTCGAATTGCTCAAGAAGATGTGGGGCGAAGGTCAGTCGGCCAGCCAGATCGCAAAAGAACTGGGTGGGGTGACCCGCAATGCTGTGATTGGCAAGGTGCATCGCCTCGGCCTGTCCAACCGCGCCACCAATGGCGCCAAGGCCGCAGCCGAACCAAAAGAAAAGCCCGCAGCGGCCGCCAAACCGGCGCCCAAGCCCAAACCGCAGCCCAAGACCGAGCCTGCGCGCCCGATCACCCCGGCGCCTGCGGCAACACCTGCGTCGGATGCGCGGCCAATGGTGCCCGCGCGCAAACAGATCATCCCCGCGGGTCAACCGCTGCCACCGCAGCCCTCGGCCAACGAGATCAGCCCCGAGGCCCTGGCCAAGGTCAATGAGATCGAAAAGAAGGCCAAGAAGCTGTCGCTGATGGAACTGACCGAGCGCACCTGCAAATGGCCCGTTGGCGACCCCGCAACCGAGGATTTCTGGTTCTGTGGTCTGCCCGTGCAACAGGGCAAACCCTATTGCGAGGCCCATGTCGGCGTCGCCTTCCAGCCAATGAGCGCACGCCGCGATCGCAAACGGTAGCAGGCAGTCGCACTGGCAACAGATTTAAACCTTCAAGCCCTGCTCCTTTTTGGTGCGGGGCTTTTTTGAATTTGGTGCGGGGCTTTTTTAAAATTCACGCGTTAAACTGCACAGCCATCGTCAGAGAACTACCCATCAGAGGTCTACCCAAGGGGGACCCGCCTCGGGTGAGGCGTCTAAAAGAGACCTTTGACTGCCACCCGTTATACTTTGGCTTCTATGAAAACATGTTTGAGGAAACCTCACTTGCCTCCTTGATCGACGTCTTGGGGATCGCGCTTCCCGACCTGAATGTGAACCAAAAATTAAATGTTCCCAATATCCTAGAGCCCCCCGAAGGGCAGGCTGCTGAGTGTCGATCATTCTACAACGGTCTGTATGACTATTGCCGATCCGAAGTCCCTGTTTCGCAAACGCTGTGGAATTAGGCGCCAGGCCAGCCACCAACCAGGCCAGCCACCAACCTGGCCTCCGCCACACTGGCTGCGACACTGGCTGCGACACTGGCCGTCATAATCTGCGCCCAGATCGGGTGAGGAGGCCCCTGACCCCAGCGCGGTGCCAAGGTCAGGACCAGTTACAGAAAATCAGACCCGGTCAGTGCACAGGTGGTCAGTGCGCTGGGGTCAGTGGTCAGGTGCGCTGGAGGTGAAATTCGGGATGGGATTGCTCGAAGCCTCCTTGGGCTCGATATCCGTCCAGTTGCCTTCGGCAAGGCTGATGTTTCCGGGAATATCCTCTTCCCAAAAACCAACGACGTTTTTGGTAATGTTGAGGTAGAGCCGATCGTCAACAATCCGCCAGAGGTTGGGGTTGCCGGGCACCTTGCCCCCCTTGGAGACACCATAGGCGCAGTGACCATCGTATTGCGGCACAAAATACGCAGGGTTCTCAAGAAATTTTGCCCGGTTTTCTGCGCTGGCAAAGGCAAACTTGGCCCCATTGTATTCCGCTGTGGTATCCGCCCGCCCCGGCACTGCCGCCGCCTGTGGCTGCCCAACGGCACTCTGATCCAGGCTGCGATAGGCAACCACATCATAGCCAGACACCGCATAGCCCGTCTGGTCGACAAACTGTGGCCCGGCAAAGACTGGCAGACCAAAACTGATGGCCGCAAGGGCGGCAAATGCAAATCGCTTCATCTGTATCATTCTCCTGAGTTAAATCGCCGCCTGGTCTCAGGCGGCTGGATCATCGGGCTGGCTCTGACCCACAGCCCCGTTGAAAACCAAACTAGCCCGTTGTGCACAGCCGCGAAACGGGGCTCACGTGACTGTGTTTGAACAGCGCAATTGCGTGAACGCGCAAAAAGTTGATGGGTTCAGACCTTCCAGTCATTGGAATTTTGAACAAAGCCCCTATTCTCAGTAGACATCGCGCATGGGCGCTGGGCGTCGCGCGCCTCTTGACACCACTAGAAAAGACAGGGCTCCTCCAGATGAGTGATACAACCTACACCCCACCGCAGGTTTGGACTTGGGAAAAGGACAACGGTGGGCGGTTTGCCTCGATCAACCGTCCAATTGCCGGGGCAACCCATGACAAGGAGCTGCCTGTGGGCAAGCATCCGTTCCAGCTCTATTCCCTGGCCACGCCCAATGGGGTCAAGGTCACGGTAATGCTGGAAGAACTTCTGGCAAAGGGCCATTCGGGCGCCGAATATGATGCCTGGTTGATCAATATCGGCGAAGGCGACCAGTTTGGCTCTGGCTTTGTGGCGGTCAACCCAAACTCCAAGATCCCCGCCCTGCATGACCTGAGCGGCGCGGCGCCGCTCAGGGTGTTTGAATCCGGCTCCATGCTGGTGCATCTGGCCGAGAAATTTGGCGAGTTCCTGCCCAAGGAAGGCGCGGCACGCACCGAGGTGATGAACTGGCTGTTCTGGCAGATGGGCAGCGCGCCTTATCTGGGCGGTGGCTTTGGCCATTTCTACGCCTATGCGCCGGAAAAGTGGCAATATCCCATCGACCGCTTCTCCATGGAGGTCAAACGCCAGCTTGACGTTCTGGACCGGCAGCTGGCCGAGAACAGGTTTATCGCAGGCGACGACTACAGTATCGCCGATATTGCCATCTGGCCTTGGTACGGCCAGCTGGTGCTGGGGCGGCTTTATGAGGCGGCTGAGTTCCTGGATGTGGAAAGCTATACCCATGTGATGCGTTGGGCCAAAGAGATCGACGCCCGCCCCGCGGTCAGTCGTGGCCGCATGGTGAACCGGTCCTTTGGCGCGTTGCATACCCAACTGCGCGAGCGCCACGACGCAGGTGATTTTGACAGCCGGACCCAGGACAAGCTGGAACCTGCCGAAAGCGACAGCTGATCAAGGCAAGGGAGCGCTCCCGCCCCCAGGCCCCTATTGGCCAATGCCAATAGGGGCAGCTGGCGTTGGGCCCGGCACTGCGCGCAAGCGCGCAGTGCTGTAGCGAAATCCGGCAAAGCATTGCGCGCTGGCGCTTTTGTTGAAGAGATCAACGCGCCATCCCCACGCGCGCGCCGCGCCTTGCGCGGCGCTGGGCCCAACGGGAAGAGCCCTGCAAGGGGCGATGACGGGCGGGAGCCCCCCCCCTTTTTTTGTCTTTTTCTTCTGAGACGGGATTATTTCAGGATCGGAGGCTTCTCTGGGTCGCTGCCAGGAATGACCGGCTGATAGATCTTTGGCTCTTCCAGCTTGGGCAGATCAAATCGCAATCCGACACGTGCCAGGCTTGCGGCCATCGGGTCTGAGGCTGCAAAAAATCCAACATCCAGCGCGCCGGCCTCGATCCCGGAAAAGGTCAAGGCTTCGCTCACCGCCTGCGCCAGCGCCGCCTCGGCCTCTGGCTGTGCCGCAACAAAACCCAGCAAATGCCCTTGCCCGCCCCCCGTGTAGCGCAGCGACACCAGATAGGCCGCCGCAGCCAGTCCGGCAGCTGTTGCCAGTTTGGCATCCAGAGCCGTCAGCAACACTTCTGGCAGCCCGGCCGGCGGCAGTAGCTCTTTGATCGCGGCTTCCACCTGATCAGGTGCATTCTGCAGGGTCTCCTGCAGCCACCCCACCGCCTCCGAAGCCAGCAGCGTCGACGAGGGCGCCACCTCCAGGTTCACGCCCAGACCAATGCCCTGCCCGGCCAGCATTTCAACCACGCCGCGCCCGGCAAGCCCGGCATAGGGCACCGCGCCCCCGGCAAATTGCGCCAGCCGCTCTTCGCGGTCGAACACCAGAGCAAAACACCCATCGGGGGTTTCAAACAGCTCTGGTGAGATCCTGTCGCCTTCCGGCTCTTTGCTCAGCATCATGAACAGCTCGCTATCGGCCAGGCGTTCATAAAACCGCAGCCGCGCCGCACCATCCTCCGGAGCCTCCTGCATCTGCGCATGGGCCCGGTCCAGCGGGGTGATTTCCTCAGGGGGTGTCGCACTCATTTCATCAGCTCCTTTACCCGCCCACGAAGCACTGGCAACAGCTCGGCTTCGAACCAGGGGTTTCGTTTCAGCCACCCGGTATTGCGCCAAGAGGGATGAGGCAAGGGAAAGACGCGCGGCGCATGGTCCCGCCAGGCCGCCACCCGGTGGCCAACCGGCATTTTGCCGCCCAGATGGAAGGCCTGGGCAGGGCCGCCAATTGCCAGGGTCAGCGCCACATGTGGCAGGCTCTGCATCACCCGCTCACGCCAGGTTCTGGCACAGATGGGCGGTGGCGGCAGGTCGGCTTTCTGGGCGGTATAGCCGGGAAAGCAAAACCCCATGGGTACAATCGCCACCCGGTCCCGGTCATAAAACTCCGCCTCCCCAAGCCCCAGCCAGTGCCGCAGCCGGTCCCCGGAAGGGTCGGTAAAAGGCCTGCCGCTATTGTGGACCCGCAACCCAGGCGCCTGACCGGCGATCAGGATTCGCGCCGAAGAGGCAAACCAGGCGATGGGGCGCGGCTGATGCTGGGTATGCGTCGCGGCAAACCGGTCCGCACAGATCCTGCAAGCGCGGATCTCTTCACATAGTTTTTCTACCTGCACATTTTTGCTCCCCTGATCCCTCTGGTCGTGTCCTGCCCAGACATGTCCAGGCCTGGCCCCGGCCCTGTCCACCCCTGGCCAGCCCTGTTGCATCAAGTCGAAACCTCACCCCCGCCATTGCAGCCATTGTTTCCAAAACAAAAACAGTTAGAAAGCAGGCGCTGAGATCGTTTCCGGACATATGGGCATCGGTTTTCACCAGAATGGTTAATCAATCCTTGAAGATTTATGCCACAATTCGACATAATAAAGCCAAAATAGGACCCCATACCCTTAACAATCTTAGGATATTCCAGAAACGCAGAGGATCCGGCCGTCCCCATGGCTGCCAGACACTCCGCCGAATACCACCCTTCTGGGCAACAGATGAAAAACCGGAACAAGCAATGCTTGAGTTTGAAAATGTCAGCAAGTCCTTCTGGACTGGAAGTCAGCGCAAGGTCATTCTTGACCGGGTGTCCTTTCGGGTTGAGCTGGGCAAATCGCTTGGCATCCTGGCTCCAAACGGCACTGGCAAGACAACGCTCATCAATATGATGGCTGGTCTGGAAAAACCCGACGAAGGTGAAATCCGTCGCGGCTGTAAAATCTCCTTTCCGCTGGGTTTTATGGGCGGCGTGGTCAATCGGCTTTCGGCACTGGCCAATGCCCGCTACATTGCCAATCTCTATGGGCTGGATCCCGACTATGTTGAGGCCTATTGCCGTTGGCTCTGTGGCTTAGGTGAATATTTTGACCAGCCGCTGGGCACCTATTCCTCTGGGATGCGGGCCCGGTTCAGCTTTTCGCTGATGCTGGCCTTGGATTTTGATGTCTACCTGATTGATGAAGGCATGCCGAGCACCACGGATGTGGAGTTCAACAAAAAAGCCGGGGCGATCCTGCAGGAACGCCTGCAGACCACAACCATCATCATCGTCTCGCACCAGGCCAAGACCCTGGAAAAATTCGCCCGCTCCGCCGCAGTTCTGCTGGATGGGCAACTCAATATGTTTGAAACCTTGGAAGAAGCGAAGCAGCTCTATGACTATCAAACCCAAGGCTAAGAAGTTCAGAATTCGCCGCAGCCCGGCCGCTCCTGATGCCGGACCCGGAGGCGAGGCTGCAGCTGCACGCCCTGTACCAGCACCCGATATGCACAGCAGTGCAAGCGCGGCCAGTGCCTCGGCTCAGCCACAGCCACAGCACTCAAACGCCGCTGCGCAGGCAGCGCCAGCGGCCGACAAGTCGCCACAGTTCGGCAGCCAGACAGGTGACCCGTCCGGCGCCCTGTCCGGGCAGGTGAGCTCGGCGCGCGAAACCCGTCTGGAAACAGATATCGACGCCATCCGCCAAGAGGGGCTCACCGGGCGCCAGCTGCGCATGGCGCGGCGCGTGGCGCAAAAACATGATCTGCCTGCAACCTCGGATTTTGATGCGGTTCGCCTGCTGCGTGAAAAGGGCATAGATCCCTTCAAGCGCGCCAATATGCTGGAACTGGTGGTGCCTCAGAACAAGGCACAGCCCGACAACACCCCGGCAGTGGGCCAGAACGTGCAACTGCCCCAGACTGTGCCTGCGGCAAAAATCAACTTGCCCTCGACCGAACTCAGCCCCGCCGAGCGACGCCAGCACGAGATTTCGGAAATGCAGCGCGCGATCGCTGGACGGCGTCGGCGCAAGCTGGTTCTGCTCATGGCCCGCCTGGCCTTTTTTGTCCTGCTGCCGACCCTCATCACCGGCTATTTCTTTTATGCGGTTGCCACCCCGATGTATGCGACCAAATCCGAATTCCTGGTGCTCAAGGCCGATGGCGCCGGCGCGGTCAGCAGCTTGCTGAGCGGCACCCAGTTTGCCACCAGCCAGGACTCCATCGCCGTACAGGGCTATCTCCAATCCAAGGGGGCCATGCTGCGGCTGGAAAGCGAAATGGGGTTCAAGACCCACTTCAGCCAGGATTGGATCGACCCCATTCAGCGGCTCGACCCCAATGCGACCAATGAACAGGCCTACAAGATCTACAAGCGCAACGTCAAAATCGGCTATGACCCCACCGAAGGTGTGGTACGCATGGAAGTCTCTGCCGCAGATCCCGAGATTTCTGCCGAGTTTTCCCGCCGTCTCATCAGCTATGCCCAGGACGAGGTGAATCACCTGTCCGAACAAAAGCGCTCTGATCAGGTCAGCGAAGCTGAGGCGGCTTTGGAACTGGCGGAAAACAAACGCCGTGAGGCGCAGCGGCATCTGGTAGAGCTGCAACAGGACGGCATGGTGCTGGACCCGGAAGGCGTCATCCTGTCGCTGCGGTCGCAGATCAACACCTTTGAAATGCAGGTGCAGCAAAAGGAGCTGGAACTGGCAGCCCTGTTGGACAACACCCGCCCCAACCGCGCCAAGGTTGCAGGCGTCGAGGCCGACATCAATCGTCTGAGCGAAGTGATCAAACGGCTGAATGACCGGATGACCGATGCCTCGGAAGGCGAAAACTCGCTTGCCAATCACCGGGTCCAGATCCAGATGGCCCAGGCCGATCTCGCCACCCGTGATCTGATGCTGCAATCCGCCTTGCAGCAAGTGGAATCCACCCGCATGGAGGCCAACCGCCAGGTCCGGTATCTGACCACCGCCGTTGCCCCCGTTGCCAGCGAAGAAGCCAGTTATCCGCGCAAGTTCGAAAATACGATTTTGGCATTCCTGATTTTTTCCGGTATCTACCTGTTGTGTTCACTCACAGCATCCATTCTCCGGGAACAGGTTTCGTCGTAAGTCATGAAAAACATCCAAGTCGCCAACCTCACCATTGGCAATGATCGCCCCCTGACCATTCTTGCCGGCCCCTGCCAGCTGGAGAGCGCAGATCACGCCCAGATGATCGCCGGCACCCTGAAAGAGGCCTGCGACAAGGTTGGTGCGCAATATGTCTTCAAGGGTTCGTACGACAAGGCCAACCGTACCTCGATCAACGCCAAACCCGCCCTGGGGATGGAAAAAGGTCTGCAGGTGCTGCAATCGGTCAAGGATACAATTGGCGTGCCGGTGCTGACCGACATTCACGAGGCAGACCATTGTGACCCGGTTGCCCAGGTGGTTGACATCCTGCAGATCCCGGCCTTTTTGTGCCGCCAGACCTCGCTTTTGCTCGCGGCCGGGCGCACCGGCGCGGTGATCAATGTCAAGAAGGGCCAGTTTCTGGCGCCCTGGGACATGCCCAATGTGGTGGCCAAGATCGAAAGCACCGGCAACACACGCATCATGCTGACCGAGCGCGGCGTTTCTTTTGGCTACAATCGCCTTGTGGTCGACATGCAAAGCCTGCCGGAAATGGCCCGCACCGGCTATCCGGTGGTGATGGATGCCACCCATGCCGTGGCCCAGCCCGGCGGATTGGGCGGCGCCTCGGGGGGGCAGCGCGAATTTGCGCCGGTCCTGGCGCGCGCAGCAGTCGCAACCGGCATTGCCTCCGTCTTTATGGAAACCCATCAGGATCCGGACAACGCCCCCTGTGACGGCCCCAATATGATTTACCTGGATCAGATGCCAAAGCTTATTGAGACATTGATGGCATTTGACGCCCTCGCCAAAGCCAACCCTATTTCGATCTGACCCCTCAAGGGACTATTTACCGATGAAAAAGCCAAGCTCCCCGGTGCAGCCAAACACCTGGAATTTTCTGCGCGACCCAATGATCGCTCCAACGGGGTTTCGCGAATATGACGCCCGCTGGAAATACCCCGAAGAGATCAACCTGCCCGGCATGACCGCTCTGGGTCTGGGCCTGGGAACGCAGATGTATCGCCGGGGCATTCCCCCGGTCATTGCCGTTGCCAATGATTACCGCGATTATTCCCTGGCCATCAAACAGGCGCTTATTTTGGGGCTGATGCAGGCGGGTATTCAGGTCAAGGACATCGGCCCGGCGGTGTCGCCCATGGCCTATTTCGCCCAGTTTCACCTGGACGTGCCTGCGGTCGCCATGGTCACCGCCAGCCACAATCCCAATGGCTGGACCGGCGTTAAAATGGGCTTTGAACGCCCCCTCACCCACGGCCCCGACGAGATGAGCGAATTGCGCGACATCGTGCTGAACGGCGACGGCGCGGCCCGCCCCGGTGGCTCTTACGAATTTGTCGATGGTGTCAAAGAGGCCTATCTTGACGATCTGGTGGGCGACTTCAAAATGACCCGCAAGCTCAAGGTTGTCTGCGCCACCGGCAATGGCACCGCCTCGGCCTTTGCGCCAGAGCTGTTTGAACGCATCGGCGTCGAAGTGGTGCCCAGCCACAACAGGCTGGACTACACCTTCCCCCACTACAACCCCAACCCCGAAGCCATGGAGATGCTGCACGACATGTCTGCCAGCGTCAAAGCCTCCGGCGCTGATATGGCGCTGGGGTTTGATGGCGACGGTGATCGCTGTGGCGTGGTGGATGACGAGGGCGAAGAGATTTTTGCCGATAAGGTTGGCGTCATCATGGCGCGGGATCTCAGCAAGATTTACCCCAACGCGATCTTTGTGGCCGATGTCAAATCCACCGGGCTCTTTGCCTCAGATCCGGAACTGATCAAAAACGGCGCAACGGCAGACTACTGGAAAACCGGCCATAGCCATATGAAACGCCGGGTCAAGGAAATTGGTGCCCTGGCTGGCTTTGAGAAATCCGGCCACTATTTCCTGGCCGAGCCCATAGGCCGCGGTTACGACTGTGGCATGCGCGTCGCCGTTGAAATCTGCAAACTGATGGACCGCAACCCGGAAATGTCGATGTCGGACCTGCGCAAGGCACTGCCCAAGACCTGGTCGACGCCCACCATGTCCCCCTATTGTGCGGACACCGAAAAATACGCAGTGCTGGACCGGCTGGTGGCCAAGCTGGTAGCCAAACACGAGGCCGGAGAGCTGCTGGCAGGCCACCGCATCAAAGAGGTGGTGACGGTGAATGGCGCCCGGGTAATCCTGGACAACGGCTCCTGGGGGCTGGTGCGCGCCTCTTCCAATACGCCCAACCTGGTTGTGGTCTGTGAAAGCTCTGACAGCGAAGACGAAATGCGCGCCATCTTTGCCGATATTGATGCTGTCATCCGCACCGAACCCCTGGTGGGCGACTACGACCAGACCATCTAAGGCTGGGCCTCTTCTCAACGAAGCCAAATGGTTTCCCCTGCCTTGCGGCAGGCGACCCGGGCCCGCCTAACGGCGGGCCCTTTTCCCTTTCAAACCTGTCTCGCCGTGAGGCGAGCCCATTGAGATACGGAAACCACAAAGAGATAAAAATGGCGAGAGACGGGAACCACCATACCAACAGGCGGGCGCCCCTTCCCCCGCGGACCTGTCTCGCCCCCCGGGGCGAGCCTATATGGCAAGGATACCCCCAGACAGGCGGTGTAAAATCCGGCCACAGCCAGGCAGTCCTCAATCCCTCCGCAGCAATCGCAGCAACTGATCCTTGGCCTCTTGCTCGATACGATCGCGGATCACCTGGTTGAGATCCTGTTCCGGGGTAACCTCCATATCCAGCTCCTCGCTGAGCTTTTCAATCACCCGGTCCTTGGCTTCCTGCTCCACCGCATCAATCTCTGGCTGCAGGGCGTTTTTCAAATCGGGGCGAATTTTGGGATCCGCCCAGGGGCCGGTGATCAGCACCGGAATGGTCAGCCCCGCCGCCCCATTGATCCCCGAAATCGTCGGCGTAAACCGGTAGTCCAGATCCTGCGCCCCTAGCCCAATCCGCCCAGTCCCTTCCGCACGGATCCCTTTCAGCGTCATAAGAAGGTCCTGGTTCACCAGATTACCCTTTTCAATGGTATAGCTGCCCGACAGCTGGTCAAACACGGTACTGCCGCCATTGCCCTGCCCCGAGCGCATCAGCTTTTCAAGGTCAAAGCCGGTAAAGAACCCCTTGCTGACCTCCAGCCAGCCCTTGCCCGACAGCGAGCGCATCAGCGCATCCAGACTGCCGCCAGAGGCCAGATACTCCAGCTCGCCCAGCGCCTCGCCATTCAACCGGTCATATCCGGCCAGCTGCCCCAGACCCTTCTCCAACCGGATGCGACTAAAACTGAGCTTGCCACCCGCAGAAAACCCGTTGCGGTTATTGGCCACCACCTGCCCCAGCACCTGACCACCAAACAGCGCCGCAGGCTGCAGTTTCAGCACCCCGCGGGACCGATCCAAAGACAGCGACAGCTTGCTGGCGCCAAACTCCAACCCAGCCGCCGACAGGCTGTCAAAACTCATCACTGCAGTGCCATTGGCCAGGGCCAAGGCCGAGGCGTCAATTGGCGCCTTTGACCAGCCCGAGGCAGCCGCCTCGCTGCCGTCACCCGCCGCCGCAGCCGTTGCGGCAGAGGTCAGACCAGGCACCGTCAGATTTCCCCCATTCAGCTGCGCCGTAAACTGCGGCACATCCGAGAACGCAATATCCAGGGCCCCTTCCAGCTTGTTGCCGTCCAGATCCAGCGCCATATCGCGCAGGGCCAGGCGTCCATCGGTGGTATAGGTGGCATCAGCACCGATCACCATCGCTTGCCCCAGCCCCTGCGGCAGCGCAATGCCGCTCTGGCCAAAGGCCGCCAGAAAGGCTTCCGTATCCGTGGTCTTTGCGGTGATCCGCCCCGTTGCAGCCCCGGTGAGATCCGCGCGCCCGTCAAAGCGCAGGCTGCCGCCGTCAGCCGCGACCGAAGCCCCCACCGAAGAGACCGCGCCGTTCAGGAAGTCCGCAAAGGTGCCCACCTCGGCCTGCACCTGCAAAGCTGCCCCCGCCGGTCTGAGGGTCAGATCAACATTCACCGTGCCACTGGGATCCGGCCAGCGCAGCACCATGTCAACCTTAGACATCTCCAGCGGCGCGCCCTGACGTGGCTGATAGCGCAGCGAGGCCCCGGTCAGGGTCAGCTTTTCGATACTGATCGGCAAAGCAGCCGCCTGGGTTTCCCCAGCCCCCGCCGCAGGGCTCGCCCCTTCGCCCTCACCACCCAGCACCCAGTTGCCCCGGCCATCCGCGCGTTCCGACAGGTTCAGATGCGGCAGCACCGCCGAGACCTCGGTCACCCGCACCTTGCCCCGCAGCAGATCCCCGGCAGAGATGCCAATCGACAGGCGCTCGGCGGTCAACATCGGCTCTGGCCCGGCCCAATCGGCATTGGACAGCGCCACCCCATCGGATTTCACCCCCAGCACCGGCCAAAGCGTAAAGCGCACCTTACCCTGAAACGTCAGCTTGCGGCCGGTCTGTGCCTCAATCTGGTCGGCGGCCAGCCCTGCAACCTTCTCGCCGGGGAGCATGAACAGCACCACAACCAAAACCACCAGCGTCGCGACCACCGCGCTCAAGATCCGCATAATCAGCTTCATCTGCCCACTCCTCCTGTCTTTTCCCCTGGCCTTAGGGGCTTACCACCAGCTTAGCCGCTCCACCCTTGGGCGCAATGCTTGACTGCGGCAAAGAGGTTCCGCTGCTGCGGTACACCTTGCAAGTGAGGGCCGCGCTTGACCTTGGGGAGGCGCGTAGCGCCTTCCCAGGGGGAAGGTCAGGCGCTGCCCGGCCTGTCGGCCGGGCGGTGGGTCCTCGCGAACTGACCAATGCACATGCGATGCACAAAAATGCACAAGGGAGGGACGCCACGAACCTCCGTTTTTCTTGCCTCGCGCCGCATTCCTGTTATATGCGCGATCATGACCAGCAATCCGCCAGACCTGCGCCCCGACCTCGCCCCCAAAGCCCTGATGGGCGATAGCCCCCGTGCCGGCCAGCCAACGCTTGGCATGGTCTCGCTTGGCTGCCCCAAGGCGCTGGTGGACAGTGAGCGCATCCTCACCCGGCTGCGGGCCGAGGGCTATGGCATCTCGCCCGATTACGCCGGCGCCGATGCGGTGATCGTCAACACCTGCGGCTTTCTGGATAGCGCCAAGGCCGAAAGCCTGGAGGCCATCGGCGAAGCCCTGAAGGAAAACGGCAAGGTCATTGTCACCGGCTGTCTGGGGGCCGAGCCCGACTACATTCGCGAACATCACCCGCGCATTCTGGCCGTCACCGGCCCGCATCAGTATGAGCAGGTGCTGGACGCCGTCCATGCCGCCGTGCCGGCTGATCCCCACCCCTTTATTGATCTGCTGCCTGCCACCGGCGTGCAGCTGACCCCGCGCCATTTCAGCTATCTGAAGATCTCGGAAGGCTGCAATCACAAGTGCAAATTCTGCATCATCCCCGATATGCGTGGGCGCCTGGCCTCAAGGCCCGCCCATGCGGTGCTGCGCGAGGCCGACAAGCTGGTCAAGGCAGGCGTACGCGAGCTTTTGGTGATCAGCCAGGATACCTCGGCCTATGGGCTGGACCGCAAATACGACGTGAACCCGTGGAACGGCGAAGAGGTCCGCAGCCATATCCTGGATCTGTCGCGCGAGCTGGGCAAGCTGGCCCCGGCGGATGAGCTGTGGATCCGGCTGCACTATGTCTATCCCTATCCGCATGTGCGTGATCTGATCCCGCTGATGGCGGACCCGGAGAATGCGCTGCTGCCCTATTTGGATATCCCCTTCCAGCACTCCCACCCGGATGTGCTGAAACGGATGGCGCGCCCCGCCCATACCGCCAAAACCCTGACCGAGATCGCCGCCTGGCGCGCGATCTGCCCCGATATCACCCTGCGCTCGACCTTTATCGTTGGCTACCCCGGTGAAACCGAGGCTGAGTTCCAGCACCTTCTGGACTGGATGGAGGAGGCCCAGCTGGATCGGGTGGGCTGCTTTAAGTACGAAAACGTCGATGGCGCGCGCTCCAACGCGCTGCCCGATCATGTGGGCGAAGACGTCAAGCAAGCGCGCTGGGAGCGCTTCATGGAGAAGGCACAGGCCATTTCCGAGGCCAAGCTGCAGGCCAAGGTCGGTCAGACCATGCAGGTCATCGTGGATGACATCGACGCAGAGGGCATCGCCACCTGCCGCACCAAGGCCGACGCGCCAGAGATCGACGGCAACCTGTTCATCGACGAGGGCACCGAAGCGCTATCCGTCGGGGATCTGGTCACTGTCGAGGTGGACGAGGCCGGAGACTACGACCTGTGGGGACAAATACAGTAGCGCGCCTGCACAGACACCTTAGTCTCTGACCTCTGCGCCGTGACCCTGGGTGTATGACCCTGAGTGTGTGACCCTGGGGGGGGCGGGCGCTCAGGTGCGTTTTGGCGGCAGCCTCAGCTCCTGATCCATGCCTTGTCTGGGCTTTTCTTCCAGTTTCCTGCTACGCTCTGCGCAGACCAACCATGCCGTACCTTCAGCCAGTATAATCACCCGCCAGGGAGAAAGACCCAAGCCATGTCAGATGAAATTCCCGTAATCGCCCAGAAGAGTCCTTTTGCCGTCGAAGTCACCGAAGGGAAAAGCTATTTCTGGTGCTCCTGCGGAAAATCGCAAAAACAGCCCTTTTGCGATGGCAGCCATAAGGGCAGCGCCTTTGCGCCAGTAAAATACACTGCGCAAAAGACAGGTAAGCTGTTCTTTTGCGGCTGCAAACACTCAGCCAAACAGCCGCTCTGTGATGGCAGCCACTCCGGACTATAGGGTCAGGCCCCGCACGGCGTGTTGAGCGCCGCGCGGGCAGTTGCTTCACCTGCGGCTTGCGCTCTCCATAGGCGTGATGCGCCACGCCTCAGCCTGTCCTGTTCGTGTTAGCCTGCTCGCGTTATTAGTTGGAGCCTGCCCGCAGGCGCAGCAGACGCGCGGCGTTGCAGCAATAGTCCGGGGGCTCAACCGATCCACCGGCGCCCGCTGCCCCGTCCTGCGTTTCGAGCCAGCGTTTGCAGCTTTCCGGCGCATCGCAGCCGCGACAGGAGGTGATCATCTCCGCCCAGTCCTCTGCGCTGATTTTGCCTGCTTCAAAAGCCTCGGCCAGATCCGTGCCAAGATGTTTGCCCATGCGGGCCATAAGCTGCAGATGCTGCATCGCGTCCCCAAGAGGGTGCATGAGAAAGCTCCTTTGTTTGCGACGGTTTGGCGCGCTGGCGCAGACCTAGACGACAGCTTCTTTCAGATACCCCAGCAGATCCCGGTTGCGGCAATAATCCGGTGCGGTGGCCAGATCAGCCGCCGCCAGCACGTCGCCCGCCAGACCGTTGCTCTTTGGACGGCCCCGCAACAGGGCCAGCCGCGCCGAGCACCGCACCGGATGGGCACATCGGCGACAGCGCAGCACCGCTTCTGAAATTTCGTCAAACGCCAAACGCCCCGCGATGGCCTCTTCCTGCAGATCCAGCCCCAGGGCCTGGCTCATGTGGTCAAACAGGGCTGCATGTGTCTTGAGGGTGGATTGCGCGCGCACAGAGAGACTCCTGCCAATGATGATGGGCAAAAACTATGAGAGCACGCCCCCGCCTGCTTTGATGCAAATCAACGCCTGTTCAGCCAGAGTGTTGATCCAGATAAGCCCGCACCGCATCCTGGACCCGGCGAAACCGGTCGCCCCCCAGCTTTTTACCGCCATACCAGCGCGTTACGACAATTACATGGTCTCGCAAACCTTCGCGTTCCAACATCCGCAAAATGACCATACCGGCACCGCTTTCGCCATCATCCGCCTTCAGCCCCCCGGTCGGCAGCAGCGCCGCCCAGGTGTTATGGGTGGCCTTGGCATAGCTGCGATCCCGTTTCAGACTTGCCAGCACCTGATCGACCTCTGCCCGCGAGGTGACCCTGGCACCACTCACCGCATAGCGCGAGCCCCGGTCCGTCAACACGACGCCAAGCTGGGTCACTGTCGGGGCCAGGGGAGCAGACTGGGGTGCAGACTGGGGTGCAGACTGGGGCGCAGACTGGGGCGCGGGAATGGCAGGGATATCGGATGAGGTCATCGTGGTGGGGGTCCGTTTGTCAAAGTCTATGGCTCCGCCCTCTTCATATCGGTCAATTCAGATCTGCACCAGCGGCAGCAGAGCGAAGGTCCAGCACCAGATGGCGCGCTCTTGATCTGCCCTCCTCGTCCGGGCGTTACAGGCAAATATGGGCCAAGGCCGTCAAGGCGCTACTCTGTTGAAAGAGGGCTGCTTTGTCACTGCAGCGCTTGCAAAGCTCCACGGATGGGGGCAGTCTGATGCTTATGTTTAGCATCGAACATGATTTTGATTGCACCATTGTTACCCTTGTCGACGAAGGGGAACACCCGCTGTTGGAAGATCTGACGCTGCATGCCTTTGCAGAATGCGTGACCATCGAACAATTGGATACACGCACCGATCAGGTACAGAAAATCACCCTTTCCTATACCCAGGTCCGCGATCTGGCTGCGGCCCTGGATCTGCCAGAAGGCGTCTATCGGCTGGTGCCGGACGAGGCAAAAGACCAAACCTAAAGCAGTGCGACCAAAGTGCCTGCCCCAATCATGCGGCAGGCAACCCCGTCTGACTCCAGTCCGGACTGGTGTCAGTCCTGACTGGTGTCAGTTCTGGCCAGACAGGGGTCAGCCGCTCCCCGTGTAAACAAAGACCTTGTTGCGCGATGTTGCCCCTTGGTGCAGCTCCAGCTTTGAGGCTGCCACCCCCATGGCCTTGGCCAGAAGGCTGCGCACAGCTTCGGTGGCCTTGCCATTTTCGGGAACGCAGGTAACGGTCACCTTCAACCCGGTCTCAGACTGCAAAATAGCATTGGCTGCCGCCTTCGGCGTCACTTTGACCGCGATCTTCGCACCGGTGACGGCCAGATCGGAAAGGTCTGGCAGGTTTTTTCTCTTTGGCTTGCCCATGTTGTCACTGTTGCCTGTTGATCGTCCGATTGGCCACAGGAAAATTCCCCGGCAGCGCGTGAAACCCAGGCTCCACCCCCGGCCCAAGGCCGCCCCGCCGCCCCGCGCGGCATCAAAAATCGGGACCAAAGGACGAGAGTTGGCAAAAACTGAGCTACAGCGCCCCTCTGCCCCTTGAATTATCACCGCCGGGTGTTGAGATTGGCCCCATTGATGTAAAAAGGCTTTACATATGACCACAGACTCCCAGACCCAGGCCAATGACGCAGCTCTGGACTTTCTCTTGTCGCGCCGCTCTCGCCCCGCCAAAACGCTGATTGCCCCGGCCCCCACCCGCGCAGAGCTCATGCCGCTCCTCACTGCGGCGGCGCGGACGCCGGACCATGGCATGCTGACACCCTGGAGGTTTGTGGTCATCGAGAAGGCAGCCATGCCCCGATTGGCAGCGCTGACCGAGCAGGCCGGCGCCCGGTTGGGCAAATCAGAGGCAGACATCGTCAAGGCCCGTAGCCAGTTTGATCTCGGCCAGTTGGCCGTGGTGGTTGTCGAGGTGCAAAAAGAAAGCGCAAAAATTCCCGCCATCGAGCAGAGCTACAGCGCCGGGGCGGTCTGCCTTGCGCTGCTCAATGCGGCCCTTGCCTCGGGCTGGGGGGCCAATTGGCTGTCGGGCTGGGCCAGCCATGATCCTGTGTTCTGCCAACAGGGTTTTGCCCTGCAAGAGAATGAGCGCGTGGCCGGGATCGTACATATCGCCACCCAAAGCACCACGCCCCCCGAGCGCCCGCGCCCGGAGCTTTCAGATCTGACCACTTGGATGCAGAAATGATTTTTGACGCCTTTTTCAAAACCCTGAATCAGATCACAGATCCGCGCTTTCTACGGGTGTTCTTTCTTGGCATCGGCTTGACCCTGGCGCTTTTGATCGGGGCCACCGTTGGCTTTCTGCTGCTGGTTCAATGGCTGACCTCGGCCACGGTAGACCTGCCGCTGATTGGCGAGGTCACCTGGCTTGATGATCTGTTCTCTGCCGGGTCGGTTCTGTTGATGATGGTCCTGTCGATCTTCCTGATGGTGCCTGTGGCCTCGGCCATCACCTCGATGTTTCTGGACGAGGTGGCACAGGCGGTTGAGGACAAACATTTCCCCCATCTGCCACAGGTCGCGCCCGTGCCCCTGTGGTCAGCGATAAAGGACACGGTGAATTTTCTGGGCGTCTTGATCGGCGCCAATACTCTGGCGCTGATCCTGTATGTGATCTTTACCCCTGCTGCGCCCTTTATCTTTTGGGCGCTGAATGGCTATCTCTTGGGGCGCGAGTATTTCACCCTCGCCGCCAGCCGCCGTGTCGGGCCGGTTGAAGCCAGAAAACTCTGCCGCAAACACACCGGGACGATCTGGATGGCCGGTATTTTGATGGCGATGCCGCTGTCTATCCCGCTGCTGAACCTGGTGATCCCAATCCTTGGGGCTGCCACCTACACGCATCTGTTTCATGCGCTCTGGCGTCATGGCTAACCCCGGCGCCGCAGTCTTTTGCTTGCACGCCCTCTGTCAAATTGCGGCAACGGCACAAATCAGCCCCGCCAAGCTCTCCCGCGCCCGCAGGTGCCTCGGCTTCACCGCCGCCCCTTTGCGGCCTTGGGCCCGGCAGCGCACCATAGGTGCGCTGCCGGGCCCAACGGGAGGCAGGTCTTTTGCAAAAAGGCCAACGACGGGCGGGAGCCCCCCCCGAGCAGCCAAAAGCCGCGATCGCGGTGATAACCCCAGACAGATCCGACCAGGCAAATCCGACCTGGCAGATCCCAGCAGACTAACCCCAGACGATCTGGAAACGGGGCCCACCGAACAGTTTCAGACCAAGATCTATGAGGGATCCGGCAACCGGTCGAACCAGTCAAAGTCATTCACGCTGATCACGCCGGACAGGATAATCCCCGCGATCACGGCCCACAACAGGATGGTGACCCCTGTGGTGATCATCGCCTTTTGCTTCAGGTAGTGGTTCTCTGGCGCGCCAGCATGGGTTCCAGGTTCAACCCTGCCCTTTTCGCCCTGCGTCTCGATCCGAATCGGGATGATGACCAGAAAGGTCATGAACCAGATCACAGCAAACAGAACCAAACCGGATGTAATCGCCATTATTTCTCTTCCTTAAAAGCAACGGGCTGCACAAGGTCCACAGCCTGTAGAACCTGTGCAACCTAGACTCAAACCTGTTCGAGTTCCACCAGGCAACCGTTGAAGTCTTTTGGATGCAGGAACAAGACCGGCTTGCCATGCGCCCCGATCTTTGGTTCGCCACTGCCCAGAACCCGAGCACCCTCGGCTTGCAGATGGTCGCGCGCAGCCAGGATGTCATCAACCTCATAACAGATATGGTGAATGCCACCGGCCGGGTTCTTTTCCAGGAAGCCATTGATCGGAGAGTTATCCCCCAGCGGGTAGAGCAGCTCGATCTTGGTATTTGGCAATTCGATAAAAACAACTGTTACCCCGTGGTCCGGCTCATCCTGCGGCGCGCCCACCTTGGCGCCGAGCGTGCTGCGGTACTGGGCCGATGCGGCCTCAAGGTCGGGAACGGCGATGGCTACGTGGTTCAGGCGCCCAATCATGATGTGACTTCTCCTTGGTAAGATTAGTGTTGCTGACTTATGCTCAATTGCGGCAATCCGGCGCAAGTGCGCCAATGCGCCCAGCCCCCCACAGATCCCGCAGGGACTGGGCCGCGCCCGCCCTCCAGCCTCCCCGCGTAGCGTTGCATCGGGTCCAACAGTCCTTTGGGGCGCTGTTAACTTCGAATTAGCCTCAAATTTATAGCGTCATATCCTATCCGGTAAGGAGTAAGAGTTATGGACGATTCGGAACTGTTTGCAGCCGCCCAAAGACTACCAAGTACCCGCCGCCCCTTGTTGGGGCTGACCATTTTGGTCATCGAAGACAGCCGCTATGCCTGCGAGGCCCTGCGCCTGCTCTGTCTGCGCAGCGGCGCACGTATTCGACGGGCAGACTGCCTTAAATCTGCCCGCCGCCATCTGCAGGTCTATCGTCCCTCGGTGGTGATTACAGATGTTGGCTTGCCGGATGGCTCCGGAATTGACCTGATCAGGGAAATGAATGTTGCCCGCCCGCGGGTCAGGATCATTCTGGCGATCTCGGGCGATGAAAACGTCGAAGACGCCAGCCTTGCTGCTGGTGCCGATGGTTTCCTGGCCAAACCCATCACCTCACTGGCGGCCTTTCAGAATGCCATTCTGTCGCGCCTCCCGGACGACAACCAACCCAGCGGCCCGCGCCAGATCACCGACGAGACGGTGGAGCCAGATCCAATCGCCTTTCTTGATGACATGGCCCATGCAGCAGATGTGCTGAACCAAACACGGGAAGAAAAATCCCTGGATTATCTGGCCCAGTTCATTGGCGGGGTTGCCCGCAGCGCCGGAGACCACCCCCTGGCCAAGGCCGCAGAAAATCTGGCCCGCGCCAGATCCGAAGGCCGCCCCGTCGCCGGCGTTGCCGCCGTGGTCGCCGGGCTGGTCCAAGAGCGTCTAGAACGAAAGATTGCCATCTGATCATGTTCGAATTCTTTTCGACCGCCCTGGCGACCCTCGCCATTGTTCTGTACCTGCAGGCGCGCCATTGCGCCCGGATCATTCGTCGCAACCGTGACAATGCGCCAAACGCCGTGAGATCCTTGCAGATCGACCCAAACGAGTTGCCGCGGTAGTGTAGTGTGCGCTGATCCCCGCGCACAGGGCCGCACGACAACAGGCAGCCCCTATCGTAAAAACCCGGGATCCTGCCCCATCTGCAAACCTGGGAAAACCTGCTGCTCGAGATCGGTTTGCCCGGTGCCTGTCAGCCCCCGCATGATCCAGGCCGAGACCGCCCGGACATCCCCGGTGGGCATCAGATCGCGCCGATTATAAAGCGCGGCTTCCTCCAGTCCCGGCCAGCGCCCATAGACCCTGCCTCCCCGGATGGCACCGCCGGCCAGAACCATCGCCCCGCCAGTGCCGTGATCCGTGCCGCCTGTGCCATTCTCGCGCACCGTGCGCCCAAATTCGGTCATTGCCACAATCGCCGTCTTATCCCAGATCAAGGGTCCAACCCCTTGTTTCAAAGCCAAGATACAGCCGGAAAGCCGCTTCAAAGCGGCCCCCAACCCGCGCTTTTGCTGGCTATGGGTATCCCAGCCATTTAATGAAAACGACGCAATTCGGGTGTCCCCACGCAGTTGTTTGGCGGCAAATTCCGCCAGTTTCAGATGCGCCTTGCCGGGGGTCACACCTGGCATCCCCTGCGGCTGCGCCGCGCTGCCCGCTCCTGTGGTGACCTGCTCCGCATCCAAGCGCGACAGGGCAAGCGCCTCTGACAGGGCGGCGGAAAACAGCGGATCATCCTGCATCATCACCCCGGCCAGCCGTTCCGCCTGCGGGCTCAGCGCCAGATCCGCATCCGGCGACCAGTCAGAGACCGGCGCCGCCCCGTGCAACAGCTGTAGATCCCCGTGACCAATGGCAAAAGCAGTGCGGGCGGCGACCCCACTGTGCAATTGCAAAAGCCGGTTGAGCCAGCCATCGCGCCGCTCCCCCAGGCCCATGGTCCCCGCTTCCAGCAGGTCCTGGCCATCAAAATGGCTGCGCCGGTCCCGGTAGGGGGTTGAAACCGCCTGCACAAAGGCAAGCTCCCCCTGCTGCCAAAGCGGCATCACCCCTGCCAGATCCGGGTGCATCGCAAAAAAACCGTCAAGATCCAGACCAACCTCAGCCTCCTGTCCGGGCTGCCCCGCCCGCCTCACAAGGCCGGGGCGGAGACCGGCAAAATTCACATCCCCATAGGGCCGGATCGCATCCAGCCCATCCATGCCGCCGCGCAGGATGATCACCACCAGACGCTGATCCCAGGGTGCTGCGGCAAGGCTCACCGGGGTGATCAGCGGGCTCGCGGCAAGCGAACAGCCCAAAAGGCCACTGCGGGTCAGGAATGTTCTGCGCGAAAGTGCCGAATCTGCCATGTCAAATCCCTTTGATTGCCGGTTATCGCCGCTGAAAGGCGGGTGAGCAAAGCACCAGCCCAAGTGCTTCCCCCCGGGTTTCGGCAGCCGAGGCGACAAATTGCACCCCTGGATTGGCCCGCGCCCCAAGGCACTGCTGCGCAAAGCCCAGTGGATCCGGTAAGGGCTCCACCAGCCGCTGCGGCGCCGCCATGGCCCAGCGTAGCCGCGCCGATAGCCCCTGCGGGGTGATCCAGGCCGCATCCGCCTCGGCCCAGCCATCCGGCCCCACCGGCGACTGCCAGTCCTGCCCCATGAGCTTTAGGGGCGCGATAAAGCCGCGGCGGATCTGCTTTGGTGTCCAACCTGCCAAAAGCGCCGGGGCAACCCCCAGGCCACGGCAGGCAGAAGCCAGAAAATCAAAGGGAGGTTTCACATTGCGCAGCTCAGGCTGCCAGGATGTGGCATGGCTCAGCAGCGCCGTATAGACCTCAAGCAGATCCCCACCGCTGTCGTGATAGGCCGTTGTCAGATCCGCAACCAGATCCGGATCGGGCTGGTCTTGGGTGAAATGCACCGCCAGTTTTTGGGCGATATGCGCGGCCGTCGCGGGATGGCGCGCCAGATCCCGCAGCACCTGCAGCACTGGTGCCAGTGCTGGCTCAGCCCCGCCATAGACCCGGCCCAGAACGGTTTCTGCGCCGGGTTCAGCCATCCGTTGATCAAAGACAAAGCCCTTTTCGACCCCGTAGCTGAGCCCGGTGAACAATTCGGCCAGTTGCCGCACGTCCTTTTGACCATAGGGGCCATCAACGCCAAGGGTGTGCAGCTCCAGCACCTCGCGGGCCAGATTTTCATTCAAGCCACCGCGCCCGCCCTGCCGCCGCGACAGGGCGCTGTTTTCCCCGCGCGAGCGAAATTGATCAAGGTAGTGCAACATCAAAGGATTGGTGAGCGCCGCAATCAACAGATCCTCAAAACGGCCCGTGATATTGGGCCGAATAGCGCTTTCGACATAGCCATAGGCCAGCGGCCGCATCGCCCTGTTCTTACCCTTTGCGGTAAAATGATCCGCCCAGAACAGGGTCAACCGCTCGCGAAAGCCGTCTTGTGTTGTCACATGCCGCAACAACAGCTGGCGAAACCACAGGTCGCGCTGTTGCAGATACTCCCGGCGAAAGCGTTTAAAGGCCTTTTCCGCCAGTTTGGCCTCTGGCGTTGTGCGCTTGCTGCGGTTGAGTTTTCGCAGTTTGGCAAAGACACGCACCAAGGCCAGGATCTCATCCGTTTTTGCGATAGGAAAGTGATCTGCAGCCCTGTCTGGCCCCTGAAGCCGGGCCAGCATCACATCGGCCGAGGTGACGGGCGCAAGTGTTGGCGACAGGCCGCTGCCAAACCGGATTTCGGCCAACTGCGGATCAAATACCATCGCCTTACTCCCCTGCTCACCCGCGAGCTCCCTCTGGCGGTGCAGAGTACGCCAGATCAGGGGCGTTTCCGGATCACCTCTGGATCTCAGCTTACCCTAGGCTGTTGCGGTGAGACTGGCACCCCGTTTTGTCGCGATACGCATGATCCAGCTCAGTGTGGTGGGTCAGGCCGTATTATCTGGTCCATACATCTGGGGCGGGTATCTGGGGCGGGTAACAGAAACAGGCATCTGGGGCTCTGCCCCCGCGCCCAAGGGCGCTCCCCCGGGATATTTTGGGCCAAATGAAAGCTATGGCGGCTCTAGATCTAGGGGGGGGCCGCTCCGCAAGACCGCGCGTGACAGGGGGGGGGCGATAGAAAAGCCCCCCCGAGAGCTGGGCTTTCGGGGGGGGGGAAGCTGTTGCGCCGCGGTGTTTGCCGCTTACTGGTCCTGAGGGATCAGCCGCAGGCCGAGCTCCATCAGCTGGTCAGACATTGGCTCGGAGGGGGCGGACATCATCAAGTCTTCGGCGCGTTGGTTCATCGGGAACATGATGACCTCGCGAATATTGGCCTCATCCGCCAGGAGCATCACCATACGGTCGATACCAGCGGCGCAGCCCCCGTGGGGCGGGGCACCATATTGGAAGGCATTGACCATGCCGCCAAAGCGTTTTTCGACCTCGTCCTTGCCGTAGCCGGCGATTTCAAAGGCTTTGAACATGATTTCGGGGCGGTGGTTGCGGATCGCACCCGAGACCAGCTCGTAGCCGTTGCAGGCCAGGTCATATTGGTAGCCCAGCACCTCAAGCGGGTTGCCCTCAAGCGCCTCCATGCCGCCCTGCGGCATCGAGAAAGGGTTATGCTCAAAGTCGATCTTGCCGGTTTCGTCGTCGGCCTCATAGATCGGGAAGTCGACAACCCAGGCAAAGGCAAAACGGTCCTTGTCGGTGAGGCCCAGCTCTTCGCCGATCACGTTGCGGGCACGACCAGCAACGCCTTCGAAGGCTTTGGGCTTGCCGCCGAGGAAGAAGGCAGCATCGCCCACGTCAAGGCCGAGCTGCTGGCGGATCGCTTCGGTGCGCTCGGGGCCGATGTTCTTGGCCAGGGGGCCTGCGGCTTCGTTGCCCAGGGTGATCTCGCCGGATTTGACCAGGGCGTTGACCTCTTTGACGGTGATGCCGCGCTCCTGAGCAATGCTGTCGGGCGACTGTTTGCGCCAGAAGATATAGCCCATGCCGGGCAGGCCTTCTTTTTGTGCAAAGGCGTTCATGCGGTCGCAGAACTTGCGGCTGCCGCCGGTGGGTGCAGGAATGGCGCGCACTTCGGTGCCGTCCTGTTCCAGCAGTTTGGCAAAGATGGCAAAGCCGGAGCCGCGGAAGTGCTCGGAGACCACCTGCATCTTGATCGGGTTGCGCAGGTCGGGCTTGTCGGAGCCATACCAAAGCGCCGCATCGCGGTAAGAGATCTGTGGCCAGTCCGTGTCGACCTTGCGACCCCCGCCGAACTCCTCAAAGACGCCCTGCATCACCGGCTGGATGGTATCAAAGACATCCTGCTGGGTGACAAAGGACATCTCCAGGTCGAGCTGGTAGAAATCGGTGGGCGAGCGGTCGGCGCGCGGGTCCTCGTCGCGGAAACAGGGCGCGATCTGGAAGTATTTGTCAAAGCCCGAGACCATCATCAGCTGCTTGAACTGCTGCGGCGCCTGCGGCAGCGCGTAGAACTTGCCCGGGTGCAGACGTGAGGGCACCAGGAAGTCGCGCGCGCCTTCGGGGGAGGAGGCGGTGATGATCGGGGTTTGGTATTCGTTGAAGCCCTTGTTCCACATGCGCTTGCGGATTGACTGCACCATGTTGGAGCGCAGCAGCATGTTTGCCTGCATCTTCTCGCGGCGCAGGTCGAGGTAGCGATAGCGCAGACGGGTTTCCTCGGGGTATTCCTGCTCGCCAAAGACCATCAGCGGCAGCTCTTCGGCTTTGCCCAGGACTTCGATGTCGCGGATAAAGACCTCGATCTCACCGGTGGGCAGCTTGTCGTTGACCAGGCTTTCGTCGCGCGCCAGCACGTTGCCGTCGATGCGGATACACCATTCTGAGCGGACCTTTTCGATCTCGGCAAAGACCGGGCTGTCGGGGTCGGCCATCACCTGGGTGATGCCATAGTGGTCGCGCAGGTCGATGAACAGCAACCCGCCATGATCGCGGACGCGGTGGACCCAGCCGGAGAGGCGGACGGTGTCGCCCACGTTGGATTTGTTCAGTTCGGCGCAGGTATGGCTGCGATAGGCATGCATGGCGTGACCTTTCGGTATGCGGGTCTAGTCTTGGGGCGGGCCGTCATTCGGAAAATGCACATTGGCACGCTGAATTCGGCGCAGAATTCGTCTGGGCCGATACACAGGGTTGTGCCGCTGTTGTCAAGCAAACTGCGACGTTTTCCCCCTATTGAGGGCCCAGAGGGGCAACAGAGGGGGGACACTCTGCCAAGGTAGCGCTCCCGCAGCCCCTGAAACCCTGCCGCCAAGGCGGCAGCGCTGTCGGGCTTTGGGCCCAGCGCCGCGCCTCTGGCGCGGCGCAGTTGGCGCCTTACAGTCTGGTTTTTTCCAGATCCGCCCGCGATCGCAGACCCACCGCAGCGCGCCGCAGGCGCGCTGCCACCCCCAAGGGCAGGCCTGGTCTGGCGCCAGCCGGACATGGCCTGCGCGCGGGAGCCCCCCCCCCCTTTTGTTCGAGCGATCAGGCCAGCGGCTCTGATGACCCCTGGTAGAGTGCCGGGATCTCACCACGTAGGGAATTGCCCAAGGTAACCGCCTGAGCCTGACGCAGATCACGCGGGGTGACCAGCTGTTCCTCAACCTGACCCGTGTCCAACAGGTGCTGACGCAACACCCCAGGCAGCAGCCCCGAGGACAGCGGTGGGGTCACGCGCCTGCCTGAGCGCAGGGTTACAAAGAGATTTGTTATCGTGCCTTCACATATTTCGCCGCGCTCATTCAAGAACACCAGCTCATCAAGCCCGCGCGGCATCTGTTGCCGAACCCGGTCATATAGCGCGCGACGAGTGGTTTTATGGCGCAGAAACACATCATCGGACCGGAGCGTGTTTGCGGCGGCGATGGCAAACCGCCACTGCGCCGGCCTGGGCGGCATCGGTGCATACTCCAGGGCCAAGGTGCCATCCATTGCCAGTGTCAGACGACAGCGCAGGGCCGTTTTACCGGCCGCCAGCGCCGCAATCCGCTGCGCGGCCGCCTGCCGGTCAAAGCCAATCAAAAACACCTGCGCTGAGGCCGCCATACGCGCCAGATGCAGGTTTTGACGAATTGCCCCCTGCCCAGGATAATGGCCAAAGGTTTCGATCAGGCGGAACGTGGCATCGTCTTTGAGGGCAGCGAGGAGGTCAGTTGGGCAAAACGCGCTTTCCATAGGGCTTCCTCATACTCCGACTGGGCGGTACTATCCCAGACAACACCGCCGCCAACATTCAACCTGGCGCGGCCCGCATCAACCATCAGCGTGCGAATGCCCACGTTGAAACTGCTCGCCCCATCCGGAGCCATCCAGCCGATGCTGCCACAATAGATATCGCGCGCCCAGGGCTCCAGTTCCGACAGGATCTCCATCGCGCGGATCTTTGGCGCACCGGTGATCGAGCCGCAGGGGAACAGCGCCTGCAGGATCTGCCCCAGCCCCACATCCGGGCGCAGCTGCGCCTGCACGGTCGAGACCATCTGATGCACCGTGGCGTAGCTTTCTACCGCAAAGAGCTCTGGCACGGTGACCGAGCCCAGTTTGGCGATACGCGAGATATCATTGCGCAACAGATCCACAATCATCAAATTCTCGGCGCGGTTCTTTTCGTCCTGACGCAGAAAATCCCGCGCCTTGTTATCCTCAACCGGATCAGCGCTGCGCGGCTGGGTGCCTTTCATTGGCCGGGTCTCAATCCGGCCCTCGGCATCGGTGCGAAAAAACAGCTCAGGCGAGCGCGACAGCAGATCCGGCAAGCCTTCCTGCAGCACCAGGGCGCCGTGGCCCACCTGCTGGCGCGCCGTCAAAGCCGCATACAGATCTTCCGAACTGCCCCAGATCTCTGCATCAATCGGGAAGGTCAGATTGGCCTGATAGATATCCCCCGCCCCGATGGCCTCCTTCACCGTGCCAAAGGCCTTGGCGTAGGCGGCAAAACTCCAGCGCGGCCGCAGATCGCCCAGGCCACCCAGATCGCTCAGGCCACCCAGATCGCCCAGGCCACCCCGCGCAGGGGCCTCCGGCGGGTGTTTCGCGCGCGAAACAGTTTGCGGCTGCGCATAGACACCAAAGCACAGCAGCGGCAGGCAGCGATTATCGGGCATCCGCGTCGCCAGACTGGGCTCCAGCGCATATCCAAGCTCATAGGTGGCATAGCCCGCCAGCCAATGCCCCTGCTGCTGCACCGCGTCCAGAGCGGCGAGTGCTGCGGGGACCTGTTGCGCAGAATCAGCGCGGATCACCCGCAGGGGATTGGAGAACTGCATCCCCTGCCCCCGGTCCGGTCCCCAGTGCTGCCCTCGGTCCGACCCCCGGTGATTCCACTGATCTGGTCCCTGATCAAAACGGATCTGCACAGATCACCTCTCATTATTTGGATATTTCTCTTGCCCCCGCATATATCCGTTCGCTATGCGAACAAAAGCAATAAAAGCGGCAATTCGAAGCGCGTGTCCGATCCCTCTTGCACCTTTTTGCGCTACCCCTATAACGCAGGACAATTTGGGCGCTTGGGGGGACCCGACTCGCCATTGAACTCAGAACGTCTGCCAACCTGCTTTGGCCTCGCCGCTCGCACTTAATCGAAGGAAACACTTCCCATGCCAAAAAGAACCGACATCCAGTCGATCATGATCATTGGTGCGGGGCCCATCATCATTGGGCAGGCCTGCGAATTCGACTATTCCGGTGCCCAGGCCTGCAAGGCCCTCAAGGAAGAGGGCTACCGGGTTATCCTGGTGAACTCCAACCCGGCCACCATCATGACCGACCCCGGTCTGGCGGATGCCACCTATATCGAACCAATCACCCCCGAGGTGGTTGCCAAGATCATCGAAAAAGAACGCCCCGACGCGCTGCTGCCCACCATGGGCGGCCAGACGGGGCTCAACACCTCGCTGGCGCTGGAAGAAATGGGTGTGCTGGCGGAATTTGGCGTCGAGATGATTGGGGCCACCCGCGAAGCCATCGAGATGGCCGAGGATCGCAAACTGTTCCGCGATGCGATGGATCGTCTGGGCATTGAAAACCCCCGCGCCACCATCGTCACCGCGCCAAAGCTGGAAGACGGCAAGGCCGATCTCAATGAAGGCGTGCGCATCGCTTTGGAAACGCTCGAAGATATCGGCTTGCCCGCGATTATCCGCCCCGCCTTTACCATGGGCGGCACCGGCGGTGGTGTTGCCTATAACCGGGAAGACTATGAACATTTCTGCCGCACCGGCATGGATGCCTCGCCGGTCAATCAGATCCTGGTCGACGAGAGTCTGCTGGGCTGGAAAGAATTTGAGATGGAGGTGGTCCGTGACAAGGCGGATAACGCCATCATCGTCTGCGCCATTGAAAACATCGACCCCATGGGCGTGCACACCGGCGATTCGATCACCGTGGCCCCGGCGCTGACGCTGACGGACAAAGAATACCAGATCATGCGGACCCATTCGATCAACGTGCTGCGCGAGATCGGCGTCGAAACCGGCGGCTCCAACGTGCAATGGGCGGTGAACCCCGCCGATGGCCGTATGGTGGTCATCGAGATGAACCCACGGGTGTCGCGTTCTTCGGCGCTGGCCTCCAAGGCCACCGGCTTCCCGATTGCCAAGATTGCCGCCAAACTGGCTGTGGGCTACACGCTGGACGAGCTGGACAACGACATCACCAAGGTCACACCGGCCTCGTTTGAGCCTTCGATCGACTATGTGGTCACCAAGATCCCCAAATTCGCCTTTGAGAAATTCCCCGGCTCCGAACCCTATCTGACCACCGCGATGAAATCCGTGGGCGAAGCCATGTCGATTGGCCGCACCATCCACGAATCGATGCAAAAGGCGCTGGCCTCGATGGAATCGGGCCTCACCGGCTTTGATGAGATCGAAATCCCTGGTCTGACCATCGGCACCTGGGACATCGCCACCGACAGTGCCACCGACAAGGCCGCGGTGATCAAGGCGATCAGCCAGCAGACCCCGGACCGGCTGCGCACCATCGCCCAGGCGATGCGTCATGGCCTCAGCAACGATGAGATCCACGGTGTCACCAAATTTGACCCCTGGTTCCTGGATCGTATCCGCGAGATCGTCGAAGCCGAAGCAGAGGTGTGCAGCAACGGTCTGCCAAGCGATGAGAAGGCGCTGCGCCACCTCAAGATGCTTGGCTTTACCGATGCCCGTCTGGCCAACCTGACCAAGGCCACGGAAAAATCCGTGCGCGACACACGGATTGCCAAAGGCGTGACGGCCGTGTTCAAGCGCATCGACACCTGCGCCGCCGAATTTGAGGCCCAGACCCCCTATATGTATTCCACCTATGAGACCCCGATGATGGGCGACGTGGAATGTGAGGCACGGCCCTCGGATCGCAAAAAGGTTGTCATCCTGGGTGGTGGTCCCAACCGGATTGGTCAGGGCATCGAGTTTGACTACTGCTGCTGTCACGCCTGCTACGCGCTGACGGACGCGGGCTATGAGACCATCATGGTCAACTGCAACCCCGAAACGGTGTCGACCGACTATGACACCTCGGATCGTCTGTATTTTGAACCGCTGACGTTTGAACACGTGATGGAAATCCTGCGGGTCGAGCAGGAAAACGGCACCCTGCACGGGGTCATCGTACAGTTTGGCGGTCAGACCCCGCTGAAACTGGCCAACGCGCTGCAGGACGAGGGCATTCCAATCCTGGGCACCACCCCGGACGCCATTGATCTGGCCG
This sequence comes from Pseudophaeobacter arcticus DSM 23566, assembly GCF_000473205.1. Classification (NCBI taxonomy): domain Bacteria; kingdom Pseudomonadati; phylum Pseudomonadota; class Alphaproteobacteria; order Rhodobacterales; family Roseobacteraceae; genus Pseudophaeobacter; species Pseudophaeobacter arcticus. The sequence goes on from NZ_KI421507.1 coordinate 2,585,503, forward strand.
AAGACCGCGAGCGGTTCCAGGAGCTGGTCAACAATCTGGGGCTGAAGCAGCCGCATAACGGCATTGCCTCGACTGATGAGCAAGCCCTGGAAATCGCCGAAGAAATTGGTTTCCCGCTGGTGATCCGCCCCTCCTATGTGCTGGGGGGCCGGGCGATGGAGATCGTCCGCGATATGGATCAGCTGCGCCGCTACATCGCGGAAGCCGTGGTGGTCTCCGGCGACAGCCCGGTGCTGCTGGACAGCTATCTCTCTGGCGCGGTTGAACTGGACGTGGATGCGATCTGCGACGGCACCGACGTGCATGTGGCAGGCATCATGCAGCATATCGAGGAGGCCGGTGTGCACTCGGGCGACAGTGCCTGTTCGCTGCCCCCCTACTCCCTGTCCAAGGATCTGATCGAAGAGGTCAAGACCCAGACCTATGCGCTGGCCAAGGCGCTGAATGTTGTCGGCCTGATGAACATCCAGTTTGCCATCAAGGACGGCGAAATCTTCCTCATTGAGGTAAACCCCCGCGCCAGCCGCACCGTGCCCTTTGTGGCCAAGGCCACCGACAGCGCCATTGCATCTATTGCGGCGCGGGTGATGGCGGGTGAGAAACTCACCGCCTTCCCGCACCGTGGCCCCTACAAGCCTGATGCCGGCTATGATGTGAACACGCCAATGGCGGATCCGATGACCCTGGCCGATCCCGATATGCCCTGGTTCTCGGTGAAAGAAGCGGTGCTGCCCTTTGCCCGTTTCCCCGGCGTTGACACCATTCTGGGGCCAGAGATGCGCTCGACTGGTGAAGTCATGGGCTGGGACCGCGACTTCCCACGTGCCTTCCTCAAGGCGCAGATGGGGGCTGGCATGGTGCTGCCATCTGAAGGCCGTGCCTTTATCTCGATCAAGGACGCCGACAAGGGCGCCCCGATGCTGGAAGCGGCCACTGTGCTGATCGAGCAAGGCTTTACCCTGATGGCCACCAGTGGCACCCATAAATGGCTCGATGGTCACGGCGTTGCCTGTGAGCTGGTCAACAAGGTCTATGAGGGCCGCCCGCATGTGGTGGATCTGCTGAAAGATGGCCATGTGCAGCTGTTGATGAACACCACCGAGGGTGCGCAGGCTGTGGAAGACAGCAAGGAAATGCGCTCGGTGGCGCTCTATGACAAGATCCCCTACTTCACCACCGCCGCAGCCTCGAACGCTGCCGCGCTGGCGATCAAGGCCCAGGCCGAAGGCGATGTGGAAGTGAAGAGCCTACAGGGCTAGTTGGCGCATTTTCAAAGCAGAAAAACAAAACCCCGGTTCATTGAGCCGGGGTTTCGTTTTTTGGCAGGTCCCAATCCTCGCCTTCAAAGCTTTGTGTAAATCGCGCGCCGTTAGTGCTCGATCACAGACAGCAGGTCGCGGTTGATCACCAGATTGCGCACCCCATGGGCATGGTCTTCGTCAAACCTGTTGTAAGACAGCCATTTGGCAACAGACTGAATGCTGACCTTGGCGACCTTGGGCCGCACGCCCCAGGTCACCTGAAAGGGGGAGCCCTTCTCATTGTAGCTGGGGCCGGTTGTTGACCCGGAATACTCCACCACCGGCCCGGTGTTTGTGGGAATATTGATGGCCTGGGTCAGGCCGTTTTGCTGTTGCAGCCGGGTCAGCTTGGTGAAATCCAGCGCGGTTTCGTCATTCACCAGCACATAGACCTGAGCCTCGACGCGCAGCTGTGGGTTCTTGATCGCCTCGCTGAGGCACGACCCAAGGGTCGGGCCCGGATCAACCCGCGCCGTGGTATGGACGTAGTGCACCTCGATGGTGTCACCAGGGACCAGGCTGCCATGTTCGGTGACGCCGACCTCCGCCTCCAGCGGCATGAGTTCAGCCGGGCTCAGCGTGCCTGAGTATTTGTAGCCACTGCCATAGCCATGCCCGTCACCATTGCCGGCAAATGTCGTGAACTCGCCCCCGCGATGCTCCGCATTCTCATGGAAATGGATGTTGCACAGGTTCATCTCGGTGTAGGGCGGCGCCGCTTCGAATTCCACGTGGTTGGTCCCGGCGGGGCTGTCGATATCACGTGGCGACTGGGGGCCAAAACCTGCAAAAAGCGTATTTTCCAGCAGATGTGCGCGCTGCGTTTCCACAACCGAGTTCGGCACGGCTTCCGCCTCGCCGCCATGCCCCTCCGACGCGGCATGAGCACCGCCATTCCAGGCGGCCATCGTGACAAGAGACGCGGCAATCAAAGATATTGGTTTTTGCATTGGGTGTCCCCTGAGTGGATACGGTGTAGTTAACTTGCCCAGCAGCATAACCTCAGGCTCTTAAATTTTCGTTTTAGTGCCGCTTAGCCCCTCACAATTAGACCCTCACAATGCAAAAAGGCCCCGAACGCCGGGGCCTTTTCTTTTCCTGATTGGAGATGTCAGGCAGCTGCCAACCTGCGTTTTTCATCGCGGGCAAAGAAGATCAGGTAGAACACCGGCGCCGCCACCAGGGTCAGCACGGTGGCAAAGGCCAGACCGCCCATGATGGTCACCGCCATGGAAACAAAGAAGGCGTCCCACAACAGTGGGATCATGCCAAGGATGGTGGTCACTGCCGCCAGCATTACCGGACGCAGACGCGACACCGAAGCCTCGACAATGGCGTCGCGCAGGGGTTTGCCCTCTTCGCGCACCAGATCGATTTCCTCGACCAGAACGATACCGTTCTTGATCAACATGCCAGATAGGCTGAGCAGCCCCAGAAGCGCGGTGAAGGTGAAGGGCAGACCGGTTCCCAGCAAACCCATAGCCACGCCATTGACGGACATGGGCACCAAGAGCCAGATGATGATCGGCTGGCGGATGGCGTTGAACAGGAAGACCGAGATCATCACCATGATCAGCGCCGTCACCGGCAACTGCTTGCCCAGGCTCTTGTTGGCGTCGCCCGAGCTTTCATGATCGCCGCCCCATTCCATGGTGTAGCCCTGCGGCAGTTGCATCTCTTCGATGGTCGACTGGATCTCGGTAAAAACCGACGCCGCTGTCAGATCAACCGGAATATCGGCACCTACCGTGAGCGTAGGAACCCGGTCACGGCGGTACAACAAAGTGTCTTCCAGCTTCAGATCCACCCCGTCGATCATCTGCTCCATCGGCAGGAACTTCTGGGCGGTACTCGAATAGACCACCTGATCCATGAAGTTGTAGCTGCCCTCTTGTGGACGGCGGACAACAATCGGGATCAGCCGGTCCTGCTCGCGAAACACCCCGGCTTGCAACCCATCGGTTGAAAACAACAGCGTATCGGCGATGTCTTCGCGGGCGATGCCGGCAGTCTGCGCCCGGTCGGTGGCATAGCGCGGGGTCAGGACGAACTCGCGTTCCCGCCAATTCTGCCGGGTGTTGAGGATATTGGGCGAGGCCGCCTCCAGGCGCCGCATGGCCTCGTCTGCCAGCTGTCGCAGAACAGTTGAGTCGGGACCAGAAAAGCGCACCTGGATCGGATCACCGCCCCCGGGGCCAAAGACCAGCCGCTTGGTGCGGAATTCACCCTCTGGCAACTGTGCCTGGCCAAAGGCTTCGAGATCCGCCTGAAGCGGTGGAATTACCGAAATATCCGCGGTGCGAATGATCATGTGACCATAGCTCGGGTTTGGTTTCTCGGCATCATAGGTCAACAAAAAGCGCGAGGCCCCCTGCCCGACATAGGTGGAGAACTCCACCACGTCGTCGCGTTTGGACAGCCAGTCTTCAACCCGTTTCATATGGGCTGAGGTCGTCTCGATCGTGCTGCCCTGTGGCAGTTTGTAGTGCACAAAGAACAAAGGTGTATTGGAGTTCGGAAAGAACTGCTGTTTGACGGTGCCAAAGGCGGCAAAGCACACAACCGTCAGGCCGATCAGCCCGGCCACCACAAGCCAGCGCAGCTTGAGCGAGATCCGCAGCAGGCCACCATAGGCGCGAAACAGCAGGCCGCCATAGGCATCCGCACCCCCCTCTTGTCCCTGTTTGAAAAAGTAATGGCCCAAGATCGGCGTCGCCGTCAGCGCCAAAACCCAGCTCAGGAGCAGCGAAATGCCAATCACCGCAAAGAGCGAGAACAGGAATTCACCAGCCGAATCCGGGCTAAGCCCGATGCCGGCAAAGGCCATGATGCCAATAACCGTCGCCCCCAATAGCGGGATCTGGGTCTTGGCAGCCGCATCATGCGCCGCGTCGCGTGAATTCCGCCCGCGCTGCATGGAAATCTGCATGCCTTCGGCCACAACAATGGCGTTGTCCACCAGCATCCCCATGGCAATGATCAGCGCGCCCAGCGAAATCCTTTCCATTTCAATGGAAAACAGGTTCATGAACAGCAGCGTGCCCACCACCGTCAACAACAGCGTGGCACCAACGACCACAGACGCCCGCCAGCCCATGAACAAGGCCAGAACCGCCACAACAATTGCAACCGAGGTCGCCAGGTTGACCAAAAAGTCATTGGAGGCCTGATCCACCACCAGGTGCTGCTGGTAGATCGGCAAAAGCTCTACCCCAAAGGGGATTTGCGCATCCAGCTCGGCCAGACGGTCGTCAACCCGGTTGCCGACCTCGACGATATTTTCGCTGGCCAGGCCCGCGATTCCAAGGGTGAAGGCTTCGACACCATTAAAGCGGATCATCAGATCGGGATTGCTGACCCGCCCGCGGTAAACCTTTGCCATATCGACGACATTGATCACCTCCCCCTGAGAGCCAATGGACAGACCGGCAATCTGGGACACGGTATCCGACCCTTCCGGAGCGCTGATGCGGGTTTCGGCGGTTTCACCGTCCAAATACCCGGCCGAGCGCACCGTATTGGAGGTGGCGATAGAATTCGCAATCGCCGCAATCGAGATGTTCTGGTTGACCGAAATTGCCATATCTGGCTCAACAAAAACCGCCTCATCCGGCAGGCCCGAGATTTCGACATCGGCGACACCCTCCACGGCCAATAGCTCCCGGCGCAGGAAGGTGGCGAGTTGGTGCCGCTCCGCATCGGTGTAGCCTTCGGCGGTGACGGCATAAAACAACCCGAACACATCGCCAAAGCTGTCATTGACATAGGGCTGCGACACCCCATCCGGCAGCCCGCGCGACGCATCGCGGATCTTGGCGCGCAGATCGGTCCAGATGGCTGGCAGCTCGGTGCCGTCATAGGTGTCCTGCATCTCCACTTCGATCAATGAGTTGCCGGGGCGGTTGATCGAGGTGATGGTTTTCACTTCCCCCATTTTCTGAATGGCGGATTCCAGCGGCTCGGTGACTTCCCGCGCCACCTGTTCGGCGCTGGCGCCGGGGTAGTGGGTGACCACCACCGCCTGTTTGATGGTAAAGGCCGGGTCTTCCAGACGTCCGAGGTTCAAAAACCCCCAGATGCCGCCCAGCAAGGCCACCAGCATGATAATCCAAGTGTAAAGCGGCCGATCAATTGAGGCGCGTGCGATATCCATGCTCTCGACCTCAGTTCGTAAAGCCGGTGAACCGGCGGACCTTTTGTCCGTCGATCAGCGCACTGCCACCGGTGGAGACAATCTCCTCGCCACCTTGCAGCCCGGAAGAAATGGCAAAATTGCCATGTTGAGTTGCCGTCAGCTCAACCTTGACCCAGGTCACTTCACCGGTTTCGCCGCCTTTGGGGGTAAAGATCATAACCCCGGTTTCGCCTTCTGGTGTGGTCACAATCGCGGTGGAGGGCACCAGAATACCCTGTTCACCGGTATCAACCTTGACCCGTACTGCGGCTGAGGCCCCCGGCAGGATCTGGCGACCCTCGGGCGGCTGCATGCTAAAGGTCACCCGGTAAGTCTGGCCAATATTGCTGGCCTCAGCGGTAAATTCGAGAATTTCCAGCGGAAAGCTCTCGTCGCTGCCGGGGAAGGTGGCGATGGTGGCGACATTGTCACCGCGATCGGCGCGCTGAAACAGGACCTCCGGGACATCAACTTCGATATGCAGCTCCGACATGTCATGCAGACGCACAATCGGAGCCCCGGCTGCAACGGTGGTGAAATTCTCGACTTCGCGGGTGGACACCAGGGCCTCAAACGGGGCGTTCAACGTGGCATGGCGCAGTTCATATTCCGCATTGCGCAGGGCGACGCGAGCCAGCCCCGCCTGGGTCGTGGCATCCTCGATAGAAACCGCACTTACGGTGCCTTTCAGCTGCTGCAGACGGCTGACTGTTCTGTCCGCCTGCTCTTTTTGCAGCCGTGCCTGTTCGAGGTTCAGCTCAAAAGGTTCCAGATCCAATTCGGCGATCAACTGACCCTCGGGCACGATATAGCCTTCGGCAACCGGGAAGCGCATCACCTGACCGGGCACCTGAAAGGCCAGGTCAACCGTCTGTCTTGCCGCCACCTGGCCAAAGAACTGCCGTTCCAGCAAGCGGGTGCCGGATTGTGTTGTCATCAGTTTCACCGGCTTGAGCATTTCTTCTGCCTGCACGGGTCCGGGAACAGCGATCCCCGACACCACCAGCGCTGGCCCGGCCAACACCGGCATCAGGGCCACGGCTATCTTTTGCAATAGGTGCATGTCTTATTTCTCCTTGCCGGGACAGCGGTTGGCAGCCCCCAGAAACTTCTTTTGTAGCTTATCGGATAACACAGCAAATTGCTGAATATCGTCTTCATCTAGATCACAGATTTCTCGAAATGCCTGCTCTGCCCGTTTTTCCAGCGCATCGCGCAGGCTGTGCCCCTTGGCGGTGAGCTGCAGCAACAGGGCGCGCCGGTCCAGGGTATCCCGCACCCGCACTGCCAGGCCATCTTGTTCCAGCCGGTCAGCGGCCATGGTCACGCTCGAAGGCACCAGCATCAATGTCTTTGCCAGCTCCCCCATGCGACGGGGATCTGCCAGCTGCAGCAAAAGATAACATTCCACCCGCCCCAACCCGCTGATGATCTCCTGTTTTGCCAGGGCATCCTCCATACGCCAGTACAGAGCGAACATCGCAAGCAACGCCCGCATTTCGGGGCTGGTCTGCCTGGGAACAGTGGAGGGCGGTGCGGTGTTTGACATCTGGTCCGGATCAATTTGTTGTGATTCTTCTGCTATACTTCAGTTGCTGAACCTTTCATGTGATGAACATCACACTTGTGTTGACGAATCCGGGCTGCAGTACCTTTCGTAAACCTTGACCTTTGGGTAACAAAAGCGTCACAAATACAGCGTTTCTTCCCCATAGGGTCTCTGTCATGTACACAGCCGCAATCACCGGCACCGGGGTCTTTACCCCCTCCGAAACCATCACCAATGCTGAGCTGGTCGAGGCCTATAACGCCTATGCCGACAAGATAAACGCCGAAAACGCCGAGGCCATTGCCGCAGGCAGCTTTACCGCCCTGCCGCAGTCCTCGGAAGAGTTCATCTTTAAGGCCTCTGGCATCGAACAGCGCTATGTGATGGACAAGGCGGGGATTCTCAACCCCGAGATCATGTACCCCCAGCTGCGCCAACGGGACGATTCAGAGCCCGGCATCATGGCCGAAATCGCCCTGGACGCGGCTAAAAAGGCCCTGAAACAGGCCGGTAAAACCGCCGAAGACGTTGATCTGGTGATCTGTGCTGCCTCCAATATGGAGCGCGCCTACCCTGCGGTTGCCATCGAAATCCAGGACCTGTTGGGCATCAAGGGCTTTGCCTTTGACATGAATGTCGCCTGTTCCTCTGCCACCTTTGGCATTCAGACGGCCGTCGATATGATCCGCTCGGGCAGCATTCGCGCCGCGCTGGTGGTCAACCCCGAGATCTGTTCCGGCCACCTGGAATGGCGCGACCGCGACTGCCATTTCATCTTTGGCGATGTGGCTACCGCCACCCTGGTGGAACGGATCGAGGATGCCAAAGGCGACCATTTTGAGGTTCTCTCAACCCGCTGCGCCACTGAGTTTTCCAACAATATCCGCAACAACAACGGCTTTCTGCGGCGCTCGCGTCCCGATGGGGTGAAAGACCGGCGCGATATGCAGTTCATGCAGAACGGCCGCAAGGTGTTCAAGGAAGTGCTGCCCATGGTCAGCCAGCATATTGCCGATCATATGGCGGATGAGGGCATCCAGCGCCAAGAGCTGAAACGGCTCTGGCTGCATCAGGCCAACAAATCCATGAATGACTTCATTGGCAAAAAGACCCTGGGGCGGACGCCCGTTGCGGATGAGCAGCCCAATATCCTGCAGGACTATGCCAATACCTCTTCTGCCGGCTCAATTATTGCCTTTTCAAAATATTCCGACGATCTCAGCACAGGCGATCTGGGGCTGATCTGCTCCTTTGGGGCCGGCTATTCGGTGGGGTCGGTTATTCTGCGGCGTCACAGCGCCTAGACTGATTTGGTCACAAATAAAAACTGCGCGCCACCGGCGCGCAGGAAGCCTGCAGCAAGGCTTTCAAACCAACAGGTTTAGGCGCTTTCTTCTTCCAGGTGGAGCTTCATGTCGAGCAGCACATGCTGCAACATGACAGTTTCACGCAGCAGCCTCTTGGCCTCGTTCACCGTGATGATTCCGTCTTCGATGGCGGTTTGATATTCACTCATCAAAAAGGCAAATCGCTGGCTTAGCGCGATAACATCGGCATTCACCCCACCGCTGCGCGCGGTGTTGCTGCCTTCGCTATTGCTGCCGTTTTTGGTGCCATAGGACAGCGTGATGTTTTTCAGATCGGCCAGCGCAGAGGTCACATGCGGATACGACGCCTCTTTCTCCAGCTTGGCCACGGCATCAACCGGCATAAACCGGTCTGTATGCTCTGAATTGTCGGAATAATATCGCCCCAAAGTCGCCTTGGACTTACCGGTGATCTGGCAGGCTGCCTCGATCCCAACATCCTTTACCAGGGCCTCAGTATGCTTTTTCAGGTAGGTACCAATCTCTGCCATAAATTCTCACCAGCCATGCCGTGCCAAAAGGGGAAGGTCGGGAATAATTTCCCATGATGGTGTTGTAAAGTATTTGCTAATATTTCACCATCCCTAAGGTTTTCAGGGATTTAGCAAGTAACGGTGGGTATATTTTAGCCTGCCACGGTGTTTCAGAGCCAACTTAGTGAGTGGGTTTGGTTATGACACGGGACGCATTTTCCCGTGCTGTTAGAGTGGGCAACGTTTTTCGCCTGAGTACCCTTCCTGATGTGTCGGCATTACACGCCGAACAGCCCTTTGGATAAAACTCCTGGGTGTCAGGGGGGGTATGATTCCTGTTAGGCAGCCTGCAAACTCACCTAATCCGGCACCCAAAATACGCCTTAACATCCTAAAAATAAGTGATATTTTAAAACCCGGCCCGGGCGATCAGAGCAGTCTTGGACAGGGGCTTTCACCCCGTCAAAGCCGCTCTGCCCCTGCTGTGCCTTGGTATTGGATCTGTCTATTTGACCCTGCGCCAACCTCTTGCTCCCCCTGGCTCGGACACGGTAAAGGGAGGCCATGGCAAAGCTCTATTTCAACTACTCGACCATGAATGCCGGCAAATCGGCGGTTCTTTTGCAGGCGTCTCACAACTACCGCGAAAACCACATGGATACCTATCTGCTGACGGCGCAGATCGACTCGCGCGCGGGCCAAGGGAGAATCGCTTCGCGCATTGGCATCAGCGAAGCGGCCGACACCTTTGCCCCCGGCGAGGACCTGTTTGCCAAGATCAAGGCCCGTCTTGCCCAGGGCGAAGTCGCCAGTATCTTTGTTGATGAAGCCCAGTTTCTGACCGCTGATCAGGTCTGGCAGCTGGCCAGGGTGGTGGACGATCTTCGGGTGCCTGTGCTGTGCTACGGGCTGCGCGTGGATTTCCAGGGGCAGCTGTTTCCCGGCTCCGCCGCCCTTCTGGCGCTGGCCGATGAAATGCGCGAGGTGCGCACCATCTGTCATTGCGGCAAGAAGGCGACCATGGTGATCCGTCAGGATGCCACGGGCCGCGCCATCACCAAAGGTGACCAGGTCCAGATCGGCGGCAATGAAAGCTATGTCTCGCTGTGCCGCCGCCACTGGCGCGCTGCTGTCGCCGCAGAGAGCTAGACCAAGCCGCTTGAGGCGCTTGACGCCTGCGGGCTGGCTTTGTTTCGTCCGGGTTTTGATATCGGGGGGCCTCCAGCCCCCCTCACATTGACCGGCTCAGACCGCGTTTGGCAGCGGGTTTCCCGCCATAAAGGCGGCAATATTGTCCAAGGCCATATGCCCCATGGCGCTGCGCACCTCATCGGTTGCAGTCCCCAGATGCGGCAATAGCGTCACATTATCGAGATCCCGCAGCGCCTGCGGCACCTCCGGTTCGAACTCATAGACATCCAGGCCCGCTCCGGCGATACGCTGCTCTTGCAGGGCGGCAATCAAGGCCTCCTGCTGCACCACTTCACCGCGCGCGATATTGATCAGATGCGCGTTTGGCTGCATGGCCCCCAACACCTGTGCATCCACCAGATGCCGTGTCTCTGCCCCGCCTGGCACCGCCACCACCAGAAAATCCACCTGGGCTGCCAGCTGCTCAAGGTCGGGCAGCCGTGTGACAGGAAATCCTGGGGATTTGTCGCTGCGCGCGGCGTAAAACACCTGCATGCCAAAGCCAAAATGGCAGCGCCGGGCAATGGCGGCACCGATGCGCCCCATGCCGATCACCCCCAGCGTCTTTCCGGTCACATGCTGACCCAGCATCTGGGTCGGGTGCCATCCGGGCCAGTTGCCACTGCGCACCAGGCGTTCGCCCTCAGCGGCGCGACGCGCTGACATCAGTAGCAGCGTCAGAGCGATATCCGCTGTCGCATCGGTCACCGCGCCGGGGGTATTGCTGACCAAAACCCCCGAGGCCGCGGCCGCCGCGACGTCTATGTGGTTAAATCCAACACCAAAATTGGCCAGAAGCCTGCACCGTGGCTTTGCCACCTCAGCAAAGATCCCGGCATCAAAGCCATCGCCAAGCGTTGGCATCACCAGATCATAGTCCCGCAGCGCGCTGACCATCTCGTCATGGCTGAGCACCGTGGTCTCCGAACGGATCACCACGTCAAACTCTGCCCGCGCCCGCGCCTCTACCGCCGCAGTCATCGGGCGGGTAATCAACAGGTTCATTATCAGTGCATCCTACCACCCAAAGGCACCGGACCATCGGGGCCAACCAATCGGATCTCGCCTGCTTCATCCGGCAGGCCCAGCACCAGCACCTCGGACATGAATTTGCCGATCTGGCGCGGCGGAAAGTTCACCACAGCCATGACCTGTTTGCCAATCAAGGCCTCGGGCGTGTAATGCGCCGTCACCTGGGCCGAGGTCTTTTTCTCGCCAATCTCGGGTCCAAAGTCGATCCAGATCTTGATCGCCGGTTTGCGCGCCTCCGGGTAGGCTTCGGCCCGGATAACCTCGCCGACGCGAATATCCACCTTCATAAAGTCGTCAAATGTAATCTCAGCCACGCGAAAGCTCCTTGGACCGCTGGGTTGCCGCAGCCACCGCGCGGGTCAGCAGATCGGGAAAGCCGCTCTCTTCATTCATCAGCACCTCAAGCGCCGCCTGGGTGGTGCCATTGGGACTGGTGACATTGACGCGCAGCTGGCTGGGGCTTTCCTCAGCCGCTTGTGCCAGTGCCCCGGCCCCGGCCACCGTCGCCTTGGCCAGTTGCATCGCCAGATCTGCAGGCAGCCCCTGTGCCTCCCCGGCGGCAGCGAGGGTCTCAATCAGGTGAAACACATAGGCCGGACCAGAGCCGCTGACCCCGGTGACCGCATCTATCTGCGCCTCACTGTCCAGCCGCACAGTCTGGCCAATGGCAGCCAGCAAAGCCTCAGCCATGTCCAGATTGGCCGCCGAGGCATGGTCATTGCCAATGATCGCGCTGATCCCCTGACCAATGGCAGCCGGGGTATTGGGCATGGCACGCACAATGGGGGTCTGGGCGCCCAAGGTCTCCTCGAAGCTGGCAATTGATGTCCCCGCTGCAACCGAGACAAACAGCGTCTCGCCATTGCCCAGCGTCTGGAGTTTTGGCAGGGCGGCGCCCATCATCTGCGGTTTAACCGCCACCAGAACCAGGGCAGGCGCTGCAGGCAGATCAACATTGATATGCACGCCTGTGGCTTGCAGCCAATCTGAAGGATAAGGATCCAGCACCCAGACCGAAGAGGCAGGCAATCCCCCCTTCAGCCAGCCCGCCAGCATGGCAGAGCCCATTTTACCGCAGCCCAGCAGCACCAGCCCACGTGTTTCAATATCACTAGTGATCATCCACTCACCCTTTGCCACTAAATTATCATCTCAGGGCAGAGATTTACGCCCGACCATAGGCCTCTGCAATGGCAACCTGTATTGCATCACGTGGGGATTTGTCCGCCCAGGTGGCGAGCTGGATCGCCGGATAGTAGCGTTCGCAATTGGACACCGCCGCATGGATCATGGCGTCAACCTGTTCCGGACTGGCGGACTGCCCTCCGGCCAGAACCAGGCCATAGCGATACAGCATGACCTTGTGATCCGCCCAATAGGTAAAGCCTCCCGCCCAGCATTGATCATTCATCAGATTGATCAGCTCATACAGCTGCGGGATCTTGGACGCGGGAGGTTCCATCTCGTAGCTGCAGACCAGCCGCAGCGTTTCTTCATAGGCCGACCAGGCCAGTGTCAGGGAATATGTGCGCCACTGGCCCTCTACGGCCATGGCGATCTGATCGTCTCCGATGCGATCAAAATCCCAGTCGTGATGGGCTGCCAGGTTTTCGACGATATCAATTGGATGAATGTCGTCGTCCAGATGAAATTCGGAAAGGGCCATGTCTCACCTCTCAGGTCTCTAGCCGTTGGGGCCGAATTCGCCCCCTACAGCTAGGTTTCTGGTCAAGGGACCGGGGAGCATCCCCGCCTCCATACTAGATATGGTGGCAAGGGGTGTAGACTCTGGCAACCCTTTATTTGGGGATATCTTCAATAAGTTGTGGACGAATGACTATTGGCCGCAAGATATCGGCGGAATCGCGCGACAAATACGCTGTTTGGAGAAATTCCGCCGCCCGGCTCCAATCTGGTCATTTAACGTAACGGGCACTAAAGGCGGGCCAATGGCCCCGACCCTGCCCGGCAGCCACCCCACCGTTGACGCGCCACAATCCTTGCACAACCCCCCAAGCTGGCGCCGCGCAGGGGCAGGCCACATCACCCACAGCTCAAAACAAGACAGGTCAACAGCAAGACTGCCCAACAGCAACCTCAGGCCAACACCGAAACGGATACCTCTACAGGGGCTTTTGTTTCATCTTTCTACAAATACCTCCGCCGGAGGCATCCCAGATCTCGACGTGATGCGGCCAACAGCTCTGAAGCGACACAGGCAAATCTTGTTACCCCACAGGCCCTTCTTGTCACGACACGGGCTCATCCAGCCGGGACTATTTCAAACTGAAAGCTCCGCCGCGTCTCCCGCCAGGACGCCTGCCGGGACACACAGGACTGTCAGACTTTACTGTCGAGCGCGTCCAGACGTGCCTTCAAGGCTTCATTCTCTTCCCGCGCCTTCTGAGCCATGGCGCGCACCGCATCAAATTCTTCGCGGGTGACAAAGTCGCGATCCGCCAGCCAGCGGTCCATCAGGCTCTTCATCGCGGTTTCCGCCTCATCCTTTGCGCCCTGGGCCACGCCCATCGCATTGGTCATCAGCTGCGAAATGTCGTCCATGATCTTGTTTCGGCTCTGCATCATCTTCTCCGTATCACTCATTCACCCTATATGGGGGCGTAATGGGTCGCGGGCAAGCCGTTGACTTTCAATTGCGCGCAAAGGCATTCAGGACCACATGCAGGCCATGATCCACTTCCCCGATATTTCGCCCGAGATTTTCTCGATTCCCCTGTTTGGCATCGAGTTTGCCCTGCGCTGGTACGCTTTGGCCTATATCGCAGGCATTGTGATTGCCTGGCGGCTTGCCGTTGCCGCGCTCAAATCGCCGCTGCTCTGGCCGGGGCAAAAGCCGCCGATGCGCCCGGATCAGGTCGAAGATCTGCTGACCTGGATCATTCTGGGGGTGATTCTCGGCGGGCGTCTTGGCTTTGTGCTGTTCTATCAGCCCAACTACTACCTGTCGCATCCCAGCGAGATCCTGCGGATCTGGCAGGGCGGCATGGCCTTTCATGGTGGCTTGCTCGGGGTGATTACCGCCGCCTGGGCCTATGCCCGCCACCACCGGATTTCCAAACTGCAGATGGCCGATCTGGTGGCCTATACTGTTCCCTGCGGGCTGCTGCTGGGGCGCCTGGCCAATTTTGTCAATGCCGAACTCTGGGGCCGCCCCACCGATTTGCCCTGGGGCGTCGCCTTTCCCGGACAGGCGGCGCAGGCCTGTGGTCAGGCCCTGGGAGAGCTCTGCGCCCGCCATCCGTCGCAGCTATATGAGGCCGCGATGGAGGGACTGTTGCTTGGGGCGGTGCTGATCTGGCTGACCTGGCGAGGCCAAAGCCTGCTGCGGCCAGGGATGAACCTGGGCGTGTTTCTGGCCGGCTATGGCCTGGCCCGGTTCACCGTCGAGTTCTTTCGCCAGCCGGACGCGCAGTTTGTCACCCCCGGCAACCCGCTGGGCCTGGCCTGGCAGCTGGGGGGCTATGGGCTCACCATGGGGCAGGCCCTCTCCTTGCCGATGATCGCGCTGGGGCTTTACTTTGCCCTGCGGCGCAAACCCAGCCAGGACCCGGCCCCATGAGCCCGCTCAAAGACCAGCTGGTGGCCCGGATCACCAGCGACGGCCCAATCAGCCTGGCCGACTATATGGCCGAATGCCTGCTGCACCCCGAACTGGGCTACTACACCAGCCAAACCCCCTTTGGGGCCCAGGGCGATTTCACCACCGCACCGGAAATCAGCCAGATGTTTGGCGAGCTCATCGGTCTGTCATTGGCGCAGTGCTGGTTAGATCAGGGCGCCCCGGCCCCCTTTACCCTGGCAGAGCTTGGCCCCGGACGCGGCACCCTGATGGCCGATCTGCTGCGGGCCACCCGCAGCGTGCCCGGCTTTCATGCAGGCCTGCAGCTGCATCTGGTCGAGGCCTCTCCCAATCTGCAGCAGCAACAGGCAAAGGCACTGACCGGCTATGACGTCACCTGGGTCACGCAGGTTGATGACCTGCCGCAGCAACCGCTGTTTCTGGTGGCCAACGAGTTTTTTGACGCCCTGCCGATCCGCCAGTTTGTCCGCGACTCCGAGGGCTGGCGCGAAAAGCGTATCGGCCTGGTTGCGGACGATCTGAGCTTTGGGCTGGGGCCGGAAGCACCGCAACCGGCGTTGGAGCATCGGCTCATCGACACCAAAGCCGATGATCTGGTGGAGCTGAGCCCGGCAACCGCCCCCCTCACCGCCACTCTGGCGCAGCGCATTGCCAGCCATGGCGGCGGCGCGTTGATCATCGACTACGGCGATTGGCGCTCTTTGGGCGACACCCTGCAGGCGCTGAAATCACATGCGCCCATTGACCCGCTGCAAACCCCCGGCGAGGCGGATCTTACCGCTCATGTTGATTTTGAGGTGCTCTGTTCTGTCGCGGCGGGGGCCGGCTGCGCCTATAGCAAGCTCACCCCTCAGGGTGTGTTTCTGGAACGGCTGGGCATCACCGATCGCGCCCGCGCGCTGGCCGCAGGGCTGGAGGGCGCGGCCCTGGAAAGCCTCATCGCGGCACATCGACGGTTGACGCACCCGACGGAAATGGGAAACCTGTTCAAAGTACTGGGGCTCACCCCTGTTCATATCGCGCCACCACCAGGATTAAATGCATGACGCTGGAAATACTCACCTCTGAGCTTTTGGGTCCCGTGCACCACGGGTTTTTCACCCGTCGCGGCGGCGCCTCCTCGGGGATTTTTCACGGGTTGAACTGCGGCGTCGGCTCTAGCGACCAGCGTGAGGCTGTGATGCTCAATCGCGCCCGTGTCGCCGAAGCGATGAATGTGGCCCCCACGGCCCTGGTTGGCGTGCATCAAATTCATTCAGCCGATGTGGCAGTGATCACCGGCCCCACCACAGAGCGCCCCCACGCTGATGCAATGGTCACAAAGACCCCCGGTGTGGCGCTTGGCATTCTGACCGCAGATTGCCAGCCGGTGCTGTTTGCCGACGCCGAGGCCGGCGTCATTGGTGCGGCCCATGCCGGCTGGCGCGGTGCGCTTGATGGGGTATTGGAGGCGACCTTGGACGCGATGGAGGATCTGGGCGCGGATCGCGCCAATACCTGTGCGGTCATCGGCCCGTCGATCTCTCAGCGCGCTTACGAAGTCGGGCCCGAGTTTTTTGAGGATTTCCTGCAAAAAGATCCCGATCATAGCCGCTTCTTTGCCCAAGGCCGGGAGGGGCGGTATCAGTTTGACCTGCCGGGCCTGGGGCTGCACCTGTTGCGCCAGGCGGGCATTGGGCAGGCCGAGTGGACGCGCCACTGCACCTATAGCGATGCGGAGCTGTTTTACTCCTACCGCCGCACCACCCATGCCGGGGAAGCCGACTACGGAAGGTTAATATCCTGCATTACCCTGTGAGGGCAGATCTGGGCACTGCTGCGCCGTTTTTGCCCCAATCCCCCCGTTTCAACGCGGGGGAGTCATTAAAAGTACCAAGAATTTTATATAAAACCCAATAACTTGCCCCCAGGCATTCCCGGTCAGTTACCGGCGCAGCTTTGCCAGTCGGGCAGCCACACAATTCCACCTCCGGGCCACATTCAGGGCGTAATGATTACCGATAAAGGGATCAACAGAGCCAAGGTAACACCGCCCGCGCCAGGTAGGAGACGCATTATGAAAGCCAGAGATCGGTTTTTGAAATCGGTAATTTCGACTGCAAAATCAGAGACTACGCAAATGCCCTGGAGCCGAGGAGTGGTCCGTGAGGCGCATCTGATCCAGCGTCGGACATTGCAAAATAGCCAGCCTGCGCCGAAGCCTTTGAAACGCGCCTAGGCGCAGCCTCTATTGGCCAAACATCCGCGCGCCCCAGGCAAGACAGCCTCATAGAATTTTATATGAGGCCGCTGCGGCACCGGGATCCGACCATGGCCATCCTTTTGCGGTGACCCTTTTTTAGTCAATGGCCGCCACAGTCTTTTCGGAACCAGCCTCCAGACCGCCTCGATGCATTAACTTCTGGCAATACCTACTGGAAATGACGTCTGGGCCGTTGAGACATTACAACCAGGGCACCATCGTGCACATTTTTACTATGCAAAACACAGCGCACTCATCCGGCCCGTCACAGGCCAAATCACAGGCCCAGTCACTGGCCCAGTTACAGGCCCAGTCACTGGCCCCCGCAACGGCCCCCAGGTCCCTCCATTCTCTGCCAATGGGGGGCGCACTCGTGACGCGTTTTGCAAGAAAGGTCTTCAGCCAATGACACTTCCGCATTCCCTGCAACAGGCCGCTGCCAAGGCCACAGAGAGCAGTGCACTTTTGCAGGACCCCGCCGTGCTGCGCCTGCCCAACAAACCGCAATTGCGGCGCTACGAGGTGAGCAGCCTGCTGCCCAATGGCGGCATCGCAGAGACCCGCCACATCGCCCCTGCCCTGCCGATATTTGAGGACGCCTTTTGCGCCTTCACGCGGGGATCGCTGGTGGAAACCACCCAAGGCCCCATTGCGGTAGAAGACCTGCTGCCCGGCGACAACATCATGACCCAGGGCGGCGGCAGTCAACCGCTGGTCTGGAAAGGCTCCACCAGCCTGGTGCCCTCGCGCAGTGATGCCAAGGGGCGTTGCCATCGGCTGACCAGTTTTATGCCCGACAGTCTGGGGCTGCAAAAGCCCGCCTCCTGCGTTGTGGCCGGACCGGCGGCGCGCCTGCTGCGGATGCCGCCGCATATGCGAATCACCACCGGCACACCGCAGCTGCTGACCCTGGCTGAAGAATTCCGGGATGGCATGAACATTTTTGAAACCGCCCCCCCCACTGTCGTGGATCTGTTCCACCTCTGTCTGCCAAACCATGCAGTGATCAAAGTCGGCGGCTTGGAGTTTGAGACCTATCACCCCGGCCCGGAGGCGCTAAAACTGGTGAGCTATGCGATCAAAACGCTCTATTTCAACCTTTTCAGCCATGTGGAATCGCTGAGCGGATTTGGCCCATTGGCCTATGAGCGGGCAACCGGGATGCCAGAAAATTCGCTGCGGGGCTAAACCTGACAGGGCGGCCGCCTGGGGCCCCCCAAAGGAGCGCTGCAACAAACGGCTACGGCCTTGCCACCCTTAGGCTTCGCGTTGCAGGCGTTCTTCCAGCACATCAAAGGGAACACCTGGTTCATCCTTGGCACCGCGAATGACCAGCGATGTCTTGACGCTGGCCACATTGGGCGTGGTCAAAAGCTCCGAGGTGAGAAAGCTTTGAAAGGTGCTGAGATCGGGCGAGACACATTTCAAGATGAAATCCACCTCACCGTTCAGCATATGGCATTCGCGCACCAGCGGCCAGCTGCGGCACTGGTCCTCAAAAGCGGAGAGCTCTACCTCGGCCTGGCTTTCCAGCCCGACCATGGCAAAAACCTGCACCTCAAAGCCCAGCTCGCGGGCGTTGACATCGGCATGGTAGCCGCCAATCAGACCAGCCTCTTCCAAAGCACGGACCCGGCGCAGACAGGGCGGTGCCGAAATGCCAACCCGTTTGGCCAGTTCGACATTGGTCATGCGCCCATCGGCCTGCAATTCCGAGAGTATCTTGCGATCAATCGGATCAAGACGGGTTGTGACCATGTGCAAAGCTCCTGTCGATTTTCGTTTCTTATAGCACCGCCGCCGGGCCGCGCAATATTATTTCACAGCGGCGACCTAATCTTTGCAACAGCCAGATACAAGCGCCAAAATACGCGCCAAAACAGGACGTAAAACTGGGCGGCGACAAAATCGCAAAAGCGTGATCCCTTCGCGCTCCCGCCGGGTCCTCAGCGCGTCATCAGGGGTTTAAGAGCCGCAGCCCTGCCGCTATATGCAATGGCGACGGTGGCCACAGCCGCCACTTACAGCATCATGTGCAGCATTGCTTGCAAATTTGGGGATACGAGATGAGCGACACGCGTCACACCAAGGTTCTGATCATTGGCTCCGGCCCGGCGGGCTACACCGCCGGTGTCTATGCCGCCCGCGCCATGCTGGAACCGGTTCTGGTTCAGGGCATCGAACCCGGCGGTCAGCTGACCACCACCACCGAGGTGGAAAACTACCCCGGTTTTACCGAGGTTCAGGGCCCCGATCTGATGATCAAGATGCAGGAACATGCTGCTGCCATGGGCTGTGACATTGTCGGCGATATCATCACCTCACTGGACACCTCGCAGCGGCCTTTTGTGGCCAAAGGCGATAGCGGCACCACCTATACTGCGGATGCGGTGATCCTGGCCACTGGCGCCCGCGCCAAATGGCTGGGGCTGGAAACCGAAGAAAAGTTCAAAGGCTTTGGGGTTTCTGCCTGCGCCACCTGCGACGGATTTTTCTATCGCGGCCAGGAGATCGTGGTCATCGGCGGCGGCAATACCGCCGTGGAAGAAGCGCTGTTTTTGACCAATTTTGCCTCCAAGGTCACCCTGGTGCACCGCCGCGACGAGCTGCGCTCGGAGAAGATCCTGCAGGACCGCCTGTTCAAGAACAAAAAGATCGAAACCCTGTGGTTCCATGAGCTGGAAGAGGTTTATGGCACCGACAGCCCGCTGGGCGTGGAGGGCATCAAGGTCAAAAACGTAAAGACCGGCGAGATCAGTGATATCGCCTGCAAAGGCGTCTTTGTTGCCATCGGCCATGCGCCCGCCAATGAGCTGGTGAAAGACACCCTGGAGCTGCACAATGGCGGCTATGTCTCGGTCAAGCCCGGCACGACTGAGACTTCGGTGCCCGGCATCTTTGCGGCCGGCGATCTGACCGATCACAAATACCGCCAGGCGGTGACCTCGGCTGGCATGGGCTGCATGGCCGCGCTGGACGCTGAACGCTTTATCGCGGAACAGCAAGACTGACCCCCAAAATCTGCAACAGGCAGACGATAGACCTGCTGGTTTCTGGTCGACCAAGGCAAACGCTGGTCGACCAGGACATTTGACAGCCAGGCGGGTCACGACCCTCTCCAAAATGCCGAAAGACCTTGACCTGCATAGGCACATCCAACACCCTGACGTGGTGCAACCGGAGGGGCCGTTCACGTGACACATGCACTCTGGCGCGGAGATTTCATTCAACGCAGTCGCTCCGCGAGCGGTATTTTCCTGCTCGTTTATGTCTTTTTGCATTTCTTGAATATTGCCGCCGGGCTTGTCTCCCCTGACTTCATGTTTCAGATGCAGGAGTTCCGTCGCCTGCTCACCGGCCACCTCCCCGGCCAGATCCTGTTGTTTCTGGCTCTTTTGACCCATTTCGCCCTGGCCCTGTGGCAGGTTGCCAGCCGCCGGACCCTGCGAATGAGCCTGCGGCAGGCCCTGCAGCTGGCCCTGGGGCTGTTGATCCCCTTCCAGCTGATCCAGCATCTCGTTGTCGCCAGCTACGCGCCCAGCGCCTATGGGCTGGATGACGACATGACCTCGATCATATTGCTGATGTGGAATTCCCCAGAAATCTGGCAACAGTATCTGCTGCTTTTGGTGGTCTGGGTGCATGGCTGTATTGGGCTGCATATGTGGCTGCGGATCACCGCATGGTGGCCACGGGTGCTGCCCTACATGATCGGCCTGGCCGTTCTTGTGCCCGCTCTTGCCCTGGCGGGACTGCTGACCGAAGGCCGCCGCATCTGGTCGGTCTTTATCCGTCCCGGCAATGCAGCGGTGATCCGGGACGCGTTCAACTGGCCCAACAACACCGCCTTTGCCCGCCTGTATGAGATCTATGACATCAGTTTCTGGCTGTTTATTGTCCTGCTCAGCGCGGCCGTGGCGACCTTTTATCTGCGCCGCTTTTTCCGCAAGCGGAAATCGCTGCAGATCCGCTATGAAGATGGCACCCGGATCACCATCGAAAACGGGCTCACCCTGCTGGAGATATCTCAGCTCAACGGCATCCCCCATACCTCGCTTTGTGGGGGCAAGGGGCGCTGCACCACCTGCCGGATCGAGGTGACCAAGGGCCTGGAAAACCTGCCCCCGCCCAGCACCGCCGAGGCGCGGACGCTCAAGGCCATCAAAGCCCGGGAAAACGTGCGGCTGGCCTGCCAGGTCCGGCCCACCTCGTCGCTTGCCATTCAGCGTGTCTACCAGCCAAAGGGGCGCCGTCAGACCCATTCAGCCCAGGGCGTGGAAAAAACCATCGCGGTGCTGTTTCTGGACATTCGCGGCTTTACCGCGCGCTCTGCCGGCTTGCTCCCCTATGATATCGTCTTTCTGTTGAACCGGTTCTTTGATGCAATTGTTCCTGAAATCACCAAGGCCGGAGGCACCGTAGACAAATATATGGGCGACGGGCTGCTGGCGCTTTTTGAAATGGACAATACGGAACACTCGGCGCAGGCGGGTATCACTGCTGCGGGCAACATTGGCGTCGCTCTGGCCCGGTTCAACAGATTGCTGGCATCCGAAGGCGAAGACCCTGTGCGCATCGGCATGGGACTGCATACCGGAACCGTTGTGCTGGGGGAAATTGGCACCACCGGCAATGCGCCCCGCACCCTGATCGGCTCTGCAGTGAATGCCGCCAGTCGGCTTGAGGCCAAAACCAAGGAACTGGGTGTCGAGCTGCTGATCTCTGACACAGTGGTGCAGGCGGCGGGCATGGCAGCGCCACAGGATCTGTTTCAGGATTTCGCCCTGCGCGGCGTCGATCACCCGGTCCGCGCCCTGCCGGTGGCCCGGGCCTCTAGTCTGGAACAACTGCTGACAGCACAGACAGATCCGGAAGCGACAATACTTGCACCAGACATGCACCAGCAGCCGGCAAGGTAAGCGAAGGTCTTCACAGCCCGCCGCTGGCGCTTTTCCACCGCTCAATTAGGCGCCCGGCCCCATCGTTCCAAAGTTTTACCAGCTTGTGGTCCAGTGTTTCGCCCGCCAAGAGCCGACTGGAACAGCGTCCACGCAAAACCAGACAAATCAAACCAGACAGCGTTGCAGCCCAACAACGCTGGCCTTTTGCGCTGTTTCCGGGCATTTTCCCCCTTTGCTCGTGCAGCAATTTATGCGATGCGTTCACGCCTGAACGCACATTGACCAGCACATCATGACCGCACCCGACTCAAATCTTACCCCAGATGAAGAAGACCTGCTCTTCCGCCTCCTGCGCCAGTTGGATCTGGCACCGGAAGCCTCGCAACGCGCGACGGCTTCTGCCTTGGGTATGTCCTTGGGGGGGTTGAACACCCAGCTCCGCGCAGCAGCCGATGCCGGGCTGATCGCAATCAGCGACCGCCCCGGACCCGACAAACGGCAGCGCTACACCTACACACTGACCCGGCGTGGCGCCGCTGAGAAACGCCGCCTCACCGATCAATTCCTTTCTCGCAAGCTCGCTGAATACAACGTGCTGCATGCGGAACTTACCGGCACAGCCAGCGGCTTGCCTCACATCAAACACAGGACTCATCCAATGCAGAACAATCTGGCTCCTATCCCCGAGCTCTATGTCTCTTATGACTCTGCTCAGAAGCTGAAAATCGACGCCGGTCAGCTGAAAAGCCACGACCTGACACCCCGCCAGATCTGCGATCTTGAGCTGCTGATGAACGGCGGTTTCAACCCGCTCAAGGGCTTCCTGAGCGAGGAAGACTACAACGGCGTTGTGGAAAACATGCGCCTGGCTGATGGCTCTTTGTGGCCGATGCCGATCAACCTGGATGTCTCCGAAGAGTTTGCCGCCACGCTGGAAGTGGGCGAAGATATCGCACTGCGCGATCAGGAAGGCGTGATCCTGGCCACCATGACGGTGACAGACCGCTGGACCCCAAACAAAGCGCGCGAAGCCGAAATGGTCTTTGGGGCCGACGACGATGCGCATCCTGCCGTCAACTACCTGCACAACCAGGCTGGCGACATCTATCTGGGCGGCCCTGTCACCGGCATCCAGCAACCTGTGCACTATGATTTCCGCGGTCGTCGCGACACCCCAAATGAGTTGCGCGCCTATTTCCGCAAGCTGGGCTGGCGTAAGGTCGTAGCCTTCCAGACCCGCAACCCGCTGCACCGCGCCCACCAGGAGCTGACCTTCCGCGCCGCGCGTGAAGCCCAGGCCAACCTGCTGATCCATCCGGTTGTCGGCATGACCAAACCCGGCGATGTCGATCACTTTACCCGCGTGCGCTGCTACGAGGCCGTACTGGACAAATATCCAGCCTCCACCACCGCGATGAGCCTGCTGAACCTGGCAATGCGTATGGCCGGCCCCCGCGAAGCGGTCTGGCACGGGTTGATCCGCAAGAACCACGGCTGCACCCATTTCATCGTTGGCCGCGACCACGCTGGCCCCGGCAAGAACTCTGCCGGTGACGATTTCTACGGCCCCTATGATGCGCAGGATCTGTTCCGCACCCATCAGGAAGAAATGGGCATCGAAATGGTCGACTTCAAACATATGGTTTGGGTGTCGGAGCGCGCACAGTATGAGGCCATCGACGAGATCAAAGACAAGGATGATGTGACCATCCTCAACATCTCGGGCACCGAGCTGCGCCGCCGCCTGTCCGAGGGTCTGGAAATCCCCGAGTGGTTCTCCTTCCCCGAGGTGGTCAAGGAACTGCGCCGCACCAAGCCACCGCGCTCCAAACAGGGCTTCACCGTCTTCCTGACCGGCCTGTCCGGGTCCGGCAAATCCACCATCGCCAACGCGCTGATGGTCAAGCTGATGGAAATGGGTGGCCGTCCGGTAACCTTGCTGGATGGGGATATCGTGCGTAAAAACCTCAGCTCCGAGCTGGGTTTCTCCAAAGCGCACCGGGATCTCAACATCCGCCGCATCGGCTATGTCGCCTCTGAGATCACCAAAAACGGTGGCATCGCCATCTGCGCGCCCATTGCCCCCTATGCAACCACCCGCCGCGCCGTGCGCGAAGACGTGGAAGCCTTTGGCGCCTTTGTTGAAATCCATGTCGCCACCTCGCTGGAAGAATGCGAACGCCGCGACCGCAAGGGCCTGTACAAACTGGCCCGCGAAGGCAAGATCAAAGAGTTTACCGGGATCTCCGACCCCTATGATGTCCCCGTCAGCCCAGAGCTGAGCGTGGAAACAGAAAATGTCGATGTCGACAACTGCGCCCATCAGGTTCTGCTCAAGCTGGAAAACATGGGTTTGATCGCAGGCTAAGCTGCCCGCCGGGCCTATGCCCGACACAGGCCGCTAACTGGCTGGCACCAGGCCAACGGCCCGCCCTTTTTTGAGGGCGGGCCGTTTTTCGTGGCGGACTGTTTTATGGCGGACTGTTTTATGGCAATTGCAGATTTTGCGACGGCGCGACATTGGCAAGGCAGAAGCCCCCAGCGCGGTCGTCCCTCTGCCATGCCAAACATTGCACACAGATAGGCGTCTGGGTTCTAGGCGTCTAACTTCTAGGCGTCTGGGTTCGGGCAGATGTCGGCTAAAGACTGTCGCGCAGGGCAAGGGCGGCGCGCAAAGACAGATCGCCATAGTCCGCCGCCGCCTGTTTCAAGCGCCGCAAAGCGGGCAATCGACGGGCATAATCCTCTGGGCCGATCTTCTGAAACGCTGCCTCGAACTCCGCTTGGTTGCGGCAAAGAATGATCCCCTCGCCCTCAAAGAAATCACTGATATTCGGACAGCCCCAATACAGCGGCACCGTCTCACAAAGGATCGCATCAATCAGTTTTTCGGTGAAGCAGTTTTGCTCGCGCACATTTTCGATCACCACGGAATAGCGGTACGGGGCCAGCCCTTCTGATTTGTTCTCAAAGGCCTTGTAGCCGCGCCCCAGAATCTCTGCTTCGGGCATCTGCGCCTGCAGGTAGGCCACAATCTGATGGCGCAGCTTGTGGCCGGGGTGATCATTCTTGGCTGAGGCGATAAGCGACAGCTCCCTGGTCTTGGTGATCTGCAGCTGCTGCCACTCTGGCACCCAGGTGGTGCCAAAGGGCAGCATCAGCCCATTGGGCAGCCGCGCCAATAGCTGGGGATCATAGGTAAAGACCCGGAAGAACCGCCGCGCGCTCAGCCGCAATATGCGGTGATGATCCGCAGACATGATCTTGGGCTCTGCCACGATCATCGAAATCCGCGCCGGGCAGCAGCGGTGCGACTGGATATGCATCGCCCGTTTGGCAAAGACGATCAGGTGATCCTCTGGCGCCATGTGTTTGATCTGCTTTCCAAGCAGCCGATCCGGGCAGCCCAGCGGCCATTCCATCTCGCTGAGCGGGCGCTCGGCCAGCGCTTTACCCAGTTTGCCGCCATAGGGCATAACTGCAATCGCGGGCGGCGCGACACCGGCTGTTTCAGGACGCGTCATAGTCATCAGTTTCCGTCATTTCTGGATCTCAGATCAGCTTTGATCCGGCAGGTCAACCGAACCGCGCATCAAGACAAAGCCGGTGCCGGAAACCTTTATGCCCTGCAAAGCGTCACAACTGCCCAGTCGGCTGACGCGCGCCATACCTGGCCGCCCCATGCCATGGCCCTGTTCAGCGACAAAACTGTCTTTCTGCATCAGGCCATTGCGCCACAGGTAGGCCGCCATCGCCCCGGTGGCTGACCCGGTAAAGGGATCTTCGGGCGGGCTGGGCGGCGCCATCAACAGCCTCGAATAGGTATCCCCCAGCTCCGTTGCCCCCTGCAGGGTCACCAGAAACGGCTCCATCATATCAATGCCATCGGCCCCCAGCGCCTGGCCCAGCTTGGCCAGCGCCGGAAGGTCAAGGCGCGCCTGCGCCAATGCGCTGTGATCTTTGAGCACGGTAATACAGAAGGGCAATCCCGTTGACACTTTTTGGGGGGTGCCCAGAATGGCCTCTACCGGCAAGGAAATTGCCGCCGCCACCAGGGCAGGATCGGGTTTTGGCCCAAACTCTGGCGCGATCTGGGTCATTTCGATCTGATCGCCCGCAATGGTCACCGGCACGATCCCGGCGCCGGTTTCCAGGTGGATCTGACCGTCGCCAATCAGCCCACGGTCGCGCAGGGCGGCCACGGTGGCAATTGTGGGATGGCCAGCAAAGGGGATCTCGCGGCTGGCCAGGAAATAGCGCACCCGGATGTCAGCCAGATCAGAAGGGCCGGTAAAGGTGCATTCAACCAATGAGGTTTCACGCACATAGGCGGTGCAGGTCTCTACCGGCAGATGGGCCCCGCCATGCACCACAGCGCAGCCATTGCCACCAAAGGCCCGGTCCGAGAAGGCATCCACCCAGTCAAAGTCAAATCTGCTCATCGAGCCTACCCTATCCGCTTGTTTCACTTGCGGGGAGCCTAGCCAAGATCGGGCTGAGGTTAAACCTCCCGCAAGAGCCAAGCCAATCGCTCAGGACAGGCTCAGTTCAGGAATGACCCGCGCGATCTGCGCCTTAATGCACTGCAACCGGAGAGAAATCGTTTTGCCGGGCCAGGACAAAGGCCAGCTTGCGGTCGGTCACCACGGCAAGCTGCTCGCCTTCGGCGTCATGCACCGCATAGAGCTGTTCGCGGCCCTCGGCGCTGGCCTGCATGTCTTTGGGCAGGTCACCAACGGCAACCGTTTTCACATAGACAATGCGCGGACCAGAAGTGGCAGAGGTGGAGCTGTCAAAAGGAGTCTGCATGTTTCTTAACCCTTCTTGATATTGATTGTTTGAACCACGGTTTCCGGACGCGACCGCGTAAGATCCACGTGCAAAAGCCCGTTTTCCATTACCGCTTCGCCAACGTCGACACCATCAGCCAGCACAAACATGCGCTGAAACTGTCGGGCAGCGATTCCACGGTGCAGGAAGACCCGCCCGTCACTGTCTTCGCCCTGGCGGCCCCGGATCACCAATTGGCGATCTTCGACCGTTATCGCCAGATCCGCCTCAGAAAATCCGGCCACCGCGAGGGTGATACGATAGGAAAAATCAGAGGTTTGTTCAATGTTATAAGGCGGGTAGCCTTCGTTACCGGATTTGGCCGAGCGTTCCAGAAGGCGTTCCAACTGCTCAAACCCCAGCATATGCGGGTAAGACCCCAGAGTGAGTTTCGACACGTATATCGTCCTTTTGCTTCAAAGCGACGTTGATCAGCAGTCCCATGGCGGCAACTGCTTTTCTAGAATATGGTAAGTTTTCTCGACTTCTCAAGACTATGGCTGCAAGGTCTAGCGGAAAAGACGTTAAAGAAGTATCTTGATCCCTACCCAAACCCTTCTGTATTTTGAGTCGCACATGAATGCATCTGCCGATATTTCCATGAAAACCGATGAGGTTCTCAAAGTGGAGCTGGAAGTGTTTCGCAGGCAGCACCGGGATCTGGACGAGGCGATTACCGCCCTGCAAGAGCGCGGCACCAGCGATCAGTTGACAATCCGGCGGCTGAAAAAGCAAAAGCTGGGGCTGAAGGATAGAATTTCCCAAATCGAAGACCGGCTGACCCCTGATATCATCGCCTAGGTCCCACCCCTTGACACCAGGACAGTCCGCGGGCTACTCCGCCCCGCAAAGCCAACTCTCCCGCGCAGCTGCTGGGGTGGTAAAGCCACCCCACAGGCCCCTTGGGCCCGGCAGCGCGCCTTTCGGCGCGCTGCCTTGGCGCGACATGTCGCGCCGCACCGCGCAACGCGCGGTGCCATGCCCAACCGGGCATATGGCAGCTTGCTGCCATTTTGCCTGGGCGGGAGCCCCCCCTTTTTTTGATCCAGGCTGGAGCGCCATCTTTTGCCATCTGCCGACAGCTCGATCCAAAGCCACACCCGCGTAGCTCCAACCTCGCAGCATTGTCGCATTGCACCACGGGGAAGTTTGACTATAGTGCGCCTTCCTTCCACCCCAGCAGCTCTCCACCTTGGGGACTGCGGCATGACAGGACAGATCACATGCCAAACACCCCCAGCGATATCAAAGTGGGCATCATCATGGGCAGCCAATCCGATTGGCCGACAATGAAAGAAGCCGCCACGCTCCTGGATGACCTCGGCATCCCCTATGAAGCCAAGATCGTCTCGGCCCACCGCACCCCTGACCGCCTGTGGTCCTACGGCAAATCGGCGGCGGAGCGTGGCTTGCAGGTGATTATCGCCGGTGCCGGCGGGGCTGCGCATCTGCCGGGCATGGTGGCCTCCAAAACACGGGTGCCGGTTGTTGGCGTGCCAGTTCAGACCCGCGCGCTCTCTGGTGTCGACTCGCTTTATTCCATCCTCCAGATGCCCAAGGGCTTTCCCGTGGCCACAATGGCCATCGGGGCTGCAGGGGCCGCAAATGCCGGGCTCATGGCCGCTGGTATCCTTGCCCTGCAGGATCCCGCCCTGGCCGCACGTCTGGACGCCTGGCGCTCGGCGCTCTCGGCCTCGATCCCCGAGGAGCCCGTTGATGACTGATGCATTAAAACCCGGCGCCACCATTGGCATCCTGGGCGGTGGTCAGCTGGGCCGCATGCTGTCGGTTGCCGCCTCCCGCCTGGGCTTTAAAACCCATATCTTTGAACCCGGCGCCAATCCCCCTGCAGGCCAGGTCGCAGATCAGGTTACCACCGCCGGCTATGAGGACAGCGCCGCCCTGCTCGCCTTTGCCAATTCGGTCGACGTGATCACCTATGAGTTTGAAAACATCCCCACAGCGGCCCTAGACATCATCGAGGCCCATGGCCCCATTCGTCCCGGCCGCGAGGCTCTGCGGATTTCGCAGGACCGGTTGACCGAAAAGACCTTCCTGCAAAGCCTCGGCCTGCACATCGCGCCATTTGCCGATATCACCGATGCCGCCAGCCTGCAGGCAGCCCTTGCCGAGATCGGCACGCCTGCAATCCTGAAAACCCGGCGCTTTGGCTATGATGGCAAGGGCCAGGCCCGCATCATGTCGCCAGAACAGGCGGAGGAGGCCCTCACGGCCATGGCGGGGGCGCCGTCGGTGCTGGAGGGCTTTGTCAATTTCAGCCATGAGGTTTCAGTCATTGCCGCCCGTGGCATCACCGGCGAGGTCGCCTGTTTTGACCCCGGTGAGAACGTCCACCGCGATGGCATTTTGCACACCACCACAGTGCCCGCCCGCCTCAGCGCCAGCCAGCGCATGGACGCGGTGCTTCTGGCCGCCAAAGTACTGAACGCGCTTGATTATGTTGGCGTGCTTGGGGTTGAGCTGTTTGTCACCCCGCAGGGGCTGGTGGTGAATGAGATTGCGCCACGGGTGCATAACTCAGGCCACTGGACCCAAAATGGCTGCGCCGTTGACCAGTTTGAACAGCACATCCGCGCAGTGGCAGGCTGGCCCCTGGGCGATGGACAGCGCCATTCGGACGTGGTGATGGAAAACCTCATCGGCGACGATATGGACCGCCTGCCCGAGCTGGCCAAAGAGCGCGACTGCGCCCTGCATCTGTACGGCAAGGCCGAGGCCAAGCCAGGCCGCAAGATGGCCCATGTAAACCGGATTACCCGTCCGCAGAAGTAATCCGCACAACACAGCCCAGATCGCAAGCGTCCGCCCTCATTCGAGAGCGGGCGCTTTTTAGTCCCTGCTGCATCCACAGGCCGCAGAGCAATCTCCAACTGCAGATCTACCGGGAAGCAGATCTTTCCCCCTCGGCCCTCACCCCATGAACCGGGATGCAATTTCACCGGACATATAGCTCACCCGCCCGCCGGACAGAGTGGCGGCGACCCGTTCGCTCGCCTTGTCGAGGATCACCATATCGGCGCGTTTACCAGGCGTGAAATCGCCGCGATCCGCCAGCCCCAACAGACCAGCCGGACCAGAGGATACCAGCCCCCAGGCGGCAGACAGATCCAACAGGCCAGAGCGTGCCAGCATCAGCGCGGCGCGGCGCGGGCTGGGGTAGTGATAATCCGAGGCCAGCGCATCACACAGCCCCATGGCAATCAGATCCAGCGCCGAGGCATTGCCCTTGTGCGAGCCGCCCCGCACCACATTGGGCGCGCCCAGAATGATATGATCCCCCCCTGCCCGCGCCGCCTCGGCGGCCTCCAGCGTTTCGGGGAACTCACTGATCTCAGCCCCGCGCGCCCGCCAAGTGGCACGATCTGCCGCTGTCTGGTCATCATGGCTGCCTATGCGCAGGCCTGCGCTGCGCAGCTGCTTGCACAGCACATCAAGCGCAGCAGGCACCTCGGCACTACGGCCATGCATATCCAGCAGCATTTCAAAATGCCTGTCGGGATTGCGCCCGGCCTTGAGCGCCTGTCCCGTCAGCCGGGGTGGCTTTTTGCCCTGCGCCAAACGGTCATGCGGCAGATGGTCGTTAAAGACGATATAAGACAGGCCCCATTTTGCGATCCGCTCTGGCAGCGCGGCGTAGTCGTCCAACATATGGGTTTCAAACCTGAGCTGCGGCAGCAGATCCGTCACCAGATCGCCGCGCACCTCAGCCAGGGCTTCAAAAACCTGGCCAGCGTAGTCCGGGCTGCGCAAGCCGCCTTCCCAGCTGTAAAACTGCGCCAACACGGCGGTGGTCATGCCATTGGCGGCCAGCTCGGCCTCGGTGGCGACAACCCCCTCGGCCATTTGTTTCATCGCCCCGCGCCGGGGCGCCAGATGCCGTTCGAACCCATCCCCATGCGGATCAATAATGCCCGGCAGCACCAGATATCCGGTCAGATCCACCCGACGCCCGCAGGGCATCGCGGTGATTGCTCCACCCGAGAGTGCAATTTCACCCGATTGATCCAGCCCTGCTGGTGTCAACACATCCGCCCCCTGAAGGGTCAATTCCAGCCTCGTCATTGGCGCAGGGCTCCTACTTATTTCTGGTCAAACCATAGCCGCAATCCGTCCCGATACAGGTGCCCGCGATTGCGTCATTCAGTGCATCAAGCCAGGTAATATCCGGATCAAACCTTCCCTGTTGCAGAAAGGCCATCACCTGGGCAATGACCAGCGGGTCATTCATCATGAAGGTATGGGTGACGGGCAGGACCAGATGATCCTGCATCCCGGCAACCCGGGTGCTATCAACCGAGACCTTACCGTCATCCTCGCCCGGAATAAGCGCCGAAAACACCGGGCTGACGGATTGATTTCCCGCAATGACACCCAGCAAAAAATCCACTGGCGGCAGCATCTTGGGCAGGCTATCCGCCCCGGTGCCAAGGCTCGCGCCTGCGGGGCCGTTGATCAGGCCAAAAACCGCCCAATCGCCCAGTTCATCCACCACTTCGCTGCCCTGATTGGGTGGGCCCAGCATGACCGTAGCCCCCAGGTTTGGCGGCTGATGTGCCGCAGCCTGAAAATACTGCCGCAGCAAGATGCCCCCCATGGAGTGGGTCACAAAATGGATGGGCGCATTTGCGCCGCACTCAGCAATCGCTGCCGGCAGGGTTCGTTCGGCCAGCGTGGCGACGGGAAAGGCCGTCGACTCATATCCCGGTCGCACCACCTGATAGCCGCGGTTTTCCAGAACCTGCTCCATCACCACAAATGAGCTCTCTGATCGCGCCAGCCCATGCAGCAGCACGACGCAATCGGCCAGAGCCTGGCTTGGGATCACTGCCAAAGCGGTAAAAATCAGAGGTTTGATCAGGTTTTTCATTCCCCCTGAGATAGGGTTTGCGGCGGCGCGAGAAAACCCCTTTTTGCAGGCGCTTTGTCTACAGGCACCTTGCCTACAGGCGTCTTGGGGTCCAGATCACCAGCGCGATGCCTGCCAGAACCACCAGCGTGCCCAAAATCAACCGTGCCCCCACAGGTTCCGCCAGGAAAATGATGCCGCCCAGGATTGCCAGCACCGGTACGCTCAATTGAATGGTTGCAGCGACGGCTGGTTGCAACTGCGGCAACACCCGGTACCACAGCGCATAGCCAAGCCCCGAAGTGACCGCCCCAGAAATTGCGGCCAGAACAATACCCGGTCCCGTGATCAGCCCAGTGATCAAGCCGCTGCCCCACGCGGCCCAGACAAAGGGCAGTATCATCGCCGTGGCCCAAAGAAAATTCACCGCACTAGAGGCCAATGGATCACGCACGCCGCGTCCTATCAGACTGTAGGCCGCCCAGCCCAGACCGCTCAGCCCCATGAGCACCGCATCCCACAGCGACACCTGCAGGCTTTGGTCCGGCCAGACCACATAGGCAAGCCCGGCAAAGGCCACCCCGGCGCCAATCATCTGTCCGACACTGGGGTTGCTGCCCCGGACAGCCCCCCAGCCAAACATGGCAATCTGCACCACGCCAAACAGAATAAGGGCGCCAAGCCCGGCATCAAGCCCCTGATATGCCAGACAAAAGCCGATCATATAGAGCGTCAGCGCCGCGCCACCTTTCAGACTGGGCACCAGCGGTTGGCGCAGGCTCCGCCGCCGCAGCACACAGAGCACCCCCAACATGGCCGCCCCCGAGGCCAGCCGCAAAAGCCCAAATCCCAGCGCATCCATATAGCCCCAGCTGATCGCCATCCGGCCCAGAACCGAATTGGCTGCAAAGGCGATCAATACAAGAAGAACAAATAGGACAAGCTGCATCATCAGGCCTCGATCAGGCCGACAGTCCCGGCGCAGATATGACATTTCATGTGATCGCTACCGCAAGCTCCGCGACGGAGCAACCACCCCAGGACCCGCTTCGCGGAACATGGGCCTCACATCTTCGAGAAGGCCGCAGGATAGACCAGCCCTTCCTCTGGCACATCCACACCGCGCTTCAGGATCAGGGTATGCGACAACGGATAGGGGCTGTGCAGTTTTTGCGCCCGCGCCAAGCTAAAGCCACAACACCCATAAAATGACGGCTCACCAAGCACGACAATCGCTTCCGGCAGGCGCGGTTCCTGTTCTCCCGTGGCACCATCAATAAGCGCAGCCAACTCCCAAAGCATGCGACTGCCAAACCGCCAGGGTCTGCGGCAGGCCTCCTCCTGCGCCGCGCCAACCTCCATATTCGGGTTGTTTTCGGCCAGTCTGCCTCTCTGCCACTCAGGGCGCACGGCCATCGGCGCCAGACAGGCCCAGCCCAAAGGCGCCTGCATCCGGCTCAGCGCCAAGTACCCGCCGATTTTGCCCTGCCAGGGCTTTTGAACCTCAACAAGCATATCGCCATCCGCCCGTAGCCGCCGCACCAGCCGCGCCTCTGCGTCCGTGGGAAAAGCCACCTTGAGCAGCGCCTCCACCTCATCAAACTGCGCCTCAGTGACATCTCTTGAAACATCCGGCCCCACTCCCATATCGCGCCCTTTTTTTAACTTTCCAAAAACAGTCCCGCCGAAGACAAGCCCGCATTGAAAAGGAGTTTAACAGGGACTCTCGTTCGAATCCGGTTCATTTATCCTTTAAAAACATTGTCACGGTGCCATTTCAGGTAGCTAGGGTGCGGTTGGAAAACTGGATTGTCCGGCACGATGAGGCGCCTGTCCGGGACAATCAGCCTCTCCAGAACCCGGTCCTCAACTGCATCTTGCGCTACAAGGATTTCGTTGCTGTCGCTGATTGAAAGCAAACCGCGATCAAACATCCAATGCACCGTCCCTGATAGAGCGATCCCGTTTCGCACAGTGTCCGGGCCATTCTCAGAGACTGGGATGATATGTGCCGCTTCAACTTCAGGTCGACCGCCTCCGTTTCTCAACTCCAATCCCGAAATAGAGCACCGACCTGCATAGGCATGTTTCACCTGTCGAGCAAAGCTACGATCCCTGAATGCTCTTTGACTGAGCAAAACCTCCCTCGACGGTCCCGCGTGCAAAAACGGTTCCGGATCATCGGAAAACCCTTGCTGGAGGCTTTCCCCGCTGCGCGGCAAAGTGTCAGGCTCCATTCTTGCGGCCAACCCAGCCTGAATGATTTTGGAAAAATCATTGTCAGAGATTAGACGAACCGCGCTTGTGTTGCTGCCTCTTGATCGTGGCAAACCTGTTTCAAAAGGCCCCAAGTCCGGTCGCCACCTTGGGACATAATTCTCAAATGACAATTCGCTTCCAGGGTCAAGCAGAGCATAGGCTTGGCTATCATCATTCGGATCCTCAATAACCTGTAAAACCTTCTGCACCGCATGATACCCAAGGTTTCCCCCTCGTGTCCCTGCATAGAAAATCACCCAATCTCCGACTGTTTGTTCAACACGACCGAGATATTGCCGTTTGGGGAAATGATAGGCCCTCCCTGGCTGATCATCATACGGCGAATGGGAGGATTGGATAAAAACAGCTTTGACCATAGGGAATGAATACTGATCACAATCCAAAAGAAAAGGGGCCGCCTTGACAGGCGACCCCAAAATCATCCGGTAGGATGGCGTGATGACCGGCTCGGCAGGTCTTGCAAAAGGAAGACCGCCTGCCCGGCGTCACAAGTCCAAAGGACTTGTGATTACATCATGCCGCCCATGCCGCCCATGCCACCCATGTCGGGCATGCCGCCACCTGCGCCGCCGTCTTTCGACGGTTTGTCAGCGATCATGGCTTCGGTGGTGATCAGCAGACCAGCAATCGAGGCTGCATCTTCCAGGGCAGTCCGTGCCACTTTGGCAGGGTCGATCACACCAAAGGCAAACATATCGCCATATTCTTCGGTCTGAGCGTTGAAGCCAAAGTTCTTGTCTTCGCTTTCGCGCACTTTGCCAGCAACCACAGCACCGTCAACACCGGCGTTTTCAGCGATCTGACGCAGAGGCGCCTCAACCGCTTTACGCACGATCACGATACCTGCGGTCTGGTCAGCGTTTGCGCCTTCCATGCCGTAGAGTGCTTTACCGGCTTGAACCAGAGCAACACCACCGCCAACGATCACGCCTTCTTGCACAGCCGCGCGGGTTGCGTTCAGGGCATCGTCAACGCGGTCTTTGCGCTCTTTCACTTCAACTTCGGTCATGCCGCCAACGCGGATAACAGCAACACCGCCGGCCAGTTTGGCAACGCGCTCTTGCAGTTTTTCACGGTCATAATCGGAAGTGGTTTCTTCGATCTGAGCGCGGATCTGGCCAACACGGGCTTCGATTTCGGCTTTGGCGCCGGCACCGTCAACGATGGTGGTCTCGTCTTTGGTGATTTCGACCTTCTTGGCCGTGCCCAGCATGTCCATGGTGACGGACTCAAGCTTCATGCCCAGATCTTCGGAGATCACCTGACCACCGGTCAGAATGGCCAGATCCTGCATCATCGCTTTGCGGCGATCGCCAAAACCAGGCGCTTTGACAGCAGCAATTTTCAGGCCGCCGCGCAGTTTGTTGACAACCAAGGTCGCCAGCGCTTCGCCTTCAACGTCCTCAGCAATGATCAGCAGAGGCTTTTGCGACTGGATCACCTGCTCGAGCAGTGGCACCATTGCCTGCAGCGAAGACAGCTTCTTCTCGTGCAGCAGGATCATGCAGTCTTCGAGCTCTGCAACCATCTTGTCAGCGTTGGTGACAAAGTAGGGCGACAGGTAGCCGCGGTCGAACTGCATGCCTTCGACAACATCGGTCTCTGTTTCCAGGCCTTTGTTTTCTTCGACAGTGATCACGCCTTCGTTGCCAACTTTTTGCATCGCATCTGCGATCTGCTGGCCGATGGCGGTTTCACCGTTGGCGGAGATGGTGCCAACCTGTGCAACTTCGGCGGAGTCTTTGACTTCGCGTGCCATGTCTTTGATGCCCTGAACGACAGTGGCAGTTGCCAAGTCGATACCGCGCTTCAGATCCATTGGGTTCAGACCAGCAGCAACCTGCTTCAGGCCTTCTTTGACAATCGCCTGAGCCAGAACGGTGGCAGTAGTGGTGCCGTCGCCTGCTTCGTCATTGGTGCGGGAAGCAACTTCCTTGACCATCTGGGCGCCCATGTTTTCGAACTTGTCTTCCAGTTCGATCTCTTTGGCAACGGAAACACCATCTTTGGTGATGCGGGGTGCGCCAAAGCTTTTGTCCAGAATGACATTACGGCCTTTGGGGCCCAGGGTCACTTTGACAGCGTCAGCCAGAATGTTTACGCCAGCCAGCATACGGTTGCGGGCATCGGTGTCGAATTTGACGTCCTTAGCAGCCATGTTTTACTCTCCTCGAGAAAATTCTATGTAATTCAGCGTGATATGGGATCAGAGAAGCGGCAAAGCTTACTCGATGATGCCCATGATGTCGCTTTCTTTCATCATCAGCAGCTCTTCGCCTTCGACGGTGACTTCGGTGCCGGACCATTTGCCGAACAAAATGGTGTCGCCAGCTTTGACAGCCATTGCGATCAGCTCACCATTGTCCTTGCGTGCACCTTCGCCGGTTGCGACGACCTGGCCTTCGCTGGGCTTTTCCTTGGCGGATTCAGGAATGATCAGACCACCAGCAGTTTTTTCTTCGCTTTCGGTACGACGAACCAGCACGCGATCGTGGAGTGGTTTCAATGCCATCTTTGCAGCTCCTTATAAGGCTCAAAGGTTGTTATCCTTGTCCCCCTGCTCCCCGCAGAGGGCGTTATCACTCACACCTAGTGAGTGCTAACGAACGAATAGCTAGGCAGCAGCGCCGCATGAGTCAACCAAAATGGGAAAGAAAATTTCAGCAATTTTCTGCGCCCCGCTCCGCAGGCCTCTGGGGCCGATCACCCTGGGCTGTTATCCGCCGTCAGCCCGGCCTCCGGCTCCCAACTATAGGCCCAGTGCTTCAGCCCGTCACTGCCCGCCTCGGTCAGCTGGTAAATGCCGGTCGAGACCCGCTCGAACCAGCCATAGTGATTGGCGGACATCAGCGCAGTGGCCCGGCCAACCCCGGTTGCCTTGGCCACCGCTGAGCCCTTGGTGGCGCCGGCTTCGGCCAGATGGGCGGCGCAGCGCAGCGCATCCTGGCGATAGGCGGTCACAATCCCATGTCGGGTCGCGCCGCCTGCATTGGGGTCTCCGCGCAGCTTTTCAAACTCGCGCAGCAGCCGCTGCTGGCGCTTCTTGGATTTGCGCGGCGCATAGGGGCCAGGGTCGCAATGCACCTCGCAGCGCCCGTCCGGCAACACGGTGATCAGCCCCAGGGCCAACCGGCGACAAAGCGCCAGATTTTCCTTCAGCATCCGTTTGGCCTGCCGTCCCTTTGGCCGGGGCACCGCAATATAGACCAGATCGGTGATGGATTGGCGGGCGATGGCCTGATGAAACAGCGACAGTGAAAACCGCAACTTCAGCTCAACAATTACCGGATCCTCGCCGCCGCGCCGCGCCATCACATCAGCGGCCCCGATCTCGCCCTTGACCTCATAGCCTTGAGCCTGAAGCAGAGCCTTTACGGGTGGGTAGAGTTGATCTTCGCGGTCCATGGGGGATGCTTGGCAGGTTGCAGAGCACAGTTCAAGCCGCGCTGCCGTGTAGCGCCGGGGTCGCCTTCGCGTCAAAGGTGAGTTATCTCCTTGCAATTTGAACCCCGACACTAGCCTTTGACACCGAATCCAACGAGACTGAGCCTATGATCCGTATATTTGCATTTCTCTTCGCGGTTTTGCTGGCTGTTCAGCCTGCCAATGCAGCCTGTCGTGGCGCCGATTTTCGCGATCACCTGCCGCCCAGCGAAAAGACATGGCTCGCGCGCCAGATGGCTGCGACCCCCTATTCCACCGGCAACCATTGGATCGCCCGCAAAGGCGGCCAGTCGCTGCATATCATCGGCACCATGCACAGTGGCGACAGCCGCATGGCACGGGTGATGAGCCGCCTGCGCCCCATCATTGCCCAGGCTGATGCGGTGTATTTTGAAGTCACCCGCGCGGAAATGAGACGGGTCAAGGATCAGGTAAAAGAAAGACCAGAGGCCTTCCTGCTACCTTCTGGGCGCCGGTTGCAGCAGCTGATGAGTCCAAAAACATGGGAGCAGTTTGAGATCTTTGCCGCGATGTCCAATGCGGATATGGAAACCATTCAAAGAATGCAGCCCTGGGCCGTGAGCCTTTTTCTGATCCCCGGTGGTTGCCGCCCCTTTGGATTTGGCCTCAATCGGGGGTTGGATGACCGGATTGAACGCTTTGCCATCCGCAAACGCATTCCCCTTGGCGGTTTGGAAACGGCCGCCACCGGTTTTTCCGCCCTGTCCCGCCTGCCCCTGCGGGACCAGGTGCGCATACTCGAAAACGAGGTGGCATTCCTGCTCTCGGATGCGCCCGAAAACGCAACAGCCGTAGAAGCCTATTTTGACGAAAGCGTGTGGCAGGCCTTCCTTCTGGAGCCCCGCATTGCCAGCCAGTATATCGGCGTTTCATCCAAAGAACTCACCCGGTTGGATCGTGCATTTTATGGCAATATGCTGGGCTGGCGAAACAAGCTCTGGGTCAAGACCATCCAGCAGATCAAAGGCGAGCAGGTGGTGATCGCCGTTGGTGCCGCGCATCTGCCGGGCAAAGAGGGCCTCCTTAACCTGCTCAAGCAGCGCGGCTACAGCTTGGAACGCGCAGCCTTTAATTAGAATCATTTCCCCTTTTCAAAAGGCGCGCCCCATCGGGCAAGCCGACACCACAACACATTTCCGGAGCAACCATGCGGCTGATTTTTTCTGTACTGATCCTCCTGCTACCAGCCCTGATCCCCGCCTGGGCGCAGGCCGCCTGTACCGGCACCGACCTGCGTACAACCACCACGCCCCAGGACCGGAGCTGGATTGACGCCAGAATTGCCGATGCTCCCTTTGCTGAGGGCAATCACTGGATCGCCCAGCGAGGGGACCGCAGGATCCATGTGATTGGAACCATGCATTTGAATGACCCCCGGCTCGATGCCATCACTGCCCGCCTGGAACCGGTCCTTGCCGCTGCCGACACGCTGCTGTTGGAGATCACCCCAGAGGATGAAGCAGAGTTGCAATCGCGCTTGGGGAAAACCCCTGAGCTGATATTCATTACCCAAGGTCCGTCCTTGATTGACCGATTGTCCGCCGAAGACTGGGCCACCCTGTCCGGCATGGCGCAGAAACACGGTATCCCCGGCTGGATGGCGGCAAAAATGCGGCCTTGGTTTTTGGCCATGTCGATGTCCGTTCCGCCCTGCCTCAGGGGCAGCAAGGCCAGCAAGCTGGGCCTTGATAAGCGCCTGCAACAGCAGGCCAACACCGCCAATATTCCGATGCTCTCCCTCGAGGACCCAATGCCCCTGTTGCAAGCGTTCAATGAAGACTCGCTGGACGAACAGCTCCGCCAGATGCAGCTCTCTCTCAGCCTGATGGGACAGGGCGCGGACGAATTCGTCACACTGACGCACAGCTATTTTGAGCAAACCACCTGGCGCTACCTCGCCATGGTGGAACGGCGGTTTTACCAAAACTCTGCCTATGAGGAAGACGAGGCCAGACAGCTGTGGGATGAGACAATGGACCTGATGCTGGTGCGCCGCAACGCAGCCTGGATCCCAGTGATCGAAGCCACCGAGGGCAACAACCTGGTGGTGGCTGTTGGCACCCTGCATCTGCCTGGAAAAACCGGCGTATTGAACCTGCTGAAACAACAGGGATACAGCCTGACGCGCGCCGCGTTTTGATCCCGCATTTTGACCGCCCTGCCCAGGATCGCGCGAGCCAAAGCGCACCAGCCTGCACGCATGACACTGCGTTTACCACATTGCCGCATTGCGGCCCTGGTGGGGTGACAAGGGATATTACCCTGCTATAAGGCGCTCAAACTCTCCCTTTTTGTTCACAGGATAGCATCATGACCGTCCAAGTTCTTGGCCACAAATCCCCAGACACCGATTCCACCGGCTCCCCAATCATCTGGGCCTGGTACCTGAACGAGATCAAAGGTATCTCCGCCGAAGCCAAGCTGCTGGGGGAACCCAACACCGAAGCTGCCTTTATGCTGCAGCGCTGGAACCTGGACAAACCTGAAATCATTGCCGATGTGGCTGACGATCAACCGGTTGTCATCGTCGACACCAACAACCCAGCCGAGCTGCCCGCCAATATCAATGGCGCCGACGTTCAGGCCATCATCGACCACCACAAACTGGTTGGCGGGTTGGAGACCAAAGGTCCCATCGACATCACCATCCGGCCGCTCGCCTGCACCGCCACCATCATGTATGATCTGATCGGTGACGACATGGCAAAGATGCCCGAAGCCATCAAAGGCGCGGCGCTGACCTGCATCCTGTCGGACACGCTGGAATTCCGCTCGCCCACCACCACCGATCATGATCGTGCCGTTGCCGAAAAGCTGGCCGCGGATCTGGGCATTGATATCGCCGCCTATGCCGCCGATATGTTTGCCGCCAAATCCGACGTCTCGTCTTTCTCGGACGCCGAATTGCTGCGCATGGA
Source organism: Pseudophaeobacter arcticus DSM 23566 (assembly GCF_000473205.1). Taxonomy (NCBI): domain Bacteria; kingdom Pseudomonadati; phylum Pseudomonadota; class Alphaproteobacteria; order Rhodobacterales; family Roseobacteraceae; genus Pseudophaeobacter; species Pseudophaeobacter arcticus. Next base: position 2,625,694 of record NZ_KI421507.1, read on the forward strand.
CAGCAAGGAATACGCGGTTGAGGGCACCAAGTTCCGTGTCTCGGTGCTGGAAACCACAGCCCCTGCCGTGGTGCTGGACCGTCAGGCCAGCCTGATGGAGACCATGACCACCGTGGCCACCGAAGACGGTGTTGATCAGGTTCTGCTCTTTGTGGTGGATATCCTCAACGAAGAAGCCACCCTGATGGTACCCAATGATCTGGTGAAATCCGTCGCCGAGAAGAGCTTTGGTGTCACTGTTGAAGGCGACTCGGTTGTCCTGCCCGGCGTCATGAGCCGCAAAAAGCAGATCATTCCGAACCTCAAACTCTGAGCAGGCTGTCACCCACAGCATCTGACTGCTGACTGTTTCAGGGCGTCCCAATGGGGCGCCCTTTTTTTGTGCCCGCCTGATTAATACCAGCCTGTTTTATACCCGCCTGTTTATACCGGCCTGTTCGATTGGGAACGGATAAAATCGCCCACCGGGGAGTTTTTGTATATACAAACGATATTCATTGTAGTAACAAAATCACGCTTACTTAGGAGCCGCCACAGATGGCCAAAGCAGAAAAGACCAAAAAGGTCCGCAAGGATGCCCAGCTTATCATTCGGATCTCGAAGGAAGAGCGGGATGCATTTGTTGATCTTTGCGACGGGCTGGACACCAGTGCCGCCCGCGAAATTCGCCGCTTCATCCGTGGGTTCCTGCGTGAGCATGACACCACTACTTCTGAAACTTGAGACAAGGACAAACGTCATGAGCAAAAAAGCCGACGCCAAAAAAGCAAAAATCAAAGACCTGAAAAAAGAAGTCAAACTGCGCGCAGCCAAGGTTGCCCGTCAGGAAGACAAACTGAAGGCCGCTAAAAAAGCGCTGAAAAAAGCCGCCTAAGCGCTGCTTGTTACCTCTGGCCAGCGGCGCCTTGGTGCCGCCGGTCCACCTACCCCCGGCTTGTACTCAGCCTGTGCTCAGCCTGTACTCAGCCTGTACTCTCCCCGGCTTTTCCCGGATGTCGGTTTGCAGGCGATTCCCCCTGCGCCAGTGCGGCCTGCACGTTTCGCGGTGGCATCAGCCGGGGAACTCGGTCATATCTAGCCCCGCACAGCCCAGCCCCGTCATAACCAGACGGCGCGGCGCAGACAGGAAAGGCGCATATATGACCCGCATCATCCAATCCCTCGCAGAGGTCTCTGACCGCTACAGCGCGCTTTTTGTTGATCTCTGGGGCTGCGTCCACAATGGGGTTACCGCCTTTCCCGAAGCCGTCGCCGCGTTGCAGGCCTACCGCGCCCGTGGCGGTATCGTGGTGCTGGTGACCAATTCGCCAAAACCGCGTGCCGGGGTGGCCGGGCAGTTGGCCGAATTTGGCGTACCAGAGGATGCCTATGACACCATCGCCACCTCTGGCGATTCTGCCCGTTCGGCGATGTTTACGGGCGCTGTTGGCAGCAAGGTCTATTTCATGGGTGAATGGCAGCGTGATGCCGGCTTTTTTGAGCCCCTGAACGTGATTCACAACCCGGTTGAAATCAGCCGCGTTCCCCTGGCCGAGGCCGAGGGCATTGTCTGCTGCGGTCCCTTCGACACCATGGCCGACCCCGATGTGAACCGGGCCGATTTCCTGCTGGCCAAACAAAAGGGCATGAAACTGCTTTGTGCCAATCCCGATATCATCGTTGATCGCGGCGAAAAGCGGGAGTGGTGTGCCGGTGCGCTGGCGCGGCTTTATACCGAGATGGGCGGCGAGAGCCTTTACTTTGGCAAGCCCTACCCGCCGATCTATGACCTTGCCCGCCGTCGTCTGGCCGAGCTGGGCACTGATATTCCCGATGGTGACATTCTGGCCATTGGCGACGGTCCCCATACGGATATCGCCGGCGGCATGGGGGAGGGGATCGATTCCCTCTTTATCACCGGCGGTCTGGCAGCCCGTGAAACAAAAACAACCACCCAGCCCGATGCTGCAGCGCTAAAAGCCTATCTCGAACAAGAAAAATCAGCCCCGACCTTTAGCATCGGCTTTCTTAGGTAGAGAACTTACCTTTTATTTACATGCACCTGACAGGAGTTTTTACCTCGGCGCCACCGCCACTGGCGCCGATTTTCTTTGGCCCGACACTGCCCCCTGCACAATTCTGAGCAGACAAGTCGCTGCCAAAAACCTCTTGATTTTCTGCACCTGCAAAGTAATAAAGTTGCCAACAGGCTCCGTTTGGCGCTTGAAAATTTCAAGACCCCCTTTGAAAGGGGAGATCTCATGGAGGATCAAATGTTGGACAACCTGCCGCGCGGAACCATCTGCATCGAAGACATCGAAATGGGTATGACGCGCTTTGTCCGCAAAGTGATCACCGACGAAGACATCGAGATGTTCAGCCAGGTCTCCACTGATCGCAACCCGGTGCATCTGGATGACGCTTACGCTCAGGACACCATCTTTCAGGGTCGCATTGCCCACGGCATGCTTACGGCCGGCCTGATCTCTGCGGTCATTGGCGAACAACTGCCCGGACATGGCACCATCTACATGAGCCAATCGCTGAAATTTCTCGCCCCGGTGCGGCCCGGCGATCTGGTGCTGGCCGAGGTTGAGGTAACGGATATCGTCATCGACAAACGCCGGGTCAAACTGGATTGCCGCTGCATGGTAGATGGCAAAAAGGTCCTGGTCGGCGAAGCCATGGTCATGGCCCCTTCGCGTAAGTTCGACTAAGTTGCCTCCCCCGGCAGGAGGGGATTGCAGCCTCTTGCAAACTTCCGCAACGCCGACACTTGCAAGCCTCTTTGCAGAGCGCTAGGCAGGCGACATGCGCATCATCCGAGACTATCAATTTGTAGAACAGCAAGACCGTGGCGCCAGCGTCGCGATCGGCAATTTTGACGGCGTCCACCGGGGCCATCAATCGGTTATTGATCTGGCCCGCGCCGCCGCGCCGGATGCTCCGCTGGGGGTGATGACCTTTGAACCCCACCCGCGCGCCTTCTTTGCACCCAACGCCCCGCCCTTCCGCCTGATGTCGCCCGAGGCCCGCGCCTCGCGATTGGAAAAACTGGGAGTCGAGCGGCTGTATCAGCTGAACTTCAACGCAGCCCTGTCCAGCCTGACCCCCGAAGAGTTTGCCCGCAAAGTCATTTCCGAGGGCCTGGGCCTTACCCATGTGGTGGTTGGCGCCGATTTCTGCTTTGGCAAGGGCCGCAGCGGCACCGCAGCCGACCTGCAGCGCTTTGGCGCCGAGATGGGCTTTGGTGTCACCATTGCCCCCCTGATGGAACATTCCGACGATACCGTGTCCTCCACCGCCATCCGCACCGCTCTCAGCGAAGGCCGGCCCCGCGATGCCGCCGCCATGCTCAGCCATTGGCACCGGATCGAGGGCGAAGTCATCGGCGGCGAGCAACGCGGGCGTGACCTCGGCTTTCCCACTGCCAATATGTCCATCGACGGGCTGCACCCACCCGCCTTTGGCGTCTATGCGGTGCTGGTGGATGTGTTGAATGGCCCACATCAGGGCCGCTATCAGGGCGCGGCCTCTGTTGGGGTGCGGCCGATGTTTGACGGCGCCCATCCCAATATCGAGACCTTCCTGTTTGATTTCACTGGTAATCTCTATGGCGCGACCCTTTCGGTTGCCTTGGTGGACTACCTGCGCCCCGAAATGAAATTTGACGGGCTGCAAGCGCTCATTGACCAGATGACGGCCGATTGCGCCCGTGCCCGCGACATCCTCACCGCCGAAATGCAGGCAGAAACGCAGGCCGAAACCCCGGCTAGAACGCAGGCCGAAACATGAGCAATGGTATTGATCGCAAAGGCCTGAAAGCGCGGTTCTGGGAAAAGACGCCTCTGGAGCTGCTCAACCAGCAGGAATGGGAAGCTCTGTGTGATGGCTGCGGCAAATGCTGCCTCAACAAGCTGGAAGACGAGGACAGCGGCGAGATAGCCCTGACCCGGGTTGCCTGCCGGTTGCTCGACGACAACAGCTGCCAATGCGCCCATTATGAAAGCCGCCATCAGTTCATTCCCGAATGTATCGTGCTCAGGCCCGATAACCTGGACAGCCACGCCTATTGGATGCCGCAGACCTGCGCCTATCGCCTGCTCTGGGAGGGCAAGCCCCTGCCCCAATGGCACCCACTGCTGACCGGCGACCCCAATAGCCCTCACGCCGCAGGCGTCACAGTGCGCGGCTGGACGGTTTCCGAATTCGACACCCCCGAAGAAGACTGGGAAGACCATATCATCGAGGAACCTATCTGATGTTTTTTGCCTCTGACAACTCCGGCCCGGTGCCACCACAGGTCCTGACCGCCCTGACAGAGGCAAACAGTGGCTACGCCATGGGCTATGGCGCCGATGCAGAAATGACAGAGGTCACCGCCCGGATCCGCGAGATCTTTGAAGCCCCCGAGGCTGCGGTCTATCTGGTGGCCACCGGCACCGCCGCCAATGCCCTGGCGCTTTCGACGCTCTGCCAGCCTTTTGAGACCATATTTTGCACCCCCACCGCTCATATCCACGAGGATGAATGCAACGCGCCCGAATTCTACAGCGGTGGTGCCAAACTGACCCTGGTGCCCGGAGCGCCCGGGTTTGACGACAAGATGACGCCACAGGCTCTGCGCGCCACCATCGCCAAGGAGGAAACCCGCGGCGTCCACGGGCCGCAGCGCGGGCCGGTCTCGCTCACCCAGGTGACCGAACGCGGGACGATCTACTCCCTGGCCGAACTGCAGGCGCTCTCCGCCGTGACCAAAGAGTTCGCCCTGCCCCTGCACATGGATGGCGCCCGCTTTGCCAATGCCATGGTGGCCCTGGGCTGCACGCCGGCAGAAATGACCTGGAAGGCCGGAATAGACGCTGTCTCCTTTGGCGGCACCAAAAACGGCCTTCTTGGAGTCGAGGCGGTGATCTTCTTTGATCCTCAAAAAGCCCGGGAGTTTGAGCTGCGGCGCAAACGCGGCGGCCATCTGTTCTCCAAGCACCGTTACCTTTCGGCCCAGATGCTGGCCTATCTCACCGATGATCTCTGGCGCGACAATGCTGTCAAAGCCAATGACAGCTGCGCCTATCTAGCCCAGGGGCTGCGCCGTGCCGAGGCCCCCTTGCTGCATGATCCACAAGCCAACATGATCTTTGCCGCGCTGCCCCGCGCAACGCACCAGCGCCTGTTTGACGCAGGTGCGGCCTACCATCTCTGGGATGGCCCACTGGACGGCGATCCCCAAGAGCAGGTTGCCGCCCGCTTTGTCTGTGACTGGGCAATTAAAAAAGAGCAGATCGATCAGTTCTTGGCCCTGATCCTCTAATCAGAATACCCTGCCGCCCCGCTTTCATCTTTGCAAAAACATTCCGGGGGCCGCGCCCCCTCCCTGGTCCTCAGGCCATGCCAGCGTTCAGGCTATCCCAGCGCTCAGGCCATCCCAGCCCAGAACTGAGAGAGAAGACCCGCTGTAACTGCGGCATGGGTGATGGGCAACATATGGCCAGCCTCAGCAACCACCTCGCAGCGGGCCTGCGGCAGGCGCCGCGCCAGCCCCTCATTGATCACTGGCATCACCGGCTGGCTGGCACCGCCGCTGAGCAAAAGAACCGGCATCTTTACCGGATCCAGGGCGCCGGGCTCCAAGACCCCCTTGTCGTCCAGATAGAGCGTTTTATAGCTCGTGGGGACCGCACGCATCGCCCGCACCATGGCAGCCCGCGCCTGCTCCGGCATGTCCTCCCATTTTGGCTTTCCCGTGCCCCAGGTGCGATTGAACAGGCGTGTCGCCTGTTCCACATCACCGGACTTAAAAAGCGCGTTGAATGGCGCTTCTTTTGCCTCCAGCGCCGCCTGCAGCTCTGGTGCCTCCTGGCGGGCAATTGCAAAGAGCACCGGTTCGATCAGCACCAGGCTCCTGACCCGCTCGGGGCGGGCCTGGGCCATACGCAGGGCCACGGTTGCCCCAAAAGAGTGGCCGATCAGGTCAACCTGCCCTGCCTCCCGGTCCAGCAAAGCCAAGCCCGCCGTCACATTGGCGTCCTGAAAATCCATCGTTTCATCCCAATCCGGGCTGCGACCATGGGCGAACATGTCAAATGCCGTGATTGTGATCTCATCCCTCATCACCTCCGCCAGACCACGCCAGGCCCCGGAATGCGCCAGCGAGCAATGCACCGCCAGAACCCGGCGGGGTCCCGCGCCAAAACTGCGGCAATAAACTTCGCTCAACCTGCCATCCTTCATCACTTGCTCTCTCACTTGTTCGGATCTTTTGCCGCGCCAGTTTGCCCAGGCCAGCATAGGGGCCTGGGCCAAAGTGTCCGTATGGGCGGGATTACCCCGCCAGATGCTGTTCCAGATCCTCGATCCGATCCTGGCCCCAGAACCGCGCCCCATCCTCGGTAATATAGAAAGGCGCGCCAAAGACCCCCGCCTTAAGTGCATCCTCGAGGTTTTGCGCATATCTCTCCGCGCCGGCCAAGAGCCCGCTATCCGCCAGCGCCGGATCAAAGCCGGCGCTTTGCAGGCAGGATTTGATCACCTCATCCTGTGCAATATCGCGCTCCTCCACCCAGACTGCCTGCATCAGCCCATGCACCAATGCGCCCGTATCACCGCCCCCTGCGGATTGCGCCGCTATGATTGCATAAGACGAAGGCGCGGCATTGGTCGGCCAATGCGCCGGATGCAGATTGATCGCCAGCCCATTCTTTTTCGCCTGACGCTGCAGCTCGATCAACCGGTACTCCTGCCGCGAGACGTGACGTTCCTTGGGCGGCGTGCCACCGGTGCTGCCATAGAGCGCCACAATATCCATCGGTTTGTAATTGATCTGGACATTCTGCCGCGCCGCGGCCGCCTCCAACCGTGTGCCAGCCAGGTACGCATAGGGCGACAGGGTCGAAAAGTAATAATCAATCGTGGCCATTTCTGGTTTTCTCCCGCTTAGAACTAGGCTGAAAGCTACGCACATGTTAAGCGGTGAGCAAGATCACGAATCTGTCACATTGCCATTGCTGCCGGGGATATCAGCCAATGCCGACCTTGCACGAACCCAAGCTCATCGCTGGGAACGCCAACCTCCCGCTTGCCACTTCCATTACCCGCCGTATGAGTATGCATCGCGGCATCGACCAAGGCCTGGTTGATGCCCGCGTTGAACGCTTCAACGACGGCGAGATCTTTGTCGAGGTCTACGAGAACGTGCGCGGCGAAGATATGTTTATCATTCAGCCGACCTCCAATCCGGCCAACGACAACCTGATGGAGCTTTTGATCATTTCGGATGCCCTGCGCCGCTCATCCGCGCAACGGATCACCGCAGTGATCCCCTATTTCGGCTATGCCCGTCAGGACCGCCGCACCAAGGCGCGCACACCGATCTCTGCCAAGCTGGTTGCAAATATGCTGACCGGTGCTGGCATCGAGCGGGTCCTGACCATGGATCTGCATGCCGCGCAGATCCAGGGCTTCTTTGATATTCCGGTGGACAACCTCTACGCCTCGCCGATTTTTGCACTGGATGTCAAAAGCCAGTTCAAGGACAGCATGGAGGATCTGATGGTGGTCTCTCCCGATGTGGGCGGCGTTGCCCGCGCCCGCGAGCTGGCCAAGCGCATCAACGCGCCGCTGTCGATCGTCGACAAACGCCGCGAAAAAGCCGGCGAAGTGGCCGAGATGACCGTCATCGGCAATGTGCAGGACAAGATCTGCCTGATCATCGACGACATGTGCGACACGGCCGGCACCCTGTGCAAGGCCGCCCAGGTGCTGCTGGACAATGGCGCCAAGGAGGTTCACGCCTATATCACCCACGGCGTGATGAGCGGCCCTGCAGTGGAGCGTGTCACCAACTCAGTGATGAAATCGCTGGTGCTGACCGATACCATTCAGCCCACCGAGGCCGTGCGCAATGCCCCCAACATCCGCATCCTGCCCACAGCGCCGCTGTTCACCCAGGCGATCCTGAACATCTGGCACGGCACTTCGGTGTCGTCGCTGTTTGAGGACAAGACCCTGATCCCGATCTACGAGTCGCTGTATTCTAACGGCGTCTGAACTATTATTCAGACCAGAGAGGGCTCCGCGCAGCAATCTGCCGGAGCCCTTTTTGCATTAAGTGTAAGTGGCAATGCTGCAAGAGCACAGCTTCCATCTCAAGGTCAGCAATGAGCCCAAACCTACCTGCTTAGTCAGTCCAAAGGTGCGTCGAGAATTTTCGGACGGCGCCTTCCAAGGTCATCTAGCGTCTCGGAGCGTTTTCCCTTGTTCCCAACATATTCACGCGAGGTTCGTCGTCCGCTGCGATCCTCAATCGTAATCACATAGCTGTTGCCGTTTTTGCTCGCAATGAAGCGAACCAAGAACGCCGTGAAGTCCGAAAACTCGACGTCGTGCTTTTCGCAAAAGTTAGGAAAAGCGTTTTTGAACAACGGCAAAGCGTATTCGACTTCTCCGTCGAGACAGGCGCCTTCCACTTCTCCCGTCAAAAAGTTTGCCACGATAAATCCATTTTCGTTCGCAGCAGCTTCCGCAAAAACGTGCGTGTAAATAACATGATGTGGCACCACGAAACTCAATCCTCCCGCAAGGGAGTCAGTGTAATTGTGGGCAACGCCATGGAGTTTGTTGTGTTTCATATGCGCAAAGTTATCCAAAAGACCAACGACAGCAAAGTCCGCTTAGTGCACCTTCGCGATCACACAACCCACAGCAATAGCCGAAGTGGGTTCACGCAAGCCCCCAATACCCGCAACCCTCAGTCCACGTCATCCCAGTCGTCGTCAAAGGGCAGCTCGCCCATCGCGGTCCAGGCGGTGCGCAGGCGGGCGATGCGGCTGTCGCCCCAGGTGCGGAACACCACTTCAAAATCCGTTGTGGTGATATTTTCCGCCACCAGTTCGGCCCGGATGGCGGCGCTGGTATCCATATCCCAGAGCGAGATCGAGACCTGCACCGCTGGGGGGCGGCGGTAAGCCTCCCTAAAGGTCACCCGTTTGCGCCGCTCGCGGGCGCCTTCGCCGGTCCACATGCTGCCGCCACTGTCGAATTCGGAAAACAGCACCAGATCGCCCTGGTCAATTCCAATCCGAGGATTGCGTAGTCTTTGCATATCTTACCGTTCCAATATCAACCTGGCCGCGCGCAAACCACGGTTCGGCCATTAAAAACCAAAACTTTCTAAGATTCAAAAAACAAAACCGGCCCATCACAACGGAGGGCCGGTTTCTAAGTCTTGAGAACACACTGGGCGTGCATCCATGGGCCGTTACAGGCTCATATGTGTGCCCAGGGCCTCCATGTCCGACAGGAGCTTGGCGGCTTCCTCGACGATGTCGTGGGGCTGCTCCGCGTCCTGCGCGGTTTTGTACATGTTACGAGCCTCTTCGATCAGCTCGTCCAGTTGGGCGCGGGTCATCTCATCCATTGGGATTGCCTTCTCAGCGAGGACCGAAAGGGCCTCAGCGCTGATTTCGGCAAACCCGCCGGTGACCACGAACTCCGAAGTGCCTTGCGAGCTTTCAACCCGCAGGACACCCGGACGCAGGGTGGTAATGGTGGGTGCATGCATCGGCATCGCCGTCATGTCACCCTCCGCGCCGGGGATCAGAACCGCATTCACCTGGAGCGACGCTAGGCTGCGCTCCGGGCTTACGAGGTCAAATTGCATGGTATCAGCCATCAGGGCCCTCCTTAGGCCGCGTCAGCAGCCATTTTCTCGGCTTTTGCGATCACTTCGTCGATGCCGCCAACCATGTAGAAGGCGCCTTCGGGAAGGTGGTCGTATTCGCCAGCCACAACGGCCTTGAACGATGCGATAGTGTCTTCCAGCGGAACCTGCTTACCGTCGGCACCGGTGAAGATTTTAGCAACGTCAAACGGCTGGGACAGGAAGCGTTCGATCTTACGCGCACGGGCCACGGCCAGTTTGTCGTCTTCTGACAGCTCGTCCATGCCGAGAATGGCGATGATGTCCTGCAGGGACTTGTAGCGCTGCAGGATCTGCTGAACGTCAGTGGCAACTTTGTAGTGCTCGTCACCAATGATCAGGGGATCCAGCAGACGCGATGTCGACCCCAGAGGGTCAACCGCAGGGTAGATACCCTTTTCCGAAATCGCACGATCCAGAACGGTTGTCGCATCCAGGTGCGCAAACGAGGTTGCAGGCGCAGGGTCGGTAAGGTCATCCGCAGGAACGTAGACGGCCTGAACGGAGGTAATCGAACCGTTTTTGGTCGACGAGATCCGTTCCTGCATCGCACCCATGTCGGTGGCCAGTGTTGGCTGGTAGCCAACCGCCGAAGGAATACGACCCAGCAGAGCCGAAACTTCGGAACCGGCCTGGGTGAAGCGGAAGATGTTGTCCACAAAGAACAGAACGTCCGAACCGCTGTCGTCACGGAACTGTTCCGCCAGGGTCAGACCCGACAGAGCAACCCGCATACGCGCACCGGGAGGTTCGTTCATCTGGCCGTAGACCAGCGCAATTTTGGACTCGACCAGGTTATCGGGAACGATAACACCGGATTCGATCATCTCGTGATACAGGTCGTTGCCTTCACGGGTCCGCTCACCAACACCGGCGAACACGGACACACCAGAGTGCACCTTCGCGATGTTGTTGATCAGTTCCATGATCAGAACGGTTTTGCCAACGCCGGCACCGCCGAACAGACCAATTTTACCACCCTTGGTGTAGGGGGCCAGAAGGTCGATAACCTTGATACCTGTGGTCAGGATCTCGGTGGCAGTCGACTGCTCTGAGAATGCAGGCGCGTCGCCGTGGATGCCCCGGGTTTCGGTGGCGTCTACGGGGCCCTTTTCGTCAACGGGTTCGCCGATGACGTTGAGGATACGACCCAGTGTGGCATTGCCAACTGGAACCGAGATAGGCGCGCCGGTGTCGGTCACGTCCTGACCGCGCACCAGACCTTCGGTTGCGTCCATAGCGATGGTACGGACTGTGTTCTCACCCAGGTGCTGAGCAACCTCGAGAACCAGTTTCTTACCATTGTTGTCGGTGGTCACAGCGTTGAGGATTTCCGGCAGGGCATCCTCGAACTGCACGTCCACAACGGCGCCAATCACCTGCGTGATTTTGCCTTTTGCGTTTGCCATGTGTTTGTCTCCGGTTGTCTCTTAGAGCGCCTCAGCGCCCGAAATGATTTCAATCAGCTCGTTGGTGATGACGGCCTGACGCGAGCGGTTGAACTCGATTGTCAGCTTGTCGATCATCTCGCCAGCGTTACGGGTGGCGTTATCCATCGCACTCATCCGGGCACCCTGTTCGGATGCACCGTTTTCCAGCAGCGCCGAAAAGATCTGGGTCGATACGCCACGGGGCAGCAGATCGGCGAGGATCGCCTCTTCGCTGGGTTCGTAGTCGTAAACGGCCAAAGAAGTCTCTTCAGCGGCACCGCCCTCGTAAGAGGCCGGAATGATCTGCTGCGCTGTTGGCACCTGGGTCACAACATTGACGAACCCGGCATAGAACAGGGTCGCAACATCAAATTCACCAGCGTCAAAGCAGGTCAGGATATCCTTTGCGATGTCCTGCGCATTGGCATAGCCGATGCGTTTGACTTCGCTCAGGTCCACGTGGCCGATGAAATCATCGGCAAAGTCGCGACGCAGTGCGTCGCGGCCCTTTTTACCAACGGTCAGGATCTTGACCGTCTTGCCAGCAGCCTTCAGCTCTTGCGCCTTGAGGCGCGCCAGCTTGGAAATATTGGCGTTGAAGCCACCGCACAGACCGCGCTCAGAGGTCATGACGACCAGCAGCTGAACTTGATCGCTCCCGGTGCCGCGAAGCAGCTTGGGCGCGGAGTCACTGCCGCCAACCGAAGCGGCCAGCCCTGCCATCACGGCATTGAACCGTTTGGTGTAGGGGCGTGAATCTTCGGCAGCTTCCTGGGCGCGGCGAAGTTTCGCCGCGGCCACCATTTGCATGGCTTTAGTGATCTTACGGGTGCTTTTGACACTCGCGATCCTGTTTTTCAGGTCCTTGAGATTTGGCATTGCCTTATCCCCTTAAGCGAAATCTGCGGCGAATTCGTCCAGCGCTGCTTTGATCTTGTCGGCAGCATCGCCCTTGATCTTTGGATCTTCTGTGGAAATCCACTCGAGCAGATCAGCGTGCTTGCCACGCAGATGCGCCAGCATGCCTTCCTCGTAGCGGCCAACGGCCTTTACGTCGATCTTGTCGAGGTAACCCTGCGTACCGGCGAAGATCACGCAGACGATTTCCGCGTTGGTCAGCGGCGAGTACTGCGCCTGCTTCATCAGCTCGGTCAGACGGGCACCACGGTTCAGCAGCTGCTGTGTGGCGGCGTCGAGATCGGAGCCAAACTGAGCAAAGGCCGCCATTTCGCGGTACTGAGCCAGTTCCAGTTTCACCGGACCCGCAACAGACTTCATCGAGTTCGTCTGTGCAGAGGAGCCAACACGCGAAACCGACAGACCGGTGTTCACAGCAGGACGGATGCCCTGGTAGAACAGTTCGGTTTCCAGGAAGATCTGGCCATCGGTGATCGAAATCACGTTGGTTGGAATAAAGGCGGAAACGTCACCACCCTGGGTTTCAATAACGGGCAGAGCCGTCAGCGAACCAGCGCCGAAGTCTTCGTTCAGTTTGGCCGAACGTTCCAGCAGGCGGGAGTGCAGATAGAAAACGTCACCAGGATAGGCTTCACGTCCGGGCGGACGACGCAGCAGCAGCGACATCTGGCGATAGGCAACGGCCTGTTTGGAAAGGTCATCATAGATGATCAGACCGTGCTTGCCGCTGTCGCGGAAATATTCAGCCATCGCGGTCGCGGCATAGGGGGCCAGGAACTGCAGAGGCGCAGGATCGGAGGCAGTTGCAGCAACCACGATCGAATATTCCATCGCGCCGGCTTCTTCCAGCTTTTTCACCAGCTGCGCAACAGTCGAACGCTTTTGACCAATCGCTACGTAAACGCAGTACAGTTTTTTCGACTCATCGTCGCCTGCTGCGTCGTTGTAGGATTTCTGGTTCAGAATGGTGTCCAGCGCGATGGCTGTTTTACCGGTCTGACGGTCACCAATGATCAGCTCACGCTGGCCACGGCCAACGGGGATCATCGCATCAACAGATTTCAGGCCTGTCGCCATCGGCTCATGAACCGATTTACGTGGGATAATGCCAGGTGCCTTGACGTCGGCAACGCCACGCTTTGCAGCGTTGATCGGGCCTTTGCCGTCCAGCGGGTTACCCAGACCGTCAACAACGCGACCCAGCAGCTCGGGGCCAACGGGAACGTCCACGATCGAGTTGGTGCGCTTGACAGTGTCACCTTCTTTGATGTCGCGGTCGGAGCCAAAGATAACGATACCTACGTTATCGGACTCCAAGTTCAGCGCCATGCCCATAATTCCGCCAGGGAATTCGACCATTTCACCAGCCTGAACATTGTCAAGGCCATATACGCGGGCGATACCATCGCCAACGCTCAGCACGCGACCAATTTCAGCCACCTCGGCTTCCTGACCAAAGTTTTTGATCTGGTCTTTTAGGATCGCAGAAATTTCTGCTGCTTGGATACCCATTTATCCGACCTCTTTCATTGCATTCTGTAGGGAGTTGAGCTTGGAGCGGATCGAGCTATCGATCATCTTCGAGCCCACTTTAACGACGAGACCGCCAATGATGCTTTCATCGACGGTTGCATTGATGGTAATCTTTTTGCCCACGCGCTCGGCCAAAGTCTTGGCCAGCTTTTCGCTCTGGGTCTTGGTCAGCGCCTTGGCAGAGACGACATCGGCAGTCACTTCACCGCGGGCCTCAGCCAGACGATCCCGCAAGGCGGAGATCAGCGCTGGCACCACAAACAGACGGCGCTTTTGCGCCATCAGAGCCAGAGTATTGCGCAGAACGGGCGCCAGGCCCATTTTATCCGCAACAGCCGCAATCGCGGCCCCCTGCTCATTACGAGAAATCAGCGGCGAGCTGATCAGGGTTTGCAGATCGTCACTGTCAGCCAGGGCAGCTGCCAGATCATTGATGCTGGTTTCAAGGCTATCGAGCGCCTTGCTTTCTTCGGCGATCTGAAAGACCGCAGTGGCATAGCGCGCAGCAATGCCTGCTGAAATCGAAGCTGGTTCGGACACGTCCACCCTTCCGACATTTGGCCCCGGTTGGCATGTCTGCGGGCAGACGGCGTCCGGGGGCGTGAGCAAGCCCCACCAAAGCGGCAGGGCGTTAAAATCAGCGTGGATGTAACAGAGCGTTAGCATCCTATCAACTGTCTATAGTCTCTAGGGTGAATTCAGTGATTTCAATGTTTTCAATTAGTTAGCCAAAGTGCGGCCGTTTGCCCTCCTAAACAACAGCATTTTTATCTACGTTACGGCAGCAAATTACGATTCCTGACCGAGTAAAAACGACAATATTGCCCCGTATTCTCCTGACGGATGCCGTCGGAATTCAAGCCCCTGTTGCAAAAAGTTACAAACAGAATCATCTTCGCGATGATCCGCCTCCAGCGCCAATGCGCCCCAATATCCGTAAACGCTCTCGCTGGATTGGGTCGGCGGTTTCAGGCTGGCGGGGTCAGACGGGGTCCGGCAGGGGATTCGACAACCCCTCAAGAACCCGGATCGGATTGGCGCGCTTGACCTTGGTCATATGCCCATGTTGCGGATGGGTCTGCTTGCTGACCTCAACCAGAAACACGCCCCCCGCCAACATGGTCGGCAACTGCCGCCCCACCCGCTCAAACAGGGCGCCGGACTTGAGCCAGAACCGCTTTTGGCTTGGCAGCCGGTACAGGGCAGCGGCATGGCGTTCGATGGTGAACTCATGCAGGCGCAGCTGATTTTCGAGCTGGATAAGCGTATAGGGGCGGCCATAGCCAAAGGGGGTCTTGTCTGACCGCGCCCAGAACCCGGCCCGGTTAGGCACCACAAAGATAGCCCGCCCCCCCGGCCCCAGAACCCGGCGGCATTCCTCCAGCACCTGGGTTGGCCGTTCCGAGGTCTCTAACCCATGCATGACCACCAGACGATCCACCCGGCCAGTTTCAATGGGCCAGGTGGTCTCTTCGCACAGGACCGAGACATTGGGCATGCCTGCAGGCCATTGCATCACCCCCTGAGGGCCCGGCATCAGGGCAATGACCCGCCGCGCCTCGGCCAGATAGGGCCGCATCAAAGGGGCGGCAAAGCCAAACCCCGCCATGGTCTGCCCAGCGGCCTCTGGCCAGAGTTCCAGCAGTCGGTTGCGCACCGAGGCCTGCGCCGCCCGGCCCAGGGTACTGCGGTAATAGAAATTCCTAAGATCCTGAACATCAAGATGCATTGCGGGTGCCTGCTGCTTGGGCCAATCTATGCGCAGTGTAACAATGGTGAGGCGAAAGACCATGCCCCTGGAAATCATTACCCTGCCCTGTCTCTCGGACAACTATGCCTATCTGCTGCATGATGCCAAGAGCGGCCAAACCGCTTTGGTGGATGCGCCAGAGGCCGCAGCGGTGAAATCTGCGCTGAGCGCCCGAGGCTGGGGCCTGGACGCCATCCTGCTGACCCATCACCACTACGACCATATCGACGGCGTTGAAGAGCTACGGCGCAGCTATGGCGCCAGGGTCTATGGCGCCAAACCCGACGCCCACCGCCTGCCGCCGCTTGACCATGCGCTGGACTATGGCGCGCGCTTTGATCTGTTTGGCGAAGAGGTCCAGGTGCTGGATGTCTCTGGCCACACAATTGGGCACATCGCCTTTTTCCTGCCCGAGAGCCAGGCTGTCTTTACCGCTGACAGCCTGATGGCGCTTGGCTGTGGTCGCCTGTTTGAAGGCGCGCCAAAGATGATGTGGGAAAGTCTCAACCGCCTGATGGCCCTGCCGCCGCAGACCATGGTCTACTCTGGCCATGAATACACCCAGTCCAACGCCCGTTTTGCCGTGACAATCGAACCGGACAATAGCGCTTTGCATCTGCGCGTTGATGAAATAAACGCAAAACGCGCCAAAGGCGAAGCCACTGTTCCGTCACTTTTACAGCTGGAACTGGACACAAATCCGTTTCTGCGGGCTCATCTGGATGAGGTGAAATCAGCCATCGGCATGGAAGGTGCTGAAAACGCAGATGTTTTTGCAGAGATTCGGCAGCGAAAGGACCAGTTCTAACGCTTCAGATCAGGGTCTTGGCCGGCAAAGATGGGGTGCAATTCAACCGCTTTAAAAAGAAATGTGACCTAAATTTGAAAGAAAGTCCTTGAAGCTGCCGCTCTATCAACCAAACTCTAATACTATGACGACATGGTTGATGCATGGGGAAGAGGCAGAAAGCCAATGTCCCGGTCAACCCAAGAACAGAGGAGCACGCCCGTGCCTTCATTCTCGAGCACACTAGAACAAGCCATTCACGCCGCGCTCGCGCTGGCGAATGAGCGGCGCCATGAGTTTGCCACGCTGGAACACCTGCTGCTGGCATTGATCGAAGAACCCGAAGCCGCCCGTGTGATGCGCGCCTGTGGCGTTGAGCTGGGTCAGCTACGCGCCTCGCTGATTGAATTTGTCGAAGAAGATCTCGCCAATCTGGTGACGGATGTCGATGGATCGGAAGCGGTCCCGACAGCGGCCTTCCAACGGGTCATTCAGCGCGCCGCCATCCATGTGCAAAGCTCCGGCCGTACCGAAGTGACCGGCGCCAATGTCTTGGTCGCGATCTTTGCAGAACGCGAGAGCGACGCCGCCTATTTCCTGCAGGATCAGGATATGACCCGCTATGATGCGGTGAATTTCATCGCTCATGGCGTGGCCAAGGATCCCGCCTTTGGCGAATCCCGCCCGGTCACCGGCGCGCCCGAAAGCGAAGATGACGCCATGGGCTCTGTCCCTCCCGGCGAAAGCGACAAAAAAGAGAGCGCGCTGGATAAATACTGCGTCGATCTCAACGCCAAATCGCGCGAAGGCGACATTGACCCGCTGATCGGTCGCAGCCATGAGGTAGAGCGCTGCATCCAGGTGCTGTGCCGCCGCCGCAAGAACAACCCGCTGCTGGTGGGCGATCCCGGCGTTGGCAAAACCGCAATCGCCGAAGGTCTTGCGCGTAAAATCGTACAGGGCGAAGTCCCCGAGGTTCTCTCCAAAACCACCATCTTCTCGCTCGACATGGGGGCGCTGCTGGCCGGCACCCGCTATCGCGGCGACTTTGAGGAGCGCCTCAAGGCTGTGGTGACCGAACTGGAAGCCCACCCCGATGGCGTGCTCTTTATTGATGAGATCCACACCGTGATTGGTGCGGGTGCCACTTCTGGCGGTGCCATGGATGCCTCCAACCTGCTGAAACCTGCCCTGCAGGGCGGCAAGCTGCGCACCATGGGCTCCACCACCTACAAAGAGTTCCGCCAGCATTTTGAGAAAGACCGTGCCCTGGCACGGCGTTTCCAGAAGATCGACGTCAATGAACCCTCGGTGCAGGATTCTGTTGAAATCCTCAAAGGGCTGAAACCCTATTTTGAGGAACATCACAGCGTCAAGTTCACGGCGGACGCGATCAAATCCGCCGTGGAACTGGCGGCACGGTATATCAACGACCGCAAATTGCCCGACAAGGCGATCGACGTGATCGACGAAGCAGGTGCGGCACAGCATTTGCTGCCGGAAAGCAAGCGCCGCAAAACCATTGGCGTCAAGGAAATCGAAGCCGTGGTGGCCAAGATCGCCCGCATTCCGCCCAAGAGCGTCACCAAAGACGATGCCGAGGTGCTGAAGGATCTGGAGAAGAGCCTGAAGCGGGTTGTTTTTGGCCAGGACGACGCCATCGACGCGCTGGCCAGTGCCATCAAATTGTCCCGTGCAGGGCTGCGCGAACCGGAAAAACCCATCGGCAACTACCTCTTTGCGGGCCCCACCGGGGTTGGCAAAACCGAGGTCGCCAAACAGTTGGCCGACACATTGGGGGTGGAGCTGCTGCGTTTTGACATGTCGGAATACATGGAGAAACACGCGGTCTCCCGTCTGATCGGCGCGCCTCCCGGCTATGTCGGCTTTGATCAGGGTGGCCTGCTCACCGATGGGGTTGATCAGCACCCGCACTGCGTGCTGCTGCTTGATGAGATCGAAAAGGCGCATCCGGATGTGTTCAACATCCTGTTGCAGGTGATGGATAACGGTCAGCTCACGGATCACAACGGCCGCGCGGTGAACTTCCGCAACGTGGTTTTGATCATGACCTCCAACGCCGGTGCTTCGGATATGGCAAAGGCTGCGATTGGCTTTGGCCGTGATCGCCGCGAAGGTGAAGACACCGCCGCGATTGAGCGCACCTTCACGCCGGAATTCCGCAACCGCCTGGACGCCGTGATTGCCTTTGCGCCACTGCCCAAAGAGGTGATCCTGCAAGTGGTCGAGAAGTTCGTTCTGCAGCTGGAAGCCCAGTTGATGGACCGCAATGTCTCGATTGAGCTGACCCGCAAGGCTGCGGAATGGCTGGCAGACCGGGGCTATGATGATCGCATGGGGGCACGGCCACTTGGCCGCGTCATTCAGGAGCACATCAAGAAACCTCTCGCCGAAGAACTGCTCTTTGGCAAGCTGGCAAAGGGTGGGCTGGTCAAGGTTGGCATCAAGGATGGCAAGCTGGATCTGCGGATCGAAGGGCCCATCAAGCCACGGATCTCTGGCGACAAACCGCCATTGCTAACTGCCGACTGACCATGCGGCTATCTGTCGGAGCCTTCCTCCTCTCGCTCGTCACGGGTCCTGCCGTGGCGGGCGATTTCACCTTGCAATGGCCGCTGGACTGTCGCTTGGGCGAAACCTGCCATATCCAGCAATATGTCGATCATCTCCCCGGCCCCGCCACTCAGGATTATCGGTGTCAGGGGCTCAGCTACTCGGGACATAAAGGCACGGATATCGCCCTCCCCTACCTGAGCGACATGCAGGCCGGCGTCACAGTCCGTGCGGCTGCATCAGGAGTTGTTCAGGGGACGCGAAACACCATGCCTGATGCCTATTCCACCCAGGATAACGCCGAGATGCTGCAAGGCCGCGAATGTGGCAACGGCGTTGTGCTGCGCCATGCGGACGGCTGGGAAACCCAGTATTGCCATATGAAGCAGGGCTCTGTTCTGGTGCAAAAGGGACAGCAGGTTGAGGCCGGCACCGACTTGGGCGAAGTTGGACTTTCTGGCAAAACCCAGTTCCCCCATCTGCACCTGTCGCTGCGCCGAAACGGCACTGTTGTAGACCCCTTTGCCCCCGAAGGCCGCCAATCCTGCGACACCCCTGCGGATCCAGCCGCCCCCAGCCTCTGGGCCGAACCGCTGCCCTATCAGCCCGGCGGCTTTCTGGGGGCTGGGTTTTCGACCCAGGTTCCGGAGTTCCAGACGATCAAGTCCGGCGAGGCCGCGCGCACGCGGCTGACCACCAAGTCACCGGCGCTGGTGTTTTGGGCCTATGCCTTTGGTGGCCAAATGGGCGACCGCGTGCGCCTGACCATTTCCGGCCCCAAAGGGGTCTTTTCCGTTCATGAGATCACCCTGGAGCGCGATCAAGCGCAGTTCTTTCGGGCCTCTGGCAAACGGTTGCGGAACGCAGCCTGGGACTATGGGCGCTATACTGCACTGGCGGTATTGCTGCGCGATGATGAGGAAATCGACAGGATCGAAGAGGTCATCGACCTCAGATAGGGATCAGCCCTCCATCATGACTGGTGATCACCTACCATGCCCCCCCCTGCGAGGTGGGCTATCTGCACGCCTTCCGAAACGCACAGTGCTCTTCTGGTCGGGGGGATCCGCAGCAGACCCGCACCCAGTCCCAGGCCCTCACTCAGGTTCTAAGCCCGCACTCAGTCATGGTACAGGCAGCATCTGGTCAGCGTTCGGTGAACTTTAGCTCAATCCGGCGGTTTTGGGCGCGGGCTTGCGGGGTATCATCGGTATTCACTGGCTGGAACTCGCCAAAGCCATTGGCCGCCAGGCGATCCGGCGCTATGCCGAGATTTTCGATCATAAAGCGCACCACCGACAGCGCCCTGCCCTGGCTCAGCTCCCAGTTATCACTGTATTTGTCGCTGCCCGCCATGGCCGTGTTGTCGGTATGGCCATCCACCCGGATGATCCAGTTCAGCTCTGGTGGGATCTCGGCGGCAACGCTCTGCAAGATCTTCGCCACCTTGGTAATCTCCCCCTTACCTGCGCTCGACAGATCCGCACTGCCCGAGGCAAACAGCACCTCGGAGGCAAAGACAAAGCGGTCGCCCTCGATCCGGACGCCTTCCTGGTTGCCCAGAACATTGCGCAGGCGACCAAAGAACTCAGACCGGTAACGCTCCAATTCCTCTGCCTTGGTTTCCAGGCTCTCTGCCTTGCTGGCCAGTTCTGCCGCTGCAATCTCCAGCCGCTTGCGTTCGCTTTCTTCCAGCAGGCGGCGGCGGCGCTCTTCGGAGGCAGCCCGCGCCAGTGCCGAATTCAAATCTTGGCCGAGGTTTTGCAACTGCACCTGCTGCGCCGCATCGCGCTCTTGATAATCGTCCAGAATGGCCTGCAACCCGCCCAGTTGCTCGCGCAGGGCGGCAACCTGCTGGTTCAGCAAGGCGGTCTCGCGTTGGGCCTTTGCCGAGATGCTTTCCTGATCGGACAAGGCCGCCTGCGCCTGAGCCAGCAGAGCCGCACGGTCCTGCGCCAGGCTACGCTCCGTTTCAGCGCGGCTTTCAGCATCTTGCTGGGCATTCAAAGCCGCCAAAAGCCGTTGCTGCAAAACCGCCTGATCGCTGGCCGCCGCCTGGGCTGTCTCCAAAGCATCCAGGGCCTCCAACAGACGCAACTCGACTGACGCGCGGTCCTCAGCGGTTGAGTTAGCGGCGCTCCGGGCTGCAGCCAGTTCGTTTTGCGCCTGCAACAGTTCCGCCTCCAGCCCGGACATCACCGAAGCCGTATCGGCCTGCAACCGGGCCAGTTGGGTTTCCAGCCGACGCTGGGCGTCATCTGCCGCAGCCCGTTGTGCCGCCAGTTGCTGCTCCAGCTGCAAGACAGCTTTGGCCTGCTGCCGCTGCAGGCTGGCCAGCTCGCTTTGATACTGGGTTTCGGTTTCAACATTGGCGGCGCGTTGCCGCGCCAGCTCCGCCTCTAAGGCGGCCTTGTTTTCAGCCGCCAAGCGACGGGCGCCATCCAGTTCGGTGTTCAGGCGGTCCTGCGTGGCGTTGCTGTCCTGGCGCAGCCGGTTCAGCTCAATTTCCAGCGCCGCGACACGGCCTTCGGCGGCGGATTGCGAGACCTGCATCTGCGCCAGCACCCGGGTCAGACGCTCGGCCAGCTCATCCCGTTGCTGCCCCTGTGCCTTGGCCGCCTCCAGGGTTGCCAGGGCCTGTTCCAGATCACTGTTCAACCGCTCCTTTGCCTGCTCCGCTGCCGCCAAGAGCGTCAGCGTGTCCTCCGCCTCCTGCCTCTGGCGTTCCAGCGACAGGGTCATCGCCGTCAGCTCTGCATCCGCAGTTTCAAGACGCGCCCGCAGGGCTTCGGCGGCGGCGGCTTCCACCAGACGGGCTTCTTCCTCGGCGCTCAGCTGCGCGGTCAAGGCCGAAACCGCGCTTGCCTGCTGCTCCCCCTGTGTTTCAAGATCGGCGATCAGCGCCTCCAGGGCTTCGCGCTTGGCCGCTGCAAGGCGGGCGTTTTCAACACCGGCATCAATCTCTTTGCGCGCCTGCGCCAGGGCGATATTCATCGCCTCCGCTTCACTCAGCAATGTGCTGCGCTCGGTTTCAAGCGCCGCGCGGTTTTCTGTCAGTTCAGCGATCTGCGCCTCAGCGGCATCCCGCCCGGCAATAAAGGCCGCAACCTGCGCCTCAAAGGCGGTGATCTGGCTTTGTGCCTGCGCCAGGGCTGCGAGTTGCTGATCCCGTTCAGCCGTCAGCCCGGCAATCACCGCACGCTGCTGATCCAGGGCGTCTTGCGCCTGTGCCAGATCCCCCTGGGTAGTGGAAAGCGTCGCGCTGAGCGCCCCTAGCCGCGCATTCAGGCGGTTGTTGTCGCGTTCCTCCAGACCCAGCGCATTGGCCAGCGCCTGCACCTCAGACGATAGCTCATCCAGCTCGCTTTCCTGGCCGTTGATGGTCTCTCGCAGCACAAATTGCACCACCATAAAGATGGTCAGCAGGAACATCAGAACCAACAGCAGGCCCGTCATCGCATCGACAAACCCGGGCCAGATCGAATGCTGGAACCGCTGCCCGCTGCGCCGCGACAGAGCCATGGCCTAGTCCTCGCCCTGCAGGAAGGAAGCAGCGGCACTTTGCTCGGGCTCGGGCGCCTGACGCCCGCGCCCGCGCGGCACCGCAAAAGCCCTGACCATGAGGTCGATATCTTTGCGCAGCTCAGCCAGGCTTTCCTGACGGCCTGCGGATATCTCTTCCAGGATACGCAGCATCTGCACGTCGATCGAGCGCAACCGCATACGGCTTTCGGCATCCATGCCAACATCGCCATGGGCGCGCATGATCTCGGTCAGGGTCTCCTGCCCCACCGCCACCCGGTCCAGCGCGCTGGAAAGGCTCGCCGTCTGGTCCTGACGGGCGTTCATATCGGTAATCGCATCCACCAACTGCGACAGCTTATTGTCAACCTCGGCCCGGCTGGCGGCATTCTGGGCAAACATCGCCTGTAGCGCATCCATCTGTTCCGCCATGGTATCCAGCACTTCGGAGACCACACCTGTTTCGCCACCGCCGCCCTCCTCGCCGGAGGAAAAGCTCACCCGGGTGAAGGAAGACAGCCATTCCTCCAGCTCGCGGTAAAACCGGTTCTGGCCGTGACCGGCAAACAGCTCCAGCAGCCCGACGATCAGTGACCCCGCCAGCCCCAAGAGAGACGAGGCAAAGGCAACCCCCATGCCCCCCAACTGGGCCTCAAGCCCGGTCATCAGACGGTTAAACACCGCAATGCTTTCTTCGCCCTCCTGTGGGGCCAGGCTGCGAATGGTATCCACCACCGCAGGAACCGTGGTCGCAAGACCGTAAAATGTCCCCAAAAGTCCAAGGAAAATCAGGAGGTTAACGATATATCGCGTAATTTCGCGCTCTTCATCCACCCGCTGCGCCACAGAATCCAGAATGGAGCGCGTCGAAGACGAGCCCAGCTGCATCCGCGCCGCCCGCGAGCGCAGCAGCGCCGCCAGCGGGGCCAACAGCGACGGTGCGCGTTTTTCCCCGCGGCTGCCACCAGTGGCAAAGCTTTCGATCCAGCGGACCGAGCCGATCAACTGCAGCACCTGCCAGAAACAGGACAGAACACCGATGACAAAAACAAAGACAATAAAGCCGTTGAGCCAGGGATTGGCCTGAAACACCGGCAGCACCTTGGGCAGGGCGACAAAGATGCCAAAGCCTGCCAGGCCAAGGGCAATCAGCATCAGGATGATTTGCCGGACGGGTTGCGAAAACTGCGGCCTGGTCTTGCGCTCGGTATGGGCCATATTCGGTGCGATCCTGTCAGGTTTTTGGCTTAATTCCCTTCGGAGCTTAAAGGCAAAGAGGCAAAAGCACCAAGGCTTTATCCCGTAATTTGCCGCACGCGCATCATCAGCCACTCCAGTTCGGCGTCGCCCAGGCCTATCTCGCGTAGATGTTCGGCAGTATTGTACAGATATTCTGTATTGGGACCGCGCCCACCCACCGCTGTGGCGATGATCTGCGCCTGTTTTTCCAGCGCCAGACCGCCGCAATACTGCGCGTGATGCGGGTCGATGACATAGGTCACCGCCTCGACCTCTTCGCCTGTGTGCAGGGCAACCGTCAGATCGCGCTCCAGATAGGCAGAGGAAATCAATTCACGTTCGCGCAGATAGGCCAGGGTTTTGTCTTCTTCGCCGGCGGCAACCGCCAGTGCCAGCCCCTGACACTGTGATCCTTTCACCTCATCCAGGGCAAGCACCAAGCCCGGCGCCTCTTCGCTGCCCCGGTGATGGATCGAGGACATGCAAAAGGAGCGGGCATAGCCCTGCAGGGTTGCAACCTCGCGACGCGCCACTGGAAACCCCGGGTTCCACAGCAGCGATCCATATCCAAATACCCACATTGTCATGATCTATGGCCCTTTATATCCGCCGTCTATAAACAGCAAAATGCAGGCTAGAAAAAGAGGGTCTTTGCAGAATGCGACTGCTGAAATGGCTCAGCCTTGGGGCTGCTGTCTGGATAGTGTACTGGGGGTTGGCAGCCTGGGGGCTGCGCGGTGGGTTCGAGACCTGGTTTAACGAACAGCAACGCCAGGGCTGGCAGGTCTCCTATGGTCCAATGATCACCCGTGGGTTTCCCCTGCGCCATGTCACCCGGCTGGAGCAACCGCTGCTTGCCGATCCCGGCACCGGCGCCGCCTGGAGCGCTGACTGGATCGAATTTGACAGCCCGGCCATCTGGCCCGGTGCACAAAGCCTCCGGTTTCCGGCAACGCCGCAACACTATTCCTATTTTGACCAGACCCGCCGGTTGACGGCAGCAGAGATGCGCGCGGATTTACAACTGGCCCCCGGGCTGGCGCTGGAGCTGGAGCAGCTGTCGCTGACCAGCCAGGCCTGGCAGATCGCTGATGCCGACGGAGTCTTGTGGCAGGCTCAGGATCTTGTGCTGGAGATGCGGCAGATGGCGCAGGCAGAACAATACCACCTGAACGCCGAAGCGAGGCAGTTCTCGCCCAGGGGCTACTGAGAGCTGGTTTTGGCGGCTTGACCCCTGCCAGGGATGATCTGCCGTCCTGGTTTGAGGCCCTGCGTCTGCGGGCAGATCTGGGGTTTGAGTCCCCCTGGGACCGGCGGGCCATCGAATTGCGGCGACCGCAGCTTCGCCAGATCAATCTGGATCTGGTCGAGGCCCATTGGGGCGACATGCTGTTCCGGGCCTCGGGAGAGCTGGAGGTTGATGAAAAAGGCCGTCTCAGCGGTGAGCTGGCTCTGCGCGCGGAAAACTGGCCCGCGATTCTCGACATGGCCGAACGGCTGAGCCTGCTGCCGCCAAGCACCCGCAGCGCGGTAGAGAAAGTTCTGGAGTTGTTTTCAACCGGAACCGGACGCGCGGCAAAGATAGACATCCCCTTGCGCTTTCACCAGGGGCAGGTCTGGGCTGGCCCGCTGCCAATCGGCACTGCGCCGCCATTGGTGCTTCGCTGAGAGACGACCAGTCCCACTGGCCGTCCAGCTATCGATCCAGGAATGTAAAAAAGAGCGGGGGGCTCCCGCCTGATCTGCGGCATTCTTGCAGAATGCCACGCCTCAGTTGGGCCGGGCGCCGCGCGAGACGCGCGGCGCGGTTCCGCTTGGGGCAAATGGTTTGCAGCGCGTAAAGCATTGGGCCAGATCAAACGGCGGCCAAGATTACCGCACAGCTTACCTGAGATCAGGCCCCTAGCGGCAATAGGAACCGCTGCGGTAACTGGCGACATCCAGATGGAAATGATCGCGGTGATGACGGTCCGCCTTGGGGCCAAGCACGGTGCCAAAGGGGCCACAGGCCGCCTTCCAGATCCGTGCCAAGGGTTTGCGGGTTTGGCCTGCGTCCCAGCCATTGAGCACAGTTACCAGGGTACCGTCTTCCAGTTTGAAGCCAGAAATATCAATCGCCTTGCCCCGGCCGTGCTCCGAGATCCGGGCCCCGGGGCGATTGTTGCGGGTGCGGCAGGCGTAATGCGCCGCGACGCGCAGGCTGACGACCTTGTTGCGGCGGCCAAAGGCCGTTTCAACATCTTTGGACACCCAGCGTTTCAACGCCTCAGCCGTCTCGCAGGTCATCACCGAGGCCTGGCTCAGCCTGACGCCTGCCACGGAAGTCACCTGCACCGCGTCCCTGGCACCACAGCCCGGCAGTGTCGCCACCACTCCGCCAATGACCTTGCCCTGGATTTCAATATCCCCACAGACAGAGCCTTTGCGCAGGTGGCGGCGTTTGAACAAAGCCTGCTCGGCAATGGTATCCGGACGCACAAAAGGCACCAGGGACTGATCCAAAACGCGTGGCACCAGATCCGCAGGCAAAGCGGCCGCTGCCAGAAGCTGGGCTGAAACCGGGCGCTCAACTGGGCGCAGATCCGCGCCCAAGGCTGGAGCGAGCTGTTCCAGATCCGCCAGCACGGCACCCGAGGACTGCGGCAGCACAGCCGCCGAGGCTGCAATATTGGACAACGGGCGATCAGACAACGGGCGATCAGAAAATGGGCGATCAATGGGGCGCAGCGAGACCTCGGGCGCCGAGGCTTGCAGCGGTGCAATGCCCGCCACACAGAGCAGCCCAGCGGCCCAGGCCCTGGTGGCAACACCCGATGCAAAACGCCGCCACCCGATCATGGTTTATGCGCCCGGCCAAAGTCAGGCGCAGCAGTGTCCTGCCCGGCCTCGATAATGCCGCGACGGATGGCGCGGGTACGGGTGAAGTAGTCATGCAGGTGATCCCCGTCGCCGGTGCGGATGGCCCTTTGCAGCGCAAAAAGCTCCTCGGTAAAACGGCCAAGGATTTCCAGCGTGGCCTCTTTGTTGGTCAAAAAGACATCGCGCCACATGGTTGGATCCGAGGCGGCAATCCGGGTGAAATCACGAAACCCCGCCGCCGAATATTTGATCACTTCGCTGTCAGTCACCCGGCGCAGATCATCCGCCACCCCAACCATGGTATAGGCAATAAGATGCGGCGCATGGCTGGTCACGGCCAGCACCAGATCATGGTGATCCGCATCCATTTCATCCACATTGGCGCCCATTCCTTCCCAAAGAGAGCGCAACCGTTCAACCGCGTCCCCGTCACTGCCTTCGGCCGGAACCAGCAGGCACCAACGGTTGTCAAACAGCTCGGCAAAGCCCGCTTCCGGCCCGGAATGTTCGGTCCCCGCCAAAGGGTGCGCCGGGACAAAATGCACGCCCTCGGGAATATGCGGCCCCACGGCCTCGATCACATGGGCCTTGACCGAGCCCACATCGGACACGGTGGCGCCGGGTTTTAACAGCGGGCCGATCTCGGCCATCACCGGCCCCATGGCGCCGACGGGCACGCAAAGCACCACCAGATCGGCGCCCTCGATGGCCTCGGCGGCGCTGTCGCAGACCCGGTCACACAGCCCGATGCGGCGGGCGGTATCGCGAGTCTCGGCGCTGCGGGCGTAGCCGGTGACCTCGCCTGCCAAGCCGCCCCGCTTCATCGCCCAGAACATCGAGGAGGCAATCAGGCCCAGACCAATCAGGGCCACCCGGTTGTAGATGACAGTACTCATACGGCAGCCTGCTGTGTCTTGAACTCTGAGATGGCAGCGATCAACCGACGGCAGGCGGCCTCGTCCCCAATGGTGATGCGCAAGGCGGTGGGCAGGTTATAGCCGCCCACCCGGCGCACGATCAGCCCCTGGGTCTGCAGATAGGCGTCACAGGCCTCGGCCTCGGCCTGGCTGGCAAACCGCGCCAGAATGAAATTGGTGCAGGAGGTATCCGACGCCACCCCCAGCTCTGCCAGCGCTGCCGCCAGCCAGCTGCGCCATTTGGCATTTTCACTGCGGCAGTGGTCGATATAGGCGCGATCACGCACTGCGGCCTCGGCCCCGGCCAATGCGGAGGAAGAGACATTAAAAGGTCCGCGCACCCGGTTCAGCACATCAATGATCGCCGCAGGCCCATAGCCCCAGCCAATACGCGCGCCGCCCAATCCGTAGATCTTGGAAAAGGTCCGCGTCATGAAGATATTGTCACGGGTAGCCATCAGCGCCGCGCCGGCATCAAAGCCTTCGACATATTCCGCATAGGCACCATCCAATACCAACAGCACACCTTTGGGCAGCCCATCGGCCAGGCGCGCCACCTCAGCGGCGGAAATCATCGTGCCGGTGGGGTTGTTGGGATTGGCGATAAACACCAGTTTGGTGTGTTCGGTACAACCGGCCAGCAGGGCGTCAACATCGGTCACGCGCTCGCGTTCCTTGACCTCCACCGGAGTGGCACCAGCGGCCAGGGCGCTGATGCGATACATGGCAAAGCCGTGCTCGGTATAAAGCACCTCATCGCCGGGACCGGCAAAGCACTGGCACAAAAAGGCGATGATCTCATCGCTGCCTGCACCACAGATGATCTGCTCAGGGTTCAGCCCCTCGACCTCACCGATTGCCTGACGCAGCGCCTGATGCTCGGAGCTGGGATAGCGATGCATATTGGCCGCCGCCTCTTGCATGGCTGTAATCGCAAGCGGGCTTGGCCCCAGTGGGTTTTCATTGGAGGAGAGCTTTACTGTGTTGCTCACCCCCGCCACATGGGCCGCGCCGCTCTGATAGAGAGCGATATCCATAATACCGGGCTGCGGCGTAATCTGGGTCATACTTTCGGGCTCCTTGGTTCCCATTGGTAATAGCGAAGCACAAACCAATGGGAAAGCCGCAAGATGCCCCCTGTCAGATCCAGCCCCCAATAACAGCGCTGCAGGGGTGTGAAATAGTCAGCTGGCCCGCTGGAATCACGCCCCGGAGCAGGTCGATTACTTGGCCTTCTCCAGCTTTTTCAGCTTGGCTGCGGCCTGCTTTTCCACCATATCTGTCAGCTCTTTGCGCAGTTTTGCGTCCTTGCGCATGGCCTCCTCCATGGTTTTTTGCAGAACCTTGGCAGATTGCGACCCGTCCGAACCTTCAAGAGCCTTATTGGCGTAGGCGACAAAGACCTTGTCCTGAAGCCCGCCGGCGATATCGGCATAGATTTGTGGTCCGTGTTTTTTGGCAAATTCCTCCACGGCATCCGCACCATATTTTTTGACCAAATCCCCTTTCCAAACCGAATCCATCGCCCGGGGGATCAGTTTCTGCGCCAAAAAGCCCTGGGAATTTGCCACATAGTTTGAGCCAAATTGCGAAACCGCTTTCATCGGTCCCGAGGCCATAATGCCCCCCGACAGGATCTTGACCACCGCGTCGGTGACCTCTTTTTTGTTGGGGGCGCGCCCCTTTTCCACCAGCGGTTTGAACAGCATGATCGCCTCTTTGGTGGCATTTTTGATCATTTCCTGTCCGACAGTGGTGGTGAACATCTTCTCCATAAAGACGGTCAGCGACTTTTGTGAGAAGGTCTGGAACATCTTGGACGGCAGTTGCGCGGCGACCTTGCCAGCAACACCTTTCAGGAAAGTGCCGCCCAGCTTGCCCCCCGCAGCGCCCGCGATCCCTGCAAACAGAGTATCCAGGGCGACTTTCTTGGCTGCACCGTCCCAGGTGACCTTATTGCCGGCAAGGTATTCGCCGTACTGGCCAGCGCTGGATTTCATCGCCTCGGTGCCGGCGGCTGCTATCGCATGGGCCTTGACCGGGTTCATGCCTTTGGTCGCCACCAAACGCGCGGTGGCATAGACCTCGATCACCGCAAAGGAGGTCTCGCGCACGATCTCCAGGGTGAAAACCGCCTTGCTGGCCGTGCCAATGCGGGCCTTGATAAATTTGTCAAAGGCCTTTTGCCCGGTATTGTAGACCCGCGTCGCCTTGGCATCCTGCTTTTGCACCTTGGCCCAATCCGGCTTGGACCGGCTCACCAGGGCTTTTAGGCTGCCAGCTTCGGAGCGGGCATTCAAAATCGGCGTCCAGGGCGGGTCGGTGTCAGCGTTCAGCGTCGACATGGTAAATTCGGCAATCGCCATCATCATGCCATCCTCGGCCTGGCGGGTTTTTTCCACATCATTGCAGAAATCCACCCAGCATTCCGCCTGCCCCAGCATCATATTGGCCTTGGACAGGATCTCATGTTTGAGCGCCTTTTCTTTGGCCTCAAACTCGCGCACCTCGACCTGTTTGGTCTTGCCCTCTTCCTTGACCTCATAGACCGAGACCTTTTGGTCACTGGCAATCATCGCCTGCAGCTTGGCCAGCCCCGCCTTCCAGGTCCGCATTCCGGGGTCAACGATACCGTCCGGCTTTTTGAACCCCAGCGCATTTTTCTGGAAACTGCGGATGTCCTTGATCAGGCCCGCGTCACATTTCTGGGAGATGGTGATATTGTCATAGCCATTTGCCTTGAGCATCAAACGCACCAGTTCCACATCGGCGGGGGCATTCTTTACCGGCTTGAATTTTCCATCGCCAGATTTTGCGTCGGGTTTGGTAATACGGTTCTTATCCCCCACAGGGGCCGATAGGGTAACTGCCATAACAAGGCTCCGACCAATTAACAGAATAAATAACGCCTCAACCCTGCCATAAAAGCCTTAGCCCTGTCATGGGCATTTGACCTGCGCTTTCCCCGTCAGGCGGCGCGGGGCTGAAACCGCGCGGTTTTGGGGTCCGCCAGATAGCTTTGGGCCAGATCTTCGGCCCGCTGTGTCAGCTCATTCACGCTGTCGATGATATATTGCACTGTGTCATCCGTCATCAGATAGGAAAAGTTGAGCCTGACCCAGCCAGGTTTTTGCAGCTCTTGTCCCGACTGAAGTGCCGCAAACAATGCCTCGGACTCGGCCTGGTCAATCTCCAGCAGGCGATGCGCATAGGGGCCGGCGCAGGCACAGCCGCCACGGGCCTGAATACCGTAGTGGTCGCTCAGCATGCGGGTAAACAGCTGCTGATGCACAGGCGCGCCTGAGCCTCCCCTGACCGTGAAAGAGTAGATGGGCAAGCGATGCGCCTGCGCGTGTCCCAGAACTGTGAGCTGCGGATTATCCGCCCAGCCCGCGCGCGCCATTTTGGCAAACCGCGCCTCTTTCGCTGCAATCTCTGCCTCGCCCACGGCCTCCTTGACCAAAAACGCCAGGGCGGCGCGGATATCGCCAATCACATTGGGCGTTCCCGCCTCCTCGCGGGCCACCAGATCCTCGCTGTATTCGTGCCCCCAAGGGGAAACAAAGCTGACGGTTCCGCCACCGGGCCAGGACGGGCACTGGCGCTGAACGGCCTGTCTATTGACAAGCAACACCCCAGATGCCCCCGGCCCGCCCGCAAATTTATGCGGCGAGACAACAACCGCATCCTTATGGGCGCCATGATCCCCGGCCATCGAGATCGGCAGATAGGGTCCACCGCCCGCATAGTCCCAGATCACCAGCCCGCCCGCAGCATGCAGCAGACGGCTGATCGGGTCAGGGTCGGTGAGGATCCCTGTGACATTGGACGCAGCCGAAAAGCTGCCAATCATCAAATCAGAGCTGGCGTGCTGCAACAGCGCCTGTTGCAAAGCCTCCAGATCAATTCCCCCCTCCGCCGCCTCCGGGATCTCGACGACCTTTGCCTTGCTCTCGCGCCAGGGCAGAATGTTGGAATGGTGTTCATAGGGGCCGATAAAGACCACTGGATCATGCGCCTCATTGACCCCAAACAGGCTGACAAGCCGATTGAGCCCGGCAGTGGCTCCGGCGCCGGCAAAGATCACCGCATCCTGCGCACCACATTGGGTCACCCGCGCGATCTCTTGCCGGGCGGCGCGGCGCATCCGGGTGACGTAAGAGCCACAAAACGACGCCTCGGTGTGGGAGTTTGCGTAAAACGGCAGGACCTGTGTGGCGATGAACTCCTCCACCTGTCGCAGGCTCCGCCCTGAGGCCACATAGTCGGCATAGACCAGCGGCACATCACCGCCGGGGCCTGGGATCATCATTCCCTCGCCAATCTGCCCCTGTGCCAGGGTTCCGTCACAGGCGGCCTGGGCCAGGTCATTTTTGAAATCCGCCAGAGTTTTGAATACTGCCGAGGTCATGCACGCGTCTCCTGAAGGGGCTTTTGCCTAATCTCCTATGTAATCTGCGCGAAATCACCACCAATGACTGATTGATTTACCCAATTTATGTGTCATATGATCGCCTATGGGTAATTCTATAGATCATATCGACCTCCACATCCTGCGCGCGCTGCAACGGGACGCCAGCCTGTCCCAACGCGAACTGGCAGATGAGGTCGGGCTGTCGCAAAACGCCTGCTGGCGGCGGTTGAAAAGTTTGAATGACAGGAAAATCCTACAGGGCGCCACGATGCGCGTGGACCGCGCCCAGTTGGGGCTGGATCTGGTGGTCTTTGTGATGCTGCGGACCCGGCATCACTCTGCCGAATGGCTCGATACCTTTCGCCGCCACGTGCTGACCATCCCCGAAGTGGTGGATTTCCACCGTATCGGCGGAGATTACGACTATCAGCTCAAAGTGGTGACCCAGGATATGGGCAGTTATGACCGGGTCTATCAACGACTGATCAGCGGCATCGAACTAGACAGCGTCACCTCATATTTTGCGATGGAGACCATCGCCGAGGCGCGCCCGCTGCCGCTGTGACATCGGATTTACAACAGTCACAACACCAGCAGGGCTAAACCTTCGGGTTTGAGAGGGGTCATTAATGGCCAAAGGCCTTGTCTGGCATCCAGGACAGGCGCTTTCCCGCGGCGCCCATGCGCATGTGTAAACAGGCTGTACCAAGGCGCTGAAAATACAGGATATCCAATTTATACCACCCGGCCGAGGGCACTTCGACCTCGCTCATCACCGTAGAGTCGCAGGCTTGGCGACCGTCAAATTTCCCGACCACCTGCCCGCCAATTCTGGCGCGCAGCCCATCATTGGTTAGAAAATCAATATTGTGAATCCCCGGCTTGGCAAAATGCACATAGCCGTTGATCCCGGCCACCACATGCTCTGACCGTTTTGAGGTCAGGGTAATGTCGCCCTCATTGGTGTCGCGGTGATCCAACCCCGCCAAAGGACGGCCACGTTCCGCGCTAATCTTCAAAGCCGCAGAGGCCTCGTCCAGGGTTCGGACATCCACCGGATAGGCATAGCGCACTGCAAGCCCCGGCTTTAGGCCCGACGGTTGCGGATTGGCAGGCTGCAGTTTCAACGGCGCCGCACTAAGCGCGGTGGCACAGGTCACAACGATGGCGGCAATTGCACCGGTCAAAAGGCGTTTCATTTTAGTCTCCCGTTTTGCCCGGCTCCCGACAGGCCCGGCTCGTTTTCCCCACGGTAGCGACGAGTCCCGGCAAAAGACAACCGCTTTTCCGATTTGAACAGATCGCAAGAATAGCATCATCTGGAAACTGCGCGCCCTGATCTGGCGCAGCCCCAGGAGACTTCGGAGCCAAACCAAGGAGCAAAATGCAAAAAGGGCCGCCCGAAGGCAGCCCTTTTCTCCAACACCCGCAAAGGGCGTCAGGATTAGTTTTTGGCGTAGAATTCCACAACCAGGTTTGGTTCCATGACAACCGGATAAGGCACATCGGCCAGACCAGGCGCGCGCACAAAAGTGGCGGTCATTTTGGAGTGGTCGGCTTCGATGTAGTCAGGAACGTCACGCTCTGCCAGGGCAACGGCTTCCAGCAGAACTGCCAGTTGCTTGGACTTGTCACGAACGGCGATAACGTCGCCTTCTTTGACACGGTAGGAGGCGATGTTGACGCGCTGACCGTTTACGGTGACGTGGCCGTGGTTGACGAACTGACGTGCGGCAAAAACGGTAGGAACAAATTTGGCGCGATAGACAACGGCGTCCAGGCGGCGCTCAAGCAGGCCGATCAGGTTTTCACCGGTATCGCCTTTTACACGCTCAGCTTCGGCATAGATGCGGCGGAATTGCTTCTCGGTGATATCGCCGTAGTAGCCCTTCAGCTTCTGCTTGGCACGCAGCTGAATGCCAAAATCGGACAGCTTGCCCTTGCGGCGCTGACCGTGCTGGCCGGGGCCATATTCACGACGATTAACTGGGGACTTAGGACGGCCCCAGATGTTTTCGCCCATGCGGCGGTCAATTTTATACTTGGCAGACGTACGTTTAGTCACGGCTGTTCTCCTTTTTAGTGGCTCCGCAATCTACCCGAAAACCGGTTCCCACTTTTCGGATTGCGGACGCAGGCGCCTACAGTCATGATCAGCCAGAACGCAGCCAGGAAAACGGCGGCTATAAAGGGCGTTGTCCTCTTAGGGTTAAATCTTGCGATCCGCGCCTATGACAGGAATCCCCTTGCGGGGCCCACCAACACCAATGAAGTGGCGCTTATATGCGCAAAGGAAGCAGAGTCAACAGCGCTTCCCTTGCTTCCTTGGTTTTTTTGAGCACCTGACAGATTAAGCCGCTTCATGCATCAGAATTGCGGCCTCGGACCTGCTGAGATTGCGGCGCGCATAGACGCCATAGCTCATCGGGTCCTGTTCGACCTGCGGCAGCAGCCCACCCAATCGAATGCGATCCTGCGTATCCAGTGCCGACATCGAGGCACTGGCGGGATGAAAGCTTTCGCTTTCCACCCCATTGGCCCAGAGCACCTGATGCGAGTCCAGCAACAGATGGATATAGGTCACTTCGCGCACTGCGGTATCCGCCGCAATGGTATGGCCATTGATCAGGTCACGCGCCGCCACCAGCACCTCGCTGGTGTT
Source organism: Pseudophaeobacter arcticus DSM 23566 (assembly GCF_000473205.1). Lineage (NCBI taxonomy): Bacteria > Pseudomonadati > Pseudomonadota > Alphaproteobacteria > Rhodobacterales > Roseobacteraceae > Pseudophaeobacter > Pseudophaeobacter arcticus. The sequence continues at coordinate 2,659,975 of NZ_KI421507.1, forward strand.
GAACAGCGCCTGGACCTGGCGCCCCCGCAACAACATACGATGCTCTGGCGAGACCAGCAGCTCCTGTTCCGGCCGGTCGATGCCCAGAGCGCCGGCGCAAATACGCACAGGCCGCAGCTTTGGCACCACAAAAAGCCGGGCACCGCTGATCCGGCGGGCGCCAATCCACTGGATTTCCCGGGCGCCACTATCGCGGGTCTGCACCCTATCGCCTTCGCGCAGGTCCTCGATCCGGCGCGGGCCACTTGGGGTGGCAATCTGGGTTCCCGGGGTAAAGCAAATCACCCCACTGCCCGGCTGTCCCGGCATCGTGTCACCTGGGCAGCCAATACTTCCCAGCGAGTGATGCACCACCCATAGATCCGTGCCTTTAGGCGGGACTTCATTTACAAACATCAAAAGAGGCCGCGCGCTGTCGCTGACCTCAATCAAGGTGACGGTGTAGCTTTGAACACCATTTGTCACCACAAAACTCTTATCCAACAGCGGGTCTTGGACCGCGATCTCGCGCAGGTCCGTTCTGTTCTGGACCGCTGCCCCCACCAATCTGCGTACCGAGCGCGCCGCCCGACGTCTCAGATCCGCTTCTCCATTCGCCATACCCAAACGCAACAGTTCAGCCGGGCCATCAACCCGCACTGCTTCACCTTGCCACGACCACGCGGCCCCGACATCGATAGACTCGACCGGTGCGGCCCAAAGACCATCTACTTCTGTTTGCGACCAAGAAATGACGAACGTGCCCTGAAAGCCCGTTTTCATCTGCCTGTCTGCCTGCTCTTTTTATATTATTAAGGAAAACTTAACAAAACGGGTCGTTCAGATAAAGAGCAAAGTCACCCCCGCAAGCCGAGCCCGGCGCCGGGTGTGTTTTCAAAACCTCAATTGCACCTGCAAGGCGCCCGTCAGCTGACCTTCGCTTTGGCTGGAGAATTCCTTACCCAGATAGGACAGCCCATAAAAGGCCGAGACCCCTTGCCCCTGCCAGCGCAGGCCCAACCGGGCCCGATGGCGGTTGTGTTCCAGAGAATAGCCGCTTGTTTCAGGCAAAAATGCCGATTTTGCGACATAGGCAATATCCGCCCCCGCCGTCAGTGTCAGCCCCGTCGCCTCGCCCTGCAGGGTGTGATAGCGCTGTCCAGTGACGGTTTCACGGATCAAAAGCCCGCCCTGCGCCAACTGCCCATAGGTGACATCCACCCCGGCCCGAAGATAGGTCTCGTCTCCGGCGCGTGCCTCGACAAAAGGACGCAGAGCAGCGTGGTTGGACAGGGAAAACGAATGGCCAACTGCGGCTGAAATCACCGGCCTGAATGTATTGCCAATCTGCCCATTCAAAACAGCATCCGAAGGCTGAGGCGCACCTGCCAGATCATGAAACCATCCCTGCATCTCGTCCAACTGGGTCTGCGGCCCCAGGACGGCCAGACCACCGCCCAGCGAAATCTCGGTTCCGCGCCGCTGCATGTGGCTGTTCAGCTCCACCGTCAAGACACCGGCCCAGGGGCGATCCGCCGGGTTCGCGACAACCAGATCGGCAGGCGCCAGGATTTGCCCCTGAAACCGCAGCTCCAGCAGCTCTCCAAAGCCGACAGGGGCCTGACCCTGCCAAACCTGACCATAGATCCGCGAAGAGGTCACAGCCCCGGTGCGCCAGCGGTCTTTGCCGTCTCCCAACAGATCGTTGGAAAACATCAACCCGTATCCGATTTTGTGGCGCCTTGGCTGTTGATCCGGCGTCTCCGCCGCCCCCTGTAGAGGCAGGACAAGAGCCAAGAACATTGCGGCGAACTTTTGGAACATCAAATTTATCCTGCTCTTTGCGCCCACTTGTCCCCGCCCCTACCTATCAAAAAGATCTGGCCTATCAAAAAGATCTGGCCGATAACAAAGATCTGGGACTGATTTTTGGCGCGGGCCGAGGCACGTGGTTAACACTGCGTTAACACCCATACGGAGCCGCGAACTAGTGCACCAAAGCCACAGCTTTGAGATATGGTCAAAGCCCCTGCCCGCCTGTCGCCACAGAGTTGCCGCAGTTCCGGACCCAGGCACAAACCGGACCATAAAAACCCCGCTCCGGGCCACCAGCAGGCAAAAATCCCCTATGCCTTCGCCACAGATCGCCTGCCACAATTGCTGCGGGCTCTTGCAAGAAAATTTGCCGTTTTGTGGGGGTGCTCACCCAGACGCACACCCATGGCGCGCCAGACCAGTCGCCTCTAGGGCTCAAGTGGCAGGCCAATGATGGCCCCAACCGAGGTGAGACCAATCTGCGACAGCTCCCCGGGTGCAAAGGCCTCCGGCAAGGCGCCACCCTCCATCCACAGCCCATCAATCAGCGCATTGCAGGCGGTCGCCAACTGGTACAGCCGCGCGGGCTCGGCTTCGAGACCGGCCTCCTCCAGCGCCGCACGAATCAGGTTTTCCAGACGGTCGCGAAACTGGACATAGGTTCTGGCGTGAGTCTCTTTCATCTGTGCGTCATGCTGCACCTTGTTGAGAAACCCAGCCCAGAGCGCAATCGAGCGCGGATCCACCACAGGCGGCATCAAGGACGACTGCACAAACACCCGAAGCTGGTCACGCGCGGATCCTTTCACATCGGCAACCGGGGCAAAGGTCAGGTCGGTCATCTGCGTCATGTGGTGTTCAAAAGCAGCCGTGATCAGGTCTTCCTTTGAGGAAAAATAATGCCTTATCAACCCCTGCGTCACCTGCGCCCGATCGGCTATGCCGCGCACAGTCGCCCCCTGGACGCCCTTTTCCGCCACCAGTTCCAGCGTTGCTTCAATCAGAGTACGCTTGCGCTGCTGCGCGCTTTCACGCGTAAATTTTCGGCGTTCGTCATTCATCCCTGTCTCCACAACGGCTCGATCTAATTATACACTTGCGTAACTACCGCGATTACGCCTTACTAACCCAATACCCAAGGACGTCCAAGCATGCCAACAGTTGCCTCCACCGAGCAAGACATTGCAGCCGCCCCCTCTTCCACCCAGAGCGCATCACTGGGCAAGGATGCCGTGCGCATCGAAGAGCTGCACAAATCATTTGGCACATTGGAGGTTCTCAAGGGGGTTTCACTCACCGCCCGACAGGGGGATGTCGTGGCCATTATTGGCGGCAGCGGCTCTGGCAAATCCACCATGCTGCGCTGTATCAATTTCCTGGAAACCCCGTCCAGTGGCAAAATCATGATTGACGGGGAAGAGGTGAAGATGCGCGCCGATGGCACCCCCGCTGACCGCCGCCAGATCGAACGCATTCGCACCCGGCTGGCCATGGTGTTTCAGTCCTTCAATCTCTGGACCCATCGCACATTGCTGGAAAATGTCATCGAAGTGCCGATTCATGTGCTCAAGATCCCGCGCGCAGAGGCCATTGCCCAGGCGCGCGTCCTGCTCGCGCGGGTTGGGCTGGCCGAAAAGGAAGACGCCTTTCCCGCCTTCCTGTCCGGGGGGCAGCAGCAACGCGCCGCCATCGCACGCGCCCTGGCCGTGGATCCATCTGTTATGCTGTTTGACGAACCAACCAGCGCCCTGGACCCCGAATTGGTGGGCGAAGTTCTGACGGTGATCCGCGATCTGGCCGCCGAGGGGCGCACCATGTTGCTGGTCACCCACGAAATGCGCTTTGCCCGTGAAGTCGCGGATCACGTCGTCTATCTTTATCAGGGACGCATCGAAGAGCAGGGTCCACCTGCCGAGGTCTTTGGCAATCCAAAATCGGAGCGCCTGCAGCAATTCCTGAAATCCGTTTCATAATAAAACCAAAACTAAAATCCAAAACAGGGAGATCAAAAATGAAACTCAAAACACTTCTGGCCACCGGCCTGACCCTCGCCACCCTGACTGCAGGCGCAGCCCAGGCCGAGCAAGTCAAAATCGGCATCGCCGCTGAGCCCTATCCACCCTTTGCCTCGCTGGATTCCTCGGGCACATGGGTTGGCTGGGAAGTTGAAGTGATTGATGCGGTCTGCGCAGCGGCTGAACTGGATTGCGTGCTAACGCCCGTTGCCTGGGATGGCATCATTCCCTCTTTGACCGGCCAGCAGATCGACGCCATCATGGCCTCTATGTCGATCACCGAAGAGCGGCTGAAAACCATCGATTTCTCTGATGCCTATTACAACACCCCTGCGGTGATTGTGGCGGATAAATCCATGGATATCGCCCCCACCCCAGAAGGTCTGGAAGGCAAGATCCTCGGCATTCAGGCCTCCACAATTCACCAAACCTATGCGCAAGAGTATTTCACCGGCGCCGAAATCCGCGTCTATCAGACCCAGGATGAGGCCAACCAGGATCTATTTGCGGGCCGCATCGACGCCGTCCAGGCCGACAGCATCGCCATGGCAGATTTTGTCGGCTCCGAGGCCGGGGCCTGCTGCGAGATCAAAGGCGCCGTTGCGGATGATCCGGCCATCCTGGGACGGGGTGTTGGCGCGGGCCTGCGCAAGGGCGACGAGGCCCTGGCGGCAAAGATCAACATGGGCATCGCCAAGATCCTTGCAGATGGCACCCATGACAAAATCACCGCGCGCTATTTCTCTGCCAGCATCTACTAAGGCACCAGCGACGTGACGATGATCCTCGAATGGCTCGGTCTGACCGAGAGCGCAGCACTGCTGTCGCTCTCGGCTCCCGGCTGGGGCAGCAACCTGTTGCGCGGTCTGGCAAATTCGCTGCAAATCGCCTTTGGTGCCTTTGGCATGGGACTGATAATCGGGCTTTTCGGGGCCTATGGAAAACTTTATGGCGGGCCAATCCTGCGGGATCTGCTCGCCATTTATACCACCGTAATCCGGGCGGTTCCGGAACTGGTTCTTATCCTGATCCTTTATTACGTTGGCACCGATCTGATTAATAAGCTCGCGCTGATGATGGGCTATGGCCGGGTCGAGATCAGCGGCGTTGTGGCTGGTATCTGGGTTCTGGGCATTGTCCAGGGCGCCTATGCCACCGAGATCCTGCGCGGCGCCATCCAAGCCGTGCCTCCTGGCCAGATCGAAGCCGCCCGCGCCTATGGCATGCCGGCGCTGATGACCATGCGCCGTGTGACCATTCCCGCGATGATGGCCTTTGCCACGCCGGGACTGGCCAATCTGTGGCTGATTGCCACCAAGGATACCGCCCTTTTGGCCGTCGTCGGCTTTAACGAGCTGACGCTGGAAACCAAACAGGCCGCAAGCAGCACACGGGCCTATTTCACCTTTTTCCTCGCCGCCGGCGGGCTTTACCTGCTGGTGACGCTCTGTTCCGGCGCGGTCTTTGCCCGCATCGAGAAATGGGCCCGCCGTGGCCAGCCCTCGTTGAAGGAGGGCAAGACATGAACAGCCTCAAATCCCTGATGCAACCCCATCGTATCGTGCTGATGGCGCTCTTTGCCGGGTTGCTCATGTGGAGTGCGCTGACGATGCGCTGGGACTGGATCCCAAAATACGCCCCCCTGGCCCTGCAAGGGTTGTGGACCACCCTTTGGATTCTGCTGGTCACCACGGTCCTGGGGTTCTTGCTCGCCATCCCGCTGGGGCTCGCGCAGGCGATTGGGCCCTGGTATCTCTCCCTGCCCGCGCGGGTCTTTTGCACGGTCATTCGCGGCACTCCGCTCTTGTTGCAGATCTGGCTGCTTTATTATGGGCTTGGCTCGCTGTTTCCGCAGTTTCCCTGGATCCGCTCCAGCGAGCTGTGGCCCTATCTGCGTCAGGCCTGGCCCTATGCGGTGCTGGCGCTCACCCTGTCCTATGCAGGCTATGAGGGCGAAGTGATGCGTGGCGCCTTTTCTGGCGTGGCCAAGGGCCAGCTGGAGGCCGCCAAGAGCTTTGGCATGCCCCGCTTTACCATGTTCCGCCGTATCTGGCTGCCCCAGGCGATCCGCAATGTCCTGCCAACCCTGGGGGGCGAAACCATCCTGCAGCTGAAAGCCACCCCGCTGGTGGCCACCATCACCGTGGTCGAGATCTACGCCGTCTCCTCCAGAGTGCGCTCTGATACCTTTATTGTCTACGAGCCGCTGCTGCTGCTTGCCTTGGTCTATATGATCATTGCCGGGCTGATCGGGCTGGCCTTCAAGCGATTTGAAAACCAGATCCCCTCTGGCCGCTAATACATCTGACAGCGGAGCCTAAACTGCTACCTGGATAGGCCAGTAGATCTGCAACCAGCCCCCGGCACAACAGGTCCTTAATAAAAAAGGCCCCGGTGACATCATCACCGGGGCCTTTCTTTTCTCGCAAAGCCTAACCCTGCGGTTTTAGCTTTGCGTTTCCTGCTGCGCCTTAGCCGTTTTGACGGATGGTGGCGTTTGTCGGATCATAGGGGCTGTCGCATGTCACAACCGCATCCCAGAGTTTATCCTGCAGTTTCACTTTCAGTTTGGTACCCTCGACCGCCAGCTCTGGCGGCACATAGCCCATGCCAATCGACTTTTCAAAAGCCACCGAATAGCCGCCCGAGGTCAGGCGCCCGACGCGGGTTGCACCATCTTCGGTATAGAGCGCCTCGCGGCCCCATGGATCGGCATCGTCAGGCCCGTCAATCAGCAGGGTGCAGCATTTAACCCGCACGCCCTTTTCAATCATCGCCTCTTTACCGTGGAAGTCTTTTTCCAGGTCGATAAAGCGGGGCAGATCGGCCTCGGCCGGGGTGGCGTCGCGGCCCAGCTCGGTGCCAAAGGCGCGATAGCTTTTCTCCATCCGCAGCCAGTTTTGTGCCCGGGCGCCAACCAGCTTCATGCCGTGTTTCTCGCCAGCTTTTTCCAGCAGATCGAACAGGTAGTTCTGCATCTCGATCGGGTGGTGCAGCTCCCAGCCCAGCTCACCGGTGTAGGCCACACGGATCGCATTGACGGGGCACATGCCCAGTTCGATCTGACGCGCCGACAGCCAGGGGAAGCGCTTGTTGCTGAGTGCGGTTTCCGGATCGGCGTCAACGATGATCTCTTTCAGGATATCGCGCGACTTGGGTCCGGCGATGGCAAAGACGCCCCACTGGGTGGTGACATCCTGGATCTCGATATAGCCGAACTCCTCCATCTTGTCCTCGGCCGCCTTGCGCAGGAAGTCGGCGTCATATTCGCTCCAGGCCCCGGCGGAGACCAGATAGTAGTTGTTCTCGCCGTTGCGCACGATGGTGTATTCGGTGCGGGTGGTGCCCGCCGAGGTCAGCGCGTAGGTCAGGTTGATACGACCAACCTTGGGCAGTTTGTTGCAGGTGAACCAGTCGAGGAACTGGGTGGCACCGGGGCCCTTGACCACATGTTTGGTAAAGGCGGTTGCATCCACCAGGCCAGCAGTTTCGCGGATCGCCTTGGCTTCGTCCACGGCATACTGCCACCAGCCCCCACGGCGGAAGCTGCGGGCCTCTTCGTCGTTGAAACCTACTGGCGCGTAGTAGTTGGGACGTTCCCAGCCATTGACCCAGCCAAACTGTGCACCGCGCTCTTTTTGGCGATCATAGGCTGGCGAGCAGCGCAGGCCGCGCGCGGCGGGGCGCTCTTCGTCCGGGTGGTGCAGGATGTAGACGTGCTCGTAGCATTCTTCGTTCTTGCGGGCGGCAAATTCGGTGGTCAGCCAGTTGGAGGAATACCGTTTGGGATCCAGCGATGCCATGTCGATTTCGGCTTCGCCATCCACCATCATCTGCGCCAGGTAGTAGCCGGTGCCGCCTGCGGCGGTGATGCCAAAGGAGAAACCTTCTGCCAGCCACATGTTGCGCAGACCAGGTGCCGGGCCAACCAGCGGGTTGCCATCAGGCGTGTAGCAGATCGGGCCGTTGAAGTCGTCCTTCAGGCCAGAGTCGGCGCAGGAGGGAACGCGCTCTGCCATCGCCATGTACTGATCCGCAATCCGGTCCAGATCCAGCGGGAACAGGTCGGCGCGGAAGCTGTCGGGCACGCCATGTTCAAACCGTGCGGGCGCGCCGTGCTCGTAGATGCCGAGGATCCAGCCGCCGCGCTCTTCGCGGGCGTAGGATTCATTGTCGGCGTCGCGGATGACGGGGTGCTCGGGGTTGCCGGCTTCGCGCCATTTGACCAGCTCGGGGTCCTTGTCCATGACGATAAAGGTGTGCTCGACCGGGATCGCAGGCATTTTGATGCCCAGCAACTTGGCGGTGCGCTGCGCGTGGTTGCCCGACGCGGTCACGACGTGCTCGGCGGTGATCACCACTTGCTCGTCGGAGGGGACCAGGTTGCCGCCCTTTTCCACCATCTTGGTGCAGGTGACTTCCCAATGGGTACCGGTCCAGTGGAAGGCATCGGCTTGCAGTTTGCGCACGATATCGACGCCGCGCTGACGGGCACCCTTGGCCATCGCCTGGGTCACATCTGCGGGGTTAATATAGCCGTCTTCGGTGTGATAGATCGCGCCTTTCAGGTCGCCGGTCTCAATCAGCGGCCAGCGCTCCTTGATCTGCTCAGGGGTGAGCCACTCATAATCAACATCGCAGGTTTCCGCAGTCGAAGCGTAAAGCTTGTACTCATCCATACGCTCGTCGGTCTGCGCCATGCGCAGGTTGCCAACAACGGCAAAACCGGCGTTCAGGCCTGTCTCTTCCTCAAGCTGTTTGTAAAAATCAACCGAGTATTTGTGGATATGGGTGGTCGCATAGGACATGTTGAACAGCGGCAAAAGCCCCGCCGCATGCCATGTGGACCCCGAGGTCAACTCATCACGCTCGATCAGCATGACGTCGTCCCAGCCGGCTTTGGCGAGGTGATAGGCAATTGAGGTTCCAACGGCGCCGCCGCCGACAACCAATGCTTTGACTTGGGTTTTCATGAGGCCGTTCTCCGGAACAAGTGACTCGGTTTCTGCATTGGTTATGCCCAAAGCCCGTGAAACCGGTCTAAATCCATCCGACGCAAATATAGTCAAAACCGACCTTTTGGCGCCAACCGTCCCCGGTTCCGAGCAATAGTCCCTGCCTAGCCCATGTCCGCTGTCATGCCGGGTCCTGGCCCGGTGATCCAGACTACTGACAGTTCAAGGCGGTCCCGCGGCGAATACAGACACTGGCAGGCACCTGCTCCTGCGCCGCAACATCCGCTTCTGCCACATCATCACCACCAGAAAGGCGCGCGCCGATTGCAGAGCCAAGGCCAGTTTCAAAGCCAAGGCCTGTGGCCTTTTGCCAAAGCCCATCTCGCTGGCCTTCCGTTGCAATGCGATCAGCCGGCTCGGTCTTATAGCGCTTTTGCACGATGGCCGCATAATCTTTCATGCTCAGCTCACCCGGCCCCAGCCCGGCTTTCTGGCTTTGCATATTGTAGTCTACTGCAACAACCGCCTGGGTGCTAAATACAAGTATCCCCAAGGTTTTTCGTAAACTCATCTACTCACTCCCGAACCAAAACCGGACTCTCAGGGCGAGAATACAGGGGAAGTTGGGGCAAATTATGACATTCCCATGCCATGCCCCCCGCAAGCAGGGCATGGGAGCATGGCATGGGAAGGATCTTATCCTCAGCCCTTATCGGCGAGGATTTTACCAGGATTGAGGATATCGTCCGGATCCAGCGCGGCCTTGATCGCCGCCATATAGCGGGTTGCGGCCCCCAGTTCTTTTTGCAGATAGGGGCGTTTGCCCTGACCTATCCCGTGTTCGCCGGTGCAGGTCCCATCCAGCGAGATCGCCAGGTCATTCAGCCAGCTGATAAATTCGTCAGCCTTCTGGCGCTCCTCTGCACTTTCCATGTCCACCAAGACCAAGGAGTGGAAATTGCCATCGCCCACATGGCCAACGATAGGGGCAACTAGCCCCAGATCTTCGGCCTTTTGCTGGGTGGCACCGACACATTCGGCCAGTTTTGAAATCGGCACACAGACATCGGTGGAAATTCCCTTGGCACCGGGGCGGATCTGCATGCAGGCCCAATACATGTCATGGCGCGCCTGCCACAGCTTGTTGCGCTCCTCTGCCGAGGACGTGGCCTCGATATCAAAACCGCCAAACTCATCCGCAATGGCTGCAAAAGTCTCGCTCTGTTCCACCACAGAGGCATCCGAGCCGTGGAATTCCAGCAGCAGCAGCGGTGTTTCCGGCAGCGAGAGCTTGGAATAGCTGTTGGCAGCCGCAACGCTCATCTCGTCGAGCAGTTCCATACGAGCAATGGGAATGCCGTATTGAATGGTCATCATCACGGCGCGACAGGCGTCATCCACGGTGCGGAACGAACAGCGCGCCGAGCGGATCGCCTCGGGGATGCCCTGCAGGCGCAGGGTGATTTCGGTCATCAGGCCCAGCGTCCCTTCGGAACCGACCATCAGCCGCGTCAAGTCATAGCCCGCCGAAGACTTCTTGGCCCGTTGCGCGGTGCGGATCACCTCGCCATCCGCCATCACCACTTCCAGGGCCAGAACATTATCCTTCATGGTGCCATAACGCACCGCATTGGTGCCCGAGGCCCGGGTCGCGGCCATGCCACCAAGCGAGGCATTGGCACCGGGGTCAATCGGGAAGAACAACCCCTGGTCGCGCAGAAAAGTATTGAGCTGTTCACGGGTGACACCGGGCTGCACCACCACATCCAGATCCTCGGCATGGACCGCCAGAATCTGATCCATCCGCATCATGTCGACACAGATCCCACCGGCGGGCGCGTTGACATGCCCTTCCAGCGAGGTGCCAGTGCCAAAAGGAATGACCGGCACGCCATATTTGGCGCAGGTTTTGACTATGGCGGCGACCTCGGCGGTGGAGGTTGGAAAGACCACCGCATCAGGGGCCTGATTGGTGATCCAGGTGGTCGTATGGCCATGCTGCTCGCGGATCGCCTGACCGGTCTGCAGCTGCTTTCCGAACTGCTGTTTCAAGACGCTGATGGCAGCCTCGATGCCGGCTTCATTACGTGGCAATGCTGTTGCTTGCACCATGGTGTGATCCTCTTCCTTTCCCCGGCGGTATGATGTCGCCGCTGTCCTCGCCCTCGTGTTGTCATGACAACACGTGCGCCTCTTATGATGTAAAAAAGGGGTGCAGACAAGACATTGCCGCACCCCTTATTCTCTGCATGCTGGCCCAGCCCTTGGGCCAGGTTACATCCCGCTATTGCCCCAGCGCAATGCCCTCGCGGCGCGGGTCGGCGCCGCCTTTCAGGGTTTCACCAATTTCAATGGCATGCAGGCCCGAGTTCAGATCGCGGATATTGACCTTATAACCCATCTCGGTCAGGCGCGGCTCCAGATCCGCTGCGCCAGTGTCTGCCTCCAGATCATAGGTGCCAAACCGGTTCACCGCATGCGGCAGGCTCAGCGCCTGCTGCACATCCATGCCCCAATCAGCCCAGGCCACGATGGCCGTTGCCACATAGCCGATAATGCGGCTGCCACCGGGAGAGCCAATCGCCAGAACAGGCGTGCCCTCTTTCATCACAATGGTCGGCGCCATAGAAGACCGTGGCCGTTTGCCCGGCTCCAACCGATTGGCGATGGGAACCCCGTCGCGATGGCTGCGAAAGGAGAAATCGGTCAGTTCGTTGTTGAGCAGGAAACCATTGCTCATCAAGCGGGAGCCAAAGCCATTTTCAATGGTCGTGGTCATCGACAGCACATTGCCATATTGATCGACAATCACCAGATGCGAGGTCGAAGGGAACTCGATCGAGGCATCATCAGCCCAAAGCGGTGCCAATCCGGCATGATCAAACTCTGGCTTGCCCGGGGCCACTTCGGCCAGGGCCGTATCGCTTGCCAGCAGCGCCGCCCGGCTGGCCAGATAATCAGGGTCGACCAGACCCTTGGCCGGAACCGGCACATAATCGCTATCCGCCATGTAGCGTCCACGATCCGCAAAGGCGAGCCGTGATGCATCGCCGATCAACCGCCAGGATTGTGGATTTTCAGCCCCCAGTGCCGCCAGATCATAGCCGCCCAACATGCCCAGGATTTGCCCCACGGTCAGCGCCCCCGAAGACGGCGGCCCCATGCCGCAGACCTCAAAGACGCGGTAGCTGGCGCAGCTCGCAGGGCGCTCTTTCACCTGATACAGCGCCAGATCCAGTGCCGAGAGAACACCAGGATTGCCCTCGGCCTCCTGCACTGTGCGCACAATATCGGCTGCAACAGGCCCGGTATAAAACCCCTGGGCACCTTCAGCCGCAAGGCGGCGCAGCACATCAGCATAGGCGGTATTGGTCAGGATGTCCCCTGCGGCCAGCGGCGTGCCCCCCGGCAGGAAATAGTCAGCCGTGGCAGGGAAACGCCCCAGCCGGTCCGCATCGCGCGCGATCGACCCGGCCATACGGGGCGAGACCTCAAAGCCCTCTTCGGCCAAAGAAATGCCTGCCGCAAACAGCGAGGCCCAATTGGCCTGCCCCCATTTGCGATGCGCCGCCTCCAGCAAGGCCGGGGTGCCGGGGGTGCCAACGGATCGCCCGCCAACAACAGCGTCAAAAAACTTTAGCGGCTCGCCCGCTTCATCCTGGAAAAGCTGTGGCGTTGCCGCCAAAGGCGCTGTTTCGCGCGCATCCAGCGTGGTGATTGCGCCCGACTCGGCGTCATACCAGACCAGAAAGGAACCGCCCCCCAGCCCCGAAGACTGCGGCTCGACCAGTCCTAAAACGGTCTGTACCGCTACCATGGCATCTGCGGCGGTGCCGCCCTGACGCAAGATAGCAGCGCCCGCTTCAACCGCATGTGGATTGGCCGCTGCGATCATCCAGTTTTGTGCCTCAACCGGCGCGCCGGCCGCCTTGGTGGCAAGCGAGGCGGCAACCGCTTCTGAAATGGCCGCGACCGGGCCAGCACTGGCCCCTTCAGGAGCAACCGCATCCGCCGCCTCCTGCGCAACAGCGCCGACGGAAAACAGGGTTAGGCCCGACAAGGTAAGGCAAGTCAGTAGAACAGATTTCATGGAACGCCCTCACAATCGAAAGATGCAGATGGCCCTTACAACATGGCAGGCACAACCTGATCCGGTGGCCGGTGCCCATCCTCGAAGGTTTTGATATTCAACAGGACTTTTTCACCCATCTCAATCCGGCCTTCCAGGGTTGCAGAACCCATATGCGGCAGAAGTACCACATTTGGCAACTCGCGCAACCTTGGATTGATACGGGTGCCCTTTTCGTAGACATCCAGACCGGCGCCGGCAATTTCGTCACTGCGCAGCATCCGCGTCAAGGCCAGTTCGTCGATCACCTCGCCGCGTGAGGTGTTGACCACCACCGCCGAGGGTTTCATCAGCTTCAGCCGCCGGGCGTTCAGCAGATGGAAGGTCGAGGGCGTCGAGGGGCAATTGACCGAAATCACATCCATGCGCGCCACCATCTGATCCAGGCTTTCCCAATAGGTGGCCTCCAGATCGGCCTCGATTTCGGGGCGCAGGCGACGGCGGTTGTGATAGTGGATCTGCATGCCAAAGGCGCGGGCCCGGCGCGCCACAGCTTGACCAATCTGACCCATACCCAGAATACCCAGACGCCGCCCTGCCAGACGCCCCCCAAGCATCGCTGTTGGCGCCCAGCCCTGCCAGTCGCCCTTTTGCATCACGGCAAGCCCTTCGGGGATACGGCGCACCACCGCCATGATCAAAGCCATTGCCATATCGGCGGTGTCATCGGTCAATACACCCGGCGTATTGGACACCAGAATGCCGCGCTGACGGGCCGTGGCCACATCAATGTGATCGACCCCTGCACCATAGTTTGCAATCAGTTTCAGCTTATCGCCGGCCTGACCCAGAAGGGCGGCATCAATGGTATCCGTGACCGTTGGCACCAGCACATCCGCCGCTTTCATCGCGGCGGCCAGTTCCTGGCGGCTCATCGGCGTATCATCGCTGCGCAACTGAACATCAAACAGCTCGCTCAGCCGAGTCTCTACCGGCTCTGGCAACCGTCGCGTTACGACAACACTCAGACGTTCTCTTGCCACTTTTGCTCTCCCCTGGCTTTTCATTTCATCTGCCTTGATGGCATGGTGGCGCAGGACGGAACCGGGCACAAGAACCGATCCGCCAGAACCGGAACAAGTGACGCAGCTTTTTGCCCTTTCAGGCAGGAAAGCCTCCAGGATTTCGGAACCAAGATTTAGCAGGCTTAACCACGAGCAGAAGTGAGCAGGCAGTGATTAAAACATTTTTGCATCAGCGTGGCCTCGTGGCGGCGCTCTGTCTGGCGTTGGGCTGTGGCTCATTGACCTCGATGGCTGCGGCCTCTGAACGCGGCCCGGTAACCAATCTGCCGCTGCCGCGCTATGTCTCCATGAAGGCCGCCGAGGGCAATGTGCGCCGCGGCCCCTCTCTGACCCACCGCATCGACTGGGTGTTCAAACGCCGCGGCATGCCGCTGGAGATCACCGCCGAGTTTGGTCACTGGCGCCGCGTGCGCGATCAGGATGGCGCCGGAGGCTGGGTCCATTACGCTTTGCTGTCCGGAGCTCGAACGGTGCTGATCCAGGAAGACATGCTGACCCTGCACGCCCAGGCCAATGAACAGTCAGCGGTCACCGCCGCGCTGGAATACGGGGTGGTGGCACGGCTGGGCAAATGCGTGCCCGCCTGGTGCGAAGTCTCGGTTGGCGGCTTCAGCGGCTGGGCGCCCAAGGGTAAGTTGTGGGGCGTGATGCCGGAAGAGATCCGCGACTAGCTCTGCCCCTGCTCTCCCCTGTCTTCCCCCGTCAGCCCTGCTGGCAACTTATACAGAATCTGATACCGGACGAATACTCAGCTGGGTGCCGCCCAAGGCACGAAAGCTTTTTTGCCGACAGGTAAAGACCAGAATCTGCATCTCATCCGCCTGCAGGGTCAGCGCATCAAAGATCTTCTCGATGCGGGCATCATCGGTGTAGACAATCGCATCGTCCAGAATGATCGGAGCCGCCTGGCCTTTGCGTGCCAACAGCCGCGCAAAGGCCAGGCGCACCAGCAGGGCGATCTGTTCCTGGGTGCCTCCCGACAGGCTGTCGAAGGCCTCTTCCTGGCCGGCGCGCATCAGCTGATCCGGCAAGACCTGCCCGGCATCAAGCCCCAGACGTGCCTCGGGCCAAAGCAGCCGCAACAGCGGTTGCAGCTCTTGCAGCACTGGCCCGATATAGGCCTCTTGCGCGGCGCTGCGCGCCTGTTCCAGCGCCTGGTCAAGCCGCCGCAACACCGAAACCTCAAACTCCACCGCCGCCAGCCGGTTTTGCGCCGCAATAAGCTGATCCCGCACCTCGGCCAGCTCCTCCTCGACGGCCATGCCTGCGGTGGTGGCAATGCGGCTGTCCAAAACGGCAAGGTCGCGCAGATGCGCCTGGATGGCCTCGCGGGTCGCGGCCTGCTCGGATTTGGCCCGCGCAGCCCGGGCCCGCGCCGGGGCCAGGTCCGGCGCCTCCTGCTGCAAGGCCAGATACTGCGCTTGTTGCGCCGCCAGATCCTGCTGCAACTCCGCCTGACGGTGCTGCAACTCCGCCAGCCTTTCCGGCGTGTCGCTTTGTCCCGCCAGCGCAGCCTCGGCACGCTCCAGCCGTTGCAGCGCCGCCTGATGGCTGACGCGCGCACCTTCCAGATCCAACCGGTGACGGGCTTCGCTTTGACGTGCCTGGTCCAGTGCAACAGCTGCCCGGTCCAGTTCTGTGCGCTGCGAAACAAGCCTGGTTTCCAGCTGCTCCAGGCTTTCATCCTCAGGCCCGGTTTGCGGCATGCCCGCCTCTACCGGGGAGGTATCAACCGGCAGAGCATCAAGGTGTTGCATCAGTACCAGCACCCCTTCGGGCGCCAGAACCTGCAGCTGGCCTTCGGCCTCTTCCAGCCGGATGCGTGCTTCTTGGCGGGCCTGATGGGCCGCACGGGCCAGCGCGACACTGTCGCACTGCGCCGCCTCCAACGCCGCAGCCAGCGCCCGCTGCGCCTGATCCAGTTGATCGCGTCCAGCGCCATCGCCCGGGTGCAGATCAATACGGCCCAGACCAGGCGCATCCAGGCGCCCCCCCTCTGGCAGGGGAATGCGAGTACCGCCAGCCAGCGGCACCCCATCCAGCGTCAAGCGCCCCTCCTGGCCCGTCTCATAGGTGACTGTGAGGGCAAAGGCCCCCAGCTGCTGCGCCTGATCCGCCAGAGCCAGGGCGTCGCGGGCGGTTTCGATCCGCTCCATCGCAGCCTTGTCGGGGCCATGACCCATCTGCTCCTTTAGCGCGGCAACCTGCTGCATGACACCGCGGGCCTGCTCCAGCGTCTTTTGCAAGGCACGGCGCTGATCTGCAGCCTGCTCCAAGCGTGCAGCCCGCTGCATCTGGGCCAGTTGCGCTTCCAGCGCCTGGGTTTTGGCCTTGGCCGCCGCCAAAACCTGCTCCGCCTGCTGGGCCTCGGCATGGGCCGGGTCGAGAACGTCGGAGATCCGTTTCAGGGTTTCCGCCGCCTCACTGCGGGCCTGCTCGGCCTCGGCACGGTCCTGGCGACGCGCCAGAAACCCGGCCAAGGCGCTGTTGTGATTGTCCAGCACCAGGGTGGCATTGCGCAGCGCCTGCTCTGCGACGGTCAGCTTTTCCTGATAGTGCTCAGCGGCCTGCAGCTCTTGCTGAGACTGGCGCAGACGCGTCTCCAGCGATTGCTGTGCTTCGGGATCCTGCAGATCCGCCAGCTCGCGGCGCAGATCCTGGCGCTGGTCAAGCTGCCCGCGCAGCTCGTGCACCTTGGCCGCGAGCTCTTCTTCGCGCGCCGCAAGCGTAGTAACCTCGGTCATCGCCTGGTCCAGCGCGCCGCCTTTTTTTGCCCCGCGCGAAGTCACCAGCCGATCCAGTGACTGTCGCACATCGCGCCGGATCACATCCATGCGCTGGC
Organism: Pseudophaeobacter arcticus DSM 23566; assembly: GCF_000473205.1. Classification (NCBI taxonomy): domain Bacteria; kingdom Pseudomonadati; phylum Pseudomonadota; class Alphaproteobacteria; order Rhodobacterales; family Roseobacteraceae; genus Pseudophaeobacter; species Pseudophaeobacter arcticus. Next base: position 2,676,735 of record NZ_KI421507.1, read on the forward strand.
CGCCGGTGATGCTATCCACCTCCCCCGCGACCGACGACATCAGATCCTGCCGCGCCGCCAGGGTTTCCTTTGCGTCGGCAAAATTGGTCAACCCCTGACGCACCCAGAGCAACCCGGAGGGGCCGCCCTCTTTGGGGGATTTGATAAGGTTTTGCAGCCAGGCCTCTGCCGCATCCGATTGCAGATAAAGCTGCGCCCCCTGCCAGATCCGCAGGTCGCCCTTGCCCGAGGTCTTTTGGAACTGCTTGGCCAGGCGATAACAGCTGCCGTCCAGTTCAATCTCCACCTCAACCCGAGGCTCTCCCCCGGCGCGCGGGGCCAAGGCGCGAATGTCCTTGTCCCAGGATTTGGCATCTTTGAAAAAGACCGCATGCAGCGCGTCAAAAATGGTCGATTTCCCCTGTTCATTGGGGGCGGCCAACACATTAAGCCCCGCGCCAATGCCAGTGATCTCCACCGGGTCGGTAAAACGGCGGACGTTTTCCAGACGGATGGCACGGATCCTCATGCCCCCCCCTCCCCGGTCGCAACATCTTCCTGTGCATAGGCGAACAGCCGGTTCAAAGCCGCCGAAGCGATATCACGCGCGCTTTGCGCCTGGCCTGTGTCCTCTGCCGAGCGCATCAGCTCTTCGGCAGCGGCCCGCAGCGCCCCATTGGTGGCAATCAGATCCAGATCAGACAGCTGGTATTCGCTGCGCAGCCCTGATGTTTCCAGGCTGAAATGACAGAACTCAGGCGCGACCTGCGTCACGGCCTGTTCCAGGGCCAGGCGCTGCGGCGCAGTAATCCAGCCCTCGGCCCTGAGCCGCAGCAGATGCAGGCGCCACTCGGCACGGCTGGCAGGCAACAGGGCCTGCAGTTGCGCGGCAACATCGCTCGCCGGAGTGACCTGCAACAGCTGTTCCTGCCAGTGGTAGGCGCCGGTTCCCTGTGCGGTGACAGTCGGCGGCTGACCTGGCGTGGTCAGCTCGACCAACAGGCACTGCCCCCAACCGGCGTGTTTGAAGCGATCGGCCTCTGGCGTGCCGCTGTAGCGGCTGCGGTCATTCAGGGTAAACGCGCCATGCCAATCGCCCAGCGCCAGATAATCAAGCCGGGCAGAACTGGCGCGATTGGGCGAAATCACCTCGCCGCCGGCCTCGTCACTGCCAAAATCAAGCACCCCGCCATGGGCCAGACCGATGCGCAGATCCCCCGCCGGGGTCTCGCAGCCATCCATCCAGGCGGTCAGGTCCTGGCCGGCAAAGCGATGACGGCAGGGCGCGGGCAACAGATGCACCCCCGGCGCCATCTGCACCGGCTCGGGCTGCATCAAAAGATGTGTGTTTTCTGCAGCATGCCGTGCCATCCCGGCCCAAAGCGTTTCTGCAGCCGCGCTGTCGTGGTTGCCCGGAATGATCCACCATTGCAGATCCGGTGCCGCGCCCATCGCCGCCAGCGCCTGGCGCTGCACCCGTTCCGAGGGCGTTTCGGTATCAAACATATCCCCCGCGACCAAGATATGCTGCGCGCCCTGCTCCTGCGCCAGAGTGGCCAGAGTGGCAATTGTCTTCTGACGCGCCTGCTGCAAATCTGCACGCACCTCTTCGGGCATCTGACCAAACCGCTTGCCAAGATGCAGGTCTGAGGTGTGAAGAAAGCGAAAGGGGGTCATTCAGGCTCCGGGTCAGGTAGTCAGGCAGTCAGGTCGTCATTTGGTCCCGCCATGAGTGGCAGAGCCACGACGAAGGGTCAACGCGGCTGGGGGCGGAACACCTGAGAAAGGCGCAGGAAAGTACCACGCAAATACAGGCGATTGACACAGGGCGCCCGCTGCGGCAAAAATATCCAACATTTTTGAAAATCGGGTTCAAATGCTATTTGGTTCAAGACAAGACGCGGATGAAACGGTGGTGGCGATGCTGGCCTCGGTGTTGCGGCGCGACATATCCTTTGGCCTGCTCAGACCCGATGAAAAGCTGAAACTGAACGACCTGCGGCAACGCTATGGCGGGTCCAATCATTCGATGCGCGAAACCCTGCGGCTGCTCAGCGCCGAAGGCCTGGTCGCGGCCACCGCCCAGCGCGGGTTCCGCGTCACCTCTGCCACCGAGGCTGACCTTCAGGACATTCTGTTCATGCGCATTCAGGTTGAAAAGATGGCGCTGGAGAAAGCCATGGCGCTGGGGGATGTCGCCTGGGAGGGGCGCGTCCTGGCGGCGCATCATGCCATGCGTCACTGCGAAGCTGTTGTTCAAGGCGATCTCAGCGATCTTGCCGCCTTGGAGTGGGACAATGCCTGCCGCGCGTTTTTCTACAGCCTCTGCGAGGCCTCGGGCTCTCCCCGGCTGCTGGATACGCAACAAAAATTCTACGACCAGTCCCGCCGCTTTCGGCTGGCGCTGTTGCGCGAAGGGCGTCTGGATTTTCCCGATCGAGCCGCGCAGCATCAATCACTGCTCAGGGCTGTGCTCGACCGGGACACCCCAGCAGCGCTTGGCGGTTTGGAGAGACTCATCACAACGGAAATACAGGCCTGAGGGATAAGGATCAGGCCAATACTGTTCACTAGGGAGGAACACTCATGACCACATTTACCCGCCGCAAGGCATTGGCACTACTCGGCGGCAGCGCCGCTGCTGCTGGACTGGCAAGCCCGGCTCTGGCCTCAAACCGCAAAATCACCGTCGGGGCGCTGCGCTTTACCAGCCATTCTGGCAGCTTCATCGGTTTTGAACGCGGCTATTTTGCCGAAGCAGGCCTGGACGTGGAATTCAAGTTCTTCCAGGCCGCGACACCAATGGCGGTTGCCATTGCCTCTGGTGATGTGGACTACGCGGTGACAGCAATGTCTGGCGGTCTGGTATCGCTGGCCGACAAAGGCGCGGTCAAGGTGATCGGCGGCGCCCTGTCCGAAGAGGCAGGCATTGACGGGCAAAAGTTCCTGGTTTCCGATGCCGCCTATCAGGCAGGTGTGACCAGCCCCGCACAGCTGGCAGGCAAAAGCTACGGCATCACCACTGCGGGCTCCTCCTTCCACTACATGGGCTCCAAGATGGCCCAGGCCGAAGGGATTGAACTGAAGTTCAAGCCGCTGCAAAAAGTCGGCGCCATCATTGGCGCGCTGAAATCGGGCCAGATCGACGCCTGGTCCATCGTGCCACATCTGGCCAAGCCGCTGGCCGGGTCTGGCAAGGTGCATATCATTGGCAATGTGTCGGACTACCTGCCGAACTATCAGGTGACCACAGTCTTTACCTCAGCCCAAAACGCCTCGGGCGAGCAGCAGATGACCCGCGATTTCCTGGCCGGCTATTCCAAAGGTGTGAGCGACTATAACAGCACCATGATCGACAAGGCCCATGGCGACGCGGGCGTAGAAGAGCTGGTCGACCTGATCCACAAATATGTCTATGCGGATCGCCCTCGTGAAAAAGCTGCCAAGTCGATCATCAATGGCACCATGCGCCTGAATGAGGGCGCAGCGATGAACACCACCTCGCTGCAGGACCAGCTGAGCTGGTTCCAGTCCGAAGGCCTGATCGACCAGAGCATCAGCCTGGATACCGTCATTGACCCCAGCTATGTGCAGATACTCGGCTAAAGCCGGCTGTGAAATTTTTCTCGGGGCGGGATCTGAACCCGCCCCGAACATCGTTTTATCCCCATCCTCTGGAGCGCTCCCGCATGGATATTCGCCTCTCTGGCGTCAGCCATTCCTATGATGATTTTGAGGTGCTCCGCGATATCTCGCTAGAGATCCCCTCGGGCAAGATTGTCTGCATCGTTGGCCCCTCTGGCTGCGGCAAGTCCACGCTCCTGCGCTTTATTGGCGGCTTAGAGCAGCCGACCCGGGGCGAGGTGCTGCAAATTGGTGCTGCGCCCAAGGATTGCCTCAACCCGCTCACCTACATCTTTCAGGACTTTGCCCTGCTGCCTTGGCGCTCGGTGCGGGGTAATATCTCTTTGGTGCTGGAGGATCACGGCATTCGCGGCGCGCGCGCCGATGCGATCATTGCCGATGTGCTGGCCCGCACCAAGCTGAGCGAGTTCCACAAGGCCCTGCCCAAGCAGCTCTCGGGGGGGATGAAACAACGGGTGGCCATTGCCCGCGCCCTGGCGGTGAACCCGGCGGTGATGCTGATGGATGAACCGCTCTCGGCGCTGGACAGCCAGACCCGTGAATTGCTGATGGATGATCTGGTCAGCCTCTGGACCCGGACGCCGTTTACGGCGGTCTATGTCACCCACAACCTGGCCGAAGCCGTGCGACTGGGCCACTCCATCGTGGTGATGTCGCGCCGCCCTGGCGAGATCCGCGAAGTGGTGCATCTGGAGACCCCGCTGGATCAACGTCACTATGGTGACAGCGCCCTGGAAGAAAAACAAAAATACCTATGGCAATTGATGCGCGAAGAGGCCCGCGCGGCAGATGCGGAGCTGGTTCATGTCTGATCTCAAACCCAACACAGCCAGCCTGCCCCAGCCGCAATCCAGCCAGCCGCAAGCCCGTCAGGTCACCTTTCGCGGAGGTGGCTTTGCCCCGGCCAATCATCGCTGGATCGGTGTCTTGGTCTTTGTCCTGTTACTGACCGTTGCGGAACTCGGCACCCGTCAGGGCTGGATTTCATCGCTCACCCTGCCGCTGCCCAGTGATGTGCTCAAAACCTTTGGCGAGCTCTATGCCTCGGGGCTGTTGTGGGCACATATGAGCGTGTCTTTGACGCGACTGTTTATCGGCGCATTGCTTGGCGCCAGCCTGGGCGTTGCGGTCGGCGTGTTGATCGGGTTGTTTTCCTATGTCCGCGCCGGATTGGTGCCGCTGACAGCAGCGCTGTTCCCAATCCCCAAGATCGCGCTTTTGCCGCTGTTTGTGATCTGGTTTGGCATTGATGAGGCCTCAAAATACGCGCTGATCGCCTTTGGCACCTTCACCCCCACGGTGGTGGCCACCTATGGCGCGGTGGACAATGTTGACCGCAGCCTGATCCGCATGGGGCAGAGCTTTAACCTGTCGTGGATGTCGATCGTACGCAAGATTGTGCTGCCTGGGGCCATGCCCGGTATCCTGTCTGGGCTCCGCATCAGTCTGGCCATTGCCATCATCTTGCTGGTTGCGGCCGAAATGCTGGGAGCGGAATACGGCATCGGCGCCTATATCCTTGAGGCCGGTTCGCTCTATGATCTGGAGCGCCTGTTTGCCGGCGTCACCATCCTATCGCTGCTGGGGGTCACCCTGAGCGCCACAATCGGATTGATTGAACGTCGGGTGCTGAACTGGCGCCAATAGCAGCACCTGCAAACTGCTGCCTTGGCCGGGGCCGTCGGCTCGGGTGTCGCTCAGTTTCGGGCCGCGTCCCAGCCCTGCCCCAGGGTCGGCCTGCGCCTATGTGGCGGCAGGGGCCGACCAACTGGCAGATGCTGTCGGAGAATCTCGGCGCGTTGAGCAAAGGCCAGCGCAGCACAAAAGGGCATCCCATCAGCGCGGGCATTTATCATGCGCCGCGCCAGCCTGTCGCGATCCGCATCCAACTCAGCGATCCGCTGCGCCAAAGCTGCGGTGTCGCCGCAGGGCACCAGACCATCACCGCCCTGCCCCGAGATCAGCTCCCGCGCAGAGGTGCAGTCATAGCCCAGAACTGGCGTGCCACAGGTCAAAGCCTCGATCAGGCAGCGCGGCGTTTCAGCTGTCTTGTGGCAAAACATAAAGATATCGGCCTGCAGCACAGCCTGTAGCACGGCCCCGTGATCCTCGACAAAACCGGGGAAATCAACACACTCGGTCAGTCCCGCCCGCTGAATACGCGCGTGCATCTGTGGCAGGGCCGCACCGTCGCCAATCCAGGTTGCGTTGAAATCGACGACCAGCCCATTGAGACGCTCCAGAACCGTGATCCAGTCGGTTGGCCCCGACATGGCCTCTGCCTGGCCGGTGTAGATCAGCCGCAGTGGGCGTTTGCCCGCAACACCAGCGGCCTTTTTCACCAGGGCGCTGTCGCTGATGTGATCCGCTTCAGCGACGTGAATATCTTGAACCAGATGTGAGTTCCGGCACAGCCCCTGATTGGCCTGAAAGGTCTCGCCCCCGTGGAACAGCCCCAAATCGGCCCGCTGGATCGCGGCCTTTTCAAGCCAGGCCATGGGCCGATGATACAGCCGCCCCTGCAGGCGACTGCGCCAGGGGGGCTGCTCCGGCGCCTTGTCCCTTGGGGGCTTTTGCGACTGTGGCATGACTTTGGAGTCCACCCGATCCGTCCACACCGCATAGGGTCGCTGCCTGTGATGCGCGACCAGACAGGACACCGCCCCCCAATCGCCAACCCCGCCACCAATTGCAAAGCTGAGATAATCCGCCTCTGCGATCAGCCTCCCTATTCGATGTAACGCACGCGGCAGGACCCGCAGGAACTGACCCGGGTGACTGGCCATGGGCAGGGGCTCGATGCGGATCCGCGACAGCTCTTGCTGATAGCTGTGCAAAGGAGCCCAGCCCGCCGGAGGTGCACCGGCGCTGACCGGCATCATCACCGTGACCCAGTCAAAATACCGGGCCCAAAGCTGCAGCCCATTGACCGCCTGGCCTTCGATATAAAGAGAGCCCTCAAAGAGATACAGCGGAACCGGGGCATAGAGCAAAAGGCTGGTCTGTGATGCAGTCCTGGGCATCGGTATCGTCCTTATCCGTGGAGATCACACTGGCTCCTTGCAGGTTAGCTTAGCTAAAATTTTGCTAAAATCCCCAGCCACCTAAGCAGAGCCACAAAGCGCAAAAGGATTAGGCCGCACTCCAAAAGGCGAAGGAAGACATCCAAAACTGCGGAAAAATGCGGCACCGCGTCAATCTGACGGGGCAAAATTCGCATGCTAATGATTGCACCGCCCGCGCTCCTGCTCTACATGGGGGCCTAAATGGACCTGCCCGGAAACCAATTTCGACGCCTGCTCCGTTCAGTCTCATACATGAGATGTAGTGCTGCTACATTATAGTCACCAAAGCTTCCGATATCGCTGAAAGGTAGAGAAACATGACAGAAAATTCAAACCCCGACATTCTGTATACCATCGTAGACGAAGCCCCCGAGCTGGCCTCGGCGTCCTTTCTGCCGATCATCCGCAAGTTCGCCGCTGCCGCCGATGTCAGCGTTGGCACCAAAGACATTTCCCTGGCCGGCCGCATCATCTCGACCTTCCCAGAGAAGCTGAGCCCAGAACAGCGTCAATCCGACGATCTGGCAGAATTGGGCGAGCTGGTCAAAACGCCCGACGCCAATGTCATCAAGCTGCCAAATGTTTCGGCCTCTGTGCCGCAGCTGGTCGCCGCCATCGAAGAACTGCAGGCCCTGGGCTATGACATCCCTTCGTATCCCGAAGAACCCACAACCGATGCTGAAAAAGACGCGCGCGCGCGGTATGACGGCCTGAAAGGCTCTGCCGTGAACCCGGTTCTGCGCGAAGGCAATTCGGACCGCCGCGCGGCCCGCGCCGTGAAGAACTACGCCCAGAACAACCCGCACTCGATGGGCGCCTGGACTGGCGACAGCAAAACCAAAGTCTCGTCTATGACCGACGGCGATTTTTATGCCAATGAGAAAGCTGCCACCATCACCGCCGCCCAGGCTGGTGACGCCAAGATCGAATTTGTCGCCAAGGATGGCGCGGTCACCGTGCTGAAAGACGGCTGGATGCTGGAGGCCGGTACAATTGCAGATGCAACATTCATGTCCGCTGCTGCCCTGTCCGCCTTCCTGGCTGAAGCCATTGAAGACACCAAGGCAGACGGTACCATGTTTTCGCTACACCTGAAGGCCACCATGATGAAGGTCTCCGACCCGATCATCTTTGGTCACGCGGTCAAGGCCTGGCTGGCACCGGTGTTCGACAAATTTGGCGCAGAAATGGAAGCCCTGGGTGTCAATGCCAACTCCGGCATGGGGGATCTGCTGGACCGTGTTGCCGGCAACGCCGACATCATGGCCGCGATCAAAGCCGTCACCGCAGAGCGTCCCGCCATGTATATGGTCGACAGCGACAAGGGCATCACCAACCTTCACGTGCCCTCCGATGTGATCATCGACGCCTCGATGCCCGCCGTGATCCGCGCCGGCGGCAAGGGCTGGGATGCCGCAGGCAACAAAGGCGACACCAACTGTGTCATCCCCGATCGTTGCTATGCCACCATCTACGACGAGGCGATCAATTTCTTCAAAGCCAATGGCGCGCTGGACGTGACCACGGTAGGCTCTGTCGCCAACGTTGGTCTGATGGCGCAAAAGGCCGAAGAATACGGCAGCCACCCAACCACATTCGAGGCCCCTGCCGATGGCACCATCCGGGTGGTTCTGGCCAATGGCGAAATCCTGCATTCACAGGATGTGGAGGCTGGCGATATCTGGCGTGCCTGCACCGCCAAACAGGCGCCGATTGAAAACTGGATCGAACTGGCGCTGGATCGCCAGCGTCTGACCGGATCCGAGGCGATCTTCTGGCTGGATGAAAACCGCGCCCATGACGCCGAGCTGATCAAATATGTCAAACCCGCGCTGGAAGCGGCAGGCAAGGCGGATCTGTTCCAGATCATGGCCCCACGGGAAGCAACAGCCCAGTCGCTGAAGACCATCACCGCAGGCAAGGACAGCATCGCCATCACCGGCAACGTGCTGCGCGACTATCTGACCGATCTGTTCCCGATCCTGGAACTGGGCACCTCGGCCAAGATGCTGTCGATCGTGAAGCTGATGAAAGGTGGCGGCCTGTTTGAAACCGGGGCCGGTGGCTCCGCGCCCAAACACGTGCAGCAGCTGGTAGAGCAAAACCACCTGCGCTGGGACTCGATGGGGGAATTCTGCGCCCTGAGCGAAAGCCTGAAATTCCTGGCAGACAGCAAGGGCAACGCCAAAGCCGGCGTGCTGGGCGCTGCAGCCGAGGTGGCAACCCAGGGTATTCTGGACAACAACAAATCGCCCTCGCGCAAAGTTGGTGAACCCGACAACCGCGACAGCCATTACTGGTTTGCCCGCTACTGGGCCGAGGCCCTGGCAGCGCAGGGTGACGACGCAGATCTGGCCGCAGAATTTGCCCCCATTGCCAAGGCGCTGGCTGACGGCGAAGAGGCCATTCTTGCGGAACTGGCAGCAGTACAGGGCCCGGCTGCGGATATTGGCGGCTATTACCGGCCCTCAGCCGAGCTGAAAGCCAAGGTGATGCGCCCCTCGGCAACGCTGAATGCCATTATTGGCTAAGCGTCTCACACCCCTTAGGTAAAACGCAGGAGCGCCCGGCAGATCTGCCGGGCGCTTTGTTTTTATAAAGCCTGTTGCAGGGGCTCTGCCCCCGCGCCCCTGCAGGGCGCTCCCCCGAGGTATTTTAGGGAAAGATGAAAGCCACAGCGAGGATCAGAAGTCCTGCCACATATCCTTGGCCGTATTGCCGTCAGAGCCCACGCGGACCGGAGTTGGTGCCGGGCTCATGGCCGCCAGATCCCAGTCGTCATTCCCATGTGCCGAAGGCGCGACAACTGGTGCAACCGAAGACGCTGCTGTTGGCATCTGCACAACCGAGGCGCTGCCATCGACCTTAAAGATCGCAACCAGCTCGGCCAGTTTCGAGGAGTCGGTATTGAGCAGATGCCCGGCAGCTGTTGCCTCTTCAACCATGGCGGCGTTTTGCTGGGTAACCTGGTCCAGCTGTGTCACGCCGGTGTTGATCTCGTTCAGGCCAGTTGATTGCTCCACCGCGCCTTCGGCAATGCCCGATACCAGCTTGGAGATATGGCTCACCTGACCCACGATGCTTTCGAGAGCTTCGCCTGCCTTGCCAACCAGATCCACCCCACGGGCAACCTGTTTCGAGCTGTCGCCAATCAGTGTTTTGATTTCCATCGCCGCATCCGAAGAGCGCTGCGCCAGCGCCCGTACTTCAGAGGCCACAACCGCAAAGCCTTTGCCCGCTTCACCAGCACGGGCCGCTTCGACCCCGGCGTTGAGGGCCAGCAGGTTGGTCTGGAACGCGATGTCATCAATCACCGAAATGATCTGGCTGATGTGGTTCGAACTCTGCTCGATCTCGGTCATTGCGGAAACCGCGCTTTGCACAACTTCGCCACTGACTTCGGCTTCTTGCTTGGCAGCCTCCATGGTGGCCTCAACGCTGCGGGCGCCTTCGGCGGCAGATTTCACGCTCGCGGTCAGCTCATCCAGCGCCGCGGCGGTCTCTTCCAGGGTTGCGGCCTGGCTTTCGGTCCGGTGCGACAGGTCATCCGAAGCCTGGCTGATTTCAGCCGCGCCATTGCGGATCGAGGTGGTGGCTTCGACCATACGCGACATTGTCCCGCTCAGCGTTTCAGTCGTTTGGTTGAAGTCCCGACGCAGCTGGCTGTAATCCTCTGGGAAATCACTGGTGATCTTAACCGTCAGATCCCCCTGTGACAGCTTGGACAGGCTGCTGCTGAGAATGGATACAACTTTGACCTGCTCTGCTTCGCGTTCTTTCTGTTCGCCTTCCAATTCTTTTTGGCGGATCAAAGACTGCCGGAAGAGTTCCAAGCGGCGCGCCATATCGCCAATTTCGCTTTTGTTGTTGGTGGCCGGGATATCAGCATCGGTGTCGCCCTCGGCCATGGTGCGCATCCGGTTGTTCAAAGCAGTTACAGGAACGGTCACGCTGCGGGTGATCACAGTGGCCCCAATTGCAAGAATTGCGAGGCTAATTGCGAGAGCACTCAGGGCAGTCCAGCGCATGATATTCAGCTCAGCTTCGATATCTTCAACATAGGCCCCAGTCCCGATAATCCATTTCCAGGGCGCGAAGGCCTTGACGTACCCCATTTTGGCTTGGGGGATTTCCGAGTCTGGCTTGTTGAAGTGATAGATGACCGCCCCAGAGCCCTTCTCTTTGATGACCTTGTTGAATTCCTGAAAAACCAGAACTCCGTTTACATCTTCGAAGTCAGTCTGCACATTGCCAATAAGCTGTTTGGCAACAGCATGAGCGCGCATGACGTCGTTTTCGTCAAAGGCAAAGAAATAGCCTACAGAACCAAACCGCAGCAGTTCAATTTGGGTTTTGCCCTGCTCTTGGGCTTCCTCTAGCGTCAAAGTGCCTGCCTGCACCTGCTCATCCAGGTTTGCGAGAGAGCTAATCACGGCATCGGTCAGGCTGCTGAGTTCTTTTTCACGCATTTCATATGCGTTGTCCACGGCACGGGATAAGAGAACAAAAGTCAAAGCTGCGGCCAGCCCCACCGCTAAAGCGGCTAGGGCGTATATCCGTACAGGCAATCGGAACAGAAACTGGGGCATTTTCGGATGGTCCTATAAAACTAACGCTACTCCTCTACCTATGTTGAGCATCCTAATATTCTATTATGACCACCTGTGCTGCTTAATGCTTCAGCAGAAAAACTAGCCAATATTCGACCTAGTTCCCAAACGCGATGCCCTAAAGGGAAGTGAAATGTCACACAATCAACCTATGGGTTGATTGATCTTCACCCGGGCAAGACCACGCTCCGCCCTCCTGCAAGGCCCATACCCTCAGCGGGAAACCAGTTGCAGAATCTGCTGCAACAGACCCAGGCCCTGTTGCAGCTCTGCCTCGCTATAGCCGCAGAACCCCAAAACCAATCCGTTGTAACCCCCATCACCTGGGCGCGGGGTCTGAACAAATCCCGAAAGGGCCTCAATGCTCAACCCCAGTTCTGCCGCCCGAATGCAAACCTCCCGGTCCTGCAGTGCGCAGGTCAAATGGAACACCACCTGCATTCCGGCCTGGTGATCGACGCAATATCCATAAGCGCCAAAATCCTGACTCAATTGATCCAGAAGAAAGCGACGACGCTCAGCGTAGATCCGTCTGACCCGACGCAGATGCCGGTAGAACTCACCGCTGTCGATAAAATCTGCGAGCGGCTGTTGTGGCATGCTGCTGGCCTTTGGGCCAAAGCGTTGAATGCTGTTGGCAAAGCTTGCCACAAGAGGTTCGGGAAGGATCAGATAGCCCAGACGCAGCGCGTTGGAAAAGATTTTGGAGAAACTACCAATATAGAGAGTGCGGTGCAAATGATCAAAACCAGCCATCGCCGGGATCGGTCGCCCGGCGTAGCGAAACTCGCTGTCATAGTCATCTTCAATGATCCAGGCCTCTGTCTTGATCGCCCATCGAATAAACTCCATCCGGCGTGCCGGGGACATGGCGCCACCCAGCGGAAACTGATGTGAGGGCGTCAGAATGGCCAGCCGCGGGGCAACCGGCCCAGAGGGGAGAACCGCGCCACTGTCATCAACGCGCAGATACTCTGGCGTCAATCCCTGCGCGGTGATGAAATACTGCAAGGGTCTATAGCCAGGATCCTCAAGCGCGACGCTATCGCCGGATTGTGCCAGCGCATGCAAGCAGATCTCCAGGGCATCCGTGGCACCGGCTGTGACAATCACCTGCTCGGGTCTGGCCGAAATGCCCCGCCACTCCGCCACATGATCACAGATAGACTGACGCAGAGCCAAAGAGCCAAATCCGCGACTGCCGACAAACATGGCCTGCGGGTCAGAGCGACAAATCCGTGCCACTGTCTTGGCCCATTGCCGATACGGAAACAGCCGCATATCCGGGGTGCCCGCCCGAAAGATGTGCGCCTCCACCATTTGGGGCGGGGAGGCAGAGCCAGGGCCCTGCGCGCCACCTCTGCGCGCCGCTGCTCCCGATTTTGGGTCAGCCGCAGGGGCCTGTCGCTGCGCCATCTCAACTTCGCCAGAGGCACAGAGCCGATACCCAGAGCCCTGCTGGCTGCTGAGGTATCCTTCGGCAACCAGTTGTTCGTAAGCGGTGACGATGGTGGAACGCGACACCCCCAGTTCGGTGGCAAACACCCGGGTTGGCGGCAGTTTGCTGCCCGGCGCCATATCCCCCGAAGCGGCGCGCAGGCGAATGGCGGCACAGATTTGCTCAAACACCGGAGTGCTGGCGGCACGATCAATGGAAAAACCCAACCAAGGTGTCTGTTTCATCGGTGATCTCGCAAAATTGGCCTGCTGAAAATGTGAATATCCTAACAGTATAGAGCATCCAAAATAAGGACAATCTGCGCTGTAGGGCCACTGCACATGTCCTGCCCCTTGGAGACTGCTTTTGCGGGCTTTTGCTAACCGCCGGCCCCTGTGAAAGAAACGCTGCGTTATTGCAGCCAGCCCCATGCTGAGACTTGACCCAGAGCGCGACTCTTTAGTCATCTGAGAAAAGGTGACGCGCGATCGCCCTGAAATGTGTCGTGACGGCTGTTTATAGATGCCTGTAGCCCAGCAGCAGATCTGGCTTTTTGCCGGAAGAGCCATTGGGAATCCTTTGGCCATCAAACGCAGCCTGCGGGACAGTTTGTTACATTGTGATCCTAAGACCAGCGCGCGCCCCGCACTGAAGCTGCGGGGCATTTCAAATGGATACCAAACTGGGAGAAAGAAAAGATATGTCTAAGAAAAATTTGGCTGTTGGTATCGGGCTTGCCTTGGCAGCCACAAGCCTGCCTCTTGCGAGCGCGGCTGAGAACCGCATCGACCGCATCCGCCCAGACGCCCCGGAACTTGCCGCCTTTGGCACCCATCCAATTGGGGTGCAGACGCTGGAGTTCACCAATCCCGGTCAAAATGACATTTTGAACACCACTGACGCCGACCAGCCGCTGTATGATCGTGATCTCACGGTTGAGGTCTGGTATCCGGCGGCGGCAGGAACCGAACAAGGCGGCAGCTATCGCGCCATCCTGCGGGACGGCAAGACCGAAGTCACCCTGCAGGGCCGTGCCGCACGTGATGCCGCGCCAGCCAGTGGTGAAACCTATCCTCTGGTGGTGATTTCACATGGCTACCCCGGCAACCGCTATCTGCTGTCCCATCTGGGGGAAAACCTCGCAACCAAGGGCTATGTCACCGTCTCGATTGACCACCGCGACAGCACCTACTCGGACAAGGCCGCCTTTGGCTCTACCCTGCTGAACCGCCCGCTGGATCAGCGTTTTGTCATTGATCAGATGGAGGCGCTGGAAGGCCCGCTGGGAGCGATCATCAATACGGATCAGACCGGTGTTATCGGCTATTCTATGGGCGGCTACGGCGCGGTTATCTTTGCCGGTGCCGGCGTGACCGAGGCCTCGACCCAGTATAGCTGGGGCACGCCAGCTGGTCTGCTGGCCCGTCATCAGGCGGGCTCAGAAAGCCACGCAGCCTTGATTGATGACCGCGTCAAAGCGGTGATTGCCATTGGGCCTTGGGGCATGAACACTGGCTTCTGGGATGCAACAGGCCTGGCCGGGATCCGCAAACCACTGATGATGATGGCAGGCAGCGCCGATGATGTCTCTGTCTATTCGGCAATCCGAAAAATCTTTGAGGGCGCGGTCAATACCAACCGTCACCTGCTGACCTTTGAGGGGGCCAATCACAATGCGGCCGCCCCGATGCCTGCCCCAATCGAAAGCTGGGAGCCCGTTGATAACCTCGACTTCATCCCGTTTGAACACTACGCCGATGCGGTTTGGGACACCAACCGGATGAACAATATCACCCAGCACTTTGCCACCGCCTTTATGGGGCTGCACCTCAAGGCTGAGACCGATAAGGCACAATACCTGGAGCTGGTACCGCACGCCATCGACGGCGTTATCTCAAAAGATGATGCAGGCAAGGAACTGCCGGATCACACCTACTGGAAAGGTTTTGCACCGCGCACCGCCGTTGGTCTGAACTTCGAGACCCTTACAGCCGACCAGTAACCGCGAGAAATGAAACAGGCCTTCTCTCCAACACAGATCACCCCAGCTGGGCTGATCTTGTTGGGGAGAGGCATTTTGCACAGGCTGGCAAAGCTCACATCGGCCCAGGCAGAATACGGGTGTTTTACCGTTTATCGGGGTCCGGCATAATTTTGCCCAGATAATGCCCTCCAAATTACCAAAATCTTAAACTATTTGACAATGAGCCTGAAAATTTGTGAAGACTGACCCGGCGCAACCCTGAGTAAAACCATTGCTTCGATTTATACCTGCCCTTCATACCCTTGCTGCTGCCCTTGTTTTTAGCGTGGTCTCTCCTGTGTCCAGTAAAGAATTGCCGAAAGTCCTGTTCCAGTGTGATTTTGAACAGCACCCTTCAATCTGCAAAGCCCTGGTGGAGGCGCTAAAAAGCAAAACGCCGGAACTAGATCTGACAGTAGAGAAGGTCAGCGACCCGTCCGCCACTGAACTGGCCAATCACTTCTCGGGTCTGACCCTTCGTTACCATGAACAAAGTCGCGCCAAAGATCGGCTCTCTGGACAGCTGGTTTGGCAAGATCAAGAGGGCCAACCTGTGGACGGCCCCTTGTTGGAGTTATCAATCATGGACAGCAATTTGGAGGGCCAGAACCTGACACCTTTTGCACATGCTTTGATTGAGGTCTCTGACCTTCCCATATAGAAACCCCACCATATAGTCCGGTCTCTGCGACCGAAATCAATTTTGTAGTACATACAGAGGATTGTTACATGCCTGCCAGCACCGACACCCAGACCCTTTCACCCCCTGTGAATTCAGCCCGGTCAGGAGAGTTCCATGTGTGAGTTTTGTGGCAACCGCGATCATCGCCTCTTTGTTGAAGACACGACACATACGCCCACCGTCGAAACAAGCTATGCGGCCAAGCCAACAAACACCGTTGATGAGATTGCAGACTATCTGACAACTGGCTACTGGGAAGCGAACGGTTCGACGCCACGCTCCTTCGCCGAAACGACTGGCGACCAGCTCACGGTAAATCTGTCCGGTTTGACCTCCTCTGCCAAGGCAGTCGCGCGACAGGCTCTGGAAGCCTGGGAAGCAGTGTCCGGATTGGAATTTGTCGAAACCACATCCAGCATCGTGGATATCAGTTTTGACGACGAGGACCAAAGGGGGGCCTACGCGCAATCCTACGTGTTTTCATCAGGTGAAATCTACAGATCCTGGGTCAATATTCCCACCTGGTGGGATGCAAATCCGGAATACTACGTCCAGACCTACATCCATGAAATCGGCCATGCTCTTGGCCTGGGGCATGCGGGGCTCTACAATGGCACCGGGACCTATGAAGACGATGCGGAATATGCCAACGACAGCTGGCAGATGAGCATCATGTCCTATTTCTCACAGGATGAGGCCACAGGGGTTGATGCCGATTTTGCCTATGTCTACACGCCCCAGATCGCCGACATTGCCGCCATTCAGGATCTCTATGGCGTCCCGACCAATGTGGAAACCGGCGATACCACCTATGGCGATGGCAACACCACTGGCCGCAGTATCATGGATATGGATCACGACTATGCCTTTACCATCGTCGACAGCGGCGGCATTGATACCATTGATCTGAGCTCGCGCAGCTATAACCAAAACCTAAGTCTGGTAGTTGATACATTCTCGGATCTGAACGGCAAGATCGGCAACTTTGCCATCGGTCGCGGCACCGTGATTGAGAAAGCCTTCACCGGCTCTGGCCACGATACAATCACCGGCAATGACGCAAATAACGTTTTTGATACCAGCTCTGGCAACGATCAGATCTTTGCAGGCGCAGGCGTCGATATAATCTATGCAGGCGCAGGCGATGACACGATCTACGGTGGCGCTGATGCAGATTTGATTAGCGGTGGTGAAGGCGATGACAGTATGGTCGGCGGCACCGGAGATGATCTTTACTATGTGGACTCCGCCAACGACCAGGTCATCGAACTGGCCGGCGAAGGCAACGACACAATTTTGTCCTCAATCAGTATTGCCCTGTACGACAGCAGCGCCTATGTCGAAAATCTGACTCTGAGTGGCACGGATAACCTGAACGGGACCGGCAACGGTCTGAACAATGTGATCACCGGCAACAACGGCAACAACATTCTGAACGGCGCCTGGGGCAATGACTCTCTGACCGGCGGCGCGGGCAACGACACTTTCCAGGATGACCAGGGCGTTGACACGATGGTCGGCGGTACGGGCAATGACACTTACCATTTGGACGATGCAGGCGACCGCATTGTTGAAAACTTCGGAGAGGGGGCGGATCATGCGATCTTCTCATTTGACGACAAAATTAAGCTGTGGGAATACAGCAAAAATGTCGAATCCCTCGCTCTCACCGGAGATGCAGACTGGGCGACCGGCAATGGGTTGAATAATACCATTTATGGCAACACCACCAAAAACAACATCCTGAACGGCGCCTGGGGCAATGACACCCTTTATGGCGGAGCCGGAAACGATACCCTGCGCGATGACCATGGCACTGACCTGATGGTTGGGGGGGCTGGCAATGACATCTATTTCCTGGACGATGCAGCTGACCGCGTCGTTGAAAGTTTCGGTGAGGGCTGGGACTACATCGTTGCCTCATTTGCAGACAATTTGAAGCTGTGGGAGTACAGCAAAAATGTCGAAGTTGTCATTCTCAAAGGGGATGCAGACTGGGTGGCTGGCAATGGGTTGAATAACCTCATCAAGGGCAACGCCACCAAAGCCAGCGTCCTGAATGGCGCCTGGGGCAACGACACCCTCTATGGCGGTACCGGCGATGATACCCTGCGAGATGATCATGGAAACGATCATTTCACCGGTGGAGCTGGTGCTGACAGCTTTATCTTTGCCGGAAGTTTTGGAACCGACATCATCCATGACTTCACCACCAGCGAAGTCGGCGAGATCATTGACCTCGCAGGCGTCTCTGAGATCACCGACTACTCAGACCTGGTGCAGAACCACCTGAGCGAAGTGAACGGGAATGCCGTGATCAGCGATAATCTTGGCAACAGTATCACTCTGGCGGGTGTTGGCCTGGGTGATCTGACAGCGGATGACTTTCTGTTCTAGAAAATCGCATGTTACTGATGCGGGACAACTGCCCCCTGTCAGTTCATTGCAAACAAAAAGGCGGGCCGCTCTGGCCCGCCTTTTTTGCAGATCTTCCCCTGATGTAGTCTGGTCAGGTCTCTTGCCTTGCGGGCGGCGGTATTTTCCCTTTGTCCCATTGGGCATTCATGATGCGGTTCAGCCAGGCAAGCCCGACCAGCGCCAGCCCAAGCCCCATAAAGGAAAATACCCGCGTCAGGCCGGACAACCCGCTCATATCCACCAGGAACACCTTGGCAATTGTCAGCACCACCCCGGCCATGGCCAGCCGCCGCAGCAGGTCCGAACGGCGCCAGAAGGCCAACATCAGCCCCCCGCCCGAGGCAACCAGCAAAGCCACCGTATAGGAATAGAGCTCAGCGTCGATCACCCCAGGGAGGCTCAGATCCTCGCCACGCCAGAACCGGCGGATCTCAAACGTGATATAGACCGCGCCCAGCATACTCGCGGCGCTACCAAACCCGATCCGAACCCAGCGGTTCAGATGGTCCAGCCGCAGCGCTGCAGCGGCGCAGACCGCCGCCAGCGGCAGATAGGCCGCTGCCAAACTGTCCAGGATCAGCGGCCCTCGCACGATTTCGTCACTGGACAACAGTGGATTGGCAAAGGCAAACAGCCCACTCATGCAGCCAATGGCAGAGACCCCATAGCCCAGGATCAAGACCCCACGCAGCAGAGCTGAAAACGTACCGCTCAGGCGTATCCGATGCAGCTGGTTCACCAGAGAGGCGACCCAGACAGTAGCCATCAGCCCCATGCCCGCATGACCATAGCGCATCTGTTCTGGCAGCAGCCGCAGGATCAGCACAGCCAGGAACACCGCGCCAATCAATGCAGCGGCGCTTTCCAGCATCACCGTGGTTTTCTCACGCTGCTGTTGCCGTGCCAGCAGCCAGCCGGTTCCCAGCAGCGCAAAGCTGCCAAGATAGCCAAGGACAATTTGCACCAGCGGTGTCACATACTGCCAGCCCTCGTCGATATAGTCGCGGTCCAGCGCCCAGGCCACGCCAGGATCCAGCACCAGCCGATAGACAATGACCGCCACCGCAACCTGCACAAACAGCGCCAGGCCGGGCAGATCGTATTTCCGGTCGATCAGGACCACCAGCAGCGCCATGACAGCCAGGGCCAGGGTCAGCGCGGTTTGCGCCAGCACCAGAAAGAGCGCAAAGGCAATGAGGGTCAGCGCCGAAATGGCAAACAGCGCCACCCGCATCTCTTTTTGCCGCGCCCCCGGTCCACGGGCTGACCGCTCTGTCAAAAAGGTCATGCCTGCCGCCATGGCCAGCACCACCAAGGCCCAGGTATAAAGACCATGCACAGCGGCGGGCCTCCAGGTGAACTCGAGGATCAGGAGCAAGGCCGGAGCAAAACTCGCCGCACAGAGCGCCCAGAATACCGGGAGGTTTGCGGAATGTGCCTCAGGCGCTTCGGCATCCCCCTCAGGCCCAGTCAGGCTCCACTGCATGCGCAGATAGGCCAGCCCCGAGCCCAGCGCGCCAATTGCCACCAGAAACCACAGGATTTTCGGGGCCGGAGTCTCTGGCGGGCGGAGCGCGGCGGCATCAAATTCGCTGAACAGGGGGCCAAAGCTGAGCCCTTGAAGCAGGATAACTGCCAGGATCGCCAGTCCAGGTACCAAAGCATGATCAAACAATGCCGGGGCCTGCCGCATCCAAAGCAGGCTGGCGAGCAACAGCACCATCAGTGTGAGCAAGGCAAAAACAACCACCGCCGCCTGATCTGTCTGCACAGCCACCAGAAGCGCAGCCGCCGCCGCCGCGCAGGTGGCAACCGCAGAAATCCGGGTGGGGAATTCAGGATAGATCCGTCGCCCCTGTTGCGGCAACAAGATCTCCGTCACCGCCGGGCCGGAATGATGTGGCCAGAGGCTGCGCTCGGGCAGGATCACCGCAGCGGCGGCAATCACCAACAGGGCGGTCAGGAAATGCGGCTCCCCTTCCCCTGACAGGTAGAGCAACAGACAGGCGGTGAGCGGCGCGGCCAGGGCAAGCCCTGAGATCCAGGCCCAGCGCTTGACCGTGTCCACCCCCAGCCCCACCGTCGCAATCAAGGCAAAGTAGTAGTAGAGAATCCAGGCGTCCTGCGATTGCCCCCCCACCAGAAAGGGAACTGCGCTGGCGCCCAACAGCCCCAGAGCGGTGAGGAAGGCGCCATAGAACCAGCCCAGAACCAGGGCCAGCAGCGACACCAGACAGAGGGCAACAAAGCTGGGGCCAGGATCAATCAGCTGATACATCACGCGTGCCGACAGCAGCCCGGCAAAAAGAGTTATCAACCCAGCCCCTGCCAATGCAGAGGGAAGATGCTGCGCAGCTCCATCCGTCGCATCGCCCAAACGACGCCGGATCGTTTCGGCGCCAAGAATGAGCGCCACGCCAAAGCCCAAAGAGGCCATGACCCGCCAGAAGGGCGTCAGAAGGCCGTTTTCAACGCCGTATTGCACCATAAAGAGCCCTGCCAGGGCCAGAGACGCGGCCCCTGCCACCAGAACCCAGTTCTCCCGCAGCCAGCCGCTGAGACCGGCAACAAGATCTGCCCGCAGAACAAAAGCGCGTGGCGGCTGAACCTGATCAATAGCGGGCTCGGCGGTCTCTTCGGCGCGCGGTGCCAACCCGGACTGATCCGTCTGTGTTGTACTGGCAAATGCGCCGGTGCTTTGCTCCGCTTGCGTCGGCGGCAGCAAACCCTCAGAACCGCCCCTGTCGTCTTCCACCCTGTCTTCGATCTGCGTGGCTGTGGTTTCTTCCTGACGTGCCTCTCCCCAAGGATCTGCAGATTTGGCCGACAAAGCTGCCTCTTGCTGCGGCGTTTGCAGCTCTGCTGAGACCTTACTATTTGAGAGGCTGCTTTGCAGGGAGCGCATTTTGGCTTCCAAAGCACGCACCTGCGATTTCAGGCGCGTATGCGATACCAGAAGATAGGGAACACCAAGCAGAAAAAGCAGGCCAAGAAGCCCAATCAAACCCAAACCAAAATCAAGCATAAACAGATCATTTCAAAGAGACAAAGTTGACGACAACGCTATTCAAGTTCCCGGCTTCTGGCAAGCAAAGGACCGCAGGTCAGGCGCACCGCCGCTGACCATTTCAGCAAAGATCACAGCTTTGAGCGTTCCAGAGCAGCCGGTCCTGCGGACAACGCCAGGAGTAACGGTTTTGATATCCTGCATTTTGGAAGTTGTCAGCGTTTGGGACCCAATGCGGCTCTCTACGCCATTGGGCAGCCGGGTTGCAGCAGAGAGCGTCACCTGTCAGATCCAGAGGCTATGCCGCCTCCTGTCTCGCGGCAAACCCTGCCGTCCTCTGGATGGGAAGGCTGCGGCAAAAGCAGGCCCCGGATCAGGTCCTGTCAAACATGAGGTATAAAACGGTCTGGCGGGATGCCCGACCAGACCGCTGCAGGTGTTTAGCCAAACACATAGAAGGTCATTTTATTGCCATCAAGGTCACGCACATAGGCCCCGTAGAACCGATCCGGAATACGCTGGCCGGGCGCACCTTCGCAGGTCGCGCCAAGGGAAATTGCCTTGGCATATAGCGCATCAACCTCTTCTTTGTTCTTTGCCGCAAAGGCAACCATGTTGCCATTCCCCGGCTGCGGATCCTTTTTGTCATAGGGCACACAGACCGAAATCATCGGTTCCTTTGGCGTCGCCCCAATCATCGCAATGCGGCCCCCATCAATAATCACCTTCGCGCCGCGATCCGCAAAAAGATCACAGTAAAACGCCTTGGCTTTGTCCATATCCGAAGCGCCGACAGTTACATATCCTATCATCATATTTCCTTTGTTTTTCCATAGGCTAGACATCACAAGGCACAGGTCAAGATCCAAAAAAAATTACCCCCCGTCCACAATCAAGTGGACGGGGGGATCTGGTGGTACCAGCGGGTGTCAGACCTCTAGGCGGCGTGGGAAAGGATCACCCAACCAGCCGGTCACTGTCAAAGTCATCTGCGCCAAAACCCGTGTCATCAAAGTCATCCGGGCCGAAGGTGTCGCCATGGACCATGTCTTGCGGACTCTGGGTTGCCCCCCCCGTTGCAAGGCTCTGCGAGGTTGGCTTGAGCCCCGAAACAAGTTGCGCCAATTCCGAAGCCGCCCGCTGCAGGCTTTTGCCCTGATCGCTGGATTTCAGAACCATGCTGGCGTTCTGCTGGGTCACCCGGTCCAGTTCGATCATGCCGGCATTGATTTCTGATATGGTCGAAGCCTGTTCCCCGGAGGAGGCCGCAATTTGGGTGGTAAGAGCTGACACTGACTGGATTTTCTCGATAATCTCATCCAAAGACCGACCTGCTTCGTCCACCAGCTCCACGCCAACTTTCACTTTTTCGGAACTGGTCCGGATCAGTTCGCGAATTTCATTGGCCGAGGTCGCAGATTTCAACGCCAAAGAGCGCACCTCGGAGGCAACCACTGCAAAACCGCGCCCGACTTCACCTGCACGTGCGGCCTCGACCCCTGCGTTCAGAGCCAGCAGGCTGGTCTGGAAGGAAATATCATCAATCACGCTGTTGATCTCAGAGATCTTCTCGGAGGATTCATCAATTTCCTTCATCGCCTGCACGGTACGCTGGACGATATCTCCGCTGCGCTGGGCAACTTTGCTGGTCTCAGAAATGGTGCCTTCGACCTCTTGCGTCTGCGTGGTGGCAGAGCGCACGTTTGAGGTGATGCTATCCAGTGCGGCGGCGGTCTCTTCCAGGGTTGCCGCCTGGTTTTCGGTCCGCTGCGACAGATCATCCGTGCCGGTAGCCATTTCGCCAATCTGTTGGTCCATCTGCGAAATGGTCACCAAAACGCGCCCAATCAAATCATCCAGGGTTTCAGCCGTCTGGTTAAAGTCCGAACGCAGAGCGGTGTATTCCGGGCTCATTTCCTTTTTGATCCGGTAAGACAGATCGCCTTTGGACAGTTGATTCAACCCGTTTGCCAGCTCTCGGACAACCCCGGCCTGCTCTTCGGCAGCGGCTTTGGAGTTTTCTTCCAGTTCGGCATTGGCCCGCATGGCATCGACAAATTCCACAACGGCAGCGGCCAGACGGCCAAGCTCATCACCGCGACGCTTTTCTGGGACCGGGCTATGGGTGTCGCCGCTACGCAGGGCGTCAATCCGGTCAACAATCCGGTCCAGCGGCCGGGTCACCGAGGCTGCGGACAAATAAACGATCACACCAATCAGCAAGCAGATGGCGAGGCCAATGATAGCCGACTGCAGATAGAGCGAGGAAACAGTTGCGTGAATGGCGCCATTACTAAACCCCATGACCATCTGGCCAACATTTGTGCCATCAGGCTGTGTCAAAGGAAACTTCGCATAGACAACATTATTGACCTCAACTGATTTCTCAGCCGCTTCATCCTGCAAGAGACCCGCGACCTGCTCGGTCAGCTCTGCCCGGCGGTCTTCGTCGACAAAGATCTCCGAGAAGCTCTCGCCATCGACAATGACCTGCACAAATAGGGCGTTTTCCATGTCAGCGATGCCCTGGATTGCCCCCATGGCCGCATCGCTGTTAAAGTCCCAAACCGCTGCAGCAACTGGCGGAACAACAAATCGCTGAGCCAGTTTTACCTCTTCATCAAAAGCGGCAAGCAAGGCTGTACTGTGCTTGGAGGCCCAAAAAACCGTATAGGCAAAATTCGACAGAACGATACAGGCCAGAATGGGCAGAAGTAGCTTCTTCTTTATGGACATGCCCAATATCCGTTTTAGGTATCCCATCATTTCACGCTCCGATTACTTAAGTCTACTTGTCTTGTTTCTAGGGTTCAGTCTCGCAGGGACTGTTCGTGTCGGCTGAAAATCATCATGTCATAGGGTGACAATCGAACCGTTTTCAAAGCCATCGGTGATATGCTCGGGGGCCCACCTTTGAGGAGGCTGGTGGCTCATCTGACTAAACTGAAGTCCCGGTCCCGTTTCTTGCTGTCTTGCAACGGGAAGGCTGCGCTGCCCCGCAGTCTACCCTTGCGGGCAGATCCCGGAACAGCGGCAATCACTTAGTAAGACATGTAGTTGCCTTCGAGGGCATCACGATACTTGTCAGTCCATTTGGTGTTGATTTCGGCAATGGTCCCGGCCGCATCCAGCTCAGCAAAACAGCGGTCAAAATCGGCAGCCAATGCCGGATCCCTAAAGCTCATTGCATAGGGGCTGGGGTCAAAAATAGCCCGGAATTCAATTGACTGGCTGGCGTCCACGCCCGAAGACGCCCCCCCTTCGCGCAACTGGCGCGCGAACTCGGCGAACAGCATACCATCGCCCAGGATACCATCTACCCGCTTACCATAAAGCAGTTTGCTCTGGGTTTTCTGGTCGGCCATTTCGCGGTAGGATTTAAACGTAGAGGTGCCACCGCCCAGACCTGGAATGATGTTGCTGGCGCCTTCAAAGGCAACGATATTCCAGCCTTCCAGATCAGAAAGCGCGGAGGCCTCATGGTCTGATGAGGTCAGATAGGACACGCCATTTTGATAGGAGATATAGGACTGAGTTTGTGTCCCCGCAGTTGGCATGCCCACGGGTACGGTCGCCACAGCATCCCCAGAGCCTTTCTCAAAAGACTGCCAATGGCGTGTGAAGGGTTGAACGGTAAATTTCGCGGTATGGCCACAATGCCCCAGCACGGCAGAAATAATTTCCGCCTCGCGACCGGTTCCATCCTTTTGAACCATTGGCGGCAGATCACCCGCCATAACTTCGATTTCGGCGGCCGTTGCGGCGCCAGAAAGGGAAACCAGTGAGGCAGACACGGCTGCCACAATTCCGAACTTCATGTTTCGCTCCTAAAAAACTGCCCTCCCAAAGAAGCATGTTAGTCTTAAGACTGGATTACTTTTGGTCCAATAGCGCATGGAAGAACTCTTTAATGTTCACCCAATTGAATTCTTTACTTTGATATTAATTAAAACTGTAATCTTCCATTCAACCCTTTGGAGACTGATCTGCAGCGGACAAAGCCGGTGCCCTGTTTCCCGCGCCAGGCAGATGGCTCTGTCCTGTGACCTACGAGCCCTGCACAAGCAGGGCTAGCCACAGATAGGGGCTATCGCGTCGAGGATACCAGGATCAGCCCACAGATAAGCGCGACCTGCGCGTTACCAATTGTCTGAACCGCGCGTTAAAGGACGCAGGATGTGAAGAGAGTTGCCGCCGTGGGCACACTGCAATCACTTTCGTCTGACGAAAGAGACAGCTTGCTCACTCAGCAGGAAGATTTGGTGCTTTTTCCAATTGCAAAAGCGCGTCCCATTCATCCACCAACACCCGTTTCAAATTGTCCATTGGAATCGGTTTGTAGAGATTGCGCCCAACCGAGAGATTTCTAGCCCGCGCCATCAGTTTTGCCGCCAACATCGGGGCATCGGCACCGCCCGTCATAAACCGAAACCGCAGCGGACGGGACACTTCCGACAATCCTTCGATTACCTCTATGCCATCTTTTTCCGGCATATTTATATCGACCAAGACCACCGCCGGGCCATCGCCTGAGTACAACAAGGCAAGCAGTTCATTTCCGTTTGAACAGGTTTGCACGGTCCATCCCAACCGCTGTGCAACCGTCATAAGGTATTCTGCGAATTCAAAATTATCATCCGCTATATAGAGTTTTCGCTCAGACATTTCCGAAAACCAACTCCACTAAATTCCGCTTTCATTCACCCTGCAGGCTCTCGACACGCCAAAAAATCCACTTTTGTCGTGGTTTTCAAAGCCTTGACTATAGCGCTCCCGCCTTCACAGCATAGATGCACAGAATTCAATATTAAACACATTTTTTCATCCGGAACCTTACAAAACTCCAGAATGTCAAGCCATTGATGTATTTGGCACTCTGCAGTCAAAGGGGAAAGAGGCAGAGGAACCCCCCGCTGCCCTTTTTCTGTGAATTCACGCTTGCACCAGCGCCAAGAGCCGGCGCCTCCGCTCCATGGCGCACTGAGGCCTACTGAGGCCCACTGTCTCGGGCAACTTGGGGCATGCACCCGCAGCAGCCACAGCCCCCCCTATCAGGGAAACTCGCGCCAGATCAAACCCGCCAAAAGGCCGTGCGGTGGCGTCAACGCAATTGTCGAAGGCCATGGGCGCCCGAACGGAAGTCTCATTTCAAAACCACAGCGTATGGCCATCTGAAATCACGCAAAACGCATCCGGTGAGGTGGGGGTAAGTTGAGACAGATGTGAGTGGCGGGGAGACAGGGATTCGAACCCTGGGAACGCTCTCACGTTCAACGGTTTTCAAGACCGCCGCATTCGACCACTCTGCCACCTCCCCGGTCTGGGGGCGGTTTAAGGTGCTGCAGGACAACACGCAAGAGGAAATTATTCCTGCTCGCAAATGCCCTGGAGATCTCCCCCAGTGAGGGGCAAGACCGTGCTGAGCCCGCAGGAAACGCGCGGGATCGCGCCCATCACCCAGCTTTTACAAACCACGCTCGGGCATAGGGTTTTCATGACTGCCGCCGCAGGCTATCATTCGCCAAATCATAACGACGACCGGGAAATCCGGCGAGGTGCGCTTTGGCGCAATGAGCACAGGCAAGGAAATGATCATGACACCAACCATGCCGAAATGGAGACCAAGATCTGGCCTCGCATTGATGGCGATCTCAGTGCTGGCACTCTCGGCCTGCGAAGAAGGCGCCAATCTCGGGTTTCTGAAGCCCAGGGCGGCAGAGACTGCAGTAACCGGCTCCAGCAGAACACAATTGGTCGAACGCGACGTCGAGGCCCCTGATGTGTTTCAGGTCAGTGAAGCCGGGCTCTGGGATGGTCGGCCATCGCTGGGCGGTGTCTGGGTGGCGCATCCAGATGCCAAAGACCCCGAACGCGTGATCATCCGCAACACCTCCAATGGGAAATTTGTCATCGGCGCCCTGTTCCGCCGCGAGCGCGAAATCCCCGGCCCCCGGTTGCAGATCTCTTCGGATGCGGCGGCGGCTCTGGGCATACTGGCAGGTGCTCCAATTGATTTGAATGTCACCGCCCTGCGCCGTGAAGCCGAAGAACAGCCAGAACCCGCGCTGGCGGACGCCACCCTGCAGGACAGCCCCCTGGAAGAGGCGGCAACCACAGCGCTTGGCGCGGATGAAATCGAAGCCACGCCGCTGGATCCGATTGCTGGCGCCGCCGCTGCGATTGAGGCCGCACCAGCGCCCAGTCCACAGGCGCCCAGTCCACAGGCTCCACGCCCGCAGGCGCCCGTTGCCCCGGCGCCGCGTGTCTCTTCGCTGGGCAAACCCTACATTCAAATTGGCATTTTCAGCGTTGAAAGCAACGCAAAGAACACCGCCGCGCAGATGCGCAATGCCGGTTTGATCCCCACCGTGCTGGCGCAAACCGGGAATGGGAAACCATTCTGGCGCGTTGTGGTCGGCCCCGCCAAATCCAAGTCAGAACGCAGCCAGCTGCTGAAAAAGATTCAGGAAACCGGCTTTACCGATGCCTATGCTGTCACCAATTAACACCATCCCCACCCCCAAGGAGGTCGCAGGCATGAAATCAATGGTCAGCCCCTTTGCCAAACTTGCCCTGGCCGCCAGCTTTGGACTTTGCCTGACGGCGCTGCCGCTTGCCGCTTTTGACACCAAGGCGCGGGCCGCCTACGTGGTGGATCAGGGGACCGACACCGTGCTTTTGTCCAAGAATGCCGATGTTCCGCTGCCCCCGGCTTCGATGTCGAAACTGATGACGCTGTATGTCGCCTTTGAAGCGCTGCGCGATGGCCGGCTGTCTTTGGATGAGCGTCTGCCTGTCAGTGCCCATGCCATGAGCTATGGCGGCTCAACCATGTTTCTGGACACCACCGACCGGGTGCGTGTCGAAGACCTGCTGCGCGGCATTATCGTTTTGTCGGGCAATGACGCCTGTGTGGTCATCGCCGAGGCGCTCAGCCCCGATGGCACAGAGGCCGGTTTTGCCCGCTACATGACCAAACGCGCCCATGAGATGGGCATGAGTGATGCCAGTTTTGCCAATGCCAACGGCTGGCCCGCTATTGGCCACCGCATGTCGATGCGTGACCTTGGCATCCTTGCCGAACATCTAATCGAAGACTTCCCACAGTATTACCCTCTGTTTTCAGAGAAGAGTTTTGCCTTTGATGGTCGTGCGCCCTCCAATACCCACAACCGCAATCCCCTGCTCGGGCTTGGCATCGGTGCGGATGGGCTGAAGACCGGTCACACCTCTGAGGCAGGCTATGGCCTGGTCGGGTCCGCCGTGCAGGGGGATCGCCGGGTGATCTTTGTGGTGACCGGATTGGACAGCACAAAGGCCCGCGCAGAGGAGGCTGAGGCCATTGTTAACTGGTCGTTTCGCCAATTTGCCAAAAAGATCGTCGCCAAGGCCGGTGTCTCGGTTGCCAGCGCCGAAGTTTGGCGGGGAGCGGAACGATCGGTAGGCCTGGTGCCTGAAACCGATCTGGAAATCCTGCTGCCTGCCCTCGCAGGCTCTGAAATCCCGGCTGAGGTGGTCTATTCCGGCCCAATCAATGCCCCCATCAGCAAAGGTCAACAACTGGCAGAGCTGGTTCTGCAGCCGGAGGGGCTGCCCGAAATCCGCCTGCCCCTGGTGGCTGAACAGGATGTCGCCAATGCGGGGTTCTTTCAGCGGGTGCAAAATGCAGCAAAGGTTCTGTCCAGACGCCTGATTGCTGGTCCCGAGGCACAACAGTGAGCGAGAATAGCATACGCCTGCCGACCGGCCTGTTCCTGACCTTTGAAGGTATTGACGGCTCGGGCAAATCAAGCCAGTGCAAACGCCTGGCCGAAGCTCTGCGCGCGGCGGGCTACGATGTTGTCCTCACCCGCGAGCCCGGCGGCTCTGAGGGGGCCGAGGATATCCGCCGCCTGGTGCTGGAAGGCGACCCAGACAAGTGGTCCGCCGAGACCGAGATCCTGTTGTTCACCGCCGCACGGCGCGACCACCTGGAACGCACCATTCTGCCCGCTCTGGCTGCGGGCAAGGTGGTGATATGTGACCGCTTTGCCGATAGCACCCGGATGTACCAGGGCATGTCGCGGGGCGATTTGCGCGCCACGGTG
Organism: Pseudophaeobacter arcticus DSM 23566; assembly: GCF_000473205.1. Lineage (NCBI taxonomy): Bacteria > Pseudomonadati > Pseudomonadota > Alphaproteobacteria > Rhodobacterales > Roseobacteraceae > Pseudophaeobacter > Pseudophaeobacter arcticus. Next base: position 2,705,689 of record NZ_KI421507.1, read on the forward strand.
GATCAGCTGCATGCGCTCATGATTGGACGTGAACCGGACCTGACCCTGCTTATTGATATGGATCCCGCCACCGGCCTGTCCCGCGCCAAGGGGCGCCAGGGCACCGAAGAACGGTTTGAGGATTTTGGCCTCGGCCTGCAGGAGAAAATGCGCGCGGGCTTTTTGTCTCTGGCGTCTGAGTTTCCCGACCGTTTCAGAGTTGTGGATGGTGCCCGGGATATCGACACCGTTGCTGCTGATGTTTTGCGCCTCACTGAGGCCGCACTGGCGGCCCGTACCAAAGCAGCGCAGCAATGAGCCGCGCCCCCAAGGCAAAAGCCGACGAAGAGCTGCCGCGCGCCGATCAGGCCCCAGGCGCGCCGCACCCGCGCGAGACCACCCAGCTCTTTGGGCAGGATCAGGCAGAGCAGGATTTTCTCACCGCCTTCAACTCCAACCGGCTGCATCACGGCTGGTTGCTCACCGGACCGCAGGGCGTCGGCAAGGCGACCCTGGCCTGGCGCATCGCCCGGTTCCTGCTGGCGACGCCAGCCGCCGAGGAAGGCTTGTTTGGTGCACCGCCCCCAGCCACCTCGCTGTCGATTGACCCCGAACACCCGGTGTCACACCGCATTCAGGCCCTGGCCGAGCCCGGGCTGGTCGCCATCAGCCGCAGCTACAACGACAAGGGCAAGCTGCGCGATCAGATCGTGGTCGATGATATCCGCAAACTGAACCGCTTTTTTGGCCTGTCCTCCACCGACGGCGGCCGCCGCGTGGTGATTGTGGATGCCGCAGACGACATGAACATAAGTGCGGCCAACGCCTTGCTGAAAATGCTCGAAGAGCCCCCTGCCCGCACCACTTTGCTGTTGATCTCCCATCAGCCCTCGCGCCTGCTGCCGACGATCCGGTCCCGCTGCCGCACCCTGCGACTGGGGCCGCTTTTGCCGGAAGATATGCAATCTGCCTTGGCGCAGGCCGGAGCCGAACTGCCTGAAAACACCGCCCATCTCACCGCCCTGGCGGCGGGGTCTGTTGGGGCCGCCCTGCGAATGTTGAACCTTGGCGGGCTAAGGATCTACGCCGAGCTGGTACAGATCCTGAACACCATGCCCCGGTTGGATCGCCAACGCGCCATCGCTCTGGCTGAGGCCTCAGCCCAGCGCGGCGCAGCCGAGAAGTTTGAACTGCTGCTCACCCTGATCGAGGTCGCCCTGTCGCGGCTTGCCCGAACCGGCGCCACAGGTCAGCCGCCACAGCCCGAAGCCGCAGCAGGCGAGGCCGCAATGCTGACCCGACTGGCCGCAACGCCGCTGCAGGGGCGCGCCTGGGCTGATCTCTCGGCTGAGGCCACGACGCGCGCACGCCACGGGCAGGCCGTGAACCTTGACCCGGCTTCACTTGTCCTAGATACGGTTTTCAAGATGCAAGAGACCGCATCCCGGTGACCTATAGACAGGCCATCCCGGATCCGGCCAGACACACGACGAGGCAGGCATGAGCACCACAATTCCACAGATCACCGATAGCCATTGCCATCTGGATTTCCCCGATTTTGAGGGCGAGCTGGATGCGGTCATTGCCCGCGCTGCCGAGGCAGGCGTGACCCGCATGGTCACCATCTGCACCAAGCTCAGGAACGAGCCTGCTGTGCGCGCCATCGCCGAGACCCATGCACCGGTGTTCTACGCCGCAGGCACCCACCCGATGAGCGTCGCCTCAGAACCCATGGCCAGCTATGATGATCTGGTTGCCCTGGCGGATCATCCAAAATTTGTCGGTATTGGCGAGACCGGGCTCGACTATCACTATACGGCCGAAAGCGCCGAAATTCAGCAGCAGTCCCTGCGCACCCATATTGCCGCCGCCCGCGACACCAAACTGCCGCTGATCATCCACGCCCGTGCCGCCGATGACGATATGGCGCGGATCCTGCGCGAAGAGATGCAAAACGGTGCCTTCAGCTGCGTCATGCACTGTTTCTCCTCTTCGGTTGAACTGGGCCGGGCGGCGCTGGACCTTGGGTTTTACCTGTCGATGTCAGGTATTTCAGCCTTCCCCAAAAGCCAGGAGCTGCGCGACATCTTTGCCGAAGCGCCACTCGACCGTATCCTGGTGGAAACCGACGCCCCCTATCTGGCGCCACCGCCCCATCGCGGCAAACGCAACGAACCGGCATATTCGGCCCTCACCGCGCAGGTTGGGGCCCAGGTCTTTGATCTGGACTATGGTGATTTTGCCGCGCAGACCCAGGCCAATTTTGACCGCCTGTTCTGGAAGGCCGCCCGGTATGAGGCCGCTGCCTGATGGCTGAGCTGCGCTATACAATTCTGGGCTGCGGCTCTTCCGGTGGGGTGCCCCGCCTGGGCGGTCATTGGGGCGACTGCGACCCTGACAACCCACGCAACCGTCGCCGCCGCTGTTCCATGCTGGTGGAACGCGACGGGCCGGATGGCACCACCTCGGTGCTGATCGACACCTCGCCTGACATGCGCAGCCAGTTGCTGGATGCCGGGGTGGGACGGCTGGACGCGGTGGTCTATACCCATTCCCATGCCGATCATGTGCATGGCATGGATGACCTGCGGATGATCGTCTTCAACATGCGCGCCCGCGTGCCCGTCTACGCCGATGGCGATACGCAAAATGCGCTGCTGTCGCGCTTTGGCTATGCCTTTGTGCAGCCCGAAGGCTCCCCCTATCCGCCGATCCTGGATCTGCGGACCATTGATGGCGCCTTTTCCATTGGTGGCCCCGGCGGCGAGATCCCTTTCCTGCCCTTTGAGGTCAATCACGGGGCCATGGATGCCCTGGGGTTCCGCATTGGCAATCTCGCCTATCTGCCGGATGTTGCCGAAATCTCCGAGGATGTCACCGAGGTGCTGGAAGGGCTGGATTATTGGGTTCTGGATGCCCTGCGTCGCAGCCCACACCCCACCCATTTCAGTCTTGAGCAGGCCTTGGCCTGGATCGAGCGGATGCAGCCAAAACGCGCGGTGCTGACCAATATGCATGTTGATCTGGACTATGCCACGCTTGAGGCCGAGACCGCCGATCACATCACCCCGGCCTATGACGGCATGGTCATTCGCTGCCCGCTGTAGGCAAGGTTTTCTCCGGGCGGCCCTGCCGCCCGCAGTAAGTGCAGAACCTGATTTTTTCTGCCTGGCCAGTCTGACCAGTCCCGCCAGTCTCGCCGCCGACCACATTGCCCAACGGGCCCGCCACTTTTCAAAGCCCGCCATTTTTCAAAGCCCAAAGTGACTGCTCCAAAGGAAACCGCGATGTTGCAAAGTCTGATTGATGTCATCCTGCCGGTCTTTCTGGTAGTGGCTGCAGGCTATGTCGCAACGCTAAAGGAGGTTTTCTCCGCCTCTCATATTGAGGGGCTGATGAAATTCACCCAGGGCTTTGCCATCCCCTGCCTGCTGTTTCACGCCATGGCCAATCTTGACCTGTCCAACAGTTTTGATCCCAAGTTGCTCATCAGCTTTTATACCGGAGCCGCAACCTGTTTTGGCATCGGTCTGACGGGCGCCCGGCTGCTGTTCAAACGCGACTGGGAAGACTGCGTGGCCATCGGGTTCTGCTGCCTGTTCTCCAATTCCGTTCTGTTGGGGCTGCCCATTACCGAACGCGCCTTTGGACCTGAGAACCTGACCGGCAACTATGCGATCATCGCCTTTCACTCTCCTTTTTGCTACGGGCTGGGCATCACCGCGATGGAGGTGGTGCGCAACCGCGGGGCTGGTGGGGTCAAAACCGTCTCTTCGGTGCTGACGGCGATGTTCAAAAACGTGCTGATCCTCGCCATCGCGCTTGGCTTTGCTTTCAACCTCGCGGGAGTGACGATCCCCACGGCTGTTGATGAAGCCCTGCAATTGGTCATTCGGGCCGCCCTGCCCGCAGCACTGTTTGCCCTGGGCGGCGTCTTGGTTCAGTACCGCCCCGAAGGCGATTTGCGCACCATTGGCTTTGTCTGCGTCATCGCGCTGATGGTGCATCCCAGCATTGTCTGGCTGCTGGGGGGATCGCTGGGGCTGAAACAGGATCTGTTCCGCTCTGGTGTGCTGAACGCTGCCATGGCGCCGGGGTTCAACGCCTATATCTTTGCCAATATGTACGGGCGCGCCAAACGGGTCGCCGCCTCTTCGGTGCTGATTGCCACTGCCGCTTCGGTGATGACAGTCTGGTTCTGGCTGCTGGTGCTCAGCTAACGCCCCCTCACAGGAGGGAGCCCCTGAGCTACCAGCGGGGGTCATCCAGCTCCAGATCAAAGCGACGCGGCATCAGCCCGGCCTGAAACCAGGTGACAAAGCTTTGGATGGAGAACACCGGCAGGCCCGTCACCCGGCGCAGATCGCGGGCATAGGGCACCATATTGGTGCATTCCAACACGATCGCCCCCAGATCCGGATTATCCGCCACCAGCGCCCGGGCGCTGTCAATCATGTCCAGCCGACAGGCTTCAAAGTCTATCGCCGCAGCATCCCCAAGTATATCACGGGTAAAGCAGCGCAGCCCCTCTGTGCCGCCAACCGGCGTATCCCCCGGCGCGCCCGCAGCACGCAGGTGGGCGGGGGTCAGTGTCTCCTTGGAAATGGTCAGGACGCCAACCCGCTTATCCCTAGGCAAAAGCGCCTGCACCATCGGCACCTGCATCAGCGAAGACGTCGCCACCGGCACCCCCAGCGCGGCTTTGACCTGATCCTGGATCAGCGCCAGAAAGCCGCAATTGGTGGTGATGCCATCACAGCCCATCGCAATCAGGTCACGCCCTGCCTCGATGAACAAATCCACCAGTTTGGTCGGATCATTGCGCACCACCAAATCCGGAGTAGCACCGCGTACCACCCGGTAATGCACCGGAAAATCCCAGGTCAGGACATTGCCCATATCGCCGTGAATACGCGGGAACTGTGTTTCCAACATCAAGATCCCCACCGCAGCCCCATAGACCGTCTTGCCACCCTGTTCCATCCCGTCTCCTTTTGAGTAATGCCCGCCGCGCCCAGTGATTAGCGTCCAGTGCCTAGTCTTCGTCCGGCACATAGAGCTGGGAAAAGGCGATGCGCACCGCCTCGGTTGCCTCTTCACGGCGCTTTTCAATATGCCCCCGCAGGGCTTTGGTTGCAGCCTCAACGTCCCGTGCGGCCAGCCCCTGTAGCACCTGCCGATGGGCCGAAACATCGCCCGGCGGGCGCCCCTCAGCCTGATCGCGCATCCGCTTTAGATCAATCAAGCGGATATAGCGGATCCGCCCATTGAGGTTCTTCAGCATCCGTTGCAGTTCACTATTGCCGGACAATTGCACCAGGCGATTATGAAAACTCTCGTCCAGCGCCAACAGCTCTTCCAAATCGGTGGCGCTTTCATAGTCCGGCTCCATCCGGTCCAGATAGTCGGAAAATGCGGAGATATCTTGCTCTGGTGCGCGCAGGCAAGCAATGCGCAGGGCTTCACATTCGATCGCCACACGCGCCTCATACAGGTCAAGAATATAGCCTGGCGTCAGCGGGCGGCAAAAGAATCCCCGGTTGATCTGAAAGGTCAAAAACCCCTCGGCCACCAGCCGGTTCAGCGCCTCCCGCAACGGCGTGCGGCTGGCCCCCAGCACCTCGGACACGGCACTTTCATTGATCCGCTGGTCAGGCTTGAAGGCAAAATCCGCTGCCATCCGGCGCAGCGCCTCATAGACCCGATCAACATTGCTTTCCCGTTTGGCCATCTTGTTCCGCTCGCATCCTGATCTTGGCGCAGTTCCCTGCTGATTTGAGGCCACGCTAGAGCAGACTTGACTTGTCCGCAATAATGAACTCCAAACTGTATACAGTTGTGAGCACACGACTTGATTCCATTGGTGATGCAATGAACAAAACGCGGCACCCGTAGAGAGCTGCACAATGACCAAAACAGATTGATCAAACCCGGGAGAGTAAAATGAGCAATGCGATGAACGGCGCCGAGGCCCTGGTGCGGATGTTGGAAGCCCACGGCGTGCGCCATGTCTTTGGTCTGTGCGGCGACACCACCCTGCCCTTTTATGACGCGCTTTATGGCCTGGATCACGGCATAACCCATGTGCTTACCCGCGACGAGCGCTCTGCGACCTATATGGCCGATGGCTATTCCCGCGTCACTGGTCGCCCCGGCGTGGCCGAGGGTCCCTCCGGTGGCGGCGCCACCTATATCCTGCCCGGCCTCATTGAAGCCACCGAAAGCTCCTACGCGGTTCTTGGCATCACCACCGACATCTCGGTTGCGTCTTATGGAAAATACCCGCTGACAGAGGTCGACCAGGAGGCCCTGATGCGGCCCCTGACCAAGTGGAACACGGTGATCAAACAGTCCCAACACATCCCCCGGATGGTGCGCACCGCTTTCAAGGCCATGACCACTGGCCGGTCAGGTGCGGCTCATCTTGGCCTGCCATATGATGTGCAATATGATGCGGTTGACCCCAGTGATATCTGGGCAGACCCAAAACACCAAAGCTATCCCGCCTACCCGCAGGCGCCCGAACCCGGCGCTGCAGAGGCGGCGATTGATGCAATTTTATCGGCAAAATCGCCGCTGATCATCTGTGGCGGCGGCATTGTGATTGCCGGCGCCATGGAGGAGCTCTCCCGGCTTGCCACCCGCCTGGATATTCCAGTCGCAACCTCGATCTCAGGTCAGGGATCCCTGGCCGAGACCCATGCCAATTGCCTGGGTGTTGTGGGCTCAAACGGCGGCACCGATGAAACCTGGGAAATGATGGAGGCGGCGGATCTGGTGGTGTTCATGGGCTGTCGTGCAGGCTCTACCACCACCTCGCGCTGGGAGGCCCCGGCACCCGGCACCCGTATCGTGCATTTTGACAATGACCCGATGGTGATCGGCGCCAATTACCGCACCGAGGTGGGGGTGGTGGGCGACCTGCGGCTCTCGCTGGCTGCGGTCAACGCGGTGCTGGATCGCCGGGCGCAGGGCGCGGATAGCTTTGGCGGTGCTGCTGCCATCGCACAGATCAAAGCGCGCAAGTTTGAAAGGTTTCATCACCTGGCCCAAAGCACCGAGACCCCAATCCGCCCCGAGCGCGTGGTTGATGCGCTGATGAAAGTGCTGCCGCCGGATGCCACTGTGGTTTCTGATCCCGGGACCAGTTGTCCGTATTTTTCGGCCTATTACCAATTGCAGCAACCGGGGCGCTATTTCATCACCAACCGGGCGCATGGCGCCCTTGGCTACGCGCTTTCGGCTTCCTTGGGGGCATGGTTCGGGCGGCCCGCATCAAAAACCGTGGCCTTGATGGGAGATGGATCCTTTGGATTTACCGTGGGTGAGCTGGAGACCGTCTGTCGCGCCCGCGCGCCCATCACCTTTGTGGTGTTCTCCAATTCAAACTTCGGCTGGATCAAGGCCAGCCAGTTCGCGGACAAGGGCGCGCGGTACTACAACGTCGATTTCAACCGCACCGACCATGCCGCCATCGCTGCCGCCTATGGTATCAAAAGCTGGCGTGTGGACAAGCCCGAGGACCTGGAGCGGGTGATGCGCGAGGCGGTTAATCACGACGGCCCCACCCTGGTGGATGTGGTCTGTCAGCCCCTGGAGGAAAGCAACGCCCCTGTTCGGCGCTGGATGGGGTGAGGCCCGTCTCGGAAAGGCTCTGGGAGAGCCTTTCAGGGCCGAACGGGCGGAGCCCTGGGGGACTATGCCAAACGGGCGGAGCCCTGGGGGATCATGCCAGACGGGCAAAGCCCTGGGGGTCGGACAAAGACGACAAAAGATGCCCGTTCCAGTGCCATGTCCCGGAAAAGATATCGGCCCACCCTGAAACTCCGTTCCGCACTCCCTGAGCTCCAGTCACCAACCGCGCCGCGCCTTGGCGCGGCGCCCGGCCCAAGGGGAGAGAGGTCATCTTTGATGGCCTTGATCTGCGCGGGAGCCCCTCCTTATTTGAACACTGTCAGTCCACACAATAGGGCGCCAGTTCCGACTGCAAAAGCGCCAGAAACTCTTGCCCGATTGAAGACAGCGGTCGCGCGGCAGAGGTAATCACTGCCATCTCCATCAGGATCTGCGGGCGAAAACAGCGCGAGACAAAGCCGCCCTCCTTGTCAAAATCCAGCACAAAGGGATCCAGCAAGGCCACGCCCATTCCCTCTTTGACAAAGCTCAGCAGGTTCTTGAACAACTGCGCATGAACCCGCGTCTTGAGCGGCACCCCCGCCTGTACAAAGGCTTCGCGAATGTTCCGGTGGGTGATGTGATCAGGCCCCATGACCAGAAATGGCGCACCTTCCAAGAGCGCCGGGGTAAGAACCTCATGTTGCGCCAGCGGGCTGTCAGCGGGAAGCGCCAGGGATGTTTCAACCCGGATAGGATAGGCCTGCAGCCCATCATGCAGCAGCGGCGTTTCGCAGATACCAATTTCAAACAGGCCCGAGATCACCCATTCCTGGATCTTCGATGAATACTGCGACTGGAACGAGATCGACATATCCGGCCGGTCGCGGGCGAATTTGGCAATCAGCTTTGGCATAAACCCAAAGGACATCGAATGCTGCGAGGCCACCTGCAGCTGCCCTGCCTGCTTGTTCTGCAGATCAATCACTGCATGGGTCACGTGATCAAAGCCACGCACCACCGTATCAATCTCACGAAACAACAGATTGGCTTCTGGCGTCGCCCGCAACCGGCCGCGATCACGCTCAAACAATTTGAACCGGGTCTGCCGTTCCAACTGATGCAAAAGGTTTGAGACCGCAGGCTGGGAAATTCCCAAAAGTGCAGCCGCGCCGGTCACTGTTCCGGTCTCAATCACCGAATGAAACGCCTGTAACTGTCTAAAACGTAGGTTCATGCGCCCTCTGTATCATTTTTTGTTATGGAGCGCATCGATAATTATATTTGAAATGATGTGACTGACTGGGCATGGTCAGCAAACGATCTGTGCTTTTTGCAGCATGTCCCAAGGGGCTGGGCAGGCGATTTTTGCAACGCCCTGCTGCTGATACCTGCACAACCAACAGGACAACCAAAGCGACGTTGAATGAAAACAGAACACATCATCATTGTTGGCGCTGGCATTGTGGGCGCCGCCACTGCGCTCTGGCTGAAACGTGCCGGATACAACGTCACCCTGATTGACAAAGGAGAGCCCGGCATGGGCGCCTCCTACGGCAATGGCTGTCTGCTGGCCAGCTGCGCCATGGTGCCGGTGACCACGCCAGGGTTGCTCTCCAAGGGGCCAAAATATCTGTTGGACCCAAAGTTTCCGCTGTTCATGCGTTGGGGCTACACACCAAGGCTGTTGCCCTGGCTGATAAAGTACCTGTCACATGCCAATGACAACGACACCCGCCGCATTGCAAAATCTCTTACCCATATTGTTGGTGACAGTGTCGAACAGCATCAGGCCCTGACCGCCGACACCCCAGCTGCAAAATGGATCAAAGAGACCAATTACAACTTTGCCTACAAGGACCGCGCAGCCTTTGAGGAAGATGCCTATGTCTGGGAGCTGCGCCGCGAGGCGGGGTTCATACCAGAGATCATCGAGGGCGCGGCGGTTCAGGAGTACGAGCCGATCCTGGGCAAGAACACTTCCCTTCTGGCGGTGAACAAAAACCACGGTTTTATCCTAAACCCCGCCAACTACGTCAAAGATCTGGTCAAACTCCTGGTCGAAATGGGCGGCAGCTTTGTCCAGGCGGAAGTGAAGGATTTCGACCTCAGCGGTGGCCGCATTTCTGCGGTAGACACTGACCAGGGGCGCTTTGACTGTGACAAGGTGGTGATTTCTGCCGGGATCTGGTCCAAGCCCCTGATGCAGAAACTGGGCCTCAAGGTGCCGATGGAAGCAGAACGGGGCTATCACATTCTGTTCAAATCCCCCAGCATCACCCCACGCTATCCGATGATGGTGGCGGCCGGCAAATTTGTCGCCACCCCGATGGATCAGGGCCTGCGCTGCGCCGGTGTTGTGGAATTTGGTGGCTTGGATGAAACCCCGTCCAAGGCGCCCCTGGCGCTGCTTCGACGCACGGTGGCAGAGACCTTCCCGCAGATGCAGGCCGTTGAGGAGGAAGAATGGCTCGGCTTTCGCCCCGCCCCGACCGACAGCCTGCCACTGATTGGCGAGGTCGCCGGCTCGGGCGTCTTTACCGCCTTTGGCCACCACCATATTGGCCTGACCGGCGGCGCAAAAACGGGGCGTATGGTGGCCAGTCTGATTTCCGGCCAGCCCATGAACCTTGACATGCGTCCCTTTGAACCGGATCGTTTTGCCTAACGCCTGTTAGGCCCCCAATTCCAAACAAACCGGCAAAGACAAGCCGGCAATAGCAAGCTGAAAAACAGCACCACCAACCTCCAGGGAGATTACCATGACATCTAAAACTTCTATCAAAATGGCCTTTACAGCCTCGGCGCTGGCGTTTGCCGCCTCAGGCGCTGTGGCGGAAAGCTGGGATATGCCAATGGCCTATTCCGCATCCAATTATCACTCAGAGATGGGGGTTGTTTTTGCCGATAAGGTCCGCGACTACACTGGCGGCGATATTGACATCACCGTGCATCCCGGTGGCTCCCTGTTCAAGGGTGGCGAGATCAAACGCGCGGTGCAGACCGGCCAGGCCCCGATTGGTGAACGCTTCATGTCCGCCCATGCCAATGAGGCGCCGTTGCTGGGCTGGGATAACCTGCCCTTTATTGCCACCACCTATGCCGACAACGAAAAGCTCTGGCATGCCGCAAAAGACCGGGTGAATAGTCAGCTTGGCGAGCTGAACCTTGTTGCGCTTTATACCTGCCCCTGGCCAGGCCAGGGCTTTTACTTCAACAAAGAGGTCTCCTCCTCTGCCGACACCCAGGGCGTCAAGTTCCGCAGCTACAACACCGCAACAGCAACCTTTGCCGAAGAACTGGGCATGATCCCGGTACAGGTCGAAGCCGCCGAGTTGAGCCAGGCACTGGCCACCGGCGTTGCCGAGGCATTCATCTCGTCGGGCTCGACCGGGTATGACCGCAAGGTCTGGGAAAACCTGAGCCATTATTACAAGGTCAACGCCTGGCTGCCACGCAACTATGTCATCGTCAACAAACAGGTCTGGGAAGACCTGAGCCCCGAGACCCAGGCCCAGGTGCAAAAGGCCGCCGACGAGACCGGGGCCGCCTGCGCTGCCAAATCCGAAGAGCTGGCCAACTGGTACTTTGAACAACTGTCAGACAATGGCATGACCGTGGCTGACGCAGGCCCCGAATTCCTCGCCGAGCTGCAGGAAATTGGCACCAAGATGACAGCCGAATGGCTGGCAGCAGCCGGTGACGACGGCCAGGCCATTCTGGACGCCTATAACGCCAAATAACCTCACGACCTCTCACCTGACGGCTCCTGCTTTTACCGGGTAGGGGCCGTCTTTTATGACCACATTTGGGGGATGGGCATGCGTGACTGGCAACCGTTTCTGGGCCTGCCGCTCTGGGCTTGGCTTTTTGTTATTCCAACCGTTTTGGCACTAACCTGTCTGGCTGCACCGGCTCCAATGGGCCGTGCTCTGCGGCCACTGCAGGCCCTGCTGGATCGGATCTATCTGTCTGCAGGTGTGTTGGCCGCAGTCTGCATGATCACCATCCTGCTGCTGATCGTCGCCCAGATGGGCGCCCGCTGGAGCAACCTGACCTTCCCAGGCTCCACCGAATATGCAGGCTATGCCATGGCGGCGACCTCTTTTTTTGCCTTGGCCCATGCGCTAACCCGTGGCGCCCATATCCGGGTGTCGATCTTTCTCAACATGGGGCATCACTTTGGCCTGTGGCTGGATGCATTCGCCATGTGGATCGCAGCCATCACCGCAACCTATTTTGCCCGTTTTGCCATCAAGACCAATATCATGTCCGAGATGCTGAATGACCGCACCCAGGGGCAGGACTTTACCCCGGAGTGGCTGATCGCCGTCTTCAAGATGTTTGTCACCGCCCCCGCTCACTGGGGCAAGCTTTGGGCCGAAACCGGGTCTGACTGGGTCTATACCCCGGTCTGGCTGCCACAGCTGCCAATGTCGATCGGCACCGTGCTGCTGGCGCTGGCGCTGTGGGACTATCTGTGTCGCCTGCTGATCACCCGCCGGGCCAGCATTACTTCGGAGGCCGTGGAATAATGGGCGAGATCTATACAACCCTTATCTTTGTTTTTGTGCTCTTTGCCCTGCTGGGCAGTTCCGTCTGGATTGGTCTGGCGCTGATGGGCGTCGCCTGGTTTGGCATGGAGCTGTTCACCACCCGCCCCGCCGGGGACGCGATGATCACCACCATCTGGACCGGAGCCTCCAGCTGGACCCTGACGGCGCTGCCGCTGTTCATCTGGATGGGTGAGATCCTCTATCGCACCCGCCTGTCACAGGACATGTTTCGCGGCCTTGCCCCCTGGATGCGCTGGCTGCCTGGCGGGTTGCTGCACACCAATATTGCCGGCTGCACCATCTTTGCCGCCGTGTCCGGCTCATCCGCAGCAACCCTGACCACCGTCGGCAAGATGTCGATCCCCGAGCTGCGCAAACGCGGCTACCCGGAATATATGATCGTTGGCACCCTGGCGGGAGCCGCAACGCTGGGGCTGATGATTCCGCCCTCGCTGACGCTGATCGTCTATGGCGTGTCGATCAATGAATCGATTACCAAGCTGTTCATGGCCGGCATTTTCCCCGGACTGGTGCTGGCCAGCCTGTTCATGGCCTATATCATCGGCTGGCATTTCTTTGCCAAAGACCAGCGTCCCGAACCAGAGCCCGCCATGTCCTTTGGGGAAATGATGTCAGAGAGCCGGTTTCTGATCCCGGTGCTGACGCTGGTCACCGTGGTGATCGGTTCGATGTATCTAGGCCTTGCCACCGCCACCGAGGCCGCTGCGGTAGGCGTGCTTGGTGCCTTGACGCTGGCACTGTTTCAGGGCTCGCTGGGCTGGTCCACCTTTACCGAGTCATTGATGGGCGCCACGCGTACCTCTGCAATGATTGCGCTGATCCTGATGGGAGCGTCGTTCCTATCGCTGTCCATGGGCTTTACCGGATTGCCCCGGGCGCTTGCAGCCTGGATCGACCAGATGAACCTGTCACCGCTGGTACTGATTGTGGCGCTCACCCTGTTTTACGTGGTGTTGGGCATGTTCCTGGATGGGATTTCTTCGGTGGTGCTGACCATGGCCATCGTTGAGCCGATGATCCGTCAGGCCGGTATTGATGTGATCTGGTTTGGCATCTTCATCGTGGTGGTCGTTGAAATGGCCCAGGTGACGCCGCCAATTGGGTTCAACCTCTTTGTGCTGCAAAGCATGACCCGCCACGAGATCTCCTATATTGCCAAGACCGCGATCCCCATGGTCGGCCTGATGCTGGTGATGGTGGTGATCCTGGTCGCCTGGCCCGAGCTGGCAACATGGCTCCCCAATAATCTGCGCAGCGGACCAGCTGGCGGGTAACACAGTGATAGGCCTGCTGAATATTGTGGCCCGCCATGGGCGGGCTGCAATGGTGCTTGGACTGCTGGCAGGATTTGCCCTGCCGCACCTGGCCGCAATACTAAAACCCTGGTTGCCAGAGATGGTGGCCGGCCTGTTGTTTCTGACCGCGTTTCGCATTGGCGCGTCGCGCGCCCTGGGTGGGCTGCGCGATGGCATCTCCAGTCTCAAGGCCGTTGTGGTCTTGCAAATGGCCCTGCCGCTGGGAGCGCTGGTCTGTTTTGCCGGGCTGGGGCTGCTGGCTACGCCGCTGGCCATTGCCGTGATCCTGATGCTGTCGGCGCCCTCCCTGACCGGCAGCCCCAATATCACCCTGTTGATGGGGCATGCACCTGAACCCGCCTTTCGGTTGATGATCCTTGGCACCGCCCTGATGCCATTGACGGTTTTGCCGGTATTGTTGCTGCTGCCCGAGCTCGGCGATCTTAAATCGGTTCTGCATGCTTCACTGCGACTGACCGGCACCATCGCCCTGACGGTTGGGCTGGCTTTTTTCTGTCGGCACTGGCTCGCACGCGATCTGAATGAGCGCATGGGCCGCGCTGTAGATGGGGTCACCATTCTGGCGCTGGTGGTGATCGTGATAGGTCTGATGGCGGCCCTGGGCCCGGCTCTGCATAGCGCGCCCTGGCCTGTCGCTCAGTGGATGCTGTTGGCCCTGAGCCTCAACTTTGGCCTGCAATATGCCTGCTTTCGCTGGCTGATGTGGCGCGGAGCATTCCAAATCGCAGCGCCCTGCTCTGTGGTGGCTGGAAACCGGAACTTTGCGCTGTTTCTCATCGCCCTGCCCGCCAGCACCACGGATCCGCTGCTGATCTTTCTTGGATGTTATCAAGTCCCGATGTATTTAACCGCTTTTGTCATGCGACCGATCTACGCAAGAGCCCTGACCACGGCCCCGTGACAGACAGTTTACAGGCAGTTTACAGGCTGTTTTCAGGTTGTTTACAGGTTGTTTACAGGGCCACTAGCCGGGGAAAATGCGCGCCATCTCTGCGTCGAATTTGGCCCAGCTGAGCACCGCCCGATTGCCCGCCAACCCGTGATAATAGGATTTCCCACTTGGCGTCGGCAGCCCGGCCCAGATCTTGGCCAGATTGTGCATGAAATCCTTGCGGCTCATGTCATCGGCCATCATCGCGCTCAGGCCCGCTTCTTCAAGCAGCTGATGCGCCAGACGGTCCTGCAGTTGAGGCGAAAACACATCGTCGCGTTTGGCACCCACATGATCGGCAAGACGTTTCAGCGTCGCGGGAATAAACTGGTAGCGGCCAATGGCATGTTGTTGCCCCGGGGTGCGGGCGATCCAGTCGTAGATCTCACCCAGGGTCATTGCGGTTGGGCGCTTGTTCGGCTTGACAGCAGCCGCATGTTGCACCGCATCATACTGCGCCCCGCCGGCCTCGGCGCTGGCGATCAGCTGCATCAGCTTTGCCACCGCCCCTTTGGCCACTGCTCCTTTGGCCACGCCCCGTGGCAGCGCCCGGAACAGACTGGTGCCGCGACGATCCGCAAACAGGCTGGCAAGATTGGCCTGCACCGCCTCCATCTCGGCCTCCAGCCCCTGTGGAGCTGGATTGGCCGTCAACACAGAAACCGGGCTATGGCGCGCCAACACAGGCTGCACCGCTGAATTTCCCTGGCCAAAGAAATCCTCATTCACAATGGAAAACCGCTCTGTGGCGCCGCATTGCACCGCGCTGAGTGCAAGAACGATATAGGTTAGAGGCAAAGCCAAGCAGGTTTTGTTCATATCAGCCTTCTGTCTGAAACTGCGGTCTTTCACAAAATAGCCCCGCGGAATTGAGATTTCCTTTACCGCGTTCCTTTTGGTCGCAACCTGCTGGCCCGATGTTCGAGAATGGCGGCTCAGAACAGCAAAGATCGCCCCTCGCTCGGCTGTTGCAGCCGAAAACCTACGGCGATATCGTGAGGCACAGCCGAATTGCAACGGCGTTAGGGTCTTGGCTGCAGATGCGCTGACAACAGGACATGCAGCCAATGCAGAGCACCTAATCTCGGCCCCCAAAGCCCCCGGAGTGTGGCAATGATCCTTTGTTGCGGTGACGCTTTGATCGACATGATCCCGATGACATCAAAGCCGGGCACCGAAGCCTATGTGCCAAGACCCGGCGGAGCGGTGCTCAATACTGCCGTTGCCCTGGGCCGTCTTGGGGCTCCGGCAGGCCTGCTTACCGGGGTGTCACATGACATATTTGGCCAGAAACTGGCGGCGCATTTGACCCAATCCCATGTGGATACCTCGCATATCCTCTGGTCAGACCGCCCCACAACCCTGGCCTTTGTACAGCTGATGGAAGGTCAGGCATCCTATTGTTTTTATGATGAAAACTCTGCCGGGCGGATGCTGAATATTGCCCAAATCCCAGCTCTGCCCAATGCGATCACAGCCCTGTTTTTTGGCGGTATCAGCCTTGCCAGTGAACCCGCTAGTGACTGCTACGCCGCGCTATTGGCCCGCGAAGCTGGGTCGCGCGTGATCATGATTGATCCCAATATCCGCCCAGGTTTCATCAAGGACGCCGCCCGATACCGTCAGCGCTTGGGTCACATGATGGCGCAGGCGGATATTGTAAAAGTCTCCGACGAGGACCTGAACTGGCTGTTCCCTGCGCCCCAAAGCGACGAGCAGAAAGTAAAGCAGCTGTTGGCGCTGGGGCCGTCGCTGGTGGTTCTCACACGTGGCGGCGATGGCGCGGATGGTTTTCTGGCCAATGGCAGCCAAATTCACGTGCCAGCAACACCAGCTGAAATCGTGGATACCGTTGGCGCTGGCGACACCTTCAACGCGGGCCTTCTGGCCAAGCTGTCCGAGCTGAACTGCCTCAGCAAGGATCAGGTACAGACCCTGTCGCCCGAGACGCTCCAACTTGCTTTGGAGCATGGCGCCAGGGCCGCTGCCAAAACGGTTGCCCGGGAAGGCGCTGATCCCCCCTGGGCCGGGGACCTTTGACCCAGGTTTGAGCCGATTTTTGGCCTGCCCCTCCCCCATGTGTGCCAGGCCAGTCTGGCCTGAAGTAGGTTTTCAAGCCTAACACTGCCCCCACCTCCCGCACTCTGGTCAGGCCAGCACTCAGGCTGGCACCTACACTCAGGAAGGGGCTGTCACCACCTCGTGCACCGCCCGAATGAGCCAACCAATATCCTCCGGCCCAAGCCGCGCGACGTTGACCCGGGCGCCCTTTACCACATGGATGCCGTGATAGCGTGTTAAGGCTGTTTCCTGGCGCTCGGTCAGCGGCAGCAAAGAAAACATCCCCGATTGCTGGGCCAGATATGCCAAATCCCGGGTGCCAAAAGCCTCTGCCTCAGCCTGGGCGATGTCTGCGCGCACCTGTGCGACGCGGGCGCGCATCTGATCTAACTCTTGCAGCCAAAGGTCCTTCAACTTTTGGTCCTGCAGAATTTCGCGCACCACAGAGGGGCCATGATCCGGCGCATGAGAGGCCCCCGCGCGCACAATCGCCGAGATCGCCCTATGCATCCTGGGGTGGTCCGCCTGGCCTGTTTTGACAAATAACGCCCCGGCCCGGTCGCGGTAGATACCAAAGGATTTGGACAGCGTGATGCAGACAATACATTCCGCAAAGCGCGCGGCAATCTGCTGGGCCATTGCGCAATCCGCCTCGAAACTCTGCGCAAAGCCAAGATAGGCAAGGTCGATCCACGGCACGATGCCCCGCGCTTCCAGCACAGTCAGCAAAGCCTCGAACTGTTCCGGCGTCATATCCGCGCCCGTGGGATTGTGGCAGACCCCTTGCATCAGGAAGACATCGCCGGATTTGGCGGCACTTAACCCGTCGAGCATCTGATCAAAGGTGATCGCGCGCCGGATCGTGTCATAGTAGGGCACCTGCCTGAACCGCGCGCCTGCAGCCTGCAGGATCGGGATGTAGTTCCCGTAGGTCGGCGTTTGCAGCCAGACCGTGGGCGCATCGGGCATCTGAGCCAGAAGATCCGCCATCACCCGCAGTGCCACCGCCCCGCCTGAGGTCTGTGCCGCGACCCAATCGCGCCCCCAGGTTTCCCCCAGGATCTCCTGCCCCAAGAGCGCGCAGTAGTCGGCATCTCCGGTCAGAGCCAGGTAGGATTTACTCGCCTGCGTCTCAACCAGCCGCTGCTCTGCCTCTTTGACGGCCCGCAGGACCGGGGTTTTTCCATCCGCGTCCTGATAAATCCCAACGGTCAGGTTGAGCTTGTCCAAGCGTGGATCTTGCGCAAAATAGTCTGCCCCGATCATGATCGGGTCGACGGGGTATTCCTCAACTTTTTCAAACATCGTCTCGCCCTCTCGCTATTCGATTGCGCCCGCCAGGCTCACTGCCTCTCGCACGCAAACCTCCACACATCTCAGAACCGAGTGATGACTGTCGCGCCGACGGACTGGAATTTATTCATGTTCATCAGGGCCTCGGGCGCATCCGCAAGGCTGATTTGGCTCCCCACCAGCCGGGCCGGATCAAGCTTGCCGCTGGCGACCATATCCAGCATCGCGCCATAGCGATGCGCCTGCATCCCATGCGAGCCCAGCAGTTCTATCTCCTGGCCAACAATCTTGGGCATCGGTATCGCGGGGGCTGCGTGCTCTCCCAGCATCAGGCCAACCTGGATATGTTTGCCCCGCGGACGCAGGCAGAGGATGGAATTGGTCATGGTCACGGGATGCCCCAATGCGTCCAGCGACACATGGGCCCCCCCGCGCGTGATTTCTTGGATGGCGGCAGGCACATCGGCTTCGGTGCCGTTGATGACGGCCACGGCGCCAAGATCCTGCGCAAGGGACAGTTTGGCAGGGTCAAGGTCCACACCAATCACATTCGCCCCGGCAGCGGCCGCGATCATGACGGCTGACAGGCCAACGCCGCCACAGCCATGCACTGCCACCCATTGACCTGCACTGACTTTGCCTTGATCAATCACCGCTCGAAAGGACGTGGCGAACCGACATCCAAGACTGGCAGCAGTTGCAAAATCCATACTCTCAGGCAGCGCAACAAGGTTCAGATCAGCCTGGTGGATGCCGACATATTCGGCAAAGGATCCCCAGTGCGTAAAGCCAGGTTGCTCCTGATACAAACATACCTGTTGATGACCTGCGTGGCATTCGGAGCAGCTGCCGCAACCGCAGATAAAGGGCACAGTCACCTTGTCCCCCACCTTCCAGTTGGTAACATCCTTGCCGACCGCCTCAACGACGCCCGCCAGTTCATGCCCCGGGATATGCGGCAGCTCGATGTCGCTGTCATGTCCCATCCAGCCATGCCAGTCACTGCGGCATACGCCAGTTGCAGCGACCTTCAACACAA
Organism: Pseudophaeobacter arcticus DSM 23566; assembly: GCF_000473205.1. NCBI lineage: Bacteria > Pseudomonadati > Pseudomonadota > Alphaproteobacteria > Rhodobacterales > Roseobacteraceae > Pseudophaeobacter > Pseudophaeobacter arcticus. The sequence goes on from NZ_KI421507.1 coordinate 2,724,499, forward strand.
CACCATGGGCTTTGGGGCTTGGGTCATCGACCGTCACCAGCTTGGGCGTGTCTTGGAACTTTTCAAACAGAACAGCTTTCATGGCAGGGTCTTTCCGCTTCGGTTGTGGCTGGAGCCGATCATAATGCCCCGCAAGGAAATAACTTTGCTATTCCCGCGTGAAATTCTGCATAATGGAGGAGAAACCCCTCACAAATTGCCAATTACCGAAAGACTTCCCCCTTGCCCGATATCGATGCTGTGAACGCCCAGATCCTGACCCTGCTGCAGAACGACGGACGCATGACAAATGCTAAGCTGTCCGAAACCCTGGGGATGAGCGAGACCCCTTGTTGGCGACGCCTGAAACGGCTGGAGGAAAAAGGTATCATCGACGGGTATCAGGCCAATCTGAACCGCCGCAAGCTGGGGCTGGGTGTCATGGCCTTCGTCCAGTTGCGCTGTTCTGAACACGATCAGGCCGCAACGGCGGAATTCCAACGGATTGTCGAAGTAACCCCCAACATACTTGCCTGTCACAACACCACCGGTGCGGACGACTTCCTGCTGATCGTTGTGGCGCGAGACCTGGATGACTACAGCGCCTTTGTCGACGGTACCCTGCGCCGCTTGCCAGGCGTGACCAGCATCCGCTCAAATCTCTCGCTAAAGGAGATGAAAGCATCAAGCAAATTGCCAATCATTACCCACGCGACATCATGAGTATAACGCACCAGCCCTACCCCCACCGAGATCATGTACATGGCTTCACAGGATGCTGGCGGTAAGATTCCGCGTGCACAGAGCCATAAAGAAATTTGTCCCCTGGACCGCCCAGTGTCATCTACCAGTGTCATCTACCAGTTTCATCTATATCTCATCATCTATTGTGCTGTTCTGATTGAATTTTGCCTTGCTTTCACCTGATCCCGTATTTCCCGCCCCGCTTGCCAAAGGGGGCCGAGCCAGGCGCACTGAGCCTTGCAACCTATGCGCCAAGCCGCACCGTTCCCAGCCAGCACCCCAAGCCGCGCTATCATTTCGACCCTCTCCAACAAAGGGCCAATCATCTGAAAGCATAGGGCAACATGAGGCCAAAATTGGGGTGTAGTCAGCGGAGCGAGAACAAAGAATTCAGTCCGGACAAATTTCTTCCTGAGAGGTCTTGCAAACAGAGTTGTTTGGTGTAGAAGGGCGCAGCAACAGCAAAGCACCCGCCAAATGGCGCTTCGCAGCTGCAAAACAAAGAGTGCCCCTATAGCTCAGCTGGTAGAGCAACTGATTTGTAATCAGTAGGTCCGCGGTTCGAGTCCGTGTGGGGGCACCATTTATCATTGAAATTGCAGTACTTTCATGGTGTTAGTGGTCATGCCACTACACAAACGCTACACATTCTGCGGTGGCGCACATGAGGATTGCCTTGGATCTACCGCATCTCAAACCCGCTACAGCAACAGCAAATGCCAAATATCGCAGGCGTGTCCCTGAAGATCTCCGAGGCGTTTTTGGGAAAAATGCTGTGGAGTGGTCTCTCGGTACAAAAGATCCCGCCGAAATCTATGAGGCATGGAAGATTGCTCACGCCAAGTATGAAGCAATGGCTGGTAGACGTTCAAAGGTTTCCACCGAACAAATCAGATGGGAGATCGCTCAGAAGGCAGCAATTGAGCATGGTCTTGCGACCCCTCGAGACAAACGTATTGGGCCCGTTGATTTAGAGCTTGAGCAAGGAAAGTATCAGGACTTCACCGATGCAGTCCGCAAGGAAGCCGAGAAACTGTCATCTCAGCAATTGGGAGCAAAGTTCGCTAACAATCCAGCTCCCTCAAGTTTTGACGTGCTCTTGGAGGCGCAGCTCAAAGGCATAGAGCGCCCTCCAGTGACCCTAAGAGACGCTGCTGACAGCTATCTGAAGGACCGAGAGGCCCGAGCAACCTACCGGGATATTTCAAAGCAGGTTGGACCTGTCACGCTTTCGTGCCGCTCCACGTGCTCGTTTAAGCCACCTTTCGTTCGAAGGCGACAGGGCTTTTCCAGCCCAGTGCTGAATGGCGGCGGCGCGGATTGTAGAAGCCGTTGATGTATTCGAAGATCGCCATCTCGGCCTGCCGCCGTGTTTCCCATGAATGCCGCCAAATCAGTTCGGCCTTGATGGTTTTGAAGAACGTCTCGACTGCAGCGTTATCGTAGCAATTGCCTTTGCCACTCATGGACACTTTGAAGCCGTGCTGTCGCAAGATCTGTCGATAGTCGTGCGAACAATATTGCGATCCGCGATCCGTGTGATGGATGCAGCCCTTCGGCGGCCCCCGGAAGGCTATTGCCATGTTCAACGCACGGATCGCCAGGTCCCGCTTCATCCTGTTACTCACCGCCCAGCCGATCACGCGCCTTGAATGCAGATCCAGTATCACAGCGAGATACAACCAACCTTCACGCGTCCAGATATAGCTGATGTCCATTGCCCGGCAGGGTATTTCCGTAGGAAATGTCCCGAGAGGGGCCGCCCACTTCTGGTTTGGCCCATCAGCGTTGAAGTCCCGGTCCAACAGGTTCGGCGCGATGTTGAACTTATGATTGCTGTCTGTAGTCACCTTGTGTTTGCGCGTTCTGATGACCGATATGCCGTTCTGGCGCATCAAGCGACCCACGCGACGATGACCAATAACCAGTCCGATCTCTTTCAATTCCTCAGTCATGCGCGGCCTGCCATAACTGCCAAGGCTGAGACGGGATTGTTCTTTGATATGCGCCAGCGTGACCAGGTCGGACCGTTGTCTGCGGCTGGCAGGGCGACTGCGGAATGCCCGCAACCCACGTGAACTGACCCCCATGACACCGCACATCCGGCCGATAGAGAACGCAGATCGGTGTTCCTCAATGAACCTAAACCTCACGGCTTTTGGCTCGCGAAGAACACCGTGGCCTTTTTTAAGATTTCCCGCTCCTCCTTGAGAATGCGGTTCTCGCGCCGAAGCCGGTCATTCTCTTGGGCGAGGCCTAAATCCTCTTTCGTCACCACACCCGTGTCTCTGTATGCCGTGATCCATTTGTTCAGCGTCGACATGCCCACACCTAGGTCATCAGCTACCTGATTGCGCGTTAGCCCACTGGTCAGTGCTATCCGCACCGCATCCTGGCGAAATTCGTCCGTCCGTTTCAGTCCCATAGTTCATCTCCTTTGTTGCAGTAAATGCTATCAAAGGAGCGGCATCAAACCGCGACAGGTCCAGTCCAACCTGTGCCGGGTCAACCTGCACAGCCTTCTGGCGGAATGGCTGCCCGATGGGCGGCGTATGGGGCGCGATTGGGTGGCGTTAAACCCCACCCGCGCGGATCGCTCGCCAGGGTCGTTCCGGATCAACATGGATAATTGTCTTTGGGCGGACTTTGCCACCGACGACAGGGGCGGCGATGCCATCAGCCTCTTTGCCTACCTGAATGGGCTACAGCAGGGACAGGCCGCACGCGCACTGGCGCAGCGCTTTGGGGTGCAGCCATGAGCGCGCTGCAAGATCTGCGCCACCCCTCTGCGGGTCTGGCTGACAAACAGCATATCTACACCGACCAAACAGGAACACCCCTTCTGGTCGCCAATCGCTATGAAGGAAACGGCACGGGACAGCGCAAGTTCTTCCTGCCCTATGATGTGGCCAAAGCTGCATGGAAAGCACCGCAATCACGCCCCATCTACAACCTGGACAAAATCGCCCAGGCCGCGCCAGACCAGCCGATCTTTTGGGTGGAAGGTGAGACCTGCGCCGATGCGCTCACAGATCTCGGATACCTGGCCTCCACCAGCTTTGGCGGCAGCAAGGCCCTGGCAAAAACCGACCTGTCGCCACTGGCAGGGCGCAGGGTCATCATCTGGCCTGATCTTGACGCGCCAGGGCAGGATTATGCCAAACAGCTCGCACAAGATCTCGTTACGTTACATAAAGCGACGCCGCTCTTGCTGCCGATCACCGACGCCCTGATTAAATCCCATGATCGGACCGGGGTCCTCCCCCAACCGCTGCCCAAGGGGTGGGACGTTGCCGATGCTATCACGGCGGGCTGGGGCTGTGGCGAGATTGACAGCCTGATCAACGGGGTGTTCTGCGACCTTCCCGATGCAACGATCCCGTACGTTACGATACAGGCTGGAACAGCGGCAAATGCGCCGCTCGCCCCTACGTATAGGTATAGGGGGGACAGCGCCGAGGAAGCCGCCCTACGTATAGGTAACGATACGGACCAGGACCGGGCACGGGTTGATGACCTGGAGCTGTGGAAGACACCACAGGGCGAACCTTACGTAACCCTTCCCCGCCAGGGGCATCTTGAGAACTGGGCCACCGGCTCCAAGGTGTTTCGCGATTACCTGGCCTAGCACCGTTGTAGCACTGCGCATATAGCAGCAACGCGTAAAGCCACCCGTAGGTGGCTGCAAGTATCTGTTATTGATATGTAAATTTTGGTTGCGGGAGTAGGATTTGAACCTACGACCTTCAGGTTATGAGCCTGACGAGCTACCGGGCTGCTCCATCCCGCGACAGTATTCTTGTCCTATCGCCTATTGGCTACTTGAGGACATATGTTTGTCCTATCGCCTATCGGCTACTTGAGGACCTTATGTTTGGGCTATCGCTTTCGCTAGTTAAGCCCTTTGTTGTCTTTACCGTTAGGTTTAGAGACGATTGTTCCTTCAGTGATTTGGTATCTGAAGGNTATTTTATCGTTTAGAGTTTTTGGATTTTACTAGGTTTGGCAGTGACCTACTCTCCCACGCCTTAAGACGCAGTACCATTGGCGCAAAGGCACTTAACTTCCGGGTTCGGGATGGGACCGGGTGTTTTGCTCTCGCTATCGCCACCAAACCAAGAAAAATCCAAGAACCTGCGGTTCTTGGATTTTTTTTGGTTGGCGGTCGGCAGGGTATTTGCTTTAGCAAATGCCCGAGAGACCGCGCCCCAGTTATGTCACGAGGACATTTCCAAGATCGCAGGGAAACAATCAACACTGACGACGTTACGCAAGTAAAGTCTGTCAGGCAGCAGGCAGAGTATTTGCATTGCAAATGCACGTTGCTGCACCTTTGTTATGTCACAAGTCAATTGGTGCTTATTTGGTTCTTGGCTGTCTATTACTAGATCAGATCAAGCCAATCGGGCGATTAGTACCAGTCAACTGAACGTGTTACCACGCTTACATCTCTGGCCTATTGACGAGGTGGTCTACCTCGGCCCTCAGGGATACCTTGTTTTGAGGGGGGCTTCCCGCTTAGATGCCTTCAGCGGTTATCCTGTCCGAACATAGCTACCCAGCACTGCCGTTGGCACGACAACTGGTCCACCAGTGGTTCGTTCACCCCGGTCCTCTCGTACTAGGGGCAACTCCTCTCAAGTATCCTACACCCACGGCAGATAGGGACCGAACTGTCTCACGACGTTCTAAACCCAGCTCACGTACCTCTTTAAACGGCGAACAGCCGTACCCTTGGGACCTGCTCCAGCCCCAGGATGAGATGAGCCGACATCGAGGTGCCAAACACTGCCGTCGATATGGACTCTTGGGCAGTATCAGCCTGTTATCCCCGGCGTACCTTTTATCCGTTGAGCGATGGCCCTTCCACTCGGGACCACCGGATCACTATGGCCGACTTTCGTCTCTGCTCGACTTGTCAGTCTCGCAGTCAGGCTGGCTTTTGCCATTGCACTCAACGAGCGATTTCCGACCGCTCTGAGCCAACCTTCGCGCGCCTCCGTTACGCTTTAGGAGGCGACCGCCCCAGTCAAACTACCCGCCACGCAGGGTCCCGGATCCGGATAACGGACCGCGGTTAGACATCAAGAGTGCGAAGGGTGGTATCTCAAGGGAGGCTCCACCGAGACTAGCGTCTCGGTTTCGATGCCTACCACCTATCCTGCACGTCACAATCCTGATGCCAGTGCGAAGCTGTAGTAAAGGTGCACGGGGTCTTTCCGTCTAACCGCGGGAAGCCTGCATCTTGACAGGCAATTCAATTTCGCTGAGTCGATGTTGGAGACAGCGGGGAAGTCGTTACGCCATTCGTGCAGGTCGGAACTTACCCGACAAGGAATTTCGCTACCTTAGGACCGTTATAGTTACGGCCGCCGTTTACCTGGGCTTCAATTCAGAGCTCTCACCCCTCCTTTTAACCTTCAGGCACCGGGCAGGCGTCAGACCCTATACGTCGTCTTGCGACTTCGCAGAGCCCTGTGTTTTTAATAAACAGTCGCCACCCCCTGGTTTGTGCCCCCGGATTCCACTTGCGTAGGACCCGGGCCTCCTTCTCGCGAACTTACGGAGGTATTTTGCCGAGTTCCTTCAACATCGTTCTCTCAAGCGCCTTGGTATTCTCTACCAGTCCACCTGTGTCGGTTTAGGGTACGATCTTATAGAGGGGCTATTTCCAGGAACCGCTCAGCTGCTCATTCAATCCAATAAGGATGAACAACACCCGCGATCCGTCACCACCTCATGGCCCAGGAATATTAACCTGGTTCCCATCGACTACGCCTTTCGGCCTCGCCTTAGGGGTCGGCTTACCCTGCTCAGATTAGCTTTAAGCAGGAACCCTTGGACTTTCGGCGAGAGTGTCTCTCACACTCTTTGTCGCTACTCATGTCATCATTCTCGCTAGTGATCTCTCCACGGGATCGCTCACGCGCCCGCTTCATCGAAAGGATTTATGTCTGTGCTACCGCTTCGCTACTTGAGCACGTTTGACCGCGCCCTCATATCTCAGCGATAAAGCAGACAAAATCCTGTGTCACACTACGCTCTGCTACCATGCACTATGTGCATCCTCAGCTTCGGCTCATGGCTTGAGCCCCGTTACATCTTCGCCGCAGGACGTCTTAATTAGACCAGTGAGCTGTTACGCTATCTTTAAAAGATGGCTGCTTCTAAGCCAACTTCCTGGTTGTTTTGGACATCCCACCTGCTTTCCCACTTAGCCATGAATTAGGGGCCTTAGCTGGAGGTCAGGGTTGTTTCCCTCTCCACTACGGACGTTAGCATCCGCAGTGTGTCTGCCGTATAGTACTCCCGGGTATTCGGAGTTTGGTTAGGATCAGTAAGACGGTGAGTCCCCATTACCCATCCAGTGCTCTACCCCCCGGGGTATTCGTACGACGCTCTACCTAAATAGATTTCGCAGAGAACCAGCTATCTCCGAGTTTGATTGGCCTTTCACCCCTAGGCACAGCTCATCCCGATCTTTTTCAACAGATGTGGGTTCGGTCCTCCAGTGCATGTTACTGCACCTTCAACCTGGCCATGCCTAGATCACTCGGTTTCGGGTCTGATCCCACGAACTCATTCGCCCTATTAAGACTCGCTTTCGCTGCGCCTACACCTAACGGTTTAAGCTTGCTCGTGAGACCAAGTCGATGACCCATTATACAAAAGGTACGCTGTCAGGCCGCAAGGGCCCTCCAACTGATTGTAGGCGTTCGGTTTCAGGTACTGTTTCACTCCCCTCGTCGGGGTGCTTTTCACCTTTCCCTCACGGTACTGGTTCACTATCGGTCAGTAAGGAGTACTTAGCCTTCGAAGGTGGTCCTCCGATCTTCAGACAGAATTTCACGTGTTCCGCCCTACTTAATACGTCCTCTCATGCTTCGAATACGGGACTATCACCCGCTATGGTCCTGCTTCCCAACAGGTTCTTCTCACACTCAAGGCTCGGCTGGTCCCCGTTCGCTCGCCGCTACTAGGGGAGTATCAATTGATTTCCTTTCCTCCGGGTACTTAGATGTTTCAGTTCCCCGGGTTTGCTCTTATAAACCTATGTATTCAGTTCATAAGTACCTGGTTAAGAACATTATAAATTACCGAAGCAATTATAATGAACTTTCAGGTGGGTTGCCCCATTCAGAAATTCATGGATCAAAGCTTATTCTCAGCTCCCCATGACTTATCGCAGAGTATCACGTCTTTCATCGCCTCTTACTGCCAAGGCATTCACCAAACGCCCTTCTCGCGCTTGATCTGATCCAGAAATAGAGAGCCACGTTATTTGCGCTACCGCCTATTCGGCTACTTGAGCGCAGATATGATCTCCTGCCGCTTCGCTACTTGAGGACTTGATTAAGTCTCAAACACCGAGCGCCAAAACATCAATGGCAATCAGGATCCAGCCGCTGGTAAGTAGCCGGACCACAATCTCTGAACCAAAAAGCATACTTTCCCATGTTTGATGCCCTATCGCTTCGCTACTTGAGGGCCTGATGTCGGTCAGACCCGGTATCAAAACAGGCGTCAAACATATGTGGTTCCAAAACCTATGCGGAATTGGAACCGGGTTAGTGTACTTGACTTGGACAACTCTGTCGTTTCAAACCGGCATACTCATGGACGTCCGAGGAAACAGACGTGTTCATAAGCTCGCTGTGTAAAACCCGAAGATCTCACCCAGCACCAATCTGAGATCATCCCCACACTCGGGGCGATCAACAGTGTTGTTGATTGTTTCTCTCTTTACGATATCAATTCGTCCAATTGGACGGTTAAGAACTGCGCACAGTGCTTAACGATCTAATTGTCTGTAATGGTGGAGCCTAGGAGGATCGAACTCCTGACCTCCTGAATGCAAATCAGGCGCTCTCCCAGCTGAGCTAAGGCCCCATCTTAATCCCGAAGGATGAGTGGTGGGTCGAGGAGGACTTGAACCTCCGACCTCACGCTTATCAGGCGTGCGCTCTAACCACCTGAGCTACCGACCCGGTTTTCGATTTGCAAAGCAAATCAAAACCCGTGTGCGACAGGGTATTGCAAAGCAATGCCCGAGAGCAGCACTCAGTGGTTATGTCACCAGGCAGCGCCAGATAACGGCTGCTGCCGCGACTTGTCTGAAGAGATATGAGGACGGCTCGGTCCATGTTAGTGTCCTACCGCCTTGCGGCGACGTAAGGACCTAACTGATGTTGAACAGTTTTGATTACTGTTCATTGCTAAGTGTATCACGACTTTTATGCGCTACCGCTTCGCTACTTGAGCGCGTTGGTAACTCAACCAAGTATCTAGATACATCCTTAGAAAGGAGGTGATCCAGCCGCAGGTTCCCCTACGGCTACCTTGTTACGACTTCACCCCAGTCGCTGAACCCACCGTGGTCCGCTGCCCCCTCGAAAGGTTGGCGCACGGCCTTCGGGTAGATCCAACTCCCATGGTGTGACGGGCGGTGTGTACAAGGCCCGGGAACGTATTCACCGCGTCATGCTGTTACGCGATTACTAGCGATTCCGACTTCATGGGGTCGAGTTGCAGACCCCAATCCGAACTGAGACATCTTTTTGGGATTAACCCATTGTTGATGCCATTGTAGCACGTGTGTAGCCCAACCCGTAAGGGCCATGAGGACTTGACGTCATCCACACCTTCCTCCCGCTTATCACGGGCAGTTTCCCTAGAGTGCCCAGCCGAACTGCTGGCAACTAAGGATGTGGGTTGCGCTCGTTGCCGGACTTAACCGAACATCTCACGACACGAGCTGACGACAGCCATGCAGCACCTGTCACTTGGTCTCTTGCGAGAAAACCAGATCTCTCTGGCGGGCCAAGGATGTCAAGGGTTGGTAAGGTTCTGCGCGTTGCTTCGAATTAAACCACATGCTCCACCGCTTGTGCGGGCCCCCGTCAATTCCTTTGAGTTTTAATCTTGCGACCGTACTCCCCAGGCGGAATGCTTAATCCGTTAGGTGTGACACCAACAAGCATGCTTGCTGACGTCTGGCATTCATCGTTTACGGTGTGGACTACCAGGGTATCTAATCCTGTTTGCTCCCCACACTTTCGCACCTCAGCGTCAGTATCGAGCCAGTAAGCCGCCTTCGCCACTGGTGTTCCTCCGAATATCTACGAATTTCACCTCTACACTCGGAATTCCACTTACCTCTCTCGAACTCAAGATCAGGAGTTTACAAGGCAGTTCCAGGGTTGAGCCCTGGGATTTCACCCTATACTTTCTGATCCGCCTACGTGCGCTTTACGCCCAGTAATTCCGAACAACGCTAACCCCCTCCGTATTACCGCGGCTGCTGGCACGGAGTTAGCCGGGGTTTCTTTACCAGATACTGTCATTATCATCTCTGGCGAAAGAGCTTTACGACCCTAAGGCCTTCATCACTCACGCGGCATGGCTGGATCAGGCTTGCGCCCATTGTCCAAGATTCCCCACTGCTGCCTCCCGTAGGAGTCTGGGCCGTGTCTCAGTCCCAGTGTTGCTGATCATCCTCTAAAACCAGCTATAGATCGTAGACTTGGTAGGCCATTACCCCACCAACTATCTAATCTAACGCGGGCCGATCCTTCTCCGATAAATCTTTCCCCCGAAGGGCGTATAAGGTATTACTCACCGTTTCCAGTGGCTATTCCTTAGAGAAGGGCACGTTCCCACGCGTTACTAACCCGTCCGCCGCTCACTCCGAAGAGTGCGCTCGACTTGCATGTGTTAAGCCTGCCGCCAGCGTTCGTTCTGAGCCAGGATCAAACTCTCAAGTTGAAAAGCAATCGCTTGCTTATCCTTGACGTTCGAACCTCTGCACATCTCCAATACTCAGGGCCACCCTTGGGGGCAGGCCCATATGTTCACCCGGCTAAGGATTGAACACGCATTGGAAGTCATCTGTTTGATGTACACAGTTTTCATAAGAAAACAGTGAACCGTTCAAACAGTGAAGCTGACACTCTATCATCGCGCTACCGCTGCGCTACTTGAGCGCCGCAATATTACTAAGAGCGTTGATATACAGACGTTGATCCATCGAAACGAACCAAACCGCCCACATATCTCTTCAGTTATCATCAATGTCAAAGAGCAACACCCAAAGGCCAAAAACAAGACCACCGCGCCAATTCCTTAGCGCAACCGCCTCATCACACCCCTCAGATGCCCCGGTCTCTCCCGAGCGTCACAACCGTCTCTCCGGCCCGTCCGGCCGCCGAAGCAACCCACCAAACCGCGTCGCCGCTGCCGGTAGAGGGGGTTCTAAGTATAACCCGCAGGACCCGCAACCCAAAAACCAATCAAATCACAACTTTCTGCAAAAGAAATGTGAAAATCAAACAATAACAATATCTTACATGTAAAATTCCCGGCAAGCAAACCCCAAAAAACAGACCCGACACCCCTGCCCCAAACCACAAACACCCCAAACCGGCACTTACCCACAACATTACCCACAGACTCACAACAAGGAATCAAATTCCAGACACACAAAACAACGCAAAAACACAAAACAGACGATGAATGCATGGCTGGCGCCGCCCACATAGAACGGCTGGGCAGCCAAATGCGGGGCATTTGCATCGCCTAGAGAACAGGGTCAGCCCTCCAGAGCGTCCAGACCGGCGACAAGATCTTTGTCCATGCCTGCCTCCTCCATATGTTGGCGCAGGCGTTGATTGTAGCCGCCAGGAGTATTCAGGGCTTCGAGTAAATCATCAGCAGAGCTGCCTGCCAGTGCGCTGGAAATCAGCATCCGCAAAAAGGCCTCTCCCTGGGCCGGGTCCGATACACGCTGCCCCAGCCAGTTGGCCGCCTCAGCCGTGAGCCGCGCCACAGGCGACAGGACAGCCTGAGCACAAAGATAGGCGTCCAGCTCGCCTGCGTCGCGCAGCATGAACAGGGTGTTTTGTGGCGCAAAGATCTGTTCCAGCAGCTCACCATCGCCCAGCGCCATAATGGCAGATCCCCCCTGCGCAATACCAGGAAAGGGCATCATCACCGCCGCGGCCTGGGCCGGGGCGACCAGCCCGGCGACCTGATCCAGGTCAGCACCTGCCATAAAGGAGACCACCCGCAGATCACCAGGGAAGGTCAGCGCCGCAAGAATGGCAGGGGCGGCCTGCACCATCAGGCCGAGGAAAACCACCTCGCTGTGATCCAGGATCTCTTGCAGCCCGGCGATCTGCACTTCTGGGATTGCCGCCGCGAGGGCCTCTGCGCGCGTCTTGCTGCGGGCACTGATGCGGATTTCATGACCGTGCCCGGCCAATCCACGCACAACAGCAGAGGCAATGGTGCCGGTGCCGATAAACCCGAGACGCATGTCAGATATCCTTTAGCAGGCGCAGGGCGTCATAGATGGCCGCATGGGTATTGCGCGCCGCCACAGCATCGCCGATGCGAAACAGCTGAAAGCCGCCTTCGGGGTTGCTGTTGACGCCCTGCGGGCGCCCTTCGATCAAGGCGCTTTGGTCCACTTCTCCCCGGTTGGACGACAGCTCTTTGAGGTCAAAATACAGCTCGTCCAGCGGTAGGGTGCCGTAGTTCACCACCACCTGATCATACTGGGCTTTGGTTGTGTGGCTACTGTAGTCGGTGCCAATGGTTGCTGTCAGCTGGTTACCGCTGGGCGTGACCGCAAGCAGCCGCCGGGTGACGGTAAAACGCACATCCTTGTCTTGCAACGCCCGCATATAGGGCACCAGGTTCATCGCCATGATATCAGGTGCAAAGGTGCGATCCGGGGTCATCACCTCTACCTTGGCACCGGCATTGGCGGCCACCTCTGCCGCCATCAGCCCCGGGTGATCACCGCTTTCGTCATAGATCAGTACATTTTCGCCCGGCTTCACATCGCCCGAGATGATGTCCCAGCTGGTCACCACATTGGCGGCCTCTTCGCGGGTTTCATGCAACATGCTATTGGGCATGCCGCCAGTGGCGACAATCACCACATCGGGATCAAGCGCCGTGACATCTGCGGCCTCGGCCCAGGTGTTGAAGCGGAACTCCACATCGCGCGCCGCACATTGCGCCATGCGCCAGTCGATGATCGAGATCATCTCGGCGCGGCGCGGGTTCTGCACCGTCAGGCGGATCTGGCCACCAGGATCGGGCTGTGCCTCAAACACTGTCACCGTATGACCGCGCTCTGCCGCCACCCGCGCTGCCTCCAGCCCGCCGGGGCCGGCACCGATGACCACGACGTTCTTTTTCACCGGCGCGGGTGGGATATCATGGGGCATGGTCATTTCGCGCCCGGTCGCCGGGTTGTGAATGCACAGGGCCTCGCCGGCCTGATAGATCCGGTCCAGACAATAGGTGGCGCCAACGCAGGGGCGGATGTCATCCTCGCGGCCTTCGATGATTTTGCGCACCACATGCGGATCCGCCATATGCGCCCGCGTCATCCCCACCATATCAAGCAACCCAGCCGAGACCGCGTGGCGCGCCGTGGCCACATCGGGGATCTTGGAGGCATGGAACACCGGCATACCCGTGGCGGCGCGCACCGATCCGGCAAAATCCAGATGCGGCGCATTCTTCATCCCCTGCACCGGGATCATATCGGTCATCGCCGGATCGGTATGGATACGCCCGCGGTTGACGTTGAGAAAATCCACCTGGCCGGTCTGTTTCAGGATCTTGGCAATCTCCACGCCCATTTCGGGGGTGATGCCGCCTTCGTGGGCCTCATCCGGGGCAAAGCGCACCCCAAGCACAAACTCCTGCCCCACCCGCGCACGCACGGCGGCAATGATATCGGTGGTGAGCCGCATCCGGTCCTCCAGATGTGCCCGGCCATAGGGGCCGTCCAGGTCATTGGTCAGCGGCGAGATGAACTGATCCAGCAGATGGCCATGGGTCATGATCTCAACCCCGTCCATACCACCGGCCTGCATCCGCTCTGCCGCATCGGCAAAATCGGAAATGATACGGGAGATATCCCAGTCTTCCGCCAATTTTGGGAAGGCATGATGGGCCGGCTCGCGGTGGCGGGTCGAGGACACCGCCGGCAGCCAGTCGCCCTTGTTCCAATGGGTGCGCCGCCCCAGGTGAGTGAGCTGGATCATCACCGCTGCGCCATGGTCATGGATCTGATCGGTCATATTGCGGATCCACGGCACCACTTCGTCCTTGTAGGCGAGGATATTGTTGAACACCGGCGGGCTGTTGCGCGACACCGCCGCCGAGCCCGCCGTCATGGTCAGCGCCACTCCGGCCTTGGCCCGTTCAGCGTGATAGGCCGCGTAGCGCTGTTTTGGCATGCCCTCTTCGGGATAGGCAGGTTCATGGCTGGTGGTCATGATCCGATTGCGCAGGGTCAGGTGTTTCAGAGTGTAGGGCTGCAAAAGCGGGTCGTTGGACATCGGGTCTTCTTTCCTCGGGAGGGCCTAGGGGTGGTAACAGTGAACCGGCACCCGGTGGATAAGTACACCCCCGGATACGAAAACAGGGTCAATACCAGGCGTCTGGCATTGCGGTTTTGGTTTTGGAGATGAACTCCTGCAGCGCCTCATCGGTGCCAGGATCCATATAGGGAGCTTGATAACTGGCCAGCTGTGCCTTCCAGCGGCTGTTGGCGCGGGTGGCAGCATCAATGCCGCCCTGCTCATCCCAGGTTTCCCAGGGCTGCTGGTCATCCAGGGCACTGTCCCAATAGGCGCTCTGATAGTGGCGCAGGGTATGCTGGGTGGCAAACAGGTGCTGCCCCGGCCCGCCTTCGGCCAGCGCCTCAAATCCCAGAGTATCCTCGTTCACCTCAAAGCCTTTGAGGTAGGCGTGCAGCGCGCCGCAAAGATCCGCATCCAGCATGAATTTCTCGTAGGACATCGACAACAGCCCATCCAGGAACCCTGCCGAATGCAGGATGAAATTGGCCCCACATTGGACCGCAGACATCATCGACATCATCGCCTGCTGCATCGCCTGCCCATCCGGCAGTTTCGAAGTCGAAAAGTTGCCCGCACAGCGCAGCGGCAGCCGCAACCGACGCGCCAATTGCCCCATGGCAAGCGAGCCCAACGCGGGCTCCGGCGTGCCAAAGGTGGGCGAACCTGTGCGCAGCGACATAGAGCTGATGAAAGAGCCCAGCACCGCAGGTGATCCGGGGCGCACCAACTGGGTAATGGCGCAGGACACCATGCTTTCTGCCAGACATTGCGCCACCGACCCGGCAGTGGTCAGCGGCGACACCGCGCCGCCCAGCAGAAACGGCAGATGGATCGACCCCTGCCCCGCCGCCGCATAGGCACGGATACCCCGCGTCGTCACCCCGTCCATCACCAACGGAGAGGTGGTATTGAAGTTGCCCATGATCACGCAGTTCTGGTCGACAAAATCGGCGCCAAACAGAATGCGGCACATCTCGATACTGTCCTCGGCCCGTTCGGGCGCGGTGATCGACCCCAGAAAGGCGCGATCGGAATAGCGCATATGGGCGTAGACCATATCGAGATGGCGCTTGTTCACCGCCACATCCGTCGGCTCGCAGATAGTGCCCCCCGAGTGGTGCAGGTTGGGGCTCATCTGTGCCAGTTTAACGAAATTCTCAAAATCCGCGATGGTGCCATAGCGCCGCCCCCTATCGAGATCCATCACAAAGGGCGATCCATAGGAGGGGGCAAAGACCATGGCGTCGCCGCCGATTTCAACCGTGTTGGCGGGATTGCGCGCCACCTGTGTAAACCGCGCGGGCGCCGTGGACAGGATCTGGCGGATCATCCCCGGCTCGAACTTCAAATTCCAGCTCTCGGCGGTCAGGTCTGTGACCTGGGCCCCGGCGGCACGAAACAGCGCCACCACCTCCGGGTCGTCGCGAAACTCGATGCCAATCTCCGCCATGATCCGCTCTGCCGTGGCCTCGATCCGCTCCAGGCTTTCCTCAGACAGGATATCATAGGTCGGGATGTTGCGGGTGATGAAGGCGGTCTTCAAATAGGCATTCTGACCCGGCTCGGCAGAGCGGCCTTCGCCGCGACGGGACCGGCGTCCCCGTGTTTTTAACTGCGCGTCACTCATGACTTTGGTCTCCCGGAAAAATGTCTCTCGACACATGTGTCGATTACATGGTCATATCTGTCAACTCCATTGCGACAAAGCTATGTCGGTGCTAGGACATTGGCATGAATATTCAGAACCCTTCCCGCCCGCCGACCTCGGAAGAGGCCTGGCTCACGGCCGCCTATGACGAGCTGACCAACAATGGTGTGGAGGCGGTGAAGATCATGACGCTTGCCAAACGGCTTGGGGTCTCGCGCACCAGCTTTTACTGGCACTTCAAGGATCGTGAAGCGCTGCTGGAGGCGATGATCCGGCACTGGGAAGACAAGAACACCGGCAATCTGGTTGCCCGAACTGAGGCCTATGCGGCCAATGTCTCGGAGGCGATCTTCAACCTGTTTGACTGCTGGCTGGATGTGGAGCTGTTTGATTCAGCTCTGGATCTGGCGATACGCAACTGGGCCCGCAACGACGCCGCACTGCAATTGCGACTGAATCAGGCGGATGCCCGCCGTGAGGCGGCGATGACGGCAATGCTGCAGCGGTTTGGCTATAGTTTAGACACTGCCCTGGTGCGGGCGCGGACCATGATCTACACCCAGATCGGCTATATCTCGATGCAAATCCAACAGCCTGAAGACCGCCGGATGGCGCGGATGCCCGACTATATCGAAGTCTTCACCGGCCAACGCCCGGCGCAGGTGGATATTGACCGCTTTATGGCGCGTCACCAGACCAAAGATATGCCAGCTACAACTGAGTGAAATCAGCCCGACAGGCACGAAAGAACCGCTTCAAAGCTGCTTTCAAGGTCCGGACCTTGGCTGATTGCAGCAGGTCCTGATGGCTCAGCACCCAGATCGGGGCATAGTCCTGTGGCGCCAGCCCCTGCAAAGGCTGCAACTCCGGATCACTCCGCCCCAGATAGACCGGCATGCGCGCCACCCCCATACCGGCCTTGGCCGCTGCGATCAGCGAGGTCATATCGTCAAACCGCGCCCGGATCCGATAGTTCGGATAGAGCGCCAGCGCCGCCCTGGGCGGGGCCTCCTGCTCACTGTAGATCACCCAATCCAGAACGGCTTGTGGATCCGATTTGGCCTGCGCAATGGTTTCAGGCAGGGCAAAACAGGTGGTTTTCTGATCCGCCAGATGTAACCCCACCAGACTATCCCCTGGCGATTTGCTGATACGGATCGCCAGGTCAGCCTCGCGGCGGGTCAGGTCCAGCACGTCATTGGTGGCGCGAACCGTCAGCTCGATTCCGGGGTTATCCCGGCAAAACTCCGCCAGAAAAGGCGCCAGATGGGTCTGGATCAACAGTTGCGGCGCGGTGAGCGTCAGGGGACCACAAAGCCCCTGGTCCCGCCCCGACAACCGGCGCAGTGCCGCCTGCTCCTGCTGTTCCATCCGGGCGGCGGCCCTGGCCAGATCTTTGGCTTCAGGACTGGCCAGATAGCCTTCGGGGCGGCGCTCAAACAAGGGGCGTCCCAGCATATCCTCGGCGCGCTGAACCCGGCGCGCCACGGTGGTGTAGCTCACCGAAAGCGCCTCGGCGGCCCCGGCCAGTGTTCCGGCGCGTACCAGCGCCAGGATCGTGCGCATGTCATCCCAATTGATCTGCATATCATGCGTTTTTGCATGAATGACACGCAAATGCATGTGTTTTCTTGCGCCCCCCTCTCCCCCATCTGTTTGCCATAACTTTGGAAAGGACAAATCATGGCATATGTATATGTGAACCTGGTACTGGAAGACCCCGAAACCATGGCAGCCTACCGTGAAAAAGCCGGGGCAGCCTTGCAAAAGCACGGAGCCAAACCCCTGGTTTCCACCCCCAACCAGACCGTCATCGAGGGCAGCCGCGACAAAACCGGCATTGGGGTGATTTTGCAATTCCCGGACGTTGCGGCAGCCAAGGCCTGGATCAATGACCCTGACTTGCAGGAAACCCATGCCCTGCGCCGCGCCGCTGGTCAGTCCGCCATCACACTGTTGGCTTGACCCCAAAAGCGCGCGCTCCCGCCCGTCGGGCGCAGGGGCAAAGCCCCGCCCCCTCCCGTTGGGCCCAGCGCCGGGCTCTGCCCGGCGAAGAAAAGAAAATGTGCTGAGATGCGATTGAGGGGCAAAACTGCCCCTCAATGCGCCTGATCAATTTTAAGATCTGGAGCTCTACCCTCAAGGACAAGCCGCGCAACGCGCGGGCCCTACCGGGCTCCTTGACCGCAGATCTCCACAGTGGGCACAGAAGGTACGGCCAAAAGAAAGGGCACGACATCCAAGATGTCGCGCCCAATTCTATGTGGTGCAGGAAAACGCCCGCTATTGTGCTGCGATCTGGCCTTCGACCTTTTCGATTCTCACCGCCGCAAATTTGAACTCCGGGATCTTTCCGTAGGGGTCCAGCGCCGGGTTGGTGAGGATATTGGCTGCCGCCTCGACATAGGCGAAGGGAACAAAAACCATATCCTCGGCGATGGCGCGATCTGCACGGGCCATGATCTCAATCGAGCCACGACGCGTTGACAGCAGGACCATTTCCCCAGGCTCCACCCCCAGAGCGCGCAGCGTTTTGGGATGCAGCGAGCAGTTTGCTTCGGGTTCGACCGCGTCCAGCACCAGCGAGCGCCGGGTCATCGAGCCGGTATGCCAATGCTCCAGCTGCCGCCCTGTGGTCATGATCATCGGATACTCCGCATCCGGGGCCTCATCCGGGGCAATCACGCTGGCTGGCGTGAACCGCGCCCGCCCGTCAACCCGGGGGAAACCATCGCCAAAGACAATCGCCTGACCAGGGTCGGTCGCATGCAGCGACGGATAGGTGATGGTCTCGGTCTCCAGACGCTCCCAGGTGATATTGTCGAGCGACTTCATGTTGAGCTTCATCTCGGCAAAGACTTCGGACACATCGTCGTAGGCCCAGGGCAGGCCAATGCGCTGTGCCAGCTCAACGGTGACTTTCCAATCCTCGCGCGCCTCCCCCGGAGGCGCCACGGCGGGACGGACCCGCTGCACCTGACGGTTGGTGTTGGAGACGGTGCCGTTCTTTTCATAAAGCGCCGAGGCTGGCAGGATGATATCGGCAAAGTTTGCCGTTTCCGTCAGGAAGATATCCTGCACGATCATCAGCTCCAGTTTGGCAAAAGCCTCGCGGGCGTGATCGGCATCAGGGTCGGACATGGCCGGGTTTTCACCCTGGATATACATGCCCTTGATGTTGCCCGCATAGGCCTGATCAACGATCTCGGTCACGGTGAGGCCCTTCTCATTCGAGAAATCGCCACCGCCCCAGACATCGGTAAAGCTTTTGCGGATGCCGTCATCCGTGACCGACTGATAGTCCGGCAGGAACATCGGGATCAGCCCCGCATCAGAGGCGCCCTGCACGTTGTTCTGCCCCCGCAGCGGGTGCAGACCAGCGCCCGGTTTGCCGACGTTGCCGGTCATCAGCGCCAGGCTGATCAGGCAGCGTGAATTGTCGGTTCCGTGGATATGCTGGGAAACCCCCATGCCCCAGAAAATCATGCCCGCATTCGCCTGCGCAAAAAGACGCGCGGTGCGGCGCAGCTGTTCTGGCGCGATGCCGCAGATCTCGGACATCTTTTCCGGGGTGAAGTCTTTCAGGTGGGCCTTCTCGGCCTCCCAGTTTTCAGTACGCAGCTTGATGTAGTCGGCATCGTAGAGCTCTTCTTCGACGATGACATGCATGATTGCGTTCAACATCGACACATCCGCACCAGGGCGGAATTGCAGCATCTCGGTCGCGTAGCGACGCATGCCGACGCCGCGCGGATCCATCACAATCAGCTTGCCACCACGTTTGGTGAACTGTTTGAAATAGGTCGCCGCGACCGGGTGGTTCTCGATCGGGTTGGAGCCGATGATGATGGCCACATCGGCGTTTTCAATCTCGTTGAAGGTCGCAGTCACCGCGCCTGAACCAACGTTTTCGATCAGCGCCGTAACTGACGAGGCATGGCAGAGCCGGGTACAGTGGTCGACGTTGTTGTGCTTGAAGCCCTGGCGGATGAACTTCTGGAAGAGATAGGCCTCTTCGTTGGTACATTTGGCCGAGCCAAACCCGGCAACCGATTTGGGGTCTTCGTCGCGCAGGGCTTTCAGGCGGGTGCCTGCCAACTCCATGGCTTCATCCCAGCTGGCTTCGCGGAAATGGGTCGCCAGATCACCGGGATCGACGTTCAGCCCCTTGGCGGGGGCATCATCGCGGCGGATCAGCGGTTTGGTCAGGCGGTGCGGGTGGTGAATGTAGTCAAAGCCAAAGCGGCCTTTGACACAGAGCCGCCCCTCATTGGCGGGACCGTTGATGCCCTCCACATGTTTGACCTTGCCATCCTTGACCTTGAGGCTGACCTTGCAGCCCACACCACAGAAGGGGCAGACGCTTTCGGTCGCGGAATCATAGTCCTGCAGGTCGCCAACACCCTGATCATCCAGCACGGCGGCGGGCATCAGCGCCCCTGTGGGGCAGGCCTGCACACATTCACCGCAGGCCACGCAGGACGAGCCGCCCATGGGATCCGCGATATCAAAGGTTGGATAGGCGTCATGGCCACGGCCGGCCATGCCGATCACGTCATTGACCTGAACTTCGCGGCAGGCTCGCACACAAAGCCCGCAGGAAATACAGGCGTCCAGGTTGACGCTCATCGCCACATGGCTGTCGTCAAGCAGCGGAATCCGGCCCTCTTCCAGCTTGGGGAAGCGCGACTCGGAAACCCCGTTGAGCGCCGCCATATCCCACAGATGCGAGGACTTGTCATGCGCCTCTTCCTGCTTGGGCTGGTCCGCGACAAGCAGCTCCATCACCATTTTGCGGGCGCTGGTCGCGCGGGCGTTATTGGTGGTGACCACCATGCCTGCGCTGGGTTCGCGAATGCAGGACGCAGCCAATGTGCGCTCGCCCTCGATCTCGACCATGCAGGCCCGACAGTTCCCGTCAGGGCGATAGCCCGGTTGTGGCTTGTGGCACAGATGCGGAATTTTCAAACCCCGGCCATTGGCGACTTCCCAGATGGTCAGGCCGACCTCGGCGGTGACCTGTTCGCCATCAAGGGTAAAGGTTATTTGCTCAGACATGGCTCAGACCTCCTCGGGGAAGTGTTTGATGGTCAGACGGATGGGATTCGGGGCAGCCTGGCCCAGACCGCAGATCGAGGTATCAACCATCGCGGCGCTGAGCTCTTCCAGCAGGCCCTGGTCCCATTTCTTTTCGCCCATCAGTTTGACGGCTTTTTCGCAGCCTACCCGGCAGGGGGTGCACTGGCCGCAGCTTTCGTCTTCAAAGAAGCGCAGCATGTTCAGCGCCGCATCGCGGGCAGAATCCTGATCTGACAGAACCACAACAGCGGCGGAGCCAATGAAGGTGCCATGGGGCTGCAGGGTATCAAAATCCAAGGGCACATCATGCATGGAAGCAGGCAACAGACCCGAAGAGGGGCCACCTGGCTGATAGGCCTTAAAGGCGTGTCCGTCGAGCACGCCGCCACAGGCCGCAATGATATCCGTGATCGTGGAGCCCGCTGGCAGCAGATGTACGCCCGGGTTCTTGACCCGACCGGATACCGAATAGCTGCGCAGTCCCTTGCGGCCGTTCTTTTCAACCGAATTCAGGCACTCGGGGCCTTCGCGGTTGATCTTGCAGACCCAGTACAGGGTCTCGACGTTATGCACGAGCGTTGGCCGGCCAAAGATACCCACCTGCGCCACAAAGGGCGGGCGATGACGTGGCTCGCCGCGTTTGCCCTCAATGGACTCGATCATGGCGCTCTCTTCGCCGCAGATATAGGCCCCCGCACCACGGCGCAGATCAATGTAGCCGGGCTCGACAAGGCCTGCCTGTTCCAGCGCCTTGATCTCGGTTGCCAGGATCGCCAGCACCGCCGGATATTCGTCGCGCATGTAGATAAAGGCTTTTTCCGCCTCGACCGCCCAGGCCGCCATCAGCATGCCTTCAAGGAAGACATGTGGGGTGCGCTCCAGATAGTAGCGGTCCTTGAAGGTGCCCGGCTCGCCCTCGTCACCGTTGACCGCCAGATAGCGGGGGCCTGCATTGGCGCGCACAAAGCCCCATTTGGTGCCCGAGGGGAACCCCGCGCCGCCAAGGCCACGCAGGCCGGCCTCTTTGATCTTGGCCTGAACCGCTTCCCAATCCCCGTTGGCACGCAGGTCTTTCAGCACCGCATAGCCGCCTTCGGCCTCGTAGGCTGCAAAGGTTTCATATGCGGGGACATGCGCGTGGGTATCATCTGCTGCAATTGCGGCCTGCACCTTTTCGACGGTGGCGTGGTCGATGTGGTTATGGCCGATTTCCAGCACTGGCGCGGTGTCGCAACGGCCCATGCAGGGGGCGCGCAGCACACGTACCTGTGATGTATCCAGCCCGTCTGCCAGTGCCTTTTGCAGCTGCTGGGCGCCGGCCAGTTCGCAGGACAGGGAATCGCAGACCCGGATGGTCAGCGCGGGCGGAGGTGTCTCGCCTTCCTTGACCACATCAAAATGGGCATAGAACGAGGCCACCTCGTAGATCTCTGCCTGGCCAGTGCGCATCTCTTCCGCAAGCGCACGGATATGCGCAGCGCTGAGATGGCCATAGGCATCCTGAATCAGGTGCAAAAACTCGATCAACAAGTCCCGGTCACGGGGCCGATCACCGATAAGTGCCAGAACCTCGCTATGTGCCTGATCATCCAGCTGGCGGCCCTTGGGGGTTTTGCGCCCCTTGCCTTTGCCGGATTTCCAGACGCCCTTGCTATTGTCCAATGGTGCCACGCTGACCTCCAAAAATTCGCACGTGCCTTTTCTCGGCAGATGTCATCAGGAAATCATATCGTCAAATTGAATGTGTGGAATGCGCAATAACGAAAGCTTATTGCACAAAGGCGGCAACAACGCGGCGCAAAGAGGCAACTGTGGTCAGCTCCGGCGTGCGCTGCAGACAGGCAAGACAGATCGGACGGGCCTGGGTTTCCATGTCACCAGCCTCCACCAGGTCAAGCGCACGGGTGCCGGTGATCTCGCCCAAAGCCTCCGCCAGGGCGCGCGGCAAAATGGTGGCCACCGCGCCTTGGCGCGCCATGATGATCGCCGACATAAAGCCACTGGATTCGGACATCACTTCGGGCTTGACCGCCAGACCCGCAAAGATACGGTCAAGAATACGTCGGTTCTGCATCCCCGGTTCCAGCAGGCTGAGCGGCAGAGCGGCGGCGGCCTGCCAGCTGATGCTATCGCCCAGATGCGCCACCATGGCCTCCGGGGCCAGCAGCACATAGCTTTCTTCATACAGATGGGTGATTGTGACCAATCCCGGTGGCACGCTGTCGCTATAGGTCACACCCGCGTCGATGGTGCCATCCAGGATCCGCTGCTGGATCGCCATGGAGGTGGTGACATCAATATGGACCAAGACACGTGGATGCACCTCGTGCAAGCGGTTCACCACTTGGGCCGCAAAAGCGGTTGCTGTGGGCACCACTCCCATCATCAGAGTTCCGGTCACTTGCCCCCGCGAGGCTGCCACCTCTTGCTCCAGCGCCTTGGCGTCGTCCAAAATCCCGCGCGCCCGGCGCACGATCATCTCGCCTTCACTGGTCAGCCCCTGGAACCGATTGCCCCGCCGTACAATCGAAAGTCCCAGCTTTTCCTCCAGGTTGCGAATGCGCATGGAGAAGGCCGGCTGCGACATGCCGCAGTCTTTGGCCGCCTTGGCAAAATGCTTGTGCCGGGCAAGAGCCGTCAACAACTGTAAATCTCTGAGTTCTATCATCCTGTGACCATAGGGCCGAGACCCGACCAGACGCAATCAGAGTACGATGTCTTGCACGCTGATCAGAGAGATTGGACAGGTAGGATCGTCGGGTGGGATGGGCAGGCAGGGTGGTCACTGGATGGGCAGGCAGGATGGCCGGCCCCCTGGCCTGGCCACACAGATAGCCTGACCACACAGGTTTTCTTATCCGTGCCACAAGCCGCATTTTGGTAAAACCGTTCAAGACAGGCTCAAACGGTCGCGGGTGTTCAAACCGATTCTGCCCTTTCTAGGGTTTCTCAATCAAGAAACACCCCCCTAAGATGTATGTATTTTTTGGCAAAGTCCCCAATTTCGGGTGCAAGAACAGTGCAAAGTACAAAGAAATGTCTCTAATTTTTGTGCAAATACCGCACCTCGCCACAGCATAACAGCGCCAAAAAACGCGCTCCATGCGGCAACAAAACAACGCAAAATCAAATGCTTAAAACTTTGTCGCCATATTAAATCTTGGGAAAAGGCAGCTTTCATAAAAGACCATTCCTGCACGAGGGCCATGCCTCTTGCCCCTTCCAGACCTGCCCAGCCCGCCCTGCCTTGATCAGTTAAGACCTCGGTAAGCCACAAACCATACTCTTTAACGACCCTTTCTGGACGAACAATGCTGAGGAGCATCCAATGCGTACTCTTATGGTTTCATCTTTTTTTGCCCTAATAGCCCTGCCCGCTGTTGCTACTGACTATCAGGTGGCGATGGACAACTATCTTGAAACCAATATCCGCAGCTGGGCTCAAAACCCGGTGCTGGTCGAGGCTATATCCAGCCAAAACCAGGAAACAAATGGATTGGGTCAAGCCGATGTCGACGCCCTGGACACCCAATGGCGCGCTGAAGTTGGCACCGATGGATCAGCTTTGATCAACGACGTGCTGAACAATGACGCTGCAGAGTTCCTGCGTGCTCAGGTTGAAGCCTCAGGCGGCCGGATCACCGAGGTCTTTGTCATGGATGCACAGGGTCTGAATGTCGCCGCCTCCAGCGCTACATCTGACATGTGGCAGGGTGACGAAGCCAAATTTCAGATGACCTATAGCGTTGGCTCGGATGCCGTCCATTTTGGCGAAGTTGAATTGGATGAATCCAGCCGCCGATATCAAGCCCAGATTTCCCTGACCATCGTTGATGCGGAAACTGGTGCCGCAATTGGTGCGATGACCGTCGGCGTCGACGCTGACTCCCTAATGTAAAGTCTCACCAGCAAACAGCTTAGCGAATGTTATTTATGAAGGTAAAAAAATGAAAGCCCGCATACCCTCGATCCCTCTATTCAAAGGCATGTCAGTCTTCATGAAGTGCTGTTTGCTGATTGCCGCGACCACTCTGGTGGTATCTGGCGCTCTAATGGTCAGGACCGACGCCACCTTTAAGGCCGCCGTCGAAAAGGGTGTACATACCCTTGGCAATGGCGTCACCATAACAGTGGCCGCCCGCAGCGGTGGCTCAATTCGCTTTGGCGACGCTGATCGCCTCTCGGCGGATATCGCCAACATCCTGGAACTCTCCGACGGGCGTGCCATGTTTGGTGCAGCCATAAACAGCAAGGGCAAAGCCATCGCCTCCGCAGGCGAAGCCAGTGAAGCAGATATCGAAACGCTGACCCTTTTGGGCATTGCCTCTGCGGAATCCGGTCAGTTGGAAGTCAGCCCGGACGGTTTCTTTATCGCGGCACCTGCCATGGCTGGGGCCAATGCTGACGTACTTGTTGGGTCCATTGCAATGATCTGGTCCCCCGAACGCGCCTTTGCCGAGGCTGCCCCCGGTCAGACAATGACGCATATCTTTGCAGGCACCGCCTTTGTCATCATGTGTCTGCTCTCTGTTATTGCCCTGCGCAGAATCCTGTCGCAACCGCTGAAAACTGTCGGCGCGACCATCGATGTGATTGCGGATGGCGATTATACGCAACCGGTTCCGCTGCTGGACCGACGTGACGAAATGGGCGCCATCGCCCGCACCATCGACAATTTGAAGACCCAGCTCACGGCGGCACAGGCGGTTGAAGAAGAACGCCAGAAAGCTCAGGAAGCTCAGAAACATGTGGTAGAGCGGCTGAACCAGGCCCTGCAAAGCATGTCGGAAGGTGATCTTACCAAAGCCATCAATACGCCATTCGAGGGCGAATACGAAAGCCTGCGCACCAACTATAACACCACGTTGTCTACATTGGTCGGGATTATGAATGCGGTTGTGGAAAGCACCACCCGGATCCGCGCCAGTGCAGAAGAGATCAGCCAATCCTCCAGCGATCTGTCGCAACGGACCGAAAGCCAAGCGGCCACTCTGGAAGAAACCGCCGCCGCGATGGAACAGCTCACCGTGAGCGTGAAATCCGCAGCAGAGGGGGCAAAACAGGTCGAAGTCATCGTTGAGAAAGCCCAGAGCGGCGCCAAGCAAAGCGGTCAGGTTGTAACCGATGCGGTCAATGCAATGTCCGAGATCGAAACCTCTTCGAACCAGATTTCGCAGATCATCTCGGTGATTGACGACATCTCCTTCCAGACCAATCTTCTGGCGCTGAATGCCGGGGTTGAAGCCGCCCGGGCAGGCGAAGCCGGACGTGGGTTTGCGGTGGTTGCCTCCGAGGTTCGTGCTCTGGCGCAGCGGTCTTCTGATGCGGCACAGGAAATCAAGCAATTGATCTCCGAAAGCTCGCAGCATGTTGCCAAAGGTGTGGATCTGGTCGGCAAGGCCGGCAGCGAATTGGAAAGCATCATCAGTCGCGTTGGCACCATCTCCAACCATGTGGCCGAGATCGCCCAGGGCGCCAGCGAACAGTCCACCACACTGCTTGAGATCAACACCGGCGTTTCGCAACTGGATCACGTGACCCAGCACAATGCTGCCATGGTCGAAGAAAGCACCGCTGCCAGCCAGATCCTGCGCAACGATGCAAGTGAGCTGGCCAAACAGGTTGCGGTCTTCAAGACCGGCGAAAACCGGGCTGTCACTCCCCTGCGGTCGGCCTCTCCGGCTCCTGCTCCGGCAGCACATAGCCAGTTCCACGAACCCGAGGATGATTTCTTCGCCGAAGACACCTCCTCATCAGCGCTGCCAGCGGCTGTCGGCTGGGACGATTTCTAGCCCGATCACAATAGCCCATCTACAAAACCGCGCAGGCCCCGGCCCGCGCGGTTTTTATTTGGAAAAACACAGCGACAACTTTCAAATTGCAGTGATCCCGCGCGCCTCCTATGGAACTTCGCCCCCTCGCGGCATATCTTGGCCGCACAAAACAACGCCCGCCAGTCGCCGCAAAATGCCAAGGGCATTGCCTCACAACAAAGGCGCCCCAAAGCTGACCTTCGGCAGCCGCACAAAAGGATCCCCGCATGAACACGCAAGACAGCGCATCGGCACACCCAACAGCCCAAAGCCCCACCCCGCTGCGTATCGACGTGGTTTCAGACGTGATGTGCCCCTGGTGCATCATTGGCTATCGCCAGCTTGCTTCAGCGCTGCAGGCCACCGACACAGACTATGAGCTGCACTGGCACCCCTTTGAGCTGAACCCCGACATGCCCGCCGAGGGTCAGAACCTGCGGGAACATCTCGCCGAGAAATACGGCGCCACCCCCGCGCAATCCGAGCAGAACCGCGCCCAGATTACCAAACTGGGCGATGATCTGGGATTTGACTTCCAGTTTGTTCCCGAGATGCGGATGCACAATACCTTTAACGCCCACCAACTGCTGCACTGGGCCGAGACCCAAAACCGCAAGCATGATTTGAAACAGGCGCTGTTCTCCGCCCATTTCACCCACCAGCGCGATCTGTCGGACGTCTCTGTGCTGGCCGATATTGCCGCAGAGATCGGGTTGGACCGGGACCAAGCCCTGGCCGTGCTGCAGGATCAGCGTTTTGCAGCCCCTGTGCGGGAGGTGCAGAATTTCTGGCGTAGCCAGGACATTAACGGCGTGCCTGCAGTGATTTTTGATCAGAAACATCTGGTCAGCGGCGCCCAGGGTATCGAGAACTTCACCCATATTCTAAAGCAACTGGCCGAAATGCGTCAGGCCTGATCCCGCCCCCCTGCATCTCGGCCCCAAGTGGCGCCCAAAACCTGCGTATGAACGACATCCTGCCCGGCTTTGTCGACTGCCTGCCCGAGACCAAAAAGCGCCGGTCACCCATGCCGATGGGCCGCTATGGCCGCACCGAAGAGATCCGCTCGTTGATTTTCTGGCTGGCCTCCGAGCAGGGCAGCTTTATGACGGCTCAGAATCTGCGCCTGGATGGCGGATTGACGCGGGGGGCCTGACAAAGGCGGCCTGACAGGGGCCGTCTGGCGGGGGCCGTCTGGCAGGGGCTCTCTGGTAGGACTGGGGGCGCAGCCCTGTCCCGACATCTGATCTGCCAAAAAAAGGGCCAGCGTGTCGCAGCCTTTGGCATCAAGTTTCGCTTGTTCTGGGCGGTGGTTTCCTCAAACATATGCGCCATATTTGACTGGAGGATTTTGGGATGAAACTTGCACAAACGCTACTTGGAGCCGTTGCGGCGCTGGCTCTTTCCGCTCCCCTGGCGATGGCCGATGACCTGTTGGCCGATTATGTGGCCTTTATCGGGCGCGATGACCTGCATAATTCCAAAGGTGCGCGGCTGAGCGAGCCCTGGCAGATCCTGCGCCAGGACCGGGCCAACTATCACCGCTTTGGCATTTCGCAGCCCGGCGATGAGTGGGATCCGATTTTCAAGGACAAAAGCAATCGCGCCGTGATGGAACGTATGATCCAGCACGGGTCTATCTCTGCTTCAGCCGGGCGGGACATCGTTCGCGGCGGTGTCATGGTGCGGGTCCAGGTCTATGACGGCGGCAAACACGACTACGTGCGCGTCACCGTTACCCGCTAGGCTGTCCCCGGTCTGAACCGCGCAGGCGCCACAGATAGTAGATCAGCGCCGGAATTTCTCGCAGCCAGGATTTCACCACTCTGCGCCCTGCAGTCCCCGACATTGCAGGGCAAGCGACCTGCGCCCCAAAGCCAAAATGGCGCGCCGTCAGCAGCGCCCGCCATTTGTGATAGCCATCGGTCACAATCAAGATCTCCGGCTGGTCCAGATCAGCCAGTATAGGGCGAATATTGCCCAGGTTTTCCAAGGTGGTATGAGACTGATCTTCCAGCAGGATTGCAGCATCAGGCACCCCTTCTTCACGACAAATCCGCCGCATGACTTCTGCCTCGCGCGGCGGGAACCGCCCCAGTCCGCCACAGCAAATTACATGGGTGACCCGTCCCTGCCGGAACATCTCGACGGCATGCAACGCCCGTCGCCGCAGAGTTGGAGAGGGGGTGCCATCACTTTGCACAGCAGCCCCGAGGATTACCGCAACGGTCATGCGCGTCCCTTCACCTTGCTTTTTCCTTTCGGGCTTTGTCGCTCCCAGGCCTACAATACGGGGCCTACAATACGGGATCCACAGTACAGGGGCCCACAGTACAGGGGCCCACAGTACAGGCAGCGCCTGACCTTCCCACCGGAAAACCACCCCGCAATAATACCCTGCAAAATACCGTCAGGAGAACTTCTTTTGCGACTTGCCCCGATAGGCCCGCGTGCCCGCCTTGCCCGCGCTGGAGCGACCGCGTGTTTTCACTGCCGCCTCAGAAGCCTTCTCCACCGCATACTGCCGCGCCATTGGATCGTCCGACACGACCAGATCCACCGCCTCCAGCCGCTTCACCTCGTCGCGCAGGCGGGCGGCTTCTTCGAATTCCAGATTTTCGGCAGCCTTGCGCATCTCGTCGCGCAGCCCTGCCAGATGGGCTTCAAGGTTGGCGCCATGCATCGGCTTGTCGATGCTGGCGGTGACGCGGTTCATGTCGACATCGCCCTGATACAGCCCCGCCAGAACATCCTCGACGTTCTTTTTCACGGTGGCCGGTGTGATGCCGTGTTCCAGATTATAGGCGACCTGCTTTTCACGGCGCCGATTGGTCTCGCTCAGGGCGCGCTCCATCGAGCCGGTGATCCTATCGGCATACATGATAACGCGACCTTCGGCGTTGCGCGCGGCGCGGCCAATGGTCTGCACCAGTGAGGTCTCGGAGCGCAGGAAGCCTTCTTTATCGGCGTCCAGAATAGCCACAAGACCGCATTCGGGAATATCCAGCCCCTCGCGTAGCAGGTTGATGCCAATCAGCACGTCAAACGCGCCAAGACGCAAGTCGCGCAGGATTTCGATCCGCTCCAGCGTGTCGATATCCGAATGCATATAGCGCACCTTGATGCCCTGTTCGTGCAGATATTCGGTCAGATCCTCGGCCATGCGTTTGGTCAGCGTGGTGACCAGCGTGCGCATGCCGTTCTCAGTCACCTTGCGGACTTCATCCAGCAGGTCATCCACCTGCATCTTGACCGGGCGGATCTCGATCTCTGGCTCCAGCAGGCCGGTGGGGCGGATCACCTGCTCGGTGAAGACACCGCCCGCCTGCTCCATTTCCCAGGACGCAGGCGTTGCCGAGACAAAGACCGATTGCGGCCGCATCGCGTCCCATTCCTCAAACTTGAGCGGCCGGTTGTCCATGCAGGAGGGCAGCCGAAAGCCATGTTCCGCCAGGGTGGATTTACGCCGAAAGTCGCCTTTGTACATGCCGCCAATCTGCGGCACCGAGACATGGCTTTCATCGGCAAAGACAATGGCATTGTCGGGGATGAACTCAAACAGGGTTGGCGGTGGCTCACCCGGGCCACGGCCGGTCAGATAGCGCGAGTAGTTTTCGATACCGTTGCAATGGCCGGTGGCCTCCAGCATCTCGATATCAAAGTTGCAGCGCTGTTCCAGGCGCTGTGCCTCCAGCAGTTTGCCCTCACCGTTGAATTGATCCAGCCGCCGCTTCAGCTCTTCCTTGATCGAAATAACCGCCTGATTAAGTGTTGGTTTTGGCGTCACATAGTGAGAGTTCGCATAGACGCGGATCTGTTCAAAGGCCCCGGTCCGCTCACCTGTTAGCGGGTCAAACTCGGTGATTGCCTCCAGCTCCTCGCCAAAGAAGGACAGTTTCCAGGCGCGATCCTCCAGGTGGGCGGGAAAGATCTCCAGCGTGTCGCCCCGCACCCGGAATGACCCGCGCTGGAAGGCCTGATCGTTGCGTTTGTACTGCTGCGCCACCAGATCCGCCATCACCTGGCGCTGGTCGTATTCCTCACCGACCTTCAGATCCTGGGTCATCGCCGAATAGGTCTCAACCGAGCCGATCCCGTAGATACAGCTGACCGAGGCGATGATGATGACATCGTCACGTTCCAAGAGGGCACGGGTGGCCGAATGGCGCATCCGGTCGATCTGTTCGTTGATCTGGCTTTCTTTCTCGATGAAGGTATCCGAGCGCGCCACATAGGCCTCGGGCTGGTAGTAGTCGTAGAAGGAGACAAAGTATTCCACCGCGTTGTCGGGAAAGAAGCCTTTGAATTCGCCATAGAGCTGCGCCGCCAGGGTCTTGTTCGGGGCCAGAATGATCGCCGGGCGCTGGGTCTCTTCGATGACCTTGGCCATGGTAAAGGTTTTGCCGGTGCCGGTGGCCCCCAGCAGCACCTGATTGCGCTCGCCCTCCTTTACCCCGGCGCTAAGCTCCGCAATTGCGGTGGGCTGGTCCCCGGCTGGCGAGAACTCAGTCTGCATGACAAAGGCCTTGCCCCCTTCCAGCTTGGGGCGCTGGACGGCATCCCGTTCCACCATATGCACAGACTGCTGATCTGGCATTCTGGCTTCGGATTTGTCTGAATGGGCGTAGGGCATCCGGCTCTCCTGTGAGTCGCGCTGATTTTGATCTGTTTTTGTTCTTGTTCAAGGGGCATTTGTTGCAATTTCGGGCGCGGGCCTGTTGCTGCGGTGCAAAACCTGTTGAATGCACGGGATTTGTCACCTTGTGGCAAAGGTCAATTGGGCGCATAAATGCGCCACGTCGAGTCACCAGGAGAGCCCATATGCGAGCGCGGATTTACCGGCCAGCCCGAAACGCCATGACATCCGGAATGGCCAAGACCCGCAAATGGGTATTGGACTACGCCCAGGCAAGTGCACGCGAAGTCGATCCTCTGATGGGCTGGACCTCTTCCTCTGATACGCAAAGCCAGGTCCGCCTGCGGTTTGACAGCAAAGAGGCCGCGCTGGAATATGCTCAGGACCACGGCATTGACGCCGAAGTGATCGAGCCAAAGGCGCGCAAGGCCAATATCCGCAACGGGGGCTATGGTGAAAACTTCGCCACCAACCGGCGCGTTCCCTGGACCCACTGACGGACCCCCGATCGGATGGAAATCCGTAAAACAGACCCAACGCTTCCTTCGCTGCGCTCTTTGATTGAGGGCAGTCAAAGCCATGGCGCAGCTGCAACCTCTGCAGAAAGCGACCATACCTTAGGTGTCGCAGAGCTAAGCCACCCGGCGGTACAGTTCTTTGCAGCCTTTGAGGATGAAACAGCCCTGGGCTGTGGTGCTTTCAAAGCGCTGCGGGATGGTACGGCAGAGGTGAAATCTGTTTTTGTCAGCAAAGCCGCACGGGGCCGCGGTTTGGCACAACGGCTGATGGATCATCTGGCAAGCCAGGCTGCAGAGGCAGGGTTTTCTGCGCTGGTGCTTGAGACAGGATCGTCGCTATGCCCGGAATATGACGCCGCCCGTGCCCTATATGAACGCCTGGGCTACGCCTATTGCCCGCCGATTGAAGGGTATAGCGCAGACCCGATGAGCGCCTTTATGCGGATTTCCCTTCCTGTCAAAACCTAACCGCGAATTCGGCAGGCAATCCGGGGCCTGTGGCGGTGCAACAGACATACGCAGAGGCCCCGCAAAGCGTTTCGCGACTTGTGTTGGATACCGTCGCAGGTGGCATAGGTAAACGCGGATCGTTGCTCAGCGGGGCGAGCGCTTGGAATCTCTGCCTCTTTGGCCAAAGCCCCCCCACGCATGCCGCCCCTGAAGTTTTTTCCTCATTGGGTGATCCAAAATTTGCACCGACCCGTAGTCTTGCTATGGTCGAGTTAGTATTAGAACATCACTCTGCTGGCCCCGCAAAAAAGGGGTCGCTCAGAACAGGAAGAGCCGTGCCGCGACAAGAGCAGCCAATGTCTCAACTGACGGTCTGGCTTGTCGCGGTGCGGGATCACCGGGACCGCGATGCCTTTGGCGGGCTGTTCGACTACTTTGCGCCTCGGCTCAAGGGATTTATCATGCGTAGTGGTACCAGCGCAGCCCAAGCAGAAGAAATTGTTCAGGATGTGATGCTGACAGTTTGGCGCAAGGCGGCGATGTTCGATCCCCACCGCGCCCAGGCCTCGGCCTGGATTTATCAAATCGCGCGAAATCGGCAGATAGATATAATCCGCAAGGAAAACCGGCCTGTGCCTGATGAGTTGGCGCAGGACCCCGGGTCAGAACCGGATGCCAGCCAAATCCTGGCTTTGGGCCAAGAGGCCGAACAGCTCAAAAGCGCCTTGGGCCTGCTGCAGCCTGATCAAAAAGAGATGATCGAGAAAGCCTATATGGGGGATCTCACGCATCAGGAAATCAGCATTCAAACCGGACTGCCACTGGGCACTGTAAAATCACGTATTCGCCTGGGCCTTAACCGTTTGCGCAAAGAACTGAAGGGGTTGCGCTAGATGTCTGCAATCACACACCATATTCCAGATCCCATGATGGCAGCCTATGTCTCTGGCACTCTGCCTCACCCTTTTGCAATGGTTGTCGCAACCCATATTTCGCTTTGTGCGGACTGCCGCGCGGCGCATGGTGCACATCAAACGCTGGGCGGGGCATTGCTGGAGCGCGGTGACAATGTTGCGGTGACTGACGGCTTGAAGTCCAATGTTATGGCGCGGCTTGATGATCCCGTGCGACCAGAACCGATATACGACGCGCGGGATATCTATCCGGGTCCGGTCATGGCGGCCTTGAAAGGCCGATCACCGCGCTGGAAAACGCTCGGCATGGGGGTCAGGCAAAGCATCCTGTCTGCAACAAAAACGGGGTCGGTCCGGTTATTGTACATCCCGGCAGGGCAAGCGGTTCCCGACCATAGCCACAACGGGCTGGAGCTGACACTGGTTCTGCAAGGGAGCTTTAGTGATGAAACCGGACGCTATGGCGCTGGTGATGTTGAAATCGCTGATGAAGACCTGGAACACACCCCAATAGCGGATGCAGGGGATGCCTGTATTTGCCTGGCAGCAACGGATGCACCACTGCGGTTCAACGCCTTTATGCCGCGACTGCTGCAACCCTTTTTCCGCATATAAGCTCCGCCCGCACCGTCGCCGCAAGTGCCCGCAACTGACATGTTTCCACATCAAGACACTGCATTGAGTGCGCACAATGGTGGGGCCGACCTATTTACCGCGATAGACCAGCCAATCGGGCAGCAGTGTCAAAGCCTTGATTGCCCAGCAAAAGGGCCGTGGAAAATCAGTGCGAAACCGCCGCTGTTGCATCGCCCGAAGCACATGTTGCGCAGCCACCTCTGCTGGCATCAGCTGCGGCATTGTAAAATCGTTCTTGTCAGTCAGACGGGTTTTTATAAAGCCGGGATTGACGATCCGAACAGTCACACCGCTGCCTCTCAAATCGTGGCGCATGGTCTCTGCCAGGCTGATCAGCGCTGCTTTGCTTGCGCCATAACCAACTGCTGCGGGCAATCCCTGGTACCCGGCCAGCGATCCAATCAATGTGATATCGCCGCTCTCCTTTGCGACAAATTCAGGCAGGATATGACCCAGAACCCGCACCGCTCCGGAAAAATTCACATCCAGCATGTCCAGGGCTGCTTGGCTATTCCACGCCTGGCTGCGCAGGGGGGCATAGGTGCCCGCGTTGTAGACTATACCGTCAATCGGGCCGAGGTTTTTCACCGCATCCGCAACTGAGACCGCATCGGTCACGTCCATCACCAGCGGCCTTGCGGCTCCAAGAGTCCAAGCGAGCTGTTGCAACCCTCGGCCTGATCTGGCGGAAAGAACCACATGCGCCCCGGCATCAACCAGACCTTTGGCAATCTCCCGGCCCAGCCCTTCGCTTGCGCCAATCACCCAATACCTCTTCCCCTCCAGCGGACTCATGATCCGAAACGCGACGTCTTACCGTCGGAAACCAGCGGCTTGGGTGGTTTGGGTTTGCGCAAAAACGGTGCGCCCTTGAGCCAGAGCTTCAAGGCCTGCCAATAAATCAGTGCCACAACGCGCACCGCCCCCAACGGACGACGGATGGCCACCCTGGCCAAGGCCCCAGGTGTTGCCGGGGTCCTCAATCCATTCAAGGTAGCCAGAACACCCTGATCCCCATGTTCATATGAAATGCGGATGTTGAAGGCGCGATCCGTCATATCAAAGGTAAAGAGATACCGGCCAGCGACCTGCTGAAACGGCGACACATGCATCAGTTTTTCTGCCTCAATCTGGTCTGATCGCGCGATGGCGCGAAAATCGGAATGGGCGCAAAAATAGCAATGGCGATGGCCAAAGGTGTTGTTCACCTCCGCAATGAAGGCGCGCGGCGTGCCATCGACTAGCGCAATCCAAAAGCTCACAGGGTTGAAATGAAACCACAAAAAGCTCGGCTGGGTCAAAAGCAGGAGTTGCGCCTGTTCAACCGGGAAGCCGCGCTGATGCAGTTCGTTGCGAAACCAGCCCACCCCCTGCCCCTGTCCACGTGGTCCACCATGATGATGGTCGTGTAGCGAGAACAAATTGAAGCTGTTGCGCGACAACAGTGGCGCAACAGCCTGTGTCATGTCCGTCAACACGTAGTCGACCCCATAGCGAAAGGCGTTGGTCACGCTGCCCCGGCGGCAGTGATAGGTTTGGGCGGAGACAAGTTCAATCATAGACCCATTACGGAAAAGACCTGGCTCTGGATCACTCCACCGCCAATTTCCGTCATCAATAGTGATCCGCTTGTACGGCCCCCGCGTACTGCTTGCACATCCTAACCACACATGAGGACCGCATGCTGGATCAAACCCAAGGCCCGCGCCGCAAGATCGCGATCATCGGAGGTGGCATTTCCGGACTGTCTGCAGCCTACTACCTGTCTGCAAGGCATGACGTGACCCTATATGAGGCGGCGCCGCGTTTGGGAGGGCATGCGCGCACGGTTCTGGCCGGAAAAAATGGCGATCAACCGGTCGATACGGGGTTTATCGTCTTCAACTACGCCACATACCCCTATCTGACCCGTCTCTTTCGCGAGCTCGACGTGCCGGTGATCAAAAGCGAAATGAGCTTTTGCGCCAGTATTGACGATGGCAGCATCGAATATGGGCTCAACAGCTTTGCAGCGATCACGGCACAAAAACAAAACCTGATCCGGCCACAGTTTTACAAGATGGTTTTGGATATCCTGCGGTTTGGCAAAGAGGCCGAAGCGGCAGCGACCGATGACAGCAAAACCATCGGTGAGCTGGTCGATGAACTAGGGCTGGGGCGCTGGTTCCGGGATCACTACCTCATGCCCATGTGTGGCGCGATCTGGTCCACTCCGGTGACCGATGTGGATGCCTTTCCGGCAAAATCCCTGGTCGAATTTTTCCGCAACCACGCCCTGTTGGCCGGGGCCGGTCAACACCAGTGGTGGACGGTCAAAGGCGGCAGCATCGAATATGTGCGCCGACTTGAGGCGGCCCTGTTGGCACGCGGCTGCACAATTCACGTGAAGACACCAGCCGAGCAGGTCACGCGGGATGCACGTGGCGTAACCCTAAAGACACCCGGCCAGGACAGCCAGCGCTTTGATGAGGTGGTCTTTGCCTGCCATTCGGATCAGGCCCTGAATATCCTTGGTCAGACTGCCACAGCTGCTGAAAGAGCCGCCCTGGGCGCGATCCGCTACCAATCTAATACCGCTGTTCTACATTGTGACCATGGGCAAATGCCCAAACGGCGCAGCTGCTGGTCCAGCTGGGCTTATCGCAGCCAAGATGGGGGTGTTGGTGTGACCTACTGGATGAACCGCTTGCAAAATATTCCCGAAAGCGATCCGCTGTTTGTGACCTTGAATCCAACCCGTCCCATTGCTGCGGAAAAGATTTACGATAAAGTTGCGTTTGCGCATCCTGTCTTTGACCAGGCTGCCCTGCAGGCGCAACGCGACCTGCGCACCCTGCAGGGCCAGAACAACAGCTGGTTCGTTGGCGCATACAACCGCCACGGCTTTCACGAAGATGGCATCGCCAGCGCCATGCGCATCGTTCGTATGATGAATTCGCCCGCTCCACTGCTTAACAAAGGAACTCAGCATGACATTGACCCACAAAACGATGAAATCGCAATTCCTGGAAACCTGCGCGCAACTGCGTGAAGGGCGGCTGACACTGCGCACACCTGATGGAGAACGCTATCAGTTTGGTGATCACGGACCAGAGGCCGAAATGCATATCCGCGATTGGGCAGCGGTTTCGGCAATGGCGGCCCATGGACAGGTCGGATTGGGCGAGGCCTATGTTCAGGGGCTTTGGGACACGCCCTCAATTGAGGGTCTGACCTCGCTTGCCATGCTGAACCGCGAACACCTGGGCAGTTATGAACAGGCCAGCCTCTTTAACCGCGTAAAGTTCCAATTTGTTGATCGCGTGTTACGCGCCAATTCCAAACGGGGCTCACGCAAGAATATCCGTGCCCACTACGATGTTGGTAACGAGTTCTACCAACTGTGGCTCGACGAAGGCATGACCTATTCCTCAGGTATTTTTGGCACAACTGGCGATGATCTTTCCCAGGCACAATCGCGCAAAAACGAACGGGTTTTGTCCCATCTCAACGACGGTGAGCGGGTGCTGGAAATCGGCTGTGGTTGGGGCGGGTTTGCCGAACAGGCCAGCGCCGAAGGGCGCGCGGTGACAGGTGTCACCATTTCACGCAATCAGCACAGCTATGCCAATTGCCGTCTTGATGGCCGCGCGGACATTCAGCTGCGGGACTACCGCGATGTGCAGGGGAAATTCGACAATATCGTCTCTATCGAGATGATCGAAGCTGTAGGTGAAAAATACTGGCCCAGCTATTTTGCGGCTCTGAAACAAAACCTGTCGGCAGGTGGCCGCGTCATGTTGCAGGCCATAACTGTCCCGGATTCGTTTTTTGAGACTTACCGCACCTCCTCCGACTACATTCGCCAGTATGTTTTCCCTGGCGGCATGCTGCTGTCAGACCAGATTATCGCAGCCCAGGCCAAGGCGGCTGGCCTGCAGGTGAAAAACAGTTTTGCCTTTGGTCAGGACTACGGCAAAACCTGCCGGATCTGGGCCCAGCGTCTGGTCGCGCAGAAACGCAAAATCAAAGAACAGGGGCACGACGAAGGATTTTTCCGCAACTGGCAGTACTACCTTGAAATCTGCGCGGCATCCTTTGCGATTGGGCACACAAATGTCGTGCAGGTCGAACTGACCCATGCCTAGCCTCGTACCTGGCATCTGCTTTTGTTTGGCGCCGCTTAGGCCACCATCCTTCCTTGTCTTGTGAAAACCGCAGCGTTTGCTACGCGCTCAGCCTGCCCCGTGAAAGCCCTTCGGTATGAAACTGCTTGTCGCCTGTCTTGTGATCCTTCTTGTGGCCATGATTGCCAAAACCTACCTGTTTAGTTTCCGGTTTCAATCCCCCCGGGATTACGCTGAAACCGGGCCGCAATTTGATATCACGACGCATCTGTCTGGCGAGATACTTTCGGAAGGGCTGATCTTTGGACCAACTGGAAAAATGACCAACAGCTTTGTTGCCAGGATGGTTGGCAGCTGGGACGGCAACACCGGCACATTGACCGAGGAATTCAGATATTCAAATGGCACAACTCAAAACCGGAAGTGGTATCTGACCCTCGGCCCAGACAATACCTTTACGGGCACGGCTGATGACCTGGTGGGAGAAGCGCAGGGCGTTGTGTCCGGATCGACCCTTCGCTTGAGCTATGAGATCACTCTTCCCGCAGAGTCAGGCGGGCACATCTTGCAGGCCACAGACTGGATGTATCTTACGGCAGATGGCGCGATCATGAACAAGTCAGAAATGCGCAAATTTGGCCTAAAGGTCGCGGAACTGGTCGCGACAATGCGGCCAAATTAGTGGCCGCCCTGAGCAGTCCCCATTGGTTGAAGGCTATGCAGCAGTCTGAAGGCAAAACTCAATCTGATAGGTCTGATACAATGGCTCCCAGAGCAGAGCCATGCCACCGCTGCTGCAGGAAAGCGTCTGAAAGTAAGTTCTTTTCCAGGTCGGCATGCCGCTTCTCTACCAAGTTGACAAGGCAGGGGAATTGACTGATACAGCCAAGAGAAGTGCGGGCCGTTAGCTCAGCTGGATTAGAGCAGGGAACTTCTAATTCTCAGGTCGGGGGTTCGAGTCCTCCACGGCTCGCCATTTTCTTCCATTATTCCTGTCCTTTCACATACTTATCAGCGCTCTTGGCGAACTTTCCTGCTCGGTTCGTCACGTTTTTATTTCCGTTTGGGCGGGCAATCAGCTTTTCCATTGCAAAATTTGCCAATTCTTCGCAACCGGCTGCTTCGGTATAGAGCTGCACCAAAGCCAGTGTTTTGTAGCCGGTTACAGATGCGATTTCATGCGTGGTGGCTTGGGCCTCTGCCAATCTGCGGGCACAGGCTTTACGCAAGCCATGTGAGCTGCATTTGGGCAGGCCTGCTTCATTGCACCAGTCCCGCATCGCATTGCCCAATCCAGCCGCAGAGCGTGTTTTGCCATTGCTTGTTGCCAGAAAGGACCCGGCCTCCGGCAATGCATCCAAGACTTCTGCCAGATCGGCGTGAAGGGGGATGTTTACCTTGATACCACCCGAACGGGATGTTTTCTGGCGGCGATATTCAATTCGGTCACCCCGCAAGTTTTCAGGACCAAGTTGCACGGCATCCACGCGGGCCGCACCAGTGTAGAGCATCAAGGTAACTGCTCGGTGGGCCAATGTGCCGGGTTTGTGGATCGCAAAAACTGCGCGATCTCTTTTTCTTCCCAAGAATGGAAACCAGTCCCGGTGTTACGATAGGGCTTAGTCGCCCGAACGGGATTGTCCCCACGCCAATCCAAACTGATAGCGTGATCCAATAGCTGGATCAGTCGCTTGCGAAGGTTATTCGCTGCGGCAGGGGTTTCCGCTTTTTCCGCAAGCATCGCCTGGACGTGGCGGCGTTCAAGTTGAGCAATCGGTTTCTTGCCATGCCGGTCCTGGTAAGGAGTTGCGCCGGGATATTGAATTTTGTGCTTCACGGCTTGTCCCATGGGTTATCATTTTCCCGGCGGCTACCCCGAACCGGCCATCGGCGGCATCATGCAGCATTATCTGGCACGACAAGGTCCGCACCGCGGACGAAAACTACCGTTGAGTCGCTAGGCGTGAGTGTCCGGTTTCGCCACTACGCTATTCCAACCGTGCCACTAAAAACTCCATCAGCGCTCTTACGCGCCGTGGCTGGACCGCTCCTGCTGGATAAACCATGTTAAGCGCGCTCGGTTCTGATGCAAACGCCTCCAGAACCTCGACAAGATCACCAGTTGCCAGATCGGCACGGATGTCCCATTCGGATTTACGTGCAATTCCGTCACCAGACAAACACCACCACCGAATGAGCCCCCCATCATTGGCAATACGGTTCCCAAAGACCCGCTGCGTTTTCATCTGCCCGTCGATTGCAAAAGACCAGTCCTGATCAGTATTGGCTCCAAAGCGCATGATCAGGCAGTTGTGGTGACCCAGATCATCGGGATGCATGGGTGTTCCGTTGCGCTTCAGATAGTCGGGTGCTGCGCAGACGATCCGACGGTTTGTCCCGAGCTTGCGCGACTTCATCGTGCTGTCGGACAATTCGCCAAAGCGCAGCGCAAGATCGATACCGAGCCCCGCCAAATCGACATAACCATCGCTGAGTGTCAGGTCTATCGCGATTTCAGGGTTCTCTTCGATGAACCTGTCCAGCAACGGCGCGATCTGATTGCGTCCCAGATCGCTGGGGGCACTTATGTGGATCGTTCCCGAGATCTTTTCGACACCCAGCCTGATCCTTGCCTCTGTTTCCTCCGTCTCTGCCAATATGCGCCGCGCGCCTGTGACCAGCTCGCGGCCCTCGTCTGTCAAACTGATCGAGCGTGTCGTTCTTGTCAGCAGGCGCGCTCCGTAATGAGCTTCGAGTGCAGCGAGCCGCTCTGTGACCGTTGCGGGCGACAATCCAACCTCACGACCCGCAGCCGCAAGCCCGCCTTTTTCCACTATCAGCAGGAACAGCTTGAGATTTTCAATCAGCATGGATGCCTCATTATTCGATCATTCCGAATTATCAATTGGGAATTTAGGCAATTATTTGCCCCAAGGATAGGCGGTAGTTGAGGTCAACGAAAGGAGATCACCATGCATCTCGACCACATCACCATCCGTACACGCGATTTGCCTGGGACACGGGCATTCTTGCTTAAGGTCTTTGATGAGTTGCAAGAGCGCGCAAGGCCCGAGGCGATCCACCGTATTCCGGGTCACTGGCTCTATGCTGGTGACAAGCCAATCATCCATCTGATCGGCGCGCGAGGCTACGGCACGGATACCGCCGCCGAAGCCTACGATCATGTGGGCATCCACCTTGATGACTACAAAGGCTTTCGCGCCAAGCTCGAAGCTCTGGATATCCGCTATTCAACGATGGACCTGGAAGAGCTGGATGAGCGGAGACTGTTTTTCCGCACACCTTCCGGTCCGCTCATCGAAGCTGTTTTCCATGACCCGATGCCTCAGCGAGAGGAGACACTCCAATGACTTTTACCAAGGAAACCAAAACCATTGTGATCGGGGGTACATCCGGGATCGGCAAAGCCGTTGCAACTGCGCTTGCAAACCGCGACGGAACTATTGAAGTGGCAAGCCGGTCCACTGGCCTTGATGTGAAAGATGAAGCTGCGATTGCAGATTACTTCGATGCGCAAGGTCCGGTCGATCATGTCGTTTTCACCGCAGGGTCATCAGCACCGGGCGGTGCGGTCACCGACGTGTCGTTTGATACTGCGAAGCAAGCCTTTGACACAAAGTTCTGGGGTGCGGTCGCGGTTGCCAAAGCAGCGGCGCGCCACATCAAACCCGGCGGAACAATCACGCTGACCTCCGGGTTCCTCGCCCGGCGCACGGTGCCCGGCACCTACGTCAAAACTGCAATTAATACGGCCCTTGAGGCCGTGGCCAAAATTCTGGCCAAAGAGCTGGCCCCGATCCGCGTCAATGTCGTCAGCCCCGGCCTGACCGATACCGAAGCCTATGCCGGTATGACGATCGAGGCGCGATTGGCGATGCTCAATAACGCAGCGAAATCGCTGCCTGCGGGCAAGGTCGGCTGTGCCCATGATCTGGCCGCTGGCTACCTCTTCGCAATCGACAACCCCTTCGTCACCGGTGCCGTCATCGACATCGACGGTGGCGCATTGATCAACTGAAGGAGGCCCAAATCATGTCCCTCAAATCGAAAATGCCACTGCAAGTCTGGATATTGACGCTCGCAGCATTCGCCATCGGCACGGCAGAATTTGTCATTGCCGGGATTCTGACCCAAGTGGCCGAAAGCCTGAATGTCTCTGAAGGTCAGGCGGGCCACCTCATCACTGCCTACGCGATGGCTATCGTCATTGGTGGGCCGATCCTGACACTCTGGCTGGCACGCTATCGCAAGCGCGTTGTACTGATCGGTCTGATGGCGCTCTTCGTCGTCTCGAACCTGATCACAGCCTTTGCGACAGATTACATGACACTGATGATCAGCCGGGTCATGGCTGGTCTGACACAGGGGCCATTCTACGGCATCGGAGCCGTTGTTGCGACGCGGCTGGTTGCAAAGGACATGGAAGGCCAGGCGGTCGGCCAGATGTTCGCAGGCCTAACGCTGGCCAATGTACTGGGTGTTCCCGGTGGCGCGTGGATCGGCAATATGTTCGGCTGGAACACGACCTTCATCGTCGTCGCCATACTTGGTGCAATTGCTGCCGCAGCTATTGCAGTCGCTGTCCCGCCGCAAGGTGCTGAAGAGCCGAAATCCATCCGCTCGCAAATCGGCGCGTTCCGCAATTCGCAACTGCTGGCCAGTTTGGTCATCACAACGCTTGGCTGGGTCGGCTTCATGACCTTCTACGGCTACATCGCGCCAATCGCAGAGCAGGTTGCAGGCTTTGAACGGTCGTCCCTGACATGGATTCTGGTCATCATCGGGCTGGGTCTGGTTCTGGGCAACACGCTGGGTGGTAAGACTGCCGACAAGAACCTCAGCGCGTCCCTGATCGGCTGGCCTGCCGCAATGATCGCCTCCCTGATCGTGGTCGGTCTGGTGGCCTCGCAACCCTACCTGTTCGTTGCTGCGGCCTTCGTCTTTGGCGTCGTCTCTTTCGCCAACGTCCCGCCGATGCAGATGCGCGTTATGAAGCATGGCGGTGAAGCGCCTGAGCTTGCCGCGACGGCCAATATCTCGGCCTTCAATATCGCCAACGCCCTGGGCGGCATCATCGGTGGCGCGGTTGTCGATAGCACACTGGGGGCAGCCTACATCCCCTTCGCTGCGATCATCGTGCCTGCAATCGGCCTCGTCTTCATCATCTGGCAGGAGCGAAAACCCGCGCCCGCCCCCACCAACGCCTGAGAGTGAAAGGACCCTAACATGACACTCTTCAACCCCGTATCCATCGGCGCGATCAATCTGCCCAACAGGGTGATTATGGCCCCGATGACCCGCTCACGGTCGACCCAACCAGGCGATGTGCCGAACGCCATGATAGCAGAGTACTACGCACAACGCGCCAGCGCTGGCATGATCATCACGGAAGCCACGCAAATCACACCGGAAGGCAAGGGGTACTCCTTCACGCCGGGCATCCATTCCGAGGCACAGATTACCGGATGGAAACATGTGACCGACGCAGTTCATGCCAAAGGCGGGCGCATCGTATTGCAACTCTGGCATGTCGGACGAATGAGCCATCCGATGTTCCACGCAGATGGCAAGCCTGTTGCACCATCTGCCAT
This sequence comes from Pseudophaeobacter arcticus DSM 23566, assembly GCF_000473205.1. Taxonomy (NCBI): domain Bacteria; kingdom Pseudomonadati; phylum Pseudomonadota; class Alphaproteobacteria; order Rhodobacterales; family Roseobacteraceae; genus Pseudophaeobacter; species Pseudophaeobacter arcticus. Next base: position 2,768,019 of record NZ_KI421507.1, read on the forward strand.
TGCCCCGGATGCGACCGTCTGGATAGTGGATCCCGAGACCGGCGAAGGCGGCATGGTTGAATGCCCTGTTCCGCGCGCGCTTGAAACAGATGAGATCGCCCGCGTTGTCGAGGACTACCGCCTCGCGGCCCGCAACGCCAAGGCCGCCGGTTTCGATAGTGTCGAGATTCACGCAGCCAATGGATACCTCATCGACGAGTTCCTGCGCAGCACATCCAACCATCGCGCGGACGCCTATGGTGGTTCAGTGGAAAACCGCATCCGTTTTGCGGTGGCTGTTGCCGAAGCAGTTACATCGCAGATGGGTGCAGACCGGACGGGCATTCGTTTCTCTCCCTTTATCACGCAGCGCGGGATGGATGATCCAGATGCGCCGCAGACCATCCTGACCCTGGCAAAAAAGCTGGACCAGATCGGATTGGCCTACATCCACCTGGCCGAAGCCGATTGGGACGATGCGCCGGAGACGCCGGAATGGTTCCGCAAAGAGTTACGCAAAGCCTATTCAGGGTCGATCATCGTCGCAGGTGGTTACACGCCGGACATGGCCGACGCTGTTATCGGCAGCGGCTATGTCGATGCTGTGGCCTTTGGACGCCCGTTCATCGCCAACCCAGATTTGCCAGACCGCTTGGCTGAAAACCTGCCGCTGTCTCCCTTTGATAGCGACACGCTCTTCGGCGGCGATGCGCAGGGTTACACCACCTATGGGGTTTCAGCATGACCGCCCCGCTCACAAATCTCGAGATCACCGAAGGCCGGGCGAATCATCGGATCGGCACTGCGCTTGTCGCTGAAGCAGACGGAATGCGCATCTGGCACCTCCGGGTGCCGCCGGGCGAAACCCATCCTCCCCATCGTCACGACCACCCCTATTTCTGGACAGTGCTGACCGATGGCACGGCGCGATCCCGCTCGGATGACGGTCGCGTGGTCGATATGACCTACACCAACGGCCAGACGCAGCATTTCCCTGACCTGTCACCCGACAATGCCTTTGTCCACGACCTGATCAACACCGGCGAGACGGAACTTGTCTTCGTCACCGTCGAATTTACCAAACAAGGAGAAGACCTATGAAAGCTGTCGGATTTACACACTACCTGCCCATTGAGGACGAGAGTGCGTTTCTCGATCTCAACGTTGAAAAACCACAGCCCGAAGGCCGAGATATTCTGGTGAACATCAAGGCAGTTGCCATCAATCCGGTGGACACAAAGGTGCGCGCACCCAAAGAAAAGGTGGAAGAGACACCACGCATCATCGGCTATGATGCGTCCGGCGTGGTCGAAGCCGTCGGTTCGGATGTGACTCTCTTCAAGCCGGGAGATGAGGTGTATTATGCGGGCGACATCACCCGCTCGGGCACCAATGCGGAGTTTCATCTTGTCGATGAGCGGATCGTCGGCCGTAAGCCTGCGTCCCTGTCGCATGCCGAAGCCGCCGCGCTCCCTCTGACGACAATCACAGCTTACGAGGCGTTCTTTGATCGTCTGGGCATAGACCGCGACGGGGCGGATGCCGGACAATCACTACTTATCATAGGTGCGGGTGGTGGTGTCGGCTCCATTGGTATCCAGCTTGCCAAACAGGCCGGGTTAACAGTGATCGCCACCGCATCCCGTTCCGAAACTTCGGATTGGGTGAAATCGCTTGGCGCGGATCACGTCGTCAACCACCGCAAAGATATGGTTGCGCAGGTGCAAGCAATTGGCATCAAGCACGTCGATCATATCGCGATATTCAACGACATGCGGCACTGGAACACGGCGGTTGAATTGATCCGCCCGCAAGGCGGCATTGTCAGTATCGACGACACCGATCTGCCCATGCCAATGGGTGGAATGAAGACCAAGGCCGCGAGCTTTCATTGGGAGTTCATGTTTGCCCGCTCAATGCACCATACACCGGACATGATCGAGCAGCATCACCTTCTATCCTACGTGGCCGGTCAAATTGATGCGGGAAGCATCAAGACAACCCTCTCCGAGGTTCTGTCCCCGATCAATGCCGCCAACATGCGTGAAGCGCACAGGCTGGTCGAAACGGGTCAAGCCAAGGGGAAGATCGTAATCGAAGGATTTTAACCATCGTCACGGAACGGCGCCAGACCGTTCCGTACAACCAATTTAGGCAAGCAGCCCTTCATGCATCTTGCAGCATCGGTAACTCCGGGCTCGAACCGGTCATGCGACAGCACGGCAGGCTCCTCGCCCAGGTGAGCCGGACCCGCGCTGCGCTCCCGGCTCTTTGCTGCCGTTGACCGACGGGGCGAGATGCTGCAGTTGCAGCCCGCATTGCCGCCGTTTGCTGCGGATGCGAACTCAAGCCCAACGCCAACTGGTCGCGTGCAGGATGAAGCGGACTACTCCGCTTCATCCTCTGAGCTGTAGGCTGCTGTGGCGAATCCGGTTTAGTTCACCGTGATTGTAATAACCTCGCTCATCACAGGCGGGTTGTGTGGAACGTGGCTCCAATCGCCAAGCAACAGTTGCAGCGTATGCGTGCCTGCAGGCAGTTCTTTGGTCACCTGTGTCTGGCCCCCCCCGAAATGGACGATCTGGTCGGTTGCGGGCAGTCCGGAATCCATGTCCAGCGTACTTGGGTCGGCGTCGATCAGAAGATGATGGTGACCGGTGTTGTCCGCGTCTGTTCCGGCCGGGGCGACGCCCATACCCTCCAATCCAAAAACGATAGTAACCGGATTTGACACCGTTGATCCATCCGCCGGCGAAACAATGTACGCGCTGGCACCTTCGGGCGCCGGGCGCCGGTGAGAGTCAGCGGACGCAGTCCCGGCAATCAGAAGTCCTGCTGTAGCAGCGATTATCAAATGCTTCATGTTATCCTCCCAGAAAAATAGCCGATTGGCCCACTTGTAACAGTATAGCACGCCAGTCCACTTGGCCAAAAAAACGCTATGTACGAGCCTGGTCGGCCCAGAGGTATGTACCGGCTGCTGTTCGCAAGTGATTTTCTGGCATGTTCTCGGAAGTCGCTCATATGTATCCGGCCTGTTGATCGGCACGCGGGTCGTGGCCTTGTTGGGGTTACGTACGCGCCGTGATCTCATTAGCGGACAGGTCGATCATGACCTAATGGGCCGTCAGATTCTGGAGGCGTAATTTTTCCGGTCCATGCTTTCTATCAATCGCGAACTCCTTTGGATTGCTTTCGTGTTGTTAGACGCCGATTGCAACCTCGTCTCTTTGCACGTCGAACGCGGTCTTGTGTCTCAGTATGCTCCAGCCCATGCGCACCAGTGTATTGGCAAGGGCGACGGCTGCCTTATTGCGATGCATGCGTTCGGAAAGCGCGTGCGAGCCATTCACCAAAACTGAAGTCGGGCCAGCGGTGGGGTCGCATCATGATGATCTTTGCTACCTTAAGATCACAGCCGCCCACGCAATTGATGAAACAGGTAGGCATTGGCGATCGTCGCGTTTTGAGCCCCTGGGCTGACCAATGCGCCAAAAGTCATTTTCTCACCCAAATCCAAAATCCGAGAACCGCTGTTCAATATCAGTCCCAACTTCAACTAGGCCGTGTTGACGAAAGGGATTCACAACGCTCTGTTGGCGTGATTCAAGCTGGTATCTGCTATGGAGACCAGCTTGGCACGTGGGGTCGCATAATTCACGCTTGAACGCGTCTCAGAGTTGACACGTGTTTTTCGATCCGATCAGCATTCAAAGGCCCTCCGTGGCCAAGGTAGAAGGTCTTGCACCCTCGCTGCAACAAGAGCTCCAGTGAGGTTGCCACCGCCAAGCGATCTTCTTCAAAAGGGGGGCGCTTGGGCTTGTTTCGCAATGCGATACCACCGAGCAGCACGCCAGAGGCTGCCAAATCTCCCGCAATAACGCGGTCATTTTCCAACAGAACCGAAACCGATCCCGGCGTGTGGCCAGGAGTGTGGATGATTTTCAGTGGAAACCCGCGATCCTCCAGGCCTATCTCCCCAGCCGTCATGATCTCATCCGGTTTGAAATAGGGAAACGGTCTTTCGATCGCCCCGGTCTTTTGGAATGTCCACCCAAACGGACCCGTTGCTGCGAGCTTGGGGGGCTGACCAGAACAGTATGGAACTTCACGTGCATGGGCCCAAATAGGAGCAGAGGTCAAAGCCTTTATCGCGACGGCAGATCCGGCATGATCGATATGCGCATGCGTCAGAACAATCAATTTTACATTGGACCAACTCAGGCCAAGTTTCTTCAACGTCTTGAATATCTTTGCTTCGGACTTGGGTAGCCCCGTATCCACAAGAATGGCATCGTCTCCATGTACGATGAGGAAAGAATTAAGCATCCCGAAAGGCAGAATTGGGATAGTCTCAATTTGGATCTTGGTCATGAGCGCGTTCCGCTGTTGCTAAGGTCCAGCAACACTGCCTCGAATCGCACCGCCGCGAAATTGGGCACCTTTTTGTAACCGGAGATCAGAGATGAAAGACGCAATTGCGACGACCCGCCCCTGGGCTGACCCGGTGACCGGGCAATGTCCGGTGGCAGATACTTTGCGCGTTTTGGGCGGAAAGCATGGGGCAAAAATCCTTCATTGCCTCACCGCAGGAGAGCGGCACTTTCTTGAGCTTCAGCGGGAGATGGATGGCGTCAGCCGAAAGGTGCTGCGGGCCCAGTTGAAAGAGTTTGAAGAGAGCGGGCTGGTTGCGCGCACCCCCAAAGGTGACGCGCGTCAACGTGTCGGTTACGCCCTGACGCGCAAAGGATCCGCGCTTGGTGATATCCTCGGACAACTCTACGACTGGCAACAGACCTTCGGTTGACGGCTTTCCACGCGGCTCGCTGCGCTGTCACGTCTGCCACAGCAGTGCTTGAGTTCTGTATGATCAATGTCCGTTTCGTCCGCCTATGCATCGAAAGATTGAAGTGCAGACAAACAGCGGAACGAAAGCCACAGTTTGCTAGGCGGGACAAAGCAATCGATTTGTTTATTCGAATCTTCCTTGCTTGCCTGGCCACGTCCAGATCGCTTCATCCGCCACAATGTCGGCCACGACAGATTCTGCCTGCGCCTGGGTTATCGGGCTTATTCCTGGACCCATGTGATCGAATTCGATCTGGACAAGTTAGTCGACCACCTAAACGCTCGCCCCCCCTCTACGAGGCTGAGAGGCCGCAGAAATCAGAGAGTTATCGTAATCATCTGAAAACCATCGGTTCGCCTCATCTGTCCATCTACCGGGAAAAGATCCGTCCACAGGCAAGAGCCCGATTGGATGCCATAGGCTCCAGCCAATGTCGCGGAGCTTCGATAGTTTGATCCTTGGCTGGGGCCGGCTGGTTTCAGGGGGCATAGGCACCCCCCGGAGAGGTAATATTATGGATCATGTCACGGTCACGGGATGAAGCTGCAGTAGAGTGCGGCACGATGAATGCCAGCGTAAATGTGGAACTTTGCCCGCACTTCGATGCAGCGCCAGGATTCATAGTCTCTTTCGACTGGTTGCGGAGCAAGGCCAGCAGTTGATCGCCGGAGTCGCTAAAGCGAAACGTCAACGCAGCCGAGCGCCAGTTCCACCACACCGTGTAAATCATCTGCTGTCGCCCCATCGCGGGCCTGTGCGGCCAGCCCTTGAATCAGTACAGAAACGTATTTCGCCAACAGGTCCGGATCTGTGGCCGAGGGCATGTCTCCATCCTCAATTCCGCGCCGGATCCGACCGGCGATCATTGCTTCGCTGGCCTGCCTGTATCCGGCGAGCAGATCCTGCGCGCCCCGGCCGCCTTTGCCGCAATTGGTTGCCGCGCTGACAAGCAGACAGCCTTTGGGCCGCTCTTCGGCAGAAAACGCTTCGACGGCCTCAGACAGATAGCGATGCAGTGCTTTGGCAGCGGTTGCTTCCTCGTCGATCGCGCGCGGCGCATAGGCCGCAACACTCTGTGCATAATGGCCGGCGCAGCGTTCGAATAGCGCCTGCTTGTTGCCGAAAGCCGCGTAGATGCTGGGCGGATTCAGCCCCATTGCAGCGCTGAGCTCGGCCATGGATGCGGCCTCATATCAATGGCTTCGATTTCAAACCGGTGGCCGGTTTCATGTAGGGCGATATGGCTGGCCATCGGGCAGGCGCCAGATTGGTAGTGGAGTTTCATGGCAATCTCCTGTGTTGGGCGGCGCCCTCTGGCTACCTCCCGGTCATTGATCGTCACTAGTTCACAGTCGCTCCCACCCGCGCAGGTAGCTGTTGTTGCAGGTGTTCAGCGAGGGTTGTGCCGATCCATCCAAGCTGCGCATGATCGCTTCCTGCCCACAGCGATCATCGACAGGGAGTGCCAAGCCATCCATGCCGCAGCTGCGAGGTTTGCGGGTCAGTTTCCCAAAAGCGGACATCGAACCACCCAAGGGTTGGATCGCCAATGCTGCAGCCAGTGGTCTCTATGCGCAGGATATCCGCGCCCTCAAGCCACACGCCGAGGCCTGCATGACGGCCATCACAACGAAGTCGGGACAAATGCGGTTTGATAGTTGCGTCTTGACGCTGCCCAAATGAGCCAAAATCCAAGAAAAGCGCGAAAAATGCGCTTGTGCCCCCCCCTGCTTGTGGCCCCCGGCTTGTGGCCCCACCAGAGATCGATGATCTTGCAGCCGACACCGCCGTCATAGTCGAAAACATCCACGAAAGCGCGCAGGCTCCTCAAAACACAACGTTACTTGGGAAATATCGGTCAACCTTCTCGTACTGACGAACCTTTTCAGATTGCCCCCCAAAATCATCTCTGCTTAAGGTATAGCATATATTTTCAAAGGACCCAAAATGAAGAAATTGTCTTTTGCTCTGCTATCTGGTGTGATCTTGGCGAGCTGCGGATCAAACGATGTGTCAATACGCTCCGGACCTCAGGACCTACACCCCGTCACAGGCCTACCAATCGGAACGACAGTTTCTTCTGCCGAAACCGCGCCATCGGTAACCACCGTTTCGTCTGCAACATCTGACGCCTGCGGAGCGGCCCAATACCAATACATCGTCGGCCAGCCTTCTAAAAACACACTGGGCCTCAACATTCCGGGCGACTCGCGCCACTACGGAAGTACCGAGCGCGTTGCGACCAACAATCCCAACCGCTTGAATTTCGTGCACAGCGGAACAGCGATGGAGTCGGTCACGGATCCGAACTCAACCGTTATCAAAGTGTTCTGCGGCTAAACAAAACTCTGCAGCCTCCTTTATAGGAAGAGGCTGCCTTGGGAATGATTTTGGGCGAAACAGCATTAAGGCCAGCCTTTGTCGTTTCTCCATTCAAGCAAGATGTTGGTTTCGGAATTGTCAGCATAGCTTCCCTCCACTACAAATCTTCCCGAAAATCTCACCAATTACCGCTTCTCGTGCGGCAACGCAGCGAATGCAGGCTGAGTTCGCTGCGCTGACGCACCGACTTTGCAAAGGCCACAACCTGCGCACAACCGACCTTGATGTGTTGCGCAGCATTTGGCGCTGGTCTGTGAGGACTTGAATGGCCGCTTTTACCAGTCTGTAAAGGAACACTCGCAGGTGCAGCGAATGCCCGCAATCCTGAAGGTTTTTCGATGCTGGCCGGGGTGCAACTTTGCCGTCAGAGCTGCGTTCGGCCCGCGTTGGCAAACCTCGGAAGGAGGAAGCCGCGGGGCTGGTTGCGGCCTATGGGGAAAGAGCGCAGGCGGGCGAGACTGACATTGCCGCGGGCGGTCGGTCGACTGTGTTTGATGGGCTTTTTGCAGTCATTTTCCGCCATCGTAGTCGCATGCATTTTGCCGATTGAGCGCTGATACTGCAATTCGAACCGTCATTCTGGCCGATGGCCGCAAGCGGTTTTGGCCGATCGGCCAAAGACGACCGGAGCATATCGAAGTATGTGATCAAGCATCTGATCATGCGGCCTGCTCCCGTGGTGGCGCGCGCGACATTGGCTTCTGGCCTCGCCGGAAGATCTCGACAATGCGCATTTGGCCACCGCAGCATGGGCATGGCTCACGAAGAGTGAGAGGGTTTGTCTCGGGTCCCGGCTCTGGTTCGTTGGTGACAACAGGGCGTTTAACATCAAGCAAAACCTGGATCTTCGAGATGTTTGTTTTGCGTTTTGCGCTGGCCAAGAAGCCATAGTGCCGGATGCGGTGGAACCCCTCGGGCAGAACATGGATCAGGAAATGGCGAATGAACTCGGACGTTGCCAATCGCATGACCTTTTGGCGATCACCGGATTTGATACGGTAGTCCTTCCAGCGGAAAGCCACAGTATTGGCATCCGCACCAATCAGTCGGCGGTTAGAGATTGCGACCCGGTGGGTATAGCGGCTGAGATAGGCCAGAACTGCCTCGGGCCCGCCGAACGGGGGGTTGGCATAGACCACCCAGTCAGTATTGCGGAACGGAGCAAGCCACGTCGCGAAGGCATCCGTCTGCCCCAAGTACCCAAGATCGCCAAAGAAGGTGAGCTGGCCCGCTCGCTGCAACTCCATCCCCCCTTCCGGGAACAGGCGGCGGAACAGTCGTGCCAGCACCCGCACATGCAGAAAGAACCCCGGTCGGCAGGCGACCCAACGTTTGCCATCAGGTGACAGACCGCCACCGGGGGCGATCATGTGGATGTGAGGGTGATGCGTGAGCCCGGATCCCCAGGTGTGCAGGACGCTGGTTATGCCTGCCTTTGCGCCGAGGCGCTTGCGGTCGGCGGCGATGGTCGTCACGGTTTGCGCTGATGCGCGGAACAACAGACCGTAGACCGCCTTCTGGTTCCAGTAGGCGATGCGAGCGATTTCTGCGGGCATCGTGAAGACGACGTGGAAGTACTCGACCGGCAGCAAATCTTCGGCGCGCGCCGCCATCCAATCCCGCGCGGCGGCGCCCTGGCACTTGGGACAATGCCGGTTCTTGCAAGAGTTATAGGCGATGTGATGGTGGCCGTATTTGGCGCATCCCGCCACATGCCCGCCGAGAGCTTCGGTTCGGCAGGCTTCAATCGCCGACATCACCTTGAGTTGGCCGAGACGGACATGACCGGCATTGGCCCGCCGCCACGCGGGGCCATAGTTCCGAAAGATATCTGCGATCTCCAGCCTTGGGCGCGGCAACCGCCGGGGCCGTTACTCCAACCCTCGCCTGACGGTGTGATCCTGCAGCTTCTCCAACATCTCATACGGGCTGACAGTGCCGCGAATGGTTTTGGTCGCGACATGCGCGTAGCGCGCCGTTGTGCTAAGCTTGGAATGGCCCAGAAGAACCTGGATAACCCGGACATCCGTTCCGGCCTCGAGCAGGTGCGTGGCGAAGCTGTGGCGAAAGGTGTGGTGCAAGGTGTCGCGCAAGCTGTGCAGGGTGGCTGGTTTATTGATCCCGGCCATATGCTTGGCCGAGGTAAACGCCCGGTTCAACTGGCGCGGTGACAATGCCATGATTTTGGGTTTGCCCGGAAACAGCCGGGCCCTCAGGTCGCGCGTCCCGCCAGTAGTCACGCAGCGGGCTCATCTTCTCCTCTTTCATGAGATCCTCCTGTCATCAGATTGAGAAACCCCAATCGTCAAACAGGTCAGCCAGATTACAAAATGCGCGCCGTCAGGGTCGGTTCAATACGCCAGCCACAAGCGCCATTGCCGCGCGAGCGGCTTCGTCCTTCCAACCGAAGGCGTCGATCGAAGCGAACGGCCCTGACCTGCTGTTTTAAATGGACAAGTTTTGCCGCTGTGCGATGGGGTTATTCGGTTATTCTCTGTACTCGCTCAGTTCGGGGCATCAGGTGTCCGCAAACAAAGCTTTCCGATCGGTTCCATCCCATCCCAAGTAAAATCGATCCCCGTCACGGATGATCGGAGGTGCCATTATCTTGGGTTGGGCAGCGACCTGCGCTTCTGCCTCCGAATTCTTCAGCCAGTCATTGAGCGCTCGGTAGTCATTCGATGTGCCGTCCACGAGCCGATCCCCGAACCTTCTATCAGGACCGATAGCCCTGCGTCGTTCAACGGCTCCGCCCGAACATCGCGGAACGAGAAATCCTGTCCTTCCGCCTCTAATGCTCTGCGGGACTTCTGACAAAGCGCGCAAGTCTGCACGCCGTAGATCATCATGTAGAAACCTCCCTCGGCGTCACCCCGCAACTGCCGCAATCGCCACACCGTAAGCAATCGTCTGAGCGGCAGTTGTTGCGTTAGACGAGAGCGTTCGGCCGGAACGCCTATTGTCGCCCTTTACTCCTGCCCGAAAGAAAATCGCCCTCGCGTCAGTGCCCGGCCAGCGCCTGTTCGATGCCACCGGTGCAAAAGTCCACGAGAGTAGAACGGTAATCGAGCGCACTTTCGCTGGCGGGTTCGCCTGACAGTCCTGCAATTCTGACGCGACTGGCAACAATCGACAGCATCGACGCAACCGTCAGCGTCAAAACAGTTGCAACTGCCTTGGCCGAAGCACCTGGGTGGATGCGCCTGATTTCCGCGATGTAATCCCGTGCGACCGGATCATAGAGATCACGCACCTGCATATAATACTGATCGTCGGACACAATCCGCGCGATCAGTTGCGCATAGGCGCGCCACTGCGGGTCTCCGCGCGATGCGATCTCAAGATAGGGGGTCAGATAGGCGTCGACCAAGTCCCTGATGGTAATCCCCCCCCGAGCTTGCAGGGCGTCGAGCGCGTCGGTGCGCAATGCATTCAGTGTGGCGGTGCGGCGGGCAAGAACGGTGCCAAACAGAAGTTCTTTCGATCCGCCATGAAAGCTGACAACGCCCAATGTCACCTCGGCCTCGCGGGCGATCTGTCGAATCGTGACAGCGGCAAACCCGTGAGCGGCAAAGCAGCGCTCTGCAGCATCCAGAACGCGGTCTTTGGTTGCTTCTCCACGCGCGAGCCTTCCGTCTGTATTGCCGGGGAGCTCTTTGTGATCAGGCATTTGAGGCACTTGGCAGGTCTCCTGTTTGGGCCCGTGTCGCGAAAGCAAAAACCACGGATTGACTTTTTATACGGACGTTCAGATAGTTTGTCCTGAGGGCAGAATGCCGGAGGAGAGGCTCCGGCGCAACTGGGAGGAAACTTTGATGAGACTGAATACGATTCTGGCCAGCACTTCGCTGGCTGTCGCCATTTCGCTGGCCCCTGCGCTGCACGCCGAAGAACTGGACGTGACGGCGGTGGCCGGGCATCCGCCGGTGTTCTTGTGGGTGAACACCCTGTCGGAATCTTATATTCCGGCAGTGGATGCTGCTCTGGAAGGCACCGATTTCTCCGTTAATTGGACCGAAGCCTATGGCGGCACCCTGGCCAAGGTTGGAGGTGAGCGTGAAGCGATGGAAGACGGCCTGGCGCAGGTCGGCATAGTGTCCTCCCTGTTCGAGCCATCGTTGTTGAGCCTGCAAAACGTCACCTATGTCACGCCTTTCGGTTCGCCCGACGTTGACCTGGTTCTGTCCACTGTTGACGGTATGCACGATGAAATCCCCGCAATGCGTAAGCTGTGGGAGGATCTTGACCTTGAGTATCTTGGCGGCGGTTTCGGGCTGGAAGACTATCTGCTGATGACAACCTTTCCCGTCACAAGTCTGGATGACCTTCAGGGGCGCAAAATCAACGCGCCCGGACCAGCGGTGAACTGGCTAAAGGATACAGGTGCAGTAGGAGTTTCGGGAAACCTTACGACCTATTACAACGACATCCAGTCCGGTGTTGCAGAGGGGGTGATCGTGTTCCCAACGGCGGCAGCGGCCGCCAAATTGCACGAGGTTGCACCCTACGTGACGCGCGTGCATTTCGGTGCGCAGTTTGCTGGCGGCATCGTTGCGCAGAAAAGCTGGTTTGACGAACAGGATCCGGTGGTGCAGGCGGCCTTGCGCGACAGCGCCGATGTGTTTGCGGCAGACTATCGCTTGGGGTTGGAAACCCGTGTGGCCGGTGCATTCAAGGCAATGGAAAAGGGCGGAGCCGAGATCAGCGAGCTGTCCGAAGGCCAGCGCGTTGCGTGGGCAGACGCGCTACCGAATATCGCTAAGGATTGGGCGAAGGATCTCGACAGCAAGGGACTACCCGGCACAGAGGTTCTGACGACCTATATCGACCACCTCAAGGCTGCGGGCGTTTCGCTGCCGCGTGACTGGTCTGTTGAATGACACACGACACGACATCAAGGGATAAGGCGCGCGGGCGTCTTGTCCGAACTGCGGACGCGGTCATGGGCACAGCCAATGTGGTCGCTACCATGTGGATACTAGGTTTGATGGTTCTGATCGTCTGCGACATCCTTGGGCGCGAAACACTGGGCCGCCCAATCGCGGGGGTGCCCGAGATGGTGAAATATTCGATCGTCGGCATTGTTTTCCTGCAAATCGCCCACACCCACCGCAAAGGCGAGATGATACGCTCTGACGGAGTATTGGGCATGGTGCGCCGTCGCTGGCCCGCAGCAGGTCTTGTGATGGACCTCGTCGCACAGCTTTGCGGTGCAGCTTTTGCCGCGACGCTCGCATGGGCGGTCTGGCCAAAGGCAGTACGCGCCTATGAACGCGGCGAAATGGAAGGCGTGCAGGGGCATTTCACGCTGCCGGTCTGGCCCTTTCTGTCGCTGATCGTCCTGGGTTCCGCACTGCTGGCACTGTCATTTTTACTGACGGCCCTTGCAACATTGAATGAAAAGCGGGGCATTTAGACATGGACCCGATTATCGTGGGCTATCTGTCGCTGGGTGCGATTGCGCTTGCCATTTACGCAGGTATTCATGTTGCCATCGCCTTGGCGGGAGTGTCTCTTTTCGGCGTCTGGGCCATCACGGGCAAGCTGTCGCTGGCCATGAACTTTGTGGCACTTGCCGCAACAGACAGCATTGCAGATTATACATTCGGTGTTGTTCCGCTGTTTGTTCTGATGGGGCTGGCCGTATCGGAAAGCGGCATGGGACGTGACACCTTTGCCGTTATCTCGCGCGGGTTGCGGCGCTGGCGTGGCGGGCTGGGGGTGGCGACCGTGTTGTCGAATGCCGTGTTTGCGGCCATCACCGGAATTTCAATTGCTTCGGCTGCCGTGTTTTCCAAGATTGCCGTGCCGGAAATGGTGCGCGCAGGCACCAACCGCAGCATCGCGGTGGGTGTCGTGGCGGGGTCATCGGTGCTGGGCATGCTTATTCCGCCGTCGCTTCTGTTGATCCTGTTTGCGGTCCTGACGGATTCGTCCATCGGCGATCTGTTCATCGGTGGCATCGGTCCAGGAGTTCTGCTGGCGTTTGCCTATATCGTATATCTTAGTGGGCTCGGCATCTTACGCCCGCACCTGTTCGACGGAATCAAGGCCTCCGAAGAGACACAGCGCACGCCTGCTTGGGCCATTCTGCCGGTGTTCGGTCTGGCCACGCTGGTTCTGGCCGGAATCTACATGGGCTTTTTCACACCAACCGAAGCCGGGGCCGTGGGCGCCGCTGCGGCACTGGCCATCGGCTTCGCCATGCGACGGATCGGAACGACTGCGGGATGGCGGATTGCGGTGCAGACCGGCCATATTACGGCAGCTGTGTGCTTTCTGATTATCGGGGCATCCATCTACAGTCGGATGCTGGCCTATTCCGGTTTGCCCGCGTCGATTACTGAAATGGCAATAAATTCCGGCATCGGACCGACCGGGTTCTTGCTGTTGTTTGCGGGGCTTCTGGTGGTGCTGGGCACGGTGTTGGACAGCTCGTCCATCATGTTGGTTACAGTACCTCTGGCCTTTCCCGTGACCCAGCAAATGGGCATCGACATCGTGCATTTCGGCCTGATTACCGTGCTCGCCGTTGAAGTGGGCCTGCTGACGCCACCGCTGGGTCTGTCTGTCTTTGTGGTTCACGCCACGCTCAAAGATACCGGCATCACCCTCGGCGAAGTCTTCCGCGGCGCAGCCCCCTTCGCCCTCATTATGGCGCTGACCCTAGTCGCGCTGGTCTTCATCCCACAAATTGCGACCGGCCTCCTGGGCCGTTGAACAAGGATACGAAATGCAACTGATTGATCTAGCCCGACCTCTGGAAAACACCGAATACGCTGACCCGCCGGGGTTGGCGCCCATAATTACATATTTTGCCCATGATGAAACCGCTGATCAGGTGCTTTCATTCTTTCCCGGTGTCGGTCGAGACGGCTTACCGGGGGGCGAAGGCTGGGCAGTCGAACAGGTGACGCTTTCGACCCACAATGGCACTCATCTTGATGCGCCTTACCATTATCACTCCACGATGGACGGCGGCAAGCGCGCCATCACCATCGACGAGGTGCCACTTGACTGGTGTATCGGGCGCGGCGTCAAGCTGGACTTCCGGTCGATGCCTGATGGCCATGTTGTCACGGCCCAAGAGGTCGAGGCAGAATTCGACCGGATCGGCCACAGCTTGCAAGCGGGCGACATCGTTCTGGTCAACACCGGCGCTGCTGCCCATTACGGCACACCCGCTTATGTCCCTAGCGGCTGTGGCATCGGGCGCGAAGCGACAAACTGGATGACCGCGCGTGGTATGCGCGTATGCGGCACCGATGCATGGAGTTGGGACGCGCCCTTCGTGCATACAGCAAAAAAAGTCGCGGAAACCGGCGATGCCTCCCTGATCTGGGAAGGGCACCGCGCTAGCATGGACCGCGCCTATTGCCACATGGAGAAGCTTGCCAATCTCGAAACCCTGCCTGCGACGGGGTTCGAGGTGCAGTGCTTTCCGGTCAAGATTAAAGGCGCCTCGGCTGGCTGGTGCCGCCCTGTCGCGATCATCAGGGATTAAGGAGTAATATGCGATGAAACTTGCAACATTCGATAGCGGGCAGGGTCCGCGCCTTGGGGTGCTGACGGCGTCCGGAACAGACCTGATCGATCTCACCGCCACCGGCACGGCTGCCTTGGCGAACATGCAGTCGCTGATTGATGCCGGGCAGGAGGGTCTCGCCGCCGCGCATGAAGCGCTGGATGTGGCGGGAGTTTCGGTGCCCCTGACTGATGTGCGGCTGTTGGCACCTTTGCCATGCCCGCCGCAGATCCGCGACGCATCCACCGCGCCACGTCACATCGCACATGCTCCGGTCGGCATGCGCCGACTTGCGGCCGCAATAGCAGGCGAGCCTGATCCCGGTCATGCAGAAGGTTCGGTGCCCGATATCTACAAAGCACAACCAATTTTCTACATCACCAACCGTTTTAGCGTCGCTGGTGATGGCGACACGATCGTCTGGCCGGACTATTCTAGCTATATGGATTATGAATTGGAGGTCGCCGTCGTCATCGGCAAGGGCGGGCGTGACATTGCGGCTGATGATGTGCTTGGGCATATCTTCGGGTTCACCATTTTTAACGATTTTTCGGCCCGCGATACGCAATTGCGCGAGATGCAAGGCATGCTTGGCCCCGCCAAAGGTAAAAGTTTCGACGCTGGCAACGTGTTTGGCCCGTGGATCGTGACCACGGACGAGATTGCGGATTACCGAAACCTGCGCTGCGTGGCCAAGATCAACGGGCGCACGGTCACTGACAGCCGTCTGGGCGAGATGCTGCACGGGTTCGAAGACATGATCGCCTTCATCTCGAATGCCGAAACCTTGCACGCGGGCGAAATCATTGGCGGTGGCACTGTCGATGACGGTTGCGGGCTGGAGCGGTTCGAATTTCTGGCAGACGGTGATGTTGTGGAACTCACGGTCGAGGGCATAGGTACGTTGACGAATACAGTTGTGCGTAACAGTTAAAACTAGCCTTGCACCAGAGGCCCCGCAGTCACCGGCGCTGGCGGGGCCTCTGGCTGTCTTTTCCTATGACCAATTGTTCAAAACGTCTTAACCGGATCAGACATCCAATGTCCCCTTCGCTTGGGAATTGGATAATTCTCGAGCCAGCAGCGAATGCCCGCAATCCACCCATGGCGTCGATCGAAGCGAACGGCCCCTTGCTGACCTTGGGACTGGATGGCCACGCCGCGGCGCAGCTTCACCGAACCGGTCGTTCGTGCGTCGCGCAGCAACCTCCGACGGCCAAGGGCGGCTGAGCGGACAAGGCTGCACTACAACGCAGGCCGCGCCGCTTTGTTCACGAGGAAGAAAAGTATGCCGGGGACTATCCTGAAGTAACGGATCCCCCCAAGACCCATGCTTCTGCTAGCATCAAAAGTGCGGATCACGCCAGATCCACGCAACGGCGAAAACACCTCCAAAAAGAGCTATCGCCATGATGGTGTAGCCAGCTTGCATGGCACCGAATGTGTCGGACAAAAAATTCAATGCCTCGGCCATCCACCGCATGATGCCTCGGTTGCCGCCCATGTTTTCGCCATGAGACATCCTGCTTCCAACATAAAAAACAAACGTAAAGAACAACGATGATGCAATCATCTGTGGCCCCTTGAAGCGAAGTTTATCCAGCAAAAAAAATTTCCTTTGACTTCCATTTCACCTAACGGTGTCCCTCGATTTGCCCAGCCACCAGGGCGGACGCTTGTGACTTCAATGCTCTCCGATCTGTGCGCATCTAATTCAGCGCCTCGATCTCTTGCAAGCTTTTTCCAGGGTTTGAACCTCCGCCTTTCGCAATCAGAGAATTATGTCAATTTGGGCTCAAAGCTGCCTTGCGGCGACGCAGCGGGGCCAAGCGCCTGGTCAATCATGGCGCGGTGTAGCACCCGGCCCTGACCTGCCGTTGGCCAATTGTCCTTACGCCGCGGCGCAGCTTTCGCATTGCTGCCTTTCGTGCGCCGCGCAGCAATTTCGTTTGCTCGAACGCAACAGTGCGGAACAAAGTGGAAATCGATGATTTTATGAAGACGTTCGAAATTGCGATTCCGAACGTTCTGAATCGCAATTTCGGTCTATTTACCCGGCGCCATCCGTCATGTGCAAGGCGTTGCTGCCAAGTGCGCAGCTCAACCAGCCATGCACAAAAGGACACCAGTCATGTCGATCCGCCAAACTTTCACTTTTCTCCTGACCGCCCCGGTCGCGCTGCTTCTCAACTCGCTCGAAGCAAGCGCCCAAGAGGCAGATCAGCATACCAACTGGCCCATGAGCGCCGCCGTTCAGACGGAGGCAGGGCAACAAATACCCGCCGGGGCCTATGGGGTTGCCTACATTGATGCGCCTCGCGTGGCGACGCTGTTACAGCTGAGGGGGGTCACGGGACGCGGCACCGCATTTTTGAAGAGCGATGATAGCCACGATTGCCTAAGCGTCCCCATACGTTTCGTGGCGGGCGATTTCGGAGGCGAAGGCATCTCCACCAACGAAACCCTTCCAATTCGCCTGATCCTCCGATCTCAGCGGGTTGCCGGTGCGCTGGCTTCTGGCGATGACGTGGTCAGCGATATGTACCGCATCAGCGCCCAGCTGAATGACCCTGAGGCGGACATCATCATTCAGACAGGATTGAGTGAAAGTCATGGGTTCGTTCTCAATCCGGGAAACTCCATCGTAGCCGACATATTCGGCGCAACGACAAGCAGGACCGCGTGCTCTGAGCTTCGGGGTCAGGGCTCGTGACTAGAAGATGACGGTCCCGGCGATGTGTCTGACCACGTTTTGCGTGCGCAGATCGTCGTGCAGCCATTTATCCTTCTGGTCGCTGGGGTCGGAGCAGGCGTGGCCCTTGGTGAACGTGTTGAACTTCGGTCCTGGGTAGCCGCGCGTTTACGGGGCGACCCGCCGCCTTTGATGCAGGTGGCGGGATTGGCCCTCGCAGCGCTTGTCGGCTTCGGCACGGGCGCGGTTTTCGTTGTGCTCGACAGAGTGTTTGCGCCCTCGATCGGGCTGCCCTCGGTCGCGAGCCTTCCGGACATAAGCACGGCGGTCATGGCGCTTTATCTGTGTCCATCAGTTGATCGCCGTTGCGGCGCGAAATTGTGACGGAGTTTGCCCGGTCACCCGGCGAAATTCGGTATTGAAACTCGATTTGCTGACAAATCCCGCTTCAAACATGACTTCCGTGATTGAAAGCTCGGTGTCACGCAGGGCGCGTTGCGCATGACGGATGCGAAAGCCGTTGATATAGCGAGAAAAATTCTCTCCCGTCGTTCTGTTTATGGCGTTAGAGACATCCCGCACAGGTACGGACAACCGCCGCGCGACCCGCGAAAGGGTCAGGTTGCTGTCCGCGTAGAGGTGCGTGTTATTCATGAGCGCATCAAGCGCCGCCTGTGTCGCGCTATCGTTGTCGGTCGGTCGCTCGACTTTGGTTGCATCGCCCTTTTTGACCTGAAGCAACATCGGTGCGCCGACAAGAGCAACAACAAAGACGAAGACCGTGAAGACACCTGACACCCCGGTCAGAAACGTCAGGATATAGGCATCGCCCGCGAACAGGCTGGCGGCCACGATCGAAAGATCCGTCGCCACCATCATGCCAAGCAGAACAAGGGTGGCCTTGATCGCGGAGCGCACGATTCTCAACGCGTGCGGCGCGACATGGACGAAGTCATCGGCCTGGCAGCGCAGCAGGCGGGCGATCAGAACAAGGTAAATGCTGTTGATCGCGAGGACAAATATGTCCGCCGAGATCGGCAGGTTTACCAGTATCGCCAACTGCGCGAAGGCGACCGGCACCACATTCAACGGAAGCGACTTGCGCCATTGTGTCCCCAAGTCCTGGGTCAGAGCCGAGAAGCCGAGATAGGCCGATGGCGCGACCATCACAGCCACCAACGGCTGAAGCCGAGCGGCCCAAGGCGCGTCAAAGGAAAGTCGGAGCCCGAGCAGCAGGCCGATGCTCGCCAAGGTCAGAAGAAAGACGCACAAGAAAAGACGCGCTTGAACAGGCATGCGGGTATCCTGCGCCAATGCAAACGCTGCGATTGTCGTCAGAGCGCTTACAAGCCAAACAAGGGGCAGAGTGATCATTGGTCTTCCTTCTTGCCAGACGGCGACTTGGCCGTCGCTATACCGAGGCTTTTTCGACTAATCACGTCGGGTCAACAACAGGTCAGGTTTCCTTGCGGCGAGCTCCGATGATGGGAGGCACTGAAAATCCGCGCCTCCCACAATTTGTTACGAAGTGGGCATAGCCATCTTGAAGGTTTCGTCGCCGCTGGCGTCAAACACGCCTTCGCCAGTTATAACAAAGCCATATCGCTCGTAGAACGGCAAACCAATCTTGTTGTCTTTGAAAACCTCGACTGTCAGCGGTCCTTTGATGGCAACGATATGGTCTACCATATGACGCCCCCTGCCTTTGCCTTGTTCAGAGGGGTCAAGGAACAAGCCCCCGATTTCCGTGCCGATCATGGCGATAAATCCCGCCGGAGCGCCATCGATTTCCAAAACCCATGTTTCGGCATTTGGCAGATAGATATTTCGCGTATCTTCGCGCACCTGCTTTCTGACTTCATCGGACAGGAAGGGGTGCGCGAGTGGTTCTGCGGTATCCCAGATTGAGATCAAGGCATCGGTATCTTCAGTTTTGTATTCACGCATCATTGTCTTATTTCCTGTTCTTCCGCTGGATCGCGTTAATCATTTTGCGAAGTGATTTATCGACTGTTTTGCGTTCGGCCAACGTAGAAGCGTTAAAGCGTTCCTCGGCTGCCAGCTTGTTCCATCGTGCTAGCCGGTCAGGATCAATCTCGCTGCGCTCCAATGCACCTTGGATGGCACAACCGGGTTCGGTTTCATGTCTGCAATCACTGAAACGACAGCGGCGCGCCAATGCAACGATGTCAGCAAACACATCTGCAATGCCAGCCTCAACATCGGTAAGTTGAAGCTCTCTCATGCCGGGTGTGTCCAGCACCGCGCAGCCATTGGGCGTGAAGTGCAATTGCCGCCGCGTCGTTGTGTGGCGCCCCTTGCTGTCATCTTCGCGAATGGCAGCCGTATCGGCGACACCTTCTTGAAGCAGAGCATTGACCAGTGTCGATTTCCCGACACCAGATGACCCCAGAAAGGCAACCGTTTGACCCGACTTGCACCATGGCGCCAACTTGGCAATCGGGTCTTCACTCAAGGCATTGAGCACTTCGACCAGAACGCGGTTTGAGATAGTGCTTGCCGCTTTCACGTAGGCATGCGGATCGTCGCAAAGGTCTGCCTTGGTCAGCAAAATCACCGGCGTCACCTCTGCCTCGAACGCCAACGCCACATAGCGCTCAAGCCGCGCGATGTTGAAGTCCTTGTTGCAGGACGACACGATAAAGACCGTATCCACGTTGGCAGCAATCAGTTGCCGTTTGCGGTCGGAGCCCGGCGCACGACGCTCAAAGACGCTCCTGCGTTCCAGAACCTTACTATTGGATGGCTTTTGCGGATCATAGAGCAGCCAGTCGCCAACCGTCGCATCCGGCCCCGGCGGGATGAGGGTATCAAGATTTTCACCCAGCACCCGCAGGCCGGTTCTGTGAACTTCAACAACGCGAACAGGCGGTGCATCAGCGGCCGCGTCAACGTCGGTTTGTTGGCTAAAGAAGGGTTTCCAGCCAAGCCTTTCCAAAGGAGAAGTCTCGCGTTTTGGGATCTCGCTCGAACCCGCAGGCGGCAAGAATTTGGAATAGTCCCGTTTCATTCTTGGGATCTTTCATGTTCGGAGGACGGGCTAGGCCCGCGCCATAAATTCGAATTGACCAGATTAGGCAAAGCTATTCATTCGCAGCCGTAACGCGGCGGCGTTGGGTTTTTGTTAGCTCTGCTTCGGGAGGGCGCTTTGCCTCCCCGCATTATCGGGTCATAAAATCTCCATGAACATGCTGCGGGGATAATTCAGTGCGCTGGTATTTGCAAGACTTTCGGTAGTGTGTAAGGGCGAGAGCGGTCGACCGCGCTCGGTGCGGCAGCAAGCAACAAAGGCTCGAAACAGCCTGTAGGCGGCGCAAAAAAACCGAACTTTGATGGTCGCCTGCATGTCAGCTTCACCTGATCGCCCCATGAGATTTCGCACTCGCGGAGAATGGCCGCAAACCGGCCTTTTCAAAGTCGCTTTTACAAGCGGTCAATTCCTCTACGAACACAAAACTCCTACTTGTGATCGACTGGAGGCATATCTTTACCTTCAGGGTTCTCTAAATCTCAGCGAAACATTCCAGTGATAGAAAAGTGTTCGCAAACAGATACATAAGGAGCTCCTTGCAAGAAGAAGATGGCACGAAGAAAACAGTTGGTACAGGGGGATCGCCTCCGAACATTCTGGGTGAGAGGTGCAAACTCCTTTGAACGATCAGCACCGCAGCGACTTTCACTGGGGAGCAGAGCTTGTTTGACAGCTGACGGCTTTGCAATGTTCGACATCCAGAACAATGATCGCGGTTGGCGTCAGGTGAAGCTCGGCCGCGGCTCGGGCGAAATGCAAATGCCGGGCGGCGGCTTCAAAAACACGTAGCGCGTGGAGCGGAGGCAGGCGCCGCATCGGTTCAATCCTTTCCGTTCGGGGTGGAGCCAGGGTGAATTTCATTCATCCTGACCATGAAAAATTCGCCTTCGCCAGAGAGTTGGCCGCTTGGTAGGCACAATGCGCAATGCATAAACTCAGGAGATTGCCCATGCCCACTCTGTTGCGAATCGATGCAAGCGCCCAGCTTGAAGAACGCTCCCTCACACGTCATCTGACCGGGCTGTTCACTCAGAACTTTCTGGCTCAGGCACCGGACACGAAAGTGATCACCCGGGATGTCGGCATGAACCCGATTCCTGCGATCGACCATAAATTCATCCATGCAGCCTTTACCCCCTCCGACGAACGTGAGCCGTGGATGAACGAGCGTCTGGCGCTGTCCGACGAATTGGTCGATGAGGTGATCGCGGCGGATATCATCGTCCTGGGCGCGCCGATGTACAACTACGGAATGCCGACCGCCCTGAAAGGCTGGATCGACCACATCGCGCGGATCGGTCGGACCTTTTCCTTTGACCTTGCCCGCGGCGACACGCCGATCGAGCCGATCCTGTCGGGAAAACGGCTGGTGGTGCTATCGTCGCGTGGCGAATTCGGCTTTGCCCCAGGTGGTGTGCGGGCCCATCTCAACGCGCTTGACCCGGCTCTGGCGGCTTGTGCGCATTACTTCGGCGTGGCGCAGGCGGATATCGAGACGATCGCTATCGAATATCAGGAATTCAAAGACGCGCGTCACGAGGCGTCGGTTGAATCTGCAGAGGCCCGCACCAGTAACCTGGCCGTGAAACTGGCCGGTGGGGCGGCCCAAGCGGCCTGAAACAAACCTTTGAAACTGAAAAGCTAGGTGGCGCGGATCGAAATCTGCGCCACCAATTCG
Source organism: Pseudophaeobacter arcticus DSM 23566 (assembly GCF_000473205.1). Lineage (NCBI taxonomy): Bacteria > Pseudomonadati > Pseudomonadota > Alphaproteobacteria > Rhodobacterales > Roseobacteraceae > Pseudophaeobacter > Pseudophaeobacter arcticus. The sequence goes on from NZ_KI421507.1 coordinate 2,790,176, forward strand.
TTTTGCAGTCAGGTTCATTCGGGCTCCCGGTGTAGCAGGACCTCCAGCGCGCTTGGCTCAGCATCTTCACCATTGATCGGCAGAAGGTCCATCGGGCAGCAGGAAATCACCACCACAGCGTCCATTTCAGCGCGGAACAGCACACGATCCCCTTTGGTCGAGACAGGGGGCCGCCACTCCATCGCGCCACCTTCGACGACAGGCGTGTTCATCCAGAGGTTCAGCGGGCAAGGCACTGATGCCGGACGCATGCCGATTGCCCCCAGCGCCATGCGCAGGTTGTCGGTGCAATTGTCGTGATAACCGTGATGTCCAAGTTGGGCATACCGGTGAATATCGCAGGACGCGACAAGCGTGTCATGAACGCCGGGCGAGGTGTCCTCAACCAGTGTCAGGATAGGGCGCCGCCGGTTGGTCACCAGCGCGTCGCCGGGGCGCGGCGAGACACGCTGCAGCGTCGGGCGCAGGTGCTCCATCGACAGATATTCGTTGCAGTCACCTTCGGCAAAGGCCCAGAAATCGCCGATCTGGCTGCCGTCGCGGTTGATAACCGACAGCATCTCCCCCTTTTTCACGCGCATCGCCCGACCCTGACGGGCGGGAATGGTGTAGGTGGTGTTGGGGCTGAGTCGGCCATCCTCTGCAAGCGTCTGATGTGCGCTCGGGTTTTCACCGTCGGGCTGTGCGGCATCAAAGGGTGTATTGAGGGTATCCATCATTATTTCTCCATCAGGACGGGATGTGGGTAGGGGGCTGCGGGTTCACGATGCGGCTGCCAGGCCCCTTCGGCCTCCTGGCTTGCGGCGTAGGCGGCGATCTCTTCCAGCGGTGCGAACCAGACATCGCCTCGCGACAGCACCTCTTCGAGCCACCGCTCCACCACCCGCCAGCGGGCCAGCCGCCCGGTCAGGAAAGGGTGCCATATCCCGATCCAGAGCCCGCCAGCCTCGTATTGCGCCTCAAACTCCTCAAAGGAGGCCTCCAGCCCGCGGCGCGGCGACATCACCGGCATCTTGTAGCCGATCTCGTCGAAATGCGCGAAAGGCGGCCAGTCATCGCTGCCCCAATGCACCGGCAGCTCATAGAGAGACCCGGATGCGGTGTCGATCCGATAGGGCAGATCGTCCGCCATCATCGAGCTTTCATAGGTCAGCCCGTGTTTCACCGCGAGCGACAGCACCTCGGGGGTGACATTGTAGACCGGGGCGCGATAACCGCGCGGGGTGCTGCCGGTCATCCGCCGGTGAACCTCAAGCGCGCGCTCGAACCAATAGGTCTGTTCCTCGGCGCTCTGTTCGGCAGGGTCTTCGTGCAGATACCCGTGGTGACCGATCTCATGCCCGCCGGCGAGAATTGCCTCGACCGTCTCGGGGTATTGCTCCATCACCCAGCCGGGCATGAAAAAGGACTGTTTGAGCCCCAGCCGCTGGTAGGTTTCAAGAATACGCGGCACACCGGAATTCGGACCATAGCGGCCCATGCTGATCGGGTAGAGGCGACGGTGCCCGTCCTCTGGACGCACGATGTGGATCAGGCTGTCGGCATCCACGTCAAACGTGATCGCACAGGCACAGCGGGCACCGTTTGGCCATTTTATCGGGTTACGGATCATGTCAGGGTTTCCTTTTGCATCAGCAGCGTTTCGACCATTGCCGCAGTGGCAAGCAGGGTGCGGTCACTGTCTGGCGGACCGACCAACTGCAATCCCACCCAAGCCCCCGCGTCCGTTTTCCCGGCTGGCAGAGAAATGGCGGGCAAATCCAGCAGGCTCGCTGGCATGGTCAGGCGTAGAGCCGCAGTATTTGCTGCGGCAAAGGTTTCGGGATCTTCCAGCAGCGGCGCCAGGTGCGGGGCTTCGATGGCAACCGTCGGCAGGAGGTAAATGGTATCGGAGGCCCGGACGGTTTCGCGCAACGCTCTGGCGCCCTGTCTGACGCGCGCGATCTTGTCCGGGTCCAGACAGGCCGACGCACGCAGCCGCGCCGCGACAAAGGGGTCAAGGTGATGAGCGTTCTCGGTTTCGAGCAGGTGCCCGTAGGTTTCGACCGCCTCAATGGCGCCCGGCCAGCCGCCCGCGCGGATCAGTGCCAGCGCCTCATCCAAAGGCGACTGTCTGATGTGCTCCATCAGGACGCCCGCCTGTTCGAGAGCTGTCACCGCCTCCTTGCAGCGCTGAGAGACCGGCGCGGCAACACCGCCCCCGTCGAGCATGTCGATGGCAACCGAAAGGCGGCAGACCGCGTCCGGGCTGGCTGCATCGCCGGACAGAACGGCATCCAGCTCGATGATATCGGCAACCGAACGAGCAAAGCTGCCAACCGTGTCATAGCTGGGCGCGAGTGGCAGCACGCCGCTCATCGGATACCGTCCGCGCGTGGGCCGAAAGCCCACCACGCCCTGAAACGCCGCAGGCACCCGGCAGGAGCCTGCAGTATCGGTGCCGACCGCCAGGCGGGTGATCCCGCGCGCGACAGAGGCCGCAGCCCCGGAGGACGAACCCCCCGGTACCCGCCCGTCGAGGAGCGGAGTGCCGTGATGCGGATTGTAGCCAATGCCAGAGAACGCCAGCTCGGATTGATTGGTGACACCGATGCTGACCAAACCGGCTTTGCTGGCCCGATCTACGACCTCTGCATCCGCAGCCGCGGGCGCCTCCGCACGCCAGTGCGATGAGCCTGCACGCGTGGTGACGCCCTTGATCGCGATCATATCCTTCCAAGAGACCGTGCTCCCATCCAGGGGACCCAATCTTTCGGTGCGATCATCGCTTTGACGCGCTTGCGCGCGGGCACGGTCCGGCAACAGGGACAGAAAAACCTCCCCTTCCCGCCCGGCTCGACGCAGAGCCTCCACGGTATTGTCGAGAACAGACCTCATGCAGCCCTCACCTTGGGACCCGGCCCCGATTGTCGCGCACTCTCCAGAAGAAAGCCGTCGTCGGAGTGCCAGGACGCATAGACCCGCGTGCCGATGCTGGCGTCCAACTGCTCGAGATCGCGCTGCTGAAGCTGCGCCACAAGGCTGTGGCCAGATGCGGTTTCCAGGTGCAAATTGACGACGGCCCCGGCAAATTCCTCAGAGATCAGCGTGCAGGCGATTTCGTTTTCGCCCCAGCCCGGCGCAACCGTCACGGAGATCCTGTCCGCCCGTACAGCCAGATCTGCGGCGGCGCCTTCGGCCAGCCCGCTGCTGTCGGAAAGCCGGACTTTGCCGTCGCGTGTGTCCAGGAAGCGTTTGCTGTCCTCCCTGCCCGAAACCTTTCCTTCCAGCAGGCTGATCCCGCCGACAAACTGCGCAACAAATTTGCTGCGGGGCCGCAGAAAGATGTCCTGCGGGCTGCCAATTTGCTCCACCCTGCCGGCGTTCATGATGACAACCCGATCGGCGAGCGAAAAGGCCTCTGAATGGCTGTGGGTGACATAGACAAAGGTGATGCCGAGCTCGCGCTGGAGCTTCTTCAGTTCGCCCTGCATCTTAATTGCCATATGGGCGTCCAGTGCCGAAAGCGGCTCGTCCAAGAGCAGCACTTTGGGTTCCAACACCAGGCTGCGGGCGAGGGCAACGCGCTGGCGCTGACCGCCTGACAGACGCGCGACATTGCGGTCTGCGTAGGTGGAAATGCCCAACCGTTCCAGCCAGTCGTCGGCACGGCGGCGGCGCTCTGCCCCGGCAACGCCGCGCATCTTTAGTCCGAACTCGACGTTTTCCCGCACGGTCATGAAGGGGAACAGCGCGAGGCTTTGCCAGACCATGGGGGTTTCCCGCTCCCAGACCGGCAGTTGGTCGATCCGGTTGCCCGCAAGGATGATCTCACCCCGGTCTGCGGTTTCAAGACCGGCAAGCATGCGCAGGCTCGTGGTCTTGCCACAGCCGGACGGCCCCATGATTGCGATGAACTCCCCTTGCGCAATATCCAGCGAAAACTCTTCGACGGCGATGAAGTTACCATAGGACTTGGCAAGCCCCGCCAGTTTCAGATGTGTGTTGGTCATGATGTCTCCTCCTTGGACATGGCGCCGCCGCTCTGGCGCAGGACCACGGCAAGCGCGATCAGAACCAGCGTCAGGGTGACGGAAAAACTCAATGTGCCGATGACGTGGATGGTCGGGTCGACCTGGCCCTGAAGCGTGGTCAGAACCGCAACGGGAATGGTCTGGTTCAAGCCACCCGTGAACCAGGAGATCACATACTCGTCGAATGACACGGCAAAGGTGATCAGGAAGGCAGCAAGGATGGCCGGCAACGTATGCGGCAGCACGATGCGGGCGAGCGCGGAATGCGGCAGGGCACCGAGGTTCTGGGCTGCGGTTTCCAGCGTCTCATCCAGTTGCGCCAACCGCAGACGGCAGACCGCCATCGCAAAGGGCGCGGCGATTACGACATGCGCGGCAACTACGGCGGCAAGCGTGCCGGCAATGCCGATGCGGGAGAAGAAAGCCAGCATCGCCAGACCCAGGATGACCAGCGGCACCGTCGGCGGCAGCAAGGCCAGCGCCAGCACGGCCTTCTGGCCCACGAACCGAAACCGATAGTCCGCATAGGCTGCGGCAAATCCCAGGGCTGTGGCAATCAACGCGGTGATCCCGGCAACCGTCAGGCTGTTGCTGAGGGCCTCTAGCATGGCGCGGTCGGTCAGGACCTGCGCGTACCACTTGGTGCTGAACCCCGACATGCTGAGGCTTGGGAAGCGGTCGGCGCTGAAGGAAAACAGGACCGCCGACAGGATCGGTGCGTAGAGCAGCAGGAAAACCAATGCGAGTCCGGCAATCCAGAAGGCTTTTGGCAAGGCGTGTTTCAGATGCGGAGGCATGTCTTATCCTTTCTCGCGGTAGGCCCAGAGGACGGTTACAAAGGCGGTGACCAGCAGGCTGGCGATCATCAGCAGCGACACCACGGCGGCGCGCGGCCATTGCTGACCGGCCCGAACAAGGTCCGTCACGAGAATCGGCAGGGTTTGGAAGGTGCCGCCGCCCAGATAGGAGGCGCTGACGAACTCGGCATAGGACAGCAGGAAGGCAAACAGCAGCCCCAGCGTCAGCCCGGGCCGGGCTGCGGGCAGGATGATGCGGAACAGGATGGCTCCGGGACGGGCGCCAAGGTTGGCGGCAGCCGAAATCCCGGTCCGGTCCACATTGGCAAGGGCGATGGTCTGCAGGATCAGGACCACCGGCAGCGCCAGCGTTGCATGGCCGAGAAACAGCGCGAAATAGGTGTTGAGAAGGCTTTCCCCCTTGCCACCCAACGCCTGAACAACGGAGGAGATCACGCCGCCCTCTGTCAGGAAGACCTGCCAGGAATAGATGCGGACGAGATAGCTTGTGAAAAACGGCGCAATCGCAAACCCCAGCAGGATCAGCCGCTGGCGCGGGGCTGCGACAAAGGCCATCGCGTAGGAGGCCGGAAAGGCCAGCAGCGAAATCGCAACCGCACTGGCCATCGACAGCCCGTAGCTGCGCCAGAAACTGGCCCAGAGGAAATCGAGGCCTAGAACATAACGCCAGGCCGACAGCGTGGCGTCCGGCGTCAGCCGGTAGTTCACCACGGACCAGAATGAAATCGCCACCAGCAAGCCAAGCGGCACTGCAAAGAACAGCAGCAGCCAGGCAGGCAGCGGCAGGACCCAAAGCGCCTGCCAGGCACGATTAAAGAGAAAGTGGAACCGGCGCCCCGAAGTGCGGGCCGGGAAAGCAGAGGAAGTCATGTCGATATCTCCGATAAGGCTGCGGCCCCGACGATTGCGCCGGGGCCGGACCGGACATCAGGCGTTTTTGTAACGCGTCCAGGCGTCGTTCCAGGTTTCCAGAGATTGCTGTACCGGAAGCTCCCGCAGCCGGATGCGCCCGGCGCGGATCTCATCAAGTGCATTGGGACCGTTCAGCACCATGTTCTGGCGCTGCGCCTCTCCTGGCAGTTCATCATTCAGCCGCGCCCAGCCCGCCCGCGACGGGATCATCGCCGGATAAGCCTTGAGCGTGGCGGTCTTCACCTGCCCTTCTGGCGACAGCATGTATTGGATGAATGTCCGGGCCAGATCCTGGTTTTCTGACTGCGCGCCGATCGACAGCGACTCGGTCCATTGCAGGCCACCTTCCTCGGGGATGGTCGTGGTGACATCCGCACCATCGCGGGCCAGCACGCCGGTGATCCAGTCGCCGATGCCGGGGATCGCGGAAACCTCGCCCGAACGCAGCGCCGACAGCATCCCGCCGTAGTCATAGAAACCGCGCACCTGAGGCCGGAGCGACATCATCGTCTCGGTCAGTTCCGCCCAGTGCGCCTCATCAAGGTCAAACGGCGACGCGTTGCCATTGAGGAGGCTCAACGCGCCCAGGTTGGGCAGATGCCAGTCGAAATGGCCGATGCGTCCCTCGTGCTGCGGATCCCACATGCTGCGATAGCTGCGGGCTTCCGCCTCGCTCATCGCGGCGCGGTTATGAGACAGCCCAAGGAAACCGAACCGCAGGAAGACCGCATAGGGCTGACCGTCGAACCAGTGGCCGCGGAAATTCTGAAACTCCGGAAAGAAGTCGTCGAACGGGTAGTCCTCAGGCGTCAGCGGTTCAATGAAGCCCGCTTGCTGCAATTGCACGACGTATTCCGCATCCGACAGGATTACGTCGTAGGTTCCGGCCGGAGACTGCGCCATTTGCGCGAGCATTTGGTCGCCGCCGACATATTCCTTGGCACGGATGCGAACATTGTGCGTCTCCTCGAATGCGCCGATCACATCGGGGTCGGCATGGCCTGCCCAGGTGAGCATCGACAAGTCGCGGCGACCCTGTGCGCGCAGGACAGCCGGGGTGGCGATGACGGCCGTGGCCGCAAGAACCCCCTTGATCAACCGCCTCCGGGTGGTGATAGTATTGTGTGTCATTTTTCCCTCCCTTTTCATTCAACAAGCTTCAGAAAGAGGAGGCCAAAAAACAAATGACCATTCGTCAGGCCAAGCTGAGATTTCTTTGCGCAAGTGGGCAACGCCATGCGTAAACTGCCGCCGTTAAACGCAATTCGAGCCTTCGAAGCGGTCGCCCGAAGGCTCAGTTTTGCCGAGGCTGCGGAAGAGCTGAGCGTCACCGCCACCGCCATCAGCCACCAGATCAGACATTTGGAAGCCTATCTTGGCTTCCAAGTGGTAGAGCGCCGCCCCCGTCAGATCGCCCTCACTCCTGCCGGGCAAGAGTTGTTCCCCAAGCTGCAGACGGCTTTTGATATCTTGGGCGAAGCCTTCGCCATGCTCGACAAGGACGTCGAGCAATCGCTGGTCCGTGTCACAACCACATATGCCTTTGCAGAACGCTGGCTGGTTCCGCGCCTGCCAGATTTTTTCGACAAGCACAGCGAGATCAGGGTTGAGGTCGAAACCGATGACGACGTTCTGGACTTGCGGGTTGACCGGCTGGACCTGGCGATCCGATATGGCCCCCAGGCCTCCGTGAATGAGGAAGCTGAGGTTTTGTTCTCGGATCGCTACATTCCTGTCAGTCTGGCTGACCGTCCGGAAACTGGCTTGCAGGACAACCGGCTGCTGGGATTCCGCTGGCGCAACCCGGACATGGGCGGCCCGACCTGGGAAGAATGGTTTAAGGAAGCCGGGGAACCGTTCCCGCCGGACCGCATTATCCGTTTCAGCGATGAAAGTGCGGCTTTTAACGCGCTGGATCAGGGGTTGGGGCTGCTTTTGTCCAGCAGTGCGCTAGTCGAAAAAGGTCTGCAATCAGGCCGCTATCGACAACTCCCTGGTCCTGAGCTGCGCGGATTTGCCTATTGCCTTGTGCTCAATCCGCTGTCGCGCAACAAGCACGGGGTGAAGACATTCGCCGATTGGGTTAGGCGAGCCGCCAAACAGATATGAGCCCAATCGCCTCCGCATCGCCAGCATTCATCTTTCCACGTTTCACCTCTGGCTAGACATAGATCTGGGCATCTGGCGCATTACCGCGCCCGAAAGCAATCAGTTCACGCGCCCAATGATGCGCAGATCCACATGCCTCGCCACTGACAAAATCCGGAATGAACAGCACGGTGCGGCCGCTAACCTCGATGTTGCCAAACGTGTTGTAGTACCGGTTGAGCGGGACATTGTTCCACGAGGCGCCATGGCTGTGAACATAGCGCCCCGTATAGATCGACATGCGCGAGGGACCACAGAGCGGCGATTGAATGCGGGCGTTGTCAAACCGCGCGCCGCGATCCGGTCGATATAGGGCGTTTTCAGATGCGGATGGCCATAGCCGCTCAGATAATCCCAGCGCAACTGGTCGAACAGGATGAGCAGGATCTTCTCGGGTGTGGCCAAGGGACGGTCCCTTTTTCGGTGGCGCGCTGCATGGGGTGCGGTGCAGGAGCATCGGCTGCCCTGCCGCTATCTTTATGAATGGCCGCGGCGGTGACGCCGCGACCTTGATCGCATCTTTGCAGGGCTTGACGCTAGCGCCCCATAAGCGTGGGCACCAGCATGGCGATAGGCGGGAAGGCCAGCACCAGCCCGAGCAGCACCAACATGGCTACAACGAAAGGCGTCACGCCGCGAAAGATGGTCCAGACGCTAATGCCGGTGGTTGCGGCCTTGACCACAAAAACATTGATCCCGACCGGCGGCGTGATCAGCCCCAGCTCGATCGCGATCACCGCGACGATGCCGAACCAGACCATGTCCACGCCCATGGGTTTGAGGATCGCCGCGACCACGGGGACCGTCAGCGTCAGCATGGCGATGCTGTCAAACACACAGCCCAGCGCCAGATAGACAGCAACGATACACAGCACGACCTGAATATTGCTGAGCTCATGGGCGGCCAGCACATCCGTCAGGGTGCGGGTCATCCCGGCGAGGTTGACGAAGTTCGAGAAAATCAACGCGCCAATGGCAACAATAAAGATCATGCCCGTGGTGATGCCGGTTTCGACCAGGCTTTCCCACAGGCTGCGCCATGTCAGGCGCTTGCGCAGCAGGGCAAAAAGTGCGGCAAAGATGACACCGACTCCGGCGGCTTCGGTGGCGGTGAAGATGCCCAGGTAAATACCCCCGATGATCACGACAAAGATCACCACGATGCCCCAGACCTTGATCACCAGCCGCATCCGCTCGCGCATCGGGACAGGTTCGGCACGCGGACCGGCAGTCGGGTCGATCATCGTGGTCATGCCGATGGCAAAGAAAAACATCAGGGTCAGGATCAGCCCCGGCAGGATGCCAGCCATGAAGAGATCGGCAATGTCGGTTTCCGCCAGGATGCCATAGAGCACCATCGGCACCGAGGGCGGGATCAGAATGCCCAGCGTACCACCGGCGGCAATCGATCCGGTGGACAGCGAATCCCGATAGCCAAAGCGCCGCATGGAGGGCATCGCCACCCGCGAGATCGTTGCGGCGGTGGCGATGGAGGAACCACAGACTGCGGCAAACCCGGCGCAGGCCGCAACAGTGCCCATCGCCATCCCGCCCCGGCGATGGCCGAGAAACGCGTTTGCCGCATCATAGAGATCCTGGCTCAACTGGCTGCGGTGAATGAAGGCGCCCATCAGCACAAAGAGCGGGATCACCGTCATTCCATAGTTGGTAGAGACATCGAACATCTGCTGTCCGGCCATGGAGACCGCCGCGTTGACGGCGCGGGCGTTATACTCCAGCCCGCCGTCGCCCCACCAGATCAACGCCTGACCAACCATATCGGCCCGAGCGATGGCAAAGCCGGCCACGCCAACCAAAATCAGCGAAAACCCCAGTGGCACGCCGCCAAAGGCCAGCAACAGCAAGACCACAAAACCAATCAGTGATAGGGTCATTCAAGCGTCTCCTCGGGTTTGAGTGTCGGCGCCGACTTGCCGCCTATTGCCTGCACCACCAGCACGGCCGAGACCGCTGCCGCCAGCCAGGCGAGGACCGTCATCGCATAGGCAACCCGCGCCAACGGGATGCCAAGTGACCCCGACAGCGCCGCGCCATGTGACAGGTGGTTGGCCTGCACCCCCATGCGCCAGGCCAGGAACACCAGCATCAGGGTTATGATGACCAACATGATGACGCGATGGATGCGCCGCGCGCGACCGCTCAGGCGGTCGGTCATCATGGAGATGGTCAGGTGCCCCTCTGCCCGCGTGGTCAGGGGCAATGCCGCAAAGACCGACAGGGCCATCAGGTATTGGACGATCTCATAGCCGCCCGGCAGCGGGGCGCCAAAGAAGTAGCGCCCCACGACATCGATTGCGGTGATCAGCGCCATTGCCAGAAGAAAGGTCGCCATGACCGCTTCCAGCACGCGCTCCACCCAGCTCCAGGCGGTTCTGAACATCCCCCGCTCTCCCCTCACCTCAGTTGCCGGCAGCGACGAGGGCGACTTGCTCGCGGTAATAGGCAAGCGCCGCAGCGCCATCGATACCGGCGGTATCGGCCGTGTCGATCCAGCTTTGATAGATCGGACTCCAGGCTTCTGCGAGCGCCTCGACCAGCGTATCCGACGCCTCGTGGATCTCACCACCAGCGGCAATAAAATCCTCACGGGCCTTTTGGTTTATCGCATCCGTCGCGCCCAGGCGGCGACCAAGGGCCTCCCCCGACAGGCTGTGAATGATCGCCTGATCCTCAGGCGAGATGGTGTCCCAGATCTCGTCGCCGAGGTAGAAGGCAAAGGCAGGCGAGTAGAAATCGTTGGGCAGCACGGTGACGGATTTGGTGAACTGCAAGACGTTGAAGTTCAACACCGAAGGGTAATTGATGCAGCAATAGGCATCGACCACGCCGCCAGAGATCACCTCATACATGCGCACCGCAGGCCCGGGCGAGACCACAGCCCCCAGTGCCGTCAACGACCGCGAGGCATAGCCGGGAAGCGCCCAGAACTTGGCCCCCTGAAAGTCCGAGATGTCGTCGAACACCGTATCGTTCATCGAATAGAAGCTGCCCGGTGCCACGGTCAAAAGCCCCAGCAACTCGACACCCTCCAGCGTTTCCGCCTTCGACAGGTGCTTCTCATAGGTGCGCCAGGAGGCAATTGAGCCAGCCATCGCGCTGGAGTTCACGGAGGGCAGCATGGAAATCTGCAACAGCGGGTTCGAGCCTTCGAGGAAGCCCGTCATGATGAACCCGCCATCCGCGATGCCCTGCTGTACCATCGACAGCAATTCCGGGGGCGGCGCAAGCGTGGCTTCGGGAACATGGAAGGTCACCCGCCCGTCGGTCTGGGCTTCGATCTCATTGAGCCAGGGGTGGATGACATCGGTATAGAGCGTGTCGTTCGGCCCGAGGAAATTGTTGAACACGATGGTTGTATCGGCCTGCGCCGCAAGCGGGCTCGCCATGAGCGCCGCTGCAAAGAGTCCAGAGAATTTTGACATGTCGTCTTCCTTTCAAGATATCTTGCGCCGCAGCGCTTGCCGGGTGAATTGAAATCAGGGCGGCGCCACGATCAGGCGAACCCCGGTGGCGGAACAAAGCCGCCAAAGACCGCGTCGCACAGCGCGGTGAAGCGCATCGTGGTGCGGTCTGCGTATTCCGCGCCGATGGCCTGAACACCAGCGGGCAAGCCGCGCACCGGATCGGGCAAGGGGCGCACGGTCGCGGGCAGATGCCCCAGCGTCGCGATGCCCGGCCAATAGAGGTTTTCCATATAGGGCCGCGTCACGCCGCCGACCTCGAGAACCCGCGACATCTGCGGCACCGGCCCGTGCCCGTCCTCGGTCTGATGCGGGAAGGCGACGGTCATGCTGACCGGGCACAGAAGAATGTCGAAATCAGTAAACCAGGCGCGCCAGGCCTGCCGCAGTTTGGCCTGGCGTTCGACCATCTCGGCGACTTCGGCAAAACTGGACCGGGTTGCCCGCGCCACCTGGTCGGGCAGACTGCCTTTGGGATGTTGGGCTGCGGCTTCGGCATAGGCGTCAAGCTCGGCCTGGGGGACACCGGATCCGATGGTTGCAAACAGCAGCGCGATATAAAGATCATCATTGCCGATCAGGGGGGCCGGTGTCTTGTCGAGATAGGTCACCTGCACGCCCTGCCCCGCCAGCGCCGCCGCATAGGCCTCGATCGCCTCGGCATAGGCGGGATCGACCGGGTTGCCACCGGTCCAGACGGCGACGCGATAGTCAGAAAGCGCCTCGTGCCGTGGCTTGGGCAGGTTCAGAACCCAGCCGCTGTCCGGCATACCGCCAGCCAGCAGATCGAGCCCCAGCTCCAGATCGGCGCCGCAGCGCCCCATCGGACCGCTGACCGCGAGCGGCGATGTCGCCAGGGCGCCCAGCGGCGGTACCTGGCCACGCCCGGGGATGATGTCAAAGGTGGGCTTATGCCCCCAGACCCGGCAGAAATGCGAGGGGATGCGGATCGAGCCGCCGATGTCGCTGCCCAGCTCCAACGCCGTGAAGCCCGCAGCCAGCGCCGCAGCCGCCCCTCCAGAAGAGCCGCCGACCGTGCGGGAGGTATCCCAGGGGTTGCGGCAGACGCCGTGCAGCGGGTTATAGCTCTGGTGGTCCGAGGCGGCGACCGGCACGTTGGTCTTGCCCCAGATCACCGCGCCAGCCGCGCGCAGCCGGGAAACTGCCACTGCATCCTCAGCCGAGACATAATCCTTCAGCGCGGGTATTCCGGCGGTGGTGTGGAAATCCTTGACCTCGTAGGTTTCCTTGATGGTCATGGGCAACCCGGCCAGCGGGCCGGACGCGCCAGCGGCATCCGCCGCCCTGGCCGCCTGACGCGCGGCCTCTGCCCGAACCTCGACAACCGCATTCACCTCGTTATCGAGCCGGGCGCGACGCTCCAGACAATGCTCCAGCAGTTCGAGTGCGCCGATTTTGCGGGCCTTCAGCGCCGCAACTGACTCGACGGCGGTCCACTGATGGGGGGCTTTTTGTAGGAATTCAGTCATTGAGCGGCCTTGCTTATGAACGATTGAAGAAATTTTGACAGGTCGGACCAAAGGCCCTGCGGCATCGACAGGCTGCAAGCCGCGCGTTCGACGCCCAGCATCTGGCCCCACCAACGGACTCTTCCAGCGCGTCTGATCGTCAACGTCATGCTCCCCCCTCTCAGCCCAATGTCACCAGTGGTGATATTAGGCGAAAGCGATCCAATCTTGTCAAGCCTCATCGCATTTATGGAGGTCTTACCGGGCAAGCTGAGCTTGTCGAGCCGGGCCGCTCATGTTACGAAGAAGCCCCTCAGATGTCGGGAAATAATGCGACCGTGAACCAGCAAGAGACACCCAAAGCGCCCCAGAAATTGCGCAAAAAGGGATATCATCACAAAGACTTACGCAACGCACTGTTGGAGACGGCCCTGGTTCTTATTGATCAGCGGGACGGCCCCCATTTTTCACTGCGCGAGCTGGAACGGGCGCTCGGCGTCTCCCATGCCTCGGCCTATCGTCACTTTGCCGACAAGGCGGCCTTGCTGGATGCACTAACGGCAGAAGGATTCGGCAGGCTGGCCGCTTGTCAGGGGGAAGAGCTGAAAAAAGCGGGGGGCGATCCGATGGATCGGCTCAAGGCACTTGGCGTCGCCTACATTCGCTTTGCCCTGAACAACAAGGGGTTCTTCTCGTTGATGTTCTCCGAACGCGGAGACGAAAATCCCGAGCGCAGCAACAGGATCCAGCACAATCAGCAGGCCCTGGAAACTTTGCTGGGCTGTATCATCGCTTGCCAGACCGCCGGATTGATCGCCGATGGTGATCCAAAACGTATCGCCGGCTATGTCATTCTCGCCACCCATGGTCTGGCGGCCTACCGGACGCAGGGCCATGACCCCTTGGGCAGCGGCAGCGACGATACATTCTTTCCGGGCATTGATGCGGTCAACGAATTGACCATCGCCCCCCTGCTGCTCGATCGTCCAAGCGCGTCCGAGATGTCCAGGCGCTGGTTCGCGCCCCTCGACCCTGCGCTGCGGACCAGCGCGGAACCGCAGTCGGAAAGTTGATTTCGGGTCTCGTCATGCGTTTCAACATAATCCGAAAAAAGGGCTTCAAACGGCGATGTTGCACAAATCAGGCTTCAGTTTGAAAACGCCCTTTCCCGCCTGAGTTCAGGCGACGGATCGGTATCACCACGTCAGCCTCTCGTTCAATGATCGCACCGTGGCACCCTCGCGTGTCATAAGCGTCTTGCCGCGCATTTGGTTGGACGTGCGAATTCGCATTTGCATTTACGTCGGATGAAAAATAATCGACGAAGCCCAAAAAACGAACAATGCTGAGGCAGCAATGAAGACATTAACCCTTGCAGCGGCCGCGCTGCTGACCATCCCGACCACACTTGTCGCGCAAGATCTGACGGATGCTCAGTTCACCGGCCTGGCGCGTGACAACTTCGCACCTGTGATTGCAAAATTCGACATCCCCGGACTCGTCATCGGCATCACCTACCGTGGAAAACAGCATTTCTATGCGACGGGGCTAGCCGCGCGCGAGGGCGAGATTGCAGTATCGCCGGAGACGATCTTCGAACTGGGATCAATCAGCAAGATCTTCAATGCGACCCTTGCGGCCCTGGCCGAACAGCAGGGCATCATTGATCTTGAGACCCCGGTGTCGGCTAGTCTGCCGGACCTGAAGGGCTCCGCCTTCGACGACATCAAGCTTGTCGATCTGGCCACGCACGTCACCGGTGGTCTTCCACTGCAAGTTCCAAACGAGGTGCAGGATGTGCCTGAGCTGATCAACTGGCTGGCAGATTGGCAGCCCCCTCAGCCCGGTGCCCGCAGCTATTCGAACGTCAGCATCGGACTGCTGGGGCACATCACGGCGGATGCGTTGGGGATGCCTTATGCGCAGGCAGCGGAAGACATCCTGTTTCCGGCGATGGGCCTGACCAGCACTTTCGTGAACGTGCCGGATACCAAAATGGATCGCTACGCCTTTGGCTATGATCGCAAGACCGACGCGCCGATCCGGGTAAACCCCGGTGTGCTGGCGGACGAAGCTTACGGCGTGAAATCCACCGCGCGCGACATGGTGCGCCTGCTTGCACTGGAACTGGGCCACGGCGACACAGATCCGGCGCTGGCTGCCGCCCTGGAGCGGACCCGCGAGGGCCGGGCCGAGACGGCTTTTTACACGCAAGACATGATCTGGGAACAATATCCCTGGCCCGCCGATAGGGCGGCGATGGAGGCTGGCAACGGCTATGACTTCATCCTGTCGCCCCAGCCCGCCACCGCCATCACGCCACCTATGCCGCCGCAGCGGGACGTCATCCTGAACAAGACCGGGGCCACCAACGGCTTCGGCGGCTATGTGACGCTTCTGCCCAGTCAGGACCTCGGTATCGTCGTTCTGGCCAACCGGAATTATCCGAACGAGGCCCGCGTCCAAGCCACTTACAACCTGATCGAAGACCTTTTGGCAGTGCACAAATAGCAAACAATAGAAGCCACTTGAGGGGTCCGAAGCAATTCGGGCCCCTCTATGTGTTCCAATACGTCTGTACTACAAAGCCGGGGAAAACCGCTTTGATCGTGAGATAGGCACTGAAAGGAGCCAGTCGAACTCAGGAATACATTTGGGAGCGCGTGCTTGGCCAAGCTTTCAGGCAGGGGGGGCATCGGAATTCTCTATGATGAGTCCAGGCACTTGTTTTCTGAGGGCACAAAGTCAAACCGCGTATTCTTGGACAGTTTCAAGTCAATGATGATTTTGTCCGGCGTCTCGTTGTTGACAAAATACGCCAAATCCTGCGAGCAGCGCGACAAAGATGAACTCGTCATGCTTTTGTTAGCCTTCGCCGACAAAGTAGATGTTGATATCGAAAAACGTGTCACCCGGATTTTTGGGCTCGCCTTGATCATGCCTACGCGCACCGAAGGGGCCTTTTCTTTGAGGAAAACTGTGCAGGCGCATGCTTATGCCCAATTGGCATCTGCCAAAGCTACTTTTCCTTTGATTTTGCACTCTCTTCCCGATTTCACCGGTTGAGAGGCATAACCCAAGGGTGGTTTTACTGGGGGCCGGCCGGGCGGATATCGCCGGTCGCCAAAACAGGAGAGGCGTCCAGATCTTCTGCGTCCAACATGGCGGCGACCCGTTCCAGACTGGCAACCAGCATCGCCTGTTCCCAATCCTCCAAGGCGTTAAATTTGCGCACAAAGCGTTGCTGCAATGGATCGGGCGCGTCCACAAGAGTTTCCCGCCCCGCATCAGTCAGCATGATATGAATCTGCCGCCGGTCTTCGCTGGATTTCTGCCGCAGGGCCAGCCCATCCCGGACAAGTTTGTCGACCAGAGACGTGACTGTCCCTTGCGAGACCTGCATGCGCAGCGAGATCGCCTTTGCCGTGACAAAACCATTCTCCGCGATGATCTGCAGAACGCGGAACTGAGCAGGGGTTACACCGGTCGCCTGACGGATTTCGCGCCCGAATAGTTCAGTTGTGCGGATAATGCGGCGAAGCGCGATCAGGCTACTGTCGATACGGTCCATGAAATCCCCGATGGTTTAGACATCAAAGCATACCGTATCGCTTTGGTGCCTTCAATTCTCAAATCACTTCCATAAATGAAGCAAATAATGGTGAATTATCGACATCTATCGACTTATTGCGACAATAATTCGCATATATTGACAAAAATTACTTTGCTAGTTGAAGTTTTACCTCTCACCTGATACTTCGACAGCAGAAGCGACAAAAGAGGATCAAAATGCAATACCCAATTGACCCAATGCGCATCGACCTGCCCTCAATTCGCAAACCCGTTGCGGAAGACGGCGCCAAGGTTTGGGAGCTGGTTCAGGCTTGCAAACCGCTTGATGAAAACTCCATGTACTGCAATCTTTTGCAGAGCGACCATTTTGCTGACACCTGCTGCCTGGCAGAACTTTCACAGGAAACTGTGGGCTGGGTTTCCGCCTATGTCTTGCCCAATGATCCGGAAACGCTCTTTGTTTGGCAGGTTGCTGTGGCTGAAAAAGCCCGCGGCCGCGGGCTGGGGTCCTTGATGCTGCAATCCATTCTGCAGCGCCCTCAATGCAAAGCGGTAAACCGCCTGCAAACCACAATCACCGCTGACAACAATGCGTCCTGGTCCCTGTTTCGCAGATTTGCAGGTCTGCAAGACAGCCAAATGGATATTCAGCCCTACTACACGCAGGCGCTGCATTTCCAGGAGCGCCACAAGACCGAAAACCTCGTCACCATTCCTTTGACAAAACTGCAGGCGCTAGCTGCCTAGCCCATGCGTTTACCGTTTTTTGCCAGTCACTTTTACCTGCCTCCTCTCAAACCGGAAAGAAGTCGTATGTCTACGCAATCTGCCAACAAAGCCATTTTTGGACGTCGGGAATCAGAAGCGCGCAGCTATTGTCGCGGCTTCAATACAGTCTTCACCTCTGCCAAGGGCTCAGAGATGACAGACCAGAGCGGGCGGCAATACATTGATTTTCTCGCCGGCTGTTCATCGTTGAACTACGGCCACAATGATCCGGACATGAAACAAGCCTTGATCGCGCATTTGGAAACCGATGGTGTTGCCCATGGCCTGGATATGCACACCGCTGCGAAGGCCCGGTTTCTGGAGGTTTTTGAGCAGCTTATCCTGCAGCCTCGGGAGATGGATCACAGGGTGATGTTCACCGGGCCAACGGGGGCAAATGCCGTTGAGGCCGCGATGAAAATCGCCCGCAAGGTCACCGGCCGCAGCAATGTCATTTCCTTCACCAACGGCTTTCATGGCGTCACCCAGGGGGCGCTGGCGGCGACCGGCAACAGCTACCACCGCAGTGGGGCCGGTGTTCCGCTCAACAATGTGACGCGGATGCCCTATGACGGATATCTGGGCCAATCCTGCGACACCACCGATTTTCTGGAAGCCATGATCAAAGACCGGTCTTCGGGCATGGATGCGCCTGCCGCCATTCTGCTGGAAACCGTTCAGGGCGAAGGCGGGCTGAATACTGCCAGCGCCGACTGGTTGCAGCGGGTAGCCGAACTGGCGCAAGAGGCCGGGGCGCTGTTGATTGTCGATGACATTCAGGCCGGTTGTGGCCGAACAGGTGGTTTTTTCTCCTTTGAAGAGGCTGGCATTCGTCCCGATATTGTGACCTTGGCAAAATCAATCTCTGGTTTTGGCCTGCCGATGGGACTGGTGCTGGTAAAGCCAGAACATGACATCATGGGGCCAGCAGAGCACAATGGCACTTTCCGTGGCAACACCCATGCCTTTGTAACTGCAACTGTTGCCATCGAAAAATACTGGTCTGACGACAGGCTGCAGCAAAGCATTGCGCGCCGGTCCGAGATCATCGCGACGGGGTTGCAGCAAATGGCCGATCTGGTTCCAGATGCGCGGCTAAAGGGCCGTGGCATGATGCGGGGGGTGGACCTGCGCTGTGGGGACTTGGCCAGCAAGATCTGTGCGCGGGCTTTTGAACAGGGCCTCATCATCGAGACTTCGGGTTCCGAGGATCAGGTGGTCAAGGTTCTTGCGCCTCTGACGACGCCTGACAAGATGCTTCAGCACGGGCTCAATATTCTAATCAACGCCGCACAAGATGTGATCGGCACCCATAAATTTGCAGCGGAGTAATTCCATGATCGTCCGAGATTTCAACGACATCCTCAAAACAGAACGCAACCGCGTCGTATCAGACGCCAAATGGAGCAGCGTGCGCATGCTTTTGGCGGAAGACAAAATGGGGTTCTCGTTCCACATCACCTTCCTGGAGCCCGGATCAGAGCACACTTTCGAATACAAGAACCACTTTGAAAGCGTCTATTGCATGCAGGGCACCGGGTCGATCAAGGATCTTGAGACAGGTGAGGTTCACATCATC
Organism: Pseudophaeobacter arcticus DSM 23566; assembly: GCF_000473205.1. NCBI lineage: Bacteria > Pseudomonadati > Pseudomonadota > Alphaproteobacteria > Rhodobacterales > Roseobacteraceae > Pseudophaeobacter > Pseudophaeobacter arcticus. The sequence continues at coordinate 2,808,938 of NZ_KI421507.1, forward strand.
CGCCCCGGCGTCATGTATGCTTTGGACAAGCATGACCGCCATACGCTTTTTGCGGAGGAAGAGTTGGTCATGGCCTGCTGCTTCAATCCACCTGTGACAGGAAACGAAACCCACCGCGAGGACGGATCCTACGCCCTCGAGCTTGAAACCGCCTGAACAAACCGGCCTGAACAAACCGGCCTGAACAAACCGGCCTGAACAATCCGGCCTGACGAAACGGCCCGAAGGAACACAAGAGGGACCGTGGTTGTTTGTTTAACCCCTGCGGCCCTCACCGACAGGCAACAGGCGATCCATCGCCGGAAAGCGCGGCATGAATAAGCTGGTGAGTGCATTGGAAGCTGCGGAGGGTGTTCAAGATCGATTGAGCATCATGTACGATACGCTTCGGTTTCGCATTTGCACATTGCACTACCCACCGGGAATGCGACTGTCAGAGACGGCTGTAGCAGAAGAATTCGCCTGCAGCCGCACACCGCTGCGTCGGGTTCTGGCCTGGCTGGAGCGAGAAGAACTTATTGCTTCGCGCCAGGGCGTTGGCACATTTGTCACCGCGATCGAACCCGCGTCACTTGCACAAAGCTTTGTGGTGCGCACCGCACTAGAGCGGGCCGTGGTGGAAATTGATCCGGTCCGTGATCTGGCGGCAGTCGCAGCACGCTTTCAAACGCTAAGTGCGCGCTGCGCAAAGCTGCAAGCCGAGCCGGACATGATAGGCTTTGCGCAGATTGACATGGAGGCATTTGATGCCTTTGCCGAAACCACCACAAACACCGCCTTGCAGGCAAGCGCAAAGAGCTATTATGGCCGCACCACGCGGCATCAGTTGCACCGTCTGGCAAAGGACAAAGCCTGGCTCGCTGCCGCTTGTGACACCCTGTGTGCGCATGTCAGCAATATCCACTCGGCGGTACAGGTGGCAAATTTGGAAGCCGCAGCACATTACCAAATCGCCTATACCAGAATGCTCGCACCCTAGGGTCAGGGCCCATGGTTTTAGGGTCCTGACCCAAAAGGCTTCATCGCAATGGCACATTGTCCGTGCGGTTTGTCTTACGCCCCCTTACCCGGCCCGGTAGTCTGGTGCTGAGGCCAGAAATTCGCCATAGGCATCTGCATCGGGAAACGAAAACTGTTCGGCCAGGGGATTTGAACGCTTTGTCTTGGTGGCCCCCATATCCGCAAGCAGCTCATCAAAATGTTTGAAATGGAACGGGGCCGAACACAGCCCGCCATAGACCTGAGCCGCCGGGCGTTCCTTACGCCGCCAGTTCAGCATCATCTCGATATTACTGTTCATCTCCTGCGCGTCTGGCTGCTGGGCCAGTTGCCCATCAGCATAGCGCACCAGCCAGTTGGCGATCATTTCCGCCGACAAAATGGTGCAGAAGCTGGAGTTGTAACCAACAAATCCCACTTCCGGCAGGTCCGGGTTCACCGACAACCGATAGACCCTATATTGACCATCGTTTTCAATCAGCTTCTCGCGGTATTCTTCGGGCAAAACGGGGATGCCCAGCTTCCAGCCGACAGCCAAAACCGAAACATCACATTTCACCCGCTCGCCGGTGCTCAGGACCACGCTGTCCCCCTCATAGTGATCAAAAGTCCCCTGAACGAGTTTCAGTTTCCCGGATTTCAGGGTTTCAAAGAACCCCGGAGTGACCAAAGGCAGGGAACAGGATGCCTCTTTTTCGATCGGCGTATCCGGCACCATGTTCCATTTCTTCAGCCCCAATTGCAGCTTCAGCATGGTTTCCAGCCCACGAAAATTGGCCCAGACAAGCGGCTTGGTGACTGCGGCAAACAGCTTTTGCAGCGGGCTGCGCCCCCAACTGTTGAACTGCATCTCCTGCGCCCGCATATACAGCAGGTGTTTGAAGTTGATGCCGCCAATGAAGTAAGGCACCCGCCAAACATTCTTGCGGTAGACCATGGTCACCTGTTTGGCCCCATGATGAGCCGCGTTCACCGCAATATCGGTTGAAGACTTTGAGCCGCCCAGAACAACCACATGTTTGCCCTGTGCTATCTCTGAATCGGTGTATTCCGAGGAGTGCATGACCTGCCCCCCCTGCGCAACAAATGCCTCCTGTCCGGGATGGGTGATAATGTTCTTATAAGAAAACTGCCCGGTACAGATCGCAACAAAATCAAAGTCTTGCCTACGGGTTCGCCCTGCACTCTCCAGCGTCAGGGTCCAGCCCGGCTTGCCGTCGGTGCGCCGCTCCATCCCCACCACATCCGTGTGTAGCTGATAAAGACGGCCGAGCTTGTGCTTGGCCGCATAGGAATGGATATAGGCATGCACCTGCGGCCCCTTGGGCCATTGCGGATAGGCATCCGGCATCGCCATATCGGTAAAGCGATACAGGTCCTTTGGGCTTTGCGTTTGTACACCGGGATAGGAGCGCGACAATTCCCAGACGCCGCCAAAATCATGACTGCGTTCAAACCCGATAACGCGATGGCCCTTTTCGTCAAATGCCTTGGCGGCGGCCAAGCCAGCGACGCCGCCGCCAATGACGGCAACTGTTTTTCTATTCACCATCTGGGCTCTCCTTACGCCTCTGGGGGCGGCGGCAGGAAGTCGACCTCGTGCAGGGCGGAGATCCGCACCAGTTCTGCAGGATCTGTTACCCCATCCAATGCCCCAAACAGATCAAAAAGCTTGCGCGACGGCGCCACGCCAAAGACGCATTTGGCCTCTGCTCCTGACCGGTTATAGACCCCATGCGCCAGGCCCATCGGCATGCGGATCAGATCACCTGGTCCGGCTTTGTTGGGTTTGACGTCGCCTTCTTCATAGCCAAAATCCACCTCCAGATTGCCCTCGACGATCAGGATCCATTCATCCTGCGTCGGATGGACATGCGGCGGTACAAAGGTGTCAGCGGGCACCACCGCGTGCCAGATCATGGCATTGTCCGAATGCAGCTTTGGTGTGTAAATCTGGCCCACCACGTTCCACGCGACACCTTCAAGCCCGATGTCGGCTGATGTTACTCCGGCTGTTTCTTTCATGTTTTTTCTCCCTGTTATGGCTGAATGCCACAATCAGCGTACTGCGCAGGCTCGGTTTGCTTTGTCCAAATTGCGCAAGAAAATGCGTTCTCGAAAGTGCTTGCTTTAAGTTTAAAACTTTTTAGGCTGCTTGGGATGGAACCAGAATTCCTAAGGAAATCGGCTGATCCCCTTTGCGGGCATCGCCTGTTGCATTCAACAGACGTTGAACTTGCGCGCGCTGCGGTGGCTGAACAATTCTGCGATCACGATCTGATACCGGGACCCGCGCATGGCACATTTGACGCCTGCCATAACCAGGCCCAAGGTCAAAGCCTGTCGCTGAACTATATGCGATATGGCTGTGATGTGACGATCAATCCCGGTGAGCTGACAGATTTTTACCTAGTGCAAATCCCACTGTGTGGGGCCGCCAAGGTGCGCAATGGGCGCAAGACGGTAGAGGCAACACACAGAACCGGATCGGTGCTCAATCCCACCCGTGACACACATATGGTCTGGTATGGCGGCTGCGAAAAGCTGTTGCTTCAAATCGACGCCGCCGCGTTGCACCAAACGGCTGAGCGGATCTTGGGGCAATCGCTCCTGCATCCCATCGTGTTCGATCCCGCGCTCCGGTTGGAGTCACCAGAGCTGCAAAACTGGGAAAGAAAATTCCGGGCCGCCGTCGCCGTCGCCGACCAGAAAGGCGCTTTTGGCGACAGCCAGCATAAGCACCAAGCCCTGTTCGAAGAGGAGTTGATTGCCGGCTTGCTGATGGCCCAGCCCAGCACCGTTCATCATATTCTGACGCAGGCCCAGCCACATGTGTCTTCGCCGCAAATCAATCGGGCCCGCGCCTATATCCTGGAGAACCTGACAGACCCGATCACCGTGGCCCAGATCGCCGCCGCCGCAGGCTGCAGCATTCGCAGCTTGCAACTGAGTTTTCAGCAGAGCTTTGGCTGCACCCCAATTGGTTTTCTTCAGCGACAGCGCCTGAACCATGCGCATATGCTCGCACAGTCCCTGCCCAAAGATACCCTGGTCAGTGGCATTGCCTACGAAGCCGGCTTCTTTCATTTAGGCCGGTTTTCCATTGCCTACCGCGAGGTCTTTGGCTGCTCCCCCAGGGAAACCCTGGCGCAGAACCGATTTTCGTAAGCCCCCGCAACGCTAGGGTAAGGCCCCATTAAACCAGGCAGGGCATTGCGCCCTTAGGTGGTGGCAACCACCCAATCCGGGCGGATTCCAGAGCTGCAAATAAAGGGCGCGACATCGTGGCCGCGAAACAGGCCATGATCCGTGATCAGGATGGTGCCGATGCCGGCAGCTGCGCCGCCCAGAACATCGGTATGCAGCGTATCGCCCACCATGGCGATGCGGTGGCGGGGGATGCCCGCCAGCCGGTTCAAAGCCACCTCAAACGCATTGCCATAGGGTTTGCCGTAGAACGCAGCCTGCAGGCCCGTTTTAGCAATGATGTCATGTGCTATCAGGCCTGGTTCCAACGACAGGCCCTCCTCACGGGGGGCGACCAGATCCGGGTTGGCGACCACCAAAGGCCGGGGGCGGTCTAGTAGCGCCTGCACCACCGCAGCGGTGTCAGCCTCGCGCCAGCGGGCAGAGGACAGCAGCAGGATCCCGCCAGCGCTGCGCAACAGGTCAGGGTTGTCGGCCAAATGGGCAATCCGGGCTGCAGCTGGCGCATCGCTGAAATCATCGCCCTGCGCCGCAGCTGCGGCCCAGACCTGTGACGGCGGTAGTTCGGGAAGATTGGCAAAGGCAACATCGCGGCTGGAGACCACCTCACAGGCGTCAAAATCAAAGCCAAGCCTGTGGTATTTTGCCAGAATTTCGGCGCGCGTATAGCTGGCCGCATTGGTGAGAACAATCAGCCGCTTGCCCAGGGCGCGCAACGCAGCCATCTGCTCTACCGCGCCTTTGATGGCGGTTTCACCCCGGTTCAGAACGCCAAAGGCATCCAGAATATAGGCGTCAAAATCCGGTGCTGTATCGCTGAGGTCGCGCCCGGTGCGAAAGGTCTGACAGAACGCAGCACTGGGCAGGGCTGCCCGCAGGCTCTCATAGCGTTGAAAGGCCCATTTGGTGTCGATCATGGGGAGTGGCCTTGAACTAAGTACATTTGGCGGCCAGCGGGGCCGGCCGCCAGAAGGCTTATAGGATTTTCTTGCGCATGTAAGAGGAAACCACCTCTCCGAACACAACAAGCGCCAGGATGGTAAGCAACACCATGGAAACCTCGGGCCAGTTGAAGGTGTCGATTGCCCCCTGCAGGATCATCCCGATGCCACCAGCGCCCACAAGTCCCAGCACGGTGGATTCACGCAGGTTGATGTCCCAGCGCAGGATCGCAATGGCAAAAAAGGCGGGCATCACCTGAGGCACAATGGCGTAGAGCACAATCTTGAACCGCGAGGCCCCGCAGGCCTCCAGAGCCTCAACCGGTTTATGGTCAATCTCTTCAATGGCTTCCCCCAGCAGTTTGCCCAGGAAACCAATAGAGCGAAACATGATGGCCACGATGCCCGCAACAATGCCGGGGCCAAAGATGGCCACAAAAAGCAGCGCCCAGATAATGGTGTTGACCGAACGCGACGACACCAGGATGAAGCGGCCAATCCACAGGGCCACCCGGTTCGGCGTTGTGTTCTGCGCCGAAATATAGGCGACCGGCAATGACATCACGACAGCAAACATGGTGGCCAGTGTGGCGATGTTTACCGTCTGCCAGATGGCCTCCAGGATCGACGGCAGATTGCTGGGATCCGGTGGCATCATGCGGCCAAAGAGATCGCCCATCTGTGTCGGAGCGTCCCAGACCCATTCCCAGATCACGTCGATGCTGCTGAGGGCCCAGGCCACGATCAAAAGGGTGCACATCAGGCCGCCGTAGCGCATCAGGCGCTGGCGCAGAGTAAAGCGGGACCAGTGGTCAAGTGTCTGGTGCAGGGGGTGAGTCTTCATCATGCGATCCGCTTTCTGATAAATCCGCTTACCGCTTCGGACACGAGAATGACGCCGACGATGACCATGGTGATGGCCAGGGCAAAATCATAATCATAGCGGCCAAAGGCATTGGCCAGGGTGGCGCCAATGCCACCTGCCCCAACGATACCAACCACCGCAGAGGCCCGCAGATTGCTGTCCAACTGGTAGATGCCCAGGCCCACAAGCCGTGGCATGATCTGGGGCATCACCGCGTAGACCAGGGTCGAGAGAAAGCCCGCGCCAACCGAGCGCATCGCCTCAACCTGGCCAAAGTCGATCTCTTCGATCCGTTCGGCCAGCAGTTTGGCCACAAAGCCAATGGAATAGACCACCAGCGTCAAGGCGCCGGCAAAGGGACCAAAGCCAACCGCCTTGACAAAGATGATGGCGACAATCACCGGATGAAAGCTGCGCGCCACGATAATGATGCCGCGCCCCAGAAAGTAGATCGGCCTGATCGAGATATTGCGCGCCGCCATAAAGGCCAAGGGCACCGACAGGGCAATGCCGCCCACGGTTGCCAGGATGGCAATCTTCAGGCTTTCCAGAAAGCCGTCGATCAGCAGACCGGAGCGTTCAAAATTTGGCGGAAACGCCCCGTTAAAGATCCGCTGCGCCCGGCGCATGCCGTCAGAAACCCGTTCCCAATCAATGGGCAATGTGGCCAGGGTGACAACAACATAGATGGCAAGCGCAGCATAAAGCCCGTAGCGGAGCGTCGGGTTCTTGATAAAGGCAGGCTTGCGCCAGGTGGTTCTATCCGTGCTCATGCCACGGCTCCAACTTCGGCGCGGTCCATGGCCGGTACCCCGGCGTAGATTTCATCCATTTCCGGCTTGTCCAGCTTGCCCGGCAGATCATCAAAAATGATGCGCCCATAGCGCATGCCGACGATGCGGTCGCTGTATTCCTTGGCTTCGGTCACGTTATGGATGTTGATGATCACCGGCAATTTCAGCTCAGAGGCGAGATCACGCAGCAGAGACATGATCTGCTCAGAGGTCTTGGGATCAAGCGACGCCGTGGGCTCATCCGCCAGCAGAATTTCGGGGCGCTGCATCAAGGCCCGCACCACACCAACCCGCTGGCGTTCCCCGCCCGACAGCTCATCCGCGCGTTTGTCGGCGTAATGGGCAATGCCAACCCGCTCCATCAGCTCATAGGCGTGGCGGATATCTTCGCGCGGATAGCGGCGGGTCAGCGCCGCCCAGGTGGAGATATAGCCCAAACGGCCCGACTGCACGTTTTCCATCACCGTCAGACGGTCGATCAGATTGAAACTTTGAAACACCATGCCAATGCGGCGGCGGGCGCTGCGCAGCTCGCGGCGGTTCAGGGTGGTGAATTCGGTGCCGTTCAGATCAATTGAACCGGAGGTGGGCTCAACCAATCGATTGATGCAGCGCAAAAGCGTGCTTTTACCAGCCCCGGAAGAGCCGATAACGGAGGTCAACTGATCCCCTTCGACAGTCAGATCCAGCTCCTTGAGCACAGGATCGCCGGAGCCATATCGTTTGGTCAGCTTGGAGATTTTTAGCATTGGGGGTCCTCGGGCATAGCGCAGCTCGGCCTATGGCACGCGCCCCGCAAGGGGCCGCGCCAGGCCGGAAAAAAGGACCCGGACAACGGCCAAGCGCTGTCCGGGGTGTTTTGGGGGTCTGATTACTTACCAGCGAGCCCTTGCGGCGTATATTCCACACCGTTGGACTTCTGGATCTGACGGATAACCGCCCATTGATCCTGGTAGGTGATTGGAATGAACTTGCTGACGCCCGAGAATTCGTCCCCCAGCTTGGTGCCGGCAAAATCAAAGGTAAAGAACGCCTCTTTGATTTTCTCGGCCAGCGCCGGGTCCAGGTTGTGGGCCAGGTTGAAGGAGGTGGTTGGGAAAGGGGCGCTTTCCCAGATCATGCGCACATCTTTGGCGTCATAGAGCCCACGTTCTGCCATGCGCTCAACCACTTCAGAAGCCACCGGAGCTGCGTCATAGTCGCCAGCCACAACACCCAACATGGATTGGTCATGGGAGCCAGAGTAGGTCACTTCGTAATCTTTGTCAGGTTCAATGCCCAGAGCCGGGAACAGGGCGCGCGGCGCCTGGTTGCCGGAGTTGGAGGTCGGCGAGGTATGTGCAACGCGGCGCCCCACCAGGTCTTTCACTTCCTTGATATCGCTGTCTGCCTGGGTAAAGACCTGCAGTTTATAGCCAAACTGGCCGTCCTCGGCGCCCATGATGGCAAAGGGCACAGCCCCTGCGAGGTTCACGGCAAAGGGTGTCGGCCCGGTGGAGAAACCCGCCACATGCAAGCGGCCCGAGCGCATGGCCTCAACCTCGGCGGAGTTGGATTGCACCGCAAAGAACTGCACATTCTTGCCGGTGACCTCTTCCATATGTGAAATGAAGGGGGCCCAGATATCTGCATAAACCGCCGGATCCTCAACCGGGGTATAGGCAAAGACCAGGGTGTCCGGATTGCGCAGCTCTGCCGCATCGGTTGGGGTATCCGCAACCAGATCGCCGTTGGCGTCACAATAAAGTTCGTCCAGCGCGCCACGGTTGGTGCAGTCTGCGGCGGCAGCAGCAAAGGCGCTTGCCGACAGGATGCCCAGTGCTGTTGCAGCTCGGGTAATAAATGGTGTCATGGTGTCCTCCCTTTTCACGCCTGCCTTTGGAAGTTCAGCCAAGGACAAGACGCTGACCTGCCCAGGATAGGTGCGCACTCCACACAGAGGCGAGTCCGCCTCTGTTAACGGAACAGACGGAGACCCTGTTTAATGTTAACAATATTACAAACCCGGTTGTATGGGCTTAAAATCTGGCAAGGTCTGCGTCACTGAATCGCAAAGGGTCACTGCCGCATGGAATTCTGCTCTGCGAGTGGTCACAGGAAAAGGGAGCAAGTATATGGGCAAAACCGAGCCGCTCATTGCTATTGTCGACGACGATGAAAGCGTGCGCACCACCCTTTCCGCCTTGATGCACGAAAGTGGATTTGAGGCCCTCAGCTGCCCCGACATCGCTTCGTTTATGGCCCTGGGCGACCCGCCGCCGGTGGATCTGGCCCTGATTGACCTGCGCTTGCGGGGCGAGTCCGGATTGACCCTGGCGATCCACATTCGCGAGCGCTACGAAATCCCCATTGTGATGCTGACCGGCGTTGGAGACGAGATCGACAAGATCATCGGACTGGAAACCGGCGCCGATGACTATCTGATCAAGCCTTTCAACCCGCGCGAGCTGGTCGCCCGCATCCGGGCGGTGCTGCGCCGCTATGGGCATGGCGGCTCAAAACCCAGTGCGGCCTCCGGGCAGGGCATCGTCTTTGGCAGCAAACGTATTGATATTCAGACCCGCCGGGTGCTGGACGCCGAGGGGGAGGAAATCCCGCTTACCAATGCAGAATACCGCCTGCTGGAGTATTTTGCGCGCAATCCCAACAGGGTCATCCCGCGGCCAGAACTGTTGGAAGAGCTGGGCTCCGATATGCAGCGCTATGTTGACCGGACCATTGATGTGCTGATTTTACGCCTGCGCCGCAAGATCGAGCCCGTTGCCTCCAAACCGGTGCATCTGCAGACCCGCCGCGCCCAGGGGTATATCTTTCACCTGTCGCCAGAAGGTCAGTGATGCCTTCGCTGTCTGACCTGAGTGTCCGGTTTCGCCTGTCGGCGGCGATTGCCGTTCTGTTTGGCCTGATCCTGTTGGTCAGCATGATTGGGTTGCTGGTGTTGAACCGCACCGAGCTGTGGATGAACGTGCTGCATAAGGACACCCTGGCAGAAGTATCCGACGCCCTGGATCTGTCACGGGAATCTGCCGATCTGGCAACCTCGGCGCCGTTCTTATATGCGCTTTTCCCGCCGTTTCAGCTGGAACAGGAAAAGGCCAAGGTTTTGGCCAACCTGGACCGGATCGAGACCCTTGCGGCCGATGACCCAGAGCTGGACTTGCCGGTGGCCCGTCTTCGGTTTGCCATTGATGATCTGACAACAGCCCTGGCGCCACAGACCGCACGACAGGCAGACCTGGATGCAATTGATCGCGACATGGTGCGGCTGAACCAGCGGGTCAGGCGTTTCGCCGGGGATCGTGCTTTGCCGCTGGCCGAGCGCGAAGTCTGGTCTGGTCTGCAACAGCTGACGGCCAGTGCAATTGGGGCGGGACGCGCCAATGCGCTCATCGAGCTGGGCGAAGCACGCCGTCGCTACACACAGCAGCGCGATGTGGTGTTCGCGCAGCTCTTGCCGGTTCATGCCACGACATTGGCCGAGATAGAGCAAGCCGCCCAGCGCGGCGAAAGCCTGTTTGTTCTGAAACATCGCGACCTGGCGGCGCGGCTGGATGCGGAAAACGCGCTGTTTCGCATCCGGCAAGAGGCCCGCCGCGTCAGCGCCTTTGCCGAGGCAAAGGTCGCCCAGGCGGAGAACCGTCTGTCACAGGCCCGCGCAGAGACCTCCAACAACCTGGCCATTGCCAAGAACGCCTTTCTGGCCCTCACCACCGCCAGCTTGCTGGTGGCGATCACATCATCGCTCTATGTGTCGCGCTATGTGGCGCACAACCTGCAACGCATTGCCCAGGCCATGCGCAGGCTTGCAGCCGGGAACCATCGCACGGATCTGCCACAGGGGCCAAATTCCGAGGATGAAATTGGCCAGCTCTATGCGGCCTTTCATGTGTTTCGCGAGAGCGCCCGCAAGCTGGAGCGCAGAACCCGGCAGATTGGCCATCAAAACGCACTGTTTTCGCGGGTATTTCGCAACATCAAAGATGGCGTGGCAATTGCCTCTGCCAATGGCTGGATCGAGGCTGAAAACGACAATCTACGCCAGCTCCTGAGGCTGCCCCCCGCACAGGGCAACGCCCGCGCGCGGGTTTCGGATCTGATTGCGGACTCCCGCTTCACACGGCGGACCTCGGCCAGTGAACATGGCGGGTTTGAAGAATATGCCGATCCGTCCGGCAATGTGTTGGAGCTGCGCCGCTCCCCCCTGCCAAATGGAGAGGAGGTCTGGCTGTTGTCCGAAACCACCGAGCGCAAACGGGTGGAGCAACGGTTGGAAGAAATTCGCCGGGTTGAGGCGCTGGGAAAAGTCTCTGGCGAGGTTGCCCATGATTTTGGCAATATCCTGTCTAGCATCTCAGGCAATCTGCATCTGCTGGAGGCCGCAGATGCCGAAGCGGCCCGGCATCTGCATACCCGGCTGAGATCCGCCCTGGATCTGGGCGTATCGCTGACAGAGCGGCTGTTGGCTTTTGCCCGCAAACAGCATCTGGAGCCACAGGTGACGGACATCGGATTGCTGATCGAGGGCATGGCTGATCTGTTGGAAATCGCCGTGCCAAGCTGTGTGTCGATGGAATTTGACATCCCACCTGAGCCGGTTTTTGCCAAAGTAGATCCGGGGCAGTTGGAAAGCGCGGTGTTGAATCTCTGCGTCAATGCCGGTCAGGCGATTGGTCAGGCCGGACATATTCGCGTCTGCGTGACCGGCGAAGACGGGGCGCAGCTGTCAATCCATGACGATGGCTGCGGCATGTCGCCAGAGGTTCTGCGCCACGCAACAGAGCCGTTTTATTCCAACCGCAACGATGGCAGCGGCACCGGGTTGGGTCTGTCCATGGTCGACGGCTTTGTCCATCAATCTGGTGGCCAGCTCACCCTCGCCTCGTGCACAGAGCGCCCGCATCAAGGTACCACCGTGACACTGAAATTTCCTGCGCTGGCCGAGGAAATCAACCCGCCCGGTGAGGTGTTGACGCCAGGAACGGCTCTGGTGATTGATGACGATCCTGCCTACCTGGCTTCTGCGTCAGAGGCCCTGGAGCGGTTGGGCTATGTGGTTTTCCGGGCGGGAAGTTTTAGCGAGGGCAGTGCTCAGTTGCACCAGCAACCCCGGCTGGACCTAGTGCTCAGTGACCTGAACCTGGACAATGGCGCCTCGGGATGGGAAATCCTGCAACTTGCACATAGGTTGTTTCCAAAGTGCCGACTGGCCCTGATGTCGACCCGAGAAACATACCGTGTCCCCAAGGAGCTTGAGGCTGCGGCGCGGCCCGCGAAACTGCCAAAACCCTTTACCGATTCAATGATGCGGAGACTGGTTGCATCCTCCTGATGCCATGCATTTTGTGATTTTAGATGCCTGATCCAGACACCAGCGGCGGCCCGTGCTGCACAGATCAGCTCAAAGCGGTTTTTGCAGCAGGGCGGCAACGGCACCAATCAGCAACAGACCCGCAGCGGCCAATAGGCTGACACCAATGCTGTTAAACAGATCGCCAACCAGGCCGGCACCATAGGGCCCAAGGGTCTGCGCGACAGCAAACACCACGGTAAAGAGACTGATCGCCCCGGCCCAGCTTTCAGGCGGCAGGTTCTGGCGGGCAAAGTTGGTGACCGCGCCGGGCGCCATAAATACCGACAGGCCAAAGACCACCGCCGAAATGAGCAGCGCGGATCCGCTCGGCAGCACCACCGGCAGGGCAGATCCAATCGCGATACCGGTCAGGATAAGGGCAAGTGGCACGCCAGAATTGTAGCGCACCAAGACGGGTCGCCAAACCAGTGGTGACACACAGATACACAGGCCCAGCAGAACCCAGACCAGCGCAATAAACCCTGCGCCCGCCGCCTGTTCGGTCATCCAGGCCGACAAAAAGGTGAGATAGACGATATAGCCCAGCCCAAAGCCTGCATATCCTGCAAGTTCGGGCAGCATTCTGCGCAGCGGCAGAGGCGCAGACCGAAGAGGCGCCTGTACCGAGGGACGCAGTTGCAAGGCAGCCCACAGGCCCAGGGGCAGAAACGACAGGCTGACCGCGCCGATAGCGATCCAGCCCATAGGCCAGGACCCGGGTCCAAACCGATCGAGCATCAGCGGCAACGCCGCGCCGGTCAATACAATGCCAATCCCCCCACCCGATCCAAACAGGATCGCGATGGCCAGCGCGTTGCGCCGCGCATCGTTTTGAAACAGGCCCGCAGCCAGTGCCCCCGCAGAGGAAAAGGACATCGCGCCCAGGGTGCCCGCCAGAATACGCCAGAGCGTCTGCCACCACAGCGCCGCATTCAGCCCGGTGGCCAGAATTGCGATGGTTGTAGTGACCAGACCAAATGCAAACAAACGCGAAGGCGAGATATGCCGGATCAACAGCATGGTCAGAATTGCCCCGGCAACATAGCCAAGCGCATTGGCCGTGTTCAGCCATCCAGCCTGGGCATAGTTCCATCCCATTTCGGATTTCATCGCAGGCAGCATCACCCCATAGGCAAAACGGGCAAAGCCATTGGTGACCGTCACCCCCAGCGCCAACCCGGCCAGCACCAGCCAGGGGCGGGCTGGGGCTGCAGGGATGGCAGGATCATCCGGTGATGCTGGTGCAGGAGACATGCAAGCCTTGCTTTGAGCGACGCTCCTGAAGTGGAACACCATCCGTGGCAAGCTGCCAACGATAGGCCGCCTGATCAAGCCAATTTGTGAACTGAGGTGCGGTTTCTCGCCCCGTCGTGACCCAACAGGACTGGCCCGTGCTCATACAGCCGGCCCCGATGCCCCCCACAGCATGCGCCAAAGCCCAACCTGTCGCGCGGTCCTACCGCAAACTGAAATCTGGGTTTAACAGACCATTTCCCGCCTTCCCCGGCTGTGTTACCCAGCCCCTGATGCGGATAAAGCGTGAGCGGTGGTTTTGGAACGGTTCCTTTGGCTGGCAATAGTATTGGGCGTAATCTGGACGGTCGAGGTGGTGAACCTGGTCTCAGGCTACGCGCTGAACCGAGTGTTTGGCTTGCTCCCCCGATCCATTGGCGGATTGGACGGGATCCTGTTTATGCCGTTTCTGCACGGCTCTTTGAGCCATGCTGCAGCCAATACCGCGCCGCTGGTCATTCTCGGCAGTCTCCTCGCGGCCACCGCCCCAAGGCTGGTACTCAAGGCGTCGGTGCTTATCACTGTGCTGGGCGGTCTTGGCGTCTGGCTCTTTGGTGCCACCGCAATACATGTCGGAGCCTCGGGGCTGATCTTTGGCTGGTTCGGTTTTTTGCTCACCCGTGGTGTGATGACGCGGCAGCTGGTGCCACTGTTGGTCACCATTGGGGTGACCTTGGTCTATGGCACGATGATCTGGGGGATCCTGCCGGGGCAACCTGGCGTCAGCTGGGAGGCCCATCTGTTTGGCTGTGCGGCGGGGATCTTTGCAGGCTACGCCCTGAGCAACCAAGCCTAACCCGCCCTGAGCCCAGGTTCAGAATTCCAAACCTTCCAGTTCCAAGTCGGCCTCAGCCGGGGGCTTTCCCAGGCTGAGGCCTTGTAGATCAGTCGCCGTCTGCCACGCCCTGCGCCCGCAACCGTGCCCGACGCGCCCGGTAGCTGGGCAGCAGCACCAGCAGTGCGGCACAGGCCAACAGGCCCAGCGTCAGCGGCCGCTCCCAGATAAAGGCGGCGCCATCATAAAGCTGCATGGAGCGCGAAAAATTGTCTTCGAGCATGCCGCCCAGGATGAAGCCGATCAGCAGCGGTGCCAGTGGATAATCGGCAAAGCGCAGCGCCGTGGCACAGACCCCAAAGCCAACCAGCAGCAACAGCTCGGTTGCATTGTTCTGTCCGATATAGGCCCCCATCAGGGTGAAGAAGAGAATGAAGGGGATCAGATAGCTGCGCGGAACCGACAGCACCTTGGCAATATAGGGGATCAGCGGCAGGTTCAGGATCAGCAGCACCAGATTGCCAATGAACATCGACATGATCACCGCCCAGAACACTTCTGGCTGGTCGATCATCAACCGTGGCCCCGGCGTCACATTCAGCGCAACCAAAGCCCCCAGCAAAATCGCCGTGGTGCCAGAGCCCGGAATGCCCAGGGTCAGCAGCGGCACAAAGGAGCCGGTGCAGGCCGCATTATTGGCGGTCTCTGGCGCCGCCAGACCCTTGATCGAACCCTTGCCAAATTCCTCCTGTTCCTGCTTTGTCGCCAGGCTGCGCTCCACTGCATAGCCCAGGAAGCTGGCGATGGTGGCCCCTGCCCCCGGCAAGACACCAATAAAGAAGCCCTGGATAGACTGCCGTCCTATGACTGGGGCAATGGATTTTGCCTCCGCCCGGCTGATGCGCAGATCCTTGATCGCCCCGCTGTCGGCCTCTTGCGCGGTTCTGGGTTTTAACACCAGAAACAGCGCCTCTGGCAGGGCAAACATGGCCATCGCCAGGGTGATGAACCCAAACCCCGACTGAAGATCCATCAACCCCATGGTGAACCGTGGCAGATTGAACAACGCGCCTTCGCCAACGGTGGCCATGATCAACCCAAAAGTGGTCATCAACAGCGCCTTGGCCACCTGTCCGGTACCGGCAAAGGCGGCAATCGCCGAGAGGCCAACAACCATCAGGGCAAAATACTCGGGCGAGTGAAACAACAGCGCCACCGAAGACAAAGCAGGGGCAAAGATCATCAGCAACAGGGCGCCAATGGTGCCGCCGGCAAAGCTGGCGATGGCGGCAATGGTCAGCGCCTTGCCCGCCTTGCCCTGCCGCGCCATCGGATAGCCATCAAAACTGGAGGCAACAGTTCCCGCCACCCCCGGAGCATTCAGCAGGATCGACGAGGTCGAGCCGCCAAAGATGGCGCCGTAATAGACCCCCGCCAGCAGGATCAGGGCCGCCGAAGGGTCGCCCATCGAGATCGCCACCGGGATCATGATGGCAATGATCGACATCGGTCCCAGCCCCGGCAACATGCCGATAAAGGTGCCGATCAGGCAGCCGCCAATCACCATCAGCAGGTTCTGCACAGAGAGGGCCGTTTGCAGGCCAATGAGTAATCCTTCGAGCATATCAGCCTCCCCAGAAAACAGGCAGCGGGCGCATGTAGATGCCCAGAACCTGCTGAACCAAATACCAGACCACCAGCGTCGCAATCAGGGCAATCGGCACCAAGTAGCGCCAGCCCCGTTCCCCCAGAATGGTGGCCCCAAGGATGAGAAAGGCAGAGGTCGAAACAATAAACCCGACAGGGCGCAGGCACAGCGCATAGGCAACCATCAACCCCAGCAGCATGAGCGCCTGGCCCAGATGGTAGTCCCCCAAGCGGCGGTAATCGATCTCGGCGGGTTGTTCCTCGCTCTTTTCCAGCCCAAACAGGATGGCACAGCAGGCAATCACCCCAAGAATGGACAGCACCTTGGGAAAGGTGCTGGGCCAGATCGGATTGCGTTTCATGAACGGCGCAAGGCTGCTGTCCATGGCGAACCAGGCCGTATATCCATAGGCCAGACAAATACTTAACAGGATCAGTGCGATCCAGCGATCAAGAGCCATTTTCCCCTCCCTGCCCTTTAACAGTGGCAAGGCGATAGCCCGCCTTGCCACATCTCGTTTGGTCACCTGATGCGCGTTACAGGAAGCCCAGCTTTTTCATCAGATCGCCAATGACCCGTTCCTGTTCTTCCAGGAAGCTTCTGAATTCATCACCCGAATTATGGATGTTCACCCAGCCATTGCGGGCGCGGACCTCTTCCCATTCTGGCGTTTCGTACATTTTGGTCAGGGTCTCCTGATACATCGCCAGCTTGTCCTCAGGCAGGCCGGGGGCCGCAAAAAAGCCGCGCCAGTTGACAAAACTGGTGTCGATGCCCTGTTCCTTCATGGTCATCACATCCGGCGCCACGCCGACGCGCTCGTCAGAGGTGACACCGATGATTTTGACCTCCCCGGCGTTGGCCAGGTTAATCGCCTCGGAAAAGCCCGTCGACAGGGCTGCAATTTCACCCGAGAGCAGCGCCGCCATGGCCTTGCCGCCGGCATCATAGGGAATATATTTCACCTCCAGCGCGTCTTTGCCTGCGGCCTCCATCACCATGGCTGCAACCAGGTGATCCATCCCCCCTGGAACAGAACCGCCACCAATCGCGGTTTTGGACGGGTTGGCATCATAGGCAGCCAGCAGATCGCTCATCGAGTTCACAGGGCTGTCCTTGCCGACAACGATGGCGGCGTAATCGCCAATGGTGCCTGCCACCAGCGTCAGATCGCGAAAGTTATGCGGGAACACCCCGGTGAGCGAGCGGATCACGATCGGCGTTGAGTTGACCATCAGCGTGCCATGGTTGCTATCGGCATTTTCAATCAGATAGCCGATGGCCTTGCCGCCACCTCCGCCAGACATGTTTTCGTAAGACGCCGTTGCCACAAGCCCCGCCTTGGTCAGGGCCTCACCCGTTCCACGTGCAGTCCCATCCCAACCGCCACCGGCACCACCGGGGATCAGAAAGTGAATGCTATCGAGCGCTTTGTGCTCCTCGGCCAGGACCGGCGCAGCCAGGCTCCCAGCCAGGCCCAATGTCGCAATTACGCTCGCTATCAGGGCGCGACGGCCCATCTTAAGTGTCATCATGATTTCCTCCCATTTGACAACTGTCCGAAAGGCGGCTCAGTTGAGAGAGACAAACACAAGAAGCTGACACCGAGCTGTCACGCGATGAAAAAAGTGAAAAGAGTGTATGAAGTTCCTTTTGGTCGAAGACAATATGGACCTGGCAAAGGCGATTTGTGCACGCATGCATCTGGATGGTCACACCATTGATCACGCTAGCAGAATTGATGATGCAATTGCCTATTCCCAGACCGGAGACTACGATCTTATCCTGCTCGATATCATGCTGCCCGATGGCGACGGGCGCAGCTTTCTCAAACAGCATAGAGACCAGAAACGCGACACAGCTGTGATTGTTCTGACTGCCCGGTCGCAGGTCTCGGACAGAATCAGCATGTTGGATCTGGGCGCCGATGACTATGTGACCAAACCCTTTGACCACGAAGAACTGCAGGCGCGTTGCCGGGCGGTGTTACGTCGCAAAACCGGCACATCGCAGGCGGTGTTGCAGCTTGCCGACGTGCGCTTCAATCCGGTCGCCGGGGTGGTCACGGTTTGTGATAAACCGGTGAATTTGCGCAATCGAGAGTTGCGATTGCTTGAAGTCCTGTTCAATGCGCCGGGGCAAATTTTCCCCAAACAGAAACTGGCGGACCGGCTGTTTTCCTACGACGAGGATGTCTCTGAGAATGCTGTGGAGGTCTATATCGCACGGCTGCGCAAACATCTCGAAGGGTCTGCCCTAAAGATCACCACCCTGCGCGGGCTTGGCTATCGGCTGGATCATGGTTGAGATGCCGCAGATCGCGGGGTCCCTGCGCAACCGGCTTGCGGTGACCCTGATCGGCGGTGCGTCACTGCTGGCGCTGCTGCTGTTTCTGGTGGTCAGAAGCTACGCCGCCCAGATCGCGCAACAGGGGCAAGACAGCATTCTGGGCGCCTCGGTCTCCTCAATTCTGGATGCCGCCGTGCTGCGCGATGACCAGGTGGAGATTGATTTTCCCTATGCCTCCTTTTCGATGCTGACCACGCCGGCGCATGACCGGGTATTTTACGCAATCTACCGGGATGACAAATTGTTGTCGGGCTATGCGGATCTGCCTCGGCCAGACAGCCCCGGCAATCCCGGCAGCTCTGACAGCGGCGAGCGGCACTATCAGACCGCTGAGTTCATCGGCAAACCCATCCGGATATCAACCGCCTCGCGCACCCTGCTTGGTGCCGATGTCAAAACCCATATCACCGTTTCCGTGGCTCAGACGCAGGATGCGCTCTCGGACCGGCTGAATGCCATCTCCCGCAATGTTGCCTCCTTTGGCATTGGCTTTTTTGTGCTGGTGGTGCTGTTGTCCTTTTGGGCCACCTCCATCACCATTGCACCGCTCAATCGTCTTGCCACCTCGGTCACCCGGCGCGGCCCTCAGGACCTGAGCCCAGTCAACAAACCCGTGCCCACCGAGATGCTGCCGCTGGTGCTCTCTCTCAACCGGTTGATGGCCCGGCTCAATCAGTCGCTGACCCAGTCCGAAGATTTTATCGCCGAGGCCGCCCATCGGGTGCGCACGCCGCTTGCAACGGTACGCTCCTACGCCGAAACCACGCTCCAGCGGGTCGACAAAGAACAGAACCGGCAGGCGCTCAGGTCGATGATCCGGGCCATCGACGAAAGCTCGCGCGCGGCGGGGCAACTGCTGGATCACGCGATGATCACCTTTCGCGCCGACCAGCTGGAATACCAGCAGTTGGACCTGGTCGATCTGGTACAGGATTTGGTGCTGCGCCTCACTCCGGTTGCCGAAATGAAGGACATCGACCTGCGTCTTGATCTTGACCAGCCAGCCCTCTGCATGGGCGATCCCATCCTGCTGCAAAACGCCATTCGCAATCTGATCGACAATGCCCTGAAGTATTCCCCAAGCGAAAGCACCATAGACATTCGGGTGTCCTCCAGCCCCCGGCCGCAGGTCGAGATCCACGATCAGAGGCCGGGGTTCCCCGCCGATGAAATCTCTGATCTGGCCCTGCGGTTTTCGCGTGGCAATAATGCCGAGGGGACAATCGGCTCGGGGCTGGGGCTGACAATTGCCCAGGATGTCGCCATTGCCCATGGCGGAACCCTGGCCCTGTCCAACCTCAAGGAAGGCGGCGCATGCGTTATATTCTCGCTCTGATCCTGTCGCTTTTGCCGCTTCTGGCCTGCGCGCAAGACCGGGAAGCACAAAACCGGGACACCTGGGAAGACCGGGCGATGTTTCAGGGCAGCGCGTCGCGTCAGACGCTCAGAATTCTGTCCAGCACCGACAGATCCTTTTTTGCGCCGATCATCACCAGTTTCCTTGCCCAGCGCCCCGAGCTTGCCATCGAATACCTTGTCTCCGGGACCGCCGAGGTCGACCGCATCTTCCGCCAGGATCCCAGCCAGTTTGATCTGGTCATTTCCAGCGCCATGGATTTGCAGTTCAAGGCGGCCAATGACGGACTTGCGCTGCCGATTGAAGATGTCACCACGCCCGATTGGGCCCAATGGCGACAGAGTCTCTTTGCCTTTACCACGGAGCCCGCAGCCATTGTCATTCGGCGCGCAGATTTTGCAGGTCACCCGCTGCCGCAAACCCGTCAGGACCTGATCCAGGCCCTGCGCGCCCGCCCCGAGGTTTTCCGCAACAGGCTGGGAAGCTATGACATTCGCCAGTCCGGTCTGGGCTATCTCTTTGCCACCCAGGATGCCCGGGCCTCTGAAACCTATTGGCGGCTGATGGAGGTGATGGGCAATCTGGGCACGCGGCTGTACTGCTGTTCCGGCGATATGATCACCGACCTGCAAAATGGAGAGCTGGCCGTCGCCTATAATGTGCTTGGCAGCTATGCCTCTGCCCGCACCAAAAACAGCGATGATCTGGCCGTGATCCTGCCCGCTGATTTCCCCATCACCATGATGCGAACCGGCTTTGTGTCCGCCATGACCACGCAGCCAGAACACGCCGGGGATTTTATCCGCCATCTGCTGGACATCCAGTCCGCGCCATTGGACCCACAGGTCTTTCCTTTGCCGCCACTGATCCCGGCATCTGGCTCGCAGCCCCAATTTGCAATCACGCTGGACCCGGCCTTGATGACCTATCTGGATAGGCTGAAAAGGCGCACCTTCCTGAAGGAATGGGTCAGCGCCGTCATTCAGTGAACCGGGCAGAAAACTGCGCAATAGGCCGCTTCGCTGCTCTGGCAGTCTGAACAGCGCCGCCATTCAGATTGCCCGATACCTGGTTGCCTGGGCGTCTGGGCGTCTGGGCGCAAGGTTGGCAATGTGGTGGTGATGTAAACCCCGACAGGATCAACTGGCCCACAGGCTGCCAGCACGGACCACCCCCGGCAAGGATGGCCTGTGCCAGAGTTACGATCCTGCCCCTAGGCCTGCACCGCCTTCATGAACCGATCCCGGATCACCACAGGATCCAGGGGGATGGCCGGCATCTTGGCATTACCACTGTCACATTTGACCACCAGAACCGTTGCCGGGCCGCCCTGCTCCGCCTGTTTCAGCGCCTGCGCCAGGGCTGCAGCGGTGTCGACGTCCTGCACCTCAACCACAGAGTCACAGCCCGCAGCCCGCGCCATGCCGGCAAGGCAGGTCTTTTTGCCAGTGTAGGTTGGCTGATCCCCGGTCGACCCATAGGAGCCATTGTCGATAATCATCAGGATGTAGTTACCCGGGGCATTGTTGCCGATTGTCGGCAGGGTGCCGAGATTGGTCAGGACCGAGCCATCGCCATCAATCACCACCACCGGTTTGGGCTGCGCCAGCGCCAGGCCCAGGCCAATCGAAGAGGCCAGGCCCATGGTGCCCAGCATGTAGAAATTGCTCGGTTGATCGTCGATGGCATGTAATTCCTGACTGGGAATGCCGATATTGCAGACGACCAGCTGATCCCGCAGCAGGGGCGCGATCTCGGTTAGGATTTCAGATCGGATCATTGGTCGCCATAGCCTCCCCAGAAATTGGCATCGGTCAGGATCGCCACCGGTTTGTTGCACATGAAGGTATACTTGAGGATCATATCCAGTTCATCCACGTCGGATTGTTTGTGGAAATGATAGGTCGGAATGTTCAACTGGGCCAACAGGGCCTTGGTATGCAGTGCCATCTCGACCTGACAGGCCACCGGTTCGCGCAGCTCACCGCGATAGGAGATCAGCATCGGCAGTGGCATCCGATAGTATTGAATGAGCGTGGCCAGGGTATTGATGGTCACCCCAATCGCCGTGTTTTGCATGATGATCGCCGGACGTTTCCCCCCCATCCAGGCCCCGGCACACAGCCCCATGCCCTCGTCCTCCTTGTTGGAGGGAATATGAAAAACCTCGTCGCGCCTCTCAACTTCGTCGATCACCCCGGCCAGTTGTTTACAGGGAACGGTGGTGACAAATGAAATGTCGTTGGCAACAAGATCATCCACGATCTTCTTGTCGATGTTCATTTTGGACATGCCTTTCATTGCGCCGTGCCTCCTTGCTCTACCACAAGAACTGCCGGGTGGCATCGTTTGGCGCCCCCTGACCTTGGTTGCGTCGAAATCTGCCCCCCACATGCAAGGCACCTTGCCACAATCCACTTTCATGCTACCCTTCGCTAGTATTGAGGAGAGTTTTTATGAGTTTTGTTAAGCAAGTTGCGATCTCAGCCCCCCTGGTTGCCCTTTTTGCCCTGGCACAGAGCCCCACCTCTGTTTCCGCAGGCGGCGATGCTGGTGGGAGCGGCGCCTCCTATGGGTTGAGCAACACAGCAACCCGGTCTGTGACAAAGACGCTGTCACGTGGGGGCGCGCAATGCCGCAAGCAGCCCCCCGTCTACCGCTACGATTGCTACCGCTTGGTCTACCGGCGCGCGGCAAACCAACTGCAGGGGAATAGTGCCTATTCCGAAGCGCAGCAAGCGCTGGAACTGGTCGAACGCAGCCTGGAAGCGGCGGTTGCACAGAACCGCGACAGCACGCAGCCCAAACGTCGGCGCGCTTTTGAAACCTATACGCCGGTAAAACCCGCCGCCATCCCAAGGGTCAAACGTGCCGCGATAGAGGCGTTGGAACAAGCCGAAACCATTTTGCTGCGGTCGCCCGCAAACAAGCAAGAGCACTATACCCGCATCGCTGAGGCGATAAACTCCAACAAGGTCCTGTTGCGATCTGCCCTTTTGTCCGGTGGCATGATCCGCTTTGCCCAGACCCTGATCACAGGTTTTCTGCGTCAGGGCTGACGCCTGCCAGCTGCCCCATTGCGCCCTGAAGCACCCCGGCGCGCAATGGCCTGCAAGGGGGGGGGGGGGCACCGGCCCCAAAGCAAAACCTCTGCCGCACGCCCCCTGCTGTATCTGTGGTGTCAAACCTGCGACATTAAACCTGTGGCCCGCAAAAGGCCAAAGCGATCAACGGACCACATGCACCGCACAGGCCGCATGGCGCACCACCTGGCTGGCGGTTGAACCCAGCAGCAAATCTTGCATGCCCGGACGGTGGGATGAGATAATCACCAGATCGGGCTTGTTTGCATCTGCCCAGTCGAGAATGGAACGCCCCGAATGCCCCTCAATAACAACGCTTTTGGCGTTTGGCAGGGGTTTGGCCAGGGCTGCCAGCTCAGCCTCCAGCGCCTTGCGGGTCTCTGCCATATATTCTGCAGACATATAGGAGATCGCGTAGGCCGGGACCTGTTCAACCACATGCAACAGCGTGATCTTGGCCTCTGGTGTGGCCAAGAGCTGCGCAAGCTTCAGCGGTGCTGAGACATCGCGGTCAGGGTCAAACGAAATTGGCACGAGAATATTGTGATACATGATAAGCCTCCTTGGCTACTCGCCTAAACAAGAGCATGGCCCCAGATCATCCTATGGACCTTGATCCAAATCAGGAGTTATGCCCTTTGTGATTTTGTCCCGACATTGCGATCATAGAGCCTCAAATGTCGCTGCGACCTCATACATAACCGGCTCAAAGCTGCGGCACAGCTCGTTGATTTGACGGTTGCGCGCCCGCATCTCGGCAGAGCGCAGCATCGCCATGAAGTCCTCGCGGCTGCGCCATTGTGAGTAGTTTGCAATCCGCGTCTGGGCGTCATTCACATGCAGCCCAGCCGCTATAAACCCCGGTTGTTTCGAGATATATTCGCCATAGGCATCCTTGAGCGCATCCAAAAGATCCTGGCAGGTTCCCGGCGTCATTTCAAAGGTCGTAATAACCGTTTGGATATCCGCACCATCAGTGATGTTAGGCATTGGCTTCTCCCTGGCTGTTTCGCTACGTGTGACAAGCCTACGATGGTTCCGCCAAGAAACAGACTCGTTTTTGCGTAGATGATTGCCAGCGCGGGGTGTGTACACGTATAACATGAGCATGTTATCGCAACCTCCCCCATAAGGCCATGCCCCGCCGCGCACATCTGGTTCTGGCGCTTTGGGCCGCGACCCTGCCTCTGGCTGCCAATGCCGGAGCCTGGAAGCACCCTGTCGACACGGGCTTTGCTTCTACCAGCTTTACCCTGCGCAGATCTGACCAGGGTTTGGTGAGCGAGTTTGGCTATTATCGTGACTTTGGCCTCTCAGCCCGGTTTGATCTGGGCATTGACCTGAACCAACAGGACAACCAAGAGGGCCATGTCCTGGTCTTTGCCCGCCTGCCTCTGCGCCAGGGCGGAGACAAAACCCAAATCGCGGCCGAACTGGCGCTTGGGGGCAATCACGCGCAGTTGCAGTGGCACCCGATGTACCGGCTCACCCTGTCTACCGGGCGCAGCAGACGCACACTCAGGGGCACCCTTTGGGGCAACCTTGATCTGAGTTTTGAACAGCGCGGCGATGCCCCCCACCCCTTGTGGAAGCTGGACGGCAGTTTTGGACTAGACAGCAGTCGGCGGCTCTCGCCGCTTTTGCAGGTTGAGACAAGCTTTGGCCAGGGTGCAGATTTCGCCTATGCGATAACGCCCTCCCTGCGTATCAAGCTTTCTGGCCTGTCCTTGGCCGGAAAACACAGGTTCGAGAAGAGCGACCTGACCATCGGGCTTGAATATCGGCACGCAAAGACGCAGAGTCTTGGCCTCAAGATAGCCCTGTGGCAGCGCTTTTGATGCATCGCCCTAGCCAGATTTTCCCTGTTTCCCTGCCCCAAATTCCCCTGACCCAATTTCCCTTGCCCCAATTTCCTAAGACCCAAAGACTGGCGCCATGACACCGATCCCCCCCAAGGCCTCCCCGACCACCAACCCGATCCGCCCGACCAACGATGAGGCCCGTGCCCTGGCTCAAAGCCTGATGAGCCAGGCCCGCTTTGCCGCTCTGGCCACCCTGGATGCCAGTGGCAGCCCACTGGTAACACGGGTCGCTTTTGGACTCTGCCCTGCAGGCCAGCCGATCAGCCTGATGTCCAACCTCGCCCAGCACAGCCAGAACCTGGCAGCAAACCCCGCGTGCTCGCTGCTGGTCGGGGAGCCCGGCCCAAAGGGAGACCCGCTCACCCATCCCCGGCTTAGTCTGGTGGGCACAGCGCGGTTTGTCAGCAACCAAAGCCCAGAGCATCAGGAAATGGCCACGCATTACCTGCGCAGCCATCCAAAATCCAAACTCTACATCGGCTTTGCGGATTTCTCGTTTGTCCGCTTTACTGTGCAGCTGGGCAACCTGAACGGCGGCTTTGGCAAGGCTTTCAACCTCACTCCAGGTGACCTGTCGCCTCTCAGCTAGGTGGCGGGCCTATTTATCGACCCGCACCACCACCTGCACCTCACCGCGCAGGGCCTCGCCCCAGTTCAGCTTGACCTCATCGCGGTTGCTGCCCTGCTCCAGCTGTACCCAGGGGCGGGGATATCTATAGGTGCCGCTGGAATTGCGCATCGGCCCAATGGCCACCACCGCATCCACTGCCCGCGCCCGCCCCTGAAACGGCATCGCCCCAGCGGTCGAGACCGTCCAGGTCGTGGCATCCGTCGCCTGCTCGTGGCGGATC
Organism: Pseudophaeobacter arcticus DSM 23566; assembly: GCF_000473205.1. Lineage (NCBI taxonomy): Bacteria > Pseudomonadati > Pseudomonadota > Alphaproteobacteria > Rhodobacterales > Roseobacteraceae > Pseudophaeobacter > Pseudophaeobacter arcticus. The sequence continues at coordinate 2,834,312 of NZ_KI421507.1, forward strand.
CGTAACGGGCTGGCCACCGCAGTTGAAATCCCATGGAAAGTATTGCCCTCAAAAAACACCGTTTTGCTGCGGCTGAAATCAAGGTCGGAAAAGCTGGTATCCACCCGCTCAGCCCGGTCAATATTGCCATTGATCGACCGGAACTTATTGCCCGAGATGCTCACCCCATTGAGGAAATGCCCGGTGCCGTAGGGTTTGATCACCACATAGCTGAACCAGGGCGCCACATCGCTGGACAGGAACACATTGTCGGAGATCGATAGGGCACTAAAGGAAAACCCACTGGAGAAATTCGGGGTTGGATCCTGCTCGTTGGTCCATTCAATAAAACAGTTGTCGACATAGTTATCCGACACTGTGCTGGCACAATAGGTCGAGGCCAGGATCAGCCCCGCCGTGCGTACGCCCCCCGCGATACTGTCCCCCTGGAAGAAGTGATTGCCGGTGATGGTGTTATTGGCCCCCGCAAGCAGCGCAAAATGGCGGAACTTGGTCACCCGGTTGTTGCGCAGCTTGGCGTCATTGGCATTGACGTTGATCCCGACGCTGCTGCGATCCGGCACATCCTCAGCCTCTTCCGCCGACAGGAACTGGCAATGGTCTACCAGAATGCCCTGACAGCCCGAGCCAATCGAGGTAATGCCGCGATCCTTGGGCCGCGAAATAAAGCAATGGTCCAGGCTGAACACCGTCCCGGCCGAGGGCAGGCGCAGCGCGCTACAGTGGGAATTGCACTGGAGCTCCACCTCAGTCATGCCAAATTTGCTCAGGGCGCTGAACCCACTGAAATCGAGCATGTACTTGAAATCCTTGAAGGTGAACACCTGGGTGCCCGCCGCATCAAAGAGCGGCGCATTCAGGGTGATCTCGCCCGCGCCGGTATTTTTGCTGCGCACGTAGATCTCGCGGCCAACACCCGCCCCCTCCACCAGCGCGCCTACCGGGATATTGGCGATATTGCTGACACTTTTCAGCTTGCGCGGGTCATTGGGATCATAGGTGGCCTGCTCGGTCCAGGTCTCAGTATCCCAGGCCGCCCCCCCCGAGGCCGCCAGCTGGCCGTTGCGGATCACCCGACGGGTCGAATATGAGCTGCGATTGGGCACCGCCGCCTGCATATCGATCGGCGCCGTCACCGTGACCATCCGCCCGGCCAGATCCAATGATTCATGATCCGCAGAATTCAGCAAGGCCTGAAAACCCTTCTTGAATCCCTCTTCCTCATTGCCAAAAGCCGCCGCATAAGACGGGAAGTCAAAATTCTTGCGCAGCAGCAACATCTTGTCCACCGGCATCCGAAGGCTGCCTTCAAACTGTACCGGATGGTTGAAAGAAACGGTCTGGGCCAGAAAATACTGCCCGGCAGGCACCAGGATCTGCCGCCCCGCAGCGGCCGCATCCGCCGCTTCAAAGGCTGCGGTATTGTCCGTCACATCATCGCCAATGGCGCCAAAATCGGTCACATCCACCAGGCTGATCATATCGCGCAAAAAGGCGCTGGTCAGATCGGTAATTTCGATGTCATCAATGCGCACAACGCCGCCATTGGGGCCAATCAGGTCCAGGCCAAAGTGACCATAGACCGCCGCCAGCCCCCAGGGCATATCCACGCCCGCGCGACTGCCGGTGCCGATAATCGCGCTGACCTCAACCACCCTGCCATAGGCGGTCAGCGTCGTACTGCTGCCCACCTCGATCACCCCTGGAACATGGCTATCGCTGCTGTCCCCGGCCCAGGCTGCAATCCGCACCGTTGGCAGCGCGCCGCTGACAGCCTTGATCCGGGCCTTCACCTGCAAATAGCACCCCGGCAGCAGCGGCGTTTTCCCCATGTAGCGCAGCTTCTGGGTGGCCTCCAGTTTCTGCAACTCCAGGCAGCCGGCAAAATCCGCATCAGCCACCACAATCGCCGCATTGGCCACCCCGTCATAGGTATCAGAGCTCGGCGTGCCATCGCCGCTCGACCAGACATCCAACCCCGCTTCAAACTCTGGCGGCGTCAGCTGAAGACCCGCAGTAATCACCTTGTTCATCCCAAAACCCTTTCCAAGAGCGCGCATGCATATCGCCGACAAGAGCTAGAGATCCGGGTTTAAAACCGCCCGATCAAGGCGCGCGCCCCCCCTGCACCCCCCCGCCCTCCTACGGCCCGGCTTTGCTTTGGAGCCTGCCCCTCGCCTGAGGACCGCCCGGCAGGGAAAGGTGGCTGTCCCAGACCAAATCGCCGAGGGGCCCCGCCTCTTCAGGTGGGGATGCGGCTATTTTGTTTGGAAGGCAGCCGCCGCCCCCTGCCAGGACCTCAGATCAGGTGAGGAGCAGATCTTCAAAGCTTTGCTTGGGTGGAGTCCTGAGCTGAAAACACCTCATCAAAACAAAAAAAGAGAGCGCCCAAAGGGCGCTCCCAATTCTTCCGAACTAAGCTGCGTGATCTCAATCAGCCAGGGCACGGTCAATCAGCGCGATGGTCTCATCGACGCCATAAAGCGCGATAAAGCCACCAAACCGTGGCCCCTGGCTGGCGCCCAGCAGCACCTCGTAGATGGCAGTGAACCAATCGCGCAGCGGCTCAAACCCGTGGATCGTGCCAATGGCAAAGACCACCGATTGCAGGAATTCCTCATCGGCAAAATCAGCCTCGGGCAGGGGCTCATCCTTGCCCAGAATAGCGTTCTTTTTGGCAATCGCCGCCAGCGCGGCCCCTGGCGATTTCAGCGCATCCGCCAGATCCTGCAGGGCAACACGTTCCTGATCGCTGGGGGCGCGGAACACCTTGGTTGGTTTGACGTAATCATTGAAATAGGCCACCGCGAAACCCGCCGCCTGATCCATCGTTGGATTGCTCTGCGGCGTCGCATCGGGGGCATATTTGTTGATAAAGCCCCACATGGTTTCCTTGTCCTCCGCACTGGAGGCAGAAGCGAGGTTGAGCAACATCGAGAACGGCACCACCATATCCGACTCTGGCACATCGCCGGCGTGAATATGCCAGACCGGGTTGTTGAGCCGCGCCTTGGTGTCCTGCGTCGCATAGGCCCGCAACTGCTGATGATATTCGTCAACCGCCTTGGGGATCACGTCAAAATGCATCCGTTTGGCAGTCTTCGGCTTGAGATACATAAAATAGGACAGGCTCTCGGCGCTGGCATAGGTCAGCCATTCGTCAATCGAAATCCCATTCCCAGAGGTTTTGGAGATCTTCTGCCCATTGGCATCCAGGAACAATTCATAGGTGAAATGATCCGGTGCCCGGTGGCCCAGGATGCGGCAGATCTTGTCATAGATCGGCGTATTGGTGCTGTGATCCTTGCCGTACATCTCAAAATCGACCCCAAGCGCCGCCCAGCGCGCGCCAAAGTCGGGCTTCCACTGCAGCTTCACATTGCCGCCGGTGACCGGCACGGTCCATTCCTTGCCGTCATCATCGTCAAAGGTGATGGTGTGGGTTTCCGCATCAACCTTTTTCATCGGCACATAAAGCACCCGCCCGGTTTCCGGATGAAACGGCAAAAAGATCGAATAGGTCTGGCGCCGCTCTTCGCGCAGCGAGGCCAGCATTACCTCCATGATCTCATCGTATTTCTCAACCGCGCGTTTCAGCACCTCGTCAAACTGACCCGAGCCATAAAATTCGGTGGCCGAGTAGAACTCATACTCAAAACCAAAGGTATCGAGGAACCGGCGCAGCATGGCGTTGTTGTGATGGCCAAAGCTCTCGTGCGTGCCAAAGGGATCCGGCACCGAGGTCAGCGGTTTTTGCAAATGTGGCACCAGGCTGTCGGCATCGGGCACATTGCCCGGCACCTTGCGCATCCCGTCCAGATCATCGGAAAAACAGATGAGCTTGGTTGGAATATCGCTAATCACCTCAAAGGCGTTTTTGATCATGGTGGTCCGGGCCACCTCGCCAAAGGTGCCGATATGCGGCAAGCCTGAGGGGCCATAGCCAGTCTCAAACAGGACATAGCCCTTCTCTGGCGCGCCCTTGGCATAACGTTTGAGCACCCGGCGGGCTTCTTCAAACGGCCAGGCCTTGCTCTTCAGAGCGGTGTCGCGCAGTTCAGACATTGCTGTTCTCCATCAGCGGCCCCTTTGGCCGCCTAAATCCTGTCCCGCTGCCCTATGCAGCAGGTCGGCCCGGTCTATTGCGCAGATGCAGCATGAGTCAATGAACAGAGCCCTGCCAACAGCCGTTTCAGTCCGGAAAATGCGCCTTTTCGACAATCCAGTCCAGAATCCGTCGTACATCCTTCTGGGCCGCAGCCCCGTCCCGCAGCCCGGCAAAGTAGCCGCGCGCCGATGTGGTGGTTGGTGCCTGCAACCGCAACAGGGCGCCGGTCTCGATAAAACTATCCAGGATCCCGCCCCAGGCGAGAAAGATCCCCTGCCCCGCCAGTCCGGCATTCACCAGCATGGCATAGGAGTTGAAATCCAGCGTCCGCGCCCCGCGCGGCATCACCTGACCTGCCGATTTGAACCAGCTTGGCCAGTCATGCCACTGGTTGCGGGCCGATTCCATGGTCAGAAAGGTCATGCGGGCAAAATCATGCTCCTGAACCGTCATGCCAAGGCGCGTCAGATACAGCGGGCTGGCTGCGGCAAAGACTTCGTTGCTAAGCAGGCGTGTTTCCACGTCGCCCCCGTCAACGGGCAGGCCAAAGCGGACAGTCAGATCCCCGGGGCGCACGGCCTCGCCATACTCCTGGCTTATGATACGAATCGTCACCTCAGGAAAGGCCTGCTCCAGTTCCCCCAGGCGCGGGATAAGCCAGAAACCAACAAATCCAGAGGGTGCCGTGACCGTCACAACCCGGGTTTCTGCGGCTTTTCTGATCTGTGAGACCGCGTCTTCGATTTGACCAAACCCACTGTGCAGCGCCTGCAAGAGCTCTTTACCTGCATGGGTCATACGGGCTGGTTTATGGGTTCTGTCAAACAGATTGCAGCCCAGATCCGCCTCCAGCGTCGCGATCCGGCGCGAAATTGCCGGCTGCGAGACATTCAGCTCTTCTGCTGCCCCTGTCAGTGTACCATGGCGTGCCGCCGCGTAGAATGCGGTGAGCCCTGAAAAGCTGGGAAGACGCTCCATCTAACATAACCTCAACGTATATTATGCTGCAGCTTTAGCGCATTGAGCCAAACAGCAAAACCCCCTTATCTGGCATCAGTCGCCAGGTCCTACCACTCCCCCTCGACAGTCACTCAAACCCCAAGGAGGCCCAACACATGCAGCAGGAAATGCATCAGGATATTGCAATGGACATTACCACCCTTGCCACTGATCTCAGCGAAACCGAACAGCTGCATCAGGCCTCCAATCTGCCCCATGCCCCGCAGGAAACGCCGCTGGTGGTGGATGCCGCACAGGTCCCCCTGTCCGGTGGCACCGATGCCGCCTTTGGCGAGGTCCGCTGGCGCACCCTGATCAACAGCTGCGCTGAGACATCCCGCGATATGGTGCTGGGCATCGCCGAGTTTGAACCCCATGGCCGCTTGCTGCCCCATCGCCACGACCCGGCGGAATTTTATTTTGGCCTCGAAGGCTCTGGCACCGTGACCATCGACGGCACCCCCCATAACATCCGCCCCGGCGTTGCCATCTATGTGCCCGCCAATGCCGAGCACGACACCCAGGCCGGCCCTGAAGGTCTGCGCTTTGCCTATGGCTTTGCCGAAAGCAGCTTTGAGCAGATCACCTATCGCTTTACTGCCGCCGAAGAGGCCCAGGCGTAAAACGATCCAAATGCGGCCCGGATCCGGCTGTTTACCGCCGCTTTCACAACAGTTTCACATCAATAGGCCAGAGGCAGGAGTTGAACCCGCCCCTGGCCGCGCCTATCCTTGGGCCTGAAACGCGCACAAAGGATCTCCCATGACCGAGAAAAACGCCCAATCCATGTCCCATCAGGACTGCCTTGTGGCCCTGATGGTGGCGGTCTCTGCCTCGGACGAAAACATCCGCACCGCCGAACTGATCAAGATCCAATCTGCCGTCAACATGCTGCCGGTCTTTGCCGATTACGACATTGACCGCATGACCCGGATTTCCAACACGGTGCTGGATCTGTTTGAACAGGAAGACGGGCTGGAGGCCCTGTTTGGCCTGATCCGCGACGACCTGCCAGAACGGCTGTATGAAACCGCCTATGCGCTGGCCTGCGATGTGGCGGCCGCCGATGGCAAACTGGCCGAGACCGAGCTCGAATTTCTGGCTGAGGTGCGCTATGAGCTCAACATCGACCGGCTGCATGCCGCCGCCATCGAACGCGGCGCCCGCGCCCGCCACATGGTCTAAACCCGCCAGTCCATCTTGCTGTGTTGTTTGCCCCGGGCTTGTGGTCTGGGGCTTTCGCCAGTGTGCCAGCTCTTCACAGGTCGCTCTTCACAGGCAGCGATTCACAGGTCGCTCTTCACAGGTCACTCATTGCAGGCGGCCAGACCTTTCGCGAAGAATTGGTCTGGCCTTTCGCGAAGAATTGGTCTGGTGAAATAGTGCATTTTTGGCCCTTAAAGACAACACAGCCCAACCGTTAAACTGCCTCCAACCATCGTCTTTGGAGCCCGTTTATGAACCAGCCACTCGACATCCGCACCCTGCCTTCGGTCTGCCCGCTGGACTGCCCCGACACCTGTAGCCTCAACGTGCAGGTGCAGGGCGATACCGTGGTCGCGGTCAAAGGCTCCACCGCGAATCCCTATACCGCCAATGTGATCTGCAACAAGGTGGCGCGCTATTATCCCGCGTTTGTGCATGGCAAAGCCCGGCTCACCCATCCGCTCAAACGGGTGGGACCGCGGGGCTCTGGCCAGTTTGAGCGGATCAGCTGGGACGCGGCGCTGGATATGGTGCATGCAGGGTTCAGCAAGGCCATTGCAGCCCATGGTCCCGAAAGCGTGCTGCCCTTCAACTATGCCGGCCCCCATGGCGAGCTGGCCGCTGGCTCGATGGACCGGCGGTTCTTTTACCAGATGGGCGCCAGCCTGCTCAACCGTGGCCCGCTGTGCGGTGGGGTGCGCGGTGGCGCCTATGCCAGCCTGTTTGGCGCTGCCCCCGGCATGCCACCAGCGCAGATTGAGCACTCCGACCTGGTGCTGGTCTGGGGCAATAATGTCACCGTTTCCAACCTGCATCTGGCGCCGCTGCTGAAAAAGCTGCGGGCGCGGGGCGGCACCCTGGTGGTAATTGACCCCAAGCGGATCAAGATTGCCGAACAATGCGACATGTATCTGCAGATCAAACCCGGCACCGATGTGGTGCTGGCCATGGGGCTGGCGGCTGAGCTGGAGCGGCGCAAGGCGCTGGATGAGACCTTTATCGCTGAATGGGTTGCGGGCTTTGATCCCTATATGACCCAGGCCCGGCAGTATGGGCTGGCGCAGGTTGTTGAAACCTGCGGCATCAGCGCCGAAGAGTTTCATGCCCTCGCCGATGTGATGATAGCGGCCAAAAACATGGCCTGCGCCTTTGGCAACGGGATTGAACGCGGCCGGTCTGGCGGGTCCGCCCTGCGGGCTGGCATGGCGCTGCCTGCGCTGCTGGGGCACCATGGGCGGCTGGGGGCCGGGGTCATCGCCAAATCCGGCGGCGCCACCCCCAAAACCCAGGCAAGGCTGCACGGCAACCACTTGATCAAGCCCGGCACACGGGTCCTCAACATCGTGGATCTGGCCAATATCCTGCAGGACGACAGCCTAGAGACACCGATCAAAGCGACCATGATCTACAATCACAATCCGGTGGCCACCCACCCGGATCAAAGCAACCTGATGCGCGCCCTGATGCGCGAGGATCTGTTCATCGCCGGCTGTGATGTGGTGATGACCGACAGCATGGCCTATTGCGATGTGATCCTGCCTGCCGCCTCACATTTTGAGTTCGACGATATCTACGGCGCTTACGGTCAAAACTATCTGCAACGGGCCGCACCGGTGATCCCTTGTGTCGGGGACAGCCTGCCCAACACCGAGATCTTTCGTCGGCTGGCCGCCCGGTTTGGCTATGATGAGGCCCTGTTTCAGGCCAGCGACACCCAACTGATGGATGCGGCCATCGACGAGACCCACCCGCAGCTAGGCGGCACACCCCCCAGCCAGATCGCCCTGGATCGCGCCATCGAAATGATGGCGCCGGATGGCGAACCGCTGGTGATGTGCAAAAACGTCTCCCCTGCCACCGCGTCGGGCCGGATTGAGCTGTTCAGCCAGGACTATGAGGCGCGCTATGGCTTTGGCGTGCCGCGCTATGACCCGGTGCCGCAGGCGCTGCCCCTGACACTGATCACCCCCAGTTCCGCCAAGCGGACCAATGCCACCTTTGGCAGCGACCCGGCCTCCACCGGGCCGGAAGATCTGGAAATGCACCCCACAGATGCCCGGGACCGGGGATTGCAGGATGGCGATATCGTCTCGGTCTGGAACGCGCTTGGCGCTGTCACCCTGCGACTCAAGATCACCACGGCCACCCGCCCCGGTGTGCTGTACTCGCCCAAAGGCACCTGGCGCGGCAGCTCGCAGACCGGATTCACCGTCAACACGCTGATCCCGGCGGATATCCGCACCGATATCGAGGATGGCGCCTGCTATAATGAGACCTTTGTCGAGGTGAAACCCACCAAGGCATAGCCTAGGGTTGACGGCGCGCTGGACAGGCCTCACGGGCGAAGGTCCGGCCCTCTGCTGCAGTCCTGCCACCCTCAACCGGGGCGGCGGCGGGGCGGCGGCGGGGCGGGCTTCAGGTGCCGAAGCTTTGCCCCCAGCGTTCGATCAGCTGTTGCTGCAGACGCTTGGCCCTTTTGTTCCAACTCCGGGCGCCCGCTGGGCGCTCGCGTTCCGTCCGGCTGATGCGCGCCCGCGCCTTGGAATCGGCAGCAAAGATCGCAAAGGCCAGAACGGTACCGCTGGAGGTGGTCAAAAACCCGCCCAAGCCGGAGACAAAATTCAGGGTTCCCGTTTTGGCTGCCACCTCGATCGGATGATTTTTGATAATCCGGCCATTGCCATCGCGCATCGGGAAGCTCTTGAGCAGCGGTTTGAGGCTACCAGTCTTATAGGCGGCCACCAGCACCTTGAGCAATGCATGCGGGGCCACCCGCGAGGCCTCTCCCAGGCCGGAGTGATCGACCATGCGGATCGCGCTCACGCCGTATTTGGCCCGCGCCCAGCGCGACATTTCAGCCGCCGAATCCTTTAGCCCCTTGGGGCTTTTGCCGCGTTTGCCTGTGGCCGTCATGCCGATCATTTCTGCCATCAGATTGTTGGAGTATTTCAACATCGCCTTGAGCATCAAATCCAGCGGTGGGCTGTGATGCTGTGCCAGCAGGGTGGCGGTTGGCAGCGATGATATCGGTTTGGCCGCCTTTAGCGTGACGCCATGCGCCCGCGCCATGGTGCGAAACACATCTGCGGCATATTCGGCTGGGCGCCGCACCGGCAGCCAGCGCGACCCGCCTTTGCCCAGCGCCTGCGAGGCCACGGTCCAGCTGTCAGCCCCATTGCGATCCGCATAGGTATAAACCGGCAGGGCCCGATTGGCGACTTTCATCCGCGCCATGCTGACCTCGGGACGGTATTTTGTGGTGCGGGCATCCATGGTGACGCTCCAGCCTGTGCCAGCCCGTTTCCATTCAAAATGCACCCGGTTGAAATTCAACGCGATACCGGCAACAGCAGGGCTATAGCCCACATGATCGGGCTGATCTGCGTCAATGGTAGAAACACGCGGCAGCGCCCCGTCCCAAACTTTGAAACCACCGCGCACCTCGCGGACCCCTGCCTTTTTCATCGCCGCCGCAAGCTGCGCCAGATGATCGGTGTTCAGCATTGGATCGCCGCCACCGGCCAGGATCAGATCCCCCGTCAGCACCCCGCCCGACAGGGTTCCGGTTGTCAAAATCCGCGTGGTAAACCGGTAATCTGCCCCCAGACTGTCGAGCGCATAAAGCGCCGTCAGCGCCTTGGCGACGCTGGCGGGCGGCAGCGCCTCTTCGCCGGCATGAGATTCCAACTCTTTGCCATTGGTGACCTCGGCAACCGCACAGGCCACCTGTCCGGACAGGTCAGACCGCGCCAGCAAGGTCTCCAGGCTCGTCGCCGCGCTGGCCTGGGTGGTGCTGGCCTGGGTGACTCCAGCCCCCGAGCCGAGCCCAGCTGCGGCACGCGCCTGTGGTCGTAACGAGGTTTGGGGCGCATTGGCCAGTGCCGCTGGCGCGGCCAGAGCCGCTGCGGCGGCAGTAAGGAAGGAGCGTCTCGAAAACATGTCAGTCAATATCTAATAAAATTTCTACCCAGCGGCACATGAAGACCATATCTACCATACGCATCATATATCATACCCCATCTGTGGTAAAATCACCTGCAAAAAGCTCCGCCCCTGACAGTGTCCTGTAACAACAGCCTCCGCAGGTGGTAGCAGCCTGCCGCAGCAAAGGGTCGCCAAAAAGGCAGCAATTGGCTCTTTTCGGGTCAGGTGCCGCGCCTGACGTCAGTCCTTGTCTGAGGGCCGGTCTGACGACCAGCCCCCCGTGGCACGGATCGCGGTAGAGCTCTGCGCGATCATCGGCACATTGACAAAGCACCAGGCCGGGGCCTGCGACCGGGCCAGGCACTGGCTCTGACTGTCCTTGACCATCTGGCTGCGATAGATCCGCGCCGCGGGCGAGAGCCGCGCAGAAATCCGGTCTCCGGGTCGCGCCAGCACGCCAATCGGCACGGTCTCCATAATCTGTTGCCAGTCCTTCCAGCGGTGGAAATGCGCCAGATTATCCGCTCCCATCAGCCAGGTGAACCGCACCTGCGGATAGAGACGCCGCAGCGCCCGCAGGGTTTGCGCCGTATAGCGGGTGCCCAGCCGTGCCTCGATATCGCTGATCCGCACCCTTGGGTGATCCATCAGATCCTGCGCCGCTGCCACCCGTCGCTCCATGCTGGCAGGCGCACGGCTCTTGAGCGGATTACCGGGCGAGACCAGCCACCAGAGGCAATCCAGATCAAACCGCTGCAAGGCCGCCCGGCTGATCTGCACATGGCCCAGGTGGGCCGGATCAAACGACCCGCCCAGCAAGCCCACGGTCATGCCGGGGCGCAGATATGGAAACCCCTGCATCATCTGGGACTTGATGCACATAAATCACCGGAATTCCAAGACCCAAGCGCAGGGTGATGCCTCATGCCATATGCATGTCATTTCCAATTGCCACCCAGCCCACCACCCATGACAAACTAGCACAGCTCTAAACGCTGCATTTTGGGATCCGCAAAAATCAGTTGGCATCCAGAAGGAGACATGGCCAGCCAACCACGAAAAGAGACTTGCTTTAGAATACGCCATTCAGGCTCCGCGTCATGAAAGGGTAGTACGTAAATCCCCTGAACATCCGACGGAAACCCTTGCCCGTGAATGTGGGCCACAAGCTGGCTCTTCGTTGGATAAAGAGAAATCTTACGATAGCATCCACAGCCGCAGGAAAAGCAGTTAAAGCGCTCCTTGTAATCAGCAACCCAAGGCCCCTTGGGTAGGTCAATCGCTTGCAGGTCGTGGGCTTCCATATCGAGGCGCCAAACAGTCGTGGGCCAGTCTGCTGGACGCCCCGCATCCCTAAACGCGCCGCTTAACCAGTAGGCTTTACCGCCCGCCTCACGCCGAACTTCTGGCACGCCATTCCTTTGCCAGAGCCTCTTGCCAGGCGCTTCAAGCCGGTTGTGAAACCTTTGCCCATTTGCCCCGTATTCAAAGACAAAAGTGCCATAATCCGCACCCGTCAGGACATTCTGTGCCTGATGGCGAGAGAACAAATCAAGCCGCAATACAGCAGGAATATCAGGCTGATTTTGTCGTGGATTTTCCAGGGTATATTCGCCATACCCCTCTCGCGGGACTATTTCACAGTCTATCCCATTCAAGGTCGTTCCTATCAGAGATCTTGGAATCCATTCCCACTCCAGAACCTCTTTTCCATTCAAATGAACGTGGATGACATCCCGGCTGCTCGATATCCCTGATCCTGTTGTAACAGTGTAGTCCAAAATCCATCGATCATGAGAAAAGCAACTGGATGCCACCAACCTGTCTGTATCTTGACGATCCTGCGGTAAAGAGAAGACCACAGGGCCGGGCCGCAAATCGTCCGCTCGCCACACACGCACATCGTGATCGGTTAAAACCAGAAATTCCTCTTCTGAAAGAAATCGCACTGGCTGCGCGTCTGCCGTAACGGGCCTTCGGGCGCTTGTTTCCCACCAATACGAACCGAAATAGCCCAGAGCAACCAGGGCAACCAGGGCCAACAAAGGTCTAAAGCGCATGTCAAACATCCCAAAATCTTTGACACAACAGTAGCTACCCACGCTTTGCATTAGAAGCCCAATTGCCCCCTGCCCCCGCATCCGCTATCACACCAGCCAGCACGCATTCCCCCATCATGGAGCAGTCACATGGCCGCCTATCAATACGTCTACCACATGCAGGGTGTCTCCAAGACCTACCCCGGTGGTAAGAAATGCTTTGAAAACATTCACCTCTCCTTCCTGCCCGGCGTAAAAATCGGTGTTGTCGGCGTCAACGGCGCGGGTAAATCGACCCTGATGAAGATCATGGCCGGTCTCGACAAGGATTTCACCGGCGAAGCCTGGGCCGCCGAGGGCGCGCGCGTTGGCTACCTGCCGCAGGAGCCCAAGCTCGACGAGAGCCTGACGGTGCGTGAAAACGTCATGCTGGGTCTGGCTGAGAAAAAGGCCAAGGTTGATCGCTTTAACCAGATCGCGGTTGAGATGGCCGAGAACTACACCGACGAGCTGATGGAAGAGATGACCGCGCTGCAAGACAGCATTGATGCGGAAAACCTCTGGGATCTGGACAGCCAGGTGGATGTCTCGATGGAGGCGCTGCGCTGCCCCCCCGATGACGCCGAGATCGCCAATCTGTCGGGCGGTGAAAAACGCCGGGTGGCCCTGTGCAAACTGCTGCTCGAAGCCCCCGACATGCTGCTGCTCGATGAACCGACCAACCACCTGGATGCGGAAACCATCGCCTGGCTGCAACAGCACCTGATCGACTACAAGGGCACCATCCTGATCGTCACCCACGACCGCTATTTCCTGGATGACATCACCAGCTGGATTCTTGAACTCGACCGCGGCAAGGGCATCCCCAACGAGGGCAACTACTCGGACTGGCTGGAGCAAAAGGCCAAACGGCTGGCGCAGGAGGCCCGCGAGGACAAATCCAAGCAGCAAACACTGGAGCGCGAGCTGGAGTGGATGCGTCAGGGCGCCAAGGCGCGTCAGGCCAAATCAAAGGCCCGGATCAACGCCTATAACGATCTGGCCGAACAGTCCGAGCGCGAAAAGCTGACCCGCGCCCAGATCGTCATCCCCAATGGCCCGCGCCTGGGCAGCAAGGTGATCGAGGTCAAGGATCTGGCCAAACACTACGGTGACAAGCAGTTGGTTGAAAACCTGTCCTTTGATCTGCCCCCCGGCGGTATTGTCGGTGTGATCGGCCCCAACGGCGCCGGTAAATCCACCCTGTTCCGCATGCTGACCGGCCAGGAACAGCCCGACAGCGGCTCGGTCTCTTATGGCGACACCGTGAAGCTTTCTTATGTGGATCAGTCACGCGATGACCTGAAAGACAATGAAACCGTCTGGGAAGCCATCTCTGGTGGCGCCGAAATCATCGAACTCGGCGACGCCCAGGTGAATTCCCGCGCCTATTGCTCTTCGTTCAACTTCAAAGGCGGCGACCAGCAAAAACCGCTGAACCTGTTGTCCGGCGGCGAGCGCAACCGGGTGCACATGGCGCGCCTGTTGAAAGAGGGCGGCAACGTGCTCTTGCTCGATGAACCAACCAACGATCTGGACGTGGAAACCCTGCGGGCGCTCGAAGACGCGCTGGTGGATTTTGCCGGCTGCGCCGTGGTGATCTCCCACGACCGTTTCTTCCTCGACCGGATCTGCACCCATATGCTGGCCTTTGAAGGCGACGCCCATGTGGAGTGGTTCGAGGGCAACTTTGAGGACTACGAAGAAGACAAGAAACGCCGCCTCGGCGCCGATGCCATGGAGCCCAAGCGCCTGAAGCACAAGAAATTTGTGCGGTAGTTTTTACTCGCCAAAAGCAGAGGGGGAGTAAGTATCCTTCCCCTCTGTCAGTTCATACAAACGGCTTTCTTTATCTACATTTTTTAGAACAGAATACTTTTCCAACAATGGTTTGAATTTCTGTCCTCTAAGAGACAACCCGTTGAGAAAAAGAAGCATGGCCTCGTCGTCCGATAGCTGCGCTCTGATCAGGTTTGTGTAGAGACGTTGATCGATCTCATCGCTTTTGTGAACAAACTTGAAAAGATTGTATAAAGTCCTGAAATAGTGCCCAAGCTCTGAATTATGATCATCATAAAATTCTTCATAGGCATCTTCCGTACGACCACCTTCGTTCGGTCCTGAATAAGAGCCTCTCAATCTCAAGTGCTGGCTTCTCATAATTCGGTCAAGAAACACTGGAAAAACGTCTTTGCCCGTTACCGAGGGTTTGTCTTTTGAAACAAGGTCCATCTCGGCAACAATTTGGTTGAACACCGACAGGTACTGGAAAAAAGTACTCTCAAATGTTTGTTTGCGTAGATACGTTAGTTGAACAGCAGCAAGATTTTGCTGCTCTTGCATCATCCTTTTCGTTCCCGCCAATTCGGATTTCAAAAGCCTGACCTCATGCTTTTGAAGGAAAATTGCATAGATCACCGCTGCGAAGGCTAGCCCGGTAAACAGTGCATTCACTGCGCCGAACATATCCCCGAATGTTCCACGCGCATCATACGAATGGTTAAATGAAACAAGAAAATTCACGCACCAGAGCAAAAACACCAGAACACCGAGGACAACTGCAAGCCAAGGACTTGGCCCATTTGTTTCCTGAGTGTCTTTTTCTTCAGAACTACTTTCCACAACACATTCCCCCCTAGGTCACCATACAACCTATTCAAGAACAGTTGCTGTCAACCAAAGAAAAACGCAAGGCCCGCGCCTGACCTTGGGGAGGTGCAAATGCGCCTTCGTCATGCTGAAAGCATGCCTCCGGCATGACGAGAAGGTCAGGCGCGGGCCTGGCGGCCCAGGGATCAGCCCACAACCGTCATCTTCCAAAGCCGCCGCCACCAGCGAAGGGCTCCGCCCGTCCACACTTCAAACAGTGTCCCACACTGTTTGTCCCTACGGGAACCAGTGTGAACTCCACGGAGGGAAGGTCAGGCGCGGGCCTGGCGGCCCAGGGATCAGCCCGCAACTGTCACCTTCCAAAGCCGCCGCCGCCAGCGAAGGGTTCTGCCCGTCCCTGCCTCTGTCAGCGGCGGTGCAAACGGGTTGAATTTCATCTTTCCAAAAATATTCTCGCCGAAGGCAAAGCAGGATGGCGCTAGCTCCCCGCCCTACTGTCCCTTGCATTTGGTCTTTTTGCCGCGCTGCGCTAGGCTGGACAGACCTCACGCCGGTCTGTTTCCGTGTCATCTTGTTTGAAAGGGTTCCCCAATGCCGATCTCTGCCGAAGACGTTGCCGCCCAGGTCGAGGCTCTCAAGGGCAAAAAGGCCAAGCGCAAAAGGCTGACAACCGCGCCCGAGGGCACCAAGGGAAAAAAACTGCCCAGTGATCTGCGCAAAGGGCTGGAAGCACATTTTGGCAGCAAGCTGGCAAAGGTTCGGGTGCATAGCGGCGGCAATGCCACCGACCTGTGCAAGGAGCTCAAAGCCAAGGCCTTTACCATTGGCAATGATGTCTACTTTGCCCGCCCTGCCAGCGCCAAGAACACCAGCTTACTGGTGCATGAGCTCACCCATGTTCTGCAACAGGGCCGTGGCAAGATGCCAAAACCACGTGACGGACAGGCCTTGGTTTCAAAATAGTTAGATCAAACCGCACCGGGGCACACGGTTTTTTTCCGCCAGCTTTCCAGCATCTTACTGGTGCGCATTTCAGCCTGGCCCCACAACGCGCACAGTTTAAACAAAATCTTAACCTTTTCTAACTGTATTAGATGAACGGCACCGCGCTAGTTTACTGTCAGGCTGCCAACAAGAGAGAGAGGCCACATGGCGTTTGCGAGTATCATTCTGGGTTCCATTCTTGGCTTCTTCTCGGCCGTCACCGGTGCTGTCCTGTTTGATCTGGCCTTCTGGCAAAGCCTGCTGGTCTACTCCGCTTCCGGCGTTCTTTTTGCCATTCTTGCGATCACCACACTGGTACTGCGCAGTGGGATCACCATGGAAAAGCAGGCAACAGCCAGCGCCTGAAATCCCAACGCGTGACCACACCCCCTGATCATCAGCCTGCAGGCCCTCAGAACGTGAGGCGCGCCCCGGTTTTCAACCGCCTCAGGTCACCTATCCTGTTGGATAGGAAGGCCACCACAAATCCAGCAATTTAAATACGGCGTTTTGACGACCCCTTTGCAATACAGGGGCGGCGCGTGTGATTTGTAACGTGATTTTTGCGGTGCAAGCGCTGTTGCATGGGGCGTTCCGCACCTCAATCCGGCCATTGCGAATGCCACATTCGGTAGCCGATAATATGGCCCCCCCCTTGGCACAGAATGCGCTAGCGCGCCTTGATCCAGGCCACAATCTGTCCTTCCCGCAAAGCCCCTGACTGGCGCTTTTTCTCCTTGCCCCGTTCAAAGAGCGCCAGGGTTGGTATGCCCTTGATACGATAGCGCCCTCCTGTGGACTGGTGACGCTGGGTGTCCAGCTTGACCAGACGCGCCTGCCCGGCCAGTTGTTTGGCCGCCTTGGCATATTCCGGACCCATCATCTTGCAAGGGCCACACCAGGGGGCCCAAAAGTCCACCACCAAAGGCAGATCATCGTTCTGTGCCGCCTTCTGCAGCACCGCCGGATCCACATCCACCGGCTGTTTTGGTACCAATGCCGCGCCACAGCTACCGCATTTTGCCCCCGCCATCAGCCGGGCCTCCGGCACTCGGTTCAGCTGCGCACAAGACAGGCAGGTCAAGGTTTTCATCGCCATCTGTTCTGCCATCACCTGCACTCCAATATGTTGTTTCCACGAAATATAGGATCTGTTCGAGACACTGCAAGCCAAAGGACCTGGCGACAGGCTTGACCCCAGCAAGGGCGACACGCACACTGGCTGCACCCTGTTCCAACATGTGAGGCCCAGATGATTTCTCGCCGCGCGTTTTCCACCTCTGCCCTGGCGGCATTTTCCGCCGCCCCCCTGTCCGGTCTGGTCCGGCCAAGCCCCGCCCTGGCCAAAGAGGCGCCGGTCTTTGATCCCACACCGCAATATGTGCGGATCAAAAAGGAGTTTCTCCCCGGTGAGATCCTGATCCTGCCCCGATCATACTACCTTTATTTCGTGACCGAACAACGCAAGGCCATTCGCTATGGCGTCGGGGTTGGCAAGGCCGGCCTGGAATTCACCGGCAGTGCCGTCATCCAGCGCAAACAGGAATGGCCCAGCTGGCGCCCCACCCAGGAGATGATCGAACGGAGTCCGCGCAGCTATGGGCGGTTTGCCAACAATAGCTATGTACAGCCAGGCGGACCGGACAATCCGCTGGGCGCACGGGCGCTCTATCTCTATCAAAACGGGGTGGACACCTACTTCCGCATCCATGGCACCACCCAGCCGGAGACAATTGGCTCATCGGCCTCCAATGGCTGTATCCGGATGCTGAACGAACATGTGACCGATCTTTACAATCGGGTCCCCATCGGCACCAAGGTCACAGTCTTGTAGCCGCCCGGTTGCCGCAGCCTATTGTCACAAACCGCCCTATAGGTCGGCAATCAAAGGCCTGTTTCGCCTCTTGGCACCCGTTCCGAGCGCCAGATGCAACGCTTGCGGCAATCCCTGCAAAGACGAATAGAATTTTTCTTGCGTGGGGGCCTCTTCTGTCCAATGCTGTCACCGCGAGGTCATAAAAGGGGTGCAAATGGTCCCTGATGGGTGGATTTCCCCCAGAATGAACGAGCCACACTGCCGCATGTTGCGGGCAGAGCGCGTGAGAAGAAACTAGGAGAAGAGACGATGGCAACTGGCACCGTCAAATGGTTCAACACCACAAAAGGCTTCGGCTTTATCGCCCCCGACAGTGGTGGAAGCGATGTATTTGTTCACATTTCTGCAGTTGAACGGTCCGGCCTGACAGGCCTCGCAGACAACCAAAAGGTAAGCTACGAGATGCAGCCCGGCCGCGACGGTCGTGAATCTGCTGTGGATCTCGCGCTGCTTTAAGCCGCCAAAGATGACCCAATCTGGCGGCCCCTGTTTGGGGCCGCTTTTTGCATCTAGCCCTAGCTGTCCCCAGCGGCAGCTTCGATCCGGGCGGCCAGCTCCAGCACCACAGGTCCAAGAGCCGCCACATTCAAGGCCACTCCCCTGGCATTGGGGTGAATATTATCCCCCTGCATATAGGCCTGCGCCGCCGCCGGATCATGTCCCGCAACGGCGCGAATGCCGGCAAAAGCATCCGCATGCAGCAGGGCGCCAAACTCCTGCGCCAGCTCTGCATAGATGCTGTCAAAACTTGCCTTATACTCTGGTCCAAAATTCCCCGGCGCCTGCATCCCGATCAACAGCACCTCAACCTCGCGGGCCTGGGCGGCCAGCAGGATCTGACGCAGGTTCGCGCGCGCCTGAAGCGGCGGCAGACCGCGCAGCAGATCATTGCCCCCCAACAGCACGATAAGACCCTGCGGCTGATCCGCCAGTGTCCAGTCTATTCTGGCAGCGCCGCCAGCGGTGGTATCGCCGGACACGCCTGCATTGGTCAACCGGACCTCAGCCCCCTGTTCTTGCAGCCAGTTTTGCAACTGCGGCACCAGCCCATCGCCCTGGGGTAAGCCATAGCCCTGGACCAGACTGTCTCCCAAAGCCGTTATCCGCAGCTCCTCGGCCCGGCTCCCAGACGCAAGGGTGGCAACAATAATAATCCCAAACAGGGCCAAAACCTTGCGCATCTCAGCAAATGCTCCATATCCGATAGAGTATATTTAACAGGCGCAGCTTCATGACAGAAACAGATAGACCCGTTCTTCACCTTAAAGATGCGTCTTTAACCCTGAATGGCAATACCGGACCGGTGCGAATTCTGCAGGATATCTCTTTGGATGTCTCACGCGGAGAAACCCTGGGGCTGATTGGCCCCTCGGGATCGGGAAAGTCTTCGCTGTTGATGTTGATGGGCGGGCTGGAGCTGGCAACCAGCGGCCATATTTCTGCGCTGGGGCAGGATCTGACGGCCATGGATGAGGACGCGCTGGCGCGGTTTCGCCGCAATCACATGGGGGTGGTCTTCCAAAGCTTCCATCTGATCCCGACCATGACAGCGCTGGAAAATGTCGCCACCCCATTGGAGCTGGCAGGACGGCGCGACGCCTTTCAGCTGGCCCAGGCCGAGCTGGAGGCCGTGGGTCTGGGCCATCGTGCGGGCCATTTCCCGGCGCAGCTCTCAGGCGGGGAACAACAACGCGTGGCCCTGGCCCGCGCCCTGGCACCCCGCCCAGAGATCCTGTTGGCGGATGAGCCCACCGGCAATCTGGACGAGGCCAATGGCGCCGCGGTGATGGATCTGTTGTTTGACCTGCGCGACCGCTCAGGCGCCACGTTAATCATGGTGACCCACGCGCCAGAACTGGCCAGCCGCTGTGATCGGGTGATCCGCCTGCGCGATGGCCGACTGGCAACCGCCACAGCCGCAAGTGAGGCGGCAGAATGACGGGCCAGTCCCACGGCCAGTCGCTCAGCCAGTCCCGCGGCCAATCCCGCAGCCAGTCCCGCGCGCGCGTCTCTTCGCTGCGCCTGGCCTGCCGCTTTGCCCTGCGCGAGCTGCGCAGCGGCGTCAAAGGCTTTCGCATCTTTCTTGCCTGTCTGGCCCTTGGGGTGGCGGTGATTGCAGCCATTGGCTCCATCCGCGCCTCGATCGAGGCCGGGTTGACCCAAGAAGGTGCCAGCCTGCTGGGCGGCGATGCCGAACTCACCTTTACCTACCGCTTTGCCACTGACGAAGAGCGCGCCTGGATGGCCGCTCACTCCGACGCCGTTTCGCAGATTGTCGAGTTCCGCTCGATGGCAACCCTGGGCGACGAACGCGCCCTGACCCAGGTCAAAGCGGTTGATAGCGCCTATCCGCTGACCGGCAGCCTGACCCTGCAGCCCGACATCCCCCTGAGCCAGGCGCTGGCAGGCAATGGCACGCTGCCCGGTGTGGCGATGATGCCGGTTCTGGCCGATCGGCTGGGGCTACGCCCCGGGGATACGGTCCGCTTTGGCACCCGCGACTTTGTGCTGATGGCCACCATCAGGACCGAGCCAGACGCCGCCGCCTCCGGCTTTACCCTGGGACCACGCACCCTGGTGGCGCTGCCGTCCCTCGATGGCTCTGGCCTGTTGGCGCCCGGCTCGCTGTATTCCACCAAATACCGCCTGACCCTGCCCCCGGACACCGACCTCGACGCGCTGCAGGCCGAGGCCCGCGCCCAGTTTGAGGACAACGGCATGCGCTGGCGTGATGCCCGCAACGGCGCCCCCGGCATTGCCACCTTTGTCGACCGTCTGGGCGGATTTCTGGTGCTGGTCGGGCTCTCTGGTCTGGCGGTGGGGGGCGTTGGCGTCTCTGCTGCCGTGCGCGCCTATCTGGCCACCAAGACCGAAACCATCGCCACCCTGCGCACCCTTGGCGCCGAGCGGCAGGTGATTTTCCTCACCTATTTCCTGCAAATTGGTGCGCTGACCCTGCTGGGGGTCGGCATCGGGCTGCTCCTCGGGGGGCTGGGTCCGATCCTGCTGGGGCCGATGATTGCGGCGCAGCTGCCCTTTCCGGCGCTTTTTGCGGTCTATCCCGCCACCCTGGTGGAGGCGGCGCTTTATGGCTTTCTCACGGCCTTTATCTTTGCGCTCTGGCCACTGGCCCGGGCCGAACGCATTCGCGCCGCCTCGCTGTTTCGCGGCGCCTTGGGCGAGGTGAACCGCCTGCCCGCCCTGCGCTATATTCTGGCAACCGCCCTGGCGCTGGCGCTGCTTGTGGGTTCTGCCGCCTGGTTCTCTGGCGCCGCCAAGCTGGCGCTCTGGACCGCAGGGGGGCTGATGGGCGCGCTTTTGGTGCTGCTGGTTGCCGCTGTCACCCTTGGCTGGCTGGCGCGGCGCGGATCCCATATCAGCCGTGGCCGCCCGGCGCTGCGATGGGCGCTGGCCGCTATTGGCACCTCCCGCGATGGCGCCGTACCTGCGGTCCTGGCTTTGGGGCTGGGGCTGACGGTTCTGGCCGCCATTGGCCAGATCGACGGCAATATGCGCCGCGCCATTGCCGACAATCTGCCCGATGTGGCGCCCTCCTACTTCTTTGTCGATATTCAGCGCGACCAGATGCCCGCCTTCCTGCACCGTGTCGAAGGAGACCCCGCCGTCAGCAAGGTCGAAAGCGCGCCAATGTTGCGGGCGGTCATCACCAAGATCAACGGCACCCCCGCGCAAGAGGTCGCTGGCGATCACTGGGTGGTGCGCGGCGATCGTGGTGTCACCTATGCAGCGGCGCAACCCAAGGGCACCGAGGTGGTGGCAGGCAGCTGGTGGCCTGAGGATTACACCGGCCCGCCGCAGGTCAGCTTTGCCGCTGAAGAGGCCGAGGAACTGGGTCTGGATCTCGGCGATACCATCACCCTGAACGTGCTGGGACGTGACATCCAGGCCGAGATCACCAGCTTTCGCAATGTTGATTTCTCCACGGCCGGCATGGGCTTTGTGCTCACCCTCAATGAGGCGGCTCTGGCCGGTGCGCCGCATAGTTTTATCGCCACGGTCTATGCCGAAACCAGCGCAGAGGCGCAGATCCTGCGGGATCTGGCCCAGGCCATGCCCAATATCACGGCCATTCGGGTCCGCGATGCCATTGACCGGGTCTCTGACATTCTGCGCCAGCTGGCGGCAGCCACCAGCTATGGCGCAGCTGCCACCCTGATCACCGGGTTTCTGGTGCTGCTGGGCACCGCCGCCGCCGGAGAGCCAGCGCGGCGCTACGAGGCGGCCTTGCTAAAAACCCTCGGTGCCTCACGCCGCAGGATCCTGCTGAGCTTTGCCCTGCGCTCGATCATTCTAGGAGCCGGGGCTGGCACTGTTGCGTTGCTGGCCGGGGTCGCCGGCGCCTGGGCGGTCAATATCTACGTCTTTGAAACCGCCTATGTGGTGATCTGGCCCAATGCGCTGGCGGTGGTCTCTGGCGGCATTGCCACCACACTGCTGGCGGGTTTGATCTTTGCCTGGCGTCCACTGGCGGCCCGTCCCGCCCGTATCTTGCGGGCCCGTGAATAGGGGCACGGGTCCCCCCTGCTAAGGATCTGTTTCAACAGGACCTCAAGGATAGAAGACCCCAGGAATAGAAAATCCCAGACCAAACCGGGTCTGGGATTTTGACATGCAGCAGGGGCTATACCTGCGGACAGGCACCCAAAAGAAGTAAGGACAGCAGCGGATCAGCGCAGATTTAACCCACCGCAGCCCTTGCAGGACTGGCGCAGGCCACCGGCTGCAGGATACGCATCAGATCGTGATTGTCGCAGATCAGCGCTTCCAGAGTGATGTCGTCCAGCGAGGCATAGAAAGCCTGCGCCGCATCCGAAAGCGCCACCTTCAGGCGACAGGCACTGGAGAGCGGGCAGGTGTTATCGGCATCGGCAAAACACTCCACCATTGGCAGCGCACCTTCGACATCCCGAAACACATCGCCAATCTGGATTTCCTCTGGCTGACGGCCCAGGGTCATGCCCCCGTTGCGCCCACGCTGGGTGTGCAGATAGCCAAGCTGGCTCAGCTGGTTGATCACCTGGGCCAGATGGTTTTCCGAGATATTGCAGCAATCGGCAATCTCGGCCTTGGTGACCAAACGATCCACGTTTGCCGCACAATACATCAGCAACCGGACGGCGATATTGGTCCTTTTTGTAATGCGCATAATCCTGACTCCCGCTACTTTCAGCTAGGGATGTATGGCACGGCCCGCCAAAAAGCGGTTTGACATACATCAATTGGCCCGGCTTCAAAAATGGAATACCGATTAAATGACGCCCCTTCCTCCTTATTTCTTTGGCTATGGCAGCCTGGTAAACACCGCCACCCACGACTACCTGGATCCGCAGCCCGCACGGCTGAGCGGCTGGCGGCGCAGATGGTGCCATACCGCCCTGCGCGATGTGGCCTTTCTCACCGTCGAGCCCGCCCCGGAGGTTGAGATCGACGGGGTGATCGCCGCCGTGCCAAATGCCGACTGGCAGGCGCTGGACGCGCGCGAGTTTGCCTATGACCGCCTGCCCGCAGATCACCAGATCCGTCACTCCCTCCCAGATCACACCGAGATTTCCCTCTATGCGGTACCGCCAGAGGCGCAGACCCAGGGTAGCGATCGCCACCCCATCTTGCTGAGCTACCTTGATGTGGTGGTGCAGGGCCATCTACAGGTCTTTGGCGCCGCGGGCGTGGAGGCGTTTTTTGCCAGCACCAGGGGCTGGGAGGCGCCAATCCTGAACGACCGACAGCAGCCACGCTATCCCCGCCATCAGGTCTTGTCAGCCAGCGAGCAGCAGCTGGTCGACCACCATCTGTCCCAGCTGAACCTCCAGATCCTGAGCTAATCTTTTTTACCCGGCGCCCCAAGGTCCCCCAGCGGGCAAAGACCTGCGCTGCCATCGGCGCCGGGCGCCGCGCCGGGCAACGCCCGGCGCCCGGCCCAACTGTGTCGTCCCATTCTTTGAATGGGGCTGAACAGGCGGGAGCCCCCCCTTTATCCGCAACACGCTTGACAAAAAGGCGACCCCGCTCAGGGCCGCCTTTTGTTTCTTTGGCTATCGCCAGCCAGTCAGTTCGTTGGGTAGTGAGTTGGTTAATTCGTCGCGAGTTAGCCGCGCGCCTGCACAACCGACATCAGCGCCAAAAGCGCGCTCATGTCAGGCCCGCGTTCGCGCCCTGTGACCGCCTTGCGCAGCGGCATGAACAACCCCTTGCCCTTGCGGCCGGTGGCCTCTTTTACAGCCGTGGTCCAGCTCTTCCAGCTCTCACTATCATAGGGCCCTTCCGGCAGCAGTTTCATCGCCTCTGCGATGAACTCCGCGTCCTCCTCCGCGATCATTGGCGCGGCACCGTTTTCACACAGCTCCCACCAGCCCTGCAGATCTTTCAGCGTGGTGATGTTTTCCTTGGCCATCGCCCAAAAGGCCTCCTGCTTATGCGCAGGGACACCCAGCGCCTCCACATGCGGCTTTACCTGTTCCAGCGCCAGCGACTGCAAATAGCGCGCGGTCAGCGGATACAGATCATCGACATCAAACTTGGTTGGCGCCGAGCCAAAGCGGTTGATGTCAAAGCCCTCAATCAGCTCCGCCATTTCTGCGCGCACTTCAACCGGATCCGAAGATCCCAGCCGGGCCATCAGGCTCAGCAGCGCCATCGGCTGCACGCCGGCCTCGCGCAGATCGCGCAGCGCCAGGGTGCCAAGGCGTTTGGACAGCGCTTCGCCCTGCGGGCCGGTCAACAGCGAGTGATGGGCAAATTCGGGCACCGCGCCGCCCAGAGCCTTGATGATCTGGATCTGGGTGGCCGTATTGGTCACATGGTCCGATCCGCGCACCACATGGGTGACGCCCATCTCGGTGTCATCTACCACCGATGCCAGGGTATAAAGGAACTGTCCATCGCCACGGATCAGCACCGGATCGGAAACGGACGCGGCATCAATCGAGATATCGCCCAGCACGCCGTCTTTCCACTCGATGCGCTCTTGATCCAGCTTGAAACGCCACACGCCATCGCCGCGTTCCGCGCGCAGGGCAGCTTTTTCATCCTCTGACAGCGCCAGGGCCGCCCGGTCATAGACTGGTGGCTTGCCCATATTGAGCTGTTTCTTGCGCTTCAGGTCCAGCTCGGTCGGGGTTTCAAAAGCCTCATAAAACCGGCCAATAGAGCGCAGCTCATCGGCGGCAGCGACATAGCGCTCCAGCCGCTCGGACTGGCGCTCAACCCGGTCCCAGGTCAGGCCTAGCCATTCCAGGTCCTGTTTGATCGCATCGACATATTCTTCCTTCGAGCGCTCAGGATCGGTGTCATCAATACGCAGAATGAATTCTCCGCCTGCCTTGCGGGCAATCAGAAAATTCATCAGCGCGGTGCGCAGATTGCCGACATGGATATATCCAGTGGGCGACGGGGCAAAACGAGTGGTTGTCATCAGATATCTCCTGTTGCCCTGCCCATCTCACATGGGGCCGGCTTTGTCCAGTTTTCGCAGCATCCCCCGCAACATCCCCTGCCACATCCCCCATGACATCCCCTGTGACATCTCCGGCCCGGCAATCGCCTGAAACACAGGCCAGACCCAGGCACCTGCCAGACACAGGCACCTGCCAAACAATGGCACACAGTTGCGTGAAAGGGGCCGCATGCCTCTTTGATTTATGCCATGCCGCGCTAGTCTAACAGCCGACGATCAAGACGCAGGCCTTGCAAGCGACCTTTTGAAAACGCCGCGACAGGCGAAACCCAATCCTTCGCCGCCCATCCCAGAGAGGACTACCAATGACCGTGAAATTCACCCGCCGCACAGCCCTAACCGCCGCAGCTGCCCTGCCCTTTGCGGCCACCGCGCGCAGCGCCAGTGCAAGTACCAGTGCCGAAATGGCCAAAGCCCCCGCGTCCCATACGCGCAGCTTCAAACTTGGCGACTTTACGCTGACCACACTGCTGGATGGCAGCCGGCCCGTTGGCGACGCCAAGGCCATTTTTGGCGGTGGCGCAAGCGAAGCTGAATTTGCCGCCACCTCGGCGCAGAACTTCATTCCCGCCGATATGGCGCAGTTCTTCTTTACCCCCACACTTGTTGACACCGGCCAAGAGAAAATCCTGTTTGATACCGGCCTGGGCCAAGGCGGCATTCAGACAGCCCTGGCCGAAGTGGGCCTGACCCCGCAGGATATCGACGTGGTCGTGCTCACCCATATGCACCCCGACCATATCGGCGGCCTGACCACGGCGGGGGCGGAAACCTTTGCCAAGGCCCGCTATATCACCGGTCGCCAGGAGTTTGATTTCTGGAGCAAACAGGAGGACGGCAACCGTATCGGCGATCTGATGGCCCAAAAGCTGACGCCATTTGCCGAAAAGCTCTCGTTTCTGGAGGATGGCGGTTCAGTGGCCTCGGGGATCAGCGCCACGGCCAGCTTTGGCCATACCCCCGGCCATATGGGCTACCTGCTGGACAGCGGCGGGAAGCAGCTGATGCTGACCGCCGATCTGGCCAATCACTATGTCTGGTCCTTTGCCCATCCGGACTGGGAGGTGAAGTTCGACATGGACAAAGAGGCCGCAACCGGCGCGCGCCGGAAGATCCTCGATATGCTGGCCAGCACCCGCACACCAATGATTGGCTACCACATGCCCTTCCCGGCGGCCGGCTATGTGGAAACACGCGGCTCCGGTTTCCGCTTTGTGCCCGTCAGCTATCAGATGATGGGCTGAGCCCGACCAAAACCAACATAAAACCAAAGGAGCTGCCTGAAGATCACCTTGGCAGCTCCGGGGCTACTTTGCAGTTCCTGGGTTACTTTTTCCAGAACCGCGACAGGCGGAATTCATAAGGGTCCACCACCGGGGTATCGCCGGTGACCAGATCCGCTGTCAGACGTCCCGCCGCCGGACCGATGCCAAAGCCATGGCCGCTGTATCCGGTGGAGACAAACAACCCGGGCAGATCATCCACCTGCGAAATCACCGGCACCGCATCCGGGGTGACATCAATCAACCCGCCCCAGCTCTGCACCACATCAGCGCCCTGCAACACCGGAAAGGCCTTTTGTGCCGCCTCCCAGCCCTGTTTGATCGCCTTTTGCGACGGAGCCGGGTCGAGAATTCGGTTTTTTTCAAACGGGGTGGTCTGCTGCGGCGACCAGGAGCGGTCCTGCGCAGCCTCTTGCCACCAGCGACCCGACCCGGTGAGACGCAGCTGAAGCGAGCGCCATTCCTGCAGATAGCTGGGCAGGAATTTCAGCCCCAGCCGCAGCGTGTCGGGGACGATATCGACGATATTCTCGGTGCCATTGGCAATGGTATAGCCGCCATCCAACCGCTTGCGCAGCGAGAAGCCATTGCACCAGACCGCGGTTTCCGGCCCATCCTGAACCGCCGAGGTGCGCAGGACAGAATTCAACACTTTCAGCTGCGGCAGCGAGACCCCGGCATTGCCCAGAAACAGCCGCGACCAGGCGCCACCTGCCACAACCACGGCCGAACAGGCCACCCGGCCGCGTTCCGTGACCACGCCGCTGATCCGCCCGGCTTCGGTGTCAACCGCGCGCACCGCGCATTCGGTCATCACCCTGGCACCCGCGGCCTGTGCCGCCCGCGCGATGGCATGGGTTGCCAGTTGTGGCTCGGCCCGACCATCAAGAGGGGTGTAATACCCGGAAATCACCTTGCCCTGATAGCCCGGCATCACCTGCTTCAAAAAATCTCCGCGCAGCATTTGCCCCGGCAGATCCAGCGCCGCCAGATTGGGCGCCCAGCTTTCCAGCTTGGCCTCTTCGCGGCCGCGCTCTGCGGTGTATAAAATACCGGAGCGCTGATAGCCGGTGGGATGGCCGGTGCGCGCCTCCAGCCCCTCCCACAGACGCATGGACTCTGCCATCAGTGGCAGTTCACGCGGGTCACGCTGCGAAATTCGCACCCAGCCCCAATTGCGTGAACTCTGCTCGCCCGCGATCTGTCCTTTTTCGCACAGCAACACGGAAAACCCGCGCTCTGCCAGCTCAAGTGCCGTTGAGGCGCCAATAATTCCGCCACCAACAACAACCGCGTCAACGCGTTTGGGCAGAGCAAGATCGGCTTGGAAATGGGGCAGCTTAGGTCCAGGCATGAGATGGTCTATGCCGCGCTGCTGGCATTTGGTCCAGAGGACAAAACAGCCCTCCATCGGGCAGGGAACAAAATGTGATTTTTCGGACGCATGCTTGGTTTTCTCGGGGTAAGGCTATTGGTTTAAATCATTTGAAATCAGGCGGATTACGGCATCAAAGCACCAAAATGACACCGCTTGATCTCAATATAATAGTTAAGAAGAATCACGAAAACGATTGACAATAGGATAGCGACGATCAAGCCAGAATGCCCGTGGAGACAGCCGCGCGCCGGGGGCGGATTGGTAGCGTTTATATTCACTGATATAAATCAGGTGCTCAACCCGCTTGACTGTTTCGCGCGCGAAACCTTTGGCCACACAATCCGCGATCGAGCCCTCCTGATCGACCAGAATATCCAGAATGGCATCCAGCTCGGGGTAGTCCGGCAGGCTGTCGCTGTCTTTCTGGTCGTCCCGCAGCTCGGCTGAGGGCGGCTTGTCGATCACATTGGGGCGAATGACCTCTCCCGCCGGGCCCATCATCCAGGGACGGTGATTGGCATTGCGCCAGCGGCAGGTCTCAAACACGCGGGTTTTATAGAGATCCTTGATCGGGTTGTAGCCACCGTTCATGTCGCCATAAATTGTCGCATACCCAACGGCCACTTCGGATTTATTGCCGGTGGTGAGCAGCATCTCGCCAAACTTGTTCGACATCGCCATCAACAACAGCCCGCGCAGGCGGGACTGGATGTTTTCCTCGGTGACGTCTTCGTCACGCCCGGCAAACAGCGGCGCCAGCGTGTTTGAGATGGCACTGCGGCCTTCGGCGATGGGCACATAGTCGTAATGCACCCCCAGAGCTTTGGCGACGGCCTCGGCGTCGTCCAGCGATTCCCGGCTGGTGTATTCAGATGGCAGCATCACACAGCGGACATTTTCGGCGCCAATCGCATCCACGGCAATGGCGGCAACAATGGCGGAATCCACCCCGCCCGACAGCCCCAACAGTGCCTTTTTGAACCCGGTCTTGCCCATGTAGTCGCGCAAGGATTCGACCATGGTGCGATAGTCCTGCTCCCATTCGTCAGGCAGATGAGCCTTGTCGCCCTCAACCGCGCGCCAGCCGTCGGGGGTGCGCTGCAGATCCAGCTGGGTAATTGCCTCGTCAAACACCGGCATTTGCAGCGCCAAAGCCCCGTTTGGGTTCAACACAAAGGTGCCGCCATCAAACACCTGATCATCCTGACCGCCCACCAGGTTGAGGTAGATAACCGGCAGGCCGGTCTCCACCGCGCGGGCCACCATGTGATTCTGCCGCACTTCCATCTTGTTGCGATAATAGGGCGAGCCATTGGGAATCAGCAGGAACTCAGCACCGGTCTCTTCCAGGGTTTCCGCCACGTCCTCGTGCCAGCCATCTTCGCAGATGGGTGAGCCGATCCGGGTATCTCCAACCGCATAGGGACCACCCAGCGGCCCCACATCAAAGATCCGCACCTCGTCAAAGACGGTTTCATTGGGCAGGTGATGTTTCAGACACTGCGAAGCAATCTTGCCATCCTTGAGGATCAAATAGGCATTATATAGCTTATCCCCGTCGACCCAGGGGCAACCAATTGCCAGCGCCGGACCATCGGCGCAGTCCTGCGCCAGCTGTTCGGCCGCCGCTATGGCCGCCTGATAGAACACCGGCTTCATCACCAGGTCCTGGGTGTTATAGCCGGTCAGGAACATCTCCGGCAGCGCCACCAGATCCGCCCCGGCCTTGCGCCCCTCAGCCCAGGCTTCACGCGCCTTTGCAGCATTGCCCGCAAGATCCCCAACGGTGGGGTTCAATTGCGCCAGTGTCACCCGGAAACGATCAGCCATCCTGCACAAGCCCTTTGCAAAACATGTTCCCAGTCGTTTATCAGATCGGGAGCCAAGGAAAAGGGGCGAGCGCAAAAGACATTGCGACATGCGGTTTGCTCGCTTAGTTTCCAAGCAAGTCGCCCACAAGTCACCCATTGGCAAAAGCAAATCCCGCGCTGGTCCAGACCGGCACAGGTTAGACAGAGGTTTTTATGACCGGTTATAGCAGAACGCTTGCGATACTTTCCTTTCTGACCCTGGCCAGCGCCGTCGGAAGCCCCGTCTGGGCCCAGGACGGCACGATCATCACCAGTGAGGACGAAATCGGCGGGGTCTATGAGGGCACCTTCCGCGGCGGCATGCAGCATGGCACCGGCACCTATCGCCTGCCCAATGGCTATGAATACTCTGGCGACTGGGTGGACGGAGAAATCCTCGGCCATGGCGTTGCGCGCTTCCCCAATGGCTCGGTCTATGAGGGCGAGTTCGTCAAGGGCAAACCCGAAGGTCTGGGCAAGATCACCCTCTCGGATGGTGGCACCTATGAGGGCGAATGGATGGCCGGCGTCATCAATGGCCAGGGGGTCGCCGTCTATGCCAATGGGGTGCGCTACGAGGGCAGCTTTGTCCAGGGGCATCATCAGGGCAGAGGCGTATTACAAATTCCCGGTGGCTATGTATATGACGGCGATTGGGTCGAAGGCCGCAAAGAGGGCAGTGCCACGATCACCTATCCCGATGGCGACAGCTATCAGGGTGATATCGTCAATGGCGAACTGCACGGCAAAGGCACCCTGCAGATGGCAGACGGGGTCCATTATGAGGGCGACTGGGCCAACAATCAGATGCATGGCATCGGGACACTCACCCAGCCCAACGGGGATATCTATACCGGCCCGCTGGATCAGGGACGACGTCAGGGGATCGGCACCCAGACCTATGCCAATGGCGACATCTACGAAGGCATGTTTCAGGATGATCTGCGCCATGGCACCGGTACCTTTACCAAGACCGACGGCTATACCTATACTGGCGACTGGCTGGCCGGCCAGATCGAGGGCAATGGCCGCGTCACTTATCCGGATGGCTCGGTCTATGTCGGACAGTTTCAGGACGACCTGTCCCATGGCACTGGCAAGATCACCTATCCGGATGGCTCCACCTATGAGGGCGACTGGATCGCCGGGGTGATCGAAGGCAATGGCACCGCGACCTATCCCAATGGTGTGACCTATACAGGGGCCTTCCAGAATGCCCGCATCCACGGCCAGGGCGTCATGACTGACACCAGCGGCTATCGTTATGAGGGCGGCTGGAAAGATGGCCAACGCCACGGCGAGGCCCGCGTCACCTATGCAGATGGCTCGATCTACAGCGGCAGCTTTGTGAACAGCCAGCGCCACGGCCAGGGCAAGATCGAAATGACCAGCGGCTTTATCTATGAAGGCGACTGGAGCGAAGGCAAAATCACCGGCTCAGGCACAGCCACCTATGCCAATGGCGACATCTACGTCGGCAGCTTTGTAAACGGCAAACGCCAGGGACCTGGCACCATGACCTATACCGGTGGCCAAACGGTCAGCGGCGACTGGGTCAATGGCGCGCCCCCAACAGCGGGTAGCGATGGGACCGCCACGGATACCGCACCTGACGCCGCGCCTGACACCGGGACAGATACCGCACCTGACACCGGGGCAGATACGGCGACGACACCTGCTGCCGATTGAAGGCAGATCGCAGGCCGGTCAAAGAATGACAGCTCTGGGGCAGCCACACCGGGTTGCCCCGCTTGGGCTGCAACTATTTGATGCAGGCTGCCACATTTCTCACTTTTCATTCACAATCAGCTCTGTATAAATCAGCTCATGACAGTTTGCGCAGATATCCCCATGACCAACGCCGCCCTGCGCGGTGTGTCTCTGCGCGCCCTACTACTGCTCCTAGTCCGCCTCTGAGCGTGCCTTTTGGCGCGTCCGCTCAGAGGAGAATGGATTACGCGTCAGAACACACCCCCAGAAATGGACTTTAGGACAGAGCTAGAAAGTTACCAAAATGACATATGTTATCAACAAAGGTCGCGTGCTGATCTTCGACACCACCCTGCGTGATGGCGAACAAAGCCCCGGCGCCACCATGACACATGACGAAAAGCTCGAGATTGCCGAGCTGCTCGATGACATGGGCGTCGACATCATCGAGGCCGGCTTTCCCATCGCCTCGGAAGGCGATTTCAAAGCGGTAAGCGAAATCTCTGAGCGGTCAAAGAATTCGGTGATCTGCGGGTTGGCCCGTGCCAATTTCAAAGATATCGACCGCTGCGCCGAAGCCGTGCGCAGCGCCGCGCGCCCGCGCATCCACACCTTTATCGGCACCTCGCCGCTGCACCGCGCCATTCCCAATCTCACCATGGATGAGATGGCCGAGAAAATCCACGAGACCGTCACCCATGCGCGCAACCTGGTGGACAATGTGCAGTGGTCGCCGATGGATGCCACCCGGACCGAGTGGGACTATCTGTGCCGGGTGATCGAGATCGCCATCAAGGCTGGTGCCACCACCATCAATATCCCCGACACCGTCGGCTATACGGCCCCCGCCGAAAGCGCCGATCTGATCAAACGCCTGATCGAGACCGTGCCTGGCGCTGATGAGGTGATCTTTGCCACCCATTGTCACAATGACCTTGGCATGGCGACGGCAAATTCGCTGGCCGCCGTGGCAGGTGGCGCACGTCAGATCGAATGCACCATCAATGGGCTTGGTGAGCGGGCCGGCAATACCGCGCTCGAAGAGGTGGTGATGGCGCTGAAGGTGCGCAATGACATCATGCCCTGGACAACCGGCGTCGATACCAAAAAGATCATGCATATCTCGCGGCGCGTTGCCACTGTTTCGGGGTTCAACGTGCAGTTCAACAAGGCCATCGTCGGCAAGAACGCCTTTGCCCATGAAAGCGGCATCCACCAGGATGGCATGCTCAAGAACAAAGAAACCTTTGAAATCATGCGCCCCGAAGATGTGGGCCTGTCCGGCACTTCGCTGCCGCTTGGCAAACACTCGGGCCGGGCAGCCCTGCGCGACAAGCTCAACACTCTCGGGTTTGAAGTTGGCGACAACCAGCTGAAAGACCTGTTTGTGCGCTTCAAAGAGCTGGCCGACCGCAAGAAGGAAGTCTTTGACGACGATATCATCGCGCTCATGCGGTCTGGCGAGAATGCCGAAAGCGACCATCTGCAACTGGTCTCGATGAAGGTTGTCTGCGGCACTGGCGGCCCGGCAGAGGCAACGGTGGAAATGGAGATCGACGGCGAAGACCTGACCGCAGTGGAAAGCGGCGACGGTCCGGTGGATGCCTCGTTCAAGGCGATTCGCAAGCTCTATCCAAACACCGCCCGTCTGCAGCTGTATCAGGTGAATGCGGTGACCGAAGGCACGGATGCCCAGGCCACGGTGTCGGTCCGGCTGGAAGAGGACGGCATCATCGCCACCGGCGAGAGCGCCAATACCGATACGGTTGTGGCGTCGGCCAAGGCCTATATCAACGCGCTGAACCGGGTGATCGTGCGCCGCGGCAAAGTTGGCGAAGGCGTCGACACCCGCGAGATCTCATACAAAGACGTCACCTAATAAGGCGAGATCTTTTGACATCGTGCGCCGCACAGCAATGTGGCGCACGATGTATGGTTTTCTGAACGATACCTGAACAAGTATTAGCGCGCGCCAGCTTAGCGCAGCGCCGCAAAAAGCGCGTCCAGGCGGGCGCATTCGGCCTCGGTGCCGAAGGGTGTATTGACCACAAACATGCCAGAGCCAATCATCCGGTGCCCTTCGCGCGCCGGTGGAAACCGCACCTCGTGGCGCAGGGCGCCGGGCAGATTTTGATTTTCCAGCGCCCGCAGCATGGGTCCATGGGCGCCATCCTTCAGGATCGGATACCACAGGGCAATAATGCCGACGTTCCATTTGCGATGCAGATTGGCGATGATGCCGGGGATGCGGCCATAGTCGCTTTTGATTTCATAGCTTGGATCAATCAACAACACACCGCGCCGGGGGGTGGGTGGCGCCAGCGACTGCGCCAGTTCAAACCCATCCTGCAGATGCACCCTGGCCCGCCCCCGTGGCAGCGCCTGACGCAGGGCCTCGTGCTCGCCGGGATGCAGCTCGGCAAAATGCAGGCTGTCCTGAGGGCGCAGCAAGGTCGAGGCAATCAGCGGGGAGCCGGGATAGGCCATATCGCCATGCGCCGCCTGACAGGCCGCCAGCGCCCGGCGCAGCGGATGCTCGGCTGGCAACAACCCATCGCTCAGAATGCGATCAATGCCCGCTGCCGCCTCACCGGTTTTGACCGCCTCTGGCGCGTCCAGATGGTACAGACCCCGCCCGGCGTGGGTCTCGATATAGCTGACCGGTTTGTCCTTGCGGGTGAGGTAGGACAGAATCATCGCAAGCAGCGCATGTTTCTGCACATCGGCCAGATTTCCGGCATGATAGATATGTTGATATGATAGCATATCACCGACTTTAGCGTGAATTTGCCCCATACGAAACCTCGAAAGAAACCCGGCACGATCTCGACCCCTGCCTGCCAGGCGGGATCTATCCCCGTCGCCCTGCCCCCGGCAAAGCACAAGCCCGATGCCCAGAATATCGCCTGGGCCGGCGAAAAGGCGCTAGTTGACCGTAAAACGCCCTTTCGCGGCAGGGCTGCGCTGGTATAAGACCATGATCTGCGACCCTCGCAGAGTCGCCCCACGCTGCAGTTCAATAGGATCATATTTTATAT
This sequence comes from Pseudophaeobacter arcticus DSM 23566, assembly GCF_000473205.1. NCBI lineage: Bacteria > Pseudomonadati > Pseudomonadota > Alphaproteobacteria > Rhodobacterales > Roseobacteraceae > Pseudophaeobacter > Pseudophaeobacter arcticus. Next base: position 2,868,830 of record NZ_KI421507.1, read on the forward strand.
GGCGCTTTTCGGAAATCTTGGCGGTTTGTTCACCACGGACATGGCTATCGACCTCGGCACCGCAAATACGCTGGTCTATGTCAAAGGCCGCGGCGTGATCCTCTCGGAACCCTCTGTGGTGGCCTATCACATCAAAGACGGCGTCAAAAAGGTACTGGCGGTTGGCGAAGACGCCAAGCTGATGCTGGGCCGGACCCCCGGCAGCATCCAGGCGATCCGCCCCATGCGCGAAGGGGTGATTGCCGATTTTGACACTGCCGAAGAAATGATCAAACATTTCATTCGCAAGGTGCACAAACGCTCGCCGTTCTCCCGCAAGCCAAAGATCATCGTCTGTGTGCCCCACGGCGCCACCCCGGTTGAGAAACGCGCCATTCGCACCTCGGTGCTGTCGGCTGGTGCCGGACGCGCCGGCCTGATCGCCGAACCGATTGCCGCCGCCATTGGCGCTGGCATGCCGATCACCGACCCGACCGGCAACATGGTTGTTGATATCGGCGGCGGCACAACCGAGGTTGCGGTTCTGTCGCTGGGCGATATCGTCTACGCCCGCTCGGTGCGTGTGGGCGGTGACCGCATGGACGAAGCCATCATCTCTTACCTGCGCCGCCAGCAAAACCTGCTGATCGGTGAGGCCACCGCCGAACGGATCAAGACCTCTATCGGCACCGCCCGGATGCCCGACGATGGCCGTGGTCAGTCGATGCAGATCCGGGGGCGCGACCTGCTGAACGGCGTGCCAAAAGAAATCGAAATCAGCCAGGCCCAGGTCGCCGAGGCCCTGGCCGAACCGGTGCAGCAGATCTGCGAAGCGGTGATGACTGCGCTGGAAACAACACCGCCGGATCTGGCGGCTGACATCGTGGACCGGGGCGTCATGCTGACCGGTGGTGGCGCGCTGCTGGGGGATCTGGATCTCGCCCTGCGCGAACAGACCGGGCTGGCCGTCTCGATTGCGGATGAATGTCTGAACTGTGTGGCACTTGGCACCGGCAAGGCGCTGGAGTTCGAAAAACAGCTGCGCCACGCCATCGACTACGACAGCTAAGCCATAACCTGCCCTGCCCCCGCTGAAGCAGGGGGCAGTGACAGGTGTCGGAAAGGAGCCCCTTGGCCAAAGACCGCTCCCAGCGCGAAGACTATACAACCCCGCTGCGCCGCCTTCTGGTCGTAGTGGCCTGTCTCTGTCTGGCCGCGCTGTTTCTGGTCTGGCGGATCGACAGCCCAAGGGTGGAACGGTTTCGCGCACAGCTGATTGACGCGGTTGTGCCCAATATGGACTGGGCCATGGTGCCGGTCACTGGCGCCATCAACCTGTTCCGGGACTTCCAAAGCTACCAACGTCTGGCCGAGCAAAACCGCGAGCTGCGCTCGGAGCTGCGCCAGATGCGGGCCTGGAAAGAGGCCGCCCTGCAGCTGGAGCAGGAAAACGCCCGGTTGCTGGATCTGAACAATGTGCGGCTTGATCCAAAACTCACCTTCATTACCGGCGTGGTCATGGCTGACAGCGGCTCGCCGTTTCGCCAGTCGGTGATTTTGAACGTAGGCGCCCGCGACGGCATTCAGGATGGTTGGGCCACCATGGATGGCATCGGCCTGGTTGGGCGCATTTCCGGCACTGGCCGCAATACGGCCAGGGTGGTGCTGCTGACCGATGCGGCCAGCGCCGTTCCGGTCACCATCCAGCCCTCGGGACAGACAGCGCTGGTGACCGGCGACAACAGCACGGCGCCGCTGCTCACCTTTTTGGAAAACGCCGATCTGGTGCGCCCCGGCGACCGGGTAATCACCTCTGGTGATGGCGATGTCTTTCCTGCCGGTCTGCTTGTCGGGCAGGCAACGCTGGATCGCAGTGGCCGCATGCGGGTGCGGCTATCGGCAGACTATGAACGCCTGGAGTTCCTGCGGGTCCTGCGCCATCATGGCACCCAGGTCATCCGCGATCCCGGCGGGCTGATCGTCCCGGCCCCCGGCGCCAATACCCCCAGATCCCGTCCCGGCGATCTTGAACTGGGGACCGACACTCCTACCGACATTCCCACAGACATTCCCACCGACGGGGCCGCAGATCCCGCTGCAAGCGGAGCGGACAATGGCTGAGGTTACCCCAGGCAGAATTCATCTCATGCGGGTTGGGTTTGCAGCGCTTGCCTTTGTGATCATCTTCTTTCACCTGTTGCCCCTGAACACCCAGGTCCGCAACTGGGCGCCGCCGGATCTGATCATTTGCCTGGCCATGGCCTGGTCGCTGCGCCGTCCGGACTATGTGCCGGTGCTGCTTCTTATTCCGGTACTGCTGATGGCCGATCTGCTGTTTCAGCGCCCGCCCGGCCTGTTGACCCTGCTGGTGGTGCTGGGCTGCGAATTCCTGCGCTCGCGCTCTCAGCCGCAGCATGAAACCCCCTTTGTCGCGGAATGGCTCTCGGTTGCCCTAGTGATCACTGTCATCACCTTGCTGAACCGCCTGACCCTGTCCGTCTTTGCCATTCCCCGCACCCCGCTGAGCTTGTCTGGGATCGAAATGTTTGCAACAATTGCCGCCTACCCGCTGGTGGTGCTGGTCAGTCAAAGCCTTTTGGGCGTCCGCAAACTCTCAGCCGCCGAAGCCGAAATTCTGGAAGCCCGTAAATGAGACGCTCTCCCAAAGATCAGGAAGGCGCCCACCGCAAGCTGAGCCGCCGTGCTTTGCTGTTGGGGGGGATGCAACTCGGGCTTGTTGGTACGCTTGCGGCGCGCATGCGCTATTTGCAGATCGACCAGGCGGATCAGTTTCGCCTGCTGGCCGAAGAGAACCGCATCAATATTCGCCTGCTGGCACCAGCCCGCGGCGAGATTTTTGATCGCAACGGTCGGGTGCTGGCGCATAATTCGCCCTCCTACCGGATCATCATCGTCCCCGAAGATGCCGGCGACGTTGAGCAGGTCATCGCCAAACTCTCCGATCTGATCACCCTGCCGCCAGAGGAAATCGAGCGCGCCCTTGCTGAAATACGCCGTGGCCGTCCCTTCTTGCCGATTACCCTGGCCGATCAGCTGAACTGGGAAGACATCTCCAAGGTCGCGGTGAATGCCCCTGCCCTGCCTGGGATCACGCCCGAAGTGGGGTTGACCCGGATCTATCCGCAGCTTGATGATTTTGCCCATGTGGTTGGCTATGTGGGTCCGGTGTCGGACTATGATCTCAGCAAACTGGAAGCGCCTGATCCAATCCTGCGCATTCCGCGATTTCAGATCGGCAAGGTCGGGTTTGAGGCCAAGCGCGAAGATATGCTGCGCGGCACTGCCGGGACCAAACGTATCGAGGTCAACGCCGGTGGCCGGGTGATGCGCGAGCTGGACCGCAAAGAAGGTCAGGCCGGGGCCGATATGCAACTGGCGGTGGACGCCGACCTGCAGAACTATACCCAGGCAAGACTGAACAATGAAAGCGCCGCCGTGGTGGTGATGGACTGTGAAAACGGCGATCTGCGGGCCATTGCCTCGGCGCCGAGTTTTGACCCCAACCAGTTTGTGCGCGGCATCTCGGTGGCCGACTACCGCATGCTGACCGACGATCCCTACCGCCCATTGGCCAACAAGACTGTGCAGGGCACCTATCCGCCGGGCTCAACCTTCAAGATGGTGACCTCCCTCGCCGCCCTTGAGGAGGGGTTGATCGGGCCAGAGGACACCGTCTACTGCCCCGGTTACCTAGAGGTTTCCGGGCGCAGGTTCCACTGCTGGAAACGGGCTGGTCACGGCCATGTCGACCTCAACACCTCGCTCAAGCAATCCTGCGATGTCTATTATTACGACCTGGCGATCAAGGTCGGTATCGACAAGATCTCAGCCATGGCCAATCGGCTGGGGCTGGGGGTGCGTCACGATTTGCCAATGTCGGCGGTGGCCAGCGGGCTGGCCCCCAACCGCGACTGGAAATCGCGGGTGCGGGGACAGGAATGGCTGGTGGGCGATACCGTCAACGCCTCGATCGGCCAGGGCTTTATGCTGGCCTCGCCGCTGCAACTGGCGGTGATGACCGCCAGACTGGCCACCGGACGCAACCTGTCGCCCCGGCTGATCAAATCCATTGATGGCATCGAGCAGCCCTCGGGCGCGGGCGAAAGCCTTGGCCTGAATGAAAACAATCTGCGCATGGTTCGCCGCGGCATGTATTCGGTCAGCAATGACCGGCGCGGCACCGGCTACCGCTCGCGCATTATCGCCGAAGGCCTGCGCATGGCGGGCAAGAGCGGCACCAGCCAGGTGCGCAACATCACCGCAGCCGAGCGCGCCGCCGGGGTGATCCGCAACAAGGATCTGCCCTGGGAGCGCCGCGACCATGCGCTTTATGTCTGCTTTGCGCCCTTTGACGACCCCAAATTTGCGGTCTCGGTGATTGTCGAACATGGCGGTGGCGGCTCCACCGCCGCGGCCCCGATTGCCCGCGATGTCATGTTGCAGGCGCTTTATAACGGCACCCCACCGCTGGAGGCCTACCCCAAGGGTGACCGCAAGCGGATCAAGGCCCAGCAGGACAGGCTAGAGCGCGAACGTGCCAAACGCGCCGAAAACCCGGACAGTGACCGCGCATGAGCTATCTAGAACATAACGCCAAATCGACGCCTTCGGGCCTGCGCAAGATCCTCTATCTGAACTGGCCACTGACCCTCTTGCTCACCTCGGTGGCGGCGGTCGGTTTTTTGATGCTGTACTCGGTGGCGGGAGGCTCCTTTACCCCCTGGGCCGAACCGCAGTTCAAACGCTTTTTGCTTGGCATGAGCGTGATGCTGGTGGTGGCCATGGTGCCCATCTGGTTCTGGCGCAATATCTCGGTTCTGGCCTATCTGACATCGGTGGTGCTCCTTTTGGCCGTCGAGTTCTTTGGCACCGTCGGCATGGGGGCACAGCGCTGGATCGACCTTGGCTTTATGCGGTTGCAGCCCTCGGAGCTGATGAAGATCACCTTGGTGATGTTGCTGGCCGCCTATTACGACTGGCTGCCAGCAGAACGCAGTTCGCGCCCGGTCTGGGTCTTGGTCCCGGTGCTGATGATCCTGTTTCCCACATTTCTGGTGCTGCGCCAGCCTGACCTCGGGACCTCGATCCTGCTGATGGCAGCCGGCGGCGGAGTGATGTTTCTGGCCGGGGTGCACTGGGCCTATTTCACCGCCGTCATTGCCGCCGGTCTCGGCCTGGTGGCGGCCGTCTTTCAAAGCCGCGGCACCGACTGGCAGCTGCTGAAGAACTACCAGTATCTGCGCATCGACACCTTCCTTGACCCGTCACAAGACCCTCTTGGCGCCGGCTATCACATCACCCAGTCAAAAATCGCCCTGGGATCCGGTGGCTGGTCCGGGCGCGGCTATATGCAGGGCACCCAATCGCGGCTGAACTTCCTGCCGGAAAAACACACCGATTTCATCTTCACAACCCTGGCCGAAGAGTTTGGCTTTATCGGCGGGCTCACCCTGCTGAGCCTCTATGTGCTGATCATCGTGTTTTGTGTTGCCACCGCGCTGGCCGCCAAAGATCGCTTCTCCTCCTTGGTGAGCCTCGGCGTCGCCCTGACCTTCTTTTTGTTCTTTGCCGTCAACATGTCGATGGTCATGGGGCTGGCCCCGGTGGTTGGCGTGCCGCTGCCGCTGGTCTCTTATGGTGGCTCGGCGATGCTGGTCCTGCTGGCGGCCTTTGGTCTGGTGCAAAGCGCCAATATTCACCGCCCGCGCTGATCCCCCCCGGTGCCCTGCAGGATCTGCAGCACCAGCGTCAGCACCGGTCTGCGCCGATCCCGGCTCCAGCTCAGCAGGCCAATGTCGCGGTAAAGCCCCGGAATCGGGACAAATTCAGCGCCGCGGGCATAGCGGCGCAACGCCGCCCATCTGGGCAGCACCGCGCGCCCCAGCCCATCCTCCACCAGCATCGCGATGCTTTCCAAGGCGTCCATCTCCGCCAGGATCTTGGGGCTGTCGTGTTGCGCCACCAGCGCCTCCCAGCAGACAGCGCCGCCCCAGGCCTTCCGGCTGTACAGAATATACGGCAACGCCTCGACAGAGCCTTCGACAGCCGCCGCCTCGGGCAGCAGCCAGCCGATCTCCTGGCGCGCGACCGGGGTGAACTGCATCGCCTTGGGCAGGGGAAACCCGGGACGCACGATCACCGCCGCATCCAGCTTTTCTGCCTCGAACTCGGCAAACAAGGCGCTCGACGCACCCGGAGACAATTGCAGCTCAACCTGCGGTGCGGTGCGGCGCAGCCCGGCAACCAGCGCCCTGGCATGATCACCAATCACCGTGGAAATGGCCCCCAGTCGCAGCGGCCCCTCCAGCCCATCGCCATGCAACAACCCCTTCAGCGCCTGCTCGTCGCGCAGCAATTGCCGCAACCCCGGCAGCAGGGTGCGACACTCAGGCGTCGGCTGCATCACCCGCCCGGCCCGGACCAAAAGCGGCACACCCAAAAGCGCTTCCAATGCCGCGATCCGCTGCGCCACCGCCGAAGGCGTGATGCCCTCGACGCGGGCCGCCGCCGCCAATGAGCCCGCGTCTATGACCAGAACCAAGCTAGAGACAAATCTTAAATCCATGAGAAAAACTTATGTCTGAACACAGAAAAGCAAGCTAGGGCTTTCTTTTCTTTTCGCGTAGATCACAGGCACCCAATCAGGAGAGCGCAACATGAGCATCTTTCACCTCGCCTACCACGTAGATGATCTGGACAAGGCCCGCGCCTTTTACGGTGGCCTGCTGGGCTGCAGCGCGGGACGCAGCACCGAGACCTGGATCGATTTCAACTTCTTTGGCCACCAGATATCCCTGCATCTCGGCCCGGTCTTTGCCACCAGCAGGACCGGAAAAGTCGGGGATCATATGGTGCCGATGCCCCACCTTGGGGTGATCCTGCCGCAGGAGGATTGGCAATTGTTGGCAGATCATCTGATCGCAGCCGGGCTTGACTTCACCCTGGCACCAATGACACGTTTTGCCGGTGAGCCCGGCGAACAAAGCACCATGTTTTTCCATGACCCTGCGGGCAACCCAATTGAAATCAAAGGCTTCAAGGACATGTCCGGAGTATTTGCCACATGATCAAAGTCCAGTTTGCCGCCCGCCCCGAACGCTGGGAGACCTACCAGACCCCACTGGAAACCGCCTTTTCTCAGGCCGGTCTGCAGGTGGACCTGCGCCAGGATCACCCGGCGGCAGAGGTGGATTATGTGATCTATGCGCCCAATTCTGACCTGCAGGATTTCACCAGCTATACCGCCTGCAAGGCTGTGCTCAGCCTCTGGGCTGGGGTGGAGAAAATCACCGGCAACAAAACCCTCACCCAGCCGCTGTGCCGCATGGTGGACCCTGGCCTGACCGCTGGGATGGTAGAATGGGTCACAGGCCATGTCCTGCGCTACCACCTGGATCTCGACCACAGCCTGACAACACAAGACCGATGGGATCCTGTCGTGCCGCCCCTGGCGCAGGAACGCCCGGTCACCCTGCTGGGTCTTGGCGCGCTTGGCGCCGCCTGCGCCAGGGCTCTGGCACAGCTTGGCTTTCCGGTCACTGGCTGGTCACGCTCGGCCAAATCGCTCACCGGGATAACCTGTGAACATGGCATCGACGGGTTTCCCCGTGCCCTGCACCAGGCCCAGATCCTGGTGCTGCTGCTGCCGGATACGCCCGCAACAGACAACATACTCAATGCAGAATCCCTGGCCATGTTGCCCAAAGGCGCTCGGATCATCAATCCCGGCCGCGGCCCCTTGATCGACGACGCCGCCCTGCTGGCGGCCTTGCACAGCGGCCAGATCGCCCATGCCACCCTGGATGTCTTCCGCCAGGAGCCCCTCCCCATGGACCACCCCTTCTGGCCCCACCCACGGATCACGGTCACGCCCCATATCGCCGCAGAAACGCGCGCCCTGACAGCCGCACAGATGATTGCCAAAAACATCCAGCGCGGCGAAAGCGGCCTGCCCTTTCTCAATCAGGTCGATCGCCAACTCGGCTACTGATCCCCCCCCAAGGCTGCAAACACCGGCAACCAACACGGGCAATGGCAGGCCCCTCCCCCATTTCATCTTACAAAAAATACCTCGGGGGAGGTCGCAGACCGGGGGCAGCGCCCCCTCCCCGGCCCAGTCGTGTACCTAAGCTTCAACCAGCCCACGCCCTTTCAGCAGGGCTTCCACCCCGGGCAGGCGCCCCCGAAACGCGGTATACAGCTCTGCCGGATCCACCGATCCACCGGTAGACAGGATATAGGTCTCCAGCGCCCGGGCACGCTCGGGATCAAAGGCACCGCCCGCCTCTTCAAAGGCGGCAAAGGCATCCGCATCCATGACCTCGGACCACATGTAGCTGTAATAGCCGGAAGAATAGCCATCGCCAGAAAAGACATGGGCAAACTGTGGCGTCGCATGGCGCATGGTAATTGCCGCAGGCATGCCAATTTCAGCCAGGACCTCCGTCTGTTTTGCCATCACATCCTCAGGGGCCGCGCCCTCGTGAAAGGCCAGATCAACCAGGGCCGAGGCGACATATTCAACCGTCTGGAACCCCATATCATAGGTCGAAGCCCCAAGCACCTTGCGCAGCAGCTCTGGCGGCATGGCTTCGCCGGTCTCGGCATGGGTGGCAAATTCTCGCAAGACCTCGGGCACCTCCAGCCAATGTTCATAAAGCTGGCTGGGCAGTTCGACAAAATCACGAGCCACCGAGGTGCCGGAAATGCTCTCGTAGCTCACATTTGACAACATCTGATGCAGCGCATGGCCAAACTCGTGAAACAGGGTGCGGGCATCATCCCAGGACAACAGTGCCGGCTCCCCCTTGGCAAAGTTGCACACATTGATCACGATCGGGCTGGTCGCTATGGGGAAATTGGCCTGGGCGCGCATTGCAGAACACCAGGCACCAGAGCGTTTGGAGCCACGGGCAAAATAGTCGCCAATAAACACCGCCAGATGTTTGCCATCGCGGGTGACCTCCCAGGCGCGGCAATCCGCATGATAGAGCGGCACATCCAAAGGCGTGAACTCCAGGCCAAACAAACGATTGGCGCAGGCAAAGCTGGCCTCGATCATCCGGTCCAGTTGCAGATAGGGCTTCAGTTCCGCCTCATCGAGATCGTGCTCCACCCTGCGGCGTTTTTCCGCGTAATAGCGCCAGTCCCAGGGTTCCAGATCGCCGTTGATGCCATCCTCATGCATCATCTGCGCCAGGATGTCCGCATCCGCATTGGCGCGCGCCACGGCGGGCTGCCAAACATCCATCAACAGCCCGCGCACCGCTGCCGGAGTCTTGGCCATCTCGGTTTCCAGCTTGTAATCGGCAAAGCTGTCATAGCCCAACAGCGCCGCCCGTTCGGCCCGCAGCGAGAGGATCTCGGCAGCGATGGCACGGTTGTCCGTCTCGCCCCCATTGGCGCCACGGGCGGCAAAGGCGGCAAAGGCCTTTTGTCGCAGATCCCGGCGCGGTGAGAACTGCAGGAAGGGCGTGATGATCGAGCGTGACAGGGTCACCACCGGCCCGGAGGCGCCTTTTTCCGCGCCAGCGGCCCGCGCCGCATCCACTACAAACTGCGGCAGCCCTTCCAGATCCGCCTCGCCAAGCTCCAGTTGCCAGTCGCGCTCATCGGCCAATAGATTCTGGGTGAACTCGGTCCCAAGGGTCGCCAACCGGCTCTTGATCTCCTGCATGCGGGCATCGGCCTGCCCCTCCAGCGCAGCCCCCCCGCGCAGAAAGCCACGATGGGTGAGCATCAAAACCCGTTGCTGTTCGGCGGTGAGATCCAGGGTGTCGCGTTGATCCCAGACCTGTTTGATCCGCGTATAAAGCGCCTTGTTTGCCGTAATGGACGAAAAATGCGCCGCCAGTTTAGGGGAAAATGCCCGTTGCAGGGCCTGCCGCTCTGGATTGCTGTCGGCGCCCGCCACGGTGTAAAACACCGACAAGACCTGCTCCAGCGCCTGCACCGGCGTCTCCAGGGCCTCGATCACATTGGCAAATGTGGCCGGCTCTGGGTTCTCTGCAATTTCCTTGATCCAGGCCTGATGCTGCGCCAGAGCCTGATCCAGCGCGGGCGCAAAATCCGCATCGGTAATCTGATCAAAAGGGGCAATTTCAAAAGCGGTGTCCCAGGGGGCCAAGAGGGGGTTTGTCATCAAAGCGTTCTCCTTTGGGCAAAGGGTAACGATGAAGCGCCATGGCCGCAATCAAGCAAGGCCCTGCCCTTTGGTTTGACAGCAAGATCCCGCGAAAGAAAAAAAGGGGGGGCTCCCGCCAGCGCCAGCAGCATCAAAGATGCTGCCTTGCTGTTGGGCCCGGCCGCGCGCCAGGGCGCGCGGCGGCTGCGTCCAACAACATGGGCTGCGATACCAAAGGATATCCAGCTGGTATCAGGACCCTATCCATCTGGTATCGGGCGCCTAAAGGTCAGGATCAAAAACCTTGGGCCTCGAAACCTCAGAACTGGCCGAGATCAGACGGAAGCACCGCCTGAAACACCGTCGGACCCACAGCCGGACCCACAGACGGGACAATCCTCGCGCGGGGCCAGGCGGATTTTGCGGCTTTCGCCATAAAGCGCGTCATAGATCAGCATCTCGCCGCAAAGGGATGCGCCCGCACCGGTCAGCGCCTTGATCGCCTCTACCGCCATCATCGCGCCAACAACCCCCGGCAGCGGGCCAACCACGCCGGCCTGCGCACAGGAGGGCGCCAGCCCCTCGGCCGGGGCTGCGGGGAAGATACATTGATAGCAGGGGCCGCCCGATTTGGGGTGAAACAGGCTCAACTGGCCTTCCCACTGCGACAAAGCACCGGAAATCAGCGGCTTCCCCAGTTTCACCGCAGTCTCATTCACGAGGTAGCGGGTCTCAAAATTATCGGTCCCATCCAGGATCAGATCAAAATCGGCAAACAGATCCTCGGCGATATCCGCCGTCAGCCTGCGGTGAAAGGGGCGTACCTCGACATAGGGGTTTTGCGCCCGCATCGCCGCCTCGGCTGAGAAAACCTTGGGCATGCCGATATCCTGATCCCGGTGGATCACCTGCCGCTGCAGGTTGGCGTTTTCCACCTCATCGTCATCAATCACGCCGATCGTGCCAACGCCGGCGGCAGCCAGATATTGCAGGGCAGGCGCCCCGAGCCCGCCGGCCCCGATCACCAGAACCCTGGCCTGTTTCAGCTTCTTTTGCCCCGGTCCGCCTAGCTCGCGCAGCACGATGTGGCGGGCATATCGGTTCAGCTCGGTTTCAGAAAACAGGGAGGGAGGCTGTGACATCGGGCTGCCTTGTGATTGCGCACGGTTCTTGAGTTGAGAGATAATCCAGCCATAGCCCGCCGCCAAGAGGCCAAAACCGCCAAGGATCAGCCAGGGCATAGGCGATCCACCTGTTGCCTCGCGCAGATCATGGCCTTCGGGGAGGGTCAGTTGCAACAGCACAACGGCGACAAAAAGCACCGACAGCAAGCTGGCCCGCAGTGCGCGGCTCCAGCCCAGATAGGCACCGCCCCACCAGGTAAACGCCGCCAGAGCCAGAATGCGCAGCATCAGCGTTTGCCGGTGGAGCCAAAGCCACCGCTGCCGCGTTCAGACCCGGACAAGGCGTCAACCAGGGCAAACTGCGCCTGCAGCACCGGAGCCACAACCATCTGCGCGATGCGATCCCCATGGGCGATGGTGAAATCCGCCTCTCCGGCGTTCATCACAATCACCCCAAGCGGGCCACGATAGTCGCTGTCGATGGTGCCGGGGCTGTTTGGCAGGGTAATCCCATGTTTCAGCGCCAGCCCCGAACGCGGACGGATCTGCACCTCATAGCCCTGGGGGATCTCCAACCGCAGCCCCGTCGGCACCAGAGACCGGGCACCAGGGGCCAGGGTCAGACTGGCGCGATCCGGAAAATTGGCCCGCAGGTCCGCCCCGGCAGCCCCGACAGTTTCATAAGCGGGCAGAGGCAGGCTCTGATCTGCGCCCGCCTCATGGGTTACTTTGATCTCAACCATAAGGGCCTCATTCATTTGGATCGTGTCGTCATCGGGGTATGTTCTGGCGCTCGCGGCCTGGCATGGAGCACTGTCCTGGCGCGCCGTTCTGGGGTCAGCCCTCACCGTTCAGAGCTGCAGCAATACGGGCGGCCAGTCGGGCAGCAACCTCTGCCTTGCCCATGCGCGGCCATTCCTCCGCGCCCTGGTCGGAAATCAGAACCACCGCGTTCTCGGCCCCGCCCATGATGCCCGTGGCCGGTGAGACGTCATTGGCGACAATCCAGTCGCACCCCTTGCGCAGGCGCTTGGCAGTGGCGTTTTCCACCACATCATTGGTCTCGGCGGCAAAGCCAACCACCAGCGGTGGCCGCCCCTGCGCCATCCGCGACACGGTTTTCAGGATATCCGGGTTCTCGGCGAACTCCAGAACTGGCAGCCCGTCCTTTGATTTCTTCAGCTTGCGGTCCGAGGCACTGGCAACGCGCCAATCGGCAACAGCGGCCGCAAAGACCCCGGCATCCACCGGCAAGGCCGCCTGCACCGCCGCTTCCATCTCAAGCGCGCTTTGCACCGCCACGACCTCTACCCCCTCGGGGGGCCGGACCTCTGCAGGGCCCGTGATAAACACCACCTCCGCGCCCTGATCGCGCAGAGCACGGGCCAGCGCTGTCCCCTGCGCCCCGGAGGAGCGATTGGCGATATAGCGGACCGGATCAATGGGTTCATGCGTCGGTCCGGAGGTCACCAGGATACGGCGCCCGGCCAGGCTGCCCCGCGGCGCATCCGACCCCAGCTGCGCCGTGATGGCGGTCATGATTTCAGCTGGCTCTGCCAGTCGGCCAGGGCCAAATTCACCACAGGCCATGCCCCCCTCATTGGGGCCGACAAAATGCACCCCGTCGCCGTGCAGGGTTTGGATATTGCGCCGGGTTGCCGCATGTTCCCACATGCGCACATTCATCGCCGGGGCCAGCAGAACCGGCGTATCCGTTGCCAAAAGCAGGGTCGAGGCCAGATCATTGGCCAGACCATGCGCCATTTTTGCCATCAAATCCGCAGTGGCGGGGGCCACCACAACCAGATCAGCGCTGCGCGACAGCTGGATATGGCCCATTTCGGCCTCGGCGGTCAGGTCAAACAAATCCCGGTGCACCGCTGCGCCGGACAAAGCGGATACCGACAAAGGCGTGACAAATTCTTCGCCTGCACGGGTCAAAACCGGTGTCACACTGGCGCCCTGATCCTGCAGGCGCCGGATCAGCTCCAGTGATTTATAGGCCGCGATGCCGCCCCCAATGATCAGAAGAATTTTCTTTCCTGCCAGCATCTCGACTGCCCTTCATTAACCGGACTTGGCCACAAGCCCGCGGCAACCCTAGCCGCTGCAAGGGAAAGAGTGAAACGCTTTTGCCGCGCGGCAACACCTGCCCCCAAACCTGCCCCCAAATCCTGCTCCCGCCGTCACACACCCGGCGTCATTACAAATGTCCTATTCGGATTTGACAAAACCCAGGCAGGGATCGGGGCGCTCCATTGCCGGAGCCGAAAGCACAACATCAAAATGCCCCTGGATTGCCCCCTCTTCCATCTGCCCCAGCGCGCGGATCACCACGCCGGGCAGGGCGCGCTCCAGATAGACCGCAAGACCCCGGTCCAGCCGGGCATGTCCATTTCCGGTGATCACCACCACCGGGCCGCCGGTCTGATCCAACGCCCGTTTTGCGGCAGCGGCAAGGCTGGCGTCCCGCAACCGTTGGACATCAACCAACATGGGCAAGATCTCTTCCGGCACGGCGTTGCAATGATTGGACATCTGCTCCGCTTCGCGCCCGGCCTGCTCTGCTTTGGGCAGCGGCTGATCCAGCCCAAACTGCTGGGCCTGCGCACCAAAATGGCTGGCGACCCCAACCTGCAAGGCTGCTTTGGATTGCGCGCGCGGCACCAGGGCGCCAAAATGCAGCGCCTGCGCAGCCGCCTTGAACACCGGTGCATAAAGGGCAAAATCGGGCCAACCAGAGGCTTGCCAGTCCAACGCCCGGGCGGTCTCTTCTGCATTTTGCAGGATCCGCGGCTTCAGCCCATCGGCCTGCACCTGCGTGATCATCTCCCAGATCAGAGCCCTGGGCTGCAGCGCTGTGACCAGGTCGGCCTGCACCTGATGGTGCCTTTTGTTGTCATGCACCTCGCCGAGGATGATCACATCCGCCCCGGCCAGAACATCCGCGACCTGAGCCACTGTTTGTGCATGAACCGCAGGATGTGCATGAACCGCAGCCGCTGCGCCCTCTGCCCTGGCCCCTGCTGTCAGGCCCGTTGTCAGGCCCGTGGCCAGACCTGTTGCCAAAACCGCTGCCGCGCTGATCCGCACAGTTCGCCTGATCACAGTCCACCAGATCACAGTCCACCTGATCACGGCATGGCAAATCAAGGCAGTCACCCGACCACCAAGGTATCCGACTAAAAAACTAAGCTTTCTCATAAAAGCAGTTTGTGCACTTCCCGTGAGCGGCTATCAAGCATTTTTCTCATTTTCACAAAGGCCGCCGCCTCCAGCTGGCGCACCCGCTCTTTTGACAGGCTCAGCTCGCAGCCCAGATCCTCCAGGGTGCGCGGTGGGCTGCGTAATTTGCGCGCCACCACGATCCGCTGTTCGCGCCCGGTCAGGGTCTGCATCGCCTGCACCAGCCAGCCGCGCAGCTTGCGGCGATCATGGTTCCACTCGGCCAATTCTGCTGCCTGGGCGCTGTCATCCTCCAGGATCTCGATCCATTCCCGCCCGTCAGGCTCGCTCGACTGCACCGCATTGAGCGAAAAATCACTCCCCGACAGGCGGCCATCCATCATTTCAACATCCCGGATAGGCACGCCGATCTCGGAGGCAATTTTCTGATGCAACTGATGTTTGTCCAGCCGCAGCCCCTGTGTGTCGGCCTGCCGTTCCAGCTGCGCCTGCACCCGGCGCAGGTTAAAGAACAGCGATTTCTGCGACGAGGTGGACCCCGTGCGCACCATCGACCAGTTGCGCATTACATAGTCCTGCACCGAAGCCTTGATCCACCAGACCGCATAGGTCGAAAACCGCACCCCACGGTCTGGGTCGAACTTATCCGCTGCCTTCATCAACCCCAGGCCCGCCTCCTGGATGAGATCATTCATCGGGGCGCCGTAACGTTTGAATTTCACCGCCATCGAAATTGCCAGCCGCATATAGGCATTGATCAGCCGGTGCAGCGCCTCGACATCGCCGTCATCCCGCCAGGCATACGCCAGCCGTTTCTCTGTTTCTGCATCCAGCAGCTCTGCCTTCATCGCCGTCTTGGACAATGGGTTTTTTGTGATATGGTCAAGCGTCATTGTTCCCTCCGGGCTCAGATCGTCTTGCAAAACGGCGCATATCAGGGCGTAGCAATGCGTTGACCTCAGATATGGCCGGGTAACCGCCTCTCCGCAGCGCGGTGCCACGGCACAGTCTCGAAATGTGCCCCTCTGATCTGTCACCAGAACACTGGCCATCTCTGTCATGAGAGCACTGGCCATCGCGCAAATTGGTAGGCCAGCAAGCGGCACGGGTGCTGGCTGCCCTCTTGTTTTGGGCCTCTCCAGCAGGTACGCACAAAAGCGAAACCGTTCACCACCAAGGGTAAAGAACTTGTCGCCATCTGTCACATTCATTCTGGGCGGCGCCGCTTCGGGAAAGTCCAAATTTGCCGAAAATCTTTGCTTTAAATCAGCAAAATCAAAAAGTTACATCGCAACATCACAAGTATTTGATGATGAGATGAAAGCGAAGGTCGCAGCCCATTTGCGGCAACGCGGAACAGATTGGACCACCTATGAGGAACCTCTGGAGGCCGCAACACTGTTGCATCAGCTGCCCGGGGATCACATCTGCCTGCTGGACTGCGCCACCATGTGGCTGACCAATCACCTTTTGGCGGAACACGATCTGGCAGCGGCCCAGGCCAAACTGCTGGACGCCATCAAGGCCTGCCCGGCGGAGCTGGTGATCGTCTCCAATGAGGTGGGTCTTGGGATTGTGCCGGAAAATGCCCTGGCGCGCCGGTTCCGCGAGGCCCAGGGGCGGCTCAACATTGCGCTGGCTGCCAGCGCCGATACTGTGGTGCAGGTCACCGCCGGGCTGCCACTGGTTTTGAAAGGCCAGCTATGAAATCTCGCCTGTTTCTTGTCCGCCATGGTCCCACCCATGCCAAAACCATGGTCGGCTGGTCGGATCTGCCCGCAGATCTAACGGATACCGCTGCCCTGTCGCGACTGGAGGCGGCTTTGCCAGCCGAAGCCCTGGTGGTGTCCTCAGATCTGATCCGCGCCGTGGAGACCGCCACGGCGGTTCAGGGCAACCGCCAGCGCCTGCCCCATATGCCAGCCCTGCGCGAAATCCATTTTGGCGACTGGGAGCTGCGCAGTTGGAAAGAGATCGACGCCGAAGATCCCAGCCGCATTCGCGCCTATTGGGAGAGCCCCGGCGATACCACCCCACCGGGCGGTGAAAGCTGGAATGAGGTCTGCGCCCGGGTCAACGATGCAATCGACAGCCTGCTCGCCGACCATGCCGGGCGCGATCTGGTGATTGTCGGCCATTTTGGCCAGATCCTGACGCAGATCCAGCGGGCAGAGGGCCTCAGCGCTGAGGCCGCTTTTTCGCACCGTATTGACAACCTGTCGGTCAGTGAGCTGTCCTATGGGCCAGAGGGCTGGCGCAGCGGTGCGCTCAACCAGCTTATTTAGAGCCATCAAATAATCAATATTTGTGACTTATTCCCCCACAAATATTCGATTTATGAATACCCATCGAGTTGCTAGCGTCCTCCCATGACGTATGAACTCTATATTGGTGATCGCATGTATTCCAGTTGGTCGTTGCGCGGCTGGCTCATGCTCGAAAAATTTGCAATCCCGCATAACATCCATCTGGTGGGTCTCTACGCGGGCACGATGGCGCAGGATATGGCGCATCTGGCCCCTGCCCGCCTGGTGCCGACGCTCAAGACCGACCAGGGGCTGGTGATTGGCGAGAGCCTCGCCATGGGGGAAACCCTGGCCGAGCACTTTCCCACAGCCGGGCTTTGGCCCAGGGTGCCGGATCAACGCGCCACAGCGCGCTGGCTAGTGAGCGAAATGGTGGCCGGGTTTTCCGCCCTGCGCGGCGATTGCCCGATGCAGCTCTCCCATGTCTGGACAGGGTTCACCCCCTCCCAGGCGGTGCTGGCCGATCTTGCACGGATCGAAGAGCTTTTTGCCCATGCCCGCAAAATCTCTGGCGCCCAGGAGGGGTATCTCTTTGGCAGCTACTCGCTGGCAGAGGTGTTCTACACCCCGGTGGCCGCACGGATCATTGGCTATGACCTGCCGGTTTCTGCCGCGACGCGGGCCTATTGCGAGTTGCTGCTGTCGGATCCTGCGGTGCTCAAATGGCAGGCCCTCGCGCGCGAGGTCACCTATGACCCCGAGCCCTACCTTCAGGATCTGGACCGGGCGGCCTGGCCTATCGGCTAGTCCTGCCCTCCCTTTGACCCGCCCGGACACCTGCCCGGACATCTGCCAACTTTCCCTCAAGTCCTGATTTCCCGCCTGCCCTGATTTCCCGCAAGCCTGACCCTAAACAATGGCCAAAGCGGCCAAAAGCGTAAAGCTTGCGGGAAATCAGCGCAAAAAGCGCCAGATACCACCGGACCAATGCAGACTCCGATACCACGGAGCCTATGGTTTTTCCTTGTTTGATCAAGGGAATGGAATGGCATGATCAGCCGTGCAAACACAGTTGCCTTTCACGGCATAGATGCACGTCCCGTTGAGGTGCAATGCTCCCTGGTGGCTGGCCTGCCTGCCTTTGCCATCGTCGGCCTGCCGGACAAGGCAGTGTCAGAAGCGCGCGAGCGGGTGCGCGCTGCCTTTGCCTCCATGTCGATTGCCCTGCCCGCCAAGCGGATCACCGTCAATCTTTCGCCGGCCGATCTGCCCAAGGAAGGCAGTCATTTTGATCTCCCCATCGCCCTGGCCCTGCTCGCCGCCATTGGTCTCATCCCGCCCGATGCGGTGGCGCAAACCGTTGCTTTGGGAGAGCTGTCACTGGACGGCATGTTGATGCCTGTCACCGGCGCCCTGCCCGCCGCGATGAGGGCCGCTGCCACGGACCGGCATCTGCTCTGCCCCAAAGCCTCCGCAGCCGAGGCCGCCTGGGCCGGCGATGCGCTGGTCATAGGCGCGGCCAGCCTGACCGAAGTTGTGCGCCATTTTACCGGCGAGATGCCGCTCGCCCCGGCCCGCCCCGGTGAGATGCGCAGCGACCCCATGCGGCGCGATCTGCGCGACATCAAAGGCCAGGAACAGGCCAAGCGCGCCCTGGAGATCGCGGCGGCCGGGCGCCATCACCTGCTGCTTGTCGGCCCGCCCGGCTCCGGGAAATCCATGCTGGCGGCCCGGCTGCCGTCGATCCTGCCGCCGCTAACCCCGGCCGAGGCGCTGGAGACCGCGATGATCCAGTCCCTCTGTGGCCTCATCGACGAAGGGGGCATCAATCGCAGCCGCCCCTTTCGCGAACCCCATCACACCGCCTCGATGGCGGCCATCGTTGGCGGCGGCAGGCGGGCGCAACCCGGTGAGATCAGCCTGGCCCACAATGGCGTGTTGTTTCTGGATGAACTGCCCGAATTCAATCGCGCCGTGCTGGAGACCCTGCGCCAGCCGCTGGAGGCCGGCGAGGTGATGATTGCGCGGGCCAATGCCCATATCCGCTACCCCAGCCGGTTTATGCTGGTGGCGGCGGCCAACCCCTGCAAATGCGGCTACCTTGCCGATGCCGCCCGCGCCTGTGCCCGGGCTCCGGGCTGTGGCGAGGACTATCTGGGGCGCATTTCCGGCCCGATGCTGGACCGGTTTGATCTGCGTATCGAGGTGCCGCCCGTAGCCTATAAGGATCTGGACCTGCCCGCCGCCGATGAGGGCTCATCCGAGGCGTCGCAGCGGGTGGCACTTGCCCGCGAAATACAGGCCGCGCGCTATAGCGACCTGCCCGAGGTCTGGCAAAACGCAGATGCCGAAGGTCCGGTGCTGGAGCAGGCAATCGCATTGACCGATGCCAGCCGCCAGCTGTTGCAGCGCGCTGCGGAACAATTCGGCCTATCGGCGCGCGGCTATCACCGGGTGATGCGCGTTGCCCGCACCATTGCCGACCTCGCCTGCCGTGATCAGGTTGAACGCCCACATCTGGCCGAAGCGCTGAGCTTCCGCCTGCCGCTAATCGGCTGAGGCCGCGCCAAAGGCCCTGTTCGCAAAAGCTGCGGCCTCTGTTAGTGCCGCCTGGCCCTCGGGCAGCATCCCTGCCAGAAACTGCCAGACATGGGGCACATCCTGCCAGATCTTCAAATGCACCTCACCGCCCGCCGCCAGCAGCCGCGCGGCCATGCGATCCGCATCTGATCGCAGCACTTCACCGTCGCCAACCTGGATCAGCACCGGCGGCGGATTGGGGAAATCGGCAAACAGCGGCGAGGCGCGCGCATCTGTCGGCTCGGCACCGGCGAGGTAAAGATCAACCGCCTCCTGCATCCGTGCCGTGGGGATGATGGCATCCCGGTGCCGATTACCCTGAACGCTGGCGCCGCTCAGCGTCAGATCGCACCAGGGAGAAAACGCCACCAGCCCGGCAGGGCGCTCCTGCTCTGACAGCAGTTGGGCAAGCAGCGCCAGCGCCAAGCCCCCCCCGGCACTGTCACCGGCCAGGAGGATATCGCGGGCAGCATATCCGGTCTGGCGCAGATGGCGCCAGCAGGCCAGCGCGTCGTCAAAGGCGGCGGGAAACGGAGCCTGCTGCATCAGTCGGTAGTCCGGGATCAGGATCTCTGTCGCACAGGCATGCGACAGGCGCGACAGCATGCCCTGATAGCTGCGCGCACTGCCAGCCAGATAGGCACCGCCATGCAGAAACAAAATGACCCGCCCTGGCTGGGTCCTGCCCTGTGAGAGCAAATATAGTGGCACCGGCCCCGGGCGGCGCTGAAAGCGGGTCAGCGGCAGCGCCGGGCTGAGCACAGGCGCCAGCCATTCAAAGCTGCGCCGTGCCAAATCGGGATTTCCAGCCCGCTGCAGCACAGGCTTCACCGCATAGCGCATCCATGCATTGACGGCCCGGCGCTGCCAGCTCATCAGCTGATTTTGGCCTCAATCGCCTGCCAGATCTTCTCGGCGATATTCACCCCGTCAAAGCGTTCCAACTCCTGGATACCGGTGGGTGAGGTCACGTTGATTTCGGTCAGATAGTCGCCGATCACGTCGATGCCGACAAAGATCTGGCCCTTTTCCTTCAACAGCGGCCCGATAGCGGCACAGATTTCCAGATCACGCTCGGTCAGGCCGATCTTTTCAGGGCGTCCCCCCACATGCATGTTCGAGCGCGTCTCGCCCGCCGCAGGCACCCGGTTGATCGCCCCGACAGGGTCGCCGTCGACCAGGATCACCCGCTTGTCGCCATTGCTGACATCGGGCAGAAACTTCTGCACAATCAACGGCTCGCGGCTGAAACCGGTGAACAGCTCGTGCAAAGAGGCGAGGTTGCGGTCATTGGCATCCAGCCGGAACACCCCGGCGCCGCCATTGCCATAGAGCGGTTTGAGAATGATATCACCATGGCGCGCCTTGAAGGCCTTGATGGTGTCCAGATCGCGGGCAACGGCCGTGGGGGGCGTCAGATCGGGGAAATCCAGAACCAACAGTTTTTCCGGGTAATTGCGTACCCAGAAGGGATCATTCACCACCAGGCAGTCGCCTTTCAGGCGGTCCAGCAGGTGGGTCGAGGTGATATAATGCATGTCAAAGGGCGGATCCTGCCGCAGCCAGATCACGTCAAAATCGGCCAGATCAACTTCGCGCATCTCCCCCAGGATAGCGGGCGTCCCGGCGACCCGCTGCACGGTCATGTCCTGGCCGCGCGCGGTGATCTTGCCCTCCTGATAGGCGAGCTGATCGGGCAGGTAGAAAAACAGCTCATGGCCCCGCGCCTGCGCTTCTTCCGCCAGGCGAAAGCTGCTGTCGGCGTTGATGTCCACACCCATAATCGGGTCCATCTGAAAGGCAATTTTCATGGCAGTTTCCCTTTTGCTTTCGCCATAGATGACGCAGCCGGGAGCGAGGTTCAATATGCCATGTTCAAATTGCTGCGGCCGGGATCATCCCTGACCATAGGCGTTTTCCAGGATCTCAACCTCGCCGCCGCCAAAGACCAGCACCACATCAATGCGCGCCTCACTCAGACTGCCGCTGGGTTCCTGCTCCAGAAACAAGGCAGCTGAGGCCTGCACCCGGCGCATTTGTCGTGGTGTGATCCGCGAGAGCGCCGCCTCATAGCTGGGACCGGTCTTGACCTCGGCAAAGACCAGGAGCGCGCCTTTGCGCAGGATCAGGTCGATCTCTCCTGCCGCCCCGCGCCAGCGCTGCTCAACCAGGGCATAGCCCAGCGCCGCATAGGCGCGCGCCGCCTGCTCCTCAGCCGCAGCCCCCGCAAGATGCGCGCGCAATCCGGTAGAGGCAGGTGGCTTGGGCATCTCAGCTCTCTTTGGCCAGTTTCAGCGCCATCTGGTAGACCTTGCGGCGCGGCATCTCATGCGCCTCAGAAACAATGGCGGCGGCATCTTTCACCGAGTTGTCGACCAGGGCGGCCCGCAGGTCGCTTTCGATGTCGCCATCGCTTGCCGCCACCTCCGAGGCCCGGTCCACCAGCACGACAATTTCGCCCTTCACCGGTTTTTCCTCCAGGCTGGTGGCCAGTTCGGCCAAGGGCAGGCGACGCACCTCTTCGAATTTTTTGGTCAACTCGCGGCACAGGGCCGCCGGGCGATTGCCCAACACCTCTGCCATATCCGCAACCGAAGCTGCGATCCGTTTGGGGGATTCGTAAAAGGCCAGAGTGCCGGGAATCGCCGCGACCTCCTCCAGCCGTTTGCGCCGTGCCCCGCTGGCATTGGGTAAAAAGCCCGCAAAAAAGAAAGCATCGGTCGGCAATCCCGCCAGCGCCAGGGCCGTGGTTACAGCCGTTGCACCGGGGGCGGAGGTCACCAGATGCCCCGCCTCCGAGGCGGCTTTGGACAGGCCATAACCAGGATCGGCGATCAGTGGCATGCCCGCTTCGGAGGCATAGGCAACCGATTTTCCGGCTGCCAGCGCAGCCAGCAATTTGCTGCGTGCACCCACTCCGCTATGATCATGGTAGGCGATCACCTGCCGCTCCCGCATCGGCACGCCGTGGATTTCCATCAGGCGGCGCAGCGAGCGGGTGTCTTCGGCGGCGATCAGATCCGCCGAGGCCAGCACATCCAGCGCCCGCAGCGTGATGTCGCGCGCCGTGCCCAGAGGTGTTGCCACAAAATACAGTCCCGGCAACAAATTGACGATCTGATGATTCACGCTGGACCCGCCTTTTTGGTCGTTTATTATCCCCCCAGAACCAACACGGCGCACGCGCGCCGGACAAGGGGAGTTACAAGTCCATTATGTTTGCTGTTTTCAAACGGGCCCGCAAGGCAACTTTGTCTGCAATCGCCGCGATTTCCACATTTGCACTCGCCGCCTGCGATCCGATTGCGATCGGCGGCGGACCCACAATCAATACATCCAAACCCGTTCCCGTCGCGCTGCTGGTGCCGCGCGGCTCCGCCCAGTCTGGCGACTCGGTGCTGGCGCAAAGCCTGGAGAACGCTGCCCGTCTGGCGATTGCCGATCTGCAGGGCGTGCAGATTGACCTGCGCATCTATGACACGGCTGGTGATCCGACCCGTGCCGCCGCCGCCGCCACAGAGGCGGTGAATGCCGGCGCGCGGATCATTCTGGGCCCTGTCTACGCCGAAGCCGCCAATGCCGCCGGGATCGCCGCCGCCCGCAAGGGCGTCAATGTCCTGGCCTTCTCCAACACCACCTCGATTGCGGGCGGCAACGTCTTTATTCTGGGGCCAACCTATGACAACACCGCCCGCCGCCTGACCGCCTATGCCAAAGCGCAGGGCAAAAACAACATCCTGATTGCAGGCGGCAACAACGCTTCAGGCCTGGCCGGCCAGACCGCGATCCGCAACGCTGCGGCCCAGTCCGGTGTGAATATTACCAGCAGCATTGGCTACGAGCTGTCGCAAAAAGGTGTCATCAACGCCATTCCGCAAATCCGCTCCGCGACAGGCAGCGGTGGCGTGGACGCGCTGTTCCTGACCGCCACGACTGCCGGAGCGCTGCCGCTGCTGACCCAATTGCTGCCCGAAGCCGGGGTCAAACCCACCGACGTGCAATATATTGGCCTCACCCGCTGGGACGTTCCCGCCCAGACCCTGGCGCTGCCAGGGGTACAGGGCAGTTGGTTTGCCATGCCCGACCCCGGCAAGGCCCGCGGTTTCCGTGATCGCTATGAGGCCACCTATGGCAATGCACCACATTCCATTGGTGGGCTGGCCTACGATGGGATTGCCGCAATTGGCGCTCTGGTCGGAGCCGGCAAAGCGGATGCTCTGACGGCAGCGGCGCTGACCCAGGGTGCAGGATTCCAGGGCACCAGCGGTATCTTCCGTCTGCGCCCCGATGGCACCAATGACCGTGGCTTGGCCATTGCAACGATTCAAGAACAGAAGGTAGTCATCATTGACGCAGCCCCCAGCAGCTTCTCCGGCGCAGGATTCTGATCCTGCCCGGACTGCCCACCGCGATCAGCCCGAAGCCACGTCCCCCTCTGGGCTGATCTGCGATGCTTCCGCCATTTTCAACCTCGCTGAGGTCCAGGCCCAGATTGCAGCCCTGGCCAAAGAGGTCGAGCCAGATGGCTTGCGCGCTGAAACCGTTGCCCTGCTGCGCGAGGCCAACAAGCAGGGCCGCGCCGTCATTGCAGAGGCCTTTGCCGAGGCGCCTTTTGCCGCCCGTGCCCTGACCAAATCCTACAGCTATCTGACCGATGGGCTGGTGTTGACGGCCTTTCATGTGGCCACCAGCTATCTGCACCCGGTTGGCTCGCCGACCTCGGGGGAGCGGATCGCCCTGATCGCGGTGGGTGGCTATGGCCGCGGCGAGATGGCGCCGTTTTCAGACGTCGATCTGATGTTCCTCACCCCCTATAAGATCACCGCCTGGGCGGAGAGCCTCATTGAATCGATGCTCTATATTCTCTGGGATCTGCGGCTCAAGGTGGGGCACTCCAGCCGCACGATCAAGGATTGCATCCGGCTTGGGACGGACGATTACACCATCCGGACCGCGATGTTGGAACAGCGGTTCCTGGCCGGAGATCACGACCTCGCAGATGAGCTGGAGGCCCGGCTGAGGTCCGAGCTGTTTTCCCGCGATGCCCAGGATTTTATCGAAGCAAAACTGACCGAGCGCGACGAACGCCATTCCAAACAGGGCCAGCGCTATATGGTTGAGCCCAACGTCAAAGAGGGCAAAGGCGGGTTGCGTGATCTGCAATCGCTCTACTGGATCGCCAAATATGTCTACCAGGTGCAGGATGTTGCCGATCTGGTCCCCCTCGGGCTGTTCACCCCGGAGGAGCTCGACACGTTTTCCACCGCCGCCAACTTCCTTTGGGCGGTGCGCGCGCATCTGCATCTGGCCACCAATCGCCCGACCGAGCAGCTCAACTTTGATTTGCAGGTCGAGATCGCCAACCGCATGGGCTACACGGATCGCGCCGGGCGGCGCGGCGTTGAAATCTTCATGCAGGAGTATTTCCGCCATGCCACAACCGTGGGCGATCTGACCCGGATCCTGCTGACCAAACTTGAGGCCAGCCAGCAAAAAAGCGCCCCCCTGCTGGAGCGTATTTTCCGCCGTCGCCCAAAAATGAAACCTGACTACAAGGTCATTCACAACCGGCTGGATCTGGTAGACCCCAAAACCTTTCTCGACAACAAATTGAACCTGCTGAGGATCTTTGAAGAGGCGCTGCGCACCGGCATGTTGATCCACCCGGATGCCATGCGGCTGGTCACCGCCAATCTGGATCTGATCGACGAGGATATGCGCAACGACAAGGAAGCCCAGAGGATCTTCCTTGATCTGCTGTTGAAACATGGCAATCCAGAACGGGCTCTGCGCCGGATGAACGAGCTTGGTGTGCTTGCGGCCTTTATCCCCGAATTTGAGCCCATCGTGGCGATGATGCAATTCAACATGTATCACTCTTATACCGTGGATGAGCACACCATTCAGGTGATCTCCAACCTCACCGCCATCGAGAAGGGCGAGCTGGAAGAAGAGCTGCCGCTGTCGTCGGAGGTGATCCGCAAGGGCATCGACCGCAAGATTCTGCTGGTGGCCATGCTGCTGCATGACATCGGCAAGGGGCGTGAGCTGGATCACTCCATCCTTGGCGCCCAGATTGCCCGCAAAGTCGCCCCCCGCCTGGGGCTGAACAAGGACGATAGCGAGACGGTGGAATGGCTGGTGCGCAATCACCTGCTGATGTCGGACATGGCGCAAAAGCGCGATATTGCCGACCCGCGCACCGTGCGCGGCTTTGCCAAGGCGGTGAAGTCGGTCAAGCGGCTGGATCTTCTGTTGGTGCTGACGGTCTGCGACATTCGCGGCGTTGGTCCGGATACCTGGAACAACTGGAAGGCCGCGCTGCTGCGCGCACTCTACAACCAGACCCGCGAGGCGCTGGACAATGGCATGGAGGCGCTGAACCGCGCGCACCGGGGGGCTGCCGGCAAAAAGGCGCTGCGCGCCGCTCTGCCCGATTGGTCCAAGGCGGATCTTAAACGCGAAACCGGGCGCCACTATGATCCCTATTGGCAGGGGCTGCATGTCACCGCCCACGTCGAATTTGCCGAAATGCTCAAAGAGCTTGAAGACAAGGACGACGCCGCTGGAATTGTCATCCGGCTGTTTCCCGATGACGACCGCGACGCGACGCGCGCCTGTTTTGTCATGGCCGATCACCCCGGCATTTTTGCCCGTGTCTCTGGCGCCCTGGCGCTGGTGGGGGCCAATGTCGTCGACGCCCGCAGCTATACCACCAAGGATGGCTATGTGACGGATGCCTTCTGGATTCAGGATGCGGATGGCCACCCGTTTGAGGCCTCCCGGCTGCCGCGGCTGAACCAGATGATCCTCAAGACTCTCAATGGAGAGGTGATCACCGGCGCGGCGCTGGAGACCCGCGACAAGTTCAAAAAACGCGAGAAGGCCTTTAAGGTGCCCACCCATATCATCTTTGATAATGAGGGCTCCGAGATCTACACCATCATCGAGGTCGACACGCGCGATCGCACCGGGCTGCTTTATGATCTGGCCCGCACCCTTGCCGGCGCCAATGTCTATATCGCCAATGCGGTCATTGCGACCTACGGCGAACAGGTGGTCGATACCTTCTACGTCAAGGATATGTTTGGCTTGAAATACCACAGCAAATCAAAGCAGGATTTCCTGGAGCGCAAACTGCGCGAGGCGATCTCCGAAGGATCCAAACGGGCGCAATCATGAAACCGGTAAAATTGCTGTCGGGCTTTATGACGGTTGGCTTTTGGACCCTGGCCAGCCGCATCCTGGGATTCGCCCGCGATATCATGATCGCCAGTTTCTTAGGCACTGGCCCGGTGGCCGAGGCCTTTCTGGTGGCCTTTAGCCTGCCCAACATGTTCCGTCGCTTCTTTGCCGAGGGCGCCTTTAACACCGCCTTTGTACCGCTGTTTTCCAAAAAGCTGCAAAAGAACGAAGATCCCGTCGGCTTTGCCCGCGATGCGCTGACGGGCCTGGCGACGGTGCTGATCGTCTTTACCCTAGTGGCGCAGCTGGTGATGCCCTGGCTGGTTCTGGCCATGGCCAGCGGCTTTCGCAATGATGCGCGTTTTGATCTGACGGTTGATTTTGGCCGTATCACCTTTGCCTATATCCTGTTTATCTCGCTGGCGGCGCTGCTTTCAGGGGTGCTCAATGCCTCGGGGCGGTTTGCGGCGGCGGCAGCGGCGCCTGTGTTGCTCAACATCGTGCTGGTTGGCGCCCTGTTGCTGGGGGAGAGCGGCCTGGTAGACGCCTTTCTTCCCGCCAGCCGCCCCGATTTGCCTGGGTTTTCCCAGGGCACCCTGCTGGTCTGGGCCACGCTGCTGGCCGGGGTGGCACAGATGGCCCTGGTCTGGATTGCCGCCAGCCGGGCGGGGTATCGCCTGACCCCACGTCGGCCACGGCTCACGCCGGATCTCAAGCGTCTGGCGGTGATTGCCGCGCCTGCCATGCTGGCCGGCGGGGTGGTGCAGATCAACCTGTTGGTCGGACGTCAGGTCGCCAGTTTCTTTGACGGGGCCATTGCCTGGCTCAGCTATGCGGACCGGCTGTATCAGCTGCCCCTCGGTGTGGTGGGCATCGCCGTCGGCATCGTCTTGCTGCCCGACCTGTCCCGTCGGTTGGCTGCCGGGGATGCCGCCGGGTCGCAAAACGCCTTCAGCCGCGCCGGAGAGATCTCCCTGGCGCTGACCATTCCCTCGGCCATCGCGCTGGTGGCCATTCCCCTGCCGCTTGTGTCGGTCTTGTTTGAGCGCGGCGCCTTTTCTTTTGCCGACAGTCAGGCCACGGCCCTGGCGGTGGCCATCTATGGTCTGGGGCTGCCCGCCTTTGTACTGCAAAAGGTGCTGCAGCCGCTCTATTTTGCCCGCGAAGACACCCGCACCCCGTTCCGCTTTGCGCTGAACGCCATGGTGGTCAACGCCCTGGTGGCCATTGCTGGCGCGGCGCTGCTTGGCTTTATCGGTGCTGCCATCGGCACCACGGTGGCCGGCTGGGCCATGGTCTGGCAACTGGCGCGCGGCACCGGAGAGATGGGGCAAAGTGCCCGGTTTGATGCAAGGTTCAAGCAGCGGATCTGGCGTATCCTGGTGGCCTCCGTGCTGATGGGAGCCCTGCTTTGGGGCGCCGCCCTGGCGCTGGAGCCCTGGCTGTTCAGCGCCAGCATCCGCTATCCGGCGCTGGCATTCTTGGTGGCGCTTGGCATCTTCAGCTATTTTACCATCGGTGCCGGTATTGGCGCATTCCGGCTGTCTGATTTCACAGCCAGCCTGCGTCGCAGCAAGGGCTGAGACGCCGCGCAGCCTCTCCCCCCGGCCCCCTCGCAAACCTCATGCGCAACCGCGCCGCGCCTCAGCGCGGCGCCCGGCCCAACGGGATGCGACATTGTTAAATGTCGCGAGACGGGCGGGAGCCCCCCCTTTTTTTTGCGCCCTAGTCGCGACGGATAGTGCTGCGGATACGCGCCCAGCCGCCAGGGGCCAGAAAGAACGACAACCCAAATCCGGTGGCAAAGCCGCAAAGATCAGCAACCCAGTCCTTTTGTCCGCCAAACAACAGGCCAAACAGCAGCTGCGCCCCCATCAAAAAGGCAATCAGCGAAAAGGCGCGGCTTTGCTGCGCGCCCACCAGCGACAGTTGCCGCCACAAAATATAGGTAAAGGCGCCAATCAGCCCGTAGACCGCCGGAAACCCGCCAATCAGCGGCACCGGACTGTCGATCAGCACCGCATAGCCAACCGCACCACCGATGGCCGAAAGCATAAAAATGATGACCATGGCCAGATCGCCCATCACCTCCCCCACCATCTTGCCCATGGCCAGCACAAAGACGCAGACAAACAGGGCATGGGTAACCCCCCCATGTACAAAGCTATAAGACAGAAACCGGATGAGATGCTCCACCGGCCATTGCCCGGTCTCAACCATCCACCAGAAAATCTCTGATGAAAACGCATAGGACTGCATAGCCGACAGCCGCCAGCCAATGGCCTCGGGCCCACCAATGATGCCCCGCATACCCAGAGAAAATGCCGCCTCGATCCCCATGATCACCAGGACCAGCGCCACCACTGCCGGCGGCAGCGGGTTGACGGGAGAGATATTTGGATCGTCACTCATAACTTGTCGTGCTCCTTGACCTGTCGCGGCCCATTTCAGGCGCCAGCAGCCCCGCCTGTGGACGCTGCCCTGTTGACGCTGCCTTGGCCCATGGGTAAGCGACTAGGGACCATAATTCCAGACGGGAGTTTCGCCCCATGAGCGATACGACATTTACGCCGCGCGTCTTCTCCGGCATCCAGCCTTCCGGCAACCTGCACCTGGGCAACTACCTTGGCGCCCTAAAGCGCTTTGTCGACTGGCAGGACCGCGATGTGGAAAGCGTCTATTGCATGGTTGACCTGCATGCGATCACCGTCTGGCAAGATCCCAGCGACCTGCGCCAAGCCACCCGAGAGCTCTGCGCCGGGTTCATTGCCGCAGGCATCGACCCTGAAAAATCCATCCTGATCAACCAAAGCCAGGTGCCCGAACACGCGCAGCTGGCCTGGATCTTCAACTGTGTCGCCCGTATGGGCTGGATGCAGCGGATGACACAGTTCAAGGACAAGGCAGGCAAGAACACGCAAAACGCCTCCCTTGGCCTGCTCGCCTACCCCTCATTGATGGCAGCCGACATCCTGATCTACCACGCCACCCATGTGCCGGTTGGTGAGGATCAGAAACAGCACCTTGAACTGACACGCGACATCGCAACCAAGTTCAATCACGACTATGGCGTTGATTTCTTCCCGCTGACCGAACCGGTGATCGAAGGGGCCGCCACCCGGGTGATGTCGCTGCGTGACGGTGCCAAGAAGATGTCGAAATCCGACCCATCGGACGCCAGCCGCATCAACATGACCGACGATGCCGAGGCTATTGCCAAAAAGATCCGCAAGGCCAAGACCGACCCGGATGCGCTGCCATCTGAAGCCAAGGGCCTGGAAGAGCGCCCCGAGGCACGCAATCTGGTCAATATCTATGCTGCGCTGAACGAACAGACGGTGGATCAGGTGCTGGCGGATGTTGGCGGCAAGCAGTTCTCGGAATTCAAACCCATGCTGGTGGATCTGGCAGTGGCAAAACTGGCGCCGATCTCGACCGAGATGGCGCGGCTGATGCAGCACCCCGATGAGATCGACAAGATCCTCACCCGTGGGTCCGAGCGCGCCCGCGCCATCACCGCGCCGATCCTGCGCCAGACCTATGACATCGTCGGACTGATCCCTCCGGTCACCGTCTAACGGTCACCAACCTAACGGGCACCAACCTAACGGGCACCAACCTAACGGGCACCAACCTAACGGGCACCAACTTAACGGGCACCAACTGTTCAAAAGCCCACTGTTCAAAAAAAGCCAAAGGGCCGCTCAGGATAAACCGGGCGGCCCTTTGGTTTCACGCAAGCAGTGTTTTTCACGCAAGCGGTTAGCCGCCCCGCCTGGATCGGTGCGATTAGAGCCCGCGCACCCCTTTCAGGGTCAGGTCCGCGACCAGATCAGCATAGTCTTCGCGGGCTTTGGAACCAGCTCCGGAGTTCCACATATAATACCAGTTGAGCATACCAAAAACGGACATGGTCGTGGCGCGCAGCTTGGCCGGATCCATGGCAAAAACCGCAGGCGCAACCGCCTGAAGCGTGTCGCTGAGGAACTGAACCATCTCTCGCTGATAGGCCCGCAACAGTTTTTGCTGCTCCTCCGGCAGCGCCCCCATGGAGCCGGACTGCACCTTATGCTCGTAATCTGCGCCCTGATAGGCCAGCAGCACTTCTGCGACCACCCGGCGCAGTCTGTCATCCGCAGAGAGACCCTCCAGCTCAACCCCGCAAACCCGGTCGCGCAGCTCGCAGAGATAGGTATCAAGAAGGCCGAACAACACGGCCTCCTTGCTGTCATAGTAGTGATAGATATTGGCCTTGGAGATCCCGCATTCGCGCGCCAGCTGGGTCATCGAGGCGCGATCATAGCCCGCCTCGGCAAAGACCTTGGCGGCAGATTTCAAAATCTGGGTACGCTTTTCATCGTGATCTTTTGCAATGGTGCGGGCCATGGGCTCTGCTCACTCTCTGATTAATCGGCGTCGCGGTTGTCGATGACCCGTTTGGCCTTGCCCTGGCTGCGTTCCACCTCGCCGGGGTCGCCTACGATGATCTCGGTGGAGACGCCAACCATATCCTTGATCCGCTTGGTCAACATCCGCGCGGCGGCGGTTTTGCTCAGCTCATCGGTGGCATCCGGGTTTGCCTCAACAAAGACCCGCATCGCATCCATGCGGCCGGATTTGTACAGCTCGATCTGGTAATGCGGTGCCAAACCGCCCGTGGCCATCAGCTGCTCTTCGATCTGACTGGGAAAGACATTGACGCCGCGCAGGATGATCATGTCATCGGAGCGCCCGGTGATCTTTTCCATCCGCCGCATGCTGCGCGCGGTGCCAGGCAGCAGGCGGGTCAAATCACGGGTGCGGTAGCGCACCATCGGCAGGCCTTCCTTGGTGAGGGTGGTAAAGACCAGCTCGCCCATTTCGCCATCGGGCAGCACTTCGCCGGTCTTGGGGTCAATGATCTCGGGCAGGAAATGGTCCTCCCAGATCACCGGGCCATCCTTGGTCTCGACGCATTCGCTGGCAACACCTGGCCCCATGATCTCGGACAGGCCATAGATATCAACCGCATGCATATCAAAAGCCGCCTCGACCTCGCGGCGCATGGCATCGGTCCAGGGCTCGGCGCCAAAGATGCCAACCTGCAACGAGCTGTCGCGCGGATCCAAACCAACCTTATGAAGCGGATCCAAACCAACCTTATGAAACTGCTCAAGGATATTGAGCATGTAAGAGGGCGTCACCATGATGCCATCGGGCTGAAAATCGGTGATCAGCCCCACCTGCTTTTCGGTCTGGCCACCAGACATAGGCACCACAGTGGCGCCCAGGCGTTCAATCCCGTAGTGGGCGCCCAGGCCGCCGGTGAACAGCCCATAGCCATAGGCGTTATGCACCATATTGCCCTTGCGCAGACCCGCTGCTCGCAAGGACCGCGCCACCAGATCGGCCCAGTTGTCGATATCGCCCTTGGTATAGCCAACCACCGTCGGCTTCCCCGTGGTGCCCGAAGAGGCATGCAGGCGAATGATCTGCTCGCGGGGCACCGCAAACAGCCCAAAGGGGTAGTTGTCGCGCAGGTCGTTTTTATAGGTAAAGGGGAACTTCGACAGATCCGACAGCTGCTGCAGGTCATCCGGGTGGACACCCGCCGCGTCAAAGCGCTCTTTGTACATTGGCACATTGTCATAGGCATGACGCAGCG
Organism: Pseudophaeobacter arcticus DSM 23566; assembly: GCF_000473205.1. Taxonomy (NCBI): domain Bacteria; kingdom Pseudomonadati; phylum Pseudomonadota; class Alphaproteobacteria; order Rhodobacterales; family Roseobacteraceae; genus Pseudophaeobacter; species Pseudophaeobacter arcticus. The sequence continues at coordinate 2,900,918 of NZ_KI421507.1, forward strand.
ACCACTTCAGGCGCTTTAGCTGTAGCGCGCGGATTTCATCAATTGAGGCAATCTCGATGGCATCGAGGTCGGCCTTATTGGGGGACAGGTCTTTCATGGCGTTCTCCTCACCTATTCTTCGAACAACTGGCCCTTGATCGCGCGGGACAGCCCGCGAAAGGCAGCGATCATCTGGCCGGTTTGGGTCTCTACTGTCACATCATAAATGCCACTGCGCCCGGTCAAAGAGACCTCTGTGGCGCGGGCGATCAACCGCTCTCCCAGCCTGCCGGGGGCGGTAAAGGTGATGGAATTGCTCTGCGCCACCGTCGATTGGTTGCGGCTGTTGCAGGCAAAGGCAAAGGCGCTGTCGGCCAGCATGAAGGTCACGCCACCGTGGCAAATACCATGGCCGTTGCAATGATGCGGCTCCACTGTCAGCTCCAGGGTGGCGCTGCCCTCATCAATCGCGGTGATCTCCATCCCCGCCCATTTTGAGGCATTGTCGCTGGCCCACATGGCCGCTGCCGATTTTTCGGCCCGTTCTTTGGGGGTCATGGTGGGGGTCATGCTCAGTTTCCCTGAAATTTCGGCGCGCGTTTTTCCAGGAAGGAAGAGACGCCCTCGGCATAATCCGCGCTTTCGCCGCAGGTCTTCATCGCGTCGGCCTCTTGCTCCAGATGCGCGTCCAATGTGGCAACGGCAGCGTCCTGAATGCACTGTTTGCTCAGCCCCAATCCCAGGGTTGGGCCATTGCCCAGTTGCTGCGCCATGGCGCGCGCCTCTGTCATCAGATCTGCGTCCGGCAGCGCTTTCCAGATCAGCCCCCAGTCTTCGGCCTGTTTGGCCGGCAGTGGCTGCGCGGTAAAGGCCAGCCCCTTGGCACGGGCTTCGCCCAGCAGGCGCGGCAGATGCCAGCTGCCGCCGGTATCAGGGATCAGACCCACCTTGGAGAATGACTGGATGAATTTGGCGCTCTCAGCGGCAAAGACCATGTCACAGGCCAGGGCGATATTGGCCCCCGCTCCGGCAGCGACACCATTGACGGCGCAGATGACCGGGAAGTTCAGCGACCGGATCAGGCGCACCAGCGGCGCGTAAAAGGTCCGTACCGTATTGCCCAGATCAGGTGGGCCGTCCATCTTGCTGGGGTCGCGATCGCCCAGATCCTGCCCGGCGCAAAACCCGCGCCCGGCGCCTGTCAGCAGAATCGCCCGTGCCCCACCATCGCGTGCGGCCTCAATCGCGGCGCGCAGCGCATAGTGCATCTCATCGTTGAAACTATTGAGCCGATCGGGCCGATTCAGGGTGATCTCCACCCAGGCACCATGATCCGCAACCAGAATTGTCTCGGACATTTCTCTCTCCCTCATACAGCCCCTGCGCCAGCCAAAACCAGCGCGCTGCCAAATCCCTTTGACAAATTTCTTGCATAAACCGACCGGACGGTCAATATATCATTCAAAGCAAATACGAGGCCCCGCCTCAGCGTGTTGTCCGGCCAGGGGCCGACAGCGCCCCATCAGGAAAGAAAAGGACAGAACATGAGCCTTCAAGACGTATCAAGTTTTGCCGCAGGTGAATGGATCGCCCCAGGTGCCGGTGCCCGCAACATCGCCAGTGCCATAACCGGTGCGCCGCTGGCGCAGGCCGGCAATGACGCGCTGGATGTGCAGGTCATGCTGGCCTATGCCCGCGACACCGGTGGCCCAGCCCTGCGCGCGCTGACCTTTCATGACCGCGCCCGCATGATCAAGGCGCTGGCGGCCCATCTGGGCCAGCACAAACAGGCGCTTTATGATCTGAGCTTTGAAACAGGCGCCACCCAGGCGGACCATATGATCGACATCGACGGCGGCATCGGCACCATGTTTGTCTTTGCCTCCAAGGGGCGGCGCGAAATGCCCGACGCCAAGGTCTACCTGGATGGCGAGGTTGAGCAACTGTCGCGCAACGGCACCTTCCTGGGCCAGCATATCTGCACACCTTTGCAGGGGGTTGCGGTGCATATCAACGCCTTCAACTTTCCGGTCTGGGGCATGTTGGAGAAACTCGCCCCCAGCCTGCTGGCCGGCGTGCCTGCCATCGTCAAACCCGCCACCGCCACCTGCTATGTGACGGAACTGGCCGTGCGCTTGATGCTCGACAGTGGCATCCTGCCCGCCGGTGCGCTGCAGCTGGTGTCTGGTGGCCTGGGCGATATGCTGGACCATCTGACCCTGCAGGATGTGGTCAGCTTTACCGGCTCGGCCCAGACCGCGCTGAAGCTGCGTCAAAACCCGGTCATTCTGGAAAACTCCATCCGCTTTGTGGCGGAACAGGACAGCCTGAACGCGTCGATTCTGGGGCCGGATGCCACCCCCGGCACGCCGGAATTTGACCTTTTCATCAAAGAAGTCAGCCGCGAGATGACCACCAAGGCGGGGCAGAAATGTACCGCCGTGCGCCGCATCATCACGCCCGAGGCCCAGACCGAGGCCGTGATTGAGGCCCTGTCGGCACGTCTGGCCAAAACCACCATTGGTGACCCCCGCCTGGAAAGCACCCGCATGGGCGCGCTGGTTTCGAACAGCCAAAAACGCGACGTGCTGGAAAAAGCGGCGATTCTGGCCACCGAAGCCACCCGTGTTTACGGCGATCCCGATGATTTTACCGTGACTGGCGTCGATGCGGAAAAAGGCGCCTTTGTGCCGCCGATGCTGTTTCACTGCGAAAATCCCGATGCGGCCCAGCGCGTGCATGACACCGAGGCCTTTGGCCCGGTGTCCACCGTCATGGGCTACCGCGATCTGGACCACGCCGTAGCCCTGGCGAACCGCGGCGAAGGCTCGCTGGTGGCCTCCTGCATGACCAATGATCCAGCGGTGGCCCGCGCGGTTGCCCTGGGATCGGGCGCCTATCACGGGCGGATCTATTTCAACAACCGCGCCTCGATGCAGGAAAGCACCGGCCATGGCTCGCCGCTGCCGCATATGGTGCATGGTGGTCCCGGTCGCGCTGGCGGCGGGGAGGAGCTCGGCGGTATTCGCGGGGTGAAACACTATATGCAGCGCACCGCCATTCAGGGCAGCCCCGATATTCTCGCCGCCATTGGCGAACAATGGGTGCCCGGTGGCAGCGAAGTGACAGCACCTGCGCATCCCTTCACCCGCAAATTTGGCGAACTGGCAATTGGCGAGACCCTTAACAGCCCGTCGCGCCAGGTGACGCTGGAAGATATCGAGCATTTTGCCAATTTCACCGGCGATACCTTCTACGCCCATATGGATGACGCCGCCGCCAAGCGAAACCCCTTCTTCCCCGGTCGCGTCGCCCATGGCTATCTGCTGCTCTCCTTTGCCGCCGGTCTGTTTGTCGAACCCAACGAAGGCCCCGTTCTGGCCAATACCGGCCTGGACAACCTGCGCTTCATGAAGCCGGTTTCGGCAGGCGACAGCATCAAGGTTCGCCTCAGCGTCAAGAAAAAGACCCCCCGCAACGACGAATATGGCGAGGTCCGCTGGCATGTGACCCTGACCAATCAAGACGATGAAAAAGTTGCGGAATATGAACTGCTGACCATGAACGCCTTCTAAGGCGCCGAAACAGCAATACCGTTACGCTCCGGGCTGGTCTAACTGGCCCGGAGTGCCTATCCTGTTGTCATGACAGCAGCACTTTCCCTAGATTTTGAGGCGAGCATCGCCCAGCTTACCGATCTGCAGAACCTGCGGGTCTGGTCGATCATTGTCTCGCTGTTTGGCGATCTGGCGCAGAAACCCGGTGATCAGATCAGCGGCACCACCCTGACCCAGATCATCACCCCGATGGGGATCAAACCCGAAGCGATCCGCGTGGCGCTGCACCGTCTGCGCAAGGACGGCTGGATCGAAAGCACGCGCTCCGGGCGCGCCTCGGTACATTATCTGACCGAGTTTGGCCGCAACCAATCCGCCGCCGTGACCCCGCGCATCTACGCCCGCGCACCGCAGCCGCCACAGACCTGGCATCTGCTGATCGCAGAGGACGGCAGCGGCCAGGCCGCGCTGGAAGAAACCCTGCTGCTGCCGCAATACACCCAGGTCAACCGCCGCACTGCGCTGGGATGCGGGCCAGCTCCCGGCGGGCTGGACGATCTATTTGTGGCACAGGTCTCCGCGTTTTCCGTGCCCAACTGGCTGCAGGCCCGGCTGTTTCCGCAGGATCTGATCGAGGCCTGCCAATCCCTGCTTGACGCTCTGGCCAAGATCCCGCCCCCCGCAACCGACCTGTCCCCCGATCAGATTGCCACCCTGCGCACCCTGATCGTGCACCACTGGCGCAGAATTGCCCTGCGTCACCCGGTGCTGCCAACAGGGTTTTCCCCCGACGCCTGGGCCGGAGAGGCCTGCCGCACCCGTGTCTTTGCCCTGCTGGACAGATTACCGCGACCACAGCTTCAGGCTCTGGAACAGCGCCCCCCTGCCTAGCGATCCCCGTTTTTATACCGGAGTATTCCCATGTCCGCCCTTAGCAGTCTTGCCCTGATCGCCCTCGCTGCCCCTGCGGCGCTGATGGGGGCCTCGCATCTCAAAACCCGCAAACTGGCACGCGAGGCACGGCAATTGGTGCCGCCCATCGGCCAGTTCTGCAACACGGTGCAGGGGAAAATCCACTATATCGACATCGGTCCGCGCGATGCCCAACCTCTGGTGCTGATCCACGGGTTGAGCGGCCAATTGCAGCATTTTACCTATGCCCTGGCCGAAGCCCTGGCCAAGGATCACCGGGTCATCGCAGTGGACCGGCCCGGCTGCGGCTATTCCACCCGCGCCAGTGATGCGATGGCGCGCCTGCCGGAACAGGCAAAAACCCTGCTGGAGGTACTGGACAAGCTGCAGGTCCACCAGCCGGTTCTGGTGGGGCACTCGCTGGGCGGCGCCGTCTCGCTGGCCATGGCGCTGCAGGCCCCGGAGAAAATTCGCGGCCTGGCCCTGCTGGCACCGCTGACGCATCCCTCACAGCAGGGGGCCGAGGCCTTTAAAGGGTTGATTGTCCATACCAGCATCATGCGCCACCTGATGGCCCAGACTGTGGCAGTCCCTACAGCACAACGCACCGCAGAACCGGTTCTGCAACAGATCTTTGCCCCCGAGACCTGCCCGGATGATTTCCTGATCAAGGCTGGTGGCGCCCTGGGGCTGCGCCCCGAGAGCTTTGTCGCCGCCTCGGCGGATGCATCCTTTCTGTACCCGGCAATCGAGATCCAGGCCGCCCGCTACGCAAAAGAGCTCAGCACACCAGGGTCGATTCTCTTTGGGGCCGAGGACGCCATCCTCGACCCTCAGTCTCAGGGCAAAACAATGGAAACCTATGGTTTGAGCTGCCAAATCGCCCCGGAACATGGGCATATGTTGCCAATCACCGCCCCGGCGCTGTGTAATGACTTCATCCGCGCCACTTTGCAGGCCCTGCCCAGCACCTGACAACGGGTTGAAAACTCCAAAAACTGTCGGCGCAGGTGAAAAAACATTCCCGAAAGCCGGTTTCCCCTGCATTTGCGCCTTGACCCCAGAGGCGCCATTCCGTAAATCGCCCCTCACAGAAGATGGCGCGGTAGCTCAGTTGGTTAGAGCGATCGACTCATAATCGATAGGTCGGGAGTTCAAGTCTCCCCCACGCCACCATTTTTCCTCTGTAAGATCCCACTAGATTTCCCCTTTCAAATCAATGCGCTGCGCCTATTTCCCTGACCCAGGTCCGCTCCATTTTGTCCCGCTAGACCCCCTGCGGCCCGCTGCGGAAAATCTGGGACTGGCTCCCTTTTGGCCGGCCCCCTATACCTGTGCCCATGAAACAGAGCCCAACCACCGGAATACTTGCCATAGATGGCGGCGGAACCCGTTGCCGGTTCGCGCTGGAGCGGGCCGGTAAGGTCATTCGGGTCGACAGCGGGCCTGCAAATGTCTCCAGCGATTTTGACGGGGCTCTGGCGCAGATCCATCTGGGGCTGGAGCGCCTTTGCGCCAGCGCAGAGCTGCCGCTGGCGCAACTGGCCAAGCTCCCCGCCTTTGTTGGCCTGGCCGGGGTTGTCAGTGCTGACATTGCCCAGCGGCTGCAGCAGCACCTGCCCCTGACCCGGACCCGCATCGCAGACGACAGACCCGCCGCTCTGCGTGGGGCGCTTGGCCGGGCCGAGGGGGCAATTGCCCATTGCGGCACCGGATCCTTTCTGGCCAGTCAGATCAAGGGAGAGCGCCGCATTATTGGCGGCTGGGGACAGCAGCTTGGCGATCAGGCCTCGGCGCAGTGGCTGGGGCGTCTGGCCCTGGCGCGCACATTGGATATGGTGGATGGCCTGGAGCCCGCCGCGCCCTTAGCCACGCAGCTCCTCGCCAGGTTTTCAGGCTCTGCCGGGATTGTCGCCTTTGCCGCTCAGGCCAGCCCGATGGAATTGGGGGCACTGGCCCGGGATGTCACCCGCCATGCCAGCCAGGGCGATACGCTGGCCATTGATCTGATGCATCAGGGCGCGCGCTACCTTGCCGATACCCTGCCACGGATCGGCTGGACAGCCGGTCATGCGCTCTGCCTCACTGGCGGTCTGGCGCCGCAGTACCAGGCCTATCTGCCCCGGCAGATGCAGGATGCGCTGCAACCGCCCCAAGGCGACCCTGTGACCGGGGCACTGGCGCTGGCACGGGAATTCGCCACCGCCCCCCCTACTGTGGCAGATCCCGCCACCAGGACCTCACCATGAGCCAGCAAAGCATCGTTTACGGAGGTGGCCCGATCTTTGATGGCCACAGCCTGCAACAGGGCATGAGCGCCCGTTTTGAGGCCGGGAAACTGGTCAGCCTGACGCCGGGCAGCCCCCGCGCAGCAGATGCGCCCTATGTAGATCTTGCCGGGGATATCCTCAGCCCCGGGTATCTGGATCTGCAGGTCAATGGCGGCGATGGCATCATGCTGAACGCCGAGCCCAGCTGTGCCGGGCTTGCGCGCATTGCCAGGGCGCACCGGCGGCTAGGCGCGGTGCAGATCCTGCCGACGCTGATCACCGACACACCGCAGAAAACCGCCCAGGTCATCGCCACCACCCAGCAGGCCCTCACCGCCGGAGTGCCCGGTATTGCCGGGTTGCATCTGGAGGGGCCGCATCTGGCGCAGAGCCGCAAAGGCGCCCATGATGCGGCTTTGATCCGGAGGATGACCCCGGCGGATCTGGAGGTGCTTCTGGCAGCGGCAGAGCTCCTGCCGGTGCTGATGGTCACCCTGGCGCCAGAAAGCGTAAATCTGGACCAGATCAGAGCGCTGCGCCGTGCCGGGGTGATCCTGTCGCTGGGGCATACGGATGCGCCCTATGAACAGGCGATGAACTATGCCGAGGCCGGTGTCAGCTGTGTCACCCATCTGTTCAACGCCATGAGCCCGCTTGGCCACCGCGCCCCCGGCCTGCCCGGTGCGGCGCTCATCAATCCGCAGCTATATGCCGGGCTGATTGCCGATGGCATCCATGTGCATCCTGCAACGCTGCGCGCCGCCTGGGCTGCCAAGATGGGAAATCCCAGCCCCAGGGGCAAGATCTACCTGGTCAGTGACGCCATGGCCCCGGCAGGCAGTGAGATCACCTCGTTCCAGCTGGAAGGCCGCCAGATCCTGCGCCAGAACGGGCGGCTCACCCTGGGGGATGGCACTCTGGCGGGCGCGGATCTTGACCTCACCACAGCGCTGCGCGTGCTCGTCACCCACTGCGATATTCCGCTGGAAGAGGCCCTGACAGCCGCCGTAACCACCCCGCGACAGGTGATCGGCCAATGGGCACAGGACTGCTCCGTGCTTGGCCTGGCACAAAGCGATTTTATCCGTATTCAAAGCGATCTCAGCACGGCACAGCCTATCTGCGAGATCGCAGGCTAGCCGGACGGACAGCCTGATCCTGGCCCAGTCACAGCCCAGTCACGGCCCCGCTCACGGCCCCAGTCACAGCCCCGCTCACGGCCCCCAGTCACAGCCCCGCTCACGGCCCAGTCACGGGCCCCAGAGGTTCTGCTCGGTTGACTGGAACCATTTGGCCAGATGTTCGATCAAGGCCCGAATGCGCGCTGTGAGGTGGCGGCTTGGCGGATAGACCACATAGAGCGGCAGCGGCGCGTCTTCGCGATCTGCAAACAGCAACTGCAGGCGCCCCGCTTCGACCAAAGGTTTCACCGTGTAATAGGGGCAGCGGCCAATGCCCTGGCCACCTGCTGCCATATGGGCCACCGCGCGCGGAGAATTGGCCCGAAAGCTGCCGCTCACCAGCACAGAGGTCACTTTGCCTGCCTCGTTGAAGCGCCAGCGCTCAGGCTGCGCCGAGGATTGCAGCATCAGGCAGTTATGGGTCGCCAGGGCCTTGGGGTGGCCCGGCTCGCCGTGACGTGCCAGATAATCCGGCGCCGCCACCACCACCAGACGCATATCGCAGAGTTTACGCGCCACCAGAGTCGAATCCTGCAGCTTGCCAAAGCGAATGGCCAGATCAATGCCCTCTTCAACCAGGGGTGCGTGATAGTCCGACAGCAGCATTTCGATCTGCACCTTGGGGTGGCTTTGCTGAAACGGTGTCACCGCCTGCACCAGCTCGCGGCTGCCAAAACCCGTGGGCGCAGTGAGCCGGATTGGCCCGGCCAATTCGGACTGGCGCTCCTGGATGACCCCTTCCATCTCATCAATCTGGTCCAACACCGGCAGGCAGCGCTCCAGATAGGCCTGGCCGGTATCGGTCAGGGTGACCGAACGGGTGGTGCGGTTAAACAGCTGCGCGCCCAGGCGTTCTTCCAGCCGGGCCACATATTTGCTGGCCAGTTTGGTGCTGATGCCGATCTGGCGCGCCCCACCCGTAAAGGAATGCCGCGCTGCAACCGCAACAAAAGTTCGCATGCAATCCAATGTGTCCATCGCTTGGCCCCCGGCTCCTGTCCTGCCCCTTCTGGATAGTCAATTATCGCCTCCGCGTACATACTCACTCCACAAAAATGAGCATTATCACCTGTTCGTTCTGAATGTATCTCTTCCTCACCGAAACAGCGGCCCCACCCAGCCGCTCCCCGCTCCCACCGCATAAGCGGTAAACTTCTGAGGTACCTCCAATGTCCAATACTCTGCGCATCCACAGTTTCCCCCTCTCGGGTCACGGTCACCGGGTTGAACTTTTTGCCAGCTTGGCTGGCATCGCCCATGAGGTCATCACCGTCGATCTGGCCAAAGGTGAACAACAAGGAGAGGCCTTTCTGGCACTGAACCCCGTCGGCCAGGTGCCGGTGATCGAAGACGGCGATACCGTGATCAGTGATTCCAACGCCATCCTGGTCTATCTTGCCCGCAAATATGCCCCTGCCTATCTGCCCAGCGATCCGGTTGCCGAGGCCGAGGTGCAGAAATTCCTGACCCTGGCTGCCGGCGAAGTGGCCTTTGGTCCTGCCGCCGCGCGTCTGATCAATGTCTTTAACGCGCCCCTGGATGCGGATTTCTGCAAAACCATCGCCGCGCGCGTTCTGGGCAAGCTGGAGGCCCATCTGACAGGACGTGACTTCCTGGTCGGCACCGCGCCCACCATCGCGGATGTGGCGATCTACTCCTATGTGGCCCATGCCCCCGAAGGCGACATCTCGCTGGAGCCCTACCCGAATGTGCGCCGCCTGCTGAGCAACATCGAAGGGCTGAAGGGCTTTAAACCCATGCCCGTCACCCCGGTTGGTCTCTCCGCCGCGGCCTAGATCTGCCCCACTCACGATAGCCTCCGGGGCGGGTCACCCGCCCCGGATATATCCAGCCTGCAGACAGCCCGCAGACAGCCTGCACAGGCGCTCTCCTTCCCGCTTCCCCCGTGCCCCGCCCCACCAACCGTGACGAGATCCGCCATGCCCCCTGCCATCCCCGCCCAGATTGGCAACATCCAAACCGCCTCGCCCTTCCATGCCGGCGAGCGGCAATTGCAAAGCGAGAACGGCAGCCGCGAGAGGATGGAGCAATTTGGCAGCAAGGTGATCCGCCCCTACCTGCCAGAGCAGCACCGGGCGTTTTTTGCGCAATTGCCCTTTGTGGTGGTAGGAGTCGTGGATGCCGAGGGTTGGCCCTGGGCCAGCCTGTTTCCCGGCGCCCCCGGATTTGCCCAGAGCCCGGATAAAAGCCACCTCAACATTGCCTTGCAGGGCGCTGAGTCAGATCCGGTGCGACGTGCGCTGCACCCTGAGGCGCCGCTGGGGGTGCTTGGGATTGAGATGCACAGCCGTCGCCGCAACCGGATGAACGGGCGGATCTCCTCACTGGGGGAAAGCCAGATGCAGTTGCGGGTGGACCAGTCCTTTGGCAATTGTCCGCAGTATATCCAACACCGCGACATCACCTTTCTGCGCCAAGCTGATGACAGCACCCCGGCGCGGGCCTCAGCCGGGTTCCGCCAGTTGGATGCCGCCGCGCGCCGGATGATTTCCGGGGCAGATGTCTTTTTTGTCGCCAGCGCGGTTGCGGCCCGCGACAATCCCACCGTTGAGGGTGTCGATGTCTCCCACCGGGGGGGGCGGCCAGGGTTTGTGCAGGTTGATGGCAATAGCCTGATTATTCCCGATTTCCCCGGCAACAACTATTTCAACACCTTGGGGAATTTCCTGCTCAACCCCAAGGCGGGGCTGGTGTTTCCCGATTTTGAAACCGGCGACCTTTTGATGCTCACCGGCGGGACCGAGTTGCTGGCAAAAGAGGCGCCGGAAATGCGCGGCTTCCACGGTGCCGATCGTGGCTGGCGTTTCACCCTGGATCACGGGGTTTGGCTGCGCGATGCGCTGCCGTTTCGCGCCAAACTGGGCGCCTTTTCCCCACATTCGCTGATGGCAGACACCTGGGAGGAACGCGCCGCCCGCGCCCAACAGGAAGCGGGACGCAACGCCTGGCGCCAGTTCCGGGTGGCCCGCGTGCAACAGGAAAGCACGGTCATTCGCTCCTTCTATCTGGAACCTGCCGATACCGCGCCGCTGTTGTCGTTTGAGGCCGGTCAGTTTCTCACCCTGCGGGCCAGATCAAAGACCCAGGGGCCGGGACAAGCCAGCGGTCAGATCCTGAGCCGGAGCTACACCGTCTCTTCTGCCCCCGGCGAGCACTACTATCGGATCTCTGTCAAACGCGAAGACCAGGGGCAGATGTCGCGCCTGTTGCATGACCAGATCATGCCCGGCGATATTGTCGAGGTCAAAGCACCGCGTGGCGCCTTTTATATTGATCCCGCCGAAACCCGTCCGGCGGTGCTTTTGGCCGGGGGTGTTGGCATTACGCCGATGATTGCGATGGCCAACCATGTGCAGCGCGAAGCCATCCGTACCCGCCATCTGCGTCCGCTCACGGTGCTCCATGCCAGCCAGGACAGCGCCCAGCGCGCCTTTGCGGATGAGTTCCGCGCCCTGCAGCAGGCGACACAGGGGCAGATCCGCTACCTGTCTCTTGTTGCCACCGCTGGTGAGGGCGAAAAGCCCGGAGTGGAGTATAACGGCACCGGCCGGATCAGCGATGACACCCTGCGGCAGGTGCTGGCGCTGGACGACTATGATTTCTTCCTCTGCGGTCCGCCACCCTTCATGCAGGGGATCTATGACAGCCTGCGTCGCCTTGGGGTACGGGATGCCCGGATCTTTGCCGAAAGCTTTGGCCCCGCCGCGCTGAGCCGCGCCCCCGATGTCTCTGCCGCCTCCCTGCCAGCGGATCCCCCCGCCAAAGACGAAGCAGAGGCGGCCGATGTCAGCTTTGCCAGTCTTGCAGGGGCAACAAAATGGCGCGCCAAAGACGGATCTTTGCTGGAATTGGCAGAGGCCCAGGGGCTGACGCCCAGTTTCAGCTGCCGGTCCGGCGCCTGCGGCAGCTGCGCCACCAGGATAACCCAAGGCAGCGTCAGCTACCGCAGCCCGCCCCAAGCCGAGATCCCCCCCGGCAAGGCGCTGCTGTGTTGTGCCCGCCCCGCCAAGGGCAGCGCACCACTGAAACTCGACCTCTGATCTCACCTCCCCTTCTCACTTCACAAAAAGGACGCTCACCATGGATACCCGCCCACCCCTGCCGCCCTTCACCCGAGACAGCGCCATAGACAAAGTACGCCTGGCCGAGGACGGCTGGAACAGCCGCGACGCGGCCAAGGTGGCCCTGGCCTATACCCCGGATACAAAATGGCGCAACCGCGCCACCTTTGTCAGCAACCGCGCCGAGGCCCAGGCTTTTCTGGAGGCAAAATGGATCCGCGAGTTGGACTACCGGCTGATCAAGGAGCTTTGGGCCTTTACTGAAAACCGCATCGCCGTGCGCTATGCCTATGAGTGGCATGATGACAGCGGCAACTGGTATCGCTCCTACGGCAATGAAAACTGGGAGTTTGCTGAAAACGGCCTGATGCAGAACCGCTTTGCCTGCATCAATGACCTGCCGATCAAGGAGAGCGACCGCAAGTTCCACTGGCCGCTGGGGCGGCGCCCCGATGATCACCCCGGCCTGTCGGATCTGGGGCTCTGAAAGGCCAAAGGCGGCACCTCCATTGCGGGTGCCGCCTTTATGTTTGGGTCAGAACACATTCTCACTGCGCTGGAATTGATCCACCCATTTGCGCACGTCAACCACGTCAAAATAGACCGCAATCAGCGCCGGCAGAACCAGCAGGACCAACACCATCGAGGCCAACAGGCCAAAGGCCACCGAGACCACAACGGGAACCAGCGTCTGCACCTGTGGGCTGGTCTCAAACAGGATTGGCACCAGCCCCGCAATGGAGGTCGAGGTCGACAGCAGGATTGGCCGGAAGCGGGCGCGCACCGCATCCAGCGAGGCGGCGACATAGTCATCCCCCTCGAGGTGGGTCTGGAAAAACGTCAGGAACAAAATCGCGTTGTTGACCACAATCCCGGCCAACGAGGCAAAGCCGATGAGGCTGGGCATCGACATATCCAACCCCATTCCCCAATGGCCCAGAATGGTGCCAACCAGTGCAAAGGGGATCGACAACATCACCACAACCGGCAGCGAATAGGACCGGAACTGAAAGGCCAGAACCATAAAGACGCCCACAAGCCCCAACAGCAGGAGTTTCATAATCGAAGCCTGCGACTTGGCCTGTTCGGCAGTGGCCCCCGAAATGCCGATCTCGACACCGGGAAAGCGCTTTTGCAGCTCCGGGCCCAGCTCTTTGGTGATCACTGCCGAGACCTGCGCCGAGGTCACATTGGCCGTGTCGATCTTTCCGCGAATTCGTGCCAGCGCCTTGCCATTCTTGCGGGTGATCGTCGGATAGCCCTGCGACAGGGTTATCTCGGCGACGGTGGACAGCGCCACCAGCTTGCCGCCCGCCACCAAGATGGGAAAGCGCTCCAGCTCAACCAGATTGGCCACTGTGTCCCCCAGTTTGACTCGCACCGCCATATCGGACTGGTTGGAGCGGAAGCTGTCCGTCTCGGTGCCCTGAAAGGCGCTGCGCAGCTGGTCCGAGACCGCCTGGGGCGTCAGCCCAACCAGATAGCCATATTCATTCAGCGCCAGTTGCACCTCCTGTCGGCCGCCATAGAAATCCTGAAAGGCCTCAACCACATCAGAACGTGCCAGCAGATTATTGCGCAGCTCGGTCGAGGCCGCCTCCAGCTCTTCCAGATCATAGCCGGTGAGTTCAACATCCAGATCAAAGCCTCCCGGCCTCAGTTCAGCCTGCGCAAATGAAGACTGGACCAGATCCGGGATTGGACCCGCCGCCGATCTCCAGGCCTCAAGCACCGCATCGGCGCTCACATTGCGTTCAGAGCTGCTGAGCAGATCGACGGTGATCGTGGCGGTGTTGGAGCCATTGTCATAGACTTCGCTGTTGACCGCGTAACGCACCAAGATCCGCTCCACCAAGGGCGCGCCTCCTTGGGTTTTGGGGGTAAGCTCCGCATCCACCTGGCGCAGCCCCTCCAGCAATTGCTCAACGGTCGCGACAGTGCGCGCGCGGTTGATCCCGGAAGTCAGCGAAAAACGGATCGTCAGGGTGTCGCTTTCGGTGGAGGGAAAGCCGATCATCTTGACCGTACCGGACGCAATCAGGCTGATCGACAGGATCAAGACAGCAAAGACCGACCCCAATGTCATATAGCGCCAGGACACCAGCCAGGCGGCAATTGGCAAGACACAGCGCTCTTTGATCCAGTTCAGGCCCCGTTCGGCCAAACGGGTCTTGTGAACTGTTTGCTTTGCAAGTCTCCCATGGCTCAGGTGATGCGGCAGAATGAAAAAACCCTCAAACAGCGATATCGCCAGGGTGATCAGCAGCACCATCGGGATAAACCGCAGGATCTGCCCCATGTCGCCCGCAACAAACAGCAAGGGGCCAAACACGCAGGCGGTTGTCAGAAAGGACGACGACACACCGGGCAAGACTTCCAGCGCGCCACGGGACGCGGCCTCGGTCGGACCAACACGGGTGCGCCATTTGTCGATGTTTTCCGCAATCACGATGGAATCATCCATGATCAGCCCAACCGCCATCAGCAGCGCCACCAGGGAAATCATGTTGATGGTGATCCCCAGCAGGCTCATCACAAACAAGGTTCCCAGAAAGGAAACCGGCAGGGCCGCTGAAATCCACAGGGCCTCGTTCAGGGAAAAGAACAGCCACATGGTCAGAAACACCAGAACCAGACCAACGGCGATATTTTCCGAAATCAGGTTCAGCCGTTCCTCTACCAGCTCGGTCATGTTGTTGGTCACGGTGATCCGAAACGGATCGGGATTGGCCGCCCGTTCGGCGCTGAGGATCTGATCCACCGCCTCAAACACCCGGATACTGTCGGTGTTCTTGGATTTGGACACCGAAATGATCGCCGCCTGATCGCCATCAATATACGAGGCGATATTGTCGTCGGTATCCATCATCCGCACCTCGGCCAGATCGCTGAGCCGGACAAAGCTGCCAGAGTCGTTTTGCAAGACGATCAGATCTTCGAGATCGGCAACCGAACGACGGGTATCTGCGTAGCGCAGCACCAGGCTGTTTTCGTCCAGATCGGCACTGCCAAGTGGTTGGCTCAGGCTTCGGGCCTTGATCGCATCAACGATATTGCGCGGTGACAGGCCAAACCGGTGCAGCGCGCCCTGATCAAACACCACTTGCAGCTCGCGGTCGGTAATGCCCGAAACCGCGATCTCAGCCACACCGGGCAACCCGCGCAGACGATCCGCCAGCTGATCGGCATATTCTATCAACCCCTGTTTGCCAGAAATCCCGGAGACCGCCACCAGGGCCACCAGATCGCTGCGTGCCTGAATTTCCACCGTGGGAGTTTCAGCATTCAGGGGGAAATCATTGATGCTGGAGACCGCCGAAAAGACATCGTTGAAAAACAGCGTCAGATCGCCGCCCTCCTCCAGCTCGGCGGTGGCGGTCGCCATACCGTCAACCGACAGGCAGGTGAGCTCGGTCATTCCGGAGGTGCCGGTGAGCGCCGCTTCCAGCGGTGTGCAGATTTCCTCGTCCACATCCCGCGCCGAGGCGCCGGCATAGACAACTCTGGCCGCCACGGTTGAGGCGGTGAACTCGGGGAAGGTCTCGCGCTCCAGACTGCTGAGGACACCAATCCCCAGAATGCAAAGCAGCGCCATGATCAGGTTTGAGGCAACCGGGTGGCGCACAAAATAAGGGATCATGTCAATTGCCTTCCGCCGCAGCAAAAACCGGCACCAATGCCAGCTTCATACCCGGAACAGGCGGGCTGGGCAGGCCCAGCACCAGGCTCTCGCCGCCGGTCAAGCCAGACTGGATGGTCACCTCGCTGCCAATGACATGCCCTGGCAGCACCTCACGGATGGCCAGTCGGTTTTCCTGGTCGGCCAGATAGACAAAGGGCTTACCGTCATCACTCATGTGCAGCGCATGGCGGGGGATCGCAACGCTGTCCGGCTTGGGCGCGCTGGAGAAGACAACCCGCACAAAGCTGCCTGTATGCAGCGGCGGCCGCCGCAGCCCCTGTTCCGCCACCAGCGGATCTGCAACTCTGACAACAATTCCCATGGTTCCTGTCGCTGCATCCATCGTGCCACGCAGGCGCACAATTTCGGCCTCCCAGGGCTCAAACCGGTCCGGGGTCGAGAGCTCCACATGGGCGCGCACCCCGGCCCGGCGGAGGGCTTCGGTGAATTGGCTGGTATCAAAACTGCTATTTTGCACAAACGGATCCTGAACGCCTGACAAGACAACGGGACCAAAACTGCTGGGCTGAACTTCAGCCGTCACCTCGGCGGCGGCAGTACTGTCCAGGGACAAAAGCGTGTCCCCCGTTCTGACAAATTGCCCAACTTCGATGCTCTTGCTGGCCACCCGCCCCCGGAATGGTGCGGTGATAACAGATTTCTCCAATGCCCGCTCAGCCTCGGCCAATTCAGCCTGCCGCACCGCCAGAGTCGCAAGGAGCGCATCGCGCCGGGCAGGGAAAAGCGACAGCGTATTGGTCAGATTGGTCACCGAGGTCTGCTGCGCCAGATAGGATTTTTCTGCCGTATCCACGGTGGCTTGTGTTCCCGCCCCGCGGTCCAGCAAGGCGGTCACCCGCGCCAGTTCAGCCTGGGCCACCTCCAGGATGCGTTGCTCGACCAAAAGCAGCCGTTGCGCGTTCTCTTCCTCGCGGGAAAGTTCGGCCAGGTCGGCCTCGACGGCTGCAATATTGGCCAGTGTCTTTTGCCGCAACAGCTCGTTGTCGGTCTGGTCGATCTCAACCAGGACAGTGCCCGCTTCGACGATGCTGCCGGTGTTCAACCCCACAGCCACCGTCAAAACACGGCCCTGCACCTCAGAAATTGCCGCCCAGCTGTGTTCTGCCTGAACCCGGCCAAACCCCTCGGCGCGGACGATGATCGCCCGGCGCACCACCGGCTGAACGCGGACCGCCAGTTCGGCCTCGGGCGGCGCGCCAACCTGCGGGTCCGGGCGCGTGGTCATCCAGATAAAACCCAGAATACCTAGGGCAAGGGGCGGCAAGACAAGAAGAGGGCGGAGATTCATTACGGCTACCTTTATGACAGGCTCTGGCATGGCCCCAAGCGGGCAACAAAGTATAAACGGTAAACCAGGTGGTTTCCGTCGCTCGCAGTCTGGCCTTTTTCCGTGGGGATTCCTACCGTTAAACCAAACCCCGCCAAAACCTGCCCCGGCTGAAGAACCTGTTGCGGCCCTATGCGCTCCACCCGGCGTCCACGGAGATTTTTACCGGTGCCATCGGCGTGAAATTCTTTTGCAAAACACCAAAAATGCCAAACCGGGTACAGAGATGTGCAAAAATTGATCAACCTTCCCAAGATGCTACCGAATCTGCAAATGCGCCCTTGCCAGAACGGCGCGAAATTTTTACCCTTTGGACAAGATCTGCAAAGGGTCGACCTTTCAACACAGGGGAATTTTAATGACCAAATCCACTTTGGGCGCGCCGTCACGCCGTCATTTTCTAGCCAGCAGCGCAGCGCTCGCCCTCACAGCCGGTGCCGCACTCTCCCCTGCTAAACTCCTGGCAGCAGAGCCCATCAAAGTGGCCGGCATCTATACCGTCCCGGTTGAACAGCAATGGGTAAGCCGCATCCATGTGGCCGCGCTGGTGGCGCAGGATCGCGGCGACATCAGCTACAGCTATTCCGAAAACACCTCGAACTCTGACTATGCCCGCGTGATGCGCGAATATGCCGAGAGCGGCTACAAGATGATCATCGGTGAGATTTTTGGCGTCGAGGCCGAGGCGCGTGAAGTCATGGCGGACTACCCGGATGTTGCCTTCCTGATGGGCTCCTCCTTCAAAGAAGACGCCGCCGTGCCCAACCTGTCGGTCTTTGACAACTACATTCAGGATGCCGCCTACCTGTCGGGTATCATCGCCGGGGCAATGTCCAAATCCGGCAATATCGGCATGGTTGGGGGCTTTCCGATCCCGGAAGTGAACCGCCTGATGCATGCCTTCATGGCCGGCGCCCAGGAAATGAACCCGGAGATGAAGTTCCAGGTCTCCTTTATCGGCTCCTGGTTTGATCCCCCCAAGGCCAAGGAAACCGCCTTTGCCATGGCTGAAAATGGCGCCGATGTGCTTTATGCTGAACGCTTTGGCGTCTCGGATGCGGCCAAGGAAAAAGGCCTCCTGGCCATTGGCAACGTGATCGACACTCAGTCTGACTACCCGGACACGGTCGTGGCCTCGGCGATCTGGCATTTTGAGCCCACCCTGGACGCCGCCATTGCCGCTGTGCAGGCCGGCAGCTTCACCGCCAAAGACTACGGCATCTATTCCTTTATGGCCAAAGGCGGCTGTTCCCTGGCGCCCTATGGCACCTTTGAAGGCAAGATCCCGCAGGCAGCACTTGATCTCATTGCCACCCGCACTGCGGCGATCAAGGATGGCTCCTATACTGTTGCCATCAACGACGAAGAGCCCAAGTCTTCTTGATCTGGGCCTGATCGCATGACCACAGTAACAAAGGCGCAGGTTGTCCTGCGCCTTCAAGGCATTACCAAACGATTTGGTCCGGTCACGGCCAATGAAGAGGTGAGCTTTGATTTGCATCGCGGTGAAGTCATCGCGCTTTTGGGCGAAAATGGCGCGGGCAAGACCACGCTGATGAATATCCTGTTTGGCCAATATACCGCCGACGCCGGATCGGTTGAGCTGTTTGGCCAGCCGCTGCCCCCTGGTGCGCCCCGTGCGGCACTGGATGCGGGCGTCGGCATGGTGCATCAGCATTTCACCCTGGCCGATAACCTGACGGTCTGGGAAAATATCGTTCTGGGCGTTGATCACCTCGCTGGGCTGTCGCTGAAACCCCGACAGGTCAAATCCCGCATTCGCGCCCTGTCGCAACAGTTTCATCTGAAAGTGGACCAAAATGCCAAGGTTGGCCGCCTGACGGTGGGCGAACGCCAGCGGGTCGAGATCCTCAAGGCACTGTACCGCGACGCCAAAATCCTGATCCTGGACGAGCCCACCGCGGTACTGACCCCGCAAGAGGCCGAGGCGCTGTTTGCCACCCTACGCGAGGCGATTTCCACCGGCCTGTCGGTGATCTTCATCAGTCACAAGCTGCACGAGGTCATGGCGATCTCGCACCGTGTTGTTGTGCTGCGGCATGGCAGGTTGGTAGCGGAACGCGCCACCGATGCCACCAACCGCGAAGAACTGGCGGCGCTGATGGTGGGGGCGGAAGTCACCGCGCCCAGCATTGAAAACCGCGCACCCGGCGCGCCCCTGTTGTCCCTGCGCCGGGTCTGCACCCCGGATCACGGCGCGGCACCGGGGCTGAAATCGCTCACCCTCGACCTAGCGGCGGGGCAGATCACCGGGCTTGCCGGTGTTTCCGGCAATGGGCAGGCGGCGCTGTCTGATCTGCTCTCTGGCTTGATCAGCCCGGCGCGTGGCGACATGCAACTGGCGGGGAAGCTGGTGAAAAACTGGTCCCCCCGCACCGCCATCGCAAATGGCATCGCCCGCATCCCCGAAGACCGGCACAAAACCGGCACCATCGCCGATTTTGACCTCACCGAGAACGCCATTCTGGAAACCTATGCCAGCCGGTTCAGCCGTCGTGGCTGGATGAACTGGGCTGCCGCCCGCGCCTTTACCAAGGATCTGATCAAAACCTATGATGTGCGCTGCCCCGGCCCCGACATTCGCATTCGCCTGCTGTCGGGCGGCAATATGCAAAAGCTGATCCTGGGGCGCGTGCTGGAAGAAGCCCCCCAGATCATTCTGGCCAACCAGCCAGTGCGCGGCCTGGATATTGGCGCGGTGAACTATGTGCATGGCGAACTGGCCAAGGCCCGTGATCGCGGCGCGGCTGTCTTGCTCATCTCGGAGGATCTGGATGAAATCATGCAGCTTTCCGATGTGATTCACGTGATTTCTGAAGGGCGGCTTAGCCCAGGTTTTGCCCGTGGCACCAAGCGCCCCGAAGAGCTGGGCGCCTGGATGGCCGGCCATGGGTTTGACACGGAGGCCCCTGATGCGGCTTGAACCTATTGCCTCCCCCAGCCCGGCGCGGCGGATTGTGCCGCCTGCGCTGGCCATTGCCGCGACCTTTCTGGTCGCCGCGCTGTTGGCCCTGGTGGCCGGGGGCAATCCCTTTGCGGTCTTTGGCCTGATCCTGAAAGGCGCCTTTGGCTCGAAATTTGCCCTGCTGGAGACCCTCAACAGCGCCACGCCGCTGATCTTTACCGGGCTGGCCATTGCCGTCGCCTTTCGCGCCAAACTGTGGAACATCGGTGCCGAGGCGCAGCTATATGCCGGGGCGGTGCTGACCGTGATCCTTGGCACCGGTGCGCTGGGGCTGCCCAGCTATCTGATGCTGCCGCTCTGCGCTCTGGCCGCCATGCTGGCGGGCGCCTTGCTGCTGCTGGGGCCTGCCTTGCTGAAAACCCGGCTGGGCGTCGATGAGGTGGTGACAACCCTGTTGTTCAACTTCATCTTCCTGCTGTTTGTTTCCTACCTGCTCGAAGGGCCGCTGAAGGATCCCATGGGCATGGGCTGGCCGAAATCCGCCCGCCTGACACCAGAGGCCCGGCTGCCGCGTATCGTCGACGGCTTGCGGCTACATTGGGGCTTTGCCCTGGCGCTGGCCGCCGCCTTGGTGGTCTGGGTGATCAACACCCGCACCACGCTGGGATATGAGATGCGCGCGGTGGGCCAAAATGCCGAGGCCGCGGGGTTTGCCGGCATTCCCGTCACCCGCGTCATCCTGAAAACTGCGCTGCTGTCTGGCGGCCTGGCGGGGCTTGCGGGTTTCTCCGAGGTCTCGGGCCTGAAAGGCGCGCTGACGCTCGATCTGTCGCCCGGCTTTGGCTATACCGGCATCGTGGTTGCCATGCTGGCGCTGCTGCATCCCCTGGGTGTGGTGGTGGCGGCGCTGTTTGTCGCTGCCATTTTCGTGGGCGCCGACAGCATGAGCCGCGCCGTTGGCGTACCCAGCTATATTGCCGATATCATGCTGGCCTCGGCCCTGTTGTTCATGGTGCTGGCGATCCTGCTGACCAAATTCCGTGTGCGGAGAGACTGATATGGATCTGTTCGATATTCTGCTCTCTGCCAGTTTCTGGGCCGCCGCCATCCGCATTGCCTCGCCGCTAATCTTTGCCACCCTGGGCGAGCTGATCTGCGAGCGCGCCGGGGTGCTGAACCTTGGCATTGAGGGCATCATGGTGGCCGGCGCCTTTGCCGGCTGGATTGCGGTCTGGGCGGGCCTGCCGCTGTGGGGCGGTGTGGCGGTGGCGATGCTCACCGGCATGATGCTGGGGCTGGTGCATTCCATCCTCAGCGTGCCCTTTGGGCTCTCGCAACATGTGGTGGGCATTGGCCTGACACTGCTGGCGACCTCGCTGACCTTCTACACCTATCGCGTGGTGCTGCCCGAGGTGTCATCGCCGCCCAAAATCACCGCCTTTCAACCCTATGAAATTCCACTGCTGTCGGATCTGCCGCTGGTTGGCCCGGCGCTGTTTTCGCAAACGCCGCTGACCTATGCCGGGTTTATCCTTGCGGCGCTGACGGCGCTGGTGCTCTACCGTACCCCGCTGGGGCTGGCAGTGCGCGCCGCCGGAGAGAACCCCGCTGCCGTGGCCGCACAGGGCCTGTCGGTGACCGCAATCCGCATGGGGGCGGTGATTGTTGGCTCTGGCTTTATGGCTGTGGGCGGTGCGTTTTTGACCCTTTCGGCCTTTGACAGCTTCTTTTTCGATATGGTGAACGGGCGCGGCTGGATCTGTATTGCACTGGTGGTCTTTGGCGCCTGGAAACCCGGCAAGGCGGTGATGGGCGCCATTCTGTTTGCCGCCTTTGATGCGCTGCAAATCCGCCTGCAACAGACCGGCATTGGCGCCGTGGTCCCCTATCAGGTCTTTTTGATGTTGCCCTATTTCCTGTCCATTCTGGCCCTGGTGGTGATGTCACGCCGCGCCGAGATCCCAGCGGCGCTGATGGTGCCCTTCAACAAGGGAGAGAGATGATGTTTGACCTGCTGATCAAGGGTGGCACCCTGCCCGACGGCGCCCAGCGCGATATTGCCATCACAGGCGACCGGATTGCCGCCATCGAGCCAAAGATCGAGGCGCAGGCGCAAGAGGTGATCGACGCGACGGGCGATCTGGTGGCGCCGCCCTTTGTCGATCCACATTTCCATCTGGATGCAACGCTGTCTTATGGGCTGCCACGGGTGAATGCCTCTGGCACCCTGCTGGAAGGCATCTCGCTGTGGGGAGAGCTGCGCGATCAGACATCGGTTGACGAGATGGTCGAGCGGGCCCTGACCTATTGTGACTGGGCTGCCAGCCTCGGCCTGTTGACCATCCGCAGCCATGTAGACACCACGCCGGATCACCTCAACACCGTCACCGCCATGCTGGAGGTGCGCGATAAGGTGAAAGACTACATCGACCTGCAATTGGTCGCCTTCCCACAAGACGGGTTATACCGCAGCCCCACGGGGCGGGAAAACCTGCTGCGCGCACTGGATATGGGCGTCGAGGTTGTCGGTGGCATCCCGCATTTTGAGCGCACCATGGCCGATGGTGCCGCTTCGCTACGCGATCTATGCGAGATCGCTGCCCAGCGTGGCCTGATGGTGGATATACACTGCGACGAGAGCGATGATCCCCTGTCGCGCCATATCGAGACCCTCGCCTATGAGGCTCAGCGGCTGGGACTGCAAGGACGGGTTGCCGGGTCACATCTGACCTCGATGCATTCGATGGACAATTACTACGTCTCCAAACTGCTGCCGCTGATCGCCGAGGCCGGGATCTCTGCCATCCCCAACCCGCTGATCAACATCGTTTTGCAGGGCCGCCATGACAGCTATCCCAAACGGCGTGGATTGACACGGGTGAAGGAAATGCAGGCGCTTGGCATCCCGGTTGGTTGGGGGCAGGACTGCGTGCGCGATCCCTGGTACTCTCTGGGCACCGGCGACATGCTGGACGTGGCCTTTATGGGGCTACATGTGGCGCAGATGACCCACCCGGATGAAATGGCCCGCTGTTTCACCATGGTGACCGAGACCAACGCCCAGATCACCGGTGCGCAGGACTACGGGCTCAAGCGCGGCGCGCAGGCCTCTTTGGTGGTGCTGGACGCCGCCAATCCCACCGAGGCCGTCCGTTTGCGCCCCGCCCGTCTGGCGGTGGTGGCAAAGGGCAAGGTAATCGCCCGCAGCCCCCGTGGTGATGCCAAGCTGTCGCTGCCCGGTCGCCCGACCTCAGTACGGCGGCGTCATAGCCCCGGGGCTTGACCCCTCAGCAAATGCAGCCTAGCTAAGAGGCAGGCCGTAGACGCCTGCCTCCCGCTGACGCTTTGTCTTGGTAAAGCTCTACAACGTCCAATGACGATCTCTTTCCGCCAATCGCGCGGATGGCAACGCGGGACCCATCTTCACCTAGGCGATTGACTTGAGAGATATGGGATATGACTGACACCCCCACCAATACCTTCACCAATGGCCCATTGGCGGCCATCTATGTCAAAACTGCGCTGCCGATCATTCTGGTGATGGGCATGAATGGCCTGCTGTCGGTGACCGATGCGCTGTTTCTGGGCATCTATGTCGGGCCGGATGCGCTGGCTGCCGTCACCTTGATGTTTCCAATCTACATGCTGATTGTGGCGCTTTCGACGCTGGTCTCAAACGGCATGTCCAGCCTGCTGGCGCGGGCCTTTGGGGCGCAAGACCTTACCCGCGCGCGCGGCATATTTGCCGGCGCGCATGGGCTGGCGCTTGGCCTTGGGCTGGGGCTAATTACTCTGTTCTTCTTTCTCGGCCGCCCCATGGCGCTGCTGGTTGCAGGGGGGGCAGAACACTTGGCCCAGATGGGGCTGATTTACCTGCAAATCACCGTGTTTTTCTCGCCCCTGCTGTTTGTGCTCTCGGTCAATTCGGACGCGCTGCGCAACGAGGGGCGGGTTGGTTTTATGGCACTGATGAGCCTGCTGGTCTCGATCGCCAATATCGGCTTCAACTATGTGCTGATTGCCCTGCTTGATATGGGCGTGGCCGGGTCGGCCTATGGCACGGCGGCGGCGCAGGCGCTGGCCTTTGCCATCATCCTGTGTTTCCGCCTCATCGGCCCAACCGAGCTGCGCCCGGCAGTGCTGCTGCGCAATTCCATGCTGCGCCACTGGGGGCGAATTCTGGCGCTGGGGGCACCGCAAAGTCTCAACTTTCTGGGGCTCGCGCTGGGGTCTGCGGCGATCATCACGGCGCTGCAGTGGTTTGGCGGCGCCAACTATCCAGACACGGTATCGGCCTATGGCATCATCACCCGCGTTATCACCTTTGCCTTCCTGCCGCTTTTGGGCCTGTCCTTTGCGATGCAGACCATCACCGGCAACAACTATGGCGCAGAGCTGTGGCACCGCTCTGATGCCAGCCTGCAGATCGCGCTGGTCGCCGCCTTTGTCTATTGCACCCTGGTCCAGGTGGTGGTGATGAATTTGCCGGCGCAGATCGCCGGTGCCTTTGTCGAAGACCGGGCCGTGATTGCCGAGGTGGCCCGCATCCTGCCGGTGATGACCTGTGTTTTCTTCCTGATGGGGCCGCTGATGATGATGGCCAGCTATTTTCAGGCCATCGGCTCTGCCACCAGAGCCGCCATCCTGGGGCTCAGCAAGACCTATGCCTTTGCCATCCCACTCACCTTTTTGCTGCCGCTGCAGTTTGGCGAGATCGGCGTCTGGTATGCCGGGCCCCTGGCCGAGGTGATGCTCTGCCTTCTCACCGTGCTGGTGCTGTGGAAACTGGCGCAAGGCAGCCCGCTGCGGTGGGGGCTTTTTCATCCACACAACGGCGCGCCTTAGGCCCAGCACAAAACAGAATAACGGCCGTGGGAGCCTATGCCCCACGGCCGTTCTGATCCGTCTGTGGAGGTGTCAGACGCCGAGGAAACGATCCGTCAGCTCGGGCGTCAGCTCTGCCATGCTGCCCGACCAAACCGTTTCGCCCTTGTTCAGGATCACTGCGGTGTCCGCCACCTGGGCCAGCTCTTTCAGGGTCTTATCCACCACCAGAATCGACATCCCGGTCTGCGATTTCAGCTGTGCAATCGCCGCCCAGATCTCTTGTCGCACCACCGGGGCCAGACCCTCGGTGGCCTCGTCCAGGATCAACAGGCGCGGGTTGGTCATCAGGGCGCGCCCGATGGCCAGCATCTGTTGCTCGCCCCCCGACAGCGAGGCCGCCTTTTGATCGCGCCGCTCTGCCAGACGTGGAAACAGCGCGGCCACCCGGTCAAAATCCCAATCCCCCGGACGCGCCGCAGCACTCAGGTTTTCCTCCACCGTCAAGGGCGCAAAGCAGCGGCGCCCCTCGGGCACCAGGCCAACCCCGAGCCGGGCAATGCGATGTGATTTCATCTGGCGCAGATCGGCCCCGGCAAACTGCAGCTCCCCGGTCGCGGCCGCCAGCATGCCGCAGATCACCTTGATCGTGGTGCTTTTGCCCATGCCATTGCGCCCCATCAGCGCCAGAACCTCGCCCTCACCAATCGACAGATCAACACCAAACAAGGCCTGCGACGGACCATATGAGGCCGTCAGCCCCAGAACTTTCAACAGGCTCATGTCAGCTCCTCCTCCCCCAGATAGGCCCGGCGCACCTCTGGGTTGTTGCGGATCTCATCGGCGGTCCCGGTGGCGATCACGGTGCCATAGACCAGAACCGAGATCCGGTCAGCCAGGGCAAAAACCGCGTCCATATCGTGCTCTACCAGCAGGATCGGAGCCTCCTGGCGCAGACTGTCCAGAAAGGTGGTGAGATCTTTTGACCCGCTGGCGCCAAGTCCTGCCATGGGTTCATCCATCAGGAACAAACGTGGTTTTAGAGTCAGCGCCACCGCCACCTCCAGCTGGCGGCGCTGGCCATGGGACAGATCAGCGGTACGTTGCTGCCCGGCCTGCGCCAACCCGACCCGCGACAGGGCCTCCTGCGCGGTGGCCAGCAAAGCCGCGTCCTTCATTACATTGCGAAACAGACCCAGCCGACCGCCGCGGGCGCGGCGCGCGCCAAGCGCGCCAAGAACCGCGTTTTGCAGCACCGAGAATTCCATCGCCAACGAGGAAATCTGGAAAGTCCGCCCCAGCCCCATCCGCGCCCGTGCAACGGTATCCAGCGCGGTGACATCCCGCCCCAGCACCTCGATACGTCCGGAATCTGGGTGCAGCCCGCCCGAAATCTGTTTGATCAGGGTCGATTTCCCAGCCCCGTTGGGGCCGATCAGCGCGTGGATTTCTCCCGGGCGCAGATCCAGTGAGACATCATTGCTGGCTTTCAGCGCGCCAAAGCTTTTGCACAGGTTGTGGACCTGCAGAACCGGATCAGTCATGCGCCACCTCCCGGCCCAGCAGGGCACCAATCAACCCACCGCGCGCAAACAGCACCATGCCCAACAGCAGCAGCCCCAGGAAGATCTGCCAATATTCGCTGATCCCACCAAGAAGATGTTCGAGCAGGATATAGACCGCCGCGCCCACAACGGGTCCGTAAAGCCGCCCCACCCCGCCAAGAATGACAAAGATCATGATCTCACCGCTGGTGTGCCAGCTCAGCATCGTCGGGCTGACAAACCGGTTGAGATCAGCAAACAGCGCCCCGGCCAATCCGGTGATCGCGCCCGAGATCACAAAGGCCATGAGCCGCAGTTTGAACGGCGCCAGGCCAACAGTTTGCACCCGGTCCTCTGATTGACGGGCGGCAGAGAGCGCCAGACCAAAGCCAGATTGCGCCAACCGCGCAGAGATCCACAGCGTCAGATAGAGGAGCCCAAAGGCAACAGCAAAGAACTGGATCGGGTCAAGCGTATTCAGCCCCGGCATCTCGTTGCGGACCCAGATCGACAGGCCATCCTCGCCGCCATAGGCAGACCAGCTGATGGCGAAATAATACAACATCTGGCCAAAGGCCAAGGTGATCATGATGAAATAGACCCCCGAGGTGCGCAGCGACAGCGCCCCGATCACCAGCGCCGCGGCGGCGCTTGCCAGCACGGCCACCAGCCAGATCAGCGGCATCTGATTGCTGCCCTCAAACAAAAACGGCCAGGTAAACAGCGGCTCATAATTCTGCGCATGCGAGGCCAGAATGCCCATGGCATAGCCGCCGATGCCAAAAAACGCCGCGTGGCCAAGGCTGACCAGGCCGCCCAGCCCCAGGGCGATGTTCAACCCGACGCCCGCCAGCGCCAGGATGGCAACCTTGGTTGCCAGGGTGATGACAAAGGGGTCGTCCATTTGCCAGGCCATCAGCGGCACCGCCAGCAGCGCCAGCAGCATCGCTGCATTAAACAGTCTCTCGCGCCCCATCTTATGCGCTCCCCCCGAATAGGCCGGATGGGCGCACCAAAAGCACAGCCGCCATCAGGATATAGATCAACATAGAGGCCAAAGAGGCCCCCAACGAGGCAGCCGCAGCAGGCTCCATCAACAGCGCAAACAGCCGTGGCAGGAACACGCCGCCCAGGGTATCCGTCAGCCCCACCAAAAGCGCGCCAACCAGCGCCCCCTTGATCGAGCCGATACCGCCGATGACAATGACCACAAAGGCCAGGATCAGCACCGGCTCCCCCATGCCAACCTGCACCGACTGGATTGCGCCAACCAGCGCCCCCGCCAGACCAGCAAGCGCGGCGCCCAGCGCAAAGACCAGCGTGTAGAGTTTGGAGATATCAACGCCCAGTGCCGCAATCATCTCGCGGTCGGCCTCGCCAGCGCGGATTTGCACGCCGATGCGGGTCCGCGCAATCAGCCAGAACAAGCCAGCACCGACCACCAGACCAATGACGATGATCGCCAGACGGTAGAGCGGATATTGAATTCCCCCCGGCAGCATCACCGGGCCAGACAGATAGCTCGGCACATCCAGAAACAGCGGAAAGGAGCCAAACAGCCAGCGGGTGCCCTCAGAAAAGATCAGGATCAGCGCAAAGGTCGCCAAAACCTGATCCAGATGGTCGCGATCATACAGGCGACGGATGACCGTGACCTCCACCAGCGCACCAGCAGCAGCGGCAGCGGCAAGACTGGCCATCAGCGCCAGCACAAAGGAGCCGGTCCAGCCTGCCACAGCGGCGGCGGCAAAGGCTCCCACCATATACAGCGCACCATGGGCGAGGTTGATCAACCCCATGACACCAAAGACCAGCGTCAGACCAGCAGCCATCAGGAAGAGCATGACCCCGAACTGCAAACCGTTCAGGACCTGCTCAAGAATGAGAATAAGAGACATGAGGGGATTTCTTTCCTTGGGTCGGGGCCACGACAGCGCGCGGCCCCACCTTTCAAGGTCGTTTACATATTGCACTCGGATGCGTAGGCGTCCGCGTGATCGGTCAGGCCGGTGGCGATGATCTTGTTGGTAAAGACATCGCCTTCCTGGATCACTTCGCGCACATAGATGTTTTGCACCGGGTGGTGGTTGTTGCCAAATTTGAAATCACCACGCACCGAGTCAAACTCAGCAGCTTCCAGGGCCGCGCGGAAGGCGTCCTGATCTTTGACATCGGCCTTGTCCAGCGCGCTGAGGATCAGGTTGGCGGTGTCAAAACCCTGGCTTGCATAGAGCGACGGCAGACGGCCGTATTTGGCCTGGAAATCCGCAACAAAGGCCACATTGGCCGCATTGTCGATATCCTTGTTCCACTGCGAGGTGTTCTTGATGCCCAGCGCCGCGGCGCCCACCGCCTGCAGGATACCCTGATCAAAGCTGAAGGCCGGGCCGACAACTGGCAGGTCGACGCCGCTGTCGGCATATTGCTTGAGGAAGGAAATCCCCATGCCACCGGGCAGGAAGAAATAGACCGAGTCCGCACCTGAGGCCCGGATCTGCGCGATCTCGGCGGCATAGTCGGTCTGGCCCAGCTTGGTGTAGATTTCACCCGCCAGTTCCCCGCCATACATGCGCTTGTAGCCGGTCAGCGCATCCTTGCCCGCCGGATAGTTCGGCGCCAGAACAAAGCTGTTTTTCAGGCCCGCATCATTGGCATAGGCACCGGCAGCTTCGTGCAGGTTGTCATTCTGCCAGGCGACGTTGAAATAGTTCTTGTGGCAGCGCTTACCCGCCAGCGCCGAAGGACCGGCATTCGGAGAAAGGTAGAACACCCCCTGTGCGGTTGCCGCAGGCACCACCGCCATGGCCAGGTTCGACCAGATGATCCCGGTCATGATATCGACCTTTTCGGACTGGATCATGCGGTCGGCAATCTGCACGGCGCTTTCGGGTTTGCGCTGATCGTCCTCGATCACCACCTCAACATCGTCGCGCCCTGCGGCCTCAATGGCCAGCATAAAGCCATCGCGCACGTCAACGCCCAGCCCAGCGCCACCGCCGGACAGGGTTGTGATCATGCCAATTTTGGTATCGGCCTGCGCCGAAAGCGCCAGGGTCGACACAGCCGTTGCCATCGCAAGTGATTTCAGGATTCTCATTATTCACATTCTCCCATAGTACTTTAGTGTGCTTGCCCTGCGTTGGTCGCAGGTGCCATGACGTTACTATCCCCACATCAGGTGAGGGGCGCCAGTTATTCTTGCCCAATCCGGTGCCCTCAAAGCTGGGGCCTGACGAAAACCGGGCAGCCCCAAGATGTCGCAGGGCAGGTCTTGTTGAAAACTGTAAGCGGCAAATGTCGATTGTTTCAAGGTTAAAATATTGAACCCTAAAACACCAACCCGGAATTCACGCCTGTCGAAAGTCCCGGGGCCAACTAATCTACACCTATAATGGTCCGACCTATGAGAGTTTGAAAAGCACCCTCCAAATCAGAGAGACAGCAAAACCTCTCCCCGCTATGCGGCCAGGTCGCGCGCAGAAACACGTACAGGAACATGACCCCTGGAAACCATTTCCCCTGCTCCTGCCCAGCGCTATTATTGTGTCCTGATAAGGGATTGAAACAGTTTTCACCGCTGGATCTGATCGCTGCAACGCCGCGTGTTCATGCCGCGGCCAGGACAAACGCCGCCGTGACAACAGGGCAAATGACACATCCCAAAGAACGCCAGACGGATGGGGGTGGTCACACCCGGCCAGGGGCAGGACATTTCCCGCAAAGCGCGCCGGGGTCGCCAGCACCAGGCGCACAAAATATAAGCTCAAAACCCGTCCGGCAACCAGGGCGCGGGCCGCAGGGCCAAGCGATACACATATCAGCCCAGCCATGGCCCTGTCTCCAACCGCACCGATTCCCAGCGGATGCACAGCCAGGCCGGCACCACACTCCGCACAAAGTCCTCCACTGATTTACGCAGTTTGTCCCCTGTCCGGGTGTTTTCTAAACCCAAGCTATGATCTATCAACATGACGCGGCCCAGATTGCTGATCCAGCACCTAGAGGGAGTTTGATTAAAATGAATGATTGGCTGAACTTTGCGCTTTCCCTTGCTGCTTTCCTGAGCAGCCACATCATCCCCCGCATTGGTAGCCTGCGCGACAGGCTGATCGCCAAGCTGGGGCGGCAGATCTATTTCTCGCTCTATGGCGCGCTGTCGCTGGTCCTGTTTGCCTGGGTGATCGTCGCCGTTGGCGCGGCACCGCGGGTCGAGATTTGGCCACAGTACCCCTGGATGCGCTGGATCCCCAATCTGGCCATGCCGCTGGTCTTTGTGCTGGTCTTTTGTGGCTTGGGCCTGCGCTGCCCCAATACTTTGGGCTCCAAACAGGGGGCGGAATTTGACCCCTCGAATCCCGGCATTGCCGCTGTGAGCCGCCACCCCTTGCTGCTGGCTCTGCTGATCTGGGCTGGCGCGCATCTGGTGGTCAATGGCGAGCTGGCCCATGTCATTCTGTTTGGCACATTTGCCAGTTTCCCGCTTATTGCCATGTGGGGTTTTGACAGGAAATCCGCGCGCCTGATGGGAGAGCACGCAGAGACGTTTTTTGCGCTGACCTCCTGGCTGTCATTCAGACCCTTGATACGCCGCCACTGGTGGCGCCAGAACCTCGGCGCTTTGGCACCGCGCTGCCTGCTGGGGCTTCTGTGCTGGGCCGCGCTGTTGCCGCTGCACGAAGCAGTGATTGGCGCCTGGCCGTTTCCCTGATGGGGATTGGGCTGGCTTGCGAGAACAGCTGGCGGGACTGGCCCGTCAAAGGCGCCCTAACGGCTCTTGAGCTGAAGCCGTTTGAGGCTCATCGAGATATGCGCCCGCTGGATATGCGCAACGGCCTCGACATCACCGGCGCGCAGGGCCAGCTGAATGGCCTCCAGCTCATGCTGGAAGATGCGGAACTCTTCTTCCAGATCCAGCTGGGCCTCTTCCGCCGCCCGCAGCCATAGCCGCTTGGTCTGGAAATAGAACCGTTCAAGGGTCTGTCGCAGGGGCAGGTTGGCGGTCAGGTGCAGCAGCACCTGAAACACATCTATGTCAAACTGCGTAAAGGCCCGGGCTGTACCACTCACGACGATATCCGCGCCGCGCTGCACCAGCTGATCAAACGCGGCGATAAAATCCGCATCCGGCAGCACCGGATCCAGCCGCGCGGTCAGGGCGATCAGCTCAACCCGCAGGCGATAGACCTGCTCAAGCTCGGTCAGGTCGGCATCCGTGACTACGGTGCCCACACCATGAACAGACTGCACCAGGCCCTCGTCCTCCAGCCGGGCCAGAACCCGGCGGATCGGCGTGCGGCTGGTGCCAAACTCCTCCGCCAGGGCTGCCTCGGAGAGGCGCATTCCCGGCAGGTAGTCCAGCAGGCAGATCCGCTGACGGATCTCGTGATGCATCAAGGCATGACGGTCCCGCACCGAAAGACCTGCATCCTCCAAAGCCTCTTGTGGTGACAGTGTATCGCTCACCTAAAGATATCCCCTCAATCGCTGCAAAACAGTGAGGCACTGATCCAATTGATCCAGGGCCAGATACTCATCCGCCTTATGCGCCTGAGCGATGGAGCCCGGACCACAGACCACCACATCCATGCCAAGTGCCTGAAAAATACCCGCTTCGGTGCCAAAGGCAACCAGATCAGCCCCGTTGGCTCCTGTCAGCTCTGCCATAATGCGGCGGGCCTCGTTCTGCTCCATAGGCACCAACCCGGCGACCTCACCGATGGTCTCCAGGGTGATATCCGCCTCGGGAAAGATCTGGCGCATTTCCGGCAGCAGCTCATTTTCGCAGAGCTGGCGCAGGGCGGTTTTTACAAAATCAGCATCGCTGGCGCAGACCGGGCGCATTTCCCAATCCACCTGCGCCTTTGAGGCGATGACATTATGGGCGACTCCGCCCTGCAGCGCCCCCACATTGACTGTGGTCCAGGGCGGGTCAAACCGGCTGGCCGCAGGGGCCATGCCGCGCAGGCGCTGCTTGAGCTGCAAAAGCTCCGCCACATAGCGCACCGCATATTCCACCGCATTGATACCCAGATCCGGGGCCGAGCCATGCCCTTCGAGCCCATGAAAATGGGTGCTGTATTCATAACAGCCCTTGTGGCCCTCGATCACCCGCATTTCTGTGGGCTCACCGATGATGGCCACCCCCGGCGTCAGCCCGCGGCCCTGCAGATCTGCTGCCAGATGCTGGGCGCCAAAACAGCCAACCTCTTCGTCATAGGTAAAGGCAAAATGTATCGGCCGCGCGCTGACCTGCGCCGCGTAGGACGGTGCCAGGGCCAGGGTGGCGGCGATAAAACCTTTCATATCGCAGGCGCCACGACCATATAGCCGCCCCTCCCGCTGTGCCATGACAAAGGGATCGCTGCTCCAGTCCTGATCCGTCACCGGCACCACATCGCTATGGCCCGACAGCAAAATGCCGCCGTCCACCTCTGGCCCCAAGGTGGCAAAGAGATTGGCCTTCCTGCCACAGGGGGAGGAGGTGATATCAACCTTGGCGCCGCAGTCCTCCAGCAGCCCTGCCGTATAGGCAATCAGCGCCTGATTGCTGTCGCTGGACAGGGTGGGAAAGGCAATCAGATCACCCAGGATCTCGCAGGTGCGATCCCGCAATTCCACCGGCCTCACCCCTTGACGAAGAGCTTGCGCTCAACATCACACAGCGTCTCTGCCGCGCCATCTTTGGTGATCAAAATGGTCTCGGTGGTCTCTAATCCCCAGGTGTCCATCCAGAGAGCCGGCATAAAGTGAAAGACCATGCCCGGTTCCAGTACAGTTGTGTCCTCGCTGCGGATCGAAGCACTGCGCTCCCCCCAGTCTGGTGGGTAGCTGAGCCCGATGGGATAGCCGCAGCGCCCCTCGCGGTGGATGCCATGGCTTTTCAGGACATCAATAAAGGCATTGGCGATGTCACAGGTGCGATTGCCCGCCCGCGCCGCCTGCAACCCGGCCTCGATGCCCTCCAGCTGCGCCGCCTCGGCCCGCAGCACCTCTTCTGGCGGTTTGCCCAGATAGACCGTCCGGCACAGCGGCGCATGATAGCGGCGGTAGCAGCCAGAAAGTTCAAAAAAGGTCGCCTCTCCCTCGCGCATCGGCGCCCCATTCCAAGTGAGATGCGCCGCCGTTGCATCCAGCCCCGAGGGCGTCAGCGGGACAATGGCCGGGTAGTCGCCCCAGAGATCATCCACCCCGGTGATCCCGGCATGATAGATATCCGCCACCAGATCGTTTTTGCGCAGCCCCGGTTCAGCCCGCTCAATCGCGACCTGCATGACCTTTTCGGTGATCCGGGCGGCATTGCGCACAAAGGCAATCTCATCCTCGGATTTCACCAGCCGCTGCCAGTTGACCAGAGCGGTGGCATCCAGCATCTGCGCCTGCGGCAGCTCGGCCACCAGCACGGCATGGGCCTTGGCGGAGTAGTAGTAATTCTCCATCTCGACACCAATGCGCGCGCCCTCAAAGCCAAGCGCGCGAATATGGCCTGCCAGATCCTGCATCGGGTGGCGCTCGGTCGATTGCACATAGTGGTCGCCGTAACCGTGGATATGCTCAGCGGACATCCAGCAGGTGCGCCCTGCCCCGATACTGTCCATATGCCGCCCCCACCAGATCGGCTCCCCTTCGAGCCCCAAGAGCACCCCCTGATGCACATAGAATGACCAGCCATCATAGCCGGTCAGCCAGGCCTGGTTTGACGGGTCAGTCACAAACAGCAACTCGATCCCGGCCTGGTGCATGGCCGCACGGGTCTTGGCGATGCGGCGATCGTATTCAGCGCGGCTGAACGGGGCATTTCCTGGGGCCAATGAGGTATCCTTCCTGAGGTATAAGGAGTTGTGATGTGTACAACAGTAAAAACATCATGGAGTTTCTTCCCGATTACTGCCAAGTTTCACCCCAAAGGCAAGTGATTCATTTGTCGTTGTACACAAATGCGTAAATTCTACGCGACAGATACGGGAAGATATGATGCTGAAGAACGATCAATTAGACAGCTGGGACCGCGACAACTTCTTTCACCCCTCCACCCATCTGGCACAACACGCCCGTGGTGAAAGCCCCTCGCGGGTGATCAAAACCGCCAACGGCGTCCATATCGAAGACCGCGATGGCAACCGGCTTCTGGATGCCTTTGCCGGGCTTTACTGTGTCAATGTCGGCTATGGCCGCCCCGAAATTGCCGAAGCCATTGCCGCCCAGGCCAAAGAGCTCGCCTATTACCACTCCTATGTGGGCCATGGCACCGAGGCCTCAATCACCCTATCCAAGATGATCCTGGACCGTGCACCGGCCAATATGTCCAAGGTCTATTTTGGTCTCGGCGGCTCGGACGCCAATGAAACCAACGTCAAACTGATCTGGTACTACAACAACATCCTGGGCCGCCCCGAAAAGAAAAAGATCATCTCGCGCTGGCGCGGCTATCACGGCTCGGGGCTGGTCACCGGCTCGCTTACCGGGCTTGAGCTGTTCCACAAGAAATTCGATCTGCCGCTGGCCCAGGTGCTGCACACCGAAGCGCCCTATTATTTCCGCCGCAAAGATCAGACCCAAAGCGAAGAACAATTTGTCGCCCATTGCGTCGCGGAGCTGGAAGCCATGATTGAGCGCGAAGGCGCCGACACCATCGCCGCCTTTATTGGCGAACCGGTCCTGGGCACCGGTGGCATTGTTCCGCCCCCCGCAGGCTATTGGGCCGCAATTCAGGCCGTTCTGAAAAAGCACGACATCCTGCTGGTCGCCGACGAGGTGGTCACCGGCTTTGGCCGTCTGGGCACCATGTTTGGCTCTGATCACTATGGGCTGGAGGCCGATATTATCACCATCGCCAAAGGCTTGACTTCGGCCTATGCCCCCCTGTCCGGCTCCATCGTCTCTGACAAGGTCTGGAAAGTGCTGGAGCAAGGCACCGATGAAAATGGCCCCATCGGCCATGGCTGGACCTATTCCGCCCATCCCATTGGCGCAGCGGCCGGGGTGGCCAACCTCAAGCTGATTGACGAGCTGAATCTGATCGAGAACGCCGGCTCAACCGGCGCCTACCTGCAGCAAAGCATGCGCGACGCCCTGGGCGATCACCCCCATGTTGGCGATATCCGTGGCGAAGGCATGCTCTGTGCCGTGGAATTTGTACAGGATCGCGACAGCCGCACATTCTTTGACGCCGCTGACAAGATCGGCCCCCAGATCTCTGCCGCTTTGCTGGCGCAGGACAGCGTCATCGCCCGCGCCATGCCGCAGGGCGACATCCTGGGCTTCGCGCCCCCCTTCTGCCTCAGCCGCAGCGAGGCCGACACCGTGGTGGCAGCAACCAAACGCGCCGTCGAGGCCGTGCTCCCCAGCTAAACCAACAGTGCCGGGCCAAGGTTCTCCCCTGAGAACAGCCCCAGCCTGATGAAAAACAAACCGGCCCGCATTGCCGCGGGCCGCCTCCGCCACCCCGGTAAATCAAGCGATCTTGCCCCCGAGATGCGCACTGAACCAAGTCACCCAAATCTGTCAGAGCCTGCAGCAGACGCGCCTTTCATGCTTCGCGTCTTTCGTTGCGAGGAGGTGTGAAACTGTCGGATCTGGCGCTCTACGGACCTGTGGTCTGGCGCGCAGGAACCTCGCCATCCATGGTATCCATGGCATCGTCGCGCTCTGGTCGTGGGCGGCGCGGTGGATGTTATGGTCGCTTTGCCAGGGCGGCTATTCTGTAGCTTACGAATTCCAGCCTGTGTCTGGATTCTGGCCCGTGTCTGGATTCTGGCCCGTGTCTGGATCCTGGCCAAGGACAAATCAAAAAGCATCGCCAGGACAGCCACGCTGCGCGACCAGCGCGACAAAGTGCTGCTCATCGAGGCGAAAAACACCTGGATCAGGCATTTTTCAAGGCGTCCAGAAATATGTGATTTTCTCCTTGTCTCCCTGGGCAACCTTCTCTAAACGGGTCCGCGGAGATGTGGCCGAGTGGTCGAAGGCGCTCCCCTGCTAAGGGAGTAGGCCCGGAAGGGTCTCGAGGGTTCGAATCCCTTCGTCTCCGCCATTACATCCAAATTTACGGCGCTATTTCAACCAATTGGGGCACCCACCCAACCGGGTACCTCCCAATTTTCCCGCCATTCCACACGAAGATAAAACCCAATAGCGCCACTATTCACAGTCCTGAAAAAACGCGCGGCCTCATTTACGTCCAGCGGGTGAGCATAGTTTTGGATGAACTCAACATTAGTTTTCTGCTCAAACCATTTGATTCTTTGCCGATGCTTTTCATATGTCCGCCACCACATGCCAGAAGGCTTGCGCGCAATGCAGTGGGCAGCCCCCGGCGCGCCGCCCAGCGCCATGCGCAGTTTGTTGGCGCGCCTCGATAGCCTATCATGACGCTCTTCTGATTGACTGCCATAAGCGCAATTCGAACTTGGCCAGAGACCGCTTCCGCGCCTGACAAATCTCAACTCGGAGTTCCACCGCGGGTCACCTCGGGCAGGGCTGTGTAGTGGATCCTGGAGTATTTAGTGTCGTAGCAAAAGCCTGCAACCTGCTTTTGGCCGCGTCAAAGCGCGAGGGCGAAGCTCCCGGAAATCGGCTTCGGTGACCTTGTCAACACTGCGTGACTTCCCCCTCCATTTGGTTTGGCGGTCGCAGCGAAGGGCCGGTTTGGCAAAGCTGCATTGCTGCATCGAACCTGTCGGTGAATGTCAGCTCAGGACCGGGTCCCGCGCTCCGCCGCGCACGTGCCCGACACCCCTCCAAGGGGCGCTTTCAGAGCACGGGCTGCCCTTGGTGGTGTTCAGCGCCGACCAAACCGAGGCACCGCCGCCTGGATGACAGCGCCCGGTGCGTCACTTCAAATCAACAAAGATTTGCGAGGCAACACCAGCTTCAAGCAGGGCATCCTTGATTTCGTTGATTGCACCGATGTCGGCTGAGCTGACGATGACCACATCGTTGACCACCAGCGAATATAACGGCGCGTCGGGCTCAAGGTTGGCCAAATATTTCTCGGCGGCCAGTTGAGACTTCGGGCCCCATTTGCCGTCATAGCTGACGCCAATTGTATACTGCGCGTCCATGGTCATTTCTTTGCTGACGGAGTTGCCGTCGTTCAGATCCAGCAAGACCTTTTGAAGCCTTGCTTCATCCGTGATGCGCTCTGGGATGAACACGTTCGTGCACGTTTCGACCTCTCTATATTTGGTGACTGTATTTGTGCTGGTTTCATTGGCGATGGCTCCGCCAACGATAGCACCGACGGCAGCGCCGGCATTTTTATCGGTCACGACCTTCCCGATCACGCCGCCAACAATCGCGCCGCCGATTACCTTTTCGGGGCTTCCGCCTCTCACGGTTGCCTGATACGGCACCGTTTGTGTCTCACATTTTACCTCATATGAACCGGCAAATGCCTGAGATACCATCAGAACAGCCGTCGCTGTTGTCGCCAAAAGTTTCATGTCTCGTTCCTCCTTATGCAGGTCAACCTAAGTCTAGCCCCTCCTGGCACCTTACGGCTATCAGCTGTTCTGCCTTTGGCGGCGCAAACGCTTTTGCCGGTGATCCAGTCTATTCTCTTGATCTTAGCTATGCCCTCCACTGTTATTCAATATCATGGCAGGATTCCGCGCGTTCCGAGGAATGAAACGGGGGGTCGTAGCGCCCCGATAAAGTTCAAACACTCTCACTTTGAAGCGCGCGATCATTCACGTACGGCACAGCATTTTCACGGGCGGAATGATCGCTCTGAAGAGCGGGCCGGACCTTACTGTGATGTTCCTTAGGGGCGGCGAGGCTCGACCTCTCAACTTCGGCCCTGCGTCGCAGGTTGAGAGATCGTCGCGTCAGGTCCGTTGCCTCCGACCGCGCAACGTGGACAATTGCTTTAGCTGTAGTACAAGTAGCCTACGGTCCCGGAAACAATTGTTCAAACCTCCGCATCCGGTTGGCAGAAGTGAAATACCCACCAGGCCAAGGATCATGAATTTAGACGACACTTTACAAAGTATACAGGCATTCAAAGTAAATTAAAGTCAGAAAATGGAAACTGCGGGAGAGACCAAAATGGTAAACTTGCAGGCGGGAATCGGCGGATAAATATAAATCACAATATCGCCGGGTACTTTGCCCCCGCACCCACACAGTAACGGCTCTTATTTTAAGGGAATGAATGTGCTGAAACCACCTAAAATGCCAAAAATCCGGCACACTAATTTCAACAAAACCATGCCGCAAAACTGGACCGTATTATGAAGATTTACCTAATTGCCCCTATATCACGATCAGCGGATGATGGTACCCTGGAAAATGCTATTTCAACACCACAATCACAATATGCACTTCTTGCATCAGCTGGCATTGCATCCATAGCGGGCTGGTTCCCCAAAGACCTGGACATTCGGTTATGTGATGAAATCGTTGAAGATGTTGATTTTGACTATGAAGCAGACATTGTTGGTCTAAGCATAAATGTCTCACAGATGGAACGGGGACTAGAAATAGCCAGGGAGTTTCGACGTCGGGGGCGCAAAGTTGTCATTGGTGGCCCTCATGTGTCTCTGGCACCACATTTGTTTCAGGGAGAGGCCGACCACCTTGTGATTGGTGAGTTCGAGCCAATAGCTGATAGGTTTATCAAAGATTTGACAGCAGGTTTGCTTGCGCCAAAATACCATGGCGGACAAGCGGATTTGGCCAAAATGCCGGTTCCAAGGTGGGATATTTACCCAAACTCAAAGACCCTGGCGGGCGTGATTCAAACAAGCCGCGGATGCCCTTTTGAGTGTAATTTTTGTGATGTCATTCAATATGTGGGGCGCAAACAGAGACACAAACCGGCGGATTCGGTAATTGCGGAAGCAAATACTCTATATAAATTTGGCTATCGGCATATTATGCTGAGTGACGACAACTTTACAGTTTATCGACGCCGCAGCATGGATCTCTTGAAAGAGATTTCAAAGTGGAATGGTTGCGACAATCGGGATCCTGTCAGCTTCTCGACACAGGCCTCAATTGATCTTGCGCGGAGTCCCGAATTGTTGAAGGCCTGCAATGATGCCGGGCTACGGATGATTTTTGTTGGCATTGAGACCGATAATGAAGTTGCTCTTGAAGCCGCCGGAAAACGTCAAAATTTGCGTATTGACCCCAGAGTGGAGGTTGAAAAAATTGTCGCTGCCGGAATTAGCGTCAGGGCAGGTATAATGGTTGGATTTGACTCCGATGATTTGACCTGTTTCGAACGTCAGTTTGTGTTTGCTCAGTCACTGCCTGTCGCACTCTTCAATGTCAGCGCATTAGTCGCCCCCATATCGACGCCCCTCTATGATGAGATGAAGAAAGCAGGTCGCATCATTGAGGAAGAGGCTGGCGCAACAACGGTCGCATCCTCGGCGTTGAGCAACCTCATTCCGGTTCAAATGACGCGCGAGCAACTCGCCCAAGGTCGGATGTGGCTCAAGAATGAATTGCTGGACCCTGACAACACAATCGCGCGTTTTGAACGCATCGCGACGCTGCTTGGCGCACCGTCAATAGGGTCAACGAACAGTGGTTCGCAACAGGTAAGCAATACTCCAATGCTTGAGCTGCTGCGCGCCTCTCATCGTGACCGTGGTGCACGTCGCGTAATCGAAGCGGTGAACGAGCTAATGCGGCAACGACCTGAGATTGCACCTGATTTAGGATCTCAATTGATGATACATCTGAACGAGTATCGTACGGCCCAAGGCGAATATGACAGAAAATAATAACACCATGACCAAAGAGATAGCATCACAGTTCGATTTGAAGGCCACGCTCCGTGCTGCTTTTGAGATGCAGGGCAACAAGGAAGTTATTGCGATTTGGTCACGCAAGGGACAACGTGACGCCTATACATCTGCCGAGCTTGCGGGCATGGCCGAAACGATTGCATTGGAGCTAAGAGCCTGGCTTGGAGAGGGCTCGCATACCCTGGTGCTCGCTTTGCCGATGGGGATAGAATTCATAGGCGTTATGTTGGGGGCCTTTTGGGCCGACATAACGATTGTTCCTGTGCCTTTGCCCAGAATGGGCGCACAGTCAGACCGTTTTCAGCAAATCGTCAAGGACAGTCAGGCAAGTGCAATTCTGTGCTTGCCCAGGCACGTGGAACTTCTCAACTCTGTATTGCGCGCGGGGTCGGCGCAGCCATGCCAGGTTGTCCCATTGCCGTTGTCTTCCAGCACCTGTGCCCCTGTGCTTTTCAGTCGAGACACTACCCCGAGCGCCCCGTCCCTAATTCAATATACCTCTGGCTCCACCCGTGCCCCCAAAGGGGTAAGGGTTCTCGGAGGCAATATTGTCGCGAATTCCAATCTTGTCCAACGGAGTTGGGGACTCAACCAAAACGCACGTGTTGTGAACTGGCTGCCTCATTATCACGACATGGGGCTAATGGGCGGCATTTTGTACCCACTCCTGGCGGGCGGTTTTTCCGCGCAGATTGATCCTTTGGACTTTATCCGTCGTCCTTCCTTCTGGTTAGAGGTCATCGATGCAGAGCGTGCAAATTTCAGCGGTGGTGCCACATTTGGATATTCTGAAGTGCTGCGGCGTGTGCCAGCAGAAAAGACACGGCAGTTAGACCTGTCATGCTGGACAAATGCTTATTGTGGCGCGGAACCGGTGCCGGCAAATTTGCTGCCGACATTCCACGCACATTTAGCTGCAACGGGATTTCCACGTGACGCGCTCTTTGCTTGCTATGGGATGGCGGAAATGACGCTGTTCGCTGCAGGCATTCGCGGGGATGCAGAACATCATGCAAAAGTTGCGCCCTGCCATCTGACCCCAGAGCTCGCTCAGATGTGTGCCATAGTGGACCCCGTGAGTGGTGCCCGTTTGGCTGACGGTCAGGAAGGTGAAATTTGGTTGCGTGGCCCATCGCGCGCAGAAGGGTATTTAAACCAGCCCAATGAGACCGGAACGACGTTTGGCCAGAGCCTTGACGGCCAAGCAGACTGGCTTCGCACCGGTGATATTGGCTATAAAACAGGAGAGGCCCTATTTGTCATAGGGCGGATCAAAGACATTGTGATCTGCAATGGTCGTAATATCGCAGCGCCCGAGATAGAGTGGCACGCGTGCCAACAGCATGAAGCACTAAATGCGATGTCTGCGGCCGCCTTTGCACCTGATCCCAATCAATCAGGAGATGCTGTTTTGATCGCAGAGCTACACACTAAAAACCTGGCAAGCCAAGAACGAGAGCACATATGCCAAAACATTCGGAAGACTCTGCAGGGGGAGATGGGCCTCAACATGGTGGACATAATCCTGGTTCCCAGAGGCCGACTTGAACGGACCAGCAGCGGAAAAATTCGCCGCAGTTCAGTCGCCGCAGCATGGCGGGCAGATTGTTCGAGTTACACGCCCACCGACGAAGAGGTTTGAACGTGGAAACGGATATCAAGTCGGCGTTTCACACCGCTGGTGAAATCATTGGAGATCCCCAAATGGTTTCCGAAATCCTCAGAAGCACTGACTTTCAGGTGCCTCAGATTGAGGCGCACATCATCGCTCTGCAGGAACAAAGTGGAATTTCATTTGCCAACATCCTACAACTCACAAGATCAACGGCGGTGTTTCAAAAAAATCCGGCGCACCTTGCAACACGTCGTGCCATTGCCCCGTTTTTCACGGCCAAGGCGGTCAAGATCTGGACGCCAACAATCGATGCTGCGGTCGAAAAGGCCATCGGACATCTGCTCACCGTCAAAGACCCCGACCTGGTCACAGATTTTTGTGACCCCCTGTTTATCACTGTTTTTGGTCAGATTATCGGTCTTAAGATGGCCAACCTCAACCGACTGAGCGCGGTGATCAAATCAATCGGCAGGCTGTCTCAGCCGATGCTTTCGATAAAGGTGCTGAAGCAGATCGAAGCCGAAATACAAGAGATCGATACATATCTTCCCAAAGCGCCCTCACTCCGCTCCGCAACTCTTCTCTCATTCCTCCAGACGGCTCAGCTAAACGAAAACCCCGTGCTGGACCCGCGCGACACCTCGATTTGGCTGCTCGTGGCAGGGTACACTGCTTCGCAAACCTTGGGATTTATCCTGAGCGACCTTCTGCAGCGAGAGAAGGGCGTATGGATGGAACTTGCGAAGAAAGGTCTGCCCGCCGAGGTGCTTGAGGATCTTATCGCGCGTCTTCCATCTACGCGAACATTGGTGCGAACGGCCAATGCTTCCGTGCAGGTGTCTGGATGCCCGTTCCACCAAGGCGACATTGCAGTTATGGATGTCATCAAGGCAAATGAACAACTGAGAACAACATCTGCCAACGGCAATGCCCATCTGTCCTTCGGCAAAGGTGCTCATAAATGCCCAGGCGCCGAAGTTTCAAGACTGCTGCTGACCCGAACACTCCCGGCGATGGCACGTGCGCTTCCATACCTCACTTTGCATCGCGAACAGGTTCGGTTTGAAGTTAGACCTATGGTTCAATTCCCGACCCATTTGCCTGTGACGCTGACCAATCAATCGGAAAGACAAAGCGCTCGGCTGATCGAGGTCAGATCGTTTGAGGAGGCACGGCAGGTTGTCAACGATGACAAAAACTGGGGGCCGCCGGAACTAGAGCCCCATCTGCGTGCATTGGCAGATCGCTCAGGGCGAAATATGGATACCGCCTTGCAAATCGCGCGTAATGCCATGTTTTTCATGTCCGGCCCCCGCCATGCCGAAATCCGACGTGCTGTGGCGCAATCGCTTGGCGGCAACCGCATCGGCTTGTGGGATGATCTCATCGCGCAACAGGTATCGGCGGCTTTGGATCACTTGGAAAGTAAGGCTGATCCTGACCTGATCACTCATTTCGCAGATCCCATTTTCCGCAACATCATGAAGCCGGTACTGGGGGTCCATTCCAGTGACCACACCCAATTCGATGCGCTGGCTCCTGTGCTCCAGGATGTTCTGGAACCCTGGTTGAGATTGCGAGAACTAGAGCGCCTTCAACTGAAGTTTGAGGAAATTCTCAACTTGATGCGGCCTCCGGACGAGGCCACCCTATCGGCACCCTCCATTTTGAGCCAGCTTCTGTCAGCAGA
This sequence comes from Pseudophaeobacter arcticus DSM 23566, assembly GCF_000473205.1. Classification (NCBI taxonomy): domain Bacteria; kingdom Pseudomonadati; phylum Pseudomonadota; class Alphaproteobacteria; order Rhodobacterales; family Roseobacteraceae; genus Pseudophaeobacter; species Pseudophaeobacter arcticus. The sequence goes on from NZ_KI421507.1 coordinate 2,944,285, forward strand.
TTTGCCATCGTTCACGGAGGCCGATCTAAAAGCGTTGATTCTGGTCCTGTACGGGGCAAGTTTCAACCTGTCACACACGATCGGAAACGTCCTACATCATGTCATTTTATTGGGCGCCGATGCCCGAAAATCTGCGGCGGATGCGGCCTGGGTTGATCAGCACCTGGAAGAGTTGATCGCAATTTGTGGTTCACCAAAGTACATCTATCGCATGGCCAGAACTGCGCAAACTCTGGGTCAGATATCGGTCAACGAGGGTGAAACTCTGCGCCTTCAATTACCGGTCCTCAACAGGGGACAAAGGGCTGGAAACCTTGCCTTTGGGCATGGGTTGCACCGCTGTGTTGGCGCCGCTCTAACCAAAAAGATACTGCGTGTCGCAATCCCTAAGTTTTTCGACCGTTTTCCAGCTGCGCGTCTTGAACCTTCGGGGGTCGTCACATATCCAATGTCGCAAACCCTTGCGTACTCCCATCTATTTTGCACTTTGCAGCCAACTGGTTGAGAGGAAAACTATGTCAGGATTAACCTTGGACACCACAGTGATGTCGTTTTTGATCGCAAAAATTGCGGGGGTTACAAAACAGGATGCTGCCTCAATCTCTGGCGAAGCGAACCTGGTCGACCTAGGGCTGCAGTCCATTGACGCGGTGATTTTGTCTGGTGATATCGAAGATGAGTTCGAGATCGAATTGGATCCGGCCACAATTTTTGAACACGAGACGCTGAACAGCTTTGCCTTGGAGATTTCACGCCGCCGCGATCTGCCATGAGGACCTTCTATCTGGGCCTCTCCACGACAGGGCACGATCCCAGCCTCGCATTGGTTGATCACGCCGGGCGCGTCGTGTTTGCAGAAGCAACAGAGCGCTTTGTAAAAGATAAGCGCGCTTGGGGGTTGGCCCCTGACAACCTGAATCATTTAGCATCAGCTTTGCATCACGCAGGTGTTGGTCCTGATGATAAAATCAATGTGGCAACAACCTGGTCCTCCAGCAAAGAGGCGACCGGGACAAAAGTGCACGATGCCCTGCTGCCCGCAAGTGACACCCTGTGGATGCTGCACATGCAGGCGAGTCTGCAACAAAGCGCGGGCGCATCTTTGCTGCGGCTTGGATATGCGACAGAAAAGCCCCAGGTTCAGCGGTTCGATCACCATCTATGCCATGCAGTCACCGCCTGTTCGTTTGCCCCGGTGTCAGATGCGGCTTGTCTGGTGATCGATGGCGAAGGCGATGTGGGGGCAGTATCTTCGTTTACCTTGCGAGACCGCACCCTGAAACGCGCCTGGCGATCCTGGGGACCAGGCAGTTTGGGAACCTTTTATGGATGGCTCACGGGTCTTTGCGGCTTTGATTGGCGCAAAGGTGAAGAATGGAAAGTGATGGGGCTTGCCGCCTTTGGTGAAGTTGATCCAGACCTTGTCGAAACACTGTCACAGCTTCTTACTGTGGATCGCGGTCGATTGAGGTTTGCCGATTCCAAGCAAACTGCGCAGATTCAAAAGGTGATGGTCCAACATACACGCAAACCGGGATCGCCAATTCTACAAGCAGCAAATCTAGCGGCAACCGGACAGGCATGTTTTGCCAAATTTGCGGATCAAATCCTGGCTTCTGCCGAAAACGATACAACCGGGAACTTGATACTCTCTGGCGGCTGCGCTCTCAATTCCTCGTACAACGGGACGATCGTGGACAGGACTGGATTTGACCAAGTCTTTGTTCCCCCCTGCCCGGCAGATGACGGAAACGCCATTGGCGCGGCTCTTTTGGCCTGGATGTACGATACAAATACCGCCGAAATACCCTTCAATGGAGGCAGCCCCTTCTTAGGAAGCAGCGCCAGCCCAAAAACGCTCGCGGCCTGCCGTGCAGCAGCTGCGCAGGGGCTGAACGTCACCGAGTTAAACGGGCAGTCGGCTGGAATTGTGGCCGCTGAGCTGGCCAAGGGACATGTTTTGGGAGTCATGAGGGGACAATCCGAATTTGGCCCGCGCGCCCTGGGTAACAGATCAATTCTTGCCGATCCACGCAGCCCCGAAATGAAAGACCAAATAAATGCGCGCGTGAAGGGGCGCGAAGCATACAGGCCTTTTGCGCCTGTTGTCTTCGAATCTGAACTCGCCAATTGGTTTGAACAGCCACAGCCCTCTCCCTATATGGCAAAAACGCTCCCTTTCAAGAAACAGGTTACAGATCGCATACCGGCTGTTGTGCATGAAGACGGCACTGGTCGGGTCCAAAGTGTCACGCCCACCATGTACCCGTGGATGTCAGATGTGCTGCAAACCTTTGGGCGCCTCACCGATGTACCCGTTCTGCTCAACACGAGCTTCAATATTATGGGCAAGCCAATCGTACACGATGTTGAAGATGCCATAGGGGCGCTGATGACCACCGGGCTGGATGGCGTCGTTTTTGACGAGTTTTTGATTGGGAAAAAAAATATATGTCCGCCGAGTTGACTGCAAACAGCGCCTTGGTTCCGCTAGAACGCAAAGTAAAATTGCTCAAGAATTTCATGTCTTCATGTGCCGGACAGGCGGTAGATGAAAACGGGTTGATACGTATCCTGAATGCGACAGGGTCCAAACCACCTTTGATCTGGTCATTCAACGCGCTGAGTGAATTTCCCGCACTGGCCATTGCGCTTGGCTCTGACCAGCCTGTTATTGGCATCAGATCTCTTAACGCGGTGGTGGACTATACACGAAAATTGATTCAGGAAGATACGGAAATTGCCGCGTATTACGCCAAACTTCTACAAGAGCACTTTGATTTAACCACATTTTGGATAGGCGGAAACTGTCAGGGTGCTGCTGTGGCTGCTGAGCTCGCTTCACACCTATCTTTACAAGGGAAGCACGCCCTGGGTTTGTTTCAAATGGAATGGCAAAATTCAACGCCCTGGCCTGGACCCTGCCATTTTTTGTTTGGTGCGGAAAGTGTGGAATACAACCCATTATTGGCGGGCAAAGACCCTTGGCCACTGTGGCGTAAAACATACCAAGAGGTTTCCTGTGACTTCTTGCCTGGTACTCATGGGCTGTATTTCACCCCAGAAAACCTACCCGACCTCACCTCCAAGCTACAACGCTATATGTACCAAAAACCATCCGTGCACCAAATCCCGAAGGATTTAGGCCAAGGTACTGATTTGCATTGGCTGCCACCCACCGAAATTGAAACCAACGCACCAATACATTTAGAAGCACAAACGGACGTACCCAGTAGTTCAGAACTTGAAGTCCTCTCTTTGTGGGTGCCACACACGCCGGGTCAGATCATCAAAACGGAAACCTGCAGCATTGCGCAGCACGACGACGTCTTGCAGATATTACTCCACGCGCCATCGGATGTTGGCCAATGGTCCCTACAGATTTTTCGGTGCAATGACCAAAACGGACCCCTGTTTTGGAAAAAGGATGTGGGTCAATCATGGACCATCCAAATTTGTTGACCCACTTGTCTGTGTTGCACAGATAGACGGAGGGGCTTCACTCTATGAATCCGGCGTGACCCCTGAAGCTATGAAACGGTTTTAGTCTTTGTCAGCCCGCTCGGCTCCGGAAACGGGTATCTTCTGGCCGGGTGGCAAGGGCTGCATGTTTCAGCCACCCAACATATGTGTAGACTCATCTTGACTTAGAGCGCGCTCAAACCCCTATGGTCAAATGCGTCTTGATGAGAAAAGGGGCCGCATGAAAATTGGTGAACTCGCGAAACGCACGGGGGTAACGGCCCATACGATCCGCTATTATGAACGGATTGGGCTCCTTCCATTTGCGGATCGCGATGCAGGTGGGCAACGCGACTATGACGAATCGATCCTCGTTTGGATTGAATTTCTCAAGCGTTTGAAAACAACCGGCATGCCGATCCGTGAAATGCTCCGCTATGCTGGACTGCGCGCACAGGGTGATCACACCGGCCCCGAGCGACGCGCCCTGTTGGCGGCGCACCGCGACAGGGTGCGCGCGCATCTGGCCAATTTACAGGCCTCTCTTCTCGTCCTCGACACCAAGATCGACAGCTATGTCGAAACTGAGAAAAGGACGCATTCCCATGACGATACAAGAAAACCCATCAACAGAAAGCCGACTCGAGCGAGGCCGGCGCGCACTTGACGCCATCGACGGGCAAGCCGGGCGAAACGTGATCGACGCATTGGCCGGGGTTGCTCCGGATTTTGCCAACTATCTTTTTGAGTTCCCCTTTGGCGATATCTATTCCCGCCCCGGGTTATCGCTGCGAGATCGCGAAATAGCGACTATTGCGGCTCTGGCCGCTATGGGCACTGCGCAGCCGCAGCTCAAGGTGCATATCGAGGCCGGGCTGAACGTGGGGCTCTCCCAGGAGGAAATCACCGAAATCCTGATGCAAATGGCTGTCTATGCGGGCTTTCCTGCGGCGCTGAACGGGCTCTTTGTTGCAAAGGACGTTTATACCGCTCGTGCGTCCGAATTTGCGGAAGAACAGACATGAAGCCGACAGGCCGCATGATTGTTGCTCCCCCCGGACGTCATCCTGCAGACCAGTGGCGCGGCTGCCAACGGCGGCGCGGCTGAACACCCTGTTTAAGGGGGGGGGCACGACAGTCCCCCCTTACCTTTTTGCGCCAATATTGTTCCAGAACAAACTTCACGATTTTCGGAGCTCTAATGTGTGCCACATGAGACGTTCCTTGATTCTATCCGTTAGATGCATTCTGATCGCGAGCCTTCTGCTCGCGACATCCGTCAGCGGTTTTTTTGGTGCATCCCATGAACTTGCACGGGTCGGGCAAAGCACCCTGGTGATCTGCGGCCAAGACGGCACAAGCGTTATAACGCTCGACCGGAACGGCACCCCGGTTACGCCCGCAAGCACCAGCTGCGGACATTGTGCCGACTGCTCTCTCATATCCGTCTTCGACCTGCCGGTTTTCACCGCGATTGCACGTCAGGCCACCCAGGCGCAACTGACTGCGCGCGCCGACACAGAAACAATTTTGACCTCGGGTTTTGCACGGCATTTGCCGCGCGGCCCCCCAAACACGTTCAGGTCCTAAAATGATCGACACACTCCGCTCTTTGGTATTTCTGCGCCTGTTGGGACCCTTGGCCTTGGCAATACTGGCCAGCTTTGCGGCCAATCCGGCACTCTCACAAACCGCACAATCGGTTCTGTCCCACTATATTTCAAAAATCGCCCCCAACGATATCGTCGAGGGGAGTGACGCGTTTGGTCCTATCCGCGACGACGTGCCCGTGGCGCCGCTGCTGAAGCAAGGCGTTGAAATCGGACATGTCTTCATAACCTCTGACTTTGTCGGGACCACCGGGTATTCCGGCAAACCAATCCACACCATGGTTGCCGTCGACGCCGACGCGCGGGTGCTGGGCGTCGAATTGGTCAAACATTCCGAACCGATCGTGCTGATCGGCATTCCTGACAGCAAAATCAAGGCGATGGTACATGGCTATCGTGGCGTGGACCTGGTGGCAGAGGCGCAGGAACGCGGCTCGGCCCATGATCTGAACATCATTTCCGGCGCGACTGTCACCGTCATGGTGATCGACGATGGGATCATCCGCGCCGGGCTAAAGGTCGCGCGCGCCCTGGGCCTGGGCGGGTTGCAGGCAGCAGCCGCAGCGGATCACAGCTTTGAAATCGCCCCCGACGCCGTTGCACCAGACAGCTGGATGGAAATGGAGGGCGATGGGACCCTGCGCCGCCTGTCACTGGACGTGGGGCAAGTCAACGCCGCCTTCGCCATGATGGACGACCCGCGCGCCGCCAAACGCGCTCTGACAGAGCCGTCAGACACCACATTCATTGACATGCAAACCGCGCTGGTCAGCGTGCCCGGCATTGGGCAGGCCATTCTGGGCGAAGCCGAAAACCGCAATCTGCGGGATTGGCTGAAGCCGGGCGAACACGCCATCGCAATTGTCGGTCGTGGGCTGTATTCCTTTAAGGGTTCGGGCTATGTGCGCGGCGGCATTTTTGACCGGATCGTACTGATACAGGACGATGTGACTGTGCGGTTTCGCGACCGCGGCCACCGCCGGATGGGCCAGATAGAAGCCGATGATGCGCCCGAATTCACCGAGCGTGATCTGTTCAAAATCCCGGCTGACAGCGGTTTTGACCCAACCCTGCCATTCCGCATCCAGCTATTGGTGCATCGCGAAGTCGCGGCCATCGAAAAGGTCTTTACCACCTTTGAACTGGGGTATCAGCTGCCACCGCAATACCAGCGCAAAACCGCGCCTGACCCGGCGCTGCAAGCCCCCCTGTCGCAGTCACAGGATCTGGCCGAAGAAGATGCGCAATCGGCGCTTTGGAAACGGATATGGGAGGATAAGACCGCCGAAATCATCGGGCTGCTGGTGATGCTGACCGTCCTGACTTTGGTGTTCTTTTTTCAACATTTTTTCACCCGCTCGGCCCGGTTCTATTTCTGGTTCAGGATATCCTTTCTGACGGTCACGCTGGTCTTTCTGGGGTGGTACGCCAATGCGCAGCTTTCGGTTGTGAACCTGATGGCGCTGTTTGGGGCCCTGGTGACGGATTTCAGCTGGCAAGCCTTTCTGCTGGACCCGCTGACCTTCATTCTGTGGTTTGCGGTTGCAACGGCACTGCTGTTCTGGGGACGCGGGGCCTACTGCGGCTGGCTGTGCCCCTTTGGCGCCTTGCAAGAGCTGACCAACCGCATCGGCCAGGCGCTCCACATCCCACAGGTCCAACTGCCCTGGGGTCTGCATGAACGGCTGTGGCCAATCAAATACATGATCTTTCTTGGGCTGTTTGGCGCATCGCTGTATTCCATCGAGCAGGCCGAACACCTGGCCGAAGTGGAACCCTTCAAAACCGCCATCGTGCTGAAATTCATGCGGGCCTGGCCTTTTGTCGCCTATGTTGCGGCGCTTCTGATGGCCGGGCTGTTCGTGGAACGGTTCTTTTGCCGCTATCTCTGCCCATTGGGGGCCGCCCTGGCGATCCCTGCCCGGCTGCGGATGTTTGACTGGCTGAAGCGGTATCGCGACTGCGGCAACCCCTGCCAGACCTGCGCCAATGAATGCCCGGTCGATGCCATTCATCCCACCGGCGAAATCAACCCAAACGAATGCATCAACTGTCTGCATTGTCAGGTGCTGTACCAGTCTGAAGTGAAATGTCCCGTTGTCATCAAAAAGATGAAGCGGCGCGCCAGAGCCGGCTCACCAAATGCGGCTTTGGACGCACAAATTGCAAATCATCCAAATGTGAAGAACTCAAGAAAGGAACTTCAAGATGTCTGATCAAGACAAACAAGGCCTGAGCCGACGCGGTTTCATGGGAGCCACGGCCACCGGGGCAGCATTGCTGGGGGGCACCGGCGGCAAGCTGGGTCTTCTGGGCGGTGCGGCGGCCATTACCGCGGCCAGCACCAGCGCATCCTGGGCAGCAACAGGCGATCACGCGACACCTGCCCCTGGTGAGTTGGACGAATACTATGGCTTCTGGTCATCGGGCCAGGCCGGCGAGATGCGCATCCTGGGCGTTCCCTCGATGCGTGAACTGATGCGCGTACCGGTGTTCAACCGCTGTTCCGCCACAGGGTGGGGGCAGACCAACGAAAGCCTGAAAATCCTGACGCAAGACATGCTGCCGCAGACCAAGGAATACCTGGCTGCGCAGGGCAAGAAAGTGCACGATCAGGGTGACCTTCACCACGTCCACATGTCCTTTACCGAGGGCAAATACGACGGCCGCTTCCTGTTCATGAACGACAAGGCCAACACCCGCGTCGCGCGTATTCGCTGCGACGTGATGAAGCCCGACAAGATCATCGACATCCCCAACGCCAAGGCCATCCACGGGTTGCGCCCGCAAAAATGGCCCCGCACCAACTATGTATTCGCCAACGGCGAAGACGAAGTGCCGATGGTCAACGATGGATCGGTTCTGAACGAGCCGGAAAAATACGTGAACTTCTTCTCCGCGATCAATGCCGACGAAATGACTGTCGCATGGCAGGTTATGGTGTCGGGCAACCTTGACAACACCGATGCGGATTACGAGGGCAAATGGGCCTTCTCGACCTCTTACAACTCGGAAATGGGGATGACCCTGCCCGAGATGATGGAGGCAGAGATGGACCACGTCGTCATCTTCAATATCGCAGAGATTGAGGCAGGTATCGCCGCTGGTGACTATATCGAACTCAACGGCGTCAAGGTGATTGACGGGCGCAAAGGGCAGAACAAGAAATACACCCGCTATGTGCCAATCCCCAACAGCCCCCATGGCATCAACATGGCACCCGACAAGAAACACCTCTGTGTCGCTGGCAAACTGTCGCCCACCGTGTCGGTGCTGGACGTGACCAAGTTTGATACCCTGTTTGAGGACGACAGCGTCGACGCACGCGAAGCCGTGTTGGTGGCAGAACCTGAACTGGGTCTTGGCCCGCTCCACACCTGCTTTGATGGTCAGGGCAACGCCTTTACCACTCTGTTCCTGGACAGCCAGGTGGTCAAATGGAACATTGAAAAGGCGATCCGGCTTTACAATGGTGAAGACGTCGACCCGATCATCGTCAAGAAGGATGTGCATTACCAACCGGGCCACAACTCGACCACCATGGGCGAAACGCTGGAGGCAGATGGCAAATGGTATCTGTCGATGAACAAGTTCTCAAAAGACCGGTTCCTGAATGTTGGACCGCTCAAACCCGAGAACGAGCAGCTTTTTGCGCTGAATGGCGACGAAATGGAACTGGTGCATGATGGTCCGACCTTTGCCGAACCCCATGACAGCATCCTTGTGCACCGCTCGGTGGTGAACCCGAAAAACGTCTGGGATCGGAATGATCCGATGTGGGCGGACGCCCGTGCGCAGGCCGAAATCGACGGTGTGGACATTGACGACTATCAAGACAGTGTGATCCGCGATGGCAACAAGGTCCGGGTTTGGATGTCCAGCCAGGCACCAGAATTCAGCCTGTCGAACTTTACCGTCAAACAGGGCGACGAGGTGACTGTCTATGTTACCAACCTTGATGACATCGACGACCTGACCCACGGCTTTACTCTCAACAACCATGGCGTCGCGATGGAAGTTGGACCACAGGCAACCGCCTCGGTCACCTTCACGGCGGCGAAACCTGGCGTCTACTGGTACTATTGCCAGTGGTTCTGCCACGCCCTGCACATGGAAATGCGCGGTCGTATGTTTGTAGAGCCTGCTGCCTGATGACACGTCTCGTCTCTCTTGTTTTTGCATTGATGCTCGCCGCCATGCCCGCCTGGGCGGCACGGATTGATGTGCACCCCGGTGACGGTGCGCTTGCGCGTGCCTTGCTGGGGGCAAGCGCGGGGGACGAGATTGTCCTTGCACCGGGCCTTTATACGGGCCCGGTGCACATTGAAATTCCGCTCACCCTGCGGGGCACCACAGGTGCCGTCATCGACGCTGGCGGCATCGGCTCTGTGGTCATGGTTGACGCCCCCGATGTGACCGTTCAGAGCCTGACACTGATCAATTCCGGCCGGGTGCATGAACCTGGTGATGCCGGTGTCAAGCTGACCACAAAGGCCCGCCGCGCGCGGGTGCTGGACAACCACCTGAAGGGCAACCTGATCGGGGTCGATGTCCACGGTGCCCGCGATGCGCTGATCAAGGGCAACCGGATCGAAGGCCTGCAGCTTGCCCGCATGAATGATCGCGGCAACGGTATCTATGTCTGGAATGCCCCCGGATCAGTCGTCGAAGACAACGAAATCCGATATGGCCGCGACGGGATATTTTCCAACGTTTCCAAGCGCAACATCTATCGCCGCAACCTGTTTCGCGACCTGCGGTTTGCGGTGCACTACATGTATACCAATGACAGCGAAATTGCGGGCAACATCAGCATCGGCAACCATCTTGGGTTTGCGATGATGTATTCGGACCGGATCGTGGCGCGGGATAACATCAGCATCAACGACCGCGACTATGGCATAATGCTGAACTACACCAACAAATCCGATGTCTTTGCCAATCAGGTCCTCGGAGGGGCGGAAAAATGCGCCTTTGTCTATAATTCACACCGCAACCTGCTGGCCGAAAACAGCTTTGACAATTGTGACATCGGGATTCATTTCACCGCCGGATCAGAGCACAACACAATCACCGGCAACGCCTTTATCGGCAACCGTACACAGGTCAAATACGTTGGCACACGCGATGTCGAGTGGAGCTTTGATGGCCGTGGTAATTTCTGGTCAGATCATCCCTCCTTTGATCTGAATGGGGATGCACGCGCCGACAGCAGCTATCGGCCCAACGACTTGATGGATCACATCCTGTGGTCGCAGCCCGCCGCCAAACTGCTGATTGGCTCACCCGCCGTTCAACTGGTCCGCTGGAGCCAGGAACAGTTTCCAGCCACCACCCCCGGCGGGGTGGTCGACAGCCATCCGCTGATCGCAGCACCTGATCTGTCGGTACCACAGAACCTATCGTTACTCGCCCAGGCGACACCGCATTGGGCAACCGGAGCAAGCGACGACGATGCTACACATTTCCAACCTGACTAAGCGCTACGCCAGTCAAACCGCATTGGACCGCGTGGACCTATCCATTGCACCCGGCGAACGGGTTGCGCTGCTGGGCCACAACGGCGCGGGCAAATCTACCTTGATGAAAATGGTGCTGGGCCTGCTCACGCCATCGGATGGTGGCATCACCGTTGCCGGACAGGCGCCGGGGTCACGTATCGCGCGCGATGTGACGGCCTATTTGCCCGAAAACATCGCCTTTCATCCCGCACTGACCGGCCGCGAACAAATCCGCCATTTCCTGCGCTACCGGGGCCGTCCGGTAGCCGAGGCCGACGCACTGTTGGCCAAAGTGGGGCTCGGCGATGCCGCGCGGCGCCGGATAGGGACATATTCCAAAGGCATGCGCCAGCGTGTTGGCCTGGCGCAGGCCCTGATCGGCAGCCCCGCCCTGATGGTTCTGGACGAGCCCACATCCGGGCTGGACCCGGTGTCGCGCCGCGAGTTTTATACCCTGCTGGATGAGTTGGCAGCACATGGCACCGCCATCCTGATGTCCTCACACGCGCTGTCCGAAGTCGAGGTGCGCACGGATCGCATCGCCATTCTCTCCAAGGGCCAAAAGGTTGCTGACGGCTCCCTGAGCAGCCTGCGCAGCGACGCGGCTCTGCCTTTGACGGTACAGTTGCGCCCCCGGCAGGGATGCACAGCCCAGGTCTTCGCCGCGTTTCCAGAGGCAAAACAGGTGGGCGACAGTCTGACAATGACCTGCGCGCAGGCCGACAAGCTGGGCATTCTGACCCGGATCACGGCAGTGCGCGATACGCTCCAGGATTTTGATTTCCTGCCCCCCAGCCTTGACGATATCTATGTTCAAATCAGCAGGAGCGCTGCGTGATGCTGTTGCGTGTTCTGTCCACATTCCACATCGAATTTGCCATTGCCCTGCGCAATCGCTGGCTGAGCATCGCGATTGTCATGATGGTGCTGTTTTCGCTGGTTCTGGCCATTGCCGGATCGGCCCCCACCGGTGGACTGGGGGCGGACCGCCTGTCGGTCACCGTTGCCAGCCTGACCTCATTATCGGTCTATCTGGTGCCGCTGATGGCGCTGATCATCTCTTTTGATGCCATTGCCGGCGAAATTGAGCGCGGCACCCTGCCGCTGTACCTCGCCTACCCTGTCAGCCGGGGCGAATTGCTGGGCGGCAAACTGGCCGCGCAATTGGTGCTGATTACAATTGCCGTCTGCCTTGGCTACGGCGCGGCGGCCATTGTCGCCTTTTGGTTCAGCGGCTGGGGCGCGATGGATGGCATGCCGGCCTTGCTGCGCCTGATCTGGACCTCGGTTTTGCTGGGCGCCGTGTTTTTATCGCTGGGCCAGATGATTTCCGGCCTGTCACGCCGCCCCTCTGCGGCGGCGGGGCTGGCCATCGGACTGTGGCTGGTGGCTGTGGTTCTCTATGATCTGGGTCTGTTGGCGGCCATTGTCGCCGATGATGGCGGGGCATTCACCACAGAGGTATTCCCATGGTTGCTGGTCGCCAACCCCGCCGATGCGCTGCGGATTTACAACCTGGCCGCATCCGACGCGGTTGGCGCCGCCTCTGGTCTGGCCGGGGCAGCACAGTCCATCGCCCTGTGGAAGCCGCTGGCATCGTTGCTTGTCTGGGTGGTTCTGGCCGCCGCGCTGGCACGGATTGCATTTGGAAGGGTCAAACCATGAAACCAGGTATCCTCATCACCCTTGCGGCGCTATTGCTCTCGGCTTGCAAAGAAGACGAGACCGCGCTGCCGCTGCCCATTGAGATGACAGCCGAGGCCGTTGGCTATTATTGTCAGATGGACCTGCTGAACCATGAGGGCCCCAAGGGGCAAATCCACCTTGCAGGGATGGCCGCCCCGATCTTTCTGTCACAGGTGCGGGACACAATTGCCTATCTTCACATGCCCGAACAGAGCCACGCGGTGCAGGCAACCTATGTTCAGGATATGGCAAATGCTGAAAGCTGGGCAAAACCCGGCTCATGGATCGCCGCCAACAAAGCCCTTTATGTGGTGGGCTCCGACCAGATGGGCGGCATGGGCGCCCCCGAATTTGTACCCTTTTCCGATGCGACTGCAGCGGCAAACTTTATCGCCAATCATGGCGGCGCTTTGCTGCGATTTGACGAAATCAAACCACAGGATGTGCTGAGTGGCGCAGCCCCCGAACTGGCAGCCGCTGATCAATCCGACATCGCCAACCGATTGCGCGCATTGGCGCCCGCAGACAGGACCAACTGATATGACCCTTTCCCGCCGTCGTTTTCTTTCGCTGGCTTCCGCCTCTTGCCTGATCGCCCCTGCGGCGCAGGCGTTCCAATGGCAGGGGACCGCATTGGGGGCTCATGCACGGATCATCCTTGATCATCCAAACGCCGAGCAGATTACCCAGCGGGCGCTGGCGGAAATCACCCGGCTGGAGGATATCTTTAGCCTCTATCGCGTTGACTCCGAAATAACCCGGCTAAACACGCAGGGTCATCTGAATGCCCCATCGTTTGAGCTGTTGGAATGCCTGTCCACCGCCCGCTACGCCCATCGCCTGACCGAGGGCCGGTTTGACCCGACCGTACAGCCACTTTGGCGCGTTCTGGCGGATGCCTATGTTGCAGGCCGCCCGGCGGATGTTGCCGCAATAGCCGCCGCGCGGGCACGGATCGGGTTTGACCAAGTGATCTTTGACAGCACGGCTGTTGAGCTGTCTGCGGGTCAGCAACTCACCCTGAATGGTATCGCCCAAGGCTATATTGCTGACCGTGTGGCGCTATTGATGCGCGCCGAAGGGGTCAAAGATGTGTTGATTGACACCGGCGAGATCCTTGCGATGGGTGCCCCGGACGGGCACGCCGCCTGGCCAGTCACGATTGTCGGCGAAGCACAGGCGCGCGCCCTGACCGGGCGGGCCCTGGCCACCTCTGCGCCCTATGGCACCATTCTGGATGCCGCGGGCGAGATCGGCCATATCCTTGATCCGCGCAGCGGGTCGGCGCTGGAAACCGACATCCGGCAGGTCTCTGTCAGCGCCCAAAGCGCGGCGCTTGCGGATGCTGTTTCAACGGGGCTTTGCTCGGCCCGTGACGGCGATGAGGCGCGGCGTTTGTTGCGCAATGTGAATGGCGTATTTCTTGAAAGCGTGCAGACAGCAGCTGACGCAGCATGAGATCAAACGAACAGCCAGGAAACCGGGAAACGTCTTGGCGACAGATCCACAAAACCGCAAATGACCTGCGCGCGTGAATGAGGGTGGTGCCATTGTGGCTGGATAGGCCGCCATGGCACCACCCTCAATTTTAGCCCGAAGGTCCAGGGTCAGGGCCCGAAGGCATCAGGCCGAATTGGGCTGCGAAGGCGCCTTGCGTTTAGCCGAAGGCAAGGCCAGCCACGGCACCAGACGTATGGCCAGAATGGCAAAACCCAAAGTCCAAAGTATTGCCGAAATTTCGATACCACTACGGCCTGCAAAAAAGACCTCCGGCAGGGCCGACCGCATGATAGCCGCTCCGCAAATCAAGGCAAAAACCAGCGTAAAAGCAGGTCCCGCGACCAACGCGCGTCCAGTATGCCCCAGCGTCGCACGTATCATCACCGCAACGGTCATGCCACCGATCGCACCAATCCCCAACATGTGCATCCCTGCCGCTGTGGCAATCCAACCGATCGCCGACGCCCCGGTCATCATCAGCCCAGCAGCCAGGATCCCATAGGCAACATGAAGCATAAGCAAAAGCGGCGAACGCCAGGTCGCCACTGCCCGCCAACGGGACAGCCGGGCGAAATGCATCACGCCGCTCAGGATCAATACCCCTCCGGTGACCGCCGCCTCTGGCCGCGCAACCCATATCAGCAAAGCCGCCGCCCCAAAGGCCACAACCACGGCGTCAAACCGCCCAAAGGGCACCGGAAACCGGGTTTCCCCCTGTTTGACCAGCCAGTTGCGGGTAAAGCTGGGAATGATCCGCCCGCCAATAAGTGTGATCAAGAACAGGACCAGCGCCAGACCAAACCTGCGCCCGATGTCCGCCTCGCCGGCCAATATAACCTCGATGTGGTAGGTGATATTCGCAGCACACAGCAGGCCCACCGGAAGCACAACCTTCAGATTGCGCCAGTTTTGCCCGGCCACAATCTCGCGCGCGACGATTACGGCAATAGCCAGCAGAAATGCGCAATCCGCAAAGGCCACCCCAATGGGCCCCAGTGGCAGCAGTCCGGCAAGAGCGATCCGACCAATCAGCCAAATGACCGAGAGGCAAAGCAAAGGCCAGCCCTGGATCGGCATTCGCCCGCTCCAGTTGGGGACCGCTGTGAACAGAAACCCCGCAATCACTGCTGCGCCATAGCCAAAGATCATCTCGTGTATGTGCCAGTCCATGGGCGGAAAGGAGCTGACCAGCGTCCATTGGCCCTGCCAGACCATCCACCAGACCGGTATGACTGCAGCAGCAAACAGTACGGCAGCCAGGAAGAACGGGCGAAACCCTGCGCTTAGGGCTGCGGGGCCATTATAGTTTGTGCGGCTCATGGATGATCCCTTTTTTACACTTGGCAAGAGGGGTGTTATCGCAGGCAAAGCTGGGCTATCTCTTGTCCATATCCGTCTTTGGATGTCTCCGTATGGTTTATCGCACAAACAACGGGTCATCCTTGCCATTCAACAAACTCGGCGAAAATTCAGTGTCCAAGCTCGACGAAAACCTACTCCGGAAACTACCGCCCTTTTCGCAGATTTCCTCATCAGAAATCAGCGAGATACTGGCCCTTTCGACCAAGAAGACCTGGAACGAAGGCGACACCATATTTTATCAGGGTGCAGAGGCTGAGAGCTTTTATTTGTTGCTGGATGGTTCAATCCGCGTGGTGCGCCTGACACCGGGGGGCGACCAAATTGTGCCGTTGCACATTCCCGCTGGCCAGCTTTTTGGTATTGCGCCTGCATTGGGCCATCAGACCTATCCTGCTGACGCCGTTGCGGTCGTTGATTGCCTCACGCTGTGTTGGCCTTCGCGACATTGGGCAGAGTTTGTCAAACATTACGATGGTTTTGGATCTGAAACCTGGCGTACGATTGGTGCCCGGATGACGGAGCTACACGAACGTATTGATGAAGTGTCTACCCGAGCCGTGGAACAAAGGGTTGCAGCCGTTATTTTGCGACTGGTCAGGCAATATGGTCGAACCGTCGAGGACGGGATCGAAATCACCTTTCCCATCACCCGTGCCACGATCTCCGAGATGACAGGCACCACGCTTCACACTGTCAGCCGGATGCTGTCTGCCTGGGAGAAAAAGGGCATCGTCGCCAGCAAACGCAAACATATCACGGTGACCGATCCCCACCGGATGGTTTTGATCGCGGATGCGGATTGAGCTCAGGGGCGGACCCGGCAGCCACCTGGCGCAGCTTGGCGCCAAAAGCGTCAAGATCAAAGTCGTAGGCCGCGCAGGCATCCGCAATCGTGTGAAAGGCTACAATCGGGCAGCCAACACAGCGCATCTTGTAGTTAAAAAACACAGTTGCTGTGTCCGGCCAGTAGCGGAACATGTCTTCGAGAGTTAAATCCGGGTTATTGATATCCCGCTCACACACTGCCCTGACCCCATATCATTTCGTCGAGCATACCAAAATTCTCTGGCAGCCATGTTGCGATATAACAAACTAAGGTGAATTGGCTGCGCCAAAGCCTGCGCAGCATTCCGAAATGGCGCGTCACCGAATACGGCCCCAGCTTCTACAAATCGGGCCGTTCCGTAGGCTAGCCCTGCCCTGTCAAAGCAAGCCACATAAGCGCTCGACCTTTTCCCGGTCGGGCGCTTTTCATTTGGGCCTGGCCCAAGCGGCTAACAGTGCTGACAGCATCGACGGTGGGTTGTGCTGGTTTTATATGTGGGGATTGTATTGGGAGGGAGATTTGCGCTGTGTTTCGCGCGCAAACTGCTTCCAGAGTGCTTCCACGGGTTTGGAATGCGGGTAGCGAGCTTAGCTGTTGTTTGCTGTGGCGCGTAGCACCGTTGTAGCACTGCGCATATAGCAGCAACGCGTAAAGCCACCCGTAGGTGGCTGCAAGTATCTGTTATTGATATGTAAATTTTGGTTGCGGGAGTAGGATTTGAACCT